>NZ_CP091442.1:1500000-3260000 GCF_021729425.1 Pseudoalteromonas sp. CF6-2
GTAACATCAACTGGAGGACCGAACCCACTAACGTTGAAAAGTTAGGGGATGACCTGTGGCTAGGAGTGAAAGGCTAATCAAACCGGGAGATAGCTGGTTCTCCCCGAAATCTATTTAGGTAGAGCCTCGGACGAATACTTACGGGGGTAGAGCACTGTTAAGGCTAGGGGGTCATCCCGACTTACCAACCCTTTGCAAACTCCGAATACCGTAAAGTACTATCCGGGAGACACACGGCGGGTGCTAACGTCCGTCGTGAAGAGGGAAACAACCCAGACCGCCAGCTAAGGTCCCAAAGTCATAGTTAAGTGGGAAACGATGTGGAAAGGCCCAGACAGCCAGGAGGTTGGCTTAGAAGCAGCCATCCTTTAAAGAAAGCGTAATAGCTCACTGGTCGAGTCGGTCTGCGCGGAAGATGTAACGGGGCTAAACTATGCACCGAAGCTGCGGATTCAAACTTTGTTTGAGTGGTAGGGGAGCGTTCTGTAAGCCGTTGAAGGTGTACCGGGAGGTATGCTGGAGGTATCAGAAGTGCGAATGCTGACATGAGTAACGATAATGCGGGTGAAAAACCCGCACGCCGGAAGACCAAGGGTTCCTATCCCATGTTAATCAGGGTAGGGTAAGTCGACCCCTAAGGCGAGGCCGAAAGGCGTAGTCGATGGGAAACGGGTTAATATTCCCGTACTTGGTATAATTGCGATGGGGGGACGGAGCAGGCTAAACAAGCATGGCGTTGGTTGTCCATGTGAAAGTGAGTAGGTTGAGAGTTTAGGAAAATCCGGACTCTTAAGACTGAGACACGAGACGAGCACCCAAGGGTGTGAAGTTGTTGATGCCATACTTCCAGGAAAAGCCTCTAAGCTTCAGATTATACCGAATCGTACCCCAAACCGACACAGGTGGTCAGGTAGAGAATACTAAGGCGCTTGAGAGAACTCGGGTGAAGGAACTAGGCAAAATCGTACCGTAACTTCGGGAGAAGGTACGCTCCTATCTGTGATGAGACTTGCTCTCTAAGCGGACGGGAGCCGCAGTGACCAGGTGGCTGGGACTGTTTATTAAAAACACAGCACTGTGCAAAATCGCAAGATGACGTATACGGTGTGACACCTGCCCGGTGCCGGAAGGTTAATTGATGGGGTTAGTTTTCGGACGAAGCTCTTGATCGAAGCCCCGGTAAACGGCGGCCGTAACTATAACGGTCCTAAGGTAGCGAAATTCCTTGTCGGGTAAGTTCCGACCTGCACGAATGGTGTAACCATGGCCACGCTGTCTCCACCCGAGACTCAGTGAAATTGAAATCGCAGTGAAGATGCTGTGTACCCGCGGCTAGACGGAAAGACCCCGTGAACCTTTACTACAGCTTGGCACTGAACATTGAACCTACATGTGTAGGATAGGTGGGAGGCTTTGAAGCAGAGACGCTAGTCTTTGTGGAGCCGTCCTTGAAATACCACCCTTGTAGTTTTGATGTTCTAACGTTGGTCCCTGATCGGGATTACGGACAGTGCCTGGTGGGTAGTTTGACTGGGGCGGTCTCCTCCCAAAGAGTAACGGAGGAGCACGAAGGTTGGCTAAGTACGGTCGGACATCGTACGGTTAGTGTAATGGTAGAAGCCAGCTTAACTGCGAGACAGACACGTCGAGCAGGTACGAAAGTAGGTCATAGTGATCCGGTGGTTCTGAATGGAAGGGCCATCGCTCAACGGATAAAAGGTACTCCGGGGATAACAGGCTGATACCGCCCAAGAGTTCATATCGACGGCGGTGTTTGGCACCTCGATGTCGGCTCATCACATCCTGGGGCTGAAGTCGGTCCCAAGGGTATGGCTGTTCGCCATTTAAAGTGGTACGCGAGCTGGGTTTAGAACGTCGTGAGACAGTTCGGTCCCTATCTGCCGTGGGCGTTTGAGAATTGAGAGGGGTTGCTCCTAGTACGAGAGGACCGGAGTGAACGAACCGCTGGTGTTCGGGTTGTCATGCCAATGGCACTGCCCGGTAGCTACGTTCGGAACTGATAAGCGCTGAAAGCATCTAAGCGCGAAGCAGGCCTCGAGATGAGTTCTCACTAGACTTTTAAAGTCTCTGAAGGGCCGTTGAAGACTACAACGTTGATAGGCAGGGTGTGGAAGTGGTGTGAGCCATTAAGCTAACCTGTACTAATTACCCGTGAGGCTTAACCATACAACGCCAAACGCGTTTTATGACAGCGTAACAGACAGAAGTTAGTATACTAAAGTAGATTTACGATTATCAGATTTCCGAATTTTAGTTAATTGCTAAGGCGATTAACAAACAGAATACGCTTGGTGACAATAGCGTTTTGGACCCACCTGACCCCATGCCGAACTCAGTAGTGAAACGAAACAGCGCCGATGATAGTGTGGCATTTGCCATGTGAAAGTAGGACATCGCCAGGCTCCTAATTCAGTCGCAAGACTTTAAATTAAAAATAATAAGAAAATTAAACAGAATTTGCTTGGTGACAATAGCGTTTTGGACCCACCTGACCCCATGCCGAACTCAGTAGTGAAACGAAACAGCGCCGATGATAGTGTGGCATTTGCCATGTGAAAGTAGGACATTGCCAGGCTCCTAATTAGAGAAACCCGATTCGAAAGAGTCGGGTTTTTTGTTGCCTGTAGAAAAATAAAACACCCAACCAAGACCCTACTACTTCTATCCTTGTAGGCGTAGTGTGGCATTCGCCATGTGAAAGTAGGACATCCTACTGCGTAGCGCACCATGGCTCCTAATTAGAGAAACCCGATTCGAAAGAGTCGGGTTTTTTTGTTGCCTGTAGAAAAATAAAACACTCAACCAAGACCCTACTACTTCTATCCTTGTAGGCGTAGTGTGGAATTCGCCATGTGAAAGTAGGACATCCTACTGCGTAGCGCACCATGGCTCCAATTAGAGAAACCCGTTGCAGCAATGCAACGGGTTTTTTCGTATGTGGTCGCGATTTTACATCGTGCGCGCTATTTTCTCTGACTCTTAAGGCACACTCGCAACAACTTCTCTAAGCGTGGCGACGAACTTGTCAGCTGGCGTTCATTAAATTAACTTTGCTTTGTTTATGGCTTTGATTTAGGATCAAAACAGTTTAAAAGCAAGAACTAATGGCCTGTGTCTAGATTACTTATTTGTTTATTATTATTTTTTTCGAGTGCTTCAACTTTTGCTGTTGAGGTGACTAATCTATATCAAGATACCCTTAAAGTTGCAGATAAATCACGTGATGCTCGCTTAGCTGCCAGTCGTGAAGCACTGCTCAATGTGTTGGTAAAGGTCAGTGGTGATACAACTGCAGATCAAAATCCTGTTGCTAAACAGCGTACTCGTGACATATCAGATTACATGCTCAAGTTCGAATACGACGAAAAAGCAGATGGTAGTTTAAATCTGGTCGTTAAGTTTGAAGCGAACAAAATTAATGCGCTGGTTAAGGAGCTTGGCTTGCCATTATGGGGCACGCGTCGTCCTTTAGTCGCTATTTGGCTTGCAATAGAAGATAACTGGCGTCGGGAGCTGGTAACACAGGAATCCTACCCGCAACTTGAACAGCTAATTTACGATAAAGCAGGTGAGCGTGGTTTAGCAGTCGTTGTCCCTTTACTTGATCTACAAGACCGCTCAATTGTTGGTATTCCTGAGGTATGGGGTAACTTTTCTGAGCCAGTAGAGCGTGCGTCGAGTCGTTATAGTGCAGAGCGAAGTATTACTGCAAGAATGTATCAACAACAAGATTCAGAAACGTGGATCCTTGATTGGCGTTTTACAAATGACGATCTTTTCGAAACTAATCGTCTGGTAGGTGATAAGCAACAGATTGTTGCTGATATGGTTGATAGTTTAGCCTCAGGCTTAGCATTAGAGTATGCGATAGACCCAACTACGATTGGCCAACTTGCATCAGCAAAATTTTATTTAAAGGGTATTAATAATTTTGTTGATATTGAACTTGCAAAACGTCGATTAGCAACTTTGAGTGTTGTTACCCGTGTAGAAATTTTGCTACGTACACCTGATATGGTGCAATTCCATGTTAATCACACAGGCAGTATGAACGATTTTAGAAAAGCATTAGAACTTGATAGTGCCTTTAAAGCCTATCAGGACCCTCGAGATTTCTATCAAATCATTAATCAAGATGAACTTGAATATCAGTGGCAGGGGCTTTAATTCTAGTGCAAGATCCTATGCAAATGGCACTGCCGGTTACGTTACCTGATGATGAAACGTTTACGTCTTATTTTGGTGGCGAAAATTCTCTTGAGGTTAGTCATCTTAAAGATGCATTTACAAAACTAAGCAGTAAATTCCAATATACTTATTTATGTGGTTTAGGTGATTCTGGAAAGTCTCACTTGTTGTACGCAACCTGTATTGACGCCCAAGAACGTGGTTTGTCAACGATGTTACTGTCTATGAGAGAGGTGATTGATTACGGGCCTATGGTTCTTGATGGCTTGGAGACTCTTGATGTTTTATGTATCGATGACGTTCATTTAGTGGCTGGTAATGATGCGTGGGAAAAAGGCTTATTTAACTTTTTCAATCGCTTTAACGAGCCAGGTAAATACTTGGTTGTCACTGCCGATCTATTACCTGATATGCTGCATATCAATCTACCTGATCTTGTATCGCGTTTGAAATGGGGCACGACATTGCAAATACGCTCAATGAGTGACGATGACAAAGCTGAAGCACTTGTACGCCGTGCTCACATGCGTGGTCTTGAACTGACCGACGAATGTGCGCGCTTTTTATTAACGCGACTAAGCCGCGATATGCGCGCACTACTCGATGTTTTAGATAAACTTGACCATGCCTCTATGGCTGCGCAAAGAAAATTAACAATTCCTTTTATAAAATCAACGTTAAAGCTTTAGTAGGGCTAGAATCTAGTCCTTGCTTTCAGTTATCATTAGCTATTACAAAATCCTTCTGTGAAAGACCAGGTACTCAATGAACTTAGAAAATATTTTAGCGCAAGCACTCGAGGCTGTAGCCAGTGCGAATGAAATCGCGCAATTAGAAGATATCAGGGTTAATTACCTTGGTAAAAAAGGTGAAATCACCAACTTACTTAAAACGCTAGGCAAGATTGCTCCTGAAGAGCGTAAAGAAGCGGGTCAAGTGATTAACCAAGCAAAACAAGAAGTACAAACAGCCATTAACGAAAAGCGTGAGTTACTAGCAAGTAAGGCTCTTGAAGAGAAACTAGCGGCAGAAACAATCGACGTAACTTTACCAGGTCGTGTTATGCCAACAGGTGGCTTACACCCAGTAACTCGTACTATTGAACGTATTGAAAGCTTTTTTGGTGAGCTAGGTTTTGCGGTTAAATCAGGTCCTGAAGTTGAAGATGATTTTCATAACTTCGATGCGCTAAATATTCCTGAGCATCACCCAGCACGTGCTGATCACGATACTTTCTATTTCAACCCTAAGCTTGTGTTACGTACACAAACCAGTGGTGTACAAATCCGTACCATGGAAACTGAGCAGCCACCACTGCGTATCATCTCTCCAGGTCGTGTTTATCGTAACGATTACGACCAAACACACACGCCAATGTTCCACCAAGTGGAAGGTTTAATGGTTGATACAGATGTAAGCTTCACTGAGTTAAAAGGTATTCTGCACGACTTCTTACGTAACTTCTTTGAAGAAGACATGGAAATTCGTTTCCGTCCTTCTTACTTCCCATTTACCGAGCCATCAGCTGAGGTTGATGTTATGGGTAAAAACGGCAAGTGGTTAGAGGTATTAGGCTGTGGCATGGTTCACCCTAACGTTCTTAAATCAGTGGGTATTGATCCAGAAAAATACACAGGCTTTGCATTCGGTATGGGTGTTGAGCGCTTGACTATGTTGCGTTACGGCGTAAACGACTTACGTGCATTTTTCGAAAACGATTTAAAATTCCTAAACCAGTTCCGTTAAGAGTGAAGATATAAAATGAAATTTAGTGAAAAGTGGTTAAGAGAGTGGGTTAACCCAGCAATCGACACACAGGCTCTTTCGGAACAGTTATCAATGGCTGGTCTTGAAGTTGACGGTGTTGAGCCTGCAGCGGCTGAGTTCACAGGCGTTGTTGTTGGTGAAGTGGTTGAATGTGGTCAACACCCTGACGCTGATAAATTACGTGTAACGAAAATAAACGTAGGTGGTGATGAGCTACTTGATATCGTGTGTGGTGCACCTAACTGTCGCCAAGGTTTAAAAGTAGCGGTTGCGACTGTTGGCGCTGTATTACCTGGCGACTTCAAAATCAAAAAAGCCAAACTTCGTGGTCAACCTTCACACGGTATGCTGTGCGCATTCGTTGAATTAGGTATCAGCGAAGAAGGCGATGGCATCATGGAATTACCAAGTGATGCACCAGTCGGCACAGACTTACGTGAATACTTAAGCCTTGATGACAACATTATTGATGTTGACTTAACACCAAACCGTGGTGATTGTCTAGGTATTAAAGGTCTAGCGCGTGAAGTGGGCGTACTTAACAGTGTTGATGTGAATACACTTGAAATTGCACCAGTTGCTGCAACGATTGATGACAAAGTATCAATTGAGCTTGTCAATGATGAAGCGTGCCCTCGTTATTTAGGCCGTGTAATCAAAGGTATTAACCTTGAGGCAGAAACACCGCTTTGGATGGTAGAAAAGCTTCGTCGCAGTGGAATTCGTTCAATTGACCCTGTTGTTGATGTAACAAACTACGTGTTATTAGAGCTAGGTCACCCAATGCACGCCTTTGATTTAAATGCGATTGAAGGTGGTATTAAAGTACGTAGCGCAAACGCGGGTGAAGAGTTAGTTCTGCTTGACGGCAACACAGCTAAACTAAACGAGTCTACGCTTGTGATTGCTGATCACAACAAAGCGCTTGCTATCGCGGGTATTTTTGGTGGTGAAAAGTCTGGTGTAACTGAAGCAACATCAGACATTTTATTAGAAAGTGCATTCTTCAACCCTGTCGCTATTGCGGGTCAAGCACGTAGCTACGGTTTACACACAGATGCATCACATCGCTACGAGCGTGGTGTAGATTTTGCGCTGCAAAAAGATGCAATGGAACGTGCGACAGCATTACTTCTTGAGATTGTTGGCGGTGAAGCAGGCCCTGTTGTTGAAGCCGTCGCAACTGACAAATTACCAAAAGTGACAGAGGTACGTTTACGTCGTGAGCGTTTAGACCGCGTAATTGGCCACCATATTGATGATGCAAAAGTCACTGACATCCTAACGCGTTTAGGTTTAGACGTAAAAATTGTTGATGGCGTATGGAGCGCTGACGTACCTAGCTATCGCTTTGATATTCGTATTGAAGAAGATTTAATTGAAGAAGTTGCGCGTGTTTACGGCTATAACAGCATTCCTAACGTTGCACCAACTGCTAAGTTAAAAATGACTAACCATGATGAGTCGCATGTTGCGGTCACTAAATTCCGTAATACGCTTGTTACACGTGGTTACCAAGAAGCAATTACCTACAGCTTCGTTGATCCAAAAGCACAAGCAATTTTACACCCGCAAAGTGATGCACTTGTATTGCCACACCCAATTTCAGTTGAAATGTCAGCTATGCGTGTCAGCTTAATGCCGGGTTTATTAGCATCATTAGTGTATAACCAAAACCGTCAGCAACCCCGTGTACGTTTATTTGAGCATGGTTTAAAATTCTTACGCGACGAGAATGCTGAGAATGGTGTAAACCAAGTTGCTGTGATCGGAGGTGTTATCTCTGGTCTTGCTCACGGTGAACATTGGGTTCAAGAAAAACGTAGCGTTGATTTTTATGATTTAAAAGGTGATGTTGAAGCACTTTTAGCGATTAGCAACGATTCATCACGTTTTGAGATAAAAGCAGAGCAGTCTGATGGCTTACACCCAGGCCAATCAGCGGTTATTTATGTTAATGGTAAAAAAGTAGGCTTCTTTGGTGCAGTGCACCCACAAGTGCAAAAGTCACTAGATATCAATAACACAGCATTTGTGTTTGAAATCGAAATGTCTGCATTAGAAAAAAGAAAATTACCAGAAGCTGTGGCTGTGTCGAAATTCCCGTCAAACCGCCGTGATATCGCGATTTTAGTGGAAGATCACGTAAAATCTGGCGATATTTTAAATGTCATAGAAAAAGTTGGCGGAAATCAATTGGTTGACCTAAACTTATTCGATGTGTATAAGGGCAAAGGTATTGAGCCAAATTATAAGAGTTTGGCGATTGCTCTAACACTACAAGCGGTTGATAGAACGCTCGAAGAGAAAGATATCAATCAGGTAGTTGATAATGTGGTGGCCGCACTGGCCGAACAATTTAACGCATCGTTGAGGGACTAGATATGGCGCTTACTAAAGCCGACATAGCTGAACACCTATTTGAAAAACTCGGGATTAATAAGAAAGATGCCAAAGATTTAGTTGAAGCGTTTTTTGAAGAAATCCGCTCAGCGCTAGAAAAAGGTGAGCAGGTTAAGCTCTCTGGATTTGGTAACTTTGATCTTCGAGATAAGAAAGAACGTCCAGGCCGTAATCCGAAAACAGGCGAAGATATCCCTATTTCGGCACGCCGAGTAGTAACTTTTAGACCCGGTCAGAAGTTAAAAACTCGCGTTGAAGTTGGCACAAGCAAATCAAAATGAAAAAAGGCAGCGTTAGCTGCCTTTTTTATTTCTTTTTGCAGTTTAAAAGTCACGAGGGGACACAAACTTACCTGCTTGGATACTGTCGTAGGTTTGTTGTGCTAAATGATCTAAGCTATCTAGGCTCTTACCTGAGGCTGTTAACTTATGTTCGATTGGTAAAATATCAACATTTTCGTAGCCAGATAACTGTGCAACCCGTGCGAAAGTATATGCGTGTTTGTATTTCTCATGTTTATAAAACAAGCTGACTAAAGTTGGGTAGATCTCAGAATTTGGGGTTTCGTCTGCTTTATTGAGTTCTAGTGTTTTGTAAAGCAAGTCGATGGTTTTTTCATCATCAAACTTTACATAATAACTGGCAAGGAAAAATTGCATTTCAGCATTTTCAGTGACACTTTTATCATTTTCTAAAGCAAGCAACTTGGTTAACGCCGATTGGTCATTATTGCGTGACCAGTGATAGTAAAGAAGGCCTGGGTGTTTGGTATCTTTAGTATCCTGGAAGATACGGGTCATTTCCTTAATGCTCGTCAAGTGGCCTTCAACGCGTGAGGTTGTTTTTTCTTTAAGTTTTATATGCTCAATCTTTGCGGCTAACGACACGCATTGGTCATACTTTTCAAAGCCTTTTAAAAGCTGATACTTATTTTCATCGGTAGGCGACTTATATTCAATATAACGTTGCATGATGACGTCTTTGCGTTGCTCTTTACAGTGGCTATCTTTATTTAGATCACTACAAAAGCCAGGGGTTTCTTCACACACTTTGGCCAGTGTTAGCGGATCTTCACACCCAGTTAATGCCAATAAACCAAGCAGCAGGCTTGCTCTTAATAACATTCCTTAACCTCAAGTTAATAAATACTACTTTATTCTAGCGCAATGAATTGATCTGTAACAGTGGAGAATCATCTGAGTTTAAATTAGAATACTCCTGCCAGAAATGTGCTGCTCTCAAATCACAGTGCATTTTTATGGCTATCCGTTCAAAATTGTTTAATTAGGTAAAAAAAATGACCTCATCTCACGAGTTAGAATACACAAGCAGCTGGCAAGAACGTCAAGACTACGCAGAAAGCATGCAACCAATTATTGGTAAGCTTTACCGTAGTCGTGGTATCGAAATTGCTGTATATGGCCGTCCTCTCGTTAATGCCAGTACAATCGATATCATCAAAGCACATAAGACCGTTGCTCAGTTTGAAGGTACAAAACTACGTTTACGTGAAAGCTTCCCATTTCTTGAAGCGATTAGCAAAATGGACTTAAACTCAGCACGTATCGATATTGGTAAACTAGCGTATGGTTATTTATTTAATGATGCAGCTAAAGGTCGTTCAGTTGAAGAGTACCTAACTGACGAGTTGGCAGAAATCGCTAATGCAGAGCGTAAAGAGCCGCGTGATGTTGTGTTATATGGCTTCGGTCGTATCGGTCGTTTATTAGCGCGTCTATTAATTGAGAAATCAGGCCCTTATGCTGATTTACGTTTACGTGCGATCGTCGTACGTGGCGGTAAAGACGGCGACCTAGAAAAGCGCGCAAGCTTACTGCGTCGTGACTCTATTCACGGTCCATTCAATGGCTCTATCACCATTGATAAAGAGCGTAATGCAATTAAAGCTAACGGTAGTTACATCCAAGTTATCTACGCTAACTCACCAAGCGAAGTTGATTACACAGCTTACGGCATCGACAATGCACTTGTTGTTGATAACACAGGTATCTGGAAAGACGAAGCCGGCCTTGGTCAGCATTTAGAAGCGAAAGGCGCTGCAAAAGTATTATTAACTGCACCTGCTAAAGGCAATATTAAAAACATCGTATACGGTGTAAACAACCAAGATATCAAACCTGAAGATAAAATTGTGTGTGCAGCAAGTTGTACTACCAATGCTATTACACCGACATTAAAAGCGCTTAACGATAAGTTTGGTATCAAGAACGGTCACGTTGAAACTGTTCACTCATACACAAATGACCAAAACTTAATTGATAACTACCACAAAGCTGAGCGTCGTGGTCGTGCTGCTGCACTTAACATGGTTATCACGTCAACGGGTGCTGCAAAAGCGGTTTCTAAAGCGTTACCTGAGCTTGAAGGTAAACTAACTGGTAATGCAATCCGTGTTCCTACACCAAACGTATCAATGGCTATCTTGAACTTAAACCTTGAAAAAGGTACAACTGTTGAAGAACTCAATGCGTTCTTACGTGAAACAGCACTTTACTCTGATCTTCGTGACCAAATCGATTACACAGCCTCAACTGAAATCGTCTCTACAGACTTAGTGGGTAGCCGTTACGCAGGTGTTGTTGACTCACAAGCAACAATCGTAGATGACAACCGTGTTGTGCTTTACGTTTGGTACGATAATGAGTTTGGTTATAGCTGTCAGGTTGTACGTTGTATGCGTGACATGGCTGAAGTAACTTTCCCAAGCTTACCTCGTTAATAGCTAAATATTAAAGAATCTAGAAGCCAGCATTATGCTGGCTTTTTTAGTCGTGAAAGTGTTTGCAAATTTTCTGCATGTGATAGGCTGTGCTACGTCTACATCATATTACTAACAAAACGTTCTACACAAGAGCGTTGACTTAATTCTTAACTAACAAGCGAATAGCTAAGAATTATTTTTAACCAATAGGTTTATAGAATGAAAATCACCAGCAATTTTGACAGTGGTAATATCAAGGTTATTGAAGCCGTTGATCCACTGAATATTCAATTAGAAATTAATAAAGACAATCAGTCTGATTTTTTTCAGTGGTTTCACTTTCGTCTTGAAACAACACCGTTTCAAAACCATAAATTACACATAAATAACCTAAAAAACTCAGCGTATCCTGATGGCTGGGAAGGTTATCACGCTGTTGCATCGTACGACCGTCAAACGTGGTTCCGTGTTCCTTCTGAGTATGCCGATGGCACGCTATCTTTTGAAGTTGAACCTGAATGTGGCAGCATGTACTTTGCTTACTTTGCCCCATATAGCTATGACCGTCACTTAGATTTACTTGCATGGGCACAAAGCCAGCATGCATGTGAACTAGAAACATTAGGTGAAACACTTGATGGTCGCGACATGAGTGTATTGCGTGTGGGTATCCCAAGTGATGATAAAAAGATCATTTGGGTCACAGCACGCCAACACCCAGGTGAAACAATGGCTGAGTGGTATGTTGAAGGTTTACTTCATAAACTACTTGACGATGAAGACCCACATGCTGCAGCACTCTTGTCTAAAGCAGTATTTTATATCGTGCCGAACATGAACCCTGATGGCAGTGTGCGTGGTCACCTTCGTACAAACGCGAAAGGCGTTAACTTAAACCGTGAGTGGCAAACACCGAGCATGGAAAATAGCCCAGAAGTATTCTTGGTGCTAAACAAGATGCGCGAAACGGGCCTTGATATGCACTTGGATATTCATGGTGACGAAGCGATCCCTTATAACTTTGTTGCTGGTAGTGAAGGTATCCCAGGCTACGATGATCGCTTAAAAGAGTTAGAAGATAGCTTTAAAGCCGCGCTTTTAACTGTGACGCCAGAGTTCCAAGACGAGCATGGTTATCCAAAAGATGAGCCGGGCCAGGCTAACTTAACGGTAGGTTCTTCGGCTGTTGCCCATGAATTTAATGCATTAGCGTATACGGTAGAGATGCCATTTAAAGATAACGATGATTTACCAGATCCTGATTACGGTTGGTCAGACCGCCGTTCGTATCAATTTGGTCAAGATACGTTAGCGGCCATCGTGAACGTGGTCGATAAACTAAGATAACGCACATTACGGGCATCAGCAAAACTGATGCCCGTAATTGTATCTAGTGATAAGAGTTTCAGCGATGCTTACGAATGGCACAATGAATGTTAATTAATGTCACGTACACGTCATTTTGAAAATTAACTGTTAACAAAGATGGGGTGTTTAAGTTAATATTCAATACGTTTCGCTGAGACGTTATTAAGTTTTATTAATATTTCTCACACATATATGTCGCGTATTCTCACAAGCTCACGCAGAGTATCGTAACTAACAATAAAAAATATCATCATAGAGGATATCCATGGAAGCTCTTGTAAGTGCCGTCAATGACATAATCTGGAGTAATGCACTCATTTATTTATGTCTAGGTGCAGGTCTATTTTATTCCGTTTTAACCCGTTTCGCTCAAGTTAGACATTTCAAAGAAATGTGTAAGTTATTGCTAAGCTCCAATAACTCAGATACCGGTATTTCATCATTCCAGGCGCTAGCTGTTTCATTATCTGGCCGTGTTGGTGTGGGTAATATTGCTGGGGTTGCTGCGGCAATTGGCTTTGGTGGACCTGGTGCTATTTTCTGGATGTGGGTGGTGGCATTTTTAGGAGCAAGTACAGCCTATGCAGAGTCTACCCTTGGGCAAATTTATAAATCTGAAGAAGATGGTCAATATCGAGGCGGTCCAGCGTATTATTTTGACCGTTGCTTAAAGCAAAAATGGTTAGCTGTATTATTTGCTGTATCAGCCATTGTTGCCTGTGGCGTATTTTTACCTGGCGTACAAGCAAATGCGGTAGGTAATGCATTTACGCAAGTATTTGGTGAAGGTACATTGGTTAGCACCAGCTTTGGCGAAGTGGGTAGCTTCAAATTAGTGGCGCTGGCTATCATCCTAATCGTGCTTGCGTTTATTATCTTCGGCGGTATTAAGCGTATTGCTAACTTCACACAAATTGTAGTGCCATTTATGGCATTAGGTTACATCGTACTAGCCCTAATCGTAGTATTTATAAATTTGGATAAAGTACCGGGTATTTTTTCGATGATTTTATCTGATGCATTCACAGCTCAAGCTGGCTTTGGTGCGGCAATTGGTTGGGGTGTAAAGCGTGGGATTTACTCAAACGAAGCAGGTCAAGGTACAGGCCCTCATGCAGCATCTGCCGCAGAAGTTGATCACCCAGCTCAACAGGGCTTAGTGCAAGCATTTTCTGTTTACGTGGACACAATCTTTGTGTGTACTGCAACAGCGTTAATGATCCTTATCACTAAGCAGTATAATATTGTGGGTGAGTTACCTGCAGGTCAATTCATAGTGCAAAACGTTGATGCAGCAACGGAAGTAGGTTCAGCAGCCTTTACCCAAATGGCACTATTTAGCGTATTTGGCGGCTTTGGTGAAGCATTTGTTGGTATTGCGTTGTTCTTCTTCGCGTTTACTACAATCCTTGCTTATTACTATATTGCAGAAACCAATGTAGCGTATTTAAATCGTTACTTTAAAGGTAGCATTCCGTTAGTTGTTGTTAAAGTGGTTATCATGTTCATGGTTGCTTACGGTATGGTAAATAACTCTGGCTATATTTGGGCTATTGGTGATATTGGTGTTGGCTTAATGGCTTGGATTAATATTGTTGGTATTTTAGCTATCTTCTTTGTCGCAAAACCTGCACTTAACTGTTTACGTGATTATGAAGATCAAAAGAAAGCGGGTGGTGAAATTACCTTTGATCCAGTTAAGTTAGGCATCAAAAATGCGATCTTCTGGGAAAAGCGTTTAGCACAAAAGGCTAAAGAAAAAGAATAAAATGTATTTTTAGACGAGTTTGATGATTGTAGTTTTCGAATCTTCATAATTGAATGAAATTCAAATAAGACATCGGCTCATAAAACGAGTACAATAAAGGGCGCCTAAAGGCGCCTTTTTTATGCGTAGTATGGAGAAAGATATGGCGATTATTAGTTGCCCGCAGTGTGCAAAATCAATATCTGATAAACATAAGCAATGTCCGCATTGTGAATGCCAAGTTACCGATCTTAGCAATGAACAAATGCAACAAATGCAAAAAGAAACGCGCATTCGTAAACAACAAAAGTTTATGAATCACTCTTTCCTCGCGCTGATTTTATTTTTAGGGGGCTTTTTTTGTTATTACTTTATGCACCCCGAAGCAAAGTCTTTTGAGTGGTATGCCTATGCAGCGGCAATGGCTGTAGGTTTTGTTTGGTATATCGTAAGCCGCATCTATTTAGTAGTTTTGAAAAAGAAAAAGTAACATGAATATTGATCAGATAGTTAAAAATATCACCCCAGACGTATTTGAGCGTCTCCAGTACGGCGCCTCAACAGGCAAGTGGCCTGATGGCACGCCATTAACTGAAGAGCAAAAACAACAAACCGTTCAGCTCGTGATGCTTTACCAAGCTAAAGTTTCGCAAACCAATGAGCAATTTACCATTGGTGAAAATGGTGAAATGGTGCAAAAGAGCAAAGCTCAATTGCAAAAAGAATTCGCATCAGAAAATGAAATAGCTAGGTTTAGTGAAAATGATCTTTAAACACCTGTTTACTCCAAAATGGAAGCACCCTAAAAACCAAATTCGTTTGGCAGCCGTTGAGCGCCTTGATAGAGAACGTGATGCTAATATCTTAAACAGTATTGCACTTGAAGACAGTTCTGCTGAAATCCGTAAAAAAGCCTTGAATAAAGTGAATGATATTGTTTTATGGTGGCAGGTTTATAAGCAAGATCAAGCTCTGAAAGAGCTAGCAGAGCACCATATCAATCAAGCTGTTTTAAGCACAGATGGCCAATTAGATGCCAATATTAAAAATGAATTTATCGAGCGTTATGCTCCAGTTAAAACACTTGAGAAGTTAGCATTTGCAGAAAAAGAAATTCAGGTTCGGGTTAAATTATTAAAGCGTTTAGCCAATGCTAACTTGATTGATAAAGCATTTAAAGAAGGCAGCGAAGAATTACAAGCTCAGCTTGTTGAGTTGGTAATCAATCATCAATTGGCTAAACCATTATTAAAGCATGCTAAAGGACAAGCTCAGCAGCAGCTAAACACCCACCTTGAAAATGAGCGTTTAGCTATTGAAATGCCGGCTAAGGTGGAGGCAGACACACGCGTTGTGTTGGCGAAACTGAATGCATTACGTGATAAAACTGATTTTCAACTGGTATCTCAACAACATGCTGATTTGTTACAGCAATGGCAAGCGATTGAACTTAAGTGGTTGAATGAAGAACAAGTTAAAGCGCTTGATAAAAAATACATAGCGATCACTCAAAAGTTAGATGTTCACCTGGCTTCGCTTCGTAATGAATATGAAATTGCTCAACAATTATTATTGGAGCAGCAACGTCAAGTACTTGCACTGGCAACACTTGAAGCGTTATCAGAAGAAATTGAGAATGCTCTACAGCTTGGGATGGAAGAGCCTGAACAAATCCAACAAGATTGGCTAGAGGCGAAAGTTGCACAAGCAAAAGAGGCACTTACTGAGACAAAACTAACTGATAACCAAAATGTTCGAGACGTTAAAAAACGCTTAGAGAATTTGTTTGAGCAGGTAGAGCAATTACCAACACTTGTTACTTCGATAGCTGAATACAAACAAGCGTTTGAAACCTTATCTGCGATTGAACCAAGTGGTGATGAAGCACTGTTTGATGAGCTGCAGCGAGAGTTTAAAACAGAGCAAAAAATTGCTCGTCAAAAATTGTCTAAGATCCCTACGCGATTACAAGGTAGTTTAAATGCGGCACTAACAGAACGTGTCAACATATGGCAAGAAGCGATGGCGCCACTTGCGACTAAACTTGCTAAAAACCAGCAAGCAGCTAAGAGAAAAGCACGAGATGTTAAACGTTTGATTGAACAAGGCCGTTTTAATATTGCGTTTGGTGTTTTTAAAGGCTTTGAAGAGCTATATGACACACTCACCGAGTCATATAGGCAACCACTTGATTCACTTAAATCTGACCTTGAATCACAATTAGCGGAAGCGAAAGATTGGCAAAAATACGCATCTGCGCCAAAGCGTGAAGCACTACTTAAAGAAGTAAGTGAATTAGCGGCAACAGAATGTACTGACCCTAAACAGCGTGCAGAGCAAGTTAAACAGTTACGTCGACGTTGGAATGAGTTAGGGCGTCTTGATACAGAAGAAGAGAAACGCCAAGGTGAACAATTTGATCAGCTAGTAGAGTTACTGTTTGCGCCGTGTCGTGAATATTTCGCTGAGCAAGAGCAACAACGTGAGCAAGCCAAATCACAGCGTGTTGATATTATCACGCAAATGCAACAGCTAAATGAGCAGGATACTCAGTCTGATGAGTTTGATTGGAAGCAGTTTGAAAGTAAATTTAATCGGATTGCTAAAGCATGGCGTTCTGCTGGTAATGTTGACCCTAAAACGTATCGTGAGTTGCAAGCACAATTCAAAGCGGCGCAGTCACAAGTGCAAGCTCAGCTAGTGGCGTTTCATAAAGTAAATGCTGAGCAAAAAGCAGCGCTGGTAGAGCAAGCAACACAGTTATCTCAAAGCGCTGATTTAGCATCAGCGTGCCAAGAGCTCAAAGCACTTCAACAAACTTGGCAAACGATTGGCTTTGCAGGAATGAAAGCAGAAAACACTTTATGGCAGCAATTTAGACGTGTTAATGACGAAACATTTGCCAAGCGCAGTGCTGAGTTTGAACAGCAAAAGCAAGTGCAGCAACAAAATGACGAAGTTGTCGCAGAGCTGTTAACTGAGCTTGAATCTGCACTTGAAACAGTGGTACATCTTGCTCAGCTTAAAGACTTAGCTGCTAAGCTTGCAGGGCTTGATTATTCGAAAGCGTTATCAACTCGTGTTACTCGGTTAGAGGCGGCAATTAATGCAAAAACAGCGCAAATGAGTAAACAAGCAGAGCAATCTAAGCTCGATGCTTTATTTACAGCGCTTGAGGACGATACTGATATCCCCACTCAGTTCCAAACGCCATTGACAACAGTATTAAACGCGCAGCAATTGCTAACACGTATTGAAATTTTAGCTGGTGTAGAATCTGCCGATAGTCAGCTACGCATGACAGAGCAAGTAGCGATGCTTGATGATAAGCACCGTGGAGAGCAAGCAGATATTTATTACTATTTAAAACAGCTTTTAGCGGTCAGTGGAGGTTCAGTTTCACCTGACACACTAGCAAGGCTTAAAGCAATATTTGCACAATAACGACTATTTATGAAGCCGCTTACTAGCGGCTTTTTTCGGGGAAGACTATGAGAATTTTACTATTTTTAACTTGCTTATTGTTAGGGGCATGTAAAAGCACAGAGCAAGGCATTTCGGTTTATTCATTCACGAATTCAGAAATTGAAGCGGCTTTATCAAACCAACTACCAAAATTTAAAGAACAAATAAAATTAATGGGCTTACCTGTAGAATTTGCAGTTAACGATTTAAGTGTCAATATCGGTCCCGAAAAACGTGATGTTATTGTGTTAGGTGCTGATTCAAGCGCTGTTGTTAATGCGTTTGCACTTAAATACCCAGTACGGCTAAAGCTGCAAATAGAAGGCAGTCCTTTTTATGACAGTGAGAAAAAAGCCGTGTTTTTACGTAATGTAAAATTGTTAGATACCCATGTAGATACCGCTGGCTTTAAAGGGAACTTAAGTTTACTTGATGATCAAGCCATGCAAGTAATTAATGGGTTTTTAGCGGTCAATCCTGTTTACAAGCTTAATACGAGTGACCCGAAAATAGCTTTACTTAGTAAGTTGCCACTCGATCTGCAAGTAGTACAAGGGGAAATCCGCTTAGTTCCTGCGATGTAACTTTTTAATTAGTCAGAGCATTTTTATAGTGCTCTTTTGGCTTTTTTCATAGCTTGTTTAAATGATTATTCGTTGCGATAATGTCTCGTGATATTTCGCGAATAGATATTTTGCTATGATTAAAGAATTTTTAAATGATCCAACTCTTTTATTAAATGCTGTAGGTGAAGGCATCTACGGCTTTGATTTATCGGGTAATGCAGTATTCGTCAATCCAGCTGCTGAGCGTATGACTGGCTGGAAAGCAGAAGAACTTCTAGGTAAAAAAATTCACCAATATCATCACCATACTCGTAAAGATGGCTCACCATACCCTGCAGATGAATGCCAAATATACTGTACCATGTTTGATGGTAAACACCGCCATGTAAATGATGAGGTATTCTGGCGTAAAGATGGTAGCTATTTTGCCGTTGAATATACTTCAACACCTGTTTACAAAAATGGCGCCTTGATTGGTGCTGTCGCGATTTTTCGCGATGTCTCAAAACAGCAACAAACTGAAGTTGCATTGCGCGATGCTCTAGCCCAAGTTCAGCACTTATCTGAGCAATTACAAGCTGAGAATGCCTATCTTATTTCTGAATTAAATGAAGACTGGCAGGGGTCGGGTTTAGTCGGGCAAAGTCATTCGTTTCAAAGTATGCTTGAGCAAATAACCCTAGTGAGTCAAACGAACAGTACGGTTTTGATTTTAGGTGAAAATGGCACCGGTAAAGAGCTGGTGGCAAGAAACCTACACCGTTTAAGTAGCCGCGCTGAGCAGCCATTTATTAAAGTAAATTGCGCAGCGTTTTCTGCAAATTTAATAGAATCAGAGTTATTCGGTCATGAGAAAGGGGCGTTTACAGGTGCTAATGAGCGCAGAAAAGGGCGTTTTGAACTGGCTGATAAAGGCACGTTATTTTTAGATGAAGTGGCAGAGCTGCCATTAGAAGCGCAAAGTAAGTTACTGCGCGTGCTACAAGAGCAAGAGTTTGAGCGCGTGGGTGGTAGCCAAACCTTAAAAGTCGATATCCGAGTATTAGCCGCAACTAATCGAAACTTATGGCAAATGGTTGAGCAGGGCAGCTTTCGAATGGACTTGTATTATCGCTTAAATGTGTTTCCTATTCGTGTTCCTGCGCTGCGTGAGCGCAAAGAAGACATTCCACTTCTCGCGGCAAACATAATCACTCAGCTTAACAAGCGCTTAGGTAAACAGCTAAAGGGGCTTAGCAAAGCAACGCTCACTAAGTTGGCTAATTATGATTGGCCAGGCAATATTCGTGAGCTACAAAATATCCTCGAGCGTGAAGCTATTTTATCAAAACAAGCTTTGCTACAACTCTCTGCACCTTTGAATAACGAGCAAACAAATGAGCAAGTTGTCTCGCTTGCTGCTGTACAAAAGCAGCATATTTGCGAGGTACTAAAGCGGTGTAACGGCCAAATATCAGGTGAAAATGGCGCTGCTACTTTGCTTGGTTTACCCGAAAGTACTCTTAGATCAAAAATGAAAAAGCTGGCTATAAAACGTAATTTCGCGAAATAACGCGGTTGCTCGTGATATTTCGCGGTTTTAAATGCCCTAAATGTAAAAATATTCTTTAATATCAATTATTTAATTTTATTTTTAGTTGGCCTGATAGTTGCTCTGTAAGGTTATTACCGACATAGAAGTAAGTAGCAAAATGAAATTTGATATTAAAGAGCAAGACTTAATCATCAAGCCCTACAACCAAGAAGGGCCGATTTATATCCGAGAGCAAAAAGGGCACTTCCAACGTATCCGCCGTTACTTAGGCTGGATGCTGATGTTGACGTTTATCGCCATTCCGTGGATTCAGTATGATGGTCGTCAAGCCGTCTTACTTGACGTAGCAACACAAAAATTTAGCTTGTTTGGGTTAACACTGTTACCTCAAGATTTTATGATTTTAGCCATGTTATTTATGACAGGTGCTTTTGCATTGTTTTTTGTGACGAACTGGTTAGGCCGAGTTTGGTGTGGCTATACCTGCCCGCAAACAATTTGGATGCTTATGTTCACTTGGGTTGAACATAAAGTCGAAGGCAACCGTAACCAACGAATCAAACTTGATAAATCCCCTTGGTCAGCAAGTAAGTGGCAAAAGAAAATAACCAAGCATGCTGTTTGGCTTGTCATCTCTTTACTCACTTCTATGTCATTTATGGCTTATTTTATACCTGCTAAGTCTTTATACATGAGTTTATTCACTCTTGATATGTCAGGGCTTGTTAGCTTTTGGGTTTTCTTATTCGCATTTTGCACCTATGGCAATGCCGGTTTTCTGCGCGAAAAAATGTGTACGGTAGCATGTCCATATTCACGTTTTCAGTCTGTGATGTTTGATAAAGACACGCTGGTAGTCACCTATGATCAAGAGCGTGGAGAATCTCGTGGTGCGCGTAAACGTAAAGCTGATCCAAGGGAATTAGGCTTAGGTGATTGTGTTGACTGTAACCTGTGTGTAGAAGTATGTCCAGCCGGTATTGATATACGCAACGGCTTGCAATATGAATGCATAAACTGCGGCTTATGTATCGATGCGTGTGACAGTACCATGGAAAAATTTAATTATCCAAAGGGGCTAATAAAGTACGCTTCAGAAAAGCAAATGGAAGGAAAAACAACAAACCCATTTAGATTAAAACTACTTGGATATGGCGGTTTAACGGCCTTATTTGTGGTTGCTATGATTGTTTGGGTCGCTATGCGCACGCCCATTGAAGCATCAGTTATTCGTGACCGTAATGCTTTGTATCGTGTTAACTTTGAAGGGCTGGTTGAAAACCCATACACTTTGTCAATCATCAATAAAACTCAGCATAGTTTGAGCTATTCAATTGGTATTACTGGTATAGAAGAAGCAAACCTACAGGTGCCAGAAGCGATAACGATTGATGCAGGTCAAATGAAGAGGGTGCCTGTTACCGTGGTTGCTGATGGGTATGAATTAAAGTCAAAGGTAACGCCAATTAGCTTTCATATTCAAGCACTAGAAGATGCAAGTATAGCGATAACCAAAGAGACAAAGTTCTATAAAAATTAATACAAATTAGACGACGAAATGGCTTGTTAACAAGCCATTTCAGCGAATTCAAGTTGTTTTAAAACATAGGCTTTGGCGCTTTGCAAATCATCAAATAAACAATCAAGAATTTGTATTGGAGCTTCAGCTTCTGCAATGATACGTTTCATTTGATTAAGTACAATTGAAGAACTGAACATATATGCTGTGGCAATACAGTTTGTACCCTGTAAAGCGCGAAATAAATTGGCAAAACTTCGTTCTGCATCAGGAGTCGTTGCAAGTAGGTGTGTAGAATGACTAATGTAAGCCCACGGACGCCCAGCTAAAGCACTGACATGCTTTTTTAAACCCGTAGCGAAGTTGTTGACTAAACGTGCGTTTATATTACCAGAAAATTGTCCAATAATAATTGAACCTTCAGTGATGATACTGACACTGCCATAGTGATTCTTAAATTCCAATTTGCTTCCCTTTCGAATTAAAAAGAGCGCGAATTTTATACAATTCACAGAACCTGTCTAGCTATTTATTGTACAATTCAAAAAAAAGCATAAAAATTCTATTTTTATGCTTTTTTCTGGGTTTTTGTTTTGCTTTTTTGTTTTAAATGAATAATTTAATTGTTTAGTATTTAAAGGTTGGATAACTTTTTGTTAACAATGTAGTCAAGAGCACCTGTAATTGCCGCTACTTGAGCATCGACACAAATTTCGCTACTTGCTTGAGGGCTATCAGGGTAAACCTCAGTTGTTGTAACAAATTTTGCATCAGTTAAGCCCATACATAAGCCGAGCTTTTTTGCTTCGTAATTAATCACACCAAACTGAGTTTGCGGCACACCAATCAACTGATTATTCTCATCACTTGGGGCGATGTGGGTAACTTTTTCAACTGATTTGATAATTGCCGTTTGGAATGCATGTTCAGGACGTTCGCTGTCAGCTACAAGATAAAATCCATCTGGTATATTCCAATTGTCATGTGTTTTGGCATCGCGGGCTGCAAGCGCTGGACGAAACTCGCTATTATCAGTGTCGGTTGTTTCATGGAGATCAATATGTGCGTAAGGTGCAATTGAATTATCAGCTAGGTACTGCATGATTGCTGCTGATTCTTGCGCAGGACTATTTTGATAAAAAGAGCGGTTTGGATCAGTTGCAGTCGGATTCCAACGGTTAATAGTTTCGTAACCCCAAGGGCTAATACAAGGTGCAATCAAAATATTAAAGTGTGAAAGGTAATCGGTAGCTGCTTTTTTGGCAAATGCTAATGCGCCGTGCACGCCACTCGTTTCATAACCGTGTACGCCACCTGTTACTAACACGCATGGTTTGTTATTTAGCCAATTTTTGCTTTTTAAAATGAAAAGTGGATAGCTATTAATGTCATAGTCAAGCGTACCATAGCGTTCAACATCGAACTTTTCTGATAAAGAATCTAGCTGTGATACAACATCATCTGAGTAGCTACGCTTTACTGATTGAAGCGCAAGCCATGCTTTTTTGTCTTCATCATTCCAAGGTGTACCAGGGGTTCCGATAGGATAACTCATAAAATACCTTATTTGGATTTGCTGCAAAAAAGCGAGCTTATCGAAGCGCAGCATGTCATGCAACTAGATGAGTTCAGTCGTTATATTTCCTTGTTCATATAACTTTGCGTGATGATGTTTGTGAATGTCGAATAAGTATTGACGCATTGCATCTTGGCCTTCACATACTTTAATAATTTTAGCGGCAATGCCTTTGCTGGTTGCTCTAACTGGTTTAGCTCTAATCATCACATGTTCTTGGTTGGGTAAGTTAAAAGCAAGTGTAATTTCTTGCTCTAAGACAGCCTCTGCATGTTTTGGTTGTAATAGTAGCCCAGTACTCGATAGTGATAAAATAACATACTTTTCTGTTTGCAGGTCAAGGTCGGGTGTCCGCCAACTCCTTTCAACTCCTTTTGTATCAATTACTTCGGGAGCGCTAAGAACCGGCGTTAATTGGCCTCTTTCATCTGTCGTGAACTCTAATGGAAACCACAATTGGTATATACCTACTTCTGCCAATAGTGTTAGCTTGGCATTTTTCAGCAATCCACTCAGTTTATCTGGTAGGTTGAGATTTAATGACATTTTAGTGTTGATAGGGTCATCAATACTTTGTTCAGCCTCAAACAGGCTATTAAAAAAAGACAACTCTTGCTCTGATAAATGCGTCATCCCTAGCTCCTTTTAAGTACGACTGCTCAATGGTAACTTAAGGTCATAGTTTGTTCAAATAATGTGTACAAAGTAGGCATTAACTGTGCCAGTTCTGTAGAGATTTCTTTTAGAGTCTATTTGACTTACACTGGAGAAAATAATTCACAAGGATTTTATTTTGTCGAGTTTGACTGGTGTAAATAAAAGTTTAGTTATCTTTGCTGCTTTAGTTGTTGTTTTAGCAGGTATTAAAGCTGCAAGTGTAATTGTAATCCCTTTTGTTTTGGCAGCTTTTATTGCCATTATATGTAATCCTCTGATCCGTTTTTTTGCCAAATATGGTATTCCCAAGGTTATTGCCGTGATTTTCGTCATGATGATGATTGTAGGTGTGGGGATAAGCCTTGCCGGATTAGTCGGCCAATCTATGACAGATTTCTCAGAGAACCTACCTGAATACAAAGCTCAGTTAAAAGAAAAGTTTGTGTGGGTTGTTAATGTGGCTGCCAGCTATAACATCCTGATTGATAAAGAGCAGATTATTTCTTTATTTGACCCCGGTAAAATGATTGATGTGGCTACAAATATGCTCACTGGCCTTGGTGGGGTAATGGCAAATATGTTTCTCATTATTCTCACGGTAGTATTTATGCTGTTTGAAGGGCCCATGCTAAGCAAAAAAGTACATATGGCATTAGATGACCCTGAAATGAAAATGAAGCAAGTTGATCGTTTTTTAGATTCAATTAATTCTTATCTAGCGATAAAAACGTTAGTAAGTTTGGGTACCGGCCTGCTTGCTGGTTCTATGTTGTGGGCACTTGGTGTTGATTACTTTGTGTTATGGGGGGTTGTGGCATTCATGCTCAATTATATCCCTAATATTGGGTCGATTATTGCGGCCGTACCGGCGGTATTATTAGCTTTAATAACACAAGGCCCGCTTGTTGCTGGGGTTATTGCGGGTGGATACCTAGTAATAAATACGGTTATGGGTAACATCGTTGAGCCTAAATTTATGGGTAAAGGTTTGGGTTTATCAACGTTAGTTGTATTCTTGTCTTTAATCTTTTGGGGTTGGTTGATGGGAACAGTTGGAATGCTGTTATCCGTACCATTAACTATGATAGTTAAAATAGCCCTCGAAACAAGCCAAGAAGGGCGTTGGCTCGCAACTTTACTAGGAAACGGTGAAGAGCTTAAATTAGATGACTAAAAGGCGCTGATGCGCCTTCTTACTTTAATGGGCGCTTTAACACACTTAGGTGCTGATTAAGTATGTTGATTTCACATTGTTTGTAGGTGATAGCTGCCTTAGTTGCATTTGGCATTTTCTGTAAGTAACGCCAACGACAACTATCCTCTTGGTAGCTGGCTTGGTTTTTTACACTGCGTAAAAATATAGGTAATAGTTGGCTATTACCTGTATCTTCTTTTATCTTTTCCAGATCTAGAGTCAGTTTATTCACCCACATTTTTTGTTCGCGTTCCAAATCCGCAATGACTTTATCTAAGCAACGAATATATTGCTTTGTTTCAGCAGGTGTATTGCCGTGTAACGTGCATTGCTCTTGAGCATCGATAGAGAATGCTTGAAATGATATAAATCCTAAAAAAACTGTCAATATCGGGTGTTTCATATTATTTTTTATCACGATAGTTAAACTCTAAAATAAACTCAGCACCACCAAGCTTTTCGGAGTCACCAATTGTTAAGTGGCCATTATAAGAGTTTACTAAGTCCGACACGATAGCCATACCAACACCATGACCACTTTCATAAGTGTCCAATCGGGTGCCTCTTGTTAATAATGATTCACGCTTGTCAACGGGCACGCCAGGTCCATCATCACTGATACTGATTGTCAAAGATTTACTTTGCAAAACTTTGATGTCGACTTGTGAGCGGCATGCTTTACAGGCATTATCAATTAGGTTTCCTAACAATTCCATTAAGTCAGTTTTGTCACCTAAGAAGTAATCTTTCTCTGTTACTTCACAAGTAAAAATAATATCTTTTTCACGATAAACCTTCGACATGGCACTCAAAATTGAATCAATAATGGGCTTCACGAGAGTCTGTTTTTTCCATGTGTCAGACGCACCAGTGGCGGCTCGCTTTAATTGATGTTCGATCATCACATTGATGCGATCTAACTGCTCTTGAGCGTCAGCATCATTAGCAAGTGGGCTGGACTTCAGTACAGCCAATGGGGTTTTTAACGCGTGTGCTAAATCGCTTAACGAGGCACGATAGCGCTCCTTTTGACGTTGTTGCGACTCAAGTAATAAATTTAAATCCGCCTTAATTGTTTGTAGCTCAACTGGGTAAAGGCCTTTAATCTGCTGATTATCGCCAGACTCAATAGATTTGATCTCTTTGTCTAAACGTTGCAAGGGTCTTGCGCTCCAAACAAAACCGATGGCCATTAATGCGGCGATTGCCACGCCCATAACATACATCCAGTTAACCAATGTTTGTTTAAATCCATCCATTAGCCTTAGTAGCGCATCATTACGTTTTAGCAAAATAAACCGTGCATGTTCGGATTGATCTATGTTTTCTAGAATAACGGTCAGGGTAAGCTGCCAATAAACCACATTATTATATTCAACACGGCGAAAATCTGCTGAACCAGCTGGGGCTTCGAATTCGTCAGGAATAAAATTAATATTCGTTGCTGATTCAGAGTACCAAACAGGTAAATCCCCACGATAAATCATGGCGTAAGTATCTGAGTTTAGTCTGTTGAGTTCTGGTGTGAGAATGGTGCTTGGCATCACTATGCCGCGCTCTGTAAAGTCGACTTCAGAAATAAGTGAGTATAAATGGGCTTCGAGCGTTTTTTCGGTCGCTTCGACCAAGGAGGCGTAATAAGCCTTACCAATTGAGAAAAACAAAATCGGTAAGGCAACTAATAAAACAAAGACAAGGATAAATCCTTGTCTTACTTTAAGCGGTATTTGCGATGCTACCACTGACTTTTAAGCCTGTAACCACGACCACGTAATGTTTCTACAGGATTTAGTGTACCGTCGGGGTCAAGCTTTTTACGTAAACGAAGTACGAATACTTCAATTACGTTTGAGTCAAGATCAAAGTCTTGGTCATAAATATGCTCAGTTAGCTCTGACTTAGAGATCACTTTTTGTGGGTTAACCATTAAGTACTCAAGTACTTTGTATTCATATGCTGTAAGGCTAAGCTCTCTGTCATCTACCCATACTTGCTGAGAGCGAGTATGAATTTTGATTGGACCAGCGGTCATTTCTGGGTTTGCTTTACCCGCACTACGGCGAATAAGTGCGTTACAGCGTGCAATTAACTCTTCAACATGAAACGGTTTAGTAAGATAATCATCAGCGCCCGCATCTAAACCTTCTACTTTATCTTGCCAACGGTCACGCGCCGTTAAAATTAAGATAGGAATAGTAATACCTTGTGCACGTGCTTTTGTGATCAGTTCAATACCATCTACTTTTGGTAAGCCTAAATCGACTACTGCCATATCAAGAGGGTATTCTGTAATATGAAATAAACCAGCTTCGCCATCGTGACAAAGATCTACACTGTAGCGCTCTTTCTCAAGGGCATTACGTAAATTGTCTGCCAAGTGTAAATCATCTTCAATTACTAAAATTCGCATTTTTAATCCTTTTTCACTTCGCCAGTCTTTTTGTTCACATGGATATCGACCACGTGTCCGTTCGTTTTTAATATTCTAACGGTATATACTTTTTCTTGCTCTGTGATTTTGAGGGTTCTACCGTCTTCCGCTTTTTTTGCAATCAACACTGCTTGCTTTTTACTGACCTCATCAGCTTGCTTGTTACTTGCAGCTGCTTGAAAGCTCGAAAGTGCAAATAGTAGGCTAAAACTGAAGGCTAATAATACGCGCATGACGGGAAACTCCTAAACCAGACCCATTTAGTTTAATTAACCAAGTAACTAAAACTCAAGTAAAAACGTTAAATTATGTGATTTAACGAGATGATCTTAGTTAACAAGCAGTGAACAAACACTGAATTATTGCAGCAGGAAAGTTCACTCTAGTTAAAAATTAACCAAAGACCTTTTTAAATGGCTTTACAACTGAATTATCATAAACGCCAGCTGCAATATAAGGGTCGTTTGCTGCCCATTCCCTTGCTGCTTCTAATGAATCAAACTCAGCAACCACTAATGAACCTGTAAAACCTGCTTCAGCAGGGTCTTCGCTATCAATGGCTGGTAGTGGGCCTGCTGTAAATAAACGATTTTGATCGTCTAATTCCTGAAGGCGAGCTAAGTGAGCAGGGCGAGCAGATTTACGTGCGTCCAAACTATTCTCAACGTCTGTTGAATAAATCATATACAGCATAATGTGTTCTCAATGTTATTTTGAAAAAATAGTAGCATATTCTGCTGAGTAGACGAGAGATTATTTGCGTAATAATCTTTACACAAACCCATATAACTTTAACTTATAAAGCTTGAAATACGCGGTATAACACTGGTAGAGTCGCTTGATTGAGAAAATAATAATAAGGTTTTTAAATGAGCGAAAAACGCGAGCATTTTAGCTCCCGCCTCGGTTTTATTTTAGCGGCAGCCGGTTCTGCTGTAGGTATCGGAAACTTAGTGGGTTTTCCTGTTTCCGCTACAAAAAATGGTGGTGGTGCTTTCCTGTTAGTCTATGCATTGTTTGTCATTTTTATCTGTTTGCCTGTAATGATGGCCGAAATGGCAATGGGTCGTAAAGCGCAAAAAGATCCTCTCGGTTCTTACAAATTATTGGCGAGCAATGATCCTAAATGGAACTTTGCGGGCTTTTTAGCGGTACTAACGCCATTTATGATTGCTGTGTTTTACATGGTGATCACTGTGTGGATTTTTGGTTATTTATCGCAAACCGCATTTGGTAATTTAGGTGCTTTAGCTCAGCCTGATAACTTTGGTACCTTTATCAATAGCTATACCGTGTTTGGTTATATGGCTGTAGTTGCAATCATCGTTAACTTGATCTTGGTTGGTGGTGTAAAAGAAGGTATTGAAAAAGCAGCTAAGTTTATGATGCCGGCTTTATTTGTGTTACTTACCGCGCTGGTGGTTTATGTATTAACACTTGATAACGCGATGGCGGGTGTAAAGTATTACATCGTACCTGATTTTAGTAAAATGAGTGCGAGTGTACTTAATGGTGCGCTAGCTCAAGCGTTCTTCTCACTGTCGTTAGGTATGGGTATTTTAATGACCTATGCATCATATATTTCTAAGAAAGATGATATCGTTGGCAGTGCTAAAATGGTTGCGGTAACCGATTCCTTGGTTGCGTTTATTGCCGGTCTTATGGTGCTTCCAGCTATTTTTAGTTTTAACCCAGATACTGATCCAAGTACTTTATCTGACTCATCGGTGTCGATGATTTTTGTATATCTACCAAAAATTTTATTAGCATTACAAGCTGATATTGGCTACGTGGGTGCATCAATTGTTGCGTTTGTATTCTTCTTACTCGTCTTTTTTGCGGCAATTACGTCACTTGTATCGATTGTAGAAGTACCAACAGCAACATTAAGTGATCGTAAGGGTATCAGCCGTAAAAAAGCATTGGCTATCCTAACTTTATCAACAGGCGTATTAACTGTGTTGTGTACCATGTCGTTTGGTATGGTTGACTCACTTACTCAGTTTGTTAATTATGGCGGCGCAGATAAGAGCTTATTTGATATTGTTTATGATGTGTTTTACGACACAATTTTACCGCTTAATGGCTTAATGGTGTGTTTATTCGTGATGTACCGCTGGAAAAAAGCAAACCTATCAGCAGAGCTAAGCCAAGGCTGTGACGGCTATATCGGTAGCTTTACAGAGAAGTATGTGAACTTTTCGCTATCAACGTTTATCCCTGCAATTTTATTACTCATTTTTGTAAATACCGTCGCAACGAAGTTTTTTGCATTTAGTATTTTCGGATTTTAAAAGCCAACTCAATATTTAGCCGCGCACTTTGGCGCGGCTTTTTTATATTCGCTAAATAGCCCCTGCATCTAAAACATCACCTAGCCCCAAAGTAAACATCCAAAGCCCCCATAAGCTGTGTTCAATAACGCACGCAAAGGTCGAGCGGCTTTGCGCATAAGTGTAAGAAAATAATAGCCCACCTAAAAATGCCAGCAGTACGGCCAATACATTCGCATAGACAATGTGAGCTAACGCAAACACCGATGCACTGACAATGATACGCACGGTTTTACTTGGCATAATGCGTTTGTAGCGGTGGAAAAAGTAGGTTCTGAAAATAAGCTCTTGTGGCATCACCGATAAAATTGGGTAGAGTAATAGCAACATTAGCCAATCATAAAAAGAATTTCTGGGCATCGAAAACCAGTTTTCTTGATTCATGATGCCGTAAAACATGCCTGAGAATAGTGCTCCTAAAAAGAAGAAGCTAAACAAGCGACGTTTGACTGCACTAAATTCACCTAAGCTGGTTAACCTTAAGCGTTTGAAATGAGGATCAGACAAAAGCAACATGCTGCACACGGCCATTAAAATAATAAGGGCAGGTATAAGCCAGTTAGCCAAGTAGGCGCGTAGCAAGAAGCCTAAAAGCGGCAAAGAAACAAATATGAGGGTAAATTCAAACCAGCGGTAATGGTTAGCGTTCAATGTCGTCTCAGCGTGTTTTTTGTATACGCTAACAAGCTAAGACGACAGATTTATGACATTAAGATTGCTTTGAATCTTTCTCTTCATCATCTTCAGGTAAGTATTTGAAGAGCGTGATGATAGTGGCTAGTACGCACACAAAGGTAATCCCCATTAAGCCAAATACTTTAAAATTAACCCAAAAATCGAGTGAGAAATTATAAGCAATATAAATGTTTAGAGCTGATATACCACCGGTTACTGCAACCCAAAAGAGATTAAGTTTGTTCCACAGTGTTTCCGGTACCTTGATTTCTTGTTTACTCTCAGAGACATTTTCTAAAATCGAGCTAAGTGCCTTTTTTACCAAGTTTTTACCAAGCACATAGCGGCTGACTAACAAGGTAGCACTTAAGATGGCATACACAATGGTGGCCTTCCATTTCACAAACTGTTCATCATGAAAAACTAAGGTGAGAGTACCTAATACCACTGCGATGGCAAAAAACACCCAGTGACGGGTTGGCACTTTGCCGTCTTTAAAATAACAATAAGCAACCTGAATTAAGGTAGTTAGCATCAGCAATGCTGTTGCCCAATAAATATCAACTAATTTGAAAACCGCAAAAAACAAAATCAGCGGGATGTATTCAATAATCGCATGCATAGATTTATAAATGCTCTAATTTAAAAAGATACTGGGTTGTATCAAGTTATTGCTCAAGATACAAGGTTGACTTAGCTGCCCTGAAAGCTTAGCCTCCCGAGCAAATCTGGTCTAAACCGGTGTTTGGGTTATTTTACCTTATCTTTTTCCGCTTAACCTCAGATGATTAAGCGGCGTATTTTGGAGCATTTTATGAATAAAGCCGCGTTAGTGTCACAAATGGCTGCCCATAGTGAATTAACAAAAAAAGACACACAAGCTGCACTCAGCAGCCTGTTAAATGTCATCGAAAAGTCACTCTCTGAAGGTGACCAAGTACAAATCAATGGTTTTGGTACGTTTGCCCTAAGTTATTACCCAGCACGTAAAGGGCGCAACCCACAAACAGGGGAAGAAATCGAAATCGAAGGCGCTAACAAACCTGTGTTTAAGCCTGCAAAGGCATTAAAGGATGTGTTGTAAGCAGTATTTGCAAGGGTGTTGTATATTTTACAGAGCTAATAATCAAAACTTTTAAATTAGCTCTTTAATTTCATGAGGTTAACTCTGGCATATTGTCTGCTGTAATTAACTTAGGTTTACCTAAATAAGGAGATAACATGTCAGATTTAAACAGCCAACTTAATGGTAAAAAAATTGCCATCCTCGCAACTAATGGGTTTGAGCAAAGTGAGCTATTGTCACCGCGTAGTGCTTTACTCGAAGCAGGCGCTTTGGTAGAGGTTGTGTCACTTGAACGTGGTGATATTACAGGCTGGGATGAAAACCAATGGGGTGAACGAGTCAGTGTGGACCGTGTAGTCAGCGAAGCAGACTCTGCTGAATATGACGCGTTATTATTACCCGGCGGCTTATTTAACCCAGACACACTTCGCCAGAATAGCGATGCGAAAGCGTTTGTTGATGGTTTTTTCAGTGCCGGAAAAAACAAACCCATTGCCGCGATTTGCCACGGCCCATGGTTACTAGCTGAAGTTAACAAATTACGCGACCGTACAGTAACGTCATACCCAAGTATTAAAACCGACTTAATTAATGCTGGCGCTAATTGGGTTGATCAAGAGGTGTGTGTTGATGAGGGTATAGTTACAAGCCGAAGCCCTGCTGATTTAGAGGCTTTTAACCGTAAGTTTATCGAAGAAATTAAAGAAGGCATCCACCGTCATCATTAATTACTTCTCATAATCAGTTAAACACAAAAAAGGGCCTTTAAGGCCCTTTTTTATATGATAAATTACTTAGTAGCTGCTTTCATACTGGCTACAAACTCTTTTAAACCAGTAAGCATCGCTGCTTGGTCATCCAGGTTTGCCTCGATGATTTTAACAACGGCCGAGCCTGAAATCGCACCAGCGGCCCCTGACTCGAGTGCTGATTTAACATCTTCAGGTGTTGATACACCAAAGCCTAATAAAGCCGGTGCAGCATGGTAATCTTTTAGCTTTTTAACTAATGAATCTGCTGGCATTTGCGCCTTGGTTTCTGTGCCTGTTACACCTGCGCGTGAAAGAAGGTATGTGTAACCACGACCGTATGACGCACACTCTCGTAAAGTGTCATCATCAGCATTAGGCGTTGCAATAAAAATTGGGTCGATGCCATTTTTCATTGCTGTTTGGCGAAATAGCTTTGACTCATGTAGTGGTACGTCAGCCACTAAAATTGAATCGACACCCGCTTCTTTAGCATCTTGATAAAACTTTTCGATGCCACGCTTAAACACCAGGTTTGAATACAATAATAGGCCAATTGGAATATCAGCATTGTACTCACGCACTTGTTTAATGATATCAAAGCAATCTTGGGTATTGATGTTTTCATCAAGTGCACGAATGTTGGCCGCTTGGATCACCGGGCCATCAGCAATCGGATCTGAAAATGGAATACCTAGCTCAAGGGCATCGGCACCGCCATCAATTAAGCTTTTGATAATATCTACACTCAGTGCTTTATTAGGATCGCCAATAGTAACAAACGGTACAAAGGCACCTTGGTTAGTTTCGCTTAATGTGGCGAACAGTTGTCCGTAACGGTTAGTCTGGCTCATAGTGCGCCTCCTTCTGATAATACACTGTGTACGTGAGCTAAATCTTTATCGCCTCGGCCGCTTAGGTTAACCACTAAAATAGTGTCTTCGGTTTGTTGCTCGGCATATTTAAGGGCATATGCGAGGGCATGGCTTGATTCAAGCGCTGGAATAATCCCTTCGTTCTTGGCCAGTAGTTGAAATGCTTCAAGTGCCTCAGTATCAGTAATACCAACGTACTCTGCACGGCCTGTTTCATGCAAGTGAGCATGCTGTGGGCCAACAGCAGGGTAATCAAGACCAGCTGATACAGAGTAAGACTCTTCAATTTGGCCATCATCATCTTGCATAATGTAGGTATAAGTACCGTGTAAAATGCCTTTTGTGCCTTTACATAAGGTGGCACCATGCTGGTGGGTATCTAAGCCTTTACCAGCTGGCTCTACACCAATTAGTTTTACGCTTGGCTCATCAATAAAGTCTGTGAACATACCAATGGCGTTAGAGCCTCCGCCCACACAAGCAAGCACCGCATCCGGTAAGCGACCTTCAGCTTTAAGCACTTGTTGTTTTGCTTCTTCACCAATCATTTTTTGGAACTCACGCACCATGGTTGGGAATGGGTGAGGGCCTGCTGCAGTGCCTAGTAAGTAGTGAGCGTCTTTATAATTTGCTGACCAGTCACGCAGTGCTTCGTTGACTGCATCTTTTAAGGTGCCAGAGCCCGCTGTGACAGGAATAACCTCTGCGCCCATTAGTTTCATGCGAAATACGTTTGGTTGCTGACGTTCAACGTCTTTTGCACCCATGTAAACACGGCATTTTAAGCCAAGTAGGGCACAGGCTAGGGCCGTTGCAACACCATGTTGGCCGGCACCTGTTTCTGCAATCACTTCTTTTTTACCCATGCGCTTGGTTAGTAGTGCTTGACCAAGTACTTGGTTGGTTTTGTGCGCACCACCATGCAGTAAATCTTCACGCTTTAAATACAGTTTTACCTTAGGATTTTTAACTAAGTTACGTGTCAGTGTTAATGGCGTAGGGCGACCTGCGTATTCATTTAAAAGTTTTTCGAACTCAGCCTGAAAAGCTGGATCGTTTTGTGATTTATTAAACTCTGCTTCCAGTTGCTTGAGTGCTGGCACAAGCAGCTGTGGTACAAACATACCACCGAATTCACCGAAATAAGCTGGATTTTGCATTCTAACCTCAATAATTTCTGATATGCGAAAACGCATTTTGTAATTTTGTTTGACACTTTTTACCCGCTGACGCTTCAACGCCAGAATTTAGGTCAAGGCCATTGGCACCGCGATAAAGCGCTGCATGAATATTATCTGGATTTAAACCACCGGCTAACATAAACGGCACGGTTGCCGTCTCAAGCACAGACCAATCAAATGCTTCGCCTGTGCCGCCTTTTTGGCTTTTGCTGTAAGTGTCGTATAAATGGCGATCAACCCCTTCAAGCGGCTCAGGTAACTCGCCTTTAACAGCTTGGGCTTTCCAAATTTCACAGCCAAGTGGTAATTGCTTTCTGAGACTTTGAATATACTCGCTATTCTCGTCACCATGTAATTGCACCGCAGCTAATTTTAAGCTTTGTGCATAATCAACCACTTGTTCAACAGGCGCATTGACAAAAACACCCACATACGCGAGCGGGGCACTTTGCGTTACTTGTTTAGCGCAGTCGATATCGACATAACGTGGCGACTTAGGATAAAAAATTAAGCCACCATACACAGCACCACTTGTGTAGGCTGCCATCGCGTCTTGTGAGCGGGTTAAACCACACACTTTATTTTCACCTAAAATCACTTTACGACACGCGGCTTCTAGGTCACGCTCAGCCATCAGTGAGCTACCGATTAAAAAGCCATCGCACAATGGTGCAAGGCGTTTTACATCATTATGGGTATAAATGCCCGACTCAGAAATAACCACTTTGTCATTTGGGATAAGCTGACGTAAGCGCTCTGTCGTTGCAAGATCAGTACTTAAATCACGAAGGTCGCGGTTGTTAATACCGATAAGGCTTGCATTAAGTGCAAGTGCACGACTTACTTCATGCTCATTACTGACTTCAGTAAGCACCGACATATTTAACGAATCAGCCACTTTATGAAGCGCTAAATAGTGTTCGTCATCAAGGACGGAGAGCATTAATAAAATAGCATCACCACCCGATAAACGTGCTAAGTAAACTTGGTACTCATCAATAAAGAAGTCTTTACAGATAAGCGGCTGTTCTACTTGGCTGCGCACGTACTCAAGGTACTGATAGCTACCTTGGAAGTATTTTTCGTCGGTAAGCACGCTCATACAGGTTGCGTACTTTTTATAAACCGATGTAATTTCGTCTAAATTAAATGGTTCGCGAATAAGCCCTTTTGACGGAGATGCCTTTTTACATTCTAAAATAAATTGCGTGCCTGTTGCTGCTAACGCCGCTTCAAAGTCTCGCTTGGTTGGCACAACATCTCCGATGAAAGACTCAAGCGGGCGCTGTGCTTTTCTTTGTTCTAATTCAATACGTTTGTCGGCAACAATTTTGTCTAACACGTTAGCCATGACTTACCTCAATAATTGCGTTCAATGTGTCCATCGCTTTGCCTGATGCTAATAATTCACTTACCTGATCTGCGGCTAGTTTTAAATCGCTTGCTTTACCGGTTAAATAAAGAAGTGCCGCAACGTTGGCTATAATGGCTGCGTTATGCGCCTCGTCACCGTGACCTTGTAAAATCGCTAAGCTTGCTTTTGCATTATATTCTGGGCCTTGGCCCGCTAGTTGTTCAAGTGAATAGTTTGCAAGACCAAAATCGCTTGCTGTTAGCGTGTATTCGCTCAGCTCACCGTTATTTAACTCAACCACTTTGGTTGTTCCGTGTAAGGCAATTTCGTCAGTGCCTGCACCGTGAACCACCATAGCGCGTTTTGTACCAAGGGTTTTTAAGGTTTCGGCCATTGGTAAACACAGCGAAGCATCATAAACGCCAAGCAATTGCACCTCAGGGGCAGCAGGGTTGGCTAGTGGCCCTAAAATATTAAAAATAGTGCGGGTTTTAAGAGCCGTACGCACGCCCATCGCATGGCGTACACCGCTGTGATAATGCGGTGCAAATAAAAATGCAAACCCTGTATTTTCTAAACAATAGGCAGCTTGCTCTGGGCTCATATCAATATTAATACCCAAGGCTTTTAGTAAATCCGCTGATCCCGAATTACTCGACACACTGCGATTACCATGTTTGACCATGTTAATACCCGCAGCGGCGGCAACAATAGCAGCAGTGGTACTAATGTTAATGGTGTTTGAACCATCACCACCAGTACCACAGCTGTCGGCAAGTAAGGTTTTGCTGGTTTGAAATGGCACCGCATTGGCGCGCATTGATGCCGCCGCACCGGCGATTTCATCGCTCGTTTCACCTTTTAGTTTTAGGGCGATAAGTGCAGCAGTTAATTCAATATCATTAAGCTGGCCATTCATGATGGCATCAAACAATGCAGTTGCTTGCGAAAACGATAAATCTTGCTTTGCTAATAATTGGTTTAACTGGGTTTGAGTTGTTGCTTCCATGTTATTCCTCTACTGCACGCGTGCGGTTAAAAATTCAATGCTTTGCTGTAATAGCAATGCGCCATTTGGCGTTAAAATTGACTCAGGATGAAACTGATAGCCAAGGGCATTATCTTGTTGATGGTAAATTGCCATTGGAATAGTCTCATAAGAGGCAATAACTTCCACCTCATCAGGGACTTTGGTTGCCATTAATGAATGGTAACGAGCAACCGGCATTTTATCGCCCATACCCGCGAATACTGGGTGCTCATTCAACGTAATAATTGATGACTTGCCATGCACTGTTTCGCCTGCATGACCAATAACCCCACCGTAGCTTTGTGTTAGTGCTTGCTGCCCTAAACAGATACCCAGCATCGGGAAGCGGCCTTTACACAGTTCAATGAGTTCCATTAAACAACCTGCATCAGATGGTGCGCCAGGGCCAGGTGAAAGCACTAATAATACAGGTACTGTCTCTTGGCACATTTTGTCAAAGATGCTTTGTGCACTGATGTTATTACGGTATACCACTAACTGGCACCCTAACATAGAAAGTTCATCGACTAAGTTATAACTAAATGAATCAAAGTTATCTAAAAAGTAAATTTTATAGGCTGATGTTATCGTCATTATTGTGCCTCGTAAGTCGATTGAATCGCAGTGATCACAGCTTGTGCTTTAGCGCGGGTTTCATTAGCTTCTGATTGTGGATCTGAATCAAACACCACACCTGCACCTGCTTGCACGTAGGCTGTGCCGTTTTTAACAAAGGCAGAGCGAATAACAATACAGCTATCCATGGCACCATCACCGGTTAAATAACCCACTGCACCCCCATAACTGCCGCGGCGTTTTTGTTCGGTTTGACGAACTAATTCAGCAGCGCGTACTTTAGGCGCACCCACTAAGGTGCCCATGTTCATGCAAGCTTGGTAAGCATGTAGCGCATCGAGTTCAGGTTTTAAAGTACCCACAACGCGTGAAACTAAATGCATCACTTGTGAGTAGCGGTCTACTTTTAATAACTCTTTAGCGTGGCGTGTGCCTGGTACGCTAATACGGGCAACATCATTTCGCGCTAAATCAACTAACATCAGGTGCTCAGCACGCTCTTTTTGGTCGTTGCGAAGTTCAAGTTCAATACGGCTGTCTAAGTCTGGGTTAATTTGCCCATTAGCAAACTTACCACGAGGGCGAGTGCCGGCAATGGGGTATACCTCGACTTGTTTACTCTGTACACAATATTTGAGGGCTGATTCGGGTGATGCACCAAATAACACAAATTCTTCATCGCGCATGTAAAACATATATGGGCTTGGGTTTTGAAGTTTTAGTTGGCTGTAAGCATGAAGTGAGTCAGGGCAGGCAAGAGAGAAAGTACGTGATGGAACAACTTGGAAAATATCGCCATCAACGATGTTCTTTTTTAATTTGATGACATGTTCGCAGTATTGCTCGTCGTTAACATCAACAGAAATTGGGTTTGAGCCTGTTTGCTTTTGCCCCTGGTAGCTTTTGGCTTTGTCACATACAGCATTTAAACGCTCTAGCTGTTGGCCGACTTCAAAGCAGTTTGCATGTACATCTGGGCCATTAAACACATTGCCAATCAGCTCAGTTGTCTTCGCTTGGTGGTCAATGACAACGAGCGTTTCAGCTAAGTAGAAAACGTAATCTGGGCAGCTGTTTTCACCGTCAGGCACATCAGAAAGGGATTCGAAATTAGCAACCATGTCGTAGGCAAATACACCGCCTAAAAACACAGAAAACGGATTGTCTGTGGTGCTTTTAATACTATTAATGCAGCTGCGTAGGGCACTAAAAGCGTTATCAGCCACTAATTTACTGGCTTCATCGGTATCACTGGCAATCTCATCGTAGGTTAACCTTAATGTGTCTTCTACAAGCTCTACCGAGCAATTTTGCACATGACTTTGTAAGTAAGGCAGTAATTGTTTGCCGTTATTTGACTGTGCTGTGAGTGTGACCTGTTTGCCTTGGCAAACAAGTCGTAGCGCTGAGTCAACCAAAATTAGACTTTTTACACTGTCTTTAGAATCAATTTCAGCAGACTCTAACAGCAGTGAATTAGGCTTATCGAGTAAACTGTATAACGCAAGTGGGCTACTTATGTAGTCACGCACTTGAGTGATACTGGTTACTTCACCCGGTGTCGTTGTTATATGACTAAAAATCAAACCTCATTCTCCCTCATTCCCAAAAACTCTTTAAAAAACAAAACCCCGCGAAGCGATGCTTGGCGGGGTTCGTATAAAGATGCCTATAAATTAGATAGACCCTTACCGTCCCGCTAAGCCAGGCGCCACCACCAGTGATGTGTAAGAGTTGCTATGTAATTCATTATAAAACCTTAAAATTTAGATATAAAAAAACCCACTACATGAGCGGGTTTAGAAATCGTTAGACACGACAATTCGTCACCCGCTAGTTACGAGTGCCACCACCAAATTGTGATTTGAATTGTTTTGTTCATTTTTGTTGCTTATTTAACGTGTCTGAAAGTGCATACAGTAAAGCGTACCTGTGCCGATACTGTCAAGTATTAATTTACCACAATTACTATAAAAATTTTGTTATACTCACATCATTGATTCAAGAACTTACGTTAAGCAGTCTTTCCCTTTGATAAAATACGATTTACATAGCCACACCACATACTCAGATGGTCAGCTATCAGTCGAGCAATTGTTACACCGCGCGGTTGAAAAAAACATTGATGTGTTTGCAATTACCGATCACGACACGTTAAGTGCGATAAAACCTGCGCGCCAAGTCATTGCAGATGATAATTTACCGCTTACATTGATTGCTGGTGTAGAAGTATCAACAAAGTGGGAAAGCTTTGAAATTCATATAGTTGGTTTAAATGTTGACGATGACAATGAATCACTGCTGTCACTATTACACGCGCAACAAGCCAAGCGTGAAGAGCGAGCAACAGAGATAGGTCGTCGTCTTGCCAAAAATGGTTTTGATGGCATTTATGAGCAAGCTAAAACATTTGCCGAGAATGCACAAATCACACGGGCGCATTTTGCCCGTGCACTAATTGAACGTGGTGTAGCTAAAAACTTCCCGGGGGTATTTAAAAAATACTTAGGGCGAGGCAAAACAGGCTATGTACCAAGTAGTTGGTGCGATATGCAAACGGCAATTGCTGCAATTCACCAAGCCGGCGGGGTTGCCGTACTTGCACACCCTGGGCGTTATCAAATGTCGAATAAGTGGCTGCGTAAGTTAATTATTGAATTTAAAGGCGCAGGTGGCGATGCCATGGAAGTGGCACAACCACAACAAGCACCCAGTGAGCGCCAGTTTTTAGGGGAGCTTAGTCGTGAATATGGCTTACTCGCGTCGCAAGGTTCAGATTTTCATTTTCCGACCAGCTGGTTGGAGTTAGGTAAAAACTTATACTTACCAAAAGATTGCCAAGGGGTTTGGCAAGCATGGGAAGGGCAATAGGAGCGTGTAATGAGTCAGTTTTTTCATATTCATCCAGATAATCCGCAACCACGCTTAATTAGCCAAGCGGTTGATATTATTAAGCAAGGCGGCGTTATTGTATACCCAACCGATTCGGGTTATGCACTTGGCTGCAACATTGGTAATAAACAAGCGAAAGAGCGCATCGAACGTATTCGTGGTATTGAAAAACACCATAACTTTACTTTGGTCTGCCGCGACTTATCGGAGCTATCAACTTATGCTCGTGTCGATAATCAGCTGTTTCGATTAATTAAAAATAACACCCCAGGGCCATATACGTTCATCTTTAAAGGCACTAAAGAAGTACCAAAGCGCTTATTAAACGAAAAGAAAAAAACCATTGGTATTCGTGTTATCGAACATCCAATTACCTGTGCTTTACTGGCTGAATTAGGTGAACCGTTAATGTCGTGTTCTTTAATTTTACCAGGGGAGCAATATACCGAAGCTGATCCTGATGAAATTCGCGAGCGTATTGAAAAGCAAGTTGATTTAATTATTCATGGTGGGTATCTTCCTGAGCAAGCAACCACAGTGATTGATTTGTCGGATGATGATATCGAAATTCTACGTGTCGGTTGTGGTGATACTAAACCATTTGAGTAGAGACTTCATTGACTAGCCAACCGCTTGATGCGACAGATAATTTACAAGAGCCAGTACAGCAAAAGCTGCCACTGGCTTTTTTGCATGGCAAAGCGGTGGTCGATAAGCCTGAAGACTTATACATTCCACCCGACGCGCTTGAAATCATTTTAGAGACCTTTGAAGGGCCACTTGATTTACTTCTGTATTTAATCAAAAAACATAAATTGGATGTGCTAGAGCTCTCTATTTTTAGTATTACTGAGCAATACGTTAGTTATGTTGAAATGATGAGCGAGTTTCAGCTTGAACTAGCAGGTGAATACCTCGTAATGGCGGCGCTATTAGCACAAATAAAATCACGATTATTACTACCAAAACATGAAGAGCTTGAAGAGGAAGAAGACCCACGAGCTGAGCTTGTAAGACGTTTACAAGAATACGAGCAATTTAAAAAAGCCGCCGAAAATCTTGATGAAATCCCTCGCGAAGGCCGCGATATCTTTGTTGCCGAAGCGCTGGTGCCAGAATTTGCTGAGCAGAATGCCTTGCTACCTGATGTTGATATGAAGGACTTGTTAGTTGCGTTAAGTGACGTTATGGCACGGGCGAAAACATTTGAGCATCACCATATTACCGCAGAGGCCTTGTCTACCCGTGAACGCATGAGTCTTATATTAGATAAACTTTCAGAAGCTCAATTACAATTACCTTTTCACACTCTTTTTACCATTGAAGAGGGGCGAAGCGGTGTTGTGGTAAGCTTTATCGCCATGTTAGAGCTGGTGAAAGAAAACCTGATCAGCTGCTTTCAGGTAGATGCCAGTAGCCAGATTTATGTTGGTTTGGTGGAAGAAAGCGAATAGCTGTAAGCTTTAAGTCAAACAAGTGGCTTGAAATAGAGTTCAAGGTTAGCCCCATAGGAAGCAATTCTGAATCTATCTTTAGTCTTTTACTAAGCTTTTTTAGCTAGTTCTTGTGTTTGAAATCTATAGTTCATGTGAGTCCTTAAATGATGTTAATTTAGAATTTGGTACGTACGAGATACACTACAATGAAGCTAAGAGATTTAAATGAAAGCCATTGAAAAAGTTACAGTAGTAAAAGAGATATTTCTTATGCTAGCAGCTATCTGTGTTGCTGCTTGGGCTGTTTATGGTACGTGGATTAAACGAGAAGAAAGTATTGCTGAACTTCAGGTTGTTGAGCTCCGACAAAAAACTAACCTAGCGTCTAGTGCACTAACTAATATTAATGTACAACAATTTATGACAGAGGGAGGAGTTGTTTTAGCAATAGGCATCACTCTGGAAAACATTGGCAATGAGGATGTTCGAGTTTTGCTTGATAATAATTCTATTTTAGTTGCAAAAATGGACTTTAAAGATGGACACGTTACCTACAACGAACCTGTGTATTTAGGGCATTCGAGATATCAAGGTAAAAATAAAATTGCTTTGCCTTTTATTGATATAGGACCTCGTGAAAAATATGATATCTCTTATGCTTATAAGGTAAGCAAGCCAGGAATATATTTGGTTAGATTTCTTTCTACGATGCATAGCAAGAGTATTGACGTGAAGATTGCAGAAAATTTTGGTGAAGGTGATTTCGTAAAATATAGTACAGGTATAGAGCGGATTGTAAACGTGCAAGAGTGATCTGTCTTATAGCTGAAAGTGAATTATCCGAGTATTAAAGAGTAATTCATAGTGATTGGTTTTATCGGCTTAAGTTCTAGACTATAAATTAAACTCTTTTTCGCCCAGATTATGCTGCCGCAAAGAGATTAATTAATATAAAAAATGATGAATGATTTTAAAAAAGGCGATTTTTAAAAGTATCGCCTTTTTAATTTTCGCTACAAGTAAAGTTTGATTAGATTTTTGTCATTAGCTTTACTGTTTCTTTGGTATTTCGAACTGAATTTGCAATCATCCGAAAATTAATTAAAGAAGCTTCATAAGCATTCATGCCTGGCAGAATTGCACCTGCGGTTGCATCTGAAACAACTTGTACTTCAAAGCCTTGCTCCATAAGTTCTCTTAAGTGAGATTCTGTACATAAATTAGATGACATACCTGCAAGTATTACTTTACCGATCCCTCTTTTTCTGAGCTGTAAGACAAGATCGTTAGAGTCAGGGCCGTACATTTTATGAGGGCTGGTAACTATCGTTTCACCATCATTTATGTATTTTTTATATTTTGGTAGCCAATCAGCCCCTGAATTTTTAAATCCATCAAGTGATAATGCATCTTTACGATCAAACATGTTGATATTGTGCATAAGCACTTCTAATGAACCTTGATGTTGCCATTTATGATCATGTGGGTAGTAGTAGTGAGGAGAGATAAACAGAGGAATATCTTTCTTTTTAGCGGTCTTCATTAAAGATTCGAGGTTTTCAACAGTGTTATTTTTCGTGACACTTTCACCCACCACACCCCAAGTAACACCTTTAGGGCTTAAAAAATCCACTTGTGGATCTGTAATAACAACAGCCGTATTACCCCGAGAATACTCCATACCAGGGTTTGGTAATCCATCAGCATAAGCTGTTGAGATACTCAATACGCTCATTGTGATAGCGAGGCTTAACTGTTTAATACTAAATTTCATAATTACACCTTTTTGTTTACTTGTTTTAGCGCATTTATTATCACTACTAAACGAGAAATTCTTAATGTCTTAGCGTCCACAATTAGTGCTATAGCGCTTTAAGTTGTTTCACTTGCGTATTCAAAAGCTTACTATTTGAATATCGAGTGTAATGACAGGCAAATGTTGATGGATGCATTAAGTGTAGTTTTAAGAGATATTCATTTACGCGGAAGTGTTTATTTTAAAGAGTGCTTTCAATCACCTTGGGGATTGAGCGTAGCCTCAAGTAAAAAAGCTGCTTTTCATATAATTGATAAAGGGAGTTGCTGGTTAAATATTAAAGGCCGTGATGAGCAGATAAAGTTGCTGGCAGGGGATGCTGTTATTTTACCTCATGGTACTGAACATCAGTTATTAGATAATCCTAATTCTGATTGCCTACCAGCGGTGCAGGTCGTTGAAAAAATTCACAAGGGTGAAAATCCATTCTTAGGGAGTGATGGTCAATTTAATATTGTTTGCGGTTATTTTGAGTTTGATCGTGACTCTAATCATGCATTTGTTGACTCATTGCCAGAGTTGATTCACATCACGCAGGAATATCGGCATAGCTATAGTTGGTTGAACGCCGCAATTAAAATGTTAACAAGTGAAAGTGCTAATAATAACCTCGGAAAAGAGGTGCTTATTGACCGATTGACAGATGTTTTGTTTATTCAAATTATTCGTTGTTATATAGAACATAATAAAGAACAAGAGAATTTTATCGCAGCGCTCAACAGTGGCAGTCTAAATAAAGTTTTGTGTTTACTTCATGAAAGCCCAGAACTAAATTGGACATTAGCTTCTTTAGCAGAGGTATGTAATATGTCCCGTTCAAAATTTACAACCCGCTTTAAAGAGTCGGTAGGCGTTACACCAATGAAGTACTTGCTGGCGAGACGAATGTTCAAAGCAAAGCAGTTAATTAGTCAAACACAGTATTCTTTAACATCGATTTCAGAGATGGTGGGCTATCAATCTGAAAGCTCCTTTAAAAGTGCCTTTAAACAGTTTTTTGGAAAAACGCCCTCTAATTATCGTTCTAAGTTGTGATGATAAAAGCGGTCAGTCTTTTATAATAAATCATTAGGAATAGTTTTTGTGTTTTAAAGGTCATTTAATGAGTCTTTAAACTCACAAGAGCATATCGTGATCAAATCAATTCTATTTTTAAAGGTCGCACTTAACAGAACAACCTTAGTTACAGGTATTAAGACTGCCCTTATTGTGGGTATTTTCTTAAACATAATTAATCAAGGCGATCTCATTCTAAGTATGAAATTAGCCGATATTCATTGGCTAAAACTAGCACTGACCTTTTGTGTACCATTTTTTGTGTCTGTGTACTCTGCAACAATAGCCCGTTTAAGATTTGACCCTGGAACAAGAGCATGGGTTGAAGCGCAGCTAAGTTGTGGCAAATGCAATAAGGTGTCGTTGCATGTACTAAAAAATCACTTAGTCGGTGAGTGTAGTAAATGCAGAGACGAAACGCTTTGGCACAAAAACCATTAACTCTTTTTGTTTAAGCGAAATCATATATAGCTTAAACAAATGTGTGCGTAAATGCACAGATGATGTTTGTTTAACGCTATTTTAATTGCAAATAAGCTAGGCTATTCTACCAGTAGGAATAGCGATTTTCGGAAAAGAGTATGTTAAGCAACACTAAAACCAGCTACGGATGGGTAGCAATTGCACTTCATTGGTTAATGGCTCTTGGGGTATTTGGCCTGTTTGGCTTAGGTGTCTATATGGTTGAGCTAACTTATTATGATGCTTGGTATAAAGGCTCCCTTGATTTACATAAAAGTGTAGGGATTACCTTAGCTGCTGTTTTACTTTTTCGTTTTGGTTGGCGGTTACTCGGTACACAACCTGAACCGGTATCTAATACTAAAACCATGAACTTTATTGCTCACTCAGTACATAAAATAATTTATCTATTACTTATCGTCATTGTTATAACGGGTTATTTAATCTCGACAGCAGATGGACGTGCTATTGACGTATTTAATTTATTTGCTGTACCCGCGTTGCCAGGTTCAATTGCTAATCAAGAAGATATTGCAGGTGAAATTCACTTTTATGCCACATACGGGCTGATAGGTGTTGTTGTTTTACATGCATTAGGGGCACTAAAACATCATTTTATCGATAAAGATAAAACCTTAACTAGAATGATCAAACCACTAAAGGATGATTAATATGAAAAAGTTACTTTTAAGCACGGCATTAAGTGCGGCGTTATTTTCTACTGCAAATGCGAATGCAGCAGACTATGTGATTGATACAGACGGTGCCCATGCATTCGTTACTTTTAAGATTAAACACTTAGGCTATAGCTGGCTGCATGGCCGCTTTAACACTTTTTCAGGTGATTTTAGCTACGATGATAAAAAGCCTGATGCCTCTAAAATCAATGTAACGATTGAAACAAAGAGTATTGATTCTAACCACGCTGAACGTGATAAGCACCTACGTGGTAAAGACTTTTTAAATGTAGATAAGCACCCAACAGCGACGTTTAAAAGTACTTCAATTAAATTTGACGAAGAGGGTGATGAAGCTGATGTAACGGGTGAATTCACTTTAAATGGCGTCACTAAAACGATTACCTTTGAAATTGATAAAATAGGTGAAGGTAAAGATCCATGGGGGGGTTACCGTGTTGGTTTTGAAGGTGAAACAAGCCTAAAACTTGCTGACTACGGCATTGATTACAACCTTGGACCTGCATCTACACATGTGGATATTGGTTTATTTATTGAAGGTGTTCGTAAGTAACATTGTTTTAAAAGTGCCGCTTAATGAGCGGCACTTTCATTTCTATCCTTGAGCCTTTTCTCTAAAATTGGTTTTAAATTATCAGGTAACCAGCGCACTAAAATATCGTGATATTCTTGTGTATGTGCGATTTTTTCTAATGCAACATCTAATTGGCTAATAATGTGCCGGCCTTGTTCATTATTGGTGCAACCAATAAACCCCTCACTTAACTTGGGTGCCTCCGTAAGAGTGAGTTGTGTTAGTTTGTCTTCGAAGCCCATTGAATGAGCTAGATAATAGTGCTCGCTTGGATAACCCAATAGAATATCAATGCGTTTTTTACTTAGCATGTAAGTAAGGCTCGCTAAAGTATCACTGCCTGGGCGAAATATTATATTGGCATCATGATTGGTGTTTATCACGTCATCAATACTTTTACCAAACGAGCGGCTCATAGATACCCCAAGTGCAAGGTGGTTATCATTTAGCAGAGCTTTTAAAGAAATTGCTTTACTGGGGTCTAAATCGAGCGCTTTAATTAGCTCTTTTCGTATGGCTATTGATGGGGATAATCCAATTGTTGAGGTATGAGAGCTAAAAGCAATGTGCTGTTTACGATGCTCATTTTGATACAACGACAACATACAGTAATTGTTTTGTGGATTCGAAAGTTCGTGTATCACACGACTCGACGGATAAAGGGTATGTGTGAATCGATAATCGGGTAACGCTTTTTCTATCATTTTCATGACACTTTCGTCCCGTCCAGTACCTTCATAACGGTCATTCATGATGTAATAGGGTGCGAAATCAACGACTACCCATTGAATGGTTTTTGTTTGTTTTTCGGCGAATGAAGCTGCACAAAAAAAGAATAGTAAAAGAACACAGGCACGGCGCATCTTACTACCTATTAATAGTTAAAAATATAAGTGTAGCAGGGTTTTAGCTCAATGCAGAGAAGTAAAAACTAAAACGCCAGCAGAGCTGGCGTTTTTCGGTTTAGTTGGCTTTTAGCCATTTCACAAATTGGCGGGCATCACTGGCCTTTTGGAAAATGGCGTTTTTCAAGCCTTGCGTGTCACTAAAAATTACACGCTGTTTGTTAACCGATATTGACTGCACAGGATGTGCAATTTGGATCAGGGACCCATTGTATTTATATGACATAATAAAACTCACTCTTTCTGTTTGTCAGATTCTGTAGAGCTTTAAAGGCAGTTAAAAAATACAGTCTGACATTTGTTGTCTTGCGTACAGTGTTGACTAAGTTTGTGACAGTTTGGTGATAATTTTGAAATTCATCAAATTGTCATTTGGTAACACGACGTCGCAAGTATTTATACGAATATGCGGGAATTACTGGATCAAGGTAAGGGGTTAACCGCGAGGTTTCTAAAAACCAGACAACTAGACTACTTCACGAATGTTTTTTATGCAAGCTTTATTTTTAAAAAATCTACTTTAAATAGTGGCTTTTAATGTAGTGCTATAACTGCGTTATTTTTAAGGGAAGTGCTCGTTTACTCAAACTATAAAAGACAAGCAAATAGACGTATTTACTTGTCTTTTAAATGTTTGCTGTTAATTAAGTACTTTAATTTGCTCAACTGAGGATACGTCTACATGAGTTTGGTAATAGTATTTATTTGTAGCTCGTCCTTGTGAGATGAAGTCTATTGTCACGCGTTTTGCTTCTCCCGTGACTTCTATCTCTTTATCAATAAAAAATGTCTCCGGAGATTCACCATATTTTTTAGTGAGTTCAGGTACAACTTTATAGTTTAAGGCAACTGTAATTGACCTTCTATCACGGTAATCTTCTTCAGTATTTAAAAAAACGTCACCGCTGTGTTTTCCGGCGGCTTTAATATGAAATTTAAATATGCCTTTAACACTGTCTGGCGCACTCGCTTCACTTAAAGCAATCACGTCCATTGTATTACTGGTATCTATACGTGAGGGTGATGAGCTACATGCAGCCAATGCTAATGTAGAGAGTAAAAGTAAGTATTTCATATTTAACTTCCTTGTAAGTGTTTAAATGATGTTTATTGGGTACAAATCGGCAGTTAGAGTAATTGTTCAATATGTCAAAAGCAACAGGATTATCTTTATTTATTAATTAGTTTTATGCAGTAGTCAGCAAAGGTCTCTACAGTCTTTCAAGTTAATCCATATCAATTTGAAGGGGATAGCTTGCCCAGGCTTAATATAGCTGGATGTTTTTTTGAAACAGGCGTATTCTAATCGGGACAACAAAAATAATATTTAATAATAGAAGTAGATTCATGAATTACCTCTTGGTAACAGACATTTTTGGTAAAACTGCTCACCTAACACAGCTTGCCCTGCAGCTTAAAAATCGAGTTAGAATGTGCGACCCATATATGGGGCAAATACAATTGCCAACAAATGAATCAGCCCAATATCAGCACTTTTTGAATGAGTGTGGGCATGACACCTATTTCGAGCGTGTCCACTTTACATTAACAACGATAAAACGTCCTACAACGATTATTGCTTTTAGCGCAGGAGCATCAGCAGCGTGGCGAGCACAAGCAGAACTACATAACCCTTTTATAAAGCAGCTCATTGCTTTTTATCCTTCGCAAGTGAGACACCACCTTTCGTTGAATGCGAATATACCTTGTCGATTTATTTTTCCACACAGCGAAGCGCATTTTGATATCAAGCCTGTGGTGGCAGCTTTAAACGAAAAGGAACGGGTAGAGTGCAGTATAAGTGAATATGCGCATGGCTTTATGAATGCTTTATCTGAAAATTTTGATTTAAATGCTTATAAGTATTTTACCTCGCACTTACTTGCAAATGAGACAAGCTCAGCGCAATCAATACCTAATTAGAAAATCTGGTCTATAGTCATTACTAAATAATAATTAAAGTAATTACTATGTCTACAAATCAAACATACAGCCACTTTTTATCTAACCCTGTAGCTAAACCTCCATGCAGGATGCTCAATGCGAACATGTATGGCTTTTTTGTTTCCGCTTCTGAGCAAAAAATGCAGCATTATGTCGATGTTACGCTTAATAAACTTGCCAATGACTCGACAACGTTTAATGTTTTAGGGGAAACCTGCTTACTCACATTCACCGATATTGAAAAAATATCGTCACTTGCAGCACCTTTTTCTGAACATGGCTGGATGCAGGAAACGGATATTATCATTTGGTTGCCTATCGCTAAAATGTTACATGGCGATATTAGCTATCTGTATTGGTACCCTGCATTTATTAGTGTGAATAATGTTTATGCGCTGATCAATGGTCGTGAAACATGGGGGTACAATAAATATCTGTGTGACTATGAAATGCCCAGTAACATTGATGATAGCGGGCGATTCTCAGTGTCCTTGCAGTGTTTTGATAAGTTTTCGCCTGACTCCATGTTAGCTCAGCATGAGTTGCTCACTATAACGCGAGTGATAAAGCAAAAGCCCGAGAGTTTGTTAGATAATGTGGAGCAATTTGCAGAGCGTGTCGCCTCGGTTTTAAGTGATGACTACACAGGGATTGATTTATCCTTGTTAAAGCAATTACTTGATGGTTTCATTCATCCTCAAATGGACCAAATTTTATATAAACAATTTCCTGATGGTGAGGGTGAAAATTCTGTTTATAAAGCTGTTGTCCACTCACCCTCAGTGATAAAAAAAATTCATCAGCTAACGCTTTTAAAAAATGATTACAGCCTTAATGTTAATTTTTTAGCGAGCTTTCCGCTAAACGATATGTTTGGTATTGCTCTTGGTAAGCAAGCTGTACACCTACCGTTTTATGTCAGCATGGACTTTGATCAACTTGGCGCAACTGAAATTTTATCTGCGTAAGGGAATAGTATGCAAAAAGAAAAAATTACCATAGTGGGTGGAGGAGTAGCTGCAATGACAGCTGCAGTTTACTTAACTGAACAGGCTGATTGGCAACAAAAGCGTGAAATTACAGTTTATCAACAAGGTTGGCGATTAGGTGGCAAGGGCGCGAGTGGGCGCAATAGCCATTTTGCAGAGCGTATTGAAGAGCATGGATTGCATGTTTGGTTTGGTGCATATGTAAATAGTTTTCGTACTTTGCAAGGAGTGTATAACTCATTAAACAGGCCAGCTACACGTCCACTTGCTACATGGCAAGAAGCATTTAAACCCCATAGCTTTATTGCCCTGCAGGAGTACATTGATAACGAGTGGCAAACGTGGCCAATTGATTTTCCGACAGTTGCAGGCAACCCAGCAGATGGAAGTTTAGACATCACTGTGTGGGATTTTGTAACCATGACTTTGGCTTGGTTAAAAAAGTGGACTGAAGACATCGAAGAAATATGCGAACAACATCACGCTGAAACAAGATTGGTGACAAAAAAATCGCGGGATCAATCATTACTTAAATACATGTATCAGAAAATTAAAACTGATATTGATCATACCCTAAGTAGTACTAAGCAATTTATTAATGATATTGAGTCAGATGCTGGTGAGATTATCTCAAGTCCTCGTTCACTATTGACGCATTTACTGCAATTTTCTTCGCAACAAACAACGCACACCGACACACAAGCCGATCGTTTAGTTATCTGGTATATCGTACGAAAACTGAAACGTTGGTTTAAAGCCCAAGTGATTGACTTATTGGATGACAGCCCAGAACTACGTCGACTTTTTATTAGTGCAGATTTAGCGATTGCAATGCTAACAGGGCTTATAAAAGACAAAGTTTATCGAGATGGTTTCGCCGTTATTAATTGTTACGACTTTCGACAATGGCTTGAGAAAAATGGCGCGAATAAAGCCTATAGTGTGAACTCTGCGCCAATCAGAGGCTTTTACGATTTGGTTTTTGCTTATCCAGATGGTGATTTTAATAAACCCGATGTTGAAGCGGGTGTGGCTGCACTTGCCATGTTGCGTATAGGTCTTTGTTATAAAGGCGGGGTAATGTGGAAAATGCAAGCAGGTATGGGAGATGTGATATTTGCACCAGTTTACGAGCTTTTGAAAAAACGGGGTGTGAAATTTAAATTTTTCCATCAACTCACCAACCTTGAAGCCGGTCAGGACACACAGGGTAAGGCGGTCGTTTCAAAGGTTGAGCTATGCCAACAAGTTAAGCTGGCAGTAGGAGAGTATGAACCTTTAGTCGACGTTAAAGGTTTACCGTGCTGGCCAAGTGAACCTATTTTTTCACAGATTGAGCCAAGCCAGGCTCATTTACTTCAGGAATACCAAATAAACCTAGAGTCTTTCTGGACTTCTTGGCCTGAGGTGTATGAAGAGCAGTTTAAGAAGCCTCTCCCTAGTATTAAATTAACTCATGGGGTCGATTTCGATATACTTATTTTAGGCGTATCAGTTGCGTCACTTGAGCACCTTGCCAGTGAGTTAATTGAGTTAGATAGCAATTTAGCAAAGCAATCGCAGCAGGTAAAAAGTGTTGCTACGCAAGCTTGTCAGGTATGGCTAAATAAAACTGATCAGCAGTTAGGGTTTGATTACACCGTACTGAGTAAAGAGAAGCCAATTCTTAGTGGTTTTGTTGAGCCATTTGATACATGGGCAGCGATGGCTAATTTAATCGATAAAGAAGACTGGCCAAAACATAATGCCCCTGTAAATATCGCTTACTTTTGTAGTGCACTGAGCTGCAATAGCTACCCAGTAGCAACAAATCATCAGTTTCCAATTAAAATGAAAGAAGCTGTTAAAGCGAATATGAAAAATTTATTTAACCTTGATATGTCAGCCTTATGGCCAAACGCTTACGACAGTAATAATCAGTTTGATTGGCAAGTTTTTTTTAATGACCCAAGCAGCATTTTACCTGTATTCGAGCAACAGTACTGGCGGGCAAATATTGACCCGAGTGAGCGTTATGTTTTGTCGGTGACAGGGTCTAGCCAATACCGCTTAGCCACGGATGGTACCATGTTTAATAATTTAAGAATTACAGGAGACTGGATTAAAACAGGTGTTAATGCGGGCTGTGTTGAAGCGGCTGTGATGGCCGGAATGCAAACCTCAAGGTCGTTATGCGGTTATCCAGAAATTATTAGTGGTGAGTATGCATTTGAAAAAACAGATAAGAGCATTAAATGAGGGCTAAATAGTTTGATATTTCACAAATTATGTGTGAATTATGCGACTTTAGTCTTTTATATGGTCTATACTTACGTTAATTACAAGAATTTAACAAGTTTCCCTCTTTTAAGGTCTGACCAATATGAAGCGTCACTATCTTATTGGCCCAACATTACTCGTATTATTGCTTGGTAATGGAGTAACTAGCGAAGTTGCTCATGGGTCTGAGACTGTAAAAGACATGGAAGTTATCAGTGTTTATGCGCAAAAGCGTCCTCAAGCAATTGAAGATGTGGGCGTTGCTGTCAGCCAAGTGAGTGGCCAAAAATTAAAGAATCAACATTTTAAAGATTCGACTGAAATCGCCTTATTTGCGCCCAATGTAAAAATAACTCAAAACGCTGCTGAGGGGACGCCACCGGCTGTAAGTATACGTGGGGTCGGTTTGCTTGATTATAATACGGCCAACACCTCACCTGTGGGTATGTATTTAGATGGCGTTGCAGTTGGCTCTGCCAATAACCAAATCATTAATTTATATGACATAGACCAGCTCGATATACTGCGAGGTCCACAAGGCACACTATTTGGACGTAACTCCACCGGTGGAGCAATTCTGATCCGTACTAATCGCCCAGAGTTTGATAGCTATGGCGCACTAACGCTTGGCATAGCCAATAATAATGCGACCAGTATTGATGGTATTTGGAATCAGCAAGTCAGTGATACAAGTGCGCTACGCTTTGCTGTTAATTATCAAGATTATGACTATTCCACAGAAAACATTTTCAGTGATTCACCCGAAGCGGGAATGGAGCAAAAAAATGCCCGTGTGTCATTTTTAACGCAATGGGACAAGGTTGATGTGTACTTACAAGCACACATCGAAGATTGGGATGGAATTGTACAACCTGTTGGTAATATTGGCATTGTAGCTAACCCACTCACTGGTGAATTATGCTCCCCTAGCGAAGCAGGCTCAACGCGTTGTTTTGATAGTTTTGGTTTTAATGATGGCAGTGACGACTTCTTTACTGTGAGTGTAAATAACGATTCACCACACAGCTCGGATGGTTATGGCTTTATTGGGGAAGTGAATTGGCATCTTAGTGAGCAAAGTACGTTTACTTCACTGTCAAGTTTTAACGATTTAGAACGCAGCCATGCATTTAACTGTGATGGCTCCCCAGCTCGTTTATGCGAAGGGGTGTTAGGTTTAGATACTCAGCTATTTAGCCAAGAGTTTAGGCTACTAAATGAATTTGAAAACTACACGCTCACCAGTGGTGTCTATTTTGCTGATGAAAACATAAAACAGGACAACCTTAACGATATTTTACGCGATCTGCGCGGCATTTTACCTAGCAACTTAACGGCAACGTTTATCTACGACAACGAAATTAGTATGCAAAACCTTGCGCTTTTTAGCCAGATAGAAGTACCGTTTGCTACACGCTGGATAATAAGTGCAGGACTGAGGTACGATTACGAATCACTCGATTATCACTCCATAGCAACCTTAAATACTGTGATAGACCCTACCAATCTAGAGGGAGTTAATGTGCCTTTTTATGAGGTTGTAGACTCTCAATCTGATAACGGTGTAACAAGGCAACTTACCATTAACTATGCGCTCAGCGATGCAACTAATATGTATTATCGGTTTGCCAATGGGAGTAAAAGTGGTGGCTATAATGGCGGGTTTTTATCGTCAGAAGAACAAGCTATTTTAGCTAATTATGGCAAAGAGCGACTGAATGCGCATGAAGTGGGTTTAAAATCATGGTGGCCGAAGCAGAACTTGAGAATGAACTGGGCTGGTTTTTATTATGATTACAATGATCAGCAAGTATTTATGAATCAGCCGTCAGAAACACCGCAAATGCCACCCGTACAATTGCTTGAAAATGTCGGTAACTCAATTATTTATGGTCTTGAAAGCGAAGTTTATTACCAGCCATACAATGATTTAGCCTTGGTTTTAACGGTAGGCTATATTCCGCATGCTGAATTTGAAGAGTATGTTGATCCACTCGGAAACAGTATTACTGATAACCGCTTGCCTTTTACATCTAAATGGAATGTTGCCGCAAGCCTGCAATATGATACTTATATAGCCAACAACCCACTTACGGCTTCTCTAAGTTACGATTATCAGTCTGATTTTTACTTTGATCAGAATATGAATTCTTATGCGCACCAAGAAGGTTTTAGTATCGTAAATGCCAACGTGAAATATGATGTCGATAATTGGTCATTTATCTTGTGGGGGAAAAACCTATTTGATACTGAGCATAGCCAACTGAAGTTCGATTTAAGCTCGTTCTTGGGCATGTTAGAAGATTTCAAAGGTGAGGGGCGTCGTTATGGTTTCGATGTTGCCTATCATTTTTAATCGAGTTGTTCTTGCTTAAGAGATAGATGAATGAGATTTAAGTTCTATGTAGGCAGTCTGCTTTTTCTTCTTAGCATGATGTTTTCGGCCAATGCTGCGCAAACTTATGTTTATACAGATGACTCAGCTGAGCAGAATTTACATGATGTTGGGCAAGTACTCATGGCAAAGGATAATATGTTTCCTCAGTCAGCGGCTAACATTAACCAGTGGCAGTCAAGTAAAACACCTCAATCTCGCATTAGTTCGGTGGGCGGGAGTTATTGGCTGATCGTTAAGATAGATAACCAAAGTAACAGAGAAGATTTGGTGCTCTATCCTTACAATACGCTTGTATCGAAAATTGAAAGTCGTGTCTATGACCTAACGGATCCTAGTAAACCTGTTCAGCACTATCTTACAGGAGGTGTCGAGAGAAACCAGTTTGCATTCCATTATGGTAATCGGCTAACCCTAGAAAAGGGAAAGCAGTATGTATTGATTACTTACTTTGAAAGTGATTATTTTTATACGCCTGCAAAACTTGTGTTAACGCCGTACCAGAGTTATTTTGATACTATCACTGTAGAGAATATGGTGATGATGCTGTGCTTTGGAGTTGGCATTGCGCTTGGTTTATATAATTTGTTAATTTACCTTGTTTCCAGAGATGTCACTCACCTTTATTATGCGCTCTTTACTGCTTCATGGGTGTTCGCGTGGAGTCATTTTTTTCATATATCTGACCAATTATTTGGCTATTACAATCCTCATTTGCATTGGCTCGGTTTCGCACTAACGCCACTCACAAATATATTATTTTATAATAACCTACTGAAATTAAAAGAGACTTTTCCAAAGCTTGCACAGCTGTCAATGACTGTGGGTGTTATTGCGACACTCGGTATTCCTTTTTGTATTTTATGGCCAAGTTTTGGTTTCTACTGGTCTACGGTGGTCACGGGTATTGCACTGTGTTTGGGTTTATACATTGGTGTGCGCTGTATGCTTAAAGGATTTAAACCAGCACGTTACTTTGTGTTGGCTTATCTTGCGATGATGCTACCAAATATGGTTGGTAATTTAACTAACCTTGGCTTGTTGCCAGCGACAACGGTTAACTTATATTTGCTCGGTCTAATCGGCACGGCGATGGATGCTATGTTACTGGCTTTTGCTGTTGCTGATAAATTTAGGCTACTGCACGATGATAATGTTGAACTGACCAAAAACTTAGAAGAAAAAGTACATTCTCGAACATTAGAGCTTGAACAACTTGCTGATGAATTACGCGATGCTAACCAAGCGAAAAGCCGTTTTCTTGCTAATATTAGCCACGAAATTCGCACGCCCATGACCTCTATAATTGGTTATGCGGACGGTATAATGCTCGGTGATATAAAACCCCATGAACGTAACCATGGTATTGGGGTTATTTTACAAAATAGTCGGCATGTGCTTGGTTTAATTAATGATATTTTAGATATGTCAAAAATTGAGGCTAACAAGCTTGAGATTGAACTGATAGAAACGGACTTATTTGCCACAATTGCCAATATTGAATCCCTAATAGGTAAACAAATTCGTGATAAAGGCCTTAAATTTAGTGTTGATTATCAATTTCCTTTACCTGATTACATTGTCACTGATCCAAGTCGATTAAGACAGATCTTGTTGAACCTAACAACTAATGCGCTCAAATTTACGCAAGTGGGGCGCATTACACTGTCGGTAAGTTGTGATAACGATATTCTTACTATCAGTGTTAAAGACACAGGTATTGGTATGACAGATGCTGAGCAAGCATCGCTGTTTAGTGCGTTTTACCAAGCTGACTCGTCTATCTCACGTCAGTATGGTGGGACAGGGCTGGGTTTAAATATTTCGAAAAGTTTAGCAGCAAAACTCGATGGCGACATTAGTGTTAAGAGTCATGTAGGCTCAGGCAGTGAATTTATATTGTCGATGGCAGTCTACAAAACAGAAAAAACACGTTGGCTAAATAACATTAGTGAAGTCAGGCTGGTAGAAACATCGCCATTTTGTAAATTAGATGAACCAGAAAATTTAAAAGGTCATGTACTTCTCGCTGAAGATCATCCAGATAACAGGCGTTTAATTGCACGAATTCTAGAACGGATGGGCTTGACAGTAACCACGGTAGAAAATGGTAAAGATGCTGTCCAACAAACGTTAGAAAATACCTTCGATTTGATTTTATTGGATATACAAATGCCGATAATGGACGGTCAAGAAGCATTAAAAATGATGCAAGCAACAGGGGTGACAGCACCTATTATTGCGCTGACTGCAAATACTATGAAACATGAAATTGAGCGTTACATGAAGCAAGGATTTGTCGATTTAATTGCAAAGCCGATAGATCGAAATGCTTTTAGCCATCAAATTTCCAGCTATTTGGACTGCGACGAATTAAGCGATATCAAATTACCAGATAAAGAGTTTCAAGTTTTAAAAGATGATTATATAAAAGGGCTTGAGGATCAGTATCGAGAAATGCGTGAGCAGTACAAAGTTATGGATATTGATGGCTTGAGTAAAAATGTTCACATGCTAAAAGGCGCTGCTAATATGTTTGAATGTGAGCAACTATATGTGAAAGCCGTTGCGGTGGATACGGCACTTAAAAATGACACGGTGACTTTAGATGCGCAGCTCTTTACCTCTTTGTTTTGCGCCATGCAAGATGAAATCACTAAAGTGAATTATTAATGCCTTGAATAGTGACTATTCGCGCACAGGCGCAGACAGTGAGGTAAATCGTTGCTATTAATAGCTTTAAATAATAATCAATAAGAAGCGAATATGTCGTATCAACACATTTCCATCCCCGAGCAGGGAGAGCAAATCACGATTGACTCATCTGGCGTATGGCATATCCCTTCACATCCTATCGTTGCTTACATAGAAGGTGATGGAGTCGGGCAGGATATTACCCCTGTGATGCGCAGTGTTGTCGATTCTGCGGTGTACCATGCTTATCACGATGAAAAGAAAATTCATTGGATGGAAGTATTTAATGGTGAAAAAGCGGCTGTACTGTATGATGGTGATTGGTTTCCCCAAGAAACCTTGCACGCCGTTAGACAATACAAAATAGCGATTAAAGGCCCTTTAACAACACCCCTTGGAGGAGGTTTTCGCTCTTTGAATGTGGCCCTTCGCCATGAAATGGATTTGTTCGTTAATATGCGGCCAATTCGCAGCTATTCACGCCTTCCTTCGCCCTTAAAAGAGCCTGAGAAAACCAACATAACAGTCATCCGTGATAGTTCTGAAGATGTGTATTCGGGAATTGAATGGCAGGCAGGAAGCGTTGATAACGAACGCATGCTTGATTTTTTGTGTCAAGAAATGGGAGTAACCCGACTGAGGTTTGACACACAGTGTGGCATTGGTATCAAGAATAGTTCAAAAGACGGGGCTGAGCGTTTGATGCGTTATGCTGTTAATTATGCACTTCAACAAAAAAGCGACTCACTGACGGTGGTGCACAAAGGTAATGTGCTTAAATTTACCGATGGTGCCTTTAAACGATGGGCGTTTGCCCTTGCAGAGCAAGAATTTAATGCGCTTCCTCACGAAAATGGTCGTTGGTTAGTTATCAAACGCGACGGCTTAAGTGATTTAACTATTAAAGAAGTGATTGCTGATAATATGTTGCAACAAGCCCTACTGACCCCAGAGCAATTTGATGTGGTTGTTACAACGAATCAAAACGGCGATTACTTAGCAGATATGTTAACAGCGCAAGTAGGTGGAGTTGGCATTATGCCTGCGGCAAATTTAAACAACGACGTGGCATTTTTTGAACCTACTCATGGTACCTTTAATCGTATTGCTGGCGAGAATACTGCAAACCCAACAAGTAGCATTTTAAGTGCAGTGATGATGCTACGGTTTATGAAATGGCATGAAGCGGCAGATAAAATAGAGCTGGCATTAGAATCAACTTTGGCTGCGAATGAAATGACTTTTGATTTGGCGACTCATTCGGCCGGTGCGACGATGCTTAGTTGCAGTGACTTTGCAAAAAGCATCATCGCTCGAATAAGGAATTCAAGTAAATAGACATATTAAGCTGCATTGGCGCTTTTAACTGCGTAGACACAAGGCTTTCCTGTGAGTTCAGCTGCACGTTGATAAATACGCTCAGCACCTGGCTCATTGCTTGTTATGCCTGTTAGTGTATCCATTAAAGCAACAACTAAAATAGCAGGCACTTGGCAGCAATATTCGTCAAGAACCGCCGTCGTTGTTTGTGCATCAACATGGCAATGTGGATGTGTACGCACTGTGCTATACGCTGTTAATAATGTGTCTGCTTGTAAAACATCATCTTCTTGATGTTTAGTTTTACGGCATTGACAACCAAACTCATCAACCATAGTGGCAAGTGTTTGATAAATATCTTCACAAGCGAGGTCACTTTTTTTACAAAGCTGCTGCTCGATGAATGCGTGTAATTGACCATTAATGTAAAGGCCGTCCTGTTGAGTGAATTGCGCTGAAGTTTCCATAATTATCTTCTCTTTGTTTATGTGCTTAACTTCACTCTAGCGCCTCAATCATTATTTATGAAATTGTTGTTTTCAATAACTGATATTGATTTTATCAATATTGTGGTGGTTTTACCGATCTGCCACTGTGCTTGCAAAAGCAATAAGTTCTCTGCGCAGCCATTGATGTGGGTTTGAATGATGCAATAACGGACTCCACAGCATTTTCACTTCAATCGGTACGATTTGAAATGGCACAGGGCTTATGACTAAATCAGTATGCTTTACTAATAACATGGCTTGTCGGCGAGGCAGGGTTGCGATGAGATTTTTTGATTGGCACAGTAAACTTGCAACCATGTAATGGCGGGTAAACACACGAATATTGCGAGTTTGTTCTAATTGCCATAACGCTTCATCAACCCAACCTAACTTTTGACTGCCAGATTTATTTGTTAGCGCCGTTTCTGCACCCCAGCCTGCACGGTTTACCCATATATGCTCTTGTTTTAGGTAGCTCTCAAGTGATTGTGCTTGTAGATAAGGGTTGTCGGGATGGCTTAAGCAGCAATAATTATCACGCCAAACACTGGCCTGATGAAAAGAGCGAGGAAGGCCGTTGAAGCGGTTAATCGCCAAATCGATCGTACCTTTTTCCATGTCTTGTAGGGTTACGTCACTGGGGCTCAAAATATCAAAATTAAGACCAGGATTTTTTTCTAGCTGCTGTGTGATAAATGGCGCAATAAGTGTTGATTCAAGGTAGTCGTTTGCCATGATCCGAAAAGTAACACTAGCCGTGCTAGGGTCGAATAGTTCACTTGGCTGAGTAATTTCTTCTGCCATTTTTAACAGCGATTCTATTTCAGGCTTAAGACTTAAGGCTTTCGCTGTAGGAGTCATTGCGCCCGCGGCTCTTACTAAGAGTGGGTCATCAAATAAATCACGCAGTCGCTTCAGTGCGTTACTCATCGCCGGTTGTGTTAGGGCAAGTTTATTTGCAGCCTTAGACACACTTTGCTCGTCGATGAGCACATTTAGATACACTAAAAGGTTGAGGTCAACATGCCTAATATTCATCTGATCAATCTTATTTATTCTTGCTATTAATTATCTAAATTTAAGCGTGCTTGCTATGGTGTGTAAACAGCACCATTAAAATAATCAGTATAAGCGACATTAATAATGCCAAATGAAGTTATACAACAAAAAACGCAATCAGAGCAATTAACACAGGTTATAGCCACTAAGCTTGCACGTGCAGTCTTCGCAGGCTTTGAAGCTATGTTTGCGGAGTTTTTAAATATTACTTTAGGTGCACAAAGTCGTTTTGAGCAGTGCCAATGGCAGCAAGTTCAACAGATGATGAAGTTACGCTTACAAGTCTACGAAGGGCAAGTGAGTAAAGTTAGCAACGCTGTAAAAATCATTGCATATAGTGAAGTGGATGACCCTGCACTTTGGCTTTTAGCGAAACAGATTTATGGTGAGATGGTACAAAACCATGAAAATCAGCCTATTGCTCACACATTTTTTAATTCGACATTTGGCGCTATTTGGGACTCTCGAAAGATCCGTAATGTTCATTTATTTGTTTTAAAGGCACGTTATCGATTAGGGCCTAGACCATTTGATTCTTTAGTGAGTCGCATCTCACTCAAAGATGGTTTCGATGAGGCAGTCTCGTCATTAATTAAGCGCCATGTATTTCGGGTCGGTTATGCAAACTTTGACGATGATGTAGTGCTTTTGCAGCGCACACTGATTGCAGGTGCCAAACATCAATGCCCACAAGTATATCAATTACTTACACTTAACGATGGTTACATTGAGTATGCCAACTCCTTATTTTTTAGAAATAAAGCGTGCTACATAATAGGTCGATGCATTGCAAAAAATGGCGATAACATGCCATTTGCCATTGCATTATTAAATACAGAGCGAGGCCTCGAGATTGATGCTGTGATGATGGGAGCTGACCAACTGAGCTTACTTTTCGGTTTTGCACGCACTTATTTTATGGTGGATACGGACCAGCCAGCTCGTTACATTGATTACTTAAGTGTGTTAATGCCTCATAAGCAACGTTTTGAACTATTCAATGCGATAGGATTTATTAAACACGCAAAAACAGAGTTCTATCGTTACAAAGTAGATACGACTCGCAGCAGTCCTAGTGATGATAAATATGTAATTGCCCCTGGTACACCGGGGATGGTGATGTTAGTGTTCACAACACCTTGCTCAGATTATGTTTACAAAGTAATAAAAGATAGGTTCAACGCACCAAAAACAGCCACTAAAAAGCAAGTCATGGCGAAATACGATTATGTAAAACAAGCAGATCGTGTGGGCCGCTTGGTTGATACACATGAATTTCGTTATCTTGCTTTTGACTTGAGCCGTTTTAGTGATGAGTTATTACAAACGATGCAGCAGCAAATCGGTGATAGTTTAGTCATATCTGGCAATGCACTCATCCTTCGTCATGTTTACGTAGAGCGCAAAATGACACCACTAAATTTGTATATTAAGCAATGCGATGAACGAAAGCTCGAACAGGTGATGAACGATTACGGAAAAGCAATTAAGGAGCTTGCCGGTGCGAATATCTTCCCAGGAGATATGTTAATGAAGAACTTTGGTGTGACGCGATGGGGGAGAGTGGTGTTTTATGATTATGACGAAATTTGCCCATTGACTGATTGCAACTTTAGAGAATTACCGCAAACAGATGATGCGTTAGACGAGCTCAATAGTGATAGTTATTTTGATATTGCTGATAACGACATTTTTCCTAGTCAATTCAATGTATTCTTTAGTGCTAATGAAGCCGCATTTGCGTTCTTTAATCATCACCACCATGATATTTTTACCGCAACCATGTGGCAAGATATTCAAAGAGCAATAAATAATGGTCAACTATTTGATGTATATCCTTATAAACAGTCTTGGCGTTTTTCACAGATGAGAAAATCTCAACCTTAAATCCTTAATTGGAACAAAGAACTAACGTAAGCTAAGGAGTTGATAAAACAAGGACAGAGATAATGAAAAAAATAACGCTTATTGCAAGTTTGCTACTTAGTATCAATGTGAATGCCAATCCATTACTTGGCAGCTGGCAGTTTATTGAAGGAAAGTATGCTGTTGAAGATGGTTATGTGACAGCGAAAGCCCCCGAATTGAGCTCGGTAAAATTAATCACTGACTCTCATTTTAGTTACATAACACAAAAAAATGGCCAATTTCACTATGCTGGTGGTGGTGAATATATTCTTAAAGAGCAACAATTTATCGAAACATTTTCCTATGGTAATGTACCTTCATTATTAGGAAAAACGATGGCATTTGATTACAAAGTTGAAGGCGATGTTTGGCACCATACTTTGTACGAAAATGGCAAATTGATTGAAGCCGAAACATGGCGACGCATTACAAAATAGGGGCTGCTATGCGCTACATTAAGCACGAAGATTCAAACTTACACTTTGCACACATCAACCCTCCAGAGATAAAACCACACGAGGTGTTAGTTAAGGTCGCCGCTATTGGGGTTAATCGTGCTGACTGCATGCAGCGACAGGGAAAGTATCCTGCCCCTGCAGGAGATAGCCCTATATTAGGACTTGAATGTGCAGGAGTGGTTGTTGAACAAGGTAGCAAAGTGACTAAAGATTGGCTAAATCAGCGGATTTTTACTTTGTGTGCAGGGGGGGCTTATAGCGAATATGTAGCGGTAGATGCGGCTCAAATAATGCCCTTAGCTGAGTCAATGACCATGGCACAAGGGGCTGCGATAAGTGAGGTCTATTTGACGGCTTATTCTGCCTTGTTTCAATTTGGTGGTCTTAAAGAAGGACACACTGCACTTATTCATGCAGGAGCCAGTGGGGTAGGCGGTGCAGCAATTCAAATGGCGAAAAGCATCGGTGCGAATGTCGTGGTGACAGCAGGAAGTGAAGAAAAGTGTCATCATGCAAAAGCAATGGGGGCTGATCATGCTATCAATTATAAAACAACCGATTTTGTCGAGTATATGAAAAACAATGAGCTCACAGCGAATACCATTGTTGATCCAGTCTCTGGTAGCTACTTGAACAAAAACGCCCATGTTGCAGCCATGGATTGCCAAATAGTTATGCTGGCATTTTTGGATAACCGCTTTGCAGAGGTTGATTTCGCTCGATTGCTTAGTAAACGAATTTCTTTTCATGCTTCTACGCTAAGGAATCGCAGCAATGAATTTAAGCGTACTTTGCGCGACCAGTTTATTTCACGTTTTTATGACACATTAGCTGCTGGTGGCTTTGATTATAATATTTATAAAACGCTCAATTGGGCACAGGCAAGTGAAGCGCATCGAATTTTGGATAACAACGAAAACGCAGGCAAAGTAGTGTTATTAGTTGAATAACACCAAAACGCCCATATAATTTCTTTACATTCAAAGTCTAAGTAAAGGTTAGTATGAACCCGATTATAGAAACTCTAAAAGAACATAATGTTAGTGACGAACAAGTGCATGCCTTATTCAGTGCTTTCTTAGAAAACCCAATGATGGCGATGGCGCAAATACAACAACTAGGTATCCCGCCAGAAAAACTGCAGCAGTTAATGGCTTTAGTAATGACACAGCCGAATCTAATTAAAGAGGCGGCTGAGTCACTCGGTATTAATGCTGAGCAAGTTGAGCAGGCTAAGCAACAGTTTAAAAATCAATAAATTAGTTTAATCTATATCAATTGCATAAGCTTCCAGTAGCTTGTGCAATTTATATTGCTCATCTTCGGCAAACTCAATACCAACATTTAATCGATCGCCTTTCATTTGATTGTTTCTAATGTATGCCCTAATAACTTGCGTAGAGCTATCTTGCGGCGAAAGGATATGTACAAAGACTTGGCGACGTTTTAGAGCTAAAAAGCCGGTTTTGACATGGATAGCAAAGCGACAACCTGTCGGCGAAATATCAATAATCAGCCCATGCAACAATGTTTTATCATCATCTGATGGGTTTTCGGTTACGCTAATTTTTGCAGGGATATGAGTTTGTAACCTGCTTGCTTCACGTAGTTGGCGACTTTCAATATTTTTTGGGTAAGCTAAATACATCAAACGTTCAGGGCGAACGGTTAATGCAATGATATTGGTTGTGAAAGCAACACACTCACCGCGTTGATCTTCAACGATGTAGCGCACAATAGCACCATTGCCTTCAACTAGCACATCTTTGAAATCATTTTTACCAACTTGTGCAGGGCACTTCAAAATTAAGTACTTTCCGGTTTCATAGCCAACAAGTGTTAACTTAAATCGAATAGAAATAGGGTTACTAAACTGTAAATCAATTAGCTTGCCAGGCAAGAGGTCTAAGAAAAAGGGTGACTTGTTTGCTAACTGAGGTGCTGTTTTTTCTTTTGTAACATCCATTTACGGGTATTTTGTGATTATTATTTTCTTTAGTATCTGTTATTCGGAACATAAAATCACTACTACAAAATGATGAAATTAATTTTTGACTTTAATACTTATTATTTTGTTACATTTTATACTGAACTTGCAGTTGGCCAGCGACGTCTTAATTGACGAATCAAATTTAAATTAACGGGTTCTAGGAGGGAAGATGAGAAGATTATATAAACTTTGGAAAAATAACCGCTCGCTCATTATCTTTATTTGTTTAATGAGCGTATTCAGAAGTGCTGTGGCTGATTGGTATGAAGTACCTACTGCTTCAATGAACCCAACAATTGTTGAAGGTGATCGGATTCTAACAAATAAAATGGCTTATGATTTGCGGCTTCCTTTTACTCATACTTCCTTAATGAGAACAGCTGAACCTGAAGTGGGAGATATCATTGTTTTTGACTCTAAAGCAGCTAATAATCGTCTAATTAAGCGAGTAATTGGTTTACCGGGTGATACCGTCAGTATGATTAATAATGAGCTGATCATTAATGACCAAGCAATCAGCTACACAAAGTTAAAAGAGAATGATATTGAGCAAACTTTAATAGAGAACTTGCCTAGCGCGGCACATGTTATTCAGGTTTCAAAAACGCCTTCTTTGGTACAGCACTTTTCTAAAGTGACTATTCCTAAGGATATGTATTTAGTAATGGGCGATAATCGTGACAACAGTGCAGATTCCAGAGTAATAGGTTTTGTGCCTCGAGATGAGCTACTTGGTAAAGCGAATAAAGTCATCGTGTCACTTGATTATGATAATAATTATTTTCCACGCAAAGAACGTGTTTTAAAGGATTTGTACTCAGCTCCTTAATTTCAGCCAAAATTTTCAGACAAAATAAAACCGTTGTGTCTAAAAACACAACGGTTCTTTTAAGAGCGATAAGATTACATTACGCGCATGCCAGGCTCTGAGCCTTCGTCAGGGTTAAGAATATAAATTTCTTTACCGCCAGGGCCTGCTGCTAATACCATGCCCTCAGACATACCAAAACGCATCTTACGAGGCTTAAGGTTTGCTACCATTACCGTTAGCTTTCCTTCAATGTCTTCTGGTGCATACGCAGATTTAATACCTGCGAATACTTGGCGAGTTTCGCCACCTAAATCTAACGTCAGTTTTAATAACTTATCTGCGCCTTCAACGTGTTCTGCTTTGGCAATTTTCGCTACGCGTAAATCAACTTTCGCAAAGTCATCAAACTCAATCTCTGGGCTAATTGGCTCTTTTGCCAATGGGCTGTTTGGGTCGATTTTATCTTTTTCAGCCACAAGGCTTTCTTTAGATTCTTCAATCATTTTGTTTACTTTATCCATTTCTACACGTTGCATTAACGGTTTGAATTTATTGATTGCGTGACCTTTAAGTGCCGTTTTAGCGCCTTGCCATGCTAAATCGTCATTTAAGAAGGTTTCAACATTAGCTGCCATGCCTGGCAGAACAGGTTTTAAGTAAGTGATAAGTACACGGAACATATTTAAACCAAGTGAGCACACATCATGCGCTTCTTGTTGTTTAGTTTCGTCTTTAATTAACACCCATGGAGCTTTAGCATCAATAAACTGGTTGGCTTTATCTGCAAGCGCCATAATCTCACGAATAGCACGGCTGTATTCACGATTTTCGTAGTGATTAGCGATACTGTCTGCGGCATTTTGGAATTCACCTAGTAATGCTTCGTCCATAACTGTGTCGCTTAATTTTCCGTCAAACTTTTTAGTGATAAAGCTGGCACAACGGCTCGCGATATTAACAACTTTACCTACTAAATCTGAGTTTACACGCAGTGCGAAGTCTTCAAGGTTTAAATCAAGATCAGTAATGCCACCGTTAAGCTTTGCAGCATAGTAGTAACGTAAGTACTCTGGATCTAGGTTATCAAGGTAAGTGCGAGCTTTAACAAAAGTGCCTTTAGATTTTGACATCTTGGCGCCATTTACAGTCACAAAACCATGGGCGAAAACGTTTGTAGGTTTTCTAAATTTTGCGCCATCAAGCATTGCAGGCCAGAATAAGCTATGGAAATAAATGATGTCTTTGCCAATAAAGTGGTAAAGCTCAGCATCGGAATCTTCAGCCCAAAATGCATCAAAATCGATGCCTTTTTTATCACATAGATTTTTGAAACTCGCCATGTAACCGATTGGTGCATCTAACCAAACATAAAAGTACTTGCCAGGCGCACCCGGAATTTCAAAACCGAAGTAAGGCGCATCACGGCTAATGTCCCATTGTTGAAGGCCATCAGCAAACCATTCATCCAATTTATTGGCCATTTCTTGTTGGATAGAACCTGAATGCAACCATTCTTTTAACATGCCTTCAAATGCCGGTAGGTCAAAGAAGTAGTGTTCAGAGTCTTTTAATACAGGCTCTGCGCCCGACATCACTGAACGCGGATTAATAAGCTCAGTCGGACTATAGGTTGCGCCACATGCATCACAGCTGTCGCCATTTTGGTCTTCAGATTTACACGTAGGGCATGTGCCTGTTACGAATCGGTCAGGTAAGAAAATACCTTTCTCTTGGTCAAAAAGTTGCGAAATAGTGTGCTTTTTGATGTGACCAGCGTCATTTAAGCGGTTATAGATAAGTTCACTAAGCGCTTTATTCTCGTCACTGTGGGTACTGTGATAATTATCAAATTCGATATTAAAATCAGCAAAGTCGCGTTGACGTTCAATGCTGACATTTTTAACCATCTCTTCAGGCGTGATCCCTTGCTTCTGCGCATTAAGCATAATTGGAGTGCCGTGAGCATCGTCTGCACAAACATAGTAGGTCTCATGACCTTGTTGCTTCTGAAAACGTGCCCAAATATCAGTTTGTATATATTCTAATAAATGACCTAAGTGAGTCGGGCCATTGGCATAAGGTAATGCGCTAGTTATGAGGATCTTTCGCTGTGCCATAATCATTCCGAATTGAGGATAACCGCCTTTAAAATACGCGATTATCATATTTTAACCACCTATTTGTCAGTCTATGCTTAACAAGCAGGTGATATTTATTAATTGTCTGGTTTTAATGCTTTGAATGTTACATAATTCCGTGGCACTTTTCATCAAAGAAACGCTATTTTATTGCTATGTTTGGACTGTCAAAAATATTCTCTGGAAAATCGACTGAAAAAGCACCGATGCTTGAGGCATTGGCTGCTTATCGAAGTAGTGCTTTTGCGATAGGCATAGAACAAAGCTGGGTGAAAGATATTCAGCAAACTGATGGCAAAAGTTGGCATGTTAAGCTTGTTCTGCCTTTTGCAGGGCTGGGTGAAATTCATGATATTGAAGCATTCATCAACCAAAAGTTGGCTTGTAAAGTAACGATTGAAGCCCAGGTGAAACTGTCAGAAGCTAGTAAGTTTAAGCAGATTAAACATATTATACTCGTAGCTTCCGGTAAAGGTGGAGTTGGTAAATCGACTACGGCAGTTAATTTAGCAGCGGCACTTCAACAAGAAGGCGCTAAAGTGGGGATATTGGATGCTGATATATATGGCCCATCTATTCCACAGTTGCTTGGCTTGCAGGGCGCTGAGCCAAAAACAGCAGACAATAAACATCTACTGCCTTTTGAAGCACATAACCTCAAAGCGCAATCAATAGGTTTTTTAGTTCCGAGTGATGATGCGACTGTGTGGCGTGGCCCCATGGCTTCGGGGGCGCTTAATCAGCTGTTAAATGAAACCGATTGGGGAGAGCTAGATTATTTGATTGTCGATATGCCCCCAGGCACTGGCGATATTCAATTGACTATGAGCCAAAAAGTGCCAGCCAGCGGCACTGTGATCATCACAACACCTCAAGATTTAGCATTAGCAGATGCACAAAAAGGTATCGCAATGTTTAATAAAGTAAATGTGCCTGTATTGGGTCTTATCGAAAACATGAGTTACTTTTTGTGTGGTCACTGTGGAGAACCAAACCATGTGTTTGGGAAAGATGGTGCAGTTACTTTAGCTCATCGTCATGGTGTGCCTGTACTTGCGACAATTCCACTAGCAACAGAGATTCGTGAAAGTTCTGAACAAGGTCACTTAATTGCGCAAAATAACGCAGAAAGTATTAGTGAAACATACAAGACAGCAGCACGCGTACTTGCGAGCAGTTTATATTACCAACAAGCGCAAAGCGCTGTTGAGATTGTTATAACGGATGATTAATAAATGAGATTATCAGATACCCATATTCAACAATACATTAATGATGGCCGTATTGTTATTGAGCCCTCGCCAAGTAAGGCAATGATTTCAGGAGTCACAGTCGATTTACGCTTGGGTAATAAGTTTCGTGTTTTTCAGGATCACACCGCCGCCTATGTCGATTTGAGTGGACCAAAAGATCAGCTAAATAAAGCGATGGAATCAATAATGAGTGATGAAATCGTGTTAAATGAAGATGAGGCTTTTTTCCTACACCCAGGTGAACTAGCACTCGCAATTACTTACGAAAAAGTGACTCTACCAGCTGATATAGTGGGTTGGCTTGATGGGCGTTCATCTCTGGCGCGACTTGGCTTGATGGTGCACGTAACAGCACACCGTATTGACCCAGGTTGGTCTGGCAACATTGTACTGGAGTTTTATAACTCTGGAAAATTGCCACTTGCACTGCGTCCAATGATGAAGATAGGGGCAATGAGTTTTGAAACAATGACGAGTCCTTCTGAGAACCCATATAACACACGTAAAGATGCAAAATATAAAGATCAAAACTCCGCTGTAGCAAGTCGTATTAGTGACGATAGCAAGTAAAGTCTAATGCGGTGGTTTATTTGACCGCCGCAAATCCCTCCTTATTTATATAATTAGTTCCTATAAAATTGGCAATTTAAGCGCTTAGATCCCATACTTTTATCTATGTTTGGTGGCACGGAGCTAAGATGCATTCATATAACATGCGCGTAGTAAGGTTTTATAAACAACTCGCTTGTGCGATATGTGCTATCTTGCTGTGTGTTTTATCCTTCTCAAGTTTTTCCTCTCAACTGCCTATTTGGTTGTTTCAGTCAAATGAGCCACTGAGTGTTTTGGCAGATAAACTTGATGAAAAACTGATTACACAAAGAAAATTACCCGCGAACAATACCGATACTCTTCGTATTAAAGCCAACCAATCATATTGGATGGTTATCGATTTACATCAACTGCCACATGCGCAAACTTATGTCGCCTATCTAGCTGAACCTAATTTAATGTGGAAGAAGTTTTATATTTTAGACAGTGCCTCAACAGCGAAAAATGATGCGCGGTTAATACCCTTACCAAGTTTATCAAATGTAAGGCCTCACTGGCTTATTGAGCATAGGTCTGAAAACCGTTGGGCATTGGTTAATTTTCAGCACGACAGGGATATCAACTTGCAATTAGGGGTCGTAAATTCCGAACGGTTTGAAATTAATTTACATAAAACAATACTGAGTTACGGTGCAATTATTGGTGTATTACTTATTTGTATATTTGTTTGCCTTGTCTACTATGCTGTTTCTAAAAGAGTAAAGTATTTATTTTTAAGTACGTACTTTGCTTTGGTAGGTATGAGCTTTTTAATTGATAACGGCTTAAGTGGTTATTTAGTTTCGGGTCTTGGCTGGTCGACCAAATGGCCTTTTTATGAATTTTCCCTTGGTTTTGTAAGTTACTTTTTATACGAGTTTTTAAATATTAAAAATAGCCGAAGCGGTTTAAATCAAACATGGTTAGTGGCAATAGTCATGTTTTTTGCTATTGCCTTGATGACATCATTCTTACCTGCATTTAATTTAAGCTGGGTTTATATCGTCAGCTGTAGCTGCTTTATTGTGTTGTCGGTTACGACGGCAGTTATATTAAACAAGCAGGAAAATCATCCAAGCTTGCTGCGTCAATGTATGCTGATAATTCTCTCATGTCAGTTTGCGAGTTTGCTTATTTGGAATGGTTTTGGTTTTGGAAAGCATGTAATACAAGATATTGTGCTATTGATAGGTTCATTGGCAATTTGTACGGTTTTATTGCTCAAAGACAGGCATCGCATAGCGTCATTTAACTATAGCCTCACCCATGATGCTGATACTCAATTACCTAACAAGCAATTGTTACTCGATGAAATGGTAAAAAAAGTCTCACAGAAGCAGCATTTTGCAATTATGCTGTTTAGGCCGCATGTGTTAACCAATGCACGGGCAACATTTGGTTATGACCATGCTAATCAGTGTATAAATACGACGCTTAATGCCCTCACTCAACAGCTTCAGTCAATTAATGCCCTAAAGTTAGAAACGCGTTCGGAGCAAGGGGTGTGGATTGCACGAATTGACGACAGCATTTTCGCGTGTGTCATTTTAGGGGAGCTTGAGCTTAGTCATATTGAACAGTTTGCTTGTGTTATACATGGGGTGTTTGAAGAGGGGATTTCGCATAATAATATCAAGTTAGTGGATTCCGTTGATATTGGTGTAGCGTACTACCCAATGCATGGCAATACCGCGAAACAAATTTTGCAATGTGCTATTCAAGCTATGAGTGAAAAGCAGGTTCAAGGTGAGCGCTGGCGAATGTTTGACTTAGAAAATGCGCGCTTGTCTGAGCAGCGTTTACTTATTGCAGCCTCACTAAAGAGTGCAATTGAAGAAGACCAACTAGCACTGTATTTTCAACCACAAGTTTGCTTAAAAACAGGGAATGTTGTCGGTTGTGAAGCCTTGCTGCGTTGGCAGCATCCCGCCTTAGGAGCGATTAGTCCAGAAGTGTTTATTCCTATTGCTGAATCATCAGGCGTTATTAATCAGTTAACAGAGTGGGTGGTAACGCGGGGAATTGAGTGGCAAGCAATATTTACTAAGCACATCCCAAATCATGTTATCTCTATTAATATATCAGCTAAAGACTTACTCAATAAAGATTTACCAGTGCTATTTATCACTAAGTTGAATGAGCAAGGTGTTGAGCCAAGCAGTGTGATGCTCGAGCTGACTGAATCAGCTACGTTGGAAGAGAGTAAAAAAATTAAAGTATTACTCAATGACTACAGACTCATCGGTGTTAAATTGGCTATTGATGATTTTGGCACTGGTTATTCTTCTTTGGCTTATTTAAGCCAACTGGGCTTTGATGAAGTAAAAATAGATAAGCAGTTTGTACTTAATTTGCAGTTTTCTAACAACGATAAAAGTATCTGTAAAGCAACCTGCGATATTGCAACGACACTAGGTGCGGAGGTGGTTGCCGAAGGGATTGAGGATGAGCAGAGTTTGGCTATTTTAAAAAGCTATGGCTGCCAAGTTGGTCAGGGATACTATTTTGCAAAGCCAATGTCTGCAGATGACTATGTGAGTTGGATCCAAAATTTCAAATCAATTGATATCAGCCTCGATGTAAAAGCGCACCTAGTTGATTAAAGTACAAGTGCATCATCTCAGTACATTGTAATGCATGGGTATCACTTGGGTATATTAAACCACTATCATTTAAGCCACTGACTAAGAAGGTATTAGTAATTGTTGTGTGTGTTGAAATACATTTTTCAAAACAACGTGCTGCTAGCTCTTCAGGCATGCTCATATACAGTTGCTGCATCGCTTTATCAAATTTAATGGATTGGTTTACATAGTCATTTGGATTTTTTCCATCAATATCTAAAAAAATATGCTGGAAAAATTGATCTAAGTAGCGATTTAACTGATGAGATAAGTTGGGGGTTTGTTGCAACCATAGAGCAGAGCAAAACTGCATGCTTTGCCGTTGTGGAAACATGTGCTGACAAATATGGTGGTCAAATGCATGAAACCACTCATGGGCAAGTGCTCCACCGCCTGCATTTTTAGCAAGAGCGAGAGTTTGACTATGCGCATTATAGTGAGCTTGTACGCCTTTTTGGCCACCATGACCAAATGCAAAATTTAGTTTTTTGCGCAGCCCAATCGCTTCAGGCGGTAATTGCAGAATTTGCGCAAGGTCTGCAAGTGCGTCATAGATGAGATTAGCTGCCAACAATCGCTCTTGTTTGTTAACCCAGTTACCCACAATCATGGTTCTAAAACCAAACGTATCACGAATTTCATCAAAGTCGACTTGATCATCAAATCGATAATTAGGGCCTTGACGGTTAAACCCTGCACTCAATCGTTTAGACACTCGCATTACAAGTAACGTGCCTTTACATGTTCTGGCATATGTTGAGTTTGTTTATCTATAAGTGCGTTAAGTAATTGATATAGAGGAGATACATCACAGTTTTCAATTAAGGCCAAGCTATGTGCCACGGCCTCTAAAGTCGATAAGCTATCAGCACGAGGTGCTTTACGTATTGTGTACTTGTTAGCAGGTAAGTGGTTGAAGCTGACGGCCTTAAATGACTCTAGGGTTGGGGTGAGTTTTAATATTTTAAATGCTTTTTTCCATGTCCCGTCAATCACGATTAAATGGGTCAATGAGCTTTTAAAGTCGTGCATAGCTTGACCTGAATCATCAAGCTTTAAAGAGTCATCACTTGGGTATAAAACGGCTGTTGTTGTTTTAGGGAGACTGGCTAGCACAGAGAAATCATTCTCAGACTCACCTTGAATAATTTCACAGTTCTTCAGCCCTAGTTGTAAAAGTCTTGCTGTGTTTTTAGCGACTTTTTCTTCACTTGGATGACGTAATATAATGATTTTTAGTTTATTATTAATTATGTTTATCGCATCGCATAGACATGTTCTTATCGAAAAGCCACAATGTGGGCAGAGTTCTCTAGCCATATAAACTTAGGTAAATTACTAATTTTTGCCTAGTATACATCAGTAAGAAGTAGTTTGCTTTTTTGATGTAAGCAACTAAAGTTGCGACTAGAGGGGATTATGTTTTTAATTAAGGGAAAAAGATGACGACGATCACAATAGACGAAAGTGCACTTGAAGGTATGGAATCGCTTTTAGGTGATCAATTTGCCGACACCTTGACCTTTTGCTGCAGTGAGTTTCAACGACTGAGCAATGAGGCACTCACTTGTATTGATGTTGATAATGAATCAGCGGCACGTCATGCACATAGCTTAAAATCTAATGCTGCTCAATTTGGCGCTATGAGTTTATCAGAACTTGCCCGTGAAATAGAGCAGGATCTCAATGAAGGGCAAGTGAGCAAAGCAAAAGCAAATTCACAAAACTTACAAGCGCAAGTTGAAGGCTCGCAAGAAAAATTGCAAGCATGGCTTGCTGCTCGCTAAAAACTTGAATTTATTTCAGTTATAACCTCAAAAATCCACTAGCGTGGTTGCCCTTTACTAGGTTAGTCTAAAGATTAATTAGTAGAGGTAACCATGTCACAAATAAAAAAGAGTCACAAACTAAACGGTGTCTGTTATGACATCCGTGGGCCTGTGCTTGCACAAGCTCGAAAAATGGAAGAAGAAGGGCAAAAAGTATTAAAACTTAACATTGGCAACCCTGCTGCCTTTGGCTTTGATATGCCTGAAGATATGCATAAAGATATCATCCGTAACTTGTATTCGGCCCAAGGCTACTGTGACTCTAAAGGCCTCTACTCAGCCCGTGTGGCTGTTTATCAACACTACCAGCAACGCGGTTTGTTTAATCTTGATGTCGATAATATCTATATCGGCAATGGGGTCAGCGAATTAATTCAAATGACCACACAAGCATTACTTGATAATGACGACGAAGTGCTTATTCCGGCACCGGATTATCCGCTATGGACGGCATCAGTTAAGTTAGCAGGGGGCAACCCTGTGCATTATCTTTGTGATGAAGAGCAAGATTGGTTTCCTGATATTGCGGATATAAAAAGTAAGATTACGTCAAAAACAAAGGCATTGGTGCTTATTAACCCGAATAACCCTACTGGGGCGGTGTACAGTGATGATCTTTTGATGGAGCTTATCAATATCGCCCGTGAGCATAAGCTATTATTATTAAGTGACGAAATTTACGAGAAAATTTTATACGATGGGGTTACCCATAGCTCCATTGGTGCACTGTGTGATGATGTACCCATTATTACTTTTAATGGTTTGGCTAAAACATACCGTGCTGCGGGTCTTCGTATGGGCTGGATGGTATTAAGTGGCCGCACCAGTATGATGGAAGATTTAAGTCGTGGTCTTGATATGTTGGCATCTATGCGCTTATGTGCAAACGTGCCTGCACAATATGCCATTCAACAGGCGTTAGGGGGTGTGCAGTCGATTGATAATCTGATTAACCCAGGTGGGCGATTGTATGTGCAACGTGATATAGCATGGCGTGGTTTAAATGCTATTGATGGCATTAGCTGTAAAAAACCAAAAGGGGCACTCTATGCATTTGCGAAAGTGGATACGGCGCACTTTAATATCAAAAACGATGAACGTATGATTTTAGATTTACTCAAAGCTGAGAAAATCTTGCTTGTGCATGGGCGCGCCTTTAATTGGCCAGATCCTGATCATTTCAGATTGGTATTTTTACCAAACAAAGATGATTTAACCGAAGCGATGAGTAAAATGCAGCGTTTTTTTGCTGACTACAGGCAAAGTTAAAAAAGCGAGCTTCGGCTCGCTTTTTAATTTCATTACAGATCAATAAGCTTTATCAACACGTACAGTATTGTCAGTTAGGTAGACTAAGCGGACCTTATCTCCTTGATTAAAGAGCATTTGGTTGTCTTTGTCTTGTACAACCATGTACTGTTCGCCATTTTCGACTTTGATCATTAACTCAACTAGCTGATATTGCACAACACGACTTGTTTGCTGACGGTTGTGAGCAACAGAGCCTCCAATCATTGAGCCCAAAATAGTCGCTACTGTACGGCCACTGCCGCCGCCAAATTGATTACCAATGACACCGCCAATAAGCGCACCGCCAAAGGTTTCCCAGCCGTTAGTTTTGTCTTTGACCAGTTCTTGTTCTGTTATCATTCTCACTGACTCTACAGAACCAAACAACACTTGCTGCACAGGAACAGCTTTGTTGCGTTGATAGTCGGCGTAACTTGGCGCGCTTAGTAATACACACGCAGTCAATAAACTAATCAGGTATTTCATATGTCCTCCTGACTACCAGCCAAAAGTTGATTTCTCACGTGTTTTACGAATTTCAGTTTCATCTGCCCATTCAACTAGGCCGCTTTTTAAGTCCATTAAGCGCATTGTAAATTTGTAATAGACATCAGACTTATCAGCATTTGATTTTACGATGCTCGATAGGTTGCCATATAGCATGTATTGTGCGCCCACTTGCTGCCCAAACGCGATTGCTGTATTTGGGTTGACTAGCGGGTCAACGTTCTGAAAGTTGAGTTGCTCACGAACAGCTTCAACGCGGGTCATATCAACAAAACGGAACTTACCACTGCGAAGTAATTGTGTAGAGATGGAATCGGTAATGGATTCTGTATCAATATGTTCACTGGTTTTGTTTTTAATACGTTCTACAAACACGATAGGGCGGCTATTCGCTGTAAGCGTACCAACCACAGGCGAGGCAAGCAATGAATTAGTCATTTGGCTCGCCACTTTTTGTAAGTCTGTTGAACCAAAGTTGACATCAACTGTTTCAACCGCCTGAGCGTCACCATAGCTAACGACCGCTTTATTAGCACAACCAGAAAGCATCAGAGTGCTTGTTATTGCGATGGCCGCAGCCGACTTAACAGAAATTAATTTCATGGTAGTATCCTTAATCTTCAAATTCTTGTGCTTCTGTTGACACTTCACGCACAGCAAGCGAGAAGGTAACAGCATTTGCTGTCGGGGCTAAGCCCGGTAATTGAGTTTTTGCAAAACCAAATAGCTTGATAGCTTGCCAAGGGGAGTGGTTGCCTCTAATCATAAACCCATCAGCGTCGTACCAAGTGAATTGGTATTGCAGATACTGTGACTTTTTGTACTGACTAGCCAGTGTTACCACAACATCAGTTAGGCCGTTGGTTTGTCTGGTTTTAACGTCTGTTATGGCAAGTTTCTTAGCTAATTCAGGGTTATCGATAATTAATTGCTGGTTATACTGTTGACCTGTTTGCTCAACACCGATACCAGATGTGGTTGGGCGTGAGGAGCATGCCGTAACAAGCAAAATCATTAAAAGTGGCAGTATGTGTTTCATTATTGCTCCTAGAGTTGGACTATATGAGAGTCAAAATAGTTATTAATAGACGTTAGAAAGATAAAGGTTAACCCTTGCTTACTAACAGTAAAATCAAGGTCGTTATGTCCTTTGATTTTCAAAGTATGTGAACCTGAAGCTAAACGTGTTCGAGCGATACTTAGTTGGCTTGGAAGAGTTGACCAACTGCGCGTATCCGCTTGCTCGGAGGCAAGGTTGTAAATATTTGCTAAAATATTGCCCACATCTCCGCCACTTCTTGCAAGTTCAGCGCGCATTTTTTCTTTCGCAATAAGTCGCAATACCTGGCGTGATATACGACCAGCGCTTTGATCTTCAAGTGTTTTGGCTGCTAACGCTTCAAGACGAACTATCGGTTTCAGCTCCAAGCTTTTGTCTTCTAGTTGCACTGTGTTTTCAGTTACCGAGAAGGGCGTATCTGCATAAATAGGCAGTGCTAAACTATAAAATCGGGCATCACCTCTGGAGGTGTAAATAGGCAGCCTTAAATTGAAAGCATGTTTTTGGGCAATGAGGCCTTGCTCTGCAATAATAATGACCTGTCCGTGATTCTTATCCGTAACACTTAGCTCACCATATTGTTGGCTGAAACGCTCATACTCTTGGGCAAACCCTTGCTTTTTAGCGAGTCGCAAAACATCTTGTTGAAGATATTGATTATCTGGATTTATTTCTAATGCCTTTTTGTAATCAATATAAGCATCATCAAATTGTTTATTTGCCTCATAAAGCACTGCTGATAAGTAGAAAGTAAAGGCATTTTGAAAACCATTTTTTACATTACCAATTAATGCATCCATACTTGGATAACCTTGCGCTGCTTTTTTTGCTTGTTCATCAAAAATGGCTTGGTTTTCTTTTAGTGCGTCCTCTTGTACTTTATTTGCTCGTCTTACTTCTACAAGTGCCGATTCCAATTGCGAATTAAACACATAGCTGAGTGCTTTATAGCTGTGCAGCATAGTCATCTCATAGGCTGCGGGCTGATAGCTTATAACAGTATCATTTGTTAAAAGCGAGTTGCTTTGTTCTAACCCTGCGCTAAGTTGTAATTTAGCAGCTTGGCGCTTATCTTCTACACGTTTGTAAATTGTCTCGAATGTTTCATTCGATGCGTCGTTTTGCTGGGCTAAAAAATCCAGTCGCGCACTTTCTAACTGATTCAGTAAGTAATTGCTGTGCGATGAACTCGCACTAGGTAATAATTGCTTAGCATTGCTAATATTATTTTGCCTGACAGCTTGTCGTACAGGCTTAAGCTGCGTTGCATAATCTTGGAATAGATCAGTAATACCTATGGTGCTGCAACCTGATAAAAAGCTAACCGCTCCTATAAACAAACATCGACGCACTGAGCACTCCTTTTAAACACTTTGATTAGATTAGCATATGCGCCTTAACCTTCTATGATAAATTATGTAAAAAATCGTAAGTTATTGACGATAAAACGGGTCTCTTATACGAATAAATAGAATAAGGATAACTGAATTTTGTTTGCCACTATCTTATATACATTTTTAGCGCTCAGTGCCTTTGCTGCAAACTCACTATTATGTCGAATGGCATTGCACAGCGGGGACATTGACCCTTGGAGCTTTACAGCAATTAGGCTATTTAGTGGTGCCATCATGCTACTCTTACTTTTTAGCTGGCAAGTAAAAAGAGTGGCAAGCGACGAGTCTGTCGATAAAGGAAATAATATAAGTGCTGTAAGTTTGTTCATCTATGCCGTTTGTTTTTCAGTCGCTTACGTAGAACTTGATACTGGAACGGGGGCACTAATTTTGTTCTCGGCAGTACAGTTGACGATGATAGGCTACAGTATTTTCAATAAAGAGCGCTTATCGTTATTGCAGTGGGTTGCTTTAATTGTTGCATTCGCTGGATTCATTTACTTAATGTTACCTTCAGCAGCTGTCCCTTCTTTATTACCTGCCATCCTTATGACATTAAGTGGTGCGGCATGGGGAGTATATAGTATTCGCGGTAAACAATGTCGCGCTCCTTTACAAGCCACAACGTTTAACTTTTTAAGAAGCCTTATTTTTGTACCCGCGCTTATTTTTGCCGCTTTTTTTCAATGGCCTTCTATCTCTTTCAGCGGTATCGCGCTTGCAGTTGCGTCTGGGGCGTTTGCATCTGGTGTGGGTTATAGTATTTGGTATTTGGCCCTACCAAAGCTAAAAAGTAGTCAAGCTGCTGTTGTGCAATTGACAGTGCCTGTACTTGCCATTGTTGCAGGAATGGTTTTTTTAAACGAACAAATTACATTGCAATTAATGGTAGCAAGCGCCCTTATTTTAGGCGCTGTATTGGTGTTTTTACTTACTAAAAAGCACGTTTAGGTTGGTTAATATTTGTTACGAAGCGCTCATACAGGCTGCTGAGGTTTTCTAGCACCGCATGTTTACCTGCAATTTCGCTGTTTGTAATTCTGTCTTTTAATGTGTTTAAGGATAAGTACTGCATCATCACTTGGGATTGTGTAATATGACTAATATGCCAAGGTTCTGGTGCAACACCTCCTTTATATTCTTGATAAGGGCGATAAAAACCATAGCGCTCGAGATTCTGCTCAAGCCAGTCGTTAAGCTCAGCAAATGGGCCATCACACGCGTATTCATCAGGTGTAAGCTGAAGCTGGTAGTCATCATTAATCGCATTTGCGTCGTAAATATCGAGATCGGTGCCAAAATGGTGTCTGCTTGCTCCTGGTAGAGCTGAATAAAGCATGATTGCATGGCACTTTTGTGTATCACTAAGACTCTGTAAGTCCAAAATTTTTTGATCAAGAGTATAAACAGGACGCAAAGCTTGAAATTTCGCATTCCAAATAGCGCTTTGACGCTGAAAATCGCGAAAGCTTGAGGCAATCGCAAGTTCAATACCTGCTTTTTTAGCTGCCTGTTGTAGCGCCAAAAAATCATCAACAATATCAACATGCAAACGATGTTTTTGTAGCTCGACTAAATGCGAACTACTTAACCCAGTTGCGCAAAGTGCTAATTCAGCCTGGTTCATGTTAGTAGTTGCTCTAAAATCGCTTCGTAGATATCTGCAAGTTGAATTAAATCATCTGTACTGACACACTCATCTACTTTATGAATCGTTTCGTTACGCGGGCCAAGCTCAATGACTTTGGCACCTGTTTGGGCGATAAAGCGGCCGTCAGATGTTCCACCTGTGGTTTCAAGCGCTGTGTCGCGCCCAGTTACCTGCTTAATAGCGCTTACTGTTGCATCAACCAGTGGACCATGATCGGTTAAAAACGGTAGTCCATTTACTATCCAATTGAGTTCGCAATTAAGGTCATGCTTTTCAACAATATCAACTACTCGTTGCTGAAGTTGCTGATGGGTAACTTCAGTGCTAAAGCGGAAGTTAAATTGAATTTCAAGCTCACCAGGGATCACATTACCAGCACCTGTGCCGCCATTAATATTTGAAACCTGAAAGCTTGTTGCAGGGAAAAACTCATTCCCCTGATCCCACTCGGTTTGACTCAACTCAGTTAAAGCAGGGGCAGCTAGGTGAATTGGGTTTTGCGCTAGGTGCGGGTAAGCAACATGGCCTTGCACACCTTTAACGGTTAAAAAGCCAGTTAAAGAACCACGACGACCATTTTTAACCACATCACCCAGCTCATCTCGTGACGATGGCTCGCCAACAAGGCACATATCAATTTTTTCTCCACGTGCTTCTAGGGTGTCGATCACACGCGTCGTGCCGTTGATAAATGGGCCTTCTTCATCAGAGGTAATTAAAAACGAAATTGAGCCTTTATGGTCTGGGTGCTTAGCCACAAAGCGTTCAGTAGCAATAACCATAGCGGCTAAAGAGCCTTTCATGTCGGCGGCACCACGACCATGTAGTATGCCGTCTTTTACCAGTGCTGAAAAAGGCGGGTGCTGCCAATTTTTTGCAGGGCCTGTGGGGACAACATCTGTGTGACCTGCAAAACAAAAGTGTGGTGATTCTTTACCTTTACGTGCCCATGTATTTAATGTGTCAGTGAAAAACAGCGACTCAATATTAAAGCCCAGCTTTTCAAGGCGCTCGTTCATTAACGCTTGGCAACCGGCATCTTCAGGCGTCACTGATTCACGCTGAATAAGTGCTTGAGCAAGTTCAATAACAGGGTGAGTCATTAGGCAAAAATCTCATCATATTGAGCTGCTTTAAAACCTAAATGGTATTGGCCGTTATGAACCAGTACAGGTCGCTTGATCATCGCAGGTTGTTCCACAAGCAATGCTAACGCAGATTCTTTATCTAAATTTTGTTTTTGTTCATCAGATAATTGACGGTATGTTGTACCACGTTTATTTACTAAATCCTGCCAATCAATATGCTGTGCAAATTCATTAATAAGCTCAGCAGTGATACCGTCTTTACGGTAGTCATGGAAAGTGAACTCCTGATTGTTATCAGATAAATATTTTTTCGCTTTTTTAATTGTATCGCAATTGCTGATACCGTACATGATAGTCATAAAATCTACTTTTTTGTCACAGTGAGTAATGTATCTACCCCAGCACTAACCTGAGATAGAGAGTAATATAAAGGGCCAAGCTGCTGGCTGTTAAGTACGCATAAGGTGGCAATCATAGGTGATGAAAGCTCACGTAAATCGAAATAAGCGAGCCGTTGACCTTGGCTTATCTTGCTGTCATTAAGCTTGGCAATTCTTGTGTGGTTGATATGTTCGCTCAACGATGAAAAATGTAAATTGATTAATATTTTCAGCCCATTTTTTGCCTGTAATATATATTCTTTTCCGGCATTTTTTACTTGCAGTAGGGTGCCATCAAAGGGAGCGACTATATTATGGCTGGTTAATTCAACGCTGATACTTGGCCCTAGAGTCGAAAATCTAAAAAAAGCCTCAGGGTGTTCGCTTATAGGTTTAACTCGGCCCGTGAATGGGCTTTTTATAGCCATCACTTGGTTTTTACGCAAGGCGCGTTGACTCTGATAGGTTACTTCTTTATTCATAAGACTATTTAGTATTTCCTAACACATGATAACCATCTTTTTTCAGTGCCGAAATTGCTTTTTCAATGCTGTGCTTTTTAACTAAAACATAATCTGTATCATAAGTTGAAAGAGCGAAAATAGAGATAGATGCTTTAGCAAGTACGCCAGAAATATTAGCCATTATACCTGTTAGAGAAAAGCCCAGCGGGCCAATGACTTCCAGTGCTTGCCAGTCGGTTTCAGCATCTAGGCTATCAATTGTAAAGCTGCTAGGGCAGACAATAGATAATTCATCAGCGGTCTTTGCAATAAAAAATATGCTTTCTTTAAGCAATGCAGGAGGGATAGTGGCATCGACATCAAGGCTATGAATGGTGAGCTCTGTACTATGAAGTTGCAGCGTTTGCTTTGACATCTGTGATCCTATCTATGAAGCCGATAATTAATAGTATACCCAAATCACTTAAAAATACGAGCTATCAACAAGAGATTAAATGTAATTAGGAAGCACGGGATTACGCCATTTAGATTTCCATTAATCTTGTCCACAGAATCTGTGGATAAATATGGGAATAGGTCAGTATAAAGAAGGTAATAGGCTAATTTATAACGATTTTATAAATCAGCCTAATTTTTGATGGGTTAGTTTTCTATGCTTTCAACTTGCTTAGCTTGAATCGCAGTAAGAGCAATGGTGTAAACGATATCGTCTACTAATGCACCACGGCTCAAGTCATTTACCGGCTTACGCATACCTTGCAGCATTGGGCCAATACTAATTAAATCGGCACTACGTTGAACGGCTTTATAAGTTGTATTACCGGTATTTAAATCAGGGAATACAAACACTGTTGCTTTACCTGCAACTGGGCTGTCAGGTGCTTTTTTGATTGCTACGTTTTCCATGATAGCGGCGTCGTATTGAAGTGGGCCGTCAATCACTAAGTCAGGGCGTTTTTGCTGGGCAAGTTTCGTGGCTTCACGCACTTTTTCCACATCCGCACCTGAGCCCGAAGTACCCGTACTATAGCTGATCATCGCTACGCGAGGCTCTATACCAAATGCGGCGGCTGAATCAGCTGATTGAATTGCAATATCGGCCAGTTGCTCTGCTGTTGGGTCTGGATTGATAGCACAGTCACCATAAACTAAAACTTGGTCAGGTAACAGCATAAAGAAGACTGACGATACTAACGACGAGCCCGGTGCCGTTTTAATTAACTGTAGCGGTGGGCGAATCGTATTTGCTGTAGTGTTAACAGCACCTGATACCAACCCATCTACTTTACCTTGTTCTAGCATCATGGTGCCGAGTACAACGTTATCAAGCAGTTGTTCTTGGGCAACCACTTCAGTTAAGCCTTTGTTTTTACGGATTTCGACCATAGGCGCGACGTAATCGTTGATGACATCACTAGGCTCAACAATGGTTACATTATCGTTAAGCTCAACACCTTGTTGTTCAGCAATACGTAAAATTTCTTCTTTGTCACCAAGTAGAATTGTTTTTGCAATACCACGTTGACCACAAATTGCCGCAGCTTTAATCGTGCGCGGCTCATTTCCTTCGGGTAATACTACAGTTTTATTCGCTTGACGGGCTTTATCGGTTAGTAAATAACGGAACGCGGGTGGTGACATTTTACGAGTACGGCCAACACTTTGTGCAAGGCTATCTAACCAGTCTGAATCAATGTGACTGGCGTTGTGATCTTTTACTTTATCGATACGTTGATCATCATCACAGGGTACTTCCATATTGAAATTATGCAGTAATAATGATGTGCGCCACGTATCTTCTTTTGTTGCAAGAATAGGCAGGCCCGTATCCATAGCTTGTTCGCATAATTTCATGATGCGATCTTCAGGCTTAAAGCCACCGGTTAATAAAATAGCCCCAATTTTTGTACCATTCATAGCAGATAAACAAGCGGCAACTAGAACATCAGAACGATCCCCTGGAGTTACTAGCAAGGCTCCTGGGGTAAAGTGACTTAAAATATTGGATACTGTACGGGCGCAGAAAGTCACGCGGCGCAAACGACGGTGAGCCATGTCGCCTTCGTTAATAACTTCGGCCTTTAAGTATTCACACAAATCACGGACACGCGGTGCAACGAGATCGAAATCCCATGGGATTGACCCTAATAACTTAAATGGGTGCTTTCTGAAAATAGGCAGTGATGCTAAACGGTTTAATTCGTTTTCAAGTTGTTCAGGCTCATGGGCTTCAACAAGGTCAGCACGGGCTCGACCTTCGTCATCGAGAGGTGCATTCACTTTATTGAAAATACAACCTAACACACGAGGGTGATTAACACCGCCATAATTACCTGCAGCAATTTCTAAACGGTCTTCAATTTGGTCATTGCTATCGTTACTTGGTGTTAGAACAAAAACAATATCAGCACCGAGTGTTTGCGCGATCTCACGGTTTACACGTCCCGCATAAGGCTGGCGACGTGTTGGCACCATACCTTCGATAATAGCAATTTCGTCTTCTTTGATGGTGTTTTCAAAGCGCTCTACGATTTCTTCTAGTAAGTCGTCGCCTTTACCGTCACCAATCATTTGTTCAGCATAGCCAAGATCGAATGGTGTAGGTGGATTAATTGGCGAGCCATGGGTGACAATTTGCGTTGATTTCTCGGGGCCTGTATCGCCAGAGCGCGGCTGCGCAATAGGTTTGAAAAAGTTTACTTTAAGTGCTTTTTGCTCAAGCGCACGCACTAAACCAACAGAAACAGATGTTAAACCAACCCCAGTTGAAATAGGGATCAACATAATTCTACGTGCCATTACTTAAGCCTCCTTCGCAATACGGGCCGCATCATTGGCAATTACCCATTCTTCGTTAGTAGGGATCACAAACGCTTTAGCATGCGCTTGTCCTTTTGAGATTAAGCCTTCTTTACCAAAGCGCGCAGCTAAGTTCGCAGTTTCATCACACTCAAGACCTAAAAAGCCTAAATGAGTGATTACTTTGTCGCGAATGATATCTGAGTTTTCACCGATGCCACCAGTAAAAATAAGCGCATCAAGGCGTTGTAGAGGCACCAAGAATGCAGCAATTTGTTTTGCTAAGCGGTAGCAGAAAATATCGAGGGCAAGATTTGCCTGTGGATGGCCTTCAACAGCGGCTTCTTCGATAGTGCGACAGTCATTTGATAATTCACTAATGCCTAACAAGCCACTTTGCTTATTAAGTAAGTCATCAATTTCTTGCACTGAATAATTAAGTTGCTGAGTTAAGAAGGTGAATAAGCCAGGGTCGATGCTACCGCTTCGGGTACCCATCACTAAGCCTTCAAGCGGTGTAAGGCCCATACTGGTATCAACGCTTTTACCATCTTTAATCGCACACACTGAACAACCATTACCTAAATGCGCACTGATCACATTGGTTTGCTCGCGTTCTTTGCCAAGTAATTTTGCTGCTTCGCCGGCAACATAATAATGGCTTGTACCATGAAAACCATAGCGCCTTACGCCATGCTCTTTATAAAGCGCGTAAGGTAGGGCGTATAAGTAAGCAATATTTGGCATGGTTTGATGAAACGCCGTATCAAATACGGCAATTTGCGGCAGCGATGAAAAGGCTTGCATTGCAGTACGAATACCTAATAAATTAGCTGGATTATGAAGTGGCGCGAGGGTCGCTGTTTTTTCAATCTCTGTTAATACGTTATCATCAATTAATACTGACTCAGTAAAATGTTCACCGCCATGCACAACCCGATGCCCCACGGCAACTAAGTTATCTTCAAGGCCCAAGCTTTTGACTAAGTTAACAAGTTTATTTATTGCAGCATCATGGGCTTGACCCTTTGCCAATTCAACATGTTGTTTTTCACCTTTATATTTATATTTGATTGAAGGCGTGTCAGAACCAAGGCGTTCAGCTAAACCTGAAATAACTTCGTCAGAAGTGGTGGCATCTAAAATGGCAAATTTTAAACTTGAACTACCACAGTTCAGTACTAAAACATGTTGTGGTGAGCAAAGGGGCGTTGGCATAGCTAGGTCCTAAAAGTACGATATCAGTCAGTGTGTATTAAGGCTTGATAATTAGAATTCTTTGCCAGTATAGTAAATAAGTATTTTGTTGCTACACTTAACAAAGCTAGGCTGTAATTATACTAAAGTCTGGTTGACTTAAGCCGATAACATTTTATCTCATTTAGACTTTAAACGTTAGTCCGATTAACATTAATTTGGTATAAAAACGAGGACAGGTTTTGCAGGGATTGTATCCGGGAGTGTGTTACACTCGGTTGTGAAACAAGATGAAAACCCTAGGAGTGATGATGCAAAAGAGTGTCATGTCACAAGTGCAAACAGGTCGTCAATACGCTAAAAAATGGCCAATGCGACAAGAGCTCGCCCCCATGTTTGCTGAATTTAGAGTGATCAAAGCCACAGATCTGGCAATTACAGTGATGCCAATTTTGGCTATGCTGACTGTTTTTATGCAAGTTAACTATTTAGGTAGTGATTATTTCCCGCAAGCAATTACTATCGCGCTATTCTTTTTGTCACTACCGTTTCAAGGTTTATTGTGGCTAGGCCGCCGTGCAGAAACCCGATTAGAGCCAGCGATGCTAAGTTGGTACACCGAGCTGCACAGTAAAATGAAAGCACATGGTTATCAGTCACAATTAACGACTGAAAAACCACGCTATTCAGATTTAGCTCAACTATTAAAAGATATGTTCGAAAAAATGGATAAAGCCTTCACAAAAGAACATTTCTAATCGCGAATATACTGGCTCACATAAAAAGATAACGTTATTTTTTGTGGGCCTTGTTGCTCTATTTGCTGCCAATGCTCTGGGCGAAATTTCCAGGCAAACGGCGTCATCATAATTAAATGTTTAATCTCTTCGACAGACAACAGCACCTGTTGCTCTAATAATGTTGTCGATTCTTTGCTGAAGCCAGCTGGTGGTTCTATCTCTGTATGTGGTTTTACATCAGCATAAATAAATGCTTTTAATTCTTTAAGGTGCCAAGGGCCAGGGCTTGCAACAATTAAGCTTGCTTGCGGTTTGGCAAGGCGGGCAAGTTCTTGTGCAAATAAAGGGGCAAACACACTAACCAGCACGTCTGCTTTGGCATCTGCAAAAGGGGCTTGGCTAATCGACGCGACACTAAAATGCGCACTTTCATACCACTTAGCGGCGTATTTTACCGCAGGTTTCGAAATATCAACACCATACACTTCGGCACTCGATTGCGCTGCAATTGCTTGGGTATAGAAGCCTTCACCACAGCCTAAATCAATCACTGAATTTGGTGTCAGTGATGCCACGAGTTCAGCTAAAGCTTGCTGTAAAAAACCATAATGCCCCGCATTTAAAAACTCGCGTCGCGCTTGCACCATTTCAAGGTTATCGCCCGGTTGTTTCGACTTTTTATTTTGTACGGGCAGTAAATTGACATAACCCTCTTTGGCGATATCAAAGCTGTGGTTATTGTTACAGCGGTAAGTTTTATCCTTGAGTGTAAGCTCAAGTTTGCAAAGCGGGCAGTGATAGTGAAGACTCATGAGTCTAAATAGTCCTTATCATAAAAGGTTTTAACCCAATGAGGGCGATAGGTAATCATTAAGGTAATAGCCATGCCATTGAGCATTGCTTCAGGAAACCAAATTATCGCACATAGAATGAGGTAGTTTTCTGAAATCTCAATAAAACTGTAATCACCAAGCAAGTAATAAAGCACTCCACTGGTGAGTATTTTAATACAGGCGATAACAGCAGCGGTTAAAAACGCGCATAAAAAGATATAAATAAAAAAATGTCTTGGTAAGTAGGTATAACAAAGCACAAAACACAAATAGCTCAACGTAATTGGTAAAAAAGCAGTAAACAGTAAATGCACGGGCAATAAAGCCATAGGCAACTGAGCAACTAGTACCAACAGTAAACTTGCAAGGGCACTTGCAAAAATGGCTAATCGCCAACCTAAAATCAGGGTCACAGCAGTAACCCCTAAAATATGCAATTCAAGGCCTGGCAATATCCCCGCTTTAATGCGCCACAGTACTGCAAGTACCAAAGCACAGGCGAGCACACCAACTTGTCTTATTGGCGTTGCCAATAATTGCGATGCGCTTTGTTTATCAAAACTTAGCCAAAGTATTAAAGCCACACAGCTCCATAAAGGGAGCTGCCATTGCATAGTGTCTATCATGCGTTAAATGTTGACCATATTGGCGCATGATCAGAAGGTTTTTCGATACCACGTAATTCGTAATCGATACCAGACTCAACACAACGCTCAGCAAGGGCTGGAGTTGCTAAAATTACATCGATACGTAGGCCTCGGTTGTCATCAAAACCTTTTGAGCGGTAATCAAACCACGAGTATTGTTCAACTTTTTCAGGGTAAAGTTCACGGAAGGTATCTTTAAAGCCCCAGTTTAATAATGTACTTAACCATTCACGCTCTTCTGGTTGAAAAGAGCACTTACCAGTCTTTAACCAGCGTTTGCGGTTTGGTTCACCAATACCAATGTCGAGATCAGTAGGTGAAATATTAATGTCGCCCATCACAATAACATCTTCCTCAGGCGTGTGATTGACTTCTAAGTGGGTCATTAAATCTTTATAGAACTGACGTTTGTAAGGGAATTTAATTTCGTGAGCAATATTATCGCCCTGTGGAAAGTAACCATTCATAACAGTTAAGTCACGGCCATTCTGTTGGGTTACAGTCACGCTGATCATACGACGTTGCGACTCGTCTGTATCAGTTGCAAAGCCTTTCATTACCGATTTAGGTTCTTGTTTACATAACATTGCCACGCCGTAATGGGCTTTTTGACCGTGAAAATAAACGTGATAACCCATTTTTTGCACGTCTTCGAGTGGGAAAGCTTCATCATGAACTTTGATTTCTTGTAAGCCAATGATATCTGGTTGATGTTTATCTATCACCGCTTGTAGTTGATGTAAGCGAGCGCGAAGTCCATTTATGTTGAACGAGATAACCTTCATCATGCACCTTAGTTTATTTTTCTTTAAAGGAAGTAACGTAATTCTACCATCAAATGTGGCGCTATTCATGAGCAAAGAAAGAAAAATGCACTGTTTAAATGTTGATCAATTGAGGGTTTAGTTAAACGCATTGTTAACTCGATATTAATTAAAATATTAAATAATATATTTAATTGATTTGTTCTTTTTTGTTTATATAATGCGCGCAGATTAACCGTTCAAATTATGTACACTTAAAAGGTAAACCATGAAAAAACAATTAGTGATGCTTTCACTTGCATGTATCTCATTTGGCTCATTGGCAAGCAATCCACAATATTTCTCAGCTGATAATCGTATTGAATCTAAGTTATGTAGTCTGAGTGCAAACGAAGGGTTTACCGCTGCACGTAAAGAAGCGACAAAGCATGGTATTGCGATGTCGCGTTTTTCTAAAAGTATTGAGTGTAATGGTGTCGACATTCGTGACATTGCTAAAAAAGCAGAGTCACAAAAAGCGACTTCGAAAGTATCAGTTGAAGTTTTTGCTAAAAATGAGCAAAAAGAAACGCAACTTTGCATCACAGCACTTAAGCAAGGTTTGACACCTGTACGTGAAAAAATTGGTAACTTAAATACCTTAAAATGTAACGGTGAAGCAGTAACAGAGTTCGTTAAGCGTTACCAAAACGCGGCTATTTAATCGGTATGTTAAACTTATTTGTAAAAAGCGCTCTTTGGAGCGCTTTTTTTATGAAAAAATTACAGTAAGTATGAAAAGCTTGCTAAATCATAGTCTTAACCACAACTTAACTGCTTTCTAAGTGCTTGATTTTAGGCTGTAAGGTGTTTTGGCATTCAACTTGTATTAGTCCAAGCGAATCTAATCGACTACAAGGAAATGTCTTATGAACAAGTTAACTCTAGCATCAACAATTTTAGCGGCTCTTAGTCTTTCAGCATGCTCTGCAAGCAACTCTTTAGCAAAAATAGACAGCGATTTTGGCAGTTTAGATAATGATAACGATGGTTACATCTCTAAAACAGAAGCAGATGATGATGCAATTTGGGCACATTTTTCAAATATCGATACTAATATGGATGAACAAATCAGCCGAAGTGAGTTTAATGCTTACATGCAGCTTAATACGGGTAAAGTTGCGGAAGATAGCGAAGTCTCTGAGTCGGCGTTTAAAGCTGAAATAGCTCAATTTGATCCTATCGAAAATGATTTTAAATCCTTAGATAACGATAAAAATGGTTATATCTCGGTTGAAGAGGCTGATGATGACGATATTGCCAACCATTTTGGGTATATGGATACTAATAAGGACAAGCGCGTAAGCCGTAATGAGTTTATTAGCTACATCACTGAACATGGTAGTGATGTTGCTGAAGATGACGCATTAGACATGGTTAAAAAAAGCTCGTAATTTAGCTCAAATATAAACATTGTTTGGAGCCAGTGTATTACACTGGCTTTTTTTGTAATAATTTTTCCAACCTAGCAAGACTTCTGTCATAATAGAGCGTTAGTGATTTAAATGACCTATAGTAACCCATGGCCGCAAAACGTATTAATGATGAACAGTTAGTCGAAATCATAGAAGCCGCGATTTTTGTAGCAGGTAAACCTTTATCTAAACGTCATTTAAAAGAGACAGTATTGGCTGATTTAAGCGTTTCTATGGCACGCATTAATAATGCAATTGAAAACATTCAAACCCATTATCAAACACGCGGCATAAAATTGGTTGAAGTTGGCAGCGGTTATCGATTTCAGGCCTGCGCAAGCTTAGCACCATGGCTTGCAAATCTTTGGCAAGAGCGCGCACCTAAATACTCAAGAGCACTATTAGAAACATTATCTTTGATTGCCTACAGGCAACCCATTACGCGTGGTGAAATCGAACAAGTACGAGGGGTTACTGTCGGCTCAGGGATTATTAAAACCTTATTAGAAAGAGAGTGGATAAGGGTTGTAGGCCACAAAGAGGTACCAGGACGTCCGGCTTTGTATGCTACAACATCCGCTTTCTTAGACTATTTTTCATTAGCTGGTTTAGATGAATTACCACCCTTACCTGAATTACAGGAAAGTAAAATTAACCAGCTTTTGAGCGATCCTTCTGTGAGAGAACTATCTGAATGAGTAATGTAGAAACTGAAAAGTTACAAAAAGTATTGGCCCGTGCTGGTGTGGGCTCACGTCGTGAGATGGAAAAATACATTGATGCAAATCGAGTAAGTGTCAATGGCAAAGTGGCTCGTTTGGGCGATCGTGTTGAAGCAACTGATGTAATTCGTGTTGATGGACATGTAGTAAAAGTTGAAGATAAAGCTGACCGGATTTGTCGTGTGCTTATGTATAACAAGCCAGAAGGCGAGTTATGTACTCGCAAAGATCCTGAAGGTCGCCGTACTGTGTTCGATCGTCTCCCTAAAGTAGATGGTGAGCGTTGGATTGCTGTAGGTCGACTGGATATTAATACCGCTGGATTAATGTTGTTTACCAATGATGGTGAGCTTGCTAATCGCCTTATGCATCCCAGCTATGAAGTAGAGCGCGAATATTCTGCACGGGTATTTGGTGAAGTAACGAATGAGACCTTACGTAACTTAACCAAAGGGGTTGAACTGGATGATGGACCTGCGAAATTTTTAAATATTAAACCATTAGGTGGTGAAGGAATAAATCGTTGGTTTAATGTTACCTTAACCGAGGGACGCAACCGCGAAGTTCGTCGTTTATGGCAATCACAAGATGTGGAAGTATCTCGTCTTATTCGTATTCGTTACGGTAAGTTAGAGCTAGATAAACGCTTGCCTCAAGGTGGGTGGGCAGAGCTTGATTTGGATACAGTTAACTATTTGCGTAAAACTGTTCAATTGGGTCGTGAAACGCAAACAAAATTATCAGTTATACCTGAAAAGCGTAAAGAAAAACGGGCCAAGATAAACCAAATTCGTAAAGCTGTTAAAAAGCATAATCAACGCGTTAAGCAGCCTAAGCGTCGTTAGATACTAGAAAATAAAAAACCTTACTCGAGAGTAAGGTTTTTTATTGGTTAATCATTCGTCAACAGCACAAAAGTTATTTTTGTTGCGCATCTAAAGATTGACCATTGATATCTTTTGAGTCATCACTCATTAGATAAAGGTAAGTAGGCATAAGATCCTCAGGGGTTGCTAACTTATCTTTATCTTCTCCTGGATATGCTGATGCACGCATAGACGTACGCGTCGCGCCTGGGTTAATGCAGTTAATGCGGATATTTGTTTTTTCTACTTCACAAGCCCATGTTTGCATCATGCCTTCTACTGCAAACTTTGAAATAGCATATGCACCCCAAAATTCGCGACCTTGGCGACCTACACCTGAAGAGGTAAAAATAACCGATGCGCTAGGTGATTTTCTTAAAATAGGGAACATGTACTTAGTGATAAGTGCCTGTGCGGTAACATTAACCTTCATGATGTTTTCAAATGTTGACACGCAGAAGTGCTCAAGCGGACCAAGCGAACCTAGAATACCTGCATTGTTTACTAAGCCATCAAGTTTGCCGAATTGCTGTTCGATTGTTGCAGCAAGGTCACGATAGTTTTGTTTTGTAGCACCTTTAAGATCCATTGGAACAATCGCTGGCTGAGGGCCGCCTGCATTAACGATTTCATCGTAAACAGCTTCTAGTTTGCTGGTTGTTTTACCAAGCAAAATGATCGTAGCACCATGTTTTGCATAGGTTAAGGCTGCTACGCGACCAATGCCATCACCAGCACCAGTAATTAAAATAACTTTGTCTTTTAGCGCGTTTTCTGCGGCTTTGTAATTGTGCATAAAAGTACCATCGGTTAAATTTTTCCATATTTTACCATAGCAAAAAGCCAAGTTATCGAATTTATTGCAAATTAAGGTGGCGAAAATTAAAACTTTACGTTAACTTTAACTGGTCTAATGTCTTATTAATAACCTAATTACATTAAATTAACTTAACTAAAGGTATCTTTTTAGCTACTTTTAAATATGAACACACAATAACAATAAGATTTTCGCGGAGCGATATTATGAAAAAAATGCTACTTTCACTGGCCGTTGCAACAGCCATTACAGGTTGCGGTGGAGGAGAAACATTAGAAGATGTAAAAAATGACAATCCCCCCATTGTGCCAACCGCGACAGTTAAGTTTGACCCTGCTAATGGTGTTATCTCTGTACCCAACGATTTACTCATGAGTGGCACACTTGATGGCACGCTTAATATTCCTGGTGAACTTGATGAGAATAATGTGAGCGTAGAGCGTGCTGCCTATGCCGATCCACAGTTAGCATTAGGTGCACTAGATGGTTGGTCTACACAAACTCCGTTTAAAATCGATCTTACTTTTCCTGCGGGTGTTAGCTTAGATGCTACATCTGCTGCCTCACCTGGCGCAGTGCGCATTTTTGAAGTCGTTATGGGAGCCAGCCAAACGGATGAAGCATGCTCACAAGTACCTGCAGGTATTGCCTGTAAATTAGTGTCAGAGCTCACATTTGGTGTCGATTTTATTACCCAAGGCTCTGGTGATGCTGTGGCTGTTATACCATTGAAACCGTTTAAAGCAGGTAGTAGCTACATCAATGTTTTAACAACCTCGCTAATGGACTCAGAAGGTCGCTCAATTGAGCCATCATCTACTTATGCGTTGGTTAGTGAAGAAACAACCCTTATTACAGACGCACAAAAATCGTTACAAGCGGTCATCAATAGTTATGAAAACGCTGTAACATCAGGTGGTGCAATTTCTAAAGATGAAATCATTTTTAGTGCGGCTATGACCATGCAGTCGGCAGGTCAAGTACTTGGTACAGTCAAACAATTACTAGCAGCAAGTTTAACGCAAGCGGCTTTACCAAGACCAACGGTACAAATTCCTGAGCAACCAGTGATTACTGTTGAACAAGTATTTGCATCACAAGGGGTAACAGGTTTATCACCTGCTTTTGCTGGGGTTCAGTATCAAAAAGGCAGTGTAATGCTACCTATGTACCTTGCAACACCAACAGGCACTGAGGTAAGTGATTTAGCTGCGACATACTGGCAAGGTATGTGTGACAGCGGTGTAGCGGTACTTGGCTACGCCTCTTCAGCAGGTGCATCGTTCCCGACAGATCCAATTAGTGAAAATGATGCATTATGTATGGCGCTCAGTGGCGGTAAGTTACGTGACCTAGGCCTTGACCAAACTAAGCACTTAACTAAATACAATACAATCCCTAAAACGCAAAGCATTGCGAATGTACCGGTGCAAATTACTAAGCCTATTTTACCCGTCATTAACTTTGTTCGAAGCCAAATTGGTCTAGATGCTTTGGTAATGCCTGAAGGTGGCTGGCCGGTAGTGATTCTTCAGCACGGTATTACGTCTAAGAAAGAAGATATGTTAGCAATCACTGCTCAGCTTTCTATCCAAGGTTTTGCAACGGCTGCTATCGACCACCCAATGCATGGTGAGCGTGGTGTTGATGTAAATGGAGATGGTGTTGACGACTTCAACGCATCAACGGGTTCCGTACTCAGTTACATGAATTTGCAGTCTTTACTTGTAGCACGTGACAGCTTACGTCAATCAGTTGCTGATTTATTGGGTTTACGCTTAGGTTTAAACTTTTCTGGTGCGACTGATTTAAACACTCAAGATGTGTCATTCGTAGGACATTCACTAGGTTCAGTTGTTGCGCCTGCTTTTGTTGCAGTGACGAATAATCCTCTTGATCCTCAGGTTGACCCACTTTTCAATGTGAAGAGTGTTGCACTTGCCAGTGGCGGTGGTGGTATTGCAAGTTTCTTAATTGATTCGGCAACGTTTGGCCCATTCGTGCAAGGTTCGGTGTTACTTGCTGCTGGCATTAGTGAGTCTGCAGAATTTAGCTCGTACTTACAAAATGAAGCTGTGTCTAACTGTGGCACGCTAGCAGCAGATCAAACCGCTTATGTCAGTTGTGGTTACAAAGAGTACATTGGCTCGTTAACAATGGCAGGGGAAACAGCAAAACTAGCAAATATTCAAGGGGTAGTAACACAGTTTGCTTTTGCGGCACAGACAGCCCTTGATAGTGGTGATCCTTCTAATTACGCAGCATCAGTTGCGGCACTTGGCACGCCAACATATATGAGTGTCGTTGTTGGTGATGGCGCTAACAATAAGCCTGACCAAGTTATTCCACCTATGGTAGCTTCTAACCCTATCGCAGGCAGTTTACCACTTGCTAACTTGATGGGCTTAGCAACAGTGGCTCAATCTCAGGGGCCAACAGCGGAGCCTATGAGCTATGTTGTGAAATTTACTAAGGGTCATCACAGTTCGGTATTAACGCCTGTGGCTACGCCTGATTCAGGCGCTACTGCACAGGAAAGTGCAGCTGCAACGTCTGAAATGCAATTGCAAATAGCCACTTTCTTAGCGAGCCGTGGTCAGTACTTGCAAGTCACTAATACCGATGTAGTCACTGACTAAAAACTAAATTAACCAATTAAGTAAAAAGCCACATCATGTGGCTTTTTTTTATGAAAAAGCATGTTAAATTGTGGCGAACTAACATTAAGTGGAGAATTTGTTTGGAATTTTTATACGAATATGGGCTGTTTTTCGCCAAAACCATCACCTTTGTTATTGCCATAGCAATCATTGTCGCAATTGCAGTTGGCGCAGCAGCAAAGCCAAAATCGAAAAAGGGCGAAATACAAATAGATGACTTGAGTGAGCAGCTTGAAGATCTAAAACAGAGCTTTATTGAGAACACTCTTTCAAAAAAGGAGCTCAAAGCGCATTTAAAACAGCAAAAAGCGAAGAGCAAAAAAACCTCAAGTGATGAGAAAAAAGCTCGGCTGTATGTCATCGACTTCAATGGCAGTGTTGATGCCCATGAGGTAGACAGCTTACGTGAAGAAATTACAGCAATTCTTACTATTGCTGACAAAGAAAAAGATAAAGTACTCGTTCGCTTAGAAAGCGGTGGTGGGGTTGTTCATGGTTATGGCTTGGCTGCGTCGCAATTACAACGCCTTCGTAATGCAGGAATTCACCTAACGATAGCCATAGATAAAGTTGCTGCCAGTGGTGGTTATATGATGGCATGTGTGGCGAATGAAATTGTTGCAGCTCCTTTTGCTATTGTTGGCTCTATTGGAGTGATAGCCCAAATACCTAACTTTAATAAAATACTGAAAAAGAATGATGTTGAGTTCGAACAAATTACTGCGGGTGAATATAAGCGCACACTAACATTATTTGGCGAAAACACAGACAAAGGGCGCGAAAAGTTTAAAGAGGAAATAGAGCAAACTCATGGCTTATTCAAAACTTTTGTTAGCGAGCAACGACCTTCACTTGACATAGATACAGTTGCAACAGGCGAACATTGGTTTGCTACTCAAGCCTTTGATAAAGGGCTTGTTGATAGAATAGATACCAGTGATGATATCCTCTTAAGTCAGGCGAGTGAGCGTCAGATTTACAAAGTGAAATACACAATCAAAAAGAACTTAAGTGATAAGCTGGCGATCGGTTTGAGTACAAGTATCAGTAAGGCTGGAGTTAATTTAGTATCGCGTTTTAAAGGAATGAACCCTTAACGAAAAACGATAAAAAACCCGCATTAATATGCGGGTTTTTCAATGGTGAATCTAGTTTATAGACTTATGATAATCTTCTAAGTCTTTAGCCGCATCAGGGTCATTAAATACATCTTCGTCTAATTGCCCTTCAGACTTTGCAACAACACATGTCACCATACAGTCACCTGTCACGTTAACCGCGGTGCGTGTCATATCAAGTAAACGGTCCACACCAATAATGATTGCAATCCCTTCAACAGGAAGTCCAACTTGGTTTAATACCATGGCTAACATAATCAAACCAACGCCTGGTACACCTGCAGTGCCCACTGACGCAAGTGTTGCCGTTAGAATAACCATTAAGTAATCAGAAATAGATAAGTCGACAGCGAAAACTTGAGAGATGAACACAGTCGCAACACCTTGCATGATAGCCGTACCATCCATGTTGATGGTTGCACCTAATGGGATTGTGAAAGATGCAACTGAGTTATGTGCGCCTAGTTTTTTATTCGCTGTCTCTAAAGTGATAGGCATTGTCGCACTTGAACTTGAGGTACTGAAAGCAAATAAACATGCATTTTTCATTTTCTTCAAGAAAGTTACAGGGCTAAGGCCCGTTAATACTTTGAGAAGGATACTGTAGTTAACTAAGCCATGGATAAATAAGGCTAACACAACAATACTAAAGTAAAGAGCGAGGCTTTTAATTAGTTTCAAATCAATAGTGGTAAATAGTTTCGCCATTAAGAAGAAAACACCATACGGTGCAATATTCATTAATAAAGTCACTAGTTTCAAGATAACGGTATTTAAGTCTTCAAATACGCTCGCGACACGTTTTCCTGCTTTCCCACTAAGAGCCATTGCAATACCAAATAATAATGCAAATACAATAACTTGGAGCATGTTGCCACTGGCCATCGCATCAATAGGGTTAGTCGGAAACATACCAATGATCACTTGAGCCAGTGTTGGCGCTTCTTTTGCACTGTAATTAGCATCCGATGGTAGGTTAATACCTTCACCTGGGTTAAATATCAATGCCAGTGTAATTGCGACAGTAATAGCGATAGCAGTGGTAAATAAATACAGCAAGATTGATTTTCCACCTAAGCGGCCAAGCTTTTTAGGGTCACTTAAGCTACATGTACCACATACAAGTGAGACAAATACTAAAGGCACAACGAGCATCTTTAAACTAGCAATGAATATTTGCCCACCAACGTGAAAAATACCATCGACAAAAAATGCTTTAATAGGCAAAGAGAATAACCCTAATGGGATAAGGAAATCGTCTTCACCCGCTAAAATTGCCTGAAAAATAAAACCTACTACTACACCTAGCACCATACCAATCATGATGCGAGATGTGAGACTCAATGAACGGACTTTTGACATACACCTAATCTATATTTTTATAAATTTTGCCATAGCCTACCAGCATGTAAATTTTTATACAGAAAAAATCGCTAAATATTGAAATTAATTCGTCCTGAATTGAATAAAAAAATTATGATATTCGTTCAGGTTTTAGGTTAATATTAGGTAAACAACAAATTAAGTATAGAAATAGCTAACTAGGGAGAGGTCGATGCCTTTAATGCGATGGCTGAGTATTATAGTTTTTAGCTCATTATTAGCCGCTTGTGGCGGTGGTGGTTCACTAGAAAAAGACGGCGGGTCTTTAGATGGTTCAGAAACGGTAGAGCCAGGGGTTGTAGAAAACGTAACCTTGAGCTTATCAATCCGTGATGTTAACGGTTTGGAATTCACAGCCGACAACCCTGTTAGTAAAGAAAACAAAGGGACTGTAACGGCAACCTTACTTGACTCAGGTACACCTCTAAATGGTCAACTAATTTCATTTACAACGAATTTTACAGGCAGAATAACGCCTGTTCTTGGTACAGCTCTAACAAACAGTAGTGGTGAAGCGTCTGTTACATTGAGCAGTGGTGATTCAAAAGGGGCTGGACAAGTGCTTGCCAGCTATATGGATGACAATGGTGAAACAATCACGCAAGTTGCTGGTTTTATATCAAATGGTGATGATGCATCAACTGAATTGGCTCAGTATTCAGTCTCGGTTTCATTGCTAACCGGCTGTAACCCTTCATGGGATGAAAATAGAAACAACGTTAGGTTAGACCCAACTTCACAAGCATCTGGTTGTACTGTCTCTAATTCTATTTCTTCTGCTGAGCTAGGTGATTTATTCGTTGCAGTCACGGACGAGCAAAGTGGTGATGGCGTTGCGAATGCACTTGTTGATGTAACGACTGATCTAGGTTCAGTTCTTCCTTCATCTGGCAGAGCATTAACAGATAACTTTGGTATTGCACTGCTTAAATTACAACCGGGTAATACTGGCGGAGCAGGAACTATTTCAGTGTCGTCTTTGGATGAATCAGCGAATATTAACTTTGCTGTTGGTATTGCTGATCTTACTTTGGATGTAGATAACGGCTTAAACTTTGATGGCAATGGTAACGTAATACCGTTAAAAGCAGGGGGGAGTACTGTTATAGAAGTAACTCTTCGTGATGAAGAAGGAAACTTATACACCACACCAACAGATGTAGAGTTTAGTTCTACGTGCGTTGCGAGCAACGACTCAACGATAGATGCTTCAGTAAAATCATCTGGGGGTATTGCTAGTTCTACTTATAGAGCGAATGGTTGTTCAATTGATGATGTGGTAAATATCACCGTTGAAACAGGCGGTAAAAACTTTACGGCCTCAACGACGATTCCTGTTGAGGTATCTGCTGTGCAATCGATTCAATTTATTGATGTATCTGAACCCGTCATTGCACTTCCTCCGGGTGAAGGCGGTTTACCAACTCAATCTGTGGTGCGTTTTCGCTTACTTGATGCCGATGGCATTGTATCACCGCAGCAGCGTATTGATTTTAAATTAACTGACTCAGTTGGCTTAGCAAAGCTTACACAGCGCAGTGCTAACACAGATAATAATGGTGTAGTACAAACTACGATTACATCGGGTATTGTGCCAGGGCCGCTTGTTGTTAAAGCATGTTTTGTATCAAAAGAGGATGTTGCCGCTTTACCAGAAGGCGATGATTTATCATGTTGGACTGATGAAGTAGAACTTTGTAGCACAGAGCCTAGTAACGAAATCTGCCCTGATGGAACGCTTCATTTAGTTCCACTGGCTGAGCAAATTAATGCTGTTTCATCACAACTCGCATTGTACTCAGGGGTGACTGATCAAAATAGCTTTGACCTTAGCCCGACTGTATTTAACCCTAACGCACTTAACTATAATGGTATAACAATTCCATTAACCGTGTATTTTGGTGACCAATTTAATCAGTTTAATAGTGACGGAGTTGAAGCAACGGTACTCACAGAGTCAGGTGTTATCGGTCCGCAAAATCGTGAAGCTGTTTGTCGCACCAATAATGCTTTGTGTGAAATTACATGGCGCTCGCAAGGTGAAAGACCTTTTTATGATTATAAATGGGGCAATCGCATTGGTGAAATCGACGGCAACTCTGCAACGAGAGAGGGTTTTAACCCGAAAACAAACGAAATTAACTGCGACCCTTACTTTGGTAATGCAGCGCCATGTATCGGTACTTTATTGCGAGCTAAAAATGATCCTGAAGGGGTTGTGCGCGGAGGCCGAACAAGTATTCTTGCTGTCGCAAAAGGGCAAGAAAACTTTGAGGACGAAGAAACGACAGCTGATGTAACTCGTCGTAATGGTTTGTTTGATATTGGTGAATATTACGCTTTATATGATTTACCAGAAGCTTTCAACGACCATAACGAAAACAACAGCTTCGATAAGGCCAATTGTAGCGATGCTAATCGTGAAGACTATGACGCTGATTCAGACCCATGTTCAGAGAAAAACTCGCGCGGTGGGCATAACGAAACATGGCGCGATCTTAACAACAATGGTGTTTACGACAATGCGGACGGTAAGTACAATGGTTTGCTATGTAGCGAAGCTGCATTTAACGCAGGGCAGTGTACGCGCGAGTTAATAGAGGTTCGCCGACAAATCGAACTTGTCATGTCAGGTGATGAACCGTACGTACGTTTTGCAGTTTTAAAATCGGATGATGTTGTGTCACCGCCTTTTGAAGTTTTAGTCCCTGCTGACTGTTCAGATTCTTTGGCTGGTCAGTTTGAAGTCTCTGATGCACCACAGTGGTGTGATGTTGCAGAGCTTGATTTATCTGTTGCTGCGCGTCCGAATCCAGACTTTGATGCGAACGACCCTAATGAAACTGATCCTGAAACGCTCGATATTGGCTTAGCTGGTATTAATATTCGTATCTATTATAGTGATGAATTTGGCAATCCGTTACCTGCAGGCACACGCGTTTCGATTTCTGCTAATAATGGTGACTTTTCTATTATTCAGCATCAAGAGTCGATTCCTAGCACTAATCGCGATACAACTATGTATTCGGATGTCAGAATTGCGCGAGAAACGGATGGTAACCAAGATCAAGATGGCGTTCTAACGATAACGTTTGAGTTTGAAAACCAGCTTGGTGGAAGCAAAACTGTCAGTAAATCAATTGCAATTTTTGATGACAGATAATCTTTCGTTTTAAGATAATTTTTAAAAAATGCCAGCCATAAGGTTGGCATTTTTGTTGCTGTTCTATATATTCCCCATAAAAATACCGCAAAATGCTAATTTGTCTAAAATAGCAACAAAAATTGTTTAATTATTCAGTCAATATCGAAAAGTTTCGATTAAAAGCTTGTAACAATTGGTGTTTGTAGATATACCTATAAATATTCGTGCTCTAATGTTAATAAATCATACTTATTTAGATAATGTGATGGATATACATTTATAGGAGCAAAAAACTTTAAAATTCTTGGTCAGAAATAGGCAGCTATGGGAAAATCACTTGTAATTGTAGAGTCTCCAGCAAAGGCTAAAACAATTAATAAATACTTAGGTAATGATTTTATCGTTAAGTCCAGTGTTGGGCATGTACGTGATCTACCGACTTCAGGTTCAGGCAAAGCAAAAACGGCAGCAACAAAAACACCTGCTGAAGTTCGCAAAATGTCACCAGAAGACAAAGCTGCCTATAAAAAGCAACGCGATTATAAGAACTTGGTTGCCCGCATGGGAATCGACCCTGAAAAGGGTTGGGAACCACACTACGAAGTGCTACCAGGCAAAGAAAAGGTCGTTCAAGAATTAAAAAAACTGGCAGAGAACGCTGACCAAATTTATCTCGCAACCGATTTGGATAGAGAGGGGGAAGCCATTGCGTGGCACCTCGAGCAAATTATTGGTGGTGAGCCAGAAAAATACAAGCGTGTTGTTTTTAACGAAATTACCAAGAATGCAATTCAACAAGCTTTCGAAACACCGGGTGAACTTAACACTGACATGGTGTATGCACAACAAGCTCGCCGTTTCTTAGACCGTGTTGTTGGTTTTATGGTTTCGCCACTACTTTGGGCGAAAGTAGCCCGAGGGTTATCAGCTGGTCGCGTGCAATCTGTTGCAGTTCGATTACTGGTTGAACGTGAGCGCGAAATCAAAGCCTTCGTACCTGAAGAGTTCTGGGATATTCATGCTGATGTCAAAAATACCGAATCAGCATTACGATTAGAAGTTACAAAACACGCTGATAAAGCATTTAAGCCCGTTAATGAAGAGCAGGCGATGTCTGCTGTTAGTGAACTTGAAAAAGCTGACTACAAAGTCATTAGCGTTGAAGAAAAGCCAAGTAAGAGTAAACCGAGCGCACCGTTTATTACTTCAACCATGCAACAGGCTGCCAGTACACGCTTAGGTTATGGTGTTAAGAAGACCATGATGTTGGCACAGCGTCTTTATGAAGCGGGTCACATTACCTATATGCGTACCGATTCAACTAACTTGTCAAAAGATGCAGTTGAAATGTGTCGTGATTACGTTTCAGAGCAATTTGGTGATAAATACTTACCAAAGGCACCTATCAGTTATAGCTCAAAGGGCAATGCACAAGAAGCGCACGAAGCAATTCGTCCTTCAAGTGTAACGGTGCTGTCTGGACATTTAGATGGTGTTGAAGCAGACGCTAAAAAGCTGTACGAGTTAATCTGGCGTCAATTTGTGGCATGTCAAATGGTGCCTGCAGAGTACGATTTAACAACTCTGACAGTGGCTGCTGGTGATTATCAATTGAAAGCGAAAGGTCGTGTACTTCGCTTTGACGGTTGGACAAAAGTTCAGCCTGCTGTGCGCAAGAAAAATGAAGAAGATCAATCCTTACCTGCGGTGAAAGAGGGTGAAGTTCTCACTCTTGTTGAGCTTGATCCTAAACAGCATTTCACTAAACCACCAGCTCGCTTTAGCGAAGCAAGTTTAGTTAAAGAACTTGAAAAGCGTGGTATTGGTCGCCCATCAACATACGCATCCATTATCTCAACGATTCAAGACCGTGGTTACGTACGTGTTGAAAACCGTCGTTTCTTTGCCGAGAAAATGGGAGAGATTGTTACTGACCGCTTAGTAGAGAACTTTGAAGATCTCATGAATTTCGACTTCACCGCTAAAATGGAGGGTCGATTAGATGATATTGCTGAAGGCGAACGTGTTTGGACACAGGTGCTTGATAAATTCTACGCGGACTTTTCTAAGCAGTTAGAAATAGCCTCTGGAGATGAAGAGCAAGGCGGAATGCGCCAAAACCAGATGGTTGAAACAGATATTGATTGCCCAACATGTGGCCGTAAGATGGGTATTCGTACTGCATCAACGGGTGTGTTCTTGGGCTGTACAGGTTACAACCTACCACCGAAAGAACGTTGTACAACAACCATGAATTTGGTGCCAGGCGATGAAGCGATTGCTGCTGATGTAGAAGATGTTGAAACAGAAACATTAATGCAAATGAAGCGTTGTCCTATTTGTGAAACGGCGATGGATTCATACTTAATTGATGAAACACGCAAGTTGCATGTGTGTGGTAACAACCCTGCGTGTAAGGGTTATATTGTTGAGCAAGGCACCTTTAAAATTAAAGGTTACGACGGCCCAATTATCGAATGTGATAAATGTGGTTCAGACATGCAGTTAAAGTCAGGTCGTTTTGGTAAATACTTCGGCTGTAGTAACGAAGAGTGTAAGAATACGCGTAAGTTACTTAAAAATGGCGAAGCCGCGCCACCAAAAGAAGATCCGGTTCATTTACCTGAGCTTGAATGTGAAAAGTCAGAAGCTTATTTTGTCCTAAGGGACGGCGCATCCGGTATTTTCTTAGCTGCAAATACTTTTCCGAAATCACGGGAAACGCGAGCGCCAAAAGTTGAAGAGCTTAAGCGTTTTAAAGATCGTATTTCAGAGAAGTTTTATTATTTAGCTGAAGCACCGACGCAAGACCCTGATGGTAACCTTGCTGTAGTACGTTACAGTCGTAAAAACAAAGAGCAGTATGTTATGAGTGAAGTCGACGGTAAAGCCACAGGCTGGACAGCACACTACCAAAATGGCAAATGGGTAGAAGAGTGCAAAAAGAAAGCTCCCGCGAAGAAAAAAGCGGCCAGCAAAGCTAAAAAGTAACGTGTCTTTTTATATTAATTCGCTTAATTAAGTGAATTAATATTAGTAAAATAAAAAACCGGAGTGCACCTCTTTGTGTCAGCTCCGGTTTTTTTAATCTGAATTATAAACGCTAGATTTGTACGTCGTTTACTTTTTTGTAGCCTTCAGCTTCAAGCTCATCATTCACGCATTTTAAAACGTAAGGTTTAAGCTCGTCATTGCTGATGTCATCATCTTTAGCCCAGTTTAAACACATTTCAGTGTATTCTTTGATCATTTCAGCTGATGCTTCAGGTGCTTCGTTAGCGATTGCATTTGATGCAGACATAGTCAATACCGGCGCCAAAATCAGTGCTAGCAATGCTTTTTTCATTTAATTATTCCTAATCAACAAAATTAATTATTACTGGCTTATCACACAGTAATGGTGCGCAATGTGTAACCCACTTTGCTTGAATGAAGTTATAAACTAAATTTCTAAAAAAGATAACGAAATTTTTTTATCGTAAAGATAAACAAGAAACAACCAATATTTTTGGCTGCAATACTAGCTATACGCCCCTAATTCCACGTATTATCTTCCTAATTTTAAAAGGAAAGTGAATCTAGTTATGTCTGAGCAAGTGACAAATTCAAAAGTAAAGAAAGTACCGACCAAGGTAGAGCAAGTTGTTGAGAGTTTTATTTTTCGGTCGCGTTGGTTATTAGCGCCGTTCTTTATTGGCTTATTAGTCGCTGTTGTTTTGTTACTACTGAAGTTCTTTAAATATTTGTACAGCATGGCCTTAAATACGTTTACTGCCTCAAATCAAGAGTTGCTAGTTGGTATTTTAACCTTAGTAGACACTGCTTTATTAGCAGGGTTGCTACTTATTATCATCTTCAGTGGTTATGAAAACTTTGTTTCAAAGTTGAATATCGAAAACCATGAAGACCGCCCTGTGTGGATGGGCAAAGTTGGTTTCTCTGGCCTGAAAATGAAATTGATTAGTGCTATCGTGGCCATATCCGCTGTTGAGCTCTTAAAGGTGTTTATCAGCTCGAATAATCACTCCACTGATGAACTACTTTGGAAAGTATTAATTCACGTCACATTTGTGGTCTCTGGGGTGTTATTTGCTTTAACGGATTATATTAACAGTAAGACGATGAATCATTGATAGCGCTACAATCATGAAAAAGCCCTGCAATTGCAGGGCTTGGCTTTAACAACTGATGTTTAATTCAGGGTTGCATAAAAGCAACCGAACCCGGGCAGAGTGACTTTATTATTGTTTAATTCAGCTGTGTGATGAGAGAGCTCAGTATGCTGTGAAGATATAGTATCTGCGATAACAAGCTCGCTACTTTGTGCACCTAAGTTGAATGCACAAAGTATTTTAACGCCGTCCAAAGCACGATAGAAAGCAAGTACAGGTTCTTCTGTATTAATAAATTCAATATCACCTTCTAATAGTACGTTTTTATCTTTACGCCATGCCATAAATTCACGGTAAGCGTTTAAAATCGAATCTTTATCTTGGTCTTGTGTACTTACCGCTGCGACCTTATGGGCATCGCCCACTGGCAACCATGGTTTTGTTGTAGAAAAGCCTGCTTGTTCTGCATCACTTGCATCCCATGGCATAGGCGTACGACAGCCATCGCGACCTTTAAAGTTTGGCCAGAATGTAATGCCATATGGGTCTTGTAAGTCTTCAAACGCGACTTCGGCTTCACCCAAACCTAGCTCTTCACCTTGATACATACATACGCTACCACGTAACGAAGCAAGTAGGGCAGTTAACATTTTACATTGCTGTGGCTCAATTTTTTCACCTTGACTCCAGCGACTAGCGACACGCTCTACGTCATGGTTGCTAAATGCCCAACAAGGCCAGCCTTCTGTCATGCGTTGCTCTAACGTGTTAACGGTTGTGCGAATATATTCTGCGCTGTAGTCATTAGTTAGTAGCTCAAAACTATAGCCCATATGCAGCTTGTCACCGCCTGATGTGTATTCAGCCATGGTTGCTAATGAGTCTTCAGATGAAATCTCACCTAATGCAACAGTACCTGGGTATTTATTCAAAAGGGCACGAATGTCTTGCATAAAGCTCAGGTTTTCGGGTTGCGTATTGTTGTAATAGTGATACTGAAACGCATACGGGTTGTCTTCGCTAAAACCACGGCCTTGACGTTTTTCAGGTGGCTTTGCAGGGTTATCACGTAATTGAGCGTCGTGGTAACAGAAGTTTATGGCATCTAAACGGAAGCCATCAACGCCTTTTTTCAGCCAAAACTCAACATTGTCTAATACCGCTTTGCGTACTTCAGGATTATGGAAGTTTAGATCTGGCTGCTCAGCAAAAAAGTTATGCAAGTAATATTGGCCACGGCGAGGCTCCCACTGCCATGCAGGACCACCAAAGATTGATAACCAGTTATTTGGTTGTGTACCATCAGGCTTTGCATCCGCCCAAACATACCAATCAGATTTGTCGTTAGTCTTATCTTCACGGCTATCAAGAAACCATTGATGTTGATCTGATGTATGGCTTAATACTTGATCAATAATAATTTTAATATCACGTTGGTGTGCTTGTGCAATTAACTCATCAAAGTCATCGAGGTTACCAAAGATAGGGTCTATGTCACGGTAGTCACTGATGTCGTAACCAAAATCTTTCATTGGTGATTTAAAAAAAGGTGAGACCCAAATTGCATCCACGCCAAGGCTCTTAATGTAATCGATACGATCAATGATGCCTTTGATATCGCCAATGCCATCGCCATTAGTGTCTTGGAAGCTACGCGGATAAACTTGGTAAATAACCGCACCTTTATACCACTGCTTTTGAGTCATGTTTTTCTCCATCGTGACATTCAGTGTCTGTAAACTGAGAGGTAACCTCACAAGGATTACCAGAATGTCAAAAGCATACGTGAAGGGGGGTAGGCTGTAAAAACTCTGCATACGTATGCACGTTAAATTAACGTTTTAACTAAGCATAATTTATTAACGCTAGTCGTGTGTGTTGAATTAATTTTTAATGTGAAATTCTTTACCAATTTTTTACTGTCCTAAAAAACACAACTAAAAATCCACTGTGGTGCATAAAATAGCTGGCTTGTCACAAAGTGGTGCAACAAGTTTTTTGGTATGACCAATTAACATTCGCTGTGTTGAATTAGAAGTAATAATTTTTCTATCCTCTTTGATCACTAGTAAGTATTAGCTTTTACAGTCAGGTCCCAGTTTGGGTGCTTAAAGTAAGACAATTTTGTTTCATTCACATTTCCTTACTTGGCTTTGAAAATAAATAAATAATAATCAGCAACTTAACTATTTCACCTGTAAAATATTTGTTAAATTTAAATTGCATGAACTAGGCTGAATACGTATGCATAAATTTGTTAAGAAAATAAGCTGAGCGTTAATATTCATCTCGACAACAAAATCAGTCAGCGAATAACAGCTTTTCTGAAACAGATAACTGCATCACGTTGGCATTACAATTTGGGTAATGGGAAAACATTATGTCTATGTTCAAACCAAGTATATTAACTCTGGCTCTTACAGCCGCAGGTTTAAATAGTTTTGTAGCGTATGCTGCTGAAGAAGACCAAAAAGCAAAAAATGATAACGTTGAGGTTATCGAAGTAAAAGGTTTTCGTGGCAGTGTTGTAGAGTCTATTAATACGAAACGCTTCACACCTGAAGTCGTTGAGTCAATCTCAGCAGAAGATATCGGTAAATTACCTGATTCATCAATCGCTGAATCGATCGCGCGTCTTCCTGGTTTAACAGCCCAGCGTCTAGATGGACGTGCAAGTCGGGTTAGTGTTCGTGGTTTTAGCGAAAACGAAAGTGCCACAACTTTCAATGGTCGTGAACAGGTGTCAATTGGTGACAACCGTGGCGTTGAATTTGACCTTTACCCATCAGAAATCATGAGCGGTGTAACTGTATATAAAACACCGAGTGCAGGTATTGAAGCCGAAGGTATTGCTGGCGTAATTGACATGCAAACTGTAAAACCTTTAAGCAAAGGTGAGCAAGTTATCATGTTCAATGGTCAATATGAGCAAACAGGCTTTGATAAATTAAACCCAGACGGCGACGATAAAGGGTTTCGTGGCACAATTTCTTATATCGATCAGTTTGCTGATGACACCATCGGCGTTGCATTTGCCTACAATACGATGAGCTCTCCAAATCAAGAGAAGCGTTGGAACTCATGGGGCTACCCAGAATTTACCGGCGAAGATGGTAATACCTATTCTATCTTAGGTGGCGCTAAGCCGTTTGTACGCTCATCGACACTTGAACGTGATACAGCCATGTTCGTGTTAGAAGCAGCACCGAATGACCGTTTAAATATGACATTCGATGCTTTGTATGTGGATTTTTCAGATGAAAAAATCCTACGTGGTATCGAAGTTCCATTTGCATGGGGTCAAGGTTCAATCGACCCTAGTTCAGCCGTTGTTGATGCAGACTCAGGTTTTATAACCAGTGCTGTTACACAAGGTCAACGTGTTGTAGTGCGTAATGACTATGAAGAGCGTAATGCAGAGCTAACTCAATTTGGTTTTAACACTAAGTACGATATCAGTGATGACTGGTCAGTAGAGTTTGACGCTAGTCGCTCTGAAGTTGAACGTCAAATCTGGAGTATCGAAAGCTACTCAGGTACAGGTCGTGGCGATGCAAATGGCATTGCAGATGATATTGGTTATGTATTTGACGGTGGTAACACAGGGGCACAATTCAGCCATAACCTTGATTACAGTGATTATGATTTAATTCAACTAGGTGGTCCATTATCCTGGGGTGCAAGTGCTGCTCTGAATGATAAATATGGTTTAACTGGTACTGAATACGAGAATACCGCACAAGATGGCTTTATCAATGCGCCAGAAATCAATGATGAACTAAGCACATTGAAGCTTGCTGCAAGCAAAGTCCTTGATAACGCTTATATCAGCCGCGTGTCATTCGGTGTGTCATATCGTGACCGTGAGAAGAGTAAACTGTCTGAAGGTTACTTCATGACGTTAAAAGACTTCTCACTTTCAAACCCTGGTATGTTATCAATCCCAGAGCAATACCGCTTAGGTACGGCGAGCCTTGATTTCATTGGTATGGGCAATATGGTTGCTTATGATACCAATGCTTTAGTGAATGATGGCTACTACAGCTTACTTCAAGAAAGCTTAACTGATTCAAAGCACAAGACACAATCGTGGACAGTACAAGAAGAAGTGACAGCGTTCTTTGCTCAAGCAGACATTAATGCAGAGCTAGGTTCAATCCCAGTAACAGGTAACATTGGTGTTCGCTATGTTAAAACTGAACAGTCTTCACAAGGCTTCGCTGCTAACACAGTTGACGGTCTAGTCGTTGTATCTCCAACAGATGTAAGTCACGATTACAGCCATTTCTTACCAAGCTTAAACTTATCATTTGCAATCGATGAAGAGCAAACCGTACGTTTCGGCGCAGCGAAAACAATTTCTCGTGCCCGCTTAGACGAAATGAACTCATCAGTTAATGCATCTTATAATCAACAACCAGATGAAAACGGTAATTACTGGAGTGTATCAGGTGGTAACCCTGAGCTGGAGCCTAAAGAAGCAACTGGCTTTGACTTAAGCTACGAAAACTACTTCCATGAAGAAGGTTATTTTGCCGCTGCATTTTTCTATAAAGATATTACGCAGTGGATCTTTGATGGTACTTACGAAATTGATATGAGCGGTGTTGCTGACCCATCAACAGGTGAGATTCCAGCAACTTCAACAGGTACTGGTTCTGGTAAAGTAAATGGTGGCTCTGGTGACCTTTGGGGTTATGAGCTTTCATTAACACTGCCGTTCACCATGTTTAGTGATTCACTTGATGGCTTTGGTTTAATCGCAAGTCACACAGGTGTTGAGCAAGATATTACAGACCAAAACGGTAATGAGTATGAGCTACCTGGTTTATCTGACCAAATCGATAGCTTAACAGTGTACTTTGAGCGTAACGGTTTCCAAGCGCGTACTAGCATGCGTAAGCGCAGCGATTTTAAAGGTGATGTATACGGTTTAGGTTTTGCGACTACACAAGTTGATATTAAAGGCGAAACAATTTGGGATGCGCAAATTGGTTACGACTTTAGTGAAGGCGGCGTAGAGAGCCTTGACGGTTTATCTGTAACATTCCAAGTTCAGAACATCACTGAAGAGCCGTTTACATCACTACAAGGTGATAACTCACTACAAGTGCGTGATTACCAAGACTACGGTCGTACATTCCTGTTAGGCTTCAGCTACAAGCTGTAATAAGCTAATGTAGTGATAGAAATTGCCCTTGTGATTTGTTTTACAAGGGCTTTTTTGTATCAGTGAGCTACACTCAATAAATTGAAATTGGTGTTAGGTGTACTATGGGTTCAAAAAAGATAACGAAGGTTGTAATTGCCGGTGGTGGTACTGCAGGATGGATCACTGCCGCATTACTCAATAAAGTACTGGGTAAAGTGCTCGAAATTACACTTGTTGAGTCAGCTGAAATTGGCACCGTTGGGGTAGGTGAAGCAAGTATTCCGCCTATTTTACATCTTAATGGTGCACTTGGCATTTCAGAAAAAGAATTTATAGAGGCCACTGGCGCAACGATTAAGCTCGGTATCGAGTTTGAGAATTGGCGCAGCCAAGGTCACGGCTATATGCACGCCTTTGGTGAGATAGGTAAAGATTTTCCGTTTTGTGAGTTTTATCATTTTTGGTTAAAAGCACATCACGCTAATAATGTACCTGATTTTTGGGATTTTTCACTTAATTATCAAGCTGCCAAAGCTCATAAATTTGCCCACCTTAAACATATTCCTAACACCCAGTTAGCGGGCTTACACTATGCTTACCATTTTGATGCCACTCGATATGGCGAATTCTTAAAAGAATTAGCGCAATCACAGGGCGTTAAACGCATTGAAGGCAAAATTGAATCGGTTAATCAATGCCATGAAAGCGGACTTATTCGCTCTTTGCAGCTTAAAAATGGCGAGCAAATAGATGGCGATTTATTTATTGATTGCACAGGCCTTCGCGCTTTATTGATAGAACAGACACTAAATACTGGTTTTGAAGATTGGTCGCACTGGTTGCCTTGCGATAGTGCTGTTGCAGTACAAAGTGAATCAGCAACGGATGCAATTCCTTATACACGCTCGATTGCAAAAGACTCAGGCTGGCAATGGCAAATTCCATTACAGCATCGTGTAGGCAACGGCCTTGTATATTCTTCTCGTTTCTTATCAGACGAAGCGGCAAAACAACAGCTGTTGGACAACTTACCTGCAAAACAACTCACAGAGCCGCGATTTATTAAATTTAAAACAGGGCGGCGCTTAAAACAGTGGCATAAAAATGTGGTATCGATTGGCTTATCGAGCGGTTTTTTAGAGCCATTAGAATCGACCAGTATTCATTTAATTCAAAGTGCAGCGATTCGTTTAATTAAATTTTTTCCTCATCAAGGTATTAAGCAATGCCTTGTGGATGAATTTAATCAACAAAGTAAAACAGAATTTGAGCGAATTCGTGACTTTATCATTCTTCATTACAAACTAACTGAGCGTGATGACACTGCATTTTGGCGTTTTTGTAAAAATATGGATATTCCAAGCAGTCTTAAAAAGAAAATTGAGCTATTTAAAACCAGCGGCAAGCTCGTAAGAGAAGACGATGAATTATTTGCCGAAGTGGCATGGCAGCAAGTGATGATAGGGCAAGGACTCATTGCAGAGGATCATCACCCATTGGCTGATGCATTATCCGATGAGCAATTAAATGAGCTATTTAGTAGTTTAAAAACCTTGATTAATAGTGCCGTTGAGCAACTGCCGAGCCACCGTCAATTTTTAGAAAAAGTACAAAATTAATTATGAAAAAAACACAGATATTTTTAGCGTTAACCACCGCATTCACGCTTTTCAACTCGACTGCAAGTTATGCAATTACCGCATCACCAGAAAATTGGTGGGTAGGGATGCAAAACAACTCACTGCAAGTCATGCTTTACGATAACAATATTGCTAACAAAACCTGGCAAATGATGCCTTATAAAGGCGTTGAGTTTAAAGGGGTGACAACAACAAATAACCCTAACTACGCTTTTTTAGATTTAAACATCAGCGATAATACAAAGCCGGGAAAACTGACTTTTAAAGCTGAAGATGGCACAACGTTTACTTACCCATTAAATGCTCGAGATAAGCAAAGTGCCAACCGCGATGGCTTTACAAACAAAGATACGCTGTATTTAATCAATCCTGATCGCTTTGTAAATGGTGACCCAAGTAACGACAGCGTTGCAGGTATGCAGGAGGCTGCAAATCCGAGCTTCAAAGGAGGTCGTCATGGCGGTGATATTCAAGGTGTTATTAATAGCCTAGATTATCTTGAGGACTTAGGTGTAACGCAACTTTGGTTAACACCTGTGCTTGAAAATGACATGCCAAGTTATTCTTATCATGGTTATGCCATTACTGACTTCTACAAGGTTGATCCGCGTATGGGCAGTAATGCACTTTACAAAACCTTATCCGCAGAAGCGAAAGAGCATGGCATCGGCTTAGTGATGGACATGGTACTTAACCACTTTGGTTCATCGCATCAGTGGATGGTTGATATGCCAACAGCAGATTGGGTTAACTTTGATGGCAAGTTTGAAAACGGTAAAAATGCCACAAGCCACGCCAGACAAACAATTCAAGACCCTCATGCCAGCCAATACGATAAACGTCAATTTAATGATGGGTGGTTTGTTGAGTCGATGCCTGATTTAAATCAGCGCCAGCCGCTACTCTCTACTTATTTGATTCAAAATGCCATATGGTGGATTGAATATGCCAATTTAAGCGGCATTCGTGTTGATACCTATTCATACTCAGATAAAGCTTTTTTAGCTGATTGGACTCACGCGATTATGAGTGAGTATCCGAACTTTAATATTGTTGGCGAAGAGTGGACAACCAACCCAGCAATTGCTTCTTATTGGCAGCGCGGCAAAGTCAATCAAGATGGCTATACCTCTGATTTACCAAGTGTGATGGATTTTTCATTACAAGAAGCACTGATCCAAGCACTTAATGAAGAGGAAAGTTGGAATACAGGTTGGATAAAAGTGTATCAATCGCTAGCGAATGACTTTTTATATGCAGATACCGATAACATTTTAGTGTTTGCAGATAACCATGACATGAGTCGTGTTTACACTGAGCTTGGGCAAGACTTAGCAAAAACGAAATTGGCCATGACGCTACTGTTAACAACTCGCGGTATTCCACAAATTTATTACGGCACTGAGCTGTTGCTTGATAACACGCCAAGTAATGATCACGGTGATATTCGTATTGACTTCCCAGGTGGCTTTAAAGGTCAAAAAGCAAATGCTTTCACAGGCAAAGGGCTTTCAGCTGATCAGCAAGAGATGTTAAGTACCATTAAAAAACTGCTTAAGCTGCGCCAGGAAAAACCAGCGCTAAGTGAAGGTCGTTTAATGCATTTTTCACCAAAGCAAGGCGTTTACAGCTATGTGAGAGAGCACAATGGCCAATCTGTATTGGTAATTTTAAACAAAAACCAACAAGCCATTGATTGGGACTTAAGCTACATGCAAGAAGTGCTAAAAGGCACTAACAAAGGGCGCGATTTAATCAGCGAAAAGCGCGTTGATCTTGCTACGCCAATCCGCTTAAAAGCGATGCAAGCACGCTTAATCGAGCTTGAATAATTGCAACTAATAGGCTGAATACGTATGCATTTACTGTCCGTATGCAGCCCTTAACATTAGTATGAACTGATATTTACAGAAAAATGAAGTAATGATGACAACATATAAAATAACCGCGTTAGTCGTGGCATCGGTACTAGGTTTAACTGCCTGTGGTCGCGATGCACCAGCAGAGCAGAACACACAAAAAACGCAATCTGAATCTAGCCAAGCCGCTATCTCCAAGCCTGTGGTATACCAAGTATTCACTCGATTATTTGGTAATACAAACACCACCAATAAACCTTGGGGCACATTAGAAGAAAATGGGGTAGGCAAATTCGCTGATTTTAATGATGCAGCATTACAAGGCATTAAAGAGCTAGGTACAACGCATGTTTGGTATACAGGTGTGCCGCGTCATGCTTTAGTAACTGATTATACCGAATACGGTTTGTCACAAGATGACCCTGATGTTGTAAAAGGGCGTGCAGGCTCGCCGTATGCGGTGAAAGATTATTACGATGTTAATCCTGATTTAGCAATTAACCCTGAGCGTCGCTTAGAAGAGTTTGTAGAGCTAATCAATCGCACTCATGAGCACGGTATGAAAGTTGTTATTGATATTGTGCCAAACCACGTAGCGCGTAACTACGAATCGGTTGCCAAACCAGCAGGCATTAAAGATTTTGGCGCTGATGATGACACGACAAAAACGTATGCGCGCGATAATAATTTTTATTATGTAACAGGGCAGTCATTTCAAGTTCCCAGCAGTGATAGCTATCAAGTCTTAGGTGGTAATCCGCATCCACTTGCTGATAATCAGTTTGCTGAAACACCAGCAAAATGGACGGGCAATGGGGCACGTGCCGCTAAACCTGACATCAATGATTGGTACGAAACAGTTAAAATCAATTACGGTGTGAAACCAGATGGTAGTTATGATTTCCCGATGCTACCTGCTGATTACGCTGATAAAGATTACCGTGCGCACTACGCATTTTGGCAAGATAAAGACCTGCCAAATAGCTGGTATAAGTTTCGCGATATCGCACTATATTGGTTAGATAAAGGTGTCGATGGTTTTCGTTATGATATGGCTGAAATGGTGCCTGTTGAGTTCTGGAGCTTTTTAAACTCATCAATCAAGATGCAAAAAAGCGATGCCTTTATTCTAGCCGAGGTTTATAACCCAACGCTTTACCGTCCTTATATCGAGCAAGGTAAGATGGATTATCTGTACGACAAAGTCGGTTTTTACGACACGGTTAAAGCTGTGATGCAAGGTAAGCAACCAGCGGATACTATTTTCGATATTCAAAGCCAAGTGGCTGATATTGAAGAGCACATGCTGCACTTTTTAGAAAACCATGATGAGCAACGCATTGCTAGCCCAGATTTCGCGGGTAGCAGTGAAAAAGGCAAGCCAGCGATGGTGGTGTCTACCTTAATGTCGCGCTCGCCGACCTTACTCTATTTTGGTCAAGCTGTCGGTGAAGATGGCTCTGAGGACGGTGGTTTTGGCGACCCAACGCGTACCAGCATTTTCGATTATATGGGTGTACCTGCGCATCAAGCGTGGATGAATAATGGTAAATTCGATGGCGGTGCACTTTCAAAAGAGCAAGCTAACCTTCGCGCTTACTACACGAAGTTAATGTCATTAAACTCACTTCCTGCCATTGTCGGCGGTGACATGCAAGCGGTTGAATTGACCGGCTCAGAACAAGTCATTGCCTTTACGCGCAAGCTAGGTCAACAGCTGGTGCTTGTGGTAAGTAACTTTTCAGAAAACCCACAAAATGTTGAGCTTACTCTTAACCAAGCGTTGTTACCTAAGCTTAACCACAGTGGTTTAACGTTAACTGATAACCTCGAAAATCATGCTGACATTGTGATTTCTGAGGCAACAACGAATGCGCCAATTCAATTACAACTGAATGGCTTGAGCAGTGCAGTATTTACCTTAAAGGCTGACAATGAATAATAACAAACCAACGCTAAGCTTTTGGCAAATATGGAATATGTGCTTTGGGTTCCTTGGCATCCAATTTGGCTTTGCATTACAAAATGGTAATGTGAGCCGTATTTTTCAAACCCTAGGTGCGAATGTTGACGACATTCCAATCCTCTGGGTTGCTGCGCCACTAACAGGCCTTATTGTGCAGCCGATCATCGGTTATTGGAGCGATAAAACATGGAATAAGTTAGGTCGCCGCCGTCCATTCTTTTTCTATGGGGCTATTTTAACGACGTTATCGTTATTCATTATGCCTAACTCACCAAGCCTCTGGATTGCAGCGGGTATGTTATGGATCATGGATGCGTCAATTAACGTGACTATGGAGCCTTTCCGTGCCCTTGTGAGCGATAACCTGCCAAAAAAACAACGTGCAACAGGGTATGCGATGCAAAGCTTCTTCATTGGTGTTGGCGCGGTTGTAGCCTCTGCACTACCTTGGATGATGACTAACTGGTTCGATATTGCCAATACAGCACCTGCAGGGCAAATTCCTGACTCTGTGAAATTTTCGTTTTACTTTGGTGCCGTTGTGTTACTCGTCGCCGTTTTTTGGACCGTATTCACCACCAAAGAATATTCACCCCAAGAGCTTGAAAGCTTTCATGAACAAGAGCAGAGCGATGACTCAAACGATGTTCAAAGTGATGTAAACTTTAACAAAGGCGCTGCAATTTTTACGGTTCTTGGCCTTGTCGTTCTGGGTATTGTTACAGGCCTATCGCTTGAAAAAGAGCTTTATTTGCTTGCTGGTGGTTTGATTAGCTTTGGTGTTATTCAATTTATTGCTGGTGCTTTAAAAGCTAAAAACGCAACCAGTGGTGGCTTTTATCAAGTTGTGAATGATGTATTCACAATGCCTGAGGCAATGAAGCAATTGGCTTGGGTGCAATTTTTTAGCTGGTTCTCATTGTTTGCAATGTGGATTTATACCACCTCAGCGGTAACCAGTTTCCACTACGGCAGCAGTGATACAAGCTCACTTGCTTACAATAACGGTGCGGACTGGGTTGGCGTATTATTTGCCGCTTACAATGGTTTTGCTGCCATTGCTGCAATGTGTATCCCGATCATCGTAAAAAAAGTGGGGCTTAAAATGGCCCATGCTATCAATCTTGTGTTAGGTGCATTAGGGCTGGTGAGCTTTATTATTATCAAAGATCCGAGTTTACTTATCTGGCCGATGATTGGTGTCGGTTTCGCTTGGGCATCAATTCTCTCTTTACCGTACGCAATGTTAAGTACCTCAGTACCGAGTAAGAAAATGGGTGTGTACATGGGTATCTTTAACTTCTTTATTGTTATCCCGCAGCTTTTGGCGGCAAGCGTATTAGGCCTAATTTTACGCCACTTTTTTGATAATCAACCGATTTATGCGTTAGTGCTAGGTGCAGTGTCATTCGTACTAGCAGCAATTGCTGTACTGCGCGTTAAGCAACAATACTAAGGACACACAATGAAAAAAATTAATCTCATTACAGCAAGCTTGTTAGCGTTAGGTTTAACAGCTTGTAGTTCAGAGCAATCAGTTAATACAGCAGTAAAGCAGGTTTCTGCGCCTGGTGCGCCAGGTGTTGAGCCTTTTTGGGCATACTCTGGTAAAACAGGTATTGGTACATCGTATGAGCAATACCAAGACGGCCATTACAGCGACTCTGCCGCTACAGGCAAAGTATCAAAAGTTTGGTTTTCAATCGCGAAAGGCATGATCACAGAAACCATGTTTGGTTTAATTCACCAAGCACAAATCAAAGATATGCAGTTTGTTGTAGTCGGTAAAGACTTTACCGTAACAGAAAGTGATGATCTGGATGTAAGCATTGATTATTTATACAAAGACGACGCGGGTCGCCCATTATCGCTTGCTTATAAAGTAGTCAGTAAAGATAAACAAGGCCGTTTCACCCTAGAAAAACATATCTTCACTGATCCTAACGGTCAAACATTGTTTGTTCGTAGCGTATTTAATACAGATCTTGATGGTGTGAAAGCCTACGTTAATGTAAACCCTTATATTGATAACAATGGCTTAGATGACTTTGCAAAAGTGACCGACAAGGGTCTGGTTGCTTGGCAGGATGATAACTTTTTATCTTTACAAGCAGCTCAACCATTTAAGCAAGCAAGCGTTGGCTTTACGGGTGTAAGTGATGGCTTAAAAGAGTTAAAAGCATCGCAATCATTATCAACGACTTACCAAAATACGGGTGATAAGTCGGGCAATGTAAGCTTACTTGCAGAGCTTGGCGAAGTATCAAAGAACACCACTTTTGATTTAGCTTTAAGTTTTGGTAACTCTGAAGCTGCAAGTTTAAAAGAAGGTCAAGCAAGTTTAAACCAAGGCTACCAAAAAGTGCTTGCTGCCTATAACGGTGAGGGTGCTGCAATTGGTTGGCAAGACTACTTAGCAAGCCTTGAGCCTTTGAGCACATTATCTAATAGCACCGCTGATAATGGTAAGTTGCTCTACACCAGTGCCATGGTGTTAAAAGCGCAAGAAGATAAAACCCATGCCGGTGCTTTAATTGCGTCACTTTCTAACCCTTGGGGTGAAACAGTATCAGCTAAAACAGGTTCTACCGGTTATAAAGCGGTTTGGGTTCGTGATTTCTATCAAGTAGCAATGGCATTTATGGCCATGGGTGATACACGTACCGCCAAGACAGCGTTTGAATATCTAGAAAAAGTACAAGTAACAGATAATACACCAGGTAATGGTGGTGACACTGGGTGGTTCTTACAAAAGACGCACGTTGATGGTGAGCTTGAGTGGGTAGGTGTACAGCTTGACCAAACAGCAATGCCAATTATGCTTGCATGGAAACTACATCAAGCAGGCGTACTTAACGATCAAGAGCTGACAGATTGGTATGGCAAAATGTTAAAGCCAGCTGCTGATTTCTTGGTTGATGGTGGCCTTGCGAAAATTCTTTGGAACGACACGCAAGTTACACCACCCGCAACACAACAAGAGCGTTGGGAAGAACAAAATGGCTTCTCACCTTCAACAACTGCTGCGGTTGTTGCAGGCTTAGTGACAGCTGCTGATATTGCTAAAAAAGCAGGCGACACCAAAAATGCAGAGCGTTACCTAGCAACGGCTAAAACCTACAACAGTGAAATTGAAAGCACGATGTTTACGACTCAAGGTAACCTTAAGTCTGAAAACAGCGATGGCGAATATTTCATTCGTATTGGTCAAGACAAAGATCCAAACTCATCAACTACACTTAACGCTAATAATGGTCGTGAAGGCTTTGATAAAAAGCAAATCCTTGATGGTGGTTTCTTAGAGCTTGTACGTTATGGTGTTCGTGATGCACTTGCGCCAAGTATTGTAAAAACATTACCAGAGTATGATGACGAAACCTTAGTTGATAACCTGCAAGTACGTTACACCTTTAATTTTGCTGATGGGTCAGGTTCATTCCCAGGCTACCGCCGCTATGGTAACGATGGTTACGGTGAAGATGAAGTGACAGGTAACAACTATGCCGAAGGTGGTAACAACACCCCTGGTCAACGTGGTCGTGTATGGCCGTTTTTCACAGGTGAGCGTGGTCACTATGAAATCGCTGCGGCAAACGCAACTAATAGCCTTGATGCAATGAAACAACAAGCAATTAAAGACACCTATGTAAAAGGCATGGAAGCATTTGCTAATGAAGGGATGATGTTACCTGAACAAGTTTGGGATGGGGTAGGTAACAATAAAGCAGGCTATCAGCTAGGTGAGGGTACAAACTCAGCCACACCGCTTGCTTGGACTCATGCTGAATACATCAAGTTACTTCGCTCAGTGAGCGACAAACAAGTATGGGATCATTACCCAGTTGTTGAAGACGCATTGAAGTAAGTTTTACTAACGCAGTAACACAAAAGCCACGGCACTCGCCGTGGCTTTTTTTTTTAACATTGTTAACCTCTAAGGGGGGCATTATATATTCTTGGTAACTTGATTATTACTACTCTGTCTAGTATTGATTTAGCTAAAGAACTCCCAAATTAACTATGCTCGAACTTTTAAGGGATTAAATAAATGATTAGAACAGCATTGTTATTATCTACATTACTTGTATTTAACGTCAAAGCAGATGACTTTTATAGTCAACTTGTTCAAGCCGCTAAGGAGCGAACAAATCACTCCGTTATTTATGACGGAAGCTATAAAAGAATTGCTTATCCAAATGGTGATGTACCTGCCACTATTGGTGTGTGTACTGATGTCATAATTCGCAGTTATAGGGCACTCGGAACCGATTTACAAGTACTCGTTCATGAGGATATGCGTGATAACTTTACCTTATATCAATCAAACAGAATATGGGGTCTAACAAAGCCTGATTCAAATATTGATCACCGTCGTGTTCCTAACTTACAGCATTTCTTTAAACGACATGGGCATAGTTTGAATATAAGTGAAGACGCGAGCAATTATAGGGGGGGGAGATATTGTCACTTGGATGCTGCCTGGCAACTTACCTCATATTGGAATAGTGACTGATGAACTATCAAGAGATAAAAAAAGGCCACTGATTGTGCACAACATAGGGGCAGGGCCTGTACTCGAAGATATGTTATTTAGCTATAAAATAACAGGGCATTATCGCTATAAACCTTAACCGTAATAAATCTTAAACCCTAACATTTACACTGAGCTTCAATTACTTACAATTTTAATATACATTTAAGGTAACTGTTTGAACCTGTAATAGGTAAGCCTAATTTTAACTTCAAAGGGATTTATATGAAAACTGTTACTATATTCATTGCCAGCTTTTTAGTGCTTTTTACGACGACTGTTTTTGCTTCACAGGGAGTTGTGATTGAGAAGTCTGATAAATTTACTGAACTGTCAAACGGCTTTAAGGTAAGTGTTAGAACTGGCCCTACAAAAAACGCCAAAATTTATGACTTTTCGACAAATAAAATAACAATCGCTGATGAGCATGGTGCGCCTTTTCAACGTTACTATTTGCAACTTGCCACAGCCGATAGAGAGTGGGCTAAAGAAATCGTTACGTTTGATGATAAAACGAATGTAATTGACTTAAATGCACTACTTTTTGGTCAATTGATAGATACGTCGAAACTGAAAAAATTAGACTCAGCGCATGCTTTTTCTTTTTATAATCGCCTTGAACGTATTCTGTCGCAAGAATATGGCACATTTGAACAGGTGTACAAAGGTGGCCTTGCTGACTATCTCAATTATATGTCGATAGAGGCAGGTTTTGATAATTACATAGCAAGAACAGGTATAGCGGGAGATAAACTCACACAAGCACTCAAAGAAGTAAAAATGCCGCCTTTGGTTGAACATCAACAATTAATGACTGAGTTTATTAAAGCTGTAAATCAAAAGGACAAAACCTGGTTGTTGGCTCAACAAAGACCTAATTCTTCACAGCGAGACTCGGGAATTTATGCGCGTGGTTTAAACGTGCTGTTTGAGTACTTTGATAGTATTGGTAATCCTACAAAGTTTAATATTACACGAGAAACACAAGGCCGTTCTTTTGATCTTAATTCGAATAAATACTTTATTATTGAATTGCTTGAACATAAAGGCCGACGAGAAAAAATAGAGATGGAGTTTATGTTTGTGGATACTTATGGTGGTCGCTTTATTGCTGAGTATGATATTACAGGTGTGCATTTTCGTTAAGTAACGTTTTTAAGTAAAGCAGAAAAGCCGCAGGTTACGAAAACGTGCGGCTTTGATATTTACTTACAGCCCCGCTTTTTTAGCGCGAGCAGCGTGTAGCTTTTTATAACTATCAATTAAACGCTGATGCCTATCCAAGCCTTCAAGCTTCATGCTGGTTTCTGTTAAACCATAAAACATTACATCGCCGTTGATTGAGCCAACGACAGCATCCATGGTGTCTTGACTAAACATACGGGTGAAGCTATGAATGTAATCTTCAATCTCTAGATCATCGCTTAGTGCTACTTCTAACGTGGCGTGCATTGCTTGATAGAATAAACCACGTTCAACAATGGTGTTGTCGTTGTATTGTAAGAAGGCTTCAACTAGCTCCATCGCTGCTTCTAAATCACCAAGTGCTAAGTAAATAAGCAGTTTTAGCTCAAGGATTGTTAATTGGCCCCACACTGTGTTTTCATCAAACTCAATGCCGATTAAAGTGATGATATCTATGTAGTTATCAAGCTCACTTTGTTCTAGACGCTCAACGAGATCAGCAAGTTGATCTTCTGATAAGCGATGCAGATTTAAGATATCTTCGCGGAAGTTTAGCGCTTTATTGGTATTGTCCCAGATTAAGTCTTCTACAGGGTACACTTCTGAGTAATCAGGCACTAAAATGCGACACGCTGTACCAAGATCTGAGAACTCAGCAATGTAAGCTTCTTTGCCTAAGCTTTCTAAGATACCGAATAAGCTAGCTGTTTCTTCTTCATTGCTGCCAGAGAAATCCCATTCAACAAAATCATAATCGTGTTTAGCGCTGAAAAAGCGCCATGAGATAACACCTGTTGAATCAATAAAGTGCTCTACAAAGTTTTCAGGCTCAGAGACCGCCATGCTATTGAACGTTGGCTTAGGTACATCGTTTAAACCTTCAAAGCTTCTGCCTTGCAACAGTTCAGTTAGGCTGCGCTCTAAGGCAACTTCAAAACTTGGGTGCGCACCAAAAGAGGCAAATACACCGCCTGTTTTAGGGTTCATGAGTGTTACGCACATCACAGGGAACTGACCACCTAGCGAGGCATCTTTTACAACAATAGGGAAGCCTTGCTCTTCAAGCCCTCTAATACCCGCTACAATGCTTGGGTACTTGTTTAATACCGCTTCAGGTACATCTGGTAAAACAATTTCTTGCTCGATAATTTGGCGCTTAACGGCACGTTCAAAAATTTCAGATAAACATTGTACTTTTGCCTCGGCAAAGTTGTTACCTGCACTCATCCCATTACTTAAGAATAAGTTTTCGATAAGGTTTGAAGGGAAATAAACCGTTTCACCGTCTGACTGGCGTACATAAGGAATCGAACAAATACCACGCTCTTTATTACCAGAGTTGGTATCGATTAGGTGCGAGCCACAAAGCTCACCATCTGGATTGTAAATTTCACGGGTATAGTCATCTAAAATACCCTCAGGTAGTGAGTCATCGTCGGTGAGTGCAAACCATTTTTCATTTGGGTAATGAACAAACTCGCTCTTAGCAATGTCTTCGCCTAAGAACTGGTCGTTATAGAAGAAGTTACAGTTTAAGCGCTCAATAAACTCGCCTAAAGCCGAACATAGCGCGCTTTCTTTCGTTGCACCTTTACCATTGGTAAAACACATTGGTGACGCTGCATCACGAATATGTAATGACCATACATTTGGTACAATATTTCGCCAAGAAGAGATCTCGATTTTCATCCCTAACTCTTCAAGGATAGCCGTCATATTAGCGATGGTTTTTTCAAGTGGTAAATCTTTACCTAAAATAAAGGTATTGTTTTCATCATCTGGTTTTGCCATCAGCATCGCTTGCGCGTCAGCTTCAATGCTTTCAACGGTATCGATCTTAAACTCAGGGCCTGTTTGAATTACGCGTTTTACTGTACAGCGTTCTACTGAGCGTAAAATACCCGTACGATCTTTCTCCGATAAGCTTTCTGGTAATTCAACCTGAATTTGAAAAATTTGGTTATAGCGGTCTTCAGGGTCAACAATGTTATTTTGTGCAACGCGAATACCATCAGTCGGGATATCACGTGAATTACAATACACTTTAATAAAGTAAGCCGCACACAACGCAGAAGACGCTAAGAAATAATCAAATGGGCTTGGCGCTGAGCCATCACCTTTGTAGCGAATAGGTTGGTCTGCAATGACAGAGAAGTCATCAAACTTGGCTTCAAGTCTGAGGTTGTCGAGAAAATTAACTTTAATTTCCATTAAAAAATTCCACCTTTGTGCGCGTTGCAGGCAAAAGCCGTAAACGGCCTTGCACTGCGTTTTCATCATAATAGGTGCAATTATCTGCTTTTTCGAAGTAATAGTCTTGGGTAAATCGAAAAAAAAGCCATTTTATTAGTTTATTGCTTTTAAAAGCTGCAATTTAGGGTGTAAATGCAGAGGAGCTATCGCTACATACTAACTTATACACTCGAGCCACGAATGATTAATCTTGGTGGGAGTAGGGTACTCTCCACTTGTTCTCCGCGAATTAATTTAAGCAAGTTATCAACTAACATTTGCCCTGCTAAGGTCGTATCTTGCTGAATTGTGGTCAACGGAGGATTGACGAAATTAGCGATGGAAATGTTATCAAAGCCAACCACGTGAACATCATCAGGCACTTTAATTTTTGCTTCTTTTAAAGCGCGAATAGCACCAATGGCAATCAGGTCACTGGCGGCAAATAGTGAGTTAAAGCGAATGTTATTTGCTATAAGTGAACGGGTAGCATGATAGCCAGATTCTTCTGTAGAAATAGCATTCGCCATTTTTCGTTCGTTTAGCTTGATACCTTTATCCATAAAAGCATCTTTGAAACCTTGGTAGCGAGCAAAAAATTCAGGGCTGTGATCAGAGGCATCACCGATAAACGCACAATCAGTTCTGCCTGTTGCAAGCAGATGCTCTGCGGCAAGTTTACCGCCACCATAATTATCACAGCTCACAGTTAAGTCTGGGCGGTTATCAACACTGGCACCCCAGCATACGAACTTAGTATTTTGTTCAATAAGGGTTCTGAACTTAGGCTGGTAATCTAAGTAGTCACCATAGCCTAATAAGATCAGACCATCTGCACGGTGGCTATCTTCGTAGTCAGCTTGCCAATCTGAGCTACTTGATTGAAAAGATACAAGCAAATCATAGCCTTCTTTTGCACAGGCCCGGGTAATACTACCAAGCATTGCTAAAAAGAATGGGTTTATTTGTGATTCGTCTGATGTGGGGTCTTCAAATAACAAAAGCGCGAGGGTACTACTTTGCTGTGTTCTGAGGTTACTAGCGTTTTTATCTACTTTGTAATTAAGTTGTTTGGCGACTTCATGAACACGTCGGCGCGTTTCTTCATTAACCAAAGGGCTATTTCGAAGTGCTCGTGACACAGTTGACTGAGAAACACCTGCATAATGTGCGATGTCAAAAGATGTCGCTTTACCTTTCATAGGGTATTAATTCCAAAGCAATAGTGATGATTTGTAACGGCCATTTTCGGCTATTTAATATTTTTTTCAAGCTATTTATGATAAGTCGTTTTTATCTATAAATGGTAAAGTTACAGAGTCATTTTTGATGTAGCATCACAACCCTAAACGGGCTCAATAAGCAAGTACTTCGTCGTAAAATACGTATGCAAAGGCAAATATTTAAAATTTTTATTGATTCAATGCTGACACCGGTGTCATAATGTCGATGTTTTATCATTTTGTTGTCAAAACGTATTTGGCTGCCCATTTATTTGGGCAGCACTTTTTTAATACTAAAGATAGTTGCTTTGAGTTAATAACTCAAAGGTTATCTTGAACAGTGGCTTTGCCATTGAAAACTATAAAAATAAGCGGCAAACAGCTTAGACACATAGAGAAAACATAATGAACACACAGTCTAACACCGATTTTGATCCTATCCTTGTTGCCGATATTGGCGGCACAAATGCGCGCTTTGCTTTAATCACTGATTTTAACGAACATACAAATCAATTTGTCATTGAGCATAACCTTAAATTTCCAAGTGCAGATTTTGGTTCCCTAGAAAGTGCCATTGAGCACTATTTCAGTCAAATATCATATGCAAAGCCAAACAGAGCGTGTTTAGCTGTTGCAGGCCCAATTAAAGCAGGCCAAGTTCATTTAACTAATTTAGGTTGGCATTTTAGCGTTGAAAATCTAAAAGCTAAATTTGCATTCACACAGCTAGAAGTTATTAATGATTTTGCTGCATTTGCCTATGCAGCGCCTTATTTAGATGATTCACAAAACGTAGCTGTTAAAGCAGGGCAAGCAGACAACAATGCCAATATTGCCGTGATGGGGCCTGGCACAGGCTTTGGTGCTGCATGCTTGGTGCGTACTTCGCAAGGCAGTGCAGTGCTTAGCTGCGAAGCGGGGCATATTACCCTTGCAGCGGTTACAGAGTTAGATCGCCAGTTAATCACCGAGCTTAAAAAGCAATTAAATCATGTGTCAGTAGAAACTGTTTTTTCTGGCCCAGGTATAGCGCATTTATATAAAGCGATGGCAGCCGTTAAAGGCGTTGCAGCAAAAAACCTTGATGCAGCACAAATCAGTGAGCTTGCAACGACAGGACAATGTGATATCTGCGATGCAACCCTTAATCAATTTTGTGATTGGATTGGTAGTGTAGCTGGTGATTTATCCCTAACATTTGGTGCTCTAGGTGGTGTATTTATTGGCGGTGGTATTTTACCTCGTATGCAACAACGTTTACTATCTAGCCGATTTGTTGAACGCTTTGCAGACAAAGGCATTATGTCGCAATATACTTCACAGATACCTGTAACCTTGGTAACACAAGATAATATTCCGCTGGTAGGTGCTGCTGCGTGTTTACACGTTAGTAGTCGAGCTTAATTGGAGCGGACTGGATGATTATGGTATGAAAAAAGTAACCATTAATAGCGTCGCAAGCTACGCCGGTGTATCTAAAAAAACAGTGTCTCGCGTGCTCAACAATGAGCCTAACGTGAGTGATGCTACCCGAGAAAAAGTACTAAAAGTATTTAAAGAGCTAGATTACACACCAAACCCAATCGCCCGTGGCTTAGCGCAAAACCGCAGTTTTATTATTGGTTGTTTGTATGATAACCCAAGTAAAAGCTATATCACTCGCGTACAAACTGGTGCGCTGGCAGCATGCCATGACCATAATTACAATTTATTGATCCACCCATGTGAACTTCGTGGGCAAGACCTAATTAACAATATTGAACAACTTCTTCAAACATCGCGCTTAGATGGCATTGTATTAACGCCGCCATTTTCTGATTTTCCAGAGCTTGTCACTTTCTTAAAATCGAAAAAAATCCCATATGCGCGCGTTGCATCTGCAGTTCTTGAAGATGATTCTATTTCTGTTCGCAGTAATGATGAGCAAGGTGCGTTTGAAATAACAGAGCATTTAATTAAATTAGGTCACAAAGAAATCGCTTTCATTAAAGGTCACCCAGATCACAGTGCTACAGAGCAGCGCTTTAAAGGTTATCGCCGTGCGCTTGCTTCTAATGGTATTGAATTTAATGAACGTTTAGTAGAAGAGGGTAACTTTAGTTATCACTCAGGTGTTGATAGTGCTCGTACAATTCTTGATTTAGAGCCGCGCCCAACGGCAGTCTTTGCATCAAACGACTATATGGCGGCTGCAGTACTTAAACTAGCAACACAAATGCAACTAAAAGTGCCTGATGATATCTCAATTGCCGGTTTTGATAACGCACCCATTGCACGTCATATTTGGCCTGGACTAACAACTATTGCGCAGCCAGTTGAAGAAATGACCCACCAAGCGGTTACACAACTAATCAGTCATATTAGTGATCCACAAGAAACACCTTATCAGGTAACGCTTGAAGCAAAACTAATTACTCGCGAGTCAACAGCTGCAATTAAATAAAATTCAATTTGTTTTTTTCACAGTAGCCCGAGATTGAGTGACGCTTTCTCGGGCTTTTTTTATGTAAATTCCTTCCTCGATTTTTTTATATAACCACCTGAACTTAAAGAGTTATATTCTTGGTATTCAAAGTTAAAGTGGAACTTTAAACATAACTTGAGCATGAATTTTACTCATAGTTAGCTAAAATAATGTTGTTCATTATTTGGTCATTTAAAAAAATTAAACTAAATTTAACAGATAAGGTTGACACCGGTGTCACAGTCATGAGTTAATACAGTGACACCGGTGTCAGGTTGGTTGTGAGAGACAGCCTGTCAGCGTACCTTTGAACGGGTAAATCAAAGATGCTCAGTGCAATTATTTTCGTGGAGTCTGTAATTGTCACTGAGCCTTTATCCTCTAACTATAGAGATGAGTCGAATTTATATGTTGCATCCTCGTATCCAAGAAGTCACCGAACGCGTTATTGAACGTAGTAAAGAGACCCGCCAAGCTTATTTAGATCGTATCGCGCACGCAAAAAAACAAACAAGAGTACGTGCCGGCTTAGGTTGCGGTAATATTGCACACGTTATGGCTGCTTGTAGCAGCGATGACAAAGCTCGTTTAAAAGCAGATGAGCAACCAAATTTAGCGATTATTAATGCTTATAACGACATGCTTTCTGCGCATGTGCCTTACAAAGAATATCCTGATTTAATAAAAACTATTGCTACCAAGTACGATGCAACAGCACAAGTTGCTGGTGGCGTGCCAGCTATGTGTGACGGTGTTACTCAAGGCCGTGACGGTATGGAGCTTTCGTTGTTCTCACGAGATGTGATTGCAATGTCTACTGCGGTTTCTTTATCACACGACGTGTTCGACGGTGTTTTTTGTTTAGGTGTGTGTGACAAGATTGTCCCTGGACTGTTAATTGGTGCCTTATCATTTGGTCATTTACCAACGTATTTCTTACCAGCAGGTCCAATGCAATCGGGTATCCCAAATAAAGAAAAAGCCCGTGTTCGTCAAAAGTTTGCACAAGGCTTAGTAAGTCGTGAAGAGTTATTAGAAGCTGAAAGCGCCTCTTACCACAGTGCTGGTACTTGTACTTTCTACGGCACGGCAAACTCGAATCAAATGTTAATGGAAATCATGGGTCTACATTTACCAGGTAGCTCTTTCATTAACCCATACACAGAACTACGTGATGGTTTAACAGGTCATGCTGTCGAAACCATGTTAAAGCAGTTAATTGATACAAAAGATGCTAATTGCCTTGCTGATGTAGTGAGTGAGAAAACAATTATTAATGGCTTAGTTGGCTTGTTATCAACAGGCGGCTCAACGAATCACGCAATCCACTTAGTCGCAATCGCGAAAGCAGCGGGTGTAATCCTTACTTGGAAAGACATGGCTGACTTATCAGAAGTTGTGCCACTTCTTACACGTATCTACCCGAATGGCTCAGCAGATGTGAACCACTTCCAAGCTGCCGGCGGTATGGGCTTCTTAATGAAGCAACTACTTAGCAAAGGTTATTTACATAACGATGTGAAAACCATTGTGGGTGATGGCCTAGAAGCATACACCACAGAGCCAATGCTAGATAAAGATTCATCAGTGATCATGACAAACAGCACAGGCCCGAGCAAAGTCAAATGGGTGGCGTGCCCTGAAAAGTCTCACGACGAAGATGTATTACGCCCAATTGATAACCCGTTCAGCAAGCAGGGTGGTTTACAGCTTCTAACAGGTAACTTTGGTAAAGCCGTTATTAAAGTTTCTGCAGTGGCTGAGTCACATCAAATTGTATCTGCACCGGCTAAAGTATTTAGCTCACAAGGTGAGTTACAAGAAGCGTATAGCCGCGGTGAATTAAACACAGACTTTATTGCTGTAATTAAAGAGCAAGGTCCAAAAGCGAAAGGCATGCCTGAGCTTCATAAGTTGACGCCAGTAATGGCAACACTGCAAGACCAAGGCTACAAAGTGGCGATTGTCACAGACGGTCGTATGTCGGGCGCATCAGGTAAAGTGCCTGCTGCTATCCACTTAGCACCAGAAGCGGTTGAAGGTGGTGTAATCGCAAAAATCCACGAAGGTGATTTAGTGACCCTTGATGCACCAGCGGGTGTATTAAAAGTACATGTAAGCGATGAAGAATTAGCAAAACGTGAATTACAACTTAGCCAGCCAAGCCAAACATACGGTACAGGCCGAGAGTTATTTGCAGGTTTCAGAAATATAGTAAGTAGTGCAGACCTTGGCGCGAGCGCCTTTGGTTTAGAATAATAATACGCCGTTACTGGGCTATGAGGAACATACAATGAGCATTGAGAAAATTTTATCATCGGCACCTGTGGTACCGGTTGTTGTTATCGAAAAACTTGAAGATGCAGCACCCCTTGCACGTGCGCTTTATAACGGTGGCTTAAAAGCATTAGAAATTACTTTACGTACGCCGATTGCGGCAGAAGCTGTAAAGCTGATGAAAGAAGCCGTACCAGAAGCATACGTTGGCACAGGTACCGTTGTTGATAAAGCGACATTTAATGCATCTGTTGAAGCCGGCGCTGACTTCATGGTTAGCCCAGGTGTAAACGACGAATTATTAGCACTGGCTAAAGACACTGATATTCCATTTTTACCAGGTGCAGCTACACCAAGTGAAGTAATGAAATTAGCAAGCCACGGCTTTAAGTTCTTAAAGTTCTTCCCTGCAGAAGCGGCAGGTGGCACGGCAATGCTTAAATCAATTGGTGGTCCTTTACCACAGGTGACTTTTTGCCCAACAGGTGGCATTAGCCTTGAAACCGCACCTAACTACCTCGCACTTAAAAACGTTATCTGCGTAGGTGGTACTTGGATGCTAGATAAACAACTTATTGAAAACAAAGACTGGCAAGCCATTGAAGCGCTTGCTCGCCAAGCAAGTGAAGTAAAATAATTAACGGGAGATATTAGAATGATTAATGTTGCAATTAATGGCTATGGACGTATCGGTCGTAACGTATTACGTGCTCTTTACGAGTCAGCCCAAAACAACGAAATCAAAATCGTTGCAATCAACGATTTAGCACCAGCAAATGTTAACGCGCATTTAACTCAATTTGACTCAGTACACGGTCAATTTTCTCAAAAAGTAACACTTGCTGAAAACACCATGCTAATTGGTAATGATGAAATTACGCTTACGCAAGAGCGTGATCCTGCAAACCTACCTTGGAAAGCACTAAACGTAGATATCGTTTTAGAATGTACAGGTTTATTCACTTCACGTGACGCAGCGGCTAAACACATTGAAGCAGGTGCTAAAAAAGTAATCGTTTCTGCGCCTGGTACTGACATGGATGCAACCGTTGTTCATGGTGTTAACAGCGACGTATTAAACGCTGATAGCAACATCATTTCAAACGCATCGTGTACAACAAACTGTTTAGCGCCGATTGCAAAAGCAATCAACGACACAGTGGGTATTGAGCAAGGTAGCATGACGACAATTCATGCTTATACAAACGATCAAAACTTATCTGACGTTTATCACCCAGACTTATACCGTGCACGTAGCGCAACTCAGTCAATGATCCCAACCAAAACAGGTGCTGCTAAAGCAGTTGGCCTAGTGCTTCCTGAACTTGCGGGTAAACTTGACGGCATGGCAGTACGTGTACCAACAATCAACGTTTCTTTAGTAGACTTAACGTTCGTTGCTAAGCGTGAAACAACCGCAGCAGAAATCAACGAAGTCGTTAAAGCAGCATCAGAAGGTGCAATGCAAGGTATTCTTGAATACAACGAACTACCGCTTGTTTCTATCGACTTTAACCATAACCCAGCGTCTTCAATCTTCGATTCTACACAAACTAAAGTAGATGGTAAGCTAGTTAAAGTGATGGCTTGGTACGATAACGAGTGGGGTTTCTCAAACCGCATGTTAGACCAAGTTAAAGCGCTAGGTCAGTTCTTATAAGATTAGGTTCTTATATAGATCAGTAAAAGTTTAAGCTTTATCCAACAAAGCCACGTTCATCGTGGCTTTTTTGGTTTTTACTGGATAAAAGCATTTATTCACAGTATCTTGTCTCTTAAATTTTTTAGGGACAGATAATGAATAAATTTTTAATACTCGTATGCTTATTTTTAGTGGCCTGCTCATCAACAGAACAAAGTAACTTACCAAACTTTACTATTCCCAAAGATGTGATATCACAAGCAAAAGACGAATTTAGACGGTCAGATAATAAAATCTTATTCATGATGATGGTTAATCAAGCGGGTGATGTTGTGAAAGTCAGCGTGTTGGATAACAAATTACAAAACAAGCAATTCTTAAATATGTTTAAAAAGAATATGTACCAGCTTAAATATCCAAAGGCACAAAAAGGCGACCCAGAATTTAGAGAATTTATCTTACCATTCGGTGTACAAACTGAAGTGGAATTTTATGGCTAATTTCAATGGCAAAGGAAATACAATGAAGAATATCTTGTGAGTAGCTTTACTCATTACCGCGGCGATACTTCCTACTTATATACTCTCAGTTCTTGTGTAGTCTAAAAAATTGTGATTCCTTCTAGTTATGTGTAATTTAATTTTTTAAAGTCGTATTTTGATAATTTTGTGCCTGGCTTCGTACTAAGCTAATGTATAAAAAAGCTGAGGCTAACACCATCTGAGAGCTATTTTGTCTAAACATACAAGGAGAGTTTCGTGAAAAAATCTATATTGGTGTTAATTTGTTTTCTTCTGTCATTTTCTGGTAGTGCAAAAGATAAATTCACCTCAGAGCAATTAATTGAGAAAGCTAAAACATTTGTAGCAGCAAAAAATGCGCGTCAACAGCCCAACACGACAATTAAAGAAATAGACTACTTTATCTCGTTGCTAGCCGATGATTTTATTGATGAACACGTCAAATTCAAATTTGTTTATACAGATAAATCAAAACTCCGAGAGGATATGATTAGTAAGTTAAATGATGAAGTTATCTTTAATTCAATAGAAATAAATGAGGTAATGGTTGGCGCTAATGTCGTTTTTGTAAAAATGACTGAATCAGGTAAAGTTAAGCCTGCTCATTTAGACAAAATTATCGAGTACAATAAAACCAATATTGTTTCACTTGAGTTTGATCAATTAGGCTTAATTAAACACATTCGCCGACATCACGGCTAATGTTTACCTATCAAGATGATAAAAGATAAGGGCGTCTAAATGTTGGATAGATGTTCGTTGCTAATCGATTTTAGCTAACATTAATACTTCTCTTTTTATGGCGTTGGTATGTTATTGAGAAAGTGTATATGTTAAAAATAAGAATTACAGGCTTCGAAAACCTTAAAAAAATTTCTATGGACAGAGCCTTTAACTTAAACACCTCACTTGATTTAAAAGCCTCAAAGTTAATTACTGATGAGCTTTTAAAAAATGGAGTTGTTGAGTTCGACTTATGTAATGCTAATAACGTAATTGGCTTGCTTAGTGACCTTAAATTGGCAAATGCAACAATTGAGTTCGTTGAGTAATGCCATATAACATATGGTTTGGGATGAATCGAAAAAAGCTTTTTATAAGTAAACCCCAAGCAGAGCATCAACTCTGACAAACCGAGCAGGTAGCGGCTCAGTCCAATAAGCGATAATGCAACACAAGCTATGTCGCATAAATATTAAAATGTTTTGTCTACAGGGAGTTCCGTTGAACATTAGGCATATCTTTTTGTTCAGTTTAATCGTTATTTGTTCAGCGTGTACAACGTCTGGTCAGCTTTATTATGTTGATACAGAGGGTAATGAAAGGCTTGGTTGTGACGTTGAATTTATTGGTATGCCAAGTGTCGATAAATTTGCCGTTGAATATGCTTTAAGCCTTTGCGCTAAAAGTATTGTCAAAAAAGGTGGCAGGATTAAGGAAAGTCACCTTTTAAAAATTGATACTACGATTCCTGCTGCGCCTTGTGGTGAGGCTTGGACTCATGAGCTAGCAAAGCAACATTTCCCATCCAAATATATATCTAAAAAAGAGTATGGTTATATTGTTTTCGAGCTCGCTGAAATAAACAAGTGCACATAACAAACAACTCAAGCAGATTAGCAATGGTTAACGTTTGAGTAACTTGGAATTTATCCCATTGCCCTTATATCTATAGTAATAATTACAACTGCGATTAATACATGGAGGTATATTGTGGGCATAGAAATAATGTCAATGTTTCAGCCTTCGCTAAAAAACCTAGCGAAGGCTGAAGAAAGAAGGTTGGATCTACATGAGAACGGTGATGACTCAAATAAAAGAGCTGAGTTAGATAAAATAAGCAAAGAAGGCCTTTCACCAAACAGCTTTAAAAAGAAAAAAGGTCAGGTGAAGATTCACCATAAAAAGTTGTTTAAAAGTCATTCTGCTATGGCACTTTTAAGTTGAAATCAAGTTTGCTCTGGGGGATAGTATTAAATCAAGGTTATTGATTAGCGCAGGCGTCAGCTATATAAAAGGATTTTAATGAAATATTCAATTTTAACGTCAATATCATTCGTTTTATTTATGGGGTGTTCTTCAACACCACAGCCAGAAAGGCCTCATGCAGTTCTGCAAGAAACAGCAAACCCAACTTATCCAATTCATGCTGTTCGCAATAGAATTGAAGGCTATGTTCAAATGAGTTTCGATATTAGTGAACATGGTGAACCAGTTAATATTCACGTTTTAAAATCTGTGCCTGAACACATCTTTGACAAAGCTGCGATTAAGGCCCTATCTAACTGGAAATATGCGCCTAAAGTTGAAAACGGTGTTGCAGTAATGCAAAAAAATCTTCAAGTGCAGTTAGATTTTAAATTAGGTTAATTGATTAAGTATTGTCTTACTCAAAAGCCAACTTTTTAGGCTTTATGATATTAATATCAATGAGTTGTATGCACATAATTACGCTTGCTTAGCTGATATTTTTTTCCTAAAAGCTTCTGTGCTATTATGCTGCGATAAATTTTAAAATGGATTTTTGTGTTATGTCTCGTCTTTCGCAACGAGTGTTTCGCGCCGAACAATTTCAGATTGGTGAAGGCAATATTAGTGGCTATATTGCGTGCTTTTTGGCTATTTTATCTTGTTTGGGGGTATTAGCCTTTCATTTTCCAGAGTACTTAACGACGCCAGAGCTCAGACAAAATTACAGTGTTGAGTTTTTACGTCAGCTAATGTTTGTGGCATTAATTATTTCGGGCAGTTTAGGGCTCTTGAATTTTGTTCGTAATACTAATAAACGGCTAGGTGCAACGGCTTGGTTTTTTATAGTTGTGGCAATTGCGTTTGGCGGGCCGAATGTTGAAGTGGGCGACTTCAGAGATAACACGCCGTATTTAGGGCTTGATTGGTTTATTCTTGATTTACTTGGCTCTACACTCATTTTTATCTTAATAGAAAAGCTTTTACCGCATCGTAAGGAGCAAAAGATCCTCCGCGCTGAGTGGCAAGGTGATTTGAACCATTTCTTTGTAAATCATTTAATTATCGGTTTTGTACTGCTTGCTACTAACCAGTTTGTGCATCATGCATTTGGTTGGGCGGTATCAGAGACTGTGCAAGGCTTTATTGTACAAATGCCGTTTCTTTTACAACTGTTTTTGATTATTTTAGTAGCCGATTTAATGCAGTATTTTGTGCATCGTGCTTATCATGAAGTACCACTGCTTTGGCGTTTTCATGCTGTACATCACAGTGCAAAAGAAATGGATTGGTTGGCAGGCTCTCGACAGCATATTTTAGAAATTTTAGTCACCCGAAGTTTAGTGCTCACACCGATTTTTGTGTTAGGTTTTCCATCTGAAGTGATTAGCCTTTATGTGATTATTGTCGGTTTTCAGGCTGTGTTTAACCATGCTAACGTAAGAGTGAAGTTTGGCTGGTTAAGGTATGTGATTGTTACACCACAATTTCATCATTGGCACCATTCTTCAGATAAAGCAGCCATCGACAGAAACTATGCCGCGCACTTTTCGTTTTTAGATTATTTGTTAGGTACCGCTGTAAAAGGCCAAGCTGAATGGCCTGATAAATACGGGGTGGTTGGTGACTACATGCCTGAAGGCATGCTTAGGCAGCAGCTATTTCCTTTTAAAAAACAAAAGTAATCGCTAGGCTATTTAACGGCTAAATTATTAGCCGTTAAATAATATGACATTAAAATTGTGCGTTGTGATAAACGTTTTGTACGTCGTCACAATCTTCTAGCATGGCTAAAAAGCGCTCCATGACTTCAACGTCTTCACCTTCAATCGGTGCTTCTACTTGCGGCACAAAAGCAATTAGATCTTCGTGGAAATCAGTTATTCCCATTTCTTCAAGTGCTGTGCGGGTGTTGTTGTATTCTGTGTGTGGCGCGAATACGGTGACTTTACCGTCTTCAACTTCTACATCTGTTACATCAACATCGGCCATCATTAGTGCTTCTAAAACAGCTTCGTCATCATCACCATCAAATACAAAGATAGCGAGGTGATCAAATAAGTGTGATACTGAGTTTTGCGCACCAATTTTTGCATTTGCTTTAGTAAAACAAACACGTACGTCAGCGAAGGTACGTTTGTTGTTGTCGGTTAAGCAGTCAACAATAATCATACAGTTGCCCGGGCCGTAACCTTCGTAGCGTGTTGCTACGTAATCTTCGCCGCCACCGCCTTTGGCTTTATCGATTGCACGCTCGATTACGTGCGTAGGTACTTGGTCTTTTTTAGCACGCTCAATTAAGCGACGAAGCGCTAAGTTGCCATCGGGATCAACACCACCATTCTTAGCGCAGATATAAATTTCTTTTCCGTACTTTGAATAAACTTTGGTTTTTGCACCCGCAGTTTTTGCCATTGAGTCTTTTTTGTTTTGATAAGCTCTGCCCATCTGCGTGTTGCCTTTTTGTTATAGATAAAAATAAAGCGGTTATTCTAATCATTTAACCTAGTAGTTAACAGTGTTTATTCATCGCTTTGCTGTAACTGCCACATTCGTGCGTATTCACCATTTGCTGCAAGTAGTTGATGGTGCTGACCTTGTTCAACAACCCGGCCTTGTTTCATAACAATAATTTTGTCTGCGTCGGTTATTGTTGATAAACGATGGGCAATGACTATGCTGGTGTGCTTTTGTGCGACTTCACGCATCGCACTTAAAATAGCTTGCTCTGAATGCGAATCTAGCGCAGACGTTGCCTCATCAAATAATAAAATCGGTGAATCTTTTAAAATGGCTCTGGCAATCGCAATGCGCTGTTTTTCACCACCCGATACTTTTAAACCGCGCTCACCAACAAGGGTTTTATCGCCTTTATCTAGGCTTGCAATAAATCCATCTAAGTGGGCAAGGCTTATGGCTTTATCAATTTCCTCTTCGCTTGCATTTGGGTTTCCGTAGGCTATGTTTTCGCGAATGCTGGTATTAAATAGCACGGTATCTTGCGGTACGATGGCAATTGCTTGGCGCAAACTTTCAAGTGTCACAGTGTTGATTGCTTGCTCATCGATATAAATTTTACCCGCATCGACATCATAAAATCGGTAGAGCAGGCGGCTAAGGGTGCTTTTACCTGCACCACTGGCACCCACAATCGCCACTTTGCTGCCTGAAGTAACCTCAAAGCTTAAGTTATTTATAACTGGCCTTTGTTTGTCGTAACTAAACGACACATTTCCAAATCGAATGGCTGCTTTTGTTGTATTTAATAGTTTTGCATCTTTGTCATCACTAATGGCGGCTTTTCGATTTAACAGCCCCAGCATATTTTCAAGATCAGTCAGTGCACGGCGTATCTCACGATAAACAAAGCCTAAAAAGTTAAGCGGCAAAAATAGCTGGATCATGTAAGCATTGATCATCACAAGCTCACCTATGGTCAGCTCTTTATTGACCACGGAACTGGCACCTAGCCACATTAGTGCTGTAATAGCCGCGGCGATAATAAGTGCTTGCCCAGAATTAAGCGCCAGTAATGATAAACGGTTTTTTAGCCTCGCTTGTTCCCACTTAGCTAAAAAGCCGTCGTAAGTGCTCGCTTCATAGTGTTCATTATTAAAGTATTTAACGGTTTCGTAATTTAGTAAGCTGTCGATAGCACGGGTGTTAGAGTTGTTATCGGCAGCATTTGCTTCACGAATAAATCGGTTACGCCACTGAGTTACAATTACAGTAAAAACAATGTAAATAGCGACCGCGATAACGGTGACGAGTGCAAACCAAGGTGAAAACAAGGTCGCAAAAATAATAGCTACTGTGATTATTTCAAATAGAGTTGGCACGATGTTAAACATCAAAAAGCGCATTAAAAAACTAAGACCACTTGTACCACGCTCTATATCGCGACTAATTCCACCTGTTTGCCTATCAAGGTGAAAGGCAAGTTCTAAACTATGTAAGTGTTTAAATACTTTTAAGCCAATATGGCGCATCGCATGCTCTGTGACGCGGCCAAATAATGCATCGCGAACTTCACCAAAAAACACACTGGCAAAGCGCAGTAAACCATACGCGATGAGCAAGGCAATAGGAACGCTTAATAGCGGGTTGATACTCGCATCAACCGCGTCAATTATTTCCTTTAATGCCCAAGGCATCAGCAATGTGGCGCCTTTTGCTGCAATAAGCGCCAGTACGGCTAAAATAACGCGGCCTTTAAAGGTCATTAAATAGGGCCAGAGTGTTTTGATGCTTTGTGATAGGTTCATTGCATCAGGCGACTTCGTCACCTGTTCTTTGCGGCTCATTCCACGCATGGGGGTCTCTTAAAATCAATTTGATAAAAATAGGCAAAAGCTTTCGTGTTTTAGGCAAGTGTAGTTTGCAGATTTACCTCTATACTGAATGCATTATACACCAATGCATTAGCAAATTAGTTAATGCATGAGTTAAACACGAAGAAAATTAAGGAGTAAGCATGAAAACTGTCGGTTATGCAGCACATGATTCTGAAAAACCATTAGAGCCGTATCATTTTGAACGCCGTGCACTTCGTGATGAAGATGTATCCATTGAAATTCTTTATTGCGGTGTGTGCCATTCAGACTTACACACAGCAGAAAACGATTGGGGCTGGACTCAATACCCAGTGGTGCCTGGTCATGAAATTGTCGGCCGCGTTCTTGAAGTCGGCAGCGGCGTTACTAAATACAAAGTGGGCGATAATGTTGCAGTAGGGTGTATGGTTGATAGCTGTTTAAGCTGTGACCAATGTCATCACGGTGAAGAACAGTTTTGTCGCGAAGGCATGGTAGGGACCTATTCAGGCCAAGACCGTATCAGTGGTGAACTCACTCAAGGTGGTTATTCAAAACACATTGTGGTGCGTGAAGAGTTTGTATTAAGCGTACCAGAAGGTTTAGACCTTGCTAAATGTGCGCCAATTCTATGTGCGGGTATCACAACATATTCGCCATTACGGACATGGAATGTGGGGCCTGGTAGCCGTGTTGGTGTGATTGGTTTAGGTGGTTTAGGTCATATGGCGATTAAAATCGCAGCTGCAATGGGCGCACATGTTACGGCAATTAGCCGTAGTGATAAGAAAAAGCAGCAGGTTTTATCTTATGGCGCAAAAGATTTATTGGTATCGAGCGATGAAGCAGCCATGCAAGCGAATGCTAATCAATTTGATGTGATCATTAACACTATTCCGGTAAAACACGACTTTACGCCGTATATTCCGCTTTTAGATATTGATGGAACTCAAGTATTAGTTGGTCAAGTAGGTGAGCTTGCTGAGTCTAACTCAGTGCCGTTATTAATGGGGCGTCGCCGTGTTGCTGGCTCATTGATTGGCGGTATTGCGCAAACCCAAGAGATTCTCGATTTCTGTGCGTTACATAATATTTTGCCTGAAGTTGAAATGATCAAAATGGAAGAGATTAATGACGCTTTCGATAAATTAAAGCAAGGTGATATGGCCTCACGCTTTGTTATCGACATGTCATCATTAGAAGTTTAACTCGTCTAACAAAGTTAAATTAATCAGCGGGTCTAATTAGGCTCGCTTTATTTTAGTTACTTTTATTTTGTCACTATTTGTTTAAGTAATGCCTTGTGTTTTATTTTTTTACCCTCATTATAGTCATGTTATCCGCTTAATTTATTGGTCAGTTTTTGTTACGGTTTTTCTCAGTCATTATCTTGCTATTTACTGTGTTTTTTAGTGCACAGAGCATGGCTATGCCTGACACTCAGTCACACTTTGCTGCGACTAAATTGTTCCAAGTTGAGTTGACTAAACCCCCAGTTATTTCCCAAACTCATGCAGTCGAACATCCTAAGCCGGTAGAACCATCGGGGTTTGATACCCTAGTGCCGCGTTTAACTGCCAGTAATTCATCATTGTTTCTTTATCATAGTCAGGTTGATCCTGATTACGAGCTATTAATTGAATTCTTTGCTGAAGATTGGGGTAAAGAGCACTTTTTAGCGCCGCCAGGTGCTGTGCGTGAGATCCCATGGTTTGCGTTAGCCACTCAACGTAAATCCCGCATTAGTGGCTGGAAAGACGCTAATCTCTTGTACAAAGCGAATACGACCTACCATAGCTAAACGACTTCCTTCGTTACTTTTTTATATTTGGAATTAATTTTTACCGGCTGACAATGCCGGAAGGAAGTCATGTATGTCACATAAATCTAAGCCGGCGCTATGGCGTCGTCTAAAAATGAGTTATGTCGCTATGATAGCGGCGTGTATTTTATTAGCGGTTAGCGCACTACCTAACCTTTACCCTAATAAGTCTTGGTTGCACATTAGCTTGCCAGATCAAACTGTGACGCTGCAAAGTGTAACAACTTCACTAAATCAACATGGTTTTGAAGTGACTGAAGCCAAAGATAGCCAAGATCAACTGGCTATTTTATTAACTGAGCCGACTCAAAGTGCCAATGCACTGAGTTTTATAAAAACTCAATACCCACAGCTGGAAGCTAAAATTGTTGAGCATGCAACAAGCCCGCAGTGGCTTCAGCAGCTTGGGCTTTCACCGATTAAGTTGGGACTCGACTTAAATGGTGGGGTGCTATTTGTGCTTGATGTTGACCTAGATAAAGCAATGCAAGAGCACTTAAACAGTGTGTATCAACAAACTAAATTGACGCTTCGTAAAGACAAAATTCGTGGTATTCGGGTAAGTGTTGTAAAAGAAGGGGTTGAGCTACAAATATTACCAAGCGGTGAAGGGCAACTCGCAGGCCTCGTCACAACGTTACAAGGTCAATTCAAAGGCCTGATGCAAACTAAATCAACGACTAATAACCTAACCACGGTATTACTGCATTTTAATGAGCAAAGCCAAAGCGAATTCAATAAACAAGTCATGGCGCAAAGCTTAACAACCCTGCGCGGTCGTATTGAAGAGCTTGGTATTACAGAAGCGGTAACGCAAAGACAAGGTAAACAGCGCATTCGCATCGAGTTACCTGGTGTGCAAGACCCATCAGAAGCTAAACGCATTATTGGTGCAACTGCGACCCTCGATTTTTATCAAGTTGTCGAAGTAGGTGGTAAAGCGTTTAATGTGCAAGGCGGTGGCGTTGTTAATTTAAACCCTGTTGCGATTTTTTCAGGTGATCACATTAATAACGCCAGTGTTGGTAAAGATGAATGGGGCAAGCCTTTAGTTCAGCTTAGTTTAGATTCGCAAGGTGGTGATGCGATGTCTGCTTTTTCGAAGCACAACATAGGTAAGCCAATGGCCACGGTGTATTCTGAATACTCACGGGATGCAAATGGCGAAGTTGTGAAAAAAAGCGAAGTTATCAATGTTGCAAACATTGCACAGCACTTAAGCTCACGTTTTAGCATTACTAATATGAAAAGCCCACAAGCAGCCTACGATTTAGCGCTTTTACTGCGCGCAGGGTCGCTCACAGCGCCAGTGACAATCGTTCAAGAACAAACCATAGGCCCAAGCTTAGGCAGTGAAAATATTGAACATGGCTTAGCTGCGTTAATGCTGGGTATCGGTATTACCCTTGCCTTTATGGCGCTTTGGTATCGTCGCGTAGGACTGATTGCCAATATTGCTTTACTGCTTAATTTAACGGCTTTAGTTGGTTTAATGTCGCTATTACCGGGTGTTGTGCTGACCTTACCGGGTATTGCAGGGTTAGTACTGACAATAGGTATGGCCGTTGATACAAATGTGATTATCTTTGAGCGAATAAAAGAAGAGAAGCGTAAAGGACGGCCTACTTATCAAGCAATTGAACAAGGTTATAACCAAGCATTTACGACCATTTTTGATGCTAATGTGACTACGATGATCACGGCAATTATTTTATACGCCATTGGTTATGGGCCGGTGAAAGGCTTTGCAATCACGTTAGCGCTTGGGCTATTAACCAGTGTCTTTACTGGCGTTTATATTTCAAAAGCGCTTAGCCAAACACTCTACATTAAACTAACCAATCTAACGGGGGCTAAAGCATGAGTTGGTCAACATTAACTGCGGCGAGTAAAGCGCGCGTTTTAGGGTTATTGCTAAGTTGTGTGTTAGTCATTGCAAGCTTAGCTGTTTTATCTGTCAAAGGGCTAAACTTTGGCCTTGATTTTACAGGTGGCTACATCACTGAAATTAACACAACGTCAGTCACGGCAATCTCTGATTTAAAAGCAAAGTTAAGCCCTGAGGTTGCAAGCAAATTAACCATCAGTAAAGCGGGCGAATATCACTTTGTTTTAAGAGAAGCGCCAGAGGTGAGCAAAGCCAGTACTTGGCAAGCAGAGCTGAATGAGCAAGGCGTAGAATATACAGTACTTTCGAGCTCATTTTTAGGCTCACAAGTGGGTGATGAGCTTTTTGAACAAGGTTGTTTAGCATTATTTTCGGCGCTGATTGCCATTATGGTTTATTTAGCTGTGCGCTTTGAATGGCGACTCGCAGTAGGTTCAGTGGTTGCACTATTACATGATTTAATTTTAGTGCTTGGCTTGTTTTCTTTATTAGGGCTTGAATTTAATTTAACCGTGCTGGCAAGTTTATTGGCGATTATTGGTTATTCATTAAATGACTCAATTATTGTTGGCGACAGAGTCAGAGAGCTTTTACGTATTCAGCCAGACAATCAACGCATTAACACCCATGTTGTGATTAACGATGCAATTGGTTCTACCTTAACGCGTACATTGATCACCTCGGGCACAACACTTGCCACTATTGCCTGTATTTGGCTACTTGCAGGGGCTGCATTAACGGGCTTTGCCATCGCGTTATTTGCTGGCATTGTGGTGGGAACCTTCTCATCGATTTGTATCGCCGCCACCTTGCCGCAGTTATTGGGGTTAAGTTCAGAAAATTACACCCAAACACTGGATGATAAAACTAAAGCTTATATGGATATGCCGTAAATGAATGGTGCAGGGTTAATAAGCTTAACCCTGCACCAGCCTAAAATTGAGCTAGTTCATTAAAAAACAATCCCCAAATCATCAAGTGAGTTATAGAGCCTAGGCCAAACGCAATAGTACGCCGTAATATACTTTTGTTGATTACATGCTCATAGCTATGCCAATAACGAGCAGCAACAAACATCCAACTCAATATCAATGAAGCGTAACTTTCTAAACCAAACATTAAAACCAATGCATTGAGAAGCATAAACAAAACAGGTTGTTGAAATTGGTTATCGTAGCTATAGCCAAGTAAAGTTACATAATGTGAAGCATTGCTAAAATCCTTATTCACAAGCTGTGCAATAGTGATTTGACGGGTTCTAACAAGCTTAAAACGGCAATAAAATGTACTGAATAACAAAATAAAGATCAGCACAATAAGTACAGCACTTGGTAGGCTATAAATGAATGGTGTCATGGTAATCCTTCGTTATATTGTTTGCATAACAAGCAGTTTATTTTATTTAAGGAGCTTGTTAGAGTGTCTTAAAAGACAAATAAGAGTAAAAACAAGACATGATTCATGTGATGGTCTTCGTTCCAGAGAATCCGTTAGCAAGTAGTGTTACAGGCTTTTTAGACACTTTAGCTATAGCAAACCAATTTTTGACTTATCAAGGCGTGGATGAAGCATTGCATTTTGACTGGCAGCTTGTGTCATTGGAAGGCGGCCCACAAGTAAGTAGTCAAGGAGTGAGTTTTGAGACTCAAAAACTCAATCAAATAATGGAGTCTCTCGATTGCTTATATTTTGCTGCACAGCATTATCAAAATGATAAAAAACTGTTGGTAACACTTAATAAAAATAAGCAAAATGATGTACTTAATGAACTATGCAACCACGCCAAATATGTGGGGGCGCAGTGTACAGGCGTCAGTTTGCTAGCGAGTACGGGGCAACTTGATGGCCATATTGCGACCACAAGTTGGTGGCTTAACCGATTTATGAAAACTCACTTTCTGGAAGTCAATGTCCAAGTAAATCGGCTGTTATGTCAGTCAAGTAAGTTCATCACTAGCGCTGCTACAAACTCAAGCCTGCTGGTGGCACTGACAATTATTGAAAACATATTTAGTTATGAATTTGCTGCGCGTATTGCTCGTTGTATGACTGTTGATTATCAACAGAACTCTCAAGGGCGCTTTATGCACTCTTCAGAAATGATTTCTCAGCCAGATAGAGTCGTCGATAAAGCCAAATTGTTAGTTACTCAGCAGAAAAATCCCGTTTTTACCGTAAAGTTATTGGCTGATGAGTGCGCTGTAACTGAAAGAACCCTTAATCGACGGTTCAAACATTCACTTGGCCTCTCACCGAAGCAATATATTAATTTAGTTCGTATAGAAAAGGCTTGTTGGTTATTAGTACATACAGATTTATCAATCATTGAAATAAGTAGTCAATTACAATTTGTAGATGAAAGCGCTCTTCGCAAAGCTTTTGTGAAGCAGCAGGGACAATCTATGAATCACTATCGCCAGTTCAGTTACAAACATAGCAAATCAGGGTAAAATGCATATTTTTCTTGCTGCTATTAAACTATGAATAAAACACATGTAATTGAACATTTACGCTTTGCGCTCGAGGCACAACTGCAAAATGCCAAAGAAGCGGCAAAAGCGGCCCATGATGCGGCAACTCACGAAGAGAGTGTTGCTGAAACCCAATACGATACGTTGGGTTTAGAAGCAGCGTACTTAGCTCAAGGGCAAGCTGAGCGAGTTAACGAGTGCTACCGTGATATTCAAGCATTCAATACGGTGTTTAAAGAAAGCGAATTTAATAAGGTTCGTGAAGGTGCATTAGTGTGTCTTATCGATGAGCAAAATAATTCAAAGTGGTTTTTTATGGGCCCAAGTGCAGGTGGCTTAGTTGTGACCATAAAAGAGCAACCTATATATGTTGTAACCCGAGAAGCGCCGTTAGGTAAACAACTGATTGGCAAACAAATTGATGATGAAGTAACACTGACTATTGCAGGAAATACACAGTGTTACAGCATTACAGAAATAGTTTGATGTAGAAAATTTATTAATCAATAAATTTCATCTTAAGGTAAAAAATATCTCGTTGGTAACAAAGCAAAAAAACCTCTATAAATCACTTCAAGCATAATGCTTATAAGCACCCATCTAGTTAAGTGAAGTTTAGCCTCATGCGTTCACTTAATTGGTTGGGTGTTTTTCATTTTATCTATGGCTTAATTTAGGAAAAGTCGTGTTTAAAACCTTGATTGTGGTTGATAACAATGAGCAACGTATTGCTCAAAATTTCGAAAATGTCATTACCTTTGACACTTACTTACGTGATTACCCAAAACATAATGAGCCAAAAACACGCATTTTAAACTTGTGTGATACAGGGCAGTATTTAAGTAAAGGTTATTATTGCTCTTTACTTGCTGAAGCAAGAAAGCATCAGGTATTACCGAGTGTAAAAACAATTAATGCGCTGCGTAGCGATGAGCACAGCACGCGTCATAAAGAGCTTGCTGGTGGCACAGTATTTTTTGGTCACACAGATCAAGAGCAGCAAAGCAAAGCAACCAAAGCGCTATTCTCGCAATACCCTGCGCCTATTTTAGTGTGCGATGAGCAAGGGGTTGTAAAGCAAGGTACGATTGCCTCATTAAACGACACCGCCTTTACAGAGTTTGTGGAACAACTCAGTAGCTTTACAGAATCCGTGTGGCGTATAAACGATAAAAAACGTCGTTATCGTTGGGATATGGCTATTTTGGTTGATCACCAAGAAAAAGTGCCGCCAAGTGATAAAGATGCTATTGCTAAATTTATTAAAGCAGCTGCTAAACATGGTATTTATGCCCAAGCACTGACATTTGATGAAATTACCAGCATCGCACAGTTTGATGCGTTATTTATTCGCCAAACAACGGCTATCGACCATCCAACCTATCGCTTAGCAAGTAAAGCACAAAGTTTAGGCTTAGTGGTAATTGATGATGCAGAATCAATACTGCGCTGTTGTAATAAAGTGTATTTGCACGATGCCTTTAATTATCAAAAAGTGCCGAGTTTAAAAACTCACGTTGTGGCTGATACAAGTGAAGAGACAATTGAAAGTTTAGAAGCAAACTTCAGCTACCCACTGGTATTAAAAATGCCAGAAGGGTCTTTTTCGAAAGGCGTATTTAAAGTCGCTAACCGAGATGAATTAGTTGCTAAGTTAACTGAGCTGTTTGAGTTCAGTGCGCTTGTGCTTGCACAAGAGTACATGTACACCGAATACGATTGGCGAGTAGGGGTGTTGAATGGCCGTGCAATTTACGCGTGTCGTTATTTAATGGCGCGTAATCACTGGCAAATTTACAACCATGATGCAAAACGTTTCTTCTCAGGTGGCTTTGAAACCTTGCCAACATTTGAACTACCAAAAGTGGTACTTGATGCCGCGTTAAAAGCCTGTAAGACGGTGGGTAAAGGTTTGTATGGTGTTGATGTTAAAGAACACCAAGGCAAGGCATACGTGTTAGAAGTGAATGACAACCCTAGTATTGACCATAAAGTCGAAGATGCCTATTTAGGTGATGAGCTTTATATGATCATTATGGATGAGTTCAAACAACGCCTTGAAGCGCGAGGCCGTGGTTAATGAATGCATCTGTTTGTCAAATCCGTTTTGCTAAGGTCTCGGATTTGGCGGCCCTTGTTGCCATTGAAGAGCAAAGCTTTAGCCAAGATAGGTTAAGTAGCCGTAGTTTAAAGCGTTGGATCAGCGCAGCGCACGGCTTACTGATGGTGGCTGAGGTAGATAATCAACTAGTGGGTTATGGTTTAGTGTGGTGTCACAAAGGTACACGCCTTGCTCGGCTATATTCACTGGCAGTTTTGCAATCTCTGCAAGGCAAAGGTATTGCTTCAAAGCTACTGCTTGCGCTTGAAAATGAAACGGCGAAACGCGGCCGTTTATACATGCGATTAGAAGTTGCGGTGAATAACCAATCGGCAATTCGCTTGTATGAGAAGCAAGGTTACCAGGTGTTTGGTCATTACAGTGACTATTATGACGACCATAGTGATGCACATCGAATGCAAAAAAATATTCGTCGTAATACCGAATTTAATGCCGATAAGCACACACCTTGGTACCAGCAAACAACCGAGTTTACCTGTGGCCCCGCGGCATTATTAATGGCGATGTCGTCATTAAACGACACACCTATGAGCCAACTAAAAGAGCTGGATATTTGGCGGGAAGCGACCACTATTTTTATGACATCAGGGCATGGTGGCTGCCATCCATTAGGTCTGGCACTAGCGGCAATGAAACGTGGTTTTAAAGCTGATGTTGTTTTAAATACTCGAGATTCGTTGTTTATCGATGGCGTAAGAAGCGAAAAGAAGAAAGCAATTTTGCATACAGTACACAATCAGTTCGTGGCTGAAGCAATAGCTGCAAAACTGCCGGTGCGGTATCAAGAGTTAACCTTGGCATCTATTGAAGATTGGCTTGCTGAGGGTAAAGCGGTGGTGTTATTGATCAGCACCTATCGATTTGATGGTAAAAAGTCACCGCATTGGGTGTGTGTAACCCATATTGATGAGCATTGTTTATATGTGCACGACCCGTTTTGTGAAAATGAAAAGCAATTGGCAATTGATTGTCAGCATGTACCGATAGCGAAAGCTGATTTTATTAAAATGGCCAGCTTTGGTTCATCAAGACTCAGCACTGCGATGGCCTTTTATTTATAATTTGAATTGTTAATTTGATTTGGAAATACAGTGACACTGAGTAGTTTATTTGATATTGCCCCTTATTCTTGGTCAGCAATTGGTAGTACCGCATTTTGCGGCGCAATTATTGGTATGGAGCGTCAATTACGCGGTAAGCCGGTGGGTATTCGAACCTCCGCATTAATTGTATTAGGGACTTATTTGTTTTTAGCAACGGCTTTTATGTTACATGGTGATGTGATTGATCATTCCCGTGTGGTTGGGCAAATAATTACCGGCATTGGCTTTCTAGGTGCCGGTGTTATGTTAGCGAAAGATGGCGCAGTGGTTGGTGTTACGTCTGCGGCGACCATTTGGGTACTGGCATCTATTGGCGTTGTGATTGCCACTGATAACTTACTCGCCGCGATAAAGCTCTCAGTGTTAGTCGTTGTTATTTTATATGGTGTTGATGTGCTTGAAGCCAAGTTTAAAAGCTTAGGGCGTGGCGTGCACGCACAGGTAAAACGCTATTCAAAGTTGTATTATCGTAAAGAAAAATGATCAAAAGTTAGCCATAAAACAACACTAAATGGGAAATAAAATTAATGGCACCTTGTTACGCAATAAAGTTTACAAGGTTTATTGCTGGTTGATTACCAAATTCCTGAGTTTGATAGCCGGAATAGCTTCGATAAATTACAAGCACAGTTAGTTAATTGTGAACACCTTAGTTAGGTGCCTACAAATAATAAGCCTGAGGCCTATAAGCTTGGTTACAGATTAGAGAATAAAATTTCTATAGCTGGCTTGGTGCAGTGGTGCCAAAATTGCTAGGGAAGGGGATTGCACAGGCATTATTGAAAGCGCAAGAAGCGTGAGGTAAAGAACATGATTATGATGCTATTAATGTGAAATTAATGAACCGTTTTCCTGCAATGCTGAGTATGCTGATAAAAAACGGCTATATCATTGCGGGTTATGAACAGAAGGGTAACCCGCACATTAGTAAAACTTTATTTAGCAAAGAGATTGCATCTAATTAAGTTATTTTGGCAAGCTAATTACAAAATGTGCACCTACATCACTTTCTTGTACACAAATATCACCTTGCAATTGTTGGCTCACTATTTTTTTCGCGATACTCAGACCAAGTCCCATACCCGATTGATTATTTTTGCCTTTATAAAACGGGGTAAAAATGGAGTGTTTTTCGCTGCTGTTAATGCCGATGCCGTTATCTATATAGTGAATTTTTAATACTTCATCAAAATCAAAAATATCAATCTCAATTGCTGGGTTATCGATTGTGCTAAATGCATGTTCAATGGAGTTTTGCAGCAATATAAACAGTATTTGTTTAAGTAAATCAGTCGCTACTTCACATTCGCTATGTGGATCCTGATATTTCACTGTAAGTTTAATATTCTGATGCTTTATTTTTTCTTCTAAATGCTCAGTGAGTGATTCAGCAAGTTCAGCTAAGGACATAATCGCTTTGTTTGATTGTGGATTAGGGTAAAGCAAGTCCTGCAAAATGCGGATTTTGTACGCACACGTTGATAAGTTTCGATTTAACAATTCACTGGTGTTTATTATTGTGCTTAATGTGTTTTGTAATGCGAGTTCACTTAATCTTTTATGCAGCAGTTTGGTTTGAGTCTCTCTTACAGCCAGCTCTGTTACGTCTACTGCAGTGATGCAATTACCAAGTGGGGTATTAACTTCATGAGCAATCCCTCTAATTAAGGTAGCAAGTTCTGCAAATTGCTGTTGTGCAAACGCTTGTTTTTGCTGATACAGCAACTTGAGCTGTGTTTCAAAACTTTGCTTTATTGTTTCAAGAAGCTTGATCACAGACTCGTTATATTCGTGTGGTTTGCTATCGAGAATACAAATAGTGCCAAATGGAGTCGTATCTCCAGCACTAATTGGCAAGCCTAAATACGAAATCATATTAAGTTTTATGTCAGGATTTTCCTTCCAGTCATCATCAATCAGTGCATTTGGAATATTAAGCAGTGTTTGGGTCTTTATAACATGTTCGCAATAAAGGCCTGAATCTTCTAATTCTTCGCTGTCACCAATCTTATAGGGATTATCTTGATAGTCATTTTTCGAAAATACGCTAATAATGTTGTTTTCGACTTTCATTACTAACGCAACAGGAACATTGGCAAACAGGGCTAAAACTTCAAGCGTTTTATTCCAACTCTGCACTAACTCATCATAATCAGGTTGATACATTTATTGGCTCAAAATAGTGAGATACAACTATTTAAAAGCTTAGTAATAATTTCTAAATCAGCAACTTAAAAAGGCAGTATTGGTGTTAATTTTTCAATTAATTAACACAGGCACTTTAGCCAAAGAGTTTTCGTCTCACCACAGTACGGTACTCACTGGGCGTTTGTGATAACACTTTTTTAAAAACTCGGGTTAAATGACCTTGGTCATTATAGCCAACTTCCAGTGCCACTTCTTGAATCGATAAGTTTGATGAAGCAAGTAATTCTTTAGCTGCTTGTACGCGTAGCTGCTGCCAATACTCAACGGGCGTTTGGCTGGTGGCTTGGCGAAATCGCCGAGTGAAGGTGCGATAACTTAAGCTAAATTGTGCCGCAACTTCATGCAGAGTTAGCTCAGAGGTTAAATTGTTTTTTAACCAAAACTGGATCTGCGCGATAAGTTCATCAGGGTGTTTATCAACTGCGCCTTCTAGATAACGTTGATCTTCATAGGGCTTACGAATTTCATGGGAAAAGTTGCGCTCAACATGTTGTGCCGCTTCTCGGCCATAATATTGGCTGATAATATGAACTATCACGTCTGCAAGGGCATTTAAACTAGCAACTGTATACATGCGCTCAGATTGTGTGATGAAAAAGTCAGGTTTAAGCTGCACATTTGGGTAATCCCGCTTAAATTGCTCTGCATAATGCCAATGAGTCGTCGCAGGATGACCGTCCAATAACCCAGCCTCAGCAACTAAGCAGTTGCCGGTCCCCACACCAACAATATGGCTTCCTTGCTGCCAAGAATCACTAAGCCAGTGTATTAATTTCTGTTGTTTGCTCACTACTGGACGCGGGTTACGCCAAATACCAGGCACAATAATCAAGTCACTGGTGGGGGCTGTGACAGCTTCGCAGTCAGGCACAATAGCAAGGCCTGTACGATTGGGGATGGCATTTAAGTTACTTGCTACCAAGTTAATGTTTAACGGCCTGAATTCTTCTGATTGCGAATGGCTTTTAGCAAAAGCTTCGCCCGCTCTGAGCATTTCGATAGGCAGAGTTAAACTGGTTATTAGCAAGTGAGGATAAACCAATATACTAATTTCTATCGCTTTTGCTTGTTGAAGACTCGTCACTCAAATTGCTCCGACCAGTTGATTTTGGCTCATTATGCAGGTTATTTGGCTATTTAAGCATAAACTGTGCGGGTTAATCCATTTAAACTTGACTTAATTCTCGTAACACGTTTTCTCAAGGTTAATTATGACAGCATTACCCGTTATTGTTGGTATGGGTGGTATTAATGCCGCTGGCCGCACTTCTTTTCATCAAGGTTATCGTCGTATCGTGTTAGACAGCTTGGACGCTAAAGCCCGCCAAGAAACATTTTTAGGTTTAGCGACACTCATGAATTTAGTCACGCTGACTGACGGTGTTTTAAAAGATGTAGATGGAAACACTGTTAATGAAGCTGATATTGAAGCTCGATTCGGTGAGCAGGTTTTAGCTGGTACGCTTATTCGTAAAATTGAAAAAAATCATTTTGACGTTGACGCCACACCTTGGCAACAAAAAATGACGCTAACCGCATCAGATGAGCAACAGATTGTATTTGAAACGCGTCGTCGTGATTTACCAACGCCAGTACCTGAAAGTTGGTTAGTTGAAGACCTTAGCGATAAAAAAGTAAAAGTAACTATTAGTGCTGATATTGCAGTTAAACATGACAGCACTCGTGATAATCCTATTAAAGCAGCTGGTCAGTTACCAACAGGTTTTGAACCTGCAAATATGTACAACAGTCGTTATCAACCTAGAGGCCTTCAAGCAACTATTTTTGCCGCAACAGATGCAATTCGCTCAACAGGGCTTGATTGGCGGCATGTTATGAATAGCGTTGAACCTGATCAAATTGGCACTTATTCAGCCTCTGTTGTTGGACAAGTAGATGACGAAGGGTTAGGTGGTTTAATCCGCTCACGTCAGCAGGGCGACCGTGTAAGTACTAAGCAATTAGCACTTGGCTTAAATACTATGTCGACTGACTTCATTAACGCGTATGTGACGGGTAATGTCGGTACAACGTTTACCACATCAGGTGCGTGTGCGACATTTTTATATAACCTACGTGCTGCGGTAAATGATATTCAAGCGGGTCGTACTCGTGTCGCGATTGTGGCATCGGTTGAGTGTGCAATTACACCTGAAATTGTTGAAGGTTTTGGCAATATGAGTGCGCTTGCTAATGAAGAAGGGCTCAAGCGTTTAGATAACACAGAGGTGGTTGATCATCGCCGTACAAGCCGTCCATTTGGTGAGAACTGTGGCTTCACAATTGGTGAGGGAGCACAGGTTGTTATTTTGATGGATGATGCCCTTGCTTTAGAACTCGGTGCAGACATTCAAGGTTCCGTTGCTGATGTATTTGTTAATGCAGATGGTATTAAAAAATCAATCACCGCACCAGGTCCTGGTAATTATATTACGATGGCTAAATCCGTCGCGCTGGCTAGTAGTATTGTTGGCCAAGAAGCGGTGCAAAAACGTAGCTTTATTTTGGCGCATGGCTCAAGTACGCCACAAAACCGAGTTACAGAATCACTTATCTATCATAAGGTCGCAGAGACTTTCGCAATAGATAACTGGAAGGTTGCTGCGCCTAAAGCCTATGTTGGCCATACGATTGCTCCTGCTAGTGGTGACCAGTTGGCTATGGCATTGGGCGTGTTTAGTCACAATATTATGCCAGGTATCACGACAATTGATAAAGTCGCTGATGATGTGTATAGCGATCATTTAGATATCCGCACTGAGCATTACCAGTGTGGTGCAATGGATGTCGCCTTTATTAACTCAAAAGGGTTTGGTGGTAATAATGCGACAGCGACAGTGCTTTCACCTGCGGTTACATTAAAGATGTTAGCAAAGCGTCATGGTGTTGCGGCCATGGCGCAATATCAAGACCGTCATACTCAGGTTGCACAAGCACAAGCTGACTATCAACAACAAGCTGATTTAGGTGATTATGAGCTAATTTACCGTTTTGGTGATGGTTTGATTGATGAAAACGAGATTGTAATGAGTGCTGACTCAATGACAATCCCAGGTTTTGATAAATCAATTGCGTTATCAAAATCGAACCCGTATCAGGATATGTTTTAAGATCAAGACATGTTTAAGCACATTCTTGACAGCAAGGCGCTTCTATAGCGCCTTTTTTCTTATTTAAAGCGTTTAACATATCGTAAGGTTACAAAATTGATCAACGCCATTAAAAAAGCTATTTCATAGCGGCTAAACGCAACGGCAATGCCAATTAAACCCATGTTCCAAATACTGGCTGCAGTAGCCGTACCATAGGTTGAATTTTTATTCTTTAGAATTGCGCCACCACCAATAAAGCCTATACCGGTGATAATTCCTTCAAGTACTTTTGATTCAGCCTCTGAGCTTGTTAAAACTGACATGCCAACTAATGCATAGCCACAGGATGCCACTGCAACCAGTGGAAAAGTTCTTAAGCCAGCTCCGTTACTGGTCTTTTCTCGATCAAAGGCCATAGGTAAGGCAAGTAAATAGGCAATACCTAGGTGAATTAAATTATCAATGACTTCTTGCCAGTCTAAATTAAAGTCCATTTATCAATTCCTTAAATATACACTCTGTTTACATAGCAAGTTTAATACCTAGTCAATATTTATAGAAAAATAAGGTAATTAGGACATCTAGCCGAGTTTTAGCGGATCTTAATTGCTATAATTTTGCGAATTTTACCCAGTAACGTGTCAAATTTTCAGACTGAGTTTATTTGCACACCGTCATGCACTTTTTAAAAGTGTTCACTATGTAGGCTATAATTTGAAACATTCAATCACCATGCTAGAAAAAACAGCACTGACTATTTGTATTTTTATCGCACTCATTGCTGCGGCACAGCCTGAGCTGATGACGTTACATATACAGCCTATGGTTCAAGACGTCCTCTGCGTTCTAGGAAGTGGCTTTTTCCTGTTCGTGAACTTCTTATTATTTGCCGTTATCATTCTTTCATTTAGCCCCTTGGGGGGCCGAAAAATAGGCGGTGAGCATGCAAAAATTGAATATTCCAACTTTGGCTGGTTTGCCATGTTATTCGCAGCCGGAATGGGGTCAGGGCTGATCTTTTGGGGAGTTGCAGAGCCTGCAATGCATTTTATGAACCCTCCTTTAAAGCAAAGTCTATACCCTGACAGGTTAGCAAGTAGCCTTGCATTAACCCTTGTTAATTGGGGAGCTCATGCTTGGGCCTTGTATGCCGTTTTTGGCTTAGTGCTAGGTGGGTTGACGCAATACAGTGGTAACTCTGGAGATATATGTGCACCTGTTATGAGTGCGTTCGGAAATAAACTTAGCCTGCATAAAAAACGAGCAATGGCCTTTGCGATTAAACTAATTGCTGTTTTTGCTGTGTTCTTCGGCGTTGTTGGAACAATAGCAAACTCAACGTTACTTATTAGTAAGGGCGTTGAGGTTGAACTGGGTATTACATCACCTTTATTGATAGGCACAGTAATCGTAAGTGTATTATTTGTTATTTATACTTTATCAGCGAGGCTAGGCCTCAGAAGAGGGGTGCAATCGTTAAGTATCTTTAATGTCCTTTTAGCATTTTCATTATTGATTTGGCTGTTATTTATCGTGCCTGTTGCACCTATTGTGAAGATTGCACTAGATGGAACTGGTTATTATTTACAATTACTAGCTACAGGAACATGGCAGTTTGATAGTCAATTAAACACATCCACTTGGGCAACGCACTGGACATATAACTATTATTTTTGGTGGTTAGCTTGGGGGCCATTTGTAGGCGTATTTCTAGCCAACATTAGTCAAGGTAGAAAGGTATGGCAATTTATTTTGGCGGTTGTCGGTATTCCTACATGTGTCACGATTATATGGTTTTCTGTATTCTCTGGTGCTGCAATTGAGTGGGACAAACTAAACCAAGCCGGCATTTTATCAGCGATTAAGTATGACTACACTCAAGGGCTGTTTGTTTTTTTTAATCAGTTAGGCTGGCAAGGCGGCGTTTTGATATGGAGTAGCTTGTTATTGCTTTTGGTGTTTGTTGCGACCTCGGCGGACTCCGCTATTTTAGTGATTAGGCAGCTTGTTCAAAATCAGTTTAAAAATGAGAGCACACTATATGCATGGTGTTTGGCGTTATTTATGTGCAGTTTTGCATTGCTTTTACAACAAGATGAGCCTTTAAATCGAAGTATAGCGATTTTAGGGGCTTTGCCATTTTTAGCTGTATTTATTTTGCAATTAGCAGGGTTTTTAAAAGAGTTTGTTCGTGACTTGTGTGCATAATACGAACATTTTTTACAGTAAAATATAAGCAGAGCAATATACTTAAAGCATCATTATGAGTGTGGGGAAATTGAATCCCCACACTCACCAAAGAGCAATTAAAGATATTGCTTATGGAACACTAAGTGCTCATCGATAAAGCTACTAATAAAAAAGTAACTGTGATCATAGCCTGCGTGCATATTTATCTCAGCGGGGTAATCTTTTTCATTTACTACTGCAAATAAGTTTTCTGTTTTAAGCTGCTCTGTTAAAAAGTTATCAGCTTCGCCTTGATCAACGCGTATTGGCAGGTAATTATCAGCTTCTGCCTGCTTCATTAGTTCACAGGTATCGTATTTAAGCCAACTGCTTTTGTTACTACCTAAATAGTTAGTAAACGCCTTTTCACCCCATAGGCAGTTAATAGGGTTTACAATAGGGCTAAAGGCACTGGCACTCACATATTGCTCAGGGTTTCTAAGGGCAATCATCAATGCGCCGTGACCACCCATTGAGTGACCTGCAATGGCTTTTTTATCACTGACGGGGAAGTGCGCCTCAATAAGTGCTGGTAACTCAGAAACAACATAATCGTACATATTGTAATGCACGTTATAAGGGGCCTCTGTAGCGTTCACATAAAAACCTGCGCCTTGGCCAAAGTCGTAGTTTTCATCATCAGGCACATTATCACCACGAGGGCTCGTATCTGGTGCAACGATTGCAATACCTAGCTCAGCCGCTTTTTTGAAGGCACCTGCTTTTTGCATAAAGTTTTCATCAGTACAGGTTAAACCTGATAACCAATACATGACGGGTACTTTGTTAGTTTCACTGGCACCAGGCGGTAAAAATATTGCAAAACGCATAGCACAATGGGTACTGCTTGCTTGGTGTGTGTATTGTTTATGCCAGCCACCGCTGACTTTTGTTGAGCTTATGTTTTCTAGCATAACCACATCCTTGAAACGAAGACGCTTGAGGTTAACCAAGCGTCAGGTTTATAGATTAATAATGAATGACTGAGCGGATGCTCTTACCTTCGTGCATTAAGTCAAAGGCTTCATTGATATCTTCAAGTTTCATGGTGTGAGTGATGAAGTCGTTTAACGCAAACTCACCATTCATATAACGCTCAACAATTTCAGGTAACTCAGAACGGCCTTTAACGCCCCCAAATGCGCTACCACGCCATACACGGCCTGTTACAAGTTGGAATGGACGCGTTGAGATTTCTTGGCCAGCACCAGCTACACCAATGATGACTGATTCGCCCCAGCCTTTGTGACAACATTCAAGTGCAGAACGCATAACATCAACGTTACCAATACACTCAAATGAGAAATCAACACCACCGTCAGTCATTTCAACAATGACTTCTTGAATTGGTTTGTCGAAATCTTTCGGGTTTACTAGGTCTGTTGCCCCCAGTTTTGTTGCCAAATCAAATTTGCTAGTATTGATATCGATACCAATAATACGGCTTGCGCCAGCCATTTTCGCACCAATAATCGCTGATAAACCAATACCACCTAGGCCAAAAATAGCCACAGTGTCGCCTTTTTGTACTTTAGCTGTTTTCGTGACAGCACCCATGCCTGTGGTAACACCACAGCCAAGTAAACAAATCTCTTCAAGTGGCGCTTCTTTGCTTACTTTAGCAAGTGAAATCTCAGGTAATACTGTGTACTCAGAGAAGGTAGAACAACCCATATAATGATAAATCGGTTGACCATCTTTATAGAAACGAGTGGTGCCGTCTGGCATTAAACCTTTACCTTGTGTTTCACGCACTGCAGAGCATAGGTTGGTTTTACCTGATTTACACATCTTACATTCACCACACTCGGCAGTGTAAAGAGGAATTACGTGATCGCCTACTTCTACATGTGTCACACCTTCACCCACAGCTTCAACAATACCGCCACCTTCATGGCCAAGGATTGCTGGGAAAATACCTTCAGGGTCTTCACCAGATAAAGTAAATGCATCTGTATGGCAAACACCAGTAGCAACAATCTTTACAAGCACTTCGCCTTTTTTTGGCATCATTACATCCACTTCTTCGATTGATAGTGGTTGATTTGGACCCCAAGCGATAGCCGCTTTTGATTTAATAAAATCAGTCATAACGTTCCCTTATAGTTGTTGGAAGTAAGTAATAAACCTAGTCTATTTTATTTATTTCTAAATGAATGATAATCTCAGTTTTATTAAAACACTTTTACAATATGGTAATAATGAATCGTTGGCATGGAATCGATGAGTTTTTAGCGGTAGCAGAAACGGGTAGTTTTACTAGGGCAAGTAAAATGCTCGGTATGTCGGTAGCACACGTGAGTCGGTATGTAAGTCAATTAGAGGAGCGTTTAAATACACAGCTGTTGACGAGAACGACCCGCAAAGTTGTGTTAACCAAAGAAGGTGAAATATTTGCTCACCAAACAAAACAACTTCAGCATGCAATGGATGATGCGACGGCACTGCTTGCTGAGCAGCAATTGACACCTAAAGGCACTATAAAGCTCACTGCTCCTGTAATGTATGGAGAAAGCTATATTATGCCTGCGGTGCATTCGTTTATGCAAAAGCACCCTGAGATTGAAGTTATCAGCCATTTAAGTAATGAGCAAGTGAATCTACTCGAAGAGGGGTATGATCTCGCTATTCGGCTTGGTCATTTAAAAGATTCATCACTAAAAGCAAGGCGCATTAATCAGCGCAGGCTAGTTATTTGTTGTAGCCCTGAATATATAAACAATTTTGGGCAACCACACAGTGTGAGTGAGTTACATCATCATCATTGTTTAATTGGTAATAACAGCTATTGGCGGGTAAAAGAACAAAACCAAGATAAACACATAAAAGTAGCAGGGCGCTTACAATGTAACAGTGGTTGGGCATTGGTCGATGCTGCAATTAAAGGGTTAGGTATTGTGCAACTGCCAGACTATTATGTAAATGAGCACTTAAATACGGGGAACCTAGTTGCTGTGTTATCGAATGTTGCGCCTGCACCTGAAGGTGTATGGGGGGTGTATCCACCAAGACAGTTTATTGCAACGAATGTAAAAGCATTACTTGATCATCTTGTTGAGAGTGTTCAAGTATCGGATTTATAATTATTTTTTACAATTTCTCGCATCCCATCATGGCTAAATATATGCTAACATGAGCGCATATTTAGCCCTTGGATTACCCATAAATTATTATGTTTCAACCTGTTAGCCTTTTTATAGGGCTGAGATATAGTCGCTCTTCAAAGGGTAATGCCTTTATCTCATTTATTTCATTTTTTTCTATTGCAGGCATCGCTATTGGCCTGATGGCTCTTTTTACCGTTAGCTCGGTAATGAATGGTTTCGAGAATAATCTAAAAACCAATATGCTAGGGCTAATTCCTCATATTGAAGTAGAAGGGGATTCTCATTCAAAAGAGGCAATGGCGACCCTTAAAACTCAGCTTACAAACTCTCAAGATGTAAAACAAGTCAACCTATACCGTCATGGTGAAGCCATTTTACAAACAAATAAAGACTTACATGGTGTGTTGTTACAAGGGCTTTATGATGATGGAAACTCACTTTATCAGATTAAAGATAAAATTGTCGTGGGTGATTGGTCATTGGTTATGGATAAACAGTACCATATTGCTATAAGTCGTTATTTAAGTCGCAAGCTGGGTATCTCCATTGGTGATAAAGTACGAGTTATTATGCCAAATGCAAGCGCGTATACCCCCTTGGGCAGGGTGCCAAGTCAACGCTTATTTACGGTCGCAGCTTTATACGAAACGCAATCTGAAATAGATACCTCTTTAGCCTTCACCAGTGGTTACTCATTACAACGAGTTTTAAAAATAGCATCATCAGCAGCACCTAATTTAAGTGTATCCTTGTATGAGCCTTTTGCTGTTGAGGATGTTTTACAATCACACAGTCAGATGTTAGCTGGGTTTAAGTATTCAGATTGGCGAGACACGCAAGGAACCCTTTTTGCCGCTGTTGCAATGGAAAAAAGAATCATGTCAATGCTATTGGGACTGATTGTTTTAGTTGCCGTATTTAATATTGTCTCAGCGTTGACCATGATGGTGAGCGAAAAGCAAAGTGAAGTCGCAATTTTACAAACACTCGGTTTAACGCCCAAGCAAGTACAACATGTATTTATGATACAAGGCTTGTATAACGGTTTTATCGGTACCAGTATCGGTGCTTTACTTGGGGTGTTGTTAAGTAGCAATATCAATGAGTTATTGAATATGTTAGGCATCAATTTATTAGCAGGTGTAAGCTTACCCGTTAAATTTGATGTTATGAGTTTGAGCCTAATTGCCGCAGGGAGTATTGCGATGAGCTTTTTAGCCACTTTGTATCCTGCCCGAAAAGCTGCAAAAGTGAATCCAGCAGAGGTATTACGTTATGAGTGATTTAGTCATCAATTGTCAGCAGCTGAACAAAGTTTATCAAGATGGCGATAACCAAGTCGAGGTATTAAAAGGGGTTGAGCTGACACTTAAACAGGGTGAAATGTTGGCCATTGTTGGCAGCTCTGGCTCTGGTAAAAGTACTTTATTGCACATTTTAGGAACCCTCGATAATGCAACAAACGGCACAGTCGAAATTAAAGGAAAGCAAGTTGGAAAGCTAAACCGCAAACAACAAGCTAACTTTCGCAACGAAAATCTTGGTTTTATTTACCAATTCCATCATTTGTTAATGGAATTCACTGCGATTGAAAATGTTGCTATGCCATTGCTTATAAAAGGCTTAAGTGCAATTGAAGCGAACAAAAAAGCATTAATTATGCTTGATAAAGTAGGTCTTTCTCATCGCAGTGAGCATAAACCTTCAGCGTTATCAGGCGGTGAGCGTCAACGTGTTGCCATTGCAAGGGCCTTAGTTACTGAGCCTGCGTTAGTACTTGCAGACGAACCAACAGGTAATTTAGACAAACAAAATGCAATAAAAATTTATGACTTAATTAAAGAGTTAAATAGCAGTCTCAAAACAAGCTTTGTTGTGGTCACGCATGATTTAGAGCTTGCAGATAAGCTGGGAAAAATTGCTTATTTAGATGATGGTAAGCTTGCAATTAAAGAGTCTCAAAATGTTGCTTAGTGCCTTTATTTCAAAACGTTTTCGCGCACACAGTGGTCATAAAGATGGTCAAAATGGTTTTGTGAGTTTTATAGCAAAGGCTTCGACCATAGGTATTCTATTAGGTGTTGCTGTGCTTATTGTTGCGCTATCGGTTATTAATGGCTTTGAGCAGCAATTGGTGCATAGATTATTGTCTGTTGTGCCACAAGTTGAATATGTAGCCCCTAATAAACCGATAAATGATTGGCAAAATAAAGTCAAATTACTTCATGAGCAAAATGGCGTTGCTGGTGCAGCGCCTTTTATTAGTGTAAGTGGTATGGCACAGTTTAAAAATGAACTGAAGGCGGTTGAGGTACGCGGAGTTGAAGCCGATTTAGAGAACCAAGTTTCTGCGCTTAATCAGTTTACTCAGGGCCGTTTAGTAAGCCAACTACAGCAAGAAGATGTCATCTTAGGTCAACAAATCGTCAATAAGCTTGGCCTAGAAATTGGCGACCCTGTTACGTTATTGATCCCACAGATTAATCAACAAACGAGTAAGTTACTCTCACCAAAGCGGGTGAGTTTAAAGCTCGTGGGTATTGTTAATATGGGCGGGCCTATTGATGAAACAGCTGCTTATATAAGATTAGATAAAGCACAAGCTGTGCTGGGTTTTACTAAAAACCAAGTAACAGGGCTTAGGTTAAAAGTGGATGATGTTTTTGCAGCACATCAAACGGCGATGCGGGTCGGGCAAGTTATCCCCGACTATGTGTATGTGTCTAGTTGGTTTAGAACACAAGGCAGTTTGTATCAGGATATTCAAATGGTTCGCACGATTGTTTATATCGTGGTGTTTTTAATTATTGCTGTTGCCAGCTTTAATATTGTTTCATCCTTGGTGATGGAAGTGCGCGAGAAACAGGCAAACATTGCTATCTTAAAAACCATGGGTGCACAAGATAGTACAATTTTGGCAACTTTTGTTATGCAAGGCTTTACTCAAGCCCTAATTGGTGTGCTGTTAGGTACTGTTATTGGTGTTATGGTGGCACTTAATATAAGTGAGCTGTTTACTTGGTTAAGCAACCTAGCTGGTGATAACCCGTTGCAAGGTGTTTATTTTGTTGAGTTTCTACCGAGTAAGTTAGTTTGGCAAGATATTGTTGTTACAGTTTTTGTTACTTTTATTTTGGCTATACTAGCAACACTTTACCCAGCATGGCAGGCAACAAGAATTGACCCTGCAAAGGTGTTAGGTAACTAAAAGTGTGAATAAAGCTTAAATGCTCGCAAACACTTGCACCCTAGTATATTAAGCCTTAAAGTGTCCTAAATGTAGTAAAAGAGTAACCAATATGGAACAAAAACAAGCTAAGCCACTGACAGAAGAAGAGCAAGCACAAGCACACAAGCAAAGTATTATGTGGCAACGAGAATGTTTCCAGAACGCGCAAAAGCATTTAGCTGAAAAAGGTGTGATCCCGCAAACAGTCATTGAAAAAGAAAGCCGCTTTATTGCGCCACTAGTTGCTGTTTGGAAATTCAAAGCTCAAAATGGTAAAAGCTACTGGGTGGTGACGGGTCGTTTACCAACGGATCACGCCGAAGCGAGCGCAGCGAAAGATGCACGTGAAGCTTTACGCTTTTTTTCGATGCAATGGCAGCTTAAAGCAGACCAACTTATGCAATCAGGCGCAGTTGATAAAACAAAAGTTGATTTTGCAAACCTGTTGATAAATCGTGCACACGGTTTGTATGAATTATTTGAAAAAGATGATATGTGGCAAAATGAGCCAGCATAAACTGAGTTTACTGTAAAAAGCTGAATATAATTATTCAGCTTTTTATTTTGTATCGTTAATGCACCAAGGTGAATGGCCGCGTATCAAATTGTTTGATAGGGCAAAGCATTCGCTGTCTTGGAATACCAGCTTCCATGAACACTAAGCCATCTGCAGCAAAACCATTTTGTTTAAACCTGTCTACTTCGTTCAAAATGCAATTGATACTGACACAGTCGCACCCTTGTTTTTCAGCCATTTTAACTAAATAAGTTAATAGTGATTTATAGACAGAACGATTACGATGCTCAGGCAAGACAGCAATACGGCCTATGAGACCATCGTTACATAAACGCCCTGTAGCAACAGGGCATTTACCATCTTTTGTAACCAATACGTGGTGTGCTGTTTGATCAAGATGATCAAACTCTATGTGTTTCGGAATGTGTAATTCATATACAAACACACGTTCCCTGATTTTTTGTAAGAGTTCCTTGTCGATACTCCATTCAACTTCATCGATATGATAGCCCATAAACACACGCTCCTAACAAAACCAAATACCCTCATTTAAAAGTGTAGTAAAGGTTTTCAAGAAAATGTGATTATTTTTTGAACTATTTATGTCAGTAGCTGTCAAGCATGTGTGATCGGTAAGCTTTTTGATAAGTTCAAGTTCTTCTATATCATGCATATAGTTAACACCATTGATGCTTAATAGAACTTGTTCATCAATTATTTGGTAAATTGCCCGAGTGCCGCCTAAACGCTCAAAAATAACGTCGTCATCACTTAGAAGCGTAAGTACATCATCTAATGTATAAGGCTCCTCTAATGGTGCTAAATCCATTTCATGCTTTGGCTGGCTCATACTGTTGCCAAGCCAGGTCTTAAATACTGCGTCATCATTAATCGCAGCAATCATTAATTGCTTTACTTTTTCAGCTTCAGTTTGGTCAAGTTCACCTTTTGATGAGCGTAATTTAAGCTCTGCATCACTGTATCGTTGATTGCCAAGTTCAGTGTCAATCAAGTGATCAGCAAATTGTGATAATAAATCACGCTGATTAGGTGCTCTAAAACCAACAGAGTAATTAAGTGCATTCTCAACTGCATAGCCTTCATGTGGGCAACCCGGCGGGATATACAGAATATCACCGGGCTCTAACACGCAATCGATAACCGCAGGAAATTGCTCAACTTGCAACAGACTTTTATTTTGCGCAAATTGTTTTAAATTCGCATCAGGCATACCAACTCGCCAGTGGCGTTTACCTTCACCCTGTATAATAAACACATCGTATTGATCTAAATGCGGGCCTACACCACCACCTGGGGTTGAGTAGCTGATCATCAAGTCATCGATACGCCAATTTGGAATAAAGCGAAATGGTTCCAGTAGCTGCGCAGCATCGTTATGCCAATGGTCAACTGCTTGCACGAGTAATGTTGAGTGCTTTTCAGTTAGCAAGCTAAAGTCTTCGAATGGGCCATGATATGCTTGCCAATCATCTGAGTGATTGGTCACAATACGTGATTCAATGCTTTCTTCCATGGCTAGACCGGCCAATTCTTCGGGCTCTATAGGATCAGCAAAATCTTTGAAGCCTTGCTTAATAAGTAATGGTTTTTTTTGCCAATACTCAGCTAAAAATTGCTCTTGGGTTAATGAATTGATGGTTAATTGATACATAACATGACCTAAGCGAATTGATATAAAAAAAGCGAAAGGAAGGCCTTTCGCTTTTTTAACTCTTAATTTGAATTTAAGCTAAGTTGTCGATGAACTCAACAGCACGACCAATGTAATTAGCCGGTGTTAATTTTTTCATTTCTACTTTTGCTTCTTCAGGTAACTCAAGACCATCGATGAAATCAGCCATGATTTCTTGGTTTACGCGTTTACCACGAGTAAGGTCTTTAAGTTTTTCATATGGCTTTTCGATACCATATTTACGCATTACCGTTTGGATAGGCTCTGCGAGTAATTCCCAGTTTTGATCTAGCTCTTCTAGTAAACGCGCTTCGTTTACTTCAAGCTTGCTCACACCTTTTAATGTCGCTTGGTAAGCGATAAGTGTGTAGCCCATACCCACACCTAGGTTACGTAACACTGTTGAGTCAGTTAAGTCACGCTGCCAGCGAGATACCGGTAGTTTTTGCGCAAGATGAGTAAAGATAGCGTTAGCAATACCTAAGTTACCTTCAGAGTTTTCAAAATCAATCGGGTTTACTTTGTGAGGCATGGTTGATGAACCAATCTCACCTGCGATTGTTTTTTGTTTGAAGTGGTTAAGTGCAATATAGCCCCAAACGTCACGGTCAAAATCAAGTAATACAGTATTAAAACGTGCAACTGCATCGAATAACTCTGCAATGTAATCGTGTGGCTCGATTTGTGTTGTGAACGGGTTAAATGTTAAACCTAGGCTTGTTACGAATTGCTCAGCGTGGCTGTGCCAATCGTAATCTGGGTACGCGCTAAGGTGAGCGTTGTAGTTACCTACAGCACCGTTGATTTTACCTAACATTTCTACATTAGCAATTTGGTCACGTTGACGCTTTAAGCGCATGTAGACGTTTGCAAACTCTTTACCCATTGTAGAAGGAGTAGCTGGCTGACCATGTGTGCGAGTCATCATTGCAACTGACTTGTATTCAACCGCTTTTTCTTTTAGTGCATTTAGAAGTTGGTCACAGTATGGAAGTAATACTTTGTCACGCGCTTCTGTCAGCATTAAACCGTGAGACAGGTTATTGATATCTTCTGAAGTACATGCAAAGTGAATGAATTCGTTTACTGCGTTAAGCTCTGCGTTGTCTGCTACTTTTTCTTTAAGTAGGTATTCAACCGCTTTTACGTCATGGTTCGTTGTGCGCTCGATCTCTTTAACGCGTGCTGCATCAGCTTCACTAAAGTTATCAACAATGGCATTAAGTAAAGCATTAGCCTCGTCGCTAAATGCCGGTACTTCTTTGATTGCGCTAGCTGCAGATAAAGCTTGTAACCAACGAACTTCAACAGTTACACGGTATTTGATTAAACCAAATTCGCTGAAAATGCTGCGTAGTTCCGTGGTCTTGCTGCCGTAGCGACCATCTACCGGAGAGATAGCGGTTAACGCTGAAAGCTCCATAATGACTCCTAAATTGTTTAGTTTGAACGATAATTAAATATACTGTTTAGCAATAGCGAGAATTTTTCTCTTCGAAAAGAAAAAGTGACGGCGTTTACCGCCCATTTGTCGCCATAACACGGCACTACGAATTCCGGCTAAAAGTAAAGCGCGGATTTTGTTTTGCGTGAGTTGCTGCTTTAATAACTCTGGCTTGCCGTACACTTGAATACGATGCCCAAGGGGGCTTAGCACCGATGAGTAAATATCGGCAAGCGCTGCGACCACAGTATCATCTGTGATAGCAAAATGGTCGAGGCGACGCTTAACATCATCAATGCGACGACCTAATTCATTTAAACTGTTTTGTTTTGAACTTAATGCGCGCTCTAACTGCATTAAGCCACCTACATATTTTACGATTTCAACGTCTTTGTCAGAGCCAGCTGAAAGCTGGGCGATTAAAACACGGTAACCGTCACGTAAATTATGTTTACCCTGATATACATCTTCAGGGCTATTAGGTGATGTCTCAACAATACAGTTTAGTAATTTTTCTAATTCGTGATCACTGCCTTGGCCATATTGCGCAACTTTTTGTACTTGTTTGGCAACTTGGCACATGGCGGCTAAAGCCATGACTTGGTGTTCTGTCATTATTTGATCACCGAATCAATGATACCACCACCTAAACAGACCTCGTCAGCGTAAAATACGGCTGATTGACCTGGTGTAACTGCTTTTTGTGGCTCATCAAATAATACGCGTGCCATACCATCTTCACCAACGAGTAAAGTACAGTTGATGTCTTCTTGGCGATAACGGGTTTTAACAGTACAGCGTGTGGTGCCTTTAGGGCCTTCGCGGTCGACCCAGTGAAGTTGATTTGCATTTAAGCCATTGCTGTATAGGCGAGGGTGGTCTTTACCTTGACCAACCACTAATACGTTACGATCAACGTCTTTATCAACCACGTACCAAGGTTCACCCGAACCTTCTTTCATGCCGCCAATTAATAGACCTTTACGTTGACCAAGGGTGTGGTACATCAAGCCTTCGTGATCACCCACTTCATTGCCATCGGTATCTTCAATTTTACCTGGCTGTGCTGGTAAGAATTTTTGTAAGAAGTCTTTAAACTTACGCTCACCAATAAAACAAATACCGGTACTGTCTTTTTTATCGTGCGTAATTAAATCTTGTTCTTCAGCTATGCGGCGAACTTCAGGTTTGGCAATATCGCCAACAGGGAACAGTGTTTGCGCAATATGTTCATGGCTTAACGTGTATAAGAAATAACTTTGATCTTTGTTGTCATCAAGACCACGACACATGACATATTTATCGTCACGTTTTTCGCGGCGTACATAGTGACCTGTGGCAATGTAATCAGCACCCAAAGCCTCTGCTGCAAATTCTAAGAAAGCTTTGAATTTGATTTCTTTATTACACATGATGTCTGGGTTTGGCGTACGGCCTGCTTTATACTCTGCTAAAAAGTACTCAAATACATTGTCCCAGTATTCGGCTGCAAAATTTACAGTGTGAAGCTCAATATCAAGCTTGTCGCACACAGCTTGTGCGTCTTTAAGGTCTTCAGCCGCAGCGCAATATTCATCATTATCGTCTTCTTCCCAGTTTTTCATGAACAGGCCTTCAACTTGATAGCCTTGTTGCTTTAATAAATATGCTGATACAGAAGAATCCACACCGCCGGACATACCCACGATGACTTTAATGTGACTATTTTCGCTCATAATATTCGCTGTCATTTTTTAACTGCTATGGAAAGGCCGGCATTATAGCATGCTTTTAGACGCCCAAACCAGCCAAAATCACAGTCGTTATTGGTAAATCAAACTCAGTGGGTAGGCGTTGCCAGCTAAATGATCTTCTATGCATTTTAAAACAAGCGGGCTTCTAAGCGGTAGGCTTTTAATTTGTTCAATGCTAAACCAATCTGCGCTGATGATGTCATCATCTTGGGGGGAGGGTACAAATAGCTCTGGGCAAATAAAAGCAAAGCTAAAACGCATATAGTGAACGCCATTAGCGGCATGCAAATTATAAATGCCAACAAGATGGTTGGCATTAAGGTTAATGCCCGTTTCTTCAATAAGTTCACGACGAGCAGCTTCAGCTAGGGTTTCATTAGCCTCTAAATGACCAGCAGGTTGGTTATAACAAATTTGGCCGGTGTATTTATCACGTTCTTTAACAAGTAAAAATTTGTCTTGGTAAGTCACGATAGCCGCAACAGTGACATTTGGTTTATGCATCAGGGTTGTTCACTACTTTAAACTGGCCCGTATCTAAATTATCAAGGGTATATTTACCTATGCTGTAACGAATTAATCGCAAAGTGGGGAAGCCAACATGCGCAGTCATCCGGCGAACTTGGCGATTACGTCCTTCAGTGATAGAGATTTCTAACCAACTGGTTGGAATATTTTTGCGCTCGCGAACGGGTGGTGTACGCGGCCAAATTGACGGCTCGTCAATACGTTTGACCTTGGCGGGCTTGGTCATGCCATCTTTAAGTTCTACGCCTTTGTTAAGGGCAAAGAGTGCCTCATCACTCACATCACCTTCTACTTGCACCCAATATGTTTTAGCTGTTTTTTTATTGGGTTCAGTAAGTGTGTGTTGTAACTTACCGCAGTTTGTAAGAAGTAAGAGTCCTTCGCTGTCTCTGTCTAGGCGTCCTGCTGCATACACGTCTTTAATATTAATAAAGTCGGCAAGTGTTTTGCGGTTTTGGTCATCAGTAAATTGACAAAGTACATCAAATGGTTTGTTAAACAGCACCACTTTGCGTTGTTCTGGGCTAATTGCTTTTTTTACTTCTCGTTTTTGTGTAGATCTAGAGTATGTTCGGCCACTGCTGCGACGCGGTTTATTTTTTGGTTTATTTACCATTAAATGCACCTAGCCGGTTTAGGTAAACCTGCAATTTTAGTTGCTTGCTTTGCAGGGCCTTTTGGAAACAGTTTGTATAAATACATACTGTTACCTTTTTCTTCACCTAGCTTTTGAGCCATTGCTTTTACCAGCATACGAATAGCGGGGCTGGTGTTGTATTCCAGATAAAAATCACGCACAAAATGCACCACTTCCCAGTGCTGTTCACTTAAAGTAATGTTTTCTTGCTCGGCAATAATAGGCGCAAGTTCTTCGCTCCAATCATTTGAATCAAGCAAATAACCTTGTTTATCCGTTTCTATTTGTTTGTTATTAAATTCAAGCATGATTTACCAAGTAATCGTGTTTTGAGCTGATAATGTGAGTTCTACAAATTCAGCATAGCTAATGTGAATATCACTTTCGTTTAGTGAGATGGCGCGTGCAATGGCATCTTCTTCCAATAAGTGCAGGGTAGCAGAAAATTGTTTAAATTGGTTGATGTTATAACAAGCATCACCAACCAAAAGTACAGCGTGGTTGCTATCAATCAAATTCTCAAGTGTATTAATGCAGTAATGCGATAAAGGTTTTGAAAAAATATGTAAGGTACTCATAGAGTCACCACTTGATGCTGTTGAGTTATTAGAGCACGCTGCTGTTCAAAGTTAGCAACTTTAACGTCAATAATGAGATTTTCCTTAGTTAAATTAAAATCCATAAGCGACTTCTCGCACACATATATGTTTTCAACATCATATAATTCAAGCGTTTTTACCATTTTAAAATAATTTTTAATACCTAACAGTTCAGGTTGTTGGTTTTTTTTAAGTGCCAGCACAGCATCCGCACTCAATAGCCAACTGATATTCTGATCAATAGCAGCGAAGATAAGTGCCATGTCGAGCGATTCCCGAATGTGTTGGTCGTCAAATGGAGCATGTTGACTTATAACTAAAACATTTTTCATTTAAATTGCACCCATTTATCTGCTTCACTGGCTAGCATTGCAAACTCAGCAAGCCCCGCAACGGTAAAAACACCCGTGTCTTGTGTGTCTAAACCGCGTTTTTCGGCTGCTGTAACGCATAACAATAGAGGAATTTCTTTTGCCGATAACTCTTGCCAAAGTTGCTTTACAGGTAGTTCATCGCTGGCAAGCTCTAAATGATTGCTCGCATGGAAAATCCCTGCTTGATATAAGAAAATAGCTGAAATGGTGTGGCCGCCTGCAATACAAGCTTCAGCAAACTTAATTAAGCGCTGTGTTGTATCATGATCAGTCGGTGCGGTATGAAGAGATAGTACAAATTGTGCCAAAACGCATCCAATAAAAAAGCCCCTAGAAAGGGGCTATTTTATCAGATAAATATCTATTTAGTCATCACTTGCGCCAAGTAGGTGTAGAAGTGATGTAAATAAGTTATATACATTCAAGTAAAGGGCAACAGTTGCGCGAATGTAGTTAGTTTCGCCACCGTTAATAATGCGGCTTGTGTCAAAGAGGATTAAGCCAGACATAATTAATACCACAGCAGCATTGATAACCATAAAGGTAACAGAGCTACCGATGAATAGGTTTACTAAACTGGCAATGATAACAACGATTAGACCAACTGTTAAAAAGCCACCCATGAATGAGAAGTCTTTTTTAGTCGTCAGTGCATAGGCTGATAGACCAAAGAAAATCAACGCGGTTGAACCAAGAGCCTGCATAATAAGTAATGGGCCGTTTGGCATTGCTGCATAGTAATTTAAAATAGGACCAAGGCCTGCGCCCATAAGCCCTGTAAATACGAATACCCAAGCGACACCAGAGGCTGAGTCAGCTTTTTTGTTGACTACAAAAAGTACACCAAATGCAATAAGGCTGAATACCAGACCCATGAAGTAAGGTAAATTCATCGCCATTGAAATACCGGCTGTCACTGCACTGAATGCTAATGTCATGGCCAGTAAGAAATAAGTATTTTTAAGTACTTTGTTAGTTTCAATGGTCGACATAACCGGTTTAGCGGTATTGTACGAGTGATTAAACGCCATTGTAGAGCTCCTTTAAATGAACTATTTAGTTCGTTAGTTCCAATTATTAAACTAAAACTAAGACTACCAAGAGTTATATATTTGGGCAAACCTTTGTAGTTCAATAGACACGATAAATAATTGAAAAGTTCAATGTTGTGCATAATCTAAACGTTGCTGTACTAATGCTGAGCAAATTAATTGTTTTTTAATCACTTGAGCATTTTTTTTGAAAAAAAGCTTCACAAAGCGCATTGGCTTATCTATTATGCACGCCGTCGGAGAGATGGCAGAGTGGTCGAATGCACCGGTCTTGAAAACCGGCAGGGGTTTGTAGCCCCTCTAGGGTTCAAATCCCTATCTCTCCACCATTATTACTAAGTTACTTGCATTAGCGAGTAGCTATTTCGCATTCGGAGAGATGGCAGAGTGGTCGAATGCACCGGTCTTGAAAACCGGCAGGGGTTTGTAGCCCCTCTAGGGTTCAAATCCCTATCTCTCCACCATCATTAAAGCCGCTGAATATTTCAGCGGCTTTTTTGTGTCTAATCCTTTCTCATCTTTAGTACGACTATTGTCGATATTTCGGATTTTCTCTAGTTAGTCCATGCTTATTACTTCTCGTATTATCTTTGTTAAAGTAGGAAATTTAATGAAACATCGTATAGCAAAGAGTGTAGGACTATCTTTATTATCGCCTGTGATCATTGGTTGTATCTTAGGCCTGTATTATGCGTTTACCTTAGAAGGAAATGGCTTGAGTATTTTCCTGAACCTTTTAGTGAGCGCCATCTCCAATGCCCACATTGTTGGCTTAACAATGGCGGCTTTTGTCGTACCCGGTTACTTACTTATGTATAAGTACGCGAAAGTGAACTATTCAGGTGTTTTAACTCTGGGTTTATTGGGAGGTGCTATTTTTAGTTACTTGCTTAGTGCCACCGCTGGCACGGCATTTATTGTGAATGCTCTTATGTCTGCATTAGCTGCAGGTTTATTCTTATTTGGATTAAGACAGGGCTTAGCAGTTCAAACTCCCCATCAATAGCAGAATATTTAATCAAGCTGACTGAAATTGAGGGCAAAATGTTTTTTTTTGCCTTTAAAAGGTTTCATTTATTGCCCACAAAGAGTACCTTTAGCTACTGTATGTTTAATAAGAAGTAGTTTGGTATGTCGAAGCAAAAATTTTACCAGTCGTTAGTTAAACAAACTGAATCGCTAATTAATGGTGAGTCAAATGTTATAGCGAATATGGCAAATATTAGTGCGCTTTTATTTACCTCGTTAGAGGATATAAACTGGGCGGGTTTCTATTTAATGGATTCGCCAGATGAGTTAGTACTTGGTCCGTTTCAAGGCAATCCAGCCTGTATTCGTATTCCTGTAGGCAAAGGGGTATGTGGTACGGCTGCTAAGACACAAGAAACACAATTAGTGGAAGATGTTCATGCATTTGCCGGTCATATAGCTTGTGATGCTGCATCTAACTCTGAAATTGTGGTGCCCATTTTCAAAGATGGTAAAGTTTTTGCTGTACTTGATATTGATAGTCCAAGTGTTGGGCGTTTCGATATAGAAGACCGCACAGGCCTAGAAGCACTTGTAAAATGCTTTGAGGCAAACCTGTAATGAAAGATCTGCTAAACGTGCAAGATTACCTTTTTTCCATTCAAGATGTTGGTGATTGGGAAGGAGAAGAAGAAGTTGTAGCCGAAAGGCTCAATGAGTTGATTCATATTGCTTGGGATCGTCTCCCTGACGACCTCGACTGCGAATCGATTGATGAAATTATAAATGGTATTTGGGAACACCTTCGAGGGGAGCTTGCACTTTTAGAGGCCGAATTCGAAGAGTTGACCGACTGGGTAACACACTATGTCGATTCATCACTTGATGAAAAGATGTAATAAAAGGTTCTAACATGGAAACCACAAACAAGCTAAAAGATATTAATGAAGTACTGGATTTCTTATACCAAGAATTTCCGCAATGTTTTAAACAAAAAGACGGCATTCAGCCGCTTAAAGTCGGTATCTTTAAAGATATCGCTGAGCGCATTGAAGGTTCTGAGAAAGTAAGTAAAACTCAGGTTCGTCAAGCACTTAGAAAGTATACCTCAAATTGGCGCTATTTAGAGGCAGTGACTAAGTCTGAGTTTCGTATCGATCTTGATGGTAATCAAGATGAAAAAGTGGAACAAGAACACATTGAGCACGCCCAAAAAGCACTTGAAGAAAGCCGCGCCAAAATGGCTAAGCGTAAAAAGCAGCAACGCCCTCGTAAAGATTCTGACACAAAATCTTACAAAAAGAACGCTGCTCAAAATGCCAAATCTGCTGATAAAGGCGCTAGAGTAGGTAATAAGCCTGCAAAAGCTGCACCTGCTAAACGTTCAGGAAAAGTTGAACCTTTACCTGCCTCTGAGGTCAAGGTTAATAGCAAAGTGAAAGTTAAACTTGGCCAAGCCCTTGTAAATGCTGTTATAACAGAAGTGAACAAAGATGAAGTTCATGTTGAGTTAGTAACAGGGATGCAAGTTAAGACCAAAGCAGACAGCCTGTATATCATTTAATAGCTGTAAAAAGAAAGGAGTTGTGTATGAGTAAAAAGTTTACGCTCATTCCGTTAGTCGCTGCCCTGTTTTCAGGCTCATTATTGGCCGCTGCAGATAATTTAACTGAAGATGATTTGCCAGTACTCAAGCAAGAAAGTCAGCATAGTACAGCAAGCAAACGGGTGACAAACTTATTTACTCGTGCACACTATAAACCAATACGTTTTAACGATAGCTTATCTGAAAAAGTTTTCGAACGTTATATTGAGTCTCTTGACTATAATAAGAGTGTCTTTTTAGCCTCAGATATTGCTTCTTTTGAGCAATACAAAGATCAGTTTGATAATGCATTGTCGACAGGCAAACTTGGTTTTGCATTTGATATTTTTAACCTGAGCCTCAAACGTCGTTTTGAACGTTACGACTATTCTTTATCGCTTCTAGAAAAGGAAATGAAGTTTGATAAAGAAGATGAGTACGTGTTTGACCGTGAAGATGCTAATTGGGCTACAAGCCAAGCTGAACTTGATGAACTTTGGCGTCAACGCGTTAAATATGATGCGTTACGTTTAAAAATGACGGGTAAAGATTGGCAAGGAATTAAAGACGTTCTTACCAAGCGTTACCACAATGCGCAAAAACGCTTAGTGCAAACAAATAGTGAAGATGCTTTCCAAATCGTGATGAATTCATTTGCACGTAGCATCGAAGCACATACTTCTTACTTATCTCCACGTCGTGCTGAACAGTTTAAGATGGATATGGACCTTGAACTGGAAGGTATAGGTGCCGTTCTTAGCTATGATGAAGATTACACGGTTATTCGTAGTTTAGTGCCAGGAGGCCCTGCGGATAAATCAGAACAAATCAAAGCCGATGACCGAATTATTGGTGTAGCTCAAGATGGCGAAGAGTTTGTTGATGTGATTGGTTGGCGTCTTGATGACGTGGTTGACTTAATCAAAGGCCCTAAAGGGACTAAAGTTCGTTTGCAATATTTAAAAGGTGCAGACGCCCACGGTACACCTAAAGTTGTTGAGATTACGCGTGATAAAATTCGCCTTGAAGACCGCGCAGCTAAATCAGAAGTATTTGAAGCTAAATATTCAGACTTAACCAGTAAAATTGGTGTGATTGAAATACCAGGTTTCTACAATAACTTATCGCAAGACGTAAAAGTTGAAATAGCTAAGTTAAAAGAAGCTAAGGTTGATGGTATTATCATCGATTTGCGTCAAAACGGTGGTGGTTCTTTATACGAAGCAACTCAGTTGTCAGGTTTATTTATTGATCAAGGACCTGTGGTACAAATCCACACTTTAAATAATCGAATTGAAGAGCAAAAAGACCGCGATGGTGTCACTTTCTATGATGGTCCATTAACCGTTTTAGTTGACCGTTACAGCGCTTCAGCATCTGAAATATTCGCAGCTGCAATGCAAGACTACGGTCGTGCAATTGTCATTGGTGAGCAAACCTTTGGTAAAGGTACAGTACAACAGCACAAACCACTTGGTCGTGCTTATGACTTATATGATCACCCATTAGGTAGCGTACAGTACACAATTGCTAAATTCTATCGTATTAATGGTGGTAGTACTCAGCATAAAGGTGTGATACCCGATGTATCATTCCCATCGGCAATCGACCCAGCTGATTGGGGCGAAAGCCAGCAAGACAACGCGTTACCGTGGGATAGTATCATTCGTGCTAAATACAACTCTGTTGATAACCTAGAGCCTGCAATTGCGTATGTGAATAAGTTACATGATACACGTATTGCAAGCGAGCCAGAGTTTGGTTACGTATTTGATGACATTAAGCGTTACCAACAAGAGAAAGATCGTAAAACAATTTCACTTGTTGAAGCCGCGCGTATTAAAGAGAAAGATGAAGGTGAAGAGCGAGCACTTGAGCGTGCTAATGAACGTTTAGTTCGTCTAGGTGAAAAGCCGGTAGAAAACTTAGACGATTTACCTGACATCTTAGATGATCTTGACCCATTTTTGGAAGAAGCGGCATTAATCACGCAAGATTACATCAAGTACGGCCGTATCGCGAAAAAATAAATACTTACTTATGATTAATAAAAAGGCGCTTAGGCGCCTTTTTTGCTACCTAAAACAGGTCAGCTTGTTATAATTGGCCAATCTGGCTGTCAAAAAAGCCACTGAAGTTTTGCGTCAAGCTTACAATAATAATTAAACACGCCACATAAGACGTGTAGGAGACTATCTTTTGAATTCTATTGAAGAAAAGCCGATCAAGCAGGCTAGTTTTTTAGATGCTTTGATCCCAATTACTGTGCTTGTGTGCCTTTTAGGTGCTGCTGTTTATTTGTTTGGTGATAATTCGTCATCAGGTCCTAACCAAATTGCGTTATTGTTTGCTACTTTTACAGCGGCGTTAATTGGTTTAAAAAATGGCTATACATGGAAAAAACTTGAACAAGCCATGATCGAAGGGATCACTTTGTCCCTTGGTGCAATCATTATCTTGCTTATGGTTGGTGCCTTAATTGGTACTTGGTTATTATCTGGTACTGTACCCACCCTTATTTATTATGGTCTTCAGATCATTAATCCAAGTTGGTTTTATGCTGCCAGTTGTTTAATTTGTGGCATTGTCGCGATGAGTATTGGTAGTTCATGGACCACTGCTGCGACCATTGGTGTGGCGTTATTAGGTGTTGCAACTGGTCTTGGTCTTGAACAAGTTGTCACGGCGGGTGCGGTTATCTCAGGTGCCTATTTTGGTGATAAGTTAAGCCCGCTTTCAGAAACCACAAACTTAGCACCTGCAGTAGCCGGTGCCGATTTATTCGACCATATTCACCATATGCTTTGGACAACGGTGCCAAGCTTTATTATCGCTTTAATTATTTTTATCTTTATGGGCTTCAATGCCGGTGGCTCAGCTGAGGCGGGGCGTATTGAAGAAATAGTCAACTTGCTGGAACAAAACTTCAACATAGGTTTTGAAATGTTAGTGCCCTTGGTGGTGCTATTATTTTTAGCTATTCGAAAAATGCCAGCTTTCCCTGCTATATCAATCGGTGCTGTGCTTGGTGCTGTTTGGGCCATGCTATTTCAGTCAGATTTAATTAGCAGCCAAATTGATGCATCACAAGGGCAAATTATTGGCTACTTTAAATTAGTATGGACCACTTTTTTCGATGGCTTTAGTATCGATACTGGTGATGAAAAAATGGATTCATTGCTCAGTGGTGGTGGTATGGCTGGCATGTTAACGACTACGTGGTTAATTATGACTGCGCTTATGTTTGGTGCCATTATGGAAAAAACGGGCTTACTAGATATGTTCGTAAAGAGCATTTTAAAAATTGCGAAGAGTACTGGTTCGCTTATTACCGCAACGATTGCTACGTGTATTGGTACAAATGCGGTAGCGGCTGATCAATACATTGCCATTGTTGTGCCTGGCCGTATGTTTAAAGAAGAGTATGAAAAACGTGGCTTAAAGCCGGTTAACTTATCACGCACATTAGAAGATGGCGGAACGATAACTAGTCCATTGATCCCTTGGAATACTTGTGGTGCGTATATGCAAAGTGTTTTATTAATCAATCCATTTGATTATGCTCTGTATGCTTTCTTTAATTTAATTAATCCGTTACTAGCGGTCATTTATGCTTATTTGGGAATTAAGATTTTACGCATTACCCCAAAACATGCGAAACCTAGCACTGTTGAATAATAACGTAAGGCCCTACATTAGTAGGGCCATTTGGAGCCTTTTATGTCTGTAACGAATAAACCTCAAGCTCAATATCTAAAAGATTACCAAGCCCCACAATTTTCAATTCACCATATCGATTTACGCTTCGAATTAGCACCATTAAAAACCACAGTGCAATCGACAATGACGATGAGTCGTACGGATAATACCGAGGCCGATCTAATATTAGATGGTGTGGATTTGGTGCTTATTTCATTATCTGTAAATAACGAAAAATACGATGATTATACACTTGAAGATGAAAAGCTGATTATCCATCATTTACCTGACAACTTTACGCTTGAAATAGAAAATCATATTGATCCACAAACAAATACATCACTTGAAGGCTTGTATTTATCCGGCGGCGCGTATTGCACGCAATGTGAAGCACAAGGATTCAGAAAAATCACGTATTACATGGATCGCCCTGATATTTTAGCAAGCTTCGATGTCACAATTATCGCTGACCAGAAATACACTCATTTATTATCAAATGGCAATCAGATTGACGCTGGCACATTGGATGACGGCCGTCATTTTGTAAAATGGCAAGACCCATTCAAAAAACCAAGTTACTTGTTCGCGTTAGTAGCAGGGGACTTTGATGTATTACGTGACCACTACACAACTAAGTCTGGTCGTAACGTAGAGCTGGCATTATTTGTTGATAAAGGAAATTTAGCTAAAACCCCGCATGCAATGTCTTCACTTAAAAAGTCAATGCAGTGGGATGAAGAGCGTTTTAATCTTGAGTATGACCTAGATATTTACATGATTGTTGCTGTCGACTTTTTTAATATGGGTGCGATGGAAAATAAAGGTTTAAATATCTTTAATAGCAAATGCGTACTAGCCAACCAAGAGACGGCAACAGATAAAGATTACCATACCATTGAGTCTATCGTTGGCCATGAGTATTTTCATAACTGGACCGGTAATCGTGTAACGTGTCGAGATTGGTTCCAGCTATCATTAAAAGAAGGCTTAACGGTCTTTCGTGACCAAGAATTTAGTAGTGATTTAGGCTCACGAGCACTTAACCGAATTGACGCGGTTAAGGTTATGCGTACTCACCAGTTCAGCGAAGATGCAGGGCCTATGGCGCACCCAATTCGTCCTGAAAAAGTGATTGAAATGAATAATTTCTACACTGTCACCGTTTATGACAAAGGCGCTGAAGTTATTCGCATGATGCACACCCTATTGGGTGAAGAAAAGTTCCAGCAAGGCATGTCACTTTATTTCGAGCGTCATGACGGACAAGCTGTGACCTGTGATGACTTTGTCGCTGCGATGAGTGATGCGTCAGACATTGATTTAAGCCAATTTAAACGTTGGTATAGCCAAGCTGGCACTCCAAAACTGAATGTTGAGCAACAGTACAATAGCGAAAAACAAACGTTTACTCTAACCATTGAGCAATTCGCACCAGACAATCAACCTGAGAATGAGCTGTTGCATATTCCATTTGCTATTGAATTATTGAATCCTGCGGGGGAGTCATTACCGCTGGTAGTTAATGATCAAGCCCATGATTCAGTATTGAATGTCACTAAACAGAAGCAACAATTTGTTTTTGAAGGAGTAGCTGAACAACCTGTAGCTGTTCTATTGGAAGACTTCTCGGCCCCTTGTATTGTCAATCAATCAAATACGGCTGAGGATTTACTGCATATAATGCGGTTTGCTCGCAGTGACTTCTCTCGCTGGGATGCGCAACAACGTCTTTTGACCAATGAAATTAAAACAGCGATCTCGTCGGGTAATAACGAGTTATCGCCGTCGGTTATTAATACATTCGATACGCTTATTAGTAAGCGTGAAGGTGATTTAGCCTTGATTGCTGAATTACTTAAATTACCAAGCTACGATACCTTGGCTGCTGAATACAAAGTTATTCCGGTTGATAACATTATTAATGTATTAAATGCCTTTGAAAAACAAATTGCATCGAGTCTTTCAGAGTCTTTTAAGATTTGTTATCAATCACTTGAAGATGATGGGTCAACCTCTGCAGACGCTGTTGCGGTGCGAGCATTGAAACAAGTTTGTTTGCATTACTTAGCTAAAACACCTGATCCAGCTATCAATGAGCTAATCATTGAAGCTGCAAATAGCGCGAATATGACAAATGTGCTTGCGTCACTCGGTGCTGTGGTGAAAGCAAATCATTCTCTTGGCGAGCGTTTATTGAGTGAATTTGATGCCAAGTGGCGTCATGATGTACTGGTAATGGATAAGTGGTTTGCCTTACAGGCGATGAATGATACTGATGCCTGTATCGATAAAATTAAAGGCTTATATGAGCACCCAAGTTTTGATTTTGGCAACCCTAACCGTGTTCGAGCATTAGTGGGTAGTTTTAGTCATTTTAATATTACGCAATTTCATCGTGCAGATGGCAAGGGCTATCAGTTATTGGGTGATCTATTGGTTAAGCTTAATGAAATTAATCCGCAGAATGCGTCAAGAATGTTGACTCCTTTCATGTCATGGCGTCGCTATGACGACAATCGTTCAACGGCGATGAAGGCACAACTTACTCGGCTAGCGTCATTGGATGGTTTAAGTGACGACTTATATGAAAAAGTAGAGAAGGCACTTGCTAGTTAATGAACGAATACTATTTTTCGCTCTACCTGAGTTACTCTAAATGTTTAGATTATTATCATGGTAAATATAAATCAGTCCAAGTGACGGAAGATGGTGGTAAAACAGTTCGTTTTGATGCTGAACATTTGCGTCCTTTTATTTCTTCGATAGGAATAAGAGGGCGCTTTAGGCTGATACTCACTGAGCAAAACAGATTCCTTAAACTTGAGAAAGTCAGCTGAAAGCATGAAATCTAATTTATAACTCTTCTTTAAAGTACGGTGTTTTGTTCTAAAATTAACCGTACTTTGCTGTCCCCAATTAACTAAATTTATTATATTTTTGTTAATTCGGTTTGTTCTATTGTTAATTTACGTGTATAAATTATCTGGTATGACGTCTTACCAATACGTAAACGTCACATAATTAAATAAATATTAACCGATTGAACGCGTTCTATATTGTATTTTTACTATTTCGCTTCTATCGTTAGAAAGATACTAAAAACAACAATTTGATCACAAAACAACCCGTTACAGGGGGATGAACACAATGATAAAACGCTCGCTTTTTGTTAAAAACAAAATAGCTTTGGGGCTTGCGGCAGCAACCCTTGGGCTTTCAAGCACTGCTTTGCACGCGGCAACTTTTGAGTTAGGGGATTTTGACGTCCGTTTTGACTCTAGTTTTTCTTATGGACAGAGCATTCGTGTTGAAGATCGCGACTTTCAACATATAGGTAAAAGTAATAACCCGTCATTTGATTGGACCGGTTATCACTCAGCTTTAAATCCTATCTACTCGTCTGCAGATGTTTGGAACCAACCAGGTGCATATTCAAATAATGGTGATGCTGGTAACTTAAACTTCGATAGTGGCGATTCGTTTTCAAAGCTATTAAAAGGCAACCATGAGTTATCAATTAGCAAAGATAACTATGGCTTCTTCACGCGCTTCATGTATTTCTATGATTTTGCTTTGATGGATGGTGATTTCGCCTACAACAATCCAACTTCTGGGCAAAAAGTTGATCCATGTGATGATGACGATACTAAAGAACAAGTGTGTGCTGACCTACGACTTTTAGATGCCTACGTTTGGGCTAACTTCGATTTAAATGAAGGGCGTAACCCGCTATCTATCCGTTTAGGTCAACAAGTCGTAAACTGGGGTGAAAGTACACTGATCTCTCATGGTATTAATGTCAACCCGGTTGATATTGACCGCCTTAAAGCACCAGGTGCTGAGCTTAAAGAAGCCTTCATCCCTGTGGGTATGCTTTGGGCATCACTCGGTATTACCGATAACCTTACTCTAGAAGGGTTTTATCAGTACGAGTGGCACGAGACACGTCTTCCTGCTGCGGGTACTTACTTCTCAACCAATGATTTTGCATCAGAGAATGGTTACCAACAAAATATCCAACTTGGTTTCACCTCAAACCCTGACATTGATTTAGCATTCTTAACAGAAAGCTTAAATAGTTTGGATGACATTGTGCGCTCGCAAGGAATCGATCCTACATCAGCGCAAGGCCAAGCGATGATGGCACAGCTGTACTTAGCTTACCCAACTAAAGTGGCGTTAAAAGGTAAGGGCAACGCAGGTAAGAGTGAGCCTGATGATGGTGGTCAATATGGTTTACGTTTAGGTATGTTTTTACCTGAGCTAAATGATACTGAAGTTGCGTTATATCACATCAACTATCATAGCCGTCGTCCGGTAATATCAGGTCAAGTTTCTAATTTTACAAGCGCAGCAATCGCGTCTGATATTGGTATGTTACTTAGCACTGAAATTACTGAAGATAATGTAACAGGCTTACAAGCATTTACTAAGGGTCAATTAGAATACCCTGAAGATATTAAGCTTTACGGTTTAAGCTTTAATACTTCGTTAGGCGAAACCGCATTTGCGGGTGAGTTTGCCTTCCGTCAAGATGAGCCTTTGCAAATTGATGACGTAGAATTACTTTATGCCGGTATGCCTGAGCAATTAGCTGTTGCAGGTATCCGCCCTGATTTTGCTGGTATTTCACAAATGAGCCCAGGTGATGCGACAAGCGTTGTAGGCCCTGGCGAATTAGCACAAGGCTTTATTTTACGTAATACTGCGCAATTGCAATTCACGGCGACTCATTTATTTGGTCCATCTTTAGGTGCTGATAGCTGGGCTGTGGTCGGTGAAATTGGTGGTGTACGAATTAATAATATGCCGGAATATGATGAGCTTCGTTTAAACGTGGCAGGTACAGGGCGAAGTGGCGTTATCCAAGGTCCATTGGCTGACGATTATTCTACATTGCACTTAGGTCTTTCTAATGGCCCAGAGACAAACCCTTTCCCAACTGCATCAGCATGGGGCTACCGTTTAATCGCAAAGGGTGATTATTTCAATATCTTTAACGGTGTGAACTTTTCCCCTCGTTTTGTATTTTCACATGACGTGAATGGTATTACACCAGACCCAATGTTCTTATTTGTTGAAGACCGTAAATCACTCGGTGTAACTATGAACTTCAACTATCAAAATGCGTGGTCGTTCGACTTTAGCTACAACTCATTCTGGGGTGGTGGCGCGACGAATACATTCTCTGACCGCGATTATGTTTCTTTCAATATCAAATATTCAATTTAAGGGTAAATTATGATTATTAGAAAACCTACCCTCATTGCTGCAGCTTTTTGCAGTGTTTTCGCAAGCTCAAGTGTACTTGCAAAAATTACCGCTGATGAAGCAGCACGTTTAGGTAATGATTTAACACCAATCGGTGCAGAGAAAGCGGCAAATAAAGATGGTTCTATTCCAGCTTGGACTGGCGGAATTACAACTCCTCCTGCTAGTTATAAAGCGGGAATGCACCACCCAGACCCATACGCTGAAGATAAAGTTTTATTTACCATTGATAAGTCAAATGTAGATAAATACAAAGAATACCTAAGCCCTGGTCAAATTGAACTATTCAAAACATACCCTGATACGTTCAAAATGAATATTTATCAAACTCGCCGTAGCGCTTCTTATCCTCAGTTTGTTTATGATGCAACTAAAAAATATGCAACGACAGCTGAGTTGGTTGAAGGTGGTAATGGTATTAAAAACACGGCGGTTGGTGTTCCGTTTCCTATTCCTAAGGACGGCTTAGAGGCTATCTGGAATCATCTATTACGTTTTAGAGGTTTATCAATTGAACGTTTTGGTGGACAAGCTGCACCAACAGCATCAGGTTCATATAATTATGTTGGCTTTGATGAGCAACTATTAGTTGAGTATTCAGATCCAAAAGCGACACCTGAAAAACTTCAAGAATCAAACATCCTATTCAAGTTTAAGCAAAAAGTAACAGAACCTGCGCGTCTTGCTGGTACTGCATTACTTGTTCATGAAACCATGGACCAAATTTTAACACCTCGTCAAGCGTGGACTTATAACTCTGGTCAGCGTCGTGTTCGTCGTGCGCCAAACGTGGCATATGATGCACCAGGTACTGCAGCAGATAGTTTACGTACTACCGATGATTTTGATATGTTTAATGGTTCACCAAACCGTTATAACTGGACGTTAAAAGGTAAGCAGGAGCTTTATATTCCATATAACAGCTACAAACTGCACAGCGATAAGCTTGAATACGATGATATCTTGCAAGCAGGTCATATTAACCCTGAATATGTTCGCTATGAGAAGCACCGTGTTTGGGTTGTCGAAGCTAACTTAAAAGAGGGTACACGCCACATTTATAAAAAACGTGTGTTCTATATTGATGAAGACAGCTGGCAAGTTCACGTAGCAGATATATATGATAATCGTGACCAAATGTATCGTGTGGCAATGGCCCATGGCCTAAACTACTATGAAGTACCAACTCACTGGAGTACCTTAGAAGTTTACCATGATCTTAATTCACGTCGTTATTTGGCAATTGGTTTAGATAACCAAGAGAAGATGTATGACTTCTCACAATCATTTAACGATAACGAATTTACGTCAAGCGCACTTCGCCGCGAAGGCCGTTAATCCAAATAGGCACCTGTTTTGTCAGGTGCCTTTTGCAATTCATATTAGTCAACTAGGCACAATTGGTTTATCACGTGACTTATGGCTTACTCATTTATCTTTTCGAAGGCGATTTACCTTTATGAAGTATTTGCTTTATGCTTGTCTTGCTTATAGTGCTTCATGTTTTTCTCAGGACATGCCCCAACTAGAACATGCTATTAGTGCTGTTAATGCAGACAAAACACTCCTCACAGATATTGAACTAATTGATGATCAATTAGTGGCTGTTGGAAAGCACGGTGTGGTAATCACCAGTACCGATGCACAATCATGGCAGCAAGCCAGTGTTCCAACGCAAGTTTTACTCACCGCTGTCGACTTCTATAATAACAACCTAGGATGGGCATGTGGTCATGATGCTACTATTATTAACACCACGGATGCGGGCAAAACATGGCAACTCCAGCAAGCACTTCCGGATATGGATAAACCTTGCTTAGATATACTTTTTACCTCTGAAAAGCATGGCTATGCGGTGGGTGCATACGGCATGTTTTTTGAGACTCATGATGGTGGCCAGAAATGGCAAAAACGATTTTTAGATAGCTTACTTTTTGAAGAAGACCGTGCATATCTCAATGAACTAAAAAAGAGTGACCCAGAAGGCTACGAGTATGAGGCAGCTTCGATTCTTCCACATTTTAACCGTATTGTGAAAACCAATAACCGTTTAATATTGGTTGGTGAAATGGGGTTAATGGCTGAAAGTTTTGATAACGGTGGCACCTGGCAACGCCTAGAAGAAATATATATGGGGTCTTTCTTTACGTTTGCGTCAACTGCAGATCAATCTCAAGGAGAAGACTTAGTTGCAGGTTTGAGAGGGAATATTTTTACGCGTCAAACAGGCTCTGAGCAGTGGCAACAAATCCACACAGACAACTTCGCAACAGTAAACAGCGCAATTAACTACAATAACGAATGGCTGCTGTTTGCCAATAGCGGTGTCATTTTTCATGTTAAAAATGATGAACTAACTGAAGAACAAATGGATGATGGCAAGTCTTTACTTGATGGTGTTGTATTTCAAAATAAACTCATTATGGCTTCAGAAGATGGTATTAAAGTGAAGGAGTTGAATCCGTAATGCGTGGTTTTTTAGATTTTTTAGAAAAGGCGGTATTCCGTCATCGTTTATTTGCGATTATCTCTTTTGCATTAATCACTTGTTTTTTACTTTTTAAAGCAACGCAGATTCAATTAGATGCGTCATTTAATAAAAATATTCCTCTTAATCATGACTACATGAAAGTCTACACCAAGCATGAAAAACAATTTGGTGGGGCAAACAGTATTTTAATTTCTGTTTGTGATGCGGATGGTGATATTTTTAATGAGGAATTTTTTACTCAGTTAAAAGCTGTTCATGATCAACTTTATTTTATTCCTGGCGTAAACCGCCCATTAGTCAATTCAATTTTTGCCCCCAGTGCCCGTTTTGTTGAAGTCGTTGAAGATGGTTTTGCCGGGGGGCCAATTATTCCGGCTAATTTTACTGCGGATAAACGTGGACTTGCCGTTGTAAAAGAGAACATTGAAAAAGCCAAAGTCGTTGGTCGTATGATTGCCAGCGACTATTCATGCGCGATGGTAACAGCTCAATTGTTGGAAACTGATCCACAAACACAAGAAAAGCTCGACACCTTAGCGTTTGCTAAAAAGTTAGAAACGCAAGTACGTGAACCACTGAGCACGGATAAAGTCAGTATTCATATTATTGGTTTTGCGAAAATGGCGGGAGATGTCGCAGAGGGTGCCAAAGGCGTACTGTTATTTTTCGCTATTGCAATAGTCTTTACGTTCGTAATGGTTTGGCTATTCTGCCATAGCCTAAAACTCACTATTTTACCGATTGCTTGCTCTATTATTGCGGTGATTTGGCAGCTTGGCTTATTGTCATCGCTTGGTTTTGGTTTAGATCCTATGTCTATTCTGGTGCCGTTTTTAGTGTTTGCAATTGGTGTGAGCCATGGTGTGCAAATGATTAACGATATTGGCAAGAAAGTATGCGGTGGCAGCAGCACGCGAGTTTGTTGCCAAGCAAGTTTTAGGGCTCTATTAATTCCTGGTGGTATTGCACTATTATCAGATACAATTGGTTTCTTAACGTTACTCACTATTGATATCGGTATTATTCGTGAACTTGCGATCACAGCGAGCTTAGGTGTGGCGGTAATTATTTTCACGAACTTAATTTTGCTTCCTGTCTGGGCATCATACATGAAGTTTGAGGGTTCAGTGCGTATCCAATCTGGTACACACTCAGATAAGCCAAATATTTTAGATAATTTACGTGAGATACTGGTTAAAGCAACAGACCCTAAAACGGCACGGTTAATTATCGTACTTACAGTGATACTTTTTGCTTTTGGTTACTGGCAAGCAGATAAAATGCGTATTGGTGATTTACACGCTGGTGCGCCATCGCTTCATCAAGATGCGCGATACAACCAAGATACTTTCTTGATTTCAGATAAATACACCATTTCATCCGATATTTTAAAAGTCATTGTTGAAGCATATCCTGCTGCGTGTACAGAACATGATGTGATGGAACGTATCAGCCGTTTCCAATGGCAAATGGAAAATGTGCCTGGTGTGCAATCGGCAGTGAGTTTAAGTTCTGTCGCGCAGTCAGTGAACGCAGGTTTTAATGAAGGTAATTTAAAGTGGCAAAGCTTACCGCGTAATACAGCAAGCTTAGTACAATCAACTGCAAGAGTTGAAACAAGCTCAGGCTTACTTGATGGTAACTGCTCTGTTATGCCTGTGATTTTCTTCTTAGAAGATCACAAAGCCGAAACGATTGACCATGTGGTTGCTAAAGTAAAAGAGTTTGCGGCTAAAGAGGAAACCGATAAATTGAAGTTTAAGCTCGCCTCAGGTCCAGTGGGTGTGATGGCAGCAACTAATGAATCAGTTTCAGCGGCACAACTTCCCATGATGCTTTACGTTTACGGTGCCGTCATCTTGCTATGCTTAATTAGCTTTAGGAGTGTGAAAGCCACTGTTGCTGTGGTACTACCTTTGTATATCGTATCGACCCTAGCCCAAGCGTTGATGGTGCAGCTTGAAATTGGTTTAACAGTGTCAACATTGCCAGTTATTGCTTTAGGTGTAGGTATTGGTGTTGACTACGGCATTTATATTCTTTCATCAATGATGGGGCAGCTTAAACAAGGCGTTGCACTTGAGGTTGCTTATCGTAATGCGTTGGTAGAGCGAGGCAGTGCGGTGTTATTCACAGGTATCACCTTAGCCATTGGTGTGAGTACATGGATTTTTTCTGATCTGAAGTTCCAAGTTGATATGGGGATCCTACTTACCTTTATGTTCTTAGTGAATATGTTGGGTGCCGTATTACTTTTACCCGCGATAGGTAGTTTCCTCTGGACTGACCAGAAAAAATAATGTGAATAATTGTGCTCCAATATGGCCAGTAATGGCCATTTATATCTATATTTTGTGAATAGATGACCAAATAGCTGAAAAGCTTAAAATGATTTCATCGAAAAGGCTGTTTATTAGCTGTAAAAGAGTTAGAATTTACCTGACTCCACGCTAATAAATGGCTGTACAAATATTCTACTAATCAATAAGTAGTATAGATTAAGGAACATACAATGACACGAAATGAAGGGCAAGCCTCGGTTATCTTAGATAATGTCTGTAAGCTGATCCAGAAAAAAGTTCACGCTGATAATGTGTTACTCGTTGAGAAATTCGCCAAAGCCTTGTACAGCAATATGTCTAAAGAGGATTTGGCACATCGCAACGATAGTGACTTATATGGCGCTGCACTAAGCCTATGGAACTCGCTAGAAAAAAATAATTCTGATGACGCGGTTGTCCGTGTCTTCAATCCTGAAGTTGCAAAAGATGGCTGGCAGTCATCGCACACAATTGTCGAAATTATCGCTAAAGATATGCCTTTCTTAGTTGATTCTGTGCGTATGGCGATGACTCGCGAAAATATCGCTTCTCACCTGCTACTTCACTCTCCGCTTAAAATTCAACGTGATAAGAATGAAAAAATCACGGGTATTTCTAGTTTAAAAGCTGAGCAGGAATCAACCTCGACGAAAACGGTTTTCTTCATTGAAATAGACCGCCAAACTGATGCTAAAGTAATCGAGTCTTTCAAAAAAGAGCTTGAGTCTGTCCTTGTTGATGTATCTATTGCTGTTGAAGACTGGCAGCCAATTCGCGAAAAGCTAGTTGCTGTAACTAAGGACTTACCAAACCGTCACCATAATAATAACAAAGACGAAGTTGCTGAAACGGTTGAGTTTCTAGACTGGTTAGCAAAAGATAACTTTACATTAATGGGCTACCGTGAATATGAGCTTTCTCCTGTTCAAGGTGACTATCAGTTAAAAGGTAAAAAAGGCACAAGCCTTGGCCTAATGAAAAACACCGATGAAGAGCACAGTCGCCTTTTATCTGAATTACCTGAAGTTGCTCGCCAAGAAGCACGCAGCAGTAATTTACTTATTTTGACTAAAACAAACTCTGTTTCTCGTGTTCATCGTCCAGCATACATTGATTATGTAGGTATAAAACGTTTTGATGATGAAGGTAATGTGATTGGTGAAGACCGTTTCCTTGGTTTATTCTCATCTAGCTTTTATAACAACAGCGCGACTGATGTGCCTGTTCTTAAAAGCAAAATCAATCGCATTATGGAAATGTGTGACTTTGCAAAAGGCACCCATGCCTACAAAGCGGTATTAAATATTTTAGAGACCTACCCACGTGATGAACTTGTTCAAGCACGTGAAACAGAGCTACTCGAAGTAGCTATGGGTGTTTTACAAGTACAAGAGCGCGATATGTGTCGTATTTTTGTGCGTAAGGACGCCTATGGTCGTTTCTTCTCATGTATGGTGTATGTGCCACGTGAGCGTTATAACACCGCACTACGTCGTGAAACACAACGTATTTTAGCAAACGCATTTAATTCTGACGATAAAGTCGAATTTACCACTTTCTTCTCTGAGTCAACATTAGCCCGTACACATTACACGGTGCGTGTGACTGACAATAATATTGAATATAACGTGAAAGACATCGAAAACAACCTAATTGAAGCTGCCCGTACTTGGGAAGATAGACTACAATCTGCGTTACTTGAAAGTGCAGGTGAAGCACGCGGTAAAGAGCTTAACCGTAAATATGCACAAGCTTTTGCCAGCTCGTATAAAGATCAAGTTCTGCCAAGCGCTGCGGTTGTTGATATTGAAAAGCTTGAACTTCTTAACGACGAAAACAAATTAGAAATGTTGTTCTACCGTCCACAAGAAGAAGCGAATACAAATGTTGTTCGTTTAAGCTTATTCCACAAAGATGAGCCAATCCACTTATCTGACGTTATGCCAATGCTTGAAAATTTTGGTTTACGTGTAGTGGGTGAAACACCTTACTCAGTTAAAACGACAGATGGCAAGGTTAATTGGATCATGGATTTCACCATGCTAATTGACAACAAAGGTATTGCTGACTTTGATAAAGTGTCTGCGCGTTTCCGTGCTGCACTAACAAATGTGTGGAATAACCGCTTAGAGAACGATGGTTTTAACCGATTAGTATTAATGGGTGGTTTAACAGGTCGTGAAGCGTCTATACTGCGTGCTTATGCTAAATACATGCGTCAAATTGGTGTGACTTTCTCGCAAACTTATATTGAAAGCACATTTGCAAATTATCCACATATCGCATCGCAAATCGTTAACTTATTCACTAAAAAGTTCTCAGTTAAGAGCCCAGGTAGTGAAAAGGCGCTTGAGAAGCTTGTAAGCCAAGTTTACCTAGAGCTTGAAAACGTAGCGAACCTTGATGATGACCGTATCATCCGTTTATACGTTGATATGATCAATGCAACCTTAAGAACGAACTTCTTCCAAAAAGAAGCTGATGGCCAATTTAAGTCATATGTATCGTTTAAAGTTCAGCCTTCAATGATCCCAGAAATGCCATTACCACTGCCAGCGTTCGAGATTTTCGTATACTCGCCGCGCGTTGAAGGTGTGCATTTACGTGGTGGTAAAGTAGCACGTGGTGGCTTACGTTGGTCTGACCGTCGTGAAGACTTCCGTACTGAGGTACTGGGTCTTGTTAAAGCACAACAAGTTAAAAATACCGTGATTGTACCAGTGGGTTCAAAAGGTGGTTTCGTATGTAAACAACTACCGACTGAGCGTGAAGCGTTCTTCAAAGAAGGCCAAGAGTGTTACAAAATTTTCATCCGTGGTTTATTAGATATCACAGATAACATTGAACGCGGTGAGATTGTTCCACCAGTTGATGTTGTTCGTCACGATGAAGATGACCCATATTTAGTTGTTGCTGCCGATAAAGGGACTGCAACCTTCTCTGATATCGCAAATGGTATCGCAAATGAATATAACTTCTGGCTAGGTGATGCATTCGCATCAGGTGGTTCAGTAGGTTATGACCATAAGAAAATGGGTATCACGGCTAAAGGTGCCTGGGAATCTGTTAAACGTCACTTCCGTGAGATGGATATTGACTGTCAAACAACTGATTTCACTGTTGTTGCTATCGGTGACATGGCGGGTGACGTATTTGGTAATGGTATGTTGCTTTCTAAGCATATTCGCTTACAAGTGGCATTCAACCACATGCACATCTTCGTTGATCCGAATCCAGATGCGGCAACATCTTACCCAGAGCGTGAGCGTTTATTTAACTTACCGCGTTCTTCATGGGAAGATTACAATAAAGACCTAATTTCGCAAGGTGGTGGCGTATTCTCTCGTGCGGCTAAATCAATTAGCTTAAGCCCAGAAATGAAGAAAATGCTTGGCACTAAGAAAGCGAGCATGACACCTAACGAGTTAATCAAAGCTGCGCTAATGATGGAGTTCGATTTACTGTGGAACGGTGGTATCGGTACTTACATCAAGAACTCTAAAGAAACGGATGCAGACGTGGGTGACCGCGCAAATGATGCACTTCGTATCAATGGCGCAGAGCTTGGTGCGAAGATCTTAGGTGAGGGCGGTAACTTAGGTGCAACTCAATTAGGTCGTATCGAATTTGCGGCTAAAGGCGGTCGTGTTAACACTGACTTCATCGATAACGTAGGCGGTGTTGCGTGTTCAGATAACGAAGTAAATATTAAGATCTTACTAAACGGCTTAGTGGCTGAAGGTGACTTAACACGTAAACAACGTGATGAACTGCTTTATTCAATGACAGATGAAGTATCGCAATTGGTATTGAAAGATTGTTACCGTCAAACACATACTTTGTCGATTACACAATCTAAAGGTGCATCAACGCTTAAAGAGAAAGTACGCTTTATTCACGCTCTTGAAAAAGAAGGTAAACTAAACCGTGCAATCGAGTTTATCCCAACAGATGAAGAGCTTGCAGAGCGCGCAGCGGCGGGTAAAGATTTAACTCGTCCAGAGCTATCGGTACTTGTTTCTTATGCGAAGATGGTTCTTAAAGAGTCGCTTGTTGTTGATGAAATTACTGAGAACTCATATTACCGTCAGCTGTTGGTTAACTCGTTCCCAGTACCACTTCGTGAGAAGTTCAACGATGCGATGGATAACCACCCACTTCGTAAAGAAATTATCGCAACGAAACTTGCTAATAATATCGTTAATGATATGGGCCTTAACTTCATGGTTCGTATGCACGAAGAGACAGGGGCAAACGAAGCTGAAATCGCACTTTGTTACTCAATTGCGAAAGAAGTGTTCCAAATGCCAGAAACGTGGTCATCAATTGTCGCGTTAGATAATAAGATTCCAGCAGCTGTACAAACAGAAATGCTTTATCAGCTTCGCCGTACGGTTCGTCGTGCAACACGTTGGTTCTTACGTCATCGCAATAAAGCACAAACAATTGAGCAAGCAATTGAATTCTTTGCACCAACATTTGCTGATTTAAGTGATAACTTAAACAACTACATGGTTGACAAAGAGAGTGAGCGTCTAGTTAAAGCTGCTGATAAATTAATTGAAAGCGGTGTTCCAAAAGCGCTTGCAACTCGTGTAGTGTCACTTTCTAGCTTATTCTCCGTAATGGATTTAGCAGAAATTGCCAATAACTCAAATCGCGATATTGATATGGTATCTAATACCTACTTCAAGCTTGGTGCGCGTATGGGCTTACATTGGTTCTTGGATCAAATTACTAATCAACCGGTTGCGAACCATTGGCAAGCACTTGCCCGTGCGTCATACCGTGAAGAGCTTGATTGGCAACAACGTACATTATCAGCTGTAGTACTTAATAGCTTTGCAGCAGACAGCAAAGATATTGATGCACAAATCGATGAGTGGATGGACAACCAAGATCTACTATTACAACGTTGGAAACAAATGTTATCTGAGTTTAAAACATCACAAAGTCACGATTTTGCGAAGTTCTCAGTAGCACTTCGTGAACTAATGTTGTTAAGCCACAACTGTGACACTTCCAAATAAATGAAAAGTCGTTAAAATACATACCCCAGCTCGCTGGGGTATTTTTTTGCCCTTAATTTGCAATGGTCCGTGTTAAGCGGCTACCTTGTTTATTTTTACCTAAGGAACAACAAGCCATGTTTTATGATTTAGCTCGCCGTTTTATGTTTACCCGTGATGCGGAGTGGGCTCATGAATTTGCACTTAATAACTTACGCCGATTTGCTGATACGCCATTGAGTGCCATGTGGTCACAAACTGTCCCTAATAAACCCGTTAACTTCTTAGGGCTGGAGTTTAAAAATCCAGTAGGTTTAGCCGCGGGCTTAGATAAAAATGCAGAGTGTATTGATGCCTTTGCGCAAATGGGCTTTGGTTTTGTCGAAGTTGGTACTGTTACACCACGCCCGCAAGCAGGTAATGACAAGCCACGTATTTTCCGTTTACCTGACTCAAATGCGATTATTAATCGTATGGGTTTTAACAATAAGGGCGTTGATAATCTCGTTAACAACGTTAAAGCGGCGAAATATGACGGCATTCTAGGTATCAATATTGGTAAAAATAAAGACACACCAAACGAGCAGGGTAAAGATGATTATATTCACTGTATGCGTAAAGTATTTGAGCATGCATCGTACATCACAGTAAATATTTCATCACCGAATACCCCAGGTCTTCGTGACTTACAATATGGTGAAGCACTTGATGATTTATTGCAAAGTTTAAAAAATGAGCAGCTTGATTTAGTTGCTAAGCATAACAAGCAAGTGCCAATGCTTGTTAAGATCGCTCCAGATCTGGATGAAGTTCAAATTGCGCAAGTAAGTGAGTCTTTGATCAATAATAAGATCGATGGTGTTATTGCGACAAACACAACACTTGAGCGCGCTCTGGTACAAGGTCAACAATACGCAAATGAAGCGGGCGGCCTCTCTGGTCAGCCAGTACGAGATCGCTCAACCCTCGTGGTTAGTGAGCTTAAGCGCTTGACCGAAGGCAAGCTACCTATTATCGGTGTGGGTGGTATCGATGATGCTGACTCTGCAAAAGAAAAGTTTGCAGCAGGAGCAGACCTTGTTCAAGTTTATACTGGCTTTATTTATAAAGGCCCAGAATTGGTAAAAACGATCCTTAACGGCTTATAAGGATCGGTTATCTAAGCAATTGATCATTAATAAAATGTTCTAAAAAATCATTTTATTAATGGTCTACTTTCGTTATAATAGTGTGCTAAGTAGAGAGGAATTTTTAGTTTAAGGAGGAGTCATGTTACAAGCATCAAAGCAATGGAAGTGGCTTGCTTGTTCTAAAAATAATCGCCTTTTGGTCGACCTTGACCAAAATATGCAACTCTGCACGCCCTATAAACTTCGTCAGCTTACTGATGCTGTTCTTGAAGAGCCTAATTTCAGCCTTGAAGATGCTGCATTTTATCAGCAAGTCTATCAGTATCTTGAAACCTTCTCGTTATGGAATCCAGCAGAGCTTTGTCAAATTTCACTCAATGCGACAGCTGTTAAGTTTCATTTAAAGCCTGTGCTAGCTAAAAGTTGGTTTTTCCATGAATATATCGGGAGCGAGCCAAGTGTTGAGGCTGTAGTAAAATTGTGCTCGCAAGCACAAGAAGGCGAGTTTCTTATTGTTGATCATTCAGCAGATGCGTCTGTATGTATCAACTTAAGTGAGCACTTTCAGTTAGATGAAAACTTGTCATTGCAACAGTTTGAAGCTATTAAAGTTCTTAACAATCGTATCCATCCTGTTTATATCCAGCAAAAACACTTCAAAACAGCATAATATCCCTTTAATTGATGGCGTTTTTGTTCGCTAAGCTATGCTATAATCCTGCGCAATTAGCATTTAAGGGTTTTTACTTTGCAATTTATCGCACTTACTTCTATCGGAATTGAAAATTTACTTGTTGATGAACTTACCGAACTCGGTGCCGAAGTCTCTAAACAAACCGTGGGCTCTGTACGTTTCGAAGCAGATAGTTTATTAGCACAAAAGATCTGTTTATCGAGTCGTTTTGCGACGCGTATCATGATGCTGATAGAAGAGAAAGAAGGTGTTAAGGACAAAGAAAGCCTTTACAATTTTGCGCGCTTACAACCTTGGCAAGAATGGTTTGGTCCAAAGCAAACATTCGCAGTGGATTTTACAGGTACGAATCATGATCTGAAAAACACGCAGTTTTCTGGGCTGGTTGTTAAAGATGCTATCGTTGATTATTTTGCAGATCTTTACGAGCAACGTCCAAACGTCGATAAATTTAATGCAAACGTTAGAGTAGTCGCACGGCTAAATCGTCACGGTGTTGCCCTTTATATTGATTATTCAGGCCCACGTTTATCGGAGCGTGGCTATCGTCAAGATCAAGGTAAAGCACCAATCAAAGAACATTTGGCTGCTGCTCTAGTAAAACGAAGTGGTTGGCTTGAGAACGTACAACAACCATTATTTGACCCATGTTGTGGTTCAGGCACTATTTTGATTGAAGCGGCCAGCATGGCACGCAATGAAGCGCCAGGGCTATTCCGTGAGGGGTTTGCATTTGAGCGCTTACCGAGTTTCCGCTTACAAAAATACAAAGAATTAAAAGCGGAGTTAACGGCTCAAATTACTGATCCTAAATTATGGCTTATTGGTCATGACATTGATGGCAGTGTAATCGCAAAGGCGCAAGAAAATGCTGAGCGTGCAGACCTTGGCACTACTATTAAGTTTAAGCAAAGTGATGCGAGTAAGCTAACATCCGTGGCTAAACTACCAGGCGTGGTGATTTCTAACTTACCTTATGGTGAACGTTTAGGCTCAATGGCAGAGCTAGTTAACTTACACCGAGGTTTAGGTGTTGGTTTCAAAAAGCACTTTAATCATTGGAAGCTAGCCTTGCTAGGTACTGACGAAAGCCTATTTAAATTGTTAAAGTTGGTAAAACTTAAACGTTATAAATTTAAAAATGGTCCGTTAGATGTTGTTCTAAATCTCTATCAACTTGACGACAAACAAGTCGAGTTAAGTAAAGAAGACAAGCCAGCGCTCAATTATGAAGGCTCAACAGCATTTGCAAACCGCTTAAAGAAAAATAAACAAAATCTAAAAAACTGGCTAAAGCAAAATGAAGTGAGTTGTTATCGTGTTTACGATGCAGACATTCCAGAATATAACGTAGCTGTTGATGTTTACGATGATTCAGCAGTTATTTTTGAATATGCTGCTCCAAAAGAGATTGATGACAATACAGCACAAAAACGTCTGCAAGATGTGATTAGCCTAACGGCTGAGCAGCTAGACATTGCACCTGAAAATATCGCTGTTAAAGTGCGTAAAAAACAAAAAGGCGAAGAGCAATATACCAAGGTATCAAAACAAAACCGTACGCAAGTGGTTGAAGAGTTTGGTGCTAAGTTCAAAGTTAACCTATTTGATTATCTAGATACAGGATTGTTTTTAGATCACCGTTTGGCACGACGTTACATTCAACAAAATGCACACGGTAAACGTTTTTTAAACTTGTTTGCGTATACTGGCAGTGCATCGGTTCACGCAGCTCTTGGCGGTGCAAAAGCGATTACTACGGTAGATATGTCTAAAACCTACTTAAAGTGGGCGCAAGAAAACTTTGACCTCAATGGTATTAGCAATACGCGTTACCGTTTTGAACAAGCCGATTGTTTAAAATGGTTAGAGCATGCACAGGGCCAATACGATCTTATCTTTTTAGACCCTCCGACGTTTTCGAATTCAAAACGTATGAAAGATGCCTTTGATGTACAGCGCGATCATATCAAGTTACTCACATGGGTTAAGAAAATTTTAAGTCCGAATGGCACGTTGATTTTTTCTAACAATAAACGAGGCTTTAACTTAGACGAGGTCGGGCTGATGGGCTTAGGTTTAAAAGCTGAAAATATTTCAGCGAAAACACTGTCGCCAGACTTTAAGCGTAATAAGCAAATTCATAATAGTTGGCTTATTACCCATGGCTAATTTTACCTTGTATCACACCGATGGTTGTCATTTGTGTGAAATGGCAGATGAGCTATTAAGTGCTGCAAATATACCGTTTGCAGCAAAAGATATTATGGATAATGAGCAGTTAATTGAGCTTTATCAAACAAGTATTCCGGTTGTTGAAAGCAGCCAAGGCAATAAATTATTTTGGCCTTTTGATACTGTCGCATTGGCGCAGTTTATTGCTGATAACAAAGAATAAGAGTAGTAATCACGATGGATTTAATCAGAATAGCCAAGGCACAACTTGCTTATGGTACACACCCACTGCTTGATGATGCTGATGCAGTCATTGAGTCGGGTGAACGTGTTTGTATTGTTGGTAGAAATGGCGCGGGCAAGTCAACCTTACTGAAAGTGCTCGATGGCCAAGTAACACTGGATGATGGTGAAATAAACCAATTAGGTGGTATCCGTATTTCGCGTCTAGAGCAAGATCCACCTAAAGGAGCCGAAGGGACGGTTTTTGATTATGTTGCTCAAGGTATGCCTGATATAGCGAACTTACTGATTGAATATCACCAAGTTAGCAATCAAATGCAGACAGATTATAACGATAAACTGCTGAATAAATTAGAGCGTTTATCAAATCAGCTAGAAACGGTTGATGGTTGGCGTTTCGATACCCGTATTCAGCTTATTTTAACACGTTTAGAGCTAGACCCAGAAGCCAAGCTTGAATCATTATCGGGTGGTTGGCTACGTAAAGTTGCTCTAGCCAGAGCCTTGGTCAGTGAACCTGATTTACTGCTTCTTGATGAGCCAACTAACCACTTGGATATGAGCAGTGTTATTTGGCTTGAGCAGTTTTTAAAAGAGTTTAAAGGCGGCATCGTTTTTATATCACACGACCGTGCATTTATTCGTGCCGTGGCGACCCGTATTCTTGATTTAGACCGCGGCAAGCTGGTTTCATACCCTGGTGACTATGCCGCTTATCTTGAACAAAAAGCGCATGATTTAAAAGTTGAAGAAACGCAAAACGCATTATTTGATAAACGCTTAGCGGAAGAAGAGGCTTGGATCCGCCAAGGTATTAAAGCACGTAGAACCCGCAACGAGGGCCGTGTTCGTGCACTTAAAGCCCTACGTAAAGAGCGCAAACAACGTGTTGATCAAGTAGGTAAAACCGATTTCAACATAGAAACGGCCGATCGTTCAGGCAAACTGGTATTCGAAGCGAAAAACATTGCTCATGCGTTTAAGGATAAGGTGATTGCGAAGGATTTCTCAACACTTGTTATGCGTGGAGACCGTATTGGCCTTGTCGGTCCAAATGGTATTGGAAAAACCACTTTATTAAAAATCTTATTTGGTGATTTAGCAGCTGATAGCGGAAGTGTGAAGCAAGGCGTAAATCTCGAGTTTGCGTATTTTGATCAATACCGTCAAAAACTAGATGAAGAAGCAACCGTGCAAGATAATGTTGCAGAAGGAAAACAAGAGGTGATGATGGGCGGTCGCTCTCGTCATGTATTAGGTTACCTTCAAGACTTTCTATTTCCACCGGCAAGAGCGCGTACGCCTGTTAAAGCCCTTTCAGGTGGTGAGAAAAATCGTTTGTTGTTAGCGAAGTTATTTCTAAAACCGTCTAATATTTTAGTCCTTGATGAACCGACCAATGATTTAGATATTGAAACCCTAGAATTACTTGAAGATATTATTAATCAATATCAGGGTACGGTATTAATTGTTAGCCATGACCGTGAGTTTATCGATAATACTTGTAGTTCTGTGTGGGCATTTGAAGGTCAAGGCAAAATTACAGATATCGTAGGCGGCTATAGTGATTACGAGGCCTACGCTGCTTATTTAGCAGAACAAGAAAAGCAGCTACAGCAGATAAAGCAGATAAAGCAGGAAAAGCCTGAGGCGAGTAGTCAGCAAGAAAAAGCACAAAAGAAAAGTAATAAACTCTCTTACAAATTAAAACTTGAATTAGAAGAATTACCCAGTAAAGTGGAGCAACTAGAAAAAGCACTCGATGCTCAGCAAATTGTCGTTAATGACCCTGACTTTTTTAAGCAAGACGCTGCAATTACAACAGACGCATTGAACCAATTAGCCCAGTTAGAGTCTGAGCTTGAAGCCGCATTTGAGCGCTGGGAAGAACTCGAAGATTTAAAGAATCAGTAGTAAGGATTAAAATGAAATATAAATTACTCGCTGCCAGTATATTAGCGACTCTTAGCACCTCAGCAATGAGCGCAACATATCAATTGACTGAGCTAGGTCGATTAGATGGTGCAAAACACAGCTATGTTACCGATGTCAGTGAAAACGGTCATATTATTGGTTTAGCAAATGGTGTTTATCGACTGCCTATTGATATCTCTTATATCGATTTTGAAGATAGCGCGATTAGAAATGCATACGATGCAACTAAAGCTAGCTATGAACTTATCGACAAAGAGATCACATTTACACTCGATGATATTGAAAATAACGATGCTGTAAATACCAATGCAGATGCACATGCGTTTATGATCTCTTTTGTAACAGATGCTCGATCTGGTCGTTTAACTAATTCCGAGTATCAAAAGATATCAAGTGCGCTTACTACGGTATACACACCTGAAGGCGCTTCTGAGCAAGTTCTTTTTGATGAACAGTCACTTGATTATGACGGTTTGACTCGCTCAACGACTAATTTATTAAACGCAGTCACCGATGATGGTGTAATGGTAGGTTGGGGCAGTGCGCCTTACGAAAAAACAGCCTTTACGCAAACGGATGAAGACGAAGAAGAAACGCACTTTTTACGTGAGTTTATCAGCCGTGGTATTGTAATCAGTCCTGACGGTGTAAAAGTGCCATTAGTACCCGAGTTTAATGAGTATGGTGGTACAAGTATTGCGACTGATATCGTGCAAACCAGTGATGGTTACGTTGTAGTTGGCAGTGTATCAACAGGCATTCCTGTTGATCGCCAAGAAGACATTGACGATAACTGTGACGGTGAAGACGAACCAGTATCGGACTGTATTGAAAGTTTAGATAGAAACATTTCAACTGGCTTATTTGATAAACGCGCAGTTAAATGGACACTTGATAATAGCCTAAATATTACCAACACTGAGGTTTTTGGTTTAGCAATCACACCAGAAGATGACGAAGACTTTGCCTTTAGAAGTAATGCATTTGCTGTAAACGAAAATGGCCTGATTGCCGGTACATCTGATGTACGTTATGACGATAGACGTTATTCGATGCCTGTTTACTTTGAAAATGGCGAAGTAAAACAATTTATTAATCAAGATGATGACTGGGTTGGCGGTAAGGCGCTCGCAATTAATGATGATAATATCATTGTTGGCTATGCCAATAAGCGTATTGAAGGCACTACCCGTACTAAGTTCTTCTATTTCGATAAAAACAGTAATAGCGTTGTTTTTCCGACAGACTTTTTCACAAGCTCTAGTTCTTTAGCAAACGACATTAACGACAACGGTGTGATTGTTGGTGAAGGTGAAACTGATATTTTCAATTCATCAAGTCGCCGTCGAGAAGGCTTTATGTATACAATTGGTGAAGACAAAATTGTTAACATAAATAGCTTACTACCTTGTTACGAAGCTGATGGCGAGACCCGTTTTAAGTATACTGTTGCTGAGGCGAAAGCAATTAACAACAACAATGAGATTTTTGGTGTTGCAACCAAAACGGTTGAGAAGACAGACACATTTGGTAATGTTGTGCTAGACGTGGACGGTAATATTGAATATGAAAGTGTTGCTGTAGCCGTTAAATTAACACCTACCAGCGGTAGTGTTGAAGAATGCCCTGCGCAAGAGATTGAAGAATATGAGCGTCAATCATCAAGCTTCCCTTGGTACACTTTACTATTACTGCCACTTGCTGCAATGCGCCGCGTGTTCAGAAAATAATAATCCGATACCAACATGCGATAATACTTAAGCATGTTGGTATAAAATGAATGACCATTAAAAACCCAGCTTTTGCTGGGTTTTTTGTCTATACATCTGTTGTTTATTTGGGTACTTTATTTATGTCGATGTAGCCAAGCTTTACGCACAGAGCGTTTCCACAGCATATCGATTCCAAAATAACCAATAATAGCTGCAGCTGTGGCGCAGATGAGTGAGCCAACAAGGAATGCTGGTCCAATTGTTGTCAGGCTGTCTAAAAACCATTGCCAGCTAGGTTCAAACTGAAAATGTTGTGGTGGTTGGGCAAGTGCAATCGTGCCAACGATATAGGAGCAATAAAAAATAGGTGGCATAGTCAGCGGGTTGGTTATCCAAACCGTCGCAACCGAGATGGGTAAATTAACGCGTAAAGGGATAGCAAGTGCGGCAGCTAAAACCATTTGAAAAGGAACGGGGATGAAGGCAAAAAACAAACCGACTGCAAATGCCCCACGGGCTGAGCGTCGATTAAGATGCCATAAATTTGCATCATGCAACAAACGACCAAAAATTCTTAAATATTTATGATCTCTTACCTTGTTATGATCGGGTAAAAACCGTTGGATCGTTTTTTTAGCCATTTAAAGCAACCATTTACATCTATTTGGTTATGCAGTGGATTTATATTCGGTTGTTTTATAACCGTTTATACTTTGCACACTGCGGCGTTTTATATACTCAGTTTTGCTATTGTTTTAGCTGGTGCTTATTTTAAGCCTTTTTCGTCAGTTTTGTTAGGATTTATTTGCGCTATTTTGGTTGTACTTCTTAACGACCACTATTTTTATAGTCTTCCTTACAAGGACTTGAAAAGAAATGAGACCGTTGATGCTAAAATTGAAATCGTATCCATTCACTCAAGCCAATCTCCGTTTTACGTAAAAGCCAAGATTATTGATTTATCAAACCTGGATAAAAACTTCAAAGCGACCCCTTTTGCTATGCTAAGTATCATTAGTGATAATGAAGTTAACGTAGGGGATGTATTAACCAGCAAATTAAAGCTAAAGCCATTTAGGAGTGTAAAGAACTTTGATGTATTTGATGCAGAGCGCTTCGCATTGTCTGAGCGTGTATTATATGAGGGCCGCTCTGTAGGTCAAAGCGTGTTAGTCTCATCACAGCAAAAATCCACTACGCGTGAGTCATACCGTGGTTTTATATTTTCTATCACAGACAAGATGAGGATGCAGTGGCTGTATTATGCATTATTAACCGGCGACAGAAGTAAAATCAAAGACACTGATAAAGTGCATTTAAAAGAACTTGGTTTAAGTCACTTACTGGCTATTTCAGGTTTACATATTGGTCTAATATTCGCGATTGGTTTTTATACCAGTAAGTTTTTGTTCGGTACTTTTTCTGTAAAGTATAGTCAACAGAATAACCTTAATAAGCTATTTGTAGTTATTGGGCTATTGCTTGCATTTTTTTATGTCTACCTCAGTGGTTTCATTGTCTCTGCAACACGAGCACTGTTGATGCTGGCCTGTTATTTAATAGTTTATAGCTTTGCAAAGCAGCCTCTACGTTGGCGAGCCATTCTATATGCGTTAACCATTTTATTATTTTTTGATCCTTTTTCTTTATTAAATCCTGGACTCTACTTTAGTTTTATTGCGGTCATAATTATTTTTTTAACACTGAACTACCGTTCTTACCCAAAATTCAAGCTAGCAAGGGGAATGGTTCAGTTAGTCATAATTCAATGTGCTTTATTCTTAGGGTTGTTACCGATCACGCTTTATTATTTTGCAGGGATTAGCGTCATTGGATTGGTCATAAACCTTATTGCTGTGCCGTTACTCGGCATCATATTAATGCCATTATTAGTCGCGTACAGCTTTTTATCAATGTTGTTCGATTTGAGCTTGTTATGGCAATTCTTTGATGCATTTTTATATCAAGGCTACCAATATCTAACGTCAATACCTTCAGATTGGCGATGGCTAAACTTTTATTTACCCAGCTTTAATTTACTCTTATTGTGCTATATCATTTTAGTAATCCTACTTTTCTCACCTTATAAGCGACTGGTTTTCGTTCCATTAGCGTTAGCACTGATTGATTGGCATTTAACAGCAAAAGGTGAATTTAAGTTAGATGTGTTTGATGTTGGTCATGGACTCATGGTTATGGTTAGTGCAAATCAAAAAGCACTAATCTACGATCTAGGGCCGCGCTACTTTGGACGGTTTGATTATATAAACTCAGTACTGCTCCCTTATATTTTACGTCATAATATTGAGGTTATAGCAACGGTTGTTAGCCACCGAGATAATGATCATGCAGGAGGGTTAGATAGTTGGCAGGCAGCTGGTTTTGGTAAAACGCTTAGTACATTCCATCCAAATGGCCTTGATCAGGCCTGTGAAAAGGTGTTTTTTCAGATTGAAAATCTAAGCGTTAGAACTATCAATCATTCCACATTGTCGACCAACAAGAATGATCAGTCCTGTGTAGTCATGGTGGAGAATAAAAACCATCAAGTATTATTAACTGGCGATATTTCTAAATTGGTAGAGCAAGCATTAGTTGAAAGTGACACGCGTATACAAAGCACTGTGTTGGTAAGTCCACATCATGGTAGTAATACGTCTTCAAGTTCTGAGTTTATAGAGCGAGTCGCACCTGATATTGTGATTCACTCTGCTGCTTATCAAGGGCAGTGGAATTTTCCTCATCCTGAGGTTGTAAAGCGTTATCAGCAGCACCATATACCTCAATTTACAACGGCCAACCTAGGTCATATACGAATCACCTTTTATCAAAATGATTACCAGCTAGAATTTGCGCGTAAGTCACAAAGTTATTGGTTCGAAGAAGATTGACGTTTTGTTTTTACCCCCATAAGGCTACAATAGTCGAAGTCTATGAATAAGAGAGTGTTATGGATCAAACTACATCCCAAATTTATAAGCGCTTAATTAGTTATGTGAGTGATTATAAGCTTATTGCATTTTTTGCTATTGTCGGCATGATTGGTTACTCAGCAATGGATGCATTGTTTATCAATTTAATGAAACCATTTATTGATGAAGGTTTGAATGCCCGTAACACACAAGTTTTAACTTATGCCCCCTTTGTGGTTATTGCATTGGTGCTAGGTCGTGGCATGTTTAATTATATGTCATCGTATTGCTTAAGCTATGTAGGCTCACAAGTTGTTAGAAGCTTACGTCAGCAATTGTTTGAGCATATCTTACATTTGCCTGTTTCTTTTCATGATAAAAATTCAAACGGTGATCTAATTTCAAAAATCACCTTTGATACTGAGCAAGTTCAACAAGCAATTACGAAAGCATTACTTATTGTTGTTAGAGAAGGGGCATTTGTGGTCTTTTTACTATTCAACATGTTTTATACCAGCTGGAAATTATCGCTAATATTCTTAGTTATTATCCCCTTGGTTGCAGTGATTGTTGCGTTCGTATCAAAACGTTTTCGTAAAATTTCAAAAAAAATTCAATCAGCCATGGGGCAAGTTACACGAAGCTCAGAACAAATGCTTTCAGGTCACAAAGTGATCCATGGTTTTGGTGGTCAAAAGCAAGAGATTTCACAATTCTCGGCAATCAATAACCATAACCGTCAGCAACGAATTAAAATGGATGCCACTAAAGCACTCAGTGTTTCTGTTATTCAGATCCTCGCTGCGAGCGCGATGGCAGTGATTTTATGGGTCGTGTCTATGCCTTCGATGATTGACACTATTAGTTCAGGTGATTTCGTATTATTAATTTCATCCATGATGATGCTACTGCGTCCATTAAAACAGTTGTCTAATGTCAACAGTGACCTGCAACGTGGTATCTCTGCGGCGCAAAGTATTTTTCTAGTACTTGATGAAGAAGTAGAAAAAGACACAGGAACGCATAAAGCCGATAAAGTAACTGGGCACATTGATGTTCAAAACGTAACTTTTCGTTATCCTACAAAAGATGAACCTGTTTTAAAAAACTTATCACTCGAAATTAAAGCAGGGGAAAGTATTGCATTAGTAGGGCGCTCAGGCTCAGGAAAGTCAACAATTTCGAACCTCTTACCCCGTTATTATGAGCTCGAAGGAGAGAGTAAAATATTATTAGATGGGGTGCCCTTATCTGATTATAAGCTAACTGATTTGCGTAAACAGTTTGCTTTAGTATCGCAACAGGTTGTTCTGTTCAATGACACAATTGCTAATAATATTTGTTATGGTTTAGATCGTGTTTTATCAGATGATGAACTAATGGCCGTTGCTAAACAAGCACATGTTTGGGAGTTCGTTAAGGATTTACCAGAAGGTTTGAACACCATGGTTGGTGAAAACGGTGTGATGTTATCAGGGGGGCAGCGTCAACGTATTGCCATCGCCCGTGCTATCTTAAAAGATGCGCCTATTCTCATTCTAGATGAGGCTACATCTGCACTGGATACTGAATCCGAAAAACTAATTCAACAAGCACTTGATACTTTGATGAAACAGAAAACATCGATAGTGATTGCACACCGCTTATCGACTATAGAAAACAGTGATTGTATTTATGTAATTGATCATGGTCAGGTTATCGAAAAAGGCACGCATTCTGAGCTTTTAAGTAAAGACGGTACTTATTCGGCCTTATGTAAAATGCAATTTGGTGAGCAGTAGTGAGTGTCATTGAAAAAAGCTGGTATAAAAGACCAAGCCTATTAACTGTTTTACTCTTGCCGCTAAGTGTTATTTTTTGGTTGATTTCAACGCTGCGAAAAAACTTTTATAAAATTAATATACTCAAAGCGTTTAAAGCCCATGTGCCAGTAATTGTTGTTGGTAACATTAGTGTGGGTGGTAATGGTAAAACGCCGTTTGTTATTTGGTTAGCGCAGTATTTGCAACAACAGGGACTGAAGGTCGCAGTGATCAGTCGCGGTTATGGTGGTAAGTCAGCAAGTTATCCGCTTTTAGTCACTGACGATACAGCCACAAGTGAAGCGGGTGATGAGCCGGTTCTTATTAAACGTCGTTTAGGCTGTGTTGTGATGGTTGGCCCCGATCGCCAAGCAAGTATCGAGCAGTTACAAAACCACGACATCGATATCATTATTTCAGATGACGGTATGCAACATTATAAAATGGCGCGTGATATAGAGTGCTGTATTGTAGATAGTGAACGTCAATTTGGTAATGGACTTTTAATGCCGGCAGGCCCACTTCGAGAAACGAAAGCACGCTTAAAGTCAGTTGATTTAGTTGTCGAGAATGGTGGCGAAACAGCCTACAGTTATGATTTGAATGCAAGTCAATTTAGATTAGTATCGTCGTCTGAACAAGTCGCAGAAACGCCAACAAACGGACACGCGATCAGCGCCATTGGCAACCCGGTACGCTTTGAGTTGAGCCTTGAAAAACAAGGTATAAATTTATTATCGACACATCATTTTCGGGATCATTATAATTATCAAGCAACTGACTTTTTAGCATTTGAGAATGAGCCCGTGTTTATGACTGAAAAAGACGCCGTAAAATGCTTTAGTTTTGCTAAGTCAAATTGGTATTATTTACCCGTAGACGCTAGGCCAACAGCCGCTGTTATTGAAAAATTAAATTCATTATTAAAACAAAAAGGGATCCTCCATGGCCTTTGATACAAAATTACTTGAAATTATTGCTTGCCCAGTGTGTAAGGGTAAGTTGCACCTTGATAAAGAAAATCAAGAGCTTATTAGTACAGCTGCGAAATTAGCTTATCCGATTAAAGATGATATTCCAGTACTTCTTGAAAACGAAGCGCGTGAACTAAGCCAAGAAGAGGTTGATAAGTGGAATTCGTAGTAGTCATCCCTGCACGTTACGCGTCTAGCCGTTTACCCGGTAAACCTTTAGCGGATATATGTGGTAAACCGATGATTCAGCATGTTTATGAAAAAGCGGCTGCATCGGGTGCCAGTGCAGTGTATATTGCTACCGATCATCAAGCCGTGTTTGATGTTGTAAAAGACTTCACTGATAATGTGTTGATGACACGAGAAGATCATCAGTCGGGTACAGAACGTCTTGCCGAAGTAGTTGAAAAGCTCAATCTTACAAGCGACACTATTGTTGTTAATGTACAAGGTGATGAGCCATTACTTGCCAGTGAAAACGTAACTCAAGTGGCAAAATTACTGGCAGAGTCAGATGCACCCATGGCAACGTTAAGTGCAAATATGACTGATACAGATGACATTTTCAATCCCAATTGTGTCAAAGTTGTCAGTGATACAGAACAAAATGCCCTGTATTTTTCGCGTTCGCCCATTCCTTACCATCGTGACGCAATGATGAACGATGATAATAGCAAACTAAATCTTGCTGACTATGCGCGTCATATTGGTATTTACGCTTATCGCGCAGGCTTTATTCAACAATATATTGCGCTACCTGAATCGCGTTTAGAACAACTTGAGTCACTTGAGCAATTACGCGTTTTATATCATGGCTATAAAATTAAAATTGCAGGAGCTGTGTGTGAGCCTCAAGCCGGTGTGGATACACCTGAAGATCTTACGCGTGTCATAGCCACTTTGAGCAACTAGTAACAATGACTGAAATGAATAGGGTTCATCTTCATGCACGTGAAGATGACTTTTTTGTTTTTTACAAACCCGCAGGTGTTAGCTTTCACAGTGAAGAATGTGCCGGCTTTGTCGTGCTTGCAGAGCAACTAGTGAACGAAAAGTTATTTCCTGTTCATCGCCTAGATAAAGTGACTTCAGGGTTAATTATTTTAGCTAGAAACAAGCAGACCGCAGCGGAGTTTACAACGCTTTTCACAGCGCATCTGGTTAATAAGTTTTATATAGCCGTTAGCGATACTAAGCCTAAAAAAAAGCAAGGCTGGATTAAAGGCGATATGCAAAAAAGTCGTCGAGGTGCATTTAAGTTACTAAAAAGCCAAGAAAACCCAGCGGTTACTCGCTTTTACTCTAAAAGTATTCGTCCAGGTTTGCGTGCATATTTATTAAAACCATTTTCTGGTAAGACACATCAATTAAGAGTGGCAATGAAAAGTATTGGTGCCCCTATACTCGGTGATGCAACTTACGCTGGAAGCTTGGACGAGCGAACTAATTTGCATGCCTATGCATTGCAATTTAGTTATAAAGGGCAGCTTAAAGAATATCGATATGCGCATACAACAGGCGCATATCTCAATGAAGTTTTTAACGCAGACGAATTCAAAGAGTGGCAGACTCCTTGGACGTTGGATTGGTAAATGAAAGAAACAACACAAGACATTCGCTTTGGTGGTATTAAGCGTTTATATGGTCATCAACAATTTGATTGGCTGCAACAAGCACATTTTTGTGTCATCGGTATTGGTGGCGTAGGTAGTTGGGCTGCTGAGGCGTTAGCACGTACAGGGGTTGGTCAACTGACATTGATAGACCTAGATGATATATGCGCAACCAATGTTAATCGTCAAATTCATGCTTTGACTGGCACCGTAGGTGAAGCAAAAGTCGAAGCAATGAAAACACGTTGTGAGCTGATTAACCCAGATATTAAAATTAATGTGATTGATGACTTTATAACGCTAGATAATATTCGTGAGCATATTCAAGGTTTTGATTATGTGATTGATTGTATTGATGCAGTGAAAGAAAAAGCGGCGCTAATTGCCCATTGTAAACGTATAAAATTACCCGTTATCACAACCGGTGGAGCGGGCGGGCAAACTGACCCTAGTCAAATCAATTTTGGTGATGTTGCTAAGACAACGCATGATCCACTTCTTGCAAAAGTTCGTTATATCTTGCGAAAGCAGTACAACTTTAGTAGCAATCCTAAGCGTAAGTTTAACGTCGATTGCGTTTATTCGACCGAGCAGCTTGTCTATCCAACCTCAGAGGGTGACGTTTGCCAAGCAAAACAAGGTGCAGATGGTTCAATGAATATGGACTGTAATAATGGTTTTGGCTCTGCGACCATGGTTACAGGCAGCTTTGGCTTTTTTGTTGCAGCCAAAGCGATTAGAAAATACCTAGATAAGAAACAGCGTAGTTTAAAATAACGTTTTTTAGCGCTTTTGCTCAGCCATGGCTTGAATTTTATCGACCATGGCTTTGATGCCATTACCACGAGAAGGACTTAAATGGCTAATTAGACCAAGTCGTTCAAATTCATCATATGCATTTATTTGAGTTGCTTGCTGCGGCGTTAGACCATTGTATAAGGCCAAAATTAATGCCAGTAACCCTTTAACAATTCGAGTATCGGAATCTCCAGCCAATACGAGGCTATTTTCCGTGTGATCAAACTCAATATATAACCAAACTTTACTTTCACAGCCTTTAACTAATGCATCATCTACCTTAAGCGCTTCAGGCATAACGGGTAGCTGTTTACCTAATAGCATTATTTGGCGGTACTTTTGTTGCCAGCCTGCTGCATTTTCAATGTCTTTTGTTACGGCTTGAAAAGGTGAATTCATGTTTAATCCAAGTTTAATCTAATAATTCAATACTATTTTTAAGGGCGGTGATAAGTGCATCAACATCCTCTTTAGTATTGTATAAAGCGAAGCTGGCTCTAACAGTCCCCGAAATTGATAATTGGCTCATAATCGGTTGGGTACAGTGATGACCACTTCGTACAGCAACACCAAAACCATCTAACAAAGTCGCTAAATCGAAAGGGTGCTCATTTTTGTAATTAAAGCTGATGTTACCAATGTTATTGTGATGTTGAGAGTAAATGGTAATACCATCAATTGCTGATAATTGTTTTATCGCATAACTGAAAACTGTATGCTCATGTTGACGCATCTGCTGAAAATTTAACGAAGTTAAATATTCAATCGCCTCATTAAAGGCTATGACACCCGCAATATTTGGAGTTCCTGCTTCAAATTTTCCTGGTGCCTCTCGAAAAGTGCTTTGTGTTAAGCTCACTGTTTCAATCATTTCGCCACCTGTTTGGTAAGCATCAAGTGAATTTAACAATTCAAAGCGGCCGTATAAGCCACCTAAGCCTGTTGGGCCAAGCATTTTATGTGCGGAAAACACATAAAAATCACAATCAATTTCTCGTAAGTTGGGGCGTAAGTGCATTGCAGCCTGTGCACCATCGATGACTGAAATAGCATTAATATCTTTACACGCTTGTATGATAGGGGCTAAGTCTGTGATATTCCCCAGCGTGTTTGATGCATGTGTGATAGCAACGACTTTGGGCTTATGTTGTTCGATAAACTCTGCGCACTGTTGAGCGTCAATGACCAAATCACTCGTAATTGGTAAAACAATTAATTCAGCGCCAATGCGCTTCACAAGTTGTTGCCAAGGCACAATATTCGCATGATGTTCAATAGCTGAAATAGCGACTTTATCACCCGCTTTAAGTTTAGATGTTAAGCCGTTCGCAATTAAATTAATCGACTCAGTCGCCCCTTTCGTCCAGACTAGCTCATTACTTTCTACCTGAAAATAGTTGGCAAGGCTTTTACGGGCTTGTTCATACTTACGAGTTGCGTTGTCACTAAGAGTATGACGACCACGATGTACGTTGGCGTTTTCAGCACTGTAAAAGTGCGTGAGAGCGTCAATGACAGCTTGCGGCTTGTGTGATGTGGCTGCTGAATCTAAGTAGACTAATGGCTGCCCATTAATTTGTTGTTTAAGCAGAGGAAAATCAGCACGTATTTTTGCAATATCAAACATGGAAGCCCTTTTACAGCGAGAATGCGACGATTTTAATTATTTTGTATAAATAGACAAGTCTAGGGCAATAAAAAAGGCCGCTGTGCGGCCTTTTTTAAGCATTTAAGCAAAAATTAACGCTTGTCCGTTGATACGTAGTCGCGCTTTGTTTCACCAGTATAAAGCTGGCGAGGGCGGCTGATCTTGTGACCAGGTTGAGAAAGCATCTCATCCCAGTGAGAGATCCAACCAACAGTACGTGACATTGCAAAGATTACAGTGAACATGCTTGTTGGAATACCGATTGCTTTTAAGATGATACCTGAGTAGAAATCTACGTTAGGGTAAAGTTTCTTCTCAACAAAGTATGGGTCTTCTAGCGCAATTTGCTCAAGCTTCATTGCGATATCAAGAAGTGGATCTTGAATGTTAAGCTCAGCAAGTACTTCGTGACATGTTTGACGCATTACTGTGGCACGTGGGTCGAAGTTTTTGTATACGCGGTGACCAAAGCCCATAAGACGGAAAGGATCTGACTTATCTTTTGCTTTAGCAACATATTCGTCGATACGGTCAACAGAGCCAATTTCTTCTAACATGTTAAGACATGCTTCGTTAGCACCACCGTGCGCAGGGCCCCATAAAGATGCGATACCGGCAGCGATACACGCGTAAGGGTTAGCACCTGAAGAACCCGCTAAACGTACCGTTGATGTCGACGCGTTTTGCTCGTGGTCAGCGTGAAGCATGAAGATTTTATCCATTGCTTTAGCAAGCACTGGATTAACTTTGTACTCTTCAGCAGGTACTGAAAACATCATGTGTAAGAAGTTTTCAGCAAAGCTTAAATCGTTACGTGGGTAAACAAATGGCTGACCTACATTGTATTTGTAAGCCATTGCTGCGATTGTTGGCAGCTTAGCAACTAGCTTGATAGCACTTGTTTTACGTTGTGTTGCATCAGTGATGTCTAAGTCTTCATGGTAGAACGATGAAAGCGCACCTACAACACCACATAGCATCGCCATTGGGTGAGCATCAAAGCGGAAGCCTTGGAAGAAGTTAGCAATCTTAGTATCTAGCATTGTGTTGTGCGTGATTTCTTGCGCAAATGCTTCGTACTGTTCTTTCGTTGGTAACTCACCATTTAATAGTAAGTAGCATAGCTCAACGTAGTTAGACTCGTCAGCAAGTTGTTCGATTGGGTAGCCGCGATGTAGTAAAACACCTTTACCGCCATCGATGTAAGTGATTGAAGATTCACAAGAACCGGTCGACATGAAACCTGGATCGTAAGTAAAGTGACCGTGAGAACCTAACGTACGTACGTCAATTACGTCTTGGCCAGCAGTGCCTTGGTAAATTGGAAGTTCGATTGGATCAAGACCATCAATATGGACCGTGGCTTTCTTATCCGCCATCTATTTATCTCCTATTAAGATAACAACTCTGATTGTTATGTTCTGAATCTGTTTAAGCACATTCTTTTCATTTTAACGTGAAAGAGGGGGTTAAAGTCAATTTTTATAAACATTATGCACAAATGGATAATAAATATTCTGTCAGGATTAAATATTATACCATTGGCTAATTCGCAAACGACTCTTACTAAACAAGAATTGTAAAAAGGCCTCTGGCTATATATACTATCCAAGGTTTTATACCGTATTGTCTGTAGGTAAACTTTATTTTTACATTTGAGTTTTGCATAAGTGTGAACTTTTTGTGTATCAACACGGTTTACTTAGATAGTTCCATCGAAATTCATTTTGATGGGTTTTAGAAAAACAAGTAGATGAGCTCCTAGTGGGCAAGATGGGCAAGTAACTGTGAAAAAGCAAAGACCTGTAAATCTAGATCTAACAACTATATCTATGCCGGCAACGGCTAAAGCATCAATTTTTCACCGCGTCACCGGTGTTGCATTATTTTTTGCTTTAACGTTTGTCATTTGGGCGTGGTCTGAGTCTCTTTCTTCTGCAGAAGGTTTTGAATTCGTCAAGGGTCTGTTCAGCGGATTCATTGCCAAATTCATAGCATGGGGCACTATTTCTGTATTGGCGTATCACTTAATCGGTGGTATCCGTCATATCATTATGGATATGGGTCACTGGGAAGAACTTGAGTCAGGAAACTTCAGCGCTAAAGTTGCATTAGCTTTAGGCGTTGTAGCTGCAATTCTAGCAGGAGTGTGGATATGGTTTTAAATCAAGCAACTCTTAAACGTGATGGTGTACAAGATTACGTATCGCTTCGTGCGACAGCCTTAATAATTAGCGCTTACGCTATTTTTATTATTGGTTACTTCTTATGCACGCCTGAAGTCACTTTCGAAGCCTGGCAAGGCCTTTTTTCAAACCTAGCAATGAAAGGGTTCACCTTAATTACCCTAGTTTGCATTATGGTTCACACCCGTATCGGCCTTTGGCAAGTTCTTACTGACTATGTTAAATGCGCTAAATTACGTGCTGTTTTAGGCTTTGTATTAAACCTTATGGCTGTTGCTTACGTAGCAATAGGTCTAATCGTTTTATGGGGTGTTTAAGTGAATTATTCTGTTCGTGAATTTGACGCTGTAGTGATTGGTGCAGGTGGTGCGGGTATGCGCGCAGCACTAGCTATCACTGAATCAGGCAAAACCTGTGCACTTATCTCAAAAGTTTTCCCTACACGTTCTCACACTGTGTCTGCACAGGGTGGTATTACGGTAGCTTTGGGTAACTCGCATGAAGATAACTGGGAATGGCACATGTACGATACGGTTAAAGGTTCCGATTTTATCGGTGACCAAGACGCTATCGAATATATGTGTAAAACAGGCCCAGAAGCTATTACTGAATTAGAAAACATGGGTTTACCATTTTCTCGTTTTGAAAATGGCCGTGTTTACCAACGTCCTTTCGGCGGTCAGTCGAAAAACTTTGGTGGTGAACAGGCTGCACGTACTGCAGCAGCAGCTGACCGTACTGGTCACGCGCTATTACACTGTCTTTACCAACAAAACGTTAAAAACAAAACTAACGTATTTTCTGAGTGGTATGCACTAGATTTAGTTAAGAACAGTGACGGTCACGTTGTTGGTTGTACTGCAATCGACATCGAGTCTGGCGAAGTTGTTTACTTCAAATCTAAAGCTGTTGTATTAGCAACAGGTGGTGCAGGCCGTATCTACGCATCGACAACGAATGCTCACATCAACACTGGTGACGGTGTTGGTATGGCTACACGCGCTGGTGTTGCAATGCAAGATATGGAAATGTGGCAGTTCCACCCAACAGGTATCGCCGGCGCTGGTGTACTTGTAACTGAAGGTTGTCGTGGTGAAGGTGGTTACCTTCTAAATAAAGACGGCGAACGCTTCATGGAACGTTACGCGCCAAATGCGAAAGACTTAGCGTCTCGTGACGTTGTTGCTCGTTCAATGATGACTGAGATCCGTGAAGGTCGTGGTTGTGATGGTCCATACGGTCCACACATCAAGCTTAAGCTTGACCACTTAGGTGAAGAAACACTTAACTTACGTCTTCCGGGCGTATGTGACCTTGCGAAAACGTTCGCACACGTTGATCCAGCTAAAGAACCAATTCCAGTTATCCCAACATGTCACTACATGATGGGTGGTGTTCCAACTAACGTAAATGGTCAAGCATTACAAATTGATGCAAACGGCCAAGAGAAAGTAGTTGAAGGTTTATTCGCTGTAGGTGAGATTGCATGTGTATCTGTACACGGTGCTAACCGCCTAGGTGGTAACTCGCTACTTGATTTAGTTGTATTCGGCCGCGCAGCTGGTAACTTCTTAGGCACATACCTTAACGGTGTTGAAGCAGGTAAAGATGCGTCTGAATCAGACCTTGAAGCATCACTTGCACGCTTTAACCGTTGGGAAAACTCTAAAGCTGGCCAAGGTGAAGACCCAGTACAAATCAAGAAAGATCTACAAATGTGTATGCAACTTAACTTCTCGGTATTCCGTGAAGGTGAGGCAATGGCAACAGGTCTTAAAGAGCTTAAAGAAATTCGTGAACGTCTTCAGTATGCGCGTCTTGACGACAAGTCAACAGAGTTCAATACTGCACGTATCGAATGTTTAGAGCTAGATAACTTGATGGAAACAGCTTACTCAACTGCAGTAGCTGCAAACTTCCGTACAGAAAGCCGTGGTGCACACTCTCGTTTTGACTACCCAGATCGTGATGATGAAAACTGGTTATGTCACTCAATCTTTAACCCAGTTACAGATGAAATGACGAAACGTGAAGTTAACTACGCGCCGAAACTGCGTGAAGCTTTCCCACCTAAAGCACGTACATACTAGGAGCGAGACGATGGCACAAGTACAATTTTCGGTTTATCGTTACAATCCAGATGTTGATAATGCACCACGTATGCAAGACTTCTCGCTAGAAACGCAAGAAGGCCAAGATATGATGGTATTGGATGCGCTTATGCAATTAAAAGAGCAAGATCCAACATTATCATTCCGTCGTTCATGCCGTGAAGGTGTGTGTGGTTCAGACGGTATCAACATGAATGGTAAAAACGGTTTAGCGTGTATTACACCTTTATCAACGCTACTAAAAGGTGGCAAAGGTAAAATCGTAATTCGTCCTTTACCAGGTTTACCAGTGGTACGTGACCTTGTTATTGACATGAGTCAGTTCTACACTCAATACGAAAAGGTAAAACCTTATCTAATTAATGACACGCCTGCGGCGGGTGAACGTCTTCAATCAATTGAAGAACGTGATAAGTTAGATGGCTTGTATGAGTGTATTTTATGTGCATGTTGTTCAACATCGTGTCCTTCGTTCTGGTGGAATCCAGACAAGTTCATTGGTCCTGCTGGCCTTCTTCATGCGTATCGTTTCTTGGCAGATAGCCGCGATACAGCAACTGAAGAGCGTTTAGCAGACCTTGACGATGCGTTCAGCGTGTTCCGTTGTCACAGTATCATGAACTGTGTTAGCGTGTGTCCAAAAGGTCTTAATCCGACCAAAGCGATTGGACAAATCAAATCAATGCTTTTAAACCGCTCGGTTTAAGGATATTGAATATGTAAGGTGGTTAATTTATTAACCACCTTGTTTTTATAACAATTAATTTCTGCGCTAAAGAAAAGGGCTTATAAATGCACGAAGGTGTGATGAAGGCATGGCTAGAATCTTCTCACTTAAACGGCGGTAACGTTGCTTACGTAGAAGAGCTTTATGAAGCGTACTTAGATGATGCGACTTCTGTGCCAGAAGAATGGCGAGAAGTGTTCGAACAATTACCAAAAGTTGATGGTGTGGATGTTGACGTTAAACATTCAGAAGTTCGTGCACAATTTGCACAGCTTGCTAAAAACAAGCATAGAGAGGTAGTGGTAGCAGAGGGTGGCTCTGGCGATCCTAAACAGGTCAAAGTGCTACAACTTATTAATGCTTTCCGTTTCCGTGGTCACCAAAATGCCAACCTAGATCCATTAGGTATTTGGCAACGCGAACGTGTTCGTGATCTTGAATTGGAATATCACGATTTATCAGAAGCTGATTTTGACCGTGAATTCAATGTGGGTTCGTTTGCCGTAGGTCGCGAAACCATGCCTCTTGGTGAGTTATACCAAGCACTAAAAACGACCTATTGTGGGTCAGTTGGTGCTGAGTACATGCACATCACTTCAACTGAAGAAAAACGTTGGTTACAACAGCGTTTGGAATCAGTGCAATCACGTCCTACTTTTTCAAAAGATGAAAAGCTGCGTATCCTTAAAGGTTTAACAGCTGCTGATGGTCTTGAAAAGTATTTAGGTGCAAAATTCCCTGGTGCTAAACGTTTCTCACTTGAAGGTGGTGATGCATTAGTACCTATGCTTAAAGAGCTAATTCATCGTGCAGGCGAAAGCGGGCAAAAAGAAGCCGTTATTGGTATGGCTCACCGCGGTCGTTTGAACGTACTAGTAAACGTATTAGGTAAAAACCCTTCTGATTTATTTGATGAGTTTGCTGGAAAACACAAAGACACATTAAGCTCAGGTGATGTTAAGTATCACATGGGTTACTCATCTGACTTTGCAACTAAGGGTGGCAATGTGCATATGGCACTTGCGTTTAACCCATCTCACCTTGAAATCGTAAACCCAGTAGTTATGGGCTCGGTTCGTGCGCGTTTAGATCGCCTAGGTGACAAGTCAGGGATTAAAGCATTACCAATCACTATTCACGGTGACTCTGCGATTGCAGGTCAAGGTGTTGTACAAGAAACATTTAACTTATCGCAAACTAATGCATTTAGTTGTGGTGGTAGTATCCGCATTGTTGTTAATAACCAAGTTGGTTTTACAACATCAAAACAGTCGGATGTACGTTCTACGCCATACTGTACTGATATTGCGAAAATGGTTCAGGCACCAATTTTCCACGTTAACTCTGACGATCCTGAAGCAGTTGCATTTGTTACACAAATCGCACTTGATTTCAGAAATCAATTTAAACGTGATGTAGTGATTGATTTAGTATGTTATCGCCGCCATGGCCATAACGAAGCGGATGAGCCAAATGCGACTCAGCCTCTTATGTACCAAAAAATCAAAAAGCACCCAGTACCGCGTCTTATCTATGCAGACCAACTTGTGTCTGAAGGTTCATTCTCAGAAGAAGAAATAAAAGCACTTGCTGATGAATACCGCAATGGCCTTGACGGTGGTAACTGTGTTGTTGAAGAAATTCAACCAGAAACGTCACACTCTTCTGATTGGGCTAAATTTGTTGGTCACGATTGGAATGTAGAGTATGACGCAAAAGTCTCAGTAGAAAAGCTTAAAGAGCTTGGTAATATCGTTGCTAGCTACCCTGAAGGCCACAAAGCGCAATCACGTGTTAAGAAAATCTACGACGATCGTAAGCAAATGGCAGCCGGTGAAAAACCACTTGATTGGGGTATGGCAGAAACACTTGCTTACGCAACCCTTGTTGATGCGGGCACTGACATTCGTTTAACTGGCCAAGACTCTGGTCGTGGTACGTTCTTCCATCGTCATGCTGTTGTTCATAATCAACAAGATGCATCTACCTACTTACCACTGCAAAACATCAGTGAGAATCAAGGTGCATTTGAAGTATACGATTCTGTATTATCTGAAGAAGCAGTTCTTGCATTTGAATACGGTTATGCAACCGCTGAGCCTACATCACTTGTTATGTGGGAAGCACAGTTTGGTGACTTTGCTAACGGCGCACAAGTTGTATTTGACCAATTCTTAAGCTCAGGTGAGCAAAAATGGGGCCGTTTATGTGGCCTTACATGTTTACTTCCTCATGGTTATGAAGGGCAAGGTCCTGAGCATAGTTCAGCACGTCTTGAACGTTTCTTGCAATTGTGTGCTGATCACAATATGCAAGTGTGTGTACCTTCAACACCTGCGCAAGTATATGCAATGCTGCGTCGTCAATCGGTACGTCCACTTCGTCGTCCATTGATTGTTATGACACCTAAGTCGTTACTTCGTCACCCGCTGGCAACATCAACACTGGAAGAGTTATCTGAAGGTGTGTTCCACAATATGATCGATGAGATCGATGATATTGCAGCTGATAAAGTGGAACGCGTTGTATTTTGTAGTGGTAAAGTTTATTACGAGCTACTACAAGAGCGTCGTAAGCAAGAACTAGATAACATTGCTATTGTTCGCGTTGAGCAACTATATCCATTCCCTCATGATGAGATGGATACAATTATGCAGCGTTACCAGCATGTTAAAGACTTTGTGTGGTGCCAAGAAGAGCCGCAAAACCAAGGTGCGTGGTATTGTTCACAACACCATTTTGTTGATGCAATCCCACAAGGCGCTAAATTGACTTACGCTGGTCGTAAAGCTTCGGCATCGCCTGCATGTGGTTACATGTCAGTGCATACAAAAGAACAACAAGCGCTCGTTGCAGATGCGCTTACTATTGAAAAGAAAGGATAAGCAATGAGCACAGAAATTAAAGTTCCTGTACTTCCTGAGTCGGTTGCTGATGCTACCGTAGCGACTTGGCACGTAAGTGTTGGCGATAAAGTAAGCCGTGACCAGAATTTGGTAGATATTGAAACAGACAAAGTTGTTTTAGAAGTTGTTGCACCAAATGATGGTGTAATTACTGAAATTTCACAAGAAGAAGGTGCAACTGTTCTTGGCGAGCAAGTAATTGCTTTACTTGGTGATGCTGATGAAGCACCAGCAAGTGATGACACTGCTAAAGAATCAGCACCAGCTAAATCAGAAGAAGACGCGCCGGCTGCGGCGCAATCAGCACCAGCATCAGAAGGTAAAGAAGTGGACATTAAAGTACCTGTACTTCCAGAATCAGTCGCAGACGCGACAATTGCTACATGGCATGTACAACCAGGCGAAGCGGTAACTCGCGACCAAAACTTAGTTGACATCGAAACTGATAAAGTTGTTCTTGAAGTTGTTGCCCAAGATGACGGTATCATGGGTGAGCACATTCACGCAGAAGGTGAAACCGTGCTAGGTGAGCAAGTAATCGGTACTGTTAAAGCCGGTGCTGCGCCAGCTAAATCTGCTGCTAAAGAAGAAGCGCCAGCCGCTTCTAGCGACTCAAATGACAGCTCTGACGTATTAACACCGTCAGTACGTCGTTTAATCGCTGAGAAAGGTCTTGATGCGTCTAAAATCAAAGGCACTGGCAAAAATGGCCGTGTAACTAAAGAAGATGTTGATAAATTCTTAAAAGCACCTGCTGCTGCACCAAAAGCTGAAGCTTCTGCACCAGCTGCGCCTATGGGTGACCGTACACAAAAACGTGTGCCTATGACACGTTTACGCAAAACAATTGCTAATCGTCTACTTGAAGCTAAAAACTCAACTGCGATGTTAACTACATTTAACGAAGTGAACATGAAGCCAATCATGGACCTTCGTAAGCAGTACCAAGAAGTATTCGAAAAGCGCCACGGTATCCGTTTAGGTTTCATGTCTTTCTACGTGAAAGCAGTGACTGAAGCACTTAAGCGTTTCCCTGAAGTTAATGCATCTATCGACGGTGATGATATCGTTTATCACAACTACTTCGATATCAGCATCGCAGTTTCTACACCACGTGGTCTTGTTACGCCAGTTCTTAAAGACTGTGACAAGCTATCAGTTGCTGAAATCGAGAAGGGTATTCGCGAGTTAGCACTTAAAGGTCGTGATGGTAAATTATCTTTAGATGATATGACTGGTGGTAACTTCACTATCACTAACGGTGGTGTATTCGGTTCATTGCTATCTACACCAATCATCAACTTACCACAGTCTTCAATCTTAGGTATGCACAAAATCCAAGATCGTCCTATGGCTGTTAACGGTAAAGTTGAAATCTTACCAATGATGTATTTAGCGTTATCTTATGATCACCGCCAAATTGATGGTAAAGAATCTGTAGGCTTCTTAGTGACAATTAAAGAGTTACTAGAAGATCCAACTCGATTATTACTAGATGTTTAATCTAGTTGTATAAAAACTAAGCTGTGAACCATGTTCGCAGCTTTTTTTTTGCGCCTTTGGTCTAACTGGGGTTTTCATGTCGAGCCTTGGGATTTATACTAGGTGCGCAATTTGGGATAGCTGTTTATTTGCATAAATATTCAGCTCTTTTAGTATAAAAAATTGGATAAAGCATCATGAATTTGCATGAGTATCAGGCAAAACAACTTTTTGCCGAATATGGTTTACCAGTTTCTCACGGTTACGCTTGCGATACACCTGAAGAAGCTGCAGCAGCTGCTGAGAAAATTGGCGGTGATATGTGGGTTGTTAAAACACAGGTTCACGCAGGTGGCCGTGGTAAAGCTGGCGGTGTTAAGCTAGTTAAAACAATCGACGAAGTGAAAGAGTTCGCTGCGAACTGGTTAGGTAAAAACTTAGTTACTTACCAAACAGACGAAAATGGTCAGCCAGTAGCTAAAATCCTTGTAGAAAGCTGCACTGACATCGCTAACGAATTATACCTTGGCGCTGTAGTAGATCGTGCTTCTCGTAAAGTTGTTTTCATGGCATCTACTGAAGGTGGTGTGGAAATCGAGCAAGTTGCAGAAGAAACGCCAGAATTAATTCACAAAGCTGAGATCGATCCACTAGTTGGTCCTCAAGCTTATCAAGCTCGTGAATTAGGTTTCAAACTTGGTTTAAACCCAACTCAAATGAAACAGTTCGTTAAGATCTTCATGGGTCTTGCTAACATGTTCAACGATTTCGATTTCGCTCTTTTAGAAATCAACCCGCTAGTAATCACAGACGAAGGTAACCTTCACTGTCTAGACGGTAAAATCGGTGTAGATGGTAACGCGCTTTACCGTCAACCTAAAATCCGCGAAATGCACGATCCTTCACAAGAAGATGCACGTGAAGCTCACGCTGCAAGCTTCGAGCTTAACTACGTTGCACTAGATGGTAACGTTGGTTGTATGGTTAATGGTGCAGGCCTAGCAATGGGTACTATGGACATCGTAAACCTACACGGTGGTAAGCCAGCTAACTTCCTAGATGTTGGTGGCGGTGCGACTAAAGAGCGTGTATCTGAAGCATTCAAGATCATCCTATCTGACGATAACGTTAAAGCTGTTTTAGTTAACATCTTTGGTGGCATCGTACGTTGTGACATGATCGCAGAAGGTATCATTGGCGCAGTTAAAGAAGTAGGTGTAAATGTTCCTGTAGTAGTACGTTTAGAAGGTACTAACGCTGAACTAGGTCGTGAAGTTCTTGCAAGTTCTGACCTTAACATCATCGCTGCTGAGTCACTAACAGACGCAGCTGAAAAAGTTGTTGCTGCTGCGGAGGGCAAATAATGTCTGTATTAATCAATAAAGATACAAAAGTTATCTGTCAAGGTTTCACAGGTGGCCAAGGTACTTTCCACTCAGAGCAAGCGCTTGAGTATGGTACACAAATGGTTGGTGGTGTAAGCCCTGGTAAAGGCGGTCAAACGCACCTAGGTCTTCCAGTATTCAACACAGTACGTGACGCTGTAGAAGCAACAGGTGCAACTGCATCTGTTATTTACGTACCAGCTCCTTTCTGTAAAGATGCTATTTTAGAAGCTATCGATGCAGGCATCGAGCTTATCGTTTGTATCACTGAAGGTATCCCAACACTAGACATGGTTGACGTTAAAGTTAAGCTTGACCAAACTGGTGTTCGTATGATCGGTCCTAACTGCCCAGGTGTTATCACTCCTGGTGAAACGAAGATCGGTATCATGCCTGGTCATATCCACAAGCCTGGTAAAGTAGGTATCGTATCACGTTCTGGTACACTTACTTACGAAGCGGTTAAACAAACTACTGACGCTGGTTTCGGCCAATCAACATGTGTTGGTATCGGTGGTGACCCAATCCCAGGAACTAACTTCATCGACGTTTTAGAAATGTTCGAAAAAGACGAGCAAACTGAAGCAATCGTTATGATCGGTGAAATCGGTGGTACTGCAGAAGAAGAAGCTGCTGAGTACATCAAGCACAACGTGACTAAACCTGTTGTTTCTTACATTGCGGGTGTTACTGCACCTCCAGGTAAGCGTATGGGTCACGCTGGTGCAATCATTGCAGGCGGTAAAGGTACTGCTGATGAGAAGTTTGCTGCATTAGAAGCTGCGGGCGTAAAAACTGTACGTTCATTAGCTGACATCGGTAATGCACTTAAAGAGAAAACAGGCTGGTAATCAGTTTCAATCTCTTAAAAAGGCTCGCTTATGCGAGCCTTTTTTGTATCTGATATATTGCGGCCAATCGATGTCAAAATTTACTCACAAAACGGGAATAATAATGCTTTATTTGTGAATATAAATTCTTTAGACTGATATCTTGTTTATTCGTTTTTATTAAAAACATCCGATTTTACAAGGTAAATATTACGTGCGTACCACTGAATTGGTCGATGGATTTCGTCAGTCAACTCCCTATGTTAATGCCCACAGAGGCAAAACTTTTGTCGTAATGCTTGGTGGAGAGGCAATAGATCAGCCTGGTTGTCGCAGCATTATCAACGATGTTGCATTACTTACCAGCCTAGGTATTAAAATTGTTTTAGTGTTTGGCGCACGACCACAGTTTAATGCAGCACTTGAGCAAGTTGGCATAACTAGTCAGTTCCACAATGAGATACGCGTAACGGATAACGCCACCTTTGATGTAATTAAAAAAGTTGCGGGTGCAATGCAATTTGATATTACAGCACGGTTATCAACGTCTCTTAGTAGTACACCTATGTCAGGCTCTTTTCTGAATGTGGTAAGCGGTAACTTTGTCATCGCACAGCCACTAGGTGTGGATGAAGGGGTTGATTATCATCACTCAGGAAGAGTAAGGCGCATTGACGTAGAGGGTATTCGCCATCAGTTAAATAATAACGGTATTGTATTATTAGGGCCGATTGCGGCATCAGTTACCGGTGAAAGTTTTAATTTAACCGCAGAAGAAATTGCTACTCAAGTAGCGTTAAAACTGCGTGCCGATAAAATGCTCGGTTTCTGTCAAGAAGCCGGTATTTTAGATGAAAATGGCGAAGCAATCGCTGAGTTGATGCCAAACGAAGCGGAACGTGTTTTAGCTAATTACCGCAACCAAGCTGATTCGTGTGTAAGTGCGACTGTTTTCTTACAAGCTGCAATTGATGCTTGCCGAGGTGGTGTACATCGCTGCCACCTAGTTAGTTACAAAGAAGATGGCGCGTTATTACAAGAATTGTTCTCTTTAGATGGTATTGGTACACAAATCGCACCACAAAGCTCAGAGCAACTTCGTAGCGCAACTATCTCTGATATAACCGGTATCATTAACCTTATTAGACCGCTTGAGCAGCAAGGCTATTTAGTGCGTCGTTCACGTGAACAGCTAGAAATCGAAATTGAACAATTTACAGTTATTGAACGTGATGGACTTATCATTGCCTGTGCAGCTTTGTATCCGTTTGCTGATGAACAGGTAGGGGAGTTTGCGAGTTTGGCTGTTCACCCTCAGTACCGAGATGCCGATCGCGGCAGTTATCTACTGAGGTTTATTATTAATAAAGCCAAGCGTGCGGGTTACTCGCATTTATTTGCACTGACTACACGGAGTATTCACTGGTTTTTAGAGCAAAGCTTTGAAATAGTGACAGTTGATGAGTTGCCGGCAAAGAAAAAAGCGCTTTATAACCATGAACGCCGTTCTAAGGTATTGCGTTTGGACCTCACTAAGCTGAGTAAAAACAGGTAACCAAAAGGTGACGCATGGGCGTCACCTTCAATTTTCAATACTTTACTTATCTAATATTGATAGTTAATGTGCTGATAAAAACGTACACGTAAATCTTGCCGAGTTGGGTTGAATGCCAGCTCATCGGTCACTTCATTAATTGCGCTTTGAACTTGGTTCATAAATCGACCATAACCAATATCATGCTTATCTTTATCTGCGGCTGCAATCACGAAATGCAGCACGTCAACTAAGCTCTTGGCATCCCAGTAATGCTGTAATTGGGGTTCTTTCGTGCTGCAATCAAAGGTCAATTTTTGTAGTTCACTGTTGCTTTGCGCATTATCGATATGGCTATTGCGCACTATAGGTCGGGTACCATTAGCGATAAAAGCCCCCAGTGTTAATTGGCGTTTTTCACATGCGCGTTTAAACGCATCAAAAATATACTGATAAAATTGTGTGTAGTTTGCTTCGTTAAGCATATGCTGGAATTGCGTTTTTATCGCACGCGTCACTGGAATTGAGAATCCCGCATAGGTCATTTCACTGTGCTCACTTGGTAAGTGACATTGACGAGACTGATAACGAGGGTAGAGGCTTCTTAATTTATAACCGTAGCTTTCTTTATGGCCTTTTGCTTTTGCAAACATGTCATAAGTAAGGTGTTGGTGATCGCGAATTTTTAGCGAAGATTGGTTGCTTAACAGCTTATCTTGTAAGCTGCTAATGACACGCTGTACTTTATGATGAAACTGGGCTGCATTAGCCCTAATTTCTTCACCGGTTGCCAAGAATAAGAAGCGAATCTTTTTACATTTTTCATCATCCGAAGCAAATATAGTGTGGGCTTCATGGTATTGAGGATTATAAAAAAATAGAATTTGTTTGGCGGTTTCTAAGCTATATGCTTCATCGTGATAACGAACCACGGGTAGTTTATCATTTGCGATTAGATGAACATTGTGAAGTTCATATTCGTCGCATAGTGCAAATAATTCCCTTGCAAGACGCTTATAACTGCAGTTAACTGAGCTAAACTGCGCGAAAAACTCATCGTTTGGTTTAAATTCAACTAGCACATATTGGTTTGCACGTGCTGAGCTTGGAATATAGACTCGATGTTGATTGAGCGAAGCCATCTTTTTTCCTTATTAAAAGTAAAACTGTCGGGACTATATCGCTACTGGATGATCATTTTATTGCGTTAGAACAATTTTTTTACCGATTTTGTCGAGTCTGTGAACTATGTATTCAACAATCGACTTAATATCTTCAATAAACATGATTCAACTACTGTATGTTAAGGTTTGTTTTTGTAATAATGCATTAGTTTTGTCACCATGCAATATTCAGAGGATTATGCTCCTATGGCGGAAATTGAGAATCGCCCAAGTAACTTTATTAGAACGCGTATTGATGAAGATCTCGCAAGCGGTAAGCATGCGACTACGCACACGCGTTTTCCACCAGAACCAAACGGTTTTTTACACATTGGTCATGCAAAGTCGATTTGCTTAAACTTTGGTATTGCCAAAGATTATCAAGGTCTTTGTAATTTACGTTTCGATGATACGAATCCAGAAAAAGAAGACATCAATTACGTAAATTCGATTAAAGAAGATGTGCAGTGGTTAGGTTTTAAGTGGGATGGTGAAATCAAGTATTCATCTAACTATTTCGATGCGTTATACGGCTATGCGGTTGAGCTTATCGAAAAAGGCCTTGCGTATGTGTGTTTCTTATCGCCAGATCAAGCGCGTGAATACCGTGGTACATTAAAAGAGCCAGGTAAAAACAGCCCATACCGTGACACACCAGTTGAAGAAAACCTAGCGTTATTTGAAAAAATGCGTAATGGCGAATTCAAAGAAGGCGAGTGTGTACTTCGTGCAAAAATCGATATGGCAAGCTCATTCATGGTATTACGTGATCCGATTATATATCGTGTCCGTTTTGCTCATCACCACCAAACAGGTGACAAGTGGTGCATTTACCCAATGTACGACTTTACGCATTGTATTTCTGATGCGTTAGAGGGCATTACACACTCATTATGTACGCTTGAGTTCCAAGATAACCGTCGTTTATACGATTGGGTATTGGATAACATTAGCCTTGAGTGTCATCCGCAACAAATCGAGTTTTCACGATTAAATCTTGAGTACACCATTATGTCTAAGCGTAAATTAAACGACTTAGTGGTTAATGGTCATGTTGAAGGGTGGGACGACCCGCGTATGCCAACGATTGCTGGTTTACGTCGTCGTGGTTATACACCTGCATCAGTACGTGAGTTCTGTTCTCGTATCGGTATCACTAAACAAGAGAACATGGTTGAAATGGGTATGCTAGAAGCATGTATCCGTGAAGACCTAAATGAACATGCACCACGTGCAATGGCAGTTCTTGATCCGGTGAAGATTGTTATCGAAAACTATGACGCAGATAAAGTAGAAACGTTATCTGTTGCAAATCACCCGAATAAAGAAGAGATGGGCCGTCGTGATGTGCCTTTCACGCGTGAACTTTATATCGAGCGTGAAGACTTCCGTGAAGAAGCAAATAACAAGTTCAAGCGTTTGGTCCTTGATAAAGAAGTACGTTTACGTGGTGCTTATGTAATTAAAGCTGAGCGTGTTGAAAAAGATGAAAATGGTGAAATTACTACTATCTTCTGTTCTTACGATCCAGAAACTCTGGGTAAAAACCCAAGTGATGGTCGCAAAGTTAAAGGTGTAATTCACTGGGTATCAGCAAGTGAATCTATCACAGCTGAAGTACGTTTATACGACCGTTTATTTAACGTACCAAACCCAGCTGCTGCCGAAGACTTTAACGCAACTTTGAACCCAGAGTCACTCGTGGTGCTTGCTAACGCTAAAGTTGAACCGTCACTTGCCAACGCACAAGCAGAGCAGGGCTTCCAGTTTGAGCGTATGGGTTACTTCTGTCGTGATAGCAAAGCTGAAACATTAGTATTCAATCAAACTGTAGGTCTTCGTGATTCATGGGCGAAGATTGAACAAAAAGGCTAAACCTTTTAACTAAATTTTTAAGTTTCTAAGCTTAATAAAAAACCCTTTCACTTTTAAAGTAAAAGGGTTTTTTTATAACGATTAAAACTTAAGTCAAATTAGAAATAACCGCGAATACCTAAGCTGAAATTACGACCTGGTAGTGGTGCTTTCTCTTTAATAAATGAGCTGTGTACGAAACCTAGCTCATCGGTTAAGTTATCAATATTAATATAAAGCTGTGTATCTACAGGGCCTAAATCGAGTTGGTAGTTAGCAGATGCATCAAACAAAGTATAGCCATCAGTTTTTGTTTCATAGGCTGTGATATCTGACTGCTCAAAATAATGTGTACCTGTTAAGCTAAACTGCCAATCTGCAAATGTGTATTGTAATTCAGAGCCAAGTTTATTGGCTGGCACACGTGGTAAATAGCCTTCACTATCCTTTAATTTCGCAGTTGTTGAATCACCAAATACTTTTACTAATGCGCTCGGTGTAACTTGGTAATGAACATCAAACTCAACACCGTAAAGTTTTGCATCTTTACTCGCGAATTGATAAACCGCCATTGCATCTTCATCAGCATCCGCTGCTGACTCTAAACCGTGCTCTTCATCAAATACTAAGCCTGTATTTTGTTGGTAGTAGTAGTTTTCAATATCGTTATAGAAGAAATTAACTGTGTAACCAAAATCGCCAATAAAACGGCGGAAGCTTAAATCAAAATTGGTGGCAGTTTCTTGATCAATATTTTCCGGTTCAAAATGAATTTCACCATCCTCAATGTGATAACCAAGGCCCAATTCATAGGTACTAGTAGCAATGTGCACACCATTTGATAGTAGCTCAGCACTCAGTGGTGCACGCTCTGAACGTGACACACTTAGAGCAACACTTTGACCTTCTTGATATTGCCAAATCGCACCTGCAGATAAGCTAAGGTTTGTGAAATCTTCGCTGTAGCTGATAATTTCAGCTTCTTCGTGTGCTTCTTCCTCGTGGTCATCTTCATGATCGTGATGGTGTTCACTCATGGTGATATCTGAGTCAATTTTGTAATCTTCGATTCGTGCACCTAGCTCAACCGTAACGTCACCAAATTGTCTTTCTTCGAGTAAAAATAATGCGTTTGAAGTTGTGGTGCTGGCAGGGGTAAAGGCTTCTTCACCGTCTGCATCATAATCAGACTCATAAAAGTGATAGCCTGCTATGCCATGCCACTGTCCTAATTTATGCTCAACAGTGGCACGTGCTTCTGTTGTTTCGTTATGAAAAACAGTGCCGATTTCTCCACCTTCAATTTCGGCATGTTGATAATCAGTGTAACCGACACGAAGCGTAATATTTTCGATCCAGTTATCGTGCAATGCATAGCTCATGTAACCTTGCCAACGGTCTTGTTCTAAGCGTGCAAATACTGATTCTTCATGCTCTTGTTCACCTTCATGATGCTCACCTTCTTCATGCTCGTCATGTTCATGATGATGGTGTTCATGAGCAGGAATACCATAGTCAGTTTCAATACGACCATAGGACATGCCTACCGTTAAATGTTCACCTACATAGCTAGTACCAAAATTCAGCGTTTCGCTGTCGATAAATGTGTTTTCTACGCTGTTAGCTGTTTCGTGCTCTTCATGCTCTTCACCTTCATGTTCTTCGTGTTCTTCAGGAAGCTCGAAGGTAGGGGTTTCATAATCGTGGCCTTTACGCTTAGTTCCGTCAAAATGGAAATTAAATCCGTTATTACCCGTTTCTAACTTAGCGGCGTAGGTATTGGTATCCGACACTGTATCGTGAGTGTATTGTGCAGCGCCGGTTAGCGTATCGATGCTATCGGTAGGGATGCGATTATCAACGACGTTTACTACACCACCAATCGCACCTGAGCCATAAAGTAGGGTAGCAGGGCCGCGAAGTACTTCGATTTGTTCAGCAGCTAAGCTGTCGTTAGATGTGGCGTGATCTGGGCCTATACGTGAGGCATCGCTGCTATCAAGACCATTTTGGGTGATTTTTACACGTGGACCATCTAAGCCACGAATAATTGGACTTGATGAAACTGGGCCAAAATAACTGGCATTCACACCAGGTAAGCCTTTTAGTGTTTCACCTAAAGTTGGCTTGGCTTTGTTTTTTAAATTATCACCAGCAAGTACATTAACCGGTGAGATCATTTCTAAACTATTTTTATGTAGGGCTGATGCATAAACAACAACAGTTTCAACTGACGTCGGTGTTAGATTGACGACAACAGATTGGCTGTCACCAGAAATTTCTATACGTTTATCAATGTAGTTGTCTTTACTTATGTGGAGTTGGCCTTTGTTATCTACATCAATTTTAAATTGACCTGATTTGTCCGTCACCACTGTTTGTGATTTACCGTGAACATGAATTTCGGCATTTGCAATGGGTTGTTGCTTATCGTCTAGAACTTGACCTGAGATAACAGCTGCAAAGCTTGAATGTGAAAATAAAGCTGCTGCAACGGCACTTGAAAGTACTGTAAGTTTATTCATCGTTCCTACTTCTGAGTTTATTATTAATAATCTTGATATAATATAACACCTCATTTATGGCAAAACAATGACGTTATAGTATAACTTTTGTTTTGTCGCTATTTACCATACATCGGCTATACTCAAGACACCTTACTCGTGTAAAGGTTAACAGCTATGTCTGATAAAAATAGGGTATTCAAGGCACAATTTAGTATCGCTAATTTACGCCAGCACCGTAATCATTCTACGGTATTTACTACTGCGTGCGAGCGCTCAGAAAGCTACCAGCACTTTGTTCTTAAATTATTAAGTTATTGTGTATTTTCATATAATGAGGATGCTGTGCTTAATGCAAAATCAGATCGTTCAGAGCCTGATGTTGCTATCAAAGCATTAGATGAGCACTATATAACTTGGTTAGCCGTTGATGAACCCGATTTTCCCACTCTCAGTAAAATGGCGAAAAGGGTGGATGAATTATGGGTAGTGACAACATTGGATGGTGATTGGCTGAATGAATATCAGCATTCACTTGAACTGATCAGCAATGGACATTTGATTGCCTTTGATCATCAATTTATCGATGATTTAGCGTCACACCTAACCAAAAACCTACAGTGGAATGTCACTATTGATGAGCATTCAATCAGTGTTGCAGATAAGCTTGGTTTTTATCAGAGTAAGCAATTAGTTTGGCATTAAAGCTCAATGGTTATCTTACCATTGGGCTTACTGCAACATAGTAAAACTTCGCCTTCTCGCACAAAAGCAAGCGGCTCTTGATTATACTTGACGCTCCCTTCAACTAATTTTGCACGGCATGCACCGCAGTAACCTTCTCGGCATTGGTAGGGGACATCTATTTTTTGTTGTTCTAGGCATTCAAGGAGAGATGAACAGCCAGAATCAAACTCTACATTCTGGCTGTCTGTTCCTGCAAGGATAACCTGTGCAGTGATGTTAGTGCTCATTACAGGTCGAAGTCACCAAAGTCAGATGCATCAACTTGAGAGTCGATTTGACCAACTAGATAAGAGCTAATTTCAGCTTCTTGAGGGGCAACTTGTACATTGTCTGATACCAACCAAGAGTTGATCCAAGGAATAGGATTGCTCTTACTTTCAAACTGAGCAGGTAAGCCTACCGCAGTCATACGTGCATTAGTGATGTATTCAACGTATTGGCATAAGATATCTTTATTTAGACCAATCATAGAACCATCTTTGAATAAGTATTCTGCCCAATCTTTTTCTTGCTCGGCAGCTTCGACAAACATTTGGATCGCTTCTTCGCGGCATTGTGCAGCAACGATCGCCATTTCTGGGTCGTCCTTACCATCTTGCATAATGTTTAGAATGTGCTGTGTGCCAGACAAGTGCAGTGCTTCATCACGCGCAATTAACTTGATGATTTTCGCATTACCTTCCATTAATTCACGCTCAGCGAAAGCAAATGAACACGCAAAACTTACGTAAAAACGAATGGCTTCTAGGATGTTAACCGACATCATAGCAAGGTAAAGCTGCTTTTTAAGATCAAATAAGCTTACTTTGATTTCTTTACCATTAATAACATGTTTACCTTCACCATATAAGTTATATAGCGATACCATGTTGATTAAATCATCATAGTATTTGGTTACCGCATCAGCGCGCTCACTGATTTTTTCATTGCTTACAATATCATCGAAGATAAGCTCAGGAGATTGCGTTACGTTACGAATAATATGCGTATAAGAACGGCTGTGAATAGTCTCGCTGAATGCCCATGTTTCGATCCATGTTTCAAGCTCAGGGATTGATACAATCGGCAGTAAGGCAACATTTGGAGAGCGACCTTGCACACTATCAAGTAGTGTTTGATATTTTAGGTTACTCAAAAAAATGTGTTTTTCATGATCAGGAAGCGCTTGGAAATCTAAGCGATCTTTACTTACGTCAACCTCTTCAGGGCGCCAGAAAAACGATAATTGTTTTTCGATTAGCTTTTCGAAAATAGGGTACTTTTGTTGATCGTAACGTGACACGTTTACTGTTTGGCCGAAAAACATCGGTTCTTGTAATTGGTTATTATGGTTTCGACTAAAAGTTGTATATGACATAGTGATTTCTCAAAAAACAGTCAGGACAAAGCGGGCTAATGAGCCCGCCTTTGTTATGTTATTAATTTAATTAGATTTTACAAGCGCCGCCTGCACAACTGTCATCTTCAACCTCAGGTGTTAACTCATCTTGAGAGTCAGATGCACCGTCACGGGTGTTGTGATAGTACAGGGTTTTAACACCGAGTTTATACGCAGTTAGTAAATCTTTTAATAGCACCTTCATAGGTACTTTACCGCCTTCGTACTTAGATGGATCATAGTTCGTGTTTGCAGAGATCGTTTGGTCAACGAATTTTTGCATAATACCAACAAGTTGTAAGTAACCATCGTTTGAAGGAATATCCCACAGTAGCTCGTAGTTATCTTTCAGATTTTCATACTCTGGTACTACTTGCTTTAAGATACCATCTTTACTTGCTTTAACACTGATATGACCACGTGGTGGTTCAATACCATTTGTTGCATTAGAGATTTGCGATGATGTCTCTGAAGGCATTAGTGCAGACAGCGTCGAGTTACGCATACCGTGCTCTTTAATGCTGGCACGTAATGAATCCCAGTCTAAGTGAAGTGGCTCTTCACAGAACTGATCAAGGTCACGCTTGTAAGTATCTGTTGGCATAATGCCTTGAGAATACGTAGTCTCGTTAAATTTTGGACATGCACCACGTTCTTTCGCTAACTCATTTGACGCTTTCATTAGGTAATATTGAATTGCTTCAAATGTTTTGTGAGTCAGCGCATTTGCACTGCCGTCTGAGTAACGCTTGCCATTTTTCGCTAAGTAGTAAGCAAAGTTAATTACACCAATACCTAACGTACGACGACCCATAGTCGCGTTTTTAGCTGCTGGAACAGGGTAGTCTTGGAAATCAAGTAAGTTATCAAGCGCACGAACTGCAAGTTCAGCAAGCTCTTCTAATTCATCAAGTGATTCAATTGCACCTAAGTTAAACGCAGACAAAGTACACAGTGCAATTTCACCTTCTTCATCCATTACATTGCTAAGTGGCTTAGTTGGTAATGCAATTTCTAAACATAGGTTAGATTGACGAATTGGTGCCACAGTCGAAATGAACGGGCTGTGTGTATTACAGTGGTCAACATTTTGTAAGTAGATACGACCTGTGCTTGCACGCTCTTGTGCAAACATTGAGAATAACTCAATCGCTTTAATACGTTTTTTGCGAATTGACTCGTCTTGCTCGTACTTAACATATAGCTCATCAAACTTCGCTTGATCTTCGAAGAAGGCGTCATATAGACCAGGTACATCTGATGGGCTAAATAAAGTGATGTAATCATCTTTAATTAAACGGCTGTACATTAATTTGTTGAACTGTACACCGTAGTCAAGGTGACGAACACGGTTATCGTCAACACCACGGTTGTTCTTAAGAACTAATAAGTTTTCAACTTCTAAGTGCCATAATGGGTAGAATAGGGTTGCTGCGCCGCCGCGTACACCACCTTGTGAACAGCTTTTAACTGCTGTTTGAAAATGCTTATAAAACGGGATACAACCTGTGTGGTACGCTTCACCGTTGCGAATAGGGCTGCCAAGCGCACGAATGCGACCCGCATTAATACCAATCCCTGCACGTTGCGAAACATACTTAACGATCGCAGACGATGTCGCATTAATAGAATCTAGGCTATCACCACACTCGATAAGTACACATGAGCTGAACTGGCGCGTAGGCGTACGCACACCGGCCATGATTGGTGTTGGTAATGAAATCTTGAATGTAGATACTGCATCATAAAAGCGCTTGATGTAGTCAAGACGCGTTTCTTTTGGATAATCAGAGAATAAGCTTGCAGCCACTAAGATATATAAAAACTGTGCACTTTCGTAAATTTCACCAGTAACACGGTTTTGAACCAAATATTTCCCTTCTAGCTGTTTTACAGCAGCATAGCTGAAGTTTAAGTCGCGGTTGTGATCAATATAAGAATCTAACTCATCGATTTCTTGCTCGGTATAATCAACAAGTAAGTGTTGATCATAACGTTTGTCTTCAACTAATTTCGTGATGTGATCGTATAAGCGTGGTGGCTCAAATTGGCCGTACGCTTTTTTACGTAAATGGAATACAGCTAATCGAGCAGCAAGGTATTGGTAGTCAGGCGTATCTTTAGAGATCTGATCAGCTGCCGCTTTGATGATAGTTTCATGAATGTCATCGGTACGAATTCCATCGTAAAATTGAATATGTGATTTTAATTCAACTTGCGAGACAGACACGTTATTTAGACCTTCGGCGGCCCAAGCGATCACGCGGTGGATCTTATCTAGATCAAGTGACTCTTTACGGCCGTCACGTTTGCTTACAGATAGCTGTTGGTTCATAGTCTTGCCTGTATTCCTTGGGAAATTATATTTTTAGTGAAAACTTATTCTTCAGTATAATTTTTATTATTAAACACTAGATTGTGTGAATTGAATAACATTTAGCCACAATATCTGGTGTTCTTTAAATTGCAGATCACAAGATAGTGTGGTCTGCGATCATTTGCAAGGGACAGAAATGCCCCTATTTGTGGATAACTACTGGATAAGCGCATTGTGTTAGTGAGCATTAACCTTTGACCATTCATTGATGATGAAATTTGTAAAAATCAACTCAAGATCTAGAAAATTTACCGTTTTTGAAAATAAATTTTGACTGTTTTTTTTATCGTCAAAGAATGCTCAAAACTCAAACCGATCACAATATATAGTATCTAAATTTAAATATAGCACTATATATGGTTAAATCCATCAATAGGCGAATGCCAATTGAAATCAGCTTGCCAATCCAGAGCAGCATCAACACTAGGTATATAGCCCCATAAAGCAGTAGCGCTATACATATTGGCTGCTTTTGCCGCTTGGATGTCGCGCTCCGCATCCCCTATATATAAACAACGACTGGGATCAACATTGAGGATCTCAGCAGTATGCAGTAGTGGATCTGGAGATGGCTTCGCCACGTCTAGTGTATCTCCACTCACCACAGCCATAGCATTACTTAAAGAAGGGATTGCTTTGACTAACGGCTCTGTTAAAAAACCTGGTTTATTAGTCATAATGCCCCATTTAATGTCTTTTTGTTCAAGTGCAACTAAGAGCTGCTCTATACCCTTAAAGCATTTACTGTGCACAGCAATATCTGCAGCGTAGTAGTCAAGAAGCTGCTGGCGCAAGGCGAGTTGTTCAAGTTCGGGCCATTTATCACCAAAGCCTACTTCTAATAATGCATTTGCACCATTAGAAGCTGCGGGGCGATAAACATGCTCAGCAACAGGCGCCACATTGGCATCAGCTAAGACACGGTTTAATGCGCCACCTAAGTCATCTGCGGTATCGAGTAGTGTGCCATCTAAATCAAAGATAAACGCATCAAAATCGATAGAGGGTGTTTGTACACCACTCATCAGACCAGTTTCTCAAAGTGAAGGATGTAATTAACACTGACATCATCATTTAAGCTGTACTGCTTAGAGAACGGATTATAGGTAAGGCCTGTACTGGCTCTTACTTTTAAGCCTGCCTCTTCTGCCCATGCAATAAGCTGTGCAGGTTTTATAAATTTCTTGTGGTCATGAGTACCTTCGGGCACCATTTTTAAAAGCTTTTCAGCGCCAACAATGGCAAATAAGTATGCTTTCGGGGTTTTATTTAATGTTGAAAAGAATACATCGGCGCCCGGTTTGGCAAGTTCTGCTACAGCACGAATAATAGAAGCAGGATCTGGAACATGCTCCAGCATTTCCATACAAGTGATCACATCAAAGCGAGCAGGGTGCTCTTCAGCAAATTCTTCTGCGGGTACTTTAATATAATCAACGGGCACGCCGGTTTCCAAACTGTGTAGTTTGGCAACGGTTAATGGCTCTTGACCCATATCGATGCCGGTCACTTTTGCGCCCATACGTGCCATGCTTTCACTTAAAATGCCGCCGCCACAGCCAACATCTAAGGTTTCCTTATCAAATAAGCCGCCCACTTTATCGGCAACAAAATCCAAGCGAAGAGGATTTATTTCATGAAGAGGTTTGAACTCTCCGTCGCGATCCCACCAACGTTCTGCGATGGCTTCAAACTTTGCAATTTCTGCATTATCTACATTTTGATGTTCGGTCATAAAAAACTTCCTCGTCAATCTGAGGCCATTATATAGGGGTAAATTAATAAATCGCAAAGATTTAGCGCCTGTAAATCTAAATAAATTGTGATAGCATGGTCTGGAAATAATAACTAAAGCTCTGAAGACGGCGCTTTGCCTCTTTATGAGTCAATACTGAAGGAATGTGAAATCAAATGACTGATCTCGCCAATGAAATTCTGCCAGTCAATATTGAAGATGAATTAAAAAATTCCTACCTTGATTACGCGATGAGTGTAATCGTAGGGCGTGCATTGCCAGACGTACGTGACGGCTTAAAGCCTGTTCACCGCCGTGTTTTATTCGCAATGAACGAACTCAATAATGATTGGAATAAACCTTACAAGAAATCAGCACGTGTTGTTGGTGATGTAATCGGTAAGTACCACCCACATGGCGACAGCGCGGTATATGACACCATCGTTCGTATGGCGCAGCCTTTCTCATTACGCTATATGCTAGTTGACGGCCAAGGTAACTTTGGTTCTGTTGATGGTGACTCTGCGGCAGCAATGCGTTATACGGAAGTCCGTATGGCGAAAATGTCACATGAATTATTAGCTGACTTAGAAAAAGAAACGGTTGATTACGTACCTAACTACGATGGTACTGAGCAAATTCCTGACGTATTACCTACTAAAGTACCTAACTTATTAGTAAACGGTTCTTCGGGTATCGCGGTTGGTATGGCGACAAACATTCCACCTCATAACTTAACAGAAGTTATCAATGGTTGTTTAGCGCTTATTCAAAACCCTGATATGACAATTGCTGACCTTATTGAATATATCCCAGGTCCAGATTTCCCGACTGCGGCGATTATCAATGGTAAAAAAGGTATTGAGCAAGCGTACCTAACGGGCCGTGGTAAAGTTTATATTCGTGCTCGCGCTGAAATCGAAGTAGACGAAAAAACTGGCCGTGAGACGATCATCGTCCACGAAATCCCTTATCAAGTTAACAAAGCGCGTCTTATCGAAAAGATCGCTGAGCTTGTTAAAGATAAGAAGATTGAAGGTATTAGCGCACTACGTGATGAATCAGATAAAGACGGTATGCGCATCGTTATCGAAATCAAACGTGGTGATGTTGGTGAAGTAATCTTAAACAACCTTTATGCACAAACTCAGTTACAAACTGTGTTTGGTATGAACATGGTTGCACTAGATAACAACCAACCTAAGTGCTTTAACCTTAAAGAAATGCTTGAAGCGTTTATCGTACACCGCCGTGAAGTTGTTACACGTCGTACGGTATTTGATTTACGTAAAGCCCGTGACCGTGCTCACACGCTTGAAGGCTTAGCGATTGCTCTTGCGAATATCGATCCGATTATTGAACTTATTCGTAAGTCACCAACACCAGCAGAAGCAAAAGCAGCATTAACAGCACGCTCATGGGAGCTGGGTACTGTTAAAGCAATGCTTGAAAAAGCAGGTGAAGATAACGTTGCACGTCCTGATTGGTTAGCTGATGATTTAGGTATCCGTGACGGTCAATACTATTTATCTGAGCAACAAGCACAAGCAATTCTAGACCTACGTTTACACAAGCTAACGGGTCTTGAGCATGAAAAGATTTTAGATGAGTACCAAACACTCCTTGATCTTATTGCTGAGCTTTTATTTATACTTTCAAGCCCAGAGCGCCTAATGGAAGTTATCCGCGACGAGCTAGTAGAAATTAAAGAGCAATATGGTGACGAACGTCGTACTGAAATCAGTGCAGCAGCTCACGATATCAGCCTTGAAGACCTAATTAATGAAGAAGACGTTGTTGTAACGCTTTCTCACGAAGGTTACGTTAAGTATCAACCATTATCTGACTACGAAGCACAGCGTCGTGGTGGTAAAGGTAAGTCAGCAACGAAGATGAAAGATGAAGATTTCATCGAACGTCTATTAGTTGCCAATACACACGATACAATCCTGTGTTTCTCAACGGCAGGTCGCTTGTATTGGCTTAAAGTATATCAGTTACCACTTGCAAGCCGTGCGGCGCGCGGTAAGCCAATTGTTAACTTATTACCACTTGAAGCTGATGAACGTATTACTGCTATCTTACCGGTACGTGAGTACGAAGAAGATAAATACATCTTCATGGCGACTGCGTTTGGTACAGTTAAGAAAACACCACTGACTGCGTATAGCCGTCAACGTGCCAGCGGTATCATCGCTGTGAACCTAAATGAAGGCGATAGCCTAATTGGTGTTGATATCACTGATGGCACGAATGAAATCATGCTATTCACTGATGCGGGTAAAGTTGTTCGCTTTAAAGAAGCGGAAGAATCAGCTGTCGTTGATGAAAACGGCAATGCAGTTCTAGACGAAAATGGTAACCCAGAAATCCGCTTCAAAGGTGTACGTCCAATGGGCCGTACAGCGACGGGTGTTCGTGGTATTAAGATGGCAGACGATCAACGCGTGGTGTCATTAATCGTACCTAAGTCAGATGGTGCAATCCTCACTGTGACTGAAAATGGTTACGGTAAGCGTACGGCACTTGAAGATTACCCATCGAAGAGCCGTGCAACGCAAGGTGTTGTATCAATCAAAGTAAGCGAGCGTAATGGCGCTGTGGTTGGTGCAGTACAAGTTGATGACAACGACGAAATCATGATTATCTCTAATCGCGGTACACTCGTACGTACTAGGGTTAATGAGGTTTCTACAGTTGGTCGTAATACACAGGGCGTTATTTTGATACGAACTATTGACGAAGAGCAAGTAGTTGGTTTACAACGTATCGAAGAAATCGAAGTTGATGAGCTTGAAGCCATCGAAGGCGAGGCCGTTGAAGTAGTCGATACAAATCCTGAAGAAACGGGTGATAACCCACCTTCAGAATAACATTGATTTAAAAAGCGGCTTCGGCCGCTTTTTTTATTAGCACTATAATTACTGGAATGAGGCAAAGTAATGACTAAATATAATTTTTGTGCAGGACCGGCAATGCTGCCGCCGGCAGTAATGCAAAAAGCACAAAAAGAATTTATAGATTGGCAAGGTTTAGGTGTATCTGTGATGGAAATCAGCCATCGCAGTAGTGATTTCATAGAGCTCACAGCTAAATGTGAAGCTAGCCTGCGTCGTTTAATGAATATTAGCGATGAATTTGAAGTGTTATTTATGCACGGTGGTGGCCGTGGTCAATTTAGCGCTGTGCCATTGAATCTTCACCTTAATGATAAAACCGCCGTTTATTGTGAAAACGGTGTATGGTCGAAAGGTGCGACACAAGAAGCCGCAAAATTTACTGCTGTTGAAAGCATCAATGTTCGTGATGATGAGCAGCAAAATGGCCAGTTTTCTATCAAACCAGCGAGCAGCTGGGAATTACCTGCGGATGCATCGTACATTCACTATTGCCCAAATGAAACCGTAGATGGAATTGAAATTTTTGATGTGCCTTCACATCCATCAGCCCCCATTGTGGCTGACATGTCTTCGACTATTTTATCGCGTGAAATTGATGTGAATCAGTTTGATCTTATTTACGCTGGTGCACAAAAGAATATCGGTCCGTCTGGCTTATCGATTGTTATTATCCGCAAAACGCTACTTGAGCGCGAGGGCCTTGCAAAGCCAGGTATTCTTGATTACGCATTAGAAGCAAAACAAGGCAGTATGTATAACACGCCACCTACATTTGCGTGGTACTTAGCAGCTGAAGTCTTTGAATGGCTTGAAGCAAATGGCGGCGTTAAAGCCATGGAAGAGCAAAATATCGCAAAAGCAGAGCTACTTTACAATTTTATTGATAACTCTGATTTTTATAATAATAAAGTTGCTAAGCATTGCCGTTCACGTATGAACGTACCGTTTTGGTTAAACGACGAATCGCTTAATGACAAGTTTATCAGTGAGTCAAAAGAAGCAGGCTTATTAGCTCTTGAAGGCCACCGTATTGTCGGTGGTATGCGTGCAAGTATCTATAACGCGATGCCGTTAGAAGGTGTTCAAGCTTTGGTTAATTTTATGGATAAATTTGCCAAGGAGAACAGCTAATTATGGAACAGCTTCGTCTTGAACCGATTACAAAGGTAAATGGCAGTGTGACACTGCCTGGCTCAAAAAGCTTATCAAACCGTATTTTACTATTAGCAGCGCTGGCAGAGGGCACCACAGTTGTAGAAAACCTACTTGATAGTGATGACATTCGTCATATGTTAGGTGCACTAAAACTTTTAGGCGTTAATGTTTCGCTTAACGAAGACAAAACAGTGGCTACCGTAGAGGGTGTTGCAGGTAAATTTAAAACGCCAAGTAAGCCGCTATTTTTAGGTAATGCTGGTACTGCTTATCGTCCGCTTACAGCAGTGTTAGCGGCTGTAGAAGGTGAATACCAACTGGTGGGTGAGCCACGTATGGAAGAGCGCCCAATCGGTCACTTGGTTGATGCGCTACAAGCACTTGGCGGTGATGTTGAATACCTAAAAAGCAAAGATTATCCACCACTGGCCATTAAAGGCGGCAAAATCAACGGTGGTAAAGTTGACATTGATGGCAGCATTTCAAGTCAATTTTTAACTGCATTATTAATGGCAGCCCCGCTATTTAATGGCGACACAGAAATCACTATTAAAGGCACCTTGGTATCAAAACCTTATATCGATATCACCCTTGATGTGATGAAGCGTTTTGGCGTTACTGTGAGCCATGACAATTACGAAACGTTTTACGTTAAAGGCTGTCAACAGTATCAAGCACTTGAGCGTATTATGGTTGAAGGGGATGCATCTAGTGCTTCTTACTTCGTTGCGGCAGCTGCAATAGCGGGCGGCGAAATTGAGATCAATGGGGTAGGTGCTGCATCTGTTCAAGGCGACATTGGCTTTGCTAAAGTCATGGAACAAGTTGGCGCTAAAATCGATTGGTACGATGAAAAGCTGGTGGTTCGTAAGGGAGAGCTTAACGCCGTAGATATTGATGCCAATGCAATCCCAGATGCCGCAATGACGCTAGCAACTGTTGCGCTTTTTGCAAAAGGTAAAACGGCCATTCGCAACATTTATAACTGGCGCGTGAAAGAAACAGATCGCTTATATGCCATGGCCACAGAGCTTCGAAAAGTAGGTGCTGAAGTTGTTGAAGGGGAAGATTTCATCGAAATTACACCACCTAAAACATTTAACGATGTAGCGATTGATACCTATAACGATCATCGTATTGCCATGTGCTTTGCGATGGTGGCAGTTGGCGGTAAGCCAATTACCATTAACGATCCTAAGTGTACATACAAAACTTTTCCAACGTTTTTCAAAGTACTAGAGTCTGTCTCAAGTCAATAAAACAGAAGAAAATATAAAAAGTTACACTCTAAATGCGGATCTATTATCAGAACTGACGTATAATATCGCGGTTTTATTTTGGTGTGCATTGCAGGAGGTTATAAATGCAGGCGTTATCAATGCCCGTTATCACCATAGATGGCCCAAGTGGTTCAGGTAAAGGAACTGTTTGCCGCTTGTTAGCCGAGAAATTAGGTTGGGATGTATTAGACAGCGGTGCGATTTATCGTGTGTTGTCACTTGCGGCACTCCATCATCAAATTGAATTAGACAATGAAGAAGGTCTTGTTCCTCTTGCTGCAAATTTAGATGTGCAATTTTTGGTTGATAGCCAAGCACACACATCGAAAATTATTTTGGAAGGCGAGGATGTCACAACCACAATTAGAAACGAAGAAGTAGGCGCTGCTGCCTCAAAAGTTGCAGCATTGCCGCGAGTTAGAGAAGCATTGTTACGCCGCCAGCGAGCATTTAGAACTGAAAATGGTTTAATTGCTGATGGTCGTGATATGGGAACGGTTGTGTTCCCTGATGCACCACTGAAGATATATTTGACTGCCTCTGCTGAGGAGCGCGCGCGTCGACGTTTTACAGAGTTGAACGAACGTGGTCTAGATGTTACACTAAGTGGTCTACTTGAGGATATAAAGGCGCGTGATCATCGCGATATGAATCGTGAAGTTGCGCCGCTTGTACCTGCAGATGACGCCATTGAAATCGACACAAGTGATTTTAATGCAATGCAAGTGTTTGATAAAGTTGTAACTTTGTTAGATGAAGCCGTACTTGCAGGTAAGCTTCCTAAAGCTAAAAAGTAAATTTTTAAGGTGCCGGCAGGAGGCCAGTACTATTTTAACAACCCCATGCAGCATGGTTGCTAATTGGTTATTTAATTATTTAGAGACGTATAATGTCAGAAAATTTTGCGCAGTTATTTGAAGAAAGCCTAAAGGGTTTTGAAGCAGAGCAAGGCTCTATCGTTAAAGGTACAGTTATCTCAATCGAGAACAACATCGTACTTGTTGATGCTGGTCTTAAATCTGAGAGTGCAATCCCTGCTGAGCAATTCAAAAATGCTGCTGGTGAACTAGAAGTTGCTGTTGGCGACGAAGTAGATGTTGCACTAGATGCAATCGAAGACGGTTTCGGTGAAACTATCCTTTCTCGTGAGAAAGCGAAGCGTCACGAAGCATGGATCCGTCTTGAGAAAGCGTGTGAAGAGCAAGAAACTGTTACTGGTGTTATCAACGGTAAAGTTAAAGGCGGTTTCACTGTTGAAGTTGATTCAATCCGTGCTTTCCTACCTGGTTCACTTGTTGATGTTCGTCCAGTACGTGACACAACTCACCTTGAAGGTAAAGAGCTTGAGTTCAAAGTAATCAAGCTTGACCAAAAACGTAACAACGTTGTTGTTTCTCGCCGTGCAGTTATCGAATCAGAAAACTCACAAGAGCGTGAAGAACTTCTTGCTAACCTTGTTGAAGGTCAAGAAGTTAAAGGTATCGTTAAGAACCTTACTGACTACGGTGCGTTCGTTGACCTTGGTGGTGTTGACGGTCTACTACACATCACAGACATGGCGTGGAAGCGTGTTAAGCACCCTTCAGAAATCGTTAATGTTGGCGACGAAATCGCAGTTAAAGTTCTTAAATTCGACAAAGAGAAGACTCGTGTATCTCTAGGCCTTAAACAGCTTGGCGAAGATCCATGGGCAGCTATCGCTGGTCGTTACCCAGAAGGTTCTAAGCTTTCTGGTCGTGTAACTAACCTTACTGACTACGGTTGTTTCGTTGAAATCGAAGAAGGCGTAGAAGGTCTAGTACACGTTTCTGAAATGGATTGGACTAACAAGAACATCCACCCTTCAAAAGTTGTTTCACTAGGTGACACTGTTGAAGTTATGGTTCTTGAAATCGACGAAGAGCGTCGTCGTATTTCTCTTGGTCTTAAGCAATGTATTGCTAACCCATGGCAAGAATTTGCTCGTCTACAAAACAAAGGCGACCAAGTTACTGGTAAGATCAAATCAATCACTGACTTCGGTATCTTCATCGGTCTTGAAGGCGGTATTGACGGTCTTGTTCACCTTTCAGACATTTCTTGGAACACGCCAGGCGAAGAAGCTGTACGTGAATTCAAGAAAGGCGACGAAATCACTGCTATCGTATTGCAAGTTGACCCAGAGCGTGAGCGTATCTCTCTAGGCGTTAAGCAAATCGAAGCTGACCCTTTCAATAACTACCTGGACGCAAACAAAAAAGGTGCTATTGTTAAAGGTAAAGTGACTGAAGTTGATGCGAAAGGCGCAACTGTTGAGCTAATCGAAGGCGTTGAAGGTTACATCCGTGTAGCTGATATCGCTCAAGAGCGTGTTGAAGATGCTACAACTGTAGTTTCTGAAGGCGACGAAATCGAAGCGAAATACGTTGGTGTTGATCGTAAGAACCGCACTTTAAGCTTATCAGTTAAAGCTCTTTTCGAAGCAGAAGAGAAAGAAGTACTAGAGAAGCTTAAGAAAGAAGAGCCTGCGTTCGAAAACGCAATGGCTGCAGCATTCAAAAATGCTCAAAAAGACTAATCTATAGTCTTTAATTGGAAGGGCAGTTTTGCCCTTCCTTTATCTCTTTTTAAGGAAACGTTATGACTAAGTCAGAATTGATAGAACAACTAGCTGAACAACATGCACATATCCCAGTGAAAGATGTTGAAAATGCCGTTAAAGAAATTCTTGAACAAATGGCCGGTTCATTATCTAGCTCAGATCGTATTGAGATCCGTGGCTTTGGAAGTTTCTCATTGCATTATCGTTCTCCACGCACAGGTCGTAATCCAAAGACTGGCGAAACAGTTGAGTTAGACGGTAAGCACGTACCACATTTTAAACCAGGTAAAGAATTACGTGATCGCGTAAATGAGAGTATTGCCTAGTTTTATACAGGAGTAGTTACTTGTTTAGGGTATTAAAAATTGTATTAATAGCGCTGTGTTTATTTATTGCGTTTGTACTTGGTTCACAAAATCCACAATTGGTGCAAATCAACTATTTAATTGCCAGTAATACGTTGCCCTTAGCTGTTGTAATAAGTATCTGCTTTGTTTTAGGTGTCGCCATTGGTTGTTTTATAAGCTTTACACTGTTTTCGCAGTTAAAGTGGCAAAATTATCGCTTAAAGAAAAAGTTAGCGCCTGAAAAAAACAATAAAAAGCTTGTTGCTAATAAAGACACCTAATCATGATTGAGCTTCTGTTTTTACTTTTACCCGTTGCAGCCGGTTACGGTTGGATAATGGGTAAAAACAGTGCTAAAAACCAAGCTCATCAGCTTAATAGACAAATCACCTCTGAATATTCTAAAGGCCTTAAATTTCTCTTAGACAGAGAAGAAGATCAAGGCTTAGAACACCTTATTAATCTACTTGAAGTCGCTGCTGATTCAGTTGAACACTACTCAACACTTGCAACCATGTTCCGCCGCCGTGGCGAGCTTGACCGCGCAATTAAAATTCATGAGCTATTATTAAAACACCCAAGCCTTGATGAGCAACAAGCTGCTACTAGCCGACTTGAGCTTGCAGAAGATTATATTATGGCAGGCTTATTAGATGGTGCAGAAGAACACTTAGTTTGGCTTGTAAAGGCAGGAAACAAAGACGCGTTAGAGCCAATTATTAATCTTTATTCACAAACCCGTGAATGGGAAAAAGGCATCAATATGTACGAGGCGCACAGTGATTTGTTCACTAAGCCTCAGCATATAAAAGCCATTGCCAACTTTTACTGTGAAGCGGCCTTACAAGATAATGATACGCAAATTATGCGTAAAGCCATTAGCTTAAACCACAAAGCTATTCGCCCATTGTATGAGCTTGGCCACAGTGCATTTATTAAAGAAGACTACGTAAAAGCAATCTACTATTGGCGTGAGCTAATTTGCCAATTTACCTTTTTTGCCCCTGTATTTGTTGAACAGCTAGCTATAAGTTACGAAAAGCTTAATTTAACTCATCAATTTCATGAGCTACTCAACGAGTTGCTCGATAAGGGTGGGGTACTTATAAAAATAAAACACTGCCAAGCTTTACTAGAACAAGGTCATATTGATCAAGCAATCAAATTTTTAACGGATAGTTTAAAACGTCATCCAACTATCCGTGGCTTTAGCTTTTTATTACAGCTACTTGCCAAACAAAACAACGATATTAAAGATGTACTCGATCAAATTGATAAGCTAGTAACGTCTTATATCGCAACCAAACCTGATTTTCAGTGCCAGCACTGTGGCTTTACCAGTCATACCATTTATTGGGTATGTCCATCTTGTAAGCACTGGGAAACAATTGTTCCAAGCCGTGGCATAGACGGTTTTTAATTCATATTAGTCCATTAGTTTTTAGGAAAGTTATGTCTGTCGAAGATTCAAAAAAAGTATTAATTGCCCTTGATTATGATGATCAACAAACAGCTCTTGCGTTTGTAAAGCAATTATCACCTGATGCGTGTCGCCTTAAAGTAGGTAAAGAAATGTTCACGTATTTTGGTCCTAGCTTTGTTAAGGAACTAATCGACTTAGGGTTTGATGTATTCTTAGACCTAAAATTTCACGATATTCCAAACACAGTGGCTAAAGCTGTGACAGCGGCTGCAAAAATGGGTGTATGGATGGTTAACGTGCATGCCTCTGGTGGCGTTGAAATGATGACTAAAGCAAAACACGCTTTAGAACAGTTTGGTGATGATGCGCCATTACTGATTGCAGTAACTGTACTAACCAGTATGGATGCCGCAGAGCTTACTCGTTTAGGTGTAGATAAAACCCCAGAAGAGCAAGTAATTTACCTCGCAAAGCTTGCCAAAGAATCAGGCCTTGATGGGGTAGTGTGCTCAGCACAAGAAGCGAAAAAGCTAAAAGCAGAACTAGGCGCAGACTTTAAACTGGTTACCCCTGGTATTCGTCCTGCAGGCAGCGATGCAGGTGACCAAAAGCGCATCATGACACCAAAACAAGCCGTAGAAGATGGCAGTGACTATTTAGTTGTAGGCCGCCCAATCACTCAATCGGCAGACCCAGTTGCAACACTAAAAGAAATTAACGACTCACTAAAATAACCTCGTTATTTTCAAACAGTTTCTAAAGAGCATTGTAGGCACGGTTTTTATCGCGCTAAATACAGTGCTCTTTTTGTTTGTTGCAATTTCCGAAAAAATTATCTAGGTCATCTACAAACGAGAATTAGACGGGCGAATAAACTCGTTTATGGACATTTATGAGTTAGAATCGACAGACGGATCTGTACAATGGCTAGACATTGGTAACGCATTAAGCGGAGAGTAAAAGTGGGCTAAATTTGTGAAGCAAATCGGAATCGAACCAACTGTTACGAATCCGCCTTAAACCCCTTATTACATGCCTTTCTCTTTTTCTATCACCGAAATTGTTCTTTCTACAAATCTTTTGAATGCTTCTTGGGGAAGGAATGGTGACCTACCGCCTAAATTGAATTTTTCCACAATACTCTTAGCTTGAGCATCATTCATTATTCGGTCTTCATCCCACCCTTTTTGGTGTAGCTCTCGGACTCTCATTATCCATTCTGAAGTATTTTTTCTGAATTCTAGTAAAGACAACTTTCTTGCTGGTGCGCCATGGCCGGGCACTATGAGAGACTCTTCGTCACCTAGCTTCATAATTGCATCAATCGCATCATTAAAACCTTGAAATCCACCTGCATAAAATGTTGGGTGCCAACTGGTATCGAAAACATCACCAACAAAGATAGTATTGCTAATTTTGTGGTAATAAATATTGTCATTCGATGAGTGTGACTTCACTTTAATATGAACAAGATCATCTGAAGTAGTAATACTCTCGACAAGCTTTGCGCCTTGCTCTATGAAAAACTCATTACCACCCGTATGATCTGAATGTGTGTGAGTATTCAAGATATAAATTATGGACTTATTGGAAATTGACTTAACTATGTTATCTAACTCTAGTAAATGCCCACCCCCTGGCATGGGATCGATTAAGGTCAAACCATTCTCTGTAGTTATTAATCCAATATTAGTTCCGTACTCCTTTCCACTCAAAATATGAACTTGATCAGATACTTTCTCTACATGGATATTGCTAGAAAAGACAGTAGAACTGAAAAATAGCAATGAAATTAATTGTACGCATTTAAATTTTGTCATAGCTCATCCTAGTTAAGCGATACTAAATAGTACATTGTCATTTAACGCCGCGCTCTGCGGCAAATTTGGAGCGCAGCGGAAAATTTGTCCGACAGCAGCACCTTGTTAGATGATTAACCAGCTTCAAGTACTTTTACCACTTCATTCTCCAAACGTTCTTTGAGTGTCTCATGTGCACCTTTAGTGAGAGCGTTTACGTTGTATTGGTAAAAATGTCTTTTAACTATGTCATGGCTTCGATTTACCTTTTCCAACCCGACCATAGAATATTCAGCAGAGAGTTTCGCATCTTCATGACCAGTGTGAACGGCAATATCTGTAGAGATTGCTTCTATACTGCCTGCGAGCTGGATGAGGCCATGCTTATTCAATGAATTCCACGCGAAATAAGGGGAGTGCCTGAGAGTTGAAACAAGCCCTGACATGTACATGGCCAACCTGCCATGATTGATCTCGGTTGCATTTGTTGTTATGCCCTTAAGGTCATGAAACAGATACCACTTGAATTCATCTACTATGCTGAAATCTAGAGGGTTTGTAATTGGAGAAAAAATATCATTGTATATTTTAGTTGAAACCACTGTTGAATTTACTTTACCTGGAAAATCTTCGTGAAAATGATGAATTGCATCTGCATCACTAAACACCCTGCATCCTTTTCCTCTGGCTTCATGTTTCGCTGCACGAGTAACAGCATCACCAAGAATAAATGAGCCAAAAGATTCCTTGTCATTATTTGGAATAATGACCTCACCATAGCTTAAACCACCTCTACATAGCACCCCAGAAAAGGTCAGATCCCACATTAGTTTTGATGAGGCCATTAGAAGTTCACTGCTACTCTCCGACCAAATAAATGCGCAGTCTGATAACTGCGAAACTTTTACATCAAATTTAGAATGAACATTGCGGAGTGCCTCTCTAAAACGATTGAGAGTCCATGCAGCAATAATTTGATTTGGGCTTGAAAGCTCTTTTTCCCCATTGATTTCTACATCGTAGATAGAAGTATCAATTTTTTTATCAATTCCAGTTAAGTCAATTGAGCCTTCAGTAAGTGCACTCATTCCAAGTATATCAATAAAAAATACAGCGGCTTCTTTCGTCTCAAATTTCATTAATTAATCATCCTTGCTTGATTGTGGACTTCATCTAACAATTTAATAGTGCGCAAATCGCGCATATTTCTACCACGCAACTGCTCACTTTTCTGATTACTACGTTTTTATCAAATTAGCTAACCTTTTGCTAGTTAACAAAATAATTTAAATTGGTAAAGTGGTCTTATGACAAGAATGCGCAAATTGCTCATTTTCTTGAATATAGGTGAAAGTTGTAAATTTTGAATATAAAGACTGTATCAAAAGAAAATTTTCAATCTTCGTTTGAGGCAGAGCTCTAGAGCAGTTACGCGAACTCATTTTGGGGCAGAGATGAGTTAATCCGGAAAGGCTGCTTATGGAACAATACTGACTTTCACTTCTAAATGAAAAATTCTCAAAATAGCGTTAGAAAATTTATGGCACCCGTACGTTAAAACTATAAAACTACTAAGAATAAAAAAAGAGTAAAGCTTTCACCTTACTCTTTCAAATAATTCACTATCTTGTTATCTCGCAACTTACTTCAATCTTATCGACGTCGCTTCAATATCAATCAAACCTTGCTTAAACAAACCGCCAATGGCTTTTTTGTAGTTTGCTTTACTGGTTGAGAAAGTCTTTTTAATTGCTTCAGGGTCTGATTTATCACCTAAGTGAAGTACGCCTCCTTCGGCTTTTAATTTGTCTAGGATTTTTTCGCCTAGGTCGTTTACTTTGCCCATGCCTGGCTTTTCAAGTAGTACATCGATTTTGCCGTCTTCACGTACTTTTTGAATAAAGCCTTTTAAACGCTGGCCAACAAATAGCTTTTTAAATACCGTGTTGTAGTAAACAACACCAATGTGGGCTTCGTTTACAAGTACTTTGTAGCCTAGGTCTGTTTTACCGGCAACGATTAAATCAACTTCTTCCATTACAGAGTAAGTTGGTTCATCTTTTGATAAAAACTTATTAAAGTTGCTTGATGCACAAATACGTTGGCTGGCGTTATCTAGGTATAAACGTACAAGATAAGAAAAGCCGTCTTTCATTTTTGGCTTTTGTTCGTTGTATGGCGCTAGTACGTCTTTTTCGAGGCCCCAATCCAAAAACGCACCAGTGCTGTTGATTGCTTTAACACGTAGTAGGGCATATTCGCCCACTTCAGCTAAAGGTTTTTTAGTGGTGCCTGTTGGGTGACCTGCGTGATCTAAGTAAATGAATACTTGCACGCTGTCGCCAGCTTCTAGTTCGTAATCAATTTCTTTGCTTGGTAAGAATACTTCGCCTAAATCACGGCCATCTAAATAAGCACCTTCGTTAGATATTTCGTTAACGAAAAGGGTTTGTGTGGTTCCTAAAATACTCATTATTATTCCTGTTCTGGCTTTTTCTTACGGCGCATTGGAGCAAAACCATCTACATCAATTGGTGCTTGAATAGGGGCTTTAGGCTTCTTAGGGGCTGCTTTGCGTTTTGGTTTTGCAGGTTTAGCAGCCACTTTTTTCTCTGCTTTTTTCCAAACTGTGTTTGGCTTTTTCTCACGCAGACCTTTGAATTTACCAACAAGGCCGTCAACGCTGAAAAAGCTTAATTCATCATTTAAAAATGCTTTAATTGCTTTGTAGCTTGGCCAATCTTTCGGGCCAACTAATGAAATGGCAGTGCCTTTAAAGCCTGCGCGACCTGTACGACCAATACGGTGCACATACTCTTCAGCATGTTTTGGTAGGTCAAAGTTAATTACGTGGGTCACGCTTAATAAATCAAGACCACGTGATGCAACATCAGTGGTGATCAAAATTTTGAAGTTTTCACGGCTGAAGGCGTCCATAATTTCAAGGCGCTTAGCCTGAGTTAAGTCACCCGCGAGTGCTTGTGCTTTAAAGCCTTTATCATTTAACAACTGACTCAAGCGTTGGGTGTCAGCTCGTGTTGCGGTGAAAATAATACACTGACCAACATTGTCTTGTTTTACAAAGTGCTCAAGTAGGGCTTCTTTATGATCTAAGTGATCAGCTAAATAAAGCTGCTGAGTAATGTCACTATGTTGCTCATTTGAGGCACTTAACAATATTTGTTTTGGTGAACGTAATAAGTTACGTGACAGGGCATCAACTTGTGCATGGTCAAGGGTTGCTGAAAACAATAACGTTTGGCGTAAACGGTGATCAGCAAGCTCGTTGATCATTTTAACTTGCTCGGTAAAGCCTAAATCTAAAATACGGTCGGCTTCATCAAAAATTAAAAGCTCTAAGCCTGAAAGCTGTAATGAGCGTTGACTTAAATGGTCAGCTAAACGCCCCGGAGTTGCCACCACAAAATGTGGGTCTTTACGAAGTGCTTTAATTTGGTCATTAAAGTTTTCACCACCCAGTACTTTTACAGCACTAATGTTTGTGCCAGCAATTAATAGTCTTAATTGGCTGTATACCTGGGTTGCTAATTCGCGGGTAGGCGCAACGATTAAAACGCGAGGGTCGCGTTTACTGAGAGCTTTTTGCTTCATTACGCGCTGTACAGCAGGTAATAAAAACGCCAGCGTTTTGCCCGATCCTGTTTTTGACTGTGCAAAAATATCATGGCCTGCGATAGCTGTTGGTACCGCGTGAGCTTGAATGTCAGTGGGCTGGGTGATGCCTTGATGCGCAAGTTGTTTTTCGAGGCGTGTATCAATCCCAAGTTCAGTAAAATGCAATGCGTAATCTCCGATGAGCAAAATTTATAAATCCTGTTCATTATAACGCACTTGCCTCACTTGGAGACAGTAAAAACACAGCTATTTCGCATCAGTTTTTGCAATTATCGCTAATTCGCGTAAAATACTCGCCCTCAATGCGCCGGATTTGCGATTCGGTTAACGCCCCACATGGGCATTTAAGGCAAAAGGTAACACCATGACTGCTGTTCATAAAGACAATGTAACTAGCGAGCACTTTGTTGTTTGCGCACTTTACAAATTTGTAGCCCTTCCTAATTTTGAAGCGATTCGCCAACCACTACTTAAAGTAATGGAAGACAATGAAGTACGCGGTACTTTGTTACTTGCGGCCGAAGGTATTAACGGTACTGTTTCTGCTAAACGTGAAGGTATCGATAACCTACTTGCATGGTTAGATTCACAACCAAACCTAGACAACATTGTCACTAAAGAGTCATACGATGACGAATGCCCGTTCTACCGTACTAAGGTAAAGCTGAAAAAAGAAATCGTCACTATGGGTGTTGAAGGTATCGACCCGCGTGAAGTTGTGGGTACATACGTAAAACCAGCGGATTGGAATGCGTTAATTTCAGACCCTGAAGTGATTCTTATCGATACGCGAAATGATTACGAAATCGAGATCGGTACTTTTCAAAATGCGGTTGATCCAAACACCAAAACATTCCGTGAATTCCCTGCGTGGGCGAAAGAAAACCTAGACCCTGAAAAGCACAAAAAAGTGGCTATGTTCTGTACCGGTGGTATCCGCTGTGAAAAATCAACTGCGTATATGAAAGAGCAAGGTTTTGACGAAGTGTTCCACCTAGAAGGCGGTATTCTTAAGTACTTAGAAGAAGTACCAAAAGAAGAAACCATGTGGGAAGGTGAGTGTTTTGTTTTCGATAACCGTGTTGCGGTAAATCACGATTTACAAAAAGGTTCTTACGACCAATGTCACGCGTGTCGTATGCCAATCACTGAAGACGAAAAGCAAAAGCCTGAATACATGGAAGGTGTTTCGTGTCATCACTGTCACGACAGCCTAACAGAAGAGCAACGTGCTCGTTTTGCTGAGCGCCAAAAGCAAATTGAATTAGCACAAGCGCGTGGCGAAGGTCACATTGGTAACGAAGCGCAAGAAGTACTTCGTAAGCGTAAAGAAGCGAAAAAAGCGCAAAAAGAAGCACAGCGCCAACAGTAATTTTTAGCTTTATGAATTGATAGAAACCCCAGCATTGTCTGGGGTTTTTTGCGTTTAATAATAGTGAAAACTTTAATGTTGTTCCTTAGTGGTGTACATTAGCGCCGCTTTTGAAAAATTTTATACAACCAACTAATTTTCAAATATTTTATACAGAGTTTTAATTCGCTGAATATAGCTTATTAGCTTGGCTAGTTATTTAAAAATGTTGGAACAAAAAGAGAAGGATATCTATGAAACTTAAGCTTACAACAGCGGCACTATGCCTAATGCCGTTACTGTCGCATGCCAATTCTAATAATGAATTCAGCTACTTTGGTTTGGCGCTACAAAATAATAATTACGATATTAATTTTATCCCTTCGATAGAGCAAGATTCCTTCGCACCACTAAATTACAGTGATGAGCAGTCAGGTAAAGGCTTTAGGGGTTTTTATGGTTATCAGTTTAACCAATTTTTTGCCGTTGAAGTGGGGCTCGGTTTACCTGGGGAGGCAAACTTTACTATTTATCGTGATACGGTCAATAATAAAAATGAACCGACCAAGGAAACTGTGTACGAAGGAGATTTTAAAACACTTTCCTTTGATACACGAATTATTGCCACTTACCCAATTACGGGGAGTTTTTTCCTAAGAGCACACGCTGGTGCGTACGTCTGGGACAATGATTTTAGCTACTTACAAGAATCAGCAGAATCTTATAGCGTGGTTGAAAAAAGTGATACCGGAGTATCCTTGTTAACGGGCTTTGGTGTTGGCTATGGTTTTAGTGATAACGTAGCGGTTACAATCGACTATGAAAAAACAGACATAGCCGATATCTCAACACAAACAATCGTGGCATCGCTTATGTTTAGGTTTTAACAGTTACCAAGGTAAACATCTAGTCGCTCGATTTATTTAAAAAGTGAGTAGCCATTGCCATACTACTCACTTCTCATTATTACTCTTTACTCTTTACTCAGTACCAGCGCTATATCAATTAGCTAATAATATTTTGCTTGCAGCCCTTGATTAATAAGCCTAACCAGTCTTTATAATGACATTAGCCGCACTGAACTGCTATTAATCGAACATATCTTCTTATTGATCACAAAGCTGTTACACTTCGTAACAATTAAAACGATTCTTATTTAGGTGAAATTTTGAAGCTTGGCAGATTTCAATCATGGACATTTTTAGCCTGTATTAGCTTTATAACAGTAGCGCATGCAGCAAATGTTGTCGTACAACCTGTTACATTAGAACAAACAAAACAGCAAATAAAAGCGGTTGGTAACGCTGAGGCAATTCATTCAGTAACACTTTATCCTGCTGTAGGGGATAGAGTCACCCATGTACATTTCAAACCAGGAGATAATGTCGAAAAAGGTGAATTGTTACTCGAGTTAGATTCTCGCCGTCAAAAAGCAGCCCTTACCGAAGCTCGAATTACATTACAAGATACTGAGCGCACTATGAAGCGATTAGTTGAAAGTCATGCCAGAGGTGCTGTTCCACAAAGTGATCTAGATGATGCTAAAACCTTATTTGAACTGGCTAAAGTTAAGTTAACTCAGGCTGAAACTGAATTAGAAGACCGTCAAGTGCGTGCCCCATTTAGTGGCGTGATGGGCCTTACCGATGTTGAAGTAGGCGATAGGATCACCACCCAAACAGCTATTGCAACGATTGATGACACTACTGAGCTTTATATTAACTTTAATGCGCCAGAGGCCGCTGTTAATGTATTGCGTCACAAAGGCAGTGTGGAAGTGACTCCTTGGCTTAGCGAGAAAGCTTTCGAGGCAAAAATCGCACAATTAGATTCGCGTATAAATGGACAAACGCGCACTTTAAGAACGAAAGCAAAACTTGATAACTCAGCCAAGCAGTTTATGCCGGGGATGAGCTTTCGAGTCCATATAAATATACTTGGTGATGATTTCGCTGTAGTACCTGAAGCTGCCATGATGTGGGGCGCTGCTGGTCCTTATGTGTGGAAAAGCGCTGATAATAAAGCAACCCGTGTTGATGTCAAAATTGAACAGCGATTAGCAGGGCGTTTACTCGTGTCCGGTGGATTAAAACAAGGTGATTTACTCGTAACTGAAGGTGTTCAGCGTTTACGTCCTGGCCAAGAGTTAGTTCATATTAATGATATTAAACTGGCCAAGGAGCAATAATGAAACAGCAACCTATGATGGAAGATTTACCATCAATGGCAATACGTCGGCCAGTATTAATTGTGGTGCTGAATTTGTTGATCATCATTGCTGGTATTGCAGCGATAGCAGGTGTTGAAGTTCGTGAATTACCTGACGTGGATAGACCTCGAATTACTGTTTCAGCCTCATTTCCTGGTGGCTCACCCGAAACTGTAGATACCGAAGTAACCAGTAAGCTTGAAGGAGCTGTAGCAAGGGTAAGTGGCGTAAAGTCGATTCGCGCGCAAAGTGAAGAGAATAACGCTCGCATTGTGGTTGAGTTTCGACCTGGCATAAATTTAGACGATGCAGCAAATGAAACTCGAGAATCAGTCGCGCGTGTTCAGCGTGAACTACCTGAGGAAGTTGAACGTGTATCTATAATAAAAGCCGATAACGATGCCGAAGCGGTTGTATCGTTAACGGTATCAAGCGAAAGCTTGTCACTTGAGGCGTTAACAGAGCGCGTTGATGTCGATTTAGCACCGCAGTTTTTAACTATTCCAGGGGTTGCTGATGTACGCTTAAACGGCGACCGCGAACGTGTATTACGTGTTCGAATAGACCCACTTAAACTGAGTAGCTTTAATCTAACTGTGCCTGATATTGCTAACGTGCTTCGCCAAGCGCCTTTTGACGTACCAGCGGGAAGTTTAAAGTCGAGCGATCAACAAGTGATTGTGCGTGCCGATGCAACATCTATTTCTGCTGAGCAGGTAGCCGATATTATTGTTCGTGATGATACTCGAATTGGTGATGTCGCTGCGGTGTATTTTGGCCCTGCAGATCCACGTTCATTCGTAAGACTCAATGGCACGCCTGTGATTGGTATGGAAATTATTCGCCAAGCACAGTCAAATACTATCGAAATATCTGATGAAGTTCTTAGCTTAATTGAAAGAATGCGCGAACGTTTTCCTGAAATGGAGTTTACGCTTACCTCTGATGACGCACAGTTTATTAGAAGCTCCGTTGATGAAGTTATCAACTCTTTATTACTGACAGTGTTGCTGGTGGTGATTACGCTGTGGGTGTTTATTGGCTCATGGCGAGCAACCCTTGTTCCTGCCTTTGCAATACCTGTGGCATTAATTGGATCGCTCGCGCTTATTTGGGCACTTGGTTTTTCGATTAATATTTTAACTTTACTGGCGTTAGTGTTAGCAACAGGCCTAATTGTTGATGATGCGATTGTGGTGAGTGAAAACATACAGCGTCAGCGTGGTTTAGGGTTGGGCAGACGTGCAGCAGCGGTTATTGGCACCCGTGAAGTTTTTTTTGCAGTAGTGGCAACGACCGCAGTACTTGCAGCAGTATTTGTGCCTATCGCCTTTTTACCTTCAACAGCAGGGCGACTGTTTAGAGAATTTGGTGGGGTACTGGCCGGTGCAGTCATTATTTCCAGCTTTGTAGCCCTTTCATTAGTACCAGCATTGACCTCTAAGCTGAAATTAAAGCAAGGTGGTTTTCATCCTTTCGCTAAATTGGGACATGGTTTAGCAGCGATTTATAAACGCTCTATTCATGGTGTGCTTGAACATGCGTGGTTAACATTTTTTGCGTGTTTATTGGTTGCTGCAGGCTCTGGTGCACTTTATTTCAATTTAGATAATGAGTTATTACCAACAGAAGATCGCGGCAAAATTCGGATTTTTGCCCGTGGCCCAGATGGGGTTGGCCTTAATTTTATGGATAGGCAAGCCGTGCAGATGGAAGATATTTTATTACCGTATGTTGAAAGCGGAGAAATTGAGTCAATTTACACTGTGGTTGGGCAGTGGGATCCTAACATCGTATTCATTACAGTACCGTTAAAGCATTGGGATGAACGTCATTTTAGTCAGCAAGAGATTATTGATAAAATTCGCGAACCATTAGGTAATATTCCAGGTGCTGCGGGTTATCCTGGTGGCTCAAATAGCTTGAACTTACGTGGTCAAGGTGGGGGAATCGAGCTTGCACTACTTGGCCAAGACTATTTAGAGATATTTAAAGCCGCACAAGACTTCTCTGCTGAAATTGAAAAAGCGATGCCTGCTGTTGCCCCTGTGCGTATTTCGTATCAGCCATCGCAGCCACAATTGCGGGTTAATATTGATAGGCGCCGCGCTGAAGAGCTAGGGGTATCGCTCAGTGATATATCAGTGACGCTTCGAGCGGCAATCAATGGTGATGATATCGCCGATTTAAACATTGGTGATCAATCAATCCCAATTATGCTGCAAGCTCAAAACCAAACAATAACGAACCCTGGCGATTTAGCTAATCTCTATGTTGGCACGCGCGATGGGGAGCTAGTACCACTTAGCAGCGTCGCAACTATTACGGAAGAAGGGGTTGCTGCAGAGCTTGAGCGTCATGCACAGCGAAGAGCTATTGAGCTAAGCATGGAGTTACCTGAGGATGTGACAATCGCTGAGCTGGTAACTAAAATTCGTGAAATTTCTCAGCAAAGTTTACCAAGTGGTATTAGTCTCGCGTTTAAAGGTGAAGCCCTTACCTTTGAAGAAACCGCCAATGAAGTACTGGTAACCTATGTTTTAGCATTCTTAATTGTGCTACTGGTGTTGGCAGCCCAGTTTGAGAGCGTTAATAGTGCCATAGTGGTAATGATAACCGTACCGTTCGGTATTACATCGGCAATATTAGCCCTGTATTTAACGGGTACCTCATTGAACATTTACTCACAAATAGGCCTTGTGATGTTAATTGGTTTGATTGCTAAAAATGCGATTTTATTGGTGGAGTTTGCTGACCAGTTACGGGATCAAGGCCGCTCTGTTAGAGTTGCAGTCGAAGAAGCCGCTTTGGTGCGTTTACGACCTATTGCCATGACATTGGTTTCAACTTTACTGGGTGCTTTACCGCTCATTCTTTCAACCGGGGCGGGAGCCGAAGCACGAAATGCAATAGGCTGGGTTGTATTTGGAGGTTTAGCCCTTGCTGTGTTATTTACGCTTTATTTAACTCCAGTTATTTACCTCGGTTTAGCGCGCTTTACTAAACCAAGAGGGGATGAGTCTAAACTACTTGCCGATGAGCTTGAAAAAGCTTAATTCATTAAAATCGGCTATTTTTCTTTGAAAAAATAGCCGATTACGCTCACAATCAAGAAAAAGTTTCTAACTAGGTACGCATATGCAAGCCGAACACATCGATATTGCCCAATTTTTGAAAGATCATGCTCCTTTTGATGATCTCCCTGATGAGGCCATTAATAAACTCGCATCACAAGTTGAAATTGCTTATTTTCGCGCAGGTACACAAATATTAAATTATGGCGAAGATATCGCTGATTTATACGTTATTCGTACCGGTGCGGTTGAAATGTATCGTCGTGACGGAGACTTGTATAACCGTTTAACTATTGGCGGTATTTTTGGGCAAATGGGTTTGCTAATGAATCGTAAAGTTCGGTTTCCAGCAAAAGCACTTGAAGACACACTTGTTTATTGTATCAATGTAGAGTTATTTAATCAGTATTGTGACCAGTTTGATGCCTTTGCGGATTTTTTTGAAGCCGACGGTAATGTGCGTTTACATCAAGCAATCGTTGAGCAAGCTGATAGTAACGATTTAACCACAGCTAAGGTAAAATCTTTATTGCATCGTGATGTTGTCACGGTTGCCAAAGATGCGACAGTTCAAATGGTGGCGCAGGTAATGACACAAGAGTCGGTTTCCTCTGTTCTAGTCACTGATGCAGACAAACCTATTAGTGATGACCCCGATGATGATGACGGCCAAGTAGTGGGGATCATTACCGACAGAGACTTACGCTCAAGTGTAATTGCTAAAGGGCTGAGTTATGAGTCACATGCTCAGCAAATAATGCAAACAGATTTACTACTCCTTGATAGCAATGCGTATGTATTTGAAGCTGTTCTCGCCATGCTTAGAGACAATATTCATCATCTCCCCATAGTGGTGAAGAAAAAGCCTATAGGTGTTATTTCATTATCCGATATTTTACGTTACGAGTCGCAAAGTAGCTTGTTATTAGTGCGCGGTATCTTAGCGCAGCAATCGGTGGAAGATTTAGCACATTATGCAAGGCAACTTCCTAATGTGTTTGTGCGTATGGTGAATGAAGATGCTAATTCACACATGATTGGCACGGCAATGGCCGTAATAGGGCGCACATTTAAACAGCGCTTGCTTGATTTAGCTGAAGAGCAATTTGGCCCACCGCCTGTTCCGTATTGTTTTATCGCATTAGGGTCTATGGCCCGAGATGAGCAGTTAATTGTGACCGACCAAGACAATGCCATTATTCTTGATAATAGTTTTGATGAGTCTATGCACGATGATTATTTCCAAAAGCTCGCTGATTTTGTCTGTGATGGCTTGGCTGAGTGTGGTTATAAGTACTGCGACGGTGAAATTATGGCGTCATTTAAAAAGTGGCGTTTAACACGAGAACAATGGCAAGAACAATTTGCAGGCTGGATAGCAGAGCCTAAGCCTCAAGCTTTATTACACAGTTCAATCTTTTTTGATTTGGACGGCGTTTACGGCAAAACCAAATGGGCTGATGAATTAAAACGTTTTATTGCAAAAGAAGGGCGTAGCAATAAACGATTCTTAGCCAATATGGCAGCGAATGCGCGTAATCGAACCCCACCGCTAGGCTTTTTTAAAGATTTTGTTTTAGAGCACAATGGTCAGCACAAACGCTCTATGAATTTGAAACGCCGTGGGACAGCACCTTTGTCTGATGTTATACGTGTACACGCACTGGCAATTGGCAGTCGAAAGCAAAATTCCTTTGAGCGTCTTGAAGACATTATCGATGCAAAGCTTCTTCCCGAAGGCAAAGCGCAAGACTTACGAGATGCCCTTGAATATATCGCTATGATCCGCATTCGACATCAAGCGTGGCAAATTGAAATGCTCGATGAAGAACCTGATAACGATTTAGAGCCACATTTGCTATCGCCTTTTGAGCAGCGAAACTTAAAAGAGGCGTTCGCTATTTTAGATAAAGCGCAAAACTTCTTAAAATTTCGCTACTCTGCCAATTCAGGAATGAAATAATGGCCGTTAACCCTTCAAAATTTGATTGGCCTAAGCGCTATGAGCAGTTAGCTGAAAAAAGTACGCATCCATTAATTAAACATTTTTACCAGTCGACTATATCAAATGGCAGCTTACCGATTAGTGAAGTACCATTGGTTGCGTTAGACTTTGAGACGACCGGTCTAAATTTTGATAAAGATGATATTGTCAGTGTCGGGTTAGTGCCATTTAATGTAAGGCGTATTTTTTGTAAACATAGTCAGCATTGGGTCGTGCAACCAAGACAAAAACTCGCTGAAGAGTCTATTGTTATTCATGGCATAACTCATTCAGAGGTAAGCGAAGCTCCTGACTTTACATCGATTATGGAACCACTGCTTGATGCTTTGCAAGGCAAGCTGATTGTTGTGCATTTTGCGCCTATTGAACGGCACTTTCTATTTCAAGCGCTTAAAGCACGATTAGGCGAAGGTCTCGAATTTGCAGTGATAGACACGCTTGAGTTGGAGAGAAGAGCACTCAAAGCAAAGCAAGGCCTATTAGGACGATTATTAAATACAAAGCTCGGTTCTGTGCGTTTAGCTGATTCACGATCTCGCTACTCTCTACCCGTTTATCAAAATCACAATGCACTCAATGATGCGATCGCGACAGCAGAGTTATTGCAAGCTCAAATCGCATATCATTATCGCCCCGATACCCCATTAAGCGAATTGATTGTTTAAACTAACGAGGCTGAGATGGTGGTGGGGAAGTATACAAACATTAAGCAGCAATTCTGAAAACGCATTAATAGAACAGTTCATTTAAAAAACGCCGCAGATGCGGCGTTTTTTACATGTTTAATTGATTAGTTTCTTGGCTCGGTTTTTAAACCAAGCAGCAAGCTCACACACATAAGCAGCAATACAAATGTGAAAGGTAAGCCAGTCGATACAGCGCCAGCTTGTAATGCCTCGATAGCTTGCGTGCCGCCAATCCAAACTAGAGCAGCAGCAATTGCACCTTCAATGGTCGCCCAGAAAATGCGCTGTGGCACAGGCGCATCGACCTTACCGCCTGCGGTAATCGAATCGATAACGAGTGAACCTGAATCAGACGAAGTGATAAAGAACACGAGTACCAGCACAATTGCAATGAATGAAAGCACTTGTGACATAGGTAAAGCTTCAAACATTTGGAACATAGCCAGTGGTACATCGGTTAAGCCTTTTTCTCCAAGTACACCCACTTTATCCACCACTTGCTCAATTGCGATACCGCCATAAATTGACATCCAGAAGATAGTAACAACGGTAGGCACGAGTAATACAGCAATTAAGAACTCACGAATTGTACGTCCTTCAGATACGCGCGCAATGAACATACCTACAAACGGTGACCATGAAATCCACCAAGCCCAGTAGAATACAGTCCAACCGTGCATCCAGGTTTCATCTTCACGGCCATGCGGGTTACTCAGTGGAATAATGTTTTCGACATAACCCATTACTGTATTAGAAAGGTTGCCAAATGCTGCAGAAAAACCAACAAGTGCAACAAACACGAGTAATACAAAAGCGATAATCATGTTTACATTACTAAGTAGTTTTACACCACCGTCGATACCGCGAACGACAGAAATCACAGCAAGTAAAGTCACACCAACAATAACGCCAATTTGTAAGCCAATGCCGCCATCGGTTCCAAATACATGATTAATACCAGCAGCAGCTTGTTGTGCACCTAAACCAAGTGAGGTCGCTAGACCAAATAAGGTTGCAAGCACAGCCAGAATGTCAATAAGGTGACCAGGCCAGCCCCACGCTTTGTCACCTAAAATAGGGTAAAAAATCGAGCGAATAGATAACGGCAGGCCTTTGTTATAACAAAAGAATGCGAGTGAAAGTGAAACCACCGCGTAAATTGCCCAAGGGTGTAAACCCCAATGGAACATAGTTGCACCCATTGCTAGTTTGGCAGCTTCTGGCGTGTTAGCTTCAACGCCGAGTGGTGTTTCATACCAGCCTGTAAAATAGGCAACGGGCTCAGCTACACCCCAAAACATTAAGCCAATACCCATACCTGCTGCAAATAGCATTGCCAGCCATGAAATACGAGAGTGGGTTGGTCGCGCTTCTTTGCCACCAAGGCGGATATTACCGTAAGGAGACACAATTAACGCCAAGCAAAACAATACGAATAAGTTTGCTGACCACATAAAAAAGCCATCAAAATTATTAATAATGTCATTCTTAATGCCGTTAAGGGTTAATTTAGCGGTTTCTGCGTCAGAAATGAGTGTAGCCACTAAAAATAGCGCAATTAAGCCTGCACTAATACCAAACACGGGGTTATGCACATCAAAGCCCCATTTTTGTACATTGTCCTGACCGACAGTGTAATCTGTATTGTCGATACTGTACTTGTCATGATGTTCGCTCATGAATACCTCTTGTTGTAATTTTATTTAGCAGATAGCTAAACGGCCGGTAGGCACACAAATTAGCTATATCAGTATTTTTACGTTCGAAATTTAAAAATAGTTTGAATACTAATCATAATAGTGCCCATGATTAATCTTTAGTGTAGGAGGTCGTACACAAATGTAAATGCTTTTGTCCCTAAATATCCGAATAAATACAGTTTTTTAGCTCATTTGAATGTAATTTAAACAGTTGTGGTGTAGATAGGTAATTATTTGATGACAGTGAAATTTTTGAGATGCTAGATTGTTACATTGATTAAATAGCTGCAAGCGGAACTTGCAGCATAATATTAAAAGCTTATTTTTTATACGCGTCGTTGTGAACGCCAGCAGCACGACCAGAAGGATCTGCATTGTTTTGGAATGATTCATCCCAAGCTAGAGCTTCAGGTGTTGAACATGCAACAGACTTTCCATGAGGAACACATTTAGCGGCGGCATCACCTGGGAAGTGTTCTTCAAAAATACTACGATAGAAATAGGCTTCTTTAGAATCAGGCGTATTAATTGGGTATTTGTATTTTGCATTAGCCAGATCTTGGTCGCTTACTTGCTCGTTCACATACTCTTTTAAAGTATCAATCCAGTTATAACCCACGCCATCAGAAAATTGCTCTTTTTGACGCCACAGTACTTCATCTGGTAGGTAGCCGTCGAATGCTTCACGAATAATGTGTTTTTCGATTTTGCCGTCTTTACACATTTTTGCTTCAGGGTTGATACGCATTGCGACATCAACAAACTCTTTGTCTAAGAACGGTACACGTGCTTCAACCCCCCATGCAGCCATCGATTTATTAGCACGTAAGCAGTCAAACATATGAAGCTTAGACACTTTACGGTTAAGTTCTTCATGGAACTCTTGCGCATTTGGTGCTTTATGGAAGTATAAATAACCACCAAATAATTCGTCAGCACCTTCACCCGATAATACCATTTTAATACCCATGGCTTTGATTTGGCGTGCCATTAAATACATTGGCGTTGAGGCGCGGATGGTGGTTACGTCATACGTTTCGATGTGATAAATCACTTCACGTAGTGCATCAATACCTTCTTGTATCGTAAAGTGAATAGGGTGGTGAACCGTGCCAATCATATCAGCTACTTTTTGTGCCGCAGCTAAGTCAGGTGAACCTTCAAGCCCAACCGAAAATGAATGAAGCTTTGGCCACCATGCATCAGATTCGTCGTTATCTTCAATCCGTTTTGCAGCAAAACGTTGCGTTATAGCAGAAATAACCGATGAATCTAAACCACCAGATAGTAATACACCATAAGGAACATCACACATTAATTGGCGTTTAACAGCCGCTTCTAACCCTTGTTTTACATCACTAACTTTAGCATCGTTGTCTTTTACTGCATCATAGCTTTGCCAATCGCGGGCGTAGTATTTTCGTAATTGACCATCTTTGCTCCATAAGAAGTGCCCAGGAGGGAACTCTTCAATGTGTTTACAAATTGGCGAAAGTGCTTTTAATTCTGAGGCTACATAAAAGTTACCATGCTCATCATGACCCGTATAAAGTGGAATAATACCGATATGGTCACGGCCTATTAAGTAGGCATCTTGCTCTTCGTCGTATAAACAAAACGCAAAAATACCATTTAAGTCGTCTAAAAATTCAGGACCTTTCTGCTTGTATAAAGCCAATATTACTTCACAGTCTGATTGCGTTTGAAAAGTAAAATCGGTTTCTAGATTTGCAGCTAATTCTTTGTGGTTATAAATTTCACCATTAACAGCAAGTATATTAGTACGTTCAGGGTTATACAGTGGTTGGGCACCACTTGATACACCGACAATAGCAAGGCGTTCATGAACTAAAATCGCTTTATCAGACGAATATACGCCAGACCAATCAGGCCCGCGGTGTCTTAAAAGTTTTGACATCTCAATTGCTTGACCACGCAATTGTGTGGGATCAGATTTAATATCTAATACACCAAAAATTGAACACATAGTGACTCCTCATTCCTATTATGTGTGCAGTTAACATAAATTTAAAACTGCGAACCTTTGTTTTAACAGAAATAATTACCTAAGTCACACAGGTTTTCTAAATATTTAAGAATAAAATATGCACCATAATAGGCGGGTGTTGCACCGAAATGATCAATAACTGTTTTGCAATAAGCTCATAGACAATGGATAAATCGGAAATCGCTCTATATTTAAAAGCGAGTAGCTATTTTGCAGTTAGTCTTTGCACTAGTTTTGTGCAATAGACTGCTTAAATAATTTGTACTGACGATCTTGTGTATACAAGTATCTATAAATAGAGCAGCACCGAGGTGTGCTGCTCACTATTTTACTGTTTATTTTTATATTCTAGAGCAATTTTTAATTGATTTAGGTGAGAAGTTAGTTTTTGTTGTGCTTTGGTTGCCTCATTTAGACTGACGAATTCAAAGTGTAAAAAATCCCCCGGTTTTAATTGGGCAAAGTGTCTCAAATCAGCCTCAATCACTGTACCAAGTAATGGATAACCACCCGTTGTTTGAGCATCATTTAAAAGAACAATAGGCTCGCCACTCGGTGGCAACTGGATACTACCAGGCATGACTGCCATAGAAGGTAATGATAAAGCATGTTCTAATTTGCATTCATCACTACTTAACCTCGCTCCCATGCGGTTACTACTCGGCGAAATATGCCATGAATGATTAATAAACTTGTCGATGCTTTGCTTTGACAGTAATTTATTGTGAGGGCCTTCATAAACACGTATGTGTGTACTTTTTGGTGGAAGCATCGCACCTAAACCAATTTTGGTTTTGTACTGTGGTGTAATGTCTATGCTGTCACCAGGATTTAAAGCGTTACCATGTAAACCACCAAACTTAGCGGTTAAATCGGTAGAGTAAGAGCCTAATATAGGCGTTGGTAATTGCCAAATACCCCCTATAGCAAGGTAGCTTCGAAATCCGTGTCGTGCAGCATTAAGCTTTAATACATCGCCTTTTTTTATGTAATAGCTCCAGCCTGGTTGAATAGGGTTACCATTGACTGTGGCTTTCATATCCGTGCCGTGTAGGGCAATATAGTAATCATTATCGAATTTAATTTCAGCAAGACCCAGCGTGATTTCAAGTACAGGGCAATTATCAGGGTTACCGACTAATCGGTTACAAATAATTTGTGCATATGGGTCAATGCAACCTGACTGACCAATACCTAAATGTCTCGAACCTGTGCGTCCTTGATCTTGTATAGACATTTGCATACCCGGTTTAACAACGGTGATCACGATAGCACCTCCTTGATTGTAAACTCGATGGTATCACCTGGCGCAAAAGCGCAAGGAGAGGGGGCATTAATATCAAATAATTTAAAGTCGGTGTGACCTATAATTTGCCAGCCACCTGGTGAAGTTTCTGGGTAGATACCAGTTTGTTCACCGCCAATAGCAACTGAACCTTTAGGAACAGATGTACGAGGATCGCTACGTCTTGGTGTGTATAACTTTTTATCTAAACCACTTAGATAGGCAAAGCCAGGCTGGAACCCTAAAAATAATACATGGTAGGTGCCACTACTATGTAATTGTACTACATCATCCACGCTTAGGTTGTGATAGTGTGCAACATGTTTAATATCAGGGCCATGAACTCCACCGTACCGTATCGGTAACTTATGGTGGGTAGAGTTAAATTTTAATAATGAGACTTCAAGCCAGTGCTCATTCAAAGCTGATAACCAATACTGCAGTCTTAAAGGATCGTTTAAATATAAAGTCAGATTATTGTTCGCTGGCACCACATCAATAAAATCACCAGATTGTTGGCAGAGTTGTGCTAAAGCCCAGACCTTTTTTTGTGTTTCTAGAATTGTCTGTTCTGAATGACTTACATCAAAATAAATGCAGTGAGTGGTAAGTACAGTAATCGATGGCGAGCTGTATGTAGTCATTGCATCCCAATTTAAAAGTGATTAGTCATAGCAACATAGCATAAAAGCACGAATTTGTTGATGTAAATACAGTTTTTGTATTTTAATCGAGTGTTAATTGCCTACAACCTGCTGTTGTAGGCAATCTTTTTGTTACTGGTTGTTTAGAAGCCAGTTAGATAACAAACGCACACCGTAACCAGTGCCGCCTTCAGCAAGCTCATCTTTTGCTTTGCTGTTAAGCGCATTTCCGGCAATATCAATGTGAACCCAGCGAGTTTCACCCGCAAAGTTTTTCAGGAAGCTTGCTGCTGTTGTTGCACCAGGACCATGTGAACCAATATTTTTCAAGTCTGCGATATCAGACTTTAATGCATCTTCGTAGCCAAGTGGTAAGCGCCATACATTTTCGTTTACGTGTTTACCTGCGATCGTTAGTTGTTCTACTAGTTGGTCATCCTCAGAGAAAATGGCGGCATAGTCATTACCTACAGCACCAATTTTAGAGCCGGTTAAGGTTGCAACGTCAACCATAATACTTGGTTTAAATTTATCACGAGCGTACCACATTGCATCGCTAAGCACTAAACGACCTTCAGCATCGGTGTTTACAATTTCTACGCTTAGACCTTCGGCTGTGCGTACTACATCGCCAGGTGCAACGGCAAATTGTGACACCATATTGGCTGCCATGCCCATTACTGCAACGACATTAGTATCAGCTTTTGCAAGTGCCATTGCTTTAACCGTTCCAAGTACCGCTGCTGCACCGGCCATATCTGATTTCATGCGGGCTATTGATGCACCTGTTTTTAGACTATAACCACCAGAATCAAAAGTAATACCTTTACCCACTAAAGCGATCGGTGTATTTTTATTACCTTGATAATGCGCAACAACTAAACGTGAACCTTGTTCGCTCCCACGACCAACTGCTTCTAGTGCACCCATACCAAGCTTTTTGATTTGCTTAGGCTCTAAAATAGAAATTTTGACACCTAACTTTTTAAGTTCTTTTGCAGCTTTTGCAAAATCAGCCGGCGTCATTTCAGTTGCAACTTCACTTGTTAAGTCGCGTGCTAAAAATACGCCTTCTTCTATGTGTTGCAGTAAAGTATGGTTTTTGACCGCTTGGTCTATATTTTCAACATCGACTGTGTAGCTCACTAAGTGACTATCTTTTTCTTTTTTGTAAACTTCAAAGCGGTGATCACGTAGATTTGCGCCATGGGCAAACTCTGCAGCGTATTTAGCGTTAGTTTCTTGATCAGTGATTGTAGAGAAATCAAGGCTGACGTTTTCTTGTTTTGCTTTATGTAGCTGTGCATGTACATTGCCACCCAGCTTTGCCATTTTAGCTGCATCTAGCTTTGCTTGCTCACCTAAGCCAACTAAAAGAATACGTTGATGCTGGCTACCATTTGGAGCAATGATCTCTAATGTTTTACCATATTTAGCTTCAAAGTCTGAAAAATCAATCACTTTGTTAATATGAGTTTGTGTCTCTGAGGCTAAATGGTTAAATTTGGCGATTTGTGTTTCAGTGTCTAAAAACAATACCAAAGTGTTATCTGTAGCTTGAATAGATTGCTTAAAAGTGAACTCTGCTGCATTCACTTGCGTAGCAAGCGTTATACCCAATGCAAGAGCAGATAAGCTATGTGCAATTCTCATTTATATATCCCAATGTTAAAAAAAAGCTTTTTTTACCCTATTAACACTAAAGAGTTAAATTTTAAGCGGTGAATAGCCCGTGGGATGCGTTTAAGTTGAAATATTTTATATTTCTCTTAGGTCTATTAAATACACACGCTATGACGAGGTAAATTAGTATGACAATTAAGTCTTTATTGGTGGCATGGTTCACCGTCAGTGCAGTTGCTAGTATCAGTCCCGTTTTGGCTAAAGAAGACCTGCCTAATGCAACTAAACATATTGAAACTATAGTATTAGGTTCGGGTTGTTTTTGGGGCGCAGAAAAACGCTATGAAGCCCTCAACGGTGTGCTCGATGCGGTATCGGGTTATGCTGATGGGCAGGGCTTTAAGGCGACATATAAAAACATTACACGTAGCTCTCGTCGTTTTGATGAAAACAATTACGCTGAGGTAGTCAAAGTTACTTATAACAGCAACAAATTAAGCACAGAAGATCTTTTAAAACATTACTTTGAAAGTCATGATCCGACACAGCTTAATCGGCAGGGCAATGATATTGGCACACAATATCGGTCGACTATTCTAACCAGCAACTCCAATCAGCTTGTTAGTGCAAATCGCCTTAAAGAAGCGTATCAAAAAAAATTATCATCAGCGGGATTTGGCGAAATTAAAACGGTAATAAAACCGCTTGATAGGTTTTTTAAAGCAGAGGAGTATCATCAAGACTATATAAAGAAAAACCCGAATGGCTACTGTCCTGATCATTCTACAGGGGTTGTATTTAGCCCATCTGAAAAGCCTAAAATAGATAACACTGCCTTACTCGCTAACAAACATATTGTAGTAATTGATGCTAAAGGCTATTGCCCGTATTGCGAAAAATTTAAAAAAGAAGTTGCTAATGCATACAAGGGCACAATCCCTATGACTTTTCGCCATGCGGATCAACTTGCTGGCTTGGTTATTAACACACCTACTTGGGCAACACCTACACTTTTATTTATCGAAGATGGTAAAGAAGTTTATGGTCGTCAAGGGTATGTGAATAAGGAAGAGTTTTACAAAGCATTGGGCGCATTTAAATTGGGTGACAGTGAGGCCTTTAGAGTGGCATTTCATTCCAGAACAGACAGCCCGTTTTGTAAGGAATACGACATTTTTAAAAATACCCCAGATGGCATTTTTATTGACAAATTAAGTGGTGCACCATTATTTGATACCCGAGATAGATTTAATTCGGGAACAGGGTGGTTGTCTTTTACTCACCCAGTCAAAAATAGTGTAACGATGCATGAAGATAATAGCTATGGTATGCAGCGTATCGAGCTAAAATCGAAAAGTTCAGGAATTCACTTAGGGCACTTATTTCCGGGGGAAGGTCCAAGAGGGCAAGATAGATATTGTATTAATGCTACAGTACTTGAATTTGTTCCGCGTAGTTAAATGTTATTAGTAAAAATTAGTTGAAACCATAGTTATAGCCTATCCTAAAACTATGACTGGAGAAACAAGATACTTTTTCGTGTTGAAAACCAAACTAATTTATACGTTAATTTTAAAATTGTGCTTATTTTCTAATGGATTAGTGTGTAAGGAATTAAAAGCCATCGTGATAGGTGTAGAGAATATAGAGTATCTACCTTATTACGATGGCAGTGACAGTAAGAAGCCTAACTTCACTGGATTTAGTGAAAAATTGCTTAAACAATTCAGCCGAGAATTTGGTTATAGCGTTAAGTTTTATCCCGCCCCTTTAAATCGTCTTTATAGGGATCTGGTTGCCGAAAACTATATTGATTTTAAATATCCTGACAATCCGCAGTGGCAAAAATCCTTTAAAGATACATTTTCGAAACCTAACCCGATTATTTACTCAGAATCAATTTTGAATACAGTGACAGGCATTGCGAGTTTGCAACAAAATACCACGCTTTCTGATTGTAGCAGGATAGGTAAAGTTCGAGGCTTTACATCACAAAGTTATAAATCACATTTTATGAAAAAGCAGATCGACGTTGTGGAGACGGCTGATACGACTGAATTAATTTCTTTATTACTTTTAAAGCGAATAAATTGTATTTACATATCTAAAGATGTTTTGAACTATAAAATGCGAGAAGAGTTTGAAAATAGAGTGCCCGTGTACTTTCACGATAAACTTGCGGTAGATGTGCAAAGTTTCCATCTATCAACAGTTAAATACCCTGATGTTATTGAGCAATTTAACTTATATCTATCTACCCACAGTGACCAAGTTAGAGCTTTAAAGCAGCAGTTTGATATTGGCCTTTAATCAGCTCGAAAAAAAGCCCGGTCAGAACACACAAGAACCGGGCTTTCGACAACAATTTGGTTGGGGGAACCTTTACAACTACAGTGCTAAGTTTTGTTTTGCACGGCTTAAATTGTGGTTTACAAGTTCATTTTTAGAAATTTGCACTGCTTCATAAAAGTCAGAAAGCGCGGCTGTATCGTTTTCGGACATGATGCGTGCAACACCTCGGTTACTAAGTGCAAACGATGTTAACTCGCGGCGTTTGTAACCTGGTACTTTACTTGTACTTAGAAGAGAAATTGCTTGAGTACACAGGCTTTCTGCTTCTGAAAAATTCTTTTCTTTAACGCTTAATGCACAGCGGTTGAAGGCAGTTTCGTATTGGCTGGTTGCATTATCGTTGGTTTGAGGTTGCTCAATTACCATCAGTTTATAATCAGCTTGTGCGGCTACTGCCATCGCTGGGCAAGTTAATAAAGAGCTAAGTGCAATAGTGGTTACAAGTGTTTTTAACATGATAGTTTTCCTTTGAATTAGTTGGTGTTTCTTGCCAACGAGTGAACTTTAAAATATTCCTATAAGCTAAACAAACGATTAAATTAAACCTGATAGATGAAGAAATTTAATCTATAGAGTAATTGCTCAGAACTCAAAGTTTCATGGGGGATGAGAGTATGTAATGTCGACTCTAGTATTTTTTAACAACTGAAACTTTGACTGAGTGCTTATAAATTTTTGTGCCTACGCTTATTTATAGAAACGTTATTTGCATCTGTAGATTGTGATTCTTATATGGAGATAGGTTTTGATAAACGAGGTAACTTTTTAGCAGTGGCCATTGGTTAGTAACTTTGTTAAAAATAGCTTTTTAAAAATTATGGACAAAGCATTCCAAAGTGACATTTAAATTTCAACGTTACCTGTATATTTACAAGTTGAAAATGCTTCTGAACCTGAGTAGATATGCTTGTATATGAGAACCGCGGTGTTTAGCAAAACAATTAAAATTTTTGTCAAAGAATCATAAACAAGCCAATATTGAGAATCACAAGGAAAGAATTATGAAAACAGGGCTTTTATCAATTGGATTTTTATTTATATCGAATGTTGCGTTTGCTGATTGTAAAGCTGCCCTTGAAGAAAGATTAAAAGACGATTTAAACCTCACATACCAGCAATTTGATCAGACTGATGATGCTGGGTTTAGATTGTTAGAAAAATCAGGCTGTCATACTGAAGCCGCTATTCTGATTAAACGTTTTATTACCCATAATAATTCAAAAGAAAGCTCATTAACTTGGCATTTAGCGCAAATGGAAGGGCTCGCGGGTAATTATCAACACGCGATCTTTTATGCAAATAAAGTATTGGATCCGAATGAAGACTTAAGTAATTCAAAAATGTATTGGAATGACTTTGTCTTAGGGAACATCGCTTTTTGGAATAAAGACAAAGTAAAGTTAAAACAATACATAGCAAATATTGAAAAGGGGCAAAATTTTAAACCTAATCAGATAAACCTCAATTTCCTTAATCAGTTGCTCAAAAACTTTGATTTAAGTTACAAACAGGCATTATCGGAGGATTAAGGTAAGCTTCGTCAGCTTAATTCTTAAATCGCTATTGTATTTTTGCCGTAAGTAAAAAGATGGGTACATAAACGACAAAACCCAGCCAAAGCTGGGTTTTAAGACAACACAATTTTGAGAGAGCTTATAATGCTAAGTTCTTTTTCGCTCGAGTTAAGTTGTGTTCTACTAACTCGTTACCTGAAATTTGTACTGCTTCGTAGAAGTCAGAGAGTGCCGCTGTGTCGTTTTCAGACATGATGCGAGCAACACCGCGGTTGCTTAAAGCAAATGACGTTAATTCACGGCGTTTATAAGCAGGTACTTTGCTTGTATTTAGTAAACTGATTGCTTTTGAACAGAGTGTTTCAGCTTCGGTAAAATTCTTTGCTTGAACACTTAACGCACATTGGTTAAATGCTAATTCGTATTGACGGTTAACCTCAGCACTTGCCTGTGTCGATTGGTCAATTACCATTAATTTATAGTCACTTTGATCAGCCATTGCCATAGCTGAACAAGTTAATAAAGAGCTAACTACAACGCGTTTCATAAGTGTACTAAACATAATCTTTTCCTCTGTTATATCGGTATCAAGTGCCGACAGTTGAACTTTAGTTGAGTAGAAAAAATTCAACAAACGATAAAAAAACACTCAATAGATGAAGAAAATTAACTTATAGACTTTAGTCTAATATAATAATTTAAGACTAAGCGCTGTGTGTATTAGTTTATAAGGGTTGTAAGTTAATTGTCGTAAATTAAAAGTATAGAGTTTTTAAATAGCTGAACGATAATCTGATGATTTAAAAAGTCTAACTGTCCTCACTTTAAGTTAAGGGCTTACTGATGGATTGAAAATGAACTTACTTACGCTTGTACTGATAATTACTATAGGTTTAATCGGCTTTTATATATTACTAAGAGCCCTAACCTTGATGGTGCGGTGGGCTAAAAAAGCGCCAAAGGGAGCATATTTATTTATGGCATTGTTACCACTTATTTCGCTATTTCCAATCCCACCTTCGGTATATGAAAATGTTGCCAAAGCAAAGCATGAGCAGCGTAAAAAACAAAAGCGAGACGATGATAAAGACTCAAGTTAAGTGTGTGATAAAACGAGTTAAAGCTGAGTTGATTGTTATTTAAGATATTATAAATTTAGATAACCCTCAGATTTCTCTGAGGGCAATAATGACTACTTAAGGTGCTTAAAAGTATCAAGCATCCATTTTATGAATAGTTCTAGTTGTGCATTGGTTTCACTTGGTTCGTGTTGCACTAAGTAATATTTATCCTTGGTTTTTAATGGCATATTAGTGAAATTAAATAACCATTGCTCATCAAACCAAGTCTGACTGATAGGTAAGGGGATTAGGGCAATACCCATACCCTGTTGCGCGGCACGTGCCACACCAAACATACTATCAACCTGAATAATTTGCTTTGGTGCAAAGTCATCAATACCAGCATGCTCAGCCCATTGGTGCCAAGCCCATGGACGCGCTTTATGAAGTATTAGAGGAACTTCATTTAATGCCTGAAATGGGTTTTCTTGCCATGCTTGCCAGTTTTCTTTATTGCAAGCTGGCGTATAAGAAAGCGAAAACAGCTCATGTACAACCCCTTCGTGCGGTTTAGACGAAGACAATACAATCGATAAATCGCTTTGCTTAGTCAGCTCTTTACGCGTTTTTAAGGTATTAAGCTGTAAATTTGTATTTGGATGATCGCTAGTCCATTCGCTCAGTTTTGGCATTAACAGCTCACTGGCGAAAAACTCAGGTAGCGTAATACTTATAGTCACGTTCTCTTGTAACTGACTAAACTCGTTAATGGTTTTTTCTAGCGCTTTAATAAGCGGCGATACAGAGTCATAAAAATTTTTCCCCGCAGCTGTTAAGCGGATAGAGCGGGTTTGACGTTCAAACAGTTCAATACCCAATTGTTCTTCTAATTGTTTGATCTGATGGCTTACGGCAGAAGGCGTAAGGTAGAGTTGGTTTGCCGCATCTTTAAAGCTAAGGGTGCGTGCAGCAAAACAAAATGAGCGTAAGCCACGAATAGGTGTTTGCATAGTTAATTTCAGTAAGTCTCAATAGCGCGTGTTAGTTAACTAACTGCTAAGCAATTATTATCCCAAAATGTAAAAAGTAAGAGAGTAAAGGTTGAATATAGCTAATATTTGCACAAATGCATAAAAAAGACTCTTTAATTGATTGTTTAATCTACTTTTATTGCATTTAAAAGATTTTAGCAGTTTTCTGAAACAGGTAACACCCTATACTTTAAAGACTTTCACTTCACAAAGTTAGGGCATTTTATACTATTTATGTGACAAATTGGTGCAGCTCACAGTAAATCAATAGATAAAAAAAATCCCTCTTGCGAGGGATTTTGGGTAACTCAGCGCCATTGGCACTGGGAATGAGGTCGGTACATGGGATGTGAGTGGATTAAAAAACCATCTCTGGAACATCACCTTCAACAAGCAATTTGCCTGCCGTTTTGCTAATGATTTCGTCTACCGACACGCCCGGAGCGCGTTCGATTAGATGAAATGCGCCGTCTTTAACTTCTAGTACGGCTAAATCAGTTACGATTTTCTTTACACAGTTAACCCCAGTTAGCGGTAAAGTGCAACTTTCTAATAACTTAGAGTCACCATGCTTGCTTGCATGAGTCATCGTAACAATAATATTCTTCGCGCCAGCAACGAGGTCCATCGCGCCACCCATGCCTTTAATTAGCTTCTTTGGGATCATCCACGATGCGATGTTACCGTTCTGGTCAACTTCAAATGCACCTAATACTGTTAAGTCTACATGACCACCCCGTATCATGGCAAAACTATCTGCACTATTAAATATTGCTGCACCTGTGGCTGCTGTCACGGTTTCTTTACCCGCATTGATCATATCTGCATCAACTTGGTCTTTAGTTGGGTACGCACCCATACCCAGTAAGCCATTTTCAGACTGCAGCATGACTTCGATGCCATCTGGGACATAGTTAGCAACTAGGGTAGGGATACCAATACCTAGGTTTACGTAATAGCCATCTTGTAGCTCTTGTGCAACACGCATTGCAACTTGTTCACGTGATAATGCCATTTTATTGCTCCTTAATCGCGAGTTGTTACACGTTCGATGCGTTTTTCAAAGTCGCCTTTGATCACGCGATTAACATAAATACCTGGGGTATGAATTTGGCTAGGCTCAAGTTCACCTGGTTCTACAATCTCTTCTACTTCAGCAACAGTAATTTTACCTGCTGTCGCGGCCATCGGGTTGAAGTTCATTGCAGTATGGCGAAATACAAGATTACCGTAGCGGTCGGCTTTCCATGCTTTAACAATGGCAAACTCACCAGTAATTGATTCTTCTAAGATATACGGACGGCCATCAAATTCTTTGACTTCTTTGCCCTCAGCAACCGGAGTGCCGTAACCTGTAGCAGTATAAAACGCAGGAATACCAGCGCCACCGGCACGCATCTTCTCAGCGAGTGTACCTTGTGGTGTTAAAACAACATCAATTTCACCATCAAGTAGTTGTTTTTCGAAAAGCGCATTTTCACCCACATAAGAAGCGATGATTTTTTTAATTTGCTTATCGTGAAGTAAAACCCCTAAACCAAAATCATCTACACCGCAGTTGTTTGAAACAACGGTTAGATTTTTAGTTTGTTTACGCTTAATTTCACTGATAAGCCCCTCAGGAATACCACACAAGCCAAAGCCACCAGCGATAATAGTATCGCCATCTTTTAAACCTTCCATTGCAGCTTCATAACTTGAAACTACTTTATCGAAACCGGCCATGAGCCTACTCCTTAATTATTCTGAGTGTTCTTTAGAGCAAGTGATACCTTGCTGACAGGTTGTTTATTTAATGCACTGCAAATAGCCCAACCAGCTTTCGCCAGTCTTTCTAAATCAATTCCATGCTCTATGCCAAGCCCTTGTAGTAAGTAAACTACATCTTCAGTGGCAACATTTCCTGACGCACCTTTTGCGTAAGGGCAGCCACCAAGGCCTGCAACTGCACTGTCAACCGTTGCTATACCGCGGTTTAGGGCGGTGTAAATATTTGTGAGCGCTTGTCCGTAGGTGTCGTGAAAATGTACAGCGAGTTTTGATTTATCAATATGTTGCAAGAGTAAATCTAATAACTCATCGACTTTTTTCGCCGTACCCACACCAATGGTGTCACCTAGGCTAATTTCGTAACAACCAAGCTCGAGTAATCGCTCTGATACGTTTAATACATCATTGTAGTCGACATCACCTTGATATGGGCAACCCATAACGCAGCTAACGTAACCTCTAACACGAATGTTATTCGCTTTGGCAAAATCCATGACATCTTTAAAGCGATCAATACTTTCATCAATAGAGCAGTTGATGTTCTTTTGACAGAACGCTTCACTTGCTGCTGTAAAGATAGCAAATTCTTGTATGCCGACTAGTTTTGCTGCCTCTGCACCCCGTAAATTCGGGGTGAGGGCACTTAAATTAACGTCTTGTAAATTTAACGCACTAATTACATCGCTAGAGTCAGCCATTTGTGGCACCCATTTAGGTGACACAAATGCGCCTGCTTCAATATCTTTAAGACCAGCTTCAGCTAGGGCGTTGATAAGATCGACTTTATCTTGCGTGCTAACGGCGGCTTCATTTTGCAAACCGTCTCTGGCGCCAACTTCTACAATGCGAACAAAATCAGGAAACTGTGCCATTACGCCTCCGGCTCTTCAACAATCGCGAGCATATCACCGTGACTCACCAGTTCGCCTTCAGCAAAGCAATAGCTCGTTAATACACCATCATGCGGGGCATTAAGGGTGTATTCCATTTTCATAGCTTCAATGATAACGACCGCGTCCCCCTTAGAAACAGTACTACCTACCTCAACTAAATGCTTAACAACAGTACCGTTGAGTGGCGCGGCAAGTGGTAGTGCATCACTTTCGTGCTCACTAATATAGTGTTTATCAATCAGCTCAAGCACCTTTTGTTGTGCTTTGTACATCACTGTGATGTGAGAGTCTGTTTGATTAATATGAGCAACAACTTTTTCGCCATTAACGACTAGGTTTGCAAGGCCATCTTCAACGTTGCCCGAAGTTGTATAGTCAACCCCGTCAAGGCTTATTCTAAAACCATCTGAAGTCTTAATGGCATGAATAGATAAATCAACAAACGGGATGGTTGTTTTAGCGTCACTGTTAAGCATAAAGCCTGTTAATTGTTGCCATGGGCTGCTGCTTTCACCTTTTAGTTGATGAGCATACGCATAAGCTGCGACAACGGTCGCAATAACAGACTGTTGCTCGCTTTTAGCAACAAGTTGCTCACCTTGGTCTTCAATAAAGTGCGTATCGGGTGCACCTGCTTGAAAAGTAGGGTGGTTAGCAAGATTATGTAAGAAATTAACGTTACAGCTAAAACCCGCTAAGTGAAATTGCTCAAGTGCTTTTGATAAACGCCCAAGCGCTGCCTCACGGTTATCGTCATGAACAATTAACTTAGCGATCATAGGGTCGTAGAACGGGCTAATTTCATCACCTGCTGCAATGCCTGTATCGATACGAACAAACTCAGATTCATCCGGTGTAAATAGGGCATCAATATGACCCGAACACGGAATAAAGTCATTGCTAGGATCTTCCGCATAAATACGCGCTTCAAAACTGTGGCCTTGTAGCTGAATATCAGCTTGGTTAAGAGGTAATGCTTCACCTGCCGCAATGTTGATTTGCCAATTCACCAAATCAACACCGGTTACCATTTCTGTTACTGGGTGCTCAACCTGTAAACGGGTGTTCATTTCCATGAAGAAGAATTCATCACCGCATAATAAAAACTCAACCGTACCTGCACCGCGATAGTTAATCGCTTGGGCACAACGTACCGCTGCTTCACCCATTTCTTTGCGAAGTGCATCAGATAAACCAGGTGCTGGGGCCTCTTCAATTACTTTTTGGTGACGTCGTTGTAAAGAACAGTCACGATCGCCTAAGTACACACAGTTACCATGGCTATCGGCAAAAACTTGCACTTCAACATGGCGAGGTTTAGTGACATAGCGCTCTAACAGTACTAAATCGTTGCCAAAGCCTGCTTTTGCTTCACGTTTTGCGCCTTCAAGAGCACTGATAAAGTCTTTTGCGTGTTCAACTACTCGCATACCTTTACCACCGCCACCAAAGGCCGCTTTAATAAGAACGGGATAACCAATTTTTTCAGCTTCGGCTTGTAAGAACTCAGTATCTTGATTATCACCATAATACCCAGGTACTAAAGGTACATTCGCTTGGTGCATTATTTCTTTAGCGCGGGTTTTTGAACCCATGGCTTCAATGCTTGATGCTGGTGGGCCAATAAAGGCGATATCATTTTTCTCACACGCGAGAGCAAAGTCAGAGTTCTCAGATAAAAAGCCATAACCCGGGTGAATACAATCAACACCTGCTTGTTTTGCAACATCGATGATTTTATCTGCCACTAAGTACGAGTCTTTACTCGGTGCAGGACCAATATGGTACGCCTCATCAGCAAGCTTTACGTGCTGAGCATGTTTATCAGCATCTGAATACACTGCAACCGTTGTTAAGCCCATTTGTTTTGCTGTACGCATAACTCGGCAGGCAATTTCACCACGGTTGGCAACGAGAATTTTTTCCAATGATTTTGTTGTCATAATGGTTCCTATTTCTGCCAGTTAGGGGCGCGTTTTTCAAAAAATGCAGTCAGACCTTCTTGGCCTTCTTCAGATACACGAATGCGTGCAATGCGCTCTGCGGTTAACTCAATAAGTGCATCATCAATTACATTACCAGCCACATCATTTATAAGCTGCTTTGCTGCTTTAACGGCAATAGGGCCATTGTTAACAAGACTTTGTAAGTGTTTGTCGAGCGCTGTTTGCAAATCGCCGGTGATCTGGTGAATTAAACCCAGTTGCTTGGCTGTATGCGCGTCAAAAATCTCTGCCGTTAAAAAGTAACGACGTGCAGCGCGTTCACCAATAGCTTTAATGACATAAGGGCTGATAACCGCAGGAATAAGACCCAGCTTTACTTCACTTAAGCAAAATTGTGCATCGTCTTGGCAAATCGCGATATCACAACACGCAATCAAGCCTAATGCACCGCCAAAGGCTGCACCTTGTATGGCACAAATTGTTGGATGTGGGCTTGTAGCAAGTACTTTCATAAGCTTTGCTAGCTGCATTGAATCCGCTAAGTTTTCAGCAAAGTCATTGCCAGCCATCGACTTCATCCAATTTAAATCAGCGCCAGCAGAGAAGTGCTTACCTTCGGTTTTAAGAACCAGTGCGCGTACATCACAGCTATTTGCATGTTCAATTAAACGGATCAGCTCACTGATGACTTCTTCGTTAAATGCATTGTGTTTTTCAGGGCGACTTAGTACCAGCACAGCCACATTTGATTTTGTTATTTCGAGTGTTACTGACATAAGGCCTCCATTACATTCTAAATACGCCGAACTGCGAATCGCGCTCTGGTGCATTTTTAGCTGCGCTTAAGGCCAGCCCTAATACATTGCGAGTATCAGCAGGATCGATAATGCCATCATCCCAAAGGCGGGCACTGGCGTAATATGGATGACCTTGTTTTTCGTATTGCTCGATAATTGGCTTTTTAAACTGACTTACTTGCTCATCAGTCATGCTTTCGCCTTTACGGGCTAAACCGTCTTGTTTAACTTGTGCAAGAACGCCTGCTGCTTGTTCTCCACCCATCACAGAGATACGGGCATTTGGCCACATCCACATCATGGTTGGTTCAAACGCGCGGCCACACATACCGTAGTTACCAGCTCCATACGAGCCACCGATTAACACTGTAAATTTAGGTACATCTGCACATGACACAGCGGTTACCATTTTCGCACCATGCTTGGCGATGCCTTCTGCTTCGTATTTCTTACCAACCATAAAGCCAGTAATGTTTTGTAAAAACACCAAAGGGATTTTACGTTGTGCACATAACTGTATAAAGTGCGCGCCTTTTTGCGCTGACTCACTAAATAAAATGCCGTTGTTGGCAACAATACCCACAGGGTGACCAAAGATTTTTGCAAAGCCGGTTACTAAGGTTTCACCAAAGTAGCGTTTAAATTCATCAAATGATGAATCATCAACAACACGGGCAATTACTTCACGTACATCAAATGGTTTTTTTAGGTCGGTACCAACAATGCCGTATATTTCGTTAATGTCGTAACGCGGCGGTTTAACATCATCAAGTAAGGGTGCAGTAGGGCGCTGATAATTAATTCGTTCGATACATTGGCGTGCAATTGAAAGTGCATGAGCATCGTTTTCAGCGTAGTGGTCGGCAACTCCTGATGTTTTACAGTGAACATCGGCACCACCGAGCTCTTCAGCGCTCACTTCTTCACCCGTAGCCGCCTTAACCAGCGGTGGGCCTGCTAAGAAAATTGTGCCTTGTTCTTTTACGATAATACTTTCATCAGCCATCGCTGGTACATATGCACCACCTGCGGTACATAAACCCATTACGACCGCAATTTGTGGAATGCCTTTACCAGACATACGTGCTTGGTTGTAGAAAATACGGCCAAAGTGTAATTTATCTGGAAACACATCATCTTGTTCAGGCAGGTTTGCACCGCCTGAATCAACTAAATAAATACACGGCAAATGACAACGCTCTGCGATATCTTGGGCACGTAGGTGTTTTTTTACTGTAAGCGGAAAGTAAGTCCCGCCTTTTACGGTGGCATCATTGGCGATGATCATACATTCAACGCCTTTAACACGACCAATACCAGCCACCACTCCAGCACAAGGAATGGCTTGTTCATAGACGCCAAAGGCAGCAAATTGAGAAATCTCTAAAAATGGTGAGCCTTCGTCAAGTAGCGTTTCAATACGGTCTCGAACAAACAATTTACCACGGCCTTGATGACGCTCAATCAGGGCTGGGCCACCACCTAAACGGATATCAGCTACCTTTTCACGTAAGTCACTTACGAGTGCTGCCATGTTGTCGTGATTTTGCAAAAATTGCGGATCGTGTGGGTTTACACTCGATTTTAAAATCGTCATAACAAGGTCCTATCGGCTTTCAGTGAATAATTCGCGGCCAATTAGCATGCGGCGGATTTCAGACGTACCAGCGCCAATTTCATACAGTTTTGCATCACGTAATAAACGACCTGTCGCGTATTCGTTAATATAACCATTACCCCCTAAGATTTGGATAGCATCAAGGGCCATCTTAGTAGCAAGCTCTGCGGCATATAAAATCGCACCAGCGGCATCTTTACGCGTTGTTTCTCCGCGGTCACAGGCACGCGCTACCGTGTAAACGTATGAACGAGCTGCATTCATTTGCGTGTACATGTCAGCGATTTTGCCTTGAATAAGCTGGAATTGACCAATTGGGCTATCAAATTGCTTACGTTCATGAATATAAGGAACAACAATGTCCATACATGCTTGCATAATGCCAAGCGGGCCAGCTGCTAGTACAACACGCTCATAATCAAGACCACTCATAAGTACTTTTACGCCTTCGTTTAAGTTACCTAGAATGTTTTCTGCGGGCACTTCGCAGTTCTCGAACACTAATTCACAGGTGTTAGAGCCACGCATACCTAGTTTGTCGAGCTTTTGCGCAGTAGAGAATCCTGGCGTGTTACGTTCAACGATGAAAGCGGTGATCCCTTTAGGACCAGCATTTAAATCTGTTTTTGCATAAATAACAAAGGTATCGGCATCTGGACCATTAGTGATCCACATCTTGTTACCGTTAAGCACAAACACATCGCCTTTCTTCTCAGCTTTTAATTTCATCGATACAACATCAGAACCCGCATTTGGCTCACTCATCGCAAGGGCACCAATGTGCTCACCACTGATTAGCTTAGGCAGGTATTTTTCTTTTTGAGCCTGTGACCCATTACGGTTAATTTGGTTAACACATAGGTTTGAATGAGCACCATAACTTAAACCAATCGATGCACTTGCACGGCTAATTTCTTCCATTGCGATTACATGCTCGAGGTAACCAAGGCCCGCACCGCCAAATTCTTCTGGCACTGTCATACCCAATAAACCCATTTCGCCAAGCTGTGGCCAAAGTTGATTAGGGAAGGCGTTGTCTACATCAGTTTGTTCTGCAAGTGGGGCAATTTCTTGGCTAGCAAAGCTATTTACATGATCGCGGATCATGTCTGCTGTTTCGCCAAGTCCGAAGTTCATTTCTTTGTATAGTGAAATAGTGCTCATAATGTGTGTTCCTGTGAGAGTCTGTTGACGAGGTTGTTGTCAGGTTATTCGTCTAAATTATTAAGGGTTTCACGACAGCGGCGTTCTGCTGTAACCAATTCCATCAGTACAACTTTAATGTCGTCCATCTGTTGGCTTAGGTCTGCTTTTTTCTCTGCGATAAGGTCAAGCATAGTCACTAGCTGTTTAGCGCTTGATTTATCTGCATCGTAAAGTTCAAACAAACGACCCGTTTCAGCCAAGGTAAAACCTAAGCGTTTACCACGTAGAATAAGCTTTAGTCTTACTTTGTCGCGTTTTGAATAAATACGGGTTTGACCATTGCGATCAGGTGAGATCAGCCCTTGGTCTTCATAAAAGCGGATAGAGCGAGTTGTAATATCAAATTCTTTTGCTAGTTCACTGATACTAAACGTTTGCTCATTGCTAGCAGGTTCAACTGCTGCGCTTTCGAAGTTTGTTTGATTGTCTTGTTTCATGATTTATTTACCTCATTCGAATAACACCAATATAAGTGAAGTTTACGTAAAGGTAAAGGGTGATTTGGGTGTTATACTTTAGACTTATAAAGATAACTGGTTGGATTTGTTGAAAAGCTTTATTTATCTAGCCTTGTAAGCAGATGTTCGATTTTTAATACAACAAAATACAGATAAGTTTACAGTTTTAACGACCGCAAAAAAGTTGATTTTAGATTTACGTTGGCGTAAACGTAAATATTATGTATGCTGAATTAAATCGAAATTAAACTATAACAAATTAACTGTTTGGTTACACATGATTTGAACACATGATTTGAACACATGATTTGAACACATGATTTGAACACATGATGATAACCACTTACATGGAGCCAATTATGACTACTGAAGCCGTTGTTATTGTTGCCGCAAAACGTACCCCAATGGGGGGGTTTATGGGCGCACTAAGTGGTGCACACGCAACTGATCTAGGTGCTACTGCTATTAAAAGTAGCTTAGAGCAAGCCGGTTTATCAGCCGATAAGATTGATGAAGTGATCATGGGCTGTGTATTACCAGCTGGTCTTGGTCAAGCACCTGCGCGCCAAGCAATGTTAAAAGCGGGCCTTAATCAAGGTACTGGCGCAACAACAATCAACAAGGTATGTGGCTCTGGCTTAAAAGCTGCAATGTTTGCCCATGACTTAATTAAATCAGGCTCTATCAATACCGCAGTTGCTGGTGGCATGGAAAGCATGAGTAATGCGCCTTATATGTTACCGAATGCACGTTCAGGAATGCGTATGGGTCATGGCGAAGTAAAAGATCACATGATGTGTGATGGCCTTGAAGATGCTTACGACAACAAAGCAATGGGTTGTTTTGCTCAAGACACTGCCGATCAGTATTCAATTGGTCGTGAACAAATGGATAATTTTGCACTTAGCTCACTGACTAAAGCAAACAGCGCGATTGAAACAGGCGCATTTGCAAACGAGATTGCCGCGCACACTATTTCTACACGCAAAGGTGATGTGACCGTTGCGATTGATGAGCAACCAGGCAATGCTCGCCCTGATAAAATCCCAGGTTTACGTCCTGCATTTAAAAAAGACGGTACGATTACAGCTGCAAACTCGTCATCAATTTCTGATGGTGCAGCAGCGCTTGTGTTGATGCGTGAGTCAGATGCTAAAGCACAAGGCTTAACACCACTTTGCCGTATCGTTGCTCACAGCACACATTCACAAGCACCAAGCGAATTTACTTTAGCACCGGTTGGCGCGATGCAATCGCTTTTAGAAAAAGCCGGTTGGTCTGTTAATGATGTTGATTTATGGGAAATCAACGAAGCGTTTGCAATGGTGACTATGCTCGCAATTAACGAGTTAAAACTTGATGAAAGCAAAGTAAATGTTAACGGCGGTGCCTGTGCACTTGGTCACCCAATTGGTGCCAGCGGCGCGCGTATCTTAGTAACGTTAATTCATGCATTAAAGAATCGTGGTCTTAGCAAAGGTGTTGCCTCACTGTGTATCGGTGGTGGTGAAGCTGTTGCTATGGCAGTCGAAGTAATTTAATTACGTTTTTGAACTTAATCTCTCACAGCCGCAACGTATTTTAAAAACTATCATGTTGCGGCCTCTTTATACCCACTGGGGAGGAGTGCCTCATGCACCAAGTACCTTTATTTATCAACGGCGAATTTACCCAATCAAGTTCAACGCAGTTGATTGATGTTATCAACCCTGCAAACCAAGAAGTGTTAGCGCAAGTGCCGTGTGCAACGGATGCAGAAATGGATGCAGCTATTGCCTCTGCAAAAGAAACGTTTAAAACATGGAAAGAAGTGCCAATTTCTGAGCGTGCGCGCATTATGATGAAATACGCAGCACTGTTAAAAGAAAACCATGACGAGCTTGCGACGATTATTTGTCATGAGCTGGGTAAAACATTTGAAGATGCCAAAGGTGATGTTTGGCGTGGTATTGAAGTGGTTGAGCAAGCAGCCAATGCACCATCACTGATGATGGGCGAAACAATGGAAAACGTAGCGCGTAAAATCGATACTTACTCTTACATGCAGCCACTGGGTGTATGTGCAGGTATTACGCCATTTAACTTCCCTGCAATGATCCCATTATGGATGTTCCCACTGGCTATTGTGTGTGGTAACACCTTTATTCTTAAGCCCTCAGAGCAAGATCCACTAACACCGATGCGTTTAGCTGAACTATTTGTTGAAGCGGGCGCTCCAAAAGGGGTGTTACAAGTTGTTCACGGTACAAAACCACAAGTTGACCGTTTATTAGAAGATCCAGCAGTACGCGCTATTTCATTTGTTGGCTCGTGTGGTGTAGGTGAGTATATCTACTCAAAAGGCACAGCAAACCTTAAACGCGTGCAAGCGTGTGTAGGTGCAAAAAACCACATGGTTATTATGCCTGATGCAAGTAAATCGCATGTTGTAAACAACCTAGTAGGTGCGTCTGTAGGTGCTGCGGGTCAGCGCTGTATGGGTATTTCGGTTGCTGTATTTGTTGGTCAAGCAAAAGACTGGGTTGATGAAATTAAAGCAGGCTTTGAAAACGTACGCCCAGGTGTATGGGATGATGCAAACGCGGCTTACGGCCCACAAACATCTAAAGCAGCTAAAGACCGTATTTTATCACTTATCGCAAGTGGTAAAGAACAAGGTGCAACGTGCTTAATTGATGGCTCTGACTTTACTGTTGAAGGTTACGAGCAAGGTAACTGGGTGGGTCCAACGCTATTTACTGATGTAACAACCGAGATGGATTTATACAAAGAAGAGATCTTTGGTCCTGTATTGGCTTGTATGTTTGTAGATACTCTTGAGGAGGCGATTGAGCTTATTAATAACTCGCCTTACGGTAACGGTACTTCGTTATTTACATCAAGCGGCGCTGCTGCACGTAAATTCCAACATGAAATCGAAGTAGGTCAAGTTGGTATCAACGTGCCAATTCCTGTGCCACTCCCGTTTTTCTCTTTCACAGGTTGGAAAGGCTCATTCTACGGCGACCAACACACCTATGGTAAGCAAGGTATTCGTTTTTACACAGAAACGAAAACGATTACTTCACGTTGGTTTGAGGATGATATCGCCTCAGGTCCTAACATGAGTATCAACCTTAAATAAGCTGTAATTAATTTACTGCTGAGCGAGCACACGCTCGCTCGAAGAACACACATTTAAACGACAACAATCGTTATTCACACAAGAATAAGACAACAAAATAGAGGTCTACTATGGACTTTAATTTAACCGAAGATCAGCAAGCATTTGCACAAACAGCCCGTCAGTTTGCAGAGTCTGAACTTGCTCCACATGCAGCTAAGTGGGACCAAGAACACATTTTCCCTAAAGACACGATAAAAGCAGCCGGTGAGCTTGGCTTTTGTGGTTTATATACCCCTGAGGAAGCGGGCGGTTTAGGTTTATCTCGCCTAGATTCAAGCATTATTTTTGAACAGCTTGCTATGGGTTGTACCGCAACGACAGCTATGTTGACCATTCATAATATGGCGACTTGGATGATTGCAAGTTTTGGTACTGATGATGTTAAAGCCCAGTACTGTGAGCAATTAGTAATGGGTGAGTTACTTGCTTCTTACTGTTTAACAGAGCCTGGCTCTGGCTCTGATGCGGCATCGCTAAAAACCAAAGCAGTAAAAGAGGGCGATGAGTATGTGATTTCAGGCTCTAAGATGTTTATCTCGGGTGCTGGTGAAACTGACTTACTCGTTGTTATGGCGCGCACTGGTGGCGAAGGCGCAGCCGGTATTTCGGCATTCGTAGTACCTGCTGACGCAGCGGGTATTGAATACGGTAAAGCTGAAGAAAAAATGGGCTGGAATGCCCAGCCAACACGCTTAATTAGTTTTGAAGGTGTAAGAGTTCCTGCGGCTAACTTATTAGGCCAAGAAGGCGAAGGCTTTAAGTTTGCAATGCAGGGCTTAGACGGGGGTCGTATTAATATTGCTACTTGTTCGTTAGGTACAGCGCAAGCAGCCCTTAACACCGCACGCGAATACTTAAAAGAACGTGAGCAATTTGGCAAGCCATTAGCTGCTTTTCAAGCATTGCAGTTCAAAATTGCCGATATGAACACAGAACTTGTTGCGGCTCGTCAAATGGTTCGCTTAGCGGCATTTAAACTAGATACCGGGGACAGCGAAAAAACCACGTACTGTGCAATGGCAAAACGTTTTGCAACAGATGTTGGTTTTAAAGTATGTGATGATGCACTGCAAATTCACGGTGGTTACGGTTACATCAAAGAATACCCATTAGAGCGTCATTTCAGAGACGTCCGTGTGCATCAAATTCTTGAAGGCACAAACGAAATCATGCGTGTGATTATCGCACGTCGTATCTTAGCCGAGTCAGCTGGCGACATTCTATAAGGAGCATACTATGTCTAATCCATCGATTGATTTAAATATTGAAGGTAACGTAGCGGTTTTAACCATGAACAACCCGCCAGCGAATACCTGGACACAAGATACATTAACCGCACTTAAAGAGACTGTGACTGAGCTAAATGCCAACAAAAATGTGTATGCATTAGTGATCACAGGTCAAGGTGAAAAGTTCTTTAGCGCTGGTGCCGATTTAAACGTGTTTGCCAGTGGTGACAAAGGCGTAGCTGCCACTATGTCAAAAGTGTTTGGTGATGCATTTGAAGCACTAACCAATTTCCGTGGCGTATCAATCGCAGCAATTAATGGTTATGCCATGGGCGGCGGCCTTGAAGTTGCACTTGCTTGTGACATTCGTATTGCCGAAGAGCAAGCACAAATGGCATTACCAGAAGCAAAAGTTGGCTTACTGCCATGTGCTGGTGGTACGCAAAATCTTGCATGGCTTGTAGGTGAAGGCTGGGCAAAACGTATGATCTTATGTGGCGAGCGCCTAAAAGCAGATAAAGCACGCGAGATAGGCCTTGTTGAAGAAGTGGTTGGCGTTGGAGAAAGTTTAGCGGCGGCAATGAAACTTGCTAACCAAGTTGGCGAGCAAAGCCCAGTTGCTGTGACTGCATGTAAAGAACTTATTCAAAAAGGTCGTACACAACCGATGCTTCATGCATTGCCATTAGAGCGTGAGTTATTTGTACAATTATTCGATACGCAAGACCAAAAAGAAGGTGTGAATGCGTTCTTAGAAAAGCGTAAAGCTAATTGGGTAAATGGCTAATGACTAACGTAACACTACTAAATCACCAAGATGCGCCTGTGGTGTTTGAAACTGCAGAGGCCGCAAGTGGCCTCATTGCAATTGCGACACTCAATGCGCCAAAATCGTTAAACGCCTTAAATTACGACATGATCCAATTGCTTGAGCCTCAGCTTAGAAAATGGGCTGAAGATGACACTGTTGCCATGGTTATTTTAAAAGGGGCTGGCGAAAAAGCCTTTTGCGCCGGTGGCGATGTAGTAAGCCTGCATAAAGCAATGAGCACGGGTGAGCCAGCTAATTACATCGAAGATTTTTTCTCACTTGAGTATAAATTAGACTATCTGATTCATTGCTATGAAAAACCAATTTTACTTTGGGGTAATGGCATTGTTATGGGGGGCGGCTTAGGTTTAATGGCAGGGGCAAGTCACCGCGTGGTAACAGAAACCTCTCGTATTGCAATGCCTGAGCTTACCATTGGTTTATACCCTGATGTTGGTGGCAGTTATTTCTTACATAAAATGCCTGAGCAAGTGGGCCTCTTTTTAGGATTAACTGCAGCGTCTATCAATGCTGAAGATGCATTGTTTGTTAATCTTGCTGATCACTATGCAACTGCCGATAAATATGATGCTATGTTAACGGCTATCACAGCTGAAAAGTGGGGCAAAACGGCTTCATTAAACCACGAAAAGCTGACAAAAATTTTAATCTCAATCGATAATATTTCAGGCCGCGTACCTAAAGGAAACGTAAGGGATAATCTTGAGGTTATTCAAAAGTTGGCTGAATTTGACTCATTGCAGGGCAAAATCGACCACATCCAAGGTTTAGATACCGAAGACAAATGGCTCACACGTGCGCAAAAGTCATTAGCGCATGGTTGTCCGCTTAGTTGTGCGCTGGTTGAACGTCAATTAGCAAACTCAAAAGAGATGACATTAGCACAGTGCTTCAAAATGGAACTAGGCATGTCGGTACGCTGTGGCGAAGTAGGCGAGTTCCAAGAAGGGGTCCGTGCGCTATTAATCGACAAAGACGGTGCACCTAACTGGCAGTTTAAATCGCTTAGCGATATTGACGCAGCAGTTGTAGATAGTTTCTTTACACCACGCTGGGATGAGCAATCTCACCCACTTAACTCATTAACGTCATCTTAAGTCGAAGGGGTAAACAAATGGCTAAATTAACAATAGGATTTATTGGTTTAGGCAACATGGGTGGCCCGATGGCGGCAAACCTTGTCAATGCAGGTCACACAGTTCGTGTGTTTGACTTAAATAAAACAGCAGTCAGTGAACTTGCCGATAAAGGTGCGGTTGCTGCAAATGATGCAGCTGAGTGTGCCATTGGCGCTGATATTTTTATCAGTATGCTACCAGCAAGTAAGCATGTTAAGTCGCTTTACTTAGGTGAAACGGGTCTTATCAACTTACTTGATAGCAAAACCCTAGTCATTGACTGCTCAACCATTGATGCAGAATCAGCGCGTCAAGTGGGTAGCGAACTTGCTCAAAAAGGCATTGATTTTGTTGATGCACCGGTATCAGGTGGTGTTGCAGGTGCAACAGCGGGTACTTTAACCTTTATCGTGGGTGGTGAGCAAAGCCATTTTGAAAAAGCTAAGCTTGCTTTAGTTGATATGGGTAAAAACATCTTCCATGCTGGTGATATTGGCGCTGGCCAAGTGGCAAAAATCTGTAACAACATGCTACTGAGCATTTTAATGGCAGGTACTAGTGAAGCCCTGCAAATGGGGATTAACAATGGGCTTGATCCAAAAGTGTTAAGCGACATTATGACTGCCAGCTCTGGTCGTAACTGGACACTTGAGCTTTACAACCCATGCCCTGGTGTAATGGAAACGGCGCCAGCAAGTAATGATTATAAACCTGGCTTCATGGTTGATTTAATGGCTAAAGATTTAGGCCTTGCTATGGAAGCGGCTCAACAAAGTAATTCATCTACCCCAATGGGGTCAATGGCGAAGAATCTATACACTATGCTTCAGCATCAAGGTGCAGGTAGTGATGATTTTAGCGCTATTTTTAAATTATTCTCGAAGTAGGAGTTTGTTGTGGAAATTAAAAACAACAACATTGTAATTACTGGTGGTGCGCAAGGTTTAGGCTTTGCGATGGCTGAAAAATTTGCATCGCTTGGCGCGAACATCGCCCTTATCGATATGCAACAAGACGTACTTGATACTGCAGTATCAGCGCTTGCTAAGCATGGCACAAAAGTGATGGCGTATGCTGCTAATGTGACCGATGAAGACGCTGTGGTAGCAACGTTTAACACGATTAACAAAGACTTTGGTCATATTGGTGTGTTAATTAATAACGCAGGTATCTTACGCGATGGTATGTTTATCAAAGCAAAAGAAGGCAAAGTGGTTGATAAAATGTCGTTGGCTCAGTTTCAATCTGTAATTGATGTTAACCTAACCGGTGTATTCTTAGCCGGTCGTGAAGCTACAAGCCACATGATTGAGTCTGGCAAAGGCGGCGTTATCGTTAATATGTCGAGTGTTGCCCGTGCTGGTAACATTGGCCAAACTAACTATGCAGCGTCTAAAGCCGGTGTTGTTGCGATGACAACGGGTTGGGCGAAAGAATTAGGTCGCTTTGGTATCCGTGTTGGTGCAATCGCACCAGGTGTTATCCGCACTGCGATGACAGATGCAATGAAACCAGAAGCAAAACAACGCATGATGGCGGTAACGCCAGTGGGTCGTTTTGGTGAAGCACAAGAAATTGCCCAAACAGCACAGTACATTGTAGAAAACGACTTCTTTACCGGTCGTGTTGTAGAAATTGACGGTGGTATAAGACTTTAATTTCAACTACCCATTGAGTCCCAAAACGGTAAGCTTTGCTTGCCGTTTTTTTGCTCTAAGTCGCAACAAACCTTAATTTAACTCAGCCCTTGTAATTAACTTTCCTACATTCAATAATTAAAGTCGTTTTCTACCTTGAGAGATGCAGTGAATTCCAAACAAATCCGCAATTTTTATATCAATGAAGAACAGTCTGTTTATTTGCTGTCTCACCATGATGCTAAAAAGCACCGCCAATGGCTTAACATTTGTATTAAACAGCTAACCTTGCTTGGTTACAGCGATGTTGAATTGATTGGTTCTGGTGCATTTGGCTTTGTATTTGCGGGTATTGATGACGAAGGTATGCCTTGGGTCTTTAAGTTTTCACGCATAACCCTTGCGCAGAGTGTACGTGACCGTTTAGAAGACGAAGCCTACATGCTCTCGCAAGTGCATAACCCGCTCGTGCCAAAATTTTATGCTTTTGAGCGCATTAAAAAGCAAGGCATTTTAATGATGGAGCGCGCCTTAGGTGAAGACTTAGAAAAAATCTCCATCAAACAGGGGCGTTTTAGCGCAGCGAAAATCATGGCGCTGGCGCTTAAGCTTCGCAATGTTCTTATTGACTTACGCGAACACAAAAACGGCATCAGCCCGCAACCGATTGTACATGGTGATATTAAACCTTCTAACATTGTTTATGATGAACAAACTAATAAATTGTCGTTGGTAGACTGGGGCAGCTCTGTTTATGCGCAAATAGACGCTGAAGGGAATCCGGTTGCCAGCAATTTTATGGATCTTATGTCTGCTGATATAAGCACCACGAATGCACGCATGGGTGATGTGTATTTTATTGGTGATGAGCAAATGTCAGGTGGACAGTCCTCGCCACGATTTGATGAGCAAGGTGTCGCCTCAACTCTTTATGCACTGGCCTCTGCCCAATCTTGCCGATTTGGTGCTGCGGTTATTCCGGCTACAAGCCTAAATTTACCTATGGAGCTTGCCCGTGTTATTGACGGTATGCTTTCAAAAAATAAGGCCACTCGCGATAGTGCGGGTGATTATTTTATGCGTAACATGCCTACAATGGCCAAAGCTTACCTACCTGAGCTGCCCCGTAAACTAATTCGCCCTTATATTCCTTATTGGTTTAGTGAGTTTGATGAGCACCCAGACACGGTGGTATACAGCTCCCGTAAACAATTTTTACGGCAAGCCGACCATAATCAACAATTACTTGATGTAAACGATGCCCAGCTCGATAGGTACTACAAAGAGTTTTTATTTGATACCGGCGACACCGAAAAAGCATTTTTGGCCTCGATTAGCCGATTAGCAAAATACCCAGTAGTAGGGGGCCTAAGTTTTCATTGGAAAGAAAACTCACTGTTTGTTGAGTCTTCCCTTATCCTGCACGATGAAACACTCGGCACTGCCTTTACCGATGCGATTAACAACACGGTGATGTTAGCGCAGGGGATTGAACAAAAAGGTCTCTTTAAATGTTGCTTATTTGATGCCCGTAAGACCATTCAGCTCGAACGGGATGGCACCGGTGCTTTTAAATTTGAACACTTACCAGAGCTTGATTATGAAGTAATGGATGTACAAGCCTCAGATGTAACCAGACCACACTCCTACTTTGAAGATGGTAAAGATCCTGATGAGCAATTGCAGCTCCCAAAAAAGGTTATAAAGTGCGTATTTGAGCTAAACCAAATACACCATACGGGGTGTATCATTTTTGAGGCGTTGCCAGATAGGATGAAGATACACCACTACTATCGACTATTAGATGCCAGTAAAGAGCCTGAATTTAAACGTTTGCTAAGTAAGTTGATGCAATATGCGGTAAGTATAACTGATGTAGGTGTAGCTGGCTTTATGAAACTACCTTACAAAAATACCCGTGAATTTGATTTATGTGCTAAACAAGCCGATGAGTTTTATCCACGAGATCCAAAAAGAATTTTGATGGAATGAGTTCTTTAATTAAGACTCATTGTAAACGGTTAGAAAATATAACTTTCCAAAATAAAAATATAGAACAAGCATTTATTTTTAGAGATAGATTGTTTTTTAGTAAGTAAAATATTGCCACTTTTTGTACACGCGCGATAATCGTGGTTTAATGCAAGCAGCTAATTTCAAAAAAATTTTGAAATTAGCTAAATCAAAAAGCTAAGCATTACTCGCTTCAACCTGCCATTTTAGGTGTAAACCAGCTTAAGGAAGAGTTGTGGAAATAATCGAAGAAAATAAACTTGAAAAACTATTAAGGCTTGCAGCAGATGAACCTGCTCATCGGCCAGAATTTTGCGAAACTCTACTTAATTCAAACGTGTTTTTACTGGGTGCTACAGAACAAGTAGAGGCTTATGGGCATAACAACCTTGAAGCTGGTAGTCACATTCAAATACAACACTGGCAAAGAGCCGATGGCTTATCTGTCATCCCGTTTTTTTCGTCTTTAGAAGTGCTTCAGAAATCCATTGATACTGAACAGTCGTATTTGATGCTGCCAGCCCGCTCTTTATTTGAAATGACACAAGGAGCTACATTATTCCTCAATCCTAAATCAAATTATGGTAAAGAGTTTTTACCACAGGAAGTGGCTCACTTATTAACCACAGGTATCAGTCAGTCTCCAGTACAAAGAGTTGTTGAGAAAGAAACAACAGTCCTATTGGGAGAGCCCGCTAATTATCCTCATAAAATGATTGACTCTTTAACTCAGTTATTCGCAAAGCATAGAAATGTGAATAGCGCCTACCTTGCTTTAATGCACGATAAATCCGTTGATGAAAAGCCGCATTTAATTATTGGCATTGAAACAGATGGTGACGCTAAAAAAGTGATAACAGAAGCAGGCTCTGTCGCCACAGATACATTACCAAAAGGTGAATCAATAGATTTTTATCAAATCAAAGAAAATGACTCTGGTTTGAGTGAGTTTTTGCTAACTCAAATTAAGCCCTTTTATGAGAAAAGATGGGGAACGAAACTTTGTTCTACGCTTGGCTCAGGCAAGGCATAAAACTCATTGGTATTTAATTACTTAGTTATTGCACAATGTGATGTTTAGTTAATCGTGAGGGATTATGAAAAAGTTTATTTTACTGGTTTTAGCTGTGCTTACTCTGACTTCTTGTAGCAAGCCTTTGCCAGCGGATAAGTTATCTTACGTAGGTGAGTGGGAAAGCAAAGAAATGTATTTGCTTATCCTCCAAGATGGAACAGTGGTATATGAGAGGGTTCAGGATGGAGGGTCAACATCCATAAACGCGCCGTTAAAAGAGTTTAGAGGAGATGACTTTGTAGTAGGTGTGGCTTTTTTAACCACTAATTTCGATGTAACAGAAGCACCACACTTGGTTGATGACCAATGGGTAATGGTTGTTGATGGCGTGAGGCTAACAAAAAACCAAGGTTATTAGAAATTGCTGTAAATATTAATAGGAATTTACTTAAATAATTAATAGTAGGGTGTTTTTTATTAAAGAGATTCTTACTTTAGAAGCGTGTACTTACGATATTTAGCTTTTTAAAAGGGATGTTATGAATAAATTATTATTTTTTATTGTTTTTTTCGTTATTAGTAATGCTCAAGCAGCTGACGCGACTTATTTCTCAGAACTTAAAACCGAGCTTGATCAGGCTGTACCAAAGATTTTAGATAAGCATAAAGCCCCAGGTGTGGCCATTGCCTTTGTTCAAGGCGAAGAGGTTACCGGATTTCTTTCTTATGGCTTTGCTGATATTGAAAGTCAAAAAGCGATTACAGAAAATACCATGTTTAATGTGGGCTCAATATCAAAAGTAGTAACTTCGTGGGGGGTTATGCAGTTGGTTGAGCAAGGTAAAGTTGAACTTGATAAACCAATAAATAATTATTTAAAACGCTGGAAGATACCTAAGTCTGAATTTGGAACAGAAAATGTAACGTTAAGAAATGTTCTGTCGCATACATCTGGCTTGTCTCTCGGTCCTTATTTTGGCTGGGGCTCACCGACTGATGTTCCTTCGATCGTTGATTCATTAAATGGCAAGAATAATGGTGCAGGCGATGTAAAATTAATACATACACCAAATACAAAATGGTCATACTCAGGGGGTGGGTACTCTATTGTTCAGTTACTCATAGAAGATGTATCGGGTTTAAGTTTTGAAGACTATATGCAGAAAAATGTACTTGAGCCGCTCGGAATGAATAACTCAACATTTAATGTAACACCTGCTGTTATGAGTAAGTCAGCAACACCGTATGATGAAAATGCCAAGAAAACATCCATGATCTACTTTGCTGAGCAAGCCGCTGCGGGTTTACAAACAACTGCTATTGATTTAGCACGATTTAATTTAGCCGTGCTTAAAAATAAGGAAAATAAATACAATGGCTACCGTCTTATATCACAAGCTCTAATTACAGAAATGATTACACCTGTAGCAAACACGGGGGGGCGCTGGAGTATGAGTTATGTTGTCGATTCAGAAAATAAAAGTTTAGGGTTCGCTGGATTTAATCAAGGTTGGATAGCCTTAACACGGTCGATTACAGACCAAAATAGAGGCTACGTCATACTTACCAATAGCAGCATAGGAGGCGTTAGTAATGATATTGATAGTCTTATTTTATCTAAACTGCGCAAGTCTTAAAAGTGAGTAGTTTATGGCAACTAAGCTTACTTAATAGGTATTTTTGATATTTAATAAGGTGGTTATGTTGAAAAGCATAGAGGTAAGAACAATCTACTTAGTATAGAACTCAATTTTAGGGAGTCGTACTGATGAATCAATTAACTGAAAAAACGATTGCATGTCCATATTGTGGAGAACATATAGATGTTTTACTTGACCCCGCAGACTTAAATCAACAATACATCGAAGATTGCCAAGTTTGTTGTAAGCCAATAAATTTTTTAGTTTTTGAAAACAGTGATGAAGAACTTTCCGTTACTGTATCAAGCGATGATGAAAGTTGTGGCTTTTCTAACTATTAAAAAATGAAATACTAAGATTTCTAATTCATTAAATATTAAAACCTGCGAGATGGCAGGTTTTAATATAAGGTTTTCTTATTTGTGATCTTCAATTATCTCAGTGATCCCTTCAGCTGAGAGTATTTCTATCCAATAACCATCTGGGTCTTTAATAAAGGCTAGGCCTTTCATAGAGCCATCGTCAGGCTTTTTTACAAACTCAACATCGTATTTTGCAAAGCGCTCGCATGCTGCGTAAACGTCTGGCACGCTAATACCGATATGACCAAAGCCTTTTGGTTCATCATTACCACTATGGTACCCAGCAAAGCTCTCGTCGTTTTCTGTGCCCCAATTATGTGTAAGCTCGATAAGAGCAGGGCGACGAAACACCCACTGTGCTTTTTCCTTATCGGTGCCTGTTGGCATGTCTTGCTCATAGCCTAAAAAGTACAGCGTAAACTCCATTTTAGGGAAGTCATATTTACCCAATAACTTCATGCCTAAAACGTTTTGGTAGAAGTCTAATGAAGGCTTTGGATCTTTTATGCGCAACATTGTCTGTTGCATTACATAACCTTGCGTTGCATTTGCGATTTGTTCTGGTGACTCGTTGTAGTTAGACATACACATCCTTTTTAACTCAAATTATTGATGATGTAATCAGTCTAACATAATCAGGTTGCCCTTAAATTAATAACAAATATTATTGACGTGTTTAGATAGCACTTCAATTTTTAACTTACTAACTCACATAAAAAAACCGCCCAACAGGCGGCTCATTTCTACTTATAGCTTAAAACTTACAGCTTTTGTCGATCAATTACCCCAAGGGTTACTCGCATTTGATCGCTGCTTACGCGCACGGGCTTTTTGCTTCGCTTCTTTTTTCTCATGAATGCGTTTTGCATCAGTAAAGCTAAGCTCACACGGTTCACCTGGTTTTTGATCAGCAGGGATCACACGGTCGCGCGGCGGTAATTCGTAGTTTACATCGTCAGGGCGTGGTAAGTTTTTAAGACGATACAAATAAAAATTCTCGACTTTTTCTTGTGCCCATTGGGTTTTACGTAAAAACTTAACCGCTGATTTAACATCTGGGTTATTCTTAAAGCAGTTCAAACGCATATAGGCGTGGAGTAATTCCCAGCCATATTGTTCGACAAGCTCTATCACAACTTGCTCGATACCAACACCTTGCAGTGGGTTATTGCTGAAAATTTCTTTATTACTCATTAGGCTGTCCGGTATTACAAAACTAGGGTAAGTATAATTGCCTTTACCCTAGTTTTATAGCTAACTTGCAAAGAATGTTTATATTCGCGCCTATTCTTTACAATTAACCACTACACGGCCGCGAATTTCACCTTTTAATAGGGCTTCGGCATTGGCAACGGCATCAGAAAGTGGAATTTCTTGTGAAATAGCATTGAGGTACTCAGCTTCTACTAACTCACTTAAACGTTGCCATGCTTCAATTCGGTCGGCTTTAGGGCGCATTACACTGTCTATTCCCATTAGACTAATGCCACGAAGGATAAAGGGCGCTACCGTTGCCGGAAAGTCCATACCTTGTGCTAATCCACAGGCTGTTACAACACCACCGTATTTAATCGATGCACACACATTGGCAAGGGTGTGGCTACCTACAGAATCAATCGCGCCAGCAAATTGCTCTTTTGCGAGTGGTTTACTAGGTTTGGAGAATTCATCGCGAGATAAAATGCGTTTTGCGCCTAGTTTTTTTAGGTGCTCTGCTTCATTCATTCGACCCGTTGTTGCAACTACATCAAAGCCAAGTTTATTTAATAAGTAGATAGCAAAACTACCTACACCACCATTAGCACCGGTGACAAGTATTTCGCCGCTTTGTGGTGTGATACCTTGTTTTTCTAAGGCGATAATACTGAGCATTGCGGTATAACCTGCTGTACCAATTTGCATTGCCTGTTTTGGTGTTAAATTAGCGGGTAGGGGGATAAGCCAGTCACTGTTCATAGACGCTTTTGAACTTAGACCACCTAAGTATTTTTCCCCAACACCAAAGCCATTTAACAGGACTTTATCACCAATTTTAAATTCATCGCTCTTAGACTCTGTCACTGTGCCTGCAAGGTCAATGCCTGGGATCATAGGAAATGTTCTTACCACAGGACCTTTACCTGTAATCGCTAAAGCATCTTTGTAATTTAACGTACTGTAGTCAACATCAATATTTACATCGTGCTGGTGGATGCTCTCTACAGGGAAATCTGTGTACTGGGCACGGTAGCCTTGATCATCTTTGTTGATAACTACCGATTTTACTGATGTTGTCATGTTGACTCCTTTTAGACCGATCGTCTTTTAATGGTTGAAATAAAACCGTATTAAAACGGCTTTATAAAATTAAGCGTAAAAATTGTGCTGTATAAAGGGTAAGTGGTTCACTTGATTTATCAAGTTTAGAGCGCATTACAGCGCCTTCCCAGCCGATCCAGAAGAACTCAGCTAGCATTTTACAATCTGATGATTGAGGTATTTGCTTTTGCTGCTTTGCGTCAACTAAGCACTGCTCAATTAAAGCTTGCCAGCTGGTGTAAGCCTGTTTAATACGGTCAATCATTGGCTCATCAAGGTAACTGAGTTCTTGATTTAAATTGCCAATTAAGCAGCCACGATTAAACTCAAATTTTGCCATGCCTTGTTTGGCGTCGTTAGCAAACAGTACAACTCTTTCAAGCGGGTTTATTTTTTCATCAGTTAGATGGCGTTTTAACTTTGCTTGAAAATAGCTGTCGTAAGCATCTATAAGTGCTAAGCCAAAATCATTTTTACTTTTGAAGTAATGATAAAAAGAGCCTTTAGGTACTTGGGCTGATTTTAAAATTAAATCAATGCCGGTTGCGCTAAAGCCTTTTTCGGTTAATACAGCTAAACCCGTATTAATTAATAAGGCGCGAGTATCTGCATTTGAACGCGCTATTTTAGGTGGCCTGCCGCGACGGCTTGGCACAGAGTTATTTGTTTGCATGAATACTATATTAGACCGATTGGTCTTTAATGTGCAAGTAATTAATTGCATAAATTGTAATCATCATAAATTTGTCATGATTACAATTTAAATGGGAACTTTGCCGAAACGGCTTAGGTCACAATTATGAAGCTAAAAAAGATAAAAATTTTTAGCCTAATTTAAGTGTATTTATAGGTGGTTTTAGATGAGAGGTACGACCACTTAGTCATTTAAAATGTTAATTCAGTTGAGCATCAGCATGTTAGTTATTGTCAATTTATTTAATTGCTTTTTGCTATTTGAATTTAACAGTTTTATTAACTATTCATTAAATGTAGATGTCAATTTCGCTACATATCTATAAATATAAAAGGTGAGGATGTTACCTATGAAGAGACAGAAAAGAGATCGTTTAGAAAGAGCTCATTCTCAAGGTTATAAAGCAGGCTTGGCAGGCCGTTCCAAAGATCAATGCCCTTATCAACAAATCGACCCTAAATCCGAATGGTTAGGCGGCTGGCGCGAAGCAATTGAAAACCGCAATATGTTTAAAACTTAATATAGGCACCTGTTAATTTACGCAAAAAAGCCCCATGCAGGGGCTTTTTTGTATCTGCAAACAAGTAAAAATTAGAATGCAGTTGTATCTTGGAAAAGACCTACCTTAAGATCTTTCGCTTCATAGATTACGCGGCCATCTACTTCTACAGTACCATCAGCCATACCCATGAATAATTTACGTTTGATAACACGTTTCATGTCTAAACGATAAGTAACTTTTTTTGCTGTTGGCAGGATCTGACCTGTGAATTTAACTTCACCTACACCGAGTGCACGGCCAAGTCCAGGACCACCAGACCAACCAAGGAAGAAACCAACTAATTGCCACATTGCATCAAGGCCTAGACAACCAGGCATAACAGGGTCCCCTTTAAAGTGGCAATCAAAGAACCAAAGATCAGGGTTAATATCTAACTCGGCAACGATCTGGCCTTTACCATGCTCGCCGCCATCTTCAGTAATTGAAACGATGCGATCCATCATTAGCATGTTGTCGCTAGGTAGGCGGCAGTTGCCTTCACCAAACATTTCACCTTGACCGCAAAGGATTAGTTCTTCTTTTGTATAGCTGTTTTTAGGTTCCATAACTCTTATTCGTCGCTTAGAAATTGCCCTGTACTTTAGCGTACACTTGTACGCTAAACAACTCGGAGCAGTTAAATAATTTATATTTTCAGCTTGTTTTATGACCACTTAATTAAACTGTTACAGATAAAGGGAGATAAAACCGCGCATTGTGAAGTAAAAATCATTATAATTGCTGTGATTCTTTAACCAGTCTAAAGGAAATTTATGATCCTTTTTGTAAACTCACTAACAGTGATTGATTTTTCTTACTTGTGTAATAAACGCGGCGCAGTTGGCGAGAGCTGGATTGTGGATTTAACTCTACATGGTCAGTTGAATGATGAGTCGATGGTGTTGGATTTTGGTTTAGTTAAAAAGCAAATTAAAGGCATTATTGATGAATGTATTGACCATAAACTTGCTGTACCAGCAAAATTAAATGGTTCACTAACACAGCATGCAGAGCACAGCGTGCTAGATTGTCACTTCGGTGATAATTATCACTTAGCAATGAGTGCACCAAATCAAGCCTTTTGTCCTATAGATGCAGATATTATTGATGAAAACTCAGTGACTGAGTTTTTAATTAAAACGATAATGCCCAAGCTTCCTAATAATATCGAAAAAATCGAAATTAGTTTAAAGCCAGAACATAGCCAAAGCTTTTACTATCATTACAGCCACGGTCTCAAAAAGCACGATGGTAATTGCCAGCGTATTATTCATGGTCATCGCTCACAAATTGGAATTAGCCTTGATGGTATGGCGATGCCTCGCTTACAAAAAGAATGGGCAGATAAATGGCAAGATATTTACTTAGCGACAGCAGAAGATGAAATCAATAAATCTGACCTTAAGCATGTAACTGCACTAGATAACGATGTGTGTTTTGCCTATACATCACAACAAGGCTATTTTGAAATGGCGATTGATAAATCACGTTGTGACATTTTACCTTGCGATACCACGGTTGAATGCATTGCCGATTATCTAAGCTCACAAGTGAAAAGCCAGTACCCTGACTCTGAAGTAAAAATTACCGCTTATGAAGGAGTGGGCAAGGGGTCTATAAGTTATGCGTAAAGGATTACTAATAGCAGCGTTTGCAGGATTGTTTTCTTTAACTGCCAGTGCTGTTGAATTAAAAGGACATTTAACTCAAGGCGGTTTAGTAACTGGCCAAATTGAAGGCGCTAAAAGTGTTAGTTTCAATGGCGAGCAACTTAAGCTTTCAACAAGTGGTGAATTTGTTTTTGGTTTTGGCCGTGATGCTAAGACAAACCATACTCTTTCTTGGGTTGATAGTGCTGGTGTGAACCACGAGAAAGCAATTGTAATCACCAAGCGTGATTATAAAATCGATAAAATCACCGGTGTTGCAAAAAAATATGTTTCGCCACCTAAAGAAGTGTCTGAGCGTATTAGCCGTGAAGCTGTTGCAGTACGTAAAGCTAGGCAAGTAAATTCTGACTTACGTTACTTTTTAGATCCTGTTTATAAGCCAGCCACAGGGCGTATTTCAGGTGTTTATGGTAGCCAGCGTTACTTTAACGGTGAGCCTCGCCGCCCACATTTTGGGTTAGACATTGCCAATAAAACAGGCAGCCCAGTGTATGCACCAGTAAGCGGCACCGTGGTGTTTGCTGATGCAGATTTATATTACTCTGGCGGCACGTTAATTCTTGACCATGGCCATGGCGTTACCTCTACCTACATTCATTTAAGCAAATTAGATGTAAAAGTAGGGGATGAAATTACGCGTGGTGACAAAATTGCTGAGATCGGCGCAACAGGCCGAGTTACCGGCCCTCATTTAGACTGGCGTTTTAATTGGAAAAACGAACGCCTTGACCCTGCGCTAATGATGCAAGACACATTAGCTAATGAAAAGTAGAGACTATGACACAACAAATCGATCGTGATGCTATTATTGCACAGCGTATTATTGACTCAACAACATCAGTAACAAAAACAGTTTTCCCAGGCCGTACAAATCACCATAACACACTATTTGGTGGGGACGCGTTAGCTTGGATGGATGAAGTCGCCTTTATTGCAGCAACCCGTTTTTGTCGTAAGCCACTTGTAACGATTTCGTCTGACCGTGTTGATTTTAAAGAGGCTATTCCGGCAGGTACATTCGCCGAGCTAATTTCAAAAGTTGTTCACGTTGGCAATACCAGTCTTAAAGTAGACGTAGAAATCTTTTTAGAAAGAATGCATAAAGATGACAAGCATTTAGCTATTTCAGGTAGCTTCACGTTTGTAGCTGTTGATGATAACCACAGACCAACACCGGTAGTTTGCGATAAGATGATCAACGGTTTCGAATAATACTTACTATAAGGTTTAAATAAATTAAGTACCTTCGGGTGCTTAATTTATTAGATATAAAGAACACATCATACTTTATTTTTTTAAAGTTAACTTTAGCAACTGTAAAAATAATTTAAGAGAGTGTGTACAAGGAATAGATATATGAGGGAGTTCTTTCTTTTTATTATTGAGAATAGATTAGTGTAGCCCCATAAAAAGAAGCTACACTGTTTATCTATTTACAAAACCATTGCCGCAACCCAGCCAGCAATAAGTAGCGGAATATTAAAGTGGATAAAAGTAGGTACCACTGAATCCCAAATATGGTCATGTTGACCATCTGCATTTAGGCCAGATGTTGGCCCAAGTGTTGAGTCAGAAGCAGGGGAGCCAGCATCACCTAAAGCGCCCGCTGTACCAACCAGTGCCGCCGTTGCCATTACCGAAAAATTAAGTTCCATGCAAAGTGGTACAAATAGGGTGGCTATAATTGGCACTGTTGAAAACGAGCTACCAATACCCATGGTTATTAAGAGTCCAACCAATAAAATCAATGCGGCTGCAAGGGGTTTGTTACCTTCAATCATAGCCGCTGCTGAGCTGACTAACGAAGTTACATCACCCGTTGCTTTCATCACTGAAGCAAAGCCTTGTGCTGAGATCATAATAAAGCCAATCATCGCCATCATCGCGATGCCTTTACTAAATACATCGCCGTTTTGCTCAAGCTTTACAACACCAAGCAAGGTAAATATGGCCACTCCAACGAGGCCGCCTAAGATCATTGAGCCACTGATATTTTGCGCCACTAAAGAGCAAAGTACAGCGGTAATGCCAACTACCAGTACCTTTTTAGGCTGTTCTATGAGCACCTCTTGTTGTGGCTCTGTTAAGCTATGAGACTCATAACTGCGGCGATTTCGATAGCTAATAAATACCGCAACCAATAAACCAAATAACATCCCGATGGCTGGAATTATCATTGCCATGGGGACTTGAGTATTAACGATATCTAAGCCATTTTCAGTGAGGTTTTTGTGCAAAATGGAATATAAGTAAATACCACCAAAACCATAAGGTAACACCATATAAGAAGTGGCTAATCCGAAGGTTAAAATACATGCTATAGCACGTCTATCAAGGCGCAACTTGTTAAACACAATCAGCAATGGCGGAATAAGTATTGGTATAAAGGCTATGTGCACAGGTATTAAATTTTGCGATGAAATCGCACAGAGTAAAATAATACTTAAAATAAGGTAACTAAGCGTAGTTTCGCCTTTATGACTATTCTCGTTTACTTGCTTAAGTAACTTAGACGCTAAAATACGTGTTAAACCCGACTTAGAAATAGCAACCGCAAACGCACCTAACATCGCATAGCTAAGCGCTATTTCAGCACCGCCCGATAAGCCATCATTGAATGCATTAACAGTTTCAGTTAAACCAAGACCAGCGGTCAAACCCGCAACAATAGCACTCACTGTCATCGCGACAATGACATTAATTCGACAAAGCGTTAAAACCAGCATCAACATAACGCCGACAATTACTGCATTCATATTGTTCTCTATTTGGCTGTTTTGAGAGAGTTTAACAGAACTCGCACACGGTTTTTGCGATTTTGAGTATATGATTGTTGTTGATAGCGTACTTCGATGATTATTTGCTCAAATTCGTTTAAATAAGGCTTCACTGCGGGCTTTTGCTGTTTGATCAAAGCAATATTTTGTAGTGGTGTGTGGGTAGAAACAGGCGAGACACCTTGCTTTTTAGCCCACTGATAAAGCCAAGTAATGTCATCAACCAATGGTTCGCTACTTCGTACTGGGCGCTTGCTATATAAAAAATAGCCTGTAAAGCTCAGTAATAAAGTACCTAACACAACTAATGGCGTTAGCCATGCTGAATTATTACCAAACAGTGAATCAAATAAACTTTGCTGTGATGCTTGGTCAAACGTAAGCACCCAGTTAGTCCATTTATAGTCGAGCTCTTCAAGCTGAATACGCAGCCAGTTTATTGCTTTAAAATGGCTCCAGCGCTTTAAACCAAAATTAAGATTGTTGTTAAAACTTTCATTTAAATCACCAAGCTGTGATAACGAACTATTTAAACGCTCCGGGGCAACAACAGCGGTAGCATCAAATATGTGCCACTTTTCATCGAAGAACACTTCAACCCACGCATGCGCATCATATTGATAAATGTTGAGCGTAGCGGCTTTAGTTTGTTCGCCCCCTAAATAACCCGACACAACTCGGGCAGGGTAACCGGCAACACGAAACATAAATGCGGCCGTGCTAGCATAATGACCACAAAAACCACGTTTGGTATCAAATACAAACTGGTCTAACGTATTATCACCATACATTGGCGTTGGTGTTAATGTGTAAGCAAACTGCTGCTGATTAAAGTAATTAAGTAATGCGTTAAAGTAACTTTGTGCATTATCATGCTCAGCAGCCAGCTGATTTGCCAGCGCCGTCGTTTGTGGGTTAGTCATTTTAGGTAAGCGGGTGTATAAACGTTTTTCAAAGGCATTCAGCCTCAGCGAAGCTTGGCTACTCGTTACCGCGTATTTAATGTTTTTGTTTAAGTTACCTTTGCGTTTTAACAAACCATTGTAAGTAGAGTGCACATCTGAATTAGCACTTAGTGCAAAGCCAAGGGCAAATAACCAATTTGAAGATGAGGGCTCTGCAATAACATGATAATCAATGCTATTGCTACGGCTAATGGCGTGGCGAATAGGGTTAAATTGTTTAGATTTTAAAATGTCCGATATTAACCATTCACTGCCATTAAACTCATCATGAATGAGGCTTCGCCAATAATAGGGGGCGTGTAAGGTTTGCCCTGGCTGTTGTTCTACCCGAAAAACCAAATCATCAGACTCAGCTAATTTAGCAATCGAAAAGGGGTTCACTTGTTCTGATAAGCCAGTTTTCGCAAGCTTTGGCCCAGGTAGCTGCCAAAATGCTGGTATTTTAGGTAAAAACAAAATCAAAAATGCTGCTATGGGTAAGGCTAGTAATATTGTTTTAAAACTCTGCTTGTTAGCGGCCTTAAAGCTTTGCGGACTGGTTAAGTAGCCAAGTACTGCGAAGTTAACAATATAGAGTACACTCACAATCAAGGTTTCGAACAGCCCTTGATGAAATAAATACACAGTTGAAAGGTTAAAAAACACTAGTAAACAAACGGTTTGATACTGTTTAATTGTTTTTGCTTGTAGCAATTTAAAGCTGCTAGCAAGTAGCATCATGGATACAAACAACTTTACCGTATCGCTCACACCAACAAGAACAAATAAGGCTATTAAGCTAACTGCAGCCAAAATATTCGCGCCCAATCCATTTAGTTTTTTATAAAACTTACTTAAAAACAGGTTTAAAAAGCTTAAGCCAGCCAATATGGCTAAAAATAGAGTAGGGACTTCGGTAAACAAAAAACCACTGATAACAATAAAAAGCAGTGATAAAACAGTATTTATAAGCGGGGTATTCATAATTAAAACTCCGCCAAAGCTTGTAAGCAGGCTCTTTGATGGTGAACCCCTAAGCCTTTTGCAATGTGTTTATTAGGCAAGGTTAACGAAAACGCCATGTGTTGATCGGTTAATTGGTTTACCAAAAAGCATAATTGGCTTAAACGATGTTCGTTATTGCCAGTTAACATATTGAAATTAAGCGCTAATTCCTGTGATGCATCACTGGTAAACTCTTTCGTTAATAGCTGCTGAGTTTTAGCGTAGTGTTTCCACGATACTTTATTCAGTGCTGTACCTTGCACAAACGGTGTAAGCTGATAAAAGTCATCATTACCGGCTTTAACTTGTGCGTTATCGCCATCATGTTCGTCATTTTCATGGAGTTGAGTATCAAGCTTTTCTGATGTAATTGGTTGTGGGTAAACAAAAACGGTACTTATTGGCTCTATATAACTCCAAACAGATACTAAACCAAATGGAAAATGACTAATAATTTTAATTCTATCAAAGTCATAAGCACCACGATCGCTACATTTAAGTGCTATTTCAACTGTTTTTGTCTCTTTGCTTTGCAGTGACACAGTTTCAGATTCAACGTTTTTATTAACGAGTTTTACTAGTTCACAGTGTGATTTAGCTTGAACTTGAAAACGCGCGAAAGGGGCTTTTGGCGCATAACTTTCATTAACAAATAGGTAGTTAACTGACAAACCTCTAACGTTTTTATAGCCGGTCAGTATCGTAAACACCAAAACAACCACCATTAAATACGCCATGGCTAAAATTAGGTTGTTTTGATAGTTAATACCCATCACAAAATTAAGCAGCGCAATCAGTAAAAACTGCCCGCCAAGTTTAGAGGGTAATACATAAATTGTTTTATGCTTAAGTTCAATTTCGTTGGTTCTATGTTTGCTTTTTAATAACTTATTAAAAATTGACTGACGAAATTGCTCAATAAAAGCAGGGCACTTAAACATGTTTTATAAGCTTACTGGCACATGTTTAAGTGCAAACCCGCTATCACCAGCGTTTAAACCAAGCCTGTGATCGGTCACGCTAGGGAAAACCGCTTGCACATCTTCAGGCAGCACAAAATCACGGCCTTCAATATACGCCCATGACTTTGCAGCACGGGCAAGCGCAATACTGGCTCTTGGTGATAATGGGTTTACAAAGTGGTTATCTTGGCGAGTAAACGCAACTAGCTCAAGTATATAGTCAACAACCGCATTACTTATCGTTACCGTATTAATTTCTTTTTGGATAACAGCAAGTTGACCAGGATTAATACGAACGGGCAAGTCATCGTAGTTACGGTTGTTTAACCCTAAAATGAGATTTTTTTCAGCGTGTTTGTCAGGAAAACCTAAACTAATACGCATAAAAAAGCGATCTAATTGCGACTCAGGTAAAGGATAAGTGCCTGATTGATGCACTGGATTTTGAGTAGCAATCACAAAAAATGGTGATGGTAGGGCGTGCTTAACAGAATCTACCGTCACTTGTTTTTCTTCCATTGCTTCTAACAGTGCACTTTGCGTTTTAGGACCAGCACGATTAATTTCATCGCCTAAAACAACTTGGCTAAATACAGGGCCTTGATGAAATGAAAAGCTATGCTCTTTGGCATCAAAGATGTTTGTACCAAGTATGTCAGAGGGTAATAAATCGCTGGTGAATTGAATTCGCTGATACGATAAGCCAAGAACAGCCGCAAGTGCATGAGATAACGTGGTTTTTCCCATACCTGGTAAATCTTCAATTAACAGGTGGCCTTCACTAAATAAACACGTTAGGGCGAGTTTTATTTGTTGTTGCTTACCGAAAATAACCGTTGATAGGTCATCTATAACGAGTTGGATTGTCGAATTCATAAACTACTTAATTTGTTATGGTTTCCATCAATTCTAGACGTTTCATAACAGAGTCGACTTTTTTTGCGTTGAATGGTTTGGCGATAAAACCTTTAGCACCGAGTTCCCAGGTGTTTTGAACATTCTCAAGACTGTTATGGCCAGAGCACATAACAACATGTGTATGTGGGTGGTGGTCGTTTAAGTATTCAAGAATTTCCGTACCATCAGTATTAGGTAGCTCAATATCAAGAAAGATAACGTTCGGTGACTTTTCTTCGATAACAGTTTTAGCTGATTCAAAATCTCGACTTTCTAAAATATCTTCAAAGCCAAGACCAGTCAAAATTTGGTTTAGATAATCTCTGATGTCTTGCATATCATCAATTATCAAAATAGGTTCCAACGGCTTCACAAATTCCATATTGTTACATCTTATCGTTACATCTCAAGTTGATAGTTTTAATATAAGTCATGAGATAAGTAAGCTCAAGAAACAGACACTAATAAAATGAATAATACGATAAAACAACAGCAAAATGTCCGATACCGTCTAGTATTGGACTTAGCGTCCTCAGAGAATGGGTTGAGCTATGTTTAAATATTTAACTTCCTATAATTTGAAACGTGTTATGTTGAGAAAGTGCCGCGCCAAAATGGTTTAATGGCGGGGCGCTTGTGGTATTCGTTGTGCAAAATAGCGAAGCGCACAACGATTGCAAGCTCCCCAGAGCAAGCAACCCGTAACATAATGCCAATTATGGGTATGTTATTTTTTACGTACCAATTCAAAAGGTACGTAATTTATTACGTAATATTTAACTCGTTACGTAATAATCGACTCCGATATTACGTACCACTGGGAACTTGTTCGTAAGAACGTAGGCCACACTCATAAGTAATTTTAAAAGCTGTAGGTTATTGGCCGTAACCAAGCGAAGCGCAAACCATCTATTTTTGGAAGAAAAACCCCGCGCAGCCATGCGCCCCTGATAAACCTAACCCATGTTTCAGTAAAAATTAATGTACCAGAATAGGTACAGTAGGTGGGAGAGTCCACATACTTTAATAGTGGACTCTAGTCTCATTTTGAAACTTTTTACGCTGATTCTTTCCTTTTGCCTTTTAGATCTTTTGTTGCTTCATCTAGATAATTATCGATCAAGTATTGAACTATTGTAGAAGGTTTTATTGTTTCCCTTGTTGCGATAGTAATTTCGACAGCGGCTTCCTGTAATGCTTCTTTTCTCTCTCCATTTATAGCAATGGTGGTGTCTTTGCGCTTTTTCATTTTCAAAACTCACGTCTAAATAATCATGCAACTATACAACATTTATAAAATATTAATGAAATATGTTTACATGTAATAAATATCATGACTATAATCCACACAATTATTTATTTCGTGTTTACATGTAATGATTGACCTCTTAAGGATTAAGATACCTTTTCATGAATCAGTTGTAGCTGCTTCTCCAGATGGAGCAAGTGGTTTAATTGATTTGCGAGAGTGTCAGAAAAGAGGTTGTAAGATGGAAGCAGGGGACGTGACTTTTACACCTAATGATTATCGATTAGACAGTGAAAACATCTGTTTGGCAGAGGTTTCTGCTTTGCGCCATCCTTACGAATCACTTCCAAGCTCTTGGGCTAACCTTGCTTTCAAAGTGAGAGCAGGGGGCAGCAATTACTATCCACATATAGAACTAAAAGCTAGTCCTGCAAAATTACTTCAAGGTCATAACGTATTTGGTACATGTGATGTGATGCTTTGTATTGACGCACTAATTACTACTTTCGAATATGCACTTCCTCAAATGGGTGAAATTCTTGAGTATCATAACGCAGAATTAGCACAAATTGATTGCACATTTAGCGCTCACTTAGCGACCGAATCAGATAGTCGGAACGTAATTCATGCATTACGCAACATATCTAATGGTCAAACGAGGGGCGCTAAATCTGCATTTGATACGACTGCTTACTTTGGTAAGGGGTCACGACATAAACGCTTAAAAGCGTACTTAAAACAGTTTGAGCTACAAGACCAAACCAATAAAGCACAAGCAAAATTCGACAAAACTAAAGACCAAATTTTCAAACGTCAGCTTGATTCAATGACAGCACCAGAAGTACAACAGTTTGCAAAAAACGCACTTCGTTTCGAAGCTAGTGTAATGCCTCGCATGTTAAACCGTTTAGGCATACCTACTAACCTTTGGCTATTCGAAGAATACAGCAGCAATTTTGATGGGTGTTTAATACAAAAGTTATGGGAGCAATCTTGGTCTGACATATTTAAAACGTTCGAGGGTGCAACTATGCGTACATACTCAGATGAAGAAATTCATAATCAGCTAAGAAACCATTTTAAAACTGAAACTAAGACAGGCTTTAGTTATTCAAAAGCTGATCGTCTATTCAGGACATTTAGACTTTTAAAGCATGAGGGTTGGGACGAACTAAAAGCAACAACCCCAAAACCAACATTTCATAGAACCATAAATGATTTAACTCAAGTAGTACCAAAAGCCTACTTACAAAATCTACAAGCAACAGCTTCAAATGTTGTTCCGCTCATTCGTATGGTTAACGTTGATTTTTCAAAACAGCATCCGACTGGATGGCAAGAACCTGACCGTTTATCAAATCAAGTTTTACTTAAAGAGAACCAAGGTTTTCTAAGGTTGGTTTCATGATTTTCCTTTACGCATTTTACAACTTTATGGGCTTTGTGTGCCTTACATATAAAGAATATGACATAGCCCTTTTTTTATTCATAACAGTATTTTTTTTAATAGCTGGTGCTGAATTATTAAAAAGACTTATCCGAGACTTAACCACAAATCAATTTACTGACGGTCAGAGAACCGCGATTGATGATTACAACGAGGAATTAAACAAATGAAAATCCAAATTATCGACACAAATGGCGCACATATTCCAACGCCTAGAACTTTTCCACCTAAAGGCGATAAACCAGCCCGCACTGTTTATGAACAGAAAGCTTATGCACATATGGGCGGTGTTTTCCCTGTGGAATTTAAAATTACTCATGATGACCATAATAACGCCTATCAGGTTGGCGAATATATGTTAGCACCGGAAAGTTACAAGGTTAATCAGTACGGCCAATTAGAATTAGATCGTTTTGGTCTAAAGCTAATACCTGTTTCTAGCACTTTGGATAAAAAGGCTAGTTAATGCCTGACTACAAATACATCGCTATTTGTCCTGTAGAACCTGTCGAAAAACAGTGTCCTGTAGAATTGGAAGTAGTTGAAAATCCATTTCCAGTTCCACTCGATTGGAGCACCTTCAAAAGTGAAGTTGCTCCGTCAATCATCGTCGTTCTTCTCACCGCTTACGGTTGGAAGAAATTAAACAAAATGGTTTGGAATAGATAAGGAACTTAACCATGAAAAACATTTTAAAAAGTAAACTCGCTAAAGCTGGATTAGTCGTAACCTCTGCATTTGCTGCTGGTGCTGCTCATGCTGAAGCGGCTGCCGAAGTAACTGCTGCAACAACCAGCTTTCAAACTTTCTTTACCGATAACGCCAATTTAATTGGTGGCGTTATGCTGCTTTGTGCCTTTGTTGCTATTGGCTGGAAGTGGATTAAAGGCATGTCATTTAGCTAATGTTCATCACATTAGACACAGTGCTAATCGTCTCAGGACTTTTAGCACTTTATATCCTTTTCGATGATTAAAACTAAGGCGCAATGATGCGAATACTAATATTTATATTGGCGCTAATGAGCGCCTTTTTTGTTTCAAAAATAAACGCATTTGCTTTATCGGATTTATACGGCCCCGACTTAAGTGATTTACTAAAGCCCAAACATCAAATGGAACCATGTGAAGCTGCATCATTTCATGGTGGTGGTGACTTAACTCATAAAGTTTGCGGTGGTCCTGATTCAGAAGGTAGAGATGTAAAGATGCAATCCTGTATGTCTTTAGCCGCTACTGTCGAAGGTTATTCGACTGAAGAGTATGATATGGCTGATGGCGGAACGTGCCAATCTGAAAATGGAACCCTTAAAATTTTTCAGTCTGGTGTTCGTAAATATTCAGATGGAACAAGACTTCCTACTCGCAGAACCTACTCCGTATTTTTTGCAAATATAGCTGGTGAATATACTTATAGCTGCCCTCCTTCTAATTCCGCTGAACATACAATTGAAGTAAGCCCTGACCCTGATAGAGGGGTTCCAGTTACTGGTGACGATTCGCCTTTCTGGTGTGCTAAACCAAAAGAACCTGAAGATTGCCCCGCTGGTTACCACTCTAGAGGTACTTCTGCTCAATTAGGTTCTAGTGGCTGTATACCTAAAGACTGCCCAGCCCAAGGTTCTAGCAAGGAATTATATACAAGCCCTAATCTAGGCCAATCCTTTAACGGTGCTGGATTGTATTGTAATGGGGGATGTGCATATACAGTAAATTCGGAAAACATTGGCAAATCAAACAAACATGCAATAGGTCTTAGCCAAGGTGTTGCATGTGGTGATAAGCCCTATGATACTAAAAAATTAGCTGATGAAGGTGATGAGGGTTCTTGTACTGTAACAAAAACGGGTGACTCTAATATAAATGTTCTTAATTGTCCTTCAGCTCCAGATGTACCTGAAGATACGCCTCATAATAACGATGAAAACAAAGTTGATGAAACCCCAAACGCACAAAAGAACAAAGCAAGTTGTCAAGCTGGTGATTCTATCTGCCATTTAAACAATGTAGAGATAGAAATTGAGAATAGCACCAATAGACATATGGACAATGATAACTTATTACATAACAAGCAAACTGAAGCAGATACAAAAAACACAAATGCTATTATTGCAGCCCTAGGTGATATTGAAACACAAATCTATTTCCATCGTGAAGATGATGAACGTAACACAGCTATTACTCATGGGAAATTGCAGGGGGTAATAGATGCCATAAATGGATTAGAAATATCTGGCGGTGGTGGCGGCGGTGGTAATGGTACAGTTAACGGTAATATTGGCGGTCAAGATTGTGAAGGAACAATTGAAGAATGTGCGGGTATTGGCTCTGGTGATGGTGTTGAACTACCTCATGAAACCAAGAACCTAGAGCAGTACGCCCAAAAATATCAAAACTGGCTACCTGATGCAGAGTTACCACAAGAAAAATGTATCACCTTAACCACTGGTTACACCGCTTGTTTTAGCTTCCATTACATCATTTATTTTTTACAGGCTCTATCTGGTTTGATTGTGCTTAGTTCATTAATCCATAGTGCCGCTATTATTGTGAGGTCAGTCTAATGCCATTTTTAATTCAAGCATTTTTTGCAGCGCTTGCTACGTTACTCCCTAGCTTAGTTTCTAAAGTTCTTGTTGGTCTTGGTTTTGGTTACGTCACCTATGAACTTGGTTCATTTGGTATCGACTATCTATTTAATTTAATAGTTGCTAACTCTTCGACATTACCAGTCGAGGTGCTTGCTGTATTCAACTACGCAAAATTAGACGAAGCCCTCGGTTTTATGATGGGTGCTTACGCAGCTGCTTTAACTATTCGCGGATTAACGTCCGCTGGCTCTGTTACTAAGATGAAAATGGGAGCACCTAACGCATGATTTATTTACGAACAGGTGTGCCTGGTGCGGGCAAAACATTAAATACATTGAAAGAAATTTGTGAAGATTCCTCCGTTACACAAAAGGAAAAGTTTTATAACAATATCAAGTGCTTTTTGCTTGATTTGGATTTTTGTAATAGCTTTTCAGGGTGGTTTTATGGTGTGTTCTATCCTACTGTTCAGCAGACAAAAAAAGGGCACCGGTACTCTAAAATTATTAAACATGCCCATGAGCAAGATAAATTGGTTGAGCTAGTTGATGTGCCTTGGTTGGCACCACAATTTAAGCTTTATGATGAACGGGCAGTTATAAATTTATTCGTAACGTGGTGTAGAAACTGCTACCCAAAGCAAAATTTAGTAGCTTTGGATACTTACATGGATGAATCAGAAGAACCAACAATTGAATCCATCAAGTTGCTTAATTACCACTGGACTAAAACGGATGACCCTACACAGTGGTATGAGCTACCTAATGGTTCAATTAGCGTGTTTGATGAATGCCAAGACTATTTTCCACCTATGGCCAATAGCGCCAAACGACCTAAGCACTATACCCAGTTCCAAAAACATAGGCATTCAGGTGTCGATATTCACCTTGTGACACAACACTACACCTTTTTAGATAACGTTATCCAGAAGTGTACCAACTCCCATATTCACTATTTTAGACCGATGGGTGGTTCAGCTATTACACGCTTTCAACGTGATAAGCAGTTTAATACTGACTATAAGGGGGACTTAGATAAATGTTCATCTAAAATGATGCGCAGGGATTCAAGTTTCTATGGTGTTTATTGGTCTGCTGATGAACATACCGCTAAATTTAAATTACCACCAAAAGCTTTTTTGTTTTTACTTGCTATCCCTCTATTAATCTATGTTGTTTATACCTTGTTTGTTAACTTGGGGATTGTTGGTTCTGACGAACCTTTCACTGACAGCACACCTGAATCGACAAACACTGATGTTAAACAGCAAGCAGAACAAACCATTGCTAAACCAAAATTAGATTTAACTTATAAGCCGCAGAAGTTTGAGCATCCCTTAAATGAAATATGTGATGACTATGAATACGGTGGATATACACTCAAAAAAAGTCATGGCATTATTACGGTTGAACATTATATAAATTGTGTAACTGGCAAGGATGTTGAGCGCCAAAAAACATCAGTTATGGGGGAAGGTGAAAACCAAACCGAACAATCTGAACAAGTAAAAGAGCCTGAGATAATAACTTTAAGTTCTAATTATCTAGAGAAGATAGGTTACTCCGTTTACCTTAGAGAAGATTTGCCGATACTCAAATACTTAGATAAAAATATTTATCTAAGACAATTCTAACACCCACAGCAAACACACAGACAGAAAGGCGAGTTTCGAGCCTCTGACTGTGTGTGCTGGGGTTATCAATTTACTTTATTACTTACCATCACTAACAACCCATAATTTGAAACGTGTTATGTTGAGAAAGTGCCGCGCCAAAATGGTTTAATGGCGGGGCGCTTGTGGTATTCGTTGTGCAAAATAGCGAAGCGCACAACGATTGCAAGCTCCCCAGAGCAAGCAACCCGTAACATAATGCCAATTATGGGTATGTTATTTTTTACGTACCAATTCAAAAGGTACGTAATTTATTACGTAATATTTAACTCGTTACGTAATAATCGACTCCGATATTACGTACCACTGGGAACTTGTTCGTAAGAACGTAGGCCACACTCATAAGTAATTTTAAAAGCTGTAGGTTATTGGCCGTAACCAAGCGAAGCGCAAACCATCTATTTTTGGAAGAAAAACCCCGCGCAGCCATGCGCCCCTGATAAACCTAACCCATGTTTCAGTAAAAATTAATGTACCAGAATAGGTACAGTAGGTGGGAGAGTCCACATACTTTAATAGTGGACTCTAGTCTCATTTTGAAACTTTTTACGCTGATTCTTTCCTTTTGCCTTTTAGATCTTTTGTTGCTTCATCTAGATAATTATCGATCAAGTATTGAACTATTGTAGAAGGTTTTATTGTTTCCCTTGTTGCGATAGTAATTTCGACAGCGGCTTCCTGTAATGCTTCTTTTCTCTCTCCATTTATAGCAATGGTGGTGTCTTTGCGCTTTTTCATTTTCAAAACTCACGTCTAAATAATCATGCAACTATACAACATTTATAAAATATTAATGAAATATGTTTACATGTAATAAATATCATGACTATAATCCACACAATTATTTATTTCGTGTTTACATGTAATGATTGACCTCTTAAGGATTAAGATACCTTTTCATGAATCAGTTGTAGCTGCTTCTCCAGATGGAGCAAGTGGTTTAATTGATTTGCGAGAGTGTCAGAAAAGAGGTTGTAAGATGGAAGCAGGGGACGTGACTTTTACACCTAATGATTATCGATTAGACAGTGAAAACATCTGTTTGGCAGAGGTTTCTGCTTTGCGCCATCCTTACGAATCACTTCCAAGCTCTTGGGCTAACCTTGCTTTCAAAGTGAGAGCAGGGGGCAGCAATTACTATCCACATATAGAACTAAAAGCTAGTCCTGCAAAATTACTTCAAGGTCATAACGTATTTGGTACATGTGATGTGATGCTTTGTATTGACGCACTAATTACTACTTTCGAATATGCACTTCCTCAAATGGGTGAAATTCTTGAGTATCATAACGCAGAATTAGCACAAATTGATTGCACATTTAGCGCTCACTTAGCGACCGAATCAGATAGTCGGAACGTAATTCATGCATTACGCAACATATCTAATGGTCAAACGAGGGGCGCTAAATCTGCATTTGATACGACTGCTTACTTTGGTAAGGGGTCACGACATAAACGCTTAAAAGCGTACTTAAAACAGTTTGAGCTACAAGACCAAACCAATAAAGCACAAGCAAAATTCGACAAAACTAAAGACCAAATTTTCAAACGTCAGCTTGATTCAATGACAGCACCAGAAGTACAACAGTTTGCAAAAAACGCACTTCGTTTCGAAGCTAGTGTAATGCCTCGCATGTTAAACCGTTTAGGCATACCTACTAACCTTTGGCTATTCGAAGAATACAGCAGCAATTTTGATGGGTGTTTAATACAAAAGTTATGGGAGCAATCTTGGTCTGACATATTTAAAACGTTCGAGGGTGCAACTATGCGTACATACTCAGATGAAGAAATTCATAATCAGCTAAGAAACCATTTTAAAACTGAAACTAAGACAGGCTTTAGTTATTCAAAAGCTGATCGTCTATTCAGGACATTTAGACTTTTAAAGCATGAGGGTTGGGACGAACTAAAAGCAACAACCCCAAAACCAACATTTCATAGAACCATAAATGATTTAACTCAAGTAGTACCAAAAGCCTACTTACAAAATCTACAAGCAACAGCTTCAAATGTTGTTCCGCTCATTCGTATGGTTAACGTTGATTTTTCAAAACAGCATCCGACTGGATGGCAAGAACCTGACCGTTTATCAAATCAAGTTTTACTTAAAGAGAACCAAGGTTTTCTAAGGTTGGTTTCATGATTTTCCTTTACGCATTTTACAACTTTATGGGCTTTGTGTGCCTTACATATAAAGAATATGACATAGCCCTTTTTTTATTCATAACAGTATTTTTTTTAATAGCTGGTGCTGAATTATTAAAAAGACTTATCCGAGACTTAACCACAAATCAATTTACTGACGGTCAGAGAACCGCGATTGATGATTACAACGAGGAATTAAACAAATGAAAATCCAAATTATCGACACAAATGGCGCACATATTCCAACGCCTAGAACTTTTCCACCTAAAGGCGATAAACCAGCCCGCACTGTTTATGAACAGAAAGCTTATGCACATATGGGCGGTGTTTTCCCTGTGGAATTTAAAATTACTCATGATGACCATAATAACGCCTATCAGGTTGGCGAATATATGTTAGCACCGGAAAGTTACAAGGTTAATCAGTACGGCCAATTAGAATTAGATCGTTTTGGTCTAAAGCTAATACCTGTTTCTAGCACTTTGGATAAAAAGGCTAGTTAATGCCTGACTACAAATACATCGCTATTTGTCCTGTAGAACCTGTCGAAAAACAGTGTCCTGTAGAATTGGAAGTAGTTGAAAATCCATTTCCAGTTCCACTCGATTGGAGCACCTTCAAAAGTGAAGTTGCTCCGTCAATCATCGTCGTTCTTCTCACCGCTTACGGTTGGAAGAAATTAAACAAAATGGTTTGGAATAGATAAGGAACTTAACCATGAAAAACATTTTAAAAAGTAAACTCGCTAAAGCTGGATTAGTCGTAACCTCTGCATTTGCTGCTGGTGCTGCTCATGCTGAAGCGGCTGCCGAAGTAACTGCTGCAACAACCAGCTTTCAAACTTTCTTTACCGATAACGCCAATTTAATTGGTGGCGTTATGCTGCTTTGTGCCTTTGTTGCTATTGGCTGGAAGTGGATTAAAGGCATGTCATTTAGCTAATGTTCATCACATTAGACACAGTGCTAATCGTCTCAGGACTTTTAGCACTTTATATCCTTTTCGATGATTAAAACTAAGGCGCAATGATGCGAATACTAATATTTATATTGGCGCTAATGAGCGCCTTTTTTGTTTCAAAAATAAACGCATTTGCTTTATCGGATTTATACGGCCCCGACTTAAGTGATTTACTAAAGCCCAAACATCAAATGGAACCATGTGAAGCTGCATCATTTCATGGTGGTGGTGACTTAACTCATAAAGTTTGCGGTGGTCCTGATTCAGAAGGTAGAGATGTAAAGATGCAATCCTGTATGTCTTTAGCCGCTACTGTCGAAGGTTATTCGACTGAAGAGTATGATATGGCTGATGGCGGAACGTGCCAATCTGAAAATGGAACCCTTAAAATTTTTCAGTCTGGTGTTCGTAAATATTCAGATGGAACAAGACTTCCTACTCGCAGAACCTACTCCGTATTTTTTGCAAATATAGCTGGTGAATATACTTATAGCTGCCCTCCTTCTAATTCCGCTGAACATACAATTGAAGTAAGCCCTGACCCTGATAGAGGGGTTCCAGTTACTGGTGACGATTCGCCTTTCTGGTGTGCTAAACCAAAAGAACCTGAAGATTGCCCCGCTGGTTACCACTCTAGAGGTACTTCTGCTCAATTAGGTTCTAGTGGCTGTATACCTAAAGACTGCCCAGCCCAAGGTTCTAGCAAGGAATTATATACAAGCCCTAATCTAGGCCAATCCTTTAACGGTGCTGGATTGTATTGTAATGGGGGATGTGCATATACAGTAAATTCGGAAAACATTGGCAAATCAAACAAACATGCAATAGGTCTTAGCCAAGGTGTTGCATGTGGTGATAAGCCCTATGATACTAAAAAATTAGCTGATGAAGGTGATGAGGGTTCTTGTACTGTAACAAAAACGGGTGACTCTAATATAAATGTTCTTAATTGTCCTTCAGCTCCAGATGTACCTGAAGATACGCCTCATAATAACGATGAAAACAAAGTTGATGAAACCCCAAACGCACAAAAGAACAAAGCAAGTTGTCAAGCTGGTGATTCTATCTGCCATTTAAACAATGTAGAGATAGAAATTGAGAATAGCACCAATAGACATATGGACAATGATAACTTATTACATAACAAGCAAACTGAAGCAGATACAAAAAACACAAATGCTATTATTGCAGCCCTAGGTGATATTGAAACACAAATCTATTTCCATCGTGAAGATGATGAACGTAACACAGCTATTACTCATGGGAAATTGCAGGGGGTAATAGATGCCATAAATGGATTAGAAATATCTGGCGGTGGTGGCGGCGGTGGTAATGGTACAGTTAACGGTAATATTGGCGGTCAAGATTGTGAAGGAACAATTGAAGAATGTGCGGGTATTGGCTCTGGTGATGGTGTTGAACTACCTCATGAAACCAAGAACCTAGAGCAGTACGCCCAAAAATATCAAAACTGGCTACCTGATGCAGAGTTACCACAAGAAAAATGTATCACCTTAACCACTGGTTACACCGCTTGTTTTAGCTTCCATTACATCATTTATTTTTTACAGGCTCTATCTGGTTTGATTGTGCTTAGTTCATTAATCCATAGTGCCGCTATTATTGTGAGGTCAGTCTAATGCCATTTTTAATTCAAGCATTTTTTGCAGCGCTTGCTACGTTACTCCCTAGCTTAGTTTCTAAAGTTCTTGTTGGTCTTGGTTTTGGTTACGTCACCTATGAACTTGGTTCATTTGGTATCGACTATCTATTTAATTTAATAGTTGCTAACTCTTCGACATTACCAGTCGAGGTGCTTGCTGTATTCAACTACGCAAAATTAGACGAAGCCCTCGGTTTTATGATGGGTGCTTACGCAGCTGCTTTAACTATTCGCGGATTAACGTCCGCTGGCTCTGTTACTAAGATGAAAATGGGAGCACCTAACGCATGATTTATTTACGAACAGGTGTGCCTGGTGCGGGCAAAACATTAAATACATTGAAAGAAATTTGTGAAGATTCCTCCGTTACACAAAAGGAAAAGTTTTATAACAATATCAAGTGCTTTTTGCTTGATTTGGATTTTTGTAATAGCTTTTCAGGGTGGTTTTATGGTGTGTTCTATCCTACTGTTCAGCAGACAAAAAAAGGGCACCGGTACTCTAAAATTATTAAACATGCCCATGAGCAAGATAAATTGGTTGAGCTAGTTGATGTGCCTTGGTTGGCACCACAATTTAAGCTTTATGATGAACGGGCAGTTATAAATTTATTCGTAACGTGGTGTAGAAACTGCTACCCAAAGCAAAATTTAGTAGCTTTGGATACTTACATGGATGAATCAGAAGAACCAACAATTGAATCCATCAAGTTGCTTAATTACCACTGGACTAAAACGGATGACCCTACACAGTGGTATGAGCTACCTAATGGTTCAATTAGCGTGTTTGATGAATGCCAAGACTATTTTCCACCTATGGCCAATAGCGCCAAACGACCTAAGCACTATACCCAGTTCCAAAAACATAGGCATTCAGGTGTCGATATTCACCTTGTGACACAACACTACACCTTTTTAGATAACGTTATCCAGAAGTGTACCAACTCCCATATTCACTATTTTAGACCGATGGGTGGTTCAGCTATTACACGCTTTCAACGTGATAAGCAGTTTAATACTGACTATAAGGGGGACTTAGATAAATGTTCATCTAAAATGATGCGCAGGGATTCAAGTTTCTATGGTGTTTATTGGTCTGCTGATGAACATACCGCTAAATTTAAATTACCACCAAAAGCTTTTTTGTTTTTACTTGCTATCCCTCTATTAATCTATGTTGTTTATACCTTGTTTGTTAACTTGGGGATTGTTGGTTCTGACGAACCTTTCACTGACAGCACACCTGAATCGACAAACACTGATGTTAAACAGCAAGCAGAACAAACCATTGCTAAACCAAAATTAGATTTAACTTATAAGCCGCAGAAGTTTGAGCATCCCTTAAATGAAATATGTGATGACTATGAATACGGTGGATATACACTCAAAAAAAGTCATGGCATTATTACGGTTGAACATTATATAAATTGTGTAACTGGCAAGGATGTTGAGCGCCAAAAAACATCAGTTATGGGGGAAGGTGAAAACCAAACCGAACAATCTGAACAAGTAAAAGAGCCTGAGATAATAACTTTAAGTTCTAATTATCTAGAGAAGATAGGTTACTCCGTTTACCTTAGAGAAGATTTGCCGATACTCAAATACTTAGATAAAAATATTTATCTAAGACAATTCTAACACCCACAGCAAACACACAGACAGAAAGGCGAGTTTCGAGCCTCTGACTGTGTGTGCTGGGGTTATCAATTTACTTTATTACTTACCATCACTAACAACCCATAATTTATATTATGTTAAATACTGTATTTTCTGTCATATTGTCGGTGTTTCCCCGTTCGTTTTAAAACGGTATCCTACGCCCTGTTTTTATATGTTTTCTAATTTTGGCTATCAATCTATAAAACTAATTGAAAATATAATTATCAATCTAAAAAAATCATCAAACATTCCTCCGCGTAGACGCAACAACATAACAACGTCAATGGATTTAAATGGAAATGACTGATTTTAAACAACTGCTATTTAGAGCTGGATTTATGAATTTCGGCAAACTTGATCGCCGTGCAGCTATGGATTTCTTGTTAATTAAGTCTGAACGCACACTTGAACGCTGGATTTCAACAAACAACCCTTGCCCACGCGCGATTGCAATGCTTGAATCACGTATTAACGGGAGTTTTACGTTTCATAGATCTTGGGATGGTTTTTTCATATGTCGAGATGGATATTTGTGGACACCTCGTGGTAAACGTTACGAACCTAGTACTATCAATAAAATTGATTTTTTGCAGCGTTCTGTACGTTACAACGAATCTGAAACTGAATCTCTTAAACAGCAAATCGCCCACTTACATGATTTAGTCCAAGCCAGTGAAACCCTCAAAACTATTGGTAATGACTTAATTAAAATGGGCGATCAACTAGCCCTCAAGGATATTGTTTTAAAATACGGTGACAAAAATACTGCTTAAACTTAACCGCACACTTTGTGCGGTTTTTTCACTATTTCATCAAGGTTTCACTGTTACTATACCTTTGTACCCTACAGAACAATATGTAATCACACCATTAGGTGAAGTGAGTTCTAAGCTCTGAACATCAAGTAACAACTTTCCAAGTTTAGGTAATTTGAAAAACTTGTCTTCTAACATTCCTTTAGAGCACTCTCCAGCAAAGAACCTGAACTCTTTTTGATAACTATACTTAGAATCTTTTACTGTCAGTGACCGCTTTGTTGGATCTTCTGAGTATTGAACAGAACCAAATCTGACTTTTAACCCGCTAGACTTTTCCACTAAATGTGCATAATCCTCAATCCTTTTAGCAGGTAAGATAACAAAAAAAGAGCCAAATTCTTGCTGCATCTTCTCCAAAGATCCATCGAAATCATTGTTCGGACCTATAATAGACCAAGATTGCATCCAAGCATCATGTTGCTCATGAATAGGATAAACTAGAAGGCTTTTGAAGGCTTTATTGATATTTTCAGTACCGTCTGGGTTAAAGAACTTAGGTTTTATTCCGCTTAATCCTTGCTCCCAAAACAGTACACAAGATTCATTACGATCACCTCTTCCAATATCTTCACAAGTTCGATAATAATGAGGCGTCCGGAACAAACTTGTTCCTGCTAAAAAACTTAAGTAGTGCTCCTTATGAGTAAAGAATTTTATTAATGCGAATGCACTTTGCGAATTGCATTTTTTCTTCATATATTATTCCCTAATATTTTTAGATCGAGCATGTCTAGGAGCTTAAAGAAGTCTCTGTTAACTTTTATATAGAATCTTTCACTTTCCTAAGCTTTATAACTTCTTTGGTCAAATCATTGTTTAATCTATGTATTTTTTTTCGGACTAACATTAAATCCTCGTAAGAGTGTTCTGTATATTGACTCTTAGAATTACGTTTCATTAACTCATGGTGAAAGGCATTGTGAGCAAAAAAGTTTCTCCACTTTGTAAGATCTTTACTTTTTAAAGCCTGAATTAGCTCATTATTACTTGTTACTGCAATATACTTTTTTATCAGCATTTTAAGGGCTAAGTCATCAATAGAGCCATAATCAAACTTAAAATCAATTTCTTCGGGAGTTGATTTAGCTATGATTTCATACGATCCTATTATCAATATTTTTAAACCCTCTTCAAGCATCTGAAAAGCCAATAGACAATCACACACTAATGATATGTACTTTTCATCTTTCATTTTATTTTTCCTTATTCTATAAACTGGATTTATTTTAGAGCGTTAACTGTTGTTACATTGACCGTGCCATTTAAAAGCGGGTAATACTTAGGTTTTAGCCTTAAATATGTGGCGAATCCCGTTAATTGGGGCTGAGTCGTTATTCGATGAATAACGATGGGAATTTTACACATCGAGCTTGTAACACAATTTGCCTACAGCAGCCGATGCTTTCTACAAAGTATTTATCATGGCTTACGAGTATAAAACCACCTTTAAAACCTTGTAATGACTGAGCCAAGAGCCGTTTAGATTCAAGGTCGAGATGATTATCCGGTTCATCTAATAACAAAAATGCAGTGCTTTCAATATTACTGACGATACACATGGCGAGCTTCATTTTTTCGCCGCCACTTAAAAATGCGGCGTGTTTAAAAACCGCGTCTTTTCTAAAGCCCATACTGGCAAGTAAAGTACGTACTGTGCTCTCATCTAGGTTTTTACAGTGAGCCATGATGTTTTCAAGCAGGGTTAGTTGGTTGTTTATTAATGTGAAATATTGGTCTAAATAATAGAGTGCTTGATTGCAATGTAACTGCCCTGCTTTTACTGGTATGTCGTATGTCAGAGTTTTAAGTAAGGTTGATTTACCAGTGCCATTTGCGCCCGCTAAATGAATTTTATCATCACTGAATACTTGAAAATTAAGTGGCTTTTGTGTGCCGTGTGATAATACAACGTCCTCCAGGCTAAGTACTTTATGATGCTTAGCTTTATTTGATTGTGCTAAATAAAATTGCTGCGCTTTAGTTTGTTCAAGCTGGCTAGAAAGCTCTTGTTTATTACTAGTCAGTATGCCTTCTCGTTTAGCGGTATTTTTATTTTGTGATGATAAATGAGCGCTGGCTTTATCTTTTTTAGTATCCATCAACTTTTTGGGTTGGCTGCCAGACTTTCTAAGTTTTGCACCTTGGTTTGCTCGCTTTTGTGCTTTTTGCTTTTGTAATTGCTCTGCTGCTTTAAGTTTAGTTTGCTGTTTAACAATGTGGTTTAACTTGTTTTCAAGGGCAGCAACTTGCTGCTGCTTTTGACTATGGTATTGTGAAAAACACGTGCAATATTGTGTTAAACCAAGGGATGTTAGCTCCCAAACTTCATGCGCTTCTTCTAACAGTTCTCGGTCATGACTTATCAGTAATATCTGCCCTTTAAAGCTATTTATTTGCTTTATAAGCCCGCTTTTGCCTTTTGCATCTAAGTGGTTTGATGGCTCATCCAGTATTAAAATGTCGGGCTTAATGCAGGTAAATAGTGCCCAAAGCTTTAATTGGCTAAGCTGGCCACCGCTTAAATGTTTACTTAATGAGTTGTGGCCTTTGTTTTTAACATCGAGCCTTAAAAGCTCTGCGTTAAAGCGCTCTGCTAAGTCCCAATTCCCCTCGAGCAAAGTTAGATTTTGCTCTGTAACTTGCCCCTGGCTTATCGCATCATGAGCATTAAAGATGTGCTCTAGCCCAATAGCCTCTGCGATTGTTTGGTCATCCGTTTGCTTTACATCGTCCATTTGCCAGTAAAAACCGAGGGTTGAATTACAAACAACCGTGCCAGAGTTAGGTTCTCTTTGCTTAGCAAGTATCGACGCTAATATTGATTTACCACAGCCGTTTCTTCCGACTAACGCAGTGACTTTAGCAGTGAGTGAAAATGAGAGTTTGTTAAAAACAACATCGCCATTGCCATGTTGATAACATAAATTAAAAGCTTGAAGGTGTGGCATAGTGCCTCCTGTATGACAGGGGCAGTGATACCAATTCACAATAATATATTTAATTAAGCGAATTGGTATAAGCGGTTGATCACGCAAGAAGTAACATAATGTAAAGTGATAGTGAGCAACGCCTACTAACCCTGCTGGTCCAAAAAGATAGAATGAAATTGGATAACAGGTTTAGTTGTTCATGTTGGCATCTACTCCTAAAGGTGAGGTTAAATGATAACCAGCCAATGATTAAATAGCAACGAGTTATGTTACCCTTAACTCATTGACTAATTAAAGGAGTCTATTTTGAATTTAGTGAATTGTGACGCTCACTTACAAAACCCAATACAAGTTAAAGTTCATTTTGATGCTAATAAGCGTGTATTTGTCATTGGCGATTTAGACGCTGACTTGACTAAATTTGAGCAAGCGCTTAAATCTGTAAATTTTGATAAAAATCACGATGTGCTGTTTTCGCTTGGTGACGTTATAGATAGAGGTGCTGATAGTGTAAAACTCATCAAACGCTTTATAGAGTTGGGGGTTTACATGTCGCTGGGTAATCATGAACATATGTTGCTAGAATCTTTGCTTACACACGATAAAGATTACTTTTCGTTATGGGTTAAAAATGGTGGTCGCTGGCATATAGATACGAGTGATGAAGAACTTGAATTTGTTTGCAATTACTTACGCAATCGCCCTCTTTCATATTTATTGGATTATCGAGGGGCTAAAATTGGTTTATCGCACACAGTATCGCATAATTGGAATTGGTTAGTTCCTGCTAATGATAAACAACTTGCGGTCTCCGCTCTTTTGTGGGAACGAACAATAGTAAAGCAGAGGATAGTCGAAGATAATCCCAGTATTAGTTTTTCAATTCATGGCCATAACACGACTCAAACCCCCTATTGGCTTGGCAACACTTACCATATAGATACCAATTATCTAGGCGGAAAGCCAACTATTGTGGAACTTGAACGTTTAATTAACCAGTACAGTTCCATTTAGTTTAAAGTGGCAAGTCTGGTGGCTGTATTTTCTTCAAGGTATTGTTTGTATTGTTGACGAGCATGCCAAAGTTGCTCATTTGTTTCTTGTAAATAGATAACTGGCCCACTGATTTCTTTTGCTAGATTTGTCAGTTTTGCATATTCTCGTGTATCGATTTTACCGTCACTAAAACAGCTTTTAGCGACTTGCAAAAACTCTTCATTATTGTAGATACCACTATGCCACATAAGTGAGCGATACATACTAGGCGTTATTTCGCGAGGCGTATCATTTGAACGAAAGTGCTCAACCTCGAAGTAAATTGTGTTACCAGCAACTACTATTCCTATTAATGATAGCGTGGTGAAAGTCATCATCCATTTCATGCTTCTGTCCTTAAAGTTAGTTCCTTTTAACTATAGGACAGTAAGATGAATACTAACTGTTTATTTCATTAATTTGTCTTGATTTGAGCATTCTCTAAACACTTAATTGTTGTTTTTAAAAGTTGTTTAACGTATCAAGGGTTACCGAATGATACGTTATGAACTTTTAATGAAGTGCAGCTGTAAACGGAATCTTCTTACATATTTCAGCTTCGGCAACGAGGATCTCTTCTAATCTTGTATCCACTTCTGTTTTGTCAAAGTATTCATATGCAAGTTCAACAAATAAGTTTTTATGTTTTTCTTCAGACTTGGCGATAGCTACATAAAAATCTTTTTCTTTACCAGCAGGAAGTGCCTCGGCAACTAAAGAGAAACGTTCATGACCTCGCGCTTCAATAACACCAGCGACTAATAATCGGTCCATTAAAAACTCATCACGGCCATTTCTGAATAATGCGCGAATATTCTTAATATAAGGATCTTTTTGATCATTACCTAATGAAACATCACGTTCCATTAAAAGCTTAAGTACTTGTTTAAAATGAATCATCTCTTCTAAAGCCAAATCAGTCATAGCTTTAACCAGCTTACGACGATCTGGATAATGAGATAGCATTGACATAGCCATACCCGAAGCTTTTTTTTCAGCTGCGGCATGGTCTTGCAAGAAGGTATCAAAGTCTGCAAGAACACCTTCAGTCCATTCAAATGGCGTGTGATATTTTAATTCAAACATAATAGCGAACAACTTAACTAATAATGGCGGCGATTTTAGCGCATTTACGTTATAAAATCTTGTGATTGTAACCCAGTGACTTATCTATTTTTCCATTTCGTGTAGAGGCCACTTTGTTAGGGTGTTTTATGTCATTCCAAGCTGTTACTTTGCCCGCTATATTCAGTGGTTTAAAGGTGATAGTTTGCTCTGTTTGAAGAAAGTTTTGAAGTAGTTTAGGACTTTGCTCATCAGCAACACTCAAAGACAAGAGCTGGTGCTCTCGCCCTCTAAAATACTCAGAAACTTGATTTTGGTGGCGGTTATAACACTGGGTTAGGTATTCGTCAGATTCAATATCGGACAAATTAAAACAGCCAAAAGTATCTAAGTAACAACGTTTAAGGTGAGTATTAAAGCCACCATCTTCTCGCATTAAGTTGGTGTGCATGCGTGTAAGCAGTTGCCTTATAGATGGCAGCCATTTAGTTAGCTCGCGCTCTAAATTAATAAATCTACAATTATCGAAGTGCTTGTCGAGTAGTTTATATTCATTGAACACTGGGGTATCGGCAATAACTTCTGCGTTGTGGATTGATTGTTGGGTATAAGCCGTGTGTGCTGTTTTATATCCTAGCTCTAAAAAGCTATGGCATATGCTGGTTGTGCCTGTGCGCGGCAAACCGATTATAAATATCTTATTTTTCATTCACAGTCTGTATGGTTAACCACAAAGAAGCATCGCTTACAGGGGTTAATGGAGGTAAATCTTTATTTTCTAATTCTATAATAGTCTTAGTGTGTATGCTGGCATTATTGATTGCTGCGCCATTATATTTATAAAAAAGGCGATCAAATTCGCCATTTTCACGCATGATATTAATACCCTTAGTGACTGCATCAGCAATTTTAGTGTTGTTCTTATTAAAAAAGAAATATATTGGGCTTGGGTATTTCAGCATGAGTTGTGGTAACACTTCAAGTTCCATGTCATTTTCAAATATTGCTTTTTCTATATCAACTTCCAGAATTGAACGAGGAAACAACTGCCCTCGCCCTTTATTTAGCATGTTAAAAAGTGACGTATAATCTAAAGAGGTAAATACAACGAGTCCGTTGTCTCGAAGTATTTTTGTATCGGGCCAGTCTTGCCCTTGAACGAAGTAAACCGTCTTTAAATCATCTAACGTGTGCAGTTGCTCTAGCTGCTTTAATTGCGATTGGGTTGTTAAAAGTAAACGCCATCCGTATAAACCTTTGAACAAAGGCACTCTTAATGGGAATAATCGTTGCTCTCGCTCAATCGTTGTCATGGTCCAGTTGACGTTGATCTCTCCACCAACTTCTATTTGTCTTAGTACACGGCTTTGGCCTAGAAGGTGTTTAGAAGGAGTTAGTATGAACTTTACACCACTATGTTCTAAAGCAGAGCGAAGTAAAATGAGCGGATAAAGCACCTCTTCATCTAAATTTGGCATGGTCTTAGGGTACACCACACGGAGCGTTTGATTATCTGAAGTTATGCTTGATGTTGAGTTGTCCATTTCTACACTTGCAAGCGCGCTTTGACAACATAAAAGAAAGGCAAGTGTAAAAACAGACGTTTGCATAAGCTAAATAACTCGTGTGATTAATAATAAAACTGCGCTTAGTATCATAGTTAAAAAGGTAAGCCCCATTCCAATAACACGGAATTTCAATTGATTTTCTGCTAGTGCGTAACTGTGGCAAATGCGTCCGACGACTAACATTAAACCTAAAACATAGCAGTAATGGCTTGAAAGACCTTGATACTCTACTAAAAATAGCAGAATCAACGAAAAAGGCACGTATTCGATAAAATTTCCATGGGTGCGAATTGCAGCATTTAATGTGCTGTCTCCGCCGTCTCCCAACGAGATTTTCTTTTTTTTGCGTAGGTTAATTACCCTAAAACTTAACTGGATGTACATTATTGCCAAAACGGCTGCAAATATTGAAACAATCACATTTTTTCCAAATTTTTATTTAACATTAGACGCTTAGCCAAGTTTATTGCTAGGCTGTTTGTATATTCTCAACTATTATGACTTGATCATATCGAAAGTCTAACTGTTCTTAAGGAAGTGCATGTTTACGCCAAGAAAATTAGCTGATAACTACCGAGAAATGATAAGCAGTATAGGGTTTTACCCATCTATGCTCTCGGTGATGTTTTTAGTTTTTGCTTTAGTGACAACGGCAATTGAGTATTCGTCTTTATCGATGGAATTTAAAGAGCTCATTGGTGTGTTACTGGTCGACAGTGAAGAAAACGCCAGAACCATCTTAAGCACACTAGCAGGCAGTATTATTTCACTCACTGTGTTTAGCTTTTCGATGGTAATGGTTGTATTAAATAGTGCCAGTGCCAGCCTGTCTCCCAGAGTACTTCCTGGCCTCATTACTCGTAAATCACATCAACTTGTACTGGGTTTTTATTTAGGTAGCATTATTTACACCATTATTATGCTTATTAATATCCGTACTATTGGGGATGGAGATACGGGGATCCCTTCTCTGGGCATCTTGTTTTCATTAATTTTTGGCCTTATTTCATTGGGCTTTTTTGTTTACTTTATTCACTCAATTTCTAAAGCAATTCAAGTGGATAATGTTCTCAACGATTTATTCAAGAATACCAAAGCGGAGCTAAAGAGTATTATTTCAATGCAGGAGGAGAACCCTGTTAACGACTTTCCTCGCTTTGATGATTGGCATAGCATTAAAAGTAAAACAGAAGGTTACTTTAAAGGTGCACACAGTGATAAATTATGTGCTTTGTGTAAGAAACATAACATCAGAATTTATATCTCGGTTAAACAAGGTTTTTTTACGGTTAAAGGTTATCCCTTTTTAAAGTGTGATACGGATTTATCAGATAAACCTGAACTTGTAGAAGAGCTGCTTGCTTGTTTTATTTTTTATATAGAAGAATACATTCGTGACCATTACCGCTATGGTATGACGCAAATTTCTGAAATCGCAGTAAAAGCAATGAGCCCAGGCATTAATGATCCTGGTACGGCAGTAAAAGCGATCGATATGTTGAGTATTCTACTCATTAAAAGGCTCAATATTAGCGATGTGAACTACTCGCTGAAGCATGCTGAGGGTGATAAGCCGTATTTATATCTGCACGAAACATCTTTTGACGAGCTATTGCACGATAACTTTACCCCTATACGCAATTACGCCAAGGGTGATGCTTATGTAATGGTTAATGTACTCGAAGCGTTTAAAAATATTCTATTCAGATCCTCTGAAAACAGTGAAGCCACAGAGAGCCTGTTCATTTATTTAGAAGCGATAGTAGAGGATATAGACCGTAATACAAGTAATGATTACGACAGAGAACAAATTACCAACATGCTAAAAGCAATTGCGAGAATATCTGAAGACAAAGGGGAAAAATTGGTGGCAAAATTTACCACCAATTCAGAAGATTAATTTTCGATAAGGTAAACAGCGTAACTACTGGCCGTGATGGTGATTTCACCACTTTGATAGGCATCCGGCACGTAGTTACCTGATGCATCTGCGGCAACCATCATTTTTTCAGCACGCATATACGGTTGTACATCGGTCTTTAGAGGACTATTCGAAGCCGTATATAAACCTTTTAGCTCTACACCATAATCACTTGCAAGCTCTTTTGCTGCTGCTTTGGCATCTTTTATCGCGAGCTTTTGTGCTTGTTTGTGCAGCTCATCATAGCGGCTAGAAACAAATTGAGTTTGATTTATTTCATTAATACCTGAATCAACAAGTTGCTGTAATAATATTGGGTATTTTTTTAAGTCTTCTAGGGTCAGAGATAAGCTTCGCGTTACACGGTAACCTACAAAATTTTGTTTACCTGTTTCTCTGTTATATTCGGTTTGTCTATCAATCGAGATATTAGAAGCATAAATACCTTTTTCATCTACACCTTGGCTTTTGGCTAACTTTATCGCTTTAGCCATAGTGGTGTCAGCTTTATTTTTTGCTGCTATTAGGTCTTTATCAACTTCGACGATACCCACTGTCAGCTTGACGTTATCAGGAATAGCGGTAACGGTTGCTTGGCCTTGAATGTAGATATGAGGTGAATCAGGTGCTGATTGAGCAAATACATTTAAACTGATTGCACTGGCAATTGTGGCAAAAACGAACTTACGCATAATTCATGTTCCTTAACTTAAACTCCGTTCATTATCACCTTAAAGGGTTAATTCAATATGAACAAGGCGATTGCGCAAATTTTTTAATAACGATAAAAAAACAGGCTAAAAAGCCTGTTTTTTCTAAATAGAAATAAAGAATTAAATACTACGACGTTTGTAGTTACGGTATTCAGGTAACCAGTAATTCTTTTCGATTGCAGCCCATAGAGCTTCATCACTTAATTCTAATGCAACGCCCTCTTCCATCGCTTTTTTAGCGACAGCAAACGCAATACGTTTACTTAAAGCCTGAATCTCAGTTAAGGCAGGTAACAAACTACCCTTACCGGTATTAGCGCGAGGCGAAGACTCTGCTAACGTTTCACTCGAGACAATTAACATTGCATCTGTAATACGGGTTGCTTTAGCTGCAATAACGCCTAAGCCAATACCTGGGAAGATGTAGCTGTTGTTACATTGAGGAATTGGAAATACTTGGCCATTGTAATTAACAGGATCAAATGGGCTACCTGAAGCAACAATTGCTTGGCCGTCTGTCCACTCGATTACATCAGCAGGAAGTGCTTCAACTTGCTTCGAAGGATTACTCAATGGGAAAATAATTGGCTGTGCACAAGATGCATGCATTGCACGGATAACTTGCTCTGTAAAGAGTCCAGGTTGACCAGATACACCGATTAAGATGTCTGGTTGTGCACAGTGCATTACATCAAGGAGTGATGCGTACTCACCACTGTAAGTCCACTCGCTTAAATGTGCTTTCGGTTGAGCTAGTGCATCTTGGAAATCACGTAAACCTTCCATACCTTCAGTAAGTAGACCAAAACGGTCAACCATGAAGATTTGAGAACGAGCTTGCTCATCGCTAATGCCTTCAGCAACCATAGTACTGATAATTTGCTCAGCGATACCACAACCCGCAGAACCTGCGCCAACAAACACTACTTTTTGCTCAGAAAGCTTTGCACCTTTTACACGACATGCAGCAAGTAATGAACCTACAGTCACAGCTGCTGTTCCTTGGATATCATCATTAAAGCTACAAATGTCGTTACGGTAACGTTTCAGTAAAGGCATTGCGTTCGGTTGTGCAAAATCTTCAAACTGCAACAGCACACTAGGCCAGCGACGTTTAACAGCTTTAATAAATAATTCTAAGAATTCATCATACTCGTCTTGTGATATACGCTTGTGACGTGCGCCCATGTACATTGGGTCATTTAGCAGTTTTTCGTTATTCGTACCAACATCAAGCATTACAGGTAATGTATAAGCAGGGCTGATACCACCACACGCTGTGTAAAGTGATAATTTACCGATTGGAATACCCATGCCACCAATACCTTGGTCACCTAAACCAAGAATACGCTCACCGTCCGTTACAACGATAACTTTAACTTTACCTTTTGTAGCATTACGTAAGATATCATCAATTTGAAAACGATCTTCATACGAAATAAATAAACCACGGGCACTGCGGTAAATATCCGAGAATTTTTCGCACGCATCACCTACTGTTGGTGTGTAAATGATAGGCATCATTTCTTCAAGATGATCACGCACTAAGCGGTAGTATAAGGTTTCATTGTTATCTTGAATTGCGCGTAAGTAAATGTGCTTATTTAGGTTGTCGCTAAAGCTTGAATATTGCTGATAACAACGCTCAACCTGCTCTTCGATAGTCTCGTAACGAGGAGGTAATAAGCCAGCTAGGTTGAAACTTTCTCTTTCTTTTTGTGAAAAAGCGCTGCCTTTGTTTAATAGCGGCGTTTCAATAAGGCCAGGGCCTGAATAAGGAATATATAGATAATTTGGATCGGTATTTGTAGTCATATTTCCAAGCTTTGATGCGTCATAATTATGACCTGACATTATTACTGTTAAAGGTGAAATTGCAATGACAAACCACCTTGTCAGACCATTGAAGAAAATGAATTTTATGCTCTAAACTGCATACTCTTTAGTATACATGAAAACTCAGCAGCTTTAAGGCTGCTGAGCACGTTTTTAATGGCTTTTATCACTTAAAGCAATACCTTCACGACGCGGATCAGCAGCGCCGTAAAGCTTACCCTCTTTTAGTTCAACAGCATGTAAACCAGAGTTTAAATCTAAGATGCGAACATTGTGTCCACGGTTAACAAATTCAGCTTTATGATTTGCAAGCTCGGTGCCTTTTTCAAGGCTGGTATAATTATTTCGGTTTGTAATGCGTGGTAAGTTGATCGCCTCTTGCGCGTCTAAATTCCAATCGAGAACACCAATAACCACTTGCGCTACATAATCAATGATACGACTACCACCGGGTGAACCAACCACTAAGCGCAAGCTACCGTCTTTGTTAAACACCATGACTGGCGACATTGAGCTACGCGGGCGTTTACCTGCTTCAACACGATTTGCTAAAGGTTTACCATCTTTTGTTGGCGATAAAGCAAAATCAGTCAGTTGATTATTTAAAATATACCCATTTACCATAACTGTTGAACCAAACGCCATCTCAATTGAACTGGTCATCGAAACTGCATTGCCTTCACTGTCAACAATAGATACATGACTCGTTGATGGCAATTCATACGCATCATCTTGTGCATAAGCAAGTGAGTTAGGTGGCGTGCCTGCTTCGGCATGAACATCTTTCTCTGAAATAAGTTTAGCGCGACTGGTAATGTACTCTTTGTTTAACAAGCCTTCGGTAGGGATTGCCATAAAATCAGGGTCACCCATGTATACATTTCGGTCGGCAAAAGCTAAACGCGATGCTTGAGTAAAATAATGAAGCGCTTGTACTGAGTTAGGTTCAAGCTTTGCCATTTCTTTGTGCTCAAGCAAGGCTAGAATTTGTAACACAGCAACTCCCCCACTGCTAGGTGGTGCCATTGAACACACTTCATATTGATGGTAATCAACACACACAGGTGCACGCTCTTTGCTTTGATAGCTTGCTAAATCCTCTACGCGAAGTGTGCCTGGCGCTACAATTGAATTTTGCACTGCATGAACAAGTTGTTGTGCATTTTCGCCTTTGTAAAAAGCATCAATACCGCGTTTTGCTATTTCTTTATAAAGTGCTGCAAGCTCAGGGTTTTTCTTAACAGTGCCAATAGCGAGCGGCTTTCCGTCTGGAAAAAAGTAATCACGAATAACGGGCAACTTTGTAACACCAGGGTTTAGTTCTTTAGCTAGTAACTTGTGCAGGCGAGGTGACACAACAAAACCTTGTTCTGCAAGCGCAATTGCAGGTTGGAATAGCGTTTGCCAAGAAAGCTTGCCGTAGCGTTTATGAGCTGATGCAAAGGCATGTAAAATACCCGGAACACCCACTGAGCGACCACCAACCACCGCTTCAATCCATTTAACCGCTTTACCGTGTTCATCTAAAAACAGCGTTTCATCCGCATTACTAGGTGCAGTTTCACGACCATCAAAACTTGTTAAACTTTTTGACTTGTTATCAAAGTACATCATAAAGGTGCCACCACCTATACCTGATGATTGCGGCTCAACTAATGTAAGAACGAGTTGAGTGGCAATTGCTGCATCAACTGCTGTACCGCCTTGTTCAAGCATTTTTTGCCCTGCTTTTACAGCATAAGGATTGGCTGCTGCGACCATATATTTATCGCCTTCAACGACCTGCTTATCAGCAAATCCCGTTGCCGCTTCTGGTTCTCTTGTTTCAATTTTTGCCGGTGCAGCTAAAAGTGTTGAACAATACAGTAATGAAGAAGAGAGCACGATAAGTGCTTTGGTTTTAAAAAACATAAAAAACTAAATCCCGGTTGTTTAATTGGCATCTTGGTGTGAAACGTGCACAATATGAAAAAATCTCTAAGCCATAAAAATAACATGATCAACCTGCCCCTGAAACCACTATATGTACTTCCTCCTTTATGTTTAATCTTACTAAGCACTTTTTTTGCGGCATTTAATCTTAATGATTATTTAGAATTTAATCGGTTGTTAGTTACAAATGGTGAATATTGGCGGATTTTTACGAGTCAATTCGTTCATGCAAATTGGCCTCATCTTTTCTTAAATTGCGCTGGTATTTTTTTAATATGGGCATTACATGCTGAGCATACATCACCATTTAGATACACTTTTAACATCGCTGTTCTTGCACTTTGGTGTGGATTAGGGGTGTGGTTATTTTGCCCTGATATTTATATTTATACGGGACTTAGTGCATTACTGCATGGTGTAATAATTTGGGGCTCGATAAAAGACGTACAAGCAGGCCTCTTTTCAGGCTGGTTGTTGTTCGTAGGCACATGGGCGAAAGTTATTTGGGAGCAAATTGCAGGCCCTAGTGATTCAGTAAGCCAATTAATTGCATCAAATGTGGCTATAGATGCCCATCTTATTGGTGCACTTGGTGGCACAGTACTGGCTTTGCCAGTATTTATAAATGTTTTAAAGTCTACATATAAAAACAGCCACTAATAAGTGGCTGTTTTGTATAAGTCCTAAAACTAAAGCGTTTCTTTGAACAACTTATAAATACGACGGTATTCATCTAACCAGCTTGATGGCTGTACAAAGCCATGCGGTTCAACTGGGAAAATAGCTGTTTCAAAGTTTTCTTTTTCAAGCTCAATTAAACGTTGTACTAGGCGCACAGAGTCTTGGAAGAATACGTTGTCATCAACCATAGGTGCGTTGATTAATAAGCGATTTTTCAAACCTTCCGCAAAATAAATTGGTGAACTCTTCTCATACGCAATTGGGTCAACATCTGGGTGATTTAAGATGTTCGACGTGTAAGGACCATTGTAGTGAGCCCAATCAGTTACCGGACGAAGCGCTGCACCTGCTTGAAATAAATCAGGTTGTGTAAATAGCGCCATGAATGTCATGAAACCACCGTATGAACCACCGTAGGTGCCTACCGCTTTTGTATCTACGTTAGCGTTGTCTGCCATCCAGCTTACGCCGTCTGCTAAATCTTGAATTTCTGGCGTACCCATTTGGCGATAAATTGCTGTACGCCAATCACGGCCATAACCTTTAGAGGCACGGTAGTCCATATCCATGACTACGTAGCCTTCTGAAGCCAATAGTGAGTGGAACATAAACTCGCGGAAGTAACCAGACCAACCCATGTGTGAGTTTTGTAAGTAACCTGCACCATGGTTAAAGATAACCGCTTTACGGGTTTTGCCTGTCTCGCCTTCTTTATAATCAGCTGGATAATATACTTTTGCGTAAATTGGCTGATCAGTGTGGCTTGAAGGCACAGCAACAATCTTAGGTGCAATTAACTTCTTCGCTAAAAACTCATCAGATACCGTGTGCGTTAACTGAGTTGCTTGGGTATTTGCTTTTGCATCAGCAACGTAAAGCTGAGGTGGCGACATAATCTTAGAGTGGGTTAGCAATAGTTTGCTTTCATCTGGACTTAACTGGTAGTCGGTCATGCCATCAAGGTTAGTGACTTGCTCAGACTCACCGTTTGCAGGGTTTACACGATAGATTTCGTAAAGACCTGGGTGCTCAACGTTAGCTTTGTAGTAAATTGCTGAGTTATCAGCCGTTAACGTTAAGTTAGAAACAACAAATTGGCCTTTAGTAAGCTGCGTTGCTTTACCGTTAAGTGGCTTTTTGTAAATATGGCTGTAACCAGACTCTTCAGATAGATAGTAAAGCGTATCAGAGTTGTTCAACCAACCAAAATCGTTGTATGCATAGTTAACCCACGCATCGTCATGTAAACGGTGCTGTGAAACAAGTTTGTTGTTTTGTGTATCAACAGTCACTAACCAACGGTCTTTGTTGTCCCATGCTTCAAGCATAAGAGCCACGTGTGAACCATCTGTGTTCCATTGGATTGCACTTTGATCCCAACCCCAATCCATCATTAGGTTGATAGCACGCGGCGCTTTTTCAGACTTGTAAGTTTTGCCATCACGAGCGTAGTTTTCTTTCTTAACAGCTGCAAGAACGTCTTCATCAAAACCAGGTAAGGTATCGAATGCAAGGGTTGTTTGCTCGCCTGATTTAAGGTCGATGTAAATAACATCTGAGCTGATTGGTTTTTCATCCGCAACGCGACGACGTACTTTTTCAGCTTTTACGCGCGCATCATCGGCAATGTAATTAGGCATGATATCGCCTTCATCGCGCCATGAGCGGTTTTCAGTGGTAACTGCAACGAGAGCTTGACCATTTGGTGAAAGCTGCACGTCTGCCAAACGTTTATCTTTACCTAAATAGAACTGTGAATTAGCAATACTGTCGTTTTGCTCATTAATTTGCTCTTTACGCGCTTCACGATCTTTTTTGTTTTTGTGAGTCAGCGCAATGTAATCAATTAGTTTGTGCTGCTCTTTTGCAATATACGTGTCTGGCTCTTGCACACCTTTAGGTGCATCGTCTAGGTGTAAGTTAACTAACTCAACTTGACGACCTGTTGCCAAATCAACTTTATAAAATGCATTACCTTGGCGATACGCAAGGCTGCCATCCGTTAAAAACTGCGGCTTTGATTGCTGTGCGCTGTCGTGTGTAATTTGTGTAATTTGACCAGTGCTTAGGTTTTTAACAAAGATATTACCTTCAAATGCATAAGCCTGTTGCTTTTTATCAGCCGAGTAAACTGCGTTTTTTGCACCTACGGTGTGTAATTTGTTTAACGCTAATTGTGATGCAGATTGACTATTAACCGCTTGCACATATAAATCGCGTAACTCACTACCCTGTTGCTTTTGTGCATAAACAATGCTGTTAGAATCACCATTCCAGAAAGCACGTTCTGGCTGACGGCCTAACCAATCAGGGTGAGCCATTGCTTGCTCTAACGTGATTTCAGCTGAGCCTGTGTCAGCAGGGGTAACAACAACAGGGGCTACATTGTTTACTTGTTCTTCAGAAGGTGTTGAGGCGGTTGATTGACAACCAGCTAGCATAAAGCTAGATGCGACTGCGAGAGCCACTAACGTTTTATTAGCAGTGGTTTTGAATTTCATAGTGCTTCTTACGGGGTTATTATAATTCGCCTTATTTAAGCAGAAGCACTGATGAAATAGCAATTTTTATAGGATAAACAGCCAAACTTTTCCGTTTAATAACAGCTTATTTCAAGCTAATATCAAGCCATACCATACGATGATCAGATGAGGCATTACGATCTTTAATCAAACGGTATAATTCTGAGCTTTTTACTGGCCAAAATACCCCGCCGTCATTGATCTCAATACCGTAATTAGAAGGGAGTACGTAATCAGCACGGGCTTGCCAATAGGCCGTGTAATTTTTTGCATATTCTTCTTTATAGGACTGTTTAGCCCCTTTGCTAGAAGGGGTAAATGAAGTATTCACTAGAGGGTTTTTCAAAATTTGGTCAGTTGTTTCAGGACGAGCTTTACCACCTTCAGGTGCCGCATTTAAATCCCCAACAATCACAAAGCGGCTTTTCGCTTTTAAGCCCCCTTTTTGGCCTTTGTCATCATAAATGTAGTTCGCATTATTGATGTAATCAGCAATTAGGCGCACTTCATCGTGATTACGCTTACCGTTACGGTCTTCATCACTATCAAAAACTGGCGGTGTTGGATGTGAAGCTAGTAGATGAACCGTTTTTCCTTTTACATCAATCGGTAAATCCCAAAATGATTTAGAGCTTAGGTGGATTGCTTGCCATTCCTCAGCAGAATACCAGTTTTTACCTGTTTTAGGGTCGATGGGCATTTGCGCATTTGGCATGTCTTTATATTTGAATGTTTGTAAAGTACGTGCTTTATCTAAATCAATTGGGTAACGTGACAGTACTGCCATCGCATAATGCCCTTCAAAGAAGCCAAAGCCCTGCGCGTCGCCTTTGTAATGCCCCTTTACACCATCGTTATCTAGATCAAATTCAGTAGCTAAACCCGTATTGACTGGTGCAATAAAATAATATGGATAGTCAATTGCAACCTGCTTATTTTGCGGTACTTGCAGATAGTTTTTGCGAAAAACGTTAATGCCTTTTTCAGCATCAATATAATCAAACTCGTTCAGTAGAATTACATCTGGTCTTACACGTTGAATAATTTCTGCTATGTTGCGAATTTGCTGGTGGTTACTCGCTAATGCTTTGCTTAAAGCATCTTTATCGACCGCCTCACCTTTTTTAGCATAATTTGTGGCGTCCATGCTCACGTTGAAAGTGGCAACACGCAGATCTGCAGCCGCTAAATTATTAGCAAACAAGCCTGCAGCAAGTGCTATTGAAGAACTTAATAAGGAATTTTTCATGAAATAAATCCGTCTACTATTAGTAGTAAAATAATACTGCTGACAATGATCCATAAGATCATCGCCATGATAAAAGGTTTAATGCCCGCTTGTTTTAAAACTGAAATTGATAAGCCACTGCCGATTAAAAATAAGGTCATTACCAAAACTTGCTTAGCACCTATGTTAAGGGCGTGCCACAGTGTTTGAAACTCTGGAAAACTTGAATTAATCAGCGCAGCAGCCAAGAAGCCTATAATAAACAAGGGGATACTGGCTTTTTCATCAGACTTCCAAAATACACCTGCGATACTCGTATACGGTATGATCCACATCGCTCTGGTGAGCTTAATGGTTGTTGCAATGGCAAGCGCAGATGCGCCATAAGCCGCGGAAGCCCCCACTACACTACTGGTATCGTGAATCGCAAGTGCCGCCCAAACCCCAAACTGATGCTCAGTCAGGCCAAAATAATGACCAATCATCGGAAATAACACTAAACCAAGGGCATTTAATAAAAACACCACGGCTAATGATATCGCCACTTCGTGATCTTTGGCCTTAATTACAGGCGCCATTGCTGCAATGGCGCTACCACCACAAATAGCAGTACCAAATGAGATGAGTACGCCAGTATTTTTATTTAACTTAAATAACTGCGATAAAATTTCGCCAAGGCCAATAATCGCGGTAATACTAACGATTGTAAGCACAATAGAGCTACGCCCTACTTCTATTACTTGGCTAAAATCAACAGCAAAGCCTAAGCCAATTACCGCCAACTTTAGCATCCATTTACTCATTTTTTGTGACTGCGCTGCAAATGGATTACCTAATAGCATGGCAAACAAAGCACCTACTACAAGTGCCGTAGCTGAGCCAACAAATGGCAAAGCAGATGCTAAAAATAACGTAATAAATAGTACTTGTTTTGGGCGTTCGGCTATCACAACGGTGCTCTGATCAATCTATTGGTTAACTTATGTACTACAGGTGCGACAAAAATAACGGTAGGAAATGCCACACAAAAAGCAAAAGCCCATGCTTTAAGCCAAATGGTTGCAATGTTATCAATTAAACCAACGTTAAAAATGCTGATCACTAAAGACATAAATCCAGACATAAACAGCGCCATAAAAAACGCAAATACGACTGTTCTAAATCGAGGATGTAACATAACAAGCTAATATTAATATAAAAATATTAGTCTATAGCAAGAAAAACCTGACGCAAGTGCTTTGAGACAAGAGGTACTATTCTATTAGGATATTAAAAAGCCGAGATGAACTCGGCTCCTTAGAATTTAAATTGATCAGTTTAAAATAAGTTGGGTGCTGGTAGCAGCTACGCCTGGATAATCGTGTTCTGGCAGCACTTCAGCAAGTGCCGCTAAACGCTCACCCAGTTGATGAAGATTATCGGCTGAGACATTAATATGCCCCATCTTACGACCAGGTTTAGCCGTTTTACCATACCAGTGACTTGTAACGTCAGGCGTTGCAAGTACTGAGTGTGGAACAGAAGGCTGGCCTAGTACATTGATCATAGCGGTAGGACGAAGTAGTTCTGTACTACCTAATGGTAAACCAGCAACTGCACGCATATGATTTTCGAACTGAGAGCAATGCGTACCCTGCTGTGTCCAGTGACCAGAATTATGCACGCGTGGCGCAATTTCGTTAACTAATAACGTGCCTTGCACATCAAAAAATTCGATTGCTAATACACCCACATAATCAAGCTCTTGCGCAAGCTTGTTAAACGCAACCTCAGCTTGTTCTTGAATTGCTGCTTTTTCTTTACCCGCTACTGAAAGTGTTAGTACACCGTTAGTATGTTGGTTTTCAGTGAGTGGATAGATTACTGTGTTACCTGCTTTGTCGCGTGCCCCAATAATAGATACTTCACGATCAAACGGAATCATCTTTTCAGCGATAATAGAATGCGGCGCAGTTTCGGTGCCTGATGCGATGAAATCTGCCATTTCTGACCAGATCTGGTCAATTTCATCATCAGACTTTAAGCGCCATTGGCCTTTACCGTCGTAACCCGCTTGGCAAGTTTTAATCACAAGCGGCTTACCTAAGCGCTCTACAGCAGCAATAAGGTGCGCTTTTTCTGTAATTAATTGGTAAGGCGCACATTCAACATTTGTTTTATCAAGTAATGCTTTTTCAAGTGCGCGATCGCCACCAGTTTTAATCGCTGCTTTACCTGGGTAAAACTTATTGCTTTGACAGCATAGCGTTAGTACATCATCAGGAATGTGTTCAAACTCAGCTGTAATGGCGTCTGCGTTATCAATAGCTTGTTGTAATGTGCTGTTGTGAACTTCACCGGTTAACGGGTGAATGATTTTTTCACTACCCACATCGTAGGCAACAACATTTAAATCAAGCGGTGCACCCGCTAAGCTCATCATGCGAGCTAACTGACCTGCACCTAAAATTAAAATATTCATATTACTCTGCGGGATTAGGGTTAGCTAAGATAGTGTCTGTTTGTTCTTTACGGAAAGCTTCAACTTTTGCGAAGATTTCAGGCTGTTGACAACCTAAAATTTGTGCTGCTAAAAGTCCAGCATTTGCAGCGCCTGCTTCGCCGATAGCCAGTGTACCTACCGCAACACCTTTAGGCATTTGGCAGATAGATAATAATGAATCTACACCATTAAGTGTTTTTGATTTAACGGGTACACCTAAAACTGGTAGTGATGTAAATGCCGCAGCCATACCAGGTAAGTGCGCAGCACCACCGGCACCCGCAATAATAATTTTAATGCCGCGCTCAGCAGCCGAGCTTGCATAGTCAGCAAGTAATTGAGGGGTACGGTGAGCAGAAACAACTTTAGTTTCGTATTCAATGCCAAATTTTTCTAGCATTAATGCCGCATGTTCCATCGTTGGCCAGTCTGATTTGGAACCCATAATAATGCCAACTGTCATAAATACACCTCAGTTAAAATTGTTTTCTAAAAAGCGGACTTTTGTCCTTATTTTGTGGCGGGTATTATATACCCAAACCACATCAAGATGCGAGTTTCAGTTGGAATTAAAAGCGATTTAGGCAAGGCATTGATTGCAAATAATAGTGGTTCTATTGTTAAAATCGATAACGCAGTATAAATCGCTTTTAAACCAACCCTTTGGGCGCTTCACAGGCACTCACTCTCATCGTTGTCACTTCTTAAAAGGGACTGCCATTTCTACAAAGTAACGCCTTGATATTAAGCACCTGTGAAACGCTGAATTCTGTATCTTGATGTGGCTTGGGTATATCCCCTAACTCACCTCAAGATGCGACTCTAGAAGCACAAAAAAGCCATGACATGCATGGCTTTTAATCACTCATAAGCACATTATGCTTCTCTACTTGCTAGGTACTCTGTGTATGTACCTTTAAAGTCGATAATGTTGCCGTCTTTGATTTCCCAAATACGGGTAGCAAGTGATGAAACAAATTGTCTATCGTGTGAAACGAATAATAAAGTCCCTTCGTATGCTTCAAGTGCTAAGTTAAGCGCCTCGATAGACTCCATATCCATGTGGTTGGTTGGCTCATCCATTAATAAGATGTTTGGTTTATGCATCATAATTTTGCCAAACAACATGCGGCCTTGTTCACCACCTGAAATCACTTTTACTGACTTTTTAATGTCGTTTTGTGAGAACAGCATACGACCTAAGAAACTACGAACAACTTGCTCGTCGTCCCCTTCTTGTTGCCATTGTTCCATCCACTGAAATAAGTTCATGTCTTGTTCGAACTCATCTGCGTGGTCTTGCGCGTAATACCCAATATTAGCGTTATCTGACCATTTAAATTCACCTTGTTTTGGTGCTAAACGACCAGCAAGGGTATTTAACAGTGTTGTTTTACCAACACCGTTCTCACCGATAATCGCAATACGCTCACCTACTTCAACTAAGCCTTCAAGGCCACTGAAAAGCATGTTATCAAAACCTTGCGCTAAGTTTGTTAGCTCTAAGGCATTACGGAATAGTTGCTTTTCTTGCTCAAAGCGAATAAATGGGCTTTGACGGGAAGATGCTTTAACTTCTTCAAGCTGAATTTTATCAATTTGTTTAGCACGTGATGTCGCTTGCTTTGCTTTTGAAGCGTTTGCAGAAAAGCGCGATACGAACTGTTGAAGCTCAGCAATTTGGCTTTTCTTCTTCGCGTTTTCGCTCAGTAGTCGCTCGCGAGCCTGTGTTGCAGCAAACATATACTCGTCATAGTTACCAGGGTAAATACGAAGCTCGCCGTAATCGATGTCAGCCATGTGTGTACAGACTGAGTTTAAGAAGTGACGGTCGTGCGAAATGATGATCATGGTGCAGTCGCGCTGGTTTAACACGTCTTCTAACCACTTAATAGTGTAGATGTCCAAGTTATTGGTAGGCTCATCGAGTAGCATGATGTCTGGATCAGAAAACAGCACTTGTGCAAGTAACACACGCAGTTTAAAACCCGGTGCGATTTCAGACATAGGGCCGTAGTGTTGCTCAGTGCCAATACCTACACCAATCAGTAACTCACCTGCTTTTGCTTCTGCTGAGTAACCATCCATTTCGGCAAACTCAGTTTCAAGGTCTGCTACACGCATGCCGTCTTCTTCGCTCATTTCAGGTAAGCTGTAAATACGGTCACGTTCTTTTTTTACTTCCCACAGCTCTTTATGACCCATGATTACCGTGTCGATTACAGAAAACTCTTCGTAAGCAAACTGGTCTTGGTTTAGTTTTGCAACACGGTCGTTTGGATCTGTACTGACGTTACCTGAAGATGGCTCAAGCTCGCCACTTAGGATTTTCATGAAGGTTGATTTACCACAGCCATTCGCACCGATTAAACCGTAACGGTTACCATCGCCAAATTTTGCTGAGATATTTTCGAATAAAGGTTTAGCACCAAATTGCATGGTGATATTAGCTGTACTAATGATAGCGGTACCCTCCAGCGGGTAAAAAAGTAAAACGAAACTGTGTGCAATTTTAAACTAAAGCCGCTTAGCACGCTATGAAAGATTGTTTAAAACAACCTAGTCATTTTACAACTTAATTAACTAGGTCTATCTTTAGTGAACATGCTCACTTTTATAAGTGAACGCGCTCACTTTACAATTACTTTAAATAAAACAATATAATAGCTATGGGCAATCATAATAAGACACATCAACATATTCTAAATACTGCATGGCAGCTTTTCGCAGAGCATGGATTTAATGATACGTCTACACGTCAAATATCTTCTGCTTGTGGTGTTGCTGTCGGTACTTTGTTTAAACATTTTGAGAGTAAGATCGCGATTTTAGAGGCATGCCTTGAATTGAGGTTTAATGATGTATTAGAGCGCGCTAAAGAAACCGATATTCATCGTCCTCCCCGATTGAAGATCAATCATTACGCACAATACTTTTACCAATTTTATTGTTTACATCATCAATTTTATAAAGTGCTATTTAGTGAACGTTTATTTTCTAAAACATTTCAACAACGACATATGGAGTTAATTCAAACTTTAGTGTTTTCTGAACAACCTCAGTTTAATAAAGTAAAAGCCGCTATCTTGTTGGACTGTTACTTTATGACCCTTATTTATGGGTTAAGTGCTGAAATCCCTAATACCAAACTAATGCTCAGAACGTTGAGTCAGAAAGTGTCTATTTTTTAACTAGAGTAAGCCATTGATAATTCAACATAGTGAACCTAAAATGAATAAATTTTCCTCACAAAGCGGGAGTTTCATGATTTTTTTTCACTTTTTCATATATTTTAGCTTTGATATTCTCATTCTTTTAGTTAATTTAGACCTATTAGGGACAACAATTAAACAAGGTACTTTATGAAAAGAACACACGCTGCCATTTTTCTCGCTGGCTTAACGATAATCCCAACAGCAAATGCCATTGAGATTTATAAAGATGAAACAAACAGTGTCACTTTTGGCGGCTTTATTGATGCAAGAGTAATTAACACTCAAGGTGAAACCGAAATTGTAAACGGTGCATCGCGCATTAACTTTGATTTTAAACGACAATTAAAAAATGGCTGGCAAGCTTTTGCACTACTTGAATGGGGTGTAAACCCTGTTGGTAGCACAGACATAATTTATAATAACCGCTTTGAATCAATTCAAGATGAGTTTTTATATAATCGATTAGGTTATGTAGGACTAAAACACGATGACTATGGCCAAGTAACAATAGGAAAGCAATGGGGTGCATGGTATGACGTGGTCTACAATACAAATTATAGTTTAGTGTGGGACGGTAACGCTGCAGGTGTCTATACATACAATAAAGATGATGGTGCGGTAAATGGAACAGGCCGTGGTGATAAAGTGCTGCAATACCGTAACACTTGGGGGAAATTTCATGTCGCATTGCAAGCTCAGCTGAAATCGGATGACTTTTATACCTGCGACATCGCGGATATATCTCGCAGTTCATGCGAATTATTATTTGAGCAAGGTAATCCTGCAGCGCAAAATGTTGAGTTTAACTCGACTTATGGCGCAGCTGTTACCTATAGAGCAACGGATAATCTAAAGCTTACTGCCGGTATTAACAGAGGTGAATTCGATATTGTTTATGCAGATGGCCGTGATCAGCTTGTTACCGATTTAATTTACGGTGTAGGTATAACATATGGTGACTTTTACAAACCTGGCTGGTATGCCTCTGCAAATATCAATAAAAATGAAAACCACGATACAGATAATTTAGGTCGTTTGATAAAAGATGCTGTCGGTTTAGAGTCTATCCTAAGCTATCGCTTTGATAACGACATTCGTACTTTTATTGCTTATAACGTATTTGACGCAGGTGATGATTACGTAATTCAACCTAACTTTAACGCCGACCCACAAGATGTATTTAAACGTCAATTTGCCGTGATAGGCGCGCACTACTTTATGGCTAAAGATACTATTTTGTATATAGAAGCTCGTAAAGATTTTAGTGACTTTTCGAGTAATAACGCTGAGCAAGAAGCTCAAATGTCACAAACAGAAGATGACGGTATAGCTATCGGATTTAATTACACTCTGTAAATAGTAATTAACGCTTAAGCCCATCTAGGTGGGCTTTTACCTACCCTATTTTATGTACTGCTCAAATATTTTGCTTTTTGGTCGCAATACCAATCAATAAACTAATTCTGGTTACATCAATTTCAAGCATTTCATTTATGCTCTTTTACTGACTAACACAGGTTTCATGTTATGTTTTATTGTGTCTACTGAGTAACTCACTCAACTCTTTCTTGCTTTGCTCAGGATTTTTGCCCGCAGTATCTATGACAATACGTGCTGTTTCCCACAAATGATAATCTCTTGAAATCACACTTTCCCATGATGGAAGTAAAAGATTCCGAATATCTGTTTGCCTGTTTTCTACACGTTGTCGATGTTCGGCTTTATTCGAGCAGATAACTTCAATTTCTATATAGGGTGATGAAGCTTTATTTGCTACGTTTATCCACCCTTCTCGAGATTCCAAAACTGGATTTGTTGAGTCAGCTACAACACAAAGGCCGCTTTTTAGATTTTCTAACGCAAGAGCAAAAGCTACCTTGTAACCTTCGTCATGTAGCTTGTTAAAACCACAGTTTTTTAATTCTTGCTCAATAGTATCAATGCGAATATGAACTGCGCCCAAGGAAGAAGCTAAAAACTTTGAAAGTTCAGTCTTACCTGTTGCGGGTAGACCGCCAAGGATATATAACATATAGTTTATGGATTCCTCCGTGAAACACAAAGCCGTGAAATCGGCTAAAAAGTTGACCATAAGTTGTAAAGCACGTACAAAGCCGGCTATTTTATTTACGCATATACAACCTTGGTGTAACTACGATTTTGCCGATTCTCTCCATTTATCTATAGCAATAGATAAATCAAACTCATTTCTAAAGTTTGATTTCCTATGTAAATAGGAGTCTGGGGAAAAAGATATACCACTTGCCAGTTCATCAATAAAAGTACGACCAATTGCATTAAATGAAGCTATTTCAGCTTGAGTTAATTCAATTTCAACTGTAAAAATACCAACACTACCGCATACAACTGACAGGTACATGTTTTTTTCATTTTGAAATAATAACCATGACCAACTTTGTTCATCTAAAACTATCACTCAGACCCCAGCAGCTAAAACATGATTATAGAAAGAAAATTGCGCTTTTCGACCGCATTTAAGCTCGAATTCTTATTGGTTTATTTTTAGCAAACTTGCTAATTCATTACCAGTGCAATTGAAATTCAACAGCCTTAGCTTTTATTTAAGGGAAAACGAGTAATAGGGTCGTTTTATTAACTATGTGAGTGATGAAACTTAAACTGTATATATACAAGTTCCGGTTAATTGTTAAAGCCAAGCTTATTGAGCCCTACTTTGATTATAGTTATTTTAATTCAAGGCTATGCTGAGGTTTAAAGCAAACAAATATAGTATGATGTGTTCTTATATGTATTAATAACGTTAATGACTAATAAAGTGAATAATCACGTTCTACTTTAGCAATACGCGTTGTAAACGCGCTGTACCATTTATCTTTGCCAAGCTGCTGCGCATTTAAGTGCTCCACGTTTTGTTTCCAGGCTTTGATGGCATCTAAGTTTTGCCAATACGATACCGTAATACCCAAACCATCACGAACAGACTCCATGCCTAAATACCCTGGTTGTTGCTCTGCGAGCTCCACCATTCTATTCGCCATTTCTTCATAGCCAGTGGTATCGTCAGATAAGGTATTAGTGAAAATCACGGCGTAATAAGGCGGTTTTGGCGTATTCACTATCATAATGATTACTTCCCTCTACTTGGTTCAAAACCATCATAACATGGAATTTCTGCGTCAAACGTATCCCAGTTTGCTTTAGAACTTACAAAGTTATGGCTAATGGGACGCTCGTTTAAATCGCTATCTAACAAACCTAAGCGAATACGTAAACGGCTTGAATCGTCTTTATTCTCGCTATATACCGGTGAGCCACAGCAGCTACAAAAATAGCGAATTCTGCCGGGTTTAAATTCAAAGGCACTTAGATGCTGTTGCCCTTCTGTGAGGTTAAAACCATCTCGTTGAATAAAGCCATTGGTTGCGTAGGCTGTGCCTGAATTTTTACGACATAACGAGCAATGGCAATGAATAATTGAGTCTATGCCACCAGCAATCGTTACTTTTACTTTTCCGCACAAACAACTTCCTTGATACATAGCCCCTCTCAGGTTTGAAGATTAATAGCCGCGATGCTTCCAAAAATCAGTGGCAGTGCCTTCGGCTTCCTTTAATAAGTTAAAGGATTTATCAGCAATTATATGGCCATTTAACTCAATAGTCATGCGCCAAATACCTACTTTATTACAAACAGGTGCCCATATCGTATCACCTAAGTAAAACTGCCAATCGTTTGTTTTAATGTACTGCTCGCCTTCAAATGGTGGCATGATCTCGCCATCTTCATCGGGGATATCTGGGTGGTAAACGCAAAATTTAATTTTTTGTCCTTTGGCTTTTTTAATATTAACAATAAAACCAAATTCAATATCTAACTGTGCAGGAACGTCTGTTGTAAATTCGGTGATTTGAGGCAGGTCTTTCTCTTTTGCATCCCAATGACTGTAAATGCCGTAACTTTCAATACTGGTAATTGCTTTGGCCTTTGCCATAGTTGCTAGCGCTCCTTTTTAAAAATGAGGCGCTATTTTATAGTAGCAATTCTAGCAGAACAAGATTGTACTATTATAGTAATTAGCTAACGTATTTTATCCAGTGAGCGTCATGTTGTACAAAGCCGCATTTATTTAAAAGCTTAATACTTGCGCTGTTATTTGAGTCAACTAAAGCGACCACACTGTTTAGTGGTGTCGTTACAAAGGAAGTTAGTTTTTCAAACAGCATATCTAGTACCTTTTGCATTATTCCTTTGCCAAAGTATTGCGATGACAATTCAAATCCCAACATGCCCTGCCCGTTTATTATGTTAAATATGCCTACACTGCCAATAACTTGCCCACTACTTCGTAAAACAATAACTAAACGAATGCCTTGTTGATTATAAAAACGTTCTATGTCGCCTTGAATAAAGTCATACACGTCACCTTTCGTTATGTCAGCACCGTAATCATTAAACGATTGTACTCGGGGATCTCTTAAAATATCCCATATCGCTTGGCAATCTTTATGACGAATGGGGCGTAAGTCAAAGGCTAAGTCATCGTGGCTTGACACGTTAATTTCTTCTTTTTGCTTTATGAGCTAGCATTATTGTCTTACTATAAACGCAATTTCAAGCAATTAGATTAAGTTCGATGAGTGAAGAATTTAAAGTAATTCAACCAACCACCACAGTTTACTGTAAAGAGCGTGGCGAAGGCTGGACCTTAACAGGGATCACTAGTATTGATGAACACACTTCAGTGATGTTCGATGGCGTTAGGTATACCTTACCGGCCCGTGAAATTGTTGAGGTATTATTACCACAACAACTCGAGCGCGAGAAAAACCAACAATAAAAAAAGCCAGCATCAAGCTGGCTTTTTCGTGTTTAAGATTAACGTAATGCGTTAATACGCTCATCAAGAGGTGGGTGCGATGAGAATAACTCGGCAACACCTTTACCGCTTGCAATACCAAACGCCATCATTGAACCTTCTAGTTGTGATGGGTGGTTTTGTTTTAAACGCTCAAGGGCGCTACGCATTTTATCTGCACCTACTAATTTAGCTGCACCGGCATCCGCAGAGAATTCGCGTTTACGGCTATAGTAAGCAACAATCACACTCGCTAGCACACCAAATAGCACTTGGAAAATCATATCGAACAAGAAGTAAGTCCAGCTACTACCGCCCTCTTCTTCATCACTATTTAGGAAATTATCAACAATACCTGCCAATACTTTCGCCATAAAGATAACAAAGGTATTCACTACACCTTGGATAAGGGTAAGCGTTACCATGTCACCATTTGCAATGTGTGACACCTCATGAGCCAATACCGCCTCCGCTTGATCTTGGTTCATATTGTGTAATAAACCTGTGCTCACAGCTACCAGCGAGTTGTTCTTACTTGGGCCTGTCGCAAACGCGTTCATTTCAGGGCTATCGTAAATAGCCACTTCAGGCATCGCGATACCTGCTTTTTTCGCTTGCGCTGCTACCGTCGAAACTAACCATTGTTCTGTTTCAGAACGAGGTTGTTCAATCACATGTGCACCGGTTGATTTTTTTGCCATCCATTTCGACATAAATAACGAAATAAACGAGCCACCAAAACCAAATACGGTTGAAATAACTAAAATGCCTCCTAAACTGCGATGGCTAATACCCAGTACGCTCATCACAATAGACAACACAATACCTAACACTAGCATTACCGCTAAGTTAGTCAGTAGAAACAAAAATACACGCTTCATAAAAACCTCAGAATAAACATACCAATTGTATTAACTAACGACATGGTTAAAAATCGTTAGTTAATAAAATTATCTGGGTGTTCTACCAACTCAGTTTAGGGCTTATGCAATTGGTTGCAAGGAACTAATTGCAACCAATTGTGACAGAGTATGTCAAAAGTAACAACTCAATTATTATGGGTTAATAGATAAAGTTTCAAGTAAGGTTTTGTAAATTTTTAATTTAGGGGTGCCGTCTGTATATGGACTAATCGCTAAAAGCGGGAAAGGTAATGCTGATTTTAATGTTTCTAAATTGGCGTCTTGCTCACGCATGTTAGGGTCTACATGATTTGCAATCCAACCCACACAATTAACACCTAGCGCTTTAAAATGAGCAGCTGTCAGTAATGCATGATTAAGGCAACCTAGTTTCATACCCACTACTAAAATCACATCAAGCTGCTGTGATTTAACCCAATCACTGAGCAAATCGGTTTCGTTGATAGGTAAACACCAACCACCTGCACCTTCTGTAAGAATATAATCGGTATTGAGTGCTCTTACATTCGCATAAGCAGCATCGAGCTTGTCAAATGTCAGTCTATCGCCTATCTGGGCAGCTGCAATATGCGGTGCAATGGGTGGCTCATAGGTGAAGGGGTTAACAATGTTGTATTTTACCCCAATTGATGAGCTTTCCATTAAGGTTAACGCATCATCATTAACTAGCTGCCCAAATGCTTCTTCTGCACCTGCTGCAATGGGTTTAAAACCAACCGCACGCTGCTTATGTTGCGCCAGTAAGTTTAATAATAAACTGGTGACATGGGTTTTTCCTGCATCGGTGTCTGTACCCGTGATAAAAAATTCTTTCATTTTTGAGTTAATTCTATTTTTCTAGTTCTAAAAGGACAACTTGATAACTCACTCTAGCATGCCCATCAACCAGAGGGTATGCCTTACAAACACGATTAAGTGCCTGCCTCGTTAATAACCCTTGGCGTTTTTGCTTAGTTTGCAATGATGTAGCGCCAATAGCTTTAATAGAACGCAGCGCTTCTATGGGTGAGTTATAGGTATCTATATAACACCTATCGGCTGCAAAATTGGGTTTAAACCCCGCCAATTTTGCATACTCGATAATGTGACTAGCACTATGAAACTGATTAATATGGTTTTGCTCGTCTAAACAAGCGAATGCCTGTTTGATCTCTTTGAGCGACCCATCCACAACACAGCTTAAATAAACCTTACCGCCAACTTTTAGAGAATAAAAAAGACTTATTAATAGCGCTTTTAAATCCCCAGACCATTGCATTGCAAAATTACTAAATACGCAATCAAAGGAATTTTGCTGTAAAGGTAAGTTATCCATATCAGCACACACTTTTAAACAACGCGAGTCTTGATCTGTGCTTAGCATAGAATGACTTAAGTCCATTGCCAGTACAGTATCAAAATGTGTTTTAAGCATTGCCGTGTTAACTAAAGGCCCTGCACCTAAGTCAAGGCAAGTACCTTGCTGATGCTTGTTTGCCATCATTTTGAATAAGTGTGCAGCCGCTTGTTTTTGAACACTGGCATGACGCGCATAATTTGCAGCCGCTTTAGAGAACTTAGTTTGTGTTGTTAGCTTATTACTGTGTTGAAAACTTATAGGCGCTTGTAGTTGAACACTCATAAACACTCCACTAGCGAATCAACCAACTGTTTTATATCGTCAGGTTGATGCGCGCTACTTAAGGTGATCCTCAGTCGTGCCGTATTAAAAGGCACCGTGGGCGGTCGAATAGCGGTTAACCATACGCCTTTATCTTTAAGCTTATTAGCAACGGCAAGCGTGTGTTCTGCATCGCCCAATACCAAAGGCTGAATAGCCGTTGTTGATTCCATTAATGCTAAGTTATGCTCTTTGGCAAGCGCTTTAAAGTAAGCAATATTTTCTGAAAGCTGAGAGCGTCTCTTATCCGCTTTTAATAACTTTTCGAGTCGCTCAAGAGTACAACTTGCCATCAGTGGTGACATCGCCGTTGAATAAGTGTATTCACGATTAAACTGCAGCATATAATCAACCATCTGCTCTGATGCAAGCAGGCACGCACCACTACTTGCAAGTGCCTTTCCAAAGGTGATAATCAATAAATCGGGCTTGATTGCCTCACAACTTCCTAAACCTTGCTCACCTAAGACACCAAAACCATGGGCATCATCAATCATCAGCCAAGCATTGTATTGTTTAGCAAGTTTACACAGGGCTTCAATGGGAGCTTTATCACCATCCATCGAAAACACCCCTTCACTCACAATAAGCTTATGCTTAGCTTTTGACTTTTGTAACCGAGATTCTAAATGCTTAAGATCGTTATGATTAAACCGCACCATAGCAGCGGCAGAATGAAGGCCACCATCAATTAAGCTGGCATGATTGAGTTTATCTTGAAAAATTGCAGCTGATTGCGCCACGCTTTTATCTTGAAACAATGCTTTTAATACGCTGCTATTAGCACTAAAGCCGCTGTTAAATAACATAGCGCTTTCATAGCCTAATAATTCGCACAAACGCTGCTCAAGCTGTTGCTGTGGTTTATTATAACCATTCACTAGCGCTGAGCTATGGCTACCTAGTTGCTGCGCTTGTATTTCGATAAAATCATCCGCAAAGCCAAGGTAGTCATTACTGGCAAAATTTAAATATTGTTTACCAGCAACTTCAATAAAGCGCCCGCTTGATTGCTCTACAAGTTGGCGCTGTCTCAGTAATGCATCGGCTTGGCGCTCGATAAGATGCTCGGCAATAAATTCAAAAGCCATTTAAATGTTACGCTTCGTAAAATAGTTCTGATGTTGCTTTATCGGCAACTTTTGATGAAAGTGATGCTGCAACCGCTTCATCGGAATAATCTTCACGGGTTTCTGGGTTCATGCCTAATTTTTTAATCAGCATCATGTCAGCGTCTGCTTCTGGGTTTTCTGTAGTCAGTAGTTTATCACCGTAGAAAATTGAATTAGCGCCGGCAAAGAAACACATAGATTGCATTTGCTCATTCATCGCCGTACGACCCGCTGATAAACGAACATAGCTTTTCGGCATCATAATACGTGCAACTGCGATAGTACGAATAAACTCAAAATGATCTAAATCTTCGACATCTTCAAGTGGCGTACCTTTCACTTTAACCAACATATTAATTGGCACACTTTCTGGCTGTTGCGGCAAATTAGCTAATTGCATTAATAAACCAAAACGGTCAGCTGCCTGCTCGCCCATACCAACTATACCGCCAGAGCACACTTTCATGCCGGCATCACGCACGTTATCGATAGTGTTTAAACGGTCTTGATAAGTACGTGTTGTAATGATCTGTTGGTAATACTCAGGTGATGTATCTAGGTTATGGTTGTAGTAATCAAGGCCCGCGTCTTTTAAAGCATGGGCTTTTTCGTTATCTAGCATGCCAAGTGTCATACAGGTTTCAAGGCCAAGTTCTTTAACCTCTTTTACCATTTTTGAAATATAAGGCATGTCACGTTCTTTCGGATCAGACCACGCAGCGCCCATACAAAAACGGGTTGCGCCTTTTTCTTTGGCAACACGCGCTTGCTCAACCACTTTTTCAACTTCCATTAAGCGTTCACGGTCTAAGTCTGTTTTATAATGACCAGATTGAGGGCAATATTTGCAATCTTCTGGGCAAGCACCGGTTTTAATCGATAATAAAGTAGAAATTTGTACTTCATTTGGGTTGAAGTTTTCACGATGCACACTGGCCGCTTTAAATAACAAATCATTGAACGGCATTTCGAATAATGCTTTTACTTCTTGGTGAGTCCAATCGTGACGGACAACTGCGTGCTCCATAATAGTCTCTTTTTTTAAATTATTGGGACGGTTAGATTGGCTTAGTCTACGAGTTGACGTAACATTGTCAACGAATCGGAGCGATATAAAGTTTACATATGATTAATAAAAAACCAATAGATTTAGATTTTGATCGGGAGCATATTTGGCATCCTTATACTTCTATGACTGAGCCCCTTCCCGTGTACCCTGTTAGCCATGCCAATGCAAATCGTATTTTCTTAGAAACAGGCGAAAGCCTAATAGATGGTATGGCTTCTTGGTGGAGTGCCATCCATGGTTACTGCCATCCTGTTTTAAATGAGGCAATCACCACGCAAGTTAGCAAAATGAGTCATGTTATGTTTGGTGGCTTAACTCATGAGCCTGCTGTTGAGTTATGTAAAAAGCTAGTCAGTATCACACCTAAATCACTCGATAAGGTGTTCTTAGCCGACAGCGGCTCAGTGAGTGTTGAAGTCGCCATAAAAATGGCTTTGCAATACTGGTTAAGCCAAGGATACACCAGCAAGCAAAAGTTAATGACGCCGCTAAAGGGCTACCACGGCGATACCTTTGCAGCCATGAGCGTTTGCGATCCGGTCAATTCAATGCACAGCATGTACTCAGGTTTTTTACCTGAACATATTTTTGTACCTGCGCCGAGTGCTAAATTTAATGGCGAGTTTAGCCCTGCTGAAGCGGATACGCTTGAAAGCTATTTTGCTGCTCATCATCAAGATGTTGCGGCATTTATCATTGAACCCATAGTGCAAAATGCCGGGGGCATGAATTTTTATCATCCTGATTACTTAAAACACCTGCACATTCTTTGCGATAAGTATGATGTTTTACTTATTTGTGACGAAATCGCCACAGGTTTTGGCCGCACCGGCACCTTGTTTGCTGTTGAGCATGCCAATATAGAGCCGGATATCTTATGTGTTGGCAAAGCATTAACGGGCGGCATGATGACGTTATCAGCGACATTAACCACCAGCAAAGTCGCTGTTGGGATTAGCGAAGGTGAAGCCGGTGTATTAATGCACGGCCCAACGTTTATGGGTAACCCGCTTGCGTGTGCCACGGCCTGCGCAAGTATTGATTTACTGTTAGAGCAGCCTTGGCAAGAGCAAATTAAATATATAAATGATGTACTAACAACACAACTTGCTAAATGTAAGCAACTCGATGCAGTAGTAGATGTGCGTACATTAGGTGCTATTGGTGTTGTAGAGCTTAAACAAAGTGTTGATGTAGCAAAAATTCAACGCTTTTTTATAGAGCAAGGTGTGTGGATCCGCCCGTTTGGCAAACTAATTTACTTGATGCCGCCTTACATAAGCGATGAACAAAGCTTAACTAAGTTGTGCGATGCTATTTTTGCAGCCATTGAACAACAGGCGTATTAGGGCGTGTTGACCCTTTGTGATTAATTTTGCAGCAGTGTGTTTGGTATTTAGGCAAGGCAGAGCCTATGTAGTGTGATTGTTCCACATAAATAGGCGATAACGCAGCATCAATGCCAAACACGCGCTGCCCTTCGGGTTCTTTCTAGGGGCGATTAACTCTTTGTTGCTCGATTTTTACTTAGCCCACTAGGTTACAAATCTCGCGCCGCGATTAAATCGCCCCTAGAGTGAACAAATTTTAATCCACAAAGGTCAACACGCCCTCTAGACATTAAAAAAGGAAGCTGATGCTTCCTTTTCCTTTAAACGTTACCATTCAAACATATAAGCCATTTTACTTATCATTCGAAGTGGAACTTTATGTTCACAACGCTTCGCGTAAAGATGTTGTAAAGACTTATCTTTGATTTCACCGACGATCACTTCTTTTACTTGATAACCCAATGCAGTGGCTGCTTGTACATAAGCAATAAATTCCCACTTTTTGATATTGGTGTTATCAACAATCACTAACGGGATTTCTTCTGCTAAGGCATTAATAAAACGCGCTAGGTTTAGGTTGTGGTATTCAGATAACTTGTACTTATCAAATTGATACTCACCTTCGCTATTGTAAAAATAATCATCTGTTGCGCACACGACATAATCACTTTCATTACCTGCTACCAGCTCATCAGCAAGGCTTTGTGCGTAATATGATTTACCTGAGCCGGGTAAGCCGCGAAGAATAAAAACTTGTTTCATAGCACCTGTTATATAAATTAATTAAAGACTAAAGGACCTATATCCTATTGAGAACTGTTAATAATGCCACAAAATAACCAATTAGCGCAGCGAGAATTTAAATAAACGCAAAATTTACGCAAATATTGCTGCTATTTTATCCAAATCAAGAAAAACTACTAAAGAGTATGCCTGAAATGTTTTTTTATTTGATTTACGAGGGTAAGATAGTCGATTCAAGTGCAATGCACAGCATATTAAATATTAGGCAACTTATATCATTGGAGTGAAGATGAGCCATTTAGCGATTTCAGAGCTATTAAAAGGCAAGGTTGCGGTAGACAGCCAAGTAACAGTAAAAGGCTGGATCCGTACACGCCGCGATTCAAAAGCAGGAATTTCATTTTTAGCCGTTCATGACGGTTCGTGTTTTGATCCTATTCAAGCGGTAGTACCTAATTCACTTAATAATTATGATGAAGTTACACGTTTAACTGCCGGTTGTTCTGTATCAATTACGGGTGTGCTGGTTAAATCAGAAGGCCAAGGTCAGTCTTTCGAAATTCAAGCCAACACTGTAGAAGTATTAGGGTGGGTAGAAAACCCTGATAGCTACCCTATGTCAGCTAAGCGTCATAGCATTGAATATTTACGCGAACACGCCCATCTTCGCCCTCGCACTAATATCATCGGCGCGGTAACACGTGTGCGTAACTGCTTAGCTCAAGCGATTCACCGTTTTTATCACGAGCAAGGTTTCTACTGGATCAGCACACCAATCATCACAGCAAGTGACTGTGAAGGTGCAGGTGAAATGTTCCGCGTATCTACATTAGATATGCAAAACTTGCCGCGCACAGACAAAGGTGATATCGACTACAGTGAAGATTTCTTCGGTAAAGAAGCATTTTTAACAGTATCAGGTCAGTTAAATGGTGAGACATACGCATCAGCAATGTCAAAAATCTATACCTTTGGCCCTACTTTCCGTGCTGAGAACTCAAATACGTCTCGTCACTTAGCAGAGTTTTGGATGGTAGAACCTGAAGTTGCATTCGCAGATTTAGAAGATATCGCAAAACTTGCTGAAAACATGCTGAAATACGTTTTCAATGCGGTATTAACAGAGCGTCGTGATGATATGGAATTCTTTGCACAGCGTGTTGAGAAAACAGCGATCTCTCGTTTAGAAGAATTCGTTACAAAAGATTTCGCTCAAGTTGATTACACTGATGCTATCGAAATCTTAAAAGCATGCGGCAAGAAGTTCGAATTCCCTGTTGAATGGGGTGTGGATTTACAATCTGAGCACGAGCGTTACCTTGCTGAAGAACACTTTAATGCGCCAGTCGTTATCAAAAACTACCCGCGTGATATTAAAGCGTTCTACATGCGTCAAAACGAAGACGGCAAAACAGTGGCTGCAATGGACGTTGTTGCACCAGGTATTGGTGAAATCATCGGTGGTTCTCAACGTGAAGAGCGCTTAGATGTATTAGATAAGCGTCTAGAAGAAATGGGCTTAGATAAAGAAGACTACAGCTGGTACCGTGATCTACGTAAATACGGAACTGTGCCACATTCTGGTTTTGGTCTAGGCTTTGAGCGTTTAGTGGCTTATGTAACGGGTATGGGCAACGTTCGTGACGTTATCGCCTTCCCACGTACTAAAGGTAGTGCAACATACTAATTTTAGTATTTATAGAAAACCAGCCTATTGGCTGGTTTTTTTATGCCTAAAAATCATTATAAAACAATTCACTCTAGAAATTTTTAGTTAATGTTCTATAGTCATAAGACTTGCCAAAAAAGGATCTATTATTGGTTATGTTCGTTCGTTCACTAAAAGTACTCACACTGACTTTCATTTTTCTAGGTAAGTCTAGCTTCGCACTTGATGAAGATATTAATACAAAACCTATTTTAATTGCGGGTTCAACGTCTGTGACCGAGTTACTAACCCCACTCAAAGATGATATAAGTCTCGCTTTAGGCAACACATTGCAGATAAGACCGATGGGCAGTGACAAAGGTGTCAAAGCGATTGCTGAAGGTCTTATCGACATAGGTACAACATCACGGTACCTAACGAAGCAAGAGCAAGAACAATGGCCTCATTTAAGGCAGATAGTCATAGCGCAAGATGCGTTAACATTTATAGTTAACAGCGAACTAAATATTAAAAATTTGAGTATCACGACTCTCAAAAATATTTATCAAGGAAAAATAACTAAATGGTCAGACGCCTCTCAGTTAACGCCAGAATTAAGCAATAAAAACGATGAAATACTGCTTTTTAGTAAAGCGACTCATCATGGCAGCTTCGATGTATTTTTAGAATTTTTAGAATTGGACTATATCAAAGACCCTGAAAGTAACTTTATACGACTCAAAAATGCAGGTAATAGGGGTTTATTTTCAAATCAAAAAGTCGAACTGTACAACCAATTCAATCAAGCACTTGGTATAGTTCAGCGTATTCCAAATGCGATTGCCTATGACTCGTATGGCGCCATTAGTAATCTTGAAAATGATCGTCGCATCAATAAAGTAACGACTCTATCAATAAATGGCGTTAAACCTAATTTGCAAAGCATAAGTGATGGTGAATATGCCTTTGTACGACCGCTCATTTTAATTGTAAACACACAATCCCCTCGTTCTAAGGAGATAGGTGTGAAACTCGCAGCCTTATTTAAATCGCAAAAAGTAAAAGATAAAATACGAGAACATGGTTACCTCCCGGTTCAGTTTTAACCTCGAGAAATAAAAAAAGCTGCGCACCTAAGTGCAACAGCTTTTAACAACCAGAATCGTTATGAATTACAGAGCGCTTTCTAGCTCTGGTAACACATCAAATAAATCAGCAACTAAACCGTAGTCAGCGACTTGGAAAATTGGCGCATCAGGGTCTTTATTAATGGCAACAATCACTTTTGAGTCTTTCATACCCGCTAAGTGTTGAATTGCACCACTGATACCAACAGCAATATACAAATCTGGGGCAACAATTTTACCCGTTTGACCGACTTGCATATCATTTGGTACAAAGCCCGCATCAACAGCAGCACGTGAAGCACCAATGGCTGCGCCAAGTTTGTCGGCAATGCCATTTAATAGTGCAAAATTTTCACCATTTTGCATACCGCGACCACCTGAAATAACTACAGGTGCAGCTGTCAGCTCTGGACGCTCTGATTCAGTTTGTTCTTCTGATACAAACTCACTCAAACCAACTGAACCTTTACCCGTAACACTTGTTACAGACACTGGTGCTTGCTCTGATGCAACATCAAAGCTACTGGCACGCACGGTAATCACCTTTTTGCTATCAAGTGATTTAACTGTCGCAATTGCATTACCCGCATAAATAGGACGCTTAAAGGTATCTGCATCAATTACGTCAATGATTTCTGAGATTTGTGCAACATCTAAAAGTGCTGCAACACGTGGCATAAAGTTTTTACCCGTTGTTGTTGCGCTTGCGACAATGTGTGAATAGTTATCTGCTAAAGATAAAACCAGATCCGCTAAGTTTTCAGCTAGCTGATGAGCATAAGAGGCATCATCAGCAATCAGTACATTACTTACCCCTGCAATTGATGCTGCTTGCTCACTCATAGCAGATAAGTTTTCCCCTGCTAGTAATAAATCTACATCAAAGCCTAATTTAACAGCAGCAGTAATCGTTTTATTGGTTTCAGGCTTTAGAACACCTTTGTCGTGTTCGGCTATCACTAATGTTTTCATTTAGATCACCTTCGCTTCTGTTTTTAACTTTTCAACCAATGTCGCAACATCTTCTACGATAATGCCGCCGCTGCGTTTTTCTGGCTCGTTTACTTCAACCAGCTGCACGCGAGGCGCAAGGTCTACACCAAGGCTATCAGCAGCAATTACATCAAGTTGTTTACGCTTTGCTTTCATGATGTTTGGTAATGAAGCATAACGGGGTTCATTTAAACGTAAGTCTGTCGTTACAATAGCAGGTAGTTTAAGAGCAACAGTTTGTAAGCCGCCATCTACTTCACGCGTTACATTAATTGTACCTGCTTGTATATCGACTTTAGATGCAAAGGTGCCTTGGCCACGACCTGTTAGAGCAGCAAGCATTTGACCGGTTTGATTGTTGTCAGAGTCAATCGATTGCTTACCTAAAATTACCAATTCAGGTGATTCTTGCTCTACAATCTTGCTCAGTAATTTAGCAACATGTAAAGACTCAAGCTTTTCTTCTGTTTCAATATGAATGGCTTTATCGGCACCCAGTGCTAAGGCCGTACGTAATTGCTCTTGAGATGATTTATTACCAATAGTCACAGCAACAACCTCTGTGGCCATCCCTGCTTCTTTTAAACGAATAGCTTCTTCAATTGCAATTTCACAAAACGGGTTCATCGCCATTTTTACATTAGCTAGATCAACATCCGTTTTGTCAGCTTTAACGCGTGCTTTGACGTTGTAGTCAATTACTCTTTTAATTGGAACAAGGACTTTCATCGTGACTCCATCAATTGTGTGTTCTCGAAGTTGACCTAGACGTCAACTTATTTATTTTATGAATTCAGACTACTTCCTGTTGACGTAAACGTCAACCTAAAATAACCTTAAAGTATTCACAGCCTGTAACGTTTCATTTGCAAGTATGAAATAAGGTTCTTTACAGCAGGTCCGTCACCGAGAAGAGGTTTATATGGTCGAACGCGAAGTCATGGAATTTGATGTAGTCATCGTAGGCGCAGGCCCAGCAGGTTTATCAACTGCGATTAGATTGGCTCAACAAGCACAAGAAAAACAACAAGAATTAATGATCTGTGTGGTAGAAAAAGGCTCTGAGGTGGGCGCGCACATTTTATCCGGTGCGGTTTTTGAAACCAAAGCATTGGATGAATTACTACCCGATTGGCAGTCATTAGGTGCTCCAATTACCACTAAAGTAACGCAAGATGATATTTACTGGTTCAATAATAGTGAAAAAGCCACCAGCATCCCCCACTTTGCTAGCCCTAAAACATTCCATAACGAAGGCAATTACATTGTTTCTATGGGTAATGTGTGCCGCTTTTTAGCTGAGCAAGCGGAAAACTTAGGGGTAGAAATCTTCCCTGGCTTTAGTGCGCACTCTTTAATTATAGAAGACGAGACCGTAAAAGGTATTATCACCGGCGATATGGGTCTTGATAAAGACGGCAATGAAAAAGATGGATACATGCCAGGTATGGAACTTAGAGCCAAATACACCGTATTTGCTGAAGGCTGCCGAGGTCATTTAGGTAAACAGCTAATTAAACACTTTGCCCTTGATAAAGATGCGTCACCACAGCATTACGGTTTAGGTTTCAAAGAAATTTGGCAAATCGACCCGAGTAAACATAAAGAAGGCACAGTAGTACATGGTACAGGCTGGCCTTTAACCGGTGATACCAGTGGCGGTGCGTTTATGTATCACAGTGAAAACAATCAAGTAGTTGTAGGTTTAATAGTTGATCTTAATTACTCAAACCCACATTTAAGCCCGTTTGATGAATTCCAGCGTATGAAGCATCACCCTGTCTTTAAAGATGTTTTAGAAGGCGGTGAACGTATAGCCTATGGTGCAAGAGCCATCGCTAAAGGCGGCCTACGCTCTTTACCAAAAATGCATTTCCCAGGTGGTTTACTTGTTGGTTGTGATGCTGGCACATTGAACTTTGCTAAGATCAAAGGTAACCATACTGCAATGAAATCAGGCATGGTTGCTGCTGATGTAATCGTAGCAGCTCTTAGCAACGGTAAAGAAAATGCCGATTTAGCTGAATATAAAACGGCCTTTGAACAAAGCTGGGCGTATAAAGAGCTTTACCAATCGCGTAACTTTGGCCCAGTTATGCATAAACTGGGTAAGTTCTTAGGGGGCGCTTATAACACACTCGATCAAAATCTATTTGGTGGCAGCTTACCGTTTAACTTTGAAGACAACATACCAGATCATGCCACCTTAGTTGCTGCTGATCAGGCCGAAAAGATCGACTACCCCAAAGCAGACGGCAAGCTTAGCTTCGATAAACTTTCATCGGTGTTTTTATCAAATACCAACCATGAAGAATCGCAGCCTTGTCACTTAAAACTTAAAGATAATAGCATTCCCATTAAAGTGAATTTAGTTAAGTTTGATGAGCCAGCACAACGCTACTGCCCTGCTGGCGTTTACGAAGTACAAGATGTCGAAGGTGAGAAAGAGTTTGTGATCAACTCACAAAACTGTGTGCACTGTAAAACATGTGACATAAAAGACCCAAGCCAAAACATTACATGGGTAACACCTGAAGGGGCTGGCGGACCAAACTACCCTAATATGTAATAACGCACGTTACTCATTTAATTAAAATTTATCCTAAATTGCAGGGGCTTCGGCCCCTTTTTTAGGCTATGCTGAAATTGTCGTGTTTAAAATAGTGAGTAAAGTATGCCGTCTTCAAGTGTAACCTTTCGTTTTTTAGCTGAACCTACCGATGTAAATTTTGGCGGTAAGGTTCATGGTGGTGTGGTCATGAAGTGGATTGACCAAGCTGGTTATGCCTGTGCTGCAGGTTGGAGCGGTCATTACTGTGTTACCGTCTCTGTTGCGGGTGTAAAGTTTCAGCGCCCTATTTTGGTTGGCCAAATTGTCGAAGTGAAAGCCAGTATCGCCCATACGGGTAAAACCAGTATGCAAATCTTTATTCAAGTACGCTGCGGCGACCCAAAAACACAAAACCTCGTTGAAACCAATCATTGTGTAATTAGTTTTATTGCCATGGATGAAGCAGGTTATCCTATTGAAGTCCCCTCTTACACAGCAGTTACTGATGAGGAAAAGAAAATAGAAAACTATGCGATAAAAATGAAAGAAATAGCCATAGAAACAGAAACATTACTACAAAAAGCATAACATGGCTTTGCTTTGCATTATTATACTGCACCTAGTAACTTCTACAGGGCACCCTGAAATTGTTACGAGCGCCAAACTGAATGCTTGATTATAGTTTCGACAAACTGCACAAAATTTCATTTATTCGGGCCTAAAAACAGTGATTTAGGCCTCATTTACAGTATGGCACGGTCACTGCAATACTCCTTGGGAATGAAGCGAAACATTCGTTTATTTATTTTATAAAGGAGCTATTAAATGATTAAAGCAATCTCAATTTCTGCAATTTCTCTAGCACTACTTGGTTTCAACAATGCTGCACATGCAGATATTACCGAGATGGATTCACCACGTATTTATACAGGTATTGGTTACGGCCAATATTCATTTGAGTTTGAAGACAGTGAAAATGACACTGACTTTGATGATGATGCACAAATGTTAAAAGGTTACGTTGGTACTCAATTTAATAAATACTTAAGCCTTGAGCTTGCATACCAAAACTTCGATGAAGCGAGTGATATCGATTCTAAAGTTGAGCTTGACGGTATCTCACTAGCTGCGCGTTTAGCAGCACCAATCACTGACAGCTTTTCTGTTTACGCAAAAGGCGGTTGGCTTGAATGGGATGCAGAAGTAGAACAAGACTTAGGTGAGCTTGGTAGCATTAGCGCTGACACTGATGGTGGCGATGTATTCTATGGTGCAGGTATTGAGTATGCTTTCACAACAAACATGCAAGTACGTTTAGAGTATGAACGTTACGAATTAGAAGATGATATTGACCCTGATATGGATGTGGCTTCGGTATCATTCCAATACATGTTCTAATTTAGACTGACATGTCTAATTTTAAAAAAGGCAGTCTCGACTGCCTTTTTTTGTGTTTGCATGTAAAATGTCGGCAGATTTCCTTAAGTTTAATACACAATGAGCGAATACCAACTAACTGCCGTCGGCCACATTCAATCTCCATACAAACAAAAGTTTGCAATACCTCGCCAACCTCGCTTGGTTCCTGAGGCTAAGGCAAAGCTGGTATTCAGTAGCGATTTCAATCGCGAAGAGTTTGTCCGTGGTCTCGATGAATTTAACCATATTTGGTTATTATTTAGATTTCATGAAACCGCTGATAAAGGCTATTCAGCAATGGTGAGACCCCCTCGCCTTGGCGGAAATGAACGTAAAGGTGTATTTGCTACACGTGCGACTTTTCGCCCTAATGCCATTGGCATGAGTGCAGTAAAACTTGAGGGCATTGAATATAAAAATGGTCAGTTATGCTTATTGCTCTCAGGTATTGATTTACTTGATGGCACACCGATTTTAGATATTAAGCCTTATTTGCCCTATTCAGATGCAATGACTGATGCGACCGCAGGTTTTGCCGATACCCGACCAGAAACAGATATGAGTGTTGAGTTTACTGATGAAGCACTGGCGTTTATCGAAAAACAAACTGAGCAACCAGAATTAAAAGCCTTTATTAGCAATGTATTAAAGCAAGACCCTCGCCCTGCTTATAAAAAGCAACGTGAGTCTGAACAAAGCTACGGCATGACCTTATATGATTTCAATATTAGGTGGCATGTTCGGGATAATCATAATACAGTGACCAGCATTGAAAAATGCTAATTTTTTAACACTTTTTTTAAAACATATCGCTTTAGTGTCAGTGCGTCCACTGGTAAACTTAGCGACTTGTTATTACTCAAACGTCTTGAGTAAACGATAATAATTTTAACACTACTTGGAATAGAGATGCGTACCAGTCAATATATACTCGCAACACTTAAAGAAACTCCGTCTGATGCAGAAATTGTTTCTCATCAATTAATGCTACGAGCAGGCATGATCCGCCGCGTTGCGTCGGGTTTGTATACATGGTTGCCCTCTGGTTTACGCGTACTTAAAAAAGTAGAAAACATTGTACGTGAAGAAATGGATAAAGCAGGCGCTATCGAAATGTTAATGCCTATTATCCAACCAGCTGACCTTTGGGAAGAGTCAGGCCGTTGGGAGCAATTTGGTCCTGAATTATTACGCATTAACGACCGTCATAACCGCCCTTTTGCACTGGGTCCAACACACGAAGAAGTGATCACTGATTTTGTACGTAAAGAAGTAAGCTCTTATAAGCAATTACCGCTTACTCTATATCAAGTACAAACAAAAGTACGTGACGAGGTTCGCCCTCGTTTTGGTGTCATGCGTGCCCGTGAGTTTACGATGAAAGATGCTTACTCTTTTCATTTAAGCGATGAGTGTTTAGAGAAAACATACCAAGTAATGCACAAGGCATATTGCAATATCTTCGAGCGTCTAGGCCTTGATTACCGCCCTGTTATCGCGGATACCGGCTCTATCGGTGGTAGCGTATCGCATGAGTTCCATGTACTTGCAGAATCAGGAGAAGATGCAATCGCATTTAGTGATGCAAGTGATTACGCTGCAAATATCGAAAAAGCAGAAGCATTGGCACCGACTGAAGAGCGCCCAGCAGCAACTAAAGAGTTAAAAGCATTTCCAACGCCAGATGCAAAAACCATTACAGAGCTTAAACAGCACTACGGTGTTAAACCTCATCGCGGCGTTAAAACACTTATCGTGTATGGTGCTCCAGATGAAAACGAACAACGTGGTTTAGTGGCGCTTGTATTACGTGGCGACCATGAGTTGAACGAGTTGAAAGCTGAAAAGCACCCGCTTGTAGACTCACCGCTTGAAATGGCAAAAGAAGAAGATATCGTTGCAGCGATTGGTGCAAAACCTGGCTCATTAGGCCCTGTCGGTCTTAAAATGCCAATTATTGTTGACCGTTCAGCTAATGTAATGGCTGATTTTGTTGCGGGTGCGAATAAAGACGACGAACACTACAGCGGCATTAACTGGGATCGTGACGTAGAAAGCTATGAAGTGGCAGATATTCGTAACATCGTTGAAGGCGACCCAAGCCCTTGTGGTCAAGGGGCACTGCAAATTAAACGTGGTATTGAAGTAGGTCATATTTTCCAACTGGGTACTAAGTACTCAGAGGCAATGAAAGCAGGCGTTCTGAGTGAATCAGGTAAAAACCAAGTCATGACGATGGGTTGTTACGGTATTGGTGTTTCACGAATCGTGGCTGCTGCCATTGAGCAAAACAACGACCAATACGGTATTAAATGGCCACAACCTATCGCACCATTTGATTTAGCAATCGTGCCTATGAACATGCATAAGTCTCATCGTATTCCTGATATTGCAGATAACCTTTACAAAGGTTTGAAAGAAGCTGGTTTAGATGTGTTATTTGATGACCGTAAAGAGCGCCCTGGTGTGATGTTCAACGATATGGAACTATTAGGTGTGCCTTTCACATTGGTGATTGGTGAACGTAATCTTGACGAAAATAAGGTTGAGCTTAAAAACCGTCATACCGGTGAAAAGCTAATGCTTGATTTAGATAGTGCCGCTTCCGAAATTGCCGCACTCGTTAAAGGCTAATTGAACCAACCTATACAAAATAGAAAAACCGCTTCGGCGGTTTTTTTGTTATTAGTATTTGTCATAGATGTTTCGCTAAAGCGTCTTTTAACTGTCATTGATTCTGCCTAGCATTTACTTTATTACACCATGAGTAAATGCCATGAATAACACCACTTGCAGTAGTAAAACCCACTATCCTGCCGTTTGGATTTCCGACGTTCACTTAGGTTATAAAGACTGCCAAGCGCAGTATTTATTGGATTTTTTGAATGCCATTGAATGCGACGTATTATACTTGGTCGGTGATATCGTCGATTTATGGTCCATGAAACGGCAATTTTTCTGGCATCCTAGCCATTATGATGTGTTAGCGCTTATTCAACAAAAAGCGAAAGATGGCACACGCGTCATCTATATACCGGGTAACCATGACGAAACGTTTCGCCAATATGCCGATGAGTCTTTATTTGGTATTGAAGTACATCAGCAATATATCCACACAACAAAAGCCAATAAACGTTTTTTACTTTTGCACGGCGATGATTTCGACTCAGCAACCCGTTACAACAAATTAATTAGTATTGCAGGTGATGCAGGATACGACTTACTGTTATTTTTAAATCGCTGGACTAACCGCATTCGTCGATTATTCGGTGGGCATTATTGGTCGTTGGCGTCATGGATCAAAGCACGAGTACACAAAGCCCGCGCAGCAATTGATGCATTCGAAAAAGCGGCTATTCATGAAGCAAAAAAGCAAGGCGTGGACGGTATTATATGTGGCCATATTCACCACCCAGCCGTTAAAGTAGTAGATGGGATTTTATATTGCAATGATGGCGACTGGATAGAAAACTGTACGGCTCTTGTAGAGAATGACTGTGGAAGAATTGAATTACTTCACTGGAGTGAAACACAAAAAGTAATTCACTCAGCAGACATCAGCAAGCTAATGCCAACCCCAGCCCATAATAAAGATGCCGCTTAGCCAAACTGATATTTATACCGATTCGCTTAATTAAGTGGTCTATTTTGAGGCAATAAATCCTCGTTGATAACAAGGCAAAAATTTCGTTATTTAGTTGTTCTAAATAAGAAATTTTTAACGCAGGTAGCGACAAGCTTTATCCCTCAAAATGATGAAGTATTATTGCAGATTGGTATTATCAGCATTAAGCCACATAACGAGTTTATTTCGAAGTGTGGCTTGTTTTATCGGCTTGGTAATATAGTCGTTCATGCCAACACTCAGGCACTTCTCTCTATCCCCTGCCATCGCACTTGCAGTCATAGCTATAATAACAATATCTTGAAAGCGCTCTGTTGCATTACCATATCTTATTTGTTTAGTACAATCATAGCCATTCATATTTGGCATTTGGCAATCCATTAAAATAAGGTCAAACTGCGTATCAGTATTTTTAAGTATCTCCAATGCTTCGATACCATCACCTGCAGATTCGATATTAATATTTGTATCGCGCAAAATAGCTTTACTCACTTCAATGTTGATCAGGTTATCATCGACAATAAGAATAGAGCGGTTACAGAAATCCACATCGACAATTTCTTTTTCCACTCTATCTTTATGATTCAATATTTGCCCTTCATATTTAAATAACGTTGCTAACCGATAAATAAGCTCATCCTGTGTTATCGGCTTTGACATGGCCACTGCATTGGCAGGTAACAAGTATTTTTTTTCTAATGCTGACACCAAACCAATCACTAATAACTTAATATCACTATTTTGACTAGCGAGATCTATGAAATCACTAATTTGTGGGTGCTTTTGATCAACGACGATAAGATCAAACTTACTCTTACTTTCTTTTTCCAATGAAAACAGTGACGTTATATTTTCCTCTTCTAATTGAGTAAAAGATTTTAATTGGCTTATCAAGTTTTGCTTTAAAGGTTCGTACAACAAGGAAAACGCAACTTTTTTATTCGCTAGTATAGCAGTTTGACTATTCGATTTACTTGGTTGACTGAGTGTCATCAAAACCGTGGCAGTAAAACAACTACCCTGACCTTTTTCACTCTCAACAGCAATATCGCCTCCCATTAACTGTGATAACTTGCGACTAATAGAAAGACCTAATCCACTCCCACCATAGTGCCGAGTTGTGCTTGAATCCTCTTGTGTAAAAACATCAAACAGTTTTTTTTGGCTACCTTTTGATATACCAATACCCGTATCTGTGACTTTGAAGGTTAATAAAACATTGTCATCCAGCATTTTTCGTTCACTGAGATGTAAACTAACAAATCCTTGATGAGTAAATTTAAATGCGTTACTCAGTAAATTATTGAGTATTTGCTTCAAGCGATGGCTGTCTCCAACAACGCCTCTGTGACTAACTAAACTTGAATCAAAGAGCACTTCTAAACCTTTTTTTTGACCTTGCACCGCCATTGATGTCATTAGATCATTACACACAGAGACAACATCAAACTCATGGTAATCTAAGTCAAGTTTGCCGGCTTCAATTTTAGAAAAGTCCAGAATATCGTTAATAAGCGTCATTAAGGACTGTGCACTACTATTGGCATAATGTAAGTACTGCTTTTGTTGAATTGTGAGCGGCTCAACTTCCAGCATTTCGAGCATACCCAGTACACCGTTCATTGGTGTACGTATTTCGTGCGAAATATTAGCAACAAATTGGCTTTTCGCCTTGCTAGCCGCCAAAGCTTGCTTTGTTGCCTCTTCTAGCTCTGCCGTACGATTTTGGACTTTTTCTTCAAGCGTTTCGTTTAGTTGCTCAAGTTGATGTTGTGCCCTTTTTAATGAATTTATATTACGTATTATTGCAGCGACTTGGACTTGTTTTTTAAGCGCATCAAAAATCGGGGCCAGAGTAATTGAGAAATAATGGCACTGTGTTTCATCTATATAAATGGCTTCAAACGAGCAGCGTTCATTATGTTTTATAGCTTGTGCAATTCCTTGAAAATCTTCATCATTGTAATTGAACAAGTTATCAAAATTTGTTTCCTTTTCTTTTATGCTAAAAAACTCTTTCGCAGTTTGATTGGCATTGCAAATAGTGCCATCAGGGGTAACCATAATAATTGCATCAGAGGAGCTTTCTATAATTTTGCTGTTTTTTTCTTTGAAAAAGCTCAATTCGAGTTTTCGGCTTATGTCACGCTGATAAATTATAAATAGCACGATAACAGCAATAATAATCAAACATAGCATGGCTATGAATTTATAGCGTTTACTTTTAATCTCATGCAACATAGTCTGGGTATCAACAGACACTGCCAGTGTAAGTGGCTTCATATCAATACCATTAGAGAACTGAATAACTTTCTTTAAATAAAGTTTCTCTGGCAAGCTCATAAAATCGAAAATATCAATTTGATCCATCGCCTGATTAGTTGAAAACTCTTGCTTCCAAAATCGCGCATTCCCTGACTCAAAGCTGAAACGATACGCTTCATTTGGATGATAAATAAATTGCTGATCAGCATTAAGTAGGTAGACATCAAAAATATCTGCTGTGTTTTCAACTAATCCGTTTAAAAGATCATCAGCATAATAATTGACGATCAAGACAGCAAAGGGCTCTCCGTACAGGTCACGTACTAATTTTGATACACGATACGTACTCACATAGGGGATTTGTATATGACCATTCTCTCTGTTGTAATTAATTGGCGAAACATAAATGTGGCCATTAGGTAGTCCCTTTGTTATTTGCATGTAGTCTCGATGACCTTTTAACTGCAAATCAGTTTCAGCTATGCGTTTTACTTCACCATTAATATTATCAACCCTGACAACTTCTTTACCTTCCTGTCCAACGTAAATATAGCGAGCTTGTGCTAAGTCGTTATCGGTAGTCATAAAGCCACTGAAGATCTTGGCTAACCTATCCTTCCAAGCTGATATTGGTGTGCCAAGAACAGGATCGATATTCTTATCGTTTGTGGCGCGCATAATCGCCATAATCGGGGGAGTTGCGTCTAAGAAATTAAGCGCAGAAATATTTTCTCTGAGTGTAGCGGTAAACCTATCCTCTTTTGTAGTTAGCTCTCGTTTCATTTGCTCTAATGTACGAGCATACACATCTTCACGGGTATCAAATTCAAATTTTATTATCGCAACGCACGCAAGAGAGATCAAAACCAACAGAGCAACAAAAGGAAGCTTGTGCCGATAAAAGAAATTAGTTGCTTGAAGCAAATCCATTGAATTAAAAAGCCTTATTTACCATTCTTCACAGAGTATAGGAGAATTTCATAATAAAGATGGGGTATAAGTAAAAAATATTAATCAATAAGGAGGTAATACAAGGTAACGTATTGAAAATATAAAAAAAGCACCAAATGGTGCTTTTTATTAGGTTGAAACAATACGTCTTTTATCTGAATAAGACATCTTCTTTATTAAACCATTTAACACAAAACGTGAGTAAAGCCCCTGCCACTATCACTGTCGCTAAGAAGATTAAACCCACTAATGTGTAATCTACTGTGCCTTTAATGATTTCTTTGATTGCCAACGCAACGTTTGTCACTGGAATAAAAGCGGTTTTGCTCGTGAGTTCAACATTTGGCATTAAGGCAACCATAATTGGAAAAATAACACCCATACTAAGTGGCGCCATGTAGTTTTGCGCTTCTTTAAAGGTTCGCGCATAAATAGAAATGGCCAACGCTAATGAAGAGAAGATTGCAGCAATAGGCAATAACAACACAAAAATCAATCCTAAATCTAACACGGTTAAAGAACTAAATGCGTTTTTAACAACCGCTAAATCAACAAAAGCAATGGCTATTGATATCCACACCCCCATACTGAGTACCGTTATGGTGGTTGTTGCAATTGAAGAAGCAAGTAAGGTTACAAACTTACCTAACACAAGCTGTGTACGCGTGATTGGTGTAAGTAAAAGCGTTTCGAGGGTTCCGCGCTCTTTTTCACCGGCACCTAAATCAATCGCGGGATACGTTGCGCCCATTAATACCAGAGGTATTAGTAGATAAGGAATAAATCCACCAATTTTCTCACCGAGATTTTCACGTTTATCTGCGGTGTCGACCTTCACCACTTTAACAGGTTCGATAATTGCCGCTTGTTGCTGCTCTGATACGCCAAAACTTAAAAGCTTTGTCGTGCGCAGTTTATCGCCATATTCTTTTGCAAGCTCCTTAACGCGGTCAAATAAAAAGTTAATTGCTTTCGCGTCGTTATACACAACTTGCCATTCGCTTTGCTTAGCGTTATCTAAAGTTTGCCTAGCGTCTGACGGCAAATAGATACCCATATCTATGGTGCCCGCTTTAACTGCTTTGGTAAGGTCCTCTACTGTATTAAAAGTTTCGTCACCTTTATATAAAGCAAAGCTCTTGTGGTAAAACACCTTATCGGTAAACTCTTGCGCGTAATTACCATTGATGATGGCGTAAGTATGGACCTCTTGTTCTGCCTCTAATGCTGCTTGTGAGCTAATAAATGCCATTACAGCAAATAATAATGGGAAAACAGCAACCGGCAGTGCGACCACGAATATCAATGTTTTACGGTCGCGTAACAGCTCTTTTAATTCCTTTTTAAATACTTCAAACATCACGACTCTCCGTCAAAATATTCATAAACGCTTGGTTTAGCTCTACGCTTTGCCCAGTTTGTTTAAACTCATCCAAGGTGCCATCAAAACAACTTATGCCTTGGTTTATCACCGCAACACGGTCACAAAGTAACGCAACCTCATCTAAATGGTGTGTTGAGAAAATGACTGGTGTACCTTGTTCTTTAAGGCCACGAATAAAGTTAATGACGGTTTGCGTAGTCATGATATCTAAACCAGTGGTAGGCTCATCAAGAATAACCACATCGGGGTGATGAACAACTGCACGGGCAATATTGGCTTTTTGCTTCATGCCTGTAGATAAATTCTCTGCACGTTTATCAATAAAGTTGTGCATATCAAGTAAGGTAAAAAGCTCATCACAACGTGCTGCTACCGCCTTTTTACTCATGCCATGTAAACGAGCAAAGTACTCAACGTTTTCTTTAACCGTTAAACGTCCGTATAAACCAGTACTCCCCGATAAAAAGCCGATTGATTTACGGCCAACTAAAGGTTTTTTAACAATATCGTGACCAGAGATGGTTATTGTTCCTTCATCAGGCTTGAGCGCTGTTGAGATCATTCTAAGTGTTGTTGTTTTACCAGCTCCGTTCGGGCCTAACAAGCCCAACACCTCGCCTTTATTACAGTGAAAGCTGACGTCTCTCACGGAATGAAAAAACTGCTTGTCTTCTCGGGGATCAATATTATCCGTGTTATTTTTTTTATGATCTTTTGTTAGCTTAAACTTCTTTTTAAGCCCTGCTACTTCAATCATTGCGTTTCCTTCGTTTCGGCCTAAAGTAGTCCGTGTTATTATAAAATTCTGGGTTATTATTCTCAGCCCACCAGCCAGGTACACCTAACAATGGTAAGGGTGACAAATTTTTATTGTCTCGCAAACAATCGTCAACTTTAATCATCTCATAGAGACGTTGATCTATATATGCATACTGCTCGGCTAAATCTTTACAAAATATGTCATCAGGTACAACAATAAATAATGCTTTACCCGTTAAACCAATATAAGGTTGTGTAAGCATTTCGTAGTTAGCATGACCAAACATGTAAGGACGTATAGTTTCACCCCATAATTCGCGCTGTAATACAAATGCCTGCTGCCATTGATGATCGCGTAATTGCTGTTGCCAGCTTTGTTCGGTAATGGCAAATACAACGCCGCATTCATCAAACAAGGTAAGTGCATTTCTGTGTTTACTGCGCTCTTTTAGACCATGCAGTTTAATTTCTTCAATGTGCTGGTGATTAATCAGCGCTTTGGTTCTTGGGAATAAACACCAAATAAAACCACCAAATAGATCATGCCAATTCTGCTGGCGTGTGGGTACTTGCCCTGTTTCAAAAATTATTTGTTCATAATACCGAGTTTCATCTGCAAACTTTTCATCCTCAGAAAAACGAATGGGGATCCCTTGCGAAGTCGTGGCGGTTAAAAATTGATTAAACCATTCACATGATGGCCAATCAGACAACTTATCTATATTAAACAGTTTGACTAAGTCAGCGAACGCACCGGTTGTAAGGTACTGGGTTGACCACTGTTCGGGGGCGGTAAATCGTTTCATTTCTTATAACATTTAACTTCTTGATGTATTGTGGCTAGTTTACCGCAAAAACTGGTTCTCATTAATAGAACCTCATATACTAATGCTACCTTAAAACAAAAAAGATTGATTATGGAACGTTATTTTTCAATGACAGTGATAGCAAGCGCGATGCTTGTAGGCTGTGCTTCAACAAGTAACACGTCAAATGATGTAGCTAACGCTTATCAGAGTATAAATTCACAGCAGTTAGCTGAACACATTAAAGTGCTTGCCTCTGATGAGTTTGGTGGTAGAGCACCTTCATCAAAGGGTGAAGAACTCACTCTAGCTTATTTAACTGATCAATTTAAAGCGCTCGGTTTTCAGCCAGGCAATGGTGATAGCTTTTTACAAGAAGTTCCGCTTGTTTCACTTGAAGCAGACTCAAACATGGTACTTACCATTGGTGGCAAAGATTACCAATACAAGAAAGATATGGTGATGGGGAGTAGCCGTATAAGTGCAAAACAAAGCATTAAAGACTCTGAGCTTGTTTTCGTTGGTTATGGTGTAAACGCGCCTGAATATAACTGGAACGATTACGAAGGCCTTGATGTTGAAGGTAAAACAGTTGTAATGCTGGTAAACGATCCGGGGTTTGCGACAAAAAACCCTGATTTATTCACCGGTGATGCAATGACCTATTACGGCCGTTGGACATACAAGTATGAAGAAGCGAGCCGTCAAGGTGCAGCAGGTGCGATTATCATTCACGAAACAGCGCCAGCATCTTATCCATGGTCTGTAGTTGAAAACTCATGGAGTGGTGAGCAATTTGGTTTCCAAAAAGAAAATAACAACATGGACCGTGTTGCTGTTGAGGGCTGGGTAACAACTGATGTTGCTAAAGAGCTTTTCACAAAAGCAGGCTTAGATTTCGATACGATGAAAGCCAATGCTGCTAAAGGCGCTTACCATGTTGATATGGGCGACCTAACAGCGAGTGTTGAAGTAAACAACACAATCAAAAAGTCAATTTCGTATAACTTCATTGCGACTTTACCGGGTAGCGAAAAGCCAGACGAGCACATCATTTATTCAGCTCACTGGGATCACCTTGGTACAGATAAAACGCGTAAAGGCGACCAAATCTACAATGGTGCCCACGATAATGCGACAGGTACTGCAGGCTTAATTGAAGTTGCTGAAGCGTTCGCTACTTTACCACAGCACCCTAGCCGCTCGATGACTTTCTTAGCAGTTACTGCTGAAGAACAAGGTTTACTCGGCTCGAAATATTATGCTGCAAACCCGGTTATCCCAGCATCACAAACGGTTGCTAACATCAATATGGATAGCTTAAACCTGTTAGGTAAAGTAAAAGATATCAGTGTTGTTGGTATTGGTAAATCAGAAATGGATAGCCTTTTAGAAACAGCTGCAAAAGCACAAGGCCGCACTGTATCTGGCGATCCTAAACCGTCTTCAGGTGGTTACTACCGCTCTGATCACTTTGCATTTGCAAACATGGGTGTGCCAGCAATGTACGCTGGTGGCGGCAGTGAAGCGCTTAATGAAGAAACCGCTAATTACCGTAAACGAATGAGCTTAGTGCTTCGAGGTTGTTACCATCAACCATGTGATCGTTACCGTGATGAGTGGGATTTATCAGGTGCGATTCAGGACCTTCAGCTATTCTATCAAGTAGGCTTTGATATTTCTGAGCGTGAAGAATGGCCTAAATGGAATGCAAACTCTGAATTCCAACGCAAATAAATGCAAATGAGATTGATTTTCATTTAAAATGGTACTACAGTGTAATCTGATTAATTTTTTAGGTTGCACTGTATGTATTTTTTTTCCCAAACGAGGTTAGTTCCTCAAAAAGCGAGGTGTTACATTACGGATAATAAGCGCTTGTTCTTACCCTTTCTATTGCTTACTGCATTAGCAATACCTGCAACCCGTGAATTTACATTACAAGCATTGAGCGATGCTTTTTTTCAAGTATCGGTCTTTGTTGCTGCCACTTTATTAATTTATTATTATTTAATCGATCGCCTTCCACAATTACAGCTAAGCTATTTACGCGCAAAATCAGGCATCCTTGAAGTCAGTTTTGCTTCTATCTTAGGTGCTTTACCTGGCTGTGGTGGCGCCATTATAGTTGTTACTCAATTTACCAAAAAGCAAGCTAGCTTTGGCTCCGTTGTTGCGGTACTGACAGCGACAATGGGAGATGCTGCATTCTTATTACTCGCCACTCGTCCTCTTGATGGACTATTAATGATGTTGATAGGAGTGAGCGTGGGTATTATTAGTGGTCAAATTGTTAATTTATTTCATTCCAGTTCAAGTTTTCAACCAAGTAATGCGACTGAGTATAATGAAGAGCCTCAGTGCCAACCAAAGATACTCGAATATAGCCGCCCTGTTTGGAAGTTAGCTTTAATACCTAGTTTGATTATCGCTTTTGTTATTGCAACAAACACAGATACTCGTTTCTTCAGTGAAGGCCTTGCAAACACAATCAGTATTTTTGGCGCCTTGATGGCTCTTTTTACCGTGATTGTATGGGCTTTATCTTCAAAAGGTGTAAGTTATAAGCAAGTAACTAGCGAAGAAGCCCCTTGCACGCCTCCATCAAAGCTTACTAAAGTGTTAATGGACACTCATTTTGTTACAGCATGGGTCGTTGCTTCATTTATGGTGTTTGAAATTTTGGTGAATGTGGCTGGCGTAGATTTAGCAGCATGGTTTTCTGAGTATGCCTACTTAGCGCCCTTAGTTGCTGTGGCAATCGGCTTATTACCTGGTTGCGGGCCACAAATTGTTGTAATGACACTATATATTCAAGGGATTATTCCGTTTAGTGCGATGGCAGCCAATGCAATATCGAATGATGGCGATGCCTTATTCCCAGCTATCGCATTAGCACCAAAAGCGGCCTTAGTGGCGACAGTATATTCAACAATACCAGCATTGTTACTCGGTTATGGTTTGTATTTTTACGGCATATAGCAAATAGAATATTTAGAATTTAAAAAACCAGCCGAGGCTGGTTTTTTAATGCTTAGTAGGGCGTGTTGACCTTTGTAGATTGAAATTTGTTCACTATTAACCACAAAAGGTCAACACGCCCTAATGTTAGCTCATCGCCATCATCATTTTTGCAGGATCTTCTAAGTAAGACTTCCACAAGTTGTTGAAGCGAGCAATAGTGCCACCATCAATGACTCTGTGGTCGCCAGACCAGCTTACTTGCATAATAGCTGCTGAAATCACATTCCCTTTTTCATCAAAACGAGGTAAGTGCTGCAGTTTACCTAAAGCAACAATCGCCACTTCTGGTTTATTGATGATCGGGGTTGCAATTGTGCCGCCAATCGCACCGATGTTCGAAATACTAATCGTGCCGCCTTTCAAATCATCGGGTGATACACGCCCATCACGTGCCGCCTCTGTCAAACGCGTAACCTCATTAGCAACATCAACAATGCTCTTCGACTGACATGATTTAATATTTGGCACTAATAGGCCAATCTTAGAATCAACCGCCATACCGATGTTGTGATCATCAAAGTAAGTCAGCTCGCTACAATCATCATTAACTTGTGAGTTAAGCGCTGGGAATTGCTTAATAGCTAATGACAGCGCTTTTATAAAGAACGGCATCATAGTGAGCTTAACGCCCTGTTGCTTATACTGCTCTTTTAGCTCGCTGCGCATTGCGATCAGTTTTGTTAAGTCAATTTCGTCGCAGAAAGTAAAGTGAGGAATAGTCGATACTGACGCAACCATTTGCTTCGCCATTGCCGCTTTAATACCTTTAATAGGCTCAACACGGCTACTACCAACAGAAGTTGTTGATGCGGTTTTTGGCGTAGCATCTTGTGATACAGTTTGGCTTGGTGTTTCATTCAAAAAGTCTTCGATGTCTTGCTTATAAATCCGGCCATTTTTACCCGAGCCTGGCACTTGCGTTAAATCTACATCAAGTTCACGCGCCTTACGACGAACAGCAGGTGAAGCAACTGCTTTCTTATTAAGCTGTTTAGTTTCATTTGCTGAAGCCGCAGGTTTCTGTGCTGGTTTAGTTGCTGCATTTGTTTGTGCTTTAACCACTGCAGAACTTACATCTGGCTCTGCACTTTGGCCTGCAATACTCATTTGGAATAATGGGCTGTGAACCGCTGCAATATCACCTTTTTTGTAGTAAAGCTTTTCGACTTTACCTGTGTATTTAGCCGGAATTTGCACCAGTGCTTTGTCTGTCATTACATCACAAACCGCTTGATCTTCAACGATTTCATCGCCTTCACTCACTAACCACTCAACGATTTCACACTCAACGATACCTTCACCGATATCTGGTAAAATGAAATCTTCTAAGTGCTCATCAGCCTCAGATGATGCTTCAGTTGTAGCAGGAGCTCGCGCTTCTTCGCTTTGTGTTGGTGCTTCGCCATCAACATCCATTGCAAATAAGGGTGCATGTACTTTCGCAATGTCACCTTTTGCATAATATAGCTTACTGATCACACCATCATGAACAGCTGGAATTTGCACAAGCGCTTTGTCGGTCATCACATCACAAATTGGCTGATCTTCTTTTACAGAATCGCCCTCTGCAACTAACCATTCAACAATTTCACACTCTACGATGCCTTCGCCGATATCTGGCAAGATAAAATCTTTAGACATACTGACTCCTAAAACTCTACTGATTGCTTAATCGCAGCAAGCACTTTAAGTGCATCTGGCACATATTCTTTTTCAAGTGCTAATGGGTATGGCGTATCTAAACCACACACGCGAGCAATTGGCGATTCAAGGTGTAAGAAACACTCTTGTTGAATTGTTGCAACGATTTCTGCACCAAAACCATTGGTAATTGGTGCTTCGTGGCTAACCACTAAACGGCCTGTTTTGATTACTGATTTAGCAATCGTTACTACATCCCACGGTAAAATGGTGCGTAAGTCGATTACTTCACAGCTAATACCTTGCTCTGCTGCTTTTTTAGCGGCGTCTTCGATGATTTCCATCTGCGCCCCCCAAGCAAGTACAGTGACATCAGTACCCTCTTGTACGATTTCAGCTTTACCAAGCTCGATGCTGTAATCTTCTTCAGGTACTTCACCAGTTGATGCACGGTATAAACGTTTTGGCTCAAAGAAAATAACAGGGTTATCATCTTTAATTGATGCACGAAGTAAACCTTTAGCTTGGTATGGGTTACGTGGCACAACTAACTTCAAACCAGGTGTGTGAGCAAAATAAGCTTCTGGTGATTGTGAGTGATATAAACCACCGGCAATACCACCACCGTATGGAGTACGGATTGTTAGATTGCCAACATTAAATTCATTACCACTACGGTAACGGAATTTAGCTGATTCATTCACGATTTGGTCAAATGCAGGGAAAATATAATCAGCAAATTGAATTTCAGCTAAAGCTGGTGCACCAAATGCCGCTAAACCATTGGCAAAACCTAAAATACCTTGCTCAGTTAACGGAGTATTAAACACACGGTGCTTACCATATTTTTCTTGTAAGCCTGATGTAGCACGGAATACACCACCAAAATAACCAACGTCTTCACCAAAAATACAGGCATTTGGATGCTCTGCCATGGTGATATCAAGAGCAGAGTTAATTGCATGAAGCATGTTCATTTTAGCCATTACTTTAATCTCCCTGCAGTGGTTGGATAAGCATCAGGATGCTGCAAAATATGCTCTTTTAATTGTTCGTATTGTTTTTGCAGTGATGGAATTGGCGTATCGTAAACGTCAGAAATAAGCTCTTCTAATGCCGGTTTTGCCACTTTCTCAGCACGCTTAAGAGCCGCTAAAATTTCTTCACGAATTGTTTCTTTATCTTTAGCGTCTTGTGCTTCGTCTAACCAACCTTGTTTTAATAACCACTTACGGAAACGCTCAATAGGACACCCCTTATGTTTCGCTTCTTCGTCTTTTGTGCGGTAGCCGCTTGGGTCGTCACTGGTTGAGTGAGCACCTAAACGGTAGGCAATTGACTCGATTAAAACGGGTTCGCCTTTAGTCGTTACTATTTCACGGGCTTTTTTCGTTGCTGCGTAAACAGCAAGTGCATCAGCACCATCAACACGGATTGTTTTAATACCGTAGCCAACACCACGTGATGCAATACCATCACCTTTAAATTGTTCATCAGCAGGTGTAGAAATCGCATAACCATTATTACGAGCAAAGAAGATCACCGGCGCTTCATGAACAGCAGCCATGTTTAAACCAGCATGGAAGTCACCTTCAGAGGCAGCACCTTCACCAAAGTAACAAATAGTAATGTTATCAATAGTGCTATTTAACTCACCGGTTTTGGCATCAATATGACGCACTTTTTGACCATAAGCGTAACCCGTTGCTTGGGGGATTTGTGTACCAAGCGGTGATGAAATAGTCATGTAGTTAAGTTCGCGTGAGCCATAGTGAATCGGCATTTGGCGACCTTTACCTAAATCTTTTTCATTTGAAAACATTTGGTTCATGAATTGGTCAAGGCTAAAGCCGCGATAACGCAGAGCGGCTTGCTCACGGTATTGGGCCATGATCATGTCGTTTTGATCAAGGGCTGCTGCTGATGCAGTTACAGCTGCTTCTTCACCTAAGCATTGCATATAAAAGCTAACGCGGCCTTGGCGCTGCGCAGCTTGCATACGCTCATCAAGAGCACGGATAAAACGCATTGTCTCGTATAGATGGATTGCTGTTGCTTTGTCGATATCAGGTGCGGTTGCACCCTCGTAGATGTCGCCATCCTCATTAAGAATGCTTAATGTAGGAATTGTTAATGCGTGACCATCAATAAATGACAGTTCATGATTAATGTTTAGCGATACGTTATTTGGATTACTCATAACCTACCTTCTTTCGTTGTCAGAAACCTACGCCACTGCCCTTATTTGTGTTTTTATCAGCTTGAGCTGCAAGGATAAAGTTTGCGCAATATTCAATCAAATTAAATTAAACTGCCGTCACTTTACGTTAACGTAAGTTGTTATTCAACTAATCATAGACGAATAGTCGATAAATGGCTAAATACGCATGGAAAGTTAACTATACAACAAAATAAAACCATTAAAGTCATATAGTTAACTACATTCAGATGGGTGTTAATGCAAAAAATTTAAATAAAGTTGCTATCAACTTGCATAGGGATAACGGTAAGCAAAGCACGCTGACCTAAGGCTACATCTGCATTTGGGAAGATTATAGCTTCACCGTCTACTTCCGCTTCATACCTGGTCTGACCATCAATCGCTAATAATTCCCCTTTGGCAAAACCGGTGAAATTTTCTACATCATCAGCAAATGGGAAACTAAAATCTTCGCAAGTACGGTTTATTGTTCTATAAACTGAAAACAACTCAAAATCTTCTGCATTGAATTCTTTGTATTCAACAGTTTCTTGACTAATTAATGCAATTAACGTTTTTTTAGTTTTCTCAAAGCGAGACATGTCATTTTCGCCAAATGGCTTTACTTGACCAAGCTCAACTGTAAATGAGTCAGCACCGTGGACATAAGACGAGTAGTAGCTAAACGTTGTTGCCGCAGATTTCATCATTAATACTGTGTTTACGCCACAGCTAAGCAAAAATTGTAACTGCGACTTTTTCCAAGGCTTGCCATGTAAGAATGGATACACTGCGAACTTTTCATTTTTAGAGCCACGAATTGCAGTATGAAGGTCATAATGAAAACGCTCACTGGCCTGGTTGCCTCGTTCAAAGAAATCCGAAACCACATCTTCAAGTAGCTTTGCACGCACGCGCTCAGGGTTTGAGGCAATACCTTCAACAGTATGGTGGCCATTAAATAAACGGTTTAGGTTTTCATCAACAAAACGCTGACCGATATTAATTGATTTAGGGTTACCAAAAATAAACAATATGCGCTGTTTCAGCGTAAGTTCTTCTGCAATGATTGCTTTGATTAATTGATCGCAGATTTCAATTGGCGCTGTTTCGTTACCATGTATCGCACTTGAAAGCACAATATCTTTATTTGTTTGTCCTTTTGGTTGAAACTCTATGATACCCGTATCATGAACTGTTACATCAGTGCCATTTTTGAGGGTGAATGACGATGGTTCAAGTTGAAATTCATTACTGCGAGTGAGTGTTAAAAAGTCGCCTGTACGTTTTAATTCATCTAGGTATGCAGAGGTTGAATAGCTCATTGTTCTATCCTAATAATGCGTGAGAGTAGAATACAAAAACGGCTGAGAATATCAGCCGTTTTAAAAGATAAAAAAGAGATTAGCTAATTACTGAATCAACTAATTTTTTCGCTTCTTTTTCAAGTAATGCTAAATGTTCTTCACCTTTGAATGATTCAAGGTAAATTTTATAAATATCTTCAGTGCCCGATGGGCGTGCAGCAAACCAACCGTTTTCAGTAACAACCTTTAAACCACCAATTGCAGCATTGTTACCTGGTGCATGGGTTAGCTTTTGCGTAATGACATCGCCAGCGAGTGTGCTTGCAGTAACATCGTTAGCAGAAAGTGCTTTTAGACGTTCTTTTTGCTGTGAGGTTGCTGGCGCATCGATACGCTTATAGATAGGCGCACCAAACTCTTGTTCAAGCTCTTTATAAAGTTGTGAAGGTGTTTTACCCGTCACTGCCAAGATTTCAGCTGCGAGTAAACCTAAGATAAAGCCATCTTTATCTGTGTTCCAAACTGTACCATCAAAGCGTAAGAACGACGCCCCTGCACTTTCTTCACCACCGAAAGCAAGCGTACCTTTACCCAGGCCTTCAACAAACCATTTAAAACCAACGGGTACTTCTTTTACTTTACGATTGTTACGCTCTACAACTTTATCAATCATGCCGCTTGATACAAGCGTTTTACCAATCGCGACATCTTTTGACCAATCACGGTTATTTAATAAGTAATCTATCGCCACGGCTAAGAAGTGATTTGGATTCATTAAACCATCAGGCGTCACAATACCATGGCGGTCATAATCTGGGTCATTACCAATACCAATATCATAATCATCTTTCAGTGCGATTAAATTGGTCATGGCGTAAGGCGATGAACAATCCATACGAATTTTGCCATCTTTGTCCAGTGGCATAAAAGCAAAGCGTGGATCAACGTCTTTATTTACGACTGTTAGGTCTAAATTGTATTTTTCTGCGATTACAGGCCAAAAATTAATACCTGAACCACCAAGCGGGTCAATACCTACTTTTATATTTGCTTCGCTAATGGCTTTTAAATTAATGATATTTTCTAAATCGTTAACATAAGGATTAATAAGGTCTTGATATTTTATAAAACCTGAGCGTGATGCTTTAGCAAATGGAAATAGCTCTACTTCAACGAGATCTTCAAGCAGTAACTGATTTGCTCTGTCTTCAATCCATTTAGTTACATCAGTATCAGCAGGCCCACCGTTTGGCGGATTATATTTAAAACCACCGTCTTCTGGTGGATTATGAGATGGCGTAACGACAATACCATCTGCTAATTCATTTGGATTTTGTTTATTGTGTGACACAACCGCATGACTGATGACAGGTGTAGGGGTGTATTCATCGTTTTCTTGCGTAATAACTTGTACTTCGTTAGCAACCAGCACTTCAATGGCTGAATTAAATGCAGCTTCACTTAAAGCATGAGTATCTTTACCAAGAAAAAGAGGACCAAAAATATCATTTTCTTTGCGGTAATCACAAATAGCTTGAGTAATAGCTAATATATGCGATTCGTTAAACTTTACATCGTACGAGCAGCCGCGATGTCCTGACGTACCGAAAGCAACACAATGCTCTGGATTTTGTTCAAGATCGGGCTCATTTAAATAGTAAGCAGAAACCAGTTTAGGTACATTAACTAAGCTTTCTTGTGGTGCGGTTTTTCCTGCATCCGGGTGAATCGCCATAATATTTCCTTATCGGTTATAAATAGTCACGGATTTTTTCAGCGTCATCACTGCTGTAGCCTAAACACAGCGCGACTTCGTGAAGCATCATTTTCTTACGTGTTGTATTTGAGTTCGTCATCACCCAGTATTCTGTATCAGTGATGTTTTTCGGATTCATACTACTACCACTTTCGAGTAATGCTTCTTTGCTGGTAGCAAAATAAACGCGGTCACGGCCTTTTATATCTAATACGTTCACAAATTCGTTTTTGTGAGAACGGTACAAGGCAGCTAGAATGAATAAAAAGCGCCCTACCACTCCCTTTTGCATTGCAAGCTCTTCTTTATTCAACACATTAAAAACATTCCCTTTAGCTTGTGAGCTGGCTTTAGGTGGAGTCGCTTTTTCTGCTTCTGGCTCAGGTTGTTGCGTTTTATCGGTCGTGTTGTCTTTTACAGGTTCAACGGTTGAGGTTTCTTGTTCACTATGTTCACTCGTTGTTTCTGCTACCGTGTTACCATCAGATAGGTTTAATAAACGACGCAAAATAGTTGATGCACTTTCACCAATACTTTGAGTGTTACTTGCTATGTATTGATATAACTCGTCGTCTATGTCGATTTTTTTCATGTTATTCCTGTCTTTACGGGTCACATTTTAAAAGTTCTCAATGATTATACCTAAGCTCGCAGCAATTCTCTATGTTTTGCAATTTGTAATTTCGCTAGGCAAAATACAGCGATTAAAAATAGGAGTTTAAAATGCTATTAAACTACCAACAATCGGGCCAAGGTCCTGACGTTGTATTGATCCATGGTTTGTTTGGCTCATTAGAGAATTTGAATGTTATAGCCAAAGCATTAGCAGAAAATTACACCGTTACTAATATTGACTTACGAAATCATGGTAAGTCATTTCATAGTGAAACGATGAACTATGAAGTAATGGCAGACGATATTTACAACTTGCTAAAGCACTTAAACATATCAAATGCACATATTATTGGCCATTCAATGGGCGGCAAAGCAGCAATGCAATTAGCACTCAAGCACAAGGATGTGGTCAATAAGTTAGTTGTATTAGATATTTCCCCTGTAGCAAATAAACCACGGCACAGTGCTATTTTTGCAGGTTTAAACGAAGTGGCTGAATCGAGTGTTGCAGATAGAAAAGCAGCGGATCAACTACTAGCAAAACATATCGACGAGATGGGTGTTCGACAATTTTTGTTAAAAAGTTTTGCAAAAAACGACCAAGGACAGTACCAATGGCGATTCAATTTAGACGTTTTATATCAGCAATACGAAAATATTTTATCGCAACTTGATGAAAATGATTCTTGTTTATGTGATACTTTATTCGTGAAAGGTAATGATTCCGACTATATTTTGGCTGAGCATCGTCCAATGATTATAAGTTTATTTCCAAATGCGAAGGCAAAAGTAATTCACGGTGCGGGTCATTGGTTACATGCGCAAAAACCACTTGCTGTAAATAAAGCAATTAGCGACTTTTTAGAGCAATAAAAAGGGCAAGATAAAATTCACGTTTTTGATCTAGCCCACTAAATTATTATGATTTTGTGTGCTATAGTACGCGCCGTTTAATTTGAAGGTTTATACGTTGATGGTCAGTCAGTTAATTAACGAATTTGATACCTTAGGGTTGTATTTTGGCTTAGCCGGCATTTTCTTTTTTATTGGAATGGCAATTCAAGATGTCCTTAAAAAAGGTGATGTACCAAAATTTGGCCGATACATCGTTTGGTTAGTGCTGTTTTTAGGTTGCTCTGGGTTTATAGCTAAAGGACTTATTCAAGTTTTTTGGCAAGGCGCAGGTGTTGGCTAGACATGGCAAAGTCAGAACTAGATAGAACAACACCCGATTTATTTGAATACGAAAAACGCCCAGGTAGGCCAAAAACGAACCCCCTACCTCGCGATATGCAATTAAAAGTGAATAAACGTAATCAAATAAAACGAGATAAAGCACGTGGTTTAAAGCGTGTAGAATTTAAGGTTTCATCACAGTTATATCAAGCATTAAGCGATATGGCAGATGCGCAGAATATTAGCCGTAGCGCGTTGATTGAAACAATTTTACAAGAAAGATTGGCTATTGATAGATAGAAGGTTTTAAATCCATGTCAAGCGTAGGTATTTTTTTCGGAAGCGATACAGGCAATACTGAACACGTAGCTAAAATGATCCAAAAAGAGCTAGGTAAGAAACTTGTTGCCGTTCATGACATTGCGAAAAGCTCTAAAGAAGAGATTGCTGAATTCGATTTGCTATTATTTGGTATCCCTACATGGTACTACGGTGAAGCGCAGTGCGATTGGGATGATTTTTTCCCTGAATTAGAAGAAATCGACTTCGAAGGGAAATTAGTCGCGATATTTGGTTGCGGTGACCAAGAAGATTATGCAGAGTATTTCTTAGATGCTATGGGTATGGTCAATGATATCGTAACAGAACGTGGTGCTATCGTTGTTGGCCATTGGTCAACGGAAGGTTACGACTTCGAAGCCTCAAAAGCGGTCATCGATGATAACCACTTTGTTGGCCTAGGTATTGATGAAGACCGTCAACCTGAACTCACAGAAAAGCGAGTTAAAGAATGGTGTGCTCAAGTTTATGAAGAAATGTGTTTAAGTGAACTTGCTGATTAATAACAAGTAACACTCGCATTTACTAGCTGCTGTAAAGATGCACAACCAGTTTGTTTTTGTCTAAATATTCGGCAATTAAGCGAATTGTTCTTTGCACTTGTTTGCCATGCGCGTTATTCTAATGGTTGCTAATGTGTCGTGTGCATCTTTTAAGGTGCCTAGTATAACTAAATAAATTGAGACAGATTGAATGACTGATCACAACTTGGAACTAAAAAAAGCAGGGTTAAAAGTAACGCTGCCACGTATTAAAATTTTAGAGATTCTGCAATCTCCAGACAATCAACACATCAGCGCTGAAGATGTCTATAAAATTTTATTAGACAAAGGCGAAGAGATTGGTCTTGCAACTGTCTATCGTGTTCTTAACCAATTTGATGATGCTGGTATCGTATCTCGCCACCACTTTGAAGGTGGTAAGTCGGTATTTGAACTATCAGGAAGTACGCACCATGACCACCTTGTATGCTTAAAGTGTGGCAAGGTTGTGGAGTTTGAGGATGATCTTATTGAACGTCGTCAAGTTGAAATTGCTGAAGAAAATGGCATTAAGCTAACTAACCACTCACTCTACTTATATGGTGAATGCGTTGACACTGAAAAGTGTAAAGAATACGCTGAATCAAATAGTTAATATTTTTATCAGACATAAAAAAACCTGCATCTAGCAGGTTTTTTTACGTCTATTCAAAATCTATTAAATGATTTCTAATAGCTCAACGTCAAAAATTAACGTCGAGAAAGGTGCGATTGCTGCACCAGCACCACGCTCACCGTAAGCAAGCTCATGTGGTACATATAGGCGCCATTTCGAACCTGTCCCCATCATTTGAACTGCTTCTGTCCAGCCTTTGATAACGCCACTTACTGGGAATTCAGCAGGTTGACCACGCTCATATGAGCTATCGAATACTGTGCCGTTGATTAGTGTACCGTGGTAATGCGCACGAATAGTAGATTCAGCTGTTGGTTTTTCACCCTCGCCTGCCGTAAGAATCTCATACTGTAAACCTGACTCGGTTACAGTGATCTCTGGGCGCTTTGCATTTTCTTCTAAGAAAGCAACACCTTCAGCAGCTAGTACCTTAGCTTCTTCTTCACGACGCGCTTGAATTTCAGCATTGATTTTTTCAAAAGCAGCTTGAATTGCAGGAATTTCAACTTGGAAATCACTACCAGCATACGCGTCTTTCATACCTTCAAATACAGAGTTAAGGTTTAAACCTTCAAATGGATTCGCTTTTAATTGTTCACCCATTTGTAAACCAATACCATAACTTGCTTTTTCAGCATCTGTTGTAAAAATATCTGACATGTTTAAATTCACGTTTATTAGTTAAAAGACAAAACCATACTAACATAAAAAAACACTGAATATCGCCTAGTTTTACTGTGTTTGGTTAGTGTTTAAACTAATTCGTTGCTTTATTTTATCAACGATAAAGGTAGCGATTGGTAAAGTTATAACCATTACTGAAATGAAGTATACATTCATCAAGCCCACAATGCCTGTAAGAACCAAAGGCACAACAAGTAAACCCACAAGTGCTATATATGACGCAGCAATAATTGGCCAATGTTTATCATATTTACCAATCAAATGAGCAACAAGCGCATTAAAACCAATGCCATATGCAATCGCAGTTAACAGGCCGTGCTCAGGCTTAGCATCATGCGCCATTGCAACAAGTACAGTTACACCGCTATGATAAAAATAGGAAAAGACTGACCACAGCAACAGGTGTTTAATAATACGTTGTAATTTTGAAGGTTCGCTTATCGGCATTATTTATCTCCAGAAAGCAAAAAACCGCCAATAAGGCGGTTTTTTTAAATAATGGTGGAGAGATAGGGATTTGAACCCTAGAGGGGCTACAAACCCCTGCCGGTTTTCAAGACCGGTGCATTCGACCACTCTGCCATCTCTCCGTACGGCGCGCATAATAGTGTTTACTGAGTTTTTTGTAAAGGTTTATTTTTAATAAAGTTCAATAAAGTTAATAATATTGCTTAGGACGTCTTGCAATCCATGAGCATATCAAACAAATAAACACGCTTATAAGGGCAAAAGCCGTTGCCTGAACAACAACGTCGATGCGATTAAAGTTGTCGCTAGGAACAATAACAAGTAAAAATGCAGGCAAGCTTGTAAATGTCAGAACATAACAACATATTTTAAATGCACGCCCAAAATCAAAGCGTTTTGTACTTTGCATCCACCATGTGAGTAGAAATAACACTCCCACAGCCGATAACCCTAGAAACTGAGGAGCTTTAGTCGACATAGCCACAAAAAATGTAATAATTGCGCCGAATAATCCCCATACTGACCAAGCGAACCAATTTTCTTTTTCACGTAAAAATAAGTTTCCCATTTTTCTCGTCTTCTTTATCGTTATTTTTCTGAGACTTCCATTACATTATCAAAAAACAACCGATTAAAAAACATACCGAAGAAGATTATTTAGTTTTGCGTCCAAGCGCTTCTTACAGCAAAGATAAACTTGAAAAAAGTAGCATAAGCAAGCTTAATCAGATCTGACTACTAAAATACAAAAAAGTTCAAAAATTATTATAAATTTTCAAAAAATCGTGATGGTTCATGCCTTACAGGCTTTTTGTGGTCCACTTCTGGTGTTCCCAGATATAAAAATCCTACAATTTCATCCTCTTCTTTGCACCCTAAAGCAGACTTAACAAAAGGACTTTGCGCAAAGTAACCGGTTCGCCAAATACCACCTAGTCCTTGTGCAAAAGCAGCTTGTTGCATTGCTAGGACGCTGCATCCTGCACTTTGTACTTGCTCAATACGCGGTACTTTTGGATTGTCGATTATATTAGCGATTGCAATTATCACCATTGGCGCACGCAAAGGTAATGATTTTGCACGTTCAATGATTCTTGCATCTTGTTGCTCAGCAACTGCCGCTTGGTGATAAATCTCACCTAGCTTATTTAATGCCTCGCCTTGTGCAACAATAAATCGCCACGGTGCTATGCAACCATGATCTGGCACTTTCAGTGCCGCACGTTTGATAATTGATAATTGTTCTTGTGAAGGGCCAGGTGCGACAAGCCTTGGATCAGACTGTCGAGTTTGTAAAAGCGTTAAAGCATCCATTTCAAATCCGTAAGTACATAATACGAAGCCCCTAATTAATAGGGGCTATAAAATTTAAGCTTAACACTTATTCTAGTTATCAATAAAGTCATTAGTTCGCTTTACAGCCAACCAGTAATCGATACTCAAGTATCTTCCCCCACCCATAAAGAACAGGCTCAAAAGCATGACAAAGTAAATTACTGAAAACTCCATACCATTATTTAAAATCACAGGACGGCCAGTTTCATATAAATAGCCAGTATGGCCGTGTGTTTCTAATAAATCGCGCATTTTAGATAATCTTTCTGAGGCTTGTGCTGAGTTGTCTAAGCTTTCTTGTGCTCCAGGGATATTTATCCAACTTAAAACACGCGCAGGACTTGTGCTTGCATCTGTTGGCGTAACAGCAAACCAACCATGTTCGCTATGAACAGTCGTTGCCGCTACTAACATGGTAATCATAAGTGGTATAGCCACAAGTCGAGTTAAAAAGCCAAAAAATAAAAGTATCCCACCTAAAAATTCAGTCCATGCAGCTAGAAAAGCTAATAATGCAGGAAAAGGTAAACCGAGACCCCACTCTTCATTTCCAAACCAGGCGATGATATCTTCGGATGCTAAAAAGTATTGATAAAAATGAGTAACATCACCACTCAGAGCAAGCTTATTAAAGCCAGCAATTATCATAACCGGGGCTAAGATAAATCTGATAAGAAGTGCAGGAACGCCGTCAAAAATACGGAGTTTATTTAAGGATTGATCATATGATTTTATTAAAGTATTCAACATTGTGGCCTCAGTTATAAGACTAGTAATTAGTATAGACTAAGACCACATATAGCTTGTGTTTATTTCAATTAGATTTTTCTAGCTACCTGTAATGCTTCAAAAATTGCACGCTTAGCATCAATGGCAGCCGCTAACTTGGCTCCACCAATAACGTGAACTTTCGCATTTTCTTTTTCATTTGCAAATGTTTCGCTGTTAGACACTTGACCGATGCATGCGATGACCGTATCGACATCTAACAGTTTTTCTTCGCCTTTGACTGTGATCTTCAACCCCTGTTTATCGAAGCTTAAGTACTGACATTCTGCTATTTGTGTTACACCATGTTGTTTAGCAACCTGGCGATGTATCCAACCTGTCGTTTTACCTAAGTCGCTACCAAAGCGTCCTTCACTTCGCTTAAGCATATAAAGCTTACGTGTATCTTTGTCTGGCTTGGCTTCACACTCTATTCCCCACTGAGTTTTAAACTGCTCAATAGTTTGACCTTTGTGTTCACTTAAAAATGCCACCATATCAAAACCAATGCCGCCAGCCCCCAATATAGCAATTTTTTCACCAAGCTCTACTTCACCTCGAATCACTTCATCATAAGCGAATACACGTTTACCATCGCCACATTCGATTTTCGCTTCACGTGGACGTACGCCTGTTGCAAACACAACGTCATCGTATTGATTAAGCATATCGTCTTTAAATTCAGTACCTAGTTTTAGATCAACATCAAGACGCTTTAATTTGTTAGTGAAGTAGTTAAGTGTATGGTTAAAGTCTTCTTTACCTGGGATTTGCATTGCCAGATTAAATTGACCACCCATTTTCTCTTTGCGCTCGATGAGTGTTACCTTGTGCCCTTTCTGTGCGAGATAGCAACTTGCAGCAAGACCAGCCGGCCCTGCTCCCACAACAAGTACTAAACGTGAAGACGATGCTTTTTCTAAACTATAGTCTAATTCAAACGCCGCTTGTGGATTGACCAAACATGTCGCTCGTTTATTTTTAAATACATGATCTAAACAACCTTGGTTACAACCAATGCAAATATTAATTTGTTCAGACTGCTTATTAATATATTTGTTAAAGAATTCAGGATCAGCCAGAAGTGGACGAGCCATAGAAATAAGATCTGACTCACCTGCCTCTAAAATGCTATTGGCGATTTCAGGAGTATTAATACGGTTTACAGCCACAACCGGCACTGACACAGTGTCTTTTAACCTTTTCGAAGCTTCTTTAAATGCACCAGGCGGAACCATGCTGGCAATAGTTGGAACACGCGCTTCATGCCAGCCAATACCAGTATTAAATATGTCTACTCCAGCCTCTTCAAGTGCTATAGCTTGTTGCTTTACTTCATCTGGCGTTGAGCCATCTGGAATAAGATCCATAACTGATAGACGAAAAATAATAATAAATTTTTTACTTACTTTTGCTCTAACAGCTTTAACAATCTCAACAGCTAAACGCATGCGATTTTCTAAACTACCGCCATAGCTATCGGTGCGTTTATTTGTGTGATTAGCCATAAACTCATTGATTAAATACCCTTCTGAGCCCATAATTTCAACACCATCATAACCCGCTTTTTCAGCAAGCTTTGCAGAGTTCGCAAAGTCTTTGATGGTCTTTTTTATTGAACCTAATGACATTGCTTTAGGTTTATAAGGATTGATAGGCGCTTTAATTGCACTTGGCGCTTGATTAAATGGATGATAGGCATATCGTCCAGCATGCAGTAACTGCAAGCAGATTTTTCCACCTTGCTCATGCACAGCCTCTGTATAAGCACGGTGTTTAATCACATCATAATAAGAGCTAAACGTTGAAGCAAAGGGAGTTAATTTACCACGTATATTTGGGCTATAGCCGCCAGTAATAATTAACCCAGTGCCCCCTTTCGCCCTTGCTTGGTAAAATGCTCGTAAGCGTTTTCGGTTATGCCAGCCTTCTTCAAGCCCTGTATGCATTGATCCCATAACCAAACGATTACGAAGTTCAGTATGCGGTAATTGTAATTTTTGTTCTAACATGTGTGCCCCGTTAACTGGTCTAACCTCTGTAATAGTTAGATTCTGCTGTAATAACTGTAAATAATCAACTTTTAGCATCTAATTAATCTGTGGCAATTTGTTGATTTAAACACTCTGTTACTATTTAACAGTTAATTTTAAGGTTATTCTGAGCTAAGATGAGTTAACTACTAAGTTGTACTGAATTAAGGATTTATTTTGCTAGCAAAGATATTTAAAGGCATTTGGGCAGGGATTAACTTCTCACGCCGATTGGTTCTCAACATTATATTTTTACTACTAGTAATACTATTTATTGTTGCTATCTCCAGTGAAGAAGACAAAGTAAAAGTGGCCGACGGCACTGTATTACGCCTAAACCTAAATGGACCAATTGTTGAGGAAAAAACCTATGTTGACCCTGTTGAAGCAGCTATCAACGATGCAACTATGGGCCAAGAAGCACCATCAGAAATTTTGCTTGATGATGTAATTGAAGTTATTAATCAGGCAACTGAAGATGATCGTATTTCAGTTATGCTGCTTGACTTACAAAAAATGCCAAGTGCCCATATCAACAAATTAAAGCAAATAACAAAGGCGATTGATGCATTTAAAGAAGCGGGTAAACAAGTTGTCGCAACGGGCTATTATTACACGCAAGCACAATATTATATTGCAGCTCATGCTAATGAGGTGTCAATGCACCCTTATGGCGGTGTAAGCATTGAAGGCTACGGCATGTTTCCGCTTTATTTCAAAGATGCACTTGAGAAACTTAAAGTAACACAACACATTTTCCGCGTGGGTACTTATAAGTCAGCCGTTGAACCTTTCATCCGCAACGACATGTCTGAGGCTGCAAAAGAGGCAAATAATGTCTGGCTAACCGCACTTTGGAACGAGTACAAAACAGACGTCGCTGCAAGTCGTCCATTCGATGAAAGCAATTTCGATGAAGATATGGATGTATACCTTGCTAAAATGCAAGCCGTTAATGGTAATTCAGGTCAATACGCACTAAACAACCAATGGGTTGACTCACTGAAAACGTCACAACAAATTCGTCAACAATTAATTGATGTAGTGGGTACTGAAGAAACAGGCAAAACCTTTAAACAGGTTAGCTTCCGTGAGTATTTATCGCTAGTGAAGCCACCTATTGAATTTGATAATCCAATTACTGAAAAAGTAGCTGTTGTTGTTGCTAAAGGAACCATTGTAGACGGTGAACGCAAGGCAGGTGAGATTGGTGGTGACTCTACCGCTGCCCTACTTCGTAAAGCGCGTCTTGACGACAAAGTAAAAGCTGTTGTGCTTCGTATTGATTCAGGTGGCGGTAGTATGTTCGCATCTGAAGTAATTCGTGCCGAAGTATTAGCACTTAAAGCTGCTGGCAAACCCGTTATTGCATCAATGAGCTCAGTTGCCGCTTCTGGTGGTTATTGGATTGCATCTGCCGCTAACGAAATTTGGGCTGCTCCTAGTACTATTACGGGCTCAATTGGTGTATTCGGTACCTTCATGACATTTGAAAATACCATGGCTGAATTAGGTATTTATTCAGATGGTGTGGCAACGACCGATCTTGCTGGTTTTTCGATTGCTCGCCCACTTGATGAGAAAATGGCAGATATCATTCAATTGAGTGTAGAAGATGCTTATCAGCGCTTCTTAAATGTAGTGGCAGAAGCACGTAACATGACACCAGAACAAGTGAATGAAATAGCTCAAGGCCGTGTGTGGATTGCGACCCAAGCAAAAGAGCTAGGTTTAGTCGATAAACTAGGTGATAAGCAAGATGCTATTAAAGCTGCGGCTGAACTTGCTAAGCTAACTCACTATGATGTTAAAACCATCAAACAGTCGCTTACCCCTCAAGAGCAAATGCTACAAGATATCTTTGGTACAGCCGCTGTTAAAAGCTTTTTTGCTAAATCTGATTCATCGCGATCAGTGCTTGCAACACAAGCTAATTTACAGAGCCTAATTAATCAGGTTAGTAGTGAAATTGATAACCTAAAAGATTATAACGATCCACAAGGTGTTTATGCACGTTGTTTAGTATGTAACGTAATTCAATAAGTTACTTAGCTAAGCAATTTTAGGTATACTAAGCCCAGTTATTTTACTGGGCTTTTTTTATGAAACGTAAACGTATATATATCGCCTACACGGGCGGGACTATCGGGATGAAAAAATCGAGCCGCGGCTATGTTCCGGCAGAAGGTTTTTTGACCGAAACAGTGGTTAATAATGCAGAGTTTAATCGCGATGAAATGCCTTTGTTTGATATACACGAATATTGCCCACTCATTGATTCTTCAGACATGTCGCCTGCCCATTGGCAACTCATTGCTGACGATATTAAAAGTAAATACCAAGACTATGATGGCTTTGTAGTTTTACATGGTACCGATACCATGGCCTATACCGCCTCGGCTTTGTCTTTCATGTTCGAAAACCTAACAAAACCTGTGATTGTAACCGGCTCGCAAATTCCACTGTCGCAGCTGCGCTCAGATGGGCAAGTGAACTTACTAAATGCGATGTATTTAGCCGCTAATTATCCGATTGCTGAAGTAAGCCTATTTTTTAATAACCAGCTGTTCCGTGGTAACCGTGCTACCAAAGCGCATGCCGATGGCTTTGATGCGTTTGCTTCACCTAACCTTGAACCTTTAGCATTATCTGGAATTAATATTCAACTGATCAAAGGGCAGCTCAGCCCTTACGTTGATAACGAATTACAGGTATCGAATATCACACCACAACCCATAGGTGTGCTTTATCTATACCCTGGTATAAGCCCTAAAGTGGTAAAAAGTTTAGTTAACGATGATATCAAAGCACTTGTTTTACTTAGCTTTGGTGTCGGTAATGCGCCACAAGATCCTGCGTTTTTAAATATTCTTAATGACGCTAGTAAACGCGGTATGGTGATTGTTAACTTAACACAGTGCTTAAAAGGCCAAGTGAATATGGGTGGATATGCAACGGGTAATGCCTTATTAAATTGTGGTGTGATCAGTGGCTACGATATGACATTAGAGGCGTGTTTAACCAAATTACACTACTTATTCAGTCAAAAACTTGAAGTAGAAACAATTCGTCACTTGATGCAAGACAATTTGCGCGGTGAGTTAAGCCGATAATCAATACAATTGAATACAAAAAAGGCACCAACTGGTGCCTTTTTTTATACTTTTGATAATTAACGAACTTTTTCATCAATCTCCACTAAGTCTGTTAAATGGCAAATCTCACCACTGTGAGTTTTAATACCATGCTCACCGAAGTAGTCACGTTGTGCTTGAACAAGGTGACCATTACTTGGTGTCGTTAACGTCGCAATGTAAGTTTGTGTTGCTGTTAACACAGGGAACGCAAGACCCGAAGCAACTGCTGCGCCTGTTACTTTGCGTAATGCAGCTGATTCACGCTGCATAGAATCGATAAATTCTACACCTTCAGCCACATTGTCTAAGTAATCAGCACGAATGATACAACCAGCGCGCCATGTTTGTAGCGTTTTCGAAAGGTCAACTTTCCATTGATGAGCGCGAGATGCACCTTTGATAAGTGCTAAGCCTTGACGATAAGCAAGTAAACTTGCCAGTGTGAATGCATCTTTTAACTCATCCAAATCTAAATCAACTGAGTCAGTTGCTTTAGCAGCGTAAGTCATTTCTTTCGCTGCATGTGTATCACAAGTATTTGTTAAGTGACGAGCTTGTACAGCCGCCACTAATGATGGTACTGCAATGCCAAGTTCTAACGCATTTTGTGCAGTCCATAGGCCAGTGCCTTTAGCGCCAACCTTATTATCGATTAAATCGACTAGTGGCTCACCTTCTGTTGTTTCAAGGCTTAAGATATGGCTTGAAATTGACAGTAAGTAGCTATTTAAAGTCCCTTCTGACCAGTCATTGAAAATATCAGCCACTTCTTTCGGTGAACGATTGGTGCCTAAACGCAGTAATTGGTACATTTCGGCAATTAATTGCATCAACGCATATTCGATACCGTTGTGAACCATTTTTACAAAGTGACCACTTGCAGATTGGCCTACACGCGCAAAACATGATTCACCTTTGTAGCTTGCCGCTACTTTTTCGAACCACGGCTCTACACGCTCCCAGCCGCCTTCTGAGCCACTCGCCATCATAGCAGGACCATGACGTGCGCCTTCTGCACCGCCAGAAATACCCATAGTGGCAAATTCAAATTTGTTTTGATATTTAAGTTTACGGCTAATACCATCTTTGTAGTTACTGTTGCCGCAATCTACAATAATGTCATCACAGTCAACGCCTGCTTCTGCAAGCTCTGTACACACTTTGTCAACCAATTCACCAGCAGGAACTAATAGTAAGATTGAACGAGGCGGCTCTAAGCGTCTAACCATATCATTTAAATCAGACACTATGTGTAAACGGTCTGCCAAACCAAGCGTTTTCGCACAGCTTAGTAACTCAGCACCCGCATCAGGGTTTTTATCATAAGCTACTAATGTCAGCCCTTTTTCAATCAGGTTGAGGGCAAGATTTTTACCCATAACGCCTAACCCTACTAATGCAACTTGCATTTAGTGTCCTCCTCGGTAACAACTATTGGTTAGTTAATCAAAATAATTACGCGCGCATTATACCCAAGCAGCCCAAAAATGCGAGCTTGTAAGCTAAGTTGATATAAATCATCAAAATCATGAAGCGACGTTATGGTCAGTATATCAAAATAACGAAGGCATCGGACCAGATTTTTATAATACCCTTTAAAAAGGTATGTGTATTGACGCTACCTGACACCGGTGTCATAATAACGTCATTGTTACTTTGTATATTACAATTTTATACAAATAGTCTGATTCTCATAAGTAAGAACACTATTCTTACTTATGAGTTCTACATCGTGCCGATGTATAAGCCAATATAAATGGTTTAATTGCACGACTTTTTAATAGATAACCATCAATTTGCTTAATTTAATTAAGCGCACAGGAGAATTTGATGCTAAGACGCACAAAAATTGTTGCGACCCTTGGACCGGCAACCGATCGCGATAACAACCTAGAAAAAATTATTCGTGCAGGTGCAAATGTTGTTCGTTTGAACTTCTCACATGGTGTAGCACAAGATCATAAAGACCGCGCAGAAGCGGTACGCAGCATTGCTAAGCGTTTAAGCAAACACGTTGCTATTCTCGCCGACTTACAAGGCCCTAAGATTCGTGTATCAACTTTCAAAGATGGTAAAGTTAACCTAGAAGTAGGCGCAAAATTTACCCTTGATGCGAAAATGGAAAAAGGCCAAGGCGACGTAAACTCGGTAGGTATCGACTATAAAGAGTTACCAAACGACGTTAAACCTGGTGACTTACTACTATTAAATGACGGTTTGATTCAATTAACCGTCGATAGCGTTGATGGTGCCCTAGTTCACACGACTGTTACTGTTGGCGGTATACTGTCAAATAATAAAGGGATTAACCGATTAGGTGGTGGCTTAACAGCCCCAGCTTTCACTGAAAAAGACAAAGAAGATTTAATCACAGCTACTGAAATTGGTGTTGATTATATTGCTGTTTCATTCCCACGTAGTGGCGATGACATGCGCTATGTTCGCTCTTTAGCAGAAGCGGCTGGTTCAAACGCGCAACTTCTAGCAAAAATAGAGCGTGCAGAAGCGGTTGAGACTGTTGAAGCAATTGATGATATCGTACTTGCATCTGACGCTGTTATGGTTGCACGTGGTGACCTTGGTGTTGAAATTGGTGATGCCGCCCTAGTTGGTAAACAAAAGCTTATTATTAGCCGCGCACGTTCACTAAACCGTACTGTTGTTACTGCAACACAAATGATGGAATCAATGATTGATAACCCAATGCCAACCCGTGCAGAGGTTATGGACGTTGCTAACGCCGTATTAGATGGTACAGATGCAGTTATGTTATCTGCTGAAACAGCAGCAGGTGACTACCCTGAAGAAACCGTAGCTACTATGGCTCGCGTTTGTTTAGGTGCAGAATCTCAAAAAGAAACACATGTCTCTAAACACCGTTTAGACAGCCGTTTTTCATCAAATGCTGAATCAATTGCCTTATCTGCGATGTATGCAGCTAATCATTTAGATTCTGTAAAAGCGATTGTGACACTAACGGAATCAGGCAGCACAGCTAAGTTAATGTCGCGTATTAGCTCTGGTCTGCCAATTTACTCACTATCACGCCATGCAAGCACACTGGGGCAAACAGCTCTTTATCGTGGTGTTTATCCTGTATTCTTCGATTCAACAAAATGTGAAGATGACAGCATGGTTCGTGACGCATTAAACACGCTGGTTGAACTTGGTTCTCTTGTGGCTGGCGACACCGTGATTTTAACGCACGGCGATGCGATGGAAACGATTGGTGCGACAAACACAATGAAGATTGTAACAGTTTAAACTATTACAATTACTCGTTAAAAAGGCGCATTAAATGCGCCTTTTTGACTTAATTAGTGTCTATTGTTAACTAGCTGGCCAGTGCTGCTTTCACTTTATCACGGTAACTACGGCTCACTTTTAGTTCTTGACCGTTATCAAGCACTAATAAGTACTCACCGCTAACTTGGGTAACAAGTTTGCTAATTTGTTTAGTATTTACAATAGCACTACGATGAACACGTACAAACAATTGCGGGTCGAGCTCTTGTTCTAGCTCTTTCATCGTTTTTCGTAAGATATGCGTTTGTCCGTCTTGGCAATGTAGACACATATAATCACCTGCCGCATCAACCCATTGAATTGTAACCACAGGCACACGAACAATTTCACCCTGCTCTTTTACAGCGAGTGATTCTGGATAACGCCTATCTGCTAGGCTATCTCCTGTTGCTAATTTCTTTAAAATTTCTTCGCAGTTGTTACCTGTAATACCCGCAACAAAGCTCGCTAGTTTCTTCTTATGGGCGTTATCTTGTTGTGTCTTTAAATAGGTATGCACTTTCTCTACCGCCTGTTTTAGTCTGTTGTCATCGACTGGTTTAAGAATATAATCCAATGCATGAATTTCGAATGCTTTAACAGCAAACTGGTCAAATGCCGTTACAAAAACAATAGCTGGTAATGGATTAACACTCTCGCTCAATGCTCGCGCTACTTCAAACCCATTCATGTTTGGCATTTGGATATCCAAAAATACTAATTGAATGTTGCCAGATACACACTCATCAATTGCTTCTTGTCCATTGCTACATAAACGAATAACTTCCAAATCGTCAAACTCAGAAAGTCTTACAGCTAAGCCTTTTCTGGCTAATGGTTCGTCATCAACAATCAGCGTTCTAATTTTGCTCATTTATTTAACAGCCTTTTCAAACGGAACACGCAGATTTACCTTTAATCCACTTGGCGTATTGTCAGAGAGTACAAACGAATAATTGTTCTCATAAAGTGTTTTTAGTCGGTCTTTGGTATTTGCTATGCCAACGCCTTGAGAATTAACCAGTTGGCCATTTATCAGCTCGGTACCAGGACCATTATCGCCTACTTCCAATAATAGTTCATTTGCGAAAACTTGTGCTTTTATATCAATCACACCACCTTCATTTAGTTGTGCAATAGCATACTTAATGGCATTTTCGATAATCGGTTGCAGTATTAAACTTGGCACTAGTGCTTCTTTTGCTTGCTCACTCACTTCAACATTTACCTGCAAACGTTCATCAAAACGCACTCTTTCAATTTCTAAGTACAACATTAAAGCATGTAACTCCTGCTCTAATGGGACTTTTTTGATTGGATCTGTGTTTAACGTATAACGTAAAAAGTCACTTAATTTAGAGACCATTAGATTTGCATCTTTGTTCTCTTTAACTAATATCAGTGTAGAAATAGCATTAAGCGTATTAAATAAAAAATGCGGGTTTAACTGATAACGAAGCATTTTTAGTTGCGCTTCATGGGCCATTGTTGTTGCTTTTAATGCTTTTTGTCGCTCACTTTGTAAAAGCTGGTAATACTTAATTCCAAAGTACAAACCACTCCAACACAAAATGATATAGACAGAATCTAAACCTTGTTGAAGGTAATAAAACCACTCATTTGGCCTATAACCATGCCGGTATATTTCCCATAAGTTAAATTTTTGTACTACTGCCCAAAGCGTTCCCGTCAGATAAGACGCGCCAAAAACAACGAGCATTAATACCCAAGGTGACGCGTTCCACACTTTCCTATACATATAGCGTAAAGGTATCGTCATTAAGCATCCTGCATAAGCATTCAAAACGATAACAAACACGTATATGTCACGCATTTCAAATACTTTTGAGCCTATATAATTTACTAATGCATAGCCAATCCAGCCAGCGATCTGCAGGACCCAGAAAAAACGTTGTCGATTATCAACTAAAGATTGCCAATTCAAAATAACGAGTTACCTTATATACTTATTTTTATTATACCGATAGTCACGAGAATAAAGCACTGCCGCCTATCTTGATTTTTTATAGCCTTACCGCATTCTTCAGGCATTAAAAAAGCGAAGACTACGACAGCCTTCGCTTTATCATTACTTTATTTTTAAGCTAATTTATCTGAAGCCACTTTATAATTTGGATCTTCAATCACATTTACTTCAACAATATCACGTGCCTTATGAAGGAGTTGAATGCAATCAGGACTCAAGTGGCGTAAGTGTAATTGCTTGCCTGCTTTTTTATATTTGTCCGCTAGGCTATCTATGGCTTCAATTGCACTGTGATCAGCAACACGGCTATGCTTGAATTCGATGATCACATCTTGAGGATCATTTTTAACATCAAATAGTTCAGCAAAATTTTTCACTGAGCCAAAGAACAACGGGCCATGTAGTTCATATACTTTTGAGCCTTGCTCATCTATATAATTACTTGTGTAAATGTGCTTCGCATGCTGCCAAGCAAATACCAGTGCAGATACAATGACCCCCACACAAACCGCTATTGCCAAGTCGGTTGCAACGGTTACACCTGACACTAATACAATCACAAACGCATCTGACTTAGGTACTCGCTTCATCATTTTGAAACTTGCCCACTCAAATGTGCCTAAAACCACCATAAACATAACACCTACTAGCGCTGCTAATGGGATCATCTCGATTAAACTTGCTGCAAACACGATAAAAACAAGAAGTAATAAAGCTGCACTAATGCCAGATAAACGTGAACGACCACCCGAGTTTATATTGATCATTGATTGACCAATCATGGCACAACCACCCATTGCACCAAAGAAGCCACACGTCACATTGGCAGCGCCCTGACCTATACACTCTTTATTACTATGGCCGCGAGTTTCTGTGATCTCATCAATTAAAGTAAGTGTTAATAATGACTCAATTAAGCCAATTGCCGCTAAAACTAATGCGTAAGGGAAAATAATTTTAAGCGTTTCTAAATTGAAAGGCACCATAGGAATATGAAATTCAGGTAAGCCACCTGCAATAGTCGCTTGCTCGTTACCTGTCATGCCCTTTAGAAAATCAAGTACCGTACGCGCTTCTAAATCTAGACCAATAACTAAACCTGTTACGGTCACAATCGCAACAAGCGAAGATGGTACTGCTGTCGTGAGCTTTGGCAAAAAGTGAATAATAGCCATAGTTAATGCAACTAAACCAAGCATGATATAAAGCGCTTGTCCTTCCATCCACTGCTGACCGCCCATGCCATCTGGTACTTTAAACTGCCCTAACTGCGCTAAGAAAATAACGATTGCCAAGCCGTTTACAAATCCCAACATCACAGGATGTGGCACCATGCGGATAAATTTACCCAGCTTAAACACCCCCGCTAAGATCTGCAATATCCCCATTAATAGTACAGTGGCAAATAAATACTCTACACCATGATCTAATACTAAACTTACCATCACAACAGCCAGTGCGCCTGTAGCACCAGAAATCATACCTGGACGACCCCCAAAAATAGCCGTTATTAAGCCAACAATAAATGCAGCATATAAACCGACTAATGGTTCTACGTTAGCAACGAAAGCAAATGCAACTGCTTCTGGTACTAATGCTAACGCTACAGTCAGGCCTGATAATATATCGTTTTTAGCAGAGCTAGGTGCTTTGCTGAGTAAGTTAAACATTAAGATCCTCTTTCTTGTGAATACGTTTTGGCAAGGCGCGGAATTCTAGCAAAAACTTGTTACGTTAACAATTATTAACAACAAAACGGCTAGCATTGTAAAATGCTAGCCGTTCATTGAAAAAGACTCAGTGTAGTAAATGGAAGAACTAGAGTGGTAATGATGTACTACGTTTAACACATGTCATTGTAACATTCGAATGTACTTCTTGAACGAATTCTAAGTTCAAAAGGTTATCACGAACAAACTGCTCATAGCCCTCTATCCCTTTTGATATGATACGTAACATAAAGTCCATTGTCCCTGCCATACTGTAGCATTCGGTAACTTCATCATAACTCATGATCAAACGTTCAAATTCAGCCAAGTTTGTTCTACCGTGGTTAGATAAGCGAACATGGGCGTAAACCAACATATCGAAGCCAAGCTTTTTCTCGTCAAGCAAAGCAACTTTACCTTTGATATAGCCATCCTGTTCAAGCTTCGCAATACGACGCCAACATGGAGATTGAGATAAACCAACTTTATCGGCAATTTCTGCCGTTGATAAGCTAGCATCTTGCTGTAACAATGCCAAAATTTGGCGATCTACTTGGTTTAGAGACATTTTATTTCTTTTTCTTTAAAGTTATTGGTTAAATTATACTACTGATTTAAAAATCAGTCTGCTCATTTTCAATTATTTATGCAAAAAAAATGCAATTCTAGCCATAGCGCCCGCTAATGAATGGGTTCGTTTTTCGTTCATGACCTACCGTTGTATTTGGACCATGCCCAGAGAGAATTCTAACCTCATCTGCTAGAGTCAATATTTCAGATTTAATAGATTCAATAAGTTGCGCACTGTCGCCTTTAGGAAAGTCTGTACGCCCTACCGAACCTTGAAAAATTACATCTCCAACAAATATTTGTTCAGACACATCATGGTAAAAAACAACATGTCCTGGGGTGTGACCAGGGCAGTGGCGCACTGATAGACAAGTATTACCGATACGAATTGTGTCTCCATGAGCTAACCATGCATCTGGATAAAATGGCGCTATGGGCGTAAAACCAAACATTTGCGCTTGCATTGGCAATGAATCAAACCAAAACTTATCGCCAATGTGTGGGCCTATGATTTTTACAGCAAATTTTTCAGCAAGTTGTTTCGCTGCACCAACATGGTCAAGGTGACCATGAGTCAAAAAAATAGACTCAAGTTCGCATCCTAATTCACAAAGCGTTGCACTTAGTTTATCGGCATCTCCGCCAGGATCAATTAATGCCGCTTTGTTGGTCTCACTACAAATAACAACACGACAATTTTGTGCAAAGCCTGTTACTGGAATTGTAATAACGTTCATTTCACTGCTCCATGGAAGGTTTTTCAAACGCCATTAAAATTGGGTACTGCAAATAAGCTTGATCATAAAAAGGTGAGCGCTTGTATAACCAGTTCAGGCGTGCTTCTGGGTCTTTAGCAAAGACTTTATCTTCACGAACTTTTTTATCAAACTCAAGCGCTAGCTCTGGTTGCGCTTGTAACATTTGCTTTGCGTAAGGTATCAAAGCATAGTTTTCCATATACTCAGTGCGCTGAAAAATAGTATTGAACTCGCCCCATGCAAAGAATGAATCAGGTGCTTCAGGGTGCAGCAAATGAGTTGCTAGCTCTGAGTATGGCTGATTTGTTGATACCTTATACCAGCCAGTTACATCAACATCAGTGATGTTCTTGTAATCGAAGCTTGCTTCAACTCGAAAACGCCCTTCAAAAGGCACTTTAGCAAAAGTATAGTCTTTCACCGTAGCCTGGGTTAAAGATTTAGGCCCAGTGTCTTTAACACGCAATACTTCAACACCATGTAGTTTTAATTTACTAATAATTGCACTATAAGCTGGCGGAATATAAAAGGCGCTAGGCACATTAACTGTTTTTTTAACGATTTTTTGCCAGTAAATAGGCAATGCATCATAACTTTCTTCTTCACCAAGATAAGCTACTTCCGCTTGCCCTGATAACTCACTTTTACTACGCGTATATTTTATTCCTTTAAATACCAGTGTATCAGGTTCTGTTGCATAGCTGCGCTCAACTACCAGTTGCGTAGGTTTAAATTCACGTTCTTTTTTAACCGCCGCTTGTAACGCTTGATTATTTTTAGCAAGCGCATCAATTGCACCATCTAAAAACACGTAAGTGCCAAGTACACGCTGTTTATAAGGTTTTAAAGAGTGGTTTTCAACTAAGATGCTCGGTAAAGAACGTAAATCGCCCCACCCATTCGAATAGCGTGGTGTTGCAACCCATCCAGCCAATCCTTTTTTAAAATCACGTTTATCCATTACAAAAACTAACGGACCGGGAATATGACCCATCTTAGCCAATTTAGTGTCGATAACTGGCTTGAACATTGTGTCGAGTGCTTCTGAAACACTGGGTGATTCACTTGAAAAAACCGGATTATAGCCATACGTCACATCATATTGATAATCAGCGCCGTCGGTAACATGTACATCCACATAAAGATCGGGTTTGAACGTATTAATAACCTTCAACACACCTCGCACTTCTGGGGTATCTAACTTAGTGTAATCACGATTAAGGTTTAAATTTAAACCATTGGTTCTAAAACCCATTTCAACGGGGCCACGCTGATTTATACGATTAAATTGGCTACTTCTTTCATGTCCATCAACATTTAAAATAGGAATGAAAAGTATATTTACTTTACTCAAGATATCACGGCGCTTGCCTGTTGCAATGTCACGCAGCAGCATAAACATGGCATCTTTGCCATCAATCTCACCGCTATGAATACCAGCTTGAATAAAAATTGTTGGTTTTGCATCAGACGTTAACTGCGCTGCATCGAACAAACCTTGCTCATTCGCAACTAACATTTTTATCTTACGCCCTGCACTGCTTGTTGCGATTGTTTGTACTTTAAACTGTGTTGGGTTGGCTGCAACAAGCCTATCAACAAACGCCATGGTATCTTCATAGTTTGGCGAACGCATACCGCCACTTAATTCAAAATCTGTAGTTAATGGACCTTTTTCTTGCATCAACGTCACACTTTCACCTTGCCAAGGTTTTAAGGGTGGTAAGTGACTGTCCATGGTCACAGCAGCAGATAAAAACATTAAGCCAGCAAACATATTACTCTCAGGTGCGATACTTATTTAATTAGAAGAAATTATAACAACTAATCTGAGTTGATTGCGTAAACTGCGGTGATTCAACAAAAAAATGGAGCTAATGACATGCGTATATAATTATTTAGCAAAGAAATGTTTTGAGTTTGAGATCAAAAAAAGGAGCACAAGGCTCCTTTTTAAAACTTTTATGAAAAGTGAATTAAGCCGCTAGGCCTTCTTTTGCTTTTTCAACAAGTGCTGCAAATGCAACTTGGTCATAAACTGCGATATCTGCAAGGATCTTACGATCGATTTCTACAGAAGTCTTTTTAAGACCATTGATAAAACGGCTGTATGAAAGACCGTTTTGACGAGCTGCTGCATTGATACGTGCAATCCAAAGTTGACGGAAAGTACGTTTCTTAGCACGACGGTCACGGTAAGCGTATTGACCCGCTTTAGTAACTGCCTGGAAAGCTACGCGGTAAACACGTGAACGTGCTCCGTAGTAACCTTTAGCTTGCTTTAAAACTTTTTTGTGACGTGCACGTGCGATAACACCGCGTTTAACTCTTGCCATTTCTGAAGACTCCTATTAAGCGAATGGTAACATACGTGAAACTAGACCATGGTCATTCTTATGAACCATCATCTTAGGACGTAAGTGTAATTTACGCTTAGAAGTTTTCTTAGTCAGAATGTGACGAAGATGCGCTTGTTTACGCTTGAAACCGCCAGAAGCAGTCTTTTTGAAACGCTTAGCAGCGCCTCTGTGAGTTTTTAGCTTATAAGCCATTGCAATAACTCCAAATGTATTGCTTTACGATTAGGCAAGCAGGCGAGAGGTAAATAAATAACTCTACTTTTAAGGCCAAACTTACCGCCAATATCCGGTGAAAATCCAGTAAATATAACTGCAATTTTACTTTAAACCGGTTATTTCAGGTGAACAGCATGCTGCTACTTGGAGACCTGAAATAAATTCGGTGCGTATTATCGCTTGTTTATTACTTTTTAGCAATAGGGGCCATCATCATTACCATTTGACGACCTTCAACACGATTAGGGAAAGATTCAACTTGTGAAACATCTTCCAAATCAGCTTTAACACGATTTAATAATTCAATACCAATTTCTTGGTGAGCCATTTCACGGCCACGGAAGCGAATAGTAATTTTAGCTTTATCACCCGCTTCTAAGAACTTACGCAAGTTGCGAAGCTTAACCTGGTAATCACCTTCATCCGTACCTGGACGGAATTTGATTTCTTTAACCTGGATCTGCTTTTGCTTTTTCTTTTGTTCTTTTAGTTCTTTGCTTTTTTCAAAGATGAACTTACCGTAGTCCATAACCTTACATACAGGTGGCTCTGCATTAGGACTGATTTCTACAAGATCTACACCCGCATCATCAGCCATAGCTTGCGCTTCTTTTAATGACACGATGCCAGCTTGCTCGCCGTCAATGTCAATTAAACGAACTTCTTTAGCTGTAATATCTTCGTTGATACGATTTTTTTGAGCTGTTTGTTGCCCTTTCTTGCCGCCTCTAATGGTACGATCCTCCAAGAATATAAAATAAAAAGCGTGTAGTTGGCTGTTTGTTATGCCCTACACGCTCATGATTTACTGTCGATTTTTTATTTCATCACTAATTTTAGCTACAAAATCATCAACATTAAATTTGCCTAGGTCTTCACCTGTGCGAGTGCGTACTGCCACTTCTTGTTGTTCAACTTCTTTGTCGCCAACAACAAGTAAATATGGAATACGTTTTAACGTATGTTCACGGATTTTAAAGCCAATCTTCTCATTTCTCAAGTCAGCAGCGGCTCTAATTCCAAGTTTATTTAATTTTTGTACAATTTCTTGCACATAATCAGCTTGTTTATCGGTGATATTCATAATCACAACTTGCTTAGGCGCAAGCCATGTTGGAAACAAGCCAGCGTATTCTTCGGTTAAAATACCAATGAAACGCTCGATTGAACCTAATATAGCACGATGAATCATCACTGGTGTACGACGTTCATTATTTTCTGCAACGTATGTCGCACCTAAACGACCCGGTAATGCAAAATCTAGCTGTACAGTACCACATTGCCATGCACGATCTAAACAGTCATAGAGTGTAAACTCAATTTTAGGACCATAAAATGCACCTTCACCTGGTAGGTAATCAAATTCAATGTCATTTGCTTTCAGCGCTTCAGCCAGTGCAAGCTCAGCTTTATCCCACATTTCGTCTTCGCCGATACGCTTTTCTGGACGAGTAGATAGTTTTACAACAATCTTTTCAAAGCCAAACGTTTCGTATGTATCGTAAACCATTTTGATACATGACGATACTTCATCCATGATTTGCTCTTCTGTACAGAAGATATGCGCATCATCTTGAGTAAAGCCACGTACACGCATTAAGCCGTGCAATGCACCTGATGGTTCGTTTCGGTGACAACACCCAAACTCAGCCATACGCAATGGAAGATCACGGTATGATTTTAAACCTTGATTAAAGATTTGCACGTGACCTGGGCAGTTCATTGGTTTAATTGCATATTCGCGCTTTTCTGATTCAGTTGTGAACATGGCATCTGAATATTTATCCCAGTGACCTGATTTTTCCCATAAACCACGGTCCATCATTAGTGGGCCTTTCACTTCTTCGTAATCATACTCACGTAGTTTTTCACGAACAAAGTCTTCTAGTTCACGGTAAATGCTCCAGCCGTCATTATGCCAAAACACCATGCCTGGTGCTTCTTCTTGCCAGTGCCAAAGGTCAAGTGCTTTACCAATACGGCGATGGTCACGTTTTTCAGCTTCTTCTAAACGTTTTAAATACGCTTTAAGTTGCTTTTTATCTGCCCATGCTGTGCCGTAAATACGTTGCAGCATTTTGTTTTCTGAATCACCACGCCAATATGCACCCGCCACTTTCATAATTTTGAAGTGTTGGCAGAATTTCATATTTGGTACATGTGGGCCACGACACATGTCAACATATTCTTCGTGATGGTATAAGCCTGGACGGTCATCTTTTGCGATATTCTCGTCTAAGATTTCCATTTTATATGTTTCACCGCGTGCTTCAAAAGTATCACGCGCTTCTTGCCAGCTAACGGTCTTTTTAACCACATCGTAGTTTGTTTTAGCAAGCTCAAGCATACGCTTTTCAATTGCATCTAAATCGTCTTGGCTTAAAGAATGCTCCATATCGATATCGTAATAGAAACCGTTATCAATGGTCGGACCGATTGCCATTTTCGCTTCAGGGAAAAGTTGCTTAACTGCATGACCAATAAGGTGCGCACATGAGTGACGGATGATCTCTAAACCATCGTCGTCTTTTGCTGTGATAATTTCTAAACGTGCGTCATCGGTAATTAAATCACATGCATCAACACGCGAGCCATTCACACGGCCTGCAATAGTTGCCTTGGCAAGGCCAGGACCGATATCACTTGCTACATCATAGGTACTTACTGGGTTTTCAAAACTACGCTGACTGCCGTCAGGGAGGGTAATAACTGGCATTATAAATCCTTACTACAGTGGTGATGCCTACAATGCATCACATGTATTTTTTAAAAAATTAATTTGTAAACTCTGCAACGCTTTTACGAATAAGCATTGCCATTTTAGTGCCTATTTAGGCTCATATTCACTGAGTCTTCGCAAACATGAACGACCATTGTCGCCGCTACTGAATTCAAATACAAGTAGTTAGAAGACTAAATTGACAATTACTTATCCCATTTCATACTTAGTGAAGATAACTTTTTGGGTAAATATGATGTCAAAACCTCACACAGTTAAATTTGCAACATTTAATTTGCTAAATTATACAGCACCACCCTATTCTTTTTATCAGCAACATGAACATTATAATAAAACCCAGTGGCGCCAAAAGCAGCAATTTATCGCCCAGTTTCTAAACCAAACCCAAGCCGATATAGTCGCTTTTCAAGAAGTGTTTAGCTATCAAGCATTGGAAGTACAATGTAAAGAAGCAGGTTACGACTACTTTGAAATAGTTGACACGCCAAGTCACGATGCGCTGTATCCACAGGTACTTTTCAATCCCATTGTCGCCTTAGCCAGTAAGTACCCTTTAAAAAGCTGTGAACCACTGACACCATGCCCTGAACTGCTTGAATACCTGAATAACCAAAATGAGTTCAAGTTCAATAGAACCCCTATTAAATGCTTAATCTCAATCCCCTTCTTTGGGGATATCTGCTGTTATGTGGTTCACTTTAAATCACAACGCGTGCAATCAATGGCGCATATTTTAAATATTCATAACCTTGAAGATCCATTACTTCAATTGCTACATCAAACTGTGGGGACTATGCAATCGCAAATATCACGTTCCCTTGAGGCCTCAATTGTTTATTACGATGCTTTAAAGACACAGCGTGAAAAACAGTGTGCAACTATTGTGATGGGTGATTTTAACGATGTACTTACTAGCCCGACATTATCATTTATGACACAAGGTTTTCATCCGACGCGCTGTGAACCATGCATCGAGCAAAATGAACCTGTGGTAGGATTAACAGATGCATATCTATTTAGTGATGAAAATAAAGCAGGCTATACTAAGCCTTACAGTCATTATTATCACCGCCGTGGCAGCGTACTTGATTATATCCTTGTTTCTGCACATTTTAATCCTGAATGTGCAATGTCAAAAGTGAGTTCAGTCTCCTATTCGAGCTTTGAAGAACATTTAAATCCTGCCGAAACACTTGAAGACATAAGCGTCAGTGATCATAGTGCGATTGCTATTAAAATTCATTTTTAAAGCAACTGTTTTTCAGGTCGTTACTTGCTATAATTGCGAAAATTAAGTTATTTAGAGAATGACCATGAGAACATGCGGTGTAGAAATTACCGGTAGCGACGTGCTGCTGTGTATTTTAACGAAAGATAACGATGTGTTTGATATCCGTGATATAAGACAAACTCGCTTTACCTTAGCGAACGGTAACGACACGGAAGTGATGCGTAAATTTCAATTTGATTTCAGAAAATTAATGCAAGACTATCAAATTGATTCTGTAGCAATTAAGGAACGTCAGCCGAAAGGTAAGTTTGCCGGTAGTGCAAAAGGTTTTAAGATGGAAACGGCTATCCAACTGATTGAAGAACTAGACGTAGAAGTATTAAGCGCAACGACAATAAAAGAACAGTTAAAACGTAACCCTCTACCTATCGCGTTTGAAGATACAGGTCTTAAAAAGTTTCAAGAAAATGCCTTTATTAATGCCTACGTTTATTTGATGCGTAAAACCTACAAGCGAGATGAAGACTAACCATTTATCAATACTTGAAAAACGTGCTTATGCACGTTTTTTTGTGCCTGTAAAAAGACCATCCTTTCCTCCCAACTTAGAGCTACACTCTGTACATTAGTCTTATATCGCTTTCATTTGTCGACAATCTATGCTTAGTTAAACATGTAAGCTAATGCTATGCGAATATTCAATAAATTGATTTAGCTATTTTCGCATCAAGTCCACGACAACATTCAATAGGACACGGAGAACACAATGCAAGCAAATAATATACATGGTAACAGTCTTCCATTAACACAAAGCTATTTCCAAGGCGCTACTGACGTTCCCTTAATTGATAAAACAATAGGTCAGTATCTTGACGCTATTGTCGACAATAACCCAGAACATCCCGCTATTGTTGTTAATCATCAAAACATTCGTCTGACATACAAAGAATACCAACATCGAATTAATCAACTCGCTATGGGGCTACTCTCGCTTGGCGTTAAACCAGGAGACCGTGTTGGTATCTGGTCCCCTAATAATATTGAATGGTGTTTAACGCAATTCGCTACCGCAAAAATTGGTGCCATTATGGTATGTATTAACCCAGCATATCGCCCCAGTGAATTAAAATATGCCCTTAACAGCGTTGAGTGCTCAACACTTATTACCGCGAGTGAATTTAAAGCGAGTAATTATATAAGCATGCTTAATGAACTTGCCCCTGAGTTAAAAAACTCATATGCAGGTGAGTTAAACCTAAACGCCCTTCCACATTTAAAAAACATCATCCGTATTGGTGATAAGCCAGCTCCAGGAATGTTCAGTTTTGATGATATAATGCAACGCGCTACAGATGCTCATAAACTCGAACTCGATGCGATTGCAGCTACGTTGAATTGCGAGCAAGATATCAATATTCAATTTACATCAGGTACCACAGGCAACCCAAAAGGCGCGACCTTATCGCATAAAAACATTCTCAATAATGGCTTTTTGATGGCTGAGGCTATGAAACTGACATATCAGGATAAACTCTGTATTCCTGTGCCTCTGTACCATTGTTTTGGTATGGTGTTAGGTAATTTAGTGTGTATTAGTAAAGGTGCAACAGCGGTCTTCCCAAGTGATTCATTTGATCCTAAAACAACCCTTGAAGTGGTAGAAAAAGAACATTGTACCGCTCTTCATGGCGTACCGACTATGTTTATAGCAGAATTGGAACACAAAGAGTTCGCTCAGTATGATTTATCTAGCCTACGAACGGGCATCATGGCCGGTTCGACATGCCCTGAGCAAGTTATGCGCAAAGTTCATTCACTAATGCATATGACAGAAGTCGTGATTGGTTATGGGCAAACTGAATGTAGCCCGATTAACAATGTGACTGAAACTGACTCACCAATTGAAAAGCAAGTGAGTACTGTCGGCCGCGCTCTGGCCCATACCGAGGTGAAAATTATTGATGAACTGGGTGATATTCAACAGATTGGTATCCCTGGCGAAGTATGTAGCCGCGGTGCGGGTATCATGCGCTGCTATTGGAACGATAAAGAGAAAACGGATGCCACCATTGATAAGGACGGCTGGTTACACTCTGGAGATTTAGGGGTAATGGACGAAGAAGGGTTTGTTTCTATCGTTGGTCGCATTAAAGATATGATTATTCGTGGCGGTGAGAACATATATCCACGAGAAATCGAGGAGGTACTTTACACCTACCCAGGTATCCAAGATGCCGCAATTTTTGGAATTAGCGATGAAAAATATGGCGAAGAAGTGTGTGCGTGGATACAACCACAGGATGATGCAGTACTAGATGAACAGGCCATTCGCACATTTTTAAAAGACAAGCTTGCCTATTTTAAAGTACCAAAGCACATTCACTTTGTCGATGAATACCCAATGACAGTCACAGGTAAACTACAAAAATTCAAAATGCGTGAGCAAATGCAGGAGTTGCTCAGTGAAAAAACATTCTCGTAATTAAGAGATAGCTAAAGCTCTGCATTATCGAGCTTTAGCTAAAAATGCACTTTTATTTATCTAAAATAGTCTCAAAGCCACCATATATCATGCGTTTTCTGTAAATAGCATGGGGTTGTTTTCAGATCTCAGCTATACAACGCCTTGTTTCATCATTGCTTCTGCTACACGCTCGAAACCTGCTATGTTAGCGCCAAGGCTTAGATCATCTTCATGAGAGTACTGTTTCGCTGTAGTGGAAACAGTATCGAAGATAGTCCTCATAACTTGTTGGAGTTTTTCATCGACTTGCTCTGGTCGCCATGTTTGCATACTAGCATTTTGTGCCATTTCAAACTGACTAGTTGCCACACCACCTGCATTCGCGGCTTTGCTAGGTCCAAGGTAAACTTTATGCTTTTTAAAAACAGTCAGCGCTTCTGCAGTGCTTGGCATATTTGCACCTTCACATACGATTAAACAGCCATTATCTACAAGTGAAGTCGCATCATTTTTAGTAATTTCATTTTGAGTTGCACAGGGTAAAGCGATATCAGCTTCATATTGCCATACTTTATGACCATTGTTTGGGTACTGATTAACGGGTGTGAACTCAGCTTCAGAATGTGTGTTTAGGTAGTCTCGAAGCTCAGCTCCTTGTTCTGTTTTTAGGTGTTTAACAAGCTCAACATCTAAACCATCTTTGCAGTATAAAGTCCCTTTTGAATCGCTACAGGTTAAAACGATAGCGTCACATTGGCTAAGCTTATCCATCAAATGGAGTGCGACATTACCTGCGCCTGATACGAGACAACGCTTTCCTTGTAAAGAGTCATTTTTAGCATCAAGCATAGCACTTAGAAAATAAGCTATGCCATAGCCTGTCGCTTCAGCTCTTAATGCAGAGCCCCCCATCAGCAAGGGCTTACCCGTTAGCACCCCTTGAAACTGATTAGTTATGCGCTTGTATTGGCCGAATAAATAGCCTATTTCTCTTGAACCTACGCCAATATCACCCGCTGGTACATCCGTTGTAGCACCAATGTGCCTATATAGCTCTGTCATGAAAGATTGGCAAAAACGCATAATCTCGTTATCACTTTTCCCTTTCGGGTCAAAGTCTGCACCTCCTTTTGCGCCACCTAAGGGTAAACCCGTTAACGCATTCTTAAGGATCTGTTCAAAGCCTAAGAACTTAATAACTCCAAGGTTTACACTTGGATGAAAACGTAGACCTCCTTTAAAAGGCCCAAGAGTAGAGCTAAACTCAATACGATAGCCCCTGTTAACGTGCACATTCCCGTTATCATCAAGCCATGGAACTCTGAACATGATTTGTCTTTCCGGTTCAACTAATCGCTCAATAATGCCCATTTTTTTATAATCATTATGTCCATCAACGACACGCTTTAGAGATGATAGTACTTCTTCAACAGCTTGATAGAACTCAGGTTCGTTAGGGTTAGATTCCTTTACTGTTTGCAGAATTCCTTGTAGATATTGCATGCCAACTCCTCTATTAAGCTATTGAAATTACTCGTTACTAATTAAACTCTATTTAGTAAAAAATCGATCACTTTGAATGATAAGTGAAGACTACTCTATAAAAATGGTTTAAAAGGTCAAGTAATCATGTGCTAAAGCCACTCGCTAAGTTAACTTTATGCTAGCGCATATTTTTTGTTGTGGATATGAATGAAAAGCGAAGACATTTTAACGCTGCTAAAAGAGAGTTAATTTTACAAAATAGCTTTGTCGAAATGCGAATTAGGATCATTCATAGCGCACATTAATGTACGCTATGACGCCTAATAACTTACTTATTAGGCCACTCAAATGCGCCAACGTCCCCTGGGAATACAACTGGGGATTCAATTCCGTCTTTGTTCACGGCTGCGACACCAAAATAGTAGTTATCGATCACGACATTGTTAAGGGTGGCTTCGGTTACCTTGCCAACGTCCCGACTAAACTGCCACTGTGGTTCACTGGTATAACGCCAATAAATTTTATAGCTAACCACTGTTGGATCATCACTTTTATGCCAAGCTAGTGTTGTACTTGGCTTTACAGCACCTGAAATACTGACACCTGTTGGCGGTGCGGGTGCCCACGCCATTGATGCCATTGTCACAGCATTTAACGAGGTTAATTTAGCCGCATAGGCAAAATCAACATGATCGATGGTGTCGCCGTAAGTAATGCCATTTTCAGTACGTAAGTCTTGATGCTGTTGATTGTAGTTTTCATTGGTTTCCATAATGCGCACAGCCGCAAAACCAACATCGTTGAATGGACGATGATGCCCTCCTCGACCAAATCGATCGAGTCGATAGACCAACATGGTATCGAGATTTTCAATATATCTATCCGCAATTGTATCGATGTAGCGCGCGAGGTTACGACTTGCAGAGTCGACTTCACCACCGGTAAAGCGGCGTTTATTAGCTTGTTCTTTTGTTTCTATAACACGAGTGCCTTCTGAGAAGATACGTGCTGTTGTGTTATCTGTAACACCATTAATGCCGGTTGAATTACCAATCATGTCGTTATTTAAAACGCCATGAACACGCCAGTGATGCTCTTGTGCATATTTAGCTAAAATTTTACCACCAAACAAGCCTTGTTCTTCACCAGAGAGCGCAGCATACACAATTGAGCCATTAAATTTATACTTTGATAAAACACGTGCAGATTCAAGCACACCAGCCACACCGGAAGCATTATCGTTAGCCCCTGGTGCATCAGAGGTATAGTCCATTACATCAGAGACCCTCGAATCAATATCTCCCGACATCATTATCATGCGGTTTTCATCAACTTGGCCGCGCTGAATCGCCACGATATTGACAACTTCTACCGGGTTTGGAATACGCTTTTCACCAGAGATAGTGTCTTTTACTTCAATGATTTCTAGACAATTACCACAGGCTTTTGAAATGGCCTCAAACTCAGATTTTATCCAGCGCCTAGCCGCACCAATACCGCGCGTATTCGATTTCGTTTCTGATAAGGTGTGACGAGTACCAAAATCAACCAAGGTTTGAATATCTTGCTCTATACGCGTTTTTGAAACTGCATTTGCAATATCATGCAAAGCTTGTTGACCTTTGTATTGAGGTGTCGTGGCATGCACTGCCGCTGCCAATAACAGTGATGAGCTAAACAAAGCACCACTTGGTGTTATTATTTTACGCTTAAACATAGTTTCACTCCTTCAATGAATCATTCAAGGCTAACTACTATTTTTTTTCGCACAATAGTTATGAGTCAGAAAACAGATTATCAGGTTAAAACAATCATTAAACAGAACTTAAGTATGAGTCCGATACGATTACTTATCAGCCTAAATAGTCGTTTTCTCTTAAAACTACTCTGGCTTTACATTGGGAAGCTTTATTCCACTGTGATAAAAAACGGCTTGGTTTCCCCCTGCTTTTTTCGCATCATACATTGCCTTATCAGCGCATTGGATTAAATATTCAGCATCACCATAATGCTCAGGGAATAAAACCACACCAATACTTGGCGAGTAGCTTAGTAACTCATTATTATATTCAAGAGGTTTACAAATCTCTTCACGCAATAAATCAACGACTTCGACAACATCTTGCTTATTACTAATACTATTTAAAATAACAACAAATTCATCTCCCCCTAAGCGCCCTACACTATCTTCTTTTCTAAGTTGGTGACGAAGACGCATCGCAACTGTTTTTAATAGCTTGTCGCCCGCTGCATGACCATGAAAATCATTTACTTGTTTAAAACCATCTATGTCAATAAAGAGGACAGCAATAATTGTCGATATCGTATTAGCAACAGACAATGACTCTTCTAGCTCAGAAATCAAAAAGCTGCGATTAGGTAAATCTGTTAATGGATCATGTCCTGCCATATAAATCAGTTTTTGTTCGAGGTTCTTTTGCTCGGTAATATCATAAGCTATTGCCACCCTGACTTGTTTTTCTTCAGACCAGTAAACTGACCATAAAACATGTACAATACGGCCATCTTTTCTAACCCATCGATTTTCAAAACGAGGAGGATGATTATTTATAACAATTTGATTAACGGCATTGATAGTTTTAGTCCTGTCTTCTGGGTAGACAAAATCTAACATATATCTACCGATGGCTTCTTCAGGGGGGTAGCCAAAAATAGTTTCAAAGGCAGGGTTAGTAAAAAGCAAGCAGCCCTTTGCATCTACTACACAAACAGCATCTAATAAAAGCTCTATAATATCAGACAAGTATTCAGGCGTTTCTTTCTTCATAAGCGACTTTCAAGCTGACTATAAATTGAGTATAGCCTAAACCGAGCAAGTAACTGAGCAATTAAGTAGTAATTGGGTACAACTTTTTTGATAAAAAAGTAGATACAATACAAAAAAATACAATGCCACTTAAATCAGCGAGTAAATCAACAAGATCAAAAGTACGCGTGGCGATAAAGTATTGACTGAACTCCTCCAACACAACAAAAGTAAACACAATTAAAGCAGCCCAATATATTTTAAAACCCCCAATAACACTGGCTTTGAACTTAAACGCTAAGTTTATAAATAGTGTGAGCAATCCAAACAATAAAAAATGCCCAAGCTTATCGCCATAAGGTATCGCAGCAACTAAATCAAAAAACACCGATTTCTGACCTGTATTAGCAAGGTAAATAACCCAACCGATAAACCCAAAAAAACCAATTGCTAATAGAATAAGAAAACGTTGAAACATCTATTTACGGTGCCATATGAGAAGTTAAAAACAAAAACTGATAAGGAATGACTTTATTCCAATAATGCCAATCATGAATGCCTGGGCGTTCGATATAATCATGCCGAATACGCAGATTTAGCATCGCTTGATGCAAGGCTCGGTTTTGTTCAATAAAAAAATCATCAACGCCAATATCAAGCATGATGGGAAGATCGTCAGCGCTCTTTTTCCATGCTGTATTACCTGCTGCAATTTTATGAAGGTTATTAACGATAGCGATGCTATCCCACCTTGCTTCATTTTCAGCATAATTGCCAAGCACCTTGGTAAGATCAAACTCTGCACTAAAAGGTCTTACATCGACCCCCGCAGACATCGCTGATACAACTGCAAACCGATGAGGGTGATTTATCGCGATATGCAGTGCACCAAACCCTCCCATCGATAACCCTGTGATTGCTCGGCCAGTTTTAGACCGGTTAGTCGAATAATTAGAATCGATATAGTCTACAACGTCTTCAGCAATATATGTTTCATATTGCGATGTTTTGTCGACCTCAGAATCTAAATACCAAGAGCCAAAGTTACCATCTGGGTTAACAACGATAACATTATATTGGTCAGCAAGTTGTTCAATGTTAGTGAGCTTTGTCCAATCAGTGTGATTACCACTAAAGCCATGTAATACGTAAACAACATTATAGTTTTTAGATTCTTCGTAGTTATCAGGTAAAGTAATTGTCAGCGGTTTTTCTATCGCGGTCTTCTTACCTTTAAAGGTGAAAGTGTCTGTTTGATAAGCACTTATAGGTAAGCTGATCATGAGTGCAAATAAGCTAAGCCGTTTTTTCATGGTAAGTTCCTTTTTCTTATTATAGTTCCATGGTTATTAAGATATGTAAACACTTGAATCATGATGTATTTTAATAGTTTTTAGGTAAATCAACTGCTAAAAATTCTGCTCAGTGATATAGTTAGGCAATCTTACTTTGAAAAGTGTCGTGTATGTATCGTTTATTTGAACGGATGATAAATCCATTTCCAAAAGAGCAGCCTTCCCAGCCACCCAATACATTATTTGCATTTTGCCGTCATTATACTCGAGGCATGGAGTTATCACTGATACTGATGTCTCTAAGTGCTGCAGCTTTGGCTATTTTAGAGGTGTCGCTCTTTAGCTACATGGGGCAACTAGTTGACTGGTTAGGCCAATACACTCCAGAGACATTATTTGACCAACAAAAGTCAGAGTTAATAAAAATGGCTGTCGTATTATTGATTGTTTTGCCAATCGTCGTTTTTTTTCACTCTGCAATTTTACACCAAGCCTTGCTTGGTAATTACCCTATGTCGATCCGTTGGTTAGCACACCGTTATTTGCTGCGACAAAGTATCGGTTTTTACCAAAATGAGTTTGCTGGACGAATAGCAACGAAAGTGATGCAAACATCACTGGCAGTGCGTGAATCTGTCATGAAGCTACTCGATGTGTTGATGTACATTGTTGTTTACTTTGGCGCTATGGTGTTTCTCGTTGCAGACTCAGATTGGCGCCTAATGATCCCGTTATTAGTGTGGTTACTCGTCTACGCCGCTATACAAATGTACTTTGTACCACGATTAAAAAAGATCGCGAGTTCCCAAGCTGATGCTCGCTCGGAAATGACCGGCCGAGTGGTAGATAGCTATACAAATATTTCCACCATCAAATTGTTCTCATACACACAACGCGAAGAACAATATGCCAAAGATAGTATGGATGTTTTTTTACAGCCTGTTTATCAACAAATGCGCTTAGTAACGAGCCTAAATTTTTCTATCAATACATTAAACTACCTTCTTGTGTTTAGTATTGCTGCTTTGTCTTTGTACTTATGGTCGATTAGTGCAATATCAGTGGGGGCAATTGCTATTGCAGTAAGCTTATCACTTCGCTTAAATGGCATGGCTCAATGGATTATGTGGGAGATCAGTAGTCTATTTGAGAATATTGGTACAGTGGCTGATGGTATGAAAACCCTATCAACACCCATTGATGTCGATGATAAACCAAACGCAGACACTTTAGCTGTAACGCAAGGTGAGATTACGTTTGATTCCGTACAGTTTAACTATGGAAAAGCAGCGAATGAAACCCACAGAGGCCCTGTTATCAATGGATTGGACCTTACTATCAAGCCTGGCGAAAAAATAGGTTTAGTTGGCCGCTCTGGTGCGGGGAAATCCACACTCGTCAATCTGTTACTGCGCTTTTATGATGTTGATTCCGGCTCCATTAGTATAGATGGCAAAAACATTGCCAACGTAACTCAAGAAAGCTTACGCAAACATATTGCAATGGTCACACAAGATACGTCCTTATTACATCGTTCAGTCAAAGATAATATCCTCTATGGACGACCTGATGCCTCTGAACAAGAAATGCTAGCAGCAGCAAAACAAGCAAAAGCAATTGAGTTTATTGAGGACTTAGAAGACAGTAAAGGCAATAAAGGTTTTGCTGCACAAGTCGGTGAACGCGGTGTGAAACTGTCAGGAGGGCAGCGTCAACGTATCGCCATAGCGCGTGTATTATTAAAAGATGCCCCTATTCTTATTTTAGATGAAGCAACCAGTGCTTTAGATTCAGAAGTAGAAGCTGCTATTCAAACAAGTCTAGATGACTTAATGACTGGCAAAACGGTTATTGCCATAGCCCATCGTTTATCAACAATTGCACAAATGGATAGGCTCATAGTACTTGATGAAGGCGGCGTCGTTGAACAAGGCTCTCATGAAGAACTAATCCAAAAAGGGGGTATTTACGCTGCACTTTGGTCACATCAAACCGGTGGTTTTATTGGTGTAGAGTAGCTCTATCAGCGTTTTTTATATGAACATCTAAATTTTTTCGCTCCGCAGCTAAGTCCGCAGCCAAAGTTTAGATGTTCGTTATACCAATTCGCTTAATCATACATCAACGAGTCTACATATATAAAGTAAAGCTCGCTTGCTTGAGTCACTACAAAGCGTTACCATTGCGCCTAAAATAAACACAAAATAATGGATTATGAAACATTTATTCTCGCTTTTAATTCTCACAGCCTCTTTCTCTGCGCAGGCTGACACGCCCTACTTCGGTGTTGATTACATGCTCAGTGATATTGAGATCAGCAGCGAAAGTGCCAAACCAACAGCCACTTTTTTAAGAGCTGGGGTAAGTAACAAAAATATGGCATTTGAAGCTCAATACCTCGTTTCAAGTAATGATGATGATATCTACAATATAAATTTCGATATTGATAAAAGTGTTGGTCTTTATTTTGTAATGCAATCAAATATCGTCAATGGTTTTGGCCTAGATGTTTCATTGGGCTATGCGAAAACTCAAATGAAAGTAACTTCAACTTCCCAAGAGCTTCCTAGCGACTATGACTACGATGGTTTTGCATGGGGCGTCGCAATACATCAAGAAGTGCCTTACATTAAAAATACACATGTAAGACTTGCTTACCAGTCTTTGTTTGAAGGCGATGATGTTGACATCAGTGGTGTAACGCTAGGTTTCACCTATCAATTTTAAGTAGTCAGTTAAAAGGAATTCCATGAAAAAAATATCGAACATTACAAAGCTGTCAACTGTTGCACTTATTGTCACTTCAATTCTAGGTTGCGGCTCAGAGACTGACTCATCAAAACTAGCAAAAGAAGTTGAGCTAGAAAAGCTTCGCGAAAATGGCACTATTATTGAGACAGTCAGCATTGAAAATAGTCAGGTTCGACTCAAAGCGGGTGAAACGCATCAGTTAATCGCAACCGGCATTGATAGCAACGGCGATTCGAGAGATATTACTGACGAGTTAACTTGGCAAACAAGTGATGAAACCATCGCGAAAATTAGTAGTAGCGGACTCCTAACAGCACTAAAAAATGCTGACTCTAGTCAAGGGCTGTTAACAATAACGGCAACCACTATTAACGATATTTTTGATGAAGAGGAAATTTCTATCAGTGATGTGGCAGCCTCGTCAATTTCGTTAAAACAAATAGCTCCCGCATCAGGGAGCATTAACACCTGTATGCCAGCTAGAATATCGGCTGATATTACCTATGCTGATGGGTATATCGCCCAAAATAGTATTAGAGGTGTTAATTTTAGTATTGATGAAGACTCCACAGCTAGAATAAATAACCAAGGCATCATTTATACCTCTGCTGCAAACATAGAAAACACAACCGTTACTGGAACAATCAATAATGTTTCAGGAGAGTTGGTTGTTACTGCAGATCCTGTCAATTTAGAAAGTTTAAATCTAATTGTTGCGGAAGAAACAGTGGACGAGATCACACTGAATGTTGGCGAACAAATCCAACTCGCTGCTCAAGCAACTTATGATGAAAGTGTTTCTAAGCAAGCTGTTAATATCAACCCGAGTGTCAATTGGTCTGTGATCAATGCAGGCTTAGTTGGGCTTTCAGAAAATGTCAGTACTGATGAAGGTGACAATGCAACTATTTTAGCTTTAAAACCAGGCGTAACGCAGTTAATTGGTTCGTGTGGTCCAAAACAAAAAATAGCGACATTGGTGATAGAAGGTAATGACGATCTCAATTCTATTCAGATAAACGAAGGCAATAGCGAATATACAATCTCATCATCAGAGTCATTAGATTTGCAATTAACAGCAAATTATAATTCAAGCCCACAGTCTTTAAATGTCACTGAGTTTGCTACTTGGAGCACGAATGATAGCAACTTAATAACAGCCAAACTAATCAACCCTGGTACTCAGCAGGCGGCTTTTAGAGTAACGAGTAAGGCTAATAATTTAGGTACCGCAGTTATCACTGTGACATATGACTCGCAGGTAAGCAGTACCCTCATTAACATCGAGTGACCATAAATAGGGCTCTTTTACTAAAGAGCCCTTCTCTATTAATACAGTAGACGTATTCCTACCAGTACTAGCATTGTAATATTAGATACCAAGCCAATTAAGAAGAAATAGCTACGTGGGCTTGGGTTTTTCTCAGTGGCTATCGCGTAATAAAGCACCATATGTATTACTCTTGCTACAACATATACCCAAACACAAACAGCAAAGACGCCACTAGTGAGGTTCAGTGTAAAAGCGAGCAACAAAGTCCCTATAAATAAGGGGCTATTTTCCAATGTATTCATAAAAGTGCGATGGGCACGAAATGTGAAACTCTCATGGCTCAATTCAGGTTCAAGCTTGCCAGGGATTGCCCCCGCTCGTTTTGCCTTTGAAACAGTTGCCACCGACCATTGAGTCAGCAGCATTATGAGGTACGCGTAGAACGCAAAATATACAGTTAACGATAATTTGGTCATTTATTGCTCCTTCAAAGTAGTCTAAACAATAGAAGCAAAAAGCAAACCAAAATAACACATTGAATAATATACCTTTTTAATAAATAAAATATATTTCAATCTATAATTTACTTGGTTATGTATAAACTTTTCATAGTCGTTAAATAACCTTTTAGTGGTGATTGTCTATCCTTGATGCACTATTTGATTAATCGTTAATGCATCAAGTTGCTCAAATAATTGTTGTTGATAGTCATCACAATTATTAGTGGCAACAAAAGTAAATACGTTTTTATCAGGTAGCTGCTTGCATAGCTCATAGCTGTAACTGTTTGATCCATTATAGGAAATTAGTTTGTTACTGAGTATATCTTTCTCTAGCAATAAGATGAGCTGTGATCGGTAGTATTGTGTCGTAAAAAACCCTTGCCAGCACTATTTTTAAATTGAACCTATATCAAAGTCGGTATTCTCAGCAAGCGTGGTTTGCTGTTTTCTATTTTGCTAAACCACTGATAAAAAATACAACACTCAACTACATTAAAATCACTATGGATCTACCTACGTTATGTGATATTTCCATAAAAGAAAGTTGTAACTGTTCACCTATTTTACTTTACCCTGCTCTTTAGTCCCTATACCCTTTGGTTCAATCTGTTGAACATGTGTTTTTTGGTACTTTTCACCTTAATAAAACAACATTCTAATAATAAAAGGTTTTTTATGCGCTTAGGACCAGGACTTCTTGTCACTGCCGCCTTTATCGGCCCAGGCACCATCACCACAGCAAGTGTAGCCGGTGCTAATTTTGGTTTTGCTTTGATATGGACGTTACTTTTCTCTGTTATTGCCACCATTCTACTTCAATCTATGGCTGCTCGCTTAGGTGTGGCAACTGGGCATGATTTAGCATCAGCTTTAAGAACAACGATTCAAACACCCGTTTTTAAAGCTTTAGCAGCTATTTTAGTAATCAGTGCTATAGGTATTGGTAGTGCGGCTTATGAAGCGGGTAATTTGACTGGTGCAAGTTTGGGTCTGCAAGAAATTGTTCCTTCTGTTAGCCCATTATTATGGACTCCACTGATAGCAATTCTAAGTGCTGTACTTTTATATACAGGTAAACATAAGGTAATAGAAGGCGCATTAATTGTTCTCGTTGTACTAATGAGTATAGTGTTTATATCAACTTTAGTAATGGCTGCACCGTCTTTAACGGCGATTTTAAAAGGCTTCATTCCAAGCCTACCTGACGAATCAATCACAACTGTACTGGCATTGATTGGCACGACAATTGTGCCCTATAATTTATTTTTGCACTCAGGTGTCCTTGCCGAAAAACATGATAAAAATAATGACATGCAAAAAGTAATAAAAGAAACAAATCTTGATACTGGTATATCGATCACGCTTGGTGGTGTGATCACCTTAGCAATTTTATCGACTGCTTCCGTGGCTTTTTATGGTACTGAAGCTGGCAAAATATCAGCGGCTAACATGGCCGTACAACTCGAACCTTTATTAGGTTCAATGGCTCACTACTTCTTTGCACTTGGTTTGTGCGCAGCAGGCCTAACAAGTGCTATAACCGCCCCTCTAGCAGGCGCTTATGCTGTGTGCGGTATGCTTGGCTGGTCAACACAAATGAGTAACACGCGTTTTAAACTTGTTGCAATTACTATTTTACTGTTTGGTGCATTTGTTGCTTCACTCGGTCTTGACCCTGTCGCTGTTATTATTTTTGCACAAGCAGCTAATGGCCTCCTGCTACCTATTGTAACGACGTATTTGGTATGGCTAGTCAATCAAAAAACTGTAATGGGAGATTACACCAACTCTATGCTAGTAAACCTAGTGACATTACCCGTACTTGTACTTATTTTTGGATTGAGTAGCATCAAGTTGTTTAGCTTGATTTTTTAAGGATTGATATAGCCGCAGGTTTATAATCTGCGGTTTTAGCTTGTCTTATTAAAGACTATTCAGATTACCGTGTATAATTTTTAGTAAACTTTGCAGCATTCGCTTGTGGCATAAAAGTACACCTAAAGTTATCGAGTACCTTCTAATTTCTTCACTTATCACAAGCTTTTAGCAAATCATCTGGGGTTATTACAATTTGCCGTGTTGTATTTTCAACTTTCTTTCTCACCTCTTCTTTACTAAAAACCAAGTGACAACCACTAGCATTACTTATTTCAATAGAAGACAGCTTTATATCCATTACCTTGGACTCACTTGATGACTGCTCATATTGCCATACGTTAACTTCATCTGATTTTAATGGCATGTCCATTATCTGAGTACCATACTTGGTTTGAAACTTTACTTTAACCAAAAGCTCTTCAGATGTAGAATTTTTAACACTCGCCCAATAAATACTTGAACAAGAGGCCAAAGCAAAAATTATCAGTAACCAAAAAGTTGATATTTTTAATTTTTCCATAAAATACTAGAACTCCAAATCAATCTTTTTATGTCAATTTCAACAGCTTTGCTACCTGACACACACTCCTTCAAATTAGCTGTATTTTTAGTTTCATTATAATATTTCATCAGATCTATCTTTCCCTGTTTTGGATAACCAGGAGAAGACGACTTAACCTTTTGAAGAATTATATTAGTACTCCCTTTATGACCCCACGATAAGCTAATACCTCCTACATGCATAAGGATTGAATGACCAAACTCATGTGCTGAAACTAATTTAAACTCATCATCAATCAACTTTTCTGGGATGCCAGCTCTTTTAGTTTGAGGTAATCACCTTGTCGTAAACTATTTAGTTTAAAGTTAAGGTAAACATCAATATAAATAGTTCTTGTTAAGCTGTTGACTGTTGTTTTAGCCCATGTGGCTTTATGAGCTCCATTATGAACTTTTAACTTAGTTCCTCGCTTCTTGAAGGCCCAACACATACCGTACGATATTAACCGTTGGTTTGTCGATTGCCTTATGGAGGTGCTCTTCGAAGATATCGAACGTAAGTGAGTTTGTTTGCGAGTATGTTGCTGCTAAATCCATATTATATTCCATTATCACTATACAATTTTTGCTAGTAGTGTTTTATCTAGCAATCTTAGTTAATTCCTTTAACTTCCTTAATATACCTCTACGACTATTTTTTGTAAAAAAAGCAAAAAGATTACAGGTACTTGTAACCTTTAAAACAAATTTATTTACTTTTATAAAAAAAGCCGCTATTCATAAAAACAACGGCTTTCTTATTTTTAAGGCTTAAAGCTAATAAGCTTAGGCTTTACCAATCACTTCTAAGCCACCCATATATGGGCGTAACACTTCTGGTACAACAATAGAACCATCAGCTTGTTGATTATTCTCTAAAATAGCAACAAGCGTACGACCAACCGCTAAACCTGAACCATTTAGTGTATGAAGTAGTTCTGGCTTTTTCTCGCCTTGACGACGGAAACGCGCTTGCATACGACGCGCTTGGAAATCAACCATGTTTGAACATGATGAGATTTCACGATAGGTGTTTTGTGCAGGTAACCAAACTTCTAAATCGTAAGTTTTTGCTGCGCCAAAGCCCATATCACCGGTACATAGAATCACTTTACGGTAAGGAAGTTCTAATGCTTGTAAGATTTGCTCAGCGTGACCTGTAAGCTCTTCTAACGCTTGCATTGAATCTTCTGGTTTTACTAGTTGTACTAATTCAACTTTGTCGAATTGGTGTTGACGAATAAGACCACGTGTATCACGGCCATAGCTACCTGCTTCACTACGGAAACAAGGTGTATGCGCTGTTAAACGAATTGGTAAGTCGCTTTCGTCGTAAATTTCGTCGCGAGCACTGTTTGTAAGTGGTACTTCCGCAGTTGGAATTAAGCTAAAACCAGGTTGTTGCTGACCGTCATCATCCACTAAACCTAGAGTGTGGAATAAGTCACCAGCAAACTTAGGTAATTGGCTTGTGCCGTATAAACTTGCGCTATTAACCAGGTAAGGCACATACATTTCTGTATAGCCGTTTTGCTCTGTGTGCGTATCCAGCATGAACTGCGTAAGAGCACGGTGCATACGGGCAACTTGACCACGCATAACAGTAAAGCGTGCGCCACTGATTTTAACGCCCATTTCAAAATCTAGGCCGTTTACGTCTTGACCAACATCAACGTGATCTTTTACTTCAAAGTCGTATGACTTAGGCGTACCCCAGGTTGAAATTTCAACGTTTTGGTCTTCGTCTTCACCAACGGGTACAGACTCATCAGGTAGGTTTGGAATAGCAAGTGCAATTTGCTTAAGCTCTTCTAATACTGCGTCTTGCTCTGCTTTAACGCTGTCTAGTTGGTCACCAAGAGTACTTACTGAATCAAGAAGCTGTTGTGCTTTTTCGTGCTCGCCTTTCGCTTTTGCTTGGCCGATAGCTTTGGAACTTGCGTTACGCTCACTTTGAAGTTCTTGCGTTTTTACTTGTAATGTTTTGCGCTTTTCTTCAAGTGCAGTTACCGCTGCAATATCAAGGTCGAATCCACGAGTTGCTAAGCGTGCAGCCGCTTGTTCGATATCTTGACGTAAATATTTAGAATCTAACATGTTTGATTTTTAACCTTTTTGCATTACCAGCTGAAGGCCCAGCCAAGCCATAAATATACACACCACCACGTTTAAGGTGATATTGAGGGCCATTTTAAAAAAGTGACCTTGTTGCAATAGCAACAACGAATCCATTGAGAATGTTGAAAAGGTGGTCAATGCACCTAAAAAGCCAATACCAATTAAGGTTTTAGCGGGGCTAACAGCGATTATTTCTCTTTCAATCAAGCCGTATAAAATGCCCATTAACAATGAACCAAGAATATTAACTGTCAACGTGCCAAAAGGGAATCCCCTACCGAGCAGTTTTAGCATGGTTTCGCTAAGAAAATAGCGTAAACATGCCCCAGAAGCACCGCCCATTGCAATCATCATGTAAAGTTTCAAACTATTCATAACGTTTAATATCACTTTGCTCGTTGCGCTGAGTTAAATAGTCCAGCTTTTGTTTTATTTTTTGTTCAAGGCCGCGCTCAGTTGGAAAGTAATACTGACGATCATGAATAGCTTCTGGGAAGTACTTTTCGCCCGCTGCAAAGGCACCTTCCTCATTGTGTGCATACCGATATTCTGCACCATAGCCCAAATCTTTCATTAAGCTAGTTGGTGCATTACGTAAATGCTCTGGCACCGGATGACTCGGCTCATTTTTAGCATCTTGCAGCGCTTGGTTAAACGCCATATACACAGCGTTACTTTTCGGCGCACTGGCTAAATAAATGGTGGCTTGTGCTATAGCGCGCTCACCTTCACTTGGGCCAACACGTTGAAAAATATCCCACGCATTGAGTGCGACCTCCATTGCTCGCGGGTCGGCATTGCCAATATCTTCTGTGGCAATCGCTAATAACCGCCTAGCTACATAAAGCGGGTCGCCGCCACCTGCTAAAATACGGCAATACCAATATAAGGCACCATCAGGTGAACTACCACGCACTGACTTATGAAACGCGGAAATTAAGTCGTAAAACTCATCGCCGCCTTTATCATATTTGGCTAAATGAGTTGGCAGTACTTGGCTTAAAACATGTTGATCAACAAGGTATTTGCCCTGCTGCTCAGTGGTTAAATCAACCGCTTGTTCTAACAAGTTAAGTACTTTACGCGCATCGCCATCACTTGCTTGGCAAAGCGCTTGTTTGGCGTTATCAGCAATTTCTATGTGTTTTTGGCTAAGCTCCACATCTTCACGTAAAGCGCGCTCGATTACGGTAAATAAATCAGCTTGCTCAAGTGCTTTTAATACATATACACGGGCACGAGACAGTATCGCGTTGTTAAGTGCAAATGATGGGTTTTCGGTGGTTGCGCCTACAAAAATAAAGGTACCGTCTTCGATATGGGGTAAGAATGCATCTTGCTGAGATTTATTAAAGCGATGCACTTCGTCTACAAACAATAACGTCCGTTGCCCTCGCCCTGCAAGATTTGCTTTCGCTTCGCTTACTGCTTCACGAATATCTTTTACACCCGCTGTGACCGCCGACATTTGAATAAGGCTTGCATCGGCATGATTCGCAATAATTTGCGCTAAGGTGGTTTTACCAACGCCAGGTGGTCCCCACAAAATGAGGCTGTGGCAGCGACCTGCAAGAATGGCTTGGTAAAGGGGTTTATCGGGACTTAAAAGGTGCTGCTGACCTATGTAGTCATTCAGTGTTTCGGGTCGCATGCGCGCCGCAAGAGGGCGCACATCAGGACCAAAATTAAATCCGAGGTTACTCAAGCCTTAATCACCTTGGCTTTGGTCGTCAACTTCAACGCCCTCAGGAATGGTAAATTCAAAGGTCTGAGTTGCAAGTGCTTCGTTTACTTTAGCGTCTTTAAAGGTAAATAAAGACTGCTGACCTGAGGTATCTAGTACTGTAAGTGATGCAAGGCCCTGCTCTTGAGCATTAAAGCGAATGTCTAACTTTTCAACTTGGCTCTCAACGCCTTTGTTTGGCGTGACGCTAAAGCCTACATCCGTTGCCACAACTTGGTATTTAGCCCATTGCTCTGGATCTTTTGAGGTCAACAATACAAACGGTGTTGAATCAATCAAACTGTGAGTATTCATAATAGTGACTTGTTCAGCAAAGCTGTCGAAGTAATACGTTTTATCACCATTTGATACAAACAAGGTATCGTCTGGGCTTTGTTGTTGCCAGCGGATCATCATAGGCTGCTGAAGGGCAATATTCCCCTCACCTTGCATGATAGCTTCACCTTGTGAATCGGTCACTTGCTGTGAAAACTCTGCTTTAAAACTTTTAATCGCAGCCAGTTGTTGTTGCAATGCTTCGCTGTCGTCTGCAAAACTTTGGCCGCTTAATAAACAGCCCATAATTAAGGCTAGGTATTTAAATTTTTTCATTAATTTGCTCCACCATTTGGCACTAAGACTTCGCGTGCACCGTTGTGTCCCGGTGCGCTAACAATGCCTGATGTTTCCATTTGTTCAACTAAGCGTGCTGCGCGGTTATAACCTACGCGAAGTTTACGCTGTACACTCGATACCGACACTTTGCCGGTTTCAATTACAAATGATACTGCTTCATCGTAAAGCGGATCTGACTCTTCATCACCATCTTCACTGGTTTCTCCTGGTAGTAAAATTTCCTCTGCGGCATCACCACTTAAAATTTCATCTATATAATTTGGTTTGCCACGTTTTTTCCAATCATCTACAACCGCGTGAACTTCGTGGTCGTCTACAAATGCACCATGCACACGCACTGGGACGCTAGTCCCCGGCGGTAAGTAAAGCATATCACCCATACCTAGTAAGTTTTCAGCGCCTTGCTGATCTAAAATAGTACGCGAGTCAATTTTACTTGAAACCTGGAACGCCATACGGGTTGGAATATTCGCTTTAATTAAACCTGTAATAACGTCAACCGATGGTCGCTGTGTTGCTAGTACTAAGTGAATACCTGCAGCACGGGCTTTTTGCGCGATACGTGCAATCAGCTCTTCCACTTTTTTACCCACGATCATCATCATGTCGGCAAATTCGTCAATCACCACCACAATACTTGGGAGTTTATCTAGCTCTTCAGGGCCATCGGCCATGCCATCGGTGTCTTTAAAAAGAGGATCGAGTATTGGATGACCCGCTTCTTTGGCATCACGTACCTTCTGGTTGTAACCTTTTAAGTTACGCACCCCAAGTGCCGACATCAGCTTATAACGGCGTTCCATTTCGCCTACACACCAACGCAATGCATTGGCTGCTTCTTTCATGTCGGTCACAACTTCACATAATAAATGTGGGATGCCTTCGTACACAGAAAGTTCAAGCATTTTCGGGTCGATCATGATCATACGTACATCATCAGGGCCCGATTTGTACAGTAAGCTTAATATCATTACATTAACGCCCACTGACTTACCTGAACCTGTCGTACCAGCAACAAGTAAATGTGGCATTTTGCCAAGATCAGCACAGACTGGCTCGCCAGCAATGTCTTTACCTAACACCATAGTCAGTGGTGATGGGTTTGATTCAAACTTAGGCGCGTTAATAACTTCGCTTAGACGCACTATTTCACGATGTTTGTTCGGCAGCTCTAAACCAACATAGGTTTTACCTGGAATAACCTCTACTACACGCACACTGACAGCAGACAATGAACGCGCTAAATCTTTTGCTAAGCCAGTGATTTTAGCCACTTTAATACCCGGCGCTAAATCAAGCTCAAAACGTGTAACAACAGGGCCTGGGTATACACCTACAACTGCTGCTTGAATATTGAAATCAAGGAGTTTGGTTTCAACTAAACGCGAAATACCGTCAAGCTCTTCTTGTGATAACGGATTCTTCGCTTTATCTGGGCGGTCTAATAAATCAAGTGACGGTAAAGGATTAGTCGGCGGCTCTTCATCTAATAACGCTTCAAATTTTTCTTTTGCCGTTGGTGGTGGCTGATACGCGGGCTTTGGCTTAGGCATTGGTCGCGCAGGTGATACGACTGTGGTAGTCGGTTTTTCTGGTTCAGCATCTACCACAGGGCTTTGGTCAAGCGCATTCAGTGCCGAGACGGTGTCGAAGGACTCATCATCAAGTGCACTAAAACCTATTTCTTGATCCAAAATATCATCAAGCTCATCGAACCCCTCAAACTCGCTATCTGGCTTTTTAGTCTCGCTCGATGGTTTTTGCTTAGCTTCACTCTCTTTATTAAAACTGATTGACGGCTCGTTATCTGGCTCAACAAAGTTAGCATCTGACTCAGTCTCTGTTACAGGCTTGATAGCTTCTTTCTCGCGATGTAACCACGCAGATAATTGTTCACGCAAGAAATAGAAAGCTTGCATGACCCACTTACCCACAAAATCAACAAATTGAACCCATGACACACCGGTTAAAAGTGTTAAACCGGCAAAGAAGAAGCAGAGTAAAAGAATCGAAGTACCAGTAAAATTAAACGTTGGCATCATCGCTGAGGCAATGATATCCCCCACTACCCCGCCAGATGAGAAGTTATAAATATCATCAAAATTTATACTACTGATTGCTGTCGCTGACGTTATAAATAAAGCGAACCCGATAACTCTTAACGACAATGTGGTGTAGTCAAGCTGGAAAATACGATGTGGTTGTTTAAACAGTAAATAGCCGAACAATTGGATAGCGGCAGGCACTAGATAAGCTAACCAGCCAAATGTAAGCAGCAATATATCTGCTACCCAAGCACCTGCAGTACCTGTTATATTTTTTACATTGACGAACTCACCAGTTTGCGACCATGATGGGTCGGCCGGATCAAAACTAATTAATGCACATAAAATAAATACTGCCGCAAAGGTACTAATAATTAGCCCTGTTTCTAGCAGTCTTTGAACACCATTTAGGCGCATAGCTCCCTATTCCTTATTATTCTTTACAACTGATCGGTTAGCAGTGAAATACCTTAGCAGGAAATGCCGTTTTATGCACTTTATCTTAACCTTGATGGACTGATAATGAACAAGTTTTTATTACTCTACCTGCATTTTAACAGCTTAAGCAATATATGGGCGAATAATCACGCCTTGCTCACCTTTCACTTCTTCCATAACTACATAAGTACGACTTTCACTGACATTAGGGAGCTTTAACAAGATATCCCCTAAAACATTGCGATACTCTGACATATCGTTAACACGTGTTTTTAATAAAAAGTCAAAGTTACCTGACACTAGGTGACATTCAATGATTTCATCGTGTTTTTTTACAGCAGCATTAAATTCTTCAAATACATCGGGTGAGGTTTTAGTAATAGTCACTTCAACATAAACAGACAAACCTTGCCCAAGCTTAGCAGGGTCAACAACAGCTTTATAACCTACTATATAACCTTCCCTTTCGAGCTTCTTTACACGCTCTAAACAAGGAGTGGCACTTAGCCCTACACGCCTTGCTAACTCTACGTTAGAGATCCGACCATCAAGCTGCAATTCCATCAAAATTTTACGGTCAATTCTGTCAAGTAATTGATGCATAGTGCTAACCAGAGTTTTAAACCATTAAAAAATATATTTTAGATTATATCACTAGATAATACACAAAAAAAGGTGAGACACACTGCCTTGTCATGAATATAATAGTCGAAAATTTCATCCCGTTCTATTAAGGCGAAAAATTATGATTATTGGTGTACCTAAAGAAATTAAAAACCATGAATACCGTGTAGGTATGGTTCCTGCGAGTGTTCGTGAATTAGTAAACCATGGCCACCAAGTGTTTGTTGAAACTGATGCAGGTATGGGCATTGGCTTCACTAATGAAGACTATGTTATTGCAGGTGCTGAAATTCTTCCTACAGCAGCAGACGTTTTTGCTAAAGCTGAGATGATCGTTAAAGTAAAAGAGCCACAAGCTGTTGAGCGTGCAATGTTACGTGAAGACCAAATTCTATTTACTTATCTTCACCTAGCACCAGATCTTCCACAAACTGAAGACCTAGTTAAAAGTGGTGCAGTGTGTATCGCTTACGAAACAGTAACTGATGCACGTGGTGGTTTACCTCTTCTTGCTCCTATGAGTGAAGTTGCGGGTCGTATGTCTATTCAAGCAGGTGCACAGGCATTAGAGAAATCTAACCACGGTCGTGGTATGTTACTTGGTGGTGTACCAGGTGTTGAGCCAGCTAAAGTTGTTGTTATCGGCGGTGGCATGGTTGGTCGTAGTGCAGCGCAGATGGCTGTTGGCCTAGGTGCTAACGTGGTCGTTCTTGATCGTAATATCGATGTACTCCGTGCCCTAGACGCGCAATTTGGTAATAAAGTACAAGCGATCTACTCTACTGCTGACGCATTGGAAAAACACGTACTAGAAGCTGACCTTGTAATCGGTGGCGTATTGATCCCAGGTGCAGCTGCGCCTAAACTTGTAACTGCTGAGCACATTAAAGCAATGAAACCTGGTTCTGCAATCGTTGACGTTGCAATCGACCAAGGTGGTTGTATTGCAACATCTAAAGCAACAACTCACGCAGATCCTACATACATTGTTGATGACGTTGTTCACTACTGTGTTGCTAACATGCCAGGTGCTGTTCCACGTACTTCTACGTTCGCACTTAATAACGCGACATTACCATTTATCATCAACCTTGCTAACAAAGGCTACAAGAAAGCGCTTCTTGACGATGCACACTTCTTAAAAGGCTTAAACGTGATCAAAGGCCAAGTTACTTATAAAGAAGTAGCTGAAGCATTCAACATGGAATATGTTGACCCACGTACAGCGGTTGAAAATGCTTAATTAGCATTTTGACACAAAAAAAGCAGCGAATTCGCTGCTTTTTTTATACCTGTTTATTATTGAGATTAAATAAACCGCTTGATTATAAAGTCGACCTTTACACGCTTAGCTTGCCCAAGTAACTTTTTAACTGGCGAAGGATAATCGTCCATTGTTTCTAAATCCTGCGGCCCTGTCAGTCGACGACAGTGGGTTAAAATGGCTTTTTTCTCTTGCTCAATCTGTGGCAATATGCGTTGCTCAGGATCATCAATTAAAATACCATTCTCGATATCTAATCCCCACGCACGAGGGTTTAGATTATGACCACTCAATAAATGAGTACGATTATCTCTGCAAATTCCCTTCAAATGAAAAGAGTTGCTTTCATGCTTCCACAGATAGACATTTAAGTTGCCATTGACAATATGACGCTTTTGAGATTTTAAAAACTTATATAAAATCGTTTCATATAAATACGGTAATGCCCCAATTTTACTAAACGGCTCGCTGGGTGGAAGGTAAAAATCATTCGCCGTTTTATCGCCTACCACAATAGTCACTTGTTTACCTTGTTTTAATAATCGACGTAACGAACGCAGTAACGGCGCAGGAAAATTAAAATAAGGTGTGTACAGAACTAACTCTTGCTCTGTGGTATCAAACAAAGACTTTATTAAACGGTTTAGCTTATTACTACGGCGACCGAGGCCCAAAAATAGCCGAACCCCCAGTTGTGCAGAACTTGCTTCACTGGCACTGTTATAGCTGGCAGATTTAAGCTCTCGCATGAGCTGCTTTTGCGCTACTTTTATATCATTAAATTTTGTTAAGGGACGGCGATCGAGACGCGGGACAGCTTCAGAGCTCAGTAGGTACGTATGTATAAAATCAATAACCGAATTACATAAGCCAGCTTGATTAACAAGAAAATAACGGTCAAGGCGATATTTATCATCTTGTTGTAAGTAGACGTTGTTTAGGCTTGCTCCGCTGTAAAGCAAAGTGTCATCAATAACAAAACCTTTTAAATGTAGTACGCCAAATAGCTCTTTCGCCTTAACCGGCACACCATAAACTTGCACATTAGATTGAAACTCTTCAAGAAAGTCGCAATACATGCTGGCGTTACCCTCTGATTTTGCAGCGCCTATTAAACCTCGTTGCGCGCGATGAAAATCTACCAACACCTTTATATCTAATGCGGGATTAGCCAAAGATGCTTCATGTAAAGCGCTGAGTATTTCACGTCCTGCTTCATCATCTTGCAAGTACAACGCAGTAATATAAATTCTTTTTGTCGCTGTGCGAATTAGTCGTAATAACTCACTGCGATATTCTTTTGCATTGGTTAAGACTTTTATATCTTCTGTAGTCAGCCCAAATGCGGGCTTTTCCTGCCAAAATACCATAGTTGCCTGTTCGGTTGTTTAGCTCTTGTGTGTAAGCTAATATCAAAATTAGCTAAAACATACCAAAAAAAAATTGCTTGGTCATGAATAAACGTACTTTGTTGGTGCAATACATTGCTTTGTGATTATTTAATAACCAAAACCAAGCTTTAAACTCTACTAATAGAGTATTTACTTAATAAGTACGTACTGCTGTTTTGACTCGTATATTTACTTATACATACTTTTTAAGTAAGGATTATTTGACAGCTTTGCGATTTCTGCAAAAAAATAATCGGCCCTTTTGTTTACATCCGCCTTGTTTTTCTTAGAATCGGGCGCATTAACAATCGTATTAAAACGTATTTAGGAAAAACCATGACGAACGCAAAACATTGTAAACTTCTCATTCTAGGCTCTGGCCCTGCTGGTTACACCGCAGCTGTTTACGCTGCCCGTGCCAACCTTAATCCGGTTCTTATTACCGGCATTCAACAAGGTGGACAATTAACAACCACTACAGAAGTTGAAAACTGGCCGGGTGATGCTCATGGTCTAACGGGTCCTGCGTTAATGGATCGAATGAAAGAACATGCTGAGCGCTTTGAAACAGAAATTGTTTTTGATCATATTAACAAAGTAGATGTATCTAAACGCCCTTTCACATTAACTGGTGACTCTGGTACGTATACCTGTGACGCTCTTATTATTGCAACAGGTGCTTCGGCAAAATACTTAGGCTTAGAATCTGAAACGAACTTTCAAGGCCGTGGTGTTTCAGCGTGTGCAACCTGTGATGGTTTCTTTTATCGCGGTCAAAAGGTAGCGGTTGTTGGTGGTGGTAATACGGCTGTTGAAGAGGCGTTATACTTATCTAATATCGCAGAAGAAGTTCATGTAATTCATCGTCGTGACAGCTTCCGTAGTGAAAAAATCTTATCCGATCGCTTAAAAGAGAAAGCGCAGAACGGTAATGTAGTTTTACATTATAACCGTACTTTAGACGAAGTATTAGGCGATGAAATGGGTGTGACAGGTATCCGCATCAAAGCTACAGATTCGCAAGAAACAGAGAACCTTGACCTTGCTGGTGTGTTTATCGCAATCGGTCACAAACCAAATACCGACATGTTTGAAGGTCAGCTTGAAATGAAGGACGGCTATTTAGTTGTTGAATCTGGCTTAAACGGTAACGCAACACAAACAAGCGTACCAGGGGTGTTTGCTGCAGGGGATGTGTCTGATCACATTTACCGTCAAGCTATCACTTCGGCAGGTACAGGTTGTATGGCAGCACTTGATGCAGAGCGTTTCTTAGATAACCTATAATTTTTTTAATCTAACACAATAAATTTAGGGGCTGTTATCAACAGCCCCTTTTTTATAACTAAGATTTTGTTAAAATTAAGCTAAATAACAACGATAACGCAATATGATCAAGCAACTATACCAACTCTCAGCCGAGAGTGTTGATTTTCCAAACCCTGAATTTGCGCTTGACGAGCCAGATGGCTTATTAGCTATTGGTGGCGATTTATCCGTTGAACGCATCAAAAATGCTTACAAAAATGGCGTTTTTCCATGGTTTAGTGATTATGAGCCGATTATGTGGTGGTCGCCTAGTATGCGTGGTGTTATCGAGTTGGACGAATTTCACGTGAGTCGAAGTTTGAAAAAACATTTGAAGCGCACTCCTGTTCGCGTCACGGTCAACCAGGCGTTTGCACATGTTATCAATGCCTGTCGAGAGCAGCGCTTAGATGCTGAAGGTACGTGGATCACTGAACAAATGATGCATGCCTACATCGAAGCACATCATCAAGGTATCGCACATAGCCTTGAAATTTGGCAAGATAACCATTTGGTCGCTGGCCTTTATGGCATTATGCAAAACGGTATATTTTGTGGCGAATCAATGTTTCATCATACATCCAATGGTTCGAAGTTAGCTATGTGGGCGCTTGTGAATTGGTTAAAAAAACATAATGCACATTTTATTGATTGCCAACTTGAAAACCCTTATTTGATAACGCTAGGTGCAAAAGTTATCCCGCGGACTGAATTTTTAACTAGACTTAAACTAGCCCAACAATACGTACCAACATCGCACATGTGGCAACCGCAAGAGTTGATAAATATTTATGACTGAGCATTTACCCACTAGGCTAGGTTTGAGCCAGCAATTTGATTGCAGTTATTTACCAAACCGCCAAGAACAACTGTTAGTTATTCTTGATCCAAGCTGTTACTGTGCTGAGAAGTTTGAGCAACTACTCGCGCTAGGATTTAGGCGCAGTGGCGATCAAATTTATCGACCGCACTGTCCAGTATGTAATGCATGTAATTCTATTCGGGTGCTAGCACAATCGTTTCAACCCTCAAAATCACAAAAGCGTAAACTAAACAGAGCGAAAAAAATCTTTACTGTGAGTTATAGTGAGTATGAACGAGCAGACTATTACCCTCTTTACTGCAAGTACATAACGCAGCGCCATCAAGATGGCTCAATGTACCCACCAGAACAAAATCAGTACGAAAGTTTTTTGTTTTGTCAGTGGTTACCTATCACATTTATTGAGCTACGTGATGGCGACAAACTTGTCGCGGTAGCTGTTACTGATAATATGGATAATGCCGTCTCTGCTATTTATACGTTTTTTGACCCTGACTACGAATCGTACAGCCTCGGCAGTGTAATGATCATGCACCAAATAGAATTTGCAAAGCAACAACAAAAACAATTTGTCTACTTAGGTTATCAAATAGACGAATGTAATAAAATGAAATATAAAACCCAATTTTTGCCAGCACAAAAGCACATTGGCGATCAGTGGTTGGCGATTTAATTTACAAAATTAAGCCCTGTAGCTTTACTTATTGCTGTATTTTCGGCAAAATCTGCAGCGTTTAACTATTAAAGAGGTGTTACGCTAAACATGGCGAAAGAAGACGTAATCGAAATGCAAGGGACAGTCCTTGATACTTTACCAAATACAATGTTCCGAGTTGAGCTAGAAAATGGTCACGTTGTTGTGGCTCATATCTCTGGTAAAATGCGCAAAAACTATATCCGCATCTTAACTGGCGACAAAGTAACCGTAGAAATGACTCCTTACGATTTATCGAAAGGTCGCATCGTATTCCGTGCTCGCTAGTGCGTTAACGAGAGATTTAGCTTTTTGCTGCTTTGAATGAGCAGATGTGTTTATTACAAAGAGCTAAAAGCGTTTGTTAAATGGTGTTAAAACTAGTCTTAGTTTTAATTCCATTTAATAAACAAAAAGCCCAGCATTTGCTGGGCTTTTTGTTGCCTGTTTTAGGCTGTTTCTAAGCTTGTTTCATATTCAAAGTGAATTTTCTTATCCTTAACAGAGACTTTGACAGAGCCCCCATCTGATAACTCACCAAATAATATTTCATTAGCAAGTGGCTTTTTAAGCTCCTCTTGGATAACGCGAGCCATCGGACGCGCCCCCATAGCTTTGTCGTAGCCTTTATCAGCTAACAGCTCTCGTGCCTTAGAAGTCAGCTCCAAATTAACTGATTTCTTATCAAGTTGTGCTTGTAATTCAACAATAAACTTATCAACCACTTGAAGGATCACCTCTTTATCAAGATGGTTGAACCAAATAATATTATCTAAACGGTTTCTAAATTCTGGTGAGAATACCTTGTTAATTTCACTCATTGCATCGTGTGAGTGATCTTGCTCAGTAAAGCCTATTGATTTACGCACTGTCTCTTGCACACCTGCATTTGTGGTCATCACCAATACAACATTTCTAAAATCAGCTTTGCGGCCGTTATTATCAGTTAATGTACCGTGGTCCATAACTTGTAATAAAATGTTGTAAATATCAGGGTGTGCTTTTTCGATTTCATCAAGCAGCACCACTGCATGGGGGTTTTTGATAACCGCTTCAGTCAATAGACCACCCTGCTCAAAACCGACATAACCTGGAGGCGCACCAATTAAACGGCTAACTGCATGACGCTCAACATACTCAGACATATCAAAGCGAATAAACTCAACGCCCATACACTTAGCTAGTTGTTTAGTCACCTCTGTTTTACCAACCCCCGTAGGACCAGCAAATAAGAACGAGCCCACTGGTTTATCTTCATTCGCAAGACCTGAACGAGATAAACGGATAGCAGAGGTGAGCGCGTCAATTGACTGGTCTTGTCCAAACACTAACATTTTTAAGTTACGGTCAAGGTTTTTCAACGTCTCTTTATCACTTGAAGACACGCTTTGCTGTGGAATACGCGCCATTTTCGATACGATCAGTTCAATATCGGATACGCCAATCGTTTTCTTACGTTTTGATATAGGCTGTAAGCGCTGATTGGCTCCTGCCTCATCAATAACATCAATCGCTTTATCTGGTAAGTGACGTTCATTAATATATTTAGCACTTAGCTCTGCAGCTGCTTTGAGCGCTTTTTGTGTATAACGAATGCCATGATGTTCTTCATAACGCTCTTTCAAACCATTAAGAATCTTAGTGGTGTCTGAAACACTTGGCTCAAGAACATCAATTTTTTGAAAACGACGTACTAGTGCACGATCTTTTTCAAAGATATTTTTAAACTCGTTATAAGTGGTAGAGCCCATGCATCGCAGTTTACCACTTGAAAGTAGCGGTTTAATTAGGTTAGAAGCATCCATTACGCCACCTGATGCCGCTCCAGCACCGATGATGGTGTGAATCTCATCGATAAATAGAATAGACCCAGGTTTTGCTTGCAGCTCTTTGAGCAGTGATTTAAAGCGTTTCTCAAAATCACCGCGGTATTTTGTACCGGCCAGTAATGCACCCATATCAAGTGAATAAACAACCGCATCAGCAATTACTTCAGGCACTTCTTTGTTGACAATACGATAAGCAAGACCTTCAGCAATGGCCGTTTTACCTACCCCAGCTTCACCAACAAGCAGCGGATTATTTTTCTTACGACGACATAAAACTTGAACAGTACGCTCAACTTCACTGTCTCGCCCAACCAGTGGATCAATATTGCCATCAATCGCTTGTTGGTTGAGGTTTGTTGTGAAGTTCTCGAGCTTAGTCGGCTCTTCACCTTGAACTTCTTGTACCTCTTCATGGATATCATCATGGTCTTCACCGCCAATTTCATCATCAGCTTTGGAAATACCATGAGAGATAAAGTTGACTATATCAAGACGATTTACATCCGCTTTTTTCAGTAAATAGACTGCTTGGCTTTCTTGCTCAGAAAAGATAGCCACCAGCACGTTAACGCCAGTAACTTCATTTTTACCTGATGATTGTACATGGAATACAGCACGTTGCAGAACGCGCTGAAAACCTAACGTTGGTTGTGTTTCACGGTCTTCTTCTAAATCAGGAATAACAGGCGTCGTTTCATCGATAAATTCAGATAACTCGACTTTTAAAGTGCCCATATCTACGCCACACGCATTGAGCGCTTCTCCAGCAGAAGGGTTATCGAGCAGTGCAAGTAAAAGGTGCTCGACGGTCATAAATTCATGGCGGCGTGTTCTCGCTTCGCGAAACGCCGCATTTAAGGTTAGTTCTAAGTCTTTGTTTAGCATTGGCAACCCCTTACTGAGATAATATTTATATACCGTTGTGATGGGCTAAATGTTCACCCTACCTTGGTATTTATTCCTGCTCACAACTACATAGCAGTGGATGCTCGTTATCGCGTGCGTAACGATTAACCTGCTCAGCTTTGGTATGTGCAACATCGGCGCTATAAACACCGCAAATTGCTTTACCGTTATGATGAACCTGAAGCATCACATCTGTTGCTCTTTCGCTATCCATATTAAAAAACGTCATTAGTACTTCTATCACAAAGTCCATAGGCGTGTAATCATCATTATTCAAAATGACTTTATATTTTCGCGGTGGTTGCAGTTTTTGCTTCTCACTATCGCGAACCGTTTCAATAACACCAGAATCTTTCATGCCACTCATAATTAAATATAGTCTTGTCTTTAGAACTCAAGCAAACTTGAATAAAAAAATAAATAAATTGTTAAAAAATAGTTCAAAACACTTGACTGATTGACTAAATAAACTACAGTCAAAGATAGATTGATTAAACCTTAGTCAGTCTAGCAAATTACACGGTTTAGAATAACTAAATTAGTCAACTTATAGAAGGATGTAGAAGTATGGCTTGTGGAAAAGTCAAATGGTTCAACAATGCCAAAGGTTTTGGCTTCATCGTAGAAGACGGCAGCGAGACTGATATATTCGCTCATTACTCAACGATTGTAATGGACGGTTATAAAACACTTAAAGCTGGTCAAGATGTAACATTCGAATTGCAACAAGGTCCAAAAGGGTTACACGCAACGAATATTGCCCCTAACGATGAGCTATCTTAGGTAAAACCTGTTCGAGTACCAAGCGAGCGACCTTGTTAAGATCCTCGCTTACTTCTCTCCCCTAATGTTTCTGATATGACCTTGAAAATCTATTTTTCAACCCCACTTCTACTTTCATTAATAGCTATTTGACGACAAAATTGTTGAATTGTTATTAGCCCTTTAGAGTCAAGCTTGTTACACTCTTGTTGCTTAAATTTAGCGATTTAGTCAATTTTGACTAAGGCTAATGGCTAATTTTATTTTGTCAGCTATTAAGCTAAAAAATCTTACAGTCTGTCAGTTGTGACTATTTTGATAGCCAATATTAAGTAGTAACACCTAACAGACTGATTGCTATTTTATAGCAGTAAATTTGCATTGTTGAATATGGCTAATTAAGGGGGGGCTGTCCTCAGCTTAACCAACCATTACGCCAACTATCTAGGAATGATGATGACATCAAAAATTATCTATACTAAAACAGATGAAGCGCCAGCATTGGCAACATATTCATTGTTACCCATTATCCAAGCTTACACTAACGCAGCTGGTGTTGAAGTTGAGACGCGTGATATTTCATTAGCGGGCCGTGTAATTGCTAGCTTCCCAGAATACCTAACGGAAGAGCAACGCATTAATGATGCCCTAGCTGAATTAGGTGAAATGGCTAAAACACCTGAAGCCAACATTATCAAGCTGCCAAATATCAGCGCGTCAATTCCACAACTACGTGCCGTAATCAAAGAGCTACAAGAAAAAGGCTATGCCCTGCCTGACTATCCTTCTGAGCCAAAAACAGACGAAGAGAAAAAAGTTAAAGCAACTTACGACAAAATTAAAGGCAGTGCTGTAAACCCTGTACTCCGTGAAGGTAACTCTGATCGCCGCGCACCAAGCTCAGTGAAAGAGTATGCTCGCAATAATCCACACTCAATGGGTGCATGGAGCAAAGACTCTCAATCTTACGTTGCAAGCATGGAAGACGGTGACTTCTTTGGTTCTGAGCAATCAGTAACGGTAGCAGAAGCAACTGATGTACGTATTGAGCATGTTGCTGAAAATGGTGATATCACCGTTCTTAAAGCAAGCACACCATTACTCGCGGGTGAAGTAATTGACGCTTCTCGCATGAGTGCTGCTAAGCTTCAAGCTTTCCTTGCAAAAGAAATTCAAGCAGCAAAAGACAAAGGCGTGTTGTTCTCATTACACATGAAAGCAACGATGATGAAAGTGTCTGATCCAATCATCTTCGGTCACGCTGTTAAAGTATTCTTTAAAGACGTATTTACAAAACACGCAGATCTTTTCAAAGAGCTAGATGTTGACGTAAACAACGGTTTTGGCGATGTTTTCTCTAAAATTGAAAGTTTAGATGCTGCTAAAAAAGCAGAAATCGAAGCTGATATCCAAGCAGTTTATGACAACAACCCAGCTATTGCGATGGTTGACTCTGACCGTGGTATCACTAACCTTCATGTCCCAAGTGATGTGATCATCGATGCGTCAATGCCTGCTGCAATTCGTTCAAGCGGTCAAATGTGGAACAGCGAAGGCAAATTACAAGACACGAGCTTTGTCATTCCAGATCGTTGTTACTCAGGTGTTTACCAAGCAACTATCGACTTCTGTAAAGAACACGGTGCATTCGATCCAACAACAATGGGTAGCGTGCCTAATGTTGGCTTAATGGCTCAAAAAGCAGAAGAGTACGGTTCACATGATAAAACGTTTGAAGTAGCTGATGCCGGTACTATTCGTGTTGTTGACACAAATGGCAACACGTTACTTGAACACGCTGTTGAGCAAGGCGATATCTGGCGTATGTGTCAGGTGAAAGATGCACCAATTCAAGATTGGGTTAAGCTTGCAGTTAACCGTGCTCGTGCAACAGGCACGCCAGCAGTTTTCTGGTTAGACGAAAACCGCGCACACGATGCACAGTTAATCAAAAAAGTGAATGCATATTTACCAAACCATGATACTGATGGTCTAGACATTCGTATTCTTGCGCCACTAGAAGCAACTCAATTCTCATTAGAGCGCATCAAAGAAGGTAAAGACACAATTTCTGTTACGGGTAACGTTTTACGTGATTACCTAACTGACTTGTTCCCAATTCTTGAGCTTGGTACCAGTGCGAAAATGCTGTCTATCGTACCTCTTATGAATGGTGGTGGTTTATTCGAAACGGGTGCAGGTGGTTCAGCGCCTAAGCACGTTCAACAATTCGAAAAAGAAAACCACTTACGTTGGGATTCATTAGGTGAATTCTTAGCACTTGCTGCTTCTTTAGAACACCTAGCGGTTAATACTGGTAACAAGAAAGCACAAGTTCTTGCTGATACGCTAGACAAAGCAACAGGTACTTTCCTTGCTGAAAACAAATCACCTTCGCGTAAAGTGAAAGAGATTGATAACCGTGGTTCACACTTCTTCCTATCATTATTCTGGGCACAAGAACTTGCTGCACAAGATGATGACGCAGAATTAAAATCACAGTTCACACAAATCGCTGCTGATCTTGAGTCTCAAAAAGACCAAATCGTTAAAGAATTAAACGATGCGCAAGGCCCTGCGATGAATGTGGGTGGTTATTATCAGCCAAATGACGATGCGGCATTCAAAGCAATGCGTCCAAGCACGACATTTAATGATATTTTAGCTAAGTTTGTTTAGTTTTAATCTGTTATAAGGCGCTTGATAAGCGCCTTTAACTGATATGAAAAAGGCCGCATTGCGGCCTTTTTAGTTTGTTAGCTAATGCGCTTATTTTGTATAAGCTCGAGGCATAGCTGAATCTGTTGTGTAACGCTCACGTAGTTTATCTTGACGCGCTTCGGTAGAAACCTCTTCACCATTGATCCACATTTTGCTCACGTGTGAGTTAAGCTCAAAAGGATCGGCAGACCACATAACGAGGTTGGCACGTTTACCTGTTGCAATAACACCGGAATTCAGCCCAAATACATCGGCAATATTACTCGTTACTGCACTCAAAGCACCCTGTTGAGTCATACCGTAAGATACAGCGTTACCTGCATCAAAACGTAATTGGTATACATTGTGGCTTGAGTCACCGGCAACACCAATAATCACTTTGACACCGGCCTTTTCAAGCTTACCTGCATTAGCAAGGTTTGCATGTAATGAGTCAAAGCTCCCTGGTAAGTTAGCCATTGAACTGATGATCACGGGCACATTAGCTTTTGCTAGCGTATCCGCAACTACAACAGCATCATCACCGCCATGAATCACTAAATTAATACCATAGGTTTCTTTTAGCTTAACAAGTGAATAAATATCTGACGCGCGTTGAACACTAGCAATCAGCGGCATGTCACCAGCAAGCACTGCTGCTAGCACTTTTTGCTCTGTTGAAGGCTCTTTTTTGTCATCTTTTTTAGCTGACTTTTCACCTTCAAGCTTATCGATAAGTGTTTTCATTGACATTGCACGAGAGCCCTTGCTCTTTTCACCTAGGTGAACAACAAGTGCAACTTGCTTTTTATTAACACTTTCAAAACTACCCGATAAATCAACCACAGATGCAAGGCCAGCAAAGATACTTTCACCGCCATTAGGGACAATTACATCTTGAGTAATGCCACCTTTGCGGGCATAAGGAATTAAGCTGCTACGTGGGTTAAACGCAAGACTTGGGTCAAAATCGATAGTTGCTTTATCATCGCTTCCGTCACGTGAGCCTGCAACAGCACCCACCTCAACTAAGCCAAGTTGGTTCATTGTGCCGATAAACCCAGCAGTTACGATTTGGCCTTTTGCGTCAATAGTTGTATCTGCGTTGATAGATGTCGGGTTAATTGCAACAATTTTGTCACCATCAATAACAACGCTTGCGCCTTCTAGCACACCTTGCTCTGTTGAAGTGTGTAATGTTGCATTTACAATTGCCACAGATGCAGCACTTGCTGTCGCAGAAAATAAGCCAGCAGCAACAAGTGACAGCTTTAATGATTTAGTTAATTTTGTCATCAATGTTACTCCTATTTTTGACCTAGCATGAAATCACTTTGTGCTTGGTATTTATCATCGTTACGATCATAAACTTTGGCACCATCGATAAATACTTGCTCAGCTTTTGCATACACACTAAATGGGTTTTGATTCCAGATAACAACATCAGCTTGTTTACCAGATTCAAGTGATCCTGTTTTGTCATCGATACCCAGCGATTTAGCCGCATTTGAGGTGATCCACTTAATTGCATGTTGTTCAGAGATGTCATAGCCAACATCGTTTGCGCGATACATAACTTTACCAGCTTCTTGGTTTAGACGTTGAATGGTAGTATCCGAGTCTGAATGAACAACAGCACATGAGTTTTTAACTGCATCGACAATTGCCACGTTCTCCTGAACCATGTCATAGGCTTCCATCTTAAAACCCCACCAATCTGGCCAAAGTGCTGCACAGTTACCGTTTTCAGCGAGTAAATCAGCTATTTTGTATGCTTCGACACCGTGATGGAAAGTACCTGAGTGATAGCCAAATTCTTTGCCAAGGTCAATCATCATGGCCATTTCTTCTGCTTTATAGCAATGGTTATGAATGAGTATGTCGCCCTCAAGTACACCTGCTAGGGTATCTAGCTTAATGTCACGATGTGGTACTTCTGGGTTCTTACCCGCGTCATAATCACTGTCGTATTTATCCCATTGACGTTTATATTCAGCGGCTTCAATCCATGCTGTACGATACCCTGCCATATTCCCCATACGCGTAGATGGCAAAACACCTTTGCTACCATAAACACGTTTCGGGTTTTCGCCACACGCCATTTTTAAACCATAGGGTGCATCAGGAAATTTCATACCTTGCATTGTATGCGAAGGAACATTTTTAAGGGTTACACCACGACCACCAATCAAGTTTGCTGAGCCTGGTAGAATTTGTAATGACGTAATACCGCCCTCACGAGCACGATTAAAACCAGGATCTTGTGGCCAAACAGAGTGCTCAACCCACACCTCTGCAGTCACAGGGCTGGTCATTTCATTACCATCTTGGTGAGATGCCACTGATGGGGTTGGGTATGCACCTAAATGTGAGTGAACATCTATAATCCCAGGTGTTACCCATTTACCTTGTGCATCAATTGTTGTATCAGCTTGAACACTTAACCCCTTACCAACTTGTTGTACTTTACCGTCAACAAAATAGACATCAGCCTCGTCTAAACGCTCACCGGTTCCTGTTAATACAGTCGCATTGGTGATAAGGGTACTCGTTGAAGCAAGTGGCTTATAAGTGCTTGGATATGGATTTTTATTAATTGAGACTCTTGGGTCTTGTGGGCCATTATCTTGACAGCCGGCTAACACGACACCAAGCGCAATGACCAACACTGATGGAGCAAATTTTTGCATTATGTTGTTTCTCCTTTTTATTATTCATTTACTTTAACTAAATGTTAATTTTAATGCGAACAAAAGAGGCTAATCACCATTTATTAAGATGAATAACGAACCTGAGCTAGACTACTTTTTTATATAGTTAATATAAAGCTGCTCCAATGCCCCTTCAGTTGTTAACGTTGGATCTTTATTGATGAAATGTTTCACTGTTCGGGTAACAAAATCAGAGTTTTGTTTGTGTTGCTTAGCAAAACTTTTTATTAAGGTGTCTGCGTCACTGGCAGCGGTTACTCTATCATGGCGATGCCTGTATTGGCTTAAAGCACGGTTAAAATCACCGTTATAATCTTCTACCACCAGCTTATAAAATTCACTTCGATCGACACCTAGATCATTAATGCAATAATTGAGTGCGTCTTTAAAGTCATAAAATGTCTTACCTTGGACATCAAATTCTGCACGTTTTTCGCGTACAGTGACGCTGGCATCTTCAGTCGCGTAACTATAACCTTGAAAAGCTAAACGCTCAGCCGCCTCTGCACCTAGCTTCATACCGGCCCGAATACTATGAACAAACTCATCACTCATATCATCAAGTTCACTTTCATGCCACATATGGAAAATGCGTAGTGCCTTAGCGTACTTGGTTGTTATTTTCTTTTTCACTTTTACAAAACGTGCATCAATAGTGAGTACACGTTCATTATGCAGTAACGCAAAGCATTCATAGCAGGCTGGAATAGAGATAAACTCAGCGTCCTCTCCTAGATCAACAATACTTTGCAGCATATGCAGTGGCGGACAATAATCACGCTCAGTTGCTTCACAGCCGCAGTAGAAACACTGATTAAAGTGTTTTGAGTTTACTGCATAAGCTTGTTGATAATAGCCAGATAGTTTTTTAGTCACTTATTCTCCTCACGTTTTAATCGGCGTTGTAAAACTGATTTAGCGCTAGTGTAAATACTCAAATGTAAGTATGAAGTAAAAACCATACATTAAACCCATCGCCATTTCGCTTTTTCAATTCAAAGGCAGAAATACTTTTCGTTAATTGTGTCAAAAGTAATACTTAATATACTAATTTTTCAGTGGGTTAGTTTAATTTATACATATCTTCATACTTACTTACATCTTATCGATTTTCATTAACAGCAACCAGATAAAGATACGTTAATAATTAAGGTGTTCTAACCAAATGGGATAAACATTCAAACCCTTTAATCGCTAAGACATCAACCGGAGAGAAATATGAATACGTTAACAACACTTGGAACAGCGCTTATTATTGGCTCATCTGTGATTACTTTTGATACAAGTGCAGCGCAATTTGTAGCTGCAGATGATTCACCTGGCACGCAAACGTGTATGGCAATTGCGTCAAACAATCGTTTAGATCTTGTGCATAAAATGCGAGACTTAGGCATCAATAGGCGTGTAATTTCAGACAAGCTTCTATGTAATAATATGTCTACTGCAAAATTTGCGAGTATCTATGGCTTCAATAAGACAGCAAAGTATCTAAAATTAGAATCGACCCAAACGAGCATTCATGACTTGGCAAAAACAACTGATGACACTGTTATTGTTATTGCCGGCTCTAAATAAAAGCCACTGAGCAACAGCTTTTATATACCTGTTGCTCACCTTTAAATAAGTGCTGCTAGTAAGCCAAATAGGCCTCCAAAAACGCCACCCCAAATCACTAACCAACCTAAATGCTCTTTAATCATTGTTTGAATAATATTTTTTACCATTGTGGGTGTAAGCTCATTTAAACGATCATCCACTAGCGCTTCAACTGTCGTATGTAGTGAGCTACCAATATGCGAACTAGCAAACAGTTTTTCATCTAAAATCGCTTTAAACTCATCACTATGTGAAATGTCAATCACCGCCTCTTTCATTTTCACGATGAACGGCTCACGCATTGGCTCTAAAGCTTCTCGGCCACCGAACATTCCTAACATACTGCCAAATTGAGAAGCTTCAATCACTTCGATTAATGAGTCATAAGCGGGGCTCAGGTTCACATGTGCTATCACAGGCTCAAGGTCAATATTGGGCTTTGCCATTGCCATTACTTGGTCAATTTTTTGCTCAGTAAAGAACTCTGTCATAACCAAGTTTTTAATCGCCACTTTAAACGATTCAAATTTAATTGTTATAACACCAGAACCATATAAAAACGGGACCTTTTCAAACAACATATGAATTGCAACCCAGTTTGTTACAGCGCCCGACAAGGCAAACAAACCCACTGATAAAACAATTTCATTGTCTAGCAAGAAGCCCAACAATACTAAAATCGCAGCGACAAGATTAGTCACAAGACTTTTGTTCATTCAATTCCCCAGAAAATCTTATTAATCTTGATAATATTAACGCTATGGGTTTGTTAATTCACTGTCTTTTTGCCATAGTTTAATTAGATGGTCAAAAGGTGAGCAAAACCTATGTGGAATTCAGTGAATGAGCAAATCAGCCAAGCAATGCACTTTGACTTTAAACATACTTTCAAACGCCAATTGCAATCACCTAATAACGATAAATACTTTGAACTTGCCAATGATTCACATCGTTACTTTGTCAAAGTTGCACATGTCAGTGAATTAGATCGCCTCGAATGTGAAGCATTTAATCTTAAACTTCTAACCCAAGAAAGCCTGTTCATGATTCCAGACTGCATCACAGTTGGCAGTAATATTGAGTTTTCATTTATAGTGCTTGAGTGGCTTGAACACGACAAACAACCTCATGATTGTTGGCACATTATGGGGGAACACTTAGCAAACTTACATAAAAAACACACACAAGCCATGTTTGGCTATGATAATGACAACTTTTTAGGTCCGACAGTGCAACCGAATAGATGGCATAAAAAGTGGGATGTATTTTTTGCTGAGGAGCGCATTGGTTGGCAACTTCAATTGCTTCAAGAAAAAGGTATAGAGCTCGTTAATCAAGATATGTTTATTGCTTTTATAAAAGACATGCTACACGGCCATCTAGTAGAGCCATCTTTGCTACACGGTGATTTTTGGCGCAGGAACATGGGATTTATTCATGCTGTTCCAAGCATTTACAATCCTGCCTGTTATTATGGTGATCGGGAATGCGATATTGCCATGAGTGAGTTATTCGCCCCGCTCCCAGACGCGTTCTACAGTGCATACGATAGCCAGTACCCGCTACAAAATGGTTATCAGCAACGCAAACAAATTTATCAACTTTACCCTATTTTAAATAATGCGAATATTTTTGCTGGTCACTATCTGACTGAAGCTAAACAACAAATTAATTTACTCCTTAAATAATCTCCTTGCCGCTGTAAAGCAAATGTCATAAATGCAAAATCAGAACTATAATTTGCCTTAGAACATGTTCAAATACAGGTGCTAGCCACTTGTTTATTAGCTGGCTAGTAAGTTATATCAATCGTATTAAATATAAATTCATTTTTGATGGGTTAGAGTTTAATAAAGATTGCAATTTAACTAATTCAGGCATGCCTGATTAAGGTAAAAGCTGATGAAAAATCATTTCACACAACGTATTTCATGCCCTCATTGCGGTCACCATATTCATGTTGCACTAGATGCCAGTGATGGTGACCAAGATTACTATGAGGATTGCAGTGCATGCTGCAACCCTATTCATTTAAACATGCATATAGATTACGCACAGAACAAACTAGAGTTGCATGTTGATAGTGATGATGAACAAATTTTTTAATTTGCTTGCCGAGCCAAGTAGTTCTCAACAGTGTTGATGATAGTGTAGGTTTGCTGATCAACTTCGATATTGAGCCTATCACCAACACTATATCTATCTAAATTTGTAATAGCGAGAGTCTCTGGGATAAGGTGCAACCAAAAGCCCTTCTCATCGACCTCTCCTACTGTAAGACTTGCGCCATTTACACTTACAAAGCCCTTATATAAAACATACTTTTGCCAAGTGCTTTGTATTGCCAATTGGATTTTGCAGTTATCTTGTGTATGTTCAATAGCTAAAATTTCCGCCATGGTATGAATGTGACCAGACACTACATGACCACCAAGTTCTGTGCCAAAGGTCATAGAACGTTCAAAGTTGACCATATCATTTACTTTTAAAAGGCCTAAATTGGTTAACTTAAGGGTTTCATCTATTACATCGAAACTAATTATGGTGTTTTCTTGTGATACCTTTTCAAACTTTACAACCGTTAAACAACACCCATTGATAGCAATACTTGCACCAATTGCTAGGTTATTAGCATAAGCGTCCTTAACTTTTAAAGTAAGCCTTAAAACACCTTCTTGGTTTGCTATATGTTCAACTAACGCTTGGGTCTGTACAATTCCGGTAAACATAGATGTACCTTCTTTTCTTCACTAAATAAGTAACAGCGATTTTTATTGATCTATGAATAGATTACAATGGCTGCCTGTTTATTTAGTCGTGTATTTTATGTCTTTTTGTAGTTGGGAAGCCAAACGGTTAATTTCTCTAGCCATCCCTGTATTTTTGGCACAAGTTACCCTTATTTTGATGACGGTGGTAGACACTATTATGGCAGGGCAAGTTAGTGCGACTGATCTCGCTGCATTGTCTATCGCTACAGGTATTTGGAATCCACTAATGCTGGCATTACAAGGCATTCTATTAGCCCTTACGGGGATTATTGCTCAATTTGCTGGCTCCAACGACAAACAAGGGATTAGTCATTATTTTCAACAAGGCTTATACCTAGCGCTGGTATTGAGTGTTATTGGACTGGGGCTTGCCAGCCTTACTGACATAGTGCTGGTTCAGTTAAATACATCACCTGCAATTTTAACCCTATCAGAGCAATACATTTATTTTGTTAAGTGGGGGATTTTTGGCTTTTTACTATTTAGCGTATACCGGAATATAACCGAAGGTATGGGCATGACTAAGCCAGCTTTTTATATCAGTTTAATTGGCTTAGCAGTGAATATTCCGGCTAATTATATATTCATTCATGGAAAATTAGGCTTTGAGGCCTATGGCGGTGCTGGTTGTGGCATCGCGACCGCCCTAGTATTCAGCGCAATGGCGTTAACACAAGTTATATACTGCCACTTCAGTAAAAAAATTAATGCCAAATCATTGTTAGCAAACTTTGCCTTACCTAAAGTAACGACTATGTGGACAATTACAAAAGTGGGTATTCCAATTTCATTGGCAACTTTTTTTGAAGTGACTCTATTTGCGTGTATTCCTTTATTCATAGCGCATCTAGGGGCTGTTGCTGTAGCGGGTCACCAAATTGCTGCCAGTGTCACAACGTTGTTATTCATGATGCCGCTGAGCTTATCTATTGCGATTAGTATTCGCATTGGAAACCTATTTGGCCAAAAGCATTACGATCAACTTAAAAATGCTGTTAAAACCAGCTATATTTTAGCCGCAATAATTGCCTTTATATTAGCCACTGTGACTTTTTTTGCACGTGATGTGATAAGTCAATTATATTCTGATAACCCTGAAGTGCTCGCGCTTGCTTCATCAATCATGGTGCTTGCTTGTATCTATCAATTACCTGATGCACTACAGGTATCGGCTAATGGTATTTTGCGAGGATTAAAATACACTGCCCCCATTGGCTATATCACCTTTATATCTTACTGGTTGATCGGCTTTGCTCTTGGCTACGTACTTGCTCGTACAGATTTAATAGTGTCAGCAATGGGCCCACACGGCTTTTGGATTGGAATTATTGTAGGTTTAAGTGCTGCAGCTATTATGTTGATGTTTACAGTACATTGGCGATTTAACCATGCACCTTTTAAAAATGCCTAAAATTTTTTTGAAGCTCACTGTGATTACGGTGAGCTTCCTCGTCGTTGCTTGCTCTGAGTCTTCGGGAGAACTAAATCAAACCTATGCACAGAGGCTACACAATGTTCTTAAATTTAACGATTTTGAGCTAAAAAAGCCGACGACTTTCCCTGTTCAACATGACAAAGTCGATGCACATAATAGTACCACCATTGGCATGCTTGAGCTTGCTCAGCTTCAACAGTGTAAACTTGCAACCCTCATCGCTGAACACAACAATCAACTTGGCAAAACCGCTTCAGCTGCAAATATATTGAAATACCAAATAGATTTTATACAAAGTGCAAATACTTGCTTAGTAACCCTTGAGCAAAATGATGAGCTTTATAAAAAAATAGCATTCACAGCAGAGCAAAAAACAATCGCCCTGCCTACTTTTTTTAAAGCTATGCTCAACAACGAACCAGAATTTAAACAAACTTGGCAGCTAACATCTGTACACCTTGCAGAAGATACCGCGGGTTTTACTGAGACAGAACAGGCGATGAAAGAATTTGCCAAACTTGCTAAGCAGATAAATTCAGGTAATGTAAAAAATGTAGATACTGAGTCAATTGTTAAAAACTTACAGGTTTTGAACCAGTTCAATTACAATAAACTTTTAATATCAGCAGCAAGGACACAGATTAGTTATAATAACCAACTAACAAAACTTTTAACTCAGTTTTCAAGTAACGAGTTATGCCCTCTCAATAAAAATAAACAAAAAGCACGCACATTAAGTAATATCTTTAAAAAGTTTTATTTGCAGCAACTACAGCCCTATCAGTCATTTTTGACAGGTAAGCTAGAAGCTCTACAACCACTTTACCTGCAAGTGTGGGATGATACCTCAATGCATCATTATGTATCTGTTTCTGGCGAACATGCTATTTTAGAGCAGCTAAAGCAATCAGCAAAGAGCCACGTACAATGGTGGCAAAACTTTTATAAAGAGTGTGAAATTAGTCCGTTATGAATAAAAAAACAGCACTTAACACAAAAATAGCTAAACCTGCTTGATTCACACAACTAGTCGCTATATATTAGCCTCCGTTGTTTAGCCAAACAGACAACAATTTTATATCAAAATACAACCGTAGCTCAGTTGGTTAGAGCACTACCTTGACATGGTAGGGGTCGGTGGTTCGAATCCACTCGGTTGTACCATGATATAGGTATAACCAAAGGAAAAAGCACTACCACTCTTAACGGCCCAGTCCAAAGGTCGGTGGTTCGAATCCACTCGGTTGTACCAAAACATTTAATCTCTTCAGAATTAAATGCCTGTACGACCGTAGCTCAGTTGGTTAGAGCGCTACCTTGACATGGTAGAGGTCGGTGGTTCGAATCCACTCGGTCGTACCAATTCTCTATTTCAGCGGTTTCATCTAAAAAAATAATTAACTCAGTTGGTTAGAGCGCTACCACTCTCTATGACCCGTGCCAAAGTCGGTGGTTCGAATCCACTCGGTCGTACCAATTCTCTATTTCAGCGGTTTCATCTAAAAATAAATAATTAGCTCAGTTGGTTAGAGCGGTACCACTCTGTATGACCCGTGCCAAAGTCGGTGGTTCGAATCCACTCGGTCGTACCAATTCTCTATTTCAGCGGTTTCATCTAAAAAAATAATTAACTCAGTTGGTTAGAGCACTACCGCTCTCTATGACCCGTGCCAAAGTCGGTGGGTCGAATCCACTCGGTCGTACCAATCCTCTATTTCAGCGTTTTCATCTAAAAATAAATAACTAAGAGCATTGAATTTACAGTACTTTTTGATATTTAAAAACACCTAATTGAGCTTATACTCGCTGGCAACTTTAACCCATACCAATTACTCTTTAGTATAGGGTCGTCCCCGAAATAAAATTAACATCATAAGGTCGTTCTCATGACGCGTCATCGAAAAATCGGATAACCGTTTCAAATTACTATATGGAAATATCTAAGACAAATAATTCGAATGTAATGCCTCTAACCAGTACGGGTGATCTAACGTAGCTCGGGCTTCGTTAAATTTTATTACAAATACAGTGTTGAAGACTAATCAAAAAGGGCTAAGCTTAACTTAAAAAAGAAGCTTAAAAAACTATGAAAGTATTTGCTGTAATTATATTTATCTTTTCGTATCAAGCATTCGCTGGACTTACTCCTGTTACTTACCAACTCGATGGCAAAGAAGTTACTCAAAATGCTGTACGCTATAAAGATGGTTATGGTTATAACTTGGGTGCTAAAAAAACGCTTCGATTAGTAACTCTTGATTGGCCTCCTTATATTGATGAAAACCTATGTAACAAAGGCTGGCTTTACCAATTTACGGTCCAATCTCTACTAAAAAAAGGCTATGGCGTCTATATTGGCTTTTATCCATGGGCTCGCGCAGTTAGAGAAGCGGAATTAGGAAAAGCCGATATCTTATTCCCCGAGTATTTCGTTGAGGACGATGTAATATCTGACAACTTTCTCAACCAAACTCGCAATAATCTATTAGCTTTAAGTCAACCAATACCAGGTGGCGACTTATCTTTTGTTACTTTAAAAGGTAACTCGATTACATTCAATGGTGACCTTGAAGCAATCAAGGAGCATGTTATAGGTGTAGTCCGTGCTTACAAAAACACCAAGAAACTTGATAGCATGATCGAAAGCAAAGAACTTGATACCATCGTCGCTAATAATGAATACCAACTTATTCATTTATTGCTGAGCAATCGTGTCAGCCTTATTGTTGCAGACCTAGAGGTTTTAAAAGCAAGTGTCTATAAATCTCAGCTATCTAACAGCGATAAGCAAAGAATTATAGAATCTCTAGTTGCTGTAGAACCAACTCTAGAACACAAACCACTTTATTATTCTGTCAGCAAAACAAGCCCAAACTGGAAAAATACCTTAAAAGATCTCAATGACGAAATAGACACCATGCAAAAAAGCGGTAAGTTTGATGAGTTTATTGAAGATATGAAAAAACAATGCTACAAATTCGATAAAGCGGCGTAACCGCCGCTTCATTTAGATTACACAGGGTATTACTCGGGTACTCTAACCCAGCCTTCCATTAACACGCGCGCACTTCGGCTCATACTTGCTTTTGTGACTTGCCATTTACCATCAACAAGTGTTGCAGCAGCGCCCACTTTTAATGTGCCAGAAGGATGACCAAAGTTAACTTCCTGACGCTCTCCCCCGCCTGCGGCGAGATTTACAAGCGTACCGGGTATAGCTGCAGCGGTGCCTATTGCAACCGCTGCTGTGCCCATCATGGCGTGATGCAATTTACCCATTGACATAGCACGTACCACTAAATCAATATCAGTATCGTTTACAACTTTGCCGCTTGATGCATGGTAGGTTGTTGCTGGAGCTACCCAGGCTACTTTTGGCGTATGTTGACGTGCTTTTGCTTCATCAAGATGAGAAATTAACCCCATTTTTAACGCCCCATAGGCACGAATTGTTTCTAATTTTTCAAGTGCAGATGCATCACCGTTAATCGCTTCTTGAAGCTCTGTACCATCATAGCCAACTTCACTGGCGTTTATGAAAACCGTTGGAATACCCGCATTGATCATCGTCGCAGACAGCATACCAATCCCCGGAACTTCAAGTTCATCCACTAAATTACCTGTTGGGAATAATGCACCTTCACCATCTGCCGGATCCATAAATTCAAGTTTCACTTCAGCGGCTGGAAAGGTCACGCCATCAAGCTCAAAATCACCGGTTTCTTGCACTTCACCGTTAGTAATTGGCACATGCACTATGATGGTTTTACTAATATTGACTTGCCATACTTTAACTTCAACAACGCCGTTATCAGGAATTTTACTCGCATCAACAAGACCATTCGATATCGCAAAAGCCCCAACTGCTGAGGTTAGATTGCCGCAGTTACCACTCCAATCAACATACGCTTTATCGATGGCCACTTGACCAAATAAATAATCAACATCGTGATCTGGTTTAGCGCTTTTCGATAAAATCACCGTTTTACTCGTACTTGAGGTTGCACCGCCCATACCATCAGTTTGTTTTTGGTAAGGATCGGGGCTACCAATCACACGTAATAATAGGTTATCGCGGGCCTCGCCTGCCACTTGGGCAGGCTCAGGTAAATCAATTAAGTTAAAGAACACCCCTTTACTGGTGCCGCCACGCATATAGGTTGCTGGCACCTTCATTTGTGGTTTAAACGCCATAGTTTAGTGCTCCTCAGATTCTAAGAAATCTTGCGCGAAACGTTGTAGCACACCACCAGCTGAATAAATTGACACTTCTTCAGCGGTATCTAAACGACATGTCATTGGTACTTCAACGGTTTCACCATTGGCACGGCTAATCACCAATGTCAGTGTTGCACCAGGTGTTGGCTCACCTTTGACACTAAAGCTCTCACTACCATCAATGCCTAAAGTCATTCGTGTCGTGCCAGCTTTAAATTCAAGTGGTAATACGCCCATACCAATTAAGTTAGTGCGGTGAATACGCTCAAAGCCTTCGGCTGCAATCACTTGAACACCTGCAAGGCGTACACCTTTTGCAGCCCAGTCACGTGATGAGCCTTGGCCATAATCAGCACCAGCCACAATGATAAGTGGTTGTTTACGCTGCATGTAGGTTTCAATGGCTTCCCACATACGTGTTACTTTGCCTTCAGGTTCAATGCGAGCATATGAACCTTGCTTCACTTCACCATTTTCTTTAACCATTTCATTCAATAATTTAGGGTTTGCGAATGTTGCACGCTGCGCTGTTAAATGGTCACCTCGGTGAGTAGCATATGAGTTAAAATCTTCTTCAGGGAGACCCATTTTAGCTAGGTATTCACCAGCAGCACTTGACGCTAAAATCGCGTTTGAAGGCGACAAATGATCAGTGGTGATATTGTCGCCTAGTACGGCTAGTGCACGCATATCACATAAAGAACGTTCACCCGCTAATGCCCCTTCCCAATAAGGTGGGCGGCGAATATAAGTACTTTGTGGGCGCCATTGGTAAAGCGGATCGTTGTCTTCACCGTAATCTACACTTAAATCAAACATTGGCTCGTAAACCTTTTTAAACTGCTCAGGTTTAACACTTTGTTTGATCACTGCATCAATTTCTTCATCTGTTGGCCATAAATCCATTAGGCGAATTTCGTTGCCTTGTTGATCATGCCCTAATACATCTTTTTCGATATCAAAACGAATCGTACCCGCAATAGCATAAGCAACAACCAGTGGCGGTGATGCTAAAAATGCTTGTTTGGCATATGGGTGAATACGGCCATCGAAATTACGGTTACCCGAAAGTACAGCAGTTGCGTATAAATCACGATCAATCACTTCTTGCTGAATTTTAGGATCAAGCGCACCACTCATGCCATTACAGGTCGTACATGCAAACCCCACAATACCAAAGCCAAGTTGCTCAAGCTCAGGTAATAAGTTAGCTTCTTCTAGGTAAGATTTCACCGCTTTAGAACCCGGTGCCAGTGATGTTTTAACCCATGGCTTACGGGTTAACCCTTTAGCGTTAGCATTACGCGCAAGTAAACCTGCGGCAATGACATTGCGTGGGTTACTGGTATTAGTACAACTTGTAATTGCTGCGATAATACACGCGCCATCTGGCATTAAGCCTTCTTCATTTTCTAAGACGCCAGTGATACCCGCTTTATCAAGTTCGCTGGTTGCAACACGGCGATGTGGATTAGATGGACCCGCAATATTTCGACCTACAGATGACAAATCAAAGGTTAATACACGCTCATACTCGGCCGTTTTAAGGCTATCACTCCAAAGACCAGTTTCTTTTGCGTAAGTTTCGACTAGTTTAACTTGCTCTTCTTCACGGCCAGTCAAACGTAAGTAATCAAGTGTGTTGTCATCGATGTAGAACATCGCAGCTGTTGCGCCAAACTCTGGCGTCATATTAGAAATAGTTGCTCTGTCACCGAGAGTCAGTGCATCGGCACCTTCACCATAAAATTCAAGGTAGGTCGAAACGACTTTTTCATTGCGTAAAAATTCGGTGATCGCTAATACGATATCCGTTGCAGTAATACCCGGCTGTGGTTTACCAGTCAGCTCAACACCGACAATATCAGGTAAACGCATGTAAGAAGCACGCCCCAGCATCACGCTTTCAGCTTCAAGGCCACCCACACCGACAGCAATAACACCTAACGCATCGACCATAGGTGTGTGGCTATCTGTACCCACTAATGTATCTGGGAATGCCACGCCATCACGTTTTTGGATCACTGGCGACATTTTCTCTAAATTGATTTGATGCATAATGCCATTACCCGGCGGGATCACATCAATATTTTTAAATGCTGTTTTCGTCCAATTGATAAAGTGAAAACGGTCATCGTTACGACGGTCTTCAATCGCACGGTTTTTTTCAAATGCGTCTGGTTCAAAACCTGCGTGTTCAACCGCTAATGAATGGTCAACAATTAACTGTGTTGGTACCACAGGGTTTACTTTTGCAGGATCGCCGCCTTTTGCAGCAATGGCATCTCGAAGGCCTGCTAAATCAACTAACGCTGTTTGACCTAAGATATCGTGACATACAACGCGCGCAGGAAACCAAGGGAAATCTAAATCACGCTTGCGGTCAATCAATTGCGACAGTGCATCATTGAGCATTTCAGGTTCACAGCGACGAACTAAGTTTTCAGCAAGGACACGTGATGTGTAAGGAAGTGTAGCATAGCTGCCCGGTTTAATTGCATCAACAGCAGCGCGCGTATCAAAGTAATCGACTCCGGTGCCTGCTAATGGTTTTCTAAAATTTGTATTCATGATGATTCTACTTGTACTTGGTGACGGTGAACAAAGGTGGGCTGATTGTTTTTGTATTTATTTCGCCCCTTCATAAAGGGGCAGCTAAGCCACCCCTATCACTATTTAATTAACGATTAACGCTCAGAAATTGGCGTATAGCTACGCGCTTCTGGGCCCGTATAATCTGCACTTGGGCGTATAATACGGTTATTGGCACGTTGCTCTTTCACGTGTGCTGTCCAACCTGTAACACGGCTCATCACGAAAATTGGCGTGAATAACTTAGTTGGGATACCCATGAAGTGATACGCAGATGCATGGAAGAAATCAGCATTACAGAATAATTTCTTTTCACGCCACATGACCTCTTCACAGCGAACAGATACAGGATATAGAACATCGTCACCCACTTCATCAGCCAGTTTTTCTGACCATTTTTTGATGATCACGTTACGTGGATCTGATTCACGGTAAATAGCGTGACCAAAGCCCATAATCTTGTCTTTACGTTCAAGCATACCCATTAGCGCCTCTTCAGCTTGGTCTGCACTTGTGAAGCCTTCAATCATATCCATTGCCGCTTCGTTAGCACCACCATGTAATGGACCACGTAAACTACCAATCGCACCCGTTACACAAGAGTGAATATCAGACAATGTTGACGCACATACACGCGCAGTGAATGTTGATGCATTAAACTCATGCTCTGCATAGAGAATTAAAGACACATTCATTACTTGCTCAAATAATGCTGATGGTGCTTTATCGTGTAATAAATTTAAGAAATGTGCGCCTACCGAATCATCATCTGTTTCAGTGTCGATGCGAACGCCGTCATGGCTAAAACGATACCAATAACAAATAATACTTGGGAATACGGCAACTAGGCGGTCAATCGCATCATTCGCCTCTGAGAAATCTTGCTCCATTTCAAGATTACCTAGCATAGAACAACCGGTACGCATTACATCCATTGGGTGCGCGTCTTTGGGAATGTTCTCAAGCACTGTTTTTAGTGCATCTGGTAAACCACGTAGTGATTTTAGCTTTGCTTTATATTCAGTAAGCTCAGACTCTGTGGGTAATTCACCACGTGACAGTAAAAAAGACACTTCTTCAAACTGCGCTTTATCTGCTAATTCACTAATATCATAACCACAATAAGTTAAACCTGAACCTGATTTACCTACTGTACACAGTGCTGTTTCACCTGCTACTTGACCACGTAAACCTGCGCCGCCTAATGCTTTATCTACCATGAGTGTTCTCCTTATATGTTGTCGTTATGATTTTTTAGCTGAGAAAAGGTTATCGAGTGTGTTTTCATATGAGTGATAGTCTAAAAACTCATAGAGTTCAGCACGTGTTTGCATGTTGTCTAATTGGCTTTGTTGCGAGCCCTCGCTAAGAATAGACGAATACACATTAAGTGCTGCTTTGTTCATCGCTCTAAATGCACTAAGTGGGTAAAGTACAATTTCAACACCCACTTCGCTTAATTGCTCAGCTGTATATAGCGGTGTCTGGCCAAACTCAGTGATGTTCGCAAGAATTGGCACATTTAACGCTTTAGCAAATGCTTGATAATCTGCTAAATCATGCACAGCTTCTGCAAAGATAGCGTCGGCACCTGCTTCAACACATGCGGCAGCGCGGTCAATGGCTGCATTTAAGCCTTCTTTTTGGAATGCATCAGTACGCGCCATAATGTAAAAATCGCTATCTGTTTTCGCATCAACTGCGGCTTTAATACGGTCAACCATTTCATCTTTAGACACGATTTCTTTATTAGGACGGTGACCACAACGTTTTTGTGCAACTTGGTCTTCAATATGGAAGCCCGCAGCGCCCGCTTTAGTCATTTCTTTAACAGTACGAGCAATATTAAATGCACCGCCCCAACCTGTGTCAGCATCAACAAGAAGCGGTAAGTCGGTAGCGCTGGTAATTCGACGAATATCTTCAAGTACGTTATCTAAGCTTGTCATACCTAAATCTGGCATACCGTATGATGCGTTAGCAACACCCGCACCTGAGAGGTAAAGTGCTTGGTGACCTGTTTTTTCTGCCATCATTGCGCAGTACGCATTGACGGTGCCAACCACTTGCAGTGGCTTATTGTTGGCGATTGCCTGTTTGAACTTTAATCCTGCTGACATTGGATAACTCCTATCTTTGAACGGTTTCAGCTCTTTGGCTGACTCTAATTTTTAAAGCTAAATTGTGACTGTTTAACTAAGGCGCTACTGATTTTTTGCTGCGAGTAAGTCAAACTTAGTCTGAATATTTGCCTGAGACGCACTAATATGGCGTTTCATAAGCATTTCGGCCAATTCACCATCATGGTTTTCAATGGCATTGATAATTGCCAAGTGTTCGTCAAATGCTTTTGATACACGCGGCCCAACCATCCCCATTTGTACACGGTACATACGAATTAACTGGTACAACTCATTACATAAAAGATGAATTAGATGCGCGTTTTTAGACCCTTTAATAATGCGATAATGAAAATCAAGGTCGCCCGCTTCTTGGTAGTATGATTCACCTTCTTTTACACGCTGTGTTTGTAAGTGCTGATTCAATAACTGTTTTAAACCTTGCACTTCTTCAGGTTCCATATTGTCAGCAGCTAACCGACAAGCAAGTCCCTCTAAGGCACTACGTACCTGATAAACTTCGATTAAACGCTCAGCGGTCAGTGCTACAACACGACAACCGACATTCGCTTTACGCTCTACCAAATAACAGCTCTCTAAACGATTTAGCGCCTCACGTAAGGTGGCACGGCTTACACCATAGCGTTTAGCAAGTTCTGGCTCAGAAATTTTGCTGCCCTGCTCAATGGTGCCTTGTACAATTTCACGACGCATGTCGACAAACACTTGGTCTGATGCCGTTGTTATCGTGATATCGTTGTAGTTATCGTTGGCTTTTTGCTCTGTCATAAATAGGTCTATTTAAGTACTAAATTAAGATTGTCGACAATTTGTAAGTTCACTATGCGCCCTATGATTGAATGTGTCAACCTTGAGATCGGAAAAATAGACTAAAAAACCAGCAAAATGTCGACATAAAATGATATTTATCAAAAATAATGACTATAAAAGACATTTATATCGGTAATATGTCGACACTTTAATCTCACTCTGAAAAAGCTAAAAATATCCCCTGACAGCGCTATAAATGGTATGATCAGCCTATTATTACGTGACGTGAGAGCCATTTAGTGGACGCTAATACATATATTCCAGACTCATTTATTGATGATGTAAAAAGCTACCTTCCTGAACATTTATCATTAGACGACTTTATTGCAGCCTGTCGCCGCCCACTTAGACGATCTGTTCGCGTAAATACATTAAAAATGTCAGTCTCAGAATTTCAGCGTCAATGCGCCAACAAAGGATGGGAGTTAACAGCAATCCCATGGTGCAAGGAAGGGTTCTGGTTAACACGTCCAAGTGAGGAAGAAGAAGCCCTTGCAATCGGTAATACCGATTTACACTTAAGTGGTGCTATGTATGTGCAAGAAGCCAGTTCAATGCTACCGCCGGTTGCTCTTCGAGCCGAAGTTAAGCAAAGCGATGCGGTACTTGATATGGCATCGGCACCGGGTTCAAAAACATCACAAATCGCCGCCATGATGGATAATACTGGCGTGTTAGTTGCCAATGAGTTGTCATCATCTCGCTTAAAAGTCTTGGCAGCAACACTCAAGCGTATGGGTGTAGGTAATTGTGCATTATCACATTTTGACGGTGTGATCTTTGGGGATTACATGTATGAGTGCTTCGACAGTATTTTGCTAGACGCCCCGTGTTCAGGTGAAGGCACGGTTCGTAAAGATGCAGACGCCCTAAAGAATTGGTCAATTGAGTCTAATATAGATATTGCTGCTGTACAAAAAGCCCTTATCAAAAGTGCCTTTTATGCCCTAAAACCTGGCGGCACATTAGTTTATTCGACCTGTACTTTAACACCACTTGAAAACCAACAAGTGTGCGAGTATCTATTAGCAGAGTTCCCTGCTTGCGTCGAAGTTCAATCGCTCGATAACCTGTTTGATGGCGCTGATAAAGCGACAACCAGCGAAGGTTATTTGCATGTTTGGCCACAAACTTACGACAGTGAAGGTTTCTTCATCGCTAAATTTAAAAAAATAGCCTCAATTGACAACCCACATCAAAAAGTTAAAAAAGGCGCATTTCCGTTTGCTGAGTTTGATAAAAAGCAAAGCCAAGCGTTTATGCAAACAATTAAAAAACAGTTCGGTCTAAAATCACTCAAAGGCACCTTAATGCAGCGTGATAAAGAGCTTTGGTTGTTTCCTGATGGCTTTGATGAACTGCAAGATAAAATTAAATACTCACGTTTAGGCATTCAACTTGGTGTGATCCATAAAGGCGGAGTTCGCTTAGCACATGAATTCGCCACCGTCTTTGGTCAAGATTGCGAAAAAAATACCTTTGAGATGTCTGCTTGCCAAGCAAACGATTACTTTAACGGTAAAGATATTCGGCTCGAAAAACCAACTCAAGATAATGGTGAAGTAGTGTTAATGTTATGTGGCTGTCCGGTAGGCCTCGGTAAGTGGCAAAAGAATAAAATCAAGAACTCACTACCACGTGATTTAGTACAAAATTCCCAGTTAATAACTTGGGTATAAGTTGCGTATAAACCCTGAACAAACACATACCTTTAATAGGTAAAATGGTGTAACAAGTTGATTTAAAACCAATATAAAAATTGTACATTTATCGTGCAATTTCCCACTATTTAACTACACTTAAAAGTACTTTCTACTTCTCCCTACTGAATTTAGAAGGTGTTTTTTTATAGTTAGCGCAGGCTCGCAAGAGCCACCCCCTAAGCCCAGAACAATGCGGATTCGTTCTGGGCGTTTTTTATGCAAAAGTCGCATTGCACTATTCATTGCTTTTTGATTCTATTACAGAAAATAGATGAAAAGGGATTGAACATGTTAAAATCATCACGCTTTTTAATTACGGCATTTATTAGTTTAAACACAAGCGCTCAGAATACCTCATACCAAGGCTTTTCCTACCCAGATAACGCCAGTAACGCAATAAGTATTACCTTTGACGATGCAAGACATAGTCAAGTCGATAATGGGTTGTCGTTATTAAATAAATACAAAGTTAAAGCCACCTTTTATGTTTCCCCCTTTAATGTTGAGGAACGAGTAAGTAAGTGGCAAAAAGTTGTAAAAGACGGTCACGAAATAGCCAACCACACTAATAAGCATTTATGTACTGGGAATTTTGAATGGTTGCGTCAACAAGGTTTATCCTTAGAACAAGCTTCACTTAAGGATATTGAAAAAGATATCATAGACAGCCAACAGTATATAAAGCGCACGTTAGGTGTTGATGCAAAGGCATTTGCATACCCTTGTGGCAATACTTTTGTAGGCCGAGGGGCTAACACTAAAAGTTATGTTCCATTAATAGCCAAACATTTTGACACAGGCCGAACTTGGTTAGATGAAACAGCAAACAACCCCAACTTTACTGACTTTTCACAGTTAACAAGTCTACGGATCGATGGACTCACATTTGCAGAGATTAAGGCCATGATAGAACAACATCGAACGAATAATAGCTGGATCATTCTGGCTGGGCATGAAATAGGCGAACGTGGCCAATACTCTACCGATATAAACGCATTAGAAGAGCTGATTAATTACTTACAAAAACCAGAAACTGGCTACTGGTTAGCAACTGTTAGTGAAGTGTCTAGCTATATCAAGCAACATAGAAAAGACCTACAGTGAATCTAACGTGCTTTAAAACAAAGTGAGTAGCTTTTTAGTTCTTTAACATCGTATTAGTATTAAAATTTTTGCAGCTGCGTTTATAAGCCGGTGTTTGTCTAACACGGCTAAATTCATTGCCAAATTGAAGTGATAAACACACTATACCTAAGCGCTCCATTCGCTCTGACATATTTAAAATACTATTAAATTTATAACCATGTTTAGAAGCTAGCTTAAGCTCATTTACATATAGTGCTTTATAGGTAGGCGGTAGATTAGTCCAGTGCATTAAAGCGATTTGAATAATACCTAGATGAGTATTAAATTCATAAGGCCCCATTTTTTTCGCTTCTTGGAGATAGCCATATACTCGCTCAGAAGGCCCTTCTTGAAAGCTGACAACCTGAGCTAAGGCAACCCAAGTTTGCGCCCAAGTGCTCCTTAGCTCAACCGATTTTAATAGTGCTTGTTCAACTTGTTGGTATGTATCTTCAACCTGCTTAATTTGCTCATTCGATGATATATTCATTTTTGATAAACCTAACATTTTAATATGAGCCAAAAAATGCCAGTAATGCGGATGTTCAGGGTCCAAATCAGTTGCCAGCGTCATTGCATTTTCTGCGCTGAGCAACGATGTGTTAGAAGAATCAAGAGCAGTGGCCTGCACAATATTTAGCGCATTAAAATACCACGCATTCGCACGCATACTTTGTAGGCTTGAATAAGTAATAAAAAGCACTAAGACGGCTAAAATAGAGCTAGTTACAGTTTTACCTATGTTAAATTTAGTCATTAAATAAGCATTCTGTTAATCGTTGCGGATTAGTAATGAAGATTGAGTTAGCTTGTTCTACACCGATTAATTGCGAGACAGTTTTTTTAGCCTGGCTAAGAACGGGAGGACGACGTTTAACGGAATGAGTATCAGAGGCAATATAACTAACTAGGCCATCGTTAAGCATTTGCAATGATATGGCTTTTGCGTTTTCCCCCCACTCACCTTGGATACTTGATGCTGTTAACTGAAAATCACAGCCTAATTGTTTTAAGTGCTGAATATAATATAGATTAGACTGAATATCTCGGTTACGCTCCGGATGCGGAATAATTACCCGAATATTTTGTTTATCAAGCCATTGGATAAATTTATCGTAACCTTGTGGCATATGCGAATGTGGTAACTCTAATAACAGTACATTTTTATTAGCTATTTCCCCAATAAAAGGTAACTGATTAGACATAACCAATGCCATAAGTTCTACATCGAGACGCACTTCTGCTGCGGCAGCTAACTTTACACCAATACCAGCATTTTTTGCATGTAGACGCAAGTTAACCAAGCTCTCGTAAATATGAGAGCTTCGGTTATTAAATCTACCTATATGTATATGTGGTGTAGCAACCATATGGGTTATACCATCATCTTCAGCCATTTTAAGAAGCGCTAAAGATTCATCTAGATCTTTAGCGCCGTCATCAATACTTGGCAAAATATGACTATGAATATCAAACATAAACTAACTTAGTTACGCTTGAGGTTTTTCAGGTTGCTGTGAGTAATCGTAATAATCATAATACCCTTGACTGTGTTCATCTTTAGACTTACTCATATCCACTTGGTTTAGTAAAACACCCGCAACATGAGCTTTTACTTCAAATAGACGCTCAAGCCCTGCGGTGATAGGTTTAATACGTGTTATATCTGATTTAACAACATATACAACCGAGTCAACACTTTGTGCTATTACTAGTGCATCACTAACCGCTTGAGTCGGTGGCGTATCAACAATAATATGATCATACTTACCTTTTAATTCACTAAGCAAATCAGAAAAGCGGCTGCTCGAGAGGAGCTCAAGTGGGTTAGAGGGTATCTGACCACTGGGCATTATAGTTACACCAGATTGCGAATCCTCATGTACACAATCAGTTAATTGATCTGTGCCAATAATTAAATTACTCAAACCAGGGTGAAACACTGGTATATCAAATCGTTTTGCTAGAGTTGGCTTACGTAAATCAGCATCAATTAACAACACCTTCCCCATTTGCGCTAACGACATGGCTAAATTAGCAGAAGTAGTGGTTTTACCTTCTCCTGGCGAAGTCGATGTAACAGCAATAACCTGATGTGCGCGGTCAAGATGAGTTAATAATAGACTAGTACGGAAAGTTCGTACCGATTCAGCAAAGCGACGATACGTATCATCTAAGTAAGCATGGATCGGAAAGAAACTCTTTTTAGGAATTGCAACATGAGGTAGCAAACCTAACATTCGCTGCGCTAGTTTATTTTCAACATCATTTTTATTTTTAACAGTATCGTTTAGCGCGTCAAAAACGAATGTCATCACCATTGCAAAACCTAAGCTTGCAACAAAGGCTAAAATAATAATTAACTTTTTATTTGGTTTACTTGGATTTCTTGGTGCATATGCACGGTCTGTAAAACGAGCTGCTGCTGAACTAAAGTCGCTGGTTACTTCAGTCTCTTTAGAGCGAGATAAAAAGGTATTAAAAATATTACGGTTTGTTTCAACTTCACGCTTTAACTGGTTATATTGCGTCTCTTTACGCGTTACATCTTGATACTCAGCACGGATTTTTGCTAAATCTCCTTCAAGAGCACTGACAGTACGCGCAATCCTATTCAACTCTTTCTCAATACCAGTAATCAAACCTTTAATTTGCTTATTAAGGTTCGTTTTTACTGTCGCTAACTCAGCTTTAGCTGAAATCATTTTAGGATGTTTAGGGCCATATACCTCAGCTAATTCGCTCACCTTTCGCTCAGCTAACACCACTTCACGTTTAACATCTTGTACTACACGGTGCGAAGTAATTTCAGGCATACTTCCCAGTAACTCAATGTTATCATTGCCATATTCATTGATAACACGGTTTATACTTTCCAAATTGTTTTTTGTAGCGCGAGCGTCAACAAGCTGCTTAGACGTTTGCTCTAACTCTTGAGTTATAAGCCCCGCAATACCTTCAATGTCGACAAGTTTTTGCTCTTCTCGGTAGTTTTGTAAGCGAACTTCAGAGCTGTCAAGTTGAACTCGTAGCTCTGATAAGCGGGTATTCAACCAACTTGAAGCCTGTTGGGTGATGCCCATTTTAGCGCGCATTTGGCTTTCAATATAAACCTCACCTACGGTATTAGCGACTAAGGCAGCAAGTTTAGGATCGCTCGATTCAAAACTAACTTTTACAAGTTGGGTCTTGCGAATAGGTGATACGCTCAGGTTAGCTCTAAACGTAGCAAGTAAATCCAGCATTTTTAACTCAGCAATCTCCTGCTCGGTGAGCACTGAACGTTCAGACTTGTTAAGAAATGGCAAAAGTTGCTTCGCCATACTTTTTAACTCATCACTGAATGAAGGTTTATTAATAAAGTCCGGATGCTCTGCCAAATTTAGCTTTGTGATGACCTCTCGGGCTATACTATCCGACTTTATTACTTCAAACTGAGTTTGATAATATTCTTTTTTCGTTGAATCTAAGCCATAAACTTCATCAAAGCTAACAGCTTTTGTTTGTTCTGACTCAATCAGTAAGGTTGCAGAAGCTATATACTTAGGTACCAAGGTTAGAGTAACCATCATGGTAAATAAAGTTACAACAACCGAAAAACCTAAGATTTTCCATTTATTCTGTTTGATAACATTAAGGTAAGCGCCTAAATCAATGAGTTCTTCATTGCTATTAGGCTTTTCTGATAGTGAATTCATTTTTAATTACTGCCTTTAACTGCCTAAAACAAGCGCTGTTCTATTTTTATAGTGTCACCAGCAGCAATTTGGCTATTTAAGTTACCTTTTTGTTGCTGCGCTTTGGTTTTCTCTTTAAAAATAAAAATTTTGTCAACAGAGGCTCGCTCAGTTAATCCGCCAGCTAATGCAATTGCTTGGTTTACTGTCATTGCAGGTTGATACGGATACGCACCAGGCTCCTTAACTTCACCGTGGATATAAAAAGGACGGTATTCCACGACTTGAGCATATACGTTAGGGTTAACCAAATAATCAGGCTGTAAACCCTCGCTAATCGTTTGCTCAACTTGCGAAATATTTAATCCGACAAGCTTGACCTTACCTAAAAAAGGGTAATTAATCTCACCGCTATTACCTAGCAGTGAGGTTACATCTAAATCTGGCTGGCCAAATACTTTAATTTCTATTTTATCACCAGCCCCTAAGATATAGTTTTTTGAATCATCAGCAAAACTATAAACACTTAGGAGCAAGGTTAAAGCTATTAAAATTTTGACCTTCATTCATTACCCTTTAACGCAAAAGTAAAATTAAGGCCCACGATTACACGATCAAATTCGATGTTAGCTTGGTTTGAGTTACGGTCTATGAAATCAACATAACCCGATACCATACCAAAGTTGTTTGCTAGATAGTTCAACCCAAGACGTGCGTTTTTAACTTTATCTTTGCGATTAAAATTGCCCACGTACTCTTGATCCACATAATTTGCGCTGACTACTGAGCTTAAAGATTCACTCCAATCATGTTGCCATGTAGCACCATATACACTCTCACGAATAAAATCGCCTTGAACCAAAGGATCCTTTGCTGCACGGCTAGTTACCAATTGTAATGACGTATAAGAAAGTGGTTTCCAAACAACCGCAGCTTCCCAGCTTAAACCGCTGAAATTATCCCGAAGATTCGACTCGAAATCTTTATTCTGATAACCGACTTTAAACGATCCCGTTGTAATGGCTGTCGCTTCCCATTCCATACCCAACAATACTTTAACATCATCTGAATCACGAGAAATACCATTAGAATCAATAACATCGTAGCGATAGTTTTCCTGCTTTATCTCTACAAAGGCACGGCTACCGGCATGTGTATTATAATAACCAGTAATACCTAGCATAGGTTTGTCGTAATCACGGAAACGAGATATCTCAGAAAAATTTTGATAATTTTTATTATAGTAGCCAGCCATAAAAGCGACCTGCGCCTTAGAGCTTAGGGCACCATATTCATACCTAGCAGAGAAATTCTGTTGTTGGTATGTAATTAAGTCATCAATAGTATTACCCTGACCTTCTGTCAAACCTGCACCACGTGCTTCTGACAGCCAATCAGCATCACCTTTAATATCTACACGGTGTTTACTGGTAAATTCTTTATGCAAACCAGCGCCTAGATTTATTTGCGTAAAGTTATCAGTAGAATCTTTATTATGAAGTGCAGAACGTGTAGCAATATCAAATTCATAATTGTCTGGACCGTCTTCAATCAATGCATTTAAACTAGGTGCTATTTCCCATATTAGACGAGACTGGGTATCTGATGGTGTCATAAAAAAGTTGTCGTTGCTACTAACACCTAATTGGAGCGTAGGCGTGAGCTCTGCTCCATCCTCAGTCATAAAACTGCCTGGCTTTAATTCAACTGCGATCGCAGGTGCAGATAAACCCAGTGCAATAGGTAAAAATAAAATTGTATTAGTACGCATTTTCACTTTTAAATCCCTTAAAAATTGTCATAAAAATTATTTTCACATCAAGCCACAAGGACCAGTGCTTAATGTAATGTAAGTCGTATTCAACTCGTTTAGCCATCTTATCAAGTGTATCTGTTTCACCGCGCCAGCCATTAATTTGAGCCCAACCGGTGATACCAGGTTTTGCTTTGTGTCTAATCATGTAGAAATCGACCTTAGATCTGTATTCTTCGTTATGAGCTACAGCATGAGGTCTTGGGCCGACTATTGACATTTCACCTCTTAATACATTGATGAATTGAGGTAACTCATCAAGGCTAGTTCTTCTCAAGAAGCCACCAAGCTTAGTAATACGCGCATCATTTTTTGTCGCTTGTGTAACTACGTCACTATTTTCGGTGACTGTCATAGACCTAAACTTCCACACTTTAATTTTTCGACCATCTAAACCATATCGATCTTGTTTGAAGATTATATTTCCAGGGGAAGTAAGCTTAACTGCAGCAGCGATCACTAACAGTAAAGGGGAAATTAATAACAGAATTAATGAAGAAACAATAATATCTTCAGTACGCTTAATAAACTCCTGCGCACCTATTAAAGGTGATTCAAACACGCTTAATGTATCTAAATTACCAACATGTTCTATCCTAGCGTGAATCAAGTTAGAAAGTAGAAAATCAGGAATAACATGCACATCAACCGTCGTATTGCCAAGCTGTAATAAAATATCAGCAATACGCTTTTCAGCTTTTAGTGGTAATGCAATGTATAATATGTCTATTTCACCATCCCGAGCCCGATCAATTGCGGTTTGAATGTTGCCTTCCACGTCATAATTGGCGGCTTTTTCAAACAAACGTTCAGGTTTACGGTCATCAAAGAAACCCATAAACTTGAAGCCTAACTCGCTATTATTTTCAATTTCTTTATGTAAATACGCTGCCCCTTCAGTTGCACCAACAATTGCAACATTACGAAGATTCAAGCCTAATCGACGTCGATTACGTTTGTATAAATGAACAGCCAAACGCCAGCTAAATAAAAGCAGCAAGCTCACAAAAAACCAAATGGTTAACCCTAAACGAGACAATACTTCTGTGAATTTAAAAACAAATGAAATACAAAACATCGTTGAAAACGCAACGACTAAAGAAACCCAAGAGCATAAAACCATGCTTCTGAATTTACCTGCACGCCACGATCGGTATGTAGATAATATTTCTGCACAATACATATAGGTAATTGTGATAGATAATGCAGCTGCAAGATAAGCTGAGGTAAAGTGAATAGTATAAATACTATTTGCTATTTGAAATGCAATAAAAAGTGTTAACAAGTCAAATAAGCGATAAAAATTTGCATCTGAAGAACTAGATGGTTTAAATGTTCTGCTTCTGTTCACTATATCTTCCTTGAACGGCAAGTAACTAAAAAATCAGCTGCAATAATATAGTGACAACAGGAACAGATCAACCAAAAAATAAGTATAAAGTGCCAAACAAAAATTGCATTAAATTGAAGTATAAAAAAGAAACATTTATAAAAATGAACGCAAGATAAACAAAAATAAACACAACATTATTAAATTAAACTATTCAGGGCAGATTCATATTTCTTTATTATTTGAATAAACAAAGGGATAGGAGCAGTTTATTGATAATCGATTTCCCAAAAAGGTAAAAAAACACAAGACTGTGCAAATTATAATCAAAATAAAATTGAAAAATTGGGGTTAATTTAAAAAAAATAAATTGCAAGAAGCTAGACCATTTACAAAAAATAAACATATTTAAGCAGTAAACATGAATATTACTCATATTAAGTTAATGTGACTGTAGTGAGATTGCATTACTTAATATGAGCGAAACCATATCAAATTACCAATTAAAAAGGACCGGTAAAACCTAACCCTCTCAGCCACTTTAGCTATTCTAATTTAACAGGGAGTTAAACCAGTCCCACAGGCCAAAGGAAAAGTTAGAAAATATATCAATTCCCAATGCAGATTTAGCCAAATATAAAATTAGCAATATAGTTAATAGGACAAATGAGACTGCCATGCTTAAAATTACCGCTTGCCCAAACTTAGCAACTTTTTGTTCTTGAGGAGTTAATTGTCGCCTATTTCGTCCAGCCAAAAGCACGTAGTAATAACGGTATTTAAATAATTTAACAACCCCTCTAAGGTCAACTGCGTGATTCCCCCATTGTCTTGCGCCGATTGCAATTTTCAAATGTACTAACTGTTCATCGGTAAATGTATTTTGAATACCCTCTGGCATTCTTTCCAACAAACTTCTAATTGCAGGGTCATCGTGTAAATCAGCCAAAATAAACCTTTTTAAATCCGTTTTAAAACGAGCGCAATTCTAACAAAATGAGCCAATTAAAAAAGTTAATTGGCTCATTTAGAATGAATTAATTCAAATTACCAGAACGGAAGGTATTTGTTTGTTCCCAGCTGTTTTCTTGTTGTAAAGGCAACGAGCCATTTTGGTTTATATTCGAACCAGAAAAGGAATGCTGATTCCAAATACGTGTAGCTGGCGACCATTTACAGCTTTTTGACGTTTTGACAGAAATACCATTAGTACCCGTGGCACCGCTTGGCAAAAGCAATGTATTGGAAACAGAGATAATTTCTCCAGAGCCATCACCATCTAAATCAACAACAATTGGGTACTCCCAAATTGTCCCTGAGGACTGCTTAGACGTATAAACTAATCTATTTTCTGATGCGCTAAATATATTTAACCCCGTTTCATCTATATTAATGATTTCATCTTTTCCATCGCCATTAAAGTCATATGTTATGACACCAGCGCGTTTACTAGAGGGATCGTTAATTGCAAAGGAGTTAATTAAAACGCCCTCTTTATTCAGTACTTTAATTAATTTACCGCCTGAGACAACAATATCTGGTTCACCATCGCCATCAACATCACCAATTGAAGGAACACCACCGCCTGAATCATCTGATTGATACTCCCAAATTACTGAGCCATCCTGTTCTAGAAGCTTAATACTTCCATCTAAGTCAGTTAGCACAATCTCAGGGTATGCATCATTATCAAAATTACCAATTGCAGCAAAGCCTTGTTGTGTATTTTTGTTCCAAAGAATTTGTCCGTCCATAGTATATAAAACACCATTTACTAAGACTTCCTGCTGGCCATCAAGATCTGCATCAAAAGCAATTGAATCAATCATTACGAAGTCGCCCTTATTATAATCCACAGGCTTTTTAAGCTTAACGATTGAATCATCATCAAGATTCACAATGTTATTGCCAATAATGAATTCAGCGGAACCATCACCATTAAGATCAGATATAGCGGAATTTCCAAATGCAAACCCTTTAGGAATAGCCTTAATCAAGTCGCCAGTATTACTATAAATCTTATAACTGTGATCAGTAGAATCTCTTACTATAACTTCAACCAAACCATCGTTATTAACATCTGCGGCAGCGATAGAGTAAGTTGAACTCGCTTTAATTGTTTTATAATTAAAAGATCCATCAAAGTTTTCAGTTTTCCACAACTCTTGACCATCGATACCGCTAAACGCTCGAACAATGCCCTGCGCACGATAATTAGCAATATTAAAAGTTACAGCCAAGATATCTGTCACATCTTTTTCGTCAATTATACCATCGCCATTATCATCATTTAGATTTACAGCTATCGGAGTTGAAATAACTTGGTCAAACTCCGGCATAAACTCACTGCCAGTCCAACTCCATTTATCAGTAACATCAATATCATTACAAACTGGCGCACCGATTTCAGGTAAGTCACCGCTGAATTCACCGCCTAACAATGTCATTGAACCATAAAAACTCTGGCCAATAATTGGCATCTTAGCAACACCATGAACACCTCTAATATCAGCAAACGGAGCTAAAACAACGCCTTGCCAACGATTCCCTTTGATATCAAGTTTTTTGGCATTCGCAAAGTTGAATACTGTTTTAGTTGCATGGTTATGTAAACTCGCAAAGCTTTTACCTTTTACAACAATATTATCATCGCCGGTTATGTTAAAAACGACTGTTGCGCCATGCGGGATCCCTGACACAGCGAAGGTATGTGCCTTAGCAAACTCCCGTGCGTCTAAGTTGAATACTTGTCTATCAGAGTCCCCATCACCTTCTAAGTAAAGGCCGCCCCACATACTCTTTACAGTACCCGTTGTTGAAAGCTCACTTAATCCAGCACTTAAATCTTTATAGTACTGTTCTTGCTCATCAAAGTTGAAAGGCATAGCAGATTCACTTTGATTCGATAGGATTTTAGAGCCCCATTGCATGCCCCACCGAACACTCCAGTTGACATCAGTAGCACCGCTGGCGATCATACTGCCCACATATTGACGACCTGACTTGAAAGCGATAGTAGATTCACTAATTAAATAATATTCGCCGGCATTGTAGGGTCTTGTATAACCAACACTGTATCCTTTCAGACTTATCTCACCGGCTGCAATTGCGCCCTCAGCACGACCTGAATTAGATTTAAAATCTTCAAAAACAAACGCAGAAAAATTATTGGCAACACCTAAGTCTGCGGCCAAAGTTGTTGAGCTAGCTAAACTAATAGCAATCACTGCGCTTAGCTTTGTTAATTTTAGTAATGAGTTAGTCATTATTTCCCTCGTAATGAAAGTGCGTCAATAGCAGCAAAAACTGTGTGTTCAGTTTGTAGTCATGTCCTTTAATTAATTGCAGCACATTATATATACAAATTAAATGCAAATAAACAAAAGACACTACAAAAGTACCATTTTAATGTTCCATAAAAAAGTACAAAACGCAAAAATCAGTAACTTAAGTAATAAAGCAGGATAAAAGACCTTTAAAACCCACCCTAAAACACTATTTATAAGTTAATTAAATGTTAACGATGTAAAGAAGGGGATAGTCCAAATTTTAGCAGATCTTAGTAAACCTATCTGTTAGGTAACAATCACAAGACATATTTTCATCTAAAAAACCTGTTAGCAATTCAATCACCAACAGGTTTTAAAGCTTTTCTTTGTTATTTCAGATAATACTTACCAGGTAGTTTTTAGAATCAGTTTCAAGCTAATGAAACTGTATTTTCAATAACCAATGAGGTATTTACTCTTATCATTGAGTAATTTTTTCGCGAATAAGGCAAGAAGCATACTAAGTAACACAAACATAATAGATAAAGCAATGAAGTAGAGCCACTGAAATAACGCCGTATCTGGGGTCGGTAATTTTAAGTTTCTAAATATAAAGATTAGATAAGGATGTATAAAAAACACTGCAAAACTTGTACTCGCTAGAGTGTCAAAAAACAAATTACTTTTTGAATACTTTTCTAATAGCAAGAAGAAAAAGAAAGCAAGGAGTAGCTTTTGTAGAAACATCAAGTCGATGCCTCTGAACTCAAAAAATGGCTTATGGTAGCTTCCCACATCACCTAAATAGGTCTGGATCAGCGTGAAACTGATCGATAATAAAAATAATAGCCAAAACCGATTACCCTGAAATGCCTTTAACAAGGATTCTCTACATTGAGATACCACAGCACCGGTGAGGTAAACAGGGAAAAAAAACACAACAGAATGCAAGTGATTCATATTATCGACAGGTCTATGAATCAAAATTGACACGCATGAAAGAATCAGAATCAGTGACAGCTTAAACGTAAAACCTTTTTTTAGTATATGAACGACTAATGGCGAGAGTAAAAATAACAGTAACGCAAAAGGAATATACCAATAAGCGGTCATAAAGCGACCTGTTACTTCATATTTTAGAAAAGGTACCATAAACTGTGATATTGCACCTTCAGATTTAGGCAGAAAATAGCCATCTGAAATTGGGTTAGCTACATAGATATATAAACAGATTGGTATGATTGACAATAATAAATATGGCCATATCAGCTTTGAAGCTCTGGAGAAATAAAACTTAGAAAAAGTAAACTTTCTCAAAAATACAACTTCAAAAAGAAAGCCTGAAATGAAAACAAAAAGAATGGTACCACCAGATAGCAGGTTTCTTAAAAAAACTTCCCAAAGACTATCTAAAGCGACACCAGAAACATCGAAAGAATGACCGAAAACGATAAACATAATGGCTATCGCACGGAAATTATTAATTGAGTTATAAAACAAACTATGACCTTTTAAATTGGTTCAATTTCAATATTACTAATTTTCCCTGAAAAGCCTGATTTACCTGAAGAAAATCTTAAACGGCCAAACTCAGGCTTACAAATAGGTACCCTACTATAAAATACTCCCGTATCATTGATGCTCTTATGAAAATCGCCAATATTGATATATGCTGACCCCTCATTCACTTGGACTTCATATTCAAGTAAATATATCGGGTACTGTAACTTCGTTTTGATAAAATAGTCTCCAGTGACTACAAAATCATCTGCTTCATAATTCTCAACGGTCACATTATTAGGCCAAATATTATCACCGAGCTCTTCAACGTCATATTGGTCAAAGTTAGTTTCGGATAATATCGGTTTTAAAGAAATGGATTGCATCGCTCCGGTAAACATAGTTTGTGTGCTTACCACAGAAACCATATCTTCTGTAGGTTCACAAACGATTGCTACAAAAGAGTTTTCCCCCTCTTTTGTAATTGGAATGCTTGAATCTCCGATATAAAAAATTGGCGTACCCGATTCAATTTCAGCATCAAAACTGACACGATATAAAGCATAGTTCAAATCCCTGTTATTATAGCTTCCGCCGATAATAGAGTAGGGTTCTGACATATCAGCGACGATATCGCCATCATGCCATATACTGTTGCCACTTGGATTTACAGAAGAAGACATGCCGGGAGTTTGAGGGGTAATCTCTATCGAAAATTGCACTAGCCAATTATGCAGTGGTTGCTGATCAACAGAAGAAATTAACGTCGACGTATCTCTGATATTAGTCACAGGGGTTTTCTGATTTGCAGTGTTATACCTGTCATCTAGGGTAAAGCCACTGTCTATTTCCCCCCCCACCTCGAGTGTAGTATTAAACTCGAGTATTAACGTATCACCTTGTATGGAAACTTGCGGAATGTATTCTATGTTATTTGGCGATATATACTTTAGACCGTAACCAGGTGCTTCAGGTAAAGTTTGAGTATCAATAGTCAAACTTCCTTCTGGAACATGTAATTTCACAAAAGCTTTATTATTTGCTATTTCTAAAGACTCTGGTTGCAGTGGTTTCCATTTCTTATTAGATTCAAATGTAGAAAAGATAGCTTTCGCAAAATACTCGCCTTGTAAAATATACCCCTTTGTATTTAAGTGAGTTCTTTCATCAGGCCTATTAAAGTAATTTCTATTTAGAAAGTACTTTGGCATGACTAAAGAGGCAGCTTCATGGTCATTCGCAAACTCCCATAATGAGATAGCAATATCATGCCCATAACTAACGCCGGTTTGGTCCATGAATAATATTGGATTACGGGTTTTAGAAGTGGTAGTTTGTATTTTATTTTTATAAGCGTTATAGAGCTTACTAAGCTTTTGCTTATAGTCCTGTAAATTAGAATTTGCGTTAGATTCACCATGTATCCAAGTAATAAAAGGGACATTAAAACTTTCGCCACTTTGCGCAGCCAACCGCTCTGCAGCCCTTAGCATCGTAAGTCCATTTTCAAATGGTTCTGTGCCATATTCAAGTTTACTTATCTTTTGCCCTCCACGACCATGTGGAGCATAAACAAACTTAGGGAAAGGTTTGTTCTCAAGAGCATATAAATATTCCAACATTTTGAACATTGAGTATGCATGTGTTTGTCTAGTCACATCTTTCAAAGGTTCCAAAAATCTTACGTCATTTTCTACTAACCTTTGATAATATCGAGGTGCAGTGGTCCTAACACCATTAAACAGAAAGACGTTGTTAGGATTAACTTCATTAGGAAAAATTATCGGATTCAAGTCTTGATCAGTGTGCCCTATACTTAATGACTGACCTGATGCTAAGACTAAATTATAATCATCAATAGCGCTCAGGCTATTAGATGAGCTAAAAAGAAGTAAAAATAAAATTAAATAACGTCTCATTTTTCTTTACTTAAAACCATATAGATTACAGGAATAATAGAATAGCCAGCTACACCGGATAAAAACGAGGCCTCAAATAAAGAGGTAATAACAATATAAACCGCCATCGAGTTACCCAATCTATTTTTGCATTTTACAACCAGATTATAGCCAAGAATTGCAGTTATACATAACATGCCACCAAGCCCAAGACTGAAAAAAGCTTGTAAGATTAAGTTATGAGCGTGAGCGGGTGTATAACCTATAATATCTTCTAACGTTGGCAAAGCCAAAGACGTCACACCTATACCATAGCCGGTAAAAGGCCGCTCAAGCGCCATATCAAAGACAGCAGGCCAGATATATGTTCTGCCCGTGAAAGTGAGAACTTCTTCAGGATCACCGTGGCGAGATACATGTTCAAGGAAGCCATAAAAGTCAAATGTAGCGTATATTATTAATAATGAGGTTAAAATTGCACCTGATAGAATTGCAAACAGAATAAACTTATTTCTTCTGTATAAAAATAAAGAAGAAAAAACAAATGATATAAAAGCAGTCTTACTATCACTCAATAGTAACGCTATCAAAGACAACCCAAATGCAATAATAAAGAAAGATTTTGAGATAATTTTCTTATTAAACGCATGTAACAAGAACAGGCAATATACGGCACAGAATCCCCCCATTGCATTCGAGGTAGAGAAAACGCCACTCATTCGAGGGCTTACAAATAAAACATCATTCAACCAATAGATGTGTCTCCCCAAATCGGGCAAAGCCAAATAATAAAAGTAAGAAAAACAAATAACTATAAAAAATGACAGGGAAATTGAATAAAGTAAAAAGTCATCTCCAAACCTACTTTTTACATACTTAAAATAAAAATAAAAAGCTGCATATGAAAGTACTACAACAAAGCTACGAAAAGGAAGCATTGAAAAAGGGAGCATCAAAATAGCTAAGAGAATAAAAGCAACAAATAACAACTCATGATTGTTAGACACCCTAAAACCGAATTTATAAAAATATATAAATGCGATTAAAATACCTCCTCCCCATGCCATTAGTCTTAAAACGATTTGAAAATCGACACTATCACTTCCGTATTCGCGTATTCTAAAAACAAATAAAGAAAAGATAATAAACATTGAAAAAAGAAATAAGTTAAAGAGTCTTACCCTATTCATTATCGACTCCTTTCATAACAATCAAATAATAAGTAATCGCCAAAAACAACCACCCCATAAAAATATGAAGTGATGGTGAAACTTGTAAATGAAGAAACAAATTCAATAGTAAAAGAGATAAGACACCCAAACCTGATAACAGGTATAGTGAGTTCATTTTTTTGTACATATTTTTCTTCACGAGCAGCATTTCAACACTTCTTGAGCATGATAAACAAACTAAAATACCTGCCCAGAACAATAAATCACCTAGCTTAGGAACAGCTTGCTCGCCATACACCACAGGAAATAGATAAACAGCTATTAATAAACAAATTAAAGAGGCGGCTAAAGAAATAAGCATATACTTTTTGAACAAACTCTTTACAAATGTGTGTGCATTATCTTTTATACTAGCGAGTTTTCTTTGATCAATTGCCTCAACTGATTTGATCAATATTTGTACTGGCTGAAATACTGATCGAGCTATAAATAGAACAGAAGAAACTGTTGCTGGATACAAAGCCGATACTAATAGAAATGGAGAATGTACGAGTAGTAATTGAGAAATGGATTGAACATTTCGATTTAGTAAATTTCTTGTATCACGAAACCAAAAAAAAATGTCTAACTCATGCTCATCGGTATTAGCTTTTTTAAAAGTAATAAAAAGAGCGATTACTATTAACTCTAGCGCAAATAAACATAAATAAGTGTTTATCAAGAGCTTTATAGATAAACCATCAAATAATAAAGAAGCTGCAAAAGTAGATACTAAAACAACAGATACCAACGCAGGCAAAAAGTACAGCTTACTCACCATAAGTAGATATCTAAATGATTCATGTATAAACAAAAAGGCGAATAAAACAGGCGCTAACAACCACTGCTCTTGATATGGAAAAACAAAATAGGTACTAATGAAAATTAACACTAAAAATAGCACTAAGAGGAAAAATGAACAACTTAGAAACTCTATTATCCTGACTTTACTGCACTTATCTTCTTTTAAATTAAAAGGAATGAGCACGATTGTTCTTTGAAAAGATAAGAAAATTAATGACAGAGTCATAGCAACACCAAACATGACTACTGACTCATTTCCCTCATACTTAAGTAAAAGAAACGTGATTAAAAAATTAGCACCCGACGATAACAGCGAGTCAATTAACAAAGATAATTTATACTTCATCATCTATCATTTTTTTAATATATACACCTAGGTTCTCAGTATCTTTCTCTTTTTCAGTCGTGAAGAAATCATTTTTCTCGCTTAGCTTCTCGATTTCCTCTAAGGTCTGTTGCAAGTCTTCTACATCACGGCACACCCTCATTAAGCTTATTGATGAGGTTAACGGTTCAAATCTTGCGATAGTATCGAGCTGATGATCATTTCTGTGCTCACCAAATTTAGCCAACCTCGGTACAACTATAAGCTTTTTATTCAACTCTAAACATTGAATGATGGTTCCCATACCAGCGTGAGCAATAACAATATCACACCAATCAAGTTTCGCTTTGTACTCATTAGAGCTCAAAAAATCAACCACTTGAATACCATCATAAGCATTCGAGTCTTCACCAACTTGAGCAAAAACATCCAAGTTTAGTGATTTATTTATATCGTTAATGGCCTCTACCAATCGTTTAAATGGTAATTGCGCACCCACAGTTACAAGCACTTTCATTATATAACTCGACCTTTATATTCAACATTATCACCAGCTAAATCTGGCCATTGGGTTAATGTTTTATGAGCAAATTTCTTTGCTATTCTTCCCGAGGCGGATAATTGTTTTGTATTAGCAATACTATCAACCCACATGGTTTTTCTTAGTAATAGTCGGCCAATTACAATAGAAATTAACCCAGGCATCGCGCCAGTGGTTATTATCCACTTAGGTTTATGCTTTAAGACGAGTTTTAACATTTGAAACGCAATTATGGGAGATCGGATTAATGTGTCTCTTGACACATCCTCAATTAAGCTTTCATTCTCAAAAGAAGGTGTATCGTGCGCGTTAACTTTCGTGCGCACAAATAAAATGTCATTAGAGTTAAAGTTAGCTTGTTTCATTATTCTACTCAATTGCACATAATGACCACCCGTTGATGCAATTGCTATGAGCTTCTTACTCATTAATTAATATCCCTAAAGCTTTTGTTTTAATATTTGTACGAATGGCAACAGCAGGATTTCCTGCGACAATTGTCCCTGAACTTACATCCTTTGTCACAACAGCGCCTGCCGCAACAATACATGAATCGCCCAAAGTAACGCCTGGCATGATGATTGAGTTACCACCAATGAAACAATTTTCACCTATTCTCACGTCTTTATGTATGTCTCGGCACATATCATGAGTTAGAATTACCGACCCAAATGCAATATAAGTCCCCGCTCCTATATGAACACCTTTCGGGTTTGTCTTATCTAGCTTTGCTTTCAATGAAATTCTAACGCTTTTATGTATATTCATTTTATAAAAATGGATATACCAGAGCGTAATAATAGATAGTATAAAATGTCGTACATAGACGTGTATGAATCTTTTCATATTCTTGTGCTCTCGTCCCTTTCCCATTTAATTGTCTTTAATTTTTTAATTTGCAACTTAGCACGAAATGTCGCTATTGAAATGACCGTCGCATAAATCAAAAACTGAAATAACGCTTTCTCTTTGATAGCTATTTTAAACAAAGAAGAAAAGCTATTACCGCCTGTAGTAGGCGAAGTAAACTTCTTCTTTAGTTCCATATTGCCTAATTTACTTCTCGTTTTTATTTTAATAAGAGACCAAATTGTTCTTGGACTCATTACGACTGAATAACAAGAAGGAATCGTAGTTAAATTAGCTGAACCTAAGGTACCTTTAACATAGCCATCATCAGCAATAACTTGTGGAAACTTTCCTAAAATATCGCGTGCCTGTGGAGAAATAAGGTATGCACCGGAATTAACCATTCCAACTCGGTAAGCAGGAGTAAGTTTCAAAAAACTGTAGTACAAATTAGTTAAGAAACTGCCATCTTGAACTATTTTAGTGGTCGGTGAGGCAAACAAATACTGTTCACTCTCAATAAATTTTAAAATACTTCTGATACTTTCTGTGCTGATAATCACGTCAGCATCTTGAACAAGCACATGTTCAAACTGAGCAATTTCAAGCCCCTTATTTATAGCTAAGATTTTTGAGCCAGTATCAAGCTCGACCACTTTAAATGAAGGAAATTTTGCTCTAACGAATTCGGCTGTATTATCAATACAGCCATTTGGCAAGACAATTACCTCAACCTCCAAACTCGAAAAATTCGTTAATTCGGATAACGTCCTTTCAATACATTTTTCTTCATTATATGCAGGTATTATAACTGTCAGCATTTTAAGACCCTTATACTATAAAATATTTCGACCAATAGAATAATAACTAAAGCCTTTATTTTTTAGCCTCTTAGGTTCGAACAAATTACGTCCGTCGAAGATAACTGGAGTTGTTAGTAATGACTTTATTAACGAAAAATCAGGTGCTTTAAAATTTTGCCACTCAGTACAAATAACGAGAGCATCTGCATTATTTAATGCTGATTCTTTGGTTCCCATAAAGCTTAAATCATTTCGTGCGCCATATATGCGCTGCGTTTCTTCCATCGCTTCAGGGTCATATGCTTGCACTTTTGCACCGGCAGCCCATAATTGCTCCATAAGTACTCGACTTGGTGCTTCTCGCATGTCATCCGTGTTTGGTTTAAAGCTCAAGCCCCACAAAGCAAACACCTTACCTTTTATAGCATCAGGATTATTTAATAAACCGAAATGCTTCGTAATGTATTCGAATAATTTATGCTTTTGCGCATAATTAACGGCTTCAACAGCTTTTAAAATTTGTGAGTCATAGCCTAAGCTGTCAGTAGTTCGCACCAATGCCTGAACATCTTTTGGGAAGCAAGAACCTCCATAACCACAGCCAGGATAAATAAACTGATAACCAATACGAGGGTCTGAGCCGATACCATGGCGCACGTGCTCAATATCAGCACCTACACGCTCAGCGATATTTGCCATTTCATTCATAAAGCTAATTTTGGTAGCAAGCATACAGTTAGCTGCATATTTAGTAAGTTCAGCACTTTTAATATCCATGACGATAATTTTTTCGTGATTTCGATTAAATGGTGCATAAAGTTCACGCATCTGTTCTTCTGTATCAGCGCAGTCTGTACCAATAATAATACGGTCTGGGCGCTTACAGTCATTGACAGCAGCACCTTCTTTTAAGAATTCAGGATTTGATACTACTGAAAAAGTTAAATTGCTTTCACGATGATCAAGTATCGACTGTACAGTCTCTTTTACTTTATCAGCTGTGCCGACAGGGACCGTCGATTTATCAATAATGATTTTGGGCTGTTCCATATAAGTAGCGATTGTCTCCGCTACTTTTAGTACGTACTTTAAATCTGCAGAACCATCTTCGTCAGGAGGAGTTCCAACAGCAATAAACTGTAAGTCACCAAACTCAACCCCAAATTTAGGATCGGTAGTGAAAGTTAAACGGCCTTCTTCGAAGTTCTTTTGGACTAAAGGCGTCAACCCAGGTTCGTATATTGGAATTATGCCGTTCTTGAGATTTTCTATGCGTGTTTCATCAATATCCACACAACACACATCATGACCAGCGTCAGCAAAAACTGCGGCTTGAACCAAGCCAACATACCCAACTCCGTAAAAAGTTACTTTCATTTTATCCCTCTTGTGATGTGATGAGCTCTTATACACATTCTATAAACTCTTCGCCTAATAAGGCCGGATTGCATACTCTACGTTAGCAAGCATGTAACCAAAATTGTGAATCACAGTGATGTGACTTACCTGTTAAATAATATGCTTCAATTCTTTCAACATGACGTAATTGCAACAACCCTTCTGTTGATTGAATTTCATCTCCCAGATCTCTAGGAGTAGTTTCTAATAGATTCCAAATGGCGGGTGATACAGCGTATCGACCTTTTTTACTAGGGATATCGCCGTAGATTGGCTTTTCCAGTATGTTAGTGATAGTTGCATTTTCAGCTGCTTTGATTGTTTTATCGTCAAAGTCCACTTCACCATAATTATTGACCTCAAGGTTTGGCTTATATTCACCAACAATCACATCGGGTAATAAAATAGCGAATGGGTTATGGCCAATAATCGCATGAGTTTCAAGTATTGCATGCCAAAGTCCTAATCGTTCCGGTTGACGTATGGAAATAATACTCACCCCTTTAGAGGTAATTAAACGGACCTTCTCAAGCACAGTACGCTTTAAGCGCGCCTCTAGCTTGGCTTCAAATTCAATACCAGAAATATTTTCTATGCTATTTTTTGAAGCGTGTGAGAGGAGTACAATTTCTTTAATATCGGCTTGAACAGCTTCGTTTACAATATGTTGGATGAGAGGTCTGTCAACTAGTGCTAGCACTTCTTTAGGCGTTGATTTTGTTGCAGACAACATTCGTGCTCGCAATCCAGCGAGAGGCAAGACGGCTTTTAAAACTTTCACTTGAAATCCTTTTAATTACTTCTTACCACATAGCCAGCCGCTGATGAACTTATGAGGCTCAGCTGAGCTTTGAAGCGCTACTATCCATATGGACCGTTATTATACACAACAGGTGCAACGGCTCAATATAAAAAAGAAGCCTTTTAGATTGTTTTTTGTTACCAAAAGGTTAACATTCGTACTTTTGCTTTTTTTATAACCTATCATTTAATTTTTAATAAGAATATAATCCCTCTGTTTATTTATTCGAGATGGCATTGTGCGTATAGGATTTTGCATAATTATATTCGTGTCTTTTTTTGTTTGTGCACAAGACATGCTATTGCATTTGCGTAACAGCGATATAATTGCCCGTGCCAAACAGTTATATGGAGATACTGGCCATCACAGAATAAAAACATGGCTAAATTTTATCGATGACTCTACGAATAAAAGCGAATGGCAAAAAATTCATTTAGTAAATGACTTTTTTAACAAACATATAAATTACAAAACAGATGAAGAGCTTTGGCAGAAAAAAGATTATTGGGCGACACCTCTCGAAAGCCTAGGTGTAGGCATGGGCGATTGCGAAGACTATGTTATTGCTAAATACTTCACATTAATAGCACTCGGCGTCCCAGAAGAAAAAATAAGACTGATGTACGTGCGCCAGCGTACAGTTAATCAACCACACATGGTGCTTATATACTTCGAAGAACTTAACCAAATTCCACTCGTACTCGACAACTTTGATACAAAATTAGTACCGGCAAACAAACGTAACGACTTAAAACCGATATACAGTTTTAACGGTCAAGGCCTATGGTTGGCCAAATCCAAGGGCTTAGGAAACAAGGTTAAGAATAGTACTGGCGTTTCAGCTTGGAATACCATGCTAGAAAGAATTGAACAAGGTGAGCTTGCACCTTCCAATAGTAACAATAAAGGAACTAGTAGTTATGTCTCGAATCTTTAAAGATGGATTGAGCTTAAAAACCCAAGTATATAGCTTGATCATTTTAATTTCAGTTATTTCTTTTTTTGTACGTGTTTTTACTGACGTAGATACGACCCGTCATTATCTGCAAACACAAATGGCCAGCCATGCGCAAGATACAGCGACCAGTTTGGGGCTTTCCATATCACCTTATTTAGAAGATGATAACCTAATGATTGCAGAAACTATGGCGACTGCTATTTTTGATTCTGGCTATTACAGCGAAATAAAATTTACTGATGTGCAGAATAATGTTGTATTTCAGTTACAAAACCCGAAACGCGTTGAGTCGGTACCTAACTGGTTCATTAATCTCTTTGAATTAAATGCGCCGACAATGCAATCTGAAATAAATAGTGGTTGGGTAATTGCAGGTACACTCGAGGTTTCTAGCCATACTGGCCAATCATACTTGACGTTATGGCAACACATGCTGCGTAGCCTATATAGCTCATTCCTACTACTTGCTGCATCCTTAGCTGTTGCATTTTTAATTTTACGGGCTGTATTCAAGCCTTTAAAAGCAGTTGAAAATCAAGCTAAGTTAGTCACTCGAAAACGTTTTACTCTTAATGAAGAGATACCCGTCGCACGTGAGTTACGCACCGTCACTCAAGCCATTAACAATATGGTTAAAAATTTACAGAGTACCTTTGATTCATTGACGAAACAAACTCAAACACTCACAGAAGAAGTATACATCGACTCAATAACAGGACTCGGTAACCGCAAGTCATTTGAGAATTACTTTCATTCTGTAGTAAATAATATCTCGGATGATTCGCCCATAACGGCAATGATGCTCACCCTTCCTTCATTGAATAACATAAACCAAGTAGTAAGCTATCATGACGGCGACCAACACGTCATTGACGCTGCTGAATTGCTCAAGCAGTCTGCCAGCGAACTACCAAATTCATCAATATTTAGACTGAACGGCAGTACTTTCATACTATTAGCCCCATACGATTCTGTATTTCTTAATAAGGTGCGTTTAGACCTTAATGATAACTTAAGCCAAAAAGAAAACAGCCTGCATATCAACGGTTATGCTAACTTGTCTCTCGTTGCAATTAATAAAGGCGCAAGCATTCGTGAAGTACTTTCTTTACTTGATACTGGTTGTACAACAGGCGAAGATAATAATTTAACTTGCAGTGATAAAAAGTCATTATTTAGCGTTAATCAGTGGCGAACACTGATCAAGACTATCATAACTACAGGTGACGTTAGCTTTTCTATTCAACCAGTAAAACAAGCCAACAAGACTAATTCTCTATGTTATTTTGAAGTTTTTGCACATTTCATTCACGAAGGCGAAAAGGTAAATAATGCGCACTTATTTGCTATGGCTGAAAAGTTAAATCTAACTGAAGAACTCGATAAAAAAATTATACTGAACTTTGTCAATATTAAAGAACGATACCCAGATGAAGTCTTTGCATTAAATATCAGTAAGGCTTCGTTGTATTCAACAAGCTTTATAGAGTGGTTAACTTTATTCTCCGAAACTAAGCCGGTTATTAAAACTAATTTGCTATTTGAGCTTCACGAAATAAGCTTACTTTATAATGTACATGTAGCATCTTTACATATAGATGCTATTAAAGAGCTGGGTATTGGGGTATGTATTGAGCACTTTGGCACAAGTTTGACCTCATTCAAGTATTTACAAGGTCTTGATATAGAATATGTTAAAATCGATGGTAGCTATATTCAAGATTTAATTACTAACCCACAAAGCCAGTTTTATATCCAAACCGTTAATAATATTTGCCACGGTTTTGGTATTAAAGTTTTAGCCTGTTTAGTTGAAAAAGCTGATACTTTAGAAATACTTGAGAACTTAGGATGCGATGGTGTACAAGGTAATTTGATACTGCCTCCATCAAAAATTATTAAATCTAATACTAATGGCGTGAATAAAGAGTTTACTTTTTGCGCCGATGCGCTAAAATTTTGCAATTAGTACTCAACCAAGGGACGAGAAATGAAAAAATTAATTCTAGCTGGCTTAGTCGCTAGCGCAACTGCTATTACAGCTCTTCCAACCTACGCACAAACGGACAATGATGCTGTAGTTCAAGAAGTGAGCGTAAATAACATTATTGACATTCTTAATAACGCAACAACAGATACGTCTGCAGAGCAATTACGTGAAGATTTAGTTGAAGCGGTTAGACAGATTTGTAAGAACAAAGAAGAAGTTAAATTAGACGAAGAGCTACTCAATGGTGCGTGTGGTTCTGCAGATATGGATGCAATGGTTGCGGCCGTTGTTGCAAACTTTGGTGCTGATAGCCCGTTGGTTCCTGACTTCTTAGCGGCACTTTCAGATGCAGGTTTTGATAGTGATGCAATCACACTCTCTGCAATCACTGCAGGTATTGATCCAACTGTCGCTTCAGAAGCAACAGCAGCAGGCCCTGGTGCTGGCACGACTGCTGCACCGGTAGTTAGCTTACCGACTCTGCCTACACCTCCTGGTGCAGGTGGTACAGGTGGGGACGCTGGTATTTCTGAAGTCGCTAATTAATCTGTACTATTAGTATATGCAAACGCAGCCAATCGGCTGCGTTTTTACTTTGTTCGAGTATATTTTGAATCGTTTTATTTTCTTCTTCATTTGTCTAATCCTATTTTTACTTCCTCTACCCTTAGGTAGTTACCGGCCATGGGCAGTTTTAGCTATTGGCATTTTAATCTGCTTTAATTTTGTTACACACCTTGCTAACAGTGCTTTAAATAGTGACCAAATGCTATTACCTCCCCGTTATGGTTGGCCTATACTTTTAAGCTTAAGTGTGGTCATTTTAGTATGCTTGCTTCAGCTGTTAAGTATTAGTATTGATCCATTTCAAACTAAACAAATGTTATTAAAAAGCACATTTTTGCTTATGTTAAGCTGGTTAATATTTATTTATTGCAATAGCGCAGAAAGGATTAAAAAGTTAATTTACATTGTCATTTTCGCAGGTGTTTTTCAGGCTTTATATGCTACCTACTTAAATTTATCACCAAACATAGCAAGCCCCTTCTTTGGTTATAAACACACAGATCGCGCCATCGGCACGTTTACTTATTCTAATTTTTTAGCTAATTATTTAGCTCTGTGTTTATGCCTAGGAATTGGTCTATTGATTAGTGAATTAAACCGTACAAAAAACAGCTATAAGCTCTCTTTTAAACAAAGATTACGTGCGCTGGCTGAAATACTACTAAGCTCTAAAATAATCTTGCGTATATCTTTAATTATCATTATTGTGGCGCTGATTTTGACTCGAAGCCGTATGGGTAATTCGGCATTTTTTATTGCGCTTATCATAGTTAGCTTATTAGCATTATTTACTTATAAGCAAAAGCCCAAAGCATTTAAGCCACTTATCATTAGTTTTTTTATAATTGATTTAATTGTAGTTGGGGCAATCTTTGATGTCGAAAAAGTCAAGCAACGCATAAGTGAAACCAGCTTACAATCTGAAACACGTGATGAAGTAGTTCGCGATTCAGTGCCACTTATTTTAGATAAACCATTGCTTGGCTCTGGTGGTGGTACATTCTATACGGCGTTCCCTGCATACCAATCTCAGCCTTACTCTGGATACTACGACAACGCCCATAACGATTACGTACAGTTTGCAGTTGAGCTAGGCATACCTACAACGTTATTGTTAGGAGGTCTTGTTTTGTATTGCTTGTGGTTATGCATCAATACAATGCGAACTCGCAAAACAGCATTGTATCAAGGTGTTGCTTTTGGCTGCGCTACAGCTATTGTCGCAATGATGCTACATTCATCAGTCGACTACTCACTGCAAGCTGGTGCAAACTCAATCATGTTTATAGTTATTTTATGTTTAGCTATATTAACTAATCAATTGCCTGCACCGAAGCGAGAAAGAAAAAAGTAGAAAGGTTATAATCGATATCAATTCGATAAATTTGCTGAGTCGATAGAACTCGCTCACTCAAATTACTGCTCTTCTAAATCAAACTCTGTGATGCGATTATCAGCATGAATGAGCTCGTAGCGTTTTAATAAACCACTGTCGAGCTCAATTAAACTGATCGCCGCATCACTAACCAAGTACTTCTGCCCTTCTCCTTTCGTTTTGTGCTTATCAACTTCCATTTGCCAGCGTTTAGTAAAGAAGTTAAGTGGGCTTTTCGGCGCATAGAGAATTGAATCTAGTTTATCTAACACATTGATAAGCTTTCGAGGAAATTCATTTTTAATGCCACTTGCAGTTAGCTGCCAAATACGGTTTTTATGTTTACCAAAGCGCTTTTGCACGGAAAAACAAAAGGAGTAATGTACATCACCAGAAAGAATCAAGGTTTCTTTTGGCGTATCTTCACGACGGAATGTATCCAACAACTTTTTGGCAGAGCCCTCATGGGCCATCCAATTTTCTACATCGACAAGTAAAGGCTGACCACAAAAATTAAAAATCGCTTGGATTGCTTCAATTGATTTAACACCAAACACAGGGGCTGGGGAAACAATAATCACTTTATCATGAGATAATAAGCTTTCTTCTAATTCAGTAAGCCTCTCCCAATCAAGTAATCCTGAAGGTTCATTAAAGTTTTGCTCATTGCGCCAACGGTGAGTTCGGGTATCCAGTACCACCACTTTGGGTATGGTATTTAGTTCATAGTGCCAATGATTAAAATCTAAAATGTGCTTATCGAACCCCTTAAAATTCCATTGATTAGTTGAAAAGCTGCGCTTAAATGCAGATAAAAGATCAAATGTTTTGTCACCGGCATCATTACCAATCCCTTGCATTAACCAGTAACTAATTAAGCCATTATTTACAATACGCCTACTGGCTGGGTGCTGATAAATGGCTTGCTCCCACCCTGCTGTTAAGTTCCAATCATCCGTAACATCATGATCATCGAACATCATTAATGTAGACACATTAGCCAACAGCCTTTCCACTTGGCTAAGACCCTCTGCGAACCCAACAAGTGCTTGCTTCTCAAGTTTAAATAAATTAGCGCATTTAGGGGGCAATGCAGGACATTCGATTGATTCAAAGTTAATTAATTGCCAAGTAACCGCGCTGAAGTTCAGTAAATAAAGTGCTATAAATTCTTGAAAATGAATTAAGTGGTTTTCGGCTTTTAAACTTGAAAAATGTGGTTCATCCTTTTTAAGCCAATAACCAACACCAAATTTACTGCGTTTCTGCCAAGGCACTTTAGGCAAGTATAAATGACGTTTGTAAAGTTGCTGCTCAAAACCTTCAGGTAGCGCTAAATCAAGCTTTGGCTCTTCAAATACACCAAATAAGCTAATCACTTTCTCAATCGCGAGTAGCATGGGCCCTGCAACATCATCCGCGTATATTTGATCGCCAGATAAAAGTAATAGGTCAGCACCCGCATTAAGTGAATCACGCTGTTCACTTTGCCAATTATCTGCGGCAACGAGACTGTCTTTTGCGGGGTGATGAGGGTTACGGCACGAACCATGAAGAATTCTATCGAGCCTATTAGGGATCACAAATGCAGGAGATTCCGCACGTTCATAGCAATATGCTGACAAATCAAGGCTTTTTTCTTTATCATGTAACGAGTAATAAATCAGTGAGTCTACCGCAAATTCGCCACTGGCAGGCATTACATTGATGAAGTTTAAATAGATATTTTGCCCAAGTTGGATAGACTCAAAGTTAGAAAAAGTTTCAACAGCTGTAAACTCAATTCGGTATTGGCAAGGCGTGGTGGTAACAAACTGAAAGCACACTCGCCCTGCATCTGCTCGGCGTACCATTGGCCCCATTATTAACTGAGGTAAATTCGATACACCGCTCACTATCAAGCCCTCTTAGCTTGCTTAAACAACGAATAAAAGTTGTTGGTTGTTGCTTCGGCTAACTCGTTAAAACTAAGACCTTTCAGCTGTGCAATATAATAAGCAACATCTTCAACGTAAGCAGGTTGATTTGTTTTACCACGATATGGGACTGGCGCCAAATAAGGAGAATCTGTTTCTATTAATAAACGGTCAAGCGGAATTTGCTTAACAACGTCTTTTAACTCAACAGCATTTTTAAAGGTTACAATACCCGAAATTGAAATATAAAAGCCCATATCAATGGCTTTTTTGGCCATATCCCAATTTTCTGTAAAGCAGTGTAATACGCCACTGCATTTTTCTGCGTTGTGTGCTCGCATTAAATTGATGGTGTCTTCTCGAGCATCTCGGGTATGAATAATAAGTGGTTTATTAAGCTCATTTGCAACCTCAATGTGGCCAACAAAACTTTCTTGTTGAACAAGATGAGTATCTTTTGAGTAATAATAATCAAGCCCTGTTTCCCCAATCGCAACAACTTTTTCATGACTGGCAAGATTGATCAGTTTTTGCTTATCAAGCGCATCTTTTTGATCAAGGGGATGAACACCACATGATGCAGAAACATCAGGATAGTTCTTAATTTTATCCAGCATACTTGGAAACTGGTCTAAAGTTACACTTACACATAAAAAGTGTTCAACTTTCTTAGCGCGAGCACTATCTAATACTTGGTCTAAGTTTAGGTCGAGTTTATCGAAATCAAGGCGGTCTAAATGACAATGTGAATCTACAATCATGGTACAACTTTTATTACATGGTATAGGTCGGATTGCCTGAGTTTAACATAGTCCCCAGTAGTTTTTCGATTTTAGCATTCAAATTGGTTTTATCATCAATAAAACTTACACCAATTCCGGGAGGATTAGAGCTCTGAGCCCCTTGAGGTGTAATCCATGTTACCTTACCTGTAATTACATCATCTTCAAGGGCATCAGGCAATGTGACTTTCAATGCTAACGAATGCCCCATTTCAAAACGCATATTCGTGCGAACAAATAAACCACCGTTTTTTAAGTAAGGCATGTAACAGCGATATAGCTCGTCTAAGTCTTCAATATCTACTAGTAATTCTTGCACACTATGTCCTATTTTTGGCTCTCACGTAAAGTCAACGCTAATTGTGAAATGGCAAGTGACATATTTAAGCCAAGCACATGAGAACTATTATAAAGAAACTCAGAAAGTGCAGTTTGTGCTTTTTGATAGCTAAAAAAGTCCATACCTAATACTAATTGCGTTTTAAGGTGTTCAGTTAAAAACAGAGCAAATACATTAACAAGACTATGCTCTTTATTTAATATATCGACTAACGTGCTGAAATTATGGCTGTCTTTTATCTCAGTTGCAAATTTATAAAGTAAGTCAACAGACTCTAACTGATGCTCTTTATACCACTGTTCCACTAAAAGCGGTTGACTAGCAAATAATGCTAACCAAGAGTAATTAGGAATACTCAAAGAGGCTAACCATTGTGTCGTAATTGAACTATCTACTTTGACTTCCTGCACTGCACAGCGACTTAGAATAGTCGCGGGCAATAAAGCAGTTTGCTCACAGGTTAAAAGTAAATAACGGTTCAAACTTGGCTCTTCAAGTGTTTTTAATAAGGCATTTGCTGCCGCGGTGGTCATTTTATGACATTGTTCAAGAACAACTACTTTGTTGCCATTTTGTGCCGCGGAATGATTGATAAAATGAGTAATATCGCGAATTTCATCAACACCAATTGTTTGTCCATCAACTCTCACAATTCGCTTATCTGGATGCGTTCCTGCTTGATTAAGCTGACAACTTTTACAATGACCACACGCTCTTAATTGCACAGGTGAAGCACATAATAAACCATCAGCGAGTGAATCGACTAAATGGTGTTTGCCAACCCCTTTATCACCATTAAACAGCTGTGCATGATGAAAACGCTGCTGCGAAAAGCTTTGAGCTAATTGCTGGTACAGACCTTCAAGCCATGGCAAAGGCATATTAATTTAAACCTGCAAAAAAGTTGTCTAGCACCGTGATTATTGCCGCATGCACCTCGGGCATTGTTTGGTTGGCATCCACTGTTTTGATACTACTATCAGTTTTAGCAATTTCAAGGTAACGTTCACGAGTACGCTCAAAAAAGCCTAGCGCCTCTTGCTCGATACGATCAAGCTCACCACGGCCTTTGGCACGAGCAAGACCAATAGCAGGGTCAATATCTAAATAAAGGGTTAAATCTGGTTTTAACCCTTTTAATACCATATCAGCTAGAAATGATAACTTAGCCTGCTCAATACCGCGACCACCACCTTGATAGGCTTGTGATGAAAGATCATGGCGATCCCCCAAAACCCAAGTGCCTTTCTCAAGGGCTGGATTAATCACATTTGCAACTAACTGAGAACGTGCAGCGTACATAATCAATAACTCAGTTTCACCCGTTACTTGTTCTGTGTGGTCTTGCTTAACAATATTGCGAAGTTCTTCAGCCATTGGTGTGCCACCAGGCTCACGCACATTCATAAAATCGACTTGTTTGTTCTCTAAATAAGCTTGGCATACGGCTATTGCCGTTGATTTTCCAGCACCTTCTAGGCCTTCAATCACTATAAATTTCGCTGTCATATGACTCTATTCTGGTTATTTGTTCAACTGGTACTGATGCACAGCACGGTTATGCTCTTGTAATGTCTTCGAAAATTGATGGCTACCATCCCCTTTCGATACAAAATATATATACTCAGACTCAGGCGGGTTAACCGCTGCAAGCAAAGCAGCTCGAGATGGCATTGCAATCGGAGTTGGCGGTAGTCCTTTAATTTTGTATGTATTATACGGCGTGTAAGTGGTTAAATCTTTACGCTTAATATCCCCGTCGAAATCAGCACCAATACCATAAATTACAGTTGGATCAGTTTGCAGTCGCATATTGCTTTTCAAGCGATTAGTAAACACCGCTGAAATCATAGGTCGCTCGCTTGCAAGGCCTGTTTCTTTTTCAATAATAGAAGCTAGGATCAACGCTTCATAGGGCGAATTTAATACTAAATCTTGCGCTCGATTTTGCCACGCAGCATCTAATTCTTGCTGCATTTTACTGTATGCACGTTTAAGAATACTGCTTGCGTTATCTTCACTATGATAGTGATAAGTATCTGGGAATAACCAGCCTTCTAAATTTTCTTGTGTGCTACTTATCTGCGTCGCTAAATTTTCTGTATCTAAATCTTGGGTTAAATACGCTTGCTTTTGAATATTGGCAACGACGTCACGAAGTGGCTGACCTTCAATAATTGTAAAAGAAAAGCTAACTTCTGCTCCCCGATTTATAAGGCGAATATTATCGACCACTGAGCGAGAGTTAAGCTCGTAAAGACCCGCTTTTAAATCAGTAAGCGTAGGATCTAATTTAGCGAGTACCTGAAACTTAAAGCAGCTATCAACCCAGTGATTTGTTTGCCATGCTTGGCAAAGCTGATTAAAGCCAGTGCCACGCTCTACTTTGAATAAAGTATTGTTTTCAACTTTTAACGGCATTTTCAATGCTGATTGAAGTTGTTGATAACCAATACCACAACATAGCAATGCTAATAATAGCACGCTAACAATGACTTTAATCACTGACTCTCCTTGGCAAATTGCGCCTTTAATAATGCTTTACTGCGCGTAATATCAAATTGTGTATCAGCAATGTTTGCTACAGGAACCACGCCCATTAAACTGTTACACATAAACACTGCATCCATCGCTAAAAACTCATCAACTTGGATTGCTTTAAACTTAATGGCTAACTTATCACATAAAGCGCGTAGATAAACCCCTGTGATGCCACAGCAGTCTAACTTGGGGGAAACGATTTGACCGTCTTTAATCGCAAATAGATTTGCTACAGAGCACTCAATCACATTGTCATCATAATCAAGCACTATAACGTCATCACACTCGATGGAGTGCATGTGATGTTTGATAAGCACCTGCTCTAAGCGATTCAAGGTTTTTAGTCCAGCAAGTAAAGGTTGATGTGAAAGCCTGACGTCACTGATTGCTAGGCTTACACCCTGCTCTTGCCAATTTTTATAATGTGAAACCTGAGGTAATACGCTGATCAGCACTTGGACAGTTGGCTCGTCAGGTAAACCATAACCCCGTCCACCTGCGCCACGGGTGATGACAACTTTTAATATCCCAGTTTGTGTATCGCAAATTGCTTTGTTAACTACTCGCTCTATTTCGTTTAAATCTAATTCAGGGAAAAATAATCGCTCAGCGCATTCAACTAAACGCGCTTTATGTAAGTCCCAATGCTCAATACAAGCATCAACAATAGAAGCTGTTGTAAAAAAGCCATCACCATAATTTAAGCCACGATCTTGGGTGCTTATTGTGGAGTCTGAATTGGTTATTTTTATTGTTTGTTTTAATTTGCTCATACAAAAAAGCCCAGTTAAACAACTGGGCTCTTCTTTTTAGTCCGTTGTTAAAAAGAATTATACCTTTTTAAACAGCAACGAGCCATTAGTACCGCCAAAACCAAATGAATTACATAGTGCGTAATCCAATTTAGCGTCACGTGCAGTGTGCGGTACATAATCTAAATCACAGCCTTCATCAGGGTTATCAAGGTTGATTGTAGGGCTTACTTTTTGATCAACCAGTGACAAGATAGTAATGATCGACTCTACCGAGCCCGCCGCACCTAACAAGTGACCCATCATTGATTTAGATGAACTTACCATCACATCTTTCGCCGCATCACCAAAAATAGTTTTAACGGCTGAAGTTTCGGCTTTATCGCCTGCATTAGTCGATGTACCATGAGCATTAATGTAACCCACTTGGTCTGCATTAACTTGTGCATCATTTAGAGCATTTTCCATCGCAAGGGCTGCGCCTGCACCGTCTTCCGGTGGAGACGTCATGTGATAGGCATCACCACTCATACCAAAACCGACCAGTTCAGCATAGATTTTCGCGCCACGTGCTTTTGCATGCTCATACTCTTCCAGTACGATTACACCTGCACCATCAGCAAGTACAAAACCGTCACGGTCTTTATCCCAAGGGCGTGATGCTGCTTGTGGATCGTCGTTACGAGTTGATAATGCACGTGCAGCATTAAAGCCACCCATACCAATTGGTGTAGACGCTTTTTCAGCACCACCGGCTACCATTGCATCTGCATCGCCGTATGCAATCATACGCGCAGCATGACCAATGTTATGTAGGCCTGTGGTACAGGCTGTAACGATTGAAATATTAGGACCACGTAAACCGTGCATAATCGATAAATGACCAGAGATCATATTGATAATGGTCGAAGGCACGTAAAACGGGGAAAGCTTACGCGGACCGCTGTTTAATAGTTTAATGTGGTTTTCTTCAATTAAAGTTAAACCACCGATGCCAGACCCAACTGCTACACCAACACGCGTGGCGTTTTCTTCAGTGATCTCTAGACCTGAATCTTGTAGTGCTTGTACACCCGCTGCAATGCCATATTGGATAAACAAATCCATTTTCTTTGCATCTTTCGGTGACATGTAAGCTGATGCATCAAAGTCATTCAGCAAACCTGCGAATTTGGTGCCGAAACTTGAGGTATCGAAATGCGTGATAGTTTGAATACCACTTTTACCGTTTAACAAACCTTGCCAAGTAGATTCAACATCATTACCTAGCGGTGTCAACATTCCTAAGCCAGTTACGACGACTCGACGTTTAGCCACGGGTTGCCTCCAATAAGGAAATTATTTTAGGTGGGGTGTATACCAAATTTATTAGTATCATTCTTCAGATAGACTAAGGGCAGCGTAATGCTGCCCTTAAAATCAAAATGCGTAAAATTACTCAGCGTGAGCTGTAACGTAATCGATTGCAGCTTGAACTGTAGTGATCTTTTCAGCTTCTTCGTCTGGGATCTCAGTGTCGAACTCTTCTTCAAGAGCCATTACTAGTTCTACAGTATCAAGTGAATCAGCACCTAAGTCATCTACGAAAGAAGCTTCATGTTTTACTTCTTCTTCTTTAACACCTAGTTGCTCAATGATAATTTTCTTTACGCGTTCTTGGATGTCGCTCATTCTTCTTTCCTTTATTAAAAACGCCAATGCGTTATTTTCAGATTGCGGCGTAGTTTACGCCGCATAATTCTGTGATTCAAGGATTTGCTGATAATAACTTATCTGGTCAAACCTCTTGATTGGTATTTGTTCATTTATCGCTTATTTTCACAGCGAATTCAAGTATGTTTAAAGCAAGATCACAAAAAATTCAATATTTTTCGATAAACTTTCGTTAGCTTTTTTAAGCTAACATTCATTAAACCATATACATCGCACCATTTACATGCAATGTTTCACCTGATACATACGCCGCTGCATCGGATGCTAAATAACACACAGCTGCTGCGATTTCGTCAGGTTGACCAAGGCGACCTGCAGGTACATTTGCAAGCGTAGCTGCTTTTTGCTCTTCAGTCAGCTCGTCGGTCATATCGGTTTGAATAAAACCCGGTGCAACAACGTTTACTGTAATGCCACGTGATGCCACTTCTCGCGCTAATGACTTAGTAAAACCAATTACGCCAGCTTTGGCTGCAGCATAGTTAGCTTGACCCGCATTACCCATCGTGCCCACAACAGAACCGATATTAATGATACGGCCATTTTTCTTTTTCATCATAGGACGTAAAACAGCCTTAGATAAACGGAAAATTGAGCTTAGATTAGTATCGATGATGTCATCCCACTCACCGTCTTTCATACGCATTAATAAGTTATCACGAGTGATACCGGCATTGTTAACTAATACATCGATATCACCTAAATCAGCCTTTATAGCAGCAAGTGTTGCCTCAATTGACTCAGGATCTGTTACGTTAAGTGCATAACCTTTACCATTGTCGCCTAGGTATTCGCTGATTTTAGCAGCACCTGATTCGCTTGTTGCAGTACCCGCTACTTTTGCACCTTGTGCAACTAACGTCTCTGCAATCGCTTTACCAATACCACGGCTTGCACCAGTGATTAGGACAACTTTGCCCTCAAGAGAAAATAAATTTGTCATTCTATTCCTACTTATTTCGCTTCATCAATCGTAGCCTGCGTATTAACCGCAGCGCATACCATTGCTTTATCAATTCGTTTCGCAAGGCCCGTTAATACTTTACCTGGGCCAAACTCATAACTTTGTGTAATACCTTGTGCAACCAATGCTTGTACTGTCTCAGTCCAGCGTACTGGGCTGTAAAGTTGACGTACTAATGCATCTTTAATTGCTTCACTTGACTGCTCTGCTTTCACATCAACGTTGTTGATTACATCACACTTAGGTGTATTAAATGTTAAAGCAGCTAAATCAGCAGCTAATTTTTCAGCGGCTGGTTTCATTAGTTCACAGTGAGAAGGCACGCTTACTGCCAGTGGTAAAGCGCGTTTAGCACCTGCTTCTTTACATGCTTCTGATGCACGTTCAACCGCGGCTTTATGACCTGCAATAACAACCTGACCGGGTGAGTTGTAGTTGACTGGTGAAACAACTTCACCATTGGCTGATGCTTCACACGCTGCTTTAATTTCATCATCACCTAAACCGATGATTGCAGCCATAGAACCAACACCCGCAGGTACTGCTTCTTGCATGTATAAACCACGATTTTCAACGAGTTTAACGGCTTCGCTTAAGCTTACGACGCCAGCACACACTAGCGCTGAATACTCGCCTAAGCTGTGACCAGCCATAACAACCTCAGCATCAGGGTTTGCATCTAACCATTGACGGTAAATAGCAACACTGGCAGTTAAAAGTGCCGGTTGTGTACGATGGGTTTGATTTAATTCTTCTTCTGGACCATTTAGTACAAGCGCAGCGAGATCATAGCCAAGAGCCTCAGATGCTTCAGCAAATGTTGCTTTAGCAATTTGTGAATCAGCTAATAGTTCAGATAACATACCCACAGTTTGTGAGCCTTGACCTGGGAATACGAGTGCAATTTTATGTGCCATACTTAGCTCTTATAATTAAACAAAAAAATATTCTCTAGCAGGCAGCATAACAAGTTTTAACTATGCTGCACTACTTTGTTGTTGGATGTGTTTGCTCAAAAATCGCAGCGATTTTTTCAGGGAGTTGGCGTTCGACTTCCCGCGCGGCTTCATCAATAGCAGCATGAAACGCCTTCGCAGAGGCATTACCATGGCTTTTAACAACAATACCGCGCAATCCTATCAGACTTGCGCCGTTATACTGGTCGGGGTTCACCCGTTTGTAGAGCTTTTTTATTACTGGACGCAGTAAAAAAGCCAAACTTTTGTATAAGAAATGCTTGTGTAAGGCTTTGGTGAGTTTATGCATAATAAGCTTGGCAATACCTTCACAGGTTTTAAGTGCCACATTACCTACAAATCCTTCGCACACAATTACATCGGCTTTGCCACTGAAAATATCACTACCTTCACTATACCCTGTATAGTTGAGATATTTACACTGCTGCATTAACTGTGCAGCTTGTTTTATTCCTTCATGCCCTTTGATGTCTTCAGAGCCAATATTCAATAAACTGACTCTTGGGTTTTCGCAACCAAGAGCTTGCCCTGCTACCACAGAACCCATAATGCCAAATTGATAAAGCGTTTGCGCATCGCAATGCACATTCGCCCCTAAATCAAGTAAGTAAACAGGTGTTTTCCGTTCAGTTGGAACAGCAGAAATAAGGGCAGGACGCTTTACGCCTGGTAGCATTTTCAATACATAATGCGCCATAAAAAACAACGCGCCCGTATTACCGGAGCTTACACAGGCCTGCGCTTCACCCGATTTAACTAAATCGAGGGCAACTCGCATTGATGAATCTTTTTTAGAACGAACCGCTGAAGCAGGCTCACACGCATTTGTGACAACTTCGCTACAATGGCGAATAATTAAACGAGGATGAGATAACGAATCGAGTGCTTCGAGTTCTTTTAGAATAACTTGCTGATTACCACATAAGATGAGTCTTAAGTTGGTATTAGCATTTACCGCGTTCACGGCAGCGGGGATAGATGAACGGGGGCCATAATCGCCCCCCATCATATCTAACGCTATGGTTAGATTGGTCAGCATATAGCAATCTCTTAGTTAGAAATTACTTTAACGCCTTTGTAGTAACCGTCAGCAGTTACGTGGTGACGACGATGAGTCTCACCAGAAACTTGATCTACAGTTAAAGTTGGACCATTGATCGCATCGTGTGAACGGCGCATGCCGCGTCTTGCACGAGACTTTTTGCTTTTTTGTACAGCCATTAGTCTTCTCCTAAGAATCTTTCTTAAGTTGTTTCAAAATATCAAATGGATTTGGTTTGTCATCTTCTGCTGCTAATTTACCAAAGCTTGAAGGCTCTGATGAATAACTGCACGAGGCTTCGTTGTGTGTAGGCACTATTGGAATAGCTAAAATCAATTCGTCTTCGATTAACTCAAACACGTTGATTTCACCGTTTTCGTCCAGTTCTACTTCATCGTAACCTGCAGGAAGATGATCTGACTCTGCATCCAAACCGACTGGCGAATACACAAAGTCTTGATCCAAATCCAACCCTAAATCACCATTGCATCGTTGACAAGTTACGGTTACGTGTACTGATAAATTACCACTTATCACTACTAAACCTTGATCATCAATTTTGCAATGAATCTTTACCGCTATTTCACCTGCTTCTTCCTGCACAACTTGCTCTAAACGAGAAAGTTTTTCAAGCGGAACAATACCGTCATAAGATAAACGATGTTGTGCTGCTTTGCTGGGATGAAGAGTGATGGGAATTTTCACCTTTTGCATAGGGGCTGCATCATATAGATAGTTAGTAAGTTAGTCAAAGTAAAAAACCATTTTTAGTCGGTTTTTAACGATCTTCCGCTTTGTTTTCGGGTTCATTGTGACTTATCCTTGGCAAAATACAATTTTCATCCAGAATTTTTTATGAAACCAACACTTATATTAGCGTCAAGCTCACCATTTAGACAGCAATTATTAACTAAGTTCAACTTACCTTTTCAAAGTTTCTCTCCAGAAATTGATGAATCCCCTATCGCGGGTGAAACACCTGAGCAACTGGTAAAGCGTTTAAGCGAACAAAAAGCCCGTGTAGCAACACAGCATTTTGATGAAGGTTTAGTAATAGGCTCTGATCAGGTTGCAGTATTTGACAATGCGATTTTAGGAAAGCCCCACACTAAAGACAATGCAGTTGCACAGTTATCCTCATTCAGTGGTCATACGGTGACATTCTTAACGGGTTTGAGTGTTTTTGATATCAAAAGCAATAAAGCGATTACCACTGTGGTGCCTTTTGAGGTGACATTCAAAACACTGACACTTGCGCAAATAAATGCTTATTGCGATGCTGAGCAGCCTTATAACTGCGCAGGCAGCTTTAAAAGCGAAGGGTTAGGTATTTGCTTATTTGAAAAGCTCAGTGGCGATGACCCAAATACACTGATAGGTCTGCCACTGATCACTCTAACTAAACTACTGGCTGAATTTGATGTTGATGTGCTGATGCTTCAGGAGGCGTAGTTAAAACGTGTAGCAATTGTTGGTATGAATCAACAACACATAACGGCGTATGTTGCTCTAACTGCGCCTTACTATGTGCACAGAAACTGACACCAATACAGGCAATACCCGCAGCATTAGCCATTGCCATATCCAATTGACTGTCACCAATCATCACAGCGTCGTGCTTAGCTATGTCTTGCTCGCGTAAAATTTGCTCAAGCATATCTGGTGATGGCTTCGACTTAGCATCATCAGAGCACTTTATATTAACAAAGTACTTACCAAGGCCTGATTCTTTAAGTAACCTATCGATACCTTCACGCCCTTTACCGGTAGCCACTGCCAATTGCATACCTGCGTCGCTTAGCTGATTTAATACCGTTTCTACATCAGCGAATAACGGTGTAGGTGTGAGATCTAGCTCACGGTACTGCGCTTTATAGCCTGCGACTAGTTCATCATTTAAGTGTAAATGGGCAGGGAAAAGTGCTTCAGTCGCTTTGACTAGCGATAAGCCAATCACATCTTTTGCTTGCTGCTCTGTTGGTATATCGATACCCAGCTGTTTGGCAGTATTTTGCAAACACGTAACAATTTTCGGCACAGAGTCCATTACTGTGCCATCCCAATCAAAAATAACCAGCTTAAATTTGTTCATTATCAGCACGTAGTTTTTTAATACAGTTACTTAACGCTTTGTCTAATGGCGCTTCAACATGCATGGTTGTTTCGTTTTTAGGATGCATAAAGCGTAAATCATGGGCATGTAAAAACAAACGATTTAAACCAGTCAGCTTATTCACGTATTGATCAAACTCTGCGACACCGTATTTATCATCACAGGCAATAGGATGCCCCTTACATTGTGTATGCACACGAATTTGGTGAGTACGACCCGTAACTGGAGACGCTTGCACTAATGAACACTCTGCGTAACGCTCAAGCACACGAAAACGAGTATGCGATGGTTTACCTTCCGTGTTATCAACACGCACAACGCGCTCACCAGACTTCAACGTGTTTTTACGAAGACCCTCGGTGACATTTTTGGTTTTTGCATCCCACTGACCATCCACTAATGCCCAATAGTTCTTTTCCATGGTTTTTTCACGTAGCTGCCTGTGTAAATCAGTCAACACTGAACGCCTTTTAGAAATCAACAAACAGCCTGAAGTGTCACGGTCCAAGCGATGAACAAGTTCTAAGCTACGCTCTTCAGGGCGAAGTACACGCAGTGCCTCAATTAAGCCATAACTTAGGCCACTACCGCCATGCACGGCCATACCTGAAGGCTTATTAATCACCATCAAATACTTATCTTCAAATAAAATAGCGTCTTCAAGCTGTTTAACTTTGTCGAGCTTTTTAGGTACAAATTCTTCTTTTTCAGCCACTTTAATTGGCGGGATTCTGACAACATCATTAAGTTGTAACTTATAAACTGGTTTTATACGTTTTTTATTTACTCGCACTTCGCCTTTACGAAGAATTTTATACACTGCACTTTTAGGCACACCTTTTAGGTGAGTTATAAGAAAGTTATCAATGCGTTGACCCAAATGGTCTTCACTGATGGTAACGAATGATACTTGTAAGCCGGTTTTTTCTGACATTGCCTAATCACTGATTTAAGTAAATAATTTAGTTGCTAACGCGGTTGTAATAGTGGGATAATCACTAACGCAACGTAAGTTTGCAATTAACAACGGTGCTTTTTATCACATTAATACATTCGTGATGCATATTCTGGGTTGCCGATCATACAGATCCGCGCTAAGTTTTCCAAAGCTTTTATAACCACCCAGCCAACACGAGCGTTCAATTATCGGCGATGCGCGTAATATATTGCCTGCATAATTTGAGCACGAATGTTGATTAATGATTAAAAAAGCAATTGAACAGATAAATTGTCTGATAGTGACGACGTAAAAACGTCGTTCAGAATTTACAGTTGTAGCAAGACATTGAATTACAATTTGAACATGGTCGACTTCTGGACAGAACTCGTAATAAAGAGCCGTAGATAAGAACGGCAGTTTTGGCACCGAAAAGAATTTAATAACGTGACAGCATGTTATTGTCAGCCACACCATAGACACGCTCAATGTATGCATACAATAAAGGTTTTTGACCTTAACCAGTCGTGAGATTGCACAAAAATAACCGTCAAAAGCTACTGAACAGACGAGATAAATCGTCATGTCAGCGACAGAATTAGTAGAGTAACAATATGAAACGTATGCTAATCAATGCGACGCAGCAAGAAGAAATGCGTGTTGCACTGGTTGATGGCCAGCGCCTATATGATTTAGATATCGAAAGCCCAGGTCACGAACAAAAAAAAGCCAACATTTACAAGGGTAAAATCACCCGTATCGAACCATCTCTTGAAGCAGCCTTCGTTGATTATGGCGCTGAAAGACATGGTTTTCTACCATTAAAAGAGATCGCACGTACTTACTTCCCGCAAGGTTATACTTTCCAAGGTCGTCCGAATATTCGTGACGTAATTAAAGAAGGTCAGGAAGTTATCGTCCAAGTTGATAAAGAAGAACGTGGCCAAAAAGGTGCTGCGTTAACAACCTTTATCAGCGTTGCTGGTAGCTACTTGGTACTGATGCCAAACAACCCGCGTGCTGGTGGTATTTCACGCCGTATCGAGGGTGACGAGCGTACTGAATTAAAAGAAGCACTAAGCCGTTTAGAATTACCGAAAGGCATGGGCTTAATTGTTCGTACAGCCGGTGTGGGTAAATCATTTGAAGAACTTGAGTACGATTTAAAAGCACTGTTAGTTCATTGGGAAGCAATTCAGCAAGCTGCCGATAGCGGCCCTGCTCCATTTTTAATCCACCAAGAAAGCAACGTTATTTTCCGCGCTATTCGTGACTATCTACGTCGTGATATTGGTGAGATTTTAATTGATAAAGCACGCGTATTTGAAGAAGCAAAAGCGCACATTGAACGCTTCCGCCCTGACTTCATGAGCCGTGTGAAACTGTATCAAGGTGATGTGCCTTTATTCACGCATTACCAAATCGAAAGCCAAATTGAATCAGCCTTCCAACGCGAAGTTCGCTTACCGTCAGGTGGCTCAATTGTTATTGACCCAACAGAAGCATTAACATCTATCGATATCAACTCATCAAAAGCCACAAAAGGCGGCGATATCGAAGAAACTGCGCTTAATACAAACTTAGAAGCGGCTGACGAGATTGCCCGTCAATTACGTTTACGTGATTTAGGTGGTCTTATTGTTATTGATTTCATCGATATGACTCCACCTCGTCACCAACGTGAAGTTGAAAACCGTTTAAAAGATGCGGCGCGTCCAGACCGTGCTCGCGTACAAATTGGTAAGATCTCTCGCTTTGGTCTACTTGAAATGTCACGTCAACGCTTACGTCCATCATTAGGTGAAGCAAGCCAAGGTCCTTGTCCTCGTTGTAGCGGCCAAGGTACTATTCGCTCAAATGAGTCTATTGCCCTTTCAATTCTTCGTTTACTTGAAGAAGAAGCGATTAAAGACAACACATCGCAAGTGAATGCGCAAGTACCTGTTGCTGTTGCCGCTTATTTGTTAAATGAAAAGCGCCGTAGCGTTCACCGTATTGAAAAGCGCCATAATGTTGATGTCGTAATTATTCCAAATCAGCATTTAGAAACACCTCATTATGAAGTGGTTCGCTTACGTAAAGATGAAACGATTGAAACCGTAAGCTACGAACAAGTCGTTGCGCCTGAACCAGAATCATTCGAGATGGCTAAGTCACCTTCTGCACCTGTTCGTGAAGAGCCTGTGTTGAAAGGTGTGGTTATGCCTACAACACCAGCTCCTCAAGCGGCACCAAAAGCTGAGCAACCGGCTCCTGTAGTTAAGAAACCTGAAGGTGGTTTATTTGCTGCGATTGGTAAGTTCTTCAAGTCGTTATTCAGCAATGCCGAAGATGAAGCAGAAAAAGAGCAAGAAGAGAAAAAAGCAGCGCAAAGACGTAGCAATAATCGTCGCAACAACGACAACCGTCGTCGTAGTAACAATCAACGTCGTCGCAATTCTCGTAATAAACGTCCTGATGATGCGCAAGCTAAAGAAGAAAGCACAAACACTTCGAATAAGCCTGAGCAAAAAGAAGGCAACGAGAATCGCAACAAGCGTCGTCGTAATTCTAACAACAGAAAACGTAATGAAAAACGTAATGACGATGTAGAACAAACGACAAAAGACACTGCCCAAGAAAAGCCATCTGAGCAACCAAAAGAGACAAAGCCTAAGGTTCGTCGTCAACGTCGTAACTTACGCAAAAAAGTTCGCGTAACAGACGAAAGCGCAGATGAAGCAAATACAGTACACACTACGACTGAAACAGTTGAGCAAGCAGCTAAAGCTGAGAAACCAGCTAAGCCTGTAAAAGAAGCTGTAGCTGTTGAGACTGAACAGGCAGAACAACCTGTTGCTGAAAAGCAAGCACCTACAGAACCTGTAAAAGCTGACACTGAGCCTAAACAAGCTGAGCAAGCTGAATCAGTGGTTGAAACATCAACTGAAGAAGAGCAAGCCCAACCACGTACTCGCTCTCGTCGTTCGCCGCGTCACCTTCGTGCCGCTGGTCAACGTCGTCGTCGCCCAGAGCACGATGAAAAATCGAGTGATGAGAAAACTGATGCACCAGCATTCATCCCAGTTGCAGATCAAGCTGCTGCTGAATACGAAGCTGAACTAAAGGCAAAGCAAGCTCAAACTGAAGAACCAGTAAAAGCTGAAGAGCCAGTGAAAGCTGAAGAGTCAGTGAAAGCTGAAAAGCCAGCGAAAACTGAAGAACCAGTTAAAACTGAAGAACCAGTGAAAGCTGAAGAGCCAGTAAAAGCTGAAGAACCAGTGAAAACTGAAGAACCAGTAAAAGCTGAAGAGCCAGTACAAGCTGAAGAGCCAGTGAAAACTGAAGAACCAGTAAAAGCTGAAGAGCCAGTACAAGCTGAAGAGCCAGTACAAGCTGAAGAGCCAGTACAAGCTGAAGAACCAGTACAAGCTGAAGAACCAGTTCAAGCTGCAGAACCAGTACAAGCTGAAGAACCAGTACAAGCTGAAGAGCCAGTACAAGCTGAAGAACCAGTGAAAGCTGAAGAACCAGTAAAAACGGAAGAGTCAGCACAAGCTGAACAGCCTGCTAAAAATGAGAAAACAATTTTAGTGAAAGGTTCAGCAAGCGCTGTAATGGCTAAACCTGCACCAGTTGCAGATAGTGAGCCAGAGCCTACTCCAGCGGCAATGGCACATGATAAACGTGTTACTATTCCAGACAGTGGCCTGCGTGCTGGTTCAATCAAGCCTGCAGGAAAAGCGAGTGCTGAAATGGCGAAAACAATGCTAGTAGACTAATTAAGCTCAGCAAACAAATGAAGCCGCGTTATCAACATAACGCGGCTTTTTTATTTTTACTGAGTTACATAAATATCAACGCACTTAATAAGCGTAGTAACGGTCTAACTTAAATTTCAACCTTATTGATCTGAACTTGTGGTTGTACGTTTGTAAAATTCGGTAAATCTGCAAGGATCTCCTCTGCATGAGGGCTAAACGAATCCTCAAATGCTTTTAAAGAATCAAACATCAAATGTCCAATCGCGATAAAGGCAGGTTTTTCATTAATAGTCCCGCCCGATAAACCAGAATCAACACTGACTCCAATCAGCGCATCCCCCAATAATCCTGAGACGAGTGGAAAATGAGTATTTACATAATAATTTATGTCAAAGAATGCCTTGTCACTATTAGGATACATAACACTTACTTTTATCATTGTTTTCACCTTTAGTTGTAAAGTTAACCCTAGAGTCGAACACACACAAAACCTAAATAAGGTACATAAACCTACTGTATGTTAGGAAAAGTTACAATGGTCTTTTAAGATGGGATTTAAAAACTAAGTTAGTTGATAACGCTGACCACAGAGCAGTAGTAAATTAACGAAGAAACATAAAGGCAATACAAATACTGTGTTAAATTGAAGGCCTTGTGAAAGAATTAGCTCACAGATATACGCCTTGTGCCTATTTCATTAGCTGTACCACCAACAATAACCTTCTTAATTTGCCTATTATTAGATTCAACTGACGCAGTAATTAATGAAGAACAGCCCATTGCTCGCCCTTGCTCAAATACAAAGTGATTATTCGAATTTCTAAAAACATGCTTTGTTAAATAACAGGCAAGCGCCCCACTCGCACTACCTGTTGCAGATTCCTCCGAAATACCAAATAAAGGCGCAAAATTGCGGCAACTTGCGGTTATAGTGCTTTGCGTGTTTTCAAGCTCAAAGGCGTGAATGCCTACCACATTATGTATTTTACTAAAATCAGCAATTAAAGAATCATCGCAACTTATCTTATCGAGTGTTCCATAAGGTACAGGCACAATTATATCTGCCAGGCCTGTTGATATAACCTCAATAGGCATCTTGGTTGATGATAATACACTAACATCAAGCCCGATTAGTTTTGCTATTTCATCGTATCTGAACGTGCCTAAAAACTGCGGTAAGGCTTGCTCCATGGTAACTAGGCCACTTTCATCAATGCTAACGCCAAGTAAACCTGCTTTGGTTCTCTGTGTATAGCTGCCTGCTTTAACAAGGCCATGTCGAAACAAAGTTGAAAACACAGCGAGTGTTGCATGACCACAAAAATCGACTTCAGTAGTGGTGGTAAAAAATGATACCGCAAAATCAGCTTCAGGATCGCGTGAAACAAACGCCGTTTCTGAAAAGCCGATTTCCTGAGCTATTGCTAATTTCTTATTATCAGAAAGCGCATCGGCATTTAGAACAACACCAGCAGGATTCCCACCGCTCTCCTGTGCAGTAAACGAGTTAACTAAAAATGCAGTTACTACCATTAGCTGGTTCTCTTAATAAAATGAGTTAGTATCGCCACGGTACTTACTTCATGCTAACGTAATGTGATGTTAGCTCCTTGTAGTTTAGTATCCATAGTGACTGTTTTTGATAAAGTATGTAAATAAAAAATGTCTAATAATCAAATACAATACTACCTATCGGGAGGTCCAATTATTGCTCATTTGAATCTGACATCAACAAGTTTGTTAACTACACCCAAATATCATTAACAGCCGTTAGTTCACCACCTGTATCACCGGTATTTACAACGCCTTTCGGCTCAACAAGCATTATTTTGCATTCCGTTATAGCTCTAGGTTTATGCTCAACACCCTTTGGAATGACAAACAGTTCTCCCGATGTTAGGCTTACCGAACCATCTCTGAACTCAATGTCTAACTCACCTTCAATGACAATAAATACTTCGTCAGTATCAGGGTGATCATGCCAAACAAACTCTCCTTCAACTTTTACGAGTTTAAACTGATAGTCGTTCATTTCAGCTATGACACGTGGCGACCAATGATCACTAAATTTAGAAAATTTATCTTTAAAATTTATTGCCTTATAAGTCATAGTATCCCTTTAATAATTATTCAAACGGTTCGTTGGCATGGTAGTAAATTCGTCCACGCCAACCATAAGCTCACACCACTGAATAGCTGTGCTAGTGCATTAAATAAAGCTTGTAGTTTCAGCTTCTTAAATGTGCAAGATCGATAAAGCGCTCAAACCCGCCATTCTTAGCTCGCTTTTAAGCTAATAACTTAAAGCTCGCTCATCCCTTTTCTTGCTCCATAAAGCGCTGCAACTGGTCTTTCAGATTAGGCGGAATGCCTTTTATCACTAGCGTATCAGTTGCTTCGTTGTACGTTACACGTTCACCTAAATGTTTACGCTCAAAGCTGACACTGACGCCACCACCCATACCTGAAAATTTCACCATGCTAGTCACGGTCTTTTTATCTACAGGGAACGACTCTTCTAAGTCGTAGCTCTGCTCCTGGCAAAAGCTCTCAAATGGACTATCGTCACTTTTTGATAATGTAGCCGACAGCTCTTTAACATTGGCATCTTCCCCTGTCGTTACGCAGTCATTACAATAATCAAAAACTTGTTTGCGTAGCTCGTCTTTTTCTGACTTATCGTATTGCTGTTCTGATAAATAATCTTCTACGGCATTTAGCATCACTTGACTTTGTTGCTTAGGATCAATTCCCTCTTCACAGCCTAAAAAGTCTAAAAAGAAATCTGCGACTTTGCGACCCGCACGACCTTTAATGAAAGAAATGTAACGATTATCCTCTGGTTGCGTATCCCATGCGGTTAAGTCAACACGTGCAGCCAATTGCATACGAGAAATATCTAAGTGACGCGACGATGCTAAATCAAGCTCAGACGTAATTGAGTAATGCTCTTTGATGTTGATCATAGCAATCAACAGAAAGTCACTTGCCACATACTGATAATGACAAAAAACTAAATAACCTGTTTCATTAAAGGCATACTTATTGAGCTCTTCTTTTAATACGTTAGTTGCTTGCTCGGTCATATGCCAAAAGCCGAGCTCATCATTGCGGTAGCTTTGCATCGCTGATGCAACCACACTGTTTTTATCGCCGCTAAACGCGCAATAACCTTTCCCCGGTTTTCCATTGTATGCATGGTGTAACTGTTCAATAAATACAGCAACTTTGTCGTTAACAACCATCTCATCATTGCGTAAATGAATTTCTGTATCGTCGTCCTTTTTGTCTACATAATGAACGACTAATTTTTTAACATCTATTGTCATCTTTGTTTTTCACGCCTCTGGTGTTAAAATACGGGAATATAACTCTTTTTATCGAACCAACTGATGCCTATCATATCAAAATATTCCAATGACCAAGTAGAACAAATCGTTGATCAGCTGATTGATGTACTGACAGAGCATAAAGCGCCTGTTGATTTAAGTCTTATGTGTTTAGGAAATTCTATCACGCATATTTTAAAAGAGCATGTCCCGTCAGAGAAAAGACAAGCTGTTGCCGACAACTTTGCAAAAGCATTAGCACAGTCGGTTAAATAATATTTATGAATTTATCGCAACAAAGTCAATTCTCATCAAAAGTAAGTCAGCTTTTAAGCTGGGGGCACTGGTTTACCTTCGCAAATATCGGCTTAGTGTTATTTATTAGTCTGAGTTATTTATTTGCAGACACCGCACCGACCACCTTTATGGGGGTTGTGTATATGTTGGTAACCTGGTTAAGTCATACAAGCTTTATTACTTTTATTGCCTTTGTTTTAACGATATTTCCATTAAGTTTAGTCTTTCCATACCCGCGACACATACGCGGTATGGCCGCTCTGATAGCCACCGTTGGGGCATCACTTTTAACGCTTGATGCCTATGTCTATTTTAATTTAGGGTATCACTTAAACTCGTCTGCATTACCTGAAATTGTCTCATTGTTATGGCATCGTTTAACCAGCTCTCCTGCACTTACAACCTTACTTGCAGGCGGTATTGTGCTGCTTATTCTCGCGTTTCAGTTACTTGTGAGTAATTATACTTGGCATCATCTTGCTCGTTTAAAGCAATACAAATTCGCACGTTATGCAACTAGCACTATTTTAGTGTGTTTTGCACTCAGCCATAGTATTCATATCTGGGCTGATGCTAACTTAAAGTTTGATATTACCAAACAAGATAATGTACTCCCGCTGTCATACCCAACAACAGCCAAAAGCTTATTAGCTAAAAACGACTTACTCGATATAGAAAGCTATAAAGAAGCGCACGATGTAAGGCTCGACCCTCATAACGTTGGCTATTTACCACCTTCGCCTATTGAACAATGTAGTGTAGAAACTGCCGCTAAAGTAGATATTTTAGTCTTTTCAGATAATCAAGCATTAGAGCAGTTTGTAGCCGGTGAGCCGACTTTACGCAAAACGGACTTATTTCTTCAACCTATTGAAACAGAAGACACACTATTTAGTTTGTTATACGGCTTACCTGCTTTTTATAAAGCCCCTATTATTACTAATCAGCAATTGCCGCTATGGGTTAATGAAAAACGTTCATTGCATGTAGAAGGCTTTAATCAATTTGATTATGTGAATATTACTCAGTCAGATGCCGCCGTTAGACTTATTAATGCGTCGAACACAACCAACGTTCGTGAAGATGCAACCACCATTTTTGCATTTAGCCTAGCACAGCAAAACAACGGTATAGTAACAACCTCAAGACTTTATAGCTCAGATAAAAAAGTTGTCCAAACTGACGGACTTATTCAGCCAAGTGATATTATCGCAACAAGTATTGGGCAATATCTTGGCTGCCAAAGCTTAGCTAAACAAACAATGCTGGGTAGTAACTTGTATAAACGCCATGACGACACAGGTGTAAACTATTCTCAAAATGTCTTTATTGCATTTAAAAAGGATCGGATCACACTAATAGATTCAGATGGCAACTTTAAAAATATATCGGCCGCACAGGGTTTTGCTATTGAGCAAGGACTCGACATTCCATTTTTAGTACAGAGCATAAAAAAACTAAAACGCTTTACCCCTTAATATGCTAAAAATGACGGCTTAATTATAGTTACTCAACACTATTAATTTAGAGGACATGGATGTCATGAAAGCCGTAATCCTTTTTTTATTTAGTTTTCTGTTTTTTATCTACCCTACAAAACAGTTTGCAGCCCAATACTATAAGTGTACAACAGATAAAGGCACTATTTTTAGCCAACAACCTTGCGGTAGCCGCGCAACTAAACACACCATCAATGTAACTGACCCTAATATTGAAGCACCGAAAGACTTTGTTAAGCAGTTAAACGAATTAGAGCGCCAGCAAATTGTTCGTAACCTTGAGGCTGAAATACGCAGTAATAAACACAAGCTTGCCATTTTAGACCGTGAGCGTGATCGCGCCCAATTTCAGCAAGAGCAACGTCTTAACAGAATATTATCTGATCAAGACAAAAAGCGAATCGAAAAAGACATCAAGCAACAGCTAAAATCAATTAATAAGCAATACAAACAAGATGTTGACGTGCTAACTAAAAAACTCGCTGGATTAGAAAAAAAGTTAAAGCGATATAATTAGTTATGTTTAACTATTGGGTTTCATGATTAAATAACATATTCTTAACACATTAGAGTTAAAGCTCTAATGTAAGTGTATTGAGTTTTTAAGAAGGGGTTTATATGCAACCACAACATATTGCAGAGCTAATTTTATCTGGCTTTCGCAATCACTATAAACTTTTTCAAGCAATAACAGCTAAAGCCCCCTATGCCTTTGCTCAGCAAAATTGGCAAAAGATTAATGAAATTAGCAAACTCAGGATCAGCCATTACGATGATCGGGTAAACGAAACAATTACAAAACTAAAATCGTTAAACGAGCAGCAAATCATCGAGCTTGATCAAACATGCTGGTTAGAAACCAAGCAAATCTATCAACATTTTTTAAGTTTCCACCCACAAGCAGAGCTTGCCGAAACATTTTATAACTCCGTTTTTTGTCGACTATTTCATCGTCGCTACTTTAACAATGATTTTATTTTCGTCGAAGCAACACTCGCTGATGCACCTGCGCTTCCTGTTGAGGCTGAGTATAGAAGCTATTTTCCTGTTGTTGATGGCTTAAGACCGACTATTCGCAAAATCATCACCCAATTTGATTTTAAAGCGCCATTTGTGGATTTAGAACGCGACATCCGCCTATTGGTAAAGGCCTTTTATAAACAAGCACCCGATACACATCATCAAGCGTGGCAAATGCGTTTTGATATCCTGCAAGCACCTTTTTACCGTAATAAAGCTGCCTACATTGTTGGTCGTGTGGTGTCACAAAGTGGTGTGCAGCCTTTCATTATTGCTGTTTTACACCATGAAGACAAAGGCTTGTATCTAGATGCGCTACTGACCAAGTCATCACAAATGCGAGTTATTTTTGGCTTCGCACGTGCTTATTTCATGGTTGAAACCCATGCGCCATCGGCACTCGTTCGCTTTCTAAACCAACTTATGCCAAATAAGACCTTAGCGGAGCTATACAATGCTATTGGCTTTCACAAACAAGGCAAGACAGAATTCTATCGTGAATTTTTAAGTCACTTAAACCATTCTAAAGACAACCTCGTTATAGCCCCAGGTACACCGGGGATGGTGATGATGGTATTCACCCTCCCCTCGTTTGGTTACGTATTCAAAGTGATTAAAGACACCTTTGGCGAAAGCAAACCGTTTGGCCGTGATACCGTATTGAAACGCTACCAACTCGTTAAAAGCCATGACCGCGTTGGTCGAATGGCAGATACAATAGAGTATTCGAACGTCGTATTTCCTCTTGCTCGCTTTGATAGTAAATTACTTGAAGAGTTACATAAAACAATTGGCTCTTCGATGATTATTGAGGGCGAGTGGCTGATTATCAAACATTTATATATTGAAAGGCGAATGACGCCCCTTAATATGTACCTTGAGAATGCCACTGAGCAACAAGCGTTTGAAGCCATTGAAGAGTACGGCCAAGCTCTAAAAGAAATGATTGCCGTCAACATTTTTCCAGGTGACATGCTCTTAAAAAACTTTGGGGTGAGTAAACACAATCGCGTTATTTTTTACGATTACGATGAAGTTCAGTATTTAACTGATATGAACTTTAGAGCATTGCCAAAAGCAAAATCATATGATGATTATCTAACGAATGAGCAAAGCTACTCAGTTGCGCCACAAGATGTTTTCCCTGAACAATTATGCACCTTTGTCACGGCAAACCCTGTATATAAGCAATACTTGCTGAGTACTCATCCAGAGCTTGAAGACCCAGAGTTTTGGCAACAAGCGCAAAAGAATATAAAACAAGGCAAGGTGAGTCATATTTACCCGTACCCTGCCGGACAACGGTTTATCCATTATTGGTAAACACTAAGGACATGCAATGAATATAAGTAAAATAGATTTAAACTTACTTGTTTACCTCGATACGCTGCTTAGGGAGTGTAATGTAACAAAAGCAGCCAACCAGCTGAGTATAACTCAGCCAGCAATGAGTAACGGCCTCAAGCGTCTTCGCAATTTATTTAACGATCCTATCTTAGTTCGCACCAGTGAAGGTATGGTTCCAACTGAACGTGCTAAAGAACTGCAACCTGTGATCCGCGGCATTTTAATGACGTTAGAAGAAACGCTTGCCCCTAACCGCGAATTTGAAGCATCGCAAAGTAAGCGAGTCTTTCGTATCATGGCCAGTGACTACGCTGCAAGCACCCTCGCACCACGCTTACTGAGTAAATTACACGAAGAAGCACCGGATACAACATTAGATATCTTAACACCAAGCGATGTGACCTTTCATGATGTTGAAAACGGTAAAGTTGATATGGCTATAAATCGCTTTGAAAACTTACCACAATCATTTCATTATAAGCAGATTTGGAAAGATAGCTTTTGTTGCTTAGTAAAAGCCGATAATCCTATTATTGAAGACTTTAGCCTTGATAGCTATTTAAAAGCCCGCCATATCTGGGTAAGTAAAACAGGATTTGGTGTTGGCGTGGGTATGGATCCTAAAGATGTACAAAAGCTTGGCTGGGTAGATGAAGCACTTGCTCATTTTGGTAAGCACCGGAATATTGCAACCTTCACACGTAATTATCATGTAGCCATTCACTTAGCAAAAGAACAAAACCTGGTTGCAACTCTGCCTTCAAAAGCTGCCAATATATACCTAGATGACCCTGGTTTAACGATTCTTGAGCCACCCTTCCCTATTCCTCCATTTGAGCTCGATATGATCTGGAGCCCTTTATTACACCGTGATGCCAGTCATATATGGTTACGTCAAAAAGTGGCTGAAGTAGCAGATGAGCTTAAGTAACATTTTACCTATTAATTTGTAATTATTGCTGATGTTTGCTCTCTCGAGGACACATCAGCCCCTTTCTTATCTCTTTATAATTTTGCAAGCCTTTGAAAATAAAAGGCTTATAAATAATTAACGACTATGGAACGTGTCTTGCTCTAATTTATGTGCATTGTTTTTAAGTTATTAAATTTAAATTTTAAAGAGGTCATTATGCAAACACATCAAGGACATGACGTTCATCATATTGCAGATATCATTCAAGTTATGAACAGTGGTATCGATTTTTATGAAAAAGCACAGGAAAAGGTTGAAGATCCAGCCATAATTGCACTATTTCAACGCATGATAGATGCTCGTAAAGTAAGCATAGAGCGCTTACAACCTTACGCCATCAATGAAACCGGTGAACGCGAAAATGGCTCTGCATTTGCTGTAGAAGCACGTAAAGCCTATACCGCGTTAATTACTAAACTTGGCGCTGATAAAGATAAAACCTACGTTGATGAGCTTGAAGAAGTTGAAGACAAAACACTTGCTGAAATAAAGCACGCACTCGACAAGCCTCAGCCACACGACTGTGAAGCAGCGTTATCAAAAACACTGCTAACTATTCAAAGCTGTCACGCTGAAATGAGTAAGCTTAAAAAACACTAACTTGCTAACTAATCAAAGCCCAGCTCACCTGGGCTTTTATCTATTTAGATATTGGTTTGTATTTTATCTGAAATTTTAACGATTAGATTTGGGTATCATCTGAAAGACAACTAAGAACTAATTCACCATCTCTAGTTCACTATTTCCCGAAATTCAACTAAGTTCCAATAACGGACCATTTAGCATGACTCGTTTATGCCCCGAAACAAGTTAGGGTAAATTCTTCAATGATTGTTTTGAGCAATCAAGAGATGGTCCAAGTCGTTTAATGCTATTGGCTCTATTCTACAAAACGAATGTTCCGCTAACTCATTTTTTCGCCTCATAATATTAGCTAAAAATTTTGCTTAATGGGCTTACAACACCGTTTGCTCCTTGTTGTAAAACATGGGTGTAAATCTGTGTGGTTTTGACATCAGAATGGCCCAATTGTGCTTGAACGGTGCGAATATCGGCGCCACTTTGGGGATCTTTACTTAATATATGAGAGGGAAATAAATACTGCCATGCAAGCGACTTAGCAGCCGAAGGATATTTTTTTGTTAAAGCATAAGGCATCCATACGCCAGCATATTCTGGATTATTTAAATCAAGTTTTAGGTAGTCATCAACGTGCAGAATTTGATTTCTCAGCATAGGTATTAGCTCGGTGGCTAGCGTTACTATACGGTGTTTATTACCTTTGCCATTCCATATTTGAATACATTTATAATCAAAATCAATATCTTTCACTCTTAATTGTACTGCTTCCATTACTCTTAAACCACTTCCGTACATAAGGCCTGCAATAAGGTAATAACGCTTATTTAAATGAGTCATAAGCAGCTTAACTTCTTCTGGTGTCATAACTACAGGTAGTTTTGCTTGTTTTTTACTGCGGGCAAAATTTAAATTTAACGACAGCTCATTTTTTACTATGTGCTTGTATAGAAACGACAATGAATTGAGTGCTGTGGCTTGCGTTCGTGGTGCAACGTTTTGTTTTGATGCTAAATGCTCTAGGTAGTATTCGACTTCGTTGTCTCCCATTGAGGCAGGGTGGCGCTTATCATGAAAATGGATATAAGATGCAATCCATTTTAGGTATGTATCCACGGTACGTAATGAGTACTGACGTACCAACATATAATCAGCGATATAATTTAAAAATGGAGAGCGCGTTTTCATGTCATCACCAACAAAAATAACTGTATAAATATACAGTCCAGTTGTTGTACTCCTATATTCAAGAAAATGAGCGATGAGCGTATTTTCTTTTTCTGAATACCTTTAGTGTCAATAAAAATATTATAGTTGGCATTGCATTACGTTATTTGTTAAAAATAGATTTATTAATACATGCGCGTAACATCGGCAGGAAGATGCGCGATGTGCGCACTATAAAATTGTTAACTGCTTTAGGAGATTTCGGTGCACGAAATTATAGAAGCAATAAAATCTAAAAACCTAAAGGAGGTATTCTTTGGCTCCAGTGGGTTTAGCATCGCGGATGAAGCTAACATCAATGACCTTCAGCTAGGTTACAGTGTGCATCCAGATGGCAGTGATCTAAGTGGGCCAAACGAAGGTGATTGGCAGAAGAGCTGGGTTGTTATCGGAACCGATACCGAAGTCGGAGATCCCTTCTTCGTAGATACAAGCGAACCATTGTTGCCTGTTTATACGGCAATGCATGGTATGGGTGAGTGGAGCGCGGAGTTAGTATCTACCTCGTTGTCTTCTTTCCTTGAAGTTCTTTCCTATCTAAATGGCATCAGTAAACAGGATTTCACGCGGATAGACCCAGATGAAAATACTATAACTGACTCTAAGGAGCTTGCTGTCATTGAGAGAAAATTACTGGAAATATCTGGTGAAAAATACTATTGGCAAAACTTTATTGAGCAGCATCAAGAATGGGTTAAGGAGTTCGGCAGTTAACAAGTCAAAGCACGCGGACATGGTAAAGCTGTCACCTTTTTTGTTCCAAAAAAGCCGCCAACTTCACCATGCCGGTGTTTGAGGCGTTATATGCTCATGTTACTGTGTAGCTATTAGTTAATTTAGATAAAGGATATATGAACAGAATGAAGAGTTTTTGGTTTTTAATATTAATACTTATTGGCGGTTGCACTAATTCTTTAGAACCTCAATTAACTGTCTTAGACAAAGAAGAAAGTAGTTGTATCTCTCCACCACCTGAATTCTATGCTAAAAGCACGAATGGAAATATTGAGGGAAAATACAAGGAAGAAGAGATTAAAATTTCAGTTGGTGCATCTAGTGATGTAGTCCGTCTTAGAGAGGAAAATATTCCTTTAGATAAATATAAGGAAATAGCTTTTAATCTTTGTCATGCATATAGGTCAGGAGATATATCAAAAGATAAATATCAAAGTCTGTATGAAGAAAACTTATCGAATTACATGGGAGTGGATCTAGCTAAAAAAGAACTAGACCATCAGATTAAAAATATTGAATTTCAAAAGTTACAAAAACAAAATAAAGTATCTATTAAATTAGACGACATATATAAAGGTGGATGGCTTAATGAAGCTGATTATATAAATGCTAAATTTTCAGTTGATCAATTAAGTATTACTATCACAAATATTTCTCTTATTTATAAAGGGAAAGAAATTTTATCCAATAGATTTTCACCTTTTAATGAAAGTATGAATTTAGTTCTTAATCATGGGGACACATACTCATTTCCTCTTGCGACAGAAAAAGAGATTGTAGATGGTTTAGGCTTTGATAACGTAAAACTTTATCAAGTACTGAAGTCAGGAAATAATAATATCTTAGATAATATTGATCCTTATATGATTACTATACTCGTTGAATATTATAATCCAATTATTAGTACAACTGGTTCTATTGAATTTAATGTTTTTGCACATTTAGCCCGCATATAACAAGAAATTAAACAGGGACAAAAAACAGTTTGCTGTTTCGTCCCTCAACATTTTAGCAAAGAATTTTTTGCCCGTTAATTGGGCGTTATACGCACAGGAGTTGCGCTTGATTCTTCGATTCACATTAGTGTTATTTTTATTAATTGCCAATCCAGCCATTGCGCAACCTCATGAACCAAGAGTCTTAGTTATTGATGGTATTCAAATGGAATATATCGATATTGGCGCTGGAAACAAAACGTTGGTGATTGAATCAGGTATCGGAATGGGTTTAGCTTACTGGCAACCATTATTAGCTGACCTTTCAAAATTACACATCAGAACAGTGATATATTCTCGTGCTGGAAATGGTGAATCACAGGCTGCCAAAGACGTTAGTTTAGCGGCTTCAAATCAACGACTTGAAAAACTGCTTACAGCGATTAACGCCAAAGAAAATCTGATTTTAATTGGTCACTCCTTTGGTGGCTTGCATGTAAGAACTTTTGCTGCCACTTATCCCGAGCAGGTAACAGGGTTAATCTTGCTCGATCCAAGCCACGAGCTATTTGATAGTGAATTAAATAAAATCGACGCAGCTTGGTCGAAACGCGATACAACTAAATTAAACGGCATGAATAATAACCAGCCTGAATGGAATCTTCTGCAAGGGATTTATCTTCAGAAAATGATTGCTGACGACGATATTGCCAACAGAATTCCTGTGGTAATAGTTACCTCATCAAAATTAAATGAAAGTGATTGGTGGATAGGGCATAGTGCTGAAGGTAAAAAGATCTGGAGGGATTTGCACCAGTCACTGATCCGTAATAATGCAAATTCTATCCATATGGTTACTAATCAAACTGGTCATAACGTACCACATGACAACAAGATTCTCCTTTTAAGCTCTATCAGTGCATTATTAGGTTTAGTTAATGGCGTATAACAAATTGCTTAATTTCGTTCCGGCCACAAAAAGCGTGGCCCCCACGGGATTGCCTAAGCTGCGCTGCGGCAACCCATTAGCAAAGCGTTACCACCGTCCGCTTTTGGCACAGAGCCATCCTTCAGCTCTAACTCATGAATGTCCAAAAACGAGTTTATCCGACAGCCTGCTTCTCGCTCATATACGCCTGTCAGGTTTGATTAATTCCTTTTAATCAAACCTGACAGATAGAATTAAAATGTATTTACTTTAATGTGTTAACTCCAAACGATTTAGTTTTATTTATTGCCCCGTTAAACGCTTAGCAAATGAAATAGCATAGGCTGTTGAGCGTAGCTTAAGTACTTTGTCATCACTTGGCATAAAGCCTTTAGACAATAGGTTTGGGTCATAATTTGTGAGGTCGCAACCTGATTCGCCCGTAGATTCTATCGTAAGCTTTCCTAAATTAATTGTTGTGCGATCAGCGGGCCAACGAACTGAAGGATCCGTTAATGCATCACCCGGCTCAGCTAACTCTGCTTGAAAACGATAATGAACTTTGCCTTTCGCTAAATCCTCTTCAAGTCGCTTTGCCAGAAATGACTTGGGTAATGTTTTCATTTGCTCTTCTGTTAGCACTTGTTCTGGCTCTTCTGGCACCATAGTCCATCTAAAGGCATGCTTAGCACCCTTTTCATCAACCATGTAAAAGGTATGCACACCAAAATAACGCGAAGACACATACGATGCAGGCGGATTATGGCTTTGTAGCCAATTAAACTGACCTAAGGTACTCGGGTGTTGTTGCCTGTATGCTTTCACTTTTGCAAAATCGATTTGACCCGTTTTTTCGTCAGGTAATAAAGTGCTTAGCAAACCAAAAAATGCTTCAGGGCTGTTACCTGCAAAAACAGGCGTGGTAAGCCCTGCAATATTGTGCACATCGCCATTTTCTAACACAAACTGCCCCCCCATACCACGTGGTGAACGTGATGTTTCATCAGCGTGAGGGTTTCCACCGCCCATAGAAAAACGGATATTGGCTTTAGACGGCGCATCAAATAAAGGGCTGATTGAATACTGTTTTGCGGCTTGATTAGGTGTAAATGTGCCGACAGCGCACACACCTTTGGCGTGACCTTTTCTGATACCGGGCTGCTTACCCGAGAGCTTCTCAAATAAATTTATGAAATCTTGCCCATTTACTGATTGCTCAGCAAAACTTGCTGTGGGTAAAACAAGACATACAGCACAAACCAAAGACTTAATTTTTAGCATTTATCCATCCTTTTAACTTAGTTACATCGAGATGACCTAACAAAGCTTATTATGATTTCATTAAAGTGAATAAAAAAAACTCCACCAACAAAAACGCTACAAACATTTAATAAACTTAGAATAATTATTTAACTACCGTATTTTTAAAAGCTGCTAACTTTAAATTTAGGATCCGAAAACTGCTGTGGCGCCCAGCAATTTAAAAATAATCCGTGTTCATAACACGACTGTGGCTAGTGCAATTAATCATAAATTTTGTGTCTTGGCCAAAAACAACAAGGACCTAATTATGGTGAAACAACATAAAAAAACCACTGCAAACGCTGATGTAGATATGACCCCCATGCTCGATATTGTGTTTATCTTGCTTATATTTTTTATCGTAACAACCTCGTTTGTTAAAGAGCGCGCTATTGAAGTTAATCGCCCTTTGGCAAAACCAACTCTTGATAACCCGAAAAAACAAGCGCAATTTACTATCACTGAAAATGATAGTATTTACTTTGCAAACCGGCTTATAACACCAGAGCAGATAATCGCTAACCTCGCGTTATTTTCCGCACAATTTGAAATGACAAATGTGCAAGTAACAGCAAGTGAGCAAAGTAGTCACAAAACCTTGGTCACCTTGCTTGATAAAATAAAACAATATCAAGATGTACCAATCTCTATAGGCACGTCTTTATAACTAAAAAAGGGCCTAACGGCCCTTTGCAAGTTTATAATAATAAAGGAATCTAAAGAGAGTTTAGAACTTGTACTCTGCACCTACGTAGTAGTATGCACCGTTAAAACCAAATGGTGCTGAGCGACGAGAGTAAGTGAATACACCAGGGCTTGACACTATTGTGTTGCCGTTTGCATCAACTATCGTACCCGAGCGCGAATTACCAATGGTGTTCTTATCTGGATAAACATCAAATAGGTTATTAGCACCAATGTTAAACGATAAGTTTTCATCAAAGAAGTAACTCACTTTCACATCCGTTAAGATTTCAGCACCGTATGTTTGACGTCCACCGTCTTCCACAGTGTACTCACCATAGCGATTCAGTGATAAGTTTACTGTCCAGTCTTCAAGTCGGTAAAGTGCACTTAAGTTAATGCGATCTTCTGGCTGCCACTCTTCGATGATTGACGTTTCTTGAGCAGAAAACACATCTTCAACAGGAATCGTTTCAAGACCACTGCCTGATGGCGTAAATAAATCAACCACATCTGTTTTGGTGAAGTTAGCAGCAAAAGTGAAATCGAGCGTACCGCCAAGGCCTTCAGTGTTCCATGTAGCAACTAAATCAACACCTTCTGTTTCTGTGTCCGCACCATTTAAGAAAAACTGACCAGCCCCTGCACCAGAGCTGACAAGTGCAGCATCAAGTGTGTCTGATAAACCTTTGCCTAAACGGTTAGAAATAACGATACGGTCATCAATATCAATCGAATAGTAGTCAATGGTTACGTTGATATTGTCAGTCACGTTATACACAATACCTAAACTACGGTTTTGCGATTTTTCTTCTTTTAACTTAGGAATACCAATAGATTGCGCGAGTGTACTGTCGTTTCTAAAAGTACCCACTTGTTCAGCCACTAAGCTGCCATCATCGCCAACAACAAACTGTGTACTTATGTTATTAAAGTAAAGCTGTTGCATAGACGGTGCTCTAAAACCTGTACTCAATGCACCGCGTAAAGAGACGTCTTCAGTAATCGACCAATTAGCCGCTAGCTTAAAGTTAACAGTGTCGCCAAAGCCTTTGTAGTTATCGTAACGAAGCGCGCCTGAGATAATAACATCATCAATCACGTAAGTTTCAGCATCCGCATAAAATGAGATCACATCACGTGATTCATCCACAGATGACGCAGGATCAGAACCACCAAAGCCTTGTGTACCACTGGCTGCATCTTCACTACCTACACCGCCGCTGAGGCCTGAATAAATGCTTACACCATCAACGGTGTCGTAATCACGATAAGCATATTCACTGCCCTCTAAGATGCGGAATTCATCTGTGCGGATTTCAGCACCCAATGCTAATGAAAAATTATCGTAATCTTTTGTGTAATCGAGATTAAGTGTTTGTAGAGATAATTCTAGGCCATATGCAAACGCTGAACGCGGGATGGTGGCACGAATTTCATCTGCTGATAAACCTTGCTCATAACGAAGTAAGTTTGCGTACGAACCATTAATTGTGTCACTTGTGGTGTAATCGATGCTGTTTTCACCATAGGTATAAGATAAGTCAATGCTTGAGTCATTATCGAACGACTTTTTAAAACCTACGTTATAAGACACGTCATCAATAACAGTATTAATTTTCGGCAAGAAACCCATTGGAATTGTTGCATCACCGTCTTGCAATACAGGGTTACCAGTCGCATTGGCGTTGTGGCGGAAAAATGCCGCTGATTCATTTTCACGGTTTGAATAAGTGATAAAACCATACAGCTCACCACCAGCAAGTTCATAACCAGTATTAACGGTTAGCGCAAATTGCTGAGAATCAGCATCACCAATTCTAAATGTGTCACGCGGTGCTGTGAGTTCGCGTGGGTCAGCAGCAAGTAAAGTGCCGTCATCAAGCTCCGTACAACCATAAAATTGACATGAGCCATGAAGGCCAGCACGGTTCGTTGGGGCGCGATCACGGTAGTTAATTGTGGTATTTAAATAACCATCATCACCTAGGGCAAAACCTTTGTTAAAATCAATATTAACGGTTTCGCCATCACCCTCTGAGTATTCGCCATAATTAATGGCTGCTTTACCGCCTTCTTCAGCATCTTTTAACACGATATTGATAACACCGGCAATCGCATCTGAACCATATTGTGCGGCCGCACCATCACGTAAAACTTCAATGCGCTTAATTGATGCCGCAGGAATAGCATTCATGTCAGTACCGGCCGTACCACGACCTACTGACGTATTAATGTGGATGATACTCGCTTGGTGACGACGCTTACCATTGATAAGCACTAAGGTTTGGTCGGGCCCTAAACCACGTAGTGTTGCCGGACGCAGCGCATCAGTACCATCACTGATAGACGAGCTGGAAAAGTTAAAAGAAGGGGCGATAGCTTGAAGCATACGGCCCACTTCTGTTTGTCCTGTATTTTCAAGTGCCTCCGCACTTAAAATATCAACGGGTACCGGTAAATCCTCAACTGAGCGCCCTGCTACACGACTACCAACAACAGCGATTTTCTCGATATTTTCTTCTGCAGCTTGTTCTGCTGCAAATGCCTGATTATTGCTTGCAAGTAGTAACGGCACGACTGCAGCACTGACCCCTGAAAGGTTTTTCATGTTGTTATCTTTCCTATTGATTTGTTTGAGTTTTATACTCAGTAAACCAGTTTGATCAACAACCGCATCGAGCTTTGTACCTTGAAGCATGGTCTCAAGTGCATCTAGCTTGGTATAAAAACCAAACACCGACTGTGCTTGATATTGCTTAGCAAGCTCAAAAGAGAAAATAACCGTTTGGTCTGTTTGCTTAGCGAATTCAATCAAGGCTAAATCTGCTCGTTGCGCTTTAATATCAAATTGCAGCATTTGCTTTTCAGCAGCAATGGCTAGTTGCCCCATACATAAGCCGTAGACAGCCATCGACGCTGGAAATAAATGCAATTGTTTACTGCGCAACTTAATCAAACAGTTCAGAAAGAAAAATCCACTATGTAAATTTAACTTTTTTTTATTTGATTTTTTGTGATTAACATTAACAACGTGAAAATCATTTTTTTTCATGAGGGAAATTAGCTTTTACTTTCAAAACTTAAACTAACACGATGCTCGCCTAAGCGTTGATGTTTAACCGCTAAATTAGCGTGCAACGACTCAAGTAATCCTTTTATATCGCCAGCCTTGAAAACGCCCGCAACTTTTAAAGAAGTTAAATCAGGATCAGTCAATTCAAAACGGGTAGCTGTGTAGCGACTAACCTCTTGTAGCGCTTCACCTAAAGGCTCACCATTAAAAATAATCATACCATGCTGCCATGCTAAATCTCGTTGTACATCATCCATCGACAGTTGTTTAACAGGCTCGGTTTTACTGTGTTTTATAAGCGCTTTTTCACCCGAGACAACCACGTTCGCATGGAGTTTTTTTATCGACAGACTCTCGTTTGAAGCATCTTTTAAATGCTCAAAGTCATTTGCATCAACAAGCGTGTGTGGCTCAGCTATCATTACTTTGCCCTCTGTGACTACCAACTCAAGATCTGATGAGGTATTGCGTTGAACATTAAACACGGTGCCAAGGGCTGTAAAAGACTTATCCCCGGCAATGACTGTAAAAGGTCTGCTCGCATCCTTGGCAACATTGAAACGCCCCTCGCCTCGATTCAATATAAGTTGACGACGGTCGCCCGTGTACACCACTTCTAACTTTGTATTGGTGTTAAGCTGAACAATCGTGCTGTCTGGCAAGACATAGGTTGCCTGCTCACCGACTTTGGTTCGATAAATCTTTGTAAATTTCGCATGGTCGTCTTCAGCTGATTGCCAATAACTTGAGTAAATCAGTAAAACACAACCCAGTAACATCACAACTAGAAAACTTGCCGCGGTTGCCAAGCCAAAAACCACAGGTTGTTTATGTTGAGTTTTTTCAGGAAAAAGGCTACTTAGCTCATTGAGCACACTCATTTCATCCCAAAGTTGAGCGAGTTCAAATAACGCATCTTGATGGGCACTGCTTTGTTTTGCCCATTGCTGTAACTCATGCACCTCTTTATCAGATAAGCCTCTGTCAATTGCGCTTACCCAACGACTCGCCTGAGCTTGAATCATATCTTTCGACGAAAAAGGATGAACATTACTCATTTATTCACCTCTTTGGCGGTTACATCAGTGGTATTTAATTGATTTAGTTGCTGAGTGTCATGTGCTTTCATAGCATGCAATGCATGCAAGAGCCCTTTGGCGATGTGCTTTTCAACTGTACTTTCGCTCAACTTCATTTTAATTGCGATTTCCTTTTGGCTTAGACCATAGACCTTTTTTAAAATAAAACACTTTTTAACTTGAGGGCTCAATTCGTTAGTCACGCGACAAAAAAATAAAAACCGCTCTTTTGAGGTGACTTCATCTTCAAGTGCCATTGAGCGCATCTGATTGGTGACTTGTTGATGCTCATCAAGGGACTCTTTGTATTTATTATCCCATTTCGCAACGTGATTTAATGCTAAGTGCTTAGCAGTTTTAAGCATATAACTGTGGGTATATTCAATATTTTGCTTAAGATCAGCCTCGTAACTTTTAATAAACGTTTCTTGAATTATATCTTCAACGTCATCAGGGCTGACAATACGTGCAACAAATCGTCTGAGTTTGCTTGATATATCAGTAAATGCGGTAATAATTCCTGTCTGTTCCGTCATCCGTAACTCGCACTTGTTATTTTAGAACTAAGGGTACGAGATTTCATTTTAATTACAAGACAATTTGTTAATTTTCTGTTCTCTAAGTAAATAAACTTTTCATGAAATTATAAAATATCTCTGTTTTTCGAGTGACTAAACTGTTTTGAGGTTTTAAAAACCAGACTGGCGCATCTGCATCAGCTAAGCAATTGGGTAATATTTCAATTAACTCTCCTTTGCTGAGTTCATCCTGAATAGCGATGTGTGATTTGATGGTGATACCATGCCCTGCAATCGCTGCTTGAGTCATGTTATCTGAGTTTGAAATAGTAAATCGAGTACGCGCATTGTGATGAGTGACTTGATTATTCTCGATGAGCTTAAGTTGGCGTTGCCACGGTAAACACACCCAGTAATGATCAACCAAATCAGCCACTGACTTTGGCATACCATATTTTTCAATGTAGCTTGGTGCAGCACATAGAATACGCGAGTTAACAGCAAGTTTTCGAGATAATAAATTAGAGTCAACTAACTGTCCTACCCTAATCGCCACATCTTGTGCGTCATCCACTACATTCACAAAATGATCTGTAATCATAAAATCCAGTTTTAAATCAGGGTATTGTTGCTCAAACTGATTAAGCTCAGGCATAACAAATTTAGAAAAGACCCATGGCGGCATGGTGACACGTAATAACCCTGATATTGCCGACCCTCTTGCACCTATTTGATGCTCAGCATCATACAACGCTTCCAAAATTGCGCTTGCGCGTTGGTAAAAGACGTCTCCTGCTGGTGATAACCTAATCCGTCGGCTATCCCGAAAAATAAGCACGGTTGAAAGTGCCTTTTCAAGCTTACTTAAACGGTGGCTCACTGTTGCTGGCGATAAACCTTGTGCTTTTGCAGCCGCCACGACCCCTTGGTTCTCAACAATCGCTATAAATGTTTCTAAATCGGATAGGCTATACATATTTTCAGTTCAATATTTTCGAATTTAGCTTTCACTTTTGCCTAGTATATATAAAAAAATAAAACACTATACTGCATTTTTTACCCTAATGGTCTGGAGCCACACTATGTCTTTAAAAAGCCAAATTGACGCATTCGAAGTACAGAAAAAAGCAAATGTCCCAAGCGATATCTTAAACTTAATGGACATTACCACCGACAAACTGATCGCTGAGCAGTTAAATCAACATGCATTACCAGTAGGCGCAGTATTTCCTAACTTTAGCTTGCCAAATAGTCATGGTGAAACCGTGACACTCTCGCAGTTATTAGACAAAGGACCTCTGGTGCTTAGCTTTTACCGTGGCGGTTGGTGCCCATACTGTAACTTAGAATTACGTGCGCTAAATGCACTTAAGGACGAGTTTGCTAAACACCATGTTCAACTAGTAGCAGTTTCACCACAGTTACCTGATCACTCGTTATCCACTGAACAACAGAATGAATTAGCCTTTACGGTCTTATCAGATGTTGAAAATACACTAGCAAAAGCATGTGGATTAGTGTTCACATTAGATGAACGCTTAATTCCAGTCTACCAAGAGCTGGGCTTGGATATTCCTAGTGCAAATGGGGATAACAGTTACGAGCTTCCTCTTCCTGCAACCTACGTTATTGATAAAGACCGTACTGTTCAATATGTATTTGCTAAAGAAGACTATACGCTACGTGCAGAGCCAAGTGAGGTATTAAATGCGGCAAAAGGGTTGCAGGATGCGTAATGTCAGTCTATCAACTAAATTATTAGGTGCTTGTATATTAATATTTAGCACCTTAATTGGGAGTGAAGCTATGGCAAATAGTCAACATCTTGAAACCCCAAAAGTAATTGTATTTGATGTTAACGAAACCTTGCTTGACCTTGAACAAATGAGGGACTCTGTCGGGGAAGCACTTAACGGACAAACACAACTATTGCCTCTTTGGTTTTCGACCATGTTACATCACTCATTAGTTAGCACCGTGACGAATGACTACCATGATTTTGGTGAAATTGGTGTCGCAGCATTGATGATGGTGGCAAGTAACCATCAAATTAATATTACTAAAGAGCAGGCAAAACAAGCGATTGTACCACCGCTTTTATCTCTTCCAGCACACCCAGATGTAAAGCACGGACTTGCTCAACTTAATGATAAAGGCTTTAAGTTAGTAAGCTTTACTAATTCATCAAATAAAGGGGTAGCAGCGCAATTTAAACACGCTGATTTGACGAAATTTTTTAGTGACCGATACAGTGTTGAAGATATCAAGGTATATAAGCCCGATCTTCGCTCATATCAGTGGCTACTTAAACAACTTAATGTAGCACCAGATGAGGCACTGATGGTAGCCGCTCACGGTTGGGATGTTGCCGGTGCAAAGGCCGCAGGTATGCAAACAGCCTTTGTTGCAAGACCCGGTAAAGCGCTGTATCCACTAGCGACAAAACCTGACTACATTGTTAATGATATAAAAGAGCTCGCTTTACTACTTAATCGTTAATTAAACCCTCAGAAGACTACAAACGGTAGTCTTCATACTTTTTATTGTTCACTTCGCACAAAACTCAGTAATTTTTATGTACAGAGCATTCATTATTTAGTCTAAAAAACAAACCAAAAAGTAAACTAAATGGTGTACCTTTAAAAGTTTTAGGTATACACTGATTGCGCTTAATCCTAGCATGGTTCGCCTTTTCATGACTTGTGGGCTATCGACTATGCTTACTATACTTAACAATTGGACTGTGGAGTAAACATGCGTCTGTCTTTCGCACCTGCCAAATTATCATTATCTTTACTATTTTTGATCGCTGCACCACTTGTATTGCAAGGCTGTTCCGAGGCCCCTAAACCACAAGAGCAAATGCATCCTGCTGCTGTTGCTACAATGACCATAAAAACAGAAGATGCACCATTCACGATTGAATTACCAGCAACCCTATCTGGCTCTAAAGAAGTTGAAGTTCGAGCGCGTGTAGCGGGTATTCTAGAATCACGTAATTTTGAAGAAGGTCAGCGTGTCGAACAAGGTCAATCACTATTTACTATTGATCTTGAACCATACCAGCTAGCTGTTGATCGTGCCCAGGCGGCTCTTGATGGTGCCAAGGCATCGCTGGTACAAACTGAACGAGACGTTAAACGTTTAGGAAAACTTCGTGCAGAGAAGTCAGTTTCACAACGCGATTATGATAACGCGAGCTCAGCTAATGATATTGCCAAAACAAACCTCGCAGCGGCCAAGGTTGCGCTAAAAGAAGCACAATTAAATCTTGAATATGCCCAAGTAAAAGCCCCTGTTGCGGGTGTAATGGGACGTGAATTTGTTTCTGAAGGTACGTTTGTTTCAGGCCCTGACGTTTTACTCACGCAAATGACCCAGTTTGACCCTATACGTATTCGGTTTGGTTTGTCAGAACGCGAACAACTACAAATGCGTCAAGATGTTAAAAATGGCTCACTAACGTTACCAGAGCAAGGCCACTGGAGAACGCAAATAAAACTTCAAGATGGTTCTTTGTACGCTAAAACTGGCGAAGTGAACTTCTCTGATGTGCGTATCAATCCGAACACCGGCACCAGCGAGTTTCAAGCTGTGATCCCAAATCCTGATTTTCAGTTACGACCTGGCCAATTTGTACGAATTGAGCTAACTGGCGCGGTACGCAAAAATGCCATCATCGTACCACAGCGCGCCGTACTCGATAACGGCACAGGCAAGTTTGTTTATGTTGTGAGTAAAAATGAACAAGGTATGGATGTAGCACTACCTGCGCCTGTTGAAGTGGGTGAATGGATAAAAAAACCAAACAATGAACAATTCCAAAACTTTTGGTTAATTCGCAGTGGTTTAAAAGAAGGCGACCAAGTGATTGTTGATGGCATGGCGCGTATTTTCTTCCCAGGTATGCCAGTCAATGTTGGCAAACCAGCCGCTAACTCAAGCCACGCAGAATAAGCACAGGGAGTCTTATGTTTTCTCGTTATTTTATAGACAGACCGATTTTCGCGTTTGTTATATCGATTGTTATTGTGCTTGCGGGCCTTGCTGCGATGCGCAGTTTACCTATTGCTCAGTACCCTGAAATAGCGCCTCCTGTAGTGCAAGTGACAGCTTCCTATCCAGGTGCATCTGCCGAGGTACTCGAACAAACAGTGGCAGCGCCGATCGAAAATGCAATAACTGGTGTTGAGGGCATGATGTATATGTCGTCTACATCAACTAGCTCGGGTTCGACCACAATTGAAGTAACATTTGAAATTGGCACTGATGTCGATCAGGCCGCAGTCAATGTTAATAACCGTGTTAAGCAGGTTGAAGCGCGCTTACCAGAAGAAACACGCCGCCAAGGTGTGGTGGTACAAAAAGGCTCTTCTAGCTTTTTACAGGTACACGCCTTTTATTCACCAGATGGTTCTCGCTCAAGTTTATGGACATCAAACTATGTCACTATGAATGTGCTGGATCGTATTAAACGTATTCCAGGCACTACGAGTGTGCAAATATTTGGTGCCAAAGATTACGCCATGCGTATTTGGTTACGTCCAGATGTTATGAGCCAGCTCGGTGTCACTGTTGAAGAAATCTCAGCCGCCATTCGTGTGCAAAACTCACAATATGCTGCCGGTAAAATTGGTGCGACACCAACGTCTAAATCTCCTCAAGAACTGGTTTACAGTGTGACCGCACAAGGCCGTTTGTCAGAGCCTGAGCAATTTGAAAATATTATTATTCGCTCAAATCTTGATGGCAGTAGCTTAAGATTAAAAGACGTAGCACGCATTGAGCTGGGTTCAAAAGACTATAACTTTAAAGGCACAATAAACGGTAAAGAAGCGGTACTATTAGGTATCTTCTTACAACCAGGCGCCAATGCCCTAGATGTTGCTGAAGAAGTAAACAGTGTTATTGAAGAAATGAAAAGTCAGTTCCCTATCGGGCTTGCTCATTTAACCTCATATGACACGACCCGCTTTGTTGAAGTATCGATTCGTGAAGTAGTAAAAACACTGCTTGAAGCCATGGTATTGGTATTCTTAGTGGTGTATTTATTCTTACAAAACTGGCGCGCAACACTTATTCCAACTCTCGCAGTCCCCGTATCACTACTGGGCACGTTTGCGGGTATGTACATGCTGGGTTACTCAATTAACTCGTTAACCTTATTCGGCATGGTGCTTTCGATTGGTATTGTTGTTGATGATGCTATCGTGGTGCTTGAAAACGTTGAGCGTATCATGCACGAAGAAGGGCTAGGTGCACGAGACGCCGCAGTTAAGGCCATGGGTGAAGTTAGCGGCCCTGTTGTGGCGATTGTTCTAGTACTGTGTTCAGTGTTTGTGCCTATCGCATTTTTAGGTGGCTTAACTGGTGAATTATTCCGCCAGTTCGCTATTACCATTTCGATTGCTGTAAGTTTATCGGGTGTGGTCGCCTTAACAATGACGCCTGCTCTTTGTGTGCTTATTTTGAAGCAAGAGCATAAGCAAACAGCCCGCTTCTTCTTATGGTTTAATGCTACTTTTACAAAAATCACAGGGCGATATGTAGGTGCCGTTGGCTTTATGATTCGACGCGGTTTACTCGGTTTAATTCTTATGACTGGGATGATTGTTGCAACTATAGGCCTTTGGCAAAATACGCCTGGTTCATTAGTGCCTGATGAAGACCAAGGTTATTACATCTCTGCGATTTTCTTACCTGACGGTTCATCACTTGAGCGCACCGAACAAGTAACGCAACAAGTTGTAAAAGCAGTGCAGTCAAACCCTGCTAACGAGAACGTGGTGGCGTTTACCGGTTTTGACTTTATTGGTGGTGGCTACAAAAATAGTGCTGCGACCTTATTCGTGACCCAAAAGCATTGGGATGAACGCGAAGTTGATACCAAAGCACTTGTGCAAGAGCTATTCATGAAAACGGCGGGTATTAAAGAAGCACTCGTACTTGCCTTTAATCCACCTGCTATCTTTGGTTTAGGTAACACTGGTGGTTTTGAGTTTTACATTCAAAACAAAGGTGATAGTGACCCTGATAAGCTACAGCAAGCCATGCAGTTAATGACAGCCGAAGCGCAAAAGAGCCCTATCATCAGTGGTCTGCAAACACTCTGGCGACCAGATGCCCCACAATTAAAAGTGGATATTGATCGTGAACAAGCGCGTGCCATGGGTGTTGAGATAGATGCTGCATTTAATGCCCTTGCGGGTAACTTAGGGACTTATTACGTTAACGACTTCAATAAATTTGGTCGAGCATGGCAAGTGCTAATGTCTGCTGAACCCGAATTTAGAATGAAGCCTGATGACATTGGCCGTATCTATGTTAAAAACAACCAAGGTACTATGGTACCGCTTTCAGCATTCACCACCATTGAGTATAGCCGTGGCCCAGAAAATCTTAACCGCTACAACAACTTACCAGCTGTTAAACTGATGGGTAATGCAGCGCCAGGTTACAGCTCAGGCCAAGCCATTGCTGAAGTTGAACGAATTGCACAAGCCGTGTTACCCCCTAATATGACCTACGAATGGACAGGCTCTGCATTCCAAGAAAAACGCAGTTCTGGTACCACAGGAATTGCCTTAGGCCTTGCTGTGATCATGGTATTTTTGATTTTAGCAGCGCTATATGAACGTTGGTCATTACCATTTTCAGTTATGCTTGCCCTGCCATTTGGTACCTTTGGTGCGCTTATAGCAGTTTGGGTTGTTGGCATGACAAACGATGTGTACTTCCAAATTGGTCTGGTAACACTACTTGGTCTTGCCAGTAAAAACGCGATTCTTATCGTTGAATACGCCTTGATGAAACATCAACAAGGCTGGAGCGCAAGTACTGCTGCACTTGAGGCTGCTCGTTTACGTTTTAGACCAATCATTATGACTTCGCTTGCTTTCATTTTAGGCGTAGTGCCTTTAGTACTGAGCACTGGTGCAGGCGCGGGGGCACGTCACAGTGTTGGTACGGGTGTTATGGGCGGAATGATGGCCGCCACATTCCTTGCGGTATTCTTTGTGCCTTTATTCTTTTATTGGTTAACGGCGCGTAAGTTAACTGAAAAACGCTCAAGACAAGAACTTGCTGATGAGATAGCAGAACATCATCAACAAGAACATGTCAAAACCCAAGAGGGTAATCTGTAAAAAATGAAGGGCAAACAATGAGTTTGCCCTTTTTTTGATTATTGGATTACTAGCAATTTACAGCTTCCAACGCTAGTATTAAGGAAAGATGTGTGGAGTACAGCATGAATAATCAAAAATTAGCCGAATTTGAACAGTTTTTTCAAATCAACGAGAGCAACCGTGTCAATTTATATGCGGTTGAATCAAGTGCTGTGCCAAAAACCAATGCTGAACTCGAAGCGGATATCCCTGCTCTATTTAAACTTGCCAACGAAGTAAACGAACTTGAACAAACAAGCTTACGACCACTGCGTAATCTAGGTGATGTTGCACAGGAATTGGCAGCGTTTTTACAGGCGCAGTCTCGTAAAATCGATTTAATCATGAGTCATATCTTAGCTTCAGAGCAGCCTGACGATAACGCAAACTATTGCGATAGTTATGGCGGCGGTGGCGTAAAATTGACCTCAACTGATGTATATGAATTAGGGCAAACATTTCGCACTAAGTTATTCTTACAACACGAAGCATCGGCTATTTATTGCTATACCGAATTAGTGGCCATTGAAAAATGCGATGATGATAAATATCAATATACCTTATTGTTTACTGCCATTCGTGATGCAGACCAAGATTTAGTCGTAAGGGCTGCCTTACACGCACAAACACGTCAACTAAAAAAACGTCAGCAAGAAAACAATCAGCAAGACAATTAAAAATCGCGCTTAATCGCGCACAAAAAGCTGACATCTATGGCTAAAATGCTAAACTAGCCCCACCTTAGTTTGTTTATTACCTTCATGAAATTTAGACTTTTACCTGAATGGGCTGAGCAAGATGCCGTAATGCTCACTTGGCCTCATCAAGACACGGATTGGGCAGCAAATTTAACAGCTGTTGAGCCTGTGTATGTAGCGCTTTGCCAAGCAATTAGCCAACAACAAGATGTTGTTATCGTGGCCCATGATAATGCCCTAAAAACACATATTGCAGCTTTACTTGCAAATACAGAGGTTGATGCTAATCGCATTCACTTTGTGGTGACACCGTGTAACGATACCTGGGCACGTGACCATGGCCCATTGACCTGCGCGAATATTGATGACGCAACGCAATTAAAAGTGATGGATTTTATTTTTAATGGCTGGGGCAATAAATTTGCAAGTGATCTCGATAACCAAATTAATCAAGTGCTTGTAAAGCAAATCGCTAATCCTAAAAATGCTTATCAGCAAAGTGAGCTGGTTCTTGAAGGCGGCGGCGTTGAAATTAATGAATACGGCGTGCTACTCACAACCAGCGAATGTTTATTAAACCCAAATCGTAACCCAGAACTTACAAAAGCGGATATAGAAAAGACGCTGATTGAGCAACTGGGTGCTACGTCTTTCCTTTGGGTTGATCACGGCTATCTTGCAGGTGATGATACCGACAGCCATATTGATACGCTGGTACGTTTTGCACCAAACAACACCCTTGTTTATGTTCAGTGCGACGATAAAAATGATGAGCACTTTGCTGCCCTTGATGCAATGGAAAAACAACTGCAATCATTTAAAACAGCAGAAGGTGAAAACTACACGCTGATTGCCTTACCTTGGCCAAAAGCAGTGTTCAATGAAGATGGTGACAGACTCCCTGCCACATATGCTAATTATTTAATTATCAATAAAACCGTTTTAGTGCCAATTTATGGTGACGAAAACGATCAACTGGCGCTTGGTCAGGTTGCCAAAGCATACCCAGATCACACTGTGGTGGGTATTAATTGTGTGCCAATTATTCACCAATTTGGCAGCTTACACTGTATTACAATGCAATTACCGCGCGGCTTTTTAGCAGGAACAAACAATGACTAAACCAACGCATTTAAAGGTTGCTCTTGTTCAGCAATCAAACACCGATAATGCTCAAGACAATATGGCAAAATCAATTGCTGGTATTCGTGATGCAGCAAGCCAAGGCGCTAAGCTTATTGTTCTACAAGAGCTACACCGCAGTTTATATTTTTGCCAAACCGAAGATGTAGATGTTTTTGATTTAGCAGAAACCATTCCGGGCCCAAGCACAGACATCTTAGGTGCACTTGCCAAAGAACTCAATGTGGTGATCGTGTCATCATTATTCGAAAAGCGTGCTACAGGTCTTTATCACAATACTGCTGTGGTACTTGAAACTGACGGCAGCATTGCCGGTAAATACCGTAAAATGCATATTCCTGATGACCCAGGTTTTTACGAGAAGTTTTACTTCACACCGGGTGATTTAGGTTTCGAGCCTATTCAAACCTCTGTTGGTAAACTAGGCGTATTAGTGTGTTGGGATCAGTGGTTCCCAGAGGCTGCACGCTTAATCGCCATGGCCGGTGCTGAAATTTTAATTTACCCTACAGCCATTGGTTGGGACCCGCGTGATGAAAAAGACGAGCAAACACGTCAAAAAGACGCCTGGGTTATTTCACAACGCGCTCATGCAGTTGCCAATGGCGTACCGGTGATCAGCTGTAACCGTGTTGGCCACGAAAGTGATCCAAGCACTCAAAGTGAAGGTATTCAGTTCTGGGGTAACTCGTTTATTGCGGGTCCTCAAGGTGAAATTTTAGCTGAAGCGAACAACAGCGATGAGCAATTACTCGTTGTTGAATTAGACCAAGCACGTAGTGAAAACATACGTCGAATTTGGCCATACCTTCGTGATCGTCGTATCGATCACTATCAGGACTTAACCAAGATTTATCGAGACTAAGCAGTAAAAACAGTTTAAAGGAGTAGTAAATGGCGTTTGCGCAATGGGCAGCATTGCCTTGGGTAAAATCTGAAAAAGATAAAATTCAATGGGGGCAACTTACCGGTAGCGGTCTTAGCATCGCCATCGCAGAAGGTGTAAAACAACACAACGAGTTGGTTGTGATTGTCACCCCTGATACGCCAAGTGCCCTACGCCTTGAAACTGAACTCGAATTTCTGTTGCCTGAAAACCCAGTCATGGTCTTCCCTGACTGGGAAACACTGCCTTATGATCATTTTTCGCCGCATCAAGATATTATTTCGGCGCGCTTAGCCACGTTAAATACCTTAAAAAAAGAACAACAAAGTGTATTAATCGTGCCAGTGTCAACCTTAATGCTGCGTACAGCCCCTGCTTCGTTTATTTATGGTTCAACCCTTAACTTTAAAGTGGGCGATACCCTAGATACTCATACACTGCGTGAAAACTTAGAACAAGCGGGCTATTTACATGTACAACAAGTGATGGAGCATGGTGAATACGCGATTCGCGGCTCTATCGTTGACCTATACCCTATGGGTAGCCCGCACCCATTTCGTTTAGACTTTTTTGATGATGAGCTCGACAGCATTCGTTTATTTGATGTTGAAAGCCAACGTTCAGATGAAAAGGTCGACAAAATTGAGTTACTGCCAGCTCACGAATTCCCAACCAACGATGCTGACATTGAGCGTTTTCGTATTAATTATCGTGAACATTTTGGCGCAAGCTCTGAGCAAGACTCAATTTATATGCAGGTTACCAAAGGAACCTGGCCTGCGGGTATCGAATATTACATGCCACTGTTTTTTGATGGACTGGCAACTATTTTCGATTACTTACCAAGCAATACGACGTTTATGCATTTTGGCGATATAGAACATGCAGCTGATCAATTTTGGCATGATGTGAATGTACGCTATGAAAACCGCCGTGTTGATCCGCTCAGGCCTTTACTTGAACCTGTAAAGCTCTATCAAAGCGTTAATGAACTATTTGGTGAATTTGCTAAATACGCACGTATTCGTTTATCGCAAGCAAAGTTAGGCACCAAAGCAGGGCATACAAACCTTGCCAGTAAAGAACTGCCGAATGTGCGTATTGATCATAAGTTACATGAACCGTATCAAGGTTTAATTGACTATGTTGCCAGCGAGAAAAAACAAAAAGGCCGCGTGCTGCTCTCTGTTGAATCGGATGGCCGCCGCGAATCATTACTCACCTTATTAAAACCAAGTGGTTTAAAGCTTAAAGAATTTGAATCGTTTAGCGATTTTACCAATAGTACCAGTGATGTTGGCCTTATCGTTTCACCACTTGAGCAAAGTGTGGTGTTAGACGGTAAACCGCGTTTAACCATCATTACAGAGCAAGAATTATTAGGCATCAAGGTTTCGCAGCGACGACGCCGTAAACACAAATACGAAGCCAGCCAAGATGCGCTTATTCGTAACCTTGCTGAATTACGTGAAGGCCAACCAATTGTTCACCTTGACCATGGTGTCGGCCGCTATCAAGGCCTTGAAACTATCGATGCTGCGGGTGTGATCACCGAGTTTGTTACGATCATCTACGCCAACGAGGCAAAACTATACGTGCCCGTTTCTGCGTTACATATGCTGAGCCGCTATTCAGGTGGCGAAGAAGCCTCTGCCCCGCTCCATAAATTAGGCTCCGATGCGTGGGAAAAAGCCAAGAAACGTGCCGCCGAGAAAGTCCGTGATGTGGCTGCTGAGCTATTAGATATTTACGCTAAACGACAAGCAAAGCCCGGCAATAAATTTAAGCTTGATGGCAGTGCATATCGTCAGTTTAGCGATAGCTTCCCATTTGAAGAAACTGACGATCAACGCAACGCCATAGAGTCTGTGCTGGGTGATATGCAAAGTAAACAAGCAATGGACCGTTTAGTGTGTGGTGACGTTGGCTTTGGTAAAACAGAAGTGGCAATGCGCGCAGCCTTTGTTGCAGTAAATGATAATAAGCAAGTCGCTGTACTTGTCCCAACCACACTGCTTGCTCAACAACACTATGAAAACTTTAAAGACCGTTTTGCCGATTTACCCATTGAGGTGGGTGTTTTATCACGTTTTAACTCAACCAAAGAGCAGAAAGATACCCTAGATAGAATGGCCGAGGGTAAATTAGATATCGTAATTGGTACGCACAAGCTTATTCAACAAGATATTCAATTTAAAGACTTGGGATTATTGATTGTTGATGAAGAACATCGCTTTGGTGTGCGCCAAAAAGAAAAAATTAAAGCATTACGTGCCGATGTCGATATTTTAACGCTCACTGCAACCCCTATCCCACGTACATTAAACATGGCAATGAGTGGCATGCGTGACTTATCCATTATTGCCACACCGCCTGCGAAACGTTTAGCCGTTAAAACCTTTGTTAGACAAAGAGATGCTGAACTTATCCGCGAAGCAATTCTGCGTGAGATTAAACGTGGTGGTCAGGTGTATTTCTTACATAATAATGTTGAAACGATCGACCGAGTTGCGGAAGAAATCACTGAATGGGTACCTGAAGCCAGCGTAACAACGGCACATGGTCAAATGCGAGAGCGCGAGCTTGAGCAAATTATGAGTGATTTTTATCACCAAAAATATAACGTGATTGTGTGTACCACCATTATCGAAACCGGTATCGATGTACCCACTGCCAACACTATTATTATGGATAGAGCAGACAAGCTCGGTCTGGCACAGCTTCACCAATTGCGTGGTCGTGTTGGCCGTAGCCACCACCAAGCGTATGCCTACCTACTGACTGGCAACCCCAAATCGTTAACTAAAGATGCCGTTAAGCGCCTAGAAGCAATTGAATCACTGGAAGATCTAGGTGCAGGTTTTGCGCTCGCAACGCATGATTTAGAAATTCGTGGTGCTGGTGAACTGCTCGGTGATGATCAATCAGGTCAAATGCAAACCATTGGTTTTAGTTTGTATATGGAGATGCTTGAACAGGCGGTCAACTCGCTCAAAGAAGGCAAAGAGCCAACCCTTGAAAACTTGCTCGGCCAGCAAACTGAGGTTGACTTAAAGCTACCAGCGTTATTACCCGATGATTATATTCATGATGTAAATGCACGTTTAGGTATCTATAAACGCATTGCAAGCTGTGCTAACCTCAATGATATGGACGAGTTACAAGTCGAGCTGATTGACCGTTTTGGTCTGCTGCCTGACGCGACGAAAAACTTATTCAGTCTGCAGCAATTAAAACTACAAGCAAGTCATATTGGTATTAAGAAGATTGAAGCAAACCCGAAAGGCGGCTATTTTGAGTTTAGCCAGCATACAAAGGTTAACCCTAGCTTCATTATAGGTTTGATACAAAGTGCACCGCAGGTGTATAAAATGGATGGCGCAAACAAACTGCGCTTTGCTATTAGCGAGGCAAATCCTCGTGAACGCTTAAAAATGGTCACTGCAATGATTGCAGATTTCGAAAAAAAGGTTAGCCATTAATGTTGTTTAGAAATAGTTTTATTTTGCTTTGCTGCTTATTTACGAGCTCAGCCTTTGCAACTCGCTGGTTCGAAATTGAAGTTCTTATTTATAAACAGCGCCCTGCCCCTTACTTACAAGAAGATTTCAGTTTAAAACACGATGAAATCAATGCAAAGAACAAACTGGACTTGCTCACGCCAGCCCTTGAAGAACAAGCAAGGCAAGCCTGTATAGAAGGTGACACTCGTTTTAAATCAAACTCTTTTACAGACAGTCTAGTCAGCAACTCACCGCACTCTAATGTGTGTGATGATAGTGTGGACTTTTTATCTAGCTATACGCAATTACCTGTTACACCTTCAGTTAAGTCTCGTGAAGATACTGATGAAATATATCTTATCGCTTCATCAGATTTACAATTCACTGAACAAAAAAACCAGCTGGATAGAAAAGGCTTAACCCCTATTTTGCATACCGGTTGGCGTTTCCCTGAAATGATCCAATCAAGAGCGCCCAGTATACGCCTATTTGCTGGGGAGCATTTACAATCTGAACAATCAACGACTACAAATATTGATACCGATTTTATAAGCTTGGTCTCGCCTACACAGCAATATATACCTGACACAATACAAAGTGCTCCCAAGTGGGAGTTAGATGGCTTAATGAAAATATATGTACGCCATTACCTTTTCATTAATGCCGACTTTGATATTAGCAAACGTTTAGAGACTGGTGACTACGAGAAAGCTCGCTTTTCACAATTTAAACGTGTGATTAGTAATGAAATACACTATTTCGATCATCCTAGAATGGGGATGATTGTACAAATACGACGCTACAACCATTAATGGAAATGACTATGAAAAAATATATGGTAATTGCTGCAACAGCACTTGCATTAGCCGGCTGTTCAAAAGTAAGTTTAGAAAATTACGAAAAGATCAAAATCGGGATGGATAAAACAGAAGTAGAAGCCATTTTAGGCTCTGCTGATTCATGTGAGGAGAAAACCCTACACACGAACTGCATTTGGGGTAATAAAGATAAAAATATCGAAATAACGCTCGTTTCTGACAAAGTTTCGCTATACAGCAAAACAGGTTTGGGCGCTAAATAACTTCCTCGTAGGGCGGCTCAAGCTACCCTACTCCTTTTCTTCAGCTTGGCTGTAAATTTGTTCTATATTCACTATTTTGCTGCGGTTTAACGTAATTTTATAGCGTTGATACAAGGTTTCTTGCCCACTTTCACTGAACACAAGCACTAAATTTAATTGATATCGCCGCTCAACCGACTGTTTTGATATTTTATTGCTTTCTAAATGATAAAGCTTACCTTCACCCCGTTTTAAGTAACGAGCAAACGGCGCTAAACTAAAGTTAATTGTTTGCTGCAAGCTATCATAACCAGGTAAGAACTTTTTCGCATTAACTTGCGTTTCACTGGCAAAATGTAACCACTGTGCAGCCTGCTTATTTTGGTGGCGACGTTTTGAAAAGATTTTCCTTACCTTCAAAGGAATACGTTTGAAAGAGGTATACTCAAGCCAAATATATTGACTGGCTATTTTATCCTTTGTAATACTATTTCTAAACTGAAAACGCCACTTTGGACGCCCTCTAACAATAGCACGCCAAATAACCCGCGTGATATCTTCTTTAAATATCTCACGTAGGCCATAAATAACTCCTAATATCAAAATCAGAGTGGCCGTCACTTCAGTAAAGTTAGAACGCGCATTAAGCACAACAAGCATCACAAAAGCCATGATAACTGCTGTGACTGTGCCTTTAACCATACGCTTTAGGTAACTATTCAAGTAACGCGTATGTCGGCTTAAAATGACGCCATGCTCAATTAAGCGCTGCAGTAAACGCATCTTGTTCGTGATGCGATTGGCATCTTCTAAAGTGGATTGTGAGTTATATTCTTGCTCTTCTCTGTAGTTATTTTCCGCTTTACAAAATTGCAGTAGATCGCCCCGCTCTTTTGCATAGTCACTGCTACGTGGCCCCTCGTCTAGTAACTTCAAAAATGACTGTTCTACGTGCCAACTTAAATAATTATCTGCATTCTTATAAAATGGTAACAGCTTTTCATCATCTGGGGTGTAGCGTCTTAACTTTTTCAGAAGACCTTGCGTTTGTTCACAAAGCTCTTGTGCTGCGGGGTAAAATAATTCTGCATCTTTATATTGCAAGGTATCTTTAACATCGGCATTCAGTGCAAGCCTTACTTGGTAGCAATAGAGGTTTAAGTTTTGCCGATAATCTTGTTGTTCACCTTTATTTTTACTAACAAAGCGACTGCGTACTAAAGGTAAGTGAATGTTATTAGCGTTATAAGCTAAGTGCGATTTAAAATGGTTATTAAAATAGGATTCTTCACTGAGTGTTTGCGGGTTCACACTCATTTCATTGGGAATAGAGAAATACAGGTCGAGACGCTGCTCTGAACGTGGGTTAAGCTCAGGCTCAATAATAAAAGATAAGTTTTCGTCTTGTTTAAGCAATATTACCTCGTTTGTTAAAAATACCTCTATAGTTTACGCGTTGATAGACTTTCAGACAATAAAAAAGGCCCAGTAAAAACTGGGCCTTAGTATTCATTTCAAGCTAGATTAGAACTTAACGTTAATACCAGCGTGGAAACGACGACCTAGTACATCGTATGTGTACGGGTCAGTGTTTGAGTCATTGTTACCTGAGTAGTAAGGTGGCTCTTTATCAAACAAGTTGTTAACACCTGCAGATAACGTCACACGGTCAGATAGTAAGTATGAACCGCTGATGTCATGATAAACAACAGATGGTGTTGTAGGTGCTAAACAGCTTGATGGATCTGCTTGACAAGAGTAGCTATCCATACCAGCAATGTAACGTGCTTTATACGTTGCATCCCAGCTTTCGCCGCGTGCTGATAATGTAAAGTTAGACTTAAGGTCAGCATAACCACCTAGGCCAGAAGTGATAAGACCAGCGTAATCAACAGTGTCATCAAGAACCGTTACAACGTACTCGTCTAGGTATGTTGTATCAAGCGTTGCTCTCCAGTTAAGGCCTGCAGCTTCGAAGCTGTATGTTAAGTTAAGGTCAAAACCAGATGTTTCTTCAGAACCAATGTTTTGTAATTGGTTATTGAATTTAACACGGCCAGTGCTGTCCATGCTGATGTTAGCAGATTGGCAAAGTGTCGTATTTGCGTTGCTAGAAGTAGCTAAACATTGATCAACAATATATTGCTCATTCACAGATGCAATCGCATTCTCGATTTCAATCTTGTAGTAATCAAGTGTCATGCTGAAACCGTCTAGCCACTCTGGGTCATATACGATACCAGCAGTTAGCGTGTCAGCTTCTTCTGGAGTAAGTAGTGAGTTACCACCAACAGTTACTTCAGCTTGCTGTTGAGCACCAGGGAAGTTAATTTGTTCAAATGATGGTGAATTACCTGAGTAAAGCTCATCAACAGTCGGCGCACGGAATGCTGTTGAAACAACGCTACGTAGCATTAATTCATCGTTTGCTTTCCATGTTAAACCTAGTTTCCACGTTTCGTCAGAACCAAATGTGCTGTAGTCAAACGCACGGATAGCAGCGCTTAGTTCAACATTTTGTGCAAATGGTGCATCAGCTAATAGTGGTAATGCAAACTCAACATATGCTTCATTTACGTCAAAGCCACCTGCTGTTGGTTCAACTGGAGGATCATTTGCCAAACCTTGTGCTGTTAGAGAATCTGGTGTGTACCATGCTTTCTCTTGACGACGCTCAATACCTGCAGCGAATGCAGCGTAACCAGCTGGCATTTCAAACATTTCGCCTGAAACAGATGCAGCTAGAATAAATAACTGGCTACCACCGTTGTTTACTTCTGTGTAAACATTCTTACGGAAGTCATCAGATACCCATGCAGATTGGTCTAATGGGTTGAAAGTACCTTCAAGAATTTGGTCTTGGATAGCACCCATGTTGTGAAGGTTGCTTAGCTTATCTACTGAGTCGTTACGACCGAAGTTAGCTGAAACGTCCCAAGAGTAATCACCGATGAAACCTTGTGCACCAACAACAGCACGTACAGTATCAACAGATTGTTCGAAGTAACGAGCACCTGTGTCAGACATACGACGACCGTAAGAAATCTTATCACCATATTGGTAGTTTCTTTCTTGAGTCACGTAGCTGCCATCAGCATTTTTATCTAGGTAGCCGTCACCATCAAGGTCAACACGCTCATCATAGCTTTGGCTAAGAAGTGCGTTACCCATGTTTTCAGTGTATTCGAAATCGAACCATACTGGTTGTGGAGCCATTTGTTGCTCTGACCAACGCTTAGTGTATGTGAATTCAGTGAATAACGACGTATCGTCAGATAATTCGTATGTCGCGATACCAGTAAGGTTTAAACGCTCCATTGGCGTGTAAAGGTAGCTAGCTGGTGAGTAGTTGTATGCATCAGCATTGCCATAGCGGTGATAATCACCACCACGACCTGTTACACCGCTGTCGTTGATAAGAGATACTGGCGTATCTTCACCTTTAGCGTTAACAGTTAGGCCTTTCTCGCCATTACCATTCCAAATGTGACCGCCTTCATTGTATGAAGAACCAGTACAGTATAGGCCATTGCTACCTTCAGCCAGAGGACACTCAGAGAAGTCGCGGTCTGCTTGAGAAGCTTTACCACGGTCAGTGTACTGCATACCGATTACGATATTACCTTTGTCAAAAGATGTACCTACAGTGAAGTCAATTGAGTTTTCTGTAGCATCGCCTTCGCCAGTGATCGCAGTATTTGCGTTCATGTCTAGGCCTTCGAAATCATCTTTAAGGATAATATTTACAACACCTGCTACTGCGTCAGTACCGTATACAGCTGATGCGCCATCTTTAAGTACTTCAACAGAACGGATCATTGAAACTGGGATAGTATTTAAATCAACAGTCGATGCTGCGCCTGTACCAGAAGCGATCATACGACGACCGTTTACAAGTACTAATGTACGACTTGAACCTAAACCACGTAAATCGATACGTGCGTTACCGCCTGAACCATTATTGATACCAGGGTTAGTCATCGCGCCGCCAGTGGCAGTCATTTTTTGTAATACGCTATCGATGCTTGTTGCACCCATAGCTTTGATGTCATCAGCGCCAATAATTGTTACTGGGCTAGCGTTTTCCATATCAGAACGCTTGATGCGTGAACCAGTAACTTGAATCTTTTCGATTGACTCAGCTGCGTCATCAGCAGCTAAAGCTTGCATGCTTGAGAACATTGGGATAGCTGAAACAACAGCTAAACCAAGAATTGATTTTTTCATGTGAAAACCCTACTTGTTGGAAATTTACCTTTAGTTAGGTAGCGCTCGTTATTATTAGAATCACGAGTCAGCGGGAGGCAACTTAGGCGGGTTTAACTGAATGAAAACTGAATGATAGATCAAATAAAATACAACCTAAATTTTCAGTACCCTTTACAGGTAATAAAGTTTCACGATGTGTCAATGTTAATAATAAAAAACACTTGTATTACATGTAGATAAAAAAGGTGAGACACAAAAAAAATACCAATGAAACTAATTGTATTCACTTTGTAATCAAATGTAATTGCTCAGCAAATATTCCTATCTATGAAATTTTTACAAGTTGATCACACATCATTATAAAAACCGTAATAGGTCAATAAATCTGCTAACCATAGTTATTCACAAAAACTAACTAAATAGATAAAGTTAGCTTACTAATGCATTATTAGGGGATGAATATTGTAATAAGTTCCAACTTTTAACGTTTTTTGTTGAAAAAACTGATGAAACTTTTAAGTGCGGCTATAGATAGTGGAAATAAACTTCTAAGCACTTGCTTTTAAAGGAGTTCTTATTAATAACGAGAGTCAAAGTAATAAAATAGACTGTGTGTTTGATCATCCGTACCTATATAAGATACAGTCATTTTCCAAGTCATTACTTTTTCTGAGCATAAACCAACCATGGTATCTGCATGCCAGTAATTGGTGCCCTTTTTAAATTGCAAAGGTATGTAACCCATATACATAGTCACCCCTTCAAGTTTCGCTGAACTGATGCTTGCCCCATCAGGAAGCTTTAAATTAATTGTAAATGGGGTTTCAGGAGTAATGTTGGGTGCTGAAAGCCAAACTTCAGTTTTATTAGCAAATAAGCAATGGTCATTATTTTTACAGGTTGCAGATACACTTGGCTCTTCTATACTTTCCCTATCACAAGCAGTGACTAAAAGGCACAAGGTTAGAAGAAGTGGGATGTTTTTCATTTTTATTTGCCTGTAAAAATAAAACGGATACTAGTCAGCCGCGCTATAAAAAACAACTATGTTAAATTGAATGACTTAAAAAAACACAATGGCTGACAAAAAATAACCAACAAAACGTTAAAATTTGATTGATGTCATAATTTTATGCAATTGACCTATCTTTTTAAGGTCAAAAATTTTATCATTTCCATCGCAAAAATAAGGGTTTCTCGAGTTTGTTTTCTGAAGTTAACGTCTTTGGCTAGCTTTAGGTAACACGCTTGTGAAGTAATAGTAGGGCCCGCTTATTTTACAGTAGGTGGGTAATTCATTTCTAAACGCATTAATTGCAGCGGAAGCCAGAAAATGAGCCAAACAGTAGCATCACAAACTGAGTACAACTATAAGGTTGTACGCCAATTCGCTATTATGACAGTGATTTGGGGCATCGTTGGCATGAGTGTTGGGGTTCTGATTGCTGCCCAATTAGCTTGGCCAGCACTTAACTTTGATACACCATGGTTAACATACTCTCGACTACGTCCGTTACATACGAACGCAGTAATTTTCGCATTTGGTACGAGTGCACTTTTTGCGACGTCTTATTACGTCGTACAACGTACGTGTCAAACGCGACTTTTCTCAGATAAACTAGCAGCCTTTACCTTCTGGGGATGGCAACTTGTTATCGTACTAGCAGCGATTACCTTACCTCTAGGTATCACAAGCTCAAAAGAATACGCAGAACTAGAATGGCCAATCGATATTCTTATCGCGGTTGTTTGGGTTACCTATGCGGTTGTATTCTTTGGTACGTTAATCAAACGCAAAGTGTCGCACATTTATGTTGCGAACTGGTTCTACGCTGGTTTCATTATTACTGTCGCTGTATTACACATTGTAAACAGCATGGCAATTCCAGTTTCACTCACTAAATCTTACTCTATCTACGCAGGTGCTGTAGATGCGATGGTTCAGTGGTGGTACGGTCATAACGCTGTTGGTTTCTTATTAACTGCAGGTTTCCTAGGTATGATGTACTACTTCGTACCAAAACAAGCAGGCCGCCCTGTTTATTCATACCGCCTATCGGTCGTTCACTTCTGGGCACTTATCTCTTTATATATTTGGGCTGGTCCTCACCACCTTCATTACACGGCACTACCTGACTGGACACAAAGCTTAGGTATGGTTATGTCAGTGATCCTATTCGTTCCATCTTGGGGTGGTATGATCAACGGTATCATGACGTTATCAGGTGCTTGGCATAAGCTACGTACTGACCCAGTATTACGTTTCTTAGTTGTTTCTCTCTCTTTCTACGGTATGTCTACGTTTGAAGGCCCGATGATGGCTATCAAGTCAGTTAACGCGCTTTCTCACTACACTGACTGGACTGTAGGTCACGTACACTCAGGTGCACTAGGTTGGGTTGCAATGATTTCTATCGGTGCTATCTATCACCTAATCCCTGCACTATTCTCACAAGGCCGTATGTACAGTGTTAAATTAGTTAACACGCACTTCTGGTTACACACTGTGGGTGTTGTTCTATACATAGTAGCAATGTGGATCTCAGGTGTTATGCAAGGTCTAATGTGGCGTGCAGTAAACTCAGACGGTACGTTAATGTACAGCTTCGTACAGTCTTTAGAAGCTTCATACCCGTTCTATATCATGCGTTTCCTAGGCGGTGTATTCATCGTAACAGGTATGCTAATTATGGCTTACAACGTTTATCGTACTGTTGCTGCGAAAAAAGACTCGCTGCAATTAGACGCTGACGCACAATTGGCATAACGGAGTAGAACGATGAGCAATAATAATTCACAAAACAAACACGAAATAGTCGAAAAAAATGTTGGCCTAATGGCTATCTTGACTGTCTTCGCAATCAGCTTTGGTGCACTTGTTGAAATTACTCCACTAATGTTCCAAGACGATACAACTAAACCTGTTGATGGCCTACGCCCTCTTACAGCTTTAGAAATGGAAGGTCGCGATATTTATGTACGTGAGGGTTGTTACAACTGTCACTCACAAATGATTCGTCCATTCCGTGACGAAGTTGAGCGTTACGGTCACTACTCTGTAGCTGGTGAATCAGTATGGGATCACCCATTCCAATGGGGTTCTAAGCGTACTGGTCCGGACCTAGCTCGTGTTGGTGAACGTTATTCAGACGATTGGCATCATGCTCACTTAATGGACCCACGTGCTGTGGTTCCAGAGTCAAATATGCCAGCGTTTCCTTGGTTAGACGAAAACAGAGTCGATACGACCCATACTCTTAAAAAGCTTCAAATATTCCGTGATAGTTTCGGGATCGACAAAGCGAGTAGCCGTTACGACGGTAAAGGTTATGGAAGCGACGAAGAGCTACAAGCTGACATTGCGAAAATTGAAGCCATGAACAATGGTGAAGGCGCAACTGAAATGCAAGCTCTAATCGCTTACTTGCAACAGCTTGGCACACACTTGAAGTAATTATTATGGATTACGGAACATACAGAGGCATTTTGACTCTGGTAATTTTAGTACTGTTTATTGTGATTGTTGTTTGGGCATACAGCAAGCGTAGCAAAAGTCGTTTTGATGACGCTGCCAATGCCATATTTGAAGATGAAAAAAAACACAACAACACAATCTCTAACGAGGAAAAGGAGTCTGAGAAATGACTAGCTTTTGGAGTATATGGGTTATCGTTTTAACCCTTGCGTGTCTTGCTATCATCTTCGGCCTACTTCTGTGGAACTTAAAAAACTACACAGGTGTTAAAGAAGGTGAGAGCTGTGGTCACGAGTTTGATGGCATTGAAGAGCTAAACAATCCACTACCAAAGTGGTGGACTTACATGTTCTTCGCGACATTTATTTGGTCTGTATACTACCTTGCAGCTTACCCAGGTTTAGGTAACTGGGAAGGTTTAGGTAAGTGGACAAGTTCTAACCAAGGTATCACCTCTTTAGAAGAGTCTAAAAAGGCAACTGAGCAAGCATTAGCTAATGGTGAAAACGTTCAATTAGACCAAGAGTTTATCGCAGCTGATGAGCGTTTCGGCCCTATCTTTGAAGCATTTGCTAAACAAGATATTGAGACTCTGGTTAAAGATGAAAAAGCGCTTGAAATTGGTCAACGTTTATTCTCTCAAAACTGTGCTCAATGTCATGGTTCAGATGCACGTGGTGGTCAAGGCTTCCCTAACCTAACGGATAACGATTGGTTGTATGGCGGCACACCAGATAAAATCAAAGAAACACTTCTTCATGGTCGTGTTGCTGCGATGCCACCTTGGGGTGATGCATTAGGTGAGCAAGGCATTAAAGAAATGACAGCTCACGTACTAAGCCTATCTGGCCGTACTGTTAACCAAAAAGACGCTGAAGCAGGTGCAGCTAAGTTTGCAATGTGTGCTGCGTGTCACGGTGCTGACGGTAAAGGTTCAGTAGCTCATAACTTACCATTTGGTGCACCTAACCTCACAGATAACATCTGGTTATATGGTGGTTCTAAACGTGCCGTTGAAGAAACACTTATCAATGGCCGTGCAGGTGTTATGCCAGCATGGAAAGACATTTTAGGTGAAGATAAAGTACACCTGTTAACAGCGTACGTTTACAGCTTGTCACAAGAAAAATAACCACGCGGTTAATAAAATGTATATTCAATTAATCTTTTAATTCAATAGATTAATTAAGATCAAAAAAGCCTCCATCTGGAGGCTTTTTTTTAGTCTTTTGCTTTTAGATCCGATAAAATGCGTACAACGTTTTTAAAGGTAGTAAGTACTATGAACCCCACTCCTTGGTATAAAAATTTTTGGCCTTGGTTTTTAATCTCTTTTCCACTTGCCGCTATCATTGGTTGTGCTGGTCTTATTTACATGGCTATTGGCAACGGGCCCGACATGGTTGTCGATGACTATTATAAAAAAGGCAAAGCTATCAACCTTGAACTCAGTAAATTTAACAAAGCAAAGGCGCTCTATTTGCATGGTGACTTAAATGTGACCGACGACAAAGTCACGTTTGTTTTCACTAAAGGTGATGCGAGTAATGTACATTCTTTAAAAATGTCATTTTACCACCGCACCATTAAAGCAAACGATTTTGATGTTAGCCTGATGAAAAACGCCCATGGCGATTTCACCGCCCTATTAGATGCGCATGTAAATGGTGCTTACACAGTGTTTATTGAACCTATTGATGGTAGTTGGAAACTAAAAGAAGATATTATTCTACCAACTGAAAAAACAATTTCGATTAGCCCTGAATATAAGTAGTAAACTCTCATGTCTGATAATTGCTTTCATTGTCTTGAAAGTGTGCCAAAAGGCTTTAATGCGACTGTCGAAATAGACGGTAAGGCACAACCTATGTGTTGTATTGGCTGCCAAACGGTTGCTGAGAATATCGTCGCCCAAGGCATGACCGATTACTATAAATTCAGAACGGTGCGCTCTGGCAAGGTAGAACAACTTGTTCCTGAACAGCTTGAATTAATTAAAAGCTATGATAACGAGGATATTCAAGACGAATTTATTTCAGCCGCCAACGACTTATCTGAAGTGCTTCTCACCGTTGAAGGTATAACCTGTGCGGCATGTGCTTGGTTAATTGAAAAACAGTTACTTAATTTAAAAGCAATTAAGCGCGTGGATGTAAATACATCGACTAATCGTGCCATGATCCAGTGGGATAAATCGGTTACCCCACTTAGCCAAATTATCACCTCGTTACACGAAATCGGCTATAAAGCATATCCGTTTCAGGCTGACTTGGAAGCCAGTCAAAAACAACAAGCCGCAAAAGCGTACATCCGCCGTTTAGGTGTGGCGGGCCTAATGACCATGCAGGTTATGATGTTCGCTTTTGCCATGTATTTTGGCATGTTCTCGGGCATGGAAGAAGACTTTGAACAATACTTTCGATGGATAAGCTTAGTACTTGCATCACCCGTTATCCTATACAGTGCCCTACCATTTTTAACCAATGCCATTAATGGGTTAAAAGCCAAACAGTTGAACATGGACTTACCCGTATCTTTAGCTATTTTTGGTGCTTACGGGGCAAGCTGTTATGCCACTTTAATGTCTGTTGGCGAAGTTTATTTTGAATCTATCTGTATGTTTACCTTCTTATTATTATTAGGTAAATATTTAGAATTTAGAGCCCGTTTAAAAGCCAGTGAGTTCACTGCTAATCTACAAAAATTACTGCCTCTTACCGCCCGTATTATCGATAAAAACAATCAAGAATCGATTATTGCCGCTAAAAAGCTAAAACTAGGTGATATTGTTTTGATTAAAGCCGGTGAAACCATCCCTGCCGATGGTGTCGTAATCAAAGGTAAAACAACTGTTGATGAAGCCATGATGACAGGCGAGCATCAACCTGTTAATAAATTTGTAAGCCATCAAGTTTTCGCTGGCACCATTAACCATGATGGTGTAATCAGTATTGAAATTAACAAAATTGGTCAAAACACACTGCTTAATCAAATTATTAGACTGCAACACACAGCACTAACCAAGCGCCCAAGATTAGTTGAAATCACTGATAAAGTGGCACAGTGGTTTGTTGCTTGTTTATTACTGTTTGCCTCAATAACAGCAATTGGTTGGTATCAAATAGACCCTGAACATGCCTTTTGGATTACTATTTCTGTGCTTGTCGCAACCTGCCCTTGTGCGCTAAGTTTAGCGATTCCAACTGCGCTAACTTGTGCGGTTGCCAGTCTCACTAAACGCGGTATCTTAATTAAACAAGCCCATGTGTTAGAAACGCTACCACAATTAACAGATATCGCCTTTGATAAAACAGGCACCTTAACGCAAGGTCGGTTTACCATAGAGCGAGTTGAAATGGTAAACAGTAGTTATAGTGAAGCAGATGTATTACGCTTAGCCGCTCAACTTGAGAGCTTCTCTGAGCACCCGATTGCCAATGCATTCGCTGGTTATAACGACACTGTGAATCAAATCGAAAATGTTACCATCGAGCCTGGTAAAGGCATTACAGCTGAGCTTAATGATCAACATCTTGCGATAGGTAAAAGTGGTTGGTTTGATACTGACAAAGCGGATGCACAAGCAACGTTATATATCAACAAACAAGTTATTGCTCGTTTTTATTTGGCTGACAGCTTACGTGATAACGCAGAAAAATTGATTACTAAACTTCATTCACAGCAGCTCAAATGCCATATGTTAACGGGCGATGCGTCAAACAGTGGTGAGCGACTCGCAAAGCAGCTAAATCTAGATACCGTGCATGCAGCATGTAGCCCTCGTGATAAACAAACTCATGTTGAAGCACTTGCAGGTAAAGGTGCCATTGTTGCTATGGTGGGTGATGGTGTCAATGACAGCCCTGTATTTGCCAGCGCGCATTTATCTATTGCCATGGAAACAGGGGCTGATATTTCCAAAAATAGTGCAGATGTGGTATTACTCAACAGTGACTTAAATGCAATTGAACACTTGCTCACTGTATCGAAAAAAACGCGTCGAATTGTGAAGCAAAACTTGGCGTTGTCACTCATTTATAATGGTTCGATTTTACCACTGGCTGCTCTTGGCCTCGTTGCACCTTGGATGGCTGTAATTGGTATGTCTGCAAGCTCCATTCTGGTTATTACTAACTCATTAAGGTTATTAAAACTATGAGTATTATCTATATGCTAATCCCTATTGCTATATTATTTGTAATTATTGCAATTGGCGTTTTCTTTTGGGCTGTAAAAAGCGAACAATTTTCTGATTTAAATAAGCAAGGCCACAGCATCTTATTTGAAGACGACAAAGAGCAACATAATAAAAGTAATGATTGACCCCCTATTTATCAGCGCCTTTGTTATGGGTTTGCTCGGGAGTGGGCATTGTCTTGCTATGTGCGGTGGTATAGCAAGCAGTTTACAGCTTGCTGCAAAAAAACAACAAGCTGTCAGTTATTCTGTTGCTTACAATCTTGGCAGAGCGCTAAGTTATATGCTTGCTGGCGCACTAGTCGCTGGGATCAGTAGCAAATTTGCCGCACAAAATTCTCAGTTAGCCATTGTATTATCCTTCCTCAGCGGCCTATTCATGCTACTCGTTGGAATTTACATTATGCGTTTAGCTGCCACTTTACAATGGCTTGAGAAACTTGGAAAAACTCTAATATGGCAGCATTTAGTCAAACTTAATCGCCACCTTTTGCCGGTTAACTCCCTACCAAAAGCATTATTATATGGTGCATTATGGGGCTGGCTTCCTTGTGGCTTGGTTTATTCGGCGTTAACATGGGCATTAACAAGCCCATCAGCAGCACATGGCGCCGGTGTTATGCTCTTTTTTGCACTAGGTACCTTCCCTGCAATGGTCAGTGTTGGGCTTGTTAGCCATAAAATAAACACTTTTTTAAACCATGTTTGGACTAGGGTTATTCTAGGAAGTGTAATAATATGGTACGGTATATACTTATTAATTATAGCAACCGATAAACTCGTTCATTAGTATTCGTGTTGTTAACTTATTTGAATGGATTGGATGTATGGACTTTTCTCAAAACAAGTCAAAAAGCTTATGTACGATTAGCTGCAACAATTGCAGTATCAGTCAGCTATGTTTGCCATTTTCACTCAATGGTCAGGAAATGGATCGACTTGATGAAATTATTGAACGTAAAAAGCCACTCCACAAAGGCGATTACCTTTTCGAGTCTGGAGCAAGCCTTAATGCAATCTATGCAGTACGCTCAGGGTCATTCAAATCTTATACACTCTCTGAGCAGGGTGATGAACAAATAACGGGTTTCCACTTAGCGGGCGATCTTGTTGGCTTTGATGCTATAAATAAAATGGCACATCAAAGCTTCTCACAAGCACTTGAAACCTCTATGGTATGTGAAATTCCATTTGATACCCTTGACGAGTTAGCAGGTAAGCTCCCTAAGCTACGTCAGCAAATTATGCGTTTGATGAGTAACGAAATTAACTATGACCAAGAAATGCTGCTACTACTCAATAAAAAATCTGCTGAAGAACGTTTAGCCAGCTTTATTTTTAATCTCGCTGAGCGTTTTGGCGAACGCGGCTTTTCACGCAAAGAGTTTCGTTTAACCATGACACGCGGAGAAATCGGCAACTATCTGGGTTTAACCGTTGAAACGATTAGTCGTCTACTAAGTCGCTTCCAAAAAGCGGGGCTTATCAAGGTTGAAGGTAAGTTTATTACGATTTTAGATCAACAAGCGCTGGCGACAACTGCTGCTATCAAATGTAAATAGAGTTTGATTTAGCGCAACTTTATCTGGCTTGCCCCTTTAACTGTTCTGAATATAGGTTACACTCAACCTATACTTTTTGCGGAACAGTTAAGGAGCAGCACATGGACGCAATTAAACGAATCCTAGCAGTTATAGACCCAACTAAAGAACACCAACATGGCTTAAGCCGTTCAATTGATTTGGCGAAAAAATCTGGCGCCACCATCACCGCATTCCTCAGTATCTATGATTTTTCTTATGAAATGACCACTATGCTTTCCAGTGATGAGCGAGAAGCCATGCGCGAAGCTGTTATCAAAGATAGGCAAGTCTGGTTAGATGAGCAAATTGCACTCTACCCTGAACTTAGCATAGAGTCGTGTGTTGTTTGGCATAATCGCCCTTACGAAGCGATTATTAATACTGTTATTAATGATGGATTTGATCTTGTCGTCAAAGGCACACATCAGCATGACACTCTAAAATCGGTTATTTTCACTCCCACTGATTGGCACCTTATTCGTAAGTGCCCTGCCCCTGTATTACTCGTTAAAGAAAAAGAGTGGCCGGCTCAGGGCAATATTTTAGCTGCCGTTAATGCCGTAACTGAAAATGAACAACATCTAGAGCTAAATAAACGTATCATCAATGACGCCCGCTTTATTTGTGAACTCGCAAATGCGCAGCTTAATCTTGTTAATGCTTACCCAGCAACGCCGGTAAACATTGCGATTGAAATCCCCGAGTTCAACCCAGGCGTTTATAACGAATCAGTAAAAAAACATCATTTCGAATCAACCTTAGCGCTTGCAAAGAGCTTTTCAATTAGTGAAGAACACTGTCATATTGAAGAAGGTTTACCTGAAGATGTTATTCCTGATGTTGCCGCTAAGCTCAACAGCGAATTAGTGGTTATTGGTACGGTAGGACGCACAGGTTTGAGCGCCGCACTGGTTGGTAACACAGCCGAGCATGTAATTGATAGTCTTGATTGCGATGTATTAGCATTGAAACCTGATGGCTACATCAGTCCCCTTGCAAAATAATTAACCGTGCAAAGGGTAACTAACAATTGTTGTTTCTCCGCGCTTCCAATATAATACGCCCCTTTATTTTACCCATGTATTTTTAAGGGGGCGTAGTGTCTCACTCAGTAGAAGCTAAAGCGCAATATAACTTTAATAAGTTACAAAAACGCTTACGTCGATTAACCGGCCAAGCCGTGATGGACTTTAATATGATCGAAGAAGGCGATCGTATCATGGTGTGTTTATCAGGTGGTAAAGACAGCTACACCCTATTGGATACTCTGCAACATTTGCAACGCGTTGCGCCAATTAAGTTTGACTTATTTGCAGTCAATCTTGATCAGAAGCAACCAGGTTTTCCTGAGCATGTGTTACCCGAATACCTAGACAAGCTTGGTATTGAATACAAAATAGTAGAAGAAGACACCTACAGTATTGTCACCGATATTATTCCTGAAGGTAAAACAACCTGCTCGCTTTGCTCGCGCCTTCGTCGTGGTATTTTATATCGCACAGCAAAAGAAATGGGGGCAACCAAAATAGCCTTAGGTCATCATCGTGATGACATGATTGAAACGCTTTTCTTAAACATGTTCTATGGCGGTAAATTAAAGAGCATGCCTGCTAAATTAATGAGTGATAATGGCGAGCACATGGTTATTCGCCCACTTGCTTATTGTAAAGAAACTGATATTGAAAAATATGCAGACCGTATGGCGTTTCCTATCATTCCTTGTAACCTGTGTGGTTCACAAGAAAATTTACAGCGTAAGCACACTAAAGCAATGCTTGCTGAGTGGAATAAACAACACCCAGGCCGCATTGAAAGTATTTTTACAGCAATGCAAAACGTTGTACCGTCACACTTAGCTGACAATGCCTTATTTAACTTTAAAGACCTTCAAACCGGTGGTGACGTAATTGATGGCGGTGATATCGCTCTAGATAAGCCTGATATCCCGAAACAACCTGCGCTTGAACAAGAGCAGGAAAATAACGTAGTAACAATTAATTTAAGCTAACCAGCTCTATTCAATATGCTAAAAAGGAGAGTCATTTGCTCTCCTTTTTAATTTTAGAACACAAATAGTCTAAGTAACTTTCGCTCCTAATTGAGCTGCTTTGTTAAGCCACGCTTTTCTTTTATCACTACTAGAGTTTATAACGGGCCCAAAGTATGTGATGGCTTTATTTTTAATCCCTGAAAAGTCTAAAATACAATGTTTAAAGTTCTTATAGATAACATTGCCTTGAATGTATTTATACCAAAAGACAGGGGTATCTAACGTTACTAGCAACTCGGATGTACGCCCTTTTAATAACTTTTGCGGTATAGATTTACCCTCAACATATTTAAACGAAAACCCTGGTAAAAAAACTCTATCAATCGCCCCTTTAAACTTAGCAGGCATTGTTCCCCACCAAACAGGGCTAACTATCACAATATGTTCGGCCCAAAGGATTTTCTTTTGCAGATCGGCTAAACAAGGCTCTAACTCAATCACTTCATCGTAGCCTTCTGCTAAATTTATTGCGAAATTCAAGTCACCAATATGAACTTGTTTCACATCGTGTTTTTTTATCGCAACAGCGGCATACTGCTCTGCTAAAGATTTACACAAGCTCATTGATTTTGGGTTCGCATTAATTACTAATATTCTTTTCATACACTTACATATCCATTTACAGTAAGGATACAGTGTAAACTCTCACCTAAGGGTGAGAGTCAAGTTCTTGAATACACTTATCAATTGAAATTCGATAATTTTTAATACGCTGTCTTTGGAGTTCAAGCTGCTTTATATTTTCTTCGACTAGAGCTTGCTTTTGAATGAGGTAATAGCTGACTGCCTGCCAATCAAAATCCTCATTTTCTCCCTTTAAAGCAACCATATCTGACAAGGCAACACCTAGAGTTTGAGCCTCTTTTATTAATTTGATTAGATGAATATTCTCTTGGCTATAAACTCGATACTTGCCTCGGCGAGAAACAGTCAGTAGCCCAACTGATTCATAAAGTCTTATCGCTCTTTGTGTTGCCCCTGTCAGTTTTGACGCCTCATTGATATACATTCGAACTTCCTTATTCATCAAATCAATTTATATAACACGCTTTATTGTATTTATGTGAGCGTGTTAGCTATCAACATCTGTCATATTAAATACTTAAAGAGTAATTCAAAATCAATAAAAAAGGACCTGTTAAGATCCTTTTTTTGAAAAGTTACCTATGCTGGCAAATGTGCACTGCCAAATATTATTTCGCAATCCAAGGAGTTGCACTTAATAACGCTCCATTATTACTAAGACGAGTTTCATCCTCCTCCCAGTCGTCAGTAACATTAATAAAACAGCGATTTTCTTTACAGCTAACTCCTGCTGCTGACATTGCATCTGTGCTATCAAACTTCAACACAACGCCTTTTTGTTCAGGTAATAGGAACCACATTAGTTTGCTCACAAAAACCCCTGAAAGGTCGGAGAGTAGTTCATCAAATTCTTGGTCAAGAGCAAATAGATTCGCTTTTGTTAATGCGAACTCATCCAGTTGTGTTGCCTCAATCTGTAACTTAAGCTGACAATCATGTTTAGGATTCATAGGCTGTACCACAATCACAGCTTTGTCAGTATCTAACTGTTTATCGAAAGGCAGTAAAAGCTGCGCTTGATCAGTATAAGTTAGATCAAACTCTTGTTGTTCTGTAATGATTTTTCCTGATTTAATGGTACATACTTCGTTAGTCGCAATATCAGTTAAATAGAAATTCACTTGTGCATATTGAAACTCACCTTTATTAACCACTTTTAAGCGGTCATAAAAACCATCGTAGGCTACAACAAACTCACTCGCCGCGACCTTAAAACTTGAAAAGCTCAAAGCCGCAACAGCACCAATTACTTTCAACCATGAAACCGTTTTATTCATCAAAGTATGCTCTGTTTTGATTAATCATTGTGTTTAATTCTTCTATGTACGCTTCACCACGCTCAGAGTATGACATCAACCCGTGTGTTAGCTTCGTCGCTTCAATAGGTTTTTGCTGACGTCGTAAGTCTTCGCGAATTGAGCGCAAATCTGAATACGCTGCGTGGGTATTAATATTTTTAAAATAAGAACTGACTGCTGCACGCACAGACTTAAATGCAGTAACTTCGTGTGCGGCTTCATTTGCACGGCGTCGAGGAACCATGCCACAGCCCTTTTTGTAGCACCACTGGCCAAAAAAGTTTAAGCCAATTCTTGCAAAGCGAGATGTTCCCCAAGCTGACTCATTTGCAGCCTGCATAAGTGCAAGTTCTTTGGGTATGATATCAACACGCCGTAATGCTTGCGTAAGTGATAAAACATCCAGTGAGCTAGGTAACTTGTAGCTGGCTAAGATTTTTTTAATATCTTGTTTCTGCTTGTTAGATAAAGGCTCATTAAACTCAAGCATCATGCGGGCAATTTCTAACGTTGCACGTTGCTGTAAAATCTTTTTATTTTCAGCTTCAATGTGCGGACGAATAAAATCAAAAAAAGCATGCTTTTTTTCTTTTACATCTGTAAAGCTCGAAAAGTCAGGCAGCTTTACATTATGTAAAGGTTTCTCTTTTTTTTGTACACGTTGTGTTCCTTTTTTTGTGCTGTCTGATTGTTCTACGCCTTCAACAACATGGTCTGTATTTATAAATGGATAAAGTAATGCCCAAGTAAAGAAAGCAGTAAGTAAGCCTCGAAAAAGGTATTTAAACATGTATTCTCTCAAGTAAACAACAACTCTGTGTGGCAACGTCACACACATATAAAAGCGAATTATATCAAAGGGTATTTTTTTTGGCGAATTTCACTAAAAAGGTTATTTAATAGCCTTACATTTTATGTCGAGCTTCAAGTAATTAGCTCGCATTTTTCAAGTGCTTGCGTATACTAAAAGGCATCTGAGCGAGTAATTATAAGGTTATTTTATGTGCCAATATTGGCAAGCCCGTATCATTGATCAACAAAAATATCGCCCAAATGATAACCGTTCTGCGTGGCAAGTAGACAGATCACGTATTATACACGCAGCCGCATTTAGGCGTTTACAAGCAAAAACGCAAATAATGGGCATTGGCCTTAATGATTTTTACCGAACTCGCCTGACACACTCTCTAGAAGTTGCGCAAATTGGCAGTGGCCTACTTAGACATTTAAAAACGCAACACGCTAATTTTAAACATTTTCCCAGTGCAAGTTTACTTGAAACTCTATGTTTAGCTCATGATATAGGCCATCCCCCTTTTGGACATGGTGGGGAAATAGCACTTAACTACATGATGCGTGAAAATGGTGGATTTGAAGGCAATGCGCAAACATTACGGATTGTCTCAAAACTGGAACCATATAGTAATGGTTACGGTATGAACTTAACACGCCGCACTTTACTCGGATTTATCAAATACCCAGCGTTTATTGATGATTTATGGCATACCATTCCGCCTTTAAGTGGAAAAAGAAGCTTTATAAAAGCGGATCATTGGCGCCCTGCTAAAGGCTTATACAAAGATGATCAAGATGTATTTAGCTGGATAATCGCTCCGCTTTCAGGCGATGATAAAAAGCTTTTGTCTAGTCATTACCAAGCCGATGAATTTAGAGCTAGAACACATTATAAATCACTCGACGCTGCAATCATGGAGTTGGCTGATGACATTGCCTATGCCGTGCATGATCTCGAAGATGCCATAGCAACAGAAGTGCTTACCCTGTCAGATTGGCTCAACCACGCTCAACAACAATTAGACGCTCTTAATTCACCTTGGTTAAATGGGCATTTAAACTCGATAACCAAACGGCTATTTTCAGAATATGAGTACGAGCGAAAAGACGCCATTGGAGAGTTGGTTAACACCTTTATTATTAATGCTCAGTTGGTGGTTCAAAACGCTGATTTTGAGTCTGAAATATTGCAGTACACGGTCAGCTTACCTGATGAATTCGCAGCCATTCTTAATGTTTTAAAGCATTTTGTGTTTAAGCGTTTAATTCGTGAACCCAAAATGCAGCAAGTTGAATTTAAAGGACAAAATTTATTGATTGAGCTATTCAGTGCGTTTGCCAGTGATCCTATGCGTCTACTGCCCGAAACAACCCAAGAAATGTGGTTGAGTGCCCATGACAAACAAGAAAACTCAATGCGCATTATTTGCGATTATTTATCGGGAATGAGTGACGAGTACGCATATAAAACCTATCAGCGATTATTTCTTCCTGTTAGTTAATCATTGTGTGTGTTTAGAAGTTGGTCTAACCTTGAGTAATTAGAACTGAATGACAAATTTTTCACGCATTAAATGAACATGGATTGCAATAAAGCTTCAACGATACTTAGTGCCGTATTAGCTCACTCCCCAATGAGCTACGGCGCTGACACTCTTCCCGATCCATTACATAAAGAGCGCGACGTTAGTATTAAAGCTGCCTGAAAACAACAACGCCGAGCAATTGCTCGGCGTTGTATTTAGCCTCGTTATCTTTTTACTAAAGACTCTTTACGCCCATATTATAAAGTGTGAAACCATAAATATCAGCGTACATATCAATAACCTTACTAGTAGGAGTACCCGCTCCATGCCCTGCATTTGTCTCTATACGAATCAGGTACGGGTTTTGTTTTGCACCTTTTTCTTGTAACTCAGCAGCAAACTTAAATGAATGCGCAGGCACAACACGGTCATCATGATCCCCTGTTGTCACTAAAGTCGCAGGATAACTTACACCCGCTTTAACATTGTGAACAGGCGAGTAGCCTTTTAAGTAATCAAACATTTCCTTACTTTGCTCACTCGTGCCATAGTCGTAGGCCCAACCAGCACCGGCTGTAAAGGTGTGGTAACGCAGCATATCTAATACGCCCACGGCAGGAAGCGCAACTTTAAATAGCTCAGGACGCTGAGTCATAACCGCACCGACTAATAAGCCACCGTTAGAACCACCACGTACCGCTAAGTAATCAGGTGAGCTGTATTGCTTTTCGTTTAAGTACTCTGCAGCAGCAATAAAGTCATCAAATACATTTTGCTTCTTAAGTTGTGTACCATTCACATGCCACGCTTTACCGTATTCACCACCACCACGAATATTCGCTACCGCATACACACCACCGTGCTCAAGCCATGCCGCAACCGTAGGACTGTAGCTTGGTGTTAGGCTTACGTTAAAGCCACCATAACCATATAAAATAGTTGGGTTTTTACCGTTAAGCTCGGTGCCTTTTTTGTATGAGATAATCATCGGCACTTTAGTGCCATCTTTTGATGTATAGAATACTTGTTCAGAAATATAGTCTTCGCTATTAAATTTAGCGCCCGACTTGCGATACACATCAGACTTGCCTGATTCAACATCAAACGAATAGGTATTACCTGGCGTGGTGTAATTTGTGAATGAGTAATACAATGTTTGTGCATCGTGCTTACCGCTAAAGCCGTATGCAGTGCCCACACCTGGTAAGCTGATATCGCGCACCAGTTTACCTGATTTATCGTATTGTTTTACTTGCGAAATCGCATCAACCATATACTTAGCAAAGAAGTAGTCACCGCCTTTTGAAATACTAAGCACATTGTCAGTTTCTGGGATTAAATCTTGCCAATTTTCAGGGCGTGGATCAGCGGCATCAACAGTCACTACACGCATATTTGGTGCGTTTAAGTTAGTCACTAAATAGAGTTTCGAGCCGTCATTATCAATAATAGAAGTATCTGATTCTGTGTTATCCAAAATCGTCACTAATTCGCTATCAGACTTAGTTAAATCTTTTATAAACAGTTTATTACCTGATGTTGAAGTACTTGCAGCGATAATTAAATAACGATTATCACGGGTTACCTCTGCGCCAATATAACGGTGCTTTTGTGCTTCAGTTCCACCATAAATTAATTGGTCATCAGCTTGTGCTGTACCTAATTTGTGATAATAAACTTTATGTTGATCTGTTTTGGCAGACAGCTCACTTCCTTTTGGCTTATCGTAGCTCGAATAATAGAAACCTTCGTTACCAAGCCAAGCAATACCACTAAATTTCACATCGACTAACGCTTCTTCAATTGGCTGTTTTGTCGCTGTATCAATAATGATAATTTTACGCCAGTCACTGCCGCCTTCAGAGATTTGATAAGCTGCTAACGTACCGTCTTCTGTGAAGGTTAAGCCCGACATTGAGGTTGTGCCGTCGCTACTAAAAGTATTTGGGTCTAAGAACACCTCAGCTTCTGAGTCGCCTTTTTTGCGATACACCACATATTGATTTTGCAGACCATCGTTTTTATAAAAGTAGGTATACTCACCCTCTTCAAATGGTGCTGTGACTTTTTCATAGTTCATCAGCTTTTCAAGCGTGGTTTTAAGCTCATCACGATAAGGAATATTTTTTAAATAAGAAAACGTGACGTCATTTTCAGCTTTGACCCATTGTGCTGTTTCGTCGCTCATATCGTCTTCTAACCAACGATACGGATCGGCCACTTTTTCACCGAAGTACTCATCGACAACAGTGCCTTTTTTAGTTTCTGGATAATTCACAGCAGCTTTTACCTCTGCAGTTTTTACAGTTTGTTCTGTATTTTTTGGGGTTGATTCACCACACCCCGCCAGTGCAACAACAATCGCACATGCAAGCGTTTTCTTGATCATAATAGGTTTACTTGTTAGTCATTATTAACAAAATGAAAATAAAGTTAATACCCATTAATGTCTAGTAATTTGCGCCTAAACACGGGTAGAGCTGTAAACCAATGTAAAAACAAAAAAGCCACGCAATTTACGTGGCTTTCCATATTTACTGCGCAATTATACTTTTGTTAACCAGCCGTGTTTATCCGCTGATTTACCCCATTGAATATCATTCAATGCTTGGCGTAATTTTGCGACTTTTTCGCCAGGTTCGCCCGAACCCACTTTAAACTCTTGGTCATTATGAATAAGCGTGCCAACCGACGTCAATACCGCAGCGGTACCCGATAATGCAGCTTCAGTGCCTGGTTTAGCGGCTCTTTCAAGCAACTCAGACACAGTAAAATTACGCTCAGATACTGTCATACCTAAATCTTTAGCAATCGTTAAAATACTATTACGCGTTACACCGTGTAAGAATGTGCTATCAAGTGCTTTTGTGATGATTTCATCCCCATCAATTAGAATGAAGTTTGCAGCACCGGTTTCTTGTACATCGCCACCTGGGCAGAATAAAATTTGGTCTGCTTGGTGCTCAGAGCGAGCCTGTAAGATTGGACCTAATGCACTTGCGTAGTTACCACCACTTTTCACCATACCCATATGTGGCGCACAGCGCATGCCATCTTCTTCAAGTAATACACGGAGTGCCGTTGCGCCACCAGCAAAGTAGTCACCCACTGGCGAAAGTAATACATAAAGCAAGGAACTCATTGACGGCGCAGCCGCTTTACCAATTGCGGCTTCTGTCCCAATGTGCGTAGGGCGAATATACATAGACCCCGGAGGGGTCGGCGTTTCGTCTGCATACTCTTTTACAATGTCTTTAATCATTTGCTCAAGCATGCTTTCGTCAAAGTCAGGTAAGTTTAGTAACTTAGAGCTTTGTTTCATACGCGCGATGTTAGCATCCATACGAAAGATATAGACCGTGCCATCTTCATGACGAAATGCTTTTAATCCTTCAAAACAGGTGCTTGAGTAATGTAATACGTGAGCACCCGCATGTAATTCGATTTTATCAGATGGGACCAGCGCGCTTTCACTCCATGAGTTATCAGCAAAACGTGCTTGGATCATTTGTGGCATAAATACAGTACCAAATGCGGCCATTGTTGTTCTCTCTTGTTTGGACTACTTTTACCTCATTGTAAGCTAATCCATCCCCGTTTAACCATAGCAAACTAGTGCCTTTTATCGATTAAAGTGTTAAAAATTCGACCGTTTGGTACAAAAAATGCGCAATCTAAGCTGCGCATTGTTTACTAAGAATCATTCACTAACTTATGACTATAAATTATCGATAATTCATTTTTGCTGTGAGGCGATTAAAAAAGCTTGGAAAAAAACGCTTAATGGTCGGTGCTAAACCACTTATTCCCTCGCCAATCACAACCTCATCTTTCTCGGCTTCAATGGCTTTGATCATTTTTGCAGCGGCTTTTGCGACATCCATGCCATTCTCGATTGATTGCTCTGGCTTATTTTGCGGTTTACCTTGGCCATCTAACGAATTATGTGCAATAGCTGTTTTGATTGAACCTGGGCAAATTGTCAGGCAATTCACATTTTTGTCGGCTAGTTCTGCTCTTAAGCAATCCATAAAACCCACAACCGCATATTTAGAGCCCGAATAACCTGTTCTGAACTTTGAACCGACTTTACCTGCCACACTGCTAATTGAGACCACCATACCCATACCTTGCTTCACCATCTGTGGTACTACGGCCTTGGTTAAAGCAATTAAACCAAAGTAATTCACTTCCATCAGTTGGCGATAAACCGTAAATTCGTTTTCTAAAAATAAGCTACGCTGCGACACCCCACCGTTATTGATAAGTACATCAATTCGGCCCAGTCGTTCAATCACCGCTGGCATATCTTCAAGTAGGGCTTCGGGCTTTGCCAAATCAAGGGCGACCACATGATGATTGCCGCCGAGCCTTGCATTAAGAGCGTTGAGTTTTTCCTCATTACGGGCAGACAGTATTAGCGTTGCCCCCTTTGCCGCCAGTTGCTCACAAAGTGCCTCACCAATTCCAGAAGATGCCCCTGTGACCCAAACTTTTTTACCATTTAATTGCATGTGTGTTCCTTATTATTGTTGTTATGCTTTGTTAGGCCCTGCATGTTGTTCGATATGATCAGCAATATCTTTATAAAAACCAAGCATAATCAAGAACTCTGCTAATACAAATAAAGGCCCTATTACCAAACCAATTAAATCGTCAACAAAAGCTGGCTTTTTACCTTCAAAATAATGACCAATAAACTGAAATACCCAACCAACAACGAAACTACCAATACTCACAGCTAGCCATAATTCGGTCGAAAGCGATACCACAGGCTTAGCGGCAATACTTAACACACTTAAGCATACAGCCATAATTAACCCCATAGATAAGCTGAGCATTAAATAATAAAGACAAGTGAGCGCAATCACCACAGTTGCCAAGGGGATAACAACAGGCTCTGAGATAAGCGTGACACGTTGCAATAAACAAATAATCGCAAACACAATTAATGGGATACCAATAAAGTGAGTATAAATGTTGCGTTTAGAGCGGTGATAGAGGGCGTAATTTGTTAATTGTTGTTTTAATGTTTTCATTATTTTTCCTGCCAAAACTGTGTTCAAAGTTCAGATTAGCAGAAAATTTACTACCAAGAATGTCAACTAGCCGACATTTGACGAACCGGCATTAACTTACACATCAAACCAGTGCATCGATAACCCTGCCCTTTTCAGCGTCTGGTTGCATGTCCATGCGGTCGCGTCCTTTTTGATACTCCTCTTCTAGCATAGATTGTAACTCTTCCATTTTTTCTTGCAGGGCTTTCATATCCGCGCCTTGTTGTTGCATTTGTTCAGCAAGCTTTTCTATTTGCGCTTTAATTTCATCAATTTTCTCTTTGTCCACGCCTAAACGCTGATAAACAAGCGCTTCCTTTGCTGTGTCTAAAAATGAGCTTGGCTCTGTATGTTTTCTTAACAACTGTTGTGCATCTGAAGAAGATTGAGCCATGGGTTTTGCTTGTGATGGAGTAAGCGACGTCTCACTATTTTTAGTGCCAGAATAATGATAAGGGTTGTACTGATTATGAAATGTAATTGCCACACGCTGTCTTCCGTTTAAGCTTGATTGCTGCTTTGTAGCAATTTTAGTTCCAAATCAGCACTGTGATTGCAATTTATCTATATTAATTATTTCAATCGATTGATATTTAAGATTAATAATTGAGTCAGTTTGCAGGGTTTGTAATATTTGATTAATAGTTTGCCGTGTTAAATAGGTCATATCGGCAAGTTGTTGCTGGGTAAGCGGCAAAGGGTTTTGGCTTGACGACTGATAAAGCATGCATAACCGCTTACTCACCTTTTGCTTTGCTGTAAGGAGTGCGTGATCTTCTAATGAGTCAAACAGGTTTCGCACTTTATTGGTAAGCAGCAGCCCAAAATCATGCCAATAGGCAGGATGCTCTTGTAATAGCTGAGTTAATGCCCGCTCAGGTACGTGTAAAAGCCGTACCGCAGTTTGTGCATACACATCGTGGGTGCGTTTACCCCCATCAAACAAAGCAACTTCACCAAACCACATCGCACTGGTTACAAAACTGAGCACCGCTTCTTTGCCTTGACTATTAACCCCAGAAACTCTAAGCACGCCATCAATAACACAATACAGACCGGTATTTTCATCGCCACGCAAAAACAATGCATCACCTGCATTTAAGGTGATTAATTTAGCATTTTTAAGTAGGCTATCTTTAAAGTTCTGTGTGCGCTGCCCAAACCAATTATCTTGATTTATTAGCGCCTGTTCCTGTTCATTCAAAGCTTTATACTTTACATTGGTTTAATAAATTAATAATAAAAGGATACGGGATGTTAAACAAATTACTTTCGACCAGCCTACTACTCAGTGCGATTTCGACCCCTGCATTAGCTAGTGATATTAATACTGAGCTTAAATCTGCAAATAAAAGCGTCAGTGAAAAAGTCATTAAATGGCGCCGTCATTTACACCAATATCCAGAGCTGAGTAACCGTGAGTTTGAAACAGCCAAATACGTAGCGAAGCATTTACGTTCTTTAGGCCTTGAAGTGCAAACAGGTGTGGCTCATACCGGTGTGGTTGCCAAACTTAAAGGGGGCAAAAAAGGTCCGCTTATTGCGCTGCGCGCTGATATGGATGCACTACCTGTTAAAGAGCAAGTAGACTTACCCTTCGCGTCAACTCAAACAACAGAGTACAAAGGCAATACCGTTGGCGTAATGCATGCCTGTGGTCATGATAACCATGTGGCTATTTTAATGGCGGCCGCTGAGTCTTTAGTCAAAATAAAAGAAGAGCTCGCGGGAGATATTCTGTTTATCTTCCAACCAGCTGAAGAAGGTGCACCAGATGGTGAAGAAGGCGGTGCGGAGCTTATGCTTAAAGAGGGCTTATTTAAAGAAAAGCCAGAAGCCGTATTTGGTTTACACGTAACCAGCTCGCTAAATACCGGACAAATTGGTTTTCGTGAAGGACCGTTGATGGCCAGCGCCGACAAATTTACAATCACAGTAAAAGGTCGTCAAACCCACGGTTCACGCCCTTGGAATGGGGTTGATCCAATTGTGGCGTCATCACAAATTATTATGGCAACACAAACCATTGCTTCGCGCCAAGTTGATGTAACCAAAGCGCCTTCGGTAGTTTCATTTGGTGCTATTAATGGCGGTGTACGTAACAACATCATCCCAGATCAAGTTGAAATGGTGGGCACTATTCGTACCTTTGACCAAGAAATGCGCGCTGACATTAAAAAACGTTTAGCTAAAACCGCCGAGATGGTGGCTGAATCAGGTGGCGCACAAGCGCATGTTCACATTGACCATGGTTACCCAGTAACCGTGAACGATATTGAATTAACTAAGAAAATGGCGCCAACACTTGCTGGTGTGGTTGGCAAAGAGAACCTGATCACAACGCCACTTATCACAGGTGCCGAAGACTTTAGTTACTACGCTTTAGAAACACCAGGCATGTTCTTTTTCTTAGGTGTCACACCAAAAGGTCAAGATGCAGTTACAGCGCCTAGTAACCATTCACCACACTTTTTTGCAGACGAGAAAGCATTACAGCTTGGTGTAAATGCGATGACCCAATTAGTGGTTGATTACCTTAAATAATCAATAATTCCACACTGGCGGGTAAGGTCATTACCCGCCCTACTTTCTTATCTGTTCAGCGCCAATAAAGTTCATTTTGCTAGGGTTAACTTACTAACAGGTAAGGAGGCCGCATGACATCAGAATACTTTCACTTTTTAAGCATTATTGGGGTGGCATTTTTTGCTATTTCTGGCACCTTGCTAGGTCATGAAAAAAGTGTCGGTGGTTTTGGTGTAGTGGTGGTTGCCACGGTAACAGCCATAGGTGGTGGGACACTTCGAGACATATTGCTTAACAAACCGGTATTTTGGATAGCCCAACCAGATTATTTATACGCAACTTACATAGCCATATTCGCGTCTATCTTATCAATTCGTCACCTCCCCGATTTAAGTAACACCACCATGCTATTAATGGATGCTGTAGGAATGGCAATTTTCAATATTATCGGTATTGAAAAAGCACTTATTGAAGGGGCTGATATGGTTGTTGCCATCACCATGGGTATGACAACAGGTATTTTTGGTGGATTGATGCGCGATGTAATCTGTCGAGAAGTTCCACTGGTAATGGGCGAAGAGCTTTATTCAACCGCTTGCCTATCTGGCGGGCTTACTTATGCTGCATTATTTACTTTAGAGGTGGACTATATCTGGTGTATTGTTGGTGGTTTAGTTGTCACCGTTTTTTTAAGATTAGGCGCTCTTCATTTTGGCTGGCAACCTAATCTATTTCGTAAAAGCAGCTTTAAACGCTCTTAGCAGGTCATATAAATACAGCCATCGAGGGGCATGTCAGCTGGGTACTGAGTTTGAATAAACCCCAGTTTCTCATAGGCCGTTTTAGCGAGGATATTGTGGGTGTATACAAACAACGACAAGCTATCGCAGTTCAATTGCTGTTTGCCCTGCTCTCCTAATAGATTTATCAACAGCTTTGCAAAACCTTTACCACGCTCGCTTGGCGCGATAACTAGCCGCCCTAAATGGCAACGACCTTCACGTAAATAGTATTGACCAAACCCTAACATCTGGCCTTCGTCATTAATCAACGCGAATGAATTCAACTCATCTAGGTTTAAATCTTTTTTAAAGCTTTGCGTATCAAATGGGTAATTAAAAAATGGCCCTGACCAAATACGCAGTTCTGCCTCTGTGTTAAACCAACCCATTAACTCGTTGAGTTGGTTACTCGTTACTTTAACTAGCTTCATGTTTTAACCTATCGTATAAACCCGATGCACGAGTAACAGATTTATTCATTGCCATTAGCAATACATTTTTATCGGCCACCAGCTCAAATGTGGTTTTCGCGCGGGTGATCCCCGTGTAAACCAATTGCCTGTTAATGCCCTGATTAGCCTGTTTTATTGGCGGTAAAATCATCGCTGTGTAAGCAAATTCTGAGCCTTGCGACTTATGAATTGTCATGGCATACACTTTATCGTGAGCAGGTAAACGTGCGGGCGAAAAGGCGCGAATATTTTCTTGTTCATCAACAAACATGGCTTTTAACTGACCTTGCTCATCGTGCATTAAAATACCTATGTCGCCATTAAACAGTTTTAACTGGTAGTCGTTTTGGTTGATCATAATTGGCATACCCACATAATGCCTTTGATATGGCGAAATTAAACCTTGTTGAGCCAGTGCTTTTTCAATACGCTGATTAAGGCTATTTACACCATAATCTCCCTCTCTAACGGCAGCCAGTAACTGATAATACGCAAATGCTTTATGCACACTGGCAACACTTGCCCCTTGCTGGATAAGCTGCAAATAATCGTGGTATTGCAGAGCCGCTTGTTGCACAAATCGCTCAATAGGTTTACTGATCACGCTGTAATTAAGTTTAAGGTCTTTAAAGCCACCTTGATTAATCGTTTGCTCAACGAAGCCCAGTAAGCCACTGTTATTGGTATTTACAGCTTGTGCTAATTGACCAATGCCGCTGCTGCCATCAAAACGATAACTTTGCTGTAAAAACGCAATACAATCGTTAAGTACAAAATGACTGCTCGCCGCGGGTATAAAGCTCTGATTATTAAAACAAACGCGATTAAGCTGCGCTGCTCTTTCACTGCTGTAATCAGGCATTTTGCCAAGCTCTAGCCCTTGGCATAGGTCGCTGAGAATACTGCCCGTATCAACCGAAGCTAATTGGTCTTTATCACCCAGTAAAATAAGCCTTGCATGGCTCGGTAATGCCTCGATTAGTTTTGCCATAAGCGACAAATCTACCATCGATGCCTCATCAATGATCAATACATCTAAATGCAGTGGGTTACGCTTGTTATGGCGAAACTTATTAGTATGCGGAATGACGCCCAATAAACGGTGAATCGTTTGTGCACTGTCTGGAATAAGTGGCACGATATTATCAGGGATCATATTAAGCTTTTGCTTTGCCCCTAAAATGGACTCAGTTAAACGAGCTGCCGCTTTACCTGTCGGTGCAACCAGCTTAATTGTTAGCGGCGCACTGGCATACAAAGATTGTAAAATGGCTAGTAGTTTAGTTACTGTGGTGGTTTTACCGGTACCTGGGCCGCCGGTTATCACACTAAAGCCTTTTGTTGCGGCAATCGCACAGGCTACTTTTTGCCAGTTTAATGTTTTAATAGCATAGCTTGGGTTTGTTGTATGTTCACTGTGAGGAAAATACACCTCAAGTAATGCCGTTAATTCACCTTCATCAAGGGTCAGCTCTTTCGTTGCTAAATGATGTAAACGTGATGCCAGTGTGGTTTCGTATTCAGCCAATCGGGCAAAGTAGAGTTTATTCGCAAACAACAGCAGTGGCTTATCATCCCCTACGCAATCAGCATTCATTAATTTATTAACGGCCTCAGTAAGGCCAAATTCTGTCGCAAACGGGGTTAAAACCTCGGGGGATGCAATGCTGGCATCAGCTAAACTTTGCTCTTTAATTTCAAACGGGTTTTGCCAGTTTATATTCACGAGCTCTAAACAACTGTGCTGACTTTGCTGCGCAGCCGCAAGTAATAAAATCAGGTAAAATACTTCACTGTTCGCTGCATCGTTATTCTCTATCAACGATTGCGAACCGGCTACTGTTTCTGTTCCAGTAAGTAGCTCGGCAAGTTTCACATCAACTAAGCGAATACGTTTTGCCTCAAGCAAATAACTCAGTAAAGGCTGCGTTTTAAGTTCTGTGGCGGGCAACGCTGAGTTACTCTCTGCATGTTGTGCTGGTTGTTCTGGCTGCTTATTCATTGGCCCGTTTGGCTCATGGTCATCAAAGCCGAATGTCAGTTGACTCATAGCATGGCTCCTTGTGCGAATAAGCTATCAAGCTCAGTTATTTGCTGTTTTGTTAGCTGATTAAAATACACCCCTTGCCCTTCGCTCATACCACGTAAGAAGGTGTAGTAAACACCGCCTAAATGCGTATCGCTATCGTAGTCTTGAATACGTTGTTTTAATAAACGGTGCAATGCCACGGTGTATATCAAATACTGCAAATGATACTGATGACTGGTCATGGCTTGCTCTAGTTGCTCATGTTGGTAGTCAGCCGCACTATTGCCTAAAAAGTTCGATTTATAATCAAGAATATAATACTTACCCTGCCAGCAAAATATTAAATCGATAAAGCCTTTTAGTAAGCCTTGCACCTCACTAAAATCAAGCTGCCCGGGTAAGTTAAAATGTTTTACCAACACTTGGTTTAGCCTATCGCTTGAGAGCGATAACAGCGGTAAGTTAAATTCCATTTCGACCAAACAGGTATCAGGCTCAAGTACTGATAAACTAAGTCCTTTATCGTTTAATGGGCAATTCAGTGCAGCAAGGATCCACTGCTCGCTCATTTCCTGCCAGCTATCATCAATATGGTATTTTTCGAATAACGTTTTGATCACTTTATCAAGTGCATGGTCTTCTTGTTCACTGGCTGGACGCTTTAACGCGTAAGGGTCGGTAAAGTCTAATTGCTCAAAAATTTCATGCAAACAACTACCCGGCTTTGCCCCTTTAGGGAAGCTGTAAGGTGTTAAAGCATTGGCATTTTGGGCTAAAAACTCATCTTTTTCGTGGTCTTCATCACTGCGACCAAGCTCGATATGATCAGTATGCTTTTTCAGTGTTAAGCTACTAAAGCTGGTTGAGCGCCAATCACGCTGAATGTCTGCTTTAACAGTATTAACTTGATATTCTTGCTCATTGGCTGCACCAGCAAATGTTAACTTTTCTAGCTCATCTGCTTGGCTAAACGCCTCATAGTGCATGTGCGCAGAGCCTTCACAAAATTGTTGTAACAATGCGCGCCATTCATCGCCCGATTTAATCTCTAACCCTGCGAATAATACGTGGCCAATGCTGGTACTTTGAATACCTGGGCGAGCGCTGCGACCTAGTGCAATGTTGTACATCCCCACTGAACAAAAATGCACAGCACGAGTCAATGCCACATAGAGCAAGCGTAAATCTTCAGCCAAGCGCTCTTGCTCGGCTTTTTGCATTGCATCGTCACTTTTAGCAAGGTCATAAATCAGCTTACCGTCTTTATGATAAAGGGCTTCTTTGCTTTCGCGATAACCACAGGCAAACGGCATGAATACTATCGGGTACTCTAAGCCTTTTGATGCGTGCATGGTGACAATTTTCACTAAATTAGCATCGCTTTCTAGGCGTACTTGCACTGCTTCGCCATCTTGTTGACTGACTTTTTGCGCAAACCAACGCAGCAATCTATGGGTTCCCTCAAGCTCAATTTGCTTTTGCTGTAAGATTTCCCCTAAATGGCGGAAATCGGTGAGCCAGCGCTCAACGTTGTAGCCTAAGCCTTGCCAACGCGCTGCAAGTTGATTATGACTCAATAAACGCTCGAGCATCGCCATAGCGCCCTGTTTATGCCAAATATGGGCTAGCTGAGCAAAAAAGTTTAAATGCTCTTGCCATGCGCTTTCATTTTCGTGAAGCTGATAAATGCGGTTGTAGCTTAAGCAAAACAATGGCCCAGCAAGTACACCGCGCAATAATGACTCATCATACTGACCATGCAATGCCGTTAAAAAGTTAAGTAAATGATGACTAAGCTCTTGGTTAAACACACTATCACGCGACAAATACACGCTGGCAATGGCGGCTTCTGCCAGTGCGGTTTTCATCAACTGTGCTTCGTTTCGGTCACGCACTAACACACAGATATCGGCAGCGGTGAGTGGTTTTCCTGCGATAGTCGCATAGCCGGCATCAGCTTGCTTGAGTAGATCAGTGATTTTTTTCGTATACTGCAAAGCCAATGCTTGTTGAGCCACCCCTTTGCTGGTTGGCTTATTGTTCGCTTCGGCGTATTCATCAACAAAAACCGAAAACTCAAACGCACTGGGCATTTCACCGTTTATTAAAAACGCTTTGTCTTGCTGTTTTCCCTTAGCATTGACCTTTTGAAATGGGATTGCGTCGTTATAAATAAAGCTATTGTCATTTTTAGCAAATAAGCGGTTTACGCTATCAACAACCCCTTCACTTGAGCGGTAGTTGGTATCTAGGGTGTATTGTTTATCTTTCGCAACAGCTTCTTTTGCGCCAATATAAGTAAAAATATCTGCACCACGGAAACCATAAATAGCCTGTTTTGGGTCACCTATCATGGCAAGGGTGGTGTTTTTAATGCCATAAATGCGGCTAAAAATGCCGTATTGAATTGGATCGGTATCTTGGAATTCGTCAATCATGGCAACCGGAAACAAGGCGGCAATTTTTTCACTTAATGCTTGCCCTTGCTCGCTTAAAAGCGCCTGATGCAGGTTACTTAATAAATCATCAGGGGTGATCACGCCTTGCTCTTGCTTGCGCTTAACTAATGCATTTGCCACCCATTTAGCAGCGTATTGCACTATCGCAATATTCAATCCGTTATTGATAAGGCTACTGAGTTTGGCCATTTCACCAAACTGAGCCACCATTTCATGACTAAGCAAATTGCCGTTTTTCTTGTAATTTGCAGGGTCGCTTAAATTCTCTGTACTCCACACTTCAAAGGAGTATTTATTGGTACCAAATACAAAGAACAGCTCGTCATTGTTAAGGTATTCTTCAAGCGCTGCAAGGCTGTTTTTTCGACCTGGGGTTTTTGAGCCACTTAAATCAGATGCTTTTACAGCATTAATAAACTCACTCTCAAGGCATGCCTTTTTAAATGCCGGTACTTTTGCCACAAAGTTGTCGCGCGCTTGCCATATATCGTCAAGGTCGTACTCAGGGGTGATTGTTGCCCCTTGCTTGTTGAGTAAACTCACTACCTGTGAATACAGTGATGCAGGCACTGGGAAAATATCGGTAATTGCTTGGGTGCGCTCTTTTGATTGTGGGTAGACAAAGGCACGCCAAAAGTCATTAAGGGTTTCTTGAATAAGCTCACGCTCATCTAAAATAAACTCTAAGTTAAACGCCACACCTGATTCAAAAGCATGTTGTTTAAGCATTCGCTGACAAAAGCCATGAATGGTGAATATGGCGGCTTCATCCATCGACTTTGCCGCAGCGTCTAGCAAATCAAATGCGGCGTGTTTGTCAGTTACCTCGTCAATTACTTGCTCAATCAGCTCATCATCGGGCTTTTTACCAAGCAGTGCATCTCTGGCATTGATTATACGCGCCCGCACACGGTCTTTAATTTCTTGCGTTGCGGCCTCGGTGAAGGTCACCACCAGTATTTGCTCAACACTAAGCGGCGTATTTAATTGTTCATCTTCATCAGTCGCTTTTTGTAAACCCAACAAATACCGTAAATACAAACCTGTGATGGTGTAGGTTTTACCCGTACCGGCACTGGCTTCAATAAGGCTCTGCCCACATAGCGCCATACTCATTGGATTAAGCGTTTGCATGATCGGCCTCCTGTGCTAATTCAACGAGTGGCGATAACAGCAGCTCGCTCCATTTTATAAACTCTTCTTCACAGTCTTTAAGGCTCTTTATGGTTAAACGAATATACGGATTTTCACCCTCACCCATGCCTATGTATTGCGGCGCGAATTTATTGTTTGCTTTGACCATATCTTTATCTGTTTTTATGTACTCGTAACCACTGACCGGAAAAAACGCCACTGGGCGAGTTAAAAGCGTTTCATAAAGCGAAAACCAATCGTTTAAATACTTACGAGCATCATCTTCTGACATAGGTGAAAAACTAATTTGCTTGTCTAAACCAAGAATGAGGGTTTCAACAGGTTGCCCCATTATTTGCGCTGCTAAATGATGCACAAAGCCGCGAATAACATCTTTTGCTTTAATACTGGCAGTGCGATAAAACACCTGTTTTTGACCATAAATATGATTTAACCAACCTTCTAAAGTGGTGTTGGCTATTTTAATATTTACTTCAACGGGTAATGCTTCATCACCTTGAATATGCGCTTTCACTTGCCCTGCAAGCGCATCGACTCGGTGCTGCATACTTTCAAATACAAGGTCGCCAACATGGGCTTGTGGCAATTCACCACGCTGCATAATTTGCGCTTGGTTTAGGGGCATTTCTTGAATACTGGCTTCGAGAATTTCGTCTAGATAAAAGTAGCGACGTAACGCGTCTAAGCTAAACGGCTCTTCATCTTTAGCAATATCGTTAAATTGCGGTAAGCGTAAACCCAAGCTTTGCTGATAAAAGCTCTCGTGCGGCTGGCAAATACTGCGAATAAACTGAGTTAACTCAACGCTACTTTCTGGCTGAACATTAAGCGCTTGCTGAGGCTCAGGGTTAACAGCTTGAGTTGGCATCCACACTGGGTTATAGCTGTGTAATTGTGTGACTAACAGTTTATTTTCTTTTTGTTCGCCACCAGTTTGGCTTTTATTACCTTCTTTGTTAGTGGTCAGATAATAAGCTGGGTTAAATGGTTGTAAATGCTGATAATTAATCAGCGCCTCTGGTAGCTTTAAGTGAGTTTCTTGGTCAGCAAACTCAAAACTACGGGTTATGTATTCCAGCAGCTCACTCACTAAGGTTGAGGGCATTCTTGGTTGGTTATCAAAGCAAGAGCGACCGATATAACTGATGTATAGATTCTCACGGGCACTTAAAATCGCTTCTAAAAACAGGTAACGGTCATCAAGTTTGCGAGAACGGTCGCCTTTTTGGCGTTTTGAGTAAGGGACTAAGTCAAAGCCAATTGGCTGAACTGTACGCGGGTAATCCGCATCATTTAAACCTAGCATGCACACCACTTTAAATGGCACCGCACGCATTGGCATCAAGGTACAAAAGTTAACTTGCCCCACTAAAAAGCGCTGCCCTACGCCTTTTTCTTGTATACCTTGTTTAACTAGGTAACTAATAATGCGCTGCGAAACGTTTTGTTGGTAATCGCCATTATCATAATGCTTAATTAGTGTATCGAGCACTTTTTGCAACACTAATAAATCCCAGCTTTGTTCGCCTTCCTCGCTGTACACAGCGCTTAATAATTCTTTTAGAGTTTCTGCCTTTTCGTTAAGCGGTGCATCAGTTTGCAGCTTAGCTTTAAAACGGGCCAGTACATCAATAAATTCAATAAGTTTATTTAAAGTATTTAGTGCCATGCCTTCAACTTCATCGGCACTGTAAATACCCGAGAAAGGCAGTTGTTCATCACGTTGTGCAACACCTAATAACAAGCGGTTTAGGCCATGTTGCCAAGTATTTAAATCTATTGCGGGTAAGCCAAAACTATCTTTGTGGGCGGCATCTAAGCCCCATTTAACGCCAACGCGTTCAAGCCAAAAGCCAATTTGCTCATACTCATGGGGTTCGAGGTTAAATTTTTCGGCAATTTGCGTAACTTGCAGTAAATCAAGAATGTCAGACACACCAAAGCGTGAATAAGGTAAATCGGCCAAACTGGCAAACGAGCTCAACACGGGTTTTTCTTGCTCTATGGCTAAATCGGCTAACGCATAAGGAATAAAGCGTCGCCCCTCTGCACCACCAAACACCGCCTCAATATACGGACTGTATGTGCCAACATCTGGCATCATTACAATAATATCTTTCGGTGTTAACTCTTTATTTTCATTAAATAAATTAAGCAAGTAATCGTGTAGTCGTTCTACTTCACGAAGTGGCGTGTGGCAATCGCTCAGCACAATGCTGGTATCATCGGCCTTAATTGGCAGTTTGCCCTCATCACTGATAAACCATTCTTTATCAGGCGTTAGTGATTCACCCTTAAAAGCTAATTGGTAAATTTCAGACTGAATTTGCGATAGCAAGCTTTGATCAAACTCGTTATCGAATCCGTCTAGCCACTGCGCATCGAGTTGTAGTAACTGCTCAAAATAGTCTCGGCCTAATTTACCCCACGATGAGAGTAACGGGTTACCGATAAAAAAGTACTCGTGATCAGGGTTTTTCGCACTGTCTTCAAGTGCTTGTAACTGTGGGCGTTTGGCATATTTAGCGGTAATTTTGGCTGCTGTTTTTTCATCGAGTGTGTCGCCCCAGTAATGTTCACTGGGGTTAAAGAAAAACAAAAATACCTGCGTTTTTTTCGCAATGGCCTGAAACACTTCAAGCTGGCTACTCGCAATTGCAGAAATACCAAATAAACTAATACGCTCAGGTAACAGGCTTGCGTCCATTTTTTCAAGGGCTGCAAGGAGTTTGTCTTGCATATTAGCGCGGTGATATTGGCTTTGCCCAAGCTCTTTACTGTGCGCCACCAGCTTGCGCCAAAGATCTGGTTGCCATGGCGCAATGCCTACATCAACATCATCAAGCTCATCGATGCCCTGCTCCCAAGTGGCAATCCAATTGGGGCGATACATTAAGTATTGGTCATAAACGTCGGCAATTTTCTCGCACAAGGCAAACGTTTTTTGCCCTTCACTGTCACCATCTAAATAGGTTTTGAGTGGTAAATACAGCGGCTCATCAATGCAGTTTGGTAAAATCGCAAACAGCTTCCAAGCAAGGTTAGCTTTGTTATACGGAGATTCACTGGGTACATCAGGCAATAATTGTTGGTAAAGCTGCCAAATAAAACTCGAAGGCAGCGGAAAATCGACCTGAGCGGCAATCCCTAAGTGTTCACTTAAACCTATTTTTAGCCACTGCGACATACCCGGTGACTGCACAAGCACAATTTCTTTTTTAAAGGGACTTGTTAACGGATTAACTTTAAGCAGCGCGTGAAACCGCGCTTGCAGTGCTTCCATGCGATTTGATTGAATTATATTCAGCACTTTACACTGTCCTTGCCTGAAACTAACTAATTGACACAGTGTAAGATATTTTAATTAGATGGGATAGGTATAAGCGTCACCTAAGCGAATACTTAGGTGACAATTTAAGCTGCCTATGAAATTAAATTAGTTCTGCCAGCATTTCGTCGCTGTATGGTGTTAACGCTTCACCATTTTTAACTTTACTAATGTAATCTGGGTTCGCAATGAATGGGCGACCAATCGCAATTAAATCAAATTGATCATTCTCAATTGACTCTTTTGCTGATTCAAACGTGTAACTACCCACTCCCACTAAGGTGCCTTTGTACGCACTACGTAAGTATTCAGACGTCGTTTTGTCTTCTAAGCTTGCAAAACGCATGCTGTCGTCAAAAATACCGCCATGAAGATAAGCTAGATGGCGACTTTCAAGAGCCGCTAATAAATAATCGAACACAGCTTTATCGCGGTTGTCTTCATCCATATTAAAGTATGCACCAGGTGATAAGCGTAACGCTGTTTTATCTGCACCAATTGCAGCAATGACAGCATCGACGACTTCAAGAGCAAAACGTGACATGTTTTCTGGTGTTTGACCGTATTGGTCTTCACGTTGGTTGGCAGCAAAATGTAAAAATTGATCAATCAAGTAACCATTTGCACCATGAATCTCCACCCCATCAAAACCTGCTTCAATAGCGTTTTCGGCCGCTTTTGCGTAATCAGTAATTAAACCTTGGATATCTTCAATGGTTGCAGCCTTTGGCGTAACATAAGTAAGTTCGCGCATACGAGGAACAGTCCCTTCAACACCGATTGCTGAGGGTGCCAGTACATCCCCACCAAAAAAGTGTGGATGAGCAACACGGCCTACATGCCAAAGCTGAGCAAACATCTTGCCGCCTTTCGCGTGCACCGCATCGGTGACTTTTTTCCAGCCCTGAATTTGTTCGCTGGTAAATAGGCCTGGCGTATTTGGGTAGCCCTGTGCATCTGGGCGGATAATGGTTGCTTCACTAATAATTAAACCCGCATCAGCACGGCGAGCATAATAATCAACCATCGCTTGGGTTGGAACGAGATTATCGTCACTCATACAACGTGTCAGTGGTGCCATTAGTACGCGGTTTTTAAGCTCAATGCTGTCATTTAGTTTAAATGGAGAAAGTAAATCGGTTGTCATGGTTTTATCCTTATCTTGAACATACATTCAAGATAAGGGCGAAACAAACATACTTCAAGGTTTATTTTGAATAATCGTTCAAGATTACGTAAACTTCATCAATAAGCACCGAGGAACCCAAATGAGAACTGCTGAATTTGATACTGAATTTGTCCTACGCCAAGCCATGCATGCTTTTATGCAACATGGTTATGCCAAGACAAGTATGCAAAAGTTAAAGGAAGTGACTCACCTTCATCCGGGTTCTATTTACGCGGCTTATGGCAATAAAAAAGGTCTATTTCTAGCTGCGACAGAGCAATATCAAAAAGATAGAAACCAGCAGTTTACAGCGCTTTTTAATGACCAACAACCTATTTTATTGACCCTGAAACATTACTTAACTGTGATTGTTGATGAATGTATTGAAGGTGAAGTTGCTAAAGTGTGTTTGCTTACCAAGAGTATTTCTGAAGTCGAAGGCAACGATCCACAAATTTGCAGTGTACTGCGTGGTAACTTAAACGCTTACGAAAATACTCTCGCCGAGCAACTGCAAAAGGCGCTGGATAATAACGAATTTACAACGACTAAAACACCGCAGCAACTAGCGCGCTTTTTAGTGATGGGCATATACGGTATTCGTACCTATGCGCTAACAAATCAAGATTCTAAGGCTCTGCAGCAACTTGCTGATGATCTATTCGTTGCATTAATAAATTAATTTACCCAATAACTTTACTTGTCATATTTATTTATCACCTTATGATTAAGGTGTAGCTGTGTATAACTAAAAGAGTGAGCCTGTCATGAATAATGCAACTGCTAAACGTGTTGAAACTGAGTTTGATACTATTCTCGCTTTAGGCGCTAAGAAACGACTCGCTTATATGTTTGAAACGGTTCAAGAGTTCAAACAAGTGTGGATCCTCAATGATGAACATGGCTGCGTCATGCTCTCCAATGAAGACGACGACTGTGTACCTGTATGGCCTAGCCGTGAATTTGCACAAAGCTGGGCTACGGGCGAATGGCAAGATTGCACGCCAAAAGCCATACCAATAAAAGATTGGTTAAGCCGCTGGACACCAGGCCTTGAACAAGATGACTTACTCATTGCCGTGTTTCCAACTGATGAAGATGACGGCACAATTTTATTCCCCGATGAGTTTGACTCACAACTGAGAATGCCGAAAAGACGATTTTAAATTATGGGAGCTTTAAGCTCCCTTATTTATGCCGTTTGCTGTAGACGTAATGCTGAAATATCTTTTATGGGTGGTTTGCCAAAAAAGCGTGTGTACTCGCGACTAAATTGCGATGCGCTTTCGTATCCAACTTTAAGCGCCGCAGAGCCTACATCAATGCGTTCATTGAGCATAATTTGCCTTGCCGCCTGCAGTCGTAAGTTTTTTACATACTGTAACGGGCTCATTTTAACAACATCTCGAAAGTGCAGCCTAAATGTTGAAGGACTCATGTGTGCATTTCGTGCTAACTCGTCAATCGAAAATTGACTACTGAAGTTTTCTTTCAACCAACATAGGGTCTTGGCAATTTTTTGATGAGCTGAACCAGACATCACAATTTGCCTTAAATAAGGGCTATGCGGGCTATTTAACAAGCGCAATATGATCTCTTTTTTAATCAGTGGCGCTAAATTAGCTTTTAGCAATGGCTCATTGTCGAGTTTGATAAGTCTCAGCAAAGCATCAAGCAAACCGTTATCAGTATCAACCACCGACATGGCTTGGTGTTTAGGGAACTTGTCTTGCCCTGCGAACTCCACTTCAGCAACAATGTGACTTATTTCATGGGCATCTAAGCGTAGGTACAAGCCATAAAATGGCTGCTCTTTACTGGCACGCGTAATGTGTGATGTAACAGGCACATCAACCGATGTCACCAATGATTGGCCATCCGTATAATCATAACTGTGCTCGCTAAGCACAACACGTTTTGAGCCTTGTAAACTAATGCCCAAACCTAATTGATATACGCAGGCCATGGGTAACGACACTTCACTACGTCTGTAAACGAGTAACTCAGGAATCGTTGTTTCAAAATTACCATCTTCAATTGCAATCGCTTTTACTGCTTCAATTAATGCCTGACGCATCTAGCCTACCTCTTTTAATTACTCATTTAAGTGTATCACCGTAATTTAAGCTTAGGAGTATTTATGATGATGGTTCGTTATTTTAGGCAAAAATTAAATCATTTATAGCAAGCATAAACATCTGTTATCGACCATAATATATTTTCACATTTTCGATTGCTTAGTCTTTGCAATCAACCACTGCTACAAACCCTCAATACATTCAATATCTAAAATAAAAAGAGAAATTATGAGCCTAAACAACACGGATTTATTTGTGTTTGTCGCGATCGCTGCTTTGGTCACCGTTCATGACAAGCCTTTGTTAAAACGAGCATGTCAGCACGCATTGAATGATGGTGTATCAATGCAAGCGTTATGTGACATTTTACCGCATGTTAGTGTGTATTCTGGGGTGCCAAAATCACTGATGGCGCTAGAGATTTTAAAGTCGCTTGATGATATTCAAGGTTCAAATACGTTACTTATCAAGCGCACAGAGCAGCAACTAAAAACCGCACTCACATTTGGTCAGCTACCTTTTGCCATCGAGCAACAAAACAACACCGTATTTGAGCTTGCTTCTTTAGGCGCACTATTTGCGCTAGAGGATGCCAGCAGTTTAGTAAACGAGCAACTTAAGCGCTGTGTATTACTTGGTTATAGCCGTGAACAACTTGAATTATTAGTGATAGAACTTGCTAGAAAAGTCAGTAGCAATATTGCCATGCGTGCTAAATGTAATCTCGAAAAGCACTTTGCTATGGTTGGGTAAATTTAAGAAATGGCGGTGACGGAGAGATTCGAACTCTCGATACGTTGCCGTATACACACTTTCCAGGCGTGCTCCTTCAGCCACTCGGACACGTCACCTAAGGCGCTTTGAGTTTAGCGCGGCGTTATAGTATGAAAACAACCCTACATACGCAAGGGGTTTTTAAAATACTGTGGTTAAGCGATTAGTAATTAAACAAAAAAGGCAAGGTAAATACCTTGCCTTTCATATTCACTACACGTGTTATTAACGTTGTAATGATGCAGAGAAGTCCAACATACGGTTAAGCGACTTTAATGCGCCTTCGCGTAAATCCATATCAACAAATACTTCTTTACCCTCTGGGTCTGTTAGTGCTTCTTCAATTGCTTTTAAACCATTCATTGCCATCCACGGGCAATGTGCACAGCTTTTACATGTTGCGCCTTCACCTGCTGTAGGTGCTTCAAAGAATTCTTTCTCTGGGCATAACTGCTGCATTTTATAGAAGATGCCACGGTCAGTCGCTACGATGAACTTTTTATTGTCCATAGTTTGCGCAGCTTTAATAAGCTGACTTGTTGAACCAACTGCATCAGCTAAAGCTACAATCTCCGCAGGAGACTCTGGGTGAACCAATACAGCCGCATCTGGGTGTAAGGCTTTCATATCCTTAAGCGCTTTGGTTTTAAACTCATCATGAACGATACAAGCGCCATTCCACATAATCATATCGGCACCTGTGTTCTTTTGAATGTAAGAACCTAGGTGTTTATCAGGGCCCCAAATGATCTTTTCACCTTGCTCATCTAAATGCTCAACAATTTCAAGAGCACATGATGAGGTAACAATCCAATCTGCACGCGCTTTAACAGCTGTTGAGGTATTCGCGTATACAACAACTTTGCGATCGGGGTGCTGATCACAAAACGCTGAAAACTCTTCAATTGGGCAGCCTACGTCTAACGAACAGGTTGCTGCCAATGTAGGCATTACAACTGTTTTATTAGGCGTTAGGATTTTAGCTGTTTCACCCATGAAACGAACACCTGCCACCACGATTACATCAGCATCATGCTTTGCACCAAAACGTGCCATCTCTAGTGAATCAGCAACACAACCACCGGTTTCTTCAGCAAGCGCTTGAATTTCAGGATCAGTGTAATAATGGGCAACAAGAACGGCGTTCTTATCTTTTAATAATTGTTTGATACGTGCCTTATACTCAGCTTGCTCGTCTTTTGATAACGGCGCAGGCTTTGGAGGGAAGATATAATCTTCAGGCATAATTTGTTCGGCTAGACTCATTTCTCGACCACTTAGTCCACAGTGCATTCATGGCGCGAATTATACGAGAATCTTACGCTAAAGAACAGTATTGCTGTAAGCTGTTAAGATAAATAAAGGATAACTTAGATAGAAAAGATAAATAAAGAATGGTGGGTCATGATGGACTTGAACCATCGACCAATGGATTAAAAGTCCACTGCTCTACCAACTGAGCTAATGACCCGCTCTGATATTAAGATGCGTAAATCCGCCGATATAACCATTCAAATAATGGTGGGTCATGATGGACTTGAACCATCGACCAATGGATTAAAAGTCCACTGCTCTACCAACTGAGCTAATGACCCGCTCTGATATTAAGATGCGTAAATCCGCCGATATAGCCATTCAAAAGAATGGTGGGTCATGATGGACTTGAACCATCGACCAATGGATTAAAAGTCCACTGCTCTACCAACTGAGCTAATGACCCGCTCTGATGCTTGTTAAGCTGCGTAAATCCGCCGATATAGCCATTCAAAAAGAATGGTGGGTCATGATGGACTTGAACCATCGACCAATGGATTAAAAGTCCACTGCTCTACCAACTGAGCTAATGACCCGCTCTGATGCTTGTTAAGCTGCGTAAATCCGCCGATATAGCCATTCAAAAAGAATGGTGGGTCATGATGGACTTGAACCATCGACCAATGGATTAAAAGTCCACTGCTCTACCAACTGAGCTAATGACCCGCTCTACTGCTTTATAAAAGCAATACGTGAATCCGCCGATATAGCCATTCAAAAGAATGGTGGGTCATGATGGACTTGAACCATCGACCAATGGATTAAAAGTCCACTGCTCTACCAACTGAGCTAATGACCCGCTCTGCTGCTTTATAAAAGCAATACGTAAATCCGCCGATTAAAGATTACCATTCAAAAAAGAATGGTGGGTCATGATGGACTTGAACCATCGACCAATGGATTAAAAGTCCACTGCTCTACCAACTGAGCTAATGACCCGCTCTTTTTGCCGCACTTTGACTGTTGTTACCAATCGCCTGCTGCGGGCGCTTATAATACTTATTTAAATGCTGAGTGCAACAGAAAATATCTCTTTTTTTAAGTTTTTATGTCTAGTTGCCTAATTTTAGACCGCTTATATCAAAAAGCAGTCTAATCAGGTCAAATCTACATTTGCGACAAACGTTCTGTGGCTAATTTTGCAGCAGTCGTACTTGGGTACTGGTTAATTAAATCATTAAAGGTTTTTAGTGCTTGTTCAGCTAAACCTTGATCCGCTAACAGATTTCCTAATTTTAACATGGCATCAGGACGCTTGTTAGAATTTGGGTATTCATTTACAACCACTTTAAAGTGCTCAGTTGCACCTGTCGGATTATTTTGAATAGTTAAAAGCTGACCTAACCAGTAGTGTGCGTTTGAAGCGTAGACTGAATTAGGGTACGTCGTTAAGAAGTTTTGAAATTCAGGGATCGCTTGTTCATAACGCTTATCTTTCATTATTAGCGCTACAGCACGCTCATAAGCTTCGTTTTCAGATAAATCTGAACTGATTGCTTGAGAAGCATTAACATCAGTAGATGGAGCTTGAGTCACGGCCGGTTGAGAGTAAGCCTGACTGACACGGTTTTCAATTTCTTGATACAACTCACGCTGACGCTGTAAAACTTTCTCGAGCTTATAGCTTTGCTCTTCTGTAATACCACGTACCTGACTTACTTCGTCTTGCAAAATATTAAGCTGTTGTTGAAGTTCAGCTTGTAATAAATTGCGAGACTTCATCATATTCTCTAATGCAGATAAACGTTTCTCGATACTCGATTGCGAGCTTGCAGCTTCTGAAACAGGAGCGGGAGCAGCCCATAACTGAGTGCTCCCGCTTAAGATCATTGCTGCCAAAATAATTTTCGGCTTCATAATGTCTCTTTCTTAGTAAACTAATACTGCACGACGGTTCTTAGCGAACGCTTCTTCAGTGCGAGATTTAACCATAGGCTTCTCTTCACCGTAGCTCACTACTGACATTTGGCTAGCAGATACACCTAGGCTTTGTAGGTATTTTTCAACTGCTTGGCCACGGTGCTCACCTAGAGCAATATTGTATTCTGGTGTACCACGCTCATCCGCGTGACCTTCGATTAATACTTTAACAGAAGGATTTTGTACTAAGAATTCAGCGTGTGCTTGTAAAAGCTCAGCGTATTTGCTTTGGATTTTTGCGTTATCAAAACCAAAGTAAATGATTTGCTCTTGACGTAAAGCTTCATACTTCTCACGAAGTGCTTCTTCAGCTTGTTGCTCAGGAGTAAGCGTTGCAACTTCAACTGTATCATTGTTGGTTGTTTGCTCAACCGCACCTTGGTTAGATTGGTTTGCAGCACCTTCGTCAAGATCAGAAGAAGAGCTACACGCTGCTAATGTCATCACTGGCACAGCAATTAGCAGGCCTTTTAGTGTTTTATTAAGTTGCATTGAATTGATTCCTATATTGAGTAAACCAGTAAAATTACTGTAAGTAAGGCGACCAAGCTGGTGCCTTCACTTGTCCGTCAAGCACAGGTAAACGTGCCTTAAAGCGACCATCCATAGAGACTAAAGCCAGAACCTGCTTATTGTTATGTAGCGTACTATAGATAATCATCGAGCCGTTTGGTGCGATACTCGGTGATTCATCCAGACGTGTTCTTGTTAGTACCTGGAACGCACCTGTCGCTAGCTCTTTCTTAGCAAGATGGTATTGTCCATTAGTACGATTTACCATCACCAGTTCTTTTCCGTCAGGTGAAATCGAACCTGCTAAATTCATATCACCATCAAACGTCATTCGTTTAGCCCTGCCTGTTTTTAAATTTAACTTATAAATCTGAGCATTACCACCCCTTTCAGACGTAAAGACAATATCTTGTCCATTTGGGAACCAAGATGGCTCAGTATCTATACTACGATGGTTTGTTAAACGTCTTTCTTGGCGAGTTGCTAAGTCAAGTAAATAGACTTCTGTGGCACCTGTGCGGTCTTTAGAAAGCACTAATAATAGCTGTTTACCATCAGGCGAAAACTGAGGTGCACCGTTAATACCTTGGTGGCTTGTAATTAACTCACGCTTACCTGAGTATAAGTCTTGAATATAAATTTGGCTTTGGCGGTTTTCAAATGTTACATAAGCAAGCTTAGTTCCATCTGGCGACCATGCTGGCGACATTAATGGTTCTTTTGAGCGTAGTAATACTTGTTCATTAAAACCGTCGTAGTCTGCAACAACTAATTGATATGGTTTTGCATCATCTTCACGAACGATAACATAGGCAATTTTAGTTAAAAACGCCCCTTTTTCGCCTGTAAGTGCTTCATAAACGACATCACTGATACGATGTGCATAACGGCGAAAACCACTTTCAGAAATAACACTCTCACGGGCATCTAAAACATGATCTTGGCTTTGCATTAACTTGCCGTTAGCCATCATTTTTGTTTGGCCGCCAGTAATTTGGCCGCGAATTACATCAATTAATTCATACTTTACTAAGTAACGTCCACCCGGTTGCTGCTCTACTTGACCAACCAGTACGGCTTCAACGCCTTTATTTACCCATGCGCCATAATCTACATCGGCATCTTTACCTGGTAACTGTGGCATGGTTGATACATCAATAGGTTTAAATTTACCGCTGCGCATTAAATCCGCAGAAATAACAGCGCTTAATTTTTCAGGGATAGGACCTACACCTTGATATTTGAATGGTACGACTGCAATTGGACGCGCGCCGTCAATACCTTCAGTAATCACTATTTCAAGTGCAGCACTGGCAATGCCATGAAAGCCCAGTAATACAATAAAACATACAGTTTTTATCTGGTTAAACATATCATTCCTTTAGAATTCAGGCTTAATTGTTAAGTTAATATTTTTCAGTTGCTCAAACACATCTTTATCTGGTGAAACTGGTAATGTATCAGCCATGCGTACAGCACGTAACGCGGCCTCACATACCAACTTATCGCCACCAAGAGACGTAACTTGTGTTACAAGCCCATTAAAGCCAAGTCGAATATTAACGCGACATTGCTTATTCTTCATCTTTTCATCGATAAGTAAAGTTTGCTGAATACGCGCCATAATTAACGCTTTGTATTTATCAACTTCACTAACAACTTGTTGCTGACGAATTTTATTTCGTGCAGCTTGCTCTGCTGCTAACTGCTCTTGAAGCATTTGCTCTTGCAGCGCTTGCTGACGTTTACGCTCGGCTTCAGCTTCTTTACGTTTGCGCTCAGCTTCTGCTTCTGCCGCTTTACGCTTACGCTCTTCTTCCGCTTTTTTCAGCGCTTCTTCTTCAGCTTTACGCTTATCTGCAGCTGCTTTTGCTGCGGCTTCCGCTTCTTGCTTTTGCTTTTCAGCTTGCTTAGCTTTCGCTCGCTCTTTTTCTTGAATTTCGCGCGCTTTTTTAGCTTGTGCTTCTGCCTCTGCTTTTTCTTTTTCTTTAGCACGGCGTTGCTGTTCTAGCTTTTTAAGACGACGGTCTTCAGCCTCTCGTTGTTTTCGAGCATCATTAGCACGACGCTCAAGGTCGCGAAGTCGTTTTGCTTCCGCTTGCTTTTTGGCTTCTTCTTGCTTTTTAAGCTCGGCAATCTTTTGTTCAACCTTTTGTTGATCAACAGTCACCGCCGATACTGCTTTTTCTGGTTCAGGCAAAGCAGTGTTCAGTGTCACTTCCATCACCTTAGGTGCAGGCATGTGGAAATTAGCTGACGCAACTAAAAAAACGATAATAGCAAGGTGCAAAAGAAGCGATTTAATTACTGATGCACGCATACTAACCCTCAAACGATTCAGTCATTAAACCCACTGACGGCACACCGGCGTTTTTCAAAAAGTCCATAAGCAGCAGTACTTCTTGATAAGAAACTTTGCCCGAACCTTTGATCATCACTGGCGTATCTGGATTTTTTTGCAGTTGTAATTTAATTACCGCTGCAACGTCCAACGCTTCCATAGGAGCTTCTGGATCTGTGCCGATACTTACATAATACTTACCTTCAGCGTCAATTGACGCAATAATAGGCGGCGTATCTTTTGTATCAACAAGATCAGACTCTTCCATTTTCGGCAAATCAACTTTTACGCCATGAGTAATAAGCGGCGCAGTTGCCATGAATATAATAAGCAGTACTAACATCACGTCAATGTAAGGTACTACGTTTATCTCACCTACTGGGCGACGTTTTTTACGCTGATACATTCGCTTTAGCCTCTATTTGCGCAGCTGCTTGGCGGTGTAAAATATTGGCAAATTCTTCCATGAAGTTAATGTAATTACCCTCAAGCTTTTCAACTTTATTTGCAAAACGGTTGTAAGCGATAACCGCTGGGATTGCCGCAAATAAACCCATTGCCGTTGCAATCAGTGCTTCTGCGATACCAGGTGCAACCATTTGTAATGTAGCTTGCTTAACTTCGCCTAATGCAATAAATGCATTCATAATACCCCACACAGTACCAAACAGACCTATGTATGGACTAATAGAACCTACCGTTGCTAAAAACGATAAGCTTGATTCTAATTTTTCTATTTCACGAGATAAGGCGACGCGCATAGAACGATGCGTACCTTCCATAACGATGCCAGCACTTTGGAATGTTGTTTTTTTATGGCGTGCAAATTCTTTGAAGCCAGCAACAAATAATGATTCAACACCAGTTGTGCCGCCAGGTCTTGCTGAAACTTCGTTATATAGTTTACTTAAGTCAACGCCAGACCAAAATTTTTGCTCAAAACGCTTAGCACCATTTTGTGCATCAGAAATCGCTTTTTTACGTTGAAAAATAATTGCCCATGACATGACCGACATACCGACTAATGCCAACATAACTAATTGGACAAGTACACTGGCTTCTAGAATAAGATCTAAAAAATTAAGCCCTGATCCCACGTTAAACTCCTAAAATAGATTTCTATATAATTTGTTATACTTATTACACTTGTGTTAGTTGACCATCATAATGGTCAAAAGTTACATCTAGTGTATCTAGTCAGTTATGAACTGACAACGCCCTTGCTGTGAAATAGCTACAAATAACGGTGAAAAGCAAATGCTTTAGTTATTTTTTAACCATTTTGTTCACGACTCCAAAAGCAGGACTTCCCTTTTAAAACTAAAATGCATCTACACGGTGCTTAAAAATATAACTAAACTTGGTAAAATACGGCGTTTATTCACATTATGCGCATAAACACCCAAAACACTATTCACCAACCTAGCACAGAATACTTAAACTAATCCTGAACAAAATGAGCATTAATTATAAAAATCTTTTTATTCATAGACTTATAAAACTAACAACGAATAAGCGAACAAAAAGAAAACAATAGAAAATAACGCTGCTATTAGTTTTTTTTATCTGAAAATAAAATTTTTCTAGTTTGAAGAAAAACTCACAGTTACGTATTATACCCACATACCGAGCTAACAACCTTTGAAAGCTTCTTTCATTAAGCTCCGTTTTTTGCAATATGATTATTTCGTATTGCCTAGTTAGCTTAACTTGGATAAAACCTTTTTAAGCTGGCTGTAGTTCCCTGAATTACTTCCTTCAACTTGTTGTTTGCCCGCATCGTTATGCGGGCTTTTTTTTGCCTACACAAAACGAAAAGACATTACCGAAAATTAGCTTAACTGTATGTGAATTAAATAGCAGGAAGGTATGATGCTTGTTAGATTCTGCATCTAAAATAATTTGCGTTAGCAATATAGAGGGCTAAGATTCACTGCTCCTTTTTAGATTTGTTTCAAGATTAAAAAACCCCGCATATGCGAGGCTGAGTTTTTATTTGTCTGGGGTCAGTCCAAAATGAAGGTAGGCTATATCGGACACTAACCTTCCACGGGGAGTACGTTGTATAAAACCTTGCTGAATTAGAAAGGGCTCAATCACATCTTCTATGGTTTCTTTTTCTTCGCCAATGGCCGCCGCTAAATTATCAAGCCCAACTGGGCCACCCATAAATTTTTCGATGATAGCAAGCAAGTATTTACGGTCCATGTAATCAAACCCGCTTTTATCTACATCAATCATATCAAGCGCTTGTTCTGCCACATTGGCGTTAACCTTGCCGTCAGATTTCACTTGAGTGTAATCACGTACACGACGTAACAACCTATTAGCAATACGTGGTGTACCACGTGAACGTTTAGCGATTTCTGCTGCGCCTTCATCGCACATGGTTAAATCTAAAAAGTGTGCTGAACGCGCTACAATTTTTGATAAATCTTCAACTGAATAAAACTCTAAACGCTGCACAATACCGAAACGGTCTCTAAGTGGTGATGTTAAAGAGCCTGCGCGTGTTGTTGCGCCAATTAAAGTAAATGGCGGCAAGTCGAGTTTGATTGAACGCGCGGCAGGGCCTTCCCCAATCATAATATCGAGTTGATAATCTTCCATCGCAGGATAAAGGATTTCTTCGACTTGTGGGCTTAGACGATGTATTTCGTCAATAAAGAGTACGTCACCTTCTTCAAGGTTCGTTAACAACGCAGCTAAATCACCTGCTTTTTCAAGCACAGGACCAGATGTCGTTTTAATATTAACGTTCAATTCGTTGGCAACAATATTTGCAAGTGTGGTTTTACCAAGACCTGGCGGACCAAAAATCAACAAATGATCGAGCGCTTCACCACGATGACGAGCAGCTTCGATAAAAATTTCCATTTGTTGCTTAACATGTGGCTGACCTGTGTAATCGTTTAATAGTTTTGGTCGTATAGCTCGATCAACACTGTCTTCATTACTTTGCTCACTGGCATCTATTAAGCGATCTGCTTCAATCATGGTTTACTCACAACATCGATTTTAGAGCTTCTTTTATAAGAACCTCAGTCGTCATATCTGGTTTATTTACCGCTTTTACTGCTTTTTGCGCTTGCGGCAGTTTATAACCAAGGGCAATAAGTGCTGACACAGCATCATCTGCTGCGTTGTTGGCTACAAGCGTATCATTACTTGCAGGCTCAATAATGGCATTATCGCTAAATGGCGTGAATAAGTCATTACCCCAATCTTTTAGCCTATCTTTCATTTCAAGTACTAAACGCTCTGCTGTTTTTTTACCCACACCAGGGAGTTTAACAAGCGTTGTTGCATCTTCGTTATTTACACATGTCACAAACTGCTGTGCAGACATACCCGACAAAATAGCAAGGCCAAGCTTTGGACCCACACCATTGGCTTTTAGAAGCTCTCGAAATAACGCACGCTCTGTTTTGTTATTGAAACCAAATAACAACTGCGCATCTTCACGCACCACAAAGTGAGTGTATATAATAGCTTGCTCACCAACCGCAGGGAGGTCATAAAAGCAGGTCATCGGCATTTGTACTTCGTAACCTACGCCGCTTACTTCAATTAAAATTTCAGGCGGTTGCTTTTCAACTAGCAAACCATTCAATCGGCCTATCATATTACTTCCTTAATCGTCCTCTTACGGTCTTGCTCGCACTGCCCGCAAGTTTTATTAAATTTTGTTCTGAGTGAGCATGACAAATAGCAATAGCCAATGCATCAGCCGCATCGGCTTGTGGTGTGCCTGGTAATTTTAAAATATTTTTAACCATGTGCTGTACTTGTGATTTGTCGGCACCGCCATTGCCTACCACCGCTTGCTTTATTTGTCGTGCCGAATATTCAAATACCGGAAGTTCAGCCATAGATGCACCAACAATCGCCGCACCACGAGCTTGACCTAATTTAAGAGCTGAATCTGGATTGTGAGCCATAAATACTTTTTCGATAGCAAAACTATCGGGCGAAAATTGCTCAACTAACTGACTGATCCCTTGGTAAATCATTTTTAATCGCACAGGAAAATCATGCTCAGCTAGCTTAATACAACCACTCCCTAAATAAGTAAATTTAGCGCCTTGGTGTGCTATTACGCCATAACCTGTTAAACGTGAACCAGGATCAATTCCTAAAATAATTGCCAACTAACTGACCCATTTTTTTTCTTTATTCAATAGCCTTAATAATGCCAGAGCACTGTATAAATTACCAGTAACCAATTGCAAAACATAAAAAAGCCCGTATACACGGGCATTTTATAAACATTATTGAGCTTTATATCACCCTAGTGCACGCAGTAACCCTTGTGTATTTTTACGCATTGTTCGCGCTATCATCAAATAGCCTAAACTAGCTACAAAGACACCACCAACAATAGGGCCAATTAACCAAATATGAGGGTGTAATTTACCGGCAAGGTCAAACATTTGCTGTTGTACTATTAATAAAGCAATATCACTCACAATGGCAGCTACCCCACCCGCGGTTAAGCCTAATAATAAAAACTCATACAAGGTGGCATTTTTAATAAGCCGCCCTTTTGCACCGAGAGTTCTTAATATAACAATCTCTTGCATCCGTTCGCCCAAGCTCGCTTGCACCTGAGATATAAGTACTAAAGCACCACACACCACTACAATAGACAATACAAAACCAATCGCAAGAGATACCTGCTCTATGGTTGAACGGATCTGTTTAATAAAGCTTTCAACATCAATCACATTAACCGTTGGATATTGGCGCATCAGCTCATTAAATTCCCGCTTTTGATGTTCTTTAACACTCACCGACGAAATATACGTTGCTGGGAAGCTCTCAAGTACATCTGGGCTTAAAATAATAAAGAAGTTTGGTTTTAATGTGGTCCAGTTAACTTTACGTACACTGGTAATTTTTGCATCGAACGATTGCGCACCAATCAAAAACGTTAATGTATCACCTAGTTTTACATCAAGGCGTTCAAGCATAGACTCCTCAACCGAGGCCTCTGCCACTGAGTTTTGTGTAAACCACTGACCCTCTATTAACTCATTTTGAGCAGGTAAGTCTTCTCGCCAAGTAAGGTTTAATTCACGGCCGATACCTGAGCGTGCCTCTTCATCTTTTTTCTCGTTATCTTGCTGTGATACTTCACGCGCAACTAGCTCACCGTTCACTGCATTAACACGGCCTCGTACTATCGGGTAAAAATCAGAGGTGGGCATGTCGCGCTCTGCTAAAAAAGAGGTAATGGGTTCAAGCTCTTGCTCTGTAATATTCACTAAAAACGAGTTTGGCGCATCGACTGGAAGCTGCGACTGCCAATCTGAAATCATGTCATTTTTAAGCACAATTAAAAACAACAATAACTTAATAGCAAGGGCAAAACTTATCAGCTGTACTGCATTAGCATTAGCACGTTTTTGAATTGAAGCAATCGCAAGCGACCAACTATTACCAGGGCTTAGTCCTAGTTTACGACCACCACCAAAAATGAGTTTGGATAAACCAAATAAAAGCGCAATCAGTACCGTTGTCGAGATAAATAAGATAGCTGTGATCTTAATATTATTACTAAATAGCCACATTAATAAAAACACAGTTAGTGCCGACATTGCCAAGTGAACCTTGCTGACAAGTAAACGATCTCCCAAATTACGGCGTAGTACGCGAAGTGGCGGAATATCAAACAAATCTAGCAAGGGCTTAATTGAGAACATTACCGCGCAAATAACCCCTGTACCAATAGCAATCAACCAAGGTTTCATACTTGAAGCAGGTAGTGCTGTGCCCATCGACTGTGCTAAATAATCACTAGCAATACTTTGCAGCGCAAAACCAACAACCAGCCCAACAACCACAGACATAAAGCAGACTAAGCTCAAATGCAGCAAGTAAATTTTACGGATTGTGGCACGACTGCCCCCCAACGTTTTCATCATCGCAACAGGGTCATATTGACGCTCGCAATAGCGTTTTGCAGATACAGCAATAGCCACCGCCGCTAATATAATTCCTAGTAAACCAGCTAATAATAAAAAGCTCTCAGCACGATTTAGGCTATTCGCAATGGGCGATTGTCTATCTTTAACACCATACCATTGCTGGTTTTCTTTCATTTGGGGCTTTAACCAAGCATAGAACGTGTTTATGCTCTCTTCATCACCGGCATAAAGCTGGCGATAAAAAACACGACTCCCAGGTTGAATAACTTGAGTGCTGGCAATATCTTGCTGATTAATTAAAATACGCTGACTACTAGAAAAGACATTAAATGGCGCATCTGGCTCTTCAGCTACTACATGACTTGCCACAAAAGTAGCCGCACCTAACTCGACCTTGTCACCAACCTGTATGTTCAATGCATAAAATACCGACTCACTAAGCCAAACCTCACCACGGTTTGGTACTTTATCGGTAATAAATGCCTCTCCTAACAAGCTAGTTTTTACTTTGAGTTGCCCTTTAAGGGGATAGGTGTTTGATACAGCCTTAACTGAGCCTAATTGCATTTCATCATTGGCAAACAGCATGGTATCAAAATAAGTGATTTTCGCGGTGCGTAGGTTTTCTGCTTGCGCTTTCTCTAAAAACTCAACAGGTAATTCATGATTACTGGCAAGGACGCGATCTGCCGCGATAAAAGCACTGCTTTTTTGTGCAATACTCTGTCCTATTCGGTCGGTAACCATAGACAGCGTTAAAACGGTCAGTACGGCTAAGGCAATAGCTGCACTAATGACCGTTAATTCACCGCGCTTAAATTCACGTGAAAACAGTTTAAGTGCTAGTTTAGCCCACATTCGCTTGCACTCCCTCTGACTCTTTTACTGTTACCAGTTTTCCCGCTTCAATGTGTAAAATTTGTTGGCACTTTTCAGCTAACTGCTCATCATGTGTGACCAGAATTAACGTTGTTCCATGTTCTTTATTTAACTCAAATAAAAGTGATTCGATTAACTTACCATTTTTACTATCAAGATTGGCTGATGGCTCATCAGCAAACAAAATTTTAGGCGTTCCTATAAACGCACGCGCAATAGCTACACGTTGTTGCTCACCACCAGATAATTGTGATGGGTAATGCCCCACTCGATGACTCAGCCCCACTTTTTCAAGTAGTGCAAGCGCTTGCTCTTTTGCATTTGAACTACCCGCAAGCTCAGCGGGTAGCATAACATTTTCAAGCGCAGTTAAGCTTTGTACTAACATGAATGACTGAAATACAAAGCCCACTTTTTCTGCCCGTAATGCCGCACGGGCTTCTTCATCTAATTCATGCAGCGCTAAGCCATCAAGGTGGATACTCCCCTGCGTTGACTGATCAAGCCCTGCAAGTAAGCTGAGTAATGTTGACTTACCCGAACCTGAAGTACCCACCACTGCGACTGAGTTACCTGACTTGACATTAAAGCTGATGTCATTGAGGATGGTTAGGTCGCCTTCAACTGTGGTGACCGTTTTAGAAAGTCCTTTAACTTGAATAATGTTTAATTGAGAAAGCGCTGACATATGATGTATCCAATCCTACGTTTTATATTCGTTTTACTGTTAGTAATCAAACCACTTACGGCAGCAGCTGACAACACAATTTTAATTTTAGGTGACAGTTTAAGCGCCGCATATGGCCTTAAACAAGAGCAAGGCTGGGTTAAATTGTTACAAGATAAATACGATGAAAAAGATCAATTTGTGTATCTTGTTAACGCCAGTATTAGCGGTGAAACCACAGGTGGCGCTCTTAGACGACTCGATGCCCTACTTGACGAGTTCGAACCCACCCATGTACTTATTGAACTTGGCGGAAATGACGGACTACGTGGCTTTCCAATCAAGCGCTTACAAGCTAACTTACGCGATTTAGTCAGCAAAAGCCAACAAGCGGGGGCTAATACAGCCATTATGGAAGTGCATATTCCACCCAATTATGGGCCACGTTATACCAAACTATTTACTGGCAGCTTTGAAACCATCGCAGATGAAACAAACTCTGAGTTGTTACCATTTTTCATGCTTGAAATAGCTGCTCGCCCTGAGCTCATGCAAAATGACAACCTGCACCCTAACGCTGAAGCCCAACCCCTTATACGCGATATAATGTATAAAGAGATCAACCAATGGCTAGATTAACCTCTAGCCAATGCCCCTCATAATAAACCTCGTGCAATCGTGCAATCGTGCAATCGTGCAATCGTGCAATCGTGCAATCGTGCAATAATGAACAATAAACAGGCAAACAAACCTAAGGTGTATTGATTTTTATAAAAAAAGCCGTACTATAGCTCGCAACGTCGGCATATAGCGCAGCTTGGTAGCGCACTGTCATGGGGTGTCAGGGGTCGCAGGTTCAAATCCTGCTATGCCGACCATTTTCTACACTCTATTCAGTAAATTGAAATCTATTTACTTTATTGCACCTTAAATATACATTCCTTTATTTATATCGCACATTTATCGCATCATACTTAACTAAATTTATTTTTCGATTAGGTGTTGATTTGGGGATATATAGGAAGATAGCTAATGGCACCTTTCCTACCTTCCTCACAATAGAATTTCATAAAAGCTTCTCGGATAAATAATTTGCAAGAGACAGGCAATGGATTGTGGCAGGTCATATACAACCTTATGCTTTTAACAATGAGGTTGGAATTTTGCCCAACAGATAAGTTTGAGCGAGGAGCAGACGACCACTTCAGTGCGTTTTTCGACAATTCGGTAACGCCTGCAACAGCCAGGAGCGAAGCGAGTCGGCTGCTTGCGTTTGTTATGCATTTTTCCCTAACAACTGTGAGACCGTAACAAATTTGTAGCCCTTTGCTCTCAGCCCCTTAATTATTGGCCCTATAGCGTCTCGCGATTCTTTGTTTTTAGATCCCAAAACGTGTAAAAGAATAATTGAACCTGGAGTAGAAGATTTAACAACATACTCTGCGATAGACGCAGAACTTCCCACAATTTCAGAATAGATTTCAGGCTCAACGTTCCATGTGATTGTTTTTACTCCTTCCGACTTCAAATAATAAGGCAGAACAAAAAGCTTTTTACCATATGGAGGCCTAAAGTATATCTCACCCTTAAATCCAACCTGGCGGATTAAAGCTGTGGTGGAGTCGATTTCTTCCCTCACTTCATCAAGCCCCATTAACATCATTCTTTTATGGCTGTACGAATGATTGCCTATCTGATGACCTGCGTTAACCAAATCTATAGCCGACTGCTTGTTTTGTTGAATTCCCAAGCCATTGAGGAAGAACGTACCCTTCACATCATGTTCTTCAAGGATATTCAACACTTGAGTGGTATATTTCGCCCCCCAAGGACCATCATCAAATGTTAATGCAATAACCTTTTCATTGGTTTCGACCTTTGCGACTATCTCTCCAAACACCTGAAAAGTTCTTGATTTACTTATATTCCAGGCTCCAAAGATGATTACTACAGAAAGAATCAATATCGGCAGGTATACTTTTTTCAATGGTTTTTATCCTTATTTACATAACGCCTATAGCTAGCGTATTTTTGGAATGTAGCCGAAGGCGAAATGGAAAAAATATTGCAAGACTATACTTGTTAAATGCCTTCAATTTACTTGACTTCGCTACCATTAGATAACTTTACTCTGTATTGCATACCGACCTCATTTTCTATTTTGATAATACCTGTAGTAGACTCCACTTCTAACTTAACAATAAAGACATCTTGAACATCTCTTTCCAAACCTCTTTTATATTTAGTCTTGTAGATCTGCTTGGCCCAAATTACCTCACCGCTTTCCACCTCAACCGCCCGAACAAAACCACCATTCTGCGTTGTTCCATTTTCAAGAGCCCAAGGCACAGCCTCATACTTAACTCCCTCATACTCTACAGGGAATACACGTTCCGACCCTGGACGCTTTGCCCAGCATAAACTTGAGCTGGCCAATAAGATTAGAATGAGATATTTCATAGCATTTAACGCCCCATAAAATGCAGATAATGCTTGGCCAAAATTAGCGAGAAACGAGCGTCAGCCAAGCTTTAGACATCCATTCATGCGCTTGTTAGGTGTTTGGATACACCACAAGTGAACTTCCTGATTCTATTGCTTCGTGATAAAAGCCAGCAAAACCTTTGAATGAATCAGTATTCAACACTTCTAATTTAAGAGGATTCCCTCTTAAATTGGATGGCTCTTCGAAGCCAAATCTAACTGTTTCTAGCGAAGCCGCTTCGAAGTCTAATTCGTTATCATCTTGCAGTAGGAACAACATACAGCGATGCTTTTGGCCAATTTCAGGAAAAAAATAATCGTGTTCTGCTTTTCCTGTGAATATCCCCTCAAATCCATAGATAACGACAATACTCATGAAACACCTAACGCCGTTGTAACCGACTAAAAACAGTTGGCTAAAATTTTGTGAGCCACGAACAAAGCCAACTGTTTTTTTGTCCGAGTTTACAACTTTGTTATGTTCACTTTTAACTTTTAAAGTAAGTGTTTGTTTAGTCATATTTCAATATGATAAATGTTTTAAACTTAACTAAAGAAAAAACCAATTAGCATTAAAGCGACTACAGAGTAGACCAACATCAGTTGCCATTTATTAAACCGAAAGAAAAACTCGTAACCACAAACAGGGCAAAGCCTTTTTGTATATTGAGGTGCAACTCGCTCTTCTCTAGGAATAACATCGGAATTGCATTTAGGGCATTTCAACTGATTTCACCTGTGAACATAACTTCCAAATATGGGGCGCAGACATGTGTGCAAAAATGGCGAAGCCGCGCACATGTTTACGTCCCAGCGAGCGACAGCGAGTGCCATAATTTGTTTGTTATGTGCGATTACAAAACTGCCTTGTTCCAACTGTCTTTACCCCTTAAAGCGAGTTTTAAATATAGAATAAAAAGTTGATGCTAATAACACGATTAGAGCAAGCAGGCCTAACCATAGAGATGCTAGGTAATAAAAGACGGTTGCTGTGCCAGATGAAACAGAAAATAGTCCACAATCATAACCGCATGTTTCCATTCTATATGCCGCAAACGTGAACATAGCTAGTAAACATATAAGAGCGATTAGACTAATAACCTTTATTTTTATTAGCTTTCAAAACTCCATTTTCACAGCTAAGCACATAACAATTTAATAGTGCGCAAATCGCGCATATTTCTACCACACAACTGCTCACTTTTCTTATTGCTACGTTTTTACCAAATTTGCTAACCTTTTGCTAGTTAACAAGGTATTTTAAAATTGGTAAAGTGGTCATGCGCAAATTGCTCATTTTTCTGAATATAGGGGAAAGTTGTAAATTCTGAATATAAAAACTATATCAAAAGAAAATATTCGCCATTTCCTCAAAGCAGACCTTTAGAGCATTTAAATTAACTTGTTTTTGGCAGAACGAGTTACACCTCAAGTTCAGTTAATAGAAGACAACCAAGAATACAGGCGACTTTGCACTTCACCTATAAAATCACCAAATTATAAAACAATCCCTCTTCACAACTTGACTAATTATTATACTCCTATAAGTTGTAAATATAATAATTAAGTAGAAGGATTTACTCATGCCTGGTGCATTCGCACATATTACGGCGGCTAATTTAGCAACTGATAACAATGCTCTTTCAAGGATGAGCATTCCAAATCAAGCCAAGTTAATTTTAAGTACAAATCAAAAGTATATTGAGCTTGGTTGCGTGTCTCCTGATTATCCTTATCTTGCCTTAGGTAATGCAGCACAAAACAAGTGGGCTGATTTAATGCATTATCAAAACACAGGTGATGTTATTAAGGAAGCTATAAAGTATTGTAAAAACCTTGAGGGACGGGCGAAAGAAAAATGCTTTGCATGGCTGTGTGGCTACATGTCGCATGTTGCTGCAGATATAACGATACACCCTGTGGTCGAACTTAAAGTAGGACCGTACGAGCATAATCAGGCCGAACACAGACAATGTGAGATGAATCAAGATTCGTTTATTTGGTCGCGATTAAATCTAGGCGAAATTGGCCTTGCCGACCGCGTTGAGTTAAATATTGGCTCATGCACCAATCAAAAGAATTGTCTTGATGATGATATAAAGAAACTTTGGCAGTACATATTAACTAGTACACACACTGAATATGCCCAAGTAGCAGAGCCCAACTTTGATGCATGGCATAGTGGCTTTCAATTAGTAGTAAATAACGCAGAGGAAGGATACAGATTGTTTCCTTGGGCTAGGCATGTTGCCGCTGACAATGGCCTTCTTTACCCTAAAGCTAATGAAGTTGACAGTAGCTTTATAGAAGAACTCACAACCCCTAACGGTCCAATGCACTATAATGACGTGTTTGATTTAGCCGTTAAAAATATTAAATACTTTATATCCATCATCGCTAACGATATTTTTAATGATGAAGAATGCACTCAACTTTGCAACTGGAATTTGGATACGGGTAAAGATGAACACGGACACTTAACAGCGTGGAATATTTAAAATGCGATATATAACTCTCATCACAGCAATTGCTTTATCTGCAGGTTGCGCGAGTTCAGCAAATACTTACAACCCTGAAGAAATGGCAGATCTTGCATCGCAATTAAAAGATATTTCTGCCGCAGTGGATGGAACACTAAAGTTTAGCTCAGAGCCATATACTGACCCACAAAAATTACTATTAACGGCGATCAGAGGCGATAAAAGCAGGCTTACGCCATTTAAAAATTATCAGTTAAAAGTTGTTATTCAAGAACAAAATGCCGCTTTACTGCTCTGTCAAGATAAGCGGCTACTTATCGAAGATGTCGGTTGCACAGCCAAATCAGACATACAACATTGGCAGTCGAGTACGCCTCTTACTTGTGAAGCGACAGTTACTTTTAGTCAACTGTGCGCGAGTCATTAATTTTCCAAATGCTGATTTGATATTCCTTTAATGTTTTAACCACAATTAATTATCGGAATATCAGACCACCTAGTTGTGTAATGCGGTGATAAAAATGCGCGGCGCATATTCCATTTCTGCGTTAAACACTCACTGCCTGATTGTAAAGCACCTGTTCCGTATCGACTATTAATTGAGTCAACACAGTCCATGAGTGCTTGCTTAGACTGCTTTTCAGTAAATAAGTCTAGCTGCTTATTTGCTGAGCATTCCAACTCAATTGCCCCGACTCCACAGCGATAAAAATGCACATTCTCTTTGTATATTTTTTCTAATATTAATGAGGCTGCTTTTGTGATTTCGAGTGTATCTGCTGTAGCAGTAGGAAAATCAAATATTATAGACTTTTTATAATACTCATTATCATGTGGTGAGCTGGCAGCAAATACCACAATACGCTTTGTTATAGAGCCCTGCCTTCTTAGTTTTCGACCAACAATTGCTGCGTGTGCACTTAATGCGGCTCTTAATGTGTTGATATCTGTAACTCGCTCACCAAAACTACGTGTAGAAAACACCTCTTTTTTACCTTGCTTCACTTCATCCCAATTTAAACAAGCCACACCATTTAATTCACTCACCGTTCGCTCAACAACAACACTAAATAACCTACGCATTTTTTTAGGGCTTTGATCTGCAAGTTGCTGTGCTGTTTCTATTCCCATCAGTTTAAATTTTTTTGCTAAACGAGAGCCGACTCCCCATACATGCCTTACATCCATTTGGCTGAGTATGTGTTTACGTGAAATCTCGTCATTAATAACAGCCACACCTTTAAAACCAGGTAGTTTTTTAGCCGCATAATTTGCAGCTTTAGCTAATGTTGGCGTTGTGCCAAACCCGACCCCAACAGGCAAGCTTGTTTCTCGCCATACTGTGCGCCTTATTTGCTGACCATAAGCATGCCAATCAGTAATCAGGCTGCTAAACCCTGTAAACTTTAAAAATGACTCGTCTATCGAATAAACATGGTGCGTATCGCTAAACCGGCTTATCACAGTCATCATACGCTCACTTAGATCGGCATATAATTCATAGTTTGAGGAACGCACCACTACATTATTTTTAGCTAAAAAGTTTTTCACTTTAAAATAAGGTGCAAAGTTTGGAATATTTAGCTTTCTAGCGATTGGGCAAACGGCGCAAATACAGCCATCGTTGTTCGTTAGGACAACAACCGGTTTATAGCGAATGGAGGGATCAAACACTTTCTCTGCGCTTGCGTAAAAAGCGGCGGCATCAACTAGCGCATACATAAGGAGTTTACGCTTTTGTTATTCTTAAATGTTCGTATGCAAGCAGTTACAACTCCCTCAACTTTAAACTGGTCGTCTTCATAAATTGATACGGGCTTATATAAGTCTGAGGCTGATAATAATTGCCGTTTATTGGTATCAATAATTTTGCACACAAAGCTGCCATTGTAAGTGGCAACAATAATGTCGCCATTTTGGATAGCCACGCTTCTATCAACAATTAATAAGTCTTTATCAAAGATTTTTGCATCTACCATTGAGTGACCTGATGCTAAACCTATAAAGGTTGCATGGGGATGCTTAATAAGCAGCTCATCAAGCGACAAGCCAAGTTCTTTGTACTCTGCCGCAGGCGATTCAAAACCCGTAATACCTGCTTCAATATAGATAGGAATAACAAACATACATAACCACAAATACTGTACATAAACACAGTATAGGTTAGATAAAATAATTAGGAAAGTGGAATTTTATAAGCCTAAAAGCAAGATTCCGTAACTTACTTATAAATCAAACTTTTCTTTAGCATCAAGTATTGCCTGTTCAATGAATATGTTTTTAACGGGTTTAGAAATAAACATGTCCATACCCGCTTGTTTACATGCTGCTTTATCATCAGCAGAGGTATTTGCCGTTAAGGCTACAATATAGGTTTTATCCGTAGGACATATAGCAAGTTCTCTTAATTGGCGCGTTGCTTCAAGGCCATCCAGCAATGGCATAACACAGTCCATAAAAATTAAGTTATAGTGTTTTTGCTTACATTTATTAATTGCATCGACGCCGTCACAGGCAAAATCAGCGGATAAACCCATTTTTTCTAGAAAGGCCGAAAGCACGAAACGGTTGATTTGGTTATCATCAACAACCAGTATCGATAAAGCTAATGACGATAAATCAACATCACTGCCACTATGGTTACTTTGATTTTGTGGCGTGCCTTTTTGCAAAGGTAATTGAATATCAAAACAGCTCCCTTTTTGATATTCACTTGACACATTAATTGTGCCACCCATGTAATCAATTAACTCTTTTATAATAGCAAGCCCGAGTCCTGTGCCCCCTTTTTTACGCTCTTTATTTACTTCCTGCGTGAACGGTGAAAACAGTGATTTCATAAAGGTTTCTGTCATACCAACCCCTGTATCACTTACTTGTAAGTGAAGTACAACAGTATCTTGCTCTGAGGTTGTGGTAGCTTTAATGCTAATATGACCGTCATCGGTAAACTTAAGTGCATTACTCAATAGATTTGAAACTATTTGAGTTATTCGCGTGTTGTCGCAAAATGTCCAGCATTCATCATCAATATTAATGTCTGTATCAAACCGAAGCTGTTTTTGTTCAAACAACGGGGTATATAACGACACTAAATCAATAAAAATGGTTTTCAGTAAGAAGTGACTTGGCTCTAACTGTAACTCGCCATGATTTATTTTTGTGAAATCCAGTACTTCATTAATAATATTCAATAAAATATCAGCACTGCGCAATGCTACTTTTAACTTTTCTTCACGCTTTTGTTCTGACTTTTCATAGAGTAAGGTTGTCAGCATCCCTGTAATACCATTAAGGGGGGTTCTCAATTCATGACTTATTTTTGCAAGCAGGATACTGCGGTCTTTTAATATGCGTTCAGCGTCGGCCTTTTGCTGTTTTAGCTCTTCGCGTAGTAGCACTTCTTTGGTGATATCTTGGAATGTACCAATTAGGCGAATACATTGCCCATTATTAAACTCAGCCTCACCAAAGGTCGATACCCAAATCGTTTTACCTTTCGCTGTTACAAGCTCAACTTCGTTTTGCCAATCAATGCCATGCTCTATCGCATCTGACACGGCTTTTTCAATCGCGCGTCGGCTTTCACCTTGCTTATAAAAATTAATCGCTGTCTCTATGTTGGGCGTATAATCTTCTGCTACTTCATGAATTATGCGTGTTTGTTTACTCCAATAAATACGATTGGTTGTTAAATCAAATTCCCAAGAGCCGATTTTGGCAACATCTTCAACTTGAGCCAGCATGTAATTCTTTTTGATAAGCTTTTGAGCATTATTATTTCGCGCAAATTCACTACCCAGCCATTGAGCAAAAAGTTCAACATAGTCATGCGCTTCATTTGTAAAAGGTGCTGATGGCTGGGGAGCAGAAAAATTAACCGTACCCACAACCTGATTTCCCACATAAATAGGCGCACCAATATAAGACTCTAATTGAAAATTAATATAACAAGGGTGTGCTGCGATATGTGTTTTTGACGCATGATAAAATGATAACGCTTTATTAGCCTTAAGTGTATGTAAGCAGTATGTATTTTCTAAATCAAATTGAGTACCTACGGCAATTTCATTATTGGGAGACACCACATGCAATACAGTATAAACCTGTTCACGGACTTCACTCACAATAGCAAAATCGAGGGCAAAAACATCTAAACCAAACCGTAAGATGTGCTGAACTTTATCTTCAAAACAAAGAGTCTGATCAGAAACAATATCATGAAATCGACGTAAAAAGTTCAACCTAACTCCCTAGGTAATAATTCTGGATTTATTTTGATAACAGCATACCAATAAATAGAAAAACACACATCAAATCAATCAAAAATACTTAGTTTTTATAATTAAAAGTCACTAAATCTGTTTTTGTTCATCACCTAGGTGCCTTTTTATCCTTCAGCTAAACTTTTATTGGCGTTATTCTCTAACATCATCAATACTTTATCATTAACAAAGCTCATTTCATTTTATTATGGCTTATTGATGTCACTAAAATTAAAGCTAACTCTGTTACTCTCATCACTGTTTTTAGTGTTATTACTAAATACTTCCATCGTGTTTTATCTCGATCAAGAAGGCCGCTCAAAACTTGACGCTGTTACTCGTACCCACTTAATTATTGATGAGTCAGAGCTACTTTATAATGATGTAATTAGTGCTGAAACAGGCCAGCGTGGCTATTTACTCACCCATGATGCAAGTTATCTTGCCCCCTATTATTCTGGAATAAAAGAAAGCCAATTTCGACTATCTGAACTTAATAGCCTCACTGTTGATAATAAAAAACAACAACAGCAACTAAGTGACATTCGCTTACTTGTTGAGCAAAAATTTGCTGAACTTGCACTAACAATAGAGCTTGCGCAACAAAATACCGATGCCTCAATCAAAAAAGCAATGTCCGTCGTTCGAAGTGACCAGGGAAAAATAATAATGGATCAACTAAGTGAAAAAATAAGCACTTTTCAAGATGACGAAAGACAGCGCCTCGATATCGAACGAAAAGAGTTTAGGCATAACAGAAAAGTAATCACCTCTATTGTTTCTATCCAGATCCCGCTATTTATTTTGCTTTCCGTTTTGTGTGCTGTGTATATCAGAAATAAGTTATTTAAACCGCTTAACCTATTAATTACCAATACTGAGAAGCTCGAGCGAGGAGAGAAACCAGATACTACACATTACACTGCCCATGATGAAATTAGCTACTTACTTAAACGGTTTTACCGAATGAGCCAGATCATTCATAAAAAAACGACAAAGCTCACCTTCCAAGCTAATCACGATCATTTAACAGGGCTACTTAATCGTACAGAACTAGAGTCACAACTCATTGATGCTATCAATTTGTGTACTGAAGATAGTAAGGTCGCTGTTATTTTTATTGATATAAATAAGTTTAAAGAATTAAACGATCATTACGGTCATGCAGTGGGTGATGATATTTTAAAAGAAACGGCAAAGCGGATCAGTTCATCAACCCGTGCAGACGATGATATATACCGCTACGGCGGAGATGAATTTATCGTTATTATGCATAACACAGCCAAGACATCCTATGTTGAAGCGATGATCGCTCATTTAATTGCGCAATTTAAATTACCATTTGAAGTCGCAAATCAGCGTATTGAAGTTTCTTTAAGTATTGGGGTATCAATCGCTCCAGATCATAGTTGTGATGCACTACAATTAATAAAAAATGCTGACACAGCAATGTACAAAGCGAAAACAACAGCTAATAAAACCTATTTTTTCTACCAATCTAACGATGAAAACTGAACGTAAATATGTCTTTTTACGTATAAATTTGCAAAAAGCAGACGTGCTATGTATAAAAAACATACACGCATATTTATAAAAAGGGTATCGCTATGCATATTTTGTTAACCGGTGGAACGGGATTAATTGGTAAACACTTGTGCCCTTTTTTACTTAATCATCATAAAGTAACTGTACTTAGTCGTAATCCAATTCAAGCAAATGTGCTGCTTACACATCAAGTACATGCTGTACAGACACTCGATGAAGTCGACTTTGAAGACATCGATGCGGTGATAAATTTAGCGGGTGAGCCTATTGTAAATAAACGCTGGAGTGAATCACAAAAGCGCACACTTTTTGAGAGTCGAGTCAATCTAACACAGCAAATTAGCAAAGCTATTAATCGCTGTGAGTCACCTCCTCATACTTTTATATCTGGTAGTGCTATTGGTTTTTACGGCCGTCAAAATGATAATCATATTGATGAAGAATTTAATGATATCTACCCTGAGTTTAGTCATGTGCTGTGCCGTGATTGGGAGCATGCAGCTACAAAAGCAGAATCAGAAAAAACACGAGTATGCCTGTTAAGAACCGGCATCGTGCTTGCTAAACAAGGCGGTGCCTTGTCAAAAATGCTACCCGCATTCAAGTTTGGCTTAGGTGGGCCACTCGGTCATGGGCAGCAAGGTATGTCGTGGATACACATTGATGACATGATCCAACTTATTTTATTTATACTCACACACGAAGACATTCATGGCCCTGTTAACGCAACCGCTCCCGACCCTGTAAGTAATAATGTGTTTAGCCAGACCTTAGGCAGTGTACTGTCGCGACCAGCGATGCTTAGAATGCCTAGTTGGGTATTAAAGCTGATGATGGGTGAAATGTCAGACCTACTACTACATGGGCAATTCGTACTGCCCAAAAAAGTGCTCGCACATAATTACCGTTTTCATTACCCAACCCTTAAACCAGCACTGGAAAGTCTAAAATTGTAAGAACTAAATGCGTATTGCCATAACACTATTAATACATAATAATTAATATGTGAACACAGATGTGTGAGTTTAGGATTATATATGGTGCACCTACCCACCATTATTAGTATCTCAATTTTATTGAACCTGATAATTGGTGCTTTTTTACTGTCTTTGTATTTTTTAAGAAAGCAGTCTAGCTATTTGTACTGGGGGAGCTCATGCCTAATTTTTGTGTTAGCGCAAATTACAGCCTCTTTAAGGCTCTTTATAGACCTGCCATTTATCACCCATTACATAGCAGACTTACTTATAATTTCAGCTCCGTTAGCAGCTATTTTGGGTATACATGCGTATACGCAATCCGAAAAACAAAAGTTAAAGTTATGCGCTTATTTATTGGGCTCTAGTGCAATCGTATTATTACCTTTGTATAGCAACTCAGTTAATCAACTTATAACAACAGCAGTGATTGCTGCATGTTTTAGTTATGCGGCTTATGCACTAAGAAAACTCAATGTCGAGCACATTATTCACTTGGTCCTGTTACAGCTATGTTTTGTATTGCATGCTTGCATTATGCTCTTACAGCTAGGGCTATTAGTGATAGATGGGCTTAATATATTTACTTTCGATTTCTCACAAATACTCGCCATCATCTTACTGAGTCACATTGTGATAACCACACTAACGGCGATGATTTGGCCCTTATTAATGTTTTTAGAGTCTGAGCAAATTTTAAGTGACTTGGCCAATAGAGACCCACTAACAGGCTTACTAAACAGACGCGCGTTTTTAACTATTAGCAATAACTATTTAGAACAAGCCAACAATAACTTAACCGAACTCTGTGCACTGATGATCGATATCGACTTTTTTAAAAAAGTGAACGATCAATATGGTCATGATACTGGTGATGAAGCATTAAAGTGGGTCGCCAATAAAATTAAATCGCAACTTAGGGAAGGCGATCTTATCGCACGAATTGGAGGCGAAGAATTTGCCGTACTGCTCACCAACACCAGTTTACAAAAAGGCCAAACATTGTCTGAGCGAATACGTGTAGCGATTAATAGTGAAACGTTTATACATCAGCAGCACGAAATAAAGCTATCGATTAGCGTTGGCATAATTACACATAAATCTGGCAGCAATAACATTAACGAATTACTCGCCCAAGCAGACAAAGGGCTTTATAAAGCCAAAAGTAATGGCCGCAACCAAGTAGTCATGATGGCCTTTTAGCTTTATTAATAACCAAGGCTGTCGTTAAGCGTACTTAATTCATTTGTTATCCAGGCTTTATCTAAGCATTGCTCTAGATTTAACTCAGCAAACTTTAAAAAGCTCCTTGCAGCGTGCGATAAATGCCGGTCAGTTCTAACAACAAAATACCAATGACTTGCAATCTGAACATCGGCCACATTAAGGATGCAAAACGAAGTGTCATGCGCAGGTAAAACATGCCGAGAAACAACCCCCAAGCCCATCCCCGAGCCAACCGATACACGAATAGCTTCATTGCTTGCCATCTGCACAGTGTTACTTAATACAAAGCCCCTACTTTGTAGTTCACTTTCAAATAACATACGCGTAGCAGAGCCTGGTTCTCGTAATAAAAAACGCTCCGTTACTAACGCTTTTAGATTTACATTTTTTTGCAAAGCAAGGTGATGGTTTTTTGGCGCAATAAAGACCAGTGGATTTTGTAAAAAACGCGCAGCTTTTGCGTGCTCCAACGAAGGCGGATGACTGAAAACATAAATATCATCTTCCCCTCTTTCAAAACGAGCTAACACCTCAGCACGATTACCAATTTCAAGCGGTAATTCAACGTGCGGATGTAAATTACTATAAGGGCCCAATAGCTTAGGTAGAATATATTGCGCAGTATTCACGATGGCAATCTTGCATTGACCACGCTCCCCCCCTCTGAGCTCGGCTAAGTAGTCTCGGTAATCATCAAAGTGCCCAAACACTTGCTGGCATGTCTGAAAAAGTGCAAAGCCCGCTTCTGTCACATGTATACGCTGTTGGTTAACAACAATTAATGGCTCATTGACTGTTTCTTGTAAGCGTTTTATTTGCTGCGATACCGTAGGTTGCGTTAAGTATAATTGCCTTGCCGTTTCACTAATCGAGCGTGTTTTAACAACACACATAAACACTTCTAATAAACGAAAAGAGATATGCCTTAGATCCATACACCACCTATAGATAATCACCTATATGATGATATCAACTATTTAATTATTTTCTATATTAATTTTTATCTAGAATAGCGGCGCTTTAACTAAGAGGAGAACAAAGTGCCTGATATTGTTGTAATGTTTTTTGTTTTAGGTGTCATCGCTGGCTTATTAAGGTCGGATTTAAAAATTCCCCAAGCAACCTACGAAACATTGAGTTTATTACTCATGCTGACTATAGGCCTAAAAGGTGGAATGGTATTACATGGCAATTTACATTGGCAATTGCTACCTGAAATGGGCTCTGTATTACTACTTGGCGCTTGTATTCCGTTACTGCTTTTTCCTTTTTTAAAATATGCACTTAATTTATCAATCGCAAATAGCGCAAGTATTGCTGCGCATTACGGCTCAGTAAGTGCCGGTACATTCGCTGTTGCATTGGCCTATGCCGAGTCTAATTCGTTAAATGTAGGTGCAGAAGTAACACTCTATTTAGTGATGCTTGAGTTACCTGCCATCATCGTTGGTTTATTACTTTATCGCCGCTTAGGTAATGGCTCTGGGCAAAACTTATCACTTAAAGCCCTATGGCATGAAACTCTCACCAACAAAAGCGTGATATTGCTCGTCGGCGGCGTGATCATTGGTATGATGTACGGCACCCAAGAAGGAAGCCAAGTTACAAGCTTATTAACTAACAGCTTCAAAGTAGTACTGGCGCTATTCTTACTTGAAATGGGTTTAATGGCAGCGCAAACTTTACGCCCAATCCCTTGGCATCAATGGCGATTAGCGCTATTCGCTATCATAACCCCTAACCTACTAGGTGCAATAGGTGTTTTTGTCGGCACCGCTTTGCAGCTCGAGCTAGGATCCATTGTTATATTAGGTAGCCTAGTTGCGAGTGCTTCTTACATAGCAGCGCCGGCAGCAATAAAAGCAGCGATTCCAGATGCTGATATCGGCTTAGCAATGCTTAGTTCTTTAGGGGTTACGTTTCCGTTTAATGTACTAGTAGGAATAGGGTTATATCATCAAATAGCATTGTTTGTTTCGTAAAAAAGTAAGTTCAATCATCGCTTTATCAATGCGATTTAGTTAAAAGTCGTTTAAGATAGGCAAAAACAAGCAAGGAGCTGCCATGTTCAATTATAAACTCAACACTGAGCAGCAGCGCATAAGCGAGATTTTTCAACGCTTATGTAAGCTATGTGAAGTGAAAAATAATACTGAATTGGAACACTACTTATCATTAAAATCTGGGTTTTGCGATCACTGCATTGACAGTGCAACTCCACCCTACGAAGTCATTGATACCGCATGTAAAATGACAGACACAAGTTTTGATTTTGTATTAAATGGTCATAACCAAAATACGATGACGCTGGATGGTGATTTATTACAAGCGGTTAATAATGGCATTATTAAAAGCATTAAAAAGTTATCAACAGCAGGATTGATAAAAGGTGATAATCAAACACAAGAAGCGCTTAACCAATTAGCAAAAATTCAAGTTAAGCAAATAGAAAACGAAATCAAAATACAAAGCCAGATCAAATAATCTGGCTTTTAATTTCTACCTTTGTATAACTCGTTATAGATATTAGCGATGTTATTTTGCTGATCATAATATCGCTGTAACTCGCCTAACGACATATCTTTCAGCTCTTTATCTGCCAAATTGCAGCAGCTATCCGCCAATGACAATTGCTCTAAGTCTGGCGACTGACCAATCAGCCCCGCAATTTCGCCTTTGAGTTGCTCAGCTTTATTAAAAAGTTTAATAGCACGGTTTAGGTCTGTTTCATTCTCAGCTTGAATGGTACACCAAACAGCTTCAACAGACTTTGTTCTTATCTGATCTTCAAAAATGCCCTTACGCGAAATTAACCAAATACTGGCAACCAGCATGATGGCTAAAACGGCAATGGCTATGTATATAAGTTCAAGCATTACGGTCCCTCGGTAAACTGAATGTTACTATACACCCAAAGTTAGCTTTCAACATATCAGTAAAAAGCATTATAAATGAAAGTAGAAAGCTGATATATAACAAAGTTATCATTTATACATATTTATCTATCAGGGCCAGCTCGGACTTACTAAAACCTTTAGCTTAGTTTTAAGCAAGCGAGGAAAAAGCATCACAATTGCAAGTGCGATACTTACATATAAGACGATAAAGCTGTAAATGTAGTGAACATAGGCATGCTCTTCTTGTATATTTAAAACAACCAATTTAAACCATAAAATAAGATGAGCAAAGGATAGAAGAGTTGTTAGCTTAATGACACAAAAGAACAAGTTTCCAAACTTGTAACTGAATTTTGTATGCAAGTAATACAAAAAATAAATACTAAGCACATTAATTAAAGATGCTACGAGGTAAATATGTTGCGTATTTCCTATACTTTTATTTTCTGCTATAAAAATTAGAACGTACTCCATCAAAAGTGAAGTTAGTGCATATTTTACAACTACAGATGCTATTGATAAAAAGTCACTAAAGTGTTCTCTATTTTTAAGTGCTCGATACAATGAAGAGGCCAGTGCTAAAACATACATAGTCGCTATAATAGCTTGGAGCGAAATAACTCGATGATCCTCGGTTGCAACTAACAAGTTATTGTACAAATTTTGAATAGATTCAAGCATTTTTCACCCTCTAAACGAATTCAAAGGGTAAAATGAAATGAAGAAAAAAACCAGCAAATTGCTGGTTTATTTATTTTAATTTTCTTTCTTATTTTTTCTAATGATAACAATACCACCTGTACCATTTAATTGGTATTCTTGCTTTTTCTTTCTAATTATTACGATCCCACCAGTACCTTGAAGTTTAGTTGTATCAAAAGACTGTGCAGGTAAAGCAGTTGAAGATAAAGTAGATAGTAATAAAGTAGATAAAGTCATTTTTTTGTTCCTTCATATTTAGGTATAAATAAAGATGCGATTTACAAGCAAATTTTGAGCCATTACATAGTTTTGAATAAAAACTATTCGCTCAGCTACCTATATAAGCATAAAAAACAACCTGCTGGTTATTTTACAAGCTTATTGAGAACAAAAAACACTCACTCCACCTACCCTTTTAACCGAAGGTCAGCCTTTTATCTATTAGCCCTTAGAGCTCAGCGCCATAATTCTGACAATTAAGGTAGGTGTAGTGTGAATATAGTCGAACTTAGCTTTTGTTTTGCGGCCAAGTCTAAAAAGAGCAAGGTGATATAAAATTGGATTGGTGATGCATAATCAACTTCCTTGTGATTTTGCTTAATGAAAATAAATTAACAAGAGTCCTAGATGTCTAGTTGTTCAGGGGAAGTCCGCCGCGACAAAACCTTTATGGATGAAATCATTATTCTTTTTAAGTTTATTCATCTGTCACTTCATACCAGATGCAACCGTATATGCAAAAAGGTTGGCAAGCAATGGGCTATAAAGGTGCGCCTTAGTACTTTGAGTTTGTGATTGTGGGGATTGCCGTTTCAACGCTTGGGTTAATGAGATTGTTTAGGGCGTTTTGGGGTGGTCGCAGTAATAGTAAGAAAATCGCTAGTTAGGAGCTAGCGCCTCAAGCTTTAATTATAGTAGCTCATATCTGTTCTTACAGTTTTAATGAATAGGTTTAAATTTCATCTGACAGGCGGTTGTGAGCGATCAGCGGAAGTTCGTTCTAACACGTTTTTGGACATTTATGAGTTAGAATCGACAGACGGATCTGTACAATGGCTAGACATTGGTAACGCATTAAGCGGAGAGTAAAAGTGGGCTAAATTTGTGAAGCAAAGCGGAATCGAACCAACTGTTACGAATCCGCCTTAAACCCCTTATTACATGCCTTTCTCTTTTTCTATCACCGAAATTGTTCTTTCTACAAATCTTTTGAATGCTTCTTGGGGAAGGAATGGTGACCTACCGCCTAAATTGAATTTTTCCACAATACTCTTAGCTTGAGCATCATTCATTATTCGGTCTTCATCCCACCCTTTTTGGTGTAGCTCTCGGACTCTCATTATCCATTCTGAAGTATTTTTTCTGAATTCTAGTAAAGACAACTTTCTTGCTGGTGCGCCATGGCCGGGCACTATGAGAGACTCTTCGTCACCTAGCTTCATAATTGCATCAATCGCATCATTAAAACCTTGAAATCCACCTGCATAAAATGTTGGGTGCCAACTGGTATCGAAAACATCACCAACAAAGATAGTATTGCTAATTTTGTGGTAATAAATATTGTCATTCGATGAGTGTGACTTCACTTTAATATGAACAAGATCATCTGAAGTAGTAATACTCTCGACAAGCTTTGCGCCTTGCTCTATGAAAAACTCATTACCACCCGTATGATCTGAATGTGTGTGAGTATTCAAGATATAAATTATGGACTTATTGGAAATTGACTTAACTATGTTATCTAACTCTAGTAAATGCCCACCCCCTGGCATGGGATCGATTAAGGTCAAGCCATTCTCTGTAGTTATTAATCCAATATTAGTTCCGTACTCCTTTCCACTCAAAATATGAACTTGATCAGATACTTTCTCTACATGGATATTGCTAGAAAAGACAGTAGAACTGAAAAATAGCAATGAAATTAATTGTATGCATTTAAATTTTGTCATAGCTCATCCTAGTTAAGCGATACTAAATAGTACATTGTCATTTAACGCCTCGCTTAACCGGCGCAAAATAGCAGGCTAAAATTAGCGACGAAGGAGCGCAAGCCTGCTGTTTTGCGTCCTTGGTTGAAGCGTTTGTTAAGTTACCTTTAAACTTATATTTTGCAGTTCATCACTAATGCTCGTCAGATGTTTATACTTTGTTTTAACCGTTAGTGAAAAGATGAGTATTGGATTCAAAATAGTACTACTAAACCCTTCCTTGAATTGGTCACCATCTCCATGGTTTTCTAAGCACTGCCTTATTGTTTCTATGTCTTTGCCATTTGGGCAGTTGGCACTATGTAACAATAGCGCACCTCTAGACTGGTCTGAGAAATAAAAACCGATATAGTCTACTATCGATTTTTGCAAGCTTTGATGATGGTCCAAATCAAAGTTTGCTAATATAAATTTGAGCTCGCTTACAAGCTCATCTTCGTTATTGTAAAATGCTTCAATCGAAGTGGTAAAACCATTCTTATATTTTAATGAGATATCAAACATACCGACGAGATCTTTTTCCTTGAAATCTTGATTCAATTCCAATGATGCTCCTTCCCTATCTACAACAGGAGTTGTAACTTCAAAAAACGAATGTCTCATGTTGTTAAATACCCATGAAATAGCATTAGAATAGGCTTTTAGCTTTCGGTCATTTTCTAATTGAGCTTGATGTTTTAATGCAGTTTCTGTCTTCTTTTCAACTTTTTCAGCATAGTTTGACCAAGCCGCGTTAATAAGCATACCTAGAATAACAATCCCTAGTAATGCTTGAACCGAGATAACTAATTGCATGGGTTCAGAAGTTGGAAGAATATCTCCATAGCCAAGGGTTGTTATTGTAACAATACTAAAATATAGAGCGTTTATTGGCGATAACTCTTGGTTGAAGTGTTGCAACGCTGTAGGTGAGCAATAAAAATAGACAACAGCGAAAAATATTATGCATGAAAAATATGCTAAAACTAATTTTTTAACCGAAATAGAATTTAAACTCATACTATCCTTGGTAACTTAACAATTTAATAGTGCGCAAATCGCGCATATTTCTGCCACGTAACTGCTCACTTTTCTGATTACTACGTTTTTATCAAATTAGCTAACCTTTTGCTAGTTAACAAAATAATTTAAATTGGTAAAGTGGTCTTATGACAAGAATGCGCAAATTGCTCATTTTCCTGAATATAGGGGAAAGTTGTAAATTTTAAATATAAAAACTGTATCAAAAGAAAATTTTCAATGTCCACTATTTGTTCAAAGAAGACCGTTTGAGCAATTAGGCTAACTCTTTTTAAGGGCAAAAAAGAGTTAAAGCCGAACGTCCTAAAATAGCACAAGTGCAACTGTCAGATTTGATTGTGTTCTAACAATCAAACCTGACAGATCAAGTTAAGACTTATTCACTTTAATTTTGCGATTTTTCAATTTTAGAAATTAATGTATCAAGCACCATTAAGTCATTAGCCTTTTCCATATATTCATCACTATCTTCATCAAGCTGTTTAAGCTCCACTGTTTCTTTTTCAACTCTATCTTTAAGTGTGCTTTTTATTAATCTAAGCTCTAATTGTGAAAACATAATTATCCACTTCAATATTTTCAACATGTGCTTTTTTTAAACGAAAATATCTACTTCTTCAATTTTATCAGCTAACAACAAAGTCGCTTTTTCTTGATACAAATCAAAAGAATCATCTGATATAAATTTATCAAATGTATTAATAATTTCTTTCATAAAAGAGGCTCTAACTTGATAATTCGGGTTGTCAGGAAATTCCTTCGTAAAACTGTCTAACTTCTCTGAACTACTAGAAAGATACTCCATAACATTAATTTTTTTATCTGGATCTACGTTTCCTTTACCATAGGAAAGTATGCTTAGCTTAGCCTCTAAATTATTCATATCCTCTGTATGACTAGATATTATGGGGTTTCCTGATTTACCAAGTCTAACAGGTTCGTCATCACCATATGTTCTTGCATATTTTTTTTCTACCTCATTTACATTTTTAACGATGTTATAAAGCTCTTTTATACTCATATTAGAAAAGTCTAACTCTTTTAATTTAAAGATTTCTTCATATGCACTGCTCTTATTCAACGATGAGTCAAAAGGCTTAGTTTCTTTTTCATCTTTAACTTTAGGATCTTGCAGACTTATCTCTTTGCCATCTAAGCTATTTTGTTTTACTTCTGAGGAAAGCGCTTCTTGTTTTTCGCCATTAATATTTTCAAAAAGAGTTACTTTTCTTTCTAATTGTATAGGAGGTGAATTGGTGTTAATTTTCATAAAAAGTCCGTTTAAAATTGAGCACTCCCCTTTATCGGCTTAATTTTTAAAAAGCTTGAGGTTTATTTTTGAACATTTTTAGATTAACAGGACAAGTTTGAATCGCTGTAATAAGGCATCTAGAACGCATCAACTTCAGTAAACTTTAGTCCTTCGAGGTTATTGCGTTTAACCAAGTCGTACAAACTACCTTCTTGATCAGTACAAAAAGTATATATACCTGCTCCTTTCACTTTGAATAAACCACCTTGTATAATTTTATCTTTACCTAAGGTTAGCTTTTTAAAGCGTCTTACTCGGTTTATGCGCCCATTTTTCATATTGTACTCGGTGTGCTCTTCATTTATCGCATCTTGTTGACCTAAAATATTTAAAGCAAACCATTTCTCACCATTGAGGTTTAAAGGTAAAAACTCACAGCATTCTTTGAGTGTAGTTTCAAACTCATCTTTAAGAGAGGCAGGTATTGCAAAAGCCATTGCTCCCCAGCCAGCAATATCTGGTTTGTTAGTTGGCGTCTCACCCTCAACTACTAACCAATCAACATCGACTGGGCGCCAACCGCTGTCTTTAGCTTCACCGTTAAAGGTATATATATCATTGTTAGTAAGCTGCATTGATTGCTCAAGCATTGTTTCTTGTAATAGTAAGTATTCGCCTACGTTAACACTTACAGCATAAACTTTATCAAAGCTATTCATTTTATTATCCTGGTATCATATTTGATAATTCTTCATGAATTGGGAAGTCACCACTTTGGAGTTCGTCACCGATATCTCTAAGTAACTCTATAATATCAGTCCGTCCTAACAATTTACCAATAGTAGCAGTGCCATTTAGGGTACAAGAATACAATCAAGTAATTTAGGTTGGATAATAAATCTACGCTGCCATTTAAGCACTCCCTAAACCCAACCCAAAAATTACCTCATGAACAGCACTAAAAGTTAATTGGTTTAATACATCTAAGAAAAACAAACAGGGTTATTGGTGTTATAAAAATTGATACTATCGTCAGCTAAGGTTACAGTAACCCTACGCCTACGTTGCAAACGTATAGCGAGCTACTGTGAATAGCAAAGATTTAATCAAACAGCTAGAACAAGCGGTTTGGCAGGAAGTTAGAGTGAAAGGTAGTCATCATCACTTTAGACATCCAACTATAGCAACCTGCTCACCGTACCTCACCCTAAGAAAGAGTTAGGCAAAGGGTTAGTAGCAAAAATACTAAAAGATGCAGGGCTTTAATCCTATTTCCTTATCACTGTAGATAAACGTAACATTAGGAGAATAGCGATGTTATATCCAGTCGCAATTGAGAAAGGCACAAGTACAGAAGCATTTGGCGTAGTGTTTCCAGACGTTCAAGGCTGTTATAGTGCGGGTGACTCTTTTGAGCAAGCATTACTAAATGCCAAAGAAGCGCTCGACACTCATTTAGAGCTTCTAGCCGGAGACGGTATTTTACCACCACAAGCCAGTAACATTGATGATCACATCAAAAATCCTGAGTTTGCAGGCTGGGTGTGGGCATTGGTTGATATTGACCTTGAACCTTACTTAGGCAAGGCTGGTAAAATTAATGTCACACTGCCTAATCTACTTACTAAACAAATTGATGATTTAGTAAAAGCACATCCACACTATAAGAGCCGCTCAAACTTTTTACAGTTAGCGGCTATGCACGAAATACAAAATATTTCTGCACCATAAGTTAAGGACGCTTAACTTATGGCTTCAAACTAATATTAAAAGTTAATCTAAGCGCTAAACAGAGCGCCTTCTTTTTACTTAGCCAGTTCTGAAATAAAGGTGTGTGTTGTTTATAGTTAAACTTTAGTGTTTTTCTACAAATGATGATTACTTACCCATTGTTCTAAAACGGTATTACCAAGTATTTGTTCCTTTGGTTGATATCCTTACACTTAGGCTATCTCTGTGCGATAATACTCACGGCTCTTGATTCTTGCCTAGCATATTTCAACGTTTGGTATCGCTTAACTGCATTTAATTTTTTATACACAATTTGCAAAAAATTTATACACGATACTTTACACACTATGTAACCATTGCAAGAAACATGAAGAAAAAACAAGCAATACAAAAAAGACAAAAAGCGCGTAATTAAAGGGTTAAGAGACTACATGGCGAACCAGCAATACTACGAAAACCAACCAACAATCTACTGGCACGACTACGAGACTTTTGGGGCTAGCCCGCAAAAAGATCGCCCAAGTCAGTTTGCAGGTATCCGCACTGATCTAGATTTAAATATTATTGGTGAACCGTTAATTGAATATTGCAGACCCGCGGCAGATTACTTACCGCATCCAGAAGCCTGTTTGATCACAGGTATCACGCCACAAATTGCAATGCAAAAAGGGCTGCCTGAAGCTGAGTTTATGGCAAAAATTCATACCGAGTTTAGCCAACCTAATACCTGTGTAGCGGGTTATAACAGTATTCGCTTTGATGATGAAGTAACACGTTATAGTCTATACCGTAACTTTTATGACCCATACGAGCGTGAGTACAAAAATAATAACAGCCGCTGGGATATTATTGATTTAGTACGTGCATGTTACGCACTGCGCCCTGAAGGTATTGAATGGCCGCTTAAAGAAGACGGCACGCCTAGTTTTAAACTTGAACATCTAACGGTAGCCAATGGCATAGAACATGCCGCAGCTCACGATGCATTGAGTGATGTAACAGCAACGATTGCGCTTGCGAAACTTATAAAAGAAAAACAGCCTAAGCTTTATCAGTTTTTCTTCAGCTTACGTTCTAAAAAAGCGCTGGCTGATTTAGTCGATGTATTTAACATGACACCACTTGTGCATACCTCATCACGCATCCCTGCAAGCCAAGGTTGCACTAGCTGGATTGCACCTATGAGCTTTCATCCGGTGAACAAAAACTCCATTATTTGCTTTAACTTAACTGACGATCCACAGGTGTTATTAGATTTGTCGGTCGATGAGTTACGCACTCGGCTTTATACCAAACACAGTGACCTTGGTGAAGACGAAGCACCGGTGGGCTTAAAGCTCGTACACCTAAATAAGTGCCCTATTCTTGCGCCAGCAAAAACCTTGTTACCTGAAAACGCAGCGCGTTTAGGCATTGACCGTGAAAAGTGCCTACAAAACTTGGCTATCTTAAAAGCGAATACTGAACTTCGCGACAAAGTAACCGAAGTCTTTAATGAGCAGCGTGATTTTAGTGAAAACCAAAACCCTGACTACCAACTTTATGATGGCTTTACAAGCAATGCAGATAAAGCCAAGTTTGCCATTATTCGTGATGCAAGCCCTGAGCAACTAGCCTCGATGCAGCTTGATTTCGATGACAAAAAGTTTACCACCTTGCTATTTAGATACCGTGCTCGAAACTGGCCACAAACTCTTAGCCAAGATGAGCTGGCTAGATGGCGTCAATACTGTCAAAACAAGCTCATGCACGGTGAAGATAGCCCATCAATTAGTGCGCAAGATTTTATGATCACCCTTGAAAACCTTGCTCATGAAAATGATGATAACGAAAAAAACCTGCATATTTTAAAAGCGTTGTACAATTACGCACAAAGTATGTAATAAAAAACGCGACATAATGTCGCGTTTTTTATAAATAATATCACGTTACTTTTTATGTAACGCTTCAATACGTGCCAACAAGCTTGAGGTGTCGTAGCGGCCACCACCTAACGCTTGTACATCAGCATAGTATTGATCAACCGTGGCTGTCATCGGCAAGGTTGCGCCGTTTGCCTTTGCCTCATCAAGCGCAATGCCTAAATCTTTACGCATCCAATCAACAGCAAACCCAAATTCGTACTCACCCGCCCACATAGTTTTGTAGCGGTTTTCCATCTGCCATGAGCCTGCAGCACCTTTTGAAATAGTTTCGATCACTTTTTCACCATCAAGACCTGCTTGTTTAGCAAAGTGCAAACCTTCCGCTAAACCTTGTACCACACCTGCAATGCAAATTTGATTAACCATTTTACAAAGCTGGCCAGAGCCTACTTCGCCTAATAATTGGCTAAAGCGGCTAAAGGCAGCCATAACAGGCTGAACAACATTAAAATCAGTCTCGTCGCCACCGACCATCACAGTTAATACACCATTCTCTGCTCCCGCTTGGCCGCCAGAAACTGGCGCATCTAAAAATGCAACACCTTGTAGTTTCGCTTGAGTCGCCACTTCGCGGGCTACCTCGGCCGAAGTCGTTGTATGGTCAACTAAATAGCTCCCAGACTCCATGCCCGCAAGCACACCCTTGTCGCCATAAACAACTGACCGTAGGTCATCATCATTACCCACACACATAAATACAATTTCAGCGCCTTTTGCAGCTTCACTAGGCGTTTGAGCATATTGCCCTTGATACTCTGAAGCCCACTTTTGCGCTTTTACTGTAGTGCGGTTGTAAACGGTCACGTTGTGACCTGCGTTGGCAAGGTGACCTGCCATAGGGTAACCCATTACACCTAATCCGATGAAGGCGACTTTCATTGACATAAAACTGACCTATTTGAGTGATAAATTAGTAACAATTTCATTATCTCAATCGAATAACTAAAAAGCGAATGAAAAAAAGTTCATTTAAACCGTTTAAAAACACACAGGTAAAACATGGATAGTATATATCGTTTCAATGCCCAGCTTACATCCGGTGAAAATTTCAGCCTTGAATCGTTAAAAGGAAGAACAGCACTTATCGTAAATACCGCCAGTAAATGTAACTTTTCAATGCAAATGGCCAGCCTTGAAAAACTCTATAATGAGTATCAAGAGCGCGGATTTACAGTGCTTGCTTTCGCCTGTAATCAGTTTGGTCATAACGAGCCGTTAGATGGGCAGGAGCTACAGACTTTCTACCAACAGCATTTTGATGTTAGCTTTCCTATTTTTAATAAAGTATTAGTCAATGGGCCTGAGGCGCATCCGTTATTTAATTATTTAAAATGCCATACCCGCGGAATTGCGCAAAACCGCGCAATTAAATGGAATTTCACCAAATTTCTTATAAACTCAGAGGGGCAACTTGTTGCGCGATATGCCCCGCGCACTAAACCTGAAGCCCTCAAAATGGTGATAGAGAGTAATTTAAATGATGAAACTGGCCTTATTCAGTGCGCAAAAGTATGAACAACCGTTTTTTGAAAGGAATCTAACTGAATACGCTGAGTCGGTTTCGCTCAGTTATTTTGAGCAATCTCTCAACAGTACCACAACACCTTTATGCCATGGTTTTGATGCAGTGTGCGTATTTGTAAACGACACTGTCGATAAGGATGTCATAGCCAATATGGCCACTTTAGGTATTAGAGCCATACTATTACGTTGTGCGGGTTTTAATAATGTTGATTTAGCAGCCGCCAAAGAGCACAACATCAAGGTTTGTCGGGTGCCAGCTTATAGCCCTGAGGCCGTTGCTGAGCATTGTGTTGCACTCATGCTAACACTCAACCGAAAAACCCATAAAGCCTTTAACCGAGTACGCGAAGGAAATTTTGACTTAAATGGCCTGTTGGGTTTTAACCTGTTTCAAAAAACCATTGGTATTATAGGTTGCGGTAAAATCGGCCTAGCATTAGTGAATATTTTAAATGGTTTCGGTGCAAAAGTGTTAGTGTGCGATCCTGTCGCTAAAAAAGGCGATTACACACTTTGCGACTTAGACACACTGCTCAGGCAAAGTGATGTCATCTCCTTGCATTGCCCACTAAACGAACATACTCATCACTTAATTGATGCCAAAGCATTTGAAAAAATGAAAGACGGTGTCATGCTGATTAATACCTCGCGAGGTGCACTGCTCGATACACAAGCATGTATTCAAGCACTTAAGTCCAAAAAACTCGGTCACCTAGGACTTGATGTTTACGAGCAAGAGTCAGAGCTTTTCTTTAAAGATCATCGCGAAGAAATCATGCAGGATGACATTTTTTCTCGCTTGGTTAGTTTTCCAAACGTGCTTGTTACTGGGCACCAAGGTTTTTTCACTCAAGAAGCGCTTAGCGAAATTGCTTGCACTACGCTACAAAACGCCAACGAACTTAGCCAAGGTTTACCATTAACTAACGAAGTTATATAAGGCAAATGCACCTTAAATTAAAAAAGGCGTGAGGTTTCAACCCCACGCCTTTTTACTTACTAACTTGCAACTCGATACTTTATTTCAACAATGCCACGTTCACAAATACCGCCGTCATCAATAACGGGCACACAAAGCGAATGTACTGAGCAAACCAATAATGTGGGCCACTCGATACTTGATGCAATTTATTACCACGCTGCCATAACCAGCCAACGGTAATAAAATAAAATAGTCCCATCAAGGGTAATTGGTACTGCGTTAGTACCATAATCACTAAGCCAAATAACCAATCAAAGTTAAGGATGATCAGCGATGAAGCAATAAACACCACTAAGGTAACAAATAAGGTTGCTTGTTTACGCTCAATACTATGGTTTTCAACTAAAAATGCGACTGGAATTTCGGTTGATGAAATGGTTGAAGTCACCGATGCAATCGACATCAACACAAAAAATAATAAACCAACCACTAAGCCTACTTGTCCCATGGTGCTAAATAGCTCAGGTAAAATAGCAAAAATCAACTGTCCTTCGCCTACCAACTTACCACCGCTAAACACTTCTACGCCGTTATGCTGGGCAACAAAAATAGCCGGAATAATCAATAAACCCGCTAAAAATGCCACACCCGTATCAAGTAATGCAACGGTGCCTGTTAGTTTTGGTAAGTTCGCATCAGGCTTTAAATATGAGCCGTATACCATCATACAGCCGACGCCTAGCGACAATGAAAAGAACGCCTGCCCCATTGCAGCAATAATTAGGTTCGCATCAAGAATTTGGCTAAAGTCAGGCACTAAATAAGCAGCAAAACCATCCATTGCACCGTCAAGAGTGCCTATGTAGCCAATTAACGCCACTAATAACACTAGCAATAATGGCATTAAGCGGCGTGACCAAGTTTCGATACCTGATTTAACCCCTTTTAAAATAATGCTTGCGGTTAGAATAAGCATCAATGGCGTAAACACAAAGTTGCGTGCCATTGAATCACTGTGTAAAAAGTGACTTAACTCAGTCAGACCAAAAAAGTTGGCAATTGGCTCGAGTGCGTACGCGAGCATCCAACCTGCAACGATTGAATAAAAGCTCAGCATCACAACAGCGCCAAACAAGCCTATATAACCAGCTGCAGCTCCAACTTTGGCTGCGGTGTCTTGCCATGCACTTGATAGCGCTTTAACTGGGTTTGCCTGCGCTTGGTGGCCTAAATACAACTCAGTATACAAAGCAGGAAGTGCTAATAAGAAAATAACGATAAAATAAACAAGTAAAAATGCACCGCCGCCATGGTTTGCCGCCTGCGTTGGGAACCCCCAAATATTACCTAAACCTACTGCCGCACCAGAAGCGGCAAGTACAAAACCAATACGACTTTGGAAGCCATCACGAACTTGTGCCATACATCTACATTTCTGTTATTATTTTTCCTCATTAAACCATAATTACAGTCAACTGCGTAAACAATTTGCGTTTGTTCGTGCCCATACAAGAGCATTTGCTGTAAAAATAAACAAATCTAATTGTAGGGTTTCGTAAAAGCCACAAACCATGAGCAGTCACTATTTTTCTAACACCTTAAAAATTGATTCAGGGCTAAGTTCAACTGATAAACAAGTTGTACTTATGGATGCTTCACGTATCAATATCAGCTCCCTGCCCATTGAAAGGTTACTCAGTGAATTCGAGCTTAGTGTACTTACAAAGCGCAAAATGCCAGCCGCTAAGCAAGAGTATATTGCCACGCGCTTAGTGCTTAAGTATTTATTAAAACGCAGCAATCCTTTACTTAAAAACACACCACTTTGCGCAATTTCGAGCCAATTTGATGACGTAGACAACAAATTGAAGCTTCACTCGCCTTTAAGTGAACCAATTTGGGCTTGCTTATCACATTCCCGTGGTTTTATTGGTGCAGCGCTTAACCCCGAGCAAGATCAATTTGGTTTTGATATCGAACACTGTTCGAAAACACGCCCTTTTGTGAAGCTCGCCAAACATTTTTACGATCGCAATGAAGTTAATTTAATAAGTGGCTTTAGCGATATAAATGAGCAAGCTGGATGTTTTTTTAGAATTTGGACACTAAAAGAAGCGCTTGCCAAAGCAACATCGCAACCTATCGCTAAACTTTTGAGCCCGAATGTGTTTACTGAAATCGAAAAACATAACCTCACGGTCTCAAGTAACACACTGAATGATTTTGACATAAGCGTGGTGGCACAAAAAAGCACTGACTGGCAGTGCTCTTTTATTAACTTTAACGACCTATGCCGCGACTTGGCTTTCTAATAATCGACTATGAATAGCTTGAACAACAAGGTCAGACTCGCTCTGCTCCACCAAAAAGCACAGGTTATGTTTACTTGCACCATGACAAATTAAACGAATATTAAAATCACTCAATACTTGCATTAAGTTGGTCTCTTGTTGTCGCAGTTGAATCTCAGAGCCAATTAGAGCCACCAGCGTTAAGTTATTCTCAACCGACACATGACAAAACTCAGAAAGCTTATCTAAACAAGCTTGATCCAGCTCAGGACGTGATGCATTCGGTGCGTTATCTAACGTGATTGCAACACTGATCTCTGAGGTAGTAACCAAATCAACCGAAATATTAAATTCACTTAAGATAGTAAATACACGCGCTAAGAAACCACTCGCAAGAAGCATTTCTGGGCTTTTAACCGTTAAAAGAATTTGGTTTTTACGCTGCGTGACTGCTCGGATACCTGGCTGCTCTGACTTTTCTTTTTCAATCCATGTGCCGCCTAATTGTGGCTCACGGCTCGAACCAACAAACACACTAATATGGCTGCGGCTTGCCGGTAAAATAGTAGCTGGATGCAGCACTTTTGCCCCAAAGGTAGCCATTTCAGCGGCTTCATCAAAGCTAAGCCTTGCAATAGGTGTAGCTTTTACACATAAACGCGGATCAGTACTGAAAATACCCACCACATCCGTCCAAATATGCACACTCTTTGCGTTGATTGCTTCAGCCAGTAATGCCGCACTGTAATCTGAGCCGCCACGGCCTAAAGTCGTTGTTTGGTTATATTCATCACTGCCAATAAACCCTTGTGTTACTACAACTTGCTCAGCTAACAATGGCACTAAATGTTTTTTTGCAGCAGCAGCTGTTGCAGCAATGTTTGGAGTGGCTTTAGCGAATTGGCTATCTGTTTTTAATACTTTACGCACATCAAATCGCACCGCATCTAAACCCTGGCCACGCAACACTTGCGTAAATAAATACGATGATAAGCGCTCACCAAAACTTAGCAGCTCGTCTTGCTCTGCCGCTGATTTAACCCCTTCAGTAGCAAGCACCTGAAATGCTCTTAAAGTCTCATTAAAGCCATGAGCTAAATCGGCATCAAGCGATAGCTCAGCTAAAATACTCTCTTGAATAGCAATAACACCCGTGATGTGTTCATCGCGCTCAGCCGCGCTCAAATCACGTTTACACAATGCAACTAAATGGTTAGTAACGCCCGCACTGGCACTAACAGCAACAATACGTACTTGATTATCCGCGCATACAATTTCTGCACAGCGGCTCATAGCATCAAAATTAGCTACACTGGTGCCACCAAATTTTGCAACAACGTAATCTGATTTTGTGTTGGCGGCTAATTGGGTATTCATGTCGTCTCCTTTTGTGGAAAACTATCCACAGTAATTCAAGAAGAACTCGGCAAGGGGGTGCTTTGAAAATAAAGAGTAGTCCATGCCAGAAGCTCTCCACCTAATTTGGTGACAGTTTTGAGGATTCAGCCCCATAAACCGAAAAATAACCGTGACGTCCAGCTATTTTTCTCGGCGAGTACTTCCCTCATTAATGGTCATTGGCGTTCGTCACCTCACATTAACTACCTAAGTATCGCACCTCTTCTGAATGTTAAGTTAACACTTGGTTAAAATAACAAAGCCTGCTGTTAAAAGCAGGCTTTGAAAGTTATCGTTTAGACGTCTAGCTGTCAAGTGTTAAATAAAACTTCCCGCTAGGTGTGAGCCATAATAACCCGCTGTATAGGCTATTAATAAATACAGCGACATTTTTAAATAACTCATAAACGTTAATGCTTTGACTTTACTCATCGCAATAATACCCGCGGCAGACCCAATAATAAGCATTGAACCACCAACCCCTGTTGCATAAGTAAATGACAGCCATTGCTGAGGGCTCATAACAATGTCGGCTTTGAGTAATGCAGCTGTTAGTGGCACGTTATCAACCGCAGCCGACAACAAGCCCATTAAGTAATTCGCATACTCAGGAGCCATAAGCTCATATAAATGTGTAAATTGAGATAACACACCCACTTCTTTCAGTGCACCAACTAACAGTAATACCCCAACGAAGAACAACAGTGTGTCGTATTCAATCTCACGAATATAATCGATGATTTTTTTGTTTACGTCTTTTTTGCGCATCAAGAATTGCGCAACCAAAAACATCAGCGATAAACCAAATAAAAAGGTTAATAACGGTGGCACACTATAAAGAACGCTCAAAGTTAAGGTGGCAATAATGGTCGAGAAAAAGATAACCGCAATGGTAATGTCGGTTTTTTCAATACGACGAGCCATTTGCTTTTCAAATACCACATTACCTGACATTCCTGCTGATAACATCACAGCCAGTAATGCGACGCTTGCAAGCGAAGGCACAATAAGTAATAACAAGTTACCAATAGTGACTTTTTCATCGAGGAATATCATTAAGGTCGTTACATCACCTGTAATAAGCGATACCCCACCCGAGTTCACACTAAATACAATTAAGGTGGCATATTTTATTAATTTTTTAGGGTCTAATTTCAGTGACATCACCACCGCAAGCGAGATTAAAGTCGCGGTTATGTTGTCTGAAATCGATGAAAATAAAAACGCAAAACCACCAATCAAAAACATCAGCTTCCGTTCACTGATTTGATTTGGCATAATTTTATGCACAATATTTTGAATAAACCCTTTCGAGTTTAAATAAGCGACAAAGGTCATTGCAGCCATAAGAAATAACCACAACGTCGCTATTTCTAAAATATTATGATCAAGTTGATGTTGGATAGTTTCTGGGGTTTGCCCATGAATTGGAGAGATAAACAAGATAATCCAGCATAAAGTGCCAAAAAAAAGCGTCGTTTTGGCCTTGTTTACATGGATAATATCCTCTATAACGATAAGCAAAAATGCCGCCGCTATCAGGGTTAGGATAAGTGGGGTTACCATGGTGTTTGAACAACCTTTATAATAATGTAAAAATTGTAATTCGAGTGTTTCGGCGCGGATTCTAGCAGTATCTAAGTCATAAAACTATTCTCAATTAGATAAATTACTACTAAACGCTAACACCAAAATTTTGATTTACTGGAGCCATATGATCCCAGCTAAAAAGTTATTAAATACCCTTACAGAGCATTGGGGGGTGTTAGAACTATTATTTAAACGTTTTAAGATGGCTGATTTCAGCTTAAAAGACGTACAAAATGCGATAAAACAAAAACAGCCAAGCTGGTCAAATGAACGTATTTATAAAGAAACAAATCGTTTATTAAATCAAGATATCATTATTCCTCTTGCGAAGTCGTCACAATTAGAAATCAACCGTGCTATCGCTGATTTTGCGACCTTTTTATTGCAAGAAGAACATTTGGGTCTTGCCCAAGAAATCAGCGTATTAGTTGATGACTTAGCGCGCCTAGGCAACCGCCTTGCCAAAGCGGGTGAAATAGAAGACTACGACGAGCTTCGCCGTTTCAGCCGGATTATGGATGATCGGGTACGCAAAATAATGAAGTTGTTTGCCCATAATGAAAATGCGATTTTAAACATTGTTGAGCAAGCGAAAGCTGACAACGCCGTGCAATCTTTGCAAAAACGCTATCAAGCAGTAATCGAAGCGTTTGATGAATACATTGAACCTATGCTTGAAATGGTTGATATTCGTGGTGACTTCCACGCGTGCTTTAACACCATCGAAGCGCAAATTAGCGCGCAAATCGAGCAAATTGACCGTCTTGGTAAGTCATATCAAGACAAACGGATGCTTGAGCAATTACGTACCCGTATTTTAGAAATGCATTTAGTTGGCCGTGAAAGTTTACGCAAAAGCGCCGATATGTTGATGCCACTGCGTGAAGAGTTACGACGCAACAACCTAATTACTCGCCAAGCGGCCAAAGTGCTTGGTTTAGTGCGTAAAAATGGCGTCGATAACATGTTAAGTGCAGTACAGCCTAACTTTGTCTCAGACGCACAGCGTTTTTCACTTGGGCAACAACGTCATATCGTGGCCTATATGGCAGGCTTAGTTGACTTTGAACACGATGAATATCAGCTTCCTGAACATGATGACGTGCCTGCCTATCAAAGCCCGCATATCCCTGATTACAACGACGTTAAAACACAATTTAAAAAACGCTTCAAAAAAGCCAGCAAAAAAGCTCAGCCGCTGCTTAATTTCTTAGATGAAAGCTACCCAGATTTAGAAGCAGACGAAATGCTGTTCTTGTATCAAAAATTAATTAGCGATGGCGACCTTGAAATCAGCCAAAGCCAAGAGAAAGTAAAAATAAAAATTGCCCAGCAACACTTCTCTCTTTACCCATTTAACTCATCGATTGCTGACGATAAAAAAGCAACAGAGCAATAACCATGACAGATATTAATTTAGATGATTTAACACATCTGCAAGCTATTAATAAAAAGCTCACATCAGGCTACCACATTAGCGAACAAGACACGCTGATGTGGCAAGAGCTTGATCAACACATTGACGCTTACCGTGCGTTATTTAATGCCCTTGGCCATGACCTACAACATGATAGCCGTGGCTTTTACTATTTTGGCAGCGACGAAAGCACCCCAAACATGGGGAAAATTTCGCGTGCCATCGCACTGACTATCTACATCTTGATTGAGCACTATGCCAATACCGGTAAAGATCCAATGCGTGCCTTGTTTGACGAGGTAAACGACCTTGAACTAATGCAAACCTTAGTGCAAATCAACAAACACTTGTTTGATCAATTAGAAATCTTCTCAGGCTCAGATTTACGTAAAGACGTGTACCTTCGCATGGTGCGTTTAGGCCTTGCTCGCGAAGTAGAAAACGGCTTTATGTTGCAAGCACCTATTTATCGTTATATCGATGCATTAATGGAAGTAAACGAAGAAACCTACCTAGGAGAGGACGAATAATGCAAAGCCAAAGCCTTTACGGACTCAGCAAACTTGCGCTTTTAAATACCGCTGGCTATGCAAAATGCGTGATCCCTCTGGATAAAAGCAGCTCAATTTGTGCACCCAATAATACTGGTAAAAGCTCGGTGATTAATGCCCTGCAATTTCCACTGATTAATGATTTACGCCTAACAGAATGGGATGGCCACGATTTAGATGAAACCCGTAAGTTCTACTTTTCGTCAGATCAATCCTATATTTTACTCGAAGCCGATTTACCTAATGGCCCTGTAGTGATTGGTGTTGCTGGCCTTGGTAAAATTGCCGGCTACGCGCATCAATTTTTTTGCTATCAAGGTAAATTAGACCTTGAGCACTACACCCAAGGCAAAACCATTGTAAAATTCACCAAGCTTTTTAATCACTTAAAAGAGCAAGGTTTCAATCCAATTGAATTAAAAGCGCAAGAGCTAAACGCCCTACTCACTGGTGGCGCAACCCCGTTTGATGGCGATATCAATTTAAAGATGATCCCACTTAATAACGTACAAGACTCAGCGATTTACAAAGAGATTTTCCGCCGTATCCTTAACTTGCATAAATTAGGTGCCAGTGATGTTAAGCGCTTTATGCTACGTGTTTTTGAACGTCATATGTCAAACTCACGGGTTGATTTTTATGAAGTGTGGCGACGTTCATTCGATAAAGTGAATCGCGCTAAACGTGAATTAAAAGCCCTTGAGTCAATGCAAGAGCCAATCGCCGCCCTTGAATCTATGCTTGAAAACCAAACGGTTTTAAAAGGCAAACTTGCAGCCTATGCGCCAAAAATTGACCAAGCACTGATTGACTTTGAAACCTATCAACAAGAGCAACTCACTGAGCTGAATATAGCCCTTGAAGATATCGAGCACGAAAAGCATGAGTTTGACCAAAAGCAGCAGCTGTATATTCAGCAATCCCGTGATATTGAACGTAAACAAACTCAAATTGAACAGTGGTTTTTAGACTATCGAGCGCTTAAATCTGAATTTGAACTAGTTAACAAGGCCACTTTAAAAGTAAGCCTTACGCAGCTTAAGCAAGATTATGAATCGCTATCGCATTCATTGAGCAGTGCCCAAGGTCAAAGCTTGCACACGCTAGATTACCGTATTAGCGAAACACAAAAGCAAATTAAGAGCTTAAAACTACAGCTGAAGAACCTCGAGTTCAATTTATTCACCCGTATGCGTGAAGATTTATCTTTGAAAGAAGTTGAAGAGATTTCGCGTATTCTAAACCCTGATATCTTATCATTTGCCACCACCAGCAATGGTGATGTTGAGATCACAGACGAAGATGCCTTTGGTGAATTTTTAGAGCAGTTATCGGCAAATGTGAAAGGCGGTGTACTGACTCTTCCTGGCGCAAGCATTAAACTTAAAAAGCTAAGTCCTGTGCAAATGCAAACAGGTGAAAATAAAGAGCAACTAACCGCGCAACTCGCCGCCCTTGAAAACTCACTAAAAGAGTTTAAACAACAGCACGAAGTGGCTGCTAATGTCGCCGAAAAGCAAAAAGAAAAAGATGCCTTATATGATGAACTAATGGCCTCTGAAGAAGCCTTAAAACGCTTTGAACAATTTGAAGTGATGCAGCAATCAGTCGATGCGCAAACTTTGCTAAAAGAGCAATTAAATGCAGAGCGCGAACAAGTTGACGACTACCTGCAAGACATTCAAAAGAACAGTGGCTCAATCAGCGACCGTCGTTCAATTATCAAGTCGAAAAAAGATTTGCTTGCGCGCCAAGCTGACCGCCTACGCCAAGTTAAATCTGAGCGTATCGATCACACGCTTGATTTTTACGCTGGCAAAGTGACTCCATACATGATTGAAATCAGTATTGATTTTGATAACTTAAGCGATCTCATCCATCACTTTAACAAAGACTGCCAAGAGCTACGTAACTTTGATATCAACGTACGTAACACCTACATGCATATTTACAATGCGGGTATTACTAAATTTGATAACGAAAACGATGAGTTTACTAAATACGAAAAGCTTATTAGCGCGTTTCATAACATTGATAACGAGCGTGATGCCGTTGAGCGTCAAGGTCGTGTTGCGTTAACCGAAGTCGCCGCCACCATTAAAGGCTTGCGCGAAGACTTAGACCGCCTACGCCGCGAAATGAATAGCTTTAACAAAGGGATTAGCCAACACCGAATCTCTAACCTTCAAGCGTTCAAAATTAATGTTATTCCGCGCAAGATGTTGGTTGATAGCATTGATACCATTATCAGTACCTCAAATCAGTTTGAGCAAGGCGATACCCTCGATTTATTAAGCCAAGAGCCTTATAGCGAATCTGCGGTAAACGAAGCAAAAGATCATTTAATTAAGCTTGCTTCAGAAAAAGCCGGTTTAACACTGACCGACTTATTCGATATTCGTTTTGAAGTGGTGAATCGTGCGGGTGACACTGAGCACTTCGAAAAAATCGATTCAGCAGGTTCTAACGGTACACGTATCACTATTAAACTATTATGCGGCATGCTATTCATTCGCTATCTATTAAGTGATCAAGAACAAAACCTGTATCGTATTCCTATTTATATTGATGAAGCGGCAGATATCGACCCACAAAACCAAAAAGCAATTATCGAAACGGCTCTGAGCTTTGGTTTTGTGCCGATTTTTGCTTCTGTTAAACCACAAGTAAGTTGCGACTACATTGTACCTATTCGTACAGTAAAAGATGGCGCGCAAAACTGGGTAGACGAAAAAGACTGGATCGAAGTAGAACACAGTACTTAATACAACATGTCATGGATGACAGCATTTACAATCAATTACAGTACTTTTTTTGAAATGTGCCATAGTAAATAAATAATCATTCAGTTGAATTATTTTTGTGTTATGTTATCAAATAAGTAGTGGAAATTTTGCCAAGGAGCAAACAGTATGAAAAACTTATTAATCGCCACGGCTGTATTACTTTTAGCGGCTTGCGCCAAAACCCCTGATTGGGATTACGACAAATCAGCAGACTTTAGCAACTATCAAACTTTCTCTTGGGTTCCTAACGCGAGCCTAACTAAGAATGTTGCAAACTACCAAATTAGCCCGTTAATGGAAAAGCGTGTACGTGAAGCCGTTAATGCTGAGCTTGAAAAAAACGGTATGAAACTTGTTGATATGGCACAAGCAGATGTACTTATTAACTACCATGCATCGGTTGATAAAAAAATCGACGTTGATACCTTTAATGTCGGTTACGGCGCACGCTGGAACTACTGGGGCATGGGTTACAACACGCAAACAACTACTCGCGAGTATGAAGTAGGCACTCTGATTTTAGACGTGGTAGACCGCGCTTCTAACCAACTAGTTTGGCGTGGTGCAAAAGAAGGTCGTTTGCAAAAGAACCAAACACCTGAAAAACGCACTGAGATAATTAAAGAGACAGTTGCTAATATTCTAAGTAACTTCCCACCTAAACCGCAGCAGTAGAGTGTTAACACACATCGTTTAAAAGCTCGCAAATTGTGAGCTTTTTTGTTTGTGATGATTAAAGTTTGCTATGATGCTGAAAGTAACTCTAAATGGAATTAGAGGTCTTAGAGAAAAAGACCCAAAAAGGAATAAAATGAAATTAACTTGCCCAAACTGTAAAACTAAAATAGCGACTAAAGATATAAAAAAGGTTAACAAAAACAACCTCTTTATTGAAAATCAATGTCCCTCTTGTCACGCATGGTTTTGCTTAAATAAAACACAGACGATTTTAAAAATCGTTGGTATATCTTTATTGTTAATAACGAGCTTGCTTAATATTTTTAATATTAAAACTGAATATAGCCTAGCTTTTTCAGTCATTGGTTTTATAGGCATTTTTATTGCACTCATCATCACTTTCTTTGGTAAATATGACGCGGTTAAACAATAAACACTGCTCTAAATTACACAACCGCGCCTTAGCGGTTTTTTTATTACCTATTGAAATCTGGTTGGAGTGGTATAACTGAGTGATTCAGATACAATAGCCGCAATTTTGCAGTGAGCGCCTATAGTGTTCACTGCCCTAGGTAAATCAAATACATTCAAGAGAGTTTTAGATGGTACGCGCAGTACAGCTTACACTTCCCGCTTTATTCGTCACTTGCTCAGTGCTAGCAGAAGACGCAAACAATATTGAACAAATCACCGTTGAAGTCTCAGCAACCGCAAATAAGGAGCCTGTCGGCACCTTTGATGCGCCTGTATCAAATTTAGAATATGACCCCCGTGTAGATTTGCAATCGCGCAATATGGCTGAAGCACAAGCCGATGTAACCATCCGTGGTGGTATTTTTGAAAATACCGGCTTTCGAGTTGGCAGTAGTACCTTATTCGATCCACAATCTGGTCACTACTTCGCTGAAATTCCTGTTGCGCCACAAATGCTTACCGGCCCTGCCATTTTAACAGCTGCTGATAACGCACTGTATGGCATGAACAGCTCTGTTGGTACAGTTTCATTTGGCTGGCGCCCTATTACAAGCACTGGGAGTGTTTCACTTGGCACTGGCACAAATGACTTTAACTTATTAAGCATTCATGCTGCCCACAGCCAAAAGCTTGAAACTATGCCCGATTGGCGGTTAGGGTTTGAAGGTGAGTATTCAAACTCACAAAGTGATGGCTCAATTGATAACGGCGATCACGACTTTGAGCGTGCCTCAGCGCGCATTCAACTTGCCAGTGACTCATCACAAACTGATTTAATGTTCGGACGCCAAGAGAAATTTTTTGGTTGGCCGAACCTTTACACGCCATTTAATTTTAACGAAACCGAAGATCTTGAAACCAATCTATTGGTGCTAAACCATAAACAAATGTATGGTGAGAACAATAGTTTTGAAGTAACAGGTTATTATCGTAAACATAACGACCATTACGTGTTGTCTCGTGAAAACCCAGCTATGTTTGAAGCATTTCATGAAACTACGGTTAAATCATTGGGTTTGTCGGGTCGTCATTCACTCAATAACAGCTTTGCAGTTAACTACTCAGGACAGTTTATTGCTGATTCAATTGAATCAACATCTCTTGAAAACAACTTTACCTCACGTAATTACACGAAACTAAGTATCTTGCCTGAGTACAAGACTGCCCTTGCATCTAACAAAGAGCTTACTGTTCGTGTTGGTGCTGCATTTGATGATACTAACCGTGATAGCTCAGATACCTCTTTTATTGCCGATGCCAGCCTTAAAGTGGTTAATCAAAATGGCAGTGAACATACTTGGTACGCATCATACGCCGAAGCAACACAAGTACCTGGTTACACCGCAATTGGTGGCAGTGAAACGGGCGGATTATTTAGAAGTAACTACAATCTTGAGCGCGAAACGACCGATAACCTTGAGCTAGGTTTATTGATTGAACAGTCATCTTGGCGTTTAGATTCAGCTATCTTCTATCGTAAAGATAAAAACCTTACCGATTGGACATATCGCTTTGATGCAACCTCAGCCCGTTTTGCAAACCCAGTTGATATAGACACCTTAGGCGTTGAGTTTTTGGCGAATAAATCGTTTGAAAACACAGAGCTAATTGCCAGCTACACCTATTTAGAAAAGTCCGAAGACTATGGCACGGCTGATATTGATGCCAGCTTTTATGCACTTAACTACCCTGACCACCGTGTAACACTTGGCGCTGTATGGCAGCCTATGGATGTACTTGAGCTGCGTATCGATAACGAATGGCGTAAGCAACATAGTAACCGCTTACGTAACTCTGACGATGAAGCCTTCTTTACTCAATTAACGCTAAAGTTTACTCCTGCTCAGTTTGAAAATGTATTTGTTACTTTTGCTGCTGACAACATTTGGGATGAATCATTTGAAGAAGTCCCAGGTACCCCAGGGCGCGGCGAGCAATATACTCTTAGTGCTACCTATACTTGGTAACCAAAAACAACAATGCCAGTCAATTTGACTGGCATTGTTGTTTAATCAGCATTCCTCGGCAACTCTCTCCTTGCAAAGTAAGCAACTAGCCCTGAATACACATCCATCAATATATGAATCAAAATAACGAAGAAAATACTTTCAAAATAAAGATATAAACCACAAAGCACTAAACCTATTAATGCAGTTTTAATTACATGCTTCCAGCCTAGGTAAAAATGCCATAATCCAAAAACCATGCTGCTACCAATAACTGCTATAACCCAATTGCTGTGTAATTCAATAACGCTTAGTAAATACCAACGGAAAATAAGTTCTTCACATACGCCCGCTGTCACTGAAACAATAAAGGTGAACATAAAAAGCTCTGAACGAGACTCCGGCATTAAATCATTAAGAGAGTCGCCGCTATGCTCTAAAGAAGTTGCAATGTCGTTCCTTATCTTTTCACTTTGCACAATTGTGTACATCACATAAATCATATAGATAATAAATAAAAGAATAAGAGTGCCAGCAAATACAGTCTTCCATAGAGTGTTCGGCAAGATAAATGGATGGGTTACTGATAGTTCACCTTGATAATAAAAGAAAATTACCAACCCTGTCAGGCACCACAGTACTGCTGATGTTTTACAATATTCAAACTTTTTATTATTCGATTTATATTTTTCTAATACTAAATCTATAACGGGGAATAGAAGAAAGATAACTAATAATATAATTTCTGACGCTGGCATCTAGAGGTTCTTTCATGCAAATAGAATTGTTATCTATTAAAGCACAACTTTTTAATTAGACAGCGATTTTATAAAATTTTAAGCAAAACTAAGTCATCTGCTCAAGTTCAGTAATTAAATACAATGCTTGTTCGTTAGTCGTGCCACACACATCAATGGTGGCAGAAAAGTCGCTACACACCTTTGGCCTTGAGGCATCACCAAATAATTTACATAGGTTGTTATCATCAAGCTGAATACAGCGCTCTCCCGCTGCTTTCCCGTTAGGCATTCCTGGGATCGGTGAGCTAATACTGGGTGCAATACAACAGGCGCCACAGCCTAATCTACATGTCATTTTATCTGTCATTGAGTACCCCTTATAGAACCTTTGTAGCGTCTTTGTAATATGTGCAATGCTTTGTTACATCTTCAAACGCCTTGTAAACACTTTATTGCGTATGCTTAGCCTATCAAGTTTATTTTAATTACCGTCAACCGTGAGGGACTATCCCGTGGCTAGTAAAAAACAAATCATTCTTCCTATCGCCGTATTAGTCGGTGGCCTAGGAATGGCTTTTGCGTTTGCTTCGATGAAGCAAGCGCCGGTCGAAAAACCAGAACAAGACAACCGTCCGCTTGTATCAATAAAACCATTGAACTTTGATGCTATTACGCTCGATGTAAAATCACATGGAATCGTGAAGCCAAAAAACCACACGGAGTTAGTCGCACAAGTCAGTGGCCAAGTTGTGTCACTGTCTGAGCAATTTGTACAAGGTGGATTTGTTAAGCAAGGCGACATTCTAGCACGTATTGATCCAAATGATTACGAAGCAGCACTAATCGAAGCAGAAGCCGGCCTTGCTCAAGCAAGTTCGGCCCTTGAAATTGAACGTGCGCAGGTATCTGTAGCGCAAGCTGAATGGGATCGCATCAAAGGTGACTCAAACCAAGTTATTCCGTCAAAGTTATATTTACGCAAACCTCAGCTTGCTGAAAAATTAGCAAGCTACCGCGCTGCACAAGCGAGTGTAAAACGTGCAAAACGTAATTTAGAGCGCACTTACATTAAAGCACCTTATGATGCCATTATCGACGAGCGATTAATTAGCTTAGGCAGTGTGGTAAACCCTGGCAGTAGCTTTGGTAGCTTAAGCTCAACCTCTATAGCAGAGGTTCGTCTTCCAGTTGCTGATAAAGACTTGCAATATCTAAACAACCAAGGCATTGGTGCAAATGTGTCAATCAGTGCTGAATTTGCAGGTAAACAAACAACATGGCAAGCAACTATTGTTCGCAGCGAAGGTGTTGTTGACCAACGTAGCCGTATGAACTACTTAGTTGCTCAAGTCGCAACGCCTTATGAGCAAAAGCAACCTTTACGCTTTGGCTCTTATATTAATGCGACGATTGAAGGCCGTGCCCTCGATAACGCGATTGTCGTACCGCACCACTTAGTTAAAGATAAAAAAGTCGCTGTACTACAAGATGGCGAAACACTGACATTCAAAACGCTGAATATCGTGCGTGAGCAAAATGGCATGGTGATCGCCGATAATGGCTTGGCTAATGGTGAAAAGTTAATTACCTCTGCACTTGAGTACCCCACAGAAGGCATGGCTGTAAAACTCGATAACGCTGAATTGAGTGTACCGACAACACAATTAGCACTTAAAGAGGAATAAGGCCATGACCACACACAGAGAAAAAGGCCTGATAGCGTGGTTTGCTCGTAACCCTGTTGCGGCAAACCTGCTGATGATTTTCATCTTAGTGGGCGGCTTGCTTACTGCGATGTCAGTTCGAAAACAAATGTTTCCACAATTCGAAAGTAATTGGATCAGCATTCAAGCAATTTACCCAGGTGCTGCGCCACAAGAGGTTGAAGAAGGTATTACCATTAAGGTCGAGGAGTCTTTAGAAGGGCTCGAAGGCATAAAGCGTTTAATCACTTATTCAAATCGTGGCTTTTCACAAGCATGGGTCGAAATAGAAGAAAAATACGACCCGCAAGAAGTGCTTGATGAAATCAAGATGCAGGTGGATTCAATAAACACCTTCCCTGCCGAGATGGAACGCCCAATTGTTCGCCGCGACAAGTTTGAGCAAGAGGTTATGATCCTTGCGCTGTATGGCGATATGAGCAACTACCAACTCAAAGAGCTAGGCAATGATATAAAAGACGAGCTACAAGCTTTACCGCAAATCAACTTAGTCAACTTTTATAGTGGTTTAAACTACGAAATTGGCATTGAAATTACCCCTGATAAACTACGCGAATATGGTTTAACTTTCCGTGATATCGCAACCGCAGTGCGTAGTTTTTCAGCGAATATGTCCGCAGGTCAAATTCGCTCTGAAAATGGTTATATTTCGATGCGAGTTGAAAACCAAGCGTATCGTGGTAAAGAGTTCGAAAACCTGCCTTTATTACACCTACCAGATGGCGCGCAAGTATTACTAGGCGACGTGGCAACGATTAATGATGGCTTTGAAGAAGGCTTACAATATTCTAAGTACAATGGCAAAAACTCACTAGCATTCGAAATAAATGCTTCCAAAGATCAAGATATAACCAAAGTTGCCGCTGTTCTTAAAAAATACCTTGCAGATAAAGCCCCACAATTACCTGCTGGTGTAAAACTATCGCCTATTGTTGATTTAACTTACTACCTTGAAGGTCGTCTTAACATGATGATCGACAACATGGTTTGGGGTGGTATTTTAGTTATGGTAGTACTTGCCCTATTCTTACCATTACGCTTAGCATTTTGGGTCATGATGGGTCTGCCTGTTTCATTCCTTGGTGCATTTTTAATGATGCCTTTGGGCTTTTTAGATATCACCATCAACTTAGCCTCTTTATTTGCATTCATACTGGTGCTGGGAATTGTGGTTGATGATGCCATTGTAGTCGGTGAATCGGCCAGTGCTGAAATTGAAAAACACGGCCACAGCCTTGATAACGTAGTACGTGGCGTTAAACGCGTTGCCATTCCTGCCACCTTTGGTGTGCTAACCACAATTGCAGCCTTCTTACCACAAACACTCGCATCAGGCCCAGGGTCTGCCTTCTCTAAAGCCATTGGTGGTGTGATTATCCTTTGCTTAATCTTCTCTTTGATTGAGTCAAAACTGATTTTACCTGCTCACTTAGCAGCAATGAAAAATAAACCAGCGAATCCTAAAAATCCGTTACATCGATTACGTTTAGGTATGGATAATGGCTTAAAAAGTTTTATTGATAATTACTACACACCATTTATTGGTCACTGCATACACTACCGTTATACCGTGATCGTAGGCTTTATATGTGTATTGATTGTCAGCGGCGGTATGTTTGCAGGTGGATTAGTAAAATTTGTGGCGAACCCTAAGATCCCACATGATTTTCCACGAATTTCCATAGAAATGAACTTGTCATCTTCTGAACAAGCAACTCTTGAGACAGCTCAAACGATTGAAAAACTAATTTTAGATGTCGATAAGCAACTTGAAGAGCAATATGGTCAAGCGATGATCCGCGACTTATCAGTTAGTTTGCGCGGTCGTACAAGTGCACGCATTATGGCTATTTTAGTTGAACCGGACTTACGCCCTATTGATACCTTCCAATTAAGTGCAATGTGGCGTGAGCAAATGCCGCCTCTGCCTGGCGTGAAAACATTAAACATTGAAGACAGTATCATGAATGGCGGTCGTGATGATGGCGATGTTAGCTTCCGCTTAGAAGGTAAAGATATCAACAAGTTAAAAAAAGTGGCCGCTAAACTAAAAGAAAAGCTTAATGGTATGCAAGGTGTGGGTGATGTTAATGACTCACTGCAATCAGCAACCGATGAAGTACAACTTGAGCTTAAACCGCTTGCTTACAGTCTTGGTTTAACATTATCAGACGTTGCATCACAAGTCAGCTTTAGCTACTACGGTCTTGAAGCACAACGTATTTTACGTGACGGTGAAGAGATTAAAGTGATGATCCGCTACCCTCGTGAATCTCGTAACGCGGTAAGTGACATCACAGATGCACGGATCATTACACCAACCGGTGTAGAAGTTCCTCTTGCAGAAGTCGCAAAAGTAAATATTGTTGATGGTGTAAACCGTATTCGTCGTGAAAACGCCAAACGTACTGTAAACGTTTGGGCCGCAGTTAACACAGACCAAGCAGAACCATTTGCCATTGCGAAAGAAATCCGCGATGAATACTTACCTAGCCTACTGAAAAGCTACCCTGGAGTTGAAAGTAACGTAGCCGGTCGCATTCAAGAAGAAATGGACAGCGTTGCAGAGCAAATACGTGATTTTGCTTTATCAATGCTGATTATCTTTGCATTGTTAGCCATTCCACTGCGTTCATATTCACAGCCGTTCATTATTATGTCGGTGATCCCTTTTGGTGTGATAGGTGCCATGTTCGGTCACATGATTTTAGGCATGACCATGAGTAGCCTATCGGTATTCGGTATCATCGCTGTTGCTGGTGTGGTGGTGAATGACTCGCTGGTTATGGTTGATTTTGTTAATAAAGCGCGCGCCGAAGGAGTTGCGATAAAAGAAGCTGTCATGCAAGCAGGTGCTCGTCGTTTTAGAGCAATACTACTTACTTCAATTACCACATTTATCGGTGTCTTACCGATTATAATGGAAACAAGCTTACAAGCGAAAATTGTCATCCCTATGGCGGTTTCACTCGCTTTTGGTGTGTTGTTCGCCACGGTGATCACACTTATCTTAATTCCATGTCAGTACGTGGCGCTGGAAGACTTTAAGCGCTTAATTAGCAAGTTAAAAGGTAAAAAGGCTGCACCTGAAGCTGAGTTACATACAAGCAGTCACTAACCTTTCTCATCCCAACCTAAAACGCTTGGTAAGTTTCTTGCCAAGCGTTTTGTCATATAAAGAGAAATAAATGCGACATAACACCAAAACTCAGGTACGGTATAAAAGTTAATCAATCGTATAGTAAAAAACACTTTCAATAGATGAAAAACAAGGAGTTAAACCTAAAAAATAAAATAGAACAATAATCACAACAAGGGAAAAAAATGAAAACATTAGAGAACTATTTAAAGCCATTAATGCTGGTATCTGCATTACTCTTTGCAAACCTTGCTTTTAGTAAAGAAAAAGCACAGCAAATGGCTGACTTTATTCAAGAGTTTCATAATTATAAACAGTTTAATGGTAACGTCTTAGTTGCTAAAGAAGGCAAAATACTTTTTGAAAAAAGTTATGGTTATGCCAACTTCGAATGGGATATAAAACATAGCAAAAACAGTAAGTTTAGGATTGGCTCAATTACAAAACAATTCACAGCGATGCTAATTCTACAACTAGCTCAACAAGGCAAACTCAAGCTTGACGAACCATTAGCAACCTACCTACCCGATTATAGGCAAGATTCCGCTAAGAAAATAACTATCCGTCAAATACTTAACCATACATCAGGTCTTGGTAATTACACACAAACAAAAGACTTTGGCGAAAAATACAGCAGAAACCCATATAGTGTCGATCAGTTTATCCGTCTGTTATGTAGTGATGATTTAGTGTTTGAGCCTGGCACCCAATTTCGCTATAGCAACTCAGGCTATTTTATTTTAGGGGCAGTCATCGAAAAAATAACAGGAAAACGCTACCAAGATGTCTTGCAGGAAAATATTCTAACACCACTCAATATGGCTAATACAGGCTACGATTCACACAGTAAAATTATAAAATATCGTGCATCGGGTTATGCTAATGACTTAGCAGGTTATAGCAACACTGACTATCTAGATATGTCCATTCCTTATGCTGCAGGTGCAATGTACTCAACCGCACGTGATTTAGTAAAATGGGATCAAGCTCTTTACTCTAACCAACTGTTGAATGCTGAATATAAAAAGCAAATGTACCAAGTATCTAACCAACGAGATTATGCACTCGGCTGGGAGGTTAAAAAGTTAGATAAAGATCAATATGGTAAAGCGTTGACTCAAATACAGCATGGCGGTGGTATTAATGGCTTTAGTGCGTTTATTAGCCGAGTTATTGAAGATAAACTCCTAATCGTTATTTTAAATAACACAGGTGGTGCACCATTAACCCCCATGACTAATGGGCTTCTCAATATTTATTACGAAAAGCCTTATGAAGCGGCTACTGAGCATGCTGATAGCATACTATACAAAGCACTTAAGGATGGCGGTATTGCTGCACTAAAAGAAAAATATGCAGAGCTCGTCACTCATCATAAAACGCCTCGTGAGCGAACGATTAATTACTTTGGCTATGAATTAATGCAAATGAATAAATTAAATGCAGCGGTTGCAGTATTTGAACTCAATAGTCAGCATTATCCCGACTCTGCCAATACCCATGACAGCCTAGGTGAAGCCTATTTAGCTGTTGGGGAAAAGCAAAAAGCGCTCATCAGTTATAAAAGAGCCCTTGAGTTAGATCCTGAAAGTGAAAGTGCAAAAAACGCTATTAATCAACTTCAATAGAGACGAAGCCACCGTAAGTGGCTTCTTTTAATTTTAGCACGCCTGTTTTTGATTAAGCTCGATATAGGCTACCAAGTCTTCAATCGAGACGACAGGCATAGCATGCTCAATGGCAAACGTGCTTACCTCTGGTAAGCGAGCCATTGAGCCATCTGGGTTTGTTAACTCACAAATAACTCCAAAAGGCGCTAAACCCGCTAGCTGCATTAAATCGACTGACGCCTCGGTATGACCTCTACGAACAAGCACCCCGCCTGTTTGCGCACGTAAACCAAACACATGGCCTGGACGAGATAAATCTTCTGGTTTTGCTTTTTCTGCTGTGGCTGCTTTAATTGTGGTGACACGATCAGCCGCTGACACGCCTGTTGTCACGCCCGTTTTGGCTTCAATAGTGACAGTATACGCGGTTTTGTTCTGACTGGTGTTATGCTCAACCATTTGCGGTAAGTCGAGCTGTTTAACACGCTCATCGCCCATGCAAAGACACACAATACCGCTGCCCTCACGGATCATCATAGCCATTTGCTCGGTTGTTAGGTGCTGTGCTGAATACACAAAATCACCTTCATTTTCACGGTTTTCGTCATCTACCACAAGCACGCCCTCACCTTGCTGCAATGCAGCAATAGCACGTTCAACGCGTTCAAGTGGTTCGCCGAACTGGCTTAGTAAAGAAGACTGAATCATCATTTTTAATACCTATTAAATTAAATATGAAAAGATTCAGGACATTGAAAGGCACAGCAAAAAAGACCACCCGAGGGCAGCCAATTACTGTTTTATAGATTAACTATATTCTCTTTCATCCGGACTATCACCGTCGGCTCTGGCCTCTCACCAGATCTGCTGACCTTCAACCAAAGGTTAAAGCGCTCGCGGGCTCACTTAACATCGTTAAGTATACCGCCGGTGGGGAATTTCACCCCGCCCTGAGAATGTTGCTTAATCATAAAGACGAATAAGCCCAGTTATTCTATACTTAAAATAATTAGTTATCGAGTACCTGCTTATCTAAAATGCCTTTTTCAATCAGTTGATTGAGAATCGCCTTCGTTTTTTCTCGACATATATCTCTCACTAAACGAACAGCAGGTGTGATTGACTGCCTGCTTGGGCAAATTAACCAAAGCTCTGCACAAAGGTGCGGGTAATTTTGCATAACAGGTACGACCCGCCCTGTTAATAAATCATCACTGATATCTATGCATGATTTCACAGCAAGGCCTTTACCGGCCACGCACCAACGCCTTACTAGGTCACCATCATTAGACGCACGGCGGCCTTGCATTTTCACCTTAAAACGCTCGGTTCCGTTGGTAAATTCCCAGACATTATTGATGATATCTTGCAGTTGATAAAATAGGCCTTGATGCTGATTTAATTGATCGGGATGTATCGGCGCGCCATATTCAGCAATATACTCTGGTGTTGCACATAACAGCCTTGGCACATTACATATTTTAAACCCATATAGATTTGAGTCTGATGGTGAGCCATACCTAAGCGCAAAATCAACGGAGTCACGATAAAAATCGACATTACTATCACTGATGTGCGGTCGCATGCTGAGTTTGGGATACTCATCCAAAAGCTCATCTAACCAAGGGATAATAATATTGCGTCCCAAATCAGAAGAAAGTGCAACCCTTAGTTCTCCTTCTATTTCATCATGCTCGCCTTTTAGCGCAAGTGTTGCCTGCTCAAGTGTCGCCAATGCTTGTTGGCATTGCGGTAAAAAACGCTCTCCCGCGGCTGATAATCTTAAGTGACGAGTGGTACGAACAAAAAGCTCTGCGCCAAGGGCTGCCTCTACTCGCTTTATTGCAGCACTCGCCGTCGCAGCGCGCATATCTAACTTAGCCGAAGCTTGGGTTATACTACGAAACTCCGCCACCTTGAGGACTAATTTGAGATCTTCAACCTGCATATTAACTAAAATTTTTTGATAATGTTTATTTGATTATGCGCTTTATCGTAAAGTATGCAAAGCGTACACTGCACCTAATGTTATACATGCGGGAGCAATTACATGACACACCCTATTATTTCTGACTTACAACGCCGTTATACAAGTAAACGCTACGATGCATCAAAACACGTTAGCCAAGAAGATTTAAACATTATTTTAGAAGCGTTACGTTTATCGCCTTCATCAATAAATTCTCAACCTTGGAAATTTGTTGTCATTGAGTCTGAGCAAGCAAAGCAACGCCTTCGCGATAGTTTTGCTAATAAGTTTCAATTTAATCAGGTGCATGCTAAAGCGGCATCACACACCATTTTATTTGCCTATAATCCAAGCTATAAACGTGAAGATTATGAAAAAGTCATTGATGCTGATATCGCTAACGGCCGTACTAAAGCAGACAATAAAGAGCAAGCCTTTGGGGCGTATGCCTTTGTCGATTTAAACACCGATGAACAAGGTAATAATGCTGCGTGGACAAAGTCACAAACTTACATTGCTTTGGGTAATACTATGCACACTGTGGCCCGTTTAGGTATTGATTCAACGCCGATGGAAGGTGTTGATAAAGAGCTATTGAGTGAGTTATTCGCTGATGAGTTAGACGGGTATGTTTGTGAAGTAGCCCTTGCTATCGGCTACCATGAACCTGAACAAGATTACAACGCGGCATTACCAAAATCACGATTAGATAAAAATGCAGTGATTAAAGTAATTTAATAACCCTTTTAATAGCTTGAATTAATACCTTGAAGTGAGTTGAAGTTCACTTCAAGGTTCATCGTCATATTATTCGCCAGTCGACTTTTTACGAGAATGTGCAGTGCCTGACACGCGTGTTCGCTTGTTAAAAGGTTTTTTACTTTGAGTTTTAGCCGCAGATGACTTTCCACCTGCTGGTTTATTTGTGCCTTGTTGCCCTTTATTTTGCTGTGGCCGCTTTGCCGTTTTAGGTTTTGGCTTTTGTGTTTGCTCTTGATCTGGGCTTTTCGGCTTTTTTGGTTTCTTTGGTTTTTTAGGCTTTATTGGTCGTGTATCAAGTGGTCTTTCTGCAACAGGCTTAGTTGGCTCAAAACCCGACTCTGTAGCACGCGGAATTAATTGCCCAATAAAACGTTCAATACCATAAAGGTCATCTGCATCATCAGCGGTTACAAATGAAATTGCATGTCCCGACGCGCCAGCTCTACCCGTTCGACCAATACGATGAACATAATCTTCATATACATTTGGTAAGTCGTAGTTAACTACATGAGGTAGCTCAACAATATCTAAGCCTCGTGCCACGATATCAGTGGCAACTAATACTCTTACATCACCACTTTTGAAACCTTCAAGTGCTTTAACACGCGCCCCTTGCGACTTATTACCATGTATAGCTGCACCACTGATATCATCGCGCTCAAGTTGCTTAACCAAACGATTAGCGCCGTGTTTCGTACGACTAAACACCAACACCTGTTGCCAATCATTGGCGCGAATTAAGTGGCTTAGCAAAGCTGTTTTTCTTGATTTATCAACAGCATAAACTGATTGCGTCACTGTTTTTGCAGTGGTATTTTTTGCTGCAACTGAAATTTCTACCGGATCGTTAATTAAACCCTTTGCCAGCGCACGGATTTCATCTGAGAAGGTCGCAGAAAACATCAGGTTTTGACGCTCTACAGGTAATTTAGCAATGATGCGCTTAATATCATGAATAAACCCCATATCGAGCATACGGTCTGCTTCGTCGAGGATAAGCACTTCTAAATCATCAAATTTAATCGCATTTTGGTTATGTAAATCCAACAAGCGACCTGGTGTGGCGACAAGAATATCAACGCCTTTGCGTAAACGCATCATTTGCGGATTAATTTTAACACCGCCGTAAACAACAAATGAGCTTACATTTGAATGCTTAGCGTACTGCTCGACGTTTTCGCTCACTTGTAAAGCAAGCTCTCGTGTTGGAGCCAGAACAAGTGCACGCGCACGGTTTGCACCTGCTTTTTTACCCTTTGTTAATAACTCAATGAGTGGCAATGTAAAACCTGCTGTTTTACCCGTTCCTGTTTGCGCTGCCGCCATAACATCACGGCCAGCAATAATTGCAGGAATTGCCTGTGTTTGAATAGGCGTAGGTGTTTCATAACCTTTTTCTAAAACCGCATCAACTAAAGACTGTGATAATCCTAAGCCATCAAAACTCATAGTGTCTCTCAAATTCAAAAAATCAGCTGAATTGCCGAAGTGCGCGCATTATACCTAGGATAGTCAATAATGCATGGAATTATTTTATTAAAGGGAATTTGGGCACGAAAGTAGCTTTAGCATCTGAGGCACAAATTTAGGGCTGCACTCCTTGTGTATTTTTCCAAAGGTAATGTGAAACAAATGCTACATGTGCAGTGCTACACCTGCTGCAAGGTGTATCTTTGTGAATCGGTGAAGTCCTCACTAGGCTATCATAAAAAACTCTAAAAATCATATAGTTGAAGTTACTAACACAAAATAATTAAACATGGTGCGCAGATTGCTGAATGCCCTTTGCACGACACAACCGTTTTAGCTAAATCCATGTGTCAGAAGCTTTTTTATCTAATTTAAGAGAATCACCTATGTCTAATATTCCAGTATATCAAAATTATATCAATGGCCAGTTTGTGCAGCATTCAGCCAACTATATTGAAGTAATGAACCCTGCTAACGGAGACGTATTATCTAAAGTTCCCAGCGCAGACAAGGTTGAAGTAGAACAAGCCATCCATGCAGCAAAACAAGCACAACCAGCGTGGGCAAGTAGACCCGCAATTGAGCGTGCGCAATACCTTCATAAAATTGCTGAAAAAATACGGCAAAACATTGATCGGCTCGCGCTTGTGATAACCCAAGAACAGGGTAAAGTATTGAGCCTAGCGAGGGTAGAAGTCAACTTCACTGCCGACTACCTCGATTATATGGCTAGTTGGGCTAGACATATCGAAGGCGAGATAATTACCAGTGATAGAAAAGGAGAAAATATTTTTCTATTCAGAAAGCCGCTAGGTGTTGTTGCCGGTATCTTACCTTGGAATTTCCCCTTTTTTCTCATTGTAAGGAAGATGGCACCCGCTTTAATTACTGGGAATACCATTGTCATCAAACCGAGTGAAGAAACCCCCAATAACTGCTTTGAATTCACCCAGCTCCTCGATGAAGTTGGTTTACCTCAAGGTGTGTTTAATGTGGTATGCGGATCAGGGCGAAATGTTGGCCAAGCTCTTTCCTCTAGCGAAGATATAAACATGATTAGCTTTACAGGGAGTGTAGAAACGGGCTCTGTTATTATGTCTGCCGCAGCAAAAAATATCACTAAAGTAAACTTAGAGCTTGGGGGGAAAGCCCCCGCAATTGTGCTTGATGATGCCAATATAGATCTTGCTGTAAGTGCCATCAAAGCATCACGTATAACTAACACAGGACAAGTATGTAATTGCGCCGAGCTTGTTTATGTACACGCGAAGGTTGCTGATGAGTTTATTAGAAAAATATCCGATGCAATGGCATCAACACGTTATGGCGACCCACAACTAGACCCTGATATCGAAATGGGCCCGCTGGTTAATAAATCTTGCTTAAATAAAGTAGCCAGTATGGTTGAACAAGCTATTGCAGAGGGTGCAAAAGTGGCAACTGGCGCAAAGGTAGCCGACACCGACAGTGGCTACCATTACCAACCCACTGTGTTGGTTAACTGCCATGCCGATATGGAAATTATGCGCAAAGAGATTTTTGGTCCTGTACTGCCCATTCAAATCGTTAGCAGTTTAGAAGAAGCCATTGAACTTGCAAACTCACTAGAATACGGACTCACTTCTTCTGTCTATACTCAAAGCCTTAACCAAGCTATGCGTGCCATAGAATTACTTAATTATGGTGAAACCTATATAAATAGAGAAAACTTTGAAGCTATTCAAGGCTTCCATGCAGGCACCAGAAAATCAGGAATTGGTGGCGCTGATGGCAAACACGGTTTGTATGAATTTACGCAAACACACGTCGTGTATATGCAGAACTAATCTAAGTTAATTTATCAAAAAATAAAGCCGCAACACATGTTGCGGCTAATACTGAATCATTTAAGCCATTCACTTAAGCTTAAAAGCTAACTGATGCTTCGACAATAACACCATCCCATTCTGTACCGTCGCCAACCCCAAATAACGCCGTTCCTCCCCCTGAAAATTGTTCTTCTTCCTGTCTAACATACTCTAATTTGAATAAGGTGGAATCATTCATCCACCAGCCTCCTCCAACTTGGAGTCGAGTCGCGGTATTATTATTGTTGATATTGCCACTTTCGTTGTCAGACTCAGCATAGCGAGCGGCTAGATAAAAATGCTTGTTAAAAGTATATCGACCCTCAATAGACCAAAATTGCATTTCTGACTCTTGCTCAATGTAACTAGTCTGAAAACTACCCTGCCCATTAGCCCAACTAACATCGTCCTCGGCTCGACCATACAAAGCATGCAGTAAAATAGAGTCAGTCATGTATTGAATGTCAGCTTGCCATATAAACGCATCTACCCCAGGGACAATGAGAGGATGTGTAGCTCGTGCATTAGGCGCTGTGCTGGCAAACTGATAATTATCACCGTCGCCAACCGCAATTAACGACCCCGCAGATTTGCCTGTAACCGCACTTATTTCATGATTGGTAGAAAAAACACCTGCGCCAAACGATAAGCCATTAGTTAAATTATAAGTACCACGTAAGCCAAGGTTGTACCCCCGATTATCTGAAAAATCTGCAAAAAAATCAGGTACTGAAATAGTTCCATCCCAAGTTACTGTACTGCCATTATTTAATGCATGTACACCATAAAACCAGATACCTTCTTCGGCAGTGATCATATCAACAAGACTATTTCCCACAAACGGATTAGTTTGGACTGATGCGCCATCGGAATAACGCAAAAAGTTTTGTGTGGTCGAAACAACATTACCAAGCCTCACACCTACATCTTGATTAATCTGGTATTGGATCCACGCTAAATCTTGACTGATACTCGCGCTGCCATCATTCCAATCATTTGGCTCTTCAGCAAGCTCTGCAAAAATAGAAAGTTGATCCGTGACTTGTGCATTAATATTGAGGCCAAATCGTAAACGATGAAACCCTGAGTCAGTTTTAGCATTGCCTGGATCTGCTGCTGCCCCCTCAACCTCCATTCCAGTTTGCCAACTTTGCATAATGCCACCAGATAATTCAATTCTGTCTAGCCAACTTTCCGCACTCATAGCGCTAAAACAGGCTAAACTCAATGACGTTGCTACTGCTATTTTATTTAATTTCATTATTATGTTTCCCTTATGAAGTGTACTTCGAACATAAGGGATGGCAAAGACTATGCCATTGAAATGAAAACAAACAACAAATTGATTTAAAAGTATTTTTTGTATTAAATACATTGAAGCGTATTCAGTTTAATTCCTTAAAATCAAACTAATGTCGCAGGTCAATTGTCACATTTTGCTACATACATCGACAGCAAACAAAACTCACTCTTAGCAAGCATTATTAGGCTGAACAATCTTATACTTTTCCATTTTCCTATACACTGTAGAACGGCACACATTAAGCTCTTCAGAAACAGACGTTATATTCCAACGATGTTTTTTAAGCGTTTCAATTAGTAATTGCTCTTCATGGCAGGCAGTAAATTTAGCCAAGGCTTTTTCCTTTTTAAAAGAGCCCACCGTTTTATGATCTGTAAGTGAAGAAAAGTGTTCGATTAAATCATCTGGAAAGCAATTAATGGTTATTTCAGCTCCTTCACACACAGCTACCGCATACTTAATTACGCTAATCAGTTGTCTTATATTGCCAGGCCAATAATAAGATTCAAGTGCTCTTTTAGCATCATCGGCTATGCTCAAACCATGCACCGCCACGCATTCTCGTTCGAGTATGTTATCAATAATAAAGGATTTATCAGACCGTTCTCGAAGTGCTGGTAACTTTAAAACCATACCGTTAAGACGATAATAAAAATCCTCTCTAAACTCTTTTAATTCAATAAGTGTTTTTAGATCTTGGTGTGTTGCAGAAATCACTTGTAAATCTAATGCGATAGGCTCAATCCCCCCAAGAGGCATAGTTTCGCGCTCAGCTAAAACTCGTAATAGCCGAGTTTGAAGTTGTACCGGCATATCACCTATTTCATCTAAGAAAAGTGTGCCGCCATTTGCCTGCTCAAGCTTACCTTTCATACCTTTTTTGTGTGCCCCCGTAAAGCTACCGCCGAGATAACCAAACAACTCACTCTCTATTAGTGTTTCAGGTATCGCGGCACAGTTAAGCGCCACAAATGGTTTATCAGCACGGGGACTCGATTCATGAATGGCGCGCGCAAAAGCCTCTTTGCCTGTTCCTGTCTCACCGGTAATCATAATAGGTATGTCTTTATCAGCGACCAAAAGTGCCCTACGAACAAGCTGCTGCATAGAGGCATCTTCACCATTCAATTCATTAATCGGCGGATGTTTAGTGAATGTCTTACTCTGCACTTTTGGCTCTGCTTGTACCAATGGCAATGCCTTACTTTTTGGCACCTTTAAGGTTATTTCGACGTTTTCTGACAGCAATGGAAGTTGCACATTAACCGCATTATTTCCTCCATTTGTTTTACTTAGTAAACTATCAAGAGACAAACCAATAAATTGCTCAACATTAATACCTAGCAACGATTGATGCGATTGAAAATGAGACATAAAACAAAAAAATGCCGCGTGATTTGCACCAATAATTGTACCTTTCTCATTAATCGCGATGAGTTGCTCTTGGGTGATATCAAAAAAACTTTCAGCCGACTTTATACTTAATATGAGTTGGTTTTTATAGCTTGTATGCAAATAGCTATTTTCAATCATGCGCCCATATAACATCACCATTTTGAGTGTCATAAGCTGATGGTGCTTATTTGGGTCAGCGCCAATACACGACGCGTTTAAGCAACCCAGCAAGTCTCCCATGGGATCAAAAATAGGTGTAACGGAGCAACTTAACTCTTTATGACTTGCATAAAAATGTTCAGCCTTATGAATGATCAAAGGGGCTTTTTCAATAAGACATGTGCCAATACCATTTGTACCTACTTGGTTTTCAGCCCACCTTGCACCAATAAGTAGGCCTGATTGCTTACTCAAACTTTCCTCTTGAGTAGATAAACTCGTTGCTAAGGTTAAGCCTGTGGCATCAGTTAAAATTGCAGAGTAGCCGGCATCAGCAATACGATTAGCTAAACCAACAAGGCCGCATTTCCCCGTATTTAAAAAGGTCTCTCTAAGCTGGAGTTGCGATCGCATTTCGCTGGAAGAAAGTACCTCAACTTCATTAGACGCATAGGGATCTAAGCCATAATTGAGCAAACTTCGCTTCCATGATCGCGCGATATATTTAGATGGTTGAATGTTACGTAGTTGAAATTCTGTGGACATAAACGACTGAGCACTACTAACGTCCATAGGGTGTGGAGTGTGTTTCATCACCTTGCTACTCCGTTCTATTGTTGTCGGGCAATTTAAGTAGCAGCATTAGGCTGGAACTATAAAAGCCTCAGTCTTTGTTTCTAAAACTATCACAGAAATTTAATCTAACAATACGCCTTTTACCCTATTTTAATTTTGATTCATGATAATTTTGCAATACAAAAACATGTCTCTCGGTTAAAAAGCCGCTCACATTGATTTATTTTTGAGACAAGTGTCAAACTCTTAGCATCCTCTCTTCAGGTTATAAATTTTTCTTTATTTAGGTGTCTCATTGTTGCATGCATGTTGCGACACCTGTTTCTCTTTTCATACGGAAACATACACTCAAGAACAACCAAAATAAAAATATCGATTAAATATCAATTGGTTATCAACGTTAAAATTACTAAAAACTGTTGGCATATAATTTGGTACTAAGGTCATTCAAACTAAAACACCTTCAGAGGTTACAATGAAAAAAATGACAAATTTGAATCTGACTTACCTAAATTGCTGTTTAATATTCACTGGGATGTTGATCAACACACACGCATCAGCGGCCAGTTTAACTAAGCTCACAAAAGAAATTAAAAACTATAAACCAGTTACGCAAAAAAGGCTGAATGAAGCAGACCCAAAAGACTGGCTACTACCCAAAGGCAATTATGAAGGATGGATGTATAGCAAGCTGACGCAAATAAACAAAAAGAATGTTAAGTCTTTAAAGCCAGTATGGACGTACTCAACAAACTTAGATTCTGGTCACGAAGCCCCTGCCCAAGTAAACAATGGCGTTATGTTTGTTTCTACGCCTTACAATCATGTAATTGCGTTAGACGCTAAAACAGGGCAAGTTTTTTGGCGCTATACGCACGACAACCCTTATGACTTATCTGTTATGCACAATACTAGCCGCGGCATCGCTCTGTGGGATGATAAGGTTTACGTAGCAGGACTTGATGGCACGTTAAATGCCCTTGATGCAAAAACCGGTGAGCGAGTATGCCAAGCACAAATCGGCGACTGGAGCACAGGTGCGTATATCACCTCTGCACCCACACCTGTAAAGGGCAAGATTCTTGTGGGTCCCTCTGGCGGTGAATATGGTGTCCGTGGTTTTTTGGAAGCTATGGACGCTAAAACATGTAAACAAGCATGGCGCACATACAGTGTACCAGGCCCTGGAGAGGCAGGACACGAAACGTGGAAAAAAGAAGGTAAACGCCCAGATGCATGGAAGTATGGTGGTGGCAGCATGTGGATGCCAGGTAACTATGATCCAGAAGCGGACGTACTTTATTGGGGAGTAGGTAACGGTTCACCTTGGTTAGGTGATCAACGCCCAGGGGACAATTTATACGTTGCCTCCTCCATTGCTATGAACCCTGACAGTGGCAAAATTGTTGGTCATTTCCAATATCATCACAATGACTCATGGGATTGGGCAGCGATGAATGCGCCTATGCTCGTTAATTTCAAAAAAGGTAATAAGACGGTTAAAGGCTTAGTCTCTCCCCAGCGTAATGGTTATTTATATTGGCTAGAACGTAGCAATAAGGGGAAAATTAGCTATGTCGAAGGACAACCGTTTGTAAAAAATAACGCATTTAAATCATTAGATAAAGAAACTGGACGTCCTACTTATGATTACAAACATGTGCCTGTAACAGGCAAACGCGTTGATTATTGCCCAAGTCTATGGGGCGGGAAAAACTGGCCATATGAAGCCTATAACCCCGAAACAGGCATCATCTACGTTCCTGCCAACAACAATCTTTGTAATTCTTTTATTGGTAAATTTCAAGATGATGTTGAACCTGCTTCAGGACAGTTCTGGGCTGGTATCGACATACCCGATCTAGATGTTTACCTAGACAATCCTAAAAAAGGAGTTGGTCAACTACAAGCGTGGAATATCAATACACGTAAAAAAGTTTGGCAACATGACTTTGGCAAAACCATGAATTGGGGCTCTGTACTATCCACTGCTGGTGGCATTGTATTTAATGCAGGCACGAACGATCGTATTTTACGCGCGTTTGATTCACAAACTGGCGATGTGCTGTGGGAGTTCCCTCTTAACTCGACAGCTATTGCCCCACCAGTGAGCTATGAAGTCGATGGGAAGCAATACATTGCCATTACCGCAGGTTACGGTGTGGATGCACATTGGACAAACAGCGTGCTGGCAGAGAAAGATAAATCAGGCGAGTGGATTGCTGATGTACCTGAAGGTGGCGTGATTTGGGTATTCGCTTTACCCAATTAATTTACCAACTAAGCGAAAAGCCGCATGCTTTTCGCTTTCACGTATTACTAGCTAAGGCGCTAATTTTATAAAATAAAGGTACCTCATGACACAAAATGCATCTTCAAAGAAAATCATCGATTTGCCATGCACACAGAAAACTAACGATGACGATTTAGCTCAAAACCACCCCGACAATTATTTTCGTCGTGATTTTGTAAAATATCTCGCTATCGCCATCCCAATAGTTAATCTGCCTTTAAGCACTGGGGTAAATGCAACCACTAAACCTGAAAGACGTCCTCCCCAAGCAGGAGATCGACTCACTTACTTTCAAAAATCAAAACGTGGGCAGATTATTAAGCTGTCGGATTTAAAAGAATTAGACAAACCTCTGCTGGTTGTTCCTTTCGATGTTGAAAATAATGTGGTTAAAGATGGCTCTCGCTACAACCAAATACTGCTTCAAAAGTTACCCAGTGAATTACTCTCAGCAGCAACAAAAAAACTTTCAGACCAAGGTGTTATCGCTTATTCAGCAATTTGCACACATGCCGGTTGCCCTGTCACCGGGTGGATGGCTGATGAAAAAAACTACATGTGCCCTTGTCACCAATCTGTTTTTAATCCTAAAGATAGCGGCGTGGTTGTGTCAGGTCCTGCTACACGAGGATTACCTGCAATTGGGCTAAAAATTGAAGCCGATGAAATTATCCTAACCAATACATTTAATAGCTGGATTGGTTTTGGCAAAAGACCCAAATAATGGAGAAGCGTCATGAATATTCAAAAAAATTTACTCAATTTAACAACCCTAATTATCATTATTTTAATACCGATGAAAGTGCTTGGTGCGGCTAAACCTATAACCGGTGTGAGCTGCCAAGAAGGCTTTTATATTCTTACACCAGATAAACATATCCATTGGATAAGGGATCAACAAAAAGAGCGCACGCTTGTTTATTCTGAAGGTGACGATATTTATGCCATGGCTGAATGTGGCACAGGCGTAATAACAGTATTTGAAAACAAACAGTTGCAAACACCCCACTATAGCGCTTATTACAGTCCTAACTGTAGAAATATCGGCGTAGAAGTAGGTGAAACAAAAAGCATTTATCAAGGCGAAGTTAAAATAAATCACATACAAGCAACACCTAAAAGCCTAAAAATACGCCTTGCTAACAATGCACTTTTTAGTAGTAATAGCTGTACTGATCTTGTGATGCAAAGCGAGTAAGCAATGAAAGACACACATTATTACCTTGCTTTCACTCTAAGCGCTTTAGCAGCAGCCTGTTTGTTTAATTACTCAGCGGCAAGTAACAAAGAAAATGAAGAAGAAAAATCACTTAAGCAACTGCTAAACACCCTAAATGAGAGCTATAAGTTAACAGTTGATGTAACCGCTCCTCGTTTGAATACACCCATGTTTACACTAGGAATGGAGTTATTTTTTAGCAAAGCGTTAAGTGGCAATCAAGATGTAGCCTGTGCAAGCTGTCACCACCCATATCTAGCTGGCGGTGACAGCCTTAGCCTACCCATAGGTGAAGCCCCCTATGATGAGGATATAATTGGCCCTGGCCGCTGGCATGACTGGCAACGCTCAGCAGATCCAAAAGCAGATGGTGCTCCGAATGTAGCACGGCATTCACAAACAATTATTAATGCTTCTTTGTACAAAGAAGCCATGTTTTATGATGGCCGTATTTTTGTACTTGAAAATGATATTCGCATAGCGGATACCCCTCTACCTCACCGCACCCCTGACAGTAATTTATGGCAAGGAGATCAGTTAGCAGGAAAAAACTTACTCGCAACACAAGCTCGTTTTCCTGTTGTTTCAAGTGATGAAATGCGAGGCTATACATTCGCAGCTGCCAGCACCAATGAAGACACCCGACACAAACTAACAAAACGCTTACAGCAACACGATAAAAACCAACAATGGCTTAAGCTATTTCGCAATGCCTTTAATGATTTACATGCCGCACCAGAGCAGCTTTTTACCTTTGCGAATATTGCAACCGCAATTTCTTACTACCAATCAACCCAACTATTAATTAACACTCCGTGGTTTAATTACCTTAACGGAGAGAGTGATGCAATGACTCCCAGCCAAAAACGGGGGGCACAGTTATTCTTGAAGTCAGCTAAACAAGGTGGTGCTGGCTGTATAGAATGTCACACGCCCCCTATTTTTTCTGACGAGAAATTTCACAATATTGCTGCGGTACAGGTAGGTCGCGGCAAACAGCCTAATGGGGAAGACTACGGTCGACGAGGAGTTACACAAAAAGACGACGATCGCTATAAATTTAGAACGCCATCTCTGTTAAATGTTGCAGCAACAGCACCCTACACTCACTCTGGTGCGTTTATAAATTTAGAGTCGATTATTAAGCACCACCTTGATCCTGCCAAGTCGTTGCAGAACTTTGATTACAGCTTTGCTGACAACCCACAACTAAGTTATGTCGCGAGCTTGTTACCAAATAGCAAACTCAATTCTCAACGTGTACTAGAGCAATTACAAAATGAGCAACAAAAAGGAGTCAGCTTACTGGCATCAGGCATTACCTTATCTGATGCTCAGCTATCTGATTTAATTGCCTTTTTAAATAGCCTCACCGACCCTTGCATCAATAGTCGAGAGTGTATGTCTCAATGGGTGCCCACGGAAACGGATAAAGCACCAGATATACACCGTTTAAACGCACGCTTTAAACGCTTTACAGCGCCGCCTAAGCCAATAAGCAGAATATCTCACACAGAAAGTAATTTGCCGCAAATGTCATTCGACAAAGCGAATATTAAGCCGGCGTTATTATTAAGTGATATGGAATTTGGCTGTAAGTCCCGTGCTTCAATCGCACCTCAAAACACGAATGCTGCAAAACGTTTTGATGAAGTATCACTGGATGTTGGCATAAGTCATCAACACCATATAACTTGGCAAAACTACACCCTATCATCAGCGCAACGGCTACTTTTTAGTGGCGGCGTTGCTATGGGTGACATAGATGGTGACTGCTGGCCTGACATCTTTTTCCCTACAGGTGACGGCGCCCCTGATAAACTATATCAAAATCAGCGTAATGGGCATTTTTCAGATATTAGTCGCTCTTGGGGTATTACCCAAAAGGAGCTATCCAATGGTGCAGCGATGGTGGACATTGATGGCGATGGTGATTTAGATATTTTCACCTCAAACTTACTTCATCCTCACCTACCTTCCGTTAACAGTCAAGTGAACAAACACCCCCACCATCAAAGCCCTACTCTCTATCTTAATGAGCAGCAACAAAGCTTTATAGTGAGTCATGATATTGGTTTGAATACCCAGCTTACTAGCTGGTCTTTCGCTTTTGCCGACTATGATAAAGATGGGGATATCGATATGCTAACCAACCATTGGCGTGGGCCAGGCCTTGGTGGACAGCTTCCTAATCACTTATGGGAAAACACAAGCCAAGCAAATACGCTGACATTTCATGCGCAAGATGAGACAGCTGGTTTGCTTGATTTGATAGGAAGCACCGACTTTACTTTTACCTCTAATTTTTCGGATTTTAATAATGACGGTTGGCTAGATTTATTATTTACTGCGGACTTTGAAACCAGCCAAGTCTATAAAAACTTGCAAAATGGGCGGTTTGAAAAAGTGACGCATGAACACACGATTCATGATCAAAATGGAATGGGCGCAGCCATAGCTGATTTTGATAACAATGGCTCATTAGACTGGTTTGTAAGCAGTATTTGGGATCCAAATGGTCACCCTGAAGGTAGCTGGGGAGTGATAGGTAATCGTCTATACAGTAACCAAAATAATCAGTTTATAGATATCACTGAACAAGCGGGTGTAGACAAAGGGTTATGGGCTTGGGGAGCATGCTTTGCCGATTTTAACAACGATGGCTGGCTAGACCTATTTCATGTTAATGGTTTTGATCTGCCCAAACAGTTAAGCAAACGCTTTGCTAACCCTCGCGCTTATCAAAAACTAAAACTCGCTATGGCTGAGTTTGAAAAAACACACAGCCGCTTATTCATTTCAAATCAAGATGGCACCTTTACAGAACAAAGTAAACTTTGGGGCATTAGCGATCAACTCTCTGGCCGAGGCGTTGCGTGTGTCGACTATGATCGGGATGGCGATATCGATATTGTAATTAGTAATCATCAACAGGCTCCTTTGCTCTATAAAAATCGACATAATGATGAAAGTAAAGACAGTTACCTTTCTATTAGCTTGCGCGATACAACAAAAAATACGCGTGCACTAGGCGCTAAAGTGTACGTTACTGTTGGCGAAACAACTCAATTACAGGAAGTTCAAGCAGGCGGAAGCTTTCTAAGTGGCACCCCTTCCACCCTGCACTTTGGTTTAGGACAGGCCTCACAAGCTGACACGATCAAAATTGTATGGCCTGATAAAACAAACACAGTAAGTACTTTTACCAATGTACCTGCCAATCAATTTATTTATATCACTACCGACTTAACAGCTAACCTTAAAAAGTATCGAAAATAAAAAGGAATTGATAAATATGAATTTAAACCAATGTGTTAACTATCATGATTTTGAAAAACTAGCTAAACAACGCCTACCTAGCCCTATTTATAACTATATTGCGGGGGGTGCCGATGATGAAGTAACCATGCGACGCAACACTGAAGCATTTAATCAATGTGATTTAGTGCCCAATGTACTCAGAGGCGTTCAGCACGTTGACCTTAGCACCGAAGTTATGGGGCAAAAACTTAAACTACCTATTTATTGTTCTCCAACAGCATTGCAACGCTTATATCATCACCAAGGCGAACATGCTGTAGCGGGTGCTGCCGAAAAATTTGGCACCCTATTTGGCGTGTCATCCCTAGGCACCGTATCAATGGAGAAAATAGCAAAAAATTTTGATATTCCTCAAGTTTATCAGTTTTATTTTCATAAAAATCGCGATTTAAACAAAGCAATGATGGACCGTGCAAAAGCCTGTGGTGTTGAAGTCATGATGTTGACTGTTGACTCAATTACAGGTGGAAATAGAGAGCGGGATTTACGCACAGGGTTTTCAATTCCTTTCAGATTAACTATGTCTGGTATGTGGGAGTTTATTCGTAAGCCGAACTGGGCCATAAACTATTTACTGCATGAAAAGTTTTCGCTCCCGCAACTACAAGAGCACATAGATATGAAAGGAAATAGCTCTTCAATCGGTGACTACTTTACCAATATGCTAGACCCTTCAATGAACTGGCAAGATGTTGCAGATATGGTCAAGTATTGGAATGGTCAATTTTGCCTTAAAGGTATTATCAGCGTCGAAGATGCTAAGCGCGCTGTTGAAATAGGCTGCACGGGTATTGTGGTATCAAATCATGGCGGGCGGCAATTAGACGGCTCACGCAGCTCGTTTGATCAACTGGCTGAGATTGTAGATGCGGTTGGCGATGACATTGATGTGTTATTTGACAGCGGTGTGCAACGGGGCTCACACGTACTAAAAGCGTTGTCGATCGGCGCGAAAGCGGTTGGGATTGGTCGAATGTATCTTTATGCACTTGCGGCTGCAGGCCAACCAGGCGTTGAGCGAGTACTTGGTTTGATGCAAAGTGAAATTGAGCGAGATATGAAACTCATGGGCTGTACCAGCATCAGTCAATTACAACGACATCACGTTAAATTTCGACGCTAATCAAACCCTAAATACAACAAGATTTACTCAAAGGAGGTCAATCATGGCCCTTAATTATAAAAAAACATCTTTGTATTTATCAGCGATGATGTGCGCTTGGTCAATACCCGTCGACGCTTTTGCAGCTAATCAATCACACACCCTGCCATTGGAAATTATTGATGTCACCGCGTCTCGATTACCAAGGGAGCTTTACAACACTCCCGCAGCTGTCACACTCGTTGATGGGCAACGTGAATTTCAACTTCAAGAAGCTTTGCAGTTGGATGAAGCTCTGCAATTTGTGCCTGGCGTGTACTTTCAAAACCGCTATAATTTTGCGCAAAATCTACGTATTTCTATTCGTGGCTTTGGTTCTCGCGCCCCGTTCGGTGTAAGAGGAATGCAATTACACGTAGATAATATCCCCTACACTTTACCCGATGGGCAAACTCAAGTAGATGATATTGAATTGAACGGTATAGACCAATTACATGTGACTCGCGGCGCAGCAACCGTCCAATACGGTAACGGCGCAGGTGGTGCAATTAATATCAGTACAAAAAATGGCGAAACATTCAAAGGTGTCACTCTAAACCTTGATGTCGGTAGTGATGACTTATATAAGTTAAACGCACAAGCAGGAACCAGCAACAACACTGGCAGTGCCTATATCAGTGCAAGCCACCTCAACTTTAATGGCTATCGAGAGCAAAGTCAGGTTGAAAAAACCACTTTACGCGGTAAGTTTATTTGGAATATTAATGACAGTAAAACACTCACCGTAATGACATCACTCATGGATATGCCAACATCCGAAGACCCTGGTGGGCTAACAAGAACCCAAGTTAATGAAAATCGACGTCAAGCCACTTTCATGGCCAAACGATTAGACAGTGGACAGCAGGTCGAGCAACAAACCCTAGGTTTAACTTTACGAGATAGTTCGTTCGATAATACCCAGTGGATGGTTAATCTATTTGCAACCCATCGCGATTTTGAACAACAACTGCCATTTCCTGGCAGTAGTTTAATTGCCTACGATCGCTGGTTTTATGGAAGTAGTTTTGAAATAACCCAAGACTTACGAGCAAATAAACGACCGATTCGCCACACATCGGGTATTGAAATACGTAAGCAAGAGGATGACCGGCAACGCTTTGGCGTCTCCCCTAACGCTGAAATAACAGGGCAAACGGTTGATGAACTGCAAGAAGCAAGGTCAATGAGTGCCTTTAGTATTGTAGATTGGCACCTTAACGACGCCGTAATTTTAACCACTGGGGTACGCTATGATGATTTAAAAATGTCAATTAATGCTCACTTAGCGCAAAGTGGTGTTGGTTCAGGTCAACGTAAATATCATGAGTGGAATGGCAATTTAGGGCTTAGCTATCGACTGGGTCTAAGGCATCAATGGTATGCTAATTTAGCCACCTCTTATGAATCACCAACCTTTACAGAGTTTGCCAACCCACAAGGTGCAGGCTTTAACCCATTTTTAAAACCTCAAGATTCTGTAAGCCGTGAGTTAGGTGTTCGAGGCGAGTTGAGTGACATTCAATACGACATCACTTTGTTTGCAACTAAAGTGACCGATGAAATAATTCCCTACGAAATTGACGGCCTCAGGTTTTTCGAAAACGCAGGAAAAACTGACCGAAAAGGCCTCGAGTTAGCTTTAGAGTGGCAACTCAATGAACAATGGCAGTGGCGAAATGCGCTGACATTGGCTCGCTATCAATTCGATAACTTCACTCCACTAAGCGGTGATAATGTAAACGGAAATCGTATGCCTGGCTTACCAAGGCAACAGTGGGTCAGTCAAATTAACTGGCAGTTTAATAAATGGCGAATTGAATTTGAGTCGAGTTATACCGGTCGGTTTTATGCCGAAAATAGTAACGACACACAAATAAAACAAAATTGGCTATTTAACACACGCGCTTCCTACTCGCTATCGCCTTCTGTATCTATAAAAGCGGGGATACGTAACTTATTCTCAAAAGATTATTTTGCAAATGTACGTATTAACGCAAATGCTAATAGAGATGTGAGCCAACGCGGTTACTTTGAGCCAGCACCTGAACGTAATCTATATTTTGGTCTGAGCGCAAAATTCTAAAAGGGTCTCATTTAATAAAAAGGTGGATTATTTAATCCACCTTTTTAAATTTAAACAATTACTTTACGCCTAACTCACGTAAACGCTCTTGTAAGTAGCTGTCGGCTGTGTAGCGCTCAGAGAGAACAACATCAGGGCGCGGGTGTAAGAACAATGGTAACGAAATACGTGATTTCGTAGACCCTTTACCCGTAGGGTTGATCACGCGATGAATCGTCGATGGGAAGTAGCCACCTGACGCTTCTTGTAACATGTCACCAATATTGATGATCAGGTTACCAAAATCACATGGTACGTCTAACCAACCGCCATCTGTTTTTTGGACTTGTAAACCTGGCTCATTCGCCGCAGGTAAAACAGTTAATAAGTTGATGTCACCGTGTGCAGCAGCACGAATTGCGCCTGGCTCTTCATCACCTGTCATTGGTGGGTAGTGAAGAATACGCAGAAGTGTTTGCTCAGAGTTAGCAATCATATCTTTAAGGTCGATAGAGAACTTAGCGCGCACATCTTCTGGTGCTTCAGCTTGAACCCAGCTTAATAATGTCGCTGCAAACTCATTCGCTAAACGGTAGTACTCACGGATTTCTTCTTCTAACTGTGCTGGAACACGGCCTTTTGGATAAACGTGGTAATACTCTTTAATATCTTTAACGGTAAAGCCTTTTGCAACTTCTGACACTGATGGTGGGAAATAACCATCTTGTGTTTCTTTTGAAAATAAAAACTCATGCTTTTGCTCAGAATTAAAGAATTCTTGCCAATTTTTGTAAATAGACTCAACTAATGACTGAGGGATTGGGTGATTTTTTAATACACCGAAACCTGTGTTTCTTAGTGACTCAACAAATTGAGCGGCCGCATCGCTCGCTTTATAATCAACGGTAGGTAAATGTTGCATTGTCTTTTCCAGTGAATAAGGTTCTAGAAGTCTGTGCTAAGCTTAGCATTTCTTCATTATAGCGCTTCGCGAGGATAGAGAAACACAGGTAAAAACATAAGGACTTATGTCCGCTCCTGTTTTGTTAACGCCTTAGTTTTGATACAGATCAACCACTGCAAAAATTTTGGAAAAGTTCAAAAGTAAAAACAAGTTCAACGGGTCTATTCTTAAATATTAAATAAAGGTAGGGTTTATATCATGCGCAAAAAAATAACATTTCATAGCGGTGAGCTAACACTTGCAGGACAACTTGAGTACCCTGCAAACGATGTAAAGTTTTACGCTCTATTTGCTCACTGCTTTACATGTGGAAAAGATATAGCAGCTGCAACCAGAATAAGCCGCGCACTAGTTCAACAAGGAATTGCCGTGTTACGTTTTGACTTTACCGGTTTAGGTAATAGCGATGGTGATTTTGCTAACAGCAATTTCTCCTCCAACATCCAAGACTTGATCGCCGCAGCAGAGCATTTACGTGAAAACTTTAAAGCACCACAGTTACTCATTGGCCATAGCTTGGGAGGTGCTGCAGTGCTTGCAGCCGCTGATAAAATTAATGAAGTACAGGCCATTGTGACTATTGGTGCGCCATCGGATGCTCAGCATGTAAGTCATAACTTTGCAGCCCAAATAGATGAAATTAACAACCAAGGAAAAGCAAAAGTAAACTTGGCAGGTCGTGAATTTACCATTAAAAAGCAATTTTTGGATGACATAGCACAGTATGATCGAAGCCATATCAGTAAATTAAAACGTGCTTTATTAGTGATGCACTCCCCTATCGATACAACCGTTGATATTAGCGAGGCAGAAAAAATTTACGCCTCAGCGAAACATCCTAAAAGCTTTATAAGTTTAGATAACGCCGACCATCTACTCAGCAACAAAGTGGATGCTGATTATGCTGCAGGGGTAATCGCATCATGGGCAACGCGTTATATTGATTATGAAAAAGAAAGTTACACGGCTCAATTATTAAATGGCAGTGTACTTGTTGAAGAAAAAGATCACGTTTTTACCCAATATGTCAGTACAAAAGATCATACTTGGCTTGCTGATGAACCATTAAAGGTAGGGGGTAGTAACTTAGGGCCCGACCCTTACCACCACTTACTTGCAGGCCTTGGCGCTTGCACATCAATGACTCTTAGAATGTACGCTAGCCGCAAAAACTTACCGTTAGAGCATATTAAAGTTGAGCTTAATCATACACGTGACTATCACCAAGATTGCGATGATTGTGAACACAACAATAAGCTAGAAGCAATCACGCGTAAAATTACGCTAGTAGGTGATCTTACGGATGAACAGCGACAACGTTTGCTCGAAATAGCAGATAAGTGCCCCGTGCATAAAACACTTCATAACAATCCATTGGTGATTAGCGAGCTCGTAAATAAATAACCTATTAGCGCGTTAGAAAATAACGCGCTAACTCTACCTAACTGTTTATTCTAAGAAAAGCGTCAGTTGCTTTGTCATCGCTTCAACTAACCATTTCGGCCCGCCATCATACATGTCGTTATGGCGAGAATTAGGAATTACAGTTTGCGTTACAGGATACACAGCTAGCTCCTCACCCGTTAATAACACCCTATCATCCGCTGGGTAATCGCTACCACGTAGCGTAAGCACAGCAATATGTTTGTTTCGGGGTATCAGCATACGTCGATGATCAAGGGTGATAAGCTTAGAAACCTTCGCAGGATAAATAGCGCCATATAATGCTGCAATATCCCCCCCATTTGAGTGACCAAATAAAGTAAGCTGATTAAAGTCATACGCAGGATATCGCTTTGCAAGTTCTGTGGCTAAAAATTCAAGGGTTTGTACACCACGGTGCCAGTTTTCCATGCGTGTGGTCATGTATGGCGGCTCAGGGTTTAAACTCGGGTCGCCTTTTAATTCATGTGCAACTTCAACCGTTAAATAACCATGCTGATGAAAAACTTGCTGGGCAAATTGATAGTCTGTATGTGCCATACCATACCCTGCACCAATAAACGCCACTGGGCACTTTTTCTTTACCGTGCATGTGCTATCGGCTGCTGTGATAGTCACTGGAATATGGCGCGCTCGCTCTGTATCGAACAGCGTCTGTGTTTGATTAGCAAACGCTGTTTGCCCGCTAAGAGTTAAAGCGAGCATTAGCGCCGCCTTTTTAATATCTAACATACTATAACTGCGCTAATTTGAATTCTAAGCTGCGTTTAACCATAGGCCACTCACCATCAATAATTGAAAACACCACGGTATCACGAACGCACCCATCGGCCATAATTTGGTGATTACGTAGAACCCCATCTTGTTTCGCTCCCAAGCGAGCAATGGCATTGCGCGAAGCCTGATTATGCCAGTGGGTACGAAACTCAACGGCAATCACACTAAGTGTTTCAAATGCATAAGTCAGCAGCAGTTTTTTACATTCAGTATTAACCCCAGTACGCTGAAAACGCTTGGCATACCAAGTATAGCCAATTTCTAAGCGTCGGTTTTTACTATCAATATTGCAAAAACGGGTTGAGCCTATCACGGTGCCTGTGTGTTTATCGATGGCAGCAAATGGTAATGCGCGACCAAGTGACTGTTGTTCAAACGCCATACTTAAGTAATCGTCAACACGTTCTTCATTGGGCACCGAGGTAAACCAAAGCTCCCAAAGCTTTCCATCCGTAGCAGCGCTTACCAAAGCATCGCGATGCTCACTTGTTAACGGCACTAATTTAACAAATTGCCCTTCCAAGGTGATAGGACTTAAATTCATCATCTTACTTAACCCTCTTAGTAATAAAGCTTAATCCACCAGCTCTATATCGAGCCCAGCGAGCAAGTCCAAAGCGGCATAACGTTCAAATTTGGCTTTACTGATATTGTTAGCAGTTATATCAATGGCAAAGTGACTAGCACCTATAAAATTAGCTTTGCTGAGATTAGTTTGTTGAAACAAGCTGTCACGAAAATCCGTATCAGTAAAATCAGCAGATGTTAAATCTGCATGTCTAAAATCAACATCTTTGGCAAAACAGCTGCGCATTTTTAAAGCCTTTAAACTCAGTTCAAAAAAGCTGCTGTAGCTAAGTTCACAACTAATAAAACTCACTGGAGCACGGCTGGCAAGTAGCGGCCAATCAACATCAGTAAAGCGCACACTGGTTAATTTACACTCTTTAAAGCTGACCTCTTCGAGTGAGGTGTATCTAAGACCAAGCGCAGCTAAATTGCAGTTTTTGAACTCACACTCTATAAATCGGCAATTTTCAAACTGGCTACTGCTAAAGTCACAGTCAATAAATTCACATTGCTCAAACTCACAATGTGAAAACGTTTGGCCCGCTAAATTAACCTCAAAGGTGTGTTCAAAATAAAGTGAATGACTTTTGATCACGCGCTCATCTCAATATCTTTTTTAAGCACCAGTACAGCAATAAAAATTAGGCCAAATAACGACATATAAGCTAAAAGCCCACCGATTATAGCGACGATTACAGGTGTTGTCGTTTTACGTTTACCTAAGTAATAGCTAATAACGGCAAAAAACGGGATTAAAATCAAAATGAAAAAACCGATGAAGCTTCCACTTACACTCATGCCCACTCCTTGAAGAACATATTTATAAACATTTAAGCACAAAAAAACCCTAAGGCATACACCTTAGGGTTTTCATTAAACCTTATAATTCAGTTTATTATGAATTATTCAGCGTCTTTCGCTACAACTTCAATGGCAAGCTCAGTTAATGCATCTGCATTTGTTTTGCTTGGTGCATCTGTTAATAAACATGATGCTTGAGTTGTTTTAGGGAAGGCAATAACGTCACGAATGTTATCAGTACCGCATAACAGCATAACTAAACGGTCAAGACCAAACGCAAGACCTGCGTGCGGTGGTGTACCGTATTTAAGTGCGTCCAATAAGAAACCAAACTTGTCTTGTTGCTCTTGCGCTTCGATACCTAAGATTCTGAATGCTGTTTCTTGCATATCTGCATTGTGAATACGTACCGAACCACCACCAACTTCGTAGCCGTTTAAGACCATGTCATATGCATCTGATAATGCACCTGCTGGGTTTGCTTCAAGCTCTTGGGCAGAAATACCTTTTGGTGCAGTGAATGGGTGGTGAACCGCATGCAATGTACCTTCGTCTTCTTCGAACATTGGGAAATCAACAACCCATAAAGGTTTCCAGCTACCTAGATCAGTGATGCCTAAATCAACACCAATCTTAAGACGTAGTGCACCCATTGCTTCGTTTACAACATTACGCTTGTCAGCACCGAATAAAATGATATCGCCAGATTGTGCGTTCGTACGCTCAAGTAACTGGTTAATCACCTCTTCGTTTAAGAACTTAGCGATTGGTGATTGCACGCCTTCAACGCCCGCAGCACGATCGTTAACTTTCATCCATGCTAGGCCTTTCGCGCCATAGATTCCGATGAATTTAGTGTAGTCGTCGATTTGTTTACGAGAAAGCTCAGCACCGCCTGGTACAGTTAATACAGCAACACGGCCTTTCTCGTCATTAGCAGGACCAGAGAATACTTTGAACTCAACGTCTTTTACTAAATCAGCAACGTCTACAAGTTGCATTGGGTTACGTAGGTCCGGTTTATCAGAACCATATAAACGCATTGCTTCGCTGTAAGGCATAACTGGGAAGTCGCCTAAATCAACGTCTAATAATGACTGCCACATTTCGCGGATCATTTTCTCAGTCATTGCACGCACTTCGTCAGAGCTCATGAATGACGTCTCTAAATCGATTTGCGTGAATTCTGGCTGACGGTCAGCACGTAAGTCTTCATCACGGAAACATTTAACAATTTGATAGTAACGATCGAAGCCCGACATCATTAATAATTGTTTAAATAATTGTGGCGACTGAGGTAAAGCGTAGAAGCTACCTTTGTGAACACGGCTAGGTACTAAGTAGTCACGCGCACCTTCCGGTGTTGCTTTTGTCAGTACCGGTGTTTCAATGTCTAAGAAACCGTTGTCATCTAAGAAACGACGCACAAAGCTGCTCGCTTTTGCACGAAGTTTAATACGGTCGCTCATTTCAAGACGACGTAAATCTAGGTAACGGTATTTTAAACGGCGCTCTTCAGAGTTTTGCTGATTAAAATCAAGTGGTAATGGCTCTGAGCGGTTGATGATAGTTAAGCTTGTGCCTAAAATTTCAACTTCACCTGTTGCCATGTCTTTATTTACTTGGCTATCAGGGCGTGCGCGAACAACACCTTTTAACTGCACACAAAACTCTTGACGTAGTTTATTCGCAGTATCCATTAATCCTTCTACTTCAGGATCAAAAACAACTTGTACTAAACCTTCTCTGTCACGTAAATCGACGAAAATAAGGCCACCAAGGTCACGGCGTTTGTTGATCCAACCACATAGTTCAACTTCTTGATCTACGTGAGATTTATTTAGCTGTCCGCAATATATAGAGCGCATAGTATTCCTGTCAGTTAAAGACTTATAGCCGCCTGCTCTTAAGAGTTCGCTATTTTGAGAGCAAAAGCCACTATACAAAGTAATCATTTAAGGCAGAGTATTATACCCAAACCATCGTAAAATGCGAGTGCCAGCAGTGCCTGTCAGGGGCTAAATATACGTCCCGACTTCTGAGTAAACACTTCTTTTGGTACACTAGCCCGAATTTAAATTTATTGGTTGATTTAATGCTGTACTTAGGTTGTCCGCAGTGGTCTAGCACCGCATGGAAAGGAAACTTACTCTCTAGTCACTGTAAAAGCGCCGACATGCTCAGTGAGTATGCGCAATGCTTTAATTCAGTCGAGGGTAATACCAGTTTTTATGCTGACCCAAGTCACGAGTCATTGTTACGCTGGCATGATGCAGTACCCGAAGACTTTAAATTTACTTTTAAGTTTCATCGGCGATTTAGTCACGAATTACAACTGACTAATGTAAATAGTGAGTTGAACGCATGGTTAAGCTTATTTGAGCCAATTTTTGCCAAAACAGGGCAAATTATGTTGCAGTTACCCAGTGCTTTTGGCCCGAATGCCCTGCCACTACTGACTAACTTTATTGCCCTGTTACCAAAACAGCTTAATTACGGCGTAGAAGTTCGTCACCCTGCCTTTTTCCAAAAAGGAGATGCTGAAATTCGTTTAAATCAGCTATTAATTGAAAATAATATAGACCGCATAAGCATGGATACTCGCGCTTTATTTGCTGTACCCGCCGATACCGATGCACTCATTGATGCGCAAAAGAAAAAGCCTCATTTACCTGTGCATGCAATCGCTACAAACAATAACCCACTGGTGCGTTTTGTTATTGCAAGCTTAGAGCACGAATACAAATCCTATTACCAACCTTGGCTAAAAAAAATAAACCAGTGGCTCGAAGAAGGTAAATCACCTTATGTATTTTTTCATACCGCAGATAATCGCCAGTCGCCACTTTTAGCAAGACAGTTTTGCCAAGATTTAGGTTACAATCACCCCGTGCTTGCGCCTTTTATAGGTGAACGCGAAGCAAGCCAAAGCAGTTTATTTTAATCTCAGAGTGCATATGAAAGATTACAGCCGTTATTTTCAAGGTTACCCACCCCATATTATTGAGCAAGTGTTACAACTATTTAATGGCAACAAAGCTGCAAACTACCTCAAGGGCAAATACCCTGATGCACATAGTATTACCAGCGACACAGCCTTATACAGTTACGCCACTGAGCTAAAAAAGCGTTATCTTAAAAACGCCCTACCTTTTAGCCGTGCCGCGTTCAAAAAACAAGGCGATATGGTCACTAATGCGTTAGGTACCCATACTTTTCGTATGCAAGGTAAAACCCGTAAACACGACCTAGCAATTAATAGCGATTTACTTCGCGCACCTGAGCCACTTCTCAAGGCACTCGTCGTACATGAACTGGCTCATTTTAAAGAAAAAGACCACAACAAAGCGTTTTATCAACTTTGTTGCCACATGGAGCCGCAATACCATCAACTAGAACTGGATTTAAGAATATTCAGCGTATTAGTAGGTGAAGGAAAAAATCCTTACTAGAGTGTTAAGCTTAAGTAAAATCGGCAGCACTTTATTCAACTTCAAACCTTATTTGACCAATTAGTTGCCCTGATTCTGTAACCACCTTAACTATCCATTTGCCAGATGAATCTGCTGGGAAATTCGTTTTATGACTCCATGCCCTATAACCCTTTTCTCGTCCACCCGATATTTCTAATGGAATACGCTCAACTTCTTTACGATTATGCACCCATACATGGTAAATTTTTTCATTCAAGCCTCGCGGGGCTTTAACAGCGCTAAAGCTATATAGACCTTTTTGATGTAAAGCATGCTCGGTTAATTTTTGAATCGGCTCTATTGGCTTACGGGCTTGTTCGTCAAGCTGATACGACATGCTCATATCGGTTAAGCGCAGTGCCGCGGGCGGCACAAAGCTACGTAACTGCCACAAACCTGCACTGAGCGCTCCTAATAGCAAGACAAGTAATGGAAAACGCCACCATTTTGCATTAGGCATTAAGTTACCTAAGCTTGGTATGGTAAAGATGACAGCTGTAATGAGCGCAATTTCAAAGCTCTGGCTGGTGGTAAGTTGGAATAAAATAGGTAAAGTAACTGAGATTACAACAAATAACGAAAAGTTATGAAAAACAGTAAATAACACACTGTGTTTAGCGAGTTTTTTATAATAAAGCGGATCGACAACAGAGATAAATGCGCACAGTGCAATTAAACCAGTGAATGCAGCCTGAGGGTGATCCCACGTTGTCACCGCTAAAAAAAACGGTAGTGCAAAAAACAAACTCTCTTGCTGCACAACCTGTAATGCAAAACGCATAAAATTGGGAGACACAGCCAAACCAAATTGCTGTTCAACTTTATCCCGTAACCAGTTATCTAGAATTAACCAAACCCAGCTTACAAGTAAAAGTATAGAAATAACTTGCGAGAATGACTCTTTTCGCTCAACGAATATAAAGCTTGCAACCCCACTGCAAAAAGCCAACACTGCCATCAGACCTGGGCGCTTTTGCATTGCTATGACAAATTTTGTTATAAAGTCTTTTAAGTAATTCATGCAATCATAAAATCCGTTTAAGAGTATGTGATTAAAGCATAAATTGGATGAATGTAGGCTTTAAAAACGAGCTTTTAGTTCAATGCAGTTAGACATTTAGATGAAGCTAACAAGCATTAAGTATTATTTTCAAAAAGGAACAAATGGAATGTTATATAGGATCTTGATAATGCTTTTATTACTCTCTAAGTGTATAACTGCAAATGCATTTGAAGATTATAGTTTTTTTAATGGTGAATGGAATTGCAAAATGAAATCAGTATTACCAGACGATGCAATACTAGAAGTTGATAGCCACATAACCACTTCAATCGAAGATTTAAACTCATACGCAAGAAGCTTTTTTAAAATTTACTTCAAACAAAACCCTAATTTGGCCTCTATTATTTCTGTAGAATCCTCAGAAAAAATGGATTTTGAGGGTGATATCATGATCAGCTTTGATTCTCATACCCATAAAACAAAACTAATCAAAGATGATCTAAATTTATTTTCACCAGAGTCTGTGAAAAGCTTTACTCGAGGGCCTTCAGTGACAGTTAAATCAAAAATCAAAAAAATAGACGATGAGACTATTACGTTAATTGGGATCCCAGACAAAGATGTTATCAATTGCTCTAAAACACAAAAAAGCGCGGTCTAGACCGCGCCTCTATTTTACCTGACAGCTGAAAGCTAAAGTCGTTGAGTTACAGCCCTAACTCTGCCATAAAATCATCATCTGCGTCATCAACTTGTGATGATGCTTTTTGCTTTTCAGCTTTTTGTTTGGCTTCGTTTTCGATGATGTCGTCAGGGTCAACGGCTTCTGAAATATCAAAGTCATGTAGTTTGATGAATTCTGTTTTATCCATCGCTAGTTCTAGATAGAAAATATTTTGCTTCGCTGTGGTGAATGTTACACGGCGAGCTTGTGGTCTATCCATGGTGGTATCAACGGAGATTTGCACCTGCTTGTTAATCGCCATCATTTTAGGTTGGTTTTGAGTGATTGATGTATGCAGCTGCTCTCTTACCTTAGAGGTAAAGTCGCCCACAATTTGGTTCATCAGCTCACCTAATACATTAGCAACATCATCTGATAAATGGCTTTGCGCAATTTCATCTTCTGGCATCCCCATATTACGCATATAGTCATGGTAGATTTCCATAGCTGCTTGCGCTGTGAAATTAGTAACAACTAGGCCTGTAAAGCCACCATCGAACAATACAAAACAGCCAATATCTGGGCGCATACAGGTACGGGTAATTTTTTGCACCATCGCAGAATAACTAATATTGTTACCACTTGCTGATGACAATACGCCGGTTACTGAATGACACAGAGTTGATAAGATATCTTCGGTACTGATCACTTTGCTTTTAGTCATTAAACTTCTCTTTTTTGTACTTGTTATTGATAATTCTAGCCAAGCTACTGAATTTATCACTGACTATCCAGTTAAAAATGCTAAAATAGCGGTATTATTTTTTAAAGAGACTGTTCACGTGACGCAAAAAGACAGTATTTATGCCACTGAGCAAGCGGTTAAAGACTTTAGCTTTGACCAACATGTAGTAGAAGTTTTCCCTGATATGATCCAGCGCTCGGTGCCAGGCTATGCCACCATAGTAAGCACCATGGGTAAGCTGGCTGGCGAGTACGCGCAAAGCAATTCAAACCTATACGACTTAGGCTGTTCACTTGGTGCAGTAACGTTAAGTATGCGCCGTAATATTCGCACCGATAACTGTAACATCATTGCGGTCGATAACTCACAAGCGATGGTTGAACGCTGTAAATTACATTTACAAGGTTTTCGCTCTGACGTGCCGGTCACAGTCACGCTGGGTGATATAAACGATTTAGTAATCGAGAATGCCTCTGTGGTAGCGATGAACTTTACTCTACAGTTTATACCGCCTGAAAAACGCCACGCGGTGCTTGAAAAGATTTACGCAAATTTAAAACCTGGCGGCGTTTTGCTGCTTAGCGAAAAAATTAAAGGTGAAGATGAGCAATGCGATAATTTGCTCATTGATTTACACCATGATTTTAAGCGTCATAACGGCTACTCGGAGCTTGAGATCAGCCAAAAGCGTACGGCTATCGAAAACGTCATGCGCCCTGATCATTTATCTACCCACTTAAACCGATTAAGTGAAATTGGTTTTAGCCAAACGCAAGTGTGGTATCAATGTTTTAACTTCTGCTCGATGATTGCAATCAAGTAATCATCACAACGATATAAAAGAGTATTTCATGTCTCAATGGTTTAACCAATTTTACGCTGCGATTGCACAAAGCCCGCTTAGTCACTGGCTCGAAACTTTGCCAGGTCAATTAAAGCACTGGGAACTAGAAGCCAGCCACGGCGATTTACCTAAATGGCAAAAAGTGCTGAAAAACTTACCTGAAGTAAGCACCAACCATGTAAACCTTCAGAATAAAGTACAAATTGGCACCGGTGACGAGCTATCTGAAGGTCAGCAAAAACAGTTAACGCATTTATTAAAGCGCATGATGCCATGGCGTAAAGGGCCATTTAGCTTACACGGTATTGAGATTGATACTGAGTGGCGCAGTGATTGGAAATGGGATCGTTTACTGCCGCATATCGAACCGTTAAAAGGCCGCACTGTGCTTGATATTGGTTGTGGCTCGGGTTACCACTTATGGCGCATGCGCGGTGAAGGCGCAAATTTTGTGGTGGGTATTGATCCATCCGATTTATTCTTATGCCAATTCCAAGCAATTAAACACTATCACCAAGATGAAAACGTGCATTTACTGCCGCTAGGTGTAGAGGCTCTGCCTGAACTAAAAGCATTCGATACCGTGTTTTCGATGGGTGTTTTATATCACCGCCGCTCACCTATCGACTTTTTAGCGCAGTTAAAAGCGCAGCTTCGCCCAGGTGGTGAGCTGGTACTTGAAACCTTGGTTGTTGAAGGTGATGAGCATAGAGTCTTAGTGCCAACCGACCGTTATGCCAAAATGCGTAATGTGTGGTTTATTCCAAGCACCGCGGCATTAAAACTATGGATGGAGCGTGTTGGCTTTAAAGATGTACAAGTTAAAGACTGCGCAATCACAACGCTTGAAGAACAACGTAAAACCGAGTGGATGGAAAACGAATCACTCATCGACTTTTTAGATCCAAATGACACCAGCAAAACCATCGAAGGTTACCCTGCCCCTCTTCGCGCTATTTTAACCGCGAAAGCTTAAGCCAAATTTGGCTCTCGGTTTTAGGCTCTGAACAAACCAAGAGCCTAAAACCCAGTAGCTAATTCCTTTTTTAGCGGACAACTGTCCTTGTCAAGTCGGTTAAAGTGATTTTTCAACTAGCCGCGCCAGTGCAATTGTTGTAAAATACGCGCGTTTCTAAGCAACCCACATGCAACTTTTTTGAGGAAAACCTGTGAGCGAACAAAAACAGTCTCTTAGCTATAAAGACGCGGGCGTAGATATCGATGCCGGTAATGCACTTGTTGAGCGTATTAAAGGCGTAGTTAAAAAAACCAGACGTCCTGAAGTAATGGGCGGTATCGGTGGTTTTGGCGCACTTTGCGAACTACCAACTGGCTATAAAGAGCCTGTACTGGTTGCTGGCACAGACGGCGTTGGTACAAAACTACGTTTAGCTATTGATCTTAAAAAGCACGACACAGTGGGTATTGACCTTGTTGCTATGTGTGTAAACGACCTTATCGTACAAGGTGCTGAGCCACTATTTTTCCTTGACTACTATGCAACTGGTAAATTAGACGTAGATACTGCGGCTGATGTTGTAACTGGCATTGGTAAAGGCTGTGAGCTTTCTGGCTGCGCATTAATCGGCGGTGAAACTGCTGAAATGCCAGGTATGTACGACGGCGAAGATTACGACATGGCTGGTTTCTGTACGGGTGTTGTAGAAAAATCAAAAATTATCGACGGTACGAAAGTGGCTGCAGGCGACCAATTAATCGCACTTGCATCAAGTGGTCCTCATTCAAACGGCTTCTCATTAATTCGTAAAGTACTTGAAGTATCTGGTGCAGACACAAGCGCAGAGCTTGAAGGCAAAACACTTGGCGATCACCTTTTAGAGCCAACTCGCATTTACGTTAAACAACTACTTGAGTTATTCAAGCAGGTTGACGTTCACGCGTTATCGCACATCACGGGTGGTGGTTTCTGGGAAAACATCCCGCGCGTACTTCCTGAGTCTGCAAAAGCAGTAATCAAAGGCGACAGCTGGGAATGGCCTGTTGTTTTCAACTGGTTACAAGAAAACGGCAACATCACAACTCACGAAATGTACCGTACATTCAACTGCGGTGTAGGTATGGTTTTAGTTGTTCCTGCCGACAAACTTGAGCAAAGCTTAACAATTCTTAAAGATCTTGGCGAAAATGCATGGCATATCGGTGAGATCCAAGATGCGAAAGCAGGCGAAGAGCAAGTAGAAATTTTAGGTGGTCGTGACTAATGACCCCTTGTCGTCTTGTTGTATTAATTTCTGGTAGCGGTTCAAACCTTCAAGCCATCATCGACGCTTGTGCGCGCGGTGAAATCAAGGCCGACATCGCCGCTGTAATTAGTAATAAAGCCGACGCTTATGGCCTTGAGCGAGCTAAAAATGCAGGTATACAAACACGTGTACTTAGCCATAAAGATTTTGACTCGCGTGAGGCCTATGATGCTGAGTTAATGGACATTATTGACAGTTTTGAACCAAATCTGGTTGTATTAGCTGGTTTTATGCGTATTCTAACACCTAGCTTAGTGCAAAAATTTAAAGGAAAAATGTTGAACATTCATCCTTCTTTGTTGCCTAAGTACCAAGGGCTGAATACCCATCAAAGAGCAATAGATGCAAAAGATGAGGTTCACGGCGTAAGTGTTCACTTTGTAACTGAAGAGCTAGACGGTGGTCCCGTTGTGCTTCAGGCCAAAGTACCGGTACTCGAAAACGATACCGCAGACACACTTGCGCAACGTGTTCATCAACAAGAACATATAATCTATCCTTTGGTGGTCAAGTGGTTCAGTGAACAACGACTCAAGATGGAAGCAGATTATGCAGTTTTTGACAAAAAGAAACTTCCTGCACACGGCGCACATTACCCAGAATAAAAAACGAAGTGCCCTACTCGCATGTGTGGGCACTTTATTACTTCCTACCAGTGTTCTAGCTGGCGACCTCACTCAATACCAAGCCAAATACGATGTACTTCGTAAAGGTGAAACCCATGGTAAAGCGGTACGTGAGCTAAAAAAAATCAACGATGGCAACTATGTACTTACCTATCATAGTGAAATTGAATGGATGATTTTTTCTGACTCCCGAAAAGAAACCTCCGAATTTAGTTACCAAGATCATAAAATATCACCTCTTAGCTACGCTATGGAGCGAACAGGAACAGGGCCAGATAAAGAATACACGCTCAAATTCGATCCTGTTCACAAGCAGGTCAACAGTAACCAAAGTAAATACCCGCTGAAATTCGATTGGTCAGACGATTTCCAAGACTCGTTATCGTATCAAGTACAGGTTCGCGAAGAATTAAAGCAAGGTAAAACGCAGCTTTCTTATCCTTTAGTAGATAAAAAAGGCAACCTGCGTAGTTATGACTTTGAAGTCATTGGCACAGAAATGATTTCATTGCCAATCGGTAATATAGATGCAATTAAAGTAAAACGCTTATACGACAACAATAAACGTCAAGCCCTTGCTTGGTTTGCCCCAGAAATGGACTACATGCTAGTTCGTATGTGGAAAGGTGAAAAAGGTGTCGAACAGTTTGAAGTACAACTTAACTCATTCACTGTCACTACACCTGTTACCGTAGCTAATGATAAGTAGTCGCGATTTTACATCGCGAAAAGCGTTTACATCACGAGAAGGTGTCTGCGTTTGGGTAAATTTATCTTTTAAAAGTCGCGGGGTGAACCCGCTGCTACTTAGATTAATTCGCCCATTTTAAATAACGCGAACTCACCTGGCTCCATTTTTTGCCAGCGTTCGTCGTTGGTGAGCGGCCTTGTCGCAATGACAGTAACCACATCATTCGGTGTGGTTTCTTTTTGAAAATCAACCACCATATCAGCATCAATTAATGTCGCTTTACCAAATGGCGCACGACGAGTGATCCAATGCAGATTATTAGTGCAATATGCCAACACATACACACCGTCAGTGAGCAACATATTAAACACGCCCTTTTCACGTAAAGTATGCGCAAGTTTAGCTACATAGCGAAACACGGATGCCATATTTGAAGGACGTTTAGGGTATTTTTCTCGCACTTTATCAAGTAACCAGCAAAATGCTAATTCACTGTCGGTATTTCCAACAGGTCTATAATGCTCAGGTTTTAAATCATGATAATTAGAAAGTTGACCATTATGAGCATACGTAATTTCACGTCCCCATAGCTCACGAGTAAATGGGTGGGTATTTTCAAGACACACACGACCACGATTGCCCTGACGAATATGGCTTATCACCGAAATACTCTTTATCGGGTAAGCTTTAACAAGCTTGGCAATCTCAGACTGGCAACTTGGCTCTGGATCTTTAAACGTACGACAGCCTTTTCCTTCATAAAAAGTAATACCCCAACCATCTTTATGTGGGCCAGTATTGCCACCGCGTTCTAATAACCCTGAAAAACTGAAACAAATATCCGTTGGTACATTGGCCGACATGCCAAGCAACTCACACATAAAACTCTATACCTATATACATAATGAAAGAATTGCATCGCAATGCAGCGTTGCTCGCAGCTATTGTTAAACATAGTGGCACTGTTAGCAACTAGCTCCCTAATTTTTTATAAACTCGATGGGTAAACTATTAAATATATGATGGTAATTTCAAAAATAACTCCTTAAATCAGCTTACTTTGATCTAATGTACAACTTGTTCAAACAAACACAGCAGTAATTACTGTTTTATCCTTGTTCCCCTCTTGATAATTGCTTGTTCTAGCGCTACTCTAAAAGAGGTGGTCTGACCTCTATTAAGGAATAATCAATGACTCTCATATTTTTACTAGGTTTACTCGTGCTGCTTAGCGTTGCGAGTTACCACAGATCAAGCTGGAATACCTGTTTAGGTATTGCCATTGCGACTTTACTTGTTGGCACATTTGCTGGCGCGTTTGGCGCAATTAGTTGGCTACTATTCTTACTTATTGCTGTGCCACTTTCTGTGACTAGCATTCGTCAACAATACATCATTAAACCAATCTTTGCTGCGTTTAAAAAAGTAACACCGACTATGTCGGATACTGAAAAATCAGCTATTGATGCTGGTACTACATGGTGGGAAGCGGATCTATTTTGTGGCCGTCCTGACTGGAACAAATTACATCAGTACCCTGCCCCGAAACTGACTATCGAAGAGCAAGCGTTTATTGATGGTCCAGTTGAAGAAGTATGTAGCATGCTAGATGATTGGCACGCAACGCACGAACTAACTGATTTACCGCAAGATGTTTGGCAATACCTAAAAGATAACAAATTCTTTGCCATGATCATCAAAAAAGAATACGGCGGTTTAGAGTTTTCTGCTTATGCACAATCATGTGTACTGCAAAAGCTAACCAGTAAATCAACGTTACTATCTTCTATCGTAGGTGTACCTAACTCGTTAGGCCCAGGTGAGCTACTTCAGCACTATGGTACTAAAGAGCAAAAAGATCATTACTTACCACGCCTTGCAAGTGGTCACGAAATTCCATGCTTTGCTTTAACATCACCAGAAGCAGGTTCTGACGCAAGTGCAATTCCTGATTACGGTGTTGTATGTAAAGGTCAATGGAACGGTGAAGAGGTTGTCGGTATTAGCCTAACGTGGAACAAGCGTTACATCACTCTTGCCCCTGTTGCCACTGTACTTGGCCTTGCATTTAAACTACAAGATCCAGATGGTTTACTCGGTGAAGACAAAGAACCAGGTATTACTTGTGCACTTATCCCAACAGATACTCCAGGAGTAGAAATTGGCCGTCGCCACTTCCCGCTAAATGTTCCATTCCAGAATGGTCCTACTCGTGGTAAAGATATTTTCGTGCCACTTGATTACATCATTGGTGGCCCGAAAATGGCAGGTCAAGGCTGGCGTATGCTTGTTGAATGTTTATCTGTTGGTCGTGCAATCACATTGCCGTCTAACTCAACAGGTGGCATTAAAACAATTGCGCTTGCAACAGGCTCTTACAGCCGTATTCGTCGTCAATTCCGTTTACCTATTGGTCAAATGGAAGGCGTTGAAGAGTCATTAGCAAAACTTGCAGGTTACGCATACAGCTCTGATGCTGCAGTTAGCATGTCTACAGGTGCTGTTGACCTTGGTGAAAAACCATCGGTTGTATCTGCGATTATCAAATATCACTTAACTGAGCAAATGCGTGAAGCAACGATTCACGGCATGGATGTTCACGGTGGTAAAGGCATTATGCTTGGTCCAAACAACTACCTAGGCCGTGGTTACCAAGGTGCGCCAATTGCAATTACCGTAGAAGGTGCAAACATCTTAACGCGTAATATGATCATCTATGGTCAAGGTGCGATTCGCTGTCATCCATTCGTGTTAACTGAGCTAGGTGCTTGTGCGATTGAAGACCGTGAAGAAGCACTGTCAGTATTCGATAAAGCGTTAATGGGCCACATTGGCTTTACAATTTCGAACCTAGTTCGTACTAAGTGGTTAGCCTTTACTAATGCTCGCTTCACAAGCACGCCATACAAAGACGAAACAGCGGAATTCTACCGTATTGCATCACGTTTCAGTGCATCATTAGCATTAATGTCAGATATTAGCATGGCGGTATTTGGTGGTTCATTGAAGCGTAAAGAGCGTATCTCTGCACGTTTAGGTGACTTACTAAGCTACTTATATCTTGTATCTGCAACACTTAAACGTTACAACGATGAAGGCCGTAAAAAAGAAGATTTTGCGCTTGTTCAATGGAGCTGCCAAGATCACCTTTACCACTGCCAACGTGCACTTGCTGACTTAATCAATAACATGCCATCTGCACCACTTCGTGCAATGCTAAAAATCATGTTATTCCCATTCGGTCGTCCTGTTCGTAAACCTACTGATAAGCTTGAGCACAAACTTGCTCACTTACTACAAGTACCAAGCGAAACTCGTAACCGTTTAGCTAACTACATTTACCTTAAAAACGAGCCGCTTAACCTTGTTGGTCGTCAAGAGCAAACGCTCAAAGACGTACTCGAAGTTGAACCGCTGTTTAATAAGGTATGCCGTGAAAAAGGCGTAAAACTGCCTTTCTTCCAACTTGATAAAGTAGCGCAAATGGGCTTAGAAGCAGGCATTTTAAGCCAAGCAGAAGCCGACAAACTAGCCGCAGTTGAAAAAGCCCGTCTTGACGTTATTAACGTTGACGACTTTGACCCTGCTGACTTAGTTGCTGGTAAAGTTGCTCGTGGTGAAGGCAATAAAAAAGCGGATGCCGCTTAAGCAATAAACATTATTCCAATTGTTATAACGAACCAAACCAGCGCATAATGCGCTGGTTTTTTTTGCGCTAAATATTGCTGTAATACACACCATACTGCCCCAATGGGGATGTAACTCAAGTTAGTGCCAAGCATGCTTATAAGTACCACTAGAGCCACAGCAAAAAATATAAGGCTGGGTAAAAACTGGCTTATGTAAAACTGCTTGCCTAGGTTGGCACTTTGAAAAAATAACCGGTATTTATTAAAAACGGCCAAGCAATCGAACTGCAGCGAGCTCGTTAGCAACACGCATACTGAAAAAGCCACAGCTTGTATCAAGTCACTAAAGTCACTACGAACTGCAATTAGCTGTAATAAAGCGAGCAAGCATACTAGCAATACTGAGCCACGCCATATTAAGCTCCAGCTGTTCTGTAAAAAGTAACTAAGCCAAAATAAGGCAAGCGAGTGTATTTTTAACTTATGACTTATTCTCACAGGGGGAATTAAAGTCGAACAGCAGAAAATAGCTACAAACCCCAAAAAGTATTGCAGCGAAGTTAAACTAACAGGCAGTAGTACCAATACAAAACTTATTAAGAAGCTATAAAAGAGCGCAAGTGGCCTATAAAGAACAAATACCCCACAAAACCATTGCAACAACATGAACAAAAGAAAATGAGGCACTTGTAGCCATTGCTTTAGCGATAGATCCATTGCTATTAATAAACTCGCAATAAGCCAAGCATTACTTAAAAATAGTAATTTGCAGTCAACGCACACTCGCCAAGAAGATTTAAATAAACTGCGCTGAAATGCCCTATTTTGCGCATTTTTAATAGCTGGGGCCATGGCCCATAACATCACCGATTCAAGTAAAAGATAAACCACTGCTAATTTTGCACCGTAAGCGGGAGCTGCATAGCTATCAACTATTTTTCCAAGCCCTAAAAACAACAGTAAAACCAAACCAAGAAATGCAGGACCTAGTACGAGTGCGAACAGCAAGCTAAAACTCTTTAGCTGAGACAGCATACTTTTAAGGGTAGTCGTATATGCTAGATATCGAAAAGAGAGAAATGAGATGTATCTGGCAAAGTAGTCAATCATAATGATGAACACTCAAAACCGTGCTGTAAAAATACCTCCGGTTCATGGCTTGTTATGATGATCTGCCCATTAGGTTTATCATTGAGGTAGTCATCAAGTAAAGTCAGTAAAAATCGAATGCTTTCTTGGTCTAATGCTGCACTCGGTTCATCTAACAACAAAAATGGGGCTTGCTTTAAAAAAGCAATAATAAGCTGGCACTTCTTTTGATTACCACTCGACAAAGCCCTGAAACGGGTGTTCAGATGCTCATCCAACCTAAATCCAGTAATAAGTTGCTCTGGCATTTCTTTCTTTAACGCCTTGCAACTAAGTTCAATAATTTGTCGCGCGGTTAAAAAATCGGGCAGCGCAATACGGTCACTGGCAATCGAAACATAATTTTGAACAGATTCTATTGTTTCACTATTGAATAAAACATACCCTGATTGTGAACTTTCGAGGCCTGCAATGATCATCAGTAATGTTGTTTTGCCCTTGCCATTAGCTGCTTGTAAACAAGTTTTTTTGCCGTTGAACTGCTTATTATAATTTTTAAAAACTTGAGCCGAAGCGAAACGCTTATTGAGGTCTTTAATTTCTATCATGATTATTCCTTTAATTCTGGAAAAATACTAACACACTAGTGTCCACATTTAGTTACACGATTTGTAACAAATATCGACGCTCGAAGGCTTGCGTTTATAAATTGAACAAGTAAGACTCTATTGCGGAAAAATAAAAAGGAATAATTACAATGAAACCGAGTTTCCAATTAGCAGCCATTGCTTGTGCGCTCAGCCTTGCATTAGCAGGATGTTCACAATCAAACCAATCAACAACCAGTACTAATAACCAACAGCAAGTGCAAACAGTTAAGCAATATGATGCTGAGACCTTTTTTGATACAACCTCAATTATGGGCAGTAGCTTTTCGCCGAAGGGCGACAAAGTACTAATAAGCAGCGACGAAAGCGGTATTTATAGCTTGTACGAAGTCGATATTAAAACCGCCAAGAAAACCCGTTTAACAGATTTTGAAGACAGTACTTATGCAGTCGCTTATTTCCCTAACGATGAGCGCGTGCTATTTACTAAAGACTCAGGGGGTAACGAGCGTTATCACATCTATGTTCGCGAAACCGATGGCACAGTTAAAGACCTCACCCCTGGTGAAGAAACCCGTGCAGGATTTGCTGGCTTTACTGAAGATGGTAAACACTTCTTTATAACCAGCAACCAACGCGACGCTAAATTTATGGATCTGTACCGCGTTGATACTAGCAGCTATGAAGTGACCCCTGTTTATCAAAATACTATGGGGCTTGATGTCGGTGCAATCAGCCCTGATGGCCGTTTTATTGCTTTATCGAAAAACAATTCTAACAAAGACAGCGATGTATTCATTCTTGATACTCGCAAAAAAACGCTTAAACCTGAACTCATCACTCATCATGACGACGATGCCAAGTTCGGTCCTGAAACCTTCTCAAGGGACAGTAAATCACTGTATTACTCAACCGATGCCAAAGGTGAGTTTGCAGAAATTTGGCGCTATGATTTAACCACTGGCGAGCATAGCCCTGCCCTCAAAGATGAATGGGATGTGAGCTTTATTTATTTCTCTAAATCTGGCCGTTATCAAGTAAGTGGTGTTAATGCGGACGCAAGCACTAAGGTGTCGATAATCGATACCACCACAGGTAAAGGCATTGCTATGCCATCGCTGCCTGCTGGTAATTTACGAGGTGTAAACTTCTCTGCTGATGAAAAAACCATGGCGTTTTACTTGAATTCAGATACCTCACCAAGCAACTTATTTGTGTGGCAACTCGGTGAGTCGAAAGCTAAACAGTTAACTAACACACTAAGTGATGCAATTGATCAAAGTGACTTAGTTGAAAGCACAATTGTGCGCTTTAAAAGCTTTGATGGTTTAGAAATCCCAGGGGTTTTATACAAGCCTAAGCAAGCAAACAGCAACAACAAAGTACCAGCTTTAGTTTGGGTGCATGGCGGTCCTGGCGGACAAAGCCGCACAGGTTATAGTGCGATGCAGCAGCATCTAGTCAATCATGGTTATGCCATTTTTGCAGTCAATAACCGTGGCAGTTCAGGTTACGGTAAAACCTTCTTCCATTTAGATGACAAAAAACATGGCACTGACGATTTACAAGATATCGTTTATGGTAAAAAGCACCTGCAAAGCCTAGATTGGGTTGATGCAGACAAAATTGGCATCATGGGAGGGAGTTACGGTGGCTTTATGACCGCTGCAGCACTTGCCTTCGAACCTGAAGAATTCAAAGTAGGCATCAATATCTTTGGTGTGACAAACTGGGTTAGAACCTTAAACTCGATTCCACCATGGTGGGAAAGTTTTAAAAAGGCGCTGTATGATGAAATGGGCGATCCAGCTACAGACGGCGAACGTCACCGTGCAATTTCGCCACTCTTTCACGCTAAAAACATCACTAAACCATTAATGGTGATCCAAGGTGCTAACGACCCACGGGTTTTACAAGTTGAAAGCGATGAACTTGTTGCCGCTGTAAAGGCAAATGGTGTGCCTGTCGACTATGTGTTATTTGATGATGAAGGCCATGGTTTTACTAAAAAGGAAAACCGCATAAAGGCCTCAAACGCATACCTTGAGTTTTTAAATACCTACTTAGATAAGTAGTAAAATAGTAAAGATTAAAGGCCGGTTTTATACCGGCTTTTTTATGCAAAATACCTGTATATAAGCAAAATTTAGTAGTTCATACAGTACTGTGCAAAACACTGTATAGCTTTAGTGGTAAATTTCTCACCTTTTTCAACCTTCAAAACAAAACCATAACCAACTGTTTAATAACAACTAAATATTTTTAATTAAAATAAAACTGAACTATTGGTTAAAAAATAGCAAAAAAGTACTTGCGCAAAAACACTGTATAAACTACTGTATACACATACTGTATAAACAACCAGTGAGTGAAAGTTATGTTACAGCCAATTACATTAAGAACAGTTAAAAGCTACCAACAAGATAACGACAAAGCGTCTGTTAATTTAATTCAAATTGAAGACGAAATATCAGCAACCTTTGAGCTATTAAAAGTATTGCATCATTACAATAGCCAAAATGCATGGACACTATTAATTGCCCCTGATCATGTTCCTAGCAAAGCATTATTAGATTCATGTTCGATTGATACCAGCAAACTACTTGTGATCAGACAAAAGCATTTAGTTAACCTTGAGTACGTACTTAGCTCAGCATTACATAACGGTAACTTTGCTGCTGTGATCACATGGACAGATATTGTAAACAACCACCAACTAGATGCTATGAATTTAAACCTTGAGCAGGCATCTGCTAAGTTTTATTGTTTTACAAAAAGCGCCCAATTAAACAATTTAGTACCCCAGCCACAATAGGCTTGTTAAAATAACAATTTATAGTTTTAGGTAAGTTGTTATGACATCACTCACACACTCCCTTTGTCCTTGTGGCAGCGAATTGACTTACGAGCTTTGCTGCCAGCCATTTCATACAGGCGCAAGCCAAGCTGATACTCCACAGCAACTTATGCGTTCTCGTTTTAGTGCTTACGCGCTAAAAGATGCAAAATATGTATTTAGTACCTATGCACAAAGCCAACAAGCCGCTAACTCGGTTCGCGAAATCAAAGATTTTGCTAATAGCTGTCGTTTTACCAAACTAAGCGTTTTAGATACTGAATATAACGAGCAAGAAGGTTTTGTAGAATTTAAAGCAAATTACTTTTACCAAAACTTGTATTGTGAGTTACACGAGAAATCGCGTTTTATTATAGAAAATGGACTATGGCGTTACCTAGATGGTGATATAACGCCCGTTGCAGATATTAAAATTGGCCGTAATGATGAATGCCCTTGCGGTAGCGGCAAAAAATATAAAAAATGTCACGCAATTTAAATCATGGCTAATCACTTTTTATATAGCCAATCTAAACCTTGACTGGCCGTTGTAGGGAAAGCCGTTGCGTGGTGGGCATGTGGAATAACAAATAAATTTGTCATCACGTGTTCGCCACTTTGCTTATTAATTTTATCTACTAATTGTTTAGTACCAGAAACCATTTTTTCACCTTCACTCTCTTCAAGCTCACCCACTGCGATGTAAACTTTTGTAGTGTTGGTAGCTGGTTTTACAGCCATAGCTAATATTGAGTTTTCTTTAAACCACACTGATGGGCTGCCCAGTATATAGCTTGAAAAAAGCGTCGGCTCGGTAAATAAGGTATAAGCAGCAAACAGGCCCCCTAACGAATTACCGACAAGCGTCTTTTGCGTGCCAGTTCGATAATGTGCGTTAATATAAGGGATAACAGTCTGTTTTAAGTAATTTAAATGTTGCTTTGCGCCCCCTGTAGCACGTTTCCACGTCTTATCAACAAACGGTGTGTAATCATGAATTCGGCTATCGAGCCCAGATATGCCCTTTTGATAACCAACAGCAACAAGAATTACCTCTTCAATAGAGCCTGAATTCATCATAAAGCGGCTGGCACCAGAGGCTATGGGTAAATTGTAATTGGCATCTAACAGATAAACCACTGGGTAACGTTTCTGGTTTTGCTTTTGATAGCTACGAGGCAGTTTGATAGTAATGGGGTATTCGTTTTCTGTATGTTTATCTTTTAGCAAAACTGTATTAGTGCGCGGCAAAGTATAGGGTTCAGCCCAAGTGGTAAAGCTTGTCCCAAAAATACAGAACATCAAAATAAAAAGTATATTAGGCATCGTTAATCCTTTAGCCATTTCTTAACGGGTAACACCCACTCATCTTTTGGCTTATAAAATGCGCCATGAGAGAGTCCTGTATTAATGCTTATTTCTTCGAACTTAGTGGCTTCACTCCTATCAATTAAAAATTGGCAAGAGCCAACCTGATCTGAACGTTCAAAGATTGAGTAAACCTTACCGTATGCCCTAACTGATGGATGCTTTTTAATTAAACTGGCACACCCTGCTAATATAATTAAGTTGATATTTGTGCGTTTAAGTTCATTGGCTGCCAGTATCGATAATGCCCCACCCCGTGAAAAACCAACTAGACTAATATGCGACTCAGGAACACCTGCATTTAATAAGATGTCGACATCAGCAGCTAGCTTTTTAGCAAATAAAAATGGGGCCGTGCCTTTTTTTCGGTGGTATGCAATTAAGTTATAGGCTGGATCTGCTAGTGCTTTTTTAATTGCAGGAAAATCATAAGTGCCATATTTTGGATGGCGTGGACGAATGTGCTCACCTTCGACGATGTAACCATGAGAATAAAAAACATAATGCTCATTGCTATTGAAGCTACTAGGAAGCTCATCATAAATCGTATTTGCTTGGACTTGGCATCCGCAAATAACGAGCAGTAATAAAAAACAGCGCATACTAATCCATAGCTAGGCAATAAAAATGGGCCATAAGGCCCACTCTTAGATTCGCTCGTTTGACGTTTACTCTTCGTCAAACTCTTGTAATTGTCGCTGTGCAGGACGCGCTAAGATTTCAACATAAAACGTCATAAGTCCTTTGGCTTCAATATCGCTAATGCATTTGTTGATCTCTGCCACATGCACAACCTGAGCATCTTCTGCAGATTCGCCAAACTTACAGTCAAACGCCCAATAATCAGCCCCTTCAGGAAGTGTTTTGTTGCGTTCACGTTTTAAGTATTTTTTTACTTCGTGTTTGGCTGCATCAACCATACGAGGATATTTGATTTTCTCATGGTTAAGCGTGAATGTTTTTTTCATTATGGTCCTAATAACTTGATTCAATAGTCATGGCATAAAGCCACTAGGTCGCATTATAACAAGCACATTTAAAATTAGCTGTAGTTTTTAATAATACGCTTAAATTTATCTATATTACCTATTGTAGCGTACAAGAAAGTTATGACAATTGAATTAATTGTTTAAGCTGTCGCTAAGTACAAAGGCTGATGAATTGATTCGTCTTTTAAGCCATCATAAAAAGCCGCTGCATCCATTTGTGGTCGCTCTGTAACACTATTATTAGTGTAATGACGCTTTCTAACCGCAGGTTCGCAATTATCAATGACATTTAACGGCACATGGCATTTATCATCACGAATTGTCAGTGGTTCTGGGTTTAAACATTGACGTAAACGTATATCTGTAAGCCCACCACTTAGAAGACGGAAAGCATTTTGCTCGCCAATTAGCATATCAAATTGCTCTGGTGCTAATGCTTGCTTTGGTCCCGCTCCTAATTCATTACGTAGCGCTTGCTCGGATATTTGGGTGTTAGCTAACTCTGATTTTGGGAGATGAAACTGACTAAAGTCGAGCACATCATGAGAGAGCATTGCCAATAGTAAAGCAAATTCTCCACTGCGTTGCTCATGAACACTTTTATTAAGACGATTATCAAGTTGACTCTCATTGAGTAACAAACCATCAATTTGCATAGACTTTAGCCGAATAGTTTCAAGATTAACCAGTTATCGGCATTAATCCATTTTTCTTTAGTTTTTTTCTTTACTTAAATAATCAGTTTGCTATTATCAGCGCCGTTGCATTGGAGGGGTTCCCGAGCGGCCAAAGGGATCAGACTGTAAATCTGACGGCTCAGCCTTCGCTGGTTCGAATCCAGCTCCCTCCACCACTTTTCTACGCTCAGTTAAGTGGGGCCAAATGCAATAACAATTAGTGTGGAGGGGTTCCCGAGCGGCCAAAGGGATCAGACTGTAAATCTGACGGCTCAGCCTTCGCTGGTTCGAATCCAGCTCCCTCCACCACTTTTCTAAACGACTTCTCTTTATATCTATTTTTTATTATCTCATTGCCATCGTAACTGACTACCGTTTACTTTTAACCACTGACTTGCTTTTTTATAATCAGGGTAAAAGCGACTCACACGCTGCCAAAATACAGAACTGTGATTCATATATTTTAAATGCGCAAGTTCATGAACAATTACATAGTCGATTACCCACGTTGGCGCACAGGCTAAGTGTAGGTTGAAAGTTAACTCTCGACGTTGATTACAGCTCCCCCAGCGACGTTTATAATGTTGCACTTTTAACTGCTCTGGCAAGGCCTCCTGCATTTTTAAGCAGTAGTCGTGAATACGCATTTCAAGGTAGCTCTCTAGCTTGTGATGTAAAAAGTCTTCCAGTAATGACAAATATTTACTCTCTGTATTCTTTACACGTGATGACACTGATAAGCTCAACTCACTTGAGCGTTCATTTTGTTGCCAGTGACTACTTTTGCCTTTATTAAGTTTAATTGCTAACGGTTGATTAAATAAGTTTATTACGCCCGTTTCCAATGGCAACTGCCGCATTTGTGCTTGTGACGCTTGCTTAGCAATTTGTGCTTGTACCCAGTCTTTTTTAGATACGAGCCAGGACTCTATATCACCTAGTGGTACAAAGTGCGGCGCGTAGACTGTTAGCTGCTGCTGAGCTACTTTAATCGCTACTGTTTTCCTACGTTTACTGCGTTTTAATGTGTAATCCAACAAAAAATAAACCAATTCAATGCATAAAATCTTGGTATTACATTTTACCCTGTAAAATACCTGCTAATCTATAAATATGACTAACAAATAAGTTTTCATTCTTATGCCTGATAAACCCTGTTGTAGTTATACCTCTCCCACAGGAAAAAAGTGCCAAGAAACTGATATGGGATCTGGCTTTTGTTTTTGGCACGACAATAAATTTGATAAGTCTGGGCTTGAACTAACGCAGAAATTGGAGCGTTACGCTAAAAAAGGTGGGTTATTACAAGGCTTACAATTACAAAGAGCTAACTTATCTGGGCTTAACTTAATTAAGCAAGATGATGAAGAAGGTTATGATCTCTCCTACTGCAATTTTTACCGAGCAAACCTATCTGGTGCACATTTATTCAATAATAGAATTGCCAATGCCTCACTCATGAAAGCAAATTTACATAATGCGAGCCTGCATTACTGTGATTTGAAGGACACAAACTTGCTTGGCGTTAAACTCAACGATAGCCGCATCGATAATATTGATTTGGGAGAAAAGTTATTACAAGAATCGCAAGCAATTAAAGCGCGAAAAAATAAACAACATAGTCAAGCACATGATCTATTTGAACAATCCGAAGAGATTTATCGAAATCTTCGTAAAGCATCGGAACATCAGGGCCTTTTTGAACTCGCAGGTAACTTTACTTATAAAGAACTTCGCATGAGACATGCACAGTACCCCAAAGGTTCTACAAAGCAAATTACCTCCAGCTTTATTGATATGTTATGTGGGTATGGGGAAAAACCTGAAAATGTGATTCGCTTTAGCTTATCACTGATAATCTGTTGTGCTATTTGTTATTTTTTATTTGGCGTGAGCTATGACAATACTGTTTTGCAACTAAACTTTGATAACTCCTTTTCACAAAATTTATCAGCACTTTTAAATAGTATTTATTTTAGTGTCGTTACCTTTACCACCTTAGGCTATGGAGACATCACGCCTATTGGCCTTTCAAGACTTATAGCGGCTATTGAAGCATTTTGTGGTAGCTTTTCTCTTGCATTGTTTGTGGTGGTATTTGTAAAACGTATGACGCGCTAGTGAACGATAAACGAGCCTTGATGTTTTTTTGCTTCATACATTTTTTTGTCTGCACGATTAATTAGCTCCTCGGCATCAACCGTGCTATCGAGAGGGGCAGCAACCAAACCAAAACTTAAATGAAGTTCTGGATAACGGGCTTCGAATGATGCTATTAGCTTATCGCAAATGGTAATTGCATTTTGTATTTCACAGTCAGGTAAAATCATACAAAACTCATCTCCGCCATAGCGGCATGGAATATCGATTTCCCTAATATTTTCATGAAGATATTGTCCTATATATTTCAGCACTTCGTCCCCTTTTAGATGGCCTTGAGTATCATTTACTGCTTTAAAGTTATCTAAATCAAAATACACAATGGTTAAAGGTAGTTTATGTCGTCTGGCTCTTGAGAGGTCTCGCTGTAACAGCTCTTGCATTACTCTACGATTATATAAATTGGTTAAAGGATCTAATTTCGCTAATTTTTCAAGCTCTTGTGTGCGCTGTGCCACCTTTTCTTCTAGCCCTTTAGCATAAACCTCGGTACGACGTTTTGCATTTTCTATTTCACCGACAAGGCTATCAATGTAAGTATCGAAAACCAGCGTGGTATCAAAGTAAATCAATTTATCAACTGTTTGCAATGTTAGACTAAGCTCAGCTTGATCAATTATTGTTGTTCGCAAAACCTCAAAAATTATTTCTTTGAGCGTACACACTGCCGAAAGGTATAGCTTAGGTTCAACACCAATCCGTTTATGCACCATACCAATACGCAGTCGGTTATTTACATACTCGTGCTCATAGCGTCCACAAAATAAATCAATAATGTATTGTCGCTGTGCATCTCTTAGCCTAGTCAGTGTATCCGCATCACCAATCAGTAAAGATATTTCGTCGACTTCGGTTTGTTTTTGGTAAAACTCATTAACCATATTCTCAATTGATGACTCAATCACCGCTTTATAATTACTCAAAGACTTTAGGCTCTGCGAGGTGAGGCCAAGAAGGCTCATTCGATGCTGAATTTCAACATCGTTTATGTGCATTTGTTCTACTAATGTCTGCTCAGTTCTACGCATAAAGGACCTATAACTACACAACTGTTAATTAAATATAGCTAATGAAATCAAACCTACGTACTCACATAGTAGGTTTTTCTCTAAATTCATGTAGATTTGTATTAGACTATAATGATATGCAGCGATATTGAGTTATTATGCTAGCGAAATTTTTTATTACTGACCAAAATCCAAACTTAATTATTAGTGGTGTGTATGACCCGAGTTTAGTCATCCTCTCAATCGCAACGGCTATATTTGCCGCTTATTTTTCACTTCACTTAATTGATCTAGCAGACAGAACCCGCTTTGACTCCTATAAAAAGCTAAGTAATGCAACCAGCGCATTAATACTCTCGGGTGGTATCTGGAGTATGCATTTCATTGGTATGCTGGCTTTTTCGCTGTGTACTAAAATAAGCTACTCCCCTGGGCTCACCTTCTTCTCATTTGTACCTGCCTTTTTAGCCTGTTACACGGGTATGTCTTTTTTACGTAACAAAGCTGCCAGTCATATTCCTCATACCGTAAAGCTACTGATAAGTTCTGTACTGTTAGGTGCTGGCATCGGCACGATGCATTACACTGGTATGGCAGCAATGGAATTAAGCCCTTTGCTTCGTTACGATCCACTATGGTTTGCTGCCTCTATCGTTGTTGCTGTGCTACTCTCTTTTATTGGTTTGTATGCTCGTTTTCATTTAAGAGATCATGTTAAGCGTCTCAGTCAATTACAAAACCGTGTCATCTGCGCCATCATTTTAGGCTTAGCCGTTGCGGGAATGCATTATATGGGAATGGCTGCCACACGGTTTGTCGCAACCTCGCCCTTCCTTTCTGAAAACCAAGATAACTCGCATCTGATTTTCATTGCCGTGAGTGTTTCATTTGCAACCGTGTTACTCACCGCTATCGTCGGAATTATTAACGGTATGATCCGTTATCGTATGCTGTTAGCTGAAAAATCAGCAGAGGAGTCTCGCTTAGATGCCATATTGAGTACCGCTATAGATGGTATTGTCACCATCGATATTAAAGGCACTATCTTGAGCTTTAATAAGTCGGCAGAGAGCATTTTCGGTTGGAACCAAGAAGAGGTACTAGGCAAAAATGTTAAAATGCTCATGAATGACGACATTGCCAATCAACATGATGGCTTTTTATCTAACAGCGCAAATCATGAATTGAAAAAAGTTATCGGCGTAAATCGAGAGGTATGCGCAAAACATAAAGATGGCCACCAATTTCCAATTCGCTTGGGCCTTGGCGAAGCTAAGCAACCTGATGCAGAAACATTATTCGTAGGCTTCATAACCGACTTAACAGAGCAGCGCGCGCTACAAAAGAGTTTAGAGGAAAAAGAACAGCAATATCGCACATTAATGAATAACACACCTGGCGCTGTTTTTCGCTGTTTATTAGACGATCATTGGAGTATGTTGTTTATAAGTCCAAGAGTTATGGACTTAACAGGTTATAGCCACCAAGAGTTTGTATCTCAAGCCATCACTTTTTCAGACATCATCAATAAAGACGACGAAGCTCATATTTCAGAAGTAATGGCCGAGGCTATTGCTAAGAATAATCAATACGCTGTTGAATATCGTATTCGTCACCGCAGTGGTAAAACAGTGTGGGTTCTAGATCAAGGCTCTATCAACGAAACCGCCGATGCTGATGAAAAGTGGATTGATGGTGTACTGGTAGACATTACAGATCGCCATGAGTATGAAGAATCCCTTATGCAAGCGAAACATGAAGCAGAAGCCGCTGCCCAAGCCAAGCAATCTTTCATGGCAAATATGAGCCATGAGATCCGCACACCGATGAACGCAATTATCGGTTTTAGCGATATATTAATGGACAGCCCACTTAATAAAGAGCAGCAAAAACATATTGTGACCGTAAATAGCTCAGCACGTTCGTTGTTACATTTACTCAATGATGTACTCGATTCAGCCAAGCTAGAAAAAGGCAAACTTGACATACACTACGAACATTTCAATCTGCAAGCCCTACTCGACAATATAGTTTCAACCTTTTGGCTTGAGGCAAAAAGGAAAAACCTGCTACTTGATTTAAGAATTGCGGATAATATTGCGCCGGTCTACATAGGTGATGAAGCTCGTTTACGCCAAGTTTTAAATAACCTTATAGGCAATGCTATCAAATTTACAGAATCAGGTTCTGTTACTATTAGTGTTAGTAAAACTCAAAATGATCACCTGTTTTTTGAGGTTCAAGATACCGGTATCGGCATCGCAAAAAGCCGACTAAAGGCAATATTTCAGCCATTTGAACAAGCAGATGGCACTATGACCCGTCGTTTTGGTGGGACAGGCCTTGGCACAACAATCAGTAAGCAGCTCGTCGAGCTTATGGGCGGAACGATTAGTGCTGTCAGCACTGAAGGAAAAGGAAGTTGTTTCTTCTTTACCCTTGCACTGAGCGAAGGTGACATTGATAAAGTAGATAACCTGAGTAACAACCCGTTTACGCTACCGCCACTACGTATACTGGTGGTTGATGATATAGAACAAAATGTTGAGTTACTTAATATTTTGCTCTCTCAGTCAGGACATACCGTCACCACTGCCAGTGATGGTTTAGCAGCTATTGAGCTATTTTTGCAGCAGGATTTTGATGTCATTTTAATGGATATTCATATGCCTGAATGTGACGGCATCACTGCCACTAAAAGAATTCGCGACATTGAACAACAAAAACAGCATAAAAAGACACCGATAATCGCCCTCACAGCCAGCGTTTTACAGCAAGATAAGCTAACGGCTAAACAAGCAGGCATGAACGGTTTTGCAAATAAACCTGTCGATATTCAACAAGTAAATCACGAAATAGCCAAGGTGCTTGGCCTTGAGATCAAGGCAATTTCAAATCAATGTACACAACTAGAAAAACAACATATTAATTACGCGAAAGGCATTCAAATGTGGGGCAGCAAGGAAAAACTCAATACTGAAATAAGTGCATTCCTTGCTAACCATAAAAACAGTGTTCTACGTTTAAAAGAAGCCACACTGGATAAAAAAGAGCGGCAAATGATTTTGCACACTTTAAAAGGTGTTGCCGGGAACTTAACATTAACGAATCTAGTATATTTACTGTCTCAAGTAGAAAAAACAATAGATCATAGCCAAGCTCAATCACAATTAGCTGCATGCGAAACAGAATGGCATACCCTGTTGGCAATGGTTGAACAAACGAAGGATGATAACACTGATAATCAATTAGATGATGAAGTAGCTATCGATGATTTTTTACCTTTAATTGATACATTACAAACGCAAGCACAGCATGCTGAAATAGATGATGAGCTACTTAGTCAAGTGTACGCTCTTGCACCGCACAGGTATAAAGAAACCGTTGCTGACATTTGCAAACACTTCGATAATTTCGACTTTGATGCAGCCAACACTGTATTAGCGAATTTAAAACAGAGTATCACTGAACATAAGGAGTTATCATGAGCCACATTTCCGAACGTGAAAGAATTCTCGTCGTGGACGATGAACCTGCAAATTTAAAAGTGATGCGTGAAGTTCTTGGCAATGATTACAGGTTGTCATTTGCTAAATCGGGTGAATTAGCCTTACAACTCATTGAAAATGAACCACCCAAACTTATTTTACTCGATATCATGATGCCTGATATGAATGGTTTTGATGTATGTAAGGTTTTAAAGTCTAATCAACACACTGCACATATTCCTGTTATTTTTGTGACTGCACTTGCACACGAGCAAGATGAGTCTGAAGGGTTTGCGTTAGGTGCAGTTGATTACATCACCAAGCCAATTAGCCCTGCAATTGTGCGTGCACGCGTTAAAACACACTTATCACTTATTCAAGCTGAACAACTTCAATTAGCGCATATTGATCTTATTAATCGTCTGGGTCGTGCTGCCGAATATAAAGATACCGACACGGGTGAGCACATTGCTCGTATGAGTCGTTATAGTAAAGTCCTCGCATTAGCATATGGCATGAGCGAATACCAAGCAGAGCAGTTAAGGCAAGCAGCTCCCATGCATGATGTAGGGAAAATTGGTATCCCTGATTCGATACTGTTAAAGCCAGGTCGTTTAGATGGCACAGAGTTTGAGCATATGAAACAACATGCGATCATTGGTGCAAAAATACTTGAAGACTCACCCTCTCCCCTGTTACAACTCGCGCACAAGCTTGCTCTTGAGCACCACGAAAAATGGGACGGAACAGGTTATCCGTATGGTTTAAAAGGCGAAGAGATCAGTATTGAAGGTCGAATAGTGAGTATTGCTGATGTATTTGATGCACTTACCTCTGTGCGCCCTTATAAAGACGCTTGGCCAGTTGAAAAGGCGATAGGGCTACTAGAAGCTGAATCAGGCAAACACTTTGATCCACAGCTCATCGATTTATTCATTGGTCAAATTGATTCTATCATCGAGATTAAAAATACTTATTCTCGCTAAAAAGCGGTTTAAAGGTCTTATTCAAGACCTTTTTTAATCCCCTTGTAATCATGAGAGGTGATTTCATGGCTGTTGCCAGCACAGTCTTTAAAGTACATAGAATAAGTCACATCATGATCAGCGATCACCGTTTTAATATCGAACTTTGATAGATGCGAAAGCCATGCTAGAAATTGCGCCGCGTTTACACTAAAAGCAATGCCTTTACTGTTTCCTGATGCTTCAAATAACGCGAGACGAATTGTTTTTGCTTGATCTTCAAGCGTTAATGGGCCTTTTCCCTCATCCCAAAACGCAAGCTCTGGTACCACAGAAAAACCCAACACATCTCGATACCATGTCACCGCTTGCGCCAAATCATCAACATTTAGGTGGCAATGATCCACCCCGTTTAGCAAAGGAACTGCCATTGTCATTCTCCAATCTCTGATTTAAGCTGCTCTAAAAAGGCCTGCATATACTCTGTACGTCTATTCGCTTCATCTTTTGCTGAGGGGGTATTCATGCTCTCACTGATGTGTAATAGCTTTATAAAAAAGTGATCTAGGGTATATTTGCTATCGTCTGGCTCGCGATTTAAACAAAATGGATCATCTTTATGGTAAAGATAGCGACCAATAGAACCGCCCACTTTCATACAGCGGCTAACGCCAATAGCACCGAGTGCGTCCATTCGATCTGCATCTTGTACTATTTGTGCCTCAACACTTTGAACAGCAATATTTGCGCTAAAACTATGTGCCGCTATAGCATGGTGAATCGCATTGAAATATTGCTCTGGGTAATTTATCGAGCTGAGAAAGCTTAACGCTTTATCCGCCGCCATGGTCGATGCTTTTGAGCGATCAGGGTGATTTTTTGCCACCGCTACACAATCATGTAACCATGCAGCCGGTAGAACAACCTCCATACAGGCCTTTTCAGCAATGCATAACTGTTTTGCAACTCGCACCACTCGCTCAATATGGCTAATATCGTGTGCCACATCGGCATGGAGTAAAGATAGAATAAAATCTCGACATTGAGTTTCCAGTTCTGCAAAGTCTATTTTTGGCTGCATAAAGCGGCTGTTACCATTAACTGATTGAAATTATGCTTACTTTACCGTGGTTACTGGATTTGTTCAAAACATTCATTGTATGTTTGCCGGTGCTTCATTAAACTATGCCCCCTTTTATTTGACGCGAGAATCCCTATGTCATCTGCTATTTACCTACAAGCTGGACGAGAAAAATCATTAAAAAGAAAGCACCCTTGGGTGTTCTCTAAAGCCATTAAAAAAGTAAAAGGTAAACCAGGGCTAGGCGATACGGTTACTATTTATGATAATGACGGTAAATTTCTCGCAATAGCGGCATATAGCCCACAATCACAAATACGCGCACGTGTGTGGAGCTTTGACCAACACGAAGTTATAGACCAAGCCTTCTTCGAAAAACGTCTTCGCCGTGCTTATGATGCACGCCAGCAAGTGATCAGCGAAGGTGGCCTAACAGGCTTTCGTTTATGTGCTGCTGAGTCTGATTATCTACCTGGTATCACCATCGACAAATTTGATAACGTACTAGTATGCCAATTACTGAGTGCAGGTGCTGAGCGTCATAAAGGCGAGATTGTAGCAGCGTTAATGGCTATTTTTCCAGGTTCTGATATCTACGAGCGTTCTGATGTAGACGTGCGCACTAAAGAAGGGTTAGATCCAATAAAAGGCGTGCTTTGGGGTAACCCCCCGACTGAGCCTGTGCTCATCGAAGAGAATGGACTAAAGCTTGAAGTAGATATTTTAGAAGGTCATAAAACAGGCTTTTACCTAGATCAACGTGATAGCCGTGCAGCCCTTGAACGCTTTTCTAAAGATAAAACCGTTCTCAACTGCTTTAGCTACACAGGCACATTTTCGCTCTATGCCTTACGAGGCGGCTGTAAACATGTGACCAATGTTGATGTATCACAACCTGCACTTGATACAGCTAAGCGTAATGTAGAGCATAACAACCTTGATCTAAATAAGGTCGACTTTGTTAAGCAAGATGTATTTAAGTTACTACGCCAATACCGTGATCAAGGTAAACTATTTGATACCATTGTAATGGATCCACCTAAATTCGCCGATAATAAAGCACAGCTAACCGGTGCATGTCGTGGTTATAAAGATATCAATATGATTGCGATGCAAATTCTAAAACCAGGTGGAACATTACTCACTTTCTCATGCTCTGGTTTAATGGAACAGAATTTATTTCAAAAAGTCGTGGCTGATGCAGCCCTCGATGCAGGAAAAGAGCTGCTCATCATGGAGCGATTAAACCAAGCAGCTGACCACCCTATTGCTGGCAGCTACCCAGAAGGTTTTTATCTAAAAGGCTTGATATGTAAAGTTTACTAGGCACTAGTTAAAACTGATAATTTCAAGCCCTGCACTCAAGGAGCCATCTGGCTCCTTGGTTGCTCTAATAACTTTGGCTGTTGCATCAAATGATGTGATTGACGTGCTCGTTGAAGCAATAAGTACGCGGAACATGCTACCTACTTCCACTACGTCATCAAGGTTGACTGCAAGTCCTGTGGCACTTAAATCTGTACATGTTGCCTCTATTTCACTCCCACTTTCTAAAGGGATGAGTTTTGCGGGTGTGTGGATTTGCATACGTCTAAAATCGCGTTTTTCATCATGAAACATAAATAATCCTTCCTAAACCACTGTTTTTATTTTCTCAATGAGTGTTTTCACAGAGAAAGGTTTTACCACATAAGCGTCGCAACCAGCCTCAAAGCCTGCTTTTTGCTCAAGCTCTGACTCTAAACCTGACACCATAACCACTGGAATTTGCTCCGTTTCTGGTGTGTTTTTTAATAGCCGACATGTATCATAGCCATCCAGCCCTGGCATACAGACATCTAATAGAATTGCATCGGGCGGATCAGCAATAGCAGATGATAAACAGGTCGTGCCTGAGTTTGCATAGCTTAAAGAAAACTCGAGGCCCAGTGATGCTTTGAGCATTTCGAAATTAAAATACTCATCATCCACAACTAAAATTTCAAGCTGTTGCTTTCTTTGTGAGCGCTCGGGAACAGCAATCGGTTTTTCCTTTTCAATGCCCACATGACCTCCTTAGTTAATGTCTGTGGTTTATACGTGCAATAAAGCAAACTTTATTGCACGTACACGCCTATAATGAATTATAACTCAGATTCTTTAATTGCGTTTAAAACTCGCTTTGCAGATACAGGATAAGGCGTCCCTAATGTTTGTGCAAATAAAGAAACGCGTAATTCTTGTTGCATCCAAAAAAGCGTTACAATCTCTTGTGGTATTGGCATCCCCTTTGGAATTTTATTAGCGAGTTTTTGATATTGCTCAGCCACTTTTTCAAGCTCAAGAACACACAAACGATCACGATTAGGATCAACGGGCAATTTCTCTAAACGTCGCTCTATTGCTTTCAAATATCGAATTAAGTCCGTCATTTTAGCTGCGCCATGTTGACTAACGAATCCCTTGAAAACGAGGCTTTGTAGCTGTGCTTTAATATCACCATGCGCTGTGATCATGGTTAAATCAACACGCCCTTTCATGCGCTTATTAAGTCCATGAGCAATACTTAACACTTGTTCAACCTGCGTGGCAATTTCTACAACCGTGTCGCCAAGCTCACCACGAATTTTCTCCTTGGCTTGTTCAAACGCCTGCTCAGTACGAATATTGCCGTACTTAATTAGTAAGCTATCAACAGCGGCCGCAATACAGTCATCAATTAAATCATTGACCTTACCAAACGGATTAAAGTACAAACCAAGTTTCGACTTATTTGGTAGGTTTTGTTGTAAGTATTTAATCGGAGATGGCACATTTAAAAGCACTAAACGACGCAAGCCTTGTTGATGGGCTTGTTGTGCTTTTTGTTCGTTATCGAACAACTCAACGGCTGCGGAGTCTTTTTTATCAACCAAAGCAGGAAACGCCTTGATTTCATATTGACCTTGCTTTTTAACATAGGAAGAAGGTAATTCACCAAAGCTCCACTGTGTTAAGTCCGTCTTCTCTATGCCTTTATCAGCTACTTTCGATAAGGTATCGGTTACTTTACCTTGAAGCTGCGCTTTCAGCTTTTCTAAATTTAGCCCACGAGCAAGTAACTTATCGTGTTCATCACGTACTTCAAACTGTAAACGTAAATGTGGCGCGAGCGTTGTTAAGTCCCAAGCATCAGGGTCAACGCGCACCCCTGTCATACGCAATAAACGCGTACTTATGGCATCCAGTAAATTGCCCTGCATTGGCTCAATTGCCGCAAGTACAGCATCGGCGTAGTTTGGGGCTGGTACAAAATTACGGCGTAGTGTTTTTGGCAATGACTTAATTAATGCGCAAATAAGTTCATGTCTAAACGCAGGGATATGCCAATCAAAGCCGATTTCTTGAACTTGATTAAGTAACGCAACAGGAATTTGAACCGCTACACCATCAACCGCTTGCCCTGGATCAAAATGATAAGTCAGCGGCAATAATAAATTATCTTGTTGCCATGTATCAGGGTAATCAAACTCGGTGACATGATCAGCGCCATGCTGCATTAGCTCATCACGTGACATATGCAAAAAGCGTTTATCTTTTTGCTTTTGTCCCTTCCACCATTTATTAAACGCTGCACGATTATTTACATCCGCAGGAATCTTTTTGTCGTAAAACTCATACAGGGTTTGCTCATCAACGAGAATATCGCGACGGCGAGACTTATTCTCTAGTACCTGAATATCGTCAATAAGCTCTTGGTTGTACTGTAAAAAGCCTTCATTTTGACCGAGTTCTTGTTCAACTAAAGCGCTGCGAATAAACAGCTCTCTGCTGACTTTAGGATCAATGTTGCTGTATACGCAGCGGCGTTTATTAACAATGAGCAGACCATATAATGTTTGCTGCTCAAAGGCGATAACAGCCCCTGGTTTTTTCTCCCAATGTGGCTCACTGTAGCTGCGCTTGACTAAATGCTGCGCAAAGCCCTCAACCCATTTCAGGTCGATACGGGCATTGATACGGGCGTAGAGCTTACTTGTTTCCACCAGCTCTGCAGCCATAATCCACTTAGGACTCTTTTTAAATAACGCTGAACCTGGAAAAATATGGAACTGACTATTACGTGCACCTTTGTACACTTGTTTTTCGTCTTTAAAGCCAATATGACTTAGCATACCGCTTAATAGCGACTGATGAATACGATCGCTGTCAGCTACGTTCGTCGTGGCTTTCATGCCCATTTCATTACACACAGTAGAAAGCTGATAAACAATATCTTGCCACTCACGAATACGCATATAAGCTAAAAAGTCTTTTTGGCACAGCTTTCTGAATTGACTATTGCTTAACTCACTTTGCTGCTCTTCAAGGTAATTCCACAGATTTAAAAATGCAATAAAGTCTGAGTCAGGATCATCAAAACGGCCATGTTTTTCATCGGCTGCGCCACGCTTTTCTTGCGGTCGCTCACGTGGGTCTTGGATTGACAGTGCCGCAACAATAATAATTACTTCGCGAAGAGCGCCAAGCCCATCCGCTGTAAGCACCATTTTTGCTAAACGGGGGTCAACAGGTAACCGAGTTAAACTACGTCCTGATTTAGTTAATTCTGTTTGTTTATGGCGCTTAGCGGGTTTAACTGCTTCAAGTTCTTCGAGTAAGGTTAAACCATCATTGATGTTACGACTGTCTGGCGCTTGTACAAACGGAAACTGCTGCATGTCCCCGAGGCCAAGACCAAGCATTTGCAAAATAACCGAGGCTAGATTAGTACGTAAAATTTCTGGGTCAGTGAATTCTGGTCGTGAATTAAAATCATCTTCGCTGTATAAGCGAATACAAATGCCCGCTTCAATACGACCACAACGGCCCTTACGCTGGTTGGCACTGGCTTGTGAGATTGCCTCTATTGGTAAGCGTTGTACTTTAGTACGGTAGCTGTAACGGCTAATTCGTGCAGTACCTGGGTCAATAACATAACGAATACCAGGTACAGTCAGTGATGTTTCGGCCACATTTGTCGCTAAAATAATGTGGCGGCGAGAGTGAGGAGCAAATATACGGTTTTGCTCGGCGTTCGAGAGCCGCGAATATAAAGGTAATACGTCGGTGCCCTTTAAGTTACGCTTTGATAACGCATCAGCTGTATCGCGAATTTCACGCTCACCATTCATAAAAATTAGGATATCACCGGGGCCTTCTTCACACAGCTCATCAACGGCATCAAAAATACCTTGCAACTGGTCGCCATCGGCTTCCATCTCATCTTTATTAATATCTGTGGTTGGGCGATAACGCACTTCCACAGGGAAAGTACGTCCCGATACTTCAATTATCGGCGCGTCATCAAAATGTTTCGAGAATCGTTCCGGATCGATAGTGGCAGAGGTAATAATGACTTTGAGGTCGGGGCGTTTTGGTAATAAGTTCTTTAAATAACCCAAAATAAAATCAATATTAAGGCTACGCTCGTGCGCCTCATCAATAATAATCGTGTCATATTGGTTTAAATAACGATCTTGTTGGATTTCAGCCAATAAAATACCATCGGTCATCAACTTGATATAACTGTTGTCTGAAACCTGATCACTAAAACGAATTTTAAAACCGACTTGCTGACCAAGCTCGCATTGCATCTCTTCTGCGATACGGTTAGCAACGCTACGAGCTGCCAAACGCCGCGGCTGTGTATGGCCAATATAACCCTCAACCCCACGGCCTAGCTCTAAGCACATTTTCGGTATTTGTGTCGTTTTACCTGAGCCGGTTTCACCTGCAATGATCACCACTTGGTTATTGGCAATCGCCTGTTTAATATCCTCTTTCTTTTGGCTAACAGGCAGCTGTTCAGGGTAAGTTACTGTTGGTATGGCTGCTAACCGCTGAACACGCAATTGTTGCGAACGGGCAATATCTTCTGCGATTTTTTGCGCTATGTTCGCTTGCTTTGTTTCATCGTTGATTTTTTTGATGCCATGCAGGCGTTTTTTGAGGATGAATTGATCTTTGCGTAAGCATGTTTTTAATTCGCCGAACAGCGGACCTAGGTTAACCACCCGATACCCTTATATTTATCTACTTGTAGACTGCGTATTGTAACAAACAATTTATAGCCAAACTACTTGAGTGCGCGAGAATTAAACGCACTCAAAAGAATTTGCATAGCGGGTTATTTAACTCGCTCTGTAGGAATAGGCATGGCACATACATCAATGTAATTTGCACTTTGCACAAACCATTCGCCCATCCGGTTTTTACGCGCTTCAATCAATTCCACAAATGACGATGAGTCAGTTCTCATTACTCTAAACTGGCTTGTATCTTCCTCACTAATATCAGCTAACACTTGCATGTCAGTGATCGGATTAAATACTTCACCTTTTGTGGGCGTTCGACTCAACAAGTTAAAATGCTCCATCCCTTCCAGAACACGACCAAACACCGTTGTGTTTCGGTCTAAATAACGCTGCGCGTTACCTATCGTTACATAAAATTCGGTTCCGCCGCTATTGATATCATTATCGCGTGCCATCGCAAAAATACCAGGACAATGAGTCTGCCAAGTTTGTGTTTGCGCTTCATTCTGAGCAACGGCAAAACCATTTAAAAAGCCTGTTTTTGTGGCATAGCCGTCAGGGTCTTGAAGCTGAGTAATGGATAACGTTTTTTTTGTTTGGTGATAAAATTCTGCGGGAAGAGCTGTTTTTGCTGTTTTGGGTGTTTTTGTTTCGCTTGAATCTCCCCCTTGCGCGACAAAACCTTCAACAAAGCGGTAGACATTCAAGCCTTTATAAAAACCTTCTCTGGCGAGCAGTTTCATATTTTCTGCGTGCTTTGGGGCGAGCATTTCGTTTAACTCTATATACGCCGCCCCAGTTGGTAAGGTGAGTTTAAGAATGTTGTTTGCTGATACTGTTCGCCACTGTGACTTATCAGCCGTTTTAATAATATCCGCTGCCGAGCGCTTTTCAACTTGCTCAGCAGCGTGTAAAGAGACAGGTAAAAGTGTGCTAAAACACACCGTTAATAGAGTTAGTTTCATTGTTATTATCTTTTAAGTTGTTGACAACTCAGCCTATTAACTTCTGCTTTATTACGCAAGTAAAAGTGTACGGAAATTCTAACTGATATTAGTCCCAATCAAACTTATAGAGAATATCAACATTTTGATAGAGCCCACTGGTTACTTCAATGTACAGTTGTGACAACAGTTGGTAACGCACAGCCACTTCACTTAACGAATCAAAAATTCCCACACTGTATTTAACTTGTATACCTGGAGTCAGGTAACCTGAAATTTCTACTTTCGTATCATCGCCACTCCCCTTTGAACTCAAGCTGACGTCAGATAAACCAAAGCTTTCACCTATTTTAGAAACAACCCCTTCACTACGGTTAACCCCTTGGGCTAGTAAAAGTTGTGTAAGCATCGCATCCGTTGAGCTGTCGCCTTCATCTAACGGTTGACCATTCAATAGGTACGCCAGTGCTTGTGCTTGGTCCATGGCAGGTTCTGAATAAACTTTCAAGGAGGGCTGCTCAACATTCCCCGTTAAAGTGATCCCCGCAATAACCCCATTTGAGGTGTTTTCTGGATTTCTAATTGCTTTAATATTGAGATAAGGTTTATCAATCGAACCACTGAAGCCAACCTGCCCTGTACGAATTTGTAAATCTTGACCAAATGCACGATAAGTACCTTCGATTAGATTTAACTCACCCGTTGCAATCATAGGAGTGGTTTGATCCATACTAATATTGATATCGCCTGCTACTTTTGATTTGAGGCCAAATGAATCGATACGTACATCATTCTCCACTAAAAGCTTCAAATTAATAGCGTAATCAAACGGGGCTTTTTCCTTTTGTTGCTGCTCTATATCTACAATGACTTCATCATCACTCACTTGCACAGCACCTTCGGGAAGCTCTTCTATTTCAATTCTGCCCCATGGCACGACAACCTGCCCCTCTAAATTAAATGCACGATTTTTTAATGACATCGTAATGTCTGGCGAGACCTTAAATGTGACATCTTGCTGCGCACGAACGAAAAACTCCCTCCCCTCCAGCTTCACATTCACATCCGGCAACTCAGCTTGCCAATCAATATCACCCGACAAATTGAGTGAACCACCCTCTGCGTCTTTCAGCTTGCCTGTGATCTCTGCGCTTTGATTATTAAATGCAATGTTAACGTGCGAATCTTGCAGTGAAACAGGTAAAGTCGCACCATCTAAGTTCACTCGCTCGACATTTAACTCACCATTTAGCAAGGGTTCTTTCAATGTGCCTGCAACGTTCAGCTTGCCTCTAATTTCTCCGCTTAGTTGCTCAAGCGAACCAATAAATGGCTGAATATTTGTCAGCAAGATCTTGTCAATTTCTAGCTCGCCGGATAAATTTTGATTAGCTTGTATATCGTCGATATTAATGTGTGACGTCACTTTACCAAGTACAGAAGAATCAAGTGTTGCCTCTAATTTGCCAATACTGGCATCACTCATCGCCGACAAGTTAAGCTCTTCAATAGGCAGTTTATACACATTTGCATCATCTATCAGTGTAGCTACAAGTTCGCTGGTGCTAATATTGGCACGCATTGTTTTAAGCGCACCATCAGCCCAATTAGCCACAAATTCGCCGTTTGCTGAACCGTTGACCTTAATATTTTCAGGTATAAATCGGTTAAACTCTGGGAGTGATAACGCAGCTAACTGCGCATTTAGCTGACCAAACTGCTTAGTCTGCTGAAGTGTATTAACACAAAGCTTTGAGCTTGCACTTTGCCAACAATGATCAGCAATATTAAAGTCGAGCGTATTTATATCAACGTGTGCTTTAATCGCTTTATCTGTGGTTAAACGTATATGATTATCGGTAATTAAAATATTACTTAAACTACCTTGCCATTTGTCTTTTTTAAGTTGCCCATTAATATCCAGAGATGCTTTTCCTTGGTCCGCATCTAAAAGCAGCCGCAGGTGATGATCAACCTTGTCACCTGCTATATTTAACTCAGCCTGATTAATATTATGCTCTGCCATGGTTGCAGAATCCAGAACAAGCGATATATCTGTTTGCCAGTCGGCAGCATAGTCGAACTGACCTTTAAGTGTTAATCCATCAATTTGAAGATCTTGATAGCTCAAGGTATTAAGAGCTAAATTTAGATCAACCACAGGGGCTAAACGCTCGCCACGAATAACTAAGTCTGCATTCCCTTTGCCCTGCATAGGTAAAATTTCTTGGTCGGCGGCATCTAAGCGTAGCTTGCCATCAACACGCCAGCTGTCATCAACTTGGCCTGATAGAGCAAGCTCATTACGGCCACTTTTTAATTGCAGTTTTTCAAAACTTGCATGCAGGCTGCTATCAAGTTTAAAGTCTGATTCTAGACTTACAGGTACATCGTTTACGGTACCATTAATTGTGGTATTCTCGACTGCCAACTGCCAGTCAGTACCAGTTAAACCAAATGATCCTTTGAAACCACCTGATAAATCACTACTCATAGCATCAGTTAAATACTGTGCTTTTAAGTGTTCAAGTTTGCCGTTAAATTCAGTATTTACACCTTTTGACCAATCAACCGATGCGTGAATAATTGCTTGGCTTTCATTAGCATTTAACTTTAGCTGATCGAGGTTTGCCTTTGTTAAACTTCCTTGCAATTGGCTACTAACTGACACCTGAGGATATGCGCCAAGTTGGCTAATTAAATCAACTTTAACTTTATAGTCGTTTGCATGCCCTTGCCCATGTAAATCTAGCTTTGAAATATTGAGTTGTTCAGCGCCTGCATCAAGCGACCACGTATCAACACGGCCGGTTAAACTAAATGGAAAGTTATCTTTTTGTAGATTGACTTGCGCATCCACTTTTAAAGGGTACTGTCCTTGTGTTAGCAACGTCATATTTAAATCAGCTAACGACCCTGTTAGCTCAAGCGTTAACTGATGATTAGGGTGAGTGAGAGCAACATGGCCTTGCACTGAGTTATCCGCATTGAGTTCAGCAAATAAATCAGTATTTAACTGCCAATCATTGTATTGTGCGTCAAGCTTTTCAACTCTCACTTCATGACCTTTTGCAGTCGCTGAGAGGGCGATATTGTTAATGACTTCAGCACTTTCGGCTGCGACCGGTGTCACCGCTACTTTACTGATATTTAAAGTATTAAGTTGTATATCGAGGGGTAAAGTTAAGTCCAGAGTGGGTAATGCAGGCAGTACCGTTAATGGTTGGCTTTTGGGCTGCTCTTTGACTTCATGAAGTTGCACTGTAACAGTATTAATTTTCAGCGCATCAACGAGAATATCAGATAGCTCGGCAACAGCAGAAAGGTTTAGCTTTTCAATAGTCACATCAGCACTTGGGTGCGCTAAAGTTAATTGGTTAATTGCAATACGCTTAACGGTTACTTTCAGCGGTAATGTGATTTGCTCTGCGACGAGTGAAGCATCTTCTTGTAATTGCTCTTGAGCAGATTGTGGTTGTTGCCCCGCTACTGCTTGTTTGCTTTTAACATTTACATCAATGTTCAGTGCACTAATATTATCAAGGCAGATGCCATCGCACCCCCACCAAAAAAGATCAACTTTGAGCTGTTTAGCATAGAGCTTGATAGCTTGATTTTCATAACGCACATCAAACGGATCATTATATAAAAAACGGCCTGAAGGTAACTTAATCTCTAAGCCATCCACCAACTTATTAGCTGAGTATGCAATAAAGTGATTACCAGGTGCGGTGAATAACAAACAAAAAAGTAAAACGCCAATGCTTAAAAGTGTTACCGTGAGTACTGAGATTATTTTTTTAAACTTCATATTAAATTTCAGGTCCTATGGTAATACTTAAACGCGTACTTTTACTCTCTTTTGTTACTCCCCAAGCATGGTCTATACGAATTGGTCCAACAGGCGTTAAATAACGCAAACCAAAACCAGCACCGACCTCGACTCGATCACTAAAATCATTGGTTGCTGTACCGCTGTCAACAAACAAAGCTGCGCGCCAGTTTTTAGCAAACTGATAGTTATACTCCATGGTCCCTGACATTAAATATTTACCACCAATCAAGCGCCCATTTTCATCCTCAGGTGAAATCGACTGATACGCAAAGCCACGCACACTTTGATCACCACCAGCATAAAACCGAAGTGAAAAAGGCACATTGTCTATATCATCCACTAACATGGCCCCTAAATTAGCACGCAAGAAAAATAAATGGCGATCAGCCACTGTCGTTAACCATGCATTTTGCAATTGTAAACGTATAATATTGGTGGTCGAGAACATATCCTTTAAGCCAAACTCGGCAGAGATCAACCATTGGTAGCCTTCATAAGGAGTTGTGCCACCTTCAGTCTCTTTTTTTGCGTAACTTATGCCAGGCATCAACATTTTTGAGCTTTGCTCTTCATCACCGATACGATAAGTTTCACGATCACGTCGAATAAAGGCGGTGCGTACCCAATCATCGTCGGTTAACCATTGCCGTTGTATTTGGCCTGTTAAAATTTTACTGTAAACATCGTTTGTCAGCTCATCTTCTAACTTATAACCCACAGAAAAGCGCCATAAGTCATCATTGGGATCATCAACTGGCACGGTGTAACCGAGCGATATATCTTGTTGTCTTTGTGACACATTCAGATTACTTTCTAAATAGTGACCATCACTTGTGATCCAAGGCTTTGTCCATTTAAAGCGCACTTTTGGGCCAAGGTCAGTGCTATAGCCACCACCAACTTCATAACTATTTGCTGGTTTATGAAGGACATCTACTTTTACGGGAACACGTTGTTCTTTACGGTTTGCAATATCGGCATAAACCCTGACACTGGAAAAATAAGGCGTGCTTGACAACGCTAGATTATAATCTGAAACCTCCGTTGCTTTATAAGGCTGACCACTGTTAAAGCTCGCAAGTGAGCGAATATATTTTTCAGCGGGTGTTTCATTGCCAATAATAATTTCTCCAAACTGATAACGAGGACCGGTGTCTATGTTAAACGTGATATCGGCACTGTTTTTTTTCAAAGACACAGCTAATGTGCGTTGGTGCCACTTAGTATCAAAGTAACCAAGTTCAAGAAGCTGGCCTTCAATTCGCTTTCTAGCCGCTTCGTAGTTAGCATGATTTAGAAAATCACCTTGTTTTAGTTTAATGCCGTTAACTGCCGCCATAAATTCGGGGTCGCTTTTTCCCGCACCGGTAATGGTTATATTTATGTTCGCAATACGAGTGACAGGTCCTCGCTCCACATCAACAACAATAAGCTGCTTTTCTTGGTCGAAATTAATTTTAATAACGGGTTTATAGTAGCCGAGTGCTTTTAGGCTTGTTTCAACTTGACTTTTTGCATGGCGTTTAAGTGCTTTTGACGCTTTTTCATCGATTAACTGGTTAACGTAAAGTTCAACGTTTTTTTCAAGTTCACCACTGAGTCCCTGAATTTTATATTCTTTTATGATTGTTGCTGCACTAAAAGCTGGATGGCTAAAAGAGGTGCACAAAAGTAAAAAGACAAAAAAGAAATGCCGAGAGAACAAAAAATATCCTTACCTTTTTGAAATGCCTGAAGCGAAAATGAGTACAAACTAATTTTAACACAGTGAGATAATGACTGACATAATGGAAATAGTAAAATTAGTACACGTAACGCTATTATTTTCGCTACAATAGCGGACAATAACTAGATTTAAAATGAATGAGCGATTAAATGCATTTCCCAGACGATGAAAATGGTCAATTATTAGCTGAAATTGCGGCTGCCGGTGTCGATTTAAACTGTTTACAAGAAGTCGACTTTTATATTTTGTTTGAGCAAAAGCCAGATGCAGAAAAGTTTGCAACAGCCATTAAAAGTGACGAGTTAGCACCGAGTACAGAACTCAATAAATGCCCTGATACTGGCGTATGGGAAGTGATTACACGCGTTAAAATGGTGCCAGATCACACCTTACTATCTCAGACAGAACAATACCTTGAAAGCATTGCCAACGGTCATAATGGCTATGGTGATGGTTGGGGCTTGATGGCTGAAGATTAATTAATTTAGTTTGTTGCGCGATGCAATATCGCGCAAAGCCCTAATGTGACAATTGATTTGCTTTTCTGAAGCTGCCTTCATAATCAAACAATTTCTCAGCTACCTTCCAACCATACTTCTTATTTTTACGCGCTATAACAAAATCGGGGGCAACTAATAAATGCTGTGCTGATTCAACTTGTTCAGCAGTTTGCCACTTTTTGCTAGCTGCTCCCTCTTTATGTCGCTGAAACTGTTTATTAAAAATAAATCGCCCCGTATCATTCGCTAGATTAAAAATCTCATCGCAACTGGCGCCATCTTCATCAAAGTAACTTATTTTTAAAAGTCCATTAGGTAATGCCTTCGCTGACAACCCGCTACAACGAAGCACTAAGGCATCTTTTAAATTAAGGGCTTCTCGTAGTTTATCATCAGGGTCAGCCATCATTGCGCCACATGACTGACATTGTCTAGCAGCAATATCATTTTGCTCACCACATTGCTCACACTCTTTGAAGCGAAAGCGATAATCACATTGTTCTTGTGTGTCTCCATCGTCAAGTAATCCTTGGCAGCGTCGCCCAAAATGTTCAATCACTTTACCGCTATCGTCTGTTTTGCCCCAAAAAATATTAGCAAAACCGCAACCAGGACACAGTACCTGTACTGGTTCATTATCACTTTGCCCCTTTTTACTGCCTACTTCTGGGTAAAAGAGATCAAAACCATTCCCTGCATAGTCAATGACTAAGCAATCTTTTTTCCCTTCACTTAAACGCAGTCCACGACCCACTATTTGCTGGTATAGACTCACTGATTCTGTAGGACGTAAAATAGCAATATAGTCGACATGAGGAGCATCAAACCCTGTTGTTAACACCGAAACATTGACCAAAAACTTTAACTGTTTTTGTTTAAATAGAGTAATAATTTGGTCGCGTTCGTTGTTATCAGTCTCCCCTGTAATCAACGCAGTTTGCTCAGCAGGTAAATAGCCAACAATTTCTTTTGCATGCATAACAGTGGCTGCAAAAATCATCACTCCATGGCGATTTTCGCTGTAATCAATCACTTGTTTAATAATGGCTTTGGTTGCCCGGGTACTGTCCTTAAGCAGTGCATTCATGTTTTCAACACTGTAGCGACCAAAAGAGTCACTGGGTAATGAAGCAAAGTCATAATGACTAATTGCAGCATCAATTTCATGAGGAGGTGTTAAATAGCCATGTTTAATCATGTAGCGTAGTGGTAATTCAAAAATACACTTTTTGAATGGTGCTGATTGCTCCCCTCGAACAAATCCATGGTAATGATGATGATAAACCCAGCCCATACCCATTCTAAATGGTGTCGCAGTCAACCCTAACACTTTGAGTTGTGAGTTTTGCTTTTTCAGGGCACTGATCACCTGTCCATATTGGCTTTTATCATCGCCACTTACACGGTGGCACTCATCAATAATTAGCAATGAGTAGGCTTCGTCAAGCTGTGCGGTATTTCTAGCAAGTGACTGGACGCTGGCAAAGGTCACTTGTTCACTCAGTGATTTTTGCTTTAAACCTGCCGAGAAGATACTCGCCTTAAAACCAAAGCTGGCATATTTTTGTGCATTTTGCTCCACCAGCTCTTTAACATGGGCGAGCACTAAAATTTTTTGCCTAGCTATTCTTGCAAGTTCCGCAATGACTAAGCTTTTACCCGCTCCTGTGGGCAACACAATCAACGCGGCATCATTTGTCTTTCGAAAGTGCGCAACGGTTCTATCTACGGCTTCTTGCTGATAAGGTCTTAGTGTGTATTTCATACTAGTATGATGGGCGACAAAAAAGGGAAGCATACGCTTCCCTTTTCAATCTTTAAAGTGAAATTATGCTAGGTGTTTAGTTAAATCAACGCCTTGGAATGCTTTAGGTCGTTTACCACGGCCAGTCCACTCAACGATTTCACCATTATACTCAATGCGGTATTTAGGTTTTACTTTTGTGCGCTTATCAGTGCCTACCACATCTTGTAGATCTTCTAATGTAAGTCCTTTTTCTTTTAAAAGATCGAGTACTTCTTTTTTAGCTTCTTGCTGTTGAGTATTTTTCTCGATAGCTGTATCAATAAGTTGCTTTGCTTTTTCTAGCTCACTTAAAGATGCAGTTTTTACAAAAGATCGAATTTCTTTCATTGAAAGCTCTCTTTATTATAAAAGTTAAGTTACATATAGAACCTCAACCAGTATATGAGGAAAATATAAAATAATCTATTATATACCCTAACTTTATTTATTTTATTCAGACCAACCTTTTATTTTATCCACGATATCATTCAACTGTACAATAAGCATTCGAACAATTTCTGGGTCTTGGTTTTTGCTAAATTCTTGCTCTGTATTCACTATAAGCTCAGAGAGTGCTGGATACTGAAGCATCACGATAGCTCCTTTAAGCTTATGAATAGTTGAAGAAATCTTACTATATTCACTATTTTCGAGTTGTTCGTTTAACGTACTTAAATCAATATGCAGGCTATTTACAAAGACATCTGCCAACATTTTTGCATCTGCCTCATTTCCAAAAACATTTAACCAATGCTGTTTGCTTTTTATTCCTGTTAACGATGACTCTATATTCGTTTCTTGTACCTGGTTTTTGTCTTTTTGTAGATCAATAAACTCTACTAGCCTGTTATATAACTCGTTAAGTTTGTATGGCTTAAATAACACACAATTCATCCCTACTTTCATTGCTTTATCAAGACACTCTTGGGAGTCATCAGCAGTAAACCCTATAATTGGTAAGGATTTAAACTCAGGCATGCCACGAAGCTGCTGAGTTAGTTTAAAGCCATCTAGGTGTGGCATATGACAATCGGTCAATAACAAATCAAAATGACCATTACGCAGAGTATTTAATGCTGCAATACCATCTTCAACCATCACAGCTTTAATACCTAACTTCTGGCACTGTTTTTCTAATAGTAATTGATTAGTTTTATTATCCTCAGCTATCAGAATCTTGCCATGCAAACTATCCGTGCCTTTTGAGGAAATAAATTGAGTGTTGGCATGAACATTATTGAACAGTTCACGTAATAGATCTGGGTATATGGGGTTAACCCCTAAGGTATGACAACAGCATTTTAGGTGTGGTTTTCCCTCACCAGATATAGCGACAATAATATAACGATTACTTGAGTGAGGTATAGCCTGCTGCCAATCATCCCCCCATAACTGCTGCATATATTGTTCATCAATGAGAATTCTCTCTATATTGGTGAATGTATTTTTATCTATCGGGCAAGATAATTGATTATAGTTAATGCCCATAGTCGATAAGTTATCAAGTAATTGACGGTTATTACTATATACTGACCAATATAGAGATGGTAATGGGCTTTTATCTTTGAATACATTCGTTAATGGAACCGAAATATAAACATTTGTCCCTTTCGAGAAGGTGCTGGAAATCGTAATTTCCCCTTTCATTGCTTCAATTAATTGTTTAGCCAATGTAAGTCCAAGCCCTGCCCCGCCATAACGCCTTTGTGTGGAGCCATCAGCTTGCTCGAAAGGGGTATAAATATCTGCAAGTTGCTGTGCAGTCATTCCTGTGCCCGTATCCGACACCTCAATTTTTAATTTATGTTTATCGAACAATACGTCACAATTAATGCTACCTGATTCAGTAAATTTAACCGCATTATTAAGAACATTTGAAAGCACTTGCATCAAGTGAGTTACATCAATTTGTGCAGATGTATACGCCGCTGTTCGCCAAGAAAGCGTAAAGTCTAAACCTTTTTCTTTTGCTAAGTATTCATGAGCACGAAAAACACGACACAGGTGCGACTCAAGATCTACATCTTGATAATTTAATTCGATGTTGCCTGAATTAGTGTTAGCAAAATACAAGATATCATTCACTAAGCTTAGTAGCTTAGAAATAGAGCTATCGATGTGCTCTAATAAATAGAATTGTTCATCTGTTAAAGTAGATGACTTTAGTAGTTCAATAAAGCCATTAACCCCTGATATTGGCGTACGTAATTCATGACTCATTGTGGCTATAAAGCGGCTTTTTGCGAGCTCAGCCTGATGCGCTAATTGATTTGCTTTACTTAAATCGGCTTGCTGTCTTTTTAATAAGCTAATATCGAGTAAAATTCCATTCCAACGAATCCCTTCATTTGTCGAAGTAGTCATACTCTCAGCGTTGGCAATATAACGACACCAGATTTGTTGACCTAAATTATTTACCCGAAATTCTATGTCGATTATTTTATTTAACTTACTGGCTGACTTAAATGCTTTGGCTATTTTGATACGATCAACATCATCAATATACGGTGAAATACAACCAGTCATACCACGCTGATTGACTGTACGGGAGGTAACCCCGAGTAAACTTTGTGCGCCTTTACTTATATAGGTATAGCAGCCCTCTCCATTATCATAATACTCATACTGAAATACACCACCTGGAATCGTATCTGTTATCGTTTGCAACAAACGCTGCACAGATTGTGTCTCTCGTTGTAAATTGTGGTGCTGTGTTACATCCGTTATCACTGTCAAAATTCCAGCTAATTGCTCATCAGTTCCGAAATAAGGTTTCTTTGTATACAGCAAATCAAGTTGCTTTCCTTGTCGGTTGGTATATTTAATTTGCTGATTGATGGCTTTTCCTGAGTCTAAACTATATTTGTTTTGTGCAATCAAGTCTTTAACAACAGGTAAATCATCGCGCAAGAATTGCTTTTGCTCATCCCATAAATGCGCAAAGTTCTCGCGGTAAGCCTTATTCCACATTAGGCGTTTTTGATCTTTATCTTGTATCACCACCATTGTAGGTAAATCATCAATTAACTTTTGGGTGAAATTTAACTTCTCCAACGCGACTTGCTCTGCTTTTTGTCGCTTGGCTATTTCGCGATTGATGGTGTAGCGCCAACCAATAAAGTACACAATAGAGACAAAAATCAATATTAAAACCAAAATAGCTGTCGTATTAACCGTTTGCCTGTCATAACCTCTCTCAATACTAAAAATCCCATGCCGATTTACAATATGAGTGAAGTCATTACTTGTTAATGTTTTAAATAAGCTATCAAGCAATGTAGCAAAATCAGGCAGATTTTGATTGATTAAAAAATAAATAGGCTGTGTGTATTGATATCGGGGGTTTATATAAAACTCACCAATATAAAATTGGTTAAGCTGATAGGCCGCTATACTTTGCGGTAACATCACCCCATCAATGGTATCGTTTCTTAGGGCATAGAAAAGTGTTTTGACTGAGTTAAACGAGACAGTTTCGATAGGTTTATTTGTGATTAATTTCTGTTTAGGATCTGCAAATACATCAAGATAACCAATGCGAGAACCATTGTTTCTTTGTTTAGAAATCAAGATCATCTCGAAACTATAATGTGAAGGAAGCGCAATTAGAGTACCATGATCAAGCTTATCAGGTGTCATGGTCGGAATAAGATCAATTTTATTAGCAAGAAACAACTTTGCCAATTCATCACTATTGGCTGCAGGAATATATTTAAATTGAATACCACTTCGCTGCGCCAGTAACATCATAGTATCGTTTAGATAACCCGTTGCCTCACCATTATTATTCGTCGAATTGACTGGAAATAAATCATCTACAAACGAAAATGTCAGTAATAGGTTTGTTTCTTCATCCCCCCCTATTCGATTAAAGTCTCGCTTAAACTGGCTATAGGCTTTTGATGCTAAATATTCTTCACTTGCCGAGTTTTCCCAGAGCTGTTTGGTTGTCGGTGAGATAGAAGCAAGTAAAGAATTAACTTGGTTTCTCAATACGACCTTCTGCTGGTTAAACATGACATGTAGTGTTTCACTGGCAAGCCAAATTGGGCTGACTATTTTTAAGTTCTTTTGTGGGCGCTTTTTTAAATAATGGGAGAGCACCGAGTAATCACCTAAAAAAGCATCAAAAGTACCGTCTGATACTTTATCAAAGGCATCCTCGGGTTTTATAAAACGATTGATAAATAACGCACCATTTTGTGCCAAATATTCACAATGAGAGCTTCCCGTTATACAAACCCAGCGTAAGCTTGCCAAGTTTTTTAACGCATCATTGGCAATAGATTGGTTGGCTACAATACCCTGAGGTGCTTCCATAAACGGAGCTGAAAATAAGAAATGCTTCTTACGCTGTGCAGTTTTATTTAAACCAACCGTAAAGTCTATTTCCCCAGCTTGTAGAGCATCGAGGAGAAGATCTAAACTATCGAACACTTGATACTCTAGCTTTGAATCGGTTAGGCGAGCAATTTCATCACTGTAACCAACGATGACTCCTGAGAATTGCCCCTCCTCTGTACGCGTGTGGTAAGGGAAGAAGTTGTAATTGACGATACCCGCTTTGAGCTTTGGTTTATCCTCTTGTGTGGCTTGCGTAAAAAAAGTACAAAAAAATAAAAGCGCTAGTGATATAGTTAATTTATAGCTTTTCAACAAAAAACCTTCTGAGTCAACACTCAACATATTAAAGTATAAGAGAATAAGTTATCCCCTACAATAAAACGACCTATTGTGTATTAACTTCTTGCATTTAACGATGAGGCCAAAAAGCAATACGGTAACAATAACTTTACGCAAAACTGGCTAGATGTTGTATAAAAATTGATTTAACCAAGCAGTTACACAAGTAGACCTGTCAAATAGCTCGAAACAAACAATTAATGCAACAAAGAAAAAGGCCAAAACATAATGTCTTGGCCTTAGTAGGGAAAAATATTAACAGTTCATTAGAACTTAAGGTTAACACTCATATGTACAAAACGACCTAAAGTGTCATAGTAGCCGGCTACTGTATTCGCGTTTGACGAAATAGTGTTACCAACCATAGGTGGCTCTTTATCAAAGATGTTATTAATACCACCTGTCAGCGTTACGTGCTCATTTACAGAGTAATTACCTGAAAGGTCGATGAAATTGTAAGAATCAATACCACCATTTTCAATTAGTGATGTATCTGCATCACCTTCGTAATCTACGCCGCCGTAGTAACGCCATTTAAGGCCTACTCGCCAATCATCTGCAATATAATTTACATTCGCAGTGTGACGCCATTTTGGTGATGCAAAACAGTCCGTACTTACATTACCAGAACAATCATAAGCCAGTGACTCATCACCTAAGATTGGCTCCACTTCTTTTTTGATGCTGTAGTAACCATTAATATCAAATTTCAATGTTGCTTCGTTAAGCTCCATTGTATAAGCAGCTGTTAAATCAACACCTTCCCACGTACGACCACCAATGTTGTCACTTAAGTTTACAACATAACCATCTTGGCCTAACCATAGGCTACCTGATGCACTTCGTTGAATATTATCACAGAAGAAAGCATCACCGGTTGTAGCACAGTTATTTAAGATGCGCTCAGCACCCACAACACCCACTACCTTTTCCATTTCAATTTGGAAATAGTCAACAGAGAAGTTGAAGTTATCAAATGGGTTTGCAACTAAACCAATCGTAATGGTTTCAGCTTCTTCCGGTTTTAGATTTGGATTACCACCAGCAAATTGATTGTATTGACCCGCAGGTGATGCAGTAACGGCACCATACTGTGAACCAGTTACACCCGTGTTAGCACACTGCGTTGAATCATATGCAGGGCTGTCACTTGCACAACCGTCACTACCACTCCAAAGGCTGATGCTTTGTGCTGAGAATAGCTCACCAACATTAGGAGCACGAACCGCTTTTGCAAAGCTTGCACGGAACTTATACGCATCGGCTAGTGTATAATCACCACCAATTGAGTAAGTTGTATCTGAACCTGTTGTTGAGTAATCAGACCAACGTGCAGCCGTTGAAATATTGAACTCATCTAGCACTGGGATTTGTAGCTCACCGTACACTTCATTTACATCAATCGAGCCATATAAGCTTGGTGATGGACCACCTTGACCTAATAACTGACCTTCTTCATAAACCGTATCTGATGTACGCTCATATTCTTGCTCACGGCGTTCCACACCAAATACAGCTGCAATAGGTAAAGATGCACTTGGCAGAGTCAAGTCAAGCTCACCTGATACATAACCACTATAAATTGTTTGTGTCACTAAACCAGTTTGCGTACCAACACCTGCCAGTTGCGCTGCTTGCTCAGGTGTTACGCCATCTAGTTCAAATACATTATAGTAAAGACAACCATCTGCTTCTTCACATGATGTACCAACAGCGCCAACACGTGGACCAATTTTTGGTGCTAATAAATCATTTTTATACACTGAGCTCGATGTTGTTGCAGAGTAGTTATAGCTAACATCATATGTCCAGTTATCATTAATCTCACCTTCCATACCCGTTAGGATACGATATGAAGTATGCTCTAGGTTATCTGCACGCGGGCCACCTTCAACATTACGTTTACCGATGTAAGCAACAAATTGGTCACTTCCTGTTTGACCAAAAAGCTCTTGCAACTGCTGTTTTTGTAAGTCCGACAATAATGGGTTGTTATAATCCATTAAAAACTCTTCGTTGAAGAACGTACCTGACTCAGCGATTTGACCAGCTGTTCTATTGTGCATAAATGAGAACTCTAGGTATGGTCTAAAGTGCTCATTGATTTCATAATCAATGAAGCTACCTAATGTAAAGCGCTCATTTGGGCGTAAGAAGTGATTCACCGGCGCATAGTTATAACGATAACCATCGTCTTCAATAAAACCCTGACCATTTGGGTTTAGATAGCCCCAAAATTCTTGTTTATAGTCTACTTCGCCATCAACAACAGGGAAGATATCAAAGTGTGGGTTTGGTGTATTTGCTGAACCACCACACACGTTACCCGCACCATTTAAAGCACATGACGAATAGTCGCGGCTGCCCTGCAACAACTCTGTTTGACGGTTGTAAGTTACGTAACCAACTGCATGGCCTTTACCAGAGTCAAAGCCACTACCTACCGTTAAATCTAAGCTATATGACTTACCATCGATCCCCGTATTGCCCGTTTCATAATCATAGCCTTGATCATCCATCAGGCCTTGAATATACCCATTATCATTATTATGTTGATAGCCTGATGCTCCCATATTGAATGAAATACCATCAAACTCATCGTTCATCACAAAGTTAACAACACCCGCAACAGCATCAGCACCATAAACTGCCGCCGCACCACCTGTGAGTACGTCAACACGCTTAACTAATGATGCTGGAATTTGGTTAATATCTGGAACCTGAGATGTAATACTACCAGCCTGCATACGGCGGCCATTGATCAATACCAATGTTCTGTTTGAGCCTAGGCCACGAAGGTCAACGGTCGCGGTACCCGTTGCGCCATTCGCAAGAAATGAACTTTGCGCAGCTTCAATTTGTGGTAATTGGTTTAATACATCCTCAACACGAGAGAAACCGCTCAACTTAATCTCTTCAGCAGTCATTACAGTAACAGGACTAACCGTTTCAAGATCTGTACGTTTGATACGTGAACCTGTTACTTGGATGCGCTCAACTTTTTCAACACCGTCATCGGCTGCATTTGCAGCCATAGAAAAACCTGTCGAAGTAGAAGCAACGCCAAAAGCAAGCGCAAGGCGCACCGCTTTTGAAACTTGATTATTTAACATTTGATTCTCCCTGGACCACCAATAGTGGTTATAATTAGTATAATTATGTTTATTTTTTGTTACCAAAAATAGGTTTGGCCGGAGAATAATAAACAAATGAAAATAAATTTCCAGCACTTTATTTACATTTATTTAATAAAAATAAATTTAAGCTGTAGCAACCCCACCTTTTCGCCCAAAAAACAAACAACCAATACAAGCCACTAAAATAGAGGAGTTTGCAGCTAGAGATTCATCAAAAAGAACTAGAGAAGCTGTATTTGCCTATCTTCAATTGACGCAAATTTTGCAACTAAATTACCAACAATCATTTCAGCTATTGGCAACAATTGCTTATTTACATAAATGGAATAATCATATTGATGGGTGCCGATATAAAATTCAGCTCCCTGTGCGGTGTACACATATTCAATAGTTTGTCCGCGCTTAATTTCACGGTGAGGGTTGTCAGCTAGGTATTGCTTTGCAGCTTTAACATGAGGAGGGATATTTTTTTGGTAATCAGTTAAGTGTTGACCTAAACGTTTACGATAAATAAGCAGCGCATCGAATTCGCCGTTATAGAGCTTTTTCACATACTTATCAAATGTTTGTATGATTAATTCTTGACTGTATGAGTCGCTAAATAATATTTCAAACAACTCAACTTGAAATTTATGAGCTAACTCTGTCCAATCACTGCGCACTGTCTCCATTCCTTTGAACACTAGGTGTGTGGCGCCATTTTTATCTATCTTACCTACATAGCGCTTTTTTGAGCCCGTTGCTTTACCACGTATTGTTGGCATAAAAAATGGGCTATAGTGAGTTTCATATTCAATTTCTAAGTAGCTGGTTATATTATAATTTTTTTCAAGCTCTGCGTGCCATCGCGCATTAATTTTCGTAGCAAGTTCAATACCTATTTCATGACAATTTGCAGGGCTTAGTTCATCATCTAACTTAACAAATGTCGAATCTGTATCACCATAAATAACTTGGTAACCCCACTGCTCAATCCATCGCTTTGTTGTCTGCATGATCTCATGCCCGCGTAAGGTAATCGAACTTGATAAACGCGGATCGTAAAATCGGCAACCTTTAGAGCCTAATACGCCATATAAACTATTCATAATGATTTTAATGGCCTGCGAAAGCATCGGTTGATTGTTATCTTTAGCAACTTGTCGGGTTGTGGCTAATTGGCGAATTAATTTAGGTAAATGGTGCTTAGTTCTTGAAAACAGGGCTTGATTAAACCCTTCAATCGCTAGTTCTGGTTCCTTTAGCCCCTCGACTAGACCTAAAGGGTCGATGCAAAAAGTACGCATTATTGACGGGTAAAGACTTTTATAATCGAGCACCACAATATTTTTATATAACCCTGGTTCAGAGTTCATAACATAGCCACCGGGGCTGTCAAAGCTTAAGCCATGATCACCCAAATTCGGTGCCACATAGCCACTACGGTGTAATAAAGGAAGATAAAGGTTGGTAAAGGCAGCGACAGAGCCGCCCATCCTTTCAAGTTCAAGACCGGTCATTTGACTGCGAACGGCAGCAAATTCGAGTAACTTTAATTTTTTGAAAATACGCTGTACTAAAATACAATCTTGTCGGTTGTACGCTGCAAGAGAAAGTTTATCCTCGTTAAATTGACGAACAATCTCATCTAACCGGTTATCCGTACTAATCAGCTTTTCTTCACCAAGCTCAATACTGGCGACATTAGCTAAGCTAAAACTATCATAGTGATACGTGGCATTTTTGAGCGTATCAATACCATCAATAACAACTCTGCCTGGGACTGTGACACGCGTGAAATTGCCGACCCTTAACTGCATTTTTTCATTATTACGCCCTAGGGGAAGTTCAACACCTAGTGCCTCAGCACGCTCATACAGCACACTGAAATCAAACTCTATGACATTCCAACCAATAATAACATCAGGGTCAATTACTTGAATTTTCTCACATAATTTAGTGAGCAAATCTATTTCATCAACACACCATTGAATATTAAAATCAAGCTCTGATGTATCAAGCGGCTCACCTATCATTAAAACAGTATCGACCTTGTCCCCCACTAAGCCCACAGAAAATAAGACACCGTCCCCACTGCACTCAATATCTAATGAGAGACTATTAAAGTGGGGGGTGAAATCATTATTTTGTTTAAACTGAACATCTGTTAAAACACGAAAAGGTGAAGATTGAACGACTCGCCCCTTTGCCCACACCGCACCTTTTATAAAACGCTCCATCAAAAAGCGGTCTACCGGCCTGATATCGTCTTCATACACATTCACAAAGTGAGCTTTAAGTTGTTTTGCTGCTTTATAATAGTGTTTTAAGGACGAAAAATGACAGGCAACGACAGGGTGTTGTTGAAATGTTTTTAATGATATATGTTTAATTTCACAGTGAATTTGGTACTCATTAAAAAGGCGAGTGACCGTATTCAGGTCCTGCTCTCGAACAAAAAATACCGCCTTTTGCGGCGAACTAATCAGTTTAACAGGCCCTTGCTCTGACAAGATCCACACTACGATAGATATACCGTTGGCATTATCAAAACATTGCGTAGAAAGAATAAAGCCAGAAGCAAGCTGCATGTAAAAACCTTTTAGCCAAAAAGAGTAAAGCAAACGCTGAGCGACAAAATTAACCACAAGTTGCTTGTAGTTACCGCGTTAAATCTCTAAAATTCATTACTGTAATTATATACATACTTTAGGTTATCTGGACATGCTTTCTGACTCTTTAAAAAAAACAATTAGGCAAATTCATAAGCATGTTGCTGATAACCTAACTGATTATCGTCCTCGTAGCAGTCAAAATTATTTAGTAGCAGAAATCGCTAAAACCTTGGCTGGCGAATACCATAAATCGCAACGTATCTGCGTTATAGAAGCGGGTACTGGCACAGGTAAATCACTTGCCTATTGCTTGGGAGCCATCCCTCTGGCAATGGCAAAAAAGAAAAAGCTGGTTATTTCAACCGCGACAGTCGCCCTTCAAGAACAGCTCATTAATAAAGAACTGCCATTTTTTAAGGAACACTCAGGGCTGGATATAAAGTTTGACTTGGTTAAAGGTCGGCAACGCTATATTTGCGCACAAAAGCTTAGTGCTGCAGTCAATGGTGATAGCCAGACACAAATGGAGTTTATGCCGACACTGTCATCTCCATTATCTGATATGGAAACCAAGTGTTTAAAACAACTCTATAATGCTTACTCTAAAAAACAATGGCAAGGCGACCGCGATAGCTGGGCTGATACAATTCCTGATAAAGTGTGGAACTTAATTGCTTGTGATAAGCACTCATGCCAACGGCAGATGCGTGCTCATCAATTATGCCCTTTTCACATGGCACGTCAGCGTCTTATGCAAATGGACGTACTCGTCATTAACCATTCTTTATTGCTCGCTGATTTAGACCTTGGCGGCGGTAAGATTCTCCCTGAGCCTGATGACACTATTTATGTGATTGATGAAGCGCATCACTTAGCCCACATCACCCGAGATTTTTCATCTGCTGCAGCAACGATTAAAGGCACTATAGATTGGCTTGATAAGCTGGTTAAATTCGCTGGAAAAATGGCGAATGTATTGGTAGGTCAAAAAGCCATAGGACAAAACTTCAAGCTCAGTGACAGCATCAATGATGCGGCAAAGAATTTAAAAGTGGTGCGTGATATTCTTGATAATGCAGATTTTAACTACAACAGTGACGATACCTATCGTTTTGAGCACGGTGAAATCCCAGCCTCTTTACATGCGAAAGCAAAAGATATCAGCGATGCCACTTTAGATGCTCTACGCGCGCTTAACAAAATGCATGACACCTTGGTACAAGATGTCAGTGATGGCGATATAAAACCTTACGTAGCCGATCCTATCTTAGCTGAAAGCGGTCAGTATATTAATCGCTTAGAGTTACTGAACAAATTATGGTTTAGTTATGCCACAAAAGGCGAAGGTATTCCCCATGCACGGTGGATAAAACGCCTAGAGTATAAGAACCATCATGATCATTTACTCAGCGATTGTCCTATTGAAGTCGGTTATTACCTAAAAGATAAATTATGGAACCAATGTGCAGGTGCAGTGCTCTGTTCAGCCACATTAACGGCGCTTGGTTCATTTGATCATTTTGCTTACGAATGCGGGCTTGCAAAAGAAGAAGGCGTAAAATACATCAAAGTGCCTTCACCATTTGACTACCCAAAACAAGCGACGTTGCATATTCCAAGCAGCCATATTGAACCCACAGATAAATCGTTTAGTGATCATCTCGCTGAGCAATTACCCAAATTCCTAGATGATAAAAGAGCCAACTTAGTCCTGTTTGCTTCATATTGGCAGATGGATCACGTTGTAAAGGTGCTACGCAGTAAAGGTATTGATGTGCTCGTACAAGGCGAGATGTCACGTGAAGCCTTACTCAAAAAACACAAAGCAAATGTTGATCTAGGTCGCGCTAGTTATTTATTTGGCACACAAAGTCTCTCAGAGGGGCTTGATCTGCCCGGCAAGTACCTTGAAAACTTAGTAATCACAAAAATCCCATTTGCAGTGCCCACGTCACCAATTGAAGAAGCCCAAGCGGAATTTGTACAAAGTAAAGGAGGCAATCCTTTTTTATCGATCACCGTTCCTGATGCAGCGAAGAAATTAGTACAAAGCTGTGGTAGACTGCTGCGCAAAGAAAATGATCAAGGTCGCATTACAATACTTGATCGCCGTTTAGTGACCAAGCGGTATGGCAAAGCCATGCTTGATACCTTGCCACCCTTTAAAAGACAAATTGATTATTAATGTTTGAATTAGCTTTAGATCCAACCACATGGGCACTACTTTGCGCTGTTGCCTTAGCCGCAGGCTTTATTGATGCAATTGCAGGCGGTGGCGGTATGCTGACAGTACCTGCACTTTTGACCGCAGGCCTTCCTCCCCATCTAACCCTAGGTACCAATAAGTTAGCTGCTAGTTTTGGCTCACTCACTGCAAGTGTCACTTACTTTCGCAAAAAGCTATTTAACCCTAGGTTTTGGGCCGCTTCCATTATGGCCACAGCCATTGGTGCGCTGTTAGGTACCTTAATCGTTGATTACCTAAGTATCGACTTTTTAAACAAATTGCTCCCTATCGTTATTATTTTAGTCGCATGCTACAGCCTATTTGGTAGTTTAAGCACAACCGAGCATAATGAACTGCCTAAACTCGATGCAAAAACAAAACTTAAACAATGGATACAAGGCTTGGGGCTGGGCTTTTTTGATGGCCTAGCAGGGCCAGGCACGGGGACTTTTTGGACCGCGTCAAACAGCTTACTTTATAAAATGAGCTTGCTGCTAAACTGCGGTCTTGCTCGATCAATGAACTTTGTTTCAAATTTTATCTCGTTGATCACCTTTGTCGCACTGGGCCATGTTAACTTTTTGCTTGGTATCACGATGGGCTTTTTTCTTATGTTGGGTGCGTGGATTGGCGCTCATTCTGCAATAAAATTCGGCAGTAAAATGATTCGCCCTGTTTTTAATACTGTGGTAATTATTTTAGCTTTAAAGTTAATTTATGAGGCCTACCTATAAATGAACTCACCTGCTTTAAACAAACTACATGAACAAATTGCTAGGCTTAAGCATCAAGCTGAACAATTTGATAACGGTCACTTTTTTTCTAAAAACCGTTATATGCAAGCGCAACCAAGTTTGTTTGATAAAGGGGTCTTTTCAACAAAGAGCATGAAACTCGCCGATTATGTCATCGAGATAGAAGAAGAGCTTGCCACTTTACCACCCGCTGAACATCGTCATGCCTATCAATATGCACTAGAACGCATAACTCAACAGGTGCAGGCAGTATTTAATGTCATAAAATCAACGCCTGTGTGGGCAAAAGAGAATAAATTCACTTATAAAGCAAAACCAAAACAGCATATTTTTAAACAAGCAGTTAAAAAGATTATGCAATCATCGCATGAGCTGTATGATGAATTGAAACAAAATCATGAGTTCGAGCGCAGATTGGTGTTAATGATTGAAGAAAGAAAATTAAAACTCGATGCTGCTAATACTACCCAAGCGAGTGAAATAAACAAAGAAATATTAGCTCTTCATGCAAGGCTTGGCCGGTGCCGAAAAGCCATTTCGGCCACTGAAGATAAAATACAGCAAGTCGAAAAACAGCAACTCAAATAATGTACTACTACCACCCTAGCTACTCTGCACTTGATTTACCAGAGCGACACCGCTTTCCGATTCAAAAATACCAATTGTTAAAAGAGCAGCTAAGTCATTTTATTGATGACGATTTTTTTATAACACCCAAGCAAGCAAATAAAGAACACTTAGCCCTGTGCCACGACCAGCATTACATAGATGCATTTCTCGCAGGTACGCTTGCACCTAAAGCCATTAAAAAAATGGGCTTTCCTTGGTCTGAATCACTTGTTGAGCGTAGCTTATATTCAGTGGGAGCAGCAATTCAAGGCGCTGAATATGCTTTAAAGCATGGTGCAGCATTTAACTTAAGTGGCGGTTATCACCATGCATTTAGTGATCATGGCAGTGGTTTTTGCATTTTTAATGACTTAGCGATTGCCGCCGCACACCTTATACAAACTGAACAAGCCGACACCGTAGTTATTTTTGATTGTGATGTACATCAAGGTGACGGCACTGCCGAGATTATTAATCAACACGAGCAGATTATTAGTTGCTCTATTCATTGCGAACAAAATTTTCCTCGCATAAAGCAATGCTCTAATTACGACTTTTCTCTTGAGCATGGAACGAAAGATAGTGACTACCTAAAAGCCGTGCAACAAGCCTTTGAGCTTACAACTAGACTGCATCAACCGGATATTATCTTATACAACGCAGGTGCAGATATTTTTAGTGATGACGAATTAGGCCATTTTTCGGTAAGTTTATCGGGTGTTTATCAACGCGACCATTTTGTTTTAAGCCAAGCCAAGGCACATAACATTCCTATTTTTGCAGCATTAGGTGGCGGCTATCAACGTAACACCGAACGTTTAGTTAATGTACATAAGCAGCTTTTTAAAGCCGCTGTCGATTTATTTTAAAGCTTGGTATACACTAAAAATACTAATTAATCAGGGTCGATATGTATGAAGTTACACGATGATATTCACAATTATTTTGAAAAGCTCGTTGTAGATGATATTGCAAAACGCAATCTTGAATCAGTGTATAATGAAGACATCATGGCTGACTTGTGCTGTACAGTCCTTAATCAGTTACCTGCGCGTTATATTCGTTACGATGTAGATATGGAGTTTTATCTGCCGCAATCAGAGCGAATGCTAATGGAGCAACAAGTACAAACCGCTATCGATGTTGCCATCACTCAAGTTTCAAAGAAGAAGGAACTCAATAATGAGTCGTGAATTGGAGGCTGCGCCAAATCATATTAAGCTTGCTGTCGATTTAATCATGCTATTAGAACAAAACGATGTGCCAGCAGAAGATGTACTCGCAGCTCTTGAAATTGTAAAATCTGATTTTGAAAAAAAGTTAATGCAAGCATCTGATTAACCTAAGCAGTTTATTTATTGTGCGGCTTTAACCGTATTAACCTCCCCATTTTTGTTATCATCTCCACCGTTATAGCACGACAAAGGAAATACCTTGTAACACAAACCCCTTTGCTTTTTATAATGCAAGCTATACTCTATTGAATAAAGTACAAATATAAAAGGAGGATAAATTATGTCAGGTACAACCATGGTGGTATTAATTGTACTCATTTCCGTCAGTTCAGGTGTTATCTACGATATGTATAAAAAACACCTAGAGTTTAAATCTCGTACCTTAAAAGACAGCAAAGAAGCAAATGAACAAGTGGCGGCTGTTACCGCTGAATTACTTGAATTAAAGCAACGGGTACAAACACTTGAAGCGATTGTGACCGATTCAAGCTATAACGTAAAACAAGAAATTAATAAGCTGTAATTAACAATCTAGCGCTTTATATTCATCAAGCACACCTTGATAATACTCAGCATCTTGATTCAGCATACGGCCGTAGTGAGCACGTAATTGCTGTAGATATGCTTTGTGCTCTTTACGACTCAATTGCCACATATTTGTACCTGTCCGTGAAAGCGGCTCTGATGACAGTGTGCTAACAGCAATAACCTCATAAAAGCGCTTGTTTTCACAAATAATTTGTTCATCGACTAAGCCCATATTTAATGTTTGCATATGGCTTCGCACTTTATAGCTGTGATGTACAGGACAAACAGCAAAATCAATTTGACAATGGGGATTACGCAATACTATTTGCGATAAAAACTGCACGAGTAAATCTCCCCCAACCCCTGCAATTATGACCAAGTGACGCTTATTAGGGCTCAGTTCAATCCTAGCCACATCTTGACAATGGACCTGCCAAGCTGTGCGCTGCTTATCTGTCGAAAAGCGTTCAAGCACATTACGCAATGACTGCATTAGCTCTGGCACAATATCCACAAAGTGAATCTTCGGTGCCTTATTTTGCTTTAGTAATTCAATGCCTAAAAAACCGTGGTCGCAACAACAGTCCCAAATTTCGTCATACTCAATTGTGACCATCGAAGCAATAGCAGATAAACGTTTACTCAGAGCCATTCTTATGCCGATTTATAAACGAGTGCTTTTAAACTTCTATCACTATCCACTTCAACAAACCCCTCAGTAGGCGCCAGACGCTCAACAAAACTAATTGCACCTTGGGTATGTTCAGTAATTAAGTCTTTAAACGCCTGCTCTGACAGCTCTGGGCTATTAGCGCACAATAAAAGTTGAGTGTTTTCGTTTAGCAGCTCAGGTAGCCGACGCAGGATTTTTTGATAGTCCTTGGTCAATATAAAGCTCCCTTTTTGGAAGCTAGGTGGATCAACAATGATCAATTCATACGGTGCTGACTTTTTCAGCTTACCGAACGATTTTAAAATATCATGGGGGTAAAAACTCACCCCATGAGTAAAGCCATTGAGTTGATGGTTTTGCTTGCCTGTTCGCAGCACACCTTTATTCATGTCCATATTAATAACTTGATCTGCACCACCCTGCATTGCAGCAACAGAAAAACCACAGGTGTATGAAAACAGATTAAGCACCTTTGCGTTATTACTATTGGCTTGCACAAACTCACGACCACGACGCATATCCGGAAAAATACCGGTATTTTGTCTACTTAATAAATCAACTTTAAACTTAATACTGTTTTCAGTTACGACATGTTCTTGAGGTAACTCACCGTAAATCAATGTGTTGCGCGTATTAATTCCACTGCGTTGTTGATAAACCAGCGTATTTATAAGCTCAGGAACATGTTCTTGTGTCCATTGCCAAATTGTATCTGTTAATTGCGTTAGTTCATCATTTTCGATTTCTTGATAAGAAACTAAAAACAGTGCCGGTGGATAAAAATCAAGATTAATATGGCTAAGCTCAGTCACTGAGTGGCCACGGCCATGAAAAATACGGCATAACTCATTTGCCGCAAGCGGCGCATCTGCTAACGCAGTTAAAATGGCTGAAAATTTATTTGTCATTGCACTTAGTTAATTAATTGTTGTTGTAATTCATGTATTTCATCACGCACAGACGCTGCCTTTTCAAATTCAAGGTCACTTGCATAAGCATGCATTTTTGCTTCAAGGTTTTTAATCTGATCAGCTATTTGTTTCGCGCTTAATACCTGTTTTGACTCTTTTCGTACTAATTTAAGATTGTCTTTTGGCGTTGCTTCTTCACCCACATCCATAATATCGGTGATACTTTTAACCAGAGCTTGTGGCTCAATACCATGTTCAAGGTTGTAAGCCTGCTGTTTTTCACGACGACGGTCTGTTTCATCAATGGCTTGACGCATAGAATTTGTAATACGGTCACCATATAAAATTGCTTTACCGTTTAAGTGGCGTGCTGCACGGCCTATGGTTTGGATCAATGAACGTGTAGATCGCAAAAAGCCCTCTTTATCTGCATCAAGTATCGCTACCAAGGATACTTCTGGCATATCGAGACCTTCTCGCAATAAGTTAATGCCTACCAACACATCAAACACACCAGCACGTAAATCACGAATGATTTCAACCCGTTCGACGGTGTCGATATCTGAGTGTAAGTAGCGAACTTTTACATCATGATCATTTAGATAGTCGGTTAAATCCTCGGCCATACGTTTCGTTAACGTAGTCACCAATACCCGCTCATTAACCTCTACACGCTTGTAGATTTCCGACAATAAATCATCAACCTGAGTACTTACAGGTCGCACTTCAATTTCAGGGTCTATAAGCCCTGTAGGACGAATCACCTGCTCTGCGACTTCTCCAGCTGAGCGCTCTAATTCAAAATTACCTGGCGTCGCTGATACATAGATTGTTTGCGGCGCAATAGCCTCAAACTCTTCAAACCGTAATGGGCGATTATCTAATGCCGAAGGTAAACGAAAGCCATATTCAACGAGATTTTCTTTGCGGCTTCTATCACCTTTATACATCGCACCGATTTGCGATACAGTAACGTGAGATTCATCAATGATCATTAATGCATCATCGGGTAAATAATCTAATAATGTTGGCGGTGGATCGCCAGGTGTGCGGCCTGATAAATAACGACTGTAGTTTTCGATGCCAGAGCAATAGCCTAGTTCAGTCATCATTTCGATGTCGTATTGTGTACGTTGGGCTATCCGCTGCTCCTCAACCAGTTTATTAGCACTAAGCAATTGAGAACGACGGTCTTTAAGCTCATCTTTAATTTTATCAATGGCATCCAGAATTTTTTCGCGAGGTGTTACATAGTGTGTTTTGGGATAAATTGTCGCGCGAACAATATGCTTTTCTACAGCCCCTGTGAGGGGATCAAAAATACTCAAACGTTCAATTTCGTCATCAAACATTTCAACACGTACTGCATAAGTGTCAGATTCAGCTGGGAAAATATCAATCACTTCACCACGTACGCGGTATGTGCCACGGCTAAACTCTATATCATTGCGTGTATATTGCAGCTCAGCTAAGCGGCGCAGCATATCTCGCTGGTCAACACTCTCACCCACTTTTAGTAACAACATCATTTTCATGTACGAGTCGGGATCACCTAAGCCGTAAATAGCTGATACTGAAGCAACGATAATGGTATCTCGACGTTCTAATAGTGCTTTCGTCGCACTCAAACGCATTTGTTCAATATGCTCATTAATAGACGCATCTTTTTCAATGAATGTGTCACTGGCTACCACATAGGCTTCGGGTTGGTAATAATCATAATAGGAAACAAAATACTCAACCGCATTATGTGGAAAAAACTCTTTCATTTCGCCATAAAGTTGAGCTGCTAATGTTTTATTATGTGCCATGATTATCGTGGGACGATTTAAATCATGGATAATATTAGCCATAGTAAAGGTTTTGCCTGTTCCCGTTGCTCCTAACAAGGTCTGGTGTGCAAGGCCGGCTTCTAACCCATCCTTTAACTGAGCTATTGCAGTTGGCTGATCGCCACTGGGCTGAAACTGTGAGACAAGTTGAAAATGATCGCTCATGAATGACACTCCTTCACCGATGCAGCACTTAAAAGATCCACATCCTTTATAAACCATTTGTAAGCAACAACAGCTGTAAATAAATTACCAGCAGCGGCACCAATAAATAACCCAGTTAGCCCTGCCATAAGGTTCCCTACATAGGCAAAAGGAACATAGAAAATAAATAAACGTACAACACTTAAAATTAACGCATTCATGGGTTTATGTAACGCATTAAACGATGAATTAGATAAAATAATGACCCCTTGCAAGCCATAACTTAAAGGGAGAATGTAAATAAAGAGCTTAATAACATCAATAACAGCTTGCTCTTTACCAAATACATCAGCAATAACCCCCGATGCCACAATAAGTAATAAATAAATAGCAAACTGCCAAATCATCACAAACTTTAACGTTGTGGTATAAGCTTCTTTTACACGTTCAAATTTTCTTGCACCAAAGTTCTGGCTGACAAAGGGAGGCAATGTCATCGACAGCGCCAATACAACAAGGCTTGCTATTGATTCTATACGACTGCCGACACCAAAGGCTGCAACAGCCTCTGGGCCATGTTTAGCAACAAGGGCTGTCATCACCGCCATAGCAATTGGTGTTAACATATTTGCGCCTGCTGCGGGTAAACCAATTTTCAGAATTTTGCGCACTGCACCTATGACAGTTTGTTGACCGGCGTGCAAACTTAATAAGCCATTTTTAACCGCTAAAATATAGAGAATAATCACCACAGCTACGGACCATGCAATGACACTTGCAATGGCTGCACCTTGAATACCAAGAGCGGGAACGGGGCCGAAACCAAAAATGAGTATAGGATCTAAAATAGCATTGATTAAGCCAGCGCCCCCCATAACGATACTCGGTGTTTTTGTATCGCCACTTGCACGTAAAACAGAGTTTCCAACCATGGGGGTGATCAAAAAGACACTGCCCAAAAACCACACGCTCATGTAGTCATGTATCAATGGCAATACTTGCTGCCCTGCCCCGAGTAGTTTGAAAGTAGGCGTAATGAGTAGGTAGCCAAGCACCGATAAAAAAAACACCATCACGACAGAGATCAATAAAGCAATACTCGCATCGAAGCGTGCCTCATCAAGCTTGTCACTACCTAAGGCTTTAGCTATTACGGCTGAAGTACCTATGCCCAAACCAATCGCTAAGCTAATCACAGTAAATGTTACAGGGAAGGTAAAACTAACGGCCGCAAGTGGTTCTGTGCCGAGTAAGCTGATAAAGAAAGTATCAACAAGATTGAACATCATCAGCGTAATCATGCCAAAAATCATTGGAATGGTCATTTTTTTTAACGTGGGTAAGATTGGCGAGTTTAAAAGATCAGGTTTAGATTTGCTTTGCGAAGTCACGCTCATGGGAATACTTTAGCCTCTTTTACTGAACCTGTAAGTTTAAAGCATCCTGCTCTTGCAAGCCATGCTTTATTCAAAGAAAGCTTCACTGCCATTGCTATAAAATGTAAAGCTAGACGCTTGCAACGTTTATAAAGAAGCACCTTTTGCTGGATTGCTATTTGAAACAGATATGTGCTTAGTATTAGCAAAGACTATTACAGTAAGATTATTTCAGGATGTCACTCCAAGGTTATTAAAGTGCAACTTTTAACGCTTTGGTGCAAAATTAACCATCAACCCCATTAAAAAACAATATAAAAACACTATTAATAGCTCTATTACATTTAAAAGGCAGTAAACGCTGTTTTTTTACACAGCAAAATAGACTATTTAATAGCCTATAAAAAAATTACCTACCAATTCAGCCTTACTTCAGTTTAAAAGAATAACTATTTGATTTTTAAGGGTATAAAAAAAATCATTTTAGTACTTGAAATTGCTGTAGCGCCCTAAAAACCTAGCACTATAGCTGTTCTTAAAGTTTAATAAACAGAGTTATCCACAGAAACCGTGGATAACTCTCTGGAAGCCGCATTTATCAAGGCTTTTAAAGGAGGCTAACAGAGTTAAATGACAAAACAAGACAAGTTTAGTGTTTAACGCTTAAGGTCTAAAAATTGACAAAAGCCATAATTAGCTCACCTACCTAGCTTGATAAATAGCCCTGTGGAATATTCACCTATATTACAAACCTGATGCAACATCATGATTATTAAAATAAAAAAATACACACTGATACGCTTTTGGTTCGCGTTTCGCTACATGAAAGCCGACCCTTTTTAAATCATACTCCCTAACCACAGGAAAAATACCTCCCTAACGTGCACACTCTAGCCTGATAAAGGCATCGATTAGATTGAATTTGTCGCATGGTTATAAAATCTTAGATAAATGATGGTTTTCTCTCTTAGAAGATGAAAATCTATACAACGAATACTTTTCGCAATTTTGAAACATCAACTTAGCTATAAAATTCAAGCAAAAAATTCAACTTAGAAAGACGAATACAGGTATTTCATAGTAAATACGCTGCCATTTTCAGTTAGATTTTGCTCAGATCGAACATAAAAACATCGAATAGCCTTCTTTTTTGAATTTATGAAGTTTTTATGTTGACACTTTGCAAAGCTGTCATTAATATTTCGCCCCGTTGAAAGGCATGACGCTTCCCCCTTAGCTCAGTTGGTTAGAGCGACGGACTGTTAATCCGCAGGTCCCCCGTTCGAGTCGGGGAGGGGGAGCCAAGTTTATAAACGTTTCCCCCTTAGCTCAGTTGGTTAGAGCGACGGACTGTTAATCCGCAGGTCCCCCGTTCGAGTCGGGGAGGGGGAGCCAAGTTTATGAATATGATTGTTCCCCCTTAGCTCAGTTGGTTAGAGCGACGGACTGTTAATCCGCAGGTCCCCCGTTCGAGTCGGGGAGGGGGAGCCAAGTTTATCAATAAGATTGTTCCCCCTTAGCTCAGTTGGTTAGAGCGACGGACTGTTAATCCGCAGGTCCCCCGTTCGAGTCGGGGAGGGGGAGCCAATTTTTTCAAAAAGTGTCTTTATCTCCCCTATTCTTACTCAACAAATGTATTAGACTTTCCAATACTTATATTCTACTCTATCTTTGCTTAACTCTTTATTTCTTATAAAATTAGAATAAACTGTACTTAAAGAAATCAATCAGGGAATTGATTCCTTCCTTTAGGCTCTTAAAAGATAAGAAAACATGGCTGGTTTTAAAAAACTTATATTTGTACAATTGATCTCTTGGCTGCTTTTTACACTGCTGGGCGGCTCTTTTATTGCCTTAAGCTTTGACAACGCAGTAAGTGATGCCCAAAAAAAAGCACAACTTACAGTAAATACATATATAAATAGTTTAACTGCTGAAGAACTAGCTCCTGAAAAAATTAAACGCGCTCTAACAGATGGCGCAACCTTCTCAAAATTCGTTTTACGAGACACAGATGGTAATGAAGTATTTGCAGTGAGAAACTCAGAGCCTTTGCCATTGTTTGCCGGTATTGTAAACAGCACATTTAATTCTATTCGTCCACAATTTGCTGTAAACCCGACCTCAGATATCAAAGTTGAATTTACTATAAATGTAAACCACCTTGCTGAATTACTGCAACAGTCCTTATTTATCATTATTTTATTTTCGGGTTTAATTGCAATACTCCCTATCTTCTATATGAAAAGCATGTTCCAGCGCCTCAACCGGAAGATAAGCACCACTATTGCCGATATTATTGATATCTACATTAATCAAAACCAAGTTGACGGCGACCTTGAAAACGCAATGGACACATCGCGATTGAAAAAGCTCAGTAAAGATTTAATCCCCTCTTTCAATCGTCTTTCGCACTTTTTACAAACGAAACATGACGATATTCAAAGAAATGCGATGAGTATCAAAAAAGAAGCCTATAAAGATGTAGTAACAAATTTAGGCAACCGAAATATGTTCGTTGAATACTATGAAAGACACATTGAAAATGCTGAAAAGAGTACATTTGGCTCTCTAGCCATGATCAGGTGTAGTGAACTACAGGCAATAAACCAATCTCGTGGTTATCAAAAAGGAGATGAGTACGTTAAGGGGGTTGCCGATATTATTAAGCATATAAGCGGCACTTACACTAACAGCCAAGTGTTTCGTTTAAATAGCTCTGACTTTGCCGTTGTGTTACCTAATACACCACTTAAAGAAGCAGAGCGTTTTGGTGATAACCTACAGTCTCGGTTTACTCAATACCAACAAAACCAAGAACTTAGCTCTGTCGCCAATACCGGCATTGTCGGTTATGAGAAAGGTAAACCGCTTGGTGAGCTATTATCAATTGTTGATAATGCGATGAGCATGGCTCAATCTAAACAAACAAATGCATGGCATGTGCAACGAGAAACAGACCTAGTTAATAACGTGAGCGCAGGATTTGGAAATCAAAACTGGCGAAAAGTTATTAACGAAGTTATAGAATCGAAACGCGTTCATTTGGTGATGCAAAATATTATGCCGATCGGCAAAAGCGTGAAAGCCTATGCAGAGATTCAAGTGCGTTTTAAAACAGCTGAAAATCAGATGCTCCCGACCGCTTCTTTCCTTGCTATGGCAGAAAAGCTTGATATGGCAATGGAGATTGATCGGTTAATCATCGACACCACCTTAGAAAAAGTGAAAACTCGCAACTTTTCACAAAAATTCTTTGGTATAAATGTTACAGCATCAAGCGCACATAATGATCAATTTGTGATCTGGTTAGAACGTCGGCTGTTAAAAGACAGTAATATCGCATCAAAACTTATTTTTGAGGTCAGTGAGTTCGGCTTACAGCAAAATATCAAAGCAAGTAAACGCTTTATTGATATGGTTCATCGTGTCGGTGCACGTATAACGGTAGAACGCTTTGGTGTGGGTTTAACCTCATTTAAATTCTTTAGGGACCTCAAACCTGACTTTATTAAAATGGATGCAAGCTACACGCGAGGCTTAGAAGAAGATAAAAATAATCAATATTTCATGCGCTTAATGGTTGACCTCGCACACCGCATTGGGGTGAGTGTGTTTGCTGAAGGTGTAGAAAGCCAAGAAGAGAAACATATTATCGAAACACTGTGTTTAGATGGCGTTCAAGGCTACTATATCGAGAAGCCAAAAGACATCTAACTCATCTTAAAAGGCCTAATAAACCTACTATTTATCAGGTCTTTAACATCAATCTAACACTTTCATACCCAACTCCCCTGCTTATTTTAGCTATTCGTCTCTCATGTGTTGTGTCGACCCCAAGAAAAAAGGATAATGGAGGGGTTTTTATTCTTGTGAGGCACGCATGACAGAGTATGTCCTGTTATTGATTGGCACCGTGCTAGTCAACAACTTTGTATTAGTTCAATTTTTAGGTTTATGCCCGTTTATGGGTGTATCGGGTAAATTGGATACCGCAATTGGTATGTCCTTGGCGACAACCTTTGTGCTTACTCTTGCCTCTGTAACAAGCTATTTAGTGAATCAATATATTTTGATTCCTCTTGATATTGAATTTTTACGTACTATGAGCTTTATTTTGGTCATCGCTGTAGTGGTGCAATTTACTGAAATGGTCGTACGAAAAACAAGCCCAACCTTGTATCGCCTGCTAGGTATATTTCTACCTTTAATCACCACTAACTGCGCTGTACTAGGGGTTGCATTACTCAACATCAAAGAAGATCACTCATTCTTGCAATCTGCGGTATATGGTTTTGGCGCAGCAGTTGGTTTCTCTATGGTGTTAATTCTTTTTGCCGCACTGCGTGAACGTTTAGCGGCAGCTGACGTCCCTACTCCATTTAAAGGCGCATCAATCGCAATGATAACAGCAGGCCTTATGTCAATGGCGTTTATGGGTTTTACAGGATTAGTGAAGTTTTAATATGACCTTGTTTTATGCCTTAATAGCGCTTGGTTCATTAGCGCTCGTCTTTGGTTTAATTTTAGGCTTTGCCGCGATACGTTTTCGTGTTGAAAGCAATCCTATTGTCGATCAAATAGATACTATTTTACCGCAAACCCAGTGTGGCCAATGTGGTTACCCTGGTTGTCGCCCTTATGCTGAAGCAATTGCCAACGGGGATGAAATAAATAAATGTCCGCCAGGCGGCGAAGCCACAGTAAAGAAACTTGCCGATTTAATGGGGGTTGAAGCCAAGCCCCTTGCAGGTGGCGAACAAGCAGACCCTATTAAAACGGTTGCCTATATTCGTGAAGATGAGTGTATTGGCTGTACCAAGTGTATTCAAGCCTGCCCTGTCGACGCCATTGTGGGTGCAACTCGTCAAATGCATACCGTGCTTATTGATGAGTGTACTGGCTGTGATTTATGTGTAGAACCTTGCCCTGTAGATTGTATAGATATGCTGCCAATTAAAGAAACAAAGCAAACATGGAAATGGCAATTAAACGCAATTCCTGTGACTCAAGTAGATTAGGAGCACAAATGGAAACGTTAATCGAACAAATTAAACAAGGTAAAGTGTGGCCATTTCCTGGTGGGATTCATCCACCTGGTCAAAAACACGTATCAACAACTCAGTCAATCCAACGTTTGCCGCTTCCTCAAAAGTTGGTCGTATCACTAAAACAGCATATTGGCGCAAACGGCAAACTGATTGTCGAAAAAGGCCAGCAGGTCCTTAAAGGCCAAGCATTAACAAAACCAAGTGGTAACTGGTCTGTACCAGTGCATGCGCCTACCTCAGGTATCATTTGTGAAATATCCCCTATGCCATCAGCGCATCCCTCAGCTTTGCCTGAACTCAGCGTCGTTATTGAACCTGATGGGCTGGATAATTGGTGTGAACTGAAACCCATTAGTGATGCTGCCGCTCTCTCTCATGATGAACTCGTCGATATTATTCATCAAAGTGGTATCGCTGGTATGGGCGGAGCTGGCTTTCCAACCTATGTAAAAGCGGACAGCCGCAAAGACATCAATTTTTTAATTGTTAATGCCGTTGAATGTGAGCCTTATATCACGGCCGATGATATGTTAATGCGAGAGCATGCGGATGGTATTGTTGCGGGTATTGAGCTAATGCAGCAATTATTAAGCCCTAAGCTAACAATTATTGGCATTGAAGATAATAAGCCAGAAGCCATTGCTGCTATGAAAAAGGCAGCTCAGCACAATCACAATATTATAGTGCAAACAGTGCCAACGGTTTATCCGTCAGGTGGCGAAAAGCAACTAATAAAGTTACTGACAGGTAAAGAAGTGCCAAATGGCAGTATTCCAGCAGATATTGGTATGCTGGTACAAAATGTCGGTACTCTCTTTGCTATTAATCAAGCGGTGTTTGAAGGCAAACCATTGATTGAGCGAGTTGTCACAGTCACGGGTAATACAATCCATAAACCAGGTAATGTGTGGGCTTTACTGGGCACTGAAATTAAGCACTTATTGGATTGCCAAGGTTTCTCTCCAGTTCCACAACAACGTGTTGTCATGGGTGGCCCGATGATGGGCTTTACTTTACCAACCGTGCGTATTGGCATAGTAAAAACCACCAACTGTATTTTAGCACCTGATCATCAAGAGTTGGCTGAACCTGGCGACGAAAAAGCCTGTATTCGCTGTAGTGCCTGCGCAGACGCATGCCCTGCCTCTTTATTACCGCAGCAATTACAATGGTTTGCTAAGTCAAAAGAGTACGACAAGCTAAATGAGCACAACTTGTTCGACTGTATTGAATGTGGTGCCTGTGCTTATGTATGCCCAAGCGAAATTCCATTGGTCCAATATTACCGTGTTGCTAAGGCTGAAATTAAAGAGCAACAAGCTGAGCAAATTAAGGCTGAACGTGCCAAAGAGCGTTTTGAAGCACGTAAAGAACGTTTAGAGCGTGAGCAAGAAGAGCGCCAAAACCGTCACAAACGTAAACCCGCTGCAAAATCAGATGGCGAAAAACAAAAAGTGGCCGATGCGCTTGCACGTGTGAAGAGCAAATCTGATGCTAAAGAGAGTAAATCAGCTGTGGCAGCGGCTATAGCTCGCGCCAAAGCGAAAAAGCAAAGCCCAGATGCGGAGCTTGAACCTGATAATTCAGAGGTCGCTAAAGAGCGTGCAGCACGCAAAGAACAAGCACGTAAATACAAAGAGCAAAAAGCTTTAGAGCAAGGTGAAGAAAACCGTGATAAAGATGATAAAAAGTCTGCTGTCGCTGCCGCCATTGCTCGTGCCAAAGCGAAAAAAGCCGCACAAGCTGCTGAAGATCACGTAGAGGCAGCAGACGCTGCACCTAAAGATGATAAAAAAGCGGCTGTCGCTGCCGCCATTGCCCGTGCCAAAGCAAAAAAAGCCGCGCAAGCTGCTGAAAATAAAGGTGACGCTGAAGAAGATAGTGCACCTGTCGATGACAAAAAAGCGGCTGTCGCTGCAGCCATTGCCCGTGCTAAAGCGAAAAAAGCCGCGCAAGCTGCTGAAAATCAAGATGATGCTGAAGAAGATAGCGCACCAGTTGATGACAAAAAAGCGGCTGTTGCTGCAGCCATTGCTCGTGCTAAAGCGAAAAAAGCGGCGCAAGCTGCTGAAAATCAAGACGATGCTGAAGAAGATAGCGCACCAGTCGATGATAAAAAAGCCGCTGTCGCTGCAGCCATTGCTCGTGCTAAAGCAAAGAAAGCCGCTAAAGGGCAAGCGCAGAGTGATGATTCACACGTTGAGGTTGATTCAAAACCTCAACCTGATACAAATGAATCTAGCGAAGATAAGAAAAAAGCCGCTGTCGCTGCTGCTATCGCTCGTGCTAAAGCAAAAAAAGCCGCTACAGAGCAAACGCAAAGTGATATTTCAGCCAATTCTGTTGATACTGAAATAAAACCAGCAGACTCGGATGTAGAGCAAGTATCAAACGCACCTGAATCAAAAGAAGATAAAAAGAAAGCCGCTGTTGCTCGTGCTATCGCTCGTGCAAAAGCAAAAAAGTTACAACAAGAAGGAAACGATAAGTCATGAAACTAACCATGGCGAGTTCGCCGCATAATCATAGTCATAAATCATTAAGCCGTTTAATGATCACCGTGATTGCTGCGTGTATTCCTGGCTTAATCGCGCAAGTTTACTTTTTTGGCACCGCGGTTTTAATCCAGCTTGCACTCGCTTTAATCACGGTTAGTGTATGTGAAGCGGCAGTTTTATTGCTACGTAAGCGAAAGGTGTGGCCAACTCTTAGCGACGGCAGTGCATGGCTAACTGCAGTATTGCTAGCATTGAGCATTCCGCCTTTAGCACCTTGGTGGATTATCGTAATTGGCTGTTTGTTTGCAATTGTTATTGTAAAACAGCTTTATGGTGGACTTGGTTTCAACCTATTTAACCCAGCAATGGCCGCTTATGTATTACTACTTGTATCGTTTCCGGTGCAAATGACCAGTTGGTTACCTGTAAGTGATTTACTTGCATCGCCTATTAGCTTTTCACAACAGCTGTCTGTTATTTTCAATGGTTTTACTAGCGCTGGATTTAGCGTAGATCAACTTCGTGTATCCATTGATGGCATAACGATGGCAACGCCGCTTGATACCGTTAAAACAGATGTAGCCCATCACCTAACGGTGGCTGAGAGCATGAGCAAACCCCTTTTTAATGACTGGTTTGGTCTTGGTTGGGGCTGGGTTAACCTAGGCTTTTTAATCGGTGGTCTTTATTTATTAAAAGCTAAAATCATTAATTGGCATATTCCTGTAAGCTTTCTCGGTGCTTTAGCTATATGTAGTGCTATTGGCTACATAGCATCACCTGGGACAGAGCCTGGCGTGGTATTTCACTTATTCAGTGGTGCCACAATGCTAGGGGCGTTTTTCATCGCGACCGATCCTGTGTCAGCATCAACCACAAATAAAGGCCGCTTAATTTATGGTGCCTTAATTGGTCTACTTGTTTACTTAATTCGCACATTTGGTGGTTACCCTGATGCTGTCGCTTTTAGTGTGCTTCTGCTAAACATGGCAGTACCATTAATTGACTACTACACACAACCACGCACTTACGGCCATGGAGTGAAATAATGATCCTTTCCTCAATGACTAAAAACGGTGGTATCTTAACCGCTTTTGCACTACTTACTACAGGAGCTGTAGCGCTCACTCATAACCTAACGGCCCAGCGTATAAGTGACCAAGAAAAGAAGCAGCTCGCCGAGCAACTACAGCAAGTGCTTGACGCTCACCATTACGATAATCAGCTGTATAAAGATTGTGTCATTATTACAGATGAACGTTTAGGGCCCAGACCCGAACAAATTATTTATCGAGCTTATAAAAGCGATAAACCATACGCTCTTGTAATGCGCCATGTTACGCCAAGCGGTTATAGTGGCGATATTAACTTGCTAACAGCCGTTTTTGCTAATGGTGAAATTGCTGGAGTTCGTGTAACAAAACACGAAGAAACACCTGGGCTTGGCGACAAGGTCGAAGTAAAAAAATCTGACTGGATCACCTTATTCAAAGGTCAGACTGTATTAGGTGAAGATGACAATCGTTGGGCTGTTAAAAAAGATGGCGGCCAGTTTGATCAATTCACCGGAGCAACGATTACGCCACGCGCTGTAGTCGGCTCAGTAAAAGAAGCAGTGCTATTTGCACAAGCTGAATTTGATAACCTATTTGCAGCAGCTAATGCTTGCCAAGGAGGTCAGGAATGAGCCAAGTAAAAACCTTATTTAAAGATGGGATGTGGACTAATAACCCCGCCCTTGTGCAGTTATTAGGCTTGTGCCCTCTGCTAGCAGTGACTTCTACAATAACAAATGCTTTAGGTCTTGGTTTAGCGACTTTATTAGTACTTGTTGGTTCTAATGTAACTGTATCGATTGTGCGCAACTGGGTGCCTAAAGATATCCGTATTCCTGTTTTTGTGATGATCATCGCAGGCTTTGTAACGATAGTGCAGCTGATGATGAATGCCTATACATTTGGGCTTTATCAATCTCTTGGTATTTTTATTCCACTTATTGTGACCAACTGCGCAATTATAGGTCGCGCTGAAGCATTTGCGTCAAAAAATACAGTCCCCCTTTCAGCCTTTGACGGCTTAATGATGGGCTTAGGCTTTATGCTAGTACTTGTTGTGCTGGGCGCTATAAGAGAGTTAATTGGCCAAGGCACCCTTTTTGATGGTGCTGATTTGTTGCTCGGCCCATGGGCACAAGCACTGCGTATTGAAGTGTTTAGTTTCGACAATCAATTTTTATTGGCAATTTTACCCCCAGGTGCCTTTTTAGGTCTTGGTTTGTTAATTGCTGCAAAGAATGTGATTGATAACCAAATAAAATCAAAGCAAGTAGTTACTCCAGAAGTAGAAAAAGGCCCTCGTGCCCGGGTAACGAGTTTAACCTAAAGGAGAGCACGCACCGTCACTGCGTGCTTTACACTCACCATGAATAAAGAAAAACGTTATGAGATCTTATCTCGTCTTCGTGAGCAAAATCCGCACCCAGAAACAGAGCTTGAATACTCAAGCCCATTTGAGTTATTGGTTGCTGTAACCTTATCAGCACAAGCAACGGATGTAGGTGTTAATAAAGCTACACGCAAACTGTTTCCTGTTGCTAATACGCCACAAGCGATTTTAGATTTAGGCCTTGAAGCCCTACGTGACTACATTAAAACGATTGGTTTATTTAACTCAAAAGCCAACAACGTTTATAAAATGTGTGAGATTCTGGTTAATAAGCATAACTCAGAAGTGCCCGAAAACCGTGAAGCCCTTGAAGCCCTCCCTGGTGTGGGTAGAAAAACAGCGAATGTCGTATTAAATACGGCCTTTGGCTGGCCGACAATTGCAGTCGACACTCATATTTTTCGCGTATCAAATCGCACAAAATTCGCCATGGGTAAAGATGTAGTTGCTGTAGAACAAAAGCTAGAAAAAGTGGTACCTAAAGAATTTAAAGTCGATGTGCACCACTGGTTAATTCTTCATGGTCGCTATGTGTGTACTGCTCGTAAACCTAAATGTGGCAGCTGTATTATTGAAGACTTGTGTGAGTTTAAAGAGAAAATGGAATAATTAAGTATTATTGCGGACCTGCATTAGCTAGTTAGGTGTAGTTGAACCTTCATTTGATGATGCAGAATTCTCACAATGAAAATATCGTTGGCTCTTTTTTTAAAAAAGATGTAGTGCTTTCGAAATATATACCGAGAATATCCGGGGTTGATATCGCTAACATCTTGAGCAAGGCTCGGCTCAGTAGACAAAGCCATTAGCGTTTCATGAATTCCGAGCAAATAGTTTTCTGCTTGAGAAACACCAAATTCAATTTCGGTGTACTGAAAAATACGCTCCAAGTCATGCTGAGCTTTATTAGATAGAGTATATTTAGCCATTCGCTTTAAGTTTTGTTTTTAGATTTGGATATAATATCTAAAACCGTTAACTTACTCTCACCACTTAGTTCACCCTCTACTAATGCCATTTTAATAGCATCTTTTTCACTCTGATTATGGCGGATCAAATCGCGGATATAATCACTTGCATTTGAGAATCGACCTGACTCAACTTGGGCATCAATCCATGAGCGCATTTCATCTGGAATAGAGATATTTAAAGTTGCCATAGTTAATTCCTATATATTTACAGTCATTAATTATGGCAGATATTGGCAAACATTGACAACAAATATGGTCGGTGAGCACCAATGGTTAATCGTTTTTAGGCGCTATATGTGTAACATTCTTAACCTTTTCGATCACTCCATAAGCTCATTTTGCACATTGTGCCAAACACAAGACTTGGCACAATGTGCCTAGCCATTATCGTGGGTTTTGGCTCACCTGCTTTTTAATAAACTCTCGCGTATCATTTAACAGCGATACTCTTGCTGGTTCGTGAACATACATCATGTGACCGCCGTGATAATAGTGATAGTCAATTTTATCAGCGTATATACCGTGTCTGTTCAAGGTGTATTCTGCATCAAAAAATGGCGTGACAATATCGTAATACCCTGAGGCAACCATCACTTTCATTTGTGGATTGCTGCGAAGCACATAAGATAAATCTGGCGCTGTGTTGACGTATCTTGGCTCCCATCCTTGTCCATCAGGAGCAGTACGCCAGCGCCAGTTATCTGATAACTCAGGATCGCCTGGGTTTAAGTATTTTCTTTTCCACTGTATGTTTAAATCTGTGCGCATGTATTTCATCAGTGCCGCTTTATATGCTGGCCCTATCACTTTTGACGCATCTTGCTTAGGAGCCGCGGTTAAATCGTCTCGTTCATCAAGCTTATAACGTCCATCAAGAAAGCCGATGGCGACTCCCTCATCACGCAATAACTCTTTAGCGAATCTAAAGGCGTTAATGCGTAAATCAACCTGCTCAATATATTGTTTGCTTAACCCTGTATAACGGTGAAGACCGTCAACTATTCGCGTTCTGTCAGTGGTACTAAGCGCATTCCCCTTAAATAAGGCTGGTAATAATTCATCAACAGCAAATTGTCGGCTCGCATCAATAAAAGCTTCAAAATCTCCGGATGTGTCTACTTTTTTATGATACCAAGCAGTTGCAGCAAGTGTGGGTATGTACGTGATGTAAGATATGATGTTGTCGTCTACATAAGGGCTTGAACCTTGATAGTCTAAAGCTTGTGACACAAAAATAATGCCATTTACATTAATCAGGTGTTTATCCATCAGTACTTTAGAAACCGCTGCTGCTCGAGTTGTACCATAGCTCTCTCCCAATAAAAATATTGGCGCATTCCAGCGGTTTTCTTTTGTTAACCACTGGGCAATGAAATCAGCAATAGAGGCTGCATCTTGATTTAAGCCCCAAAAAGCTTTGCTTTCAGTGTCACCTAATGCGCGCGAGTAACCTGTACCAACAGGGTCCACAAACACCATATCAGTCACATCAAGTATCGTCTCTGACGCATCTTTTAATTCGTAAGGAGCCAACCGAGGATCCGTTGCATCACTTGGTACCACGACTCGTTTAGGTCCATATGCGCCCATATGTAACCAATTAGACGATGAGCCTGGGCCACCATTCCAAATAAATGTAATCGGTCTGTTCTTGTTGTCGTCTGCGGCAATGTAATCAAATGAAAAGATAGCTGCAGTAGGCTCTTCGTTTTTGTTTAATAAATAAGTTTCACCGGCTACAGCTTTGTATTTCAGCTTTGTACCATTAAAGGTGCCTTTATGCTGGGTAACGAATTCAGTCGCTTTGGGTGTCGACTTCTGATTGTTGTTTAATTTTGATATTTCATCTGCAATAACCGCGTTTGTACAAAACGCAAACAATATAGAGATGACTACGGTTTTAAAATTGGCAAAATTCGCCATGTTTTATTCTCCTTCGCAGGCTTATCTTTATTTTTATCTGTACATGGCTTGAGTGGCTTTTACACTCACTCTTTACATGAGCATTTTTTCGAGTAGGAAGTCATCCTACTATTTAGCAGAGTAAATGCCCTTTATTCACTCAGTGCTTTATTAATCTTTTACTTAAGCAATTACTTTTACAGCAAGAACATGTAATTTCAACTGTCTGCGACTAACACGTAGAAAAAGCCTATAAGTATAGTTGTAGATTCTTATAACGCTTTTTAAAGGGTCACTTTGTAAAACATTGCCCTAGCAAAAAAGCACAATCTGTATCGGAACAAAAAATATCAAAGTATTAATTTCACAAGCTCCAATCCTTTCGTTATGCTGTTGAGTAATGTGAAATTTTTATGAGAGTTGCTATGTTACCTTTACTTCGTATCTTGTTAATTGAGCAAGATCCTGCCACCTTGCAAGAGCTTTCAACGAACCTAGCAAAAACAATCCCTAATTTTGAGCGTAATGATGTAGATATCGACATTATTGAATGCACTGAGCTCAAGCAAGCGTTGAAATGTGTAGAGGAAGATGGCGATATTCAAGCTGTAGTACTTAGTTGGGATGTACTGAACAATGGCGAGCGCACCTATAGTCGCTTTATCGAGCAATTAAAAGGCATACGCCTTGAGCTGCCTGTCTATGTTATCGGTGACGATACGAAAGGCTTGGAGATAGTCAACGAGTCAGAAGAAATTGAATCTTTCTTTTTTAAAGACGAGGTCATTTCAGACCCTGAAGCAATCTTGGGCTATATGATCAATGACTTTGATGACCGTTCAGAAACTCCATTTTGGACCGCTTACCGTCGTTATGTCGGTGAATCGAACGATTCATGGCACACTCCTGGTCACAGTGGCGGCGCTAGCTTTAGAAACTCTCCGTATATTAAAGACTTTTATCAGTTTTATGGTCGTAATGTATTTGTTGGCGACCTATCAGTTTCTGTGGATTCGCTCGGTTCATTATCAGACAGCACCAATACAATAGGCCGCTCTCAAGAATCAGCAGCGGCGACTTTTGAAGTAAAACATACGTACTTTGTTACTAACGGCTCATCCACTTCAAATAAGATTATTTTGCAAACTTTGCTGCGTAAAGGCGATAAGGTGATTATCGACCGAAACTGCCATAAATCAGTACACTATGGCATTTTGCAATCGGCTAGTTTACCTATCTATTTGTCGAGTATTTTAAATCCTAAATATGGTATTTTCGCGCCCCCTTCATTGGCCGACATCAAACAAGCGATTGAACAAAACACCGATGCTAAATTATTGGTTTTAACTGGCTGTACCTACGATGGCCTACTTAGCGATTTAAAACAAGTGGTTGAATTTGCTCATCAGCACGGTATTAAAGTGTTTATCGACGAAGCGTGGTTTGCTTACTCGCTTTTCCATCCAAGTTTACGCCACTACTCGGCTATTAATGCGGGTGCAGATTATGTTACCCATTCGGCACATAAAGTGGTTTCTGCGTTCTCTCAGGCGTCTTATATTCATGTTAACGACCCTGATTTCGATGCCGATTTTTTCCGTGAGATCTACAGTATTTACGCCAGCACCTCTCCAAAATATCAACTCATTGCCTCGCTGGATGTATGCCAAAAACAATTAGAGATGGAAGGTTATAAATTACTGAATGCCCTGCTGAATCACGTTGCAGAATTTAAGCAGCAAATGGCTTCACTAAAACATATAAAAGTGCTCGATAAGCAAGATTTCATGGATATATTCCCACATTTTAGTGGCGATAACATGGGTCATGACCCACTGAAAATTCTCATTGATATTAGTGAGTTACCTTATTCACTAAAAGATATTCATAAATTCCTGTTAGATGAAATAGGCCTTGAAATAGAAAAGTACACGCACAGCACTATCTTAGTTTTACTGACTCTTGGCGGTACACGCTCAAAGATCATTCGTCTTTACAACGCGCTGAAGAAACTCGATAGCGGTAAAGTAAAACTCGCCACCTCAATGAGACGCGCTCGCTTACCAGAGAATCTGCCTGCTATAGACTTGGCCTGTATTCCAAGTGATGCGTTTTATGGCGAACGCGAATCTGTGCCTATTAGTAAAAGTAACAACCGCATTTGTGCCGGATTAGTGACGCCTTACCCTCCCGGTATCCCACTTTTAGTACCAGGGCAGCATATCACTAATGAACATATCGAATACCTTAAAGAGTTAGCGGGACAAGGTCTGACAATTCAAGGGAGCTTTGATGGCGAAATTTATGTGCTTAAAGGTAAAGTGAAGACCTAAGCTTATACTTCAATACCCCAGTGTTATGCAGCTCCCCTATTTATTGCTGCATAACATTTCCCCTAGCCATAGCAAAAGCATCGTTATTAATTTAACAGCGTGGACTCTACGCTTTATCTCAATGCTACTGTGTAAGCAATCAAAATAACTTATAATCCATTTTTAAGAGTTTTAATACGCAGCCTTACTGCGTTATTAGAATTGTGCGAATTTAAAGACAAGAAAGAGGATGCTTAAAATGCGCTTATTACACACAATGCTTCGCGTTGCTGATTTAGACAAATCAATTGAATTTTATACGCAGGTATTAGGTATGAAAGAACTGCGCCGTGCAGACAATGAAGAGTACCGCTACACCCTTGCTTTTGTCGGTTATGGTGACGAAAAAGATGCAACTGTGCTTGAGCTTACTTATAACTGGGATACTGACAGCTATGATCTAGGTAATGCATATGGCCATATTGCTATCGAGTTTGATGACATTTATAAAGCATGCGACGACATTAAAGCTGCTGGCGGTAATGTTAGCCGTGAGCCAGGCCCTGTAAAAGGCGGCACAACTGAAATTGCTTTTGTTAAAGACCCTGATGGCTATGCAATTGAGCTTATTCAGAAAAAAGACAATAACGCATTCTAATTGTAATGGCTATTTCTGCTGTTAATTTTGCTGAAATAGCCATTTTGCTAATGCTAGCTCCAATTCCTCAAAGTTAATTGGTTTAGCAATATGGTCACTGATCCCCATCGCAATGCTTTTATTTATATCCTCTTTCATTGCGTTCGCGCTGACAGCAATAATAGGTGTATTAAAACCCTTTTTATTTAGCAAAATCTTGCTGGCTGTTAAACCATCCATTACAGGCATTTGAATATCCATTAGGATTAAAGCGTACTCTTTATTTGATGCTTTATCGCACGCTACTTGTCCGTTATCCGCAAGTTCATATTTAAGCCCTAATTGTGCTAAATATTTTGTAATCACAATTTGGTTAATAGGGTTATCTTCTGCAATTAGGAGTGGCTGTTCTACCACAGAAAAATCGTTCCTTGACCTATCAGCCTTTTGCTCAACTTGCTGTATATTAAGGTCTTCTAAAACTGTTTCAAAATCGACTTGAATTGTAAAAATAGTGCCCTTACCAAGCTCACTATTAATGTTTATTTTCCCTTCCATTAAATCGATTAAACCTTTACTTATGGCCAGCCCAAGGCCAGTGCCGCCATATTCTCTGGTTATATTGCTCTGAGCTTGAACAAAGGGGTTAAATAACGCGTTAATTTTATCTTCAGCAATACCTATGCCGGTGTCTTTTACAGCAAATTCAACCCTTGTTTTTTCATTGCTTTGGTGAACCACATTAAGTGATAAAGTGATTTCTCCTTGCTTTGTGAATTTTACTGCATTGGAGAGTAAGTTGATCAGCACTTGTTTAACACGTATCTCATCACACTCAACGGTTAAAGTTTCAAGTTTATCGACATCAAGCCGGCATACGATCCCTTTAGCATCACAACTCGGTTTAAACAATAAAATAAGATCATTGCACAGAGCGACTAAATCACATTGGCGGTGCTCAAGCTCAATTTTATTGGCTTCAATTTTCGAGAAATCTAGAATGTCATTAATAACGGTTAGTAAAACATCACTGCAATTATTAATTTGCCTAACAAAGTCAGTTTGATCTTGGTTTAACTCACTTTTATTTAGTAACTGCAAAAACCCTACAATCCCATTCATTGGCGTTCTAATTTCATGGCTCATGTTTGCCAAAAACTGACTTTTAACTTGCTCTGAGTGCTCTGCCCTAATTTTCTCTAACTGCAATGACGTAATTTGTATATCAATAGTTTCGGCCATACTATTGAGGGAATCTGCAATATCTTTAAACTCTTGATAGTGAAAATTATTTTGAACTTGTTTGTAATTCCCTAATGCAAACTCCCGACTTATTGCTGCAATGCGATTTAATGGATTATGCAGTCGCAGAGTTAACCAACGAACTAGCAGAAATGAGATTATAAACAGCGTAATTATCAACCCTGCTGCCATCACAGCGGTTTGTTTGACCGCGGTTGTATAGGCTGACTCTGTTTCATTTATCTTAAAAAGTAAAGGGCTCAAGGCATTGTCAAATATCACACGATTAATAGTCGCTTCTGATGACAATTGAGCTTTATCTAAAGCATTTCCTAAGCTATATAAGACTTGCTCTTTTACCTTCAACTGAACTTGCTTACCCGTTTGATAAATAGGTTGTTCATTATGTTTTGCAAGCCACTTAACGGCCTCTGACAAAGGAATAAATGATACTAAGACACCTGTTTTTTTAATTGGCTCACTGAGTGAATCTTGCTCATTTAACAGTGTTGAAGTAATCGCTAACAAGGCACTATGCTTTGTGTCTTGTTGAGTAAAAAGTTCATTAAGATGTATGTTATCCAAAACTTGAATCGTGTTTTGATTATCTAGAATTTGGCTGTTTTCTAAAATTTGTTTGGTCAGTGAATAATTAAGTGTTAGCGATGTTATTGGGTAACCTTCGACTATAAAGCCTTGATTATCTATCACAATCGCAGCACTTATTTGCGGGTTAGTATTAACAAACTCCTGTAACTGCATGAGTGCAAACTGTGAATAAACTACTTTGTCAGGTAATTCCGCAATTGCCTTTGTATTGCTAAGTACTTGGCTATTCTTTTCAAGTTTAAAAAATAATTGCTCTAAACTTGCTGCGTTATTTCTTGCTTGCCATTGCAAACTGGTGTTTGCTTGCTCGATTGAATTTAAATAGAAACGCCCTATCATCAAAGCAGCAAGTATGAGTAATGGGGTGATAACAAGTAGTAACACACTAAAAAACAGTGCCCGACTAAAACGAGGGTTTTTCATTGCACCCCATCATTTGCAATTGAACGTTCAGCAAGGCCTTGCATAAATTGCCCCGTTTGTTCAGCTGTTAACGCTCCGCTGCCAAAACGTGAAAAACCTTTATTAAGCACCTCCCAAACAATTATCATGGTTGCCGTTGAGGGCATAGGCTTTGTTTCTTTTAAAGCATCAACTAGCGTGCCAAATACAGTCCCTTGTTCGTTTTTAAGATGCTCTAACACCTCTATATTTACAGGTATATCACTAATTTCCTGCCAGATTAAGCGCTGAAAAGATGCTTCTTGAGCCAACTTGGCAAACTTACGTAAATTATCTTTATTTGGGCCATTAAGGCTATCGTTTGGAAAGGCAAGAACAAAGGTTGAATAGTAAGGTTGCATCACTCGCCCATTGAGAGAAGGCAAAGGTTGCACTGACAGATTTTCACCAAGTGCTTGCTGATAAGTGTTGAGTGCCCATGCTCCGTTAACAATAAACGCGGCTTTTTGTTGCTGAAATGCTTGATGAGAACACGCATAGTCACACTGACTATCAACAATGTCTCGCGCATTTAAACCCCAAACAAAACGTAGCGCATCATGCATAGAAGGTGTGTTAAGTTGAGCTTGGCCGTCAGCTATCAAATTACCTTCAAAAGCACTTAAAAATGGAATAAACCAATACATTTCCATGAAGCTCCACGTTATTAATTTTACGTGGCTTGGTAATGTAGGTTTCAATTTTTCAATATCTTGCCAATCGGTAACAGGGGATTTTATAAATTTAGAGTTATAAAAAAGTAGCAGGTGGTTACCTTGTATTATAGGAATGCCGATTAGCTTTCCTGACACCCTTGCTGTGTCTAAAGTTCGTTTATCTGTTGTCTGGGCGATTAAAGAAGCTGGGATCTCACTAAAGTTAGCATACTCACTAAGCCCTAGGTGATCTGCGGGTACAATAATAACATCAGTCATATTAGAAGTATGTGCATTTTGCACCAAGCGCACTTTTAACGCTTTTTGATCAACAAAAACCGAGTGAATTGTTAAACCACTTTGCTCTGCAAGCTTACCGAACAACTGACTGAAGTTTTCATGCTTCATTGTATGGGCTAGATTAATGGTTTTTGCATGACTATTAAATACTGCAAAAAATAACAATCCCCAAACTATTTGCTGCACGCTGAAATCTACTTAACAAAAGATAAAATTATCTTTAGTTAAGCACAATTGTTCAAAATTGCCTAGTTTAATCAAGGGTTTTCTTAAACCGGAAAGCGGCAACCGCTAAACCAAAAAACGTAAAAGCAGTTAGCCAAAGTAAATCGCTGCTCATACTCATTAAATTGACATCTCTTAACACTATTCCTCTGATTAACCTTAAATAGTGAGTTGCAGGTAAGCTCTCAGCAAGCCACTGCGCCACCTTTGGCATGCCTTCATAGGGAAATACAAAGCCCGACAATAAAATCGAGGGTAACAGAATGAAAATTGTCATTTGCATGGCTTGAAGCTGGTTTTTAGCGATGGTCGAAAGTACTAAGCCAAGCACTAAACTGGCACATATAAAAGCAAAGGTTGCGACAACCAATGCGACTAAACCACCTCCAAAAGGAATATGAAACAAGAGCTTACCCATGCCTAAAATAATAAATAACTGAATAAAACCAATGAAGATATAAGGAACCACTTTACCAATCATCAATTCCAGTGAGCTTAAAGGTAAGGTGATTAAGAGCTCCATATTACCTCGTTCTTGCTCTTTAACAATTGCAGCAGAGGTGAACATAATCATAGTCATGGTTAAAATGACAGCAGCTAAACCTGGCACAATATTCACCGCAGAGCGTTGCTCTGGGTTATAAAATAAGGTTGTCTCAAAGGTTGGGTAAGTTCTATTTGCAGGCTTATCGAGCAGCTCTGCAAGCGGCATATTGCGCAGCGATTTTATGCTCGACGCTACCATTGTATCTGAGCCATCAACTAACCAATGCGCAATTGGCCTTACTAACGACTCATTACTGCCATCAGGCAATCCAAAACCAACGGTTGGGTGCTGAGCAAGTCGGTTTGCCACATCATGGGGTATAAACATCACAGCACGCACTTTCGCACTGGCGATTGCTGTTTGTGCTTGCTCAATACTGTTGTAATAATCCGTCACTTTAACCACATTTGTTGCAGATACTGTTTGTACTAATATGCGACTTAGGGCAGTTTGGCTATGATCGACCACTGCAACAGGGATATCTTTAACGTTAGTGTTAATAGCATAGCCAAATAGAATCAGCTGGATAAGAGGGATCATCACCACCATCGCAAATGTCATTCGATCGCGGCGTAATTGTAATAATTCTTTGCTTACAATTGCTTTTATACGGCTTAATGAAGTCATAATATTCATTGTCTGCCCTGCCCTGTGCAGGTGACAAACACGTCTTCTAGGCTTGGGCGAACACGATTTACTTGCCATGTATCCTGACAAAATGATTGCTGTTTTATGAACTCAACGGGATCTTGAATATCTTTTTTCACTAATACTCGCAATTGTGCACCTAACTGAGTGGCTGAAATAACATGGTCGATTGTTGCGAGCTGTTTTTTTAATTCTCTGGTTTGCGCCCCTGCTATTTCTACCACATGAGCGTGCATGTCTGTCATTAATTGCTTTGGCGAGCCATCCGCGCGTTTAATACCTGATTCTAAAATGGCTAAACGATGACAGCGCTCAGCTTCATCCATGTAATGAGTAGTGACTAATATCGTGGTACCGGCATTACTTAAATCAAACAGTGTTTCCCAAAAGTCACGGCGATTTTGTGGATCGACTGCCGATGTTGGTTCATCAAGAAATAAAATTTTCGGTTTATTAATCACTGCCGCAGCCAATGCTAAGCGCTGCCGTTGTCCCCCACTCATACTTCCGGCCATTTGATCTACTCTTTGATCAAGGCCATAGGTATGGAGTAATTCGTCAATTCTTTGTTGTTTTTGCTGCTTTTTAAACGGGTAAAGCGCCGCCATGAACTTTAGGTTTTCAAGTACGGTCAAGTCGCTATAAAGTGAAAACTTTTGCGTCATATAACCAAGTTGTGTCCTGAGCTTTTCAGCATCTTTTGGCAGACTCAAGCCAAGCACATTGATATCACCAGAGGTTGGCTTCAATAGCCCCGTAAGCATACGGATTGCGGTCGTTTTACCACAGCCATTAGGGCCCAAAAAGCCATAAATTTGCCCTTGCTCAATGTCTAGATCAAGGTTATCAATCGCTTTTAAATCGCCAAATTGTTTTACCAAACCTTTGGCCTGGATCACCGATTCAGTCATGGCATAATCACTTGAGCAGGTACGCCTGTCGGCAAGTTACTTTCACTTGCGGGTAGTGTTACCTCTGCAAGATACATTAATCGTGCACGCTCTTCCTGATTAAGAGCATAAAAAGGCGTGAACGCCGGCTCTGTGGCAATCCAGGTCAGTTCACCCTGAATATCTTTATCTATGCCATCGACACGAACCGTAAGTGTCATGCCCTGATTGAGCTTGGCACGATATGGCTCTGGGATATACACGCGTGCGTAAGGTGCGCTGTTCGCTTGAATAATAACGACTGGGCTGCCTTTAGTAACTCGCTCACCTACGTGCCAAGGCAAATTATCGACTCTGCCAGCACGCATCGCTTTAACTGTCAGATCTGAGAGGTATTTTTGCTGTACTTTTAGTTCTGCTTCTGCCGCCTGAACTTGCGCTTTTGCACTATTAATATCTTCAACACGCGAGCCGTTTGTTAGCTCATTTAAGTTCTGCTTTGCTGATTCTAAATTAGCAAAAGTCTCATCTCGTGCAGCGATTGCACTGTCTAAGGTTTCTTGGCTTGCGAGTTTATCTTTAACTAAGGTTTTTGCACGGCGAAAATTAGCTTCACTTTGCGTATATGCAGCATTGGCTGCTGCTACTTTGGCTGATGCACCAGCAACTTCTTCGGGGCGAGCACCATTCAAGGTTTTTTCTAGAAATGCTGAGGCTTGAGCTAGTTGTGCTTGCGCTTTGGCAACAATCGCTTGCTGAAGTTCGGCATCGAACTTTGCAATCACTTGCCCTTTTTCAACCAACTGACCTGCTGAAACGGGTAGATCGATCAGTATTTCGTTAGTCGTTGCAGGATGGATCACACGCTCACGCTCAAGCGTTCCTAGCGCTACTCCCTCATTTGAGTCTGAGCAAGCAGTAATGACTAAAGAAATTAGTATGAGTACAACACGTTTAGCTAACATTTTAATTTCCTTATGGTTAGCTGATGAGTTGCTAAATACTATAAAGTATTAAAATGATCAGTAAAAGTGATCAATAGGAATTAAAGTTTTAGAAATATATTGGGTCTATATCGAAAGGATATATGGAGAATAAGGAGTATTTATTTGAAAAAGATTTTTTTCTACTTGAAATGAGATTACAAAAGATAATCTTGATAAAACGTTAACTTACTTAATGTAAGTGGCGTCCCCAAGGGGATTCGAACCCCTGTTACCGCCGTGAAAGGGCGGTGTCCTAGGCCTCTAGACGATGGGGACGCAGAAATTGGTTTGCAAATCACTGATTTGCTATTTCTGCGTAAGAGGAGACCGAGCCTGCGAGGCGGATGGCCTTAGCTTAAACAGAAAGTTTCTGTGTCACTAGGACAACTGAATAGTTAGGCTCGATTCAGACGAGCTTCTAATAACACAGCACTTAAAGTAAGTGGCGTCCCCAAGGGGATTCGAACCCCTGTTACCGCCGTGAAAGGGCGGTGTCCTAGGCCTCTAGACGATGGGGACGCAGAAATTGGTTTGCAAATCACTGATTTGCTATTTCTGCGTAAGATGAGACCGAGCCTGCGAGGCGAATGGCCTTAGCTTAAACAGAAAGTTTCTGTGTCACTAGGACAACTGAATAGTTAGACTCGATTCAGACGAGCTTTTAATAACACAGCACTTAAAGTAAGTGGCGTCCCCAAGGGGATTCGAACCCCTGTTACCGCCGTGAAAGGGCGGTGTCCTAGGCCTCTAGACGATGGGGACGCAGAAATTGGTTTGCAAATCACTGATTTGCTATTTCTGCGTAAGATGAGACCGAGCCTGCGAGGCGAATGGCCTTAGCTTAAACAGAAAGTTTCTGTGTCACTAGGACAACTGAATAGTTAGACTCGATTCAGACGAGCTTTTAATAACACAACACTTTAGTGAGTGGCGTCCCCAAGAGATTCGTACTCTTGATAACGTCGTGCATAGATTGCGCGGTATCACCGCCCCACTACACATAAACTACTTAAATAAGTGGCGTCCCCAAGGGGATTCGAACCCCTGTTACCGCCGTGAAAGGGCGGTGTCCTAGGCCTCTAGACGATGGGGACGCAGAAATTGGTTTGCAAATCACTGATTTGCTATTTCTGCGTAAGAGGAGACCGAGCCTGCGAGGCGAATGGCCTTAGCTTAAACAGAAAGTTTCTGTGTCACTAGGACAACTGAATAGTTAGGCTCGATTCAGACGAGCTTCTAATAACACAGCACTTAAAGTAAGTGGCGTCCCCAAGGGGATTCGAACCCCTGTTACCGCCGTGAAAGGGCGGTGTCCTAGGCCTCTAGACGATGGGGACACAAAATGTGTCACTAGGACAACTGAATAGTTAAACTCGATTCAGACGAGCTTTTAATAACACAGCACTTAAAATAAGTGGCGTCCCCAAGAGATTCGTACTCTTGATAACGTCGTGCGTAGATTGCGCGGTGTCACCGCCCACTACACATAAACTACTTAAATAAGTGGCGTCCCCAAGGGGATTCGAACCCCTGTTACCGCCGTGAAAGGGCGGTGTCCTAGGCCTCTAGACGATGGGGACACATAATGTGTCACTAGGACATTAAATGATAGTTTGACTCATATCGGAGTTAAGGTTACTAAAATAACATGCAAGTACTCGAGACTAACATATTTATTTACTGGCAATTGCTCACTTACTTAGAGTAAGTGGCGTCCCCAAGGGGATTCGAACCCCTGTTACCGCCGTGAAAGGGCGGTGTCCTAGGCCTCTAGACGATGGGGACGCAGAAAACTGCAACCCTAGGACAAACACTATGCAAATCTGGTGGAGCTATGCGGGATCGAACCGCAGACCTCTTCGCTGCCAGCGAAGCGCTCTCCCAGCTGAGCTATAGCCCCGACTTGCATAATACACACTACCAATTAACCTTGGCTGTGTATCGCTGAGTGCGGGGCGCATTCTATGCAGCCCCCCAAATAAAGTCAACAGTTTTTTATCGATGTTTATTTAAATGATTTAAATTTCAACAAGCTGACTAAATAACAGTCCATCGAGAAGATATTTTAAACACTTTGACAAATATCGATACCTTTTCATGATCAATGCGTAAGTTTGCATTGTCGATGCTCTTACTCGTCAGTGTACGCAGTTATAAAAGGTATACATTTATATGCAAAATAAGATTAAGAAAATATAGCCGTTAAAATAGCACTCTCCCCTACTGGGCTGCTTAACACTTTTAATGCAGCCTAGATTATCTGGTTTCCGAGCCCTCACTATTTATTTGTAATTTGGGCAAACTAGCTATAACCGAGCGATCTTTTCATATATATAAAAAGTGAAATATAAAATTGAGCCTTTTATAGCTTACTTATCATCTAATAAATAACTAAAACTGTGCAATTGTTCATCAAAACACACACAAAGCCCATGTGATTGTTTATAAAAGCTGCACCTAACACATTTTTACTCATTCAAGTGTTGACACATTTACAACTCTATCTATAATAGCGCCCCACAACAACGCAGCAATGAGTTGTTTTAGATATGGGTCGTTAGCTCAGTTGGGAGAGCATCGCCCTTACAAGGCGAGGGTCACTGGTTCAAGTCCAGTACGACCCACCATTATTCCCTAATGGTGTTCATATCTAAATTCTTAATGGGTCGTTAGCTCAGTTGGGAGAGCATCGCCCTTACAAGGCGAGGGTCACTGGTTCAAGTCCAGTACGACCCACCATTTACTTTCACTTTACAAAGAAAGTTTAGGTGGTCCTTTCATTAAGAAAATATGCTGTATGTAATATGGGTCGTTAGCTCAGTTGGGAGAGCATCGCCCTTACAAGGCGAGGGTCACTGGTTCAAGTCCAGTACGACCCACCATTTTAAAAATGGTGTTTCATATTACAAAAAATCTAAATGGGTCGTTAGCTCAGTTGGGAGAGCATCGCCCTTACAAGGCGAGGGTCACTGGTTCAAGTCCAGTACGACCCACCATTAATACTTAGTGGTGTTCTCATTTAGATTAATCTTCGCGGGTCGTTAGCTCAGTTGGGAGAGCATCGCCCTTACAAGGCGAGGGTCACTGGTTCAAGTCCAGTACGACCCACCATTTACTTTTTGAAGAAAAGAGCATCGCAACTCTTTACAACGGAAAGGCTCGGTGGTTAAGTTCAGTAAACCCCACCATTATCAAATAATGGAATGCGAAGAAAAAGATTATATGGGTCGTTAGCTCAGTTGGGAGAGCATCGCCCTTACAAGGCGAGGGTCACTGGTTCAAGTCCAGTACGACCCACCATTACTTTTTAAAGAAAAGAGCATCGCAACTCTTTACAACGAAAAGGCTCGGTGGTTAAGTTCAGTAAGACCAACCATTTAATCTTCAAAAATTTATATGTGGGTCGTTAGCTCAGTTGGGAGAGCATCGCCCTTACAAGGCGAGGGTCACTGGTTCAAGTCCAGTACGACCCACCACATATAACACTTCATTTAATACTTTCTTGTTTTGTTTCTAAATTAAAAAAGCATCGCCACTCTTTACAAAGCACAGGCTCGATGGTTTAAGTCCAGTAAGACCCACCACATATAAATACTTTCTTTAAAGACTTCATTTTTATCTCTAGCTTCAAAAGCATCGCCACTCTTTACAAAACACAGGCTCGATAGTTCAAGTCCAGTACGACCCACCACATATAACACTTCATTTAATACTTCCTTGTTTTGTTTCTAAATTAAAAAAGCATCGCCATTTTTTACAAAACACAGGCTCGATAGTTAAAGTCCAGTACGACCTAACACATATAAATATTTAACAGCTTTTCAATACCTGAAATTTAAATACTCAATTAAGCCATTATTTAGCATGAATTATCAGTCCGAATTATACTAAACCTGCAAATTGCCTTGTCAGCAGCTAGACTGTTTATTATAGTCACCTTTAATATCACTCGGTCGCAAGTCGAATGCCTACAAAGATTTTTTCGAAAGCTAAAATATTAATAGTGGAAGAACAGCCGCTAGCTCAAAGCTATATGAAACAATCTCTTGAAGGGTTAGGTTTTCGTCAACTTCGCTTTGCTGAACACGCAATAGCTGCCAAGGAGCAATGCCAAGTTGAACAATTTGATCTAATTGTTTGCTCATTTAATTTAAGCAAACACCAAGATGGTTATCAGCTCTATGAAGAGCTAAAAGTAAAACGTTATATTAAAAGTTCAACTGGGTTTATTTTTATCTCAGCAGAGACAAGCGGCTCATTAGTTCATAGTGTATTAGAACTACAGCCCGATGACTTTCTTGTTAAACCATACACAATTTATGAACTCAAAAACCGTATCGAAAAAGTACTCATGCGTAAATACCATTTACAGCGTGTGTATCAACTAATTGATGACGATAACGACTCTAAAGCAATTAAGCACATAGACGAGCTATTACAAAATAAGAGTAATACTTATAGTGCTATTCTGTTACGGTTAAAGGGTAATGCCCTACTCCGCTTAAAGCGTAATGAAGATGCAAAAGCTTTCTTCAAGTCAGTACTCAATATTCAAAAATTTACATGGGCTAAAGTTGGCTTAGTTGAAGCGCTTATCGCGAATAACGAACATATTCTCGCTCAGCGTATGCTCAAAACGATGTTACAACGCAATGAAACTCGCTTAGTCGCACTTGATTTGCTTGGTCGCTTAGAGGTTAAACTAAACCAATTTGACGAGGCTCAAGCTTTCTTCAGTCAGGCTGTTAATATTGCTCCCCGTAATATTTCTCGCCAAAAAGCACTCAGTCACGTTTCCTTACTTAATCATGATTATGAGAAAAATTACCTAACACAAAAAGACATTGCCAATTACGCAAAACACTCTATTCATGATCACCCTGATATTTATTTAAATGCCGCACGCGCAGGCATCGACTTTGCGCTTACCACAGATCAAAGCGATCAAGTTAATCGTATCTCAAGGCAAACTAATCAATATTTAAATGATTTAAAACAGCAGTTTCCGAACAGTAATAACCAAACTCAAATTGATGTTTTAAATGCACGATTACACTACTTAAAAGATGAACATCAAAAAGCAAAAGCACTAATTGAACAGCTTGATGAAAGTGATACGCAAATTCGCTCTGTCGACGGAGCACTTGATAAAGCAAAAGCTTTTCACGAACTTGGCTTTCATAACAAAGCGCAAATGCTTTTTAATCAAATAATTACTCATTGCGAGCGACACCCATCTGTCAGCGATCCTGTTTATGTACGCTATATTCAACAGCAACAAACAGAGCGTCGCGACATCAAAATGGGTCCAAAAGAGTTAAACAATCACGCTGTTTCGCATTTTAATAAAGGTCAGCTCAATGTTGCACTCGAAGCATTTACACAAGCTTTTAGAGTCATGCCTAAAAATGCCAGCATTGCGCTAAATCTATTACAGTGTTTATTTGATAACAATGGACAAGGTCAATCCTTCAACCTTGTACTTGCCAAAAAATGCTACCGCTTGTTGAGTAAGCACACGCTTGAAGATGAGCAAGCCGCGCGTTTTGAAAAAATAAAAGCCCGTGCAGCAAAAATGAACCTACAGCTTACTGATTAAAAACTGATTTACTGGGGCTTCTTTTGAAAACGTATTTAAAACACTTTCTTTTTTTAATCATTTTACTGGGCGGTATTAATACGAGTGCCTCATCAGAGCTGCAACACTGGCAACAAGCAAAGATCAATTGGCAAAGTGAAGCTGGTAGCCATATAAATATATTAGCTGATGAGCAGCCTGCTTTTATGGCTTTAAAGCCATATATTCCTCTATTCGAGAAGCTAACTGGTATTTCTGTCGGCTTTCACCCACTTGAACAATCTCAAATGCGTATTAGACGCCACCAAGATTTAAGTGAAGGACTTGGTTTATATGATGTTCACCCAATGGGAATTACTTTTTTAGGTGAAGCACAAAGTAATGGCTGGATTGAGCCCTTAGCACCTTATTTAGAAAATCCACTCATTACCGATAAAAGTTGGTATCAATTAGAGGATATTAGTGAACGAAGTCTTGCGCTCTGTCGCATTAATGGCGCATTGTATTCACTTCCTTTTGATTTTTCTGCGCCAATCTATTTTTATCGAAAAGACTTATTTACGCGTTTCAATCTTAAAGTCCCCGATACGTATGCAGAACTATTAAAAACAAAAGTAGCATTACAACGCGCTATTGATACTGACCCGCAATTAAAGGGCATGCACGCATTTGCCTCTCGCACCTTGCCTGGTGCAGGGTTAAACACATGGACTATTTTACCCATTATGCGCGCTTACGGTGCACAGGTTATTAATGAACATGGGGAATCTGAGTTTGATAGCCCTGAAACAGAAGATGCCTTAAAGATGTATCGCAATTTAGTAACTGGCTATGGCACACCAGACAATAGCCGGCTTTTACATTTTTATGAGTTGCGAAACCAGTTTAAGCAAGGAAAGCTCGCATCCGCTTTTTTAGCCTCACATTTCTATAATGAAATTGATACAGCGGAAGAATCCGATATTTGGAATAAATGGGAAGCGGCCCCATTACCAGCTGGCCCTGTTGCACGAGAAACCTCTCCTTGGGCTTGGGCGTTTACAATTAATGCTCATTCAAATAATAAAACAGCTGCGTGGTTATTCATTCAATGGGCGACAAGTGAACAAACCGCTTCATTATTAAGTACTGGCGGCTCACCTCCGCGAAAAAAAGTATGGCAAGAAAAACTGTTCACTCTTGTCAATAAACCTGGCTTTAATAACGCTATGCTATGGGTATTTGATCACGCCACACCAGATCGCTTACAAGCAGGCATAGTTGAATTTCCGGTTATCGGAAAAGTCATTTCATATACATTTAGTCAAATCTTTTATGGTGCAGATATTAAAGAATCAATAAAAACCACCCATACTAAAATTAACGTCGATATGAAGCAGTTAACGTCAAATAGAGCGGTTCAACAATGAGGGTCAGTATTGCTCATAAAATTTTGATGATTATAGGTTTTACCATCACCCTAATTTTGGGGGTGAGCACTTCTATGCATGTAGTTGAATTAAAAGAACAGACGTTACTAAACATGAGTGAGAAAGCCGATGCGATCGTTTCACCTATGCTGTCAGAAATCGACAATTTAACAACCGATAACACCATTGGCAGTTGGGTTTTAAAAATTCAGGGGATCACGTTAAAGAACATCTTAAAAAACAATACATTCGATGACCTAGAAACTATATATTTTATTGATCAGAATAACTTTATTGCAGCGCATCCTGACACATCTAAAATTGATACGCTAGAAACAAACCAAATAATACTTAAGCAACTTAATCCAAATCAAAATACCATTGCGTCTTTAGATCAACAATATGCCGTCGCAGTCCCCATTGATAACCATCAAGGTGAAAATATAGGTTACGTTATTGTGACTTTTTCAGACAAAGACTTGGCTCTAAAAACAAAATCAATCATTAGTAACGCAATCTCTTTATTTGCAATTTACCTACTCGCCGCAATGATCATTGCCTATATCATCATCAGGCGAATTATCTTACAACCTGTAGAACAACTTGTAGAGTTTTCTCATGCTGTAACCACAGGTGATTTAAACTGCCCTATCAATATTAAAAGCCAAGATGAAATTGGTACCCTCGCAAGTGGCTTTAAGATGATGCGAGCAGCGGTAAGACAGCAAATCAACAGCATGCATGAACAACATAGTCAATTAGAAGAAACCATAGCTAAGCGCACACAAGAGTATATTGATGCGAAGGAGCAAGCTGAACAATCTAATCAAGCCAAAAGTCGCTTTTTAGCAAACATGTCACATGAGTTAAGAACACCACTCAACGCGGTGCTTGGGTTTAGCCAGTTACTGCAAGATAGCGAAACAGACAAAAATAAACGTCGCTACCTAGAAGCAATATCAATTTCAGGTAGTTCATTACTCAATGTACTTAATGATATTCTTGATTTGTCAAAAATTGATGCTGGAAAAATGCAACTTGATATAGATCGCGTCGAGATCCCGACTATCTGTCATGAATTAAACATGATGTTTTTGCAATTAAGTGCCCAAAAAGATCTCGACTTCAAAGTGACAGCTCACCCGGGCTTCAAAACACCGGTATTACTTGATAGCAATAAAGTACGCCAAGTACTGACAAACTTAATCAGTAATGCAATAAAGTTTACCTCACAAGGGCGTGTAGATGTGTATTTCGATTTTAAGCCTCATGATGATGAAAGTCATATAGATATTGCTATTCATGTTAAAGACACGGGTAAAGGTATTCCTAAAGATCAGCAAGATTTAATCTTTAATGACTTTGAACAAGTGCAGGGGCAGCGCAGTTCAGAGTTCGGCGGAACAGGCCTTGGATTAGCAATTTCACTGCGTTTTATTAAACTAATGGGTGGCGATTTATCGGTGCTAAGCGAAAAAGATAAAGGCAGTGAATTTATTGTATCAATTCCTAATATTGAGCTTGCAGAATCAATGGCTGAGGTAGAGCATCGCAACTACCCTGCTCTCTCCAGCTACCACTTTAATCCTGCGCGTATTTTAATTGTCGACGATATCCCCTACAACAGAGATTATTTAGAGTCATTTTTATCACGTTGGAGTTTTACTATCGATACCGCGATAAATGGAGAAGACGCGCTTAAAAAAATAGAACAACAGCAACCGGACTTGATAATCATGGATTTAAAAATGCCGGTAATGGGTGGACTTGAAGCATGTCAGTTAATTCGAAGTGACGACCGTTTTAAACACATTCCAATTATCGCAGTAACTGCATCCTCGTTAAAAGATGAAAAGGCACAATCGAATATTCTAACTGACTATATAATCAGTAAACCAATATACCGAGAGCACCTTATTTTTATTATTGCACAGTACTTGGATTAGTCGCATTTTTTCATGGCAACAGCATTCATACAATAACGCAGACCGCTCGGTGCTGGGCCATCAGGAAAAACATGACCTAAATGCGCATCGCACACATTACAAATCGCTTCAATACGTTGCATTGCGTGGCTGTTATCCGCAATATAGGCAATACTTTCTATGCTGCTTGGTTGCGTAAATGAAGGCCAACCAGTGCCACTGTCAAACTTTTCATCTGCGTCAAACAGCAAATTACCACAGCATACACAAGCGTATTTGCCTGGTTCGAATAAAGTACATGAATCGGAGCTATGTGGGCGCTCTGTTCCTTTTAAACGCGTAACATAAAAAGTATGCTCATCTAACTGTGACTGCCACTCAGAGGAGCTCTTTTCGACTCTGCGCGGCGGAGTGGGATTACCAGTTTGTGCGAACGCTAAAATATCTTGCCAAGTTAACATAAGGCCTCCTCAATATTTAAAGTATGCCAAGACACTACATCAAAAAGCTAAGGCTCGGCAAGCCTTAAGATGTTATTGTAATTTTCTGCCGTTCACGCGCTGATAAAATGATATGAAGGTGTGAAATTATCTCAGCTTTAGAGACACTCAGTACCGCATGCAACCGTTGTGAATTAATGTCTTCGATAACAATACTGCCCTCACCGACACTGATTGTTTTGATTTGCCCTATTAACACAAATTCGGCTTTACGTTTAAAATCAAATAACCCTGCTAGGCTTATTAAAGCAAGCTGATTAACATCTCGCTTAATTAACTCTTCAACTGGGTTTCTGTTTTTAAATAAAGGAGTAACTCGGTACAAAGCAGAGCTTGTAATCACACACCAAAAAATAACAAACGATGAAAAAACAGCACTATGCCACAGTGGTGTGACAAGCCATAAAAGCAGTAAAACGAGCGCAATTGCCACTGAAATTTTAGCTAATAGCTTATTAACACGAAGCATTTTATTCTCCTTTTTTAATAATTGGATCAGGCCAATCATTAAAAAATACGCTGAGGTAACGACTTTTCAGTAAGTACAACAACACCCATAATACAATTACCATTTGACACGCTAGAAACAATGAAAATTGATAATGACTATGCGCTGCTTGATATGTAAGCCAGCCTAAATCAATGATTGCACATAAAATTAATGGCCAACGCATAAAACGCCATATGCTCGCCAGTCGCTTTGCGCTATCAGGGTTGTCTTGTGGTCGTCTTAAACAAAATATAACAGCAGGTAATAAAGCAATGGCGGCAATACCGATAGAAAAAAAGAAATCAGACTTACTGTTAAAAAATAACGACATAATATCTAAATCAGGGCGGCGACTCAGCGCCGCCATAAGCCAAATAAAGTAACTGCGTAAAAGTACTAATAGAGATAAATGAAAAGCTATAGGCGTTCTATATGCTCCGTATTTATCCCAATATTCAGGCCCATAACGCATTACAGTTGATTCTTCCTATCAGCGATAATACCCAATACTAAAAAGGCAGCTGTGAGTGTCAAAGCCAACCATTTTACACCCAACAGCATAAGCAGCTTGCTCAAGTAAGGGGTAATAAATACAACCAATAACCCCATACCGAACCCAGTGACTAACACAAAACACAGAATACGTATAATGAAGTGACGACGTGCCACAAAACGCTTTGTTATTTTAATGATATCGTCCGCATAGAGAGATAAAAAACAAACCACTAACAATAACGAAATATTATATAAGTGAGGCTGCAACCAATGACCTAGAGTTAATGCAAGCGACGACATTGCCTGTAAAAAGCTATCCATTGTGTTCACCTAGTAATGCGATTAAGTCGGCTTCAGTTAAAATATCAATTCCTAAATCTTGTGCTTTAGTCAGTTTAGAACCGGCTTTCTCACCAGCAATTAACGCATCTGTTTTTGCTGAAACACTTCCCGATACTTTTGCACCTAATGCCTGTAAACGCGCTTTTGCGTCATTACGGTTAAGTTCACTTAGCGTACCTGTTAGTACATAAGTCAACCCTGCTAATGGCTGCGCATCTTCACTTGGGGCGCTCAGTGCAGGCCAATGAATGCCCTGCTCTATAAGCGCATTAACAACGTCCATGTTATGCTCTTCACTGAAGAAACCACGTACATGTTTGGCAACAATCTCACCAACATCACTGACTTCAGTCAATGCATCAACGCTTGCTTGAGTTATTTTTTCTAGGGTTAAAAAGTGGTTTGCTAAGTTTTGTGCTGTCGCCTCACCCACTTCGCGAATACCTAATGAATATAGAAACTTGGCTAACGTTGTTTGCTTAGCGTCTTGCAATGCGTTGACTAAATTCTTAGCAGACTTAGGTCCCATACGCTCAAGTGATTCAAAATGACCCTGCTTAAGGATAAATAAATCAGCAGGCGTTTTAATCAGTTCACGGTCAACTAACTGGTCAACAATTTTGTCACCTAAGCCATCGACATCAAGCGCTTTACGTGACGCAAAATGCTTAATTGCTTGCTTACGCTGCGCTTGGCAAACTAAACCCCCCGTACAGCGAGCTACCGCTTCGCCTTCAATGCGCTCCACATGCGAATCACAAATTGGGCAAGTAGCTGGAAATTCAATCTCTTTGGCATCGTCAGGGCGGCGCTCAAGTACAACCTGCGTTATTTGTGGAATAACATCACCTGCACGGCGAATAATCACGGTGTCGCCAATTTTAACGCCCAATCGGGCAATTTCGTCACCGTTATGTAAGGTTGCGTTAGACACAGTGACGCCGCCGACAAAAACGGGCTCCAAACGAGCAACTGGGGTAATTGCACCGGTACGGCCTACTTGAAACTCAACATCGAGCAGTTTAGTTACTTCTTCTTGGGCAGGAAATTTAAACGCAATTGCCCAGCGTGGTGCACGTGCAACAAAGCCTAAACGCTCTTGTAGTTTTTTATCGTTTACTTTGATCACCACGCCGTCAATTTCGTATTTTAAGTGTTCGCGACGAACTAAAATATCTTGATAATAGTCGAGCGCGGCCTGTTGACCTTCAACCAGCTTTGTTTCAGGGCAAAGTGGTAAGCCCCAATCCGTCAACTTAGCAAGTTGTTGGTAATGATCTTCCGGTAACTGACCATCAGCAACCAAACCTGTGCTGTAGGCATAGAACATTAATGGGCGTTTTGCTGTTACTTTAGAATCTAGTTGGCGTAAGCTTCCTGCCGCAGCATTACGTGGGTTAACAAATACTTTTTCACCACGCTTTTGAGCTTCAGTATTAAGCTTTATAAACCCAGCGGTATCCATAAATACTTCACCGCGAACCTCAAGCTCTGCAGGAATATCATCACCACGTAACTTAAGCGGCACGTTTCGAATCGTTTTTACGTTCTGGGTAATATTTTCACCGACCATGCCATCGCCGCGAGTGGCTGCTTGGACAAGCACGCCATTGCGATAAATAATTGATACGGCTAAACCATCAAGTTTTGGCTCACAACAAAATGTCAGCTCATTATGATTCATAACACGTTCTTTAATTCGGCGATTAAAGGCTGCAAATTCTTCTTCAGAAAACGCGTTATCAAGTGACAACATAGGTACTCGGTGCGTTACTTGCTCAAATTTATCAAGTGCTGTACCACCCACCTTCTGAGTAGGTGAATCAGGACTTTGAAATTCTGGATTCGCTTGCTCAAGCGCACTTAGCTCTCGCATCAAACGGTCGTATTCTGCATCAGGAATACTGGGTGCATCCAGCACATAGTAATTATGGTTATGCTCTTCTAACTGGGCACGTAATTGAGTAATTTGCTCAAAGATAGGGCTGGACATGAAAACCTCAAAAATCTACATAAAAAAGCCACTTAAACGAGTCATCGCCAAGTGGCCTAAAATACAATAAATGTGCAACGACTATTATGCTGAAAAGCTTCTTACTTTCTCAACATATTCCCTCACACTGTCAACCGTCATTTCTTCACGGTTGCTATTTAAAATAGTTGCACCAAATTCATCGGCAAGTTTCTTTGCCGCACTGTGTAACATATTAAAGGCACTCAAGCCGTCCCCTTCACAAGGTAAGGTCATAAATAAACTTACCCCTGCGGTACTAAATTGTTCCATATTATCAATATCGAATGTACCAGGGTTATACATATTCACTAATCGGAACAACACAGGCCCCGTACCCGCAGGGTCTAAGTGACGATTAAAGAAGCCTTCTTCTGAATATTTGAAGCCAAGCATATTAACAGCAGGTAGCAATTGGCTGCCTTCCATCGATAAACCTTCAGGCATTTGCAAGTGAACAATAATAAAGTCTGTTGGTTGCACTTCTTGCTGCGGCTCATCAGTAACGGATTCAGCCTCTAATGGCTGCTCTTCTACGACTGGTTGCTGCTCCATTTCAGGCTCAAGTTCGCGTGACTCAGTCTCAGCACTAAAGCTTAAATCACCAAATTCAGGTTCATCGCGTTCTTGCACAACAGGCTCAGGTTTATCCGCTACACTTTGCGTCGTTTCGTTAGGTTCTACCCGATCTTGTTGCGTAACCTCTGGATTGTCTTTTTTCCGTACAGACCAAAGTCCGTGTATTAATAAACCACCAATCACAAACACACTGATTACGATTAAAGCCCATCTTAATTCTTCGGCCATCCCCTCACCTTTATTATTTGATCTGCCTAACTAAATTTATGCATGTGCCATTTGCACTGCTTGTTCAATATCTACAGCAACCATCCGCGAAACACCGGGTTCAGCCATAGTTACACCCGTCAATCTACCTGCCATTTCCATGGCAATCTTATTATGACTGATATAAATAAATTGCACCGATTGTGACATCTCTTCTACCAAACGGCAAAAACGACCCACGTTCGCATCATCCAATGGCGCATCCACTTCATCTAGCATACAGAATGGAGCTGGATTGAGCCTGAATATTGAAAACACCAATGATAATGCGGTCAGCGCTTTTTCTCCACCACTAAGCAGGTGAATTGTCGAATTTTTCTTGCCTGGAGGCCTTGCCATGATGCTTACCCCACTTTCAAGTAGATCATCACTGGTCAATTCAAGGTAAGCACTACCGCCACCAAACACTTTCGGGAACAACTCCCCAAAGTCTGTATTTACTTGTTCAAAGGTCGCCTTGAAACGATTTTTTGTTTCTCGGTCGATTTTTTGAATCGCCCCTTCAAGGGTATTTAATGCTTGCGTTAAATCATCAAGTTGCTGATTTAAATAATCGCTGCGCTGTTTAGCCTGCTCAAACTCATCAATTGCCGCTAAGTTCACCGCGCCAAGCTCATTTAACGCTTGCGTGGTTTTTGTAAGCAAAGTTTGCATGCTATTTAAATTGGCATTGTCAGGCAGTTCTTCAAGTACTGTTTTTAAATTTTGTTGCAGTTCTTCAAGTGGCTCTAAAGCCGCCTGCGCTTTAACGATTAAACTTTGTTCATCCAGTGCCAATGCTTGCAGCTGCTCTTGTAACGTCACCAACTCAGATTGCGATGATTTCAGCGCTGTTTGCTTATCAGCAAGCTCCTTTTTAGCTTGACTCAATGCCGCTTGCAAGTTTTTCAGCTCAACGTCACTTTGTTGATGCTTTTCAAGCAATAGCATAATTTGTTCTGCTACCTCTTCAAGCGGTATCACTAACTCTTCTAGCTGCTCGTTGAGTTCTAATACGGCTTCACTGGCAGCATTTTGCGCTGCATTAGCGTGTTGTAATTTAGTTTCACTCAGTTGACACTCACTGCGAGCTTTTTGTTCGGCCAAATTTGCTTGATGTGCCTGCGTTTTATATTGCTCTAACAGAGAAGCCACTTGGCGATAGTTGTTATTTGCCTCAGCTTGTTGGTGTTTTGCTTGCTCTAACTCAGTTTCAAGTTCTAATTGCTGCTCTAACAATTGTTCAAGTAAACACTGCTGAGTTTGTTGCTGTTCGTCGGCATTTTGCTTTTGCTCAGCCAGTAACGTTTGACGCTGTTGTAACTTAACAAGCTGGTTTTGCCACTGCGTTTGCTGCTCTAGCAACATATCTCGTCGAGTACTGGCCGATGCAATCTGCTGAGCCGCTTGGTGAATTCGTTCTCTGTATTGCTCTTTGTCGGCGATAAGTGTTTTCTTACGTTCCAAATGCTCATTTAGCAATTGCTGCTTAGTTTCTAATTGCTCGTTGAGCTCTTCATCTAACTGCTGTGCATCACTGAGCTGAGCATGCTTTAAAAGCAAAGAATTGTCAGCGTCTTTATTGGCATCAGTATGAAAGTTACGACCATGCATACAGCCTTGTTCATCAATCACTGCCAGCCAATATGGATCCGATAAAATAGCGTCATCAAAACGGGACTGAAATGCAAACCGTGCTAATAAATCAGGGAAAGCACCCGATTCGATGTAATTTGCTAATGACTCTTTTGGTAACTCAGCACTATTAGTTACAGGCCAAACACTGTTAGGCTCTTTATGCTGACTAACCTTTAAGTGCTCAAGGCCAAGTAGGGCTTGCTCAACTAGCGGCTCAAAGCCAGAAGCCACTTTTAACTGTGCTAATAAAGAGACACTCTCGCTGTTGGTTTGCTCTGATAACAAAGAATTAAGTGCCGCAATGCTGGCTCTATTTTCATTACTGTGCTGTTGAACCCGCTTTAAATCCTGCTCTAAGTGCTGTTGCTCTTTATCCGCGTGTTCTAGATTTTGAGTGAGCTTATTTAGCGCACTTTGTTGCTGCGCAAGCTCCTTCGTCAGTGTTTGAATTTGCTGTTGTTGCTCAGCAATTTGCGCTGCAACTGGGGTGGCTTCAAGCTCACTAATTTCAGCAGTGAGTTGTGCTTGTTGAGATTCAAGTTGCGCAACAGTCTGCGCAAAGTGAGCCTGTTGACTCTTGGCGATAGTAATATCACTGCTATGAGCTTGGTTTTTCTGTAAGGTGCTTTGATATTGCTCATTAGCACTTTGTGTTTGTTGCTGCCTAAAAGCGACTTGTTCTTCAACCTCTGTAACTTGCTCAGCGTACAACAAACTTTGCTCAATCGCTTCTTGTAGCTGCTCTTGTAAAATGGCGGCAGAAGCGTGTTGCTCTTCTTGCAGCTCTTTATTTTGTAACTGCAATTGTTGCTGTTTGATAAGGTTTTGGCTAAGTGTTTGCTGTTGCTGCTTTAAACTGATCTGTTGCTGCTCTTTGCGGGTTAACTCAGTATGAGTCTGATGCTGAGCCTGCTGAGCGTCTTGCAGTTTTTGCTGCTCAAGTTGCACCTGATTTTCAAGGCTTGCTAAAACATCATCATGGCCAGAATGCGCTTCTCTAAAGAACTGAATTTGCTCTTTAAGTTTGTTGATTTGCTCAGCTTTATCGATTTGTTGTTGGTGTAACTTCTGCCACTTTAAAACCGCAATTTGCCCTTTTAAGGTGCGCTCAGTGGCTTTTAATTCTCGGTATTTTTTTGCATCGACTGATTGCACTGCAAGCTTATCGAGCTGTGTTTGCAACTCTTGCCTTACATCAAGCAAACGCTCAAGGTTTTCGCGGGTGCTTTTAATGCGGGTTTGTGTTTCACGACGACGCTCTTTGTATTTCGAAACCCCCGCGGCTTCTTCTAAAAAAACACGTAAATCCGCCGGTTTACTCTCAATTAAACGCGAGATCATGCCCTGCTCAATAATTGCATAGCTGCGCGGGCCAAGACCTGTGCCTAAAAAGATATCGGTAATATCACGCTTACGGCATTTACTGCCATTTAGAAAATAAATTGACTGACCATCTCGGGTCACTAAGCGCTTAATCGCCACTTGGTTTCGATCAGCAAAGGTATTCGGTAAATGGCCACTGGTGTTATCAAACACTAACTCAACAGAGGCTTGTGAAATAGGTTTTCGATTAGTTGAGCCGTTAAAAATAACATCGGTCATGGCATCGCCACGTAAGTTTTTAGCTGAGCTTTCACCTAGCACCCAACGCACTGCATCAATGACATTTGATTTGCCACAGCCGTTCGGGCCGACAACACATGTCATCTGATCAGGGAATGGGATTTTAGTGGGTTCAACAAACGATTTGAAACCCGCTAATTTTATGGTGCTTAAACGCATCTAATTGTTTTACCGATTTTTATTGTTATTCTTCAATTTAACCCATTTTAGGGTAAAAGGTTAAGCGTGGCGCTTAAAATTATCTAAAATTATACCCGTTGCCATCGCTACATTAAGCGATTCTGCTTGGCCATAAGCCGGAATAGTGATTTTATCAGTAACTAAGCTTTCGCAATCAGTACGTATACCATGCGATTCACTGCCCATTAGTAATACGGCATCTTGCTTGAGAGCGGTTTTGTGAATGTTTTCACCTTCTAAAAATGCACCATACACAGGAAGGTTTAAGCTAGGTAAGTAATTAGTTAAGTCAGTTTGAGAGACACTCACACGAGCAAATGAACCCATGGTTGCGCTGATAGTTTTCGGGTTATAAGCATCCGCACTGTCTGTGCTGGTAACAATATGCTTAATACCATACCAATCAGCAACACGAATAATCGTGCCCAAATTACCCGGATCCGACACGCCATCAAGGGCTAGAATAAGCCCCGATGTAGGTAATGCTTGCTGACTTGGCATATCTACAACAGCAATTGCTGCGTTGTTACTAACGAGCGTACTGGCTTTAGTTAGGCTGTCTTCGTCTGCTTCAATGACTTGATGGGCTGCAAGCGCAGATTGGTGCGCTGTTATAAATGCAGGAGTCGCAAAAATATGAGCAATACTTAAACCACTGTTTAGTAATTCAAGTACATTTTTTTCGCCTTGAACAAGGTACTGGTTATATTGCTTACGGTATTTCTTTTGACCTAATGCACGAATTAGTTTCAGTTGGTTTTTTGAAATCATAACAGCCTCATAAAATGATGCGCTAGTATATCACCAAGGTCGCAGATTCTGTACTCGAAAAACCAAGGGGAAAGTGCCAATTGCTCATTCAATCAGCACTTATAAGAGACACTCGCTAATAAGAGGCACTAACTAATTTTTGTCAGCCACTCATTTAACCATGGCTCAGTAACAGGCCAAGGTTCAAAATCTTCACATGCATCAATTTCTAAACGATGACCAACAGGTTTTGCCTGTAAATCACGAAACAGCTCATCAAAACTGCGACCTGCGCCACAAAACGTATCGCCATAGCTACGGTCACCCATAGCAATAATGCCGTATTGCTTGCCTGTTAACAGTGGGAATTGCTCATTCAGTTGGCTGTATAAAGCGACTAAGTTACCAGGAATATCACCCTGACCCGTCGTTGATGTGATCACTAAAATATGTGACGCTGCCAGCATGTCATCAACCGTGCCATTTTCAACTAATTGCGCTTGATGCTCTGACTTTTCAATGATTTCAATAACTTGTTCGCTTAAGCGCTCGGCACCGCCGTAAACACTGCCGACAAAAATACTAATGGTTGCCATAATAATCCTTTTCTTCTGTTGGCCAGCCAAGTTGCTGGCAAATCGTTAACATTGCATCGCCTAATGGCGCTTTAATTGTTATTGGTTGCTTGCTATAAGGGTGCACAAACTTTAATTCAGAGGCAAATAACATTAAACGACGAAGCTGAAAATGTTCTCTAAAAAATTGATTATGCTGATTATCACCATGATTTACATCGCCAATAATTGGCAATGATAAATGTTTTAAATGACGACGAATTTGATGTTTGCGGCCAGTTTTTGGAAAACACTCCACCAGCGAGTAACGAACTGTTGGGTACTTACCAATTGGAATAGGCAAGCTTGCTTGGTGCAGGCAATGAAATTGCGTTTGTGCTTCTTGCGGCGCTTTATCTTGATCTGCAAACTTATCGGCAATTTTATCAAGCTCTTCTTTTAAAGGTTTATCTAAGAAGATTGATTCGTTTAAAAAGCCCCTTACTAACGCTAAATAACGTTTTTCAATTTGCCCATCAATAAATAACTGATTCATGTCACGGGCTGCTTCTGAACTTAACGCAAACAGTAACACACCTGACGTTGGTCTATCTAACCGATGTACAGGAAATACGTGTTGACCAATTTGGTCACGCAGCATTTGCATCGCAAATTGAGTTTCGTGTTTGTCTAAAAACGAACGGTGAACCAATAAACCTGACGGTTTATCAATCGCAATGTAATTTTCATCGCGGTACAGAATCGTTAACTCATCAAATTGTGGCTTATCAATCTCTTGCATCTTAGTCATCACTCAAAAGTTGATCGAGTTTTTGTAAAACGCTAATCACATCATTACCACCGCTGTGTTGTGCCAGCATCATTTCAGCCATAGGCGCAATTGCAAAATTACGAGGTAAAGGCTGAGCATGTGTAATTAAGGCATGCATTTTTTCAAGAAAAACAAATTGCAGCCATTGCTCAAAAGCCATAGTGTCATGACAAAACGGTACTCTAGAATTGAGTGCGCTTGGGTCAATTGGTGTTGTTTGCCAAAGTGAATGGCGTTGTAATGTTGATTCTAATTCGCGCAGCAGCGCCAAAGTCTGTTGATGCATTGTAAAACTCTTAATACCTTTGTGCTTAGTATACCCTGTTCCAAGGCGCCATGGTATGGCGTATAATTCGCCCCTGATATAGATTAATTACGGTAATTGAGATTTTATGACTGAGCAGATCGCCACTTTAGGGCAACTTCTGGATGCAGCAGGTACCACTTGGCGTGCCTTCGATATTGGCAGACACATCACGAAATTAGACAAAAAACAATTTCTCGCCATTGAAGAGACAAAAATCCCTTACCCATACCCGCTTGCTGGTCATGCTTGGCTTGCTATTCAATTTTGGGATGTAAAAGCGTCTAAAGAACCTTATGTATGGTTTTTAAAATTCCCACTCGATGAGCAAAGCCGCCTAGTAAGCGCAAGCCGCGACCATTTCGCAAATATGGTAATTGAAGCACTTGGTACAGAAATTACCGGTGAAAATGCCGAAGGCAAACTTGATAACAATCCGTATGTATTTACGCCAAACGCCAACAAGCTAGCGGCATTTAATGCACAGGTTAAGTGTTTACTTAAACAAAGTGCTTCACAGTACTACGAATATGCTCAGCTTTATTTTTCAGGCAAACTGGGGTTTGATAATTGGCAAAGTGTTGCAGTACAGGGCATTGCTGATTTTGCGATGCGTTTAGATAACGACAACAACTTAGCGAACCTACAAGCCGCTTGGGGGCAATTACCTGTCGAAGTATTACAGCCGCTCAGTGCTATGCTTGAACATGTTGCAATCGAACCCGTATTTGCAGAGCAATTGTTAGCCTATGGGTTAAACGCCATAGAGCATAAAGACGACATCGCCCTTGTGGCAGCTCTTAGAAGTTTATCAAAAACACCAGCGCAAGGTTTAACAGCGCAACTTGTTGATGCTGTATTGCGCTCTGATATGAACACCCAGTCAGATGTACTATTAACAATTGCAGGGCGTTGCTTTAGCACATTAGAAGACCCTGAACGCTTACATGTATTTATGGATTGCTGTGCACACCACACTGAAATTGAACAACTGTTTGTGAGTATTTTCACCGATTTAGTTGCAATTCCGAGTATTCGCCCTCACTTACTAGGTTTATTAAGACAGGAAAATCGCAGCGAAACACTCGCTCGAGCAATTGGAAGGTTATTTTCGTAAATGGCAGGCTTGTGGACACTCATCATCATTGGCAGCATAATCTACTTTTTTTGGTTAAACAGAAAAGTAGCCGAAGCAGCTAACCTTCATGCACAAAGACAAATTGAGCAGTTAAATGTGCAATTGATGAGTGTTGCTTGCAATAAACGCCGATTTGGCATTTTAAAAAGTGGTAAACCGGGTATTAAAAGTGAGTTTATTTTTGAGTTTTCAAGTGATGGGCAAAGCGTGTATCAAGGCGTTTTGATCATGGAAAATGAATTGCTTAAGAGTGTAGTGATACCACCGCACAAAATTTAAGCTGCGTCTAAACGCAGTAATTTTGATTGCGAAAAATGCAAAGCCCAGAAAGAACTAAGGCGTAGCTACTAGCCACGCCCCAATCTTGCTACTTCCATGATAAAGTGTCCCTACTCTTGCCGAAGCTGCCGTTTTTTTCTATCCCCTGAACGGGTATACATCCAGATACACCCACCATGCAACATCATGTCGCATTTAACACATCCCAGTGCCGTCCTCTTGCCATCAATGGCTATCCACTTCGTTTTCCAAACGCTCCTTTAGCTTCCTGCTAAATAATCCTTTGTTCAATCCTTTTCAACCGCTCCGCGATTGTACTGCATCCTAGCAGTTTCCTTATTCGTCCTTGCTTCCCTTTTAAATTGTCCTTTTGCTTCCTGCTAAGCCTCTTTGCTAAATTGCCAGCGTCCTAATCCTTGGCATCAGTTCACTCATTGAACCTGTGTCGTCTTGACATGATTAAGTTTAGAGGAATAAGGAAATCAGGATAGGTACAAAAAGCAATTTTTTTGCGTTCATATTAAAGTAAGAAAAGAGAATTCTTTTAAAAACATTAAGATAAGTAAAATTGGGTACAAAATTTGAGTGTTTATTCTGATAATACTTACAGCAATGTGAGATAAATCTCACATTGCAATTTCCAAAACGTCCGTTGGTTATTTTGCGCTCTTAAACATAAGGTCACCATTAACCTGATTAAAGCTTAGTGACTTAAATACTTCAAAGCTCTCTGAGGTAAAAAACTCGCGCTGTTCTGGGCGTGTCACAAATACAGCAAGACCCGATGTATTAGGACTGCTTTGTAATAAATCATCAAGCCCTCTTAGTAAATATCGCCCAAGGCCCTGCCCCTGAAAGTGCGGGTCCACGGCAATAAAGGCTAAAAATAAATAAGGTGCTTTTTGCGATAATGCTTCTCGTATTGTGCGCTCTTTTTCAATCAATTGATTGGTTTGCAAATACCCTGCACTAAGCATTAATTTCAAGCGCCAGTGCCAGTAACGTTCGGCTTGAAGTTCACTGTTTGAGTCAAAAACACACGCAACGGCTTTCAATCTTTTTTGAGAGTACAATCCAATTAACGGCTGCTTTTCTTGCCAAAAGCTGGCTAGTTCTTCACGCACAAGGGCTCTGAGCTTACTTTCGTATTTAGTGGGGTTATCTGGTTGGTATCCAAGTACATTCTTTAGCACAGGGTCATCATAATAAGCTTGGTAAATAAGACTTGCAGCTATACTGATATCTTCAGCACTGAGGTATTGCACACTGAATGTGTCGTGTTCGGCTATCGTTGTCATACTCATCCTTTATTTGGCTTTATTATTTTTACCACTAGACTATATATATACCTAAGCAAAGCTAAAAACAAATTCAGCGTAAGTTAAACTGACATTCTCCATTATTAATTTTAAGCAGTAATAAATTATCACCATACACAAGGAGCAGAACTATGGATACGACAAAACATGATATTTCAACCCTCTTTGCACAACTTGGTTTACCATGTAAAGAGAGCGAAATAGACGCTTTTATAGCCTCACATCAATTGTCAGATACAACTTTGTTACAGGAAGCTCCGTTTTGGGATGAAGCACAGCAACATTTTCTAGCCGAGTCATTAGCTGAAGATGGTGCATGGAGCGAGGTGATTGACGAATTAGACGCAAGGTTACGCCAGTAGCTTTCGCTCCTTATTTACACACTAATATACCTAGTTTTAGCGTGTAAATAAGGAAATTAATTTCACTCCACCTCTATTATTGCTACCATACACGCGCACTGTGGCCCATATGCTACGGTGCTTTTTAGTCTTTATTAAAGAGTTTATACAAAAATGAATGCCGTTGTATTTGATGCAATTAAAACCCTTCTTGATGAAGGTAAAACCCCAACAGTTGCCCTAACAAAAAGTAAGCTAGCAGAACCTATGCCGATGCCAGTGATCATTGCAGCTGTAAGCCAATATAAAAACAATCCGGATTCAATAAAAAATTTCATTAATAACCCATCAAATGAGAAACTAAGTACACCAAAAGAAAGTCAATTGGATCGTATTGAAGCAAAATTAGATAGGTTATTAGCACTGCTTGAGAAAAAATAATGTTTGTTGTCGATCTGACTTTTGATTGCTACCAAGATACCACCTTAGAGCTTGCCGAGCAGGCAATAAACCGCTTAGTCAATGCGCTTCGTTTTAACGGCCAGATTATTGGTGATGAATTTCCTACTGTTCTAAAAGATGGATTTTTTATCACCCGCGTGATGTGCCCAACCGAAGATGCAATGCATCCTCTTAATAACAGCCCATTTGTAAAACACAGTATTGAGCAATTGCACACTGCGGGCTTACTTGCTCCAAAAGTTAAAGTGATTGGCCAAGACATTCACTCAAATGGCGCAGATATGTGTGATGATCCGTCGTGCTATATTTTATACACCACCTACGTGCATACCTGTAGTCCTGTTTATTGTGGTGATGACTTTTTACCTGTGCCGTTATTTCGTATTCCTGCGATTGCCAATGGTGATTACAAAACACTGATAAAATGGCAAGAAGACTGGCAAGCATGCGATCAAATTCAGATCAATGGTGCAACCCGTTGTGAGTTTCCTGCTCTTGAGGAACTAACCAGTATCAACAGTGATTTATACCGCCGTGGGCGAGATATCACTAAGCGTATTAGCTATCTAACAAAGAAGCCAGTTTATTACTATTTGTATCGCGTTGGCGGCGTCGATAAAGAATCAGAGCTTGAACGTCGTTGCCCTAGCTGTAATGGAGATTGGAGGCTGCCCGAACCATGGTTTGGCTTATTTGATTTTCGTTGCGAGCCTTGTGGCATTGTTTCGAATATCTCTTGGGACTTTCAATAACTTAATAAAGGCAATAACCAGATACATGAAAGGGGCAATCGCCCCTTTTTACTTATTAAGTTTACACCGTTACTTTATCTAAAAACTCACTGATGCTGTTTGCTAGTACATGATGTGGCTTTTTACCCACATACTCTAAGCAAACCTCCCCGCTTTCAACCAGTACAGTAATAAGTAAGTCATCTTGCTCTGTAAGACCCATAAACACCGTTTCTGGCTGCTTTAACTTACGTTTCATGAGTACATGGCCAGTAATATTCTGCTGCAAACGGCTAAAATCGTCTTCATTCCATGCTTGCAGCAACTCAATATGATGATCGTCGATGCGAACTAGCAAGTTTCCTGCATACAGGTGGCCAAATAACACACTCAGCTCTTCAGGAAAATTAAGCGCTAAAGCATTTGCTAAATCATTTAAAGATCCCTTGGGCTGTTGCGGTGCTGCTCGCCATTGAATAAGGCCTTGCTCATCAACATCACCTTGCTCACACGGGCTAGGCCATGCTTCATCATGCTCAATAACAGGTAACCTTCCCGTGCGCTCTAGGCATTTTTCACTAAATGCTTGGTGTAGTTTTTCTAGTTTTAAAGAAACGGACATACTGCGAAACTCATTAGCTTTGGGTATAATGTCGCCATTGTAACCACAAAAGTGTAAAGATGACAGATTACAGCAACTCTCCCGAATTAAAAGACAGTGTGCTTGGTAAATCAACTGAGTATATAGACACCTACACACCTAACTTATTGTTTCCTATTGCCCGTAAACTTAATCGTGACGCGTTAGGTGTTAGCGAAAATAACTTACCATTCAAAGGGCAAGATATGTGGACTGGCTATGAGTTATCGTGGCTCAATAATAAGGGTAAACCAATGGTTGCTGTAGCGACATTTGTGTTTCCTTGTCAAAGCAGTCACATCATTGAGTCAAAATCATTCAAGCTGTATCTGAATAGTTTTAACCAGACACGCTTTGCAGCTATTGAAGACGTACAGCAAGCTCTTACTAGCGATTTATCTGCCGCCGTGAATGCGCCTGTCGTCGTCACTTTATATAAAGCTGACGATTATAACTGCTTGCCATTTACGGCGTTACCAGGCGAGTGTATTGATGATCTTGATATCGAAATCACCAGTTATGATATCGACGCAAGCTCGCTTCGTCACAGTGGCGATGACGTTATCTCAGAAACACTACACAGCCATTTGCTAAAATCGAACTGTTTAATTACCTCACAGCCAGATTGGGCAAGCGTGATTATTCGCTACAAAGGTCAAGCAATCTGCCATGAAGCCTTATTAAAATATTTGATTTCGTTTCGTACTCATAACGAGTTCCATGAGCAGTGTGTAGAGCGTATTTACTGTGATTTAATGCAGCAATTAAACCTTGAAGAGCTTGAAGTGTATGCCCGCTATACACGCCGAGGTGGTTTAGACATCAACCCTTATCGCTCAACGAATCAAGATGAAACACCCTTCCAGGTGAAAATTAATCGCCAATAACTTTGGTGACAATAAAAAACCGAGTTGAACTCGGTTTTTTATTGTCTGAAGATTAATTATTCGTCTTTAAAAATACCCACATACGTTGGTGATGTATTTGATTTGCTTGCACGATACATACCCGCAGTATTAAACGGTAAGCTGATATTGCCTTTAGCATCAATGATAATCACGCCACCTGTACCGCCAACAGGCATTAAAACATCGTGGATCACCTCGTTACCCGCTTCAACTATCGTTTTACCTTGGTATTTTACACGCGCGCAAATGTCAGCAGCCACATTGTAACGAATAAAGTACTCACCATGCCCTGTCGCCGATACTGCACATGACTCGTTTTCAGCAAAGGTACCTGCACCAATTACTGGTGCATCACCAACGCGGCCAAAGCGTTTCGCCGTCATGCCACCGGTTGAAGTGCCTGCGGCGATATTGCCGTTTTTATCAAGCGCAACGGCACCGACGGTGCCCATTTTATAATTTACTGGCAAGGCTTGATGTGCTGCTTGATAATCTTTACTGGTTACTTGTTGCTTATCTAGTTTTTCTTTAGCTTTTAAAAGTGCTTCATAGCGACTTTCTGTATCAAACAGATTATTTTCAACCAAAGGAACACCTTGCGTTTTTGCAAAGTCTTCAGCCCCTTGACCGCTCAGCATCACGTGCACTGACTTTTCCATCACTAAACGAGCAAGGTTGATTGGGTTTTCAATGTGTTTAATGCCTGCAACTGCGCCAGCTTGTCGATTACGGCCATCCATTATCGAAGCATCTAATTCATGCGCGCCATCATAGGTATACACAGCACCACGACCAGCATTAAAAAATGGCGAGTTTTCAAGTACATTGATAGCTGCTGTAATTGCATCTAAGCTCTCACCGCCCTTCTCTAGCACTGCATAGCCAGTTTCTACTGCCTCTTTTAATTTTGCCCGATAGGCTTTTTCTTGTTCTGCTGTAAAGCGGCTTTTTTCTATGGTGCCAGCACCACCATGAATGGCAATAGCAAACGGCTGCTCTGCGCTGTAAGTTGGAACACTGAGTGACAATGCGCTAAGCGCAATGGCTGAGGTGAGTAATGTTTTTAACATAATGGGCACTTATATTTATTTTGGTGATAAGCCCAATGTGAATAATTCGTCGGTAATTTTCAAGTATTACCCGATGAAAGAAATAAAAAAAGCGCCAAATGGCGCTTTCCTTCGCAGTTTAAAATTATGCTTTAGCAGCTTTTAAACGTGCCAGACGTGCTACTTGATGAGTAGACGTTAAGAATGAGTAGATAGGCGCTAAATAGCCACGCTTACGAAGCTCAAGGAACTCTTCATCGCTTAATGCGTTTAGCTTTTTCTCATCTACAAGGTAAATACCACTGATGTCTTTTTTCTCACCTTTGATATCTACAGTTAATGTTTGCGCAACTAAAAGCTCTTTATCAGCTAAGAACTTAGTGAATGCGTCTGTTACTTGAGAAAACTCGATGAAAGAAACAAGTGCTTCTTTACGACGTTTAAGGTATTCAGTCTCTTCACCATTTTCGAAAAGTGCATTACCCGTTTCTTCACTTACAAGTGGGCTTGCTTCGTCAATAACGATACCAAATTGGTCACCCTCAGGGTGTTTTACTAGACCAAGAGGATAACGTGTCATCGCCATAGGTGCGAAAGCGGCTGTCCACTTGTCATCTTCGATAAATAAGTTTTCGCCTGGCTCTAGACCAAAGATCGCAACAGCTTGGAATTGACCTGATTCATTGTTTTTAACAAAAGCCATTGGAAATTCATTTGCGATACGTGCAAATTCGTGGGCAACCACAGGAACTAAATGCTGAGATTTCATGAACTCGACATGGATGCCGTTTTGAATTTTAGTGTTGGCATGTTTTTCGTTATGTAAAGGCTGTACTTGTTGCTCCGCCATGATACTGCTCCATTATAATTTTATATATGTTTTGCTGTTAGTGCCCAAAGCCTATCGGTTTTAGACACAAAAAGGAAGTGAAAATTTTGTGGCAGATTGTACATTATTTTTTAACACAAATAATTACTCAACAACGGTTAAAAAACAGCCTAGAAAAGCGGTAAATTAAGGCAAAATCCCCTCGCCTCTAACTAATTATTTTTGTTAGTATATTCATTAATGATGAGGAATTTACTGAGCATTTAAATGGAAAGTTATCAATTAAATAAAAACTATAAAGTGCAGGTAATCAATATTGAAAGTATTGATGAAAACATCATTATTATTGATGATTTTTTAAGCCATCTTCAAGGTGTTTATCATTTCGCATCAAACGTCGCATACTTTCAACCTATCGGCACAGATGGCACCTTGTACCCTGGTAAACGCGACGAAATGCCAGCCCCTTATTACCGAGTGTTTGAACAACTACTGCAAAGCTTAATAACGGAAGGCGTTATAGATTCTGGAAATAACAATCTCTATTTGCATAAATGTAAGCTCTCGGTTGTAACGCAATCTGCTAATGAATTACATGTCATGCAGCGCATGCCACATATTGATTCAACAGATGATAAAACCTATGCTGCTGTACATTATTTATCAAGTAAAGAATGGGGTGGTACAGGTATTTATAAATACAAACCAACAAATACAATTAAAATTACCGCTGAAAATCAAAATATCGTCCACGATATAATCAAAAACGTACAACAACATGAAAGTACACATCAAGGCTATTTAGATGAAAGTACGGAGCTATTTGAAAAGGTTATTGATATAGAGGCAAAACCAAACCGTGTGGTACTTTATAAAAGCAACCTGCTTCATAGTGCGGCCTTAAAAAACAACCTACCATATAGCCAAGATATTAAAAATAGTCGACTCTCTATTTCATCGTTTTTTAGAATTGAATAAGTGGCTTGTTAATTAAAAGCCACTTATTTGCTGTTTACTGTTTTTGCATTCCAAACTTTTTAATTTTCTCGAGCAGCGCTCTGTGTGTTGGAAGCTCACCTAACAACTGATTAACTCGCTGTTGCTTTAACGATGTTAATTGCTCAAAACCGCGCACAGTATTTAGTGTGTCTGATGCAGGAAGGTAACGCATGCCAAACAATACATACAAGTAATTCTCAAGGTCGAACAAATCAAACTTACTTGCAAAGTCTTCTCTATTTGGCGCAAATCTTTGCCAACGCGCTAAGTTATTTTTCAATTGCGGAGATAGTTGCTCATCTTTACGGTTATCAATCCAGAACTCAGAATCAGTTCTGTCTGAAATACAGTAATGCATTTTTATAAAGTCAAACGTCTGCTCCCACACGTAATTAACATGGCGATTGTAGTCATCAATCACTAATGCAATATCCGCTTTACAGCGAGGAAAACGCTTTGCTAGTAGGTTTGCAGAAAAGTCAGCGATTAAAATTGCAGTGGCTTCGAGTGGTTCTACAAATCCTTGCGATAGACCAATGGCGACACAGTTTTTATGCCACATTTTTTCCCTTCGCCCTACTTTCATGGGGATTTTTCTGGGAGTTAGATGGTTAAACTTTTCACCTAAATATTTGTGTAATTTGTCTAACGCTTGTTGTTCAGTCATATATTTAGATGAATACACAAAACCAACACCTCTTCGCTGTGTGAGGGCAATATCCCAAATCCAGCCTGCTTGGTGCGCGGTTGCAATTGTATAGGGAGGAATTTCATCATCTGGCGAGGTAGGAACTTGTAGAGTGATCGCAGTGTCTGTTAGTAAGCACGCTGACTTATCTAAAAACTCAACTCCCAGCTTGTTGCCAAGAATTGCTGCAGAAAAACCGGTGCAATCAATAACAAAGTCAAATGCCATTGCCACATCATGTTCATCAACTAAGTGTGTTATGTAGTCTGCATCATCTACTACAACATCTTTTATATCTGCAAAATGATGTTTTACAGAAAAAGATTGCTCTGCATGACGACTTAAAAATGCAGCAAATTTTTTGGCGTCAAAATGATAAGCATAGCCATTAACACCCATAAATTCTGGGGTAGTAATCGTCTTGGGTGCTAATTTTTTTTCACAACATAAGTGCTGCTTTGAAACAAACGAAGCATAGTCAGACGACTCATTTGCAGCAAGCCAAGCATCTGTTAGTTGCTCACCGAAAATATGAGGATGATCAAACAAATGATGATAAAAATTACTGCCATGTTTTGTTTTATCCAACCAATTAACAAACTTAATTGATTGCTTAAATGTCACATCACATTCATTAATAAAATCGCTTTCGCTAATACCAAACTTTTGTAATGAGTTACGCATTGAAGGCACTGTACCTTCGCCAACACCGATTGTAGGAATAGTCGGTGATTCTATTAAAGTAATCTCAATGTTACTTCCTTGCAGAGACTGTCCTAAATGGTTAGCAGCTAACCAGCCTGCGGTTCCGCCACCAACAATTGCGATTTTCTTTATCATTATTAACTCGCTTTCATTTACTCACAAAAAAGCCCAGTACAAACTGGGCTTTAATAGATTCGTTATCTAATTAAAATTAGAAACGAAGCGTAACACCTAGCTTGTAGCGTGCTTCACCTTCAAAGCTCCATGCTGGGTAGCCATTACGAAGCTCTGGAACCACTTCAGCATCGCTTGGTGCAACACCAATTTGAATGCTGTCTTCTTCAGTTAAGTTAACAGCTTCAAATGTTACATCAATATTCTCAGTTACACTGTAGTTCGCGCTGAAATCTAATGTACCGTATGATTGGTGCTCACGGTTACCATAGAAACCAGGAAGCTCACGAATCATGTACTCTGAACGCCAGTTATAAGCTAAACGCGCTGAGTAAGTATCTGTTTCATAGTAACCCACTAAGTTTACTGTATGCTCAGATGAATCAGAGAATAGAGGAATTTGATCTGGGTAATTTTCAGCCTCAGACGGTGCATCTACAAACGTATAGTTAACTGAGTAACCAAAACCACTGTCAAAACCATCTTGAATTTGTAGCTCGATACCTTCAATTTGACCGCCTGTTGCATTCAACTTAGTTGAAAGAGTCCAGTTATCACCTTGCGTATCAGGGTCAAATACACCAATCTGTTGGTTTAAGATTTGACTAGATGTAACAAATGAAGTGATGTCTTTAAAGAAGTACGTCGCACTTACCATGCCATCACCATCAAAGTACCACTCGATGCCTAAATCGGCCTGAGTTGCTTTGAATGGGTTAAGACCCACATTACCTTTTGTTAATACTTCGTTACCTGCTGTGCCATCTGAATAACCTGCAAATGAAGACGCAGAGAACATATCGGTATAGTTAGGACGTGCAATAACCTGTGCTGCAGAAGTACGTAGAATCACATCTTCAGCGATATCAAAAGCAATGTTAATGCTTGGTAAAATATCGTTGTAGCTCGCTTTATCTGTGCTTAATGTGCTTTCATAAGTACCGTTGGCAAAGCCATAGTAGTCAGATTCAGCATCTGTAGAAATATAGCGTAAGCCAAAGTTACCACGAATAGATTCTGCAGAGAATTCTGCCATTGCATACACAGCAAAGTTTTCTTCTTCAATTGTACCATAGCCTGAACGATACACATCTGAGTCGTTATCAAAGCTTACAATTGCGGCACGAGCATCTGTAATCATTCTATCAAAGTCTGGCTCAGGTAGAGTAAAACCTGCACCTGAAGACATAGTACCTGAGAAGTATGTTTCACCATCACCCGTAGGTAATACATCAGTTAGTGTCGTTGAGTAAGTTTCTTGTTTAACTTCGTGATCAGCCCAGCGGAAACCTGTTTTAATAGCTGTAATCGCACCAAAATCTACTGGGAAGGTAAGATCTAACTGTGCGTATGTTTCTTCATCTGTATTAGGCTGTTTCTTAAGTGACCAACCAGCTGGAGAAAGTGGACCTGTAAAATCTGATGGTTCAAAGTATTTATTATTGATATCAATTTTAATTACTTCGCCAGTTGCATCATACGTACCCGCATAATCAGAGGGTAAACCAATGAAGTTACCGTAGTTCGCTGTTAAGTCTGTACCACCTTCTGATTCAGTAGTACCGAAACGACCTTTTAATGTGAAGTTTTCACCTTCATATTTAAGGCTAAAATCAGCTGTATCTGATGTCATGCTCGCAATACGCGCCCATGTTTGTACCCAACCTGGATTTGCACCTTCGCCAGTACGACGGTAGAAAGTACACGTTCCTGATGCATTCGTTTGCTCACATGCTGCATCTTTATCGTCAGGGAACATCACGAAGTTTGAGGTATTTGCGTTGTTTGCATCTAACTCTAGGCTCATGATATTCAAGCCTAATTCTAGATTTTCAGTTGGACGATACTGGAATGTAGCATTTAATGCCGTACGCTCACGCTCTTGTTGGAAAGTGGTAGGAACAATGTCACCCCAACCAATTAGTGACTCAATACCATTACGTTGATAGTTCGTTTCTGCCCATGAAACTGAACCTAGAACACCAAATGTTTCTTCGTCATTTTTCCAGCTAAATAAACCTGAAATTTGCGGGTCAGTTTCTTCAGAAATCGTACCGTAATCTGCTTTAGCACTTAAGAAAGTCGTACCAGCATCAAGGTCTAGTGGTTTGCGTGTATTAACAATAACAGTACCACCTACACCACCTTCAACGATGTCAGCTTGTGACGATTTATAAACCTGGATTTCACCTACAAGCTCAGGTGGTAATAGAGTGTAGTTAAAGCTACGGTCGATAGACTGTTGGTCGTACCAACCAGTTGATGCCACTGTTTGACCGTTTAAAAGAGTACGTGTAAGTTGGCTAGATGCACCACGGATCGATACTTGCTGGCCTTGACCAAACTGACGGTTAACTGCAACGCCCGAAATACGGCCAAGCGCTTCACCTACGTCACCATCAGGAAACTTACCTACATCTTCTGCAGAAACAGCATCGACAACGCTGTCAGCAAAGCGTTTAGTATTCATTGACGCTTCAAGTGAACGGCGAATACCGCGAACTTCAATAACTTCAACGTCCTCTTGAACTTTTGTTTCATCTGCTGCATAGGCAGCACCAGTGAATCCGGCACTCATTACAAGACCGATATTAACTGCTAATAAGCTCTTCTTAAAATTTTTAGCTAACACAGGATTCCCCTTGAATCATTTTGTTGGTTTTATATCACTTCTGCCCAGTGATGATGACAACGCTGTCATCTAGTAACAAACCATACACTCTAAATTACATTTGTGCTACATCTTTTTGGCTGTTTTGTGCAAAAAATTTACAACAAAATAATTAAGATATTGAAATTAATGAAATTTAATATTGAGCATTTAAGAATTGTTACATTTAAACGGCGCAAATATAACATGAGATTTAAAGTATATGAAAAGCATAGTTGAGAGTTTTTAGGTACAAAGCACCTATTTTAAGCAATTTTTGTAAGCTTTACTTTCCAGAGGTTAATTATTAGCCACAACCAAAAGTTATAAAAAAAGGCTTAACTAACAATCAATTAGTTTTGAATTAAGGTGTATTTTTATAACCACGCCAACATTGATAAATTTTATTTAACTTTTTCAGGGCAGAAAGCGTCAAGGGGATTGAGAATAAAAATCAATACTAATGACAGCGTTGTCATTTTTAAATTATAACGAGCATATTATTTAATGTCTAATGCTTTTTGTTCCTTATTTAAATAAAAAAGCGAGCCTCAAGCTCGCTTTCGTTTAATGTTTTTAAAACAAGTAATTATGGAGCCCAATAAACTTCAATATTAATTGTTGGGTGATTCAAAACAGCGCGTAAAGGCATGTCTGCAACAGCCCCGCCCTGCTTTGCTTGTTTATACACTTCAAGCTTTTCTTCGCCACTGATTAATAACTTGACCACTTTAGAATCAGCAATGGCAGCAAGTGTTAATGTCATACGCTCAGTTATCTTACCTGTAACATCACTTTCAATAGCATTAATAGCGCAAACTAAATCATTTGTAGCTAAACCATGCTCTAAACCTTCAGCATGTGGGAAAAGAGAAGCAGTATGACCATCTGGCCCCATACCTAAAATTGTTACATCAAAAGGACGCTTTAAAGATTGGTATGCTGCTTCACATTCAGCAACGCCCTTTTTTGCAGTCGCTGCGCTATTTTTCATCGTAATGAAGTTAGCTGCTGCGCCTTGGTTTTGTAATAACGTGCTTTTAATAAATGCTTCATTACTTTTTTCATGTGACGCATCAACCCAACGCTCATCTACCATAGCAACATCAATATTTGCCCAATCAAGCTCAAGGTTAGATAAGTGTTCATACGCAGGTGCCGGTGACGAACCACCAGATACCATTAATACTGCACGGCCATCTTGTTTAATGCCTGATACTAAACTTTGCTCTAAACTTGAAGAAAGCTCAGCTGTTAACTCATCTTTAGTCGCAAAGAATTTTTCAACAATTGTTGCCATCGTATTTACGCCTTATCGCCAGTGTTAAACCATACATGGTTATTTTCATCTAGTAATTCATCAGCATCTTCGGGACCCCAGCTACCTGCACGGTATAACGAGGGAGCGCCTTTTTCTTGCCAACGTTCGATAATTGGATCAATCCACTTCCAAGCTTGGCGAACTTCATCGCGGTGGATAAATAGTGAAGGGTTATTAGCAGCCGCATCAAGCATTAAACGTTTGTATGCATCAGAATGGAAACCATTACTGTATGCTTGAGACAACTCAATATTCATTGTCACAGGCTCTAACTGCATTTCTAAATTATCAAGACGCTTTGACATAAGCGTTAATTGAATTGTTTCTTCTGGTTGCAGGCGGATCACTAAGCGGTTTGGCTCAATATTGCCAACGTTATCGCTGTATACATTGTGAGAAACTTTTTTATACTCAACAACAATTTCAGCACAACGCTTTTTCATACGCTTACCAGTACGAAGATAGAAAGGAACACCTGCCCAACGCCAGTTATCAATGTGCGCACGAATAGCAACAAATGTTTCTGTTTTACTTGCGCCTTCGTTTAATTCTTCTAAGTAGCCTGGCACGATTTTGCCATCTAAATTACCAGGTACATATTGGCCTCGAACAATATTTGCATCAACATCTTCCGCCACAAGCGGACGCAGTGATTCAAGCACTTTTAGTTTTTCTGTGCGAATACTATTGGCTGTTAATTTGTTTGGCGACTCCATTGCAACAAGACAAAGCAGCTGTAATAAGTGGTTTTGCACCATATCACGAAGTGCACCCGCTTTATCGTAGAAGCCAGCACGGCTTTCAAGGCCCACTGTCTCTGATAGACTGATTTGGATATTATCAATCGACTTAGCATCCCAAAGATTTTCAAACAATGAGTTTGAAAAACGCAGTGCCATTAAGTTTTGTACCGTCTCTTTACCAAGGTAATGGTCGATTCGGAAAATCTGTTCCTCAGTAAAATACTCGGCAATTTTTGCATTAATTTCTTCTGCGGATTTTCCACAGTAACCAATCGGCTTTTCAACAACCACACGCGATGTGTCTGTGATCAGGCCTTTCGATGATAAAATCTCACAACAACTACCGTACACTGCTGGCGGTAATGACAGGTAAAATACACGAGACTTGTCCGCTTCATGCTCATCTAAAATGTCTTTTAACTTATCCCAATCAGCATCCGCTTCTGTAACATTAGTCACAACAGGCACTAAGTAAGCAGAAAACGCTTTCCAGTCTTTGGCGTTATATTCACCCTTGCCAAGAAACTCTTGCAACGCTTTATCTGCTGTTTCGATGTACTCTTCTCGCTTACTTTGGTCACGTACCGTAGGGAGAATGCGAGAACCTTGAGGCAGGTTGCCTTCTTGATAAGCGCGATACATTGCAGGTAGTAATTTGCGTAACGCAAGATCGCCACCGCCCCCAAAAATTACGATATCAAATGGATTTAGCATATATCACTCTCTACATTGGCAATGCCATGTCTTCACTTCATGCAGTGTGGCAATGCGAATTGTTGTTTGGATGATTGGCGATGTTTAAAAACACTTAACAAAGCCTATTGAATTTATGTAAGTAGCTTACTCATTGTTCTTATTTTGGCTGAAGTAAATGAGTCTTAGGGGCTCTGTAAATCCTCTCACAAAAATACAGGCCCTAAGAACTCCAGCGCTACCCGTTCAAAGGTATTTGGTTTACAGCTAATGCTGCGAATCTTTTACTGCTTACGATGTGCTTTATAGTAAGCGATCAGTCCATTGGTTGAGCTATCGTGTGGGTGACTCACTGCGTCATCAAATAGTTCAGCTTCAATTTTAGAGGCAAGTCCTTTACCTAGTTCAACACCCCATTGGTCGAATGAGCAAATCTCTAAGATAATCCCTTGGCAGAAAATCTTGTGCTCATAAAGTGCAATTAAACGACCCACTGTTTTTGCATCCACTTTGTCCAGTAGCATTGACGTGGTTGGGCGGTTGCCTTGGTGAATCTTATGATTCAGTAATTCTGCAATTTCGGCTTCCGATTTACCTTTCGCGGTTAAATCAGCCGTTACTTGCTCTGCATCAACGCCTGCCATCATGGCTTCTGTTTGAGCAAAAAAGTTTGATAATAAAATATCATGATGCTTGCCAACATTCACTTGCGGCTCAATAGACGCAATAAAATCAGCGGGCACAATTACATTGCCTTGGTGCAAGCATTGATAAAATGCGTGCTGACCATTTATACCAGTCATACCCCAAATAATAGGTACTGTCGTATAAGGCACTGTTTCGCCAGCAAAGTTTACATGTTTACCGTTGCTTTCCATTTCACCTTGCTGTAAGTAAGCAGGTAACATATGCAATGCTTGGTCGTACGGCAATATTGCTTGCGATGTATGACCTAAAAAGCTTGTATTCCAGACACTTAATAGCGCCATTAATAGCGGTACGTTTTGTTCAAATTTAGCCGTCTTGAAATGTTCATCAACTTCAAACGCACCTTCAAGGATCTCTTCAAACGCTTCGAAGCCTAAATACAATGCGATTGGTAATCCTATCGCACTCCATAGCGAAAAGCGACCACCGACCCAATCCCACATTGTGAATACGTTTTCATCTGCAATTCCAAACGCAGCTGTTTTTTCTAAATTAGTGCTCACAGCTACAAAATGTTTGGCAATGTGCTCTTGTGCTTGCGCCGATTGTAAAAACCATTCAACCGCTGACTTTGCATTGGTCATGGTTTCAGATGTTGTAAATGTTTTTGATGAAATAACAAAAAGCGTTGTTTCAGCATTTAACTCTTTTAATACAGAGGCAATCTGTACGCCATCAACATTTGAAACATAATGCACTTTCAATGTGTCATCGGCATAGGCTGCAAGTGCCTCAGTGGCCATTTGTGGGCCTAAGTTTGAGCCACCAACACCAATCGCCACAACATCTTTTACGGCCTTACCGGTATAACCTAACCACTCGCCACTGCGAACCTTATTAACGAACTGCTTCATTTTAGCAAGTTCGTTGTTCACGTCATTCGTTACATTGTCGCCATCAACCATAACGGGCGAATTAGCGCGGTTACGAAGTGCAGTGTGAAGTACGGCGCGATCTTCGGTGATATTAATTTTTTCACCGATGAACATTTTTTCACGCCATGAGCTGATATCACATTCATTCGCTAGTGCAATTAGCTGCTCAAATACTGTTTTATCTATATGTTGCTTTGAATAATCAAATAAAACGCCTGGGATTTGAGCGGAAAACTGCTCGAAGCGCGAGCTGTCATTGGCGAATAAATCTTTAAGATGAATTTGTTTCATCTTTTTTGCACTGTCACTCAATGCTTGCCAACTAGCTAACTGCGAACGGTTGCTCATAAATGAAATCCCCTAAAAAACTTGCAACAATTTGATATGTAACTATCTTTTTAATTAAAATGAATAAAGACAGCAATTAAAAACACGAAGTTGGTTAACACTAAGTTAAAATGACAACGCTGTCAATGTCCTACTTTTACATTTTATAGTCGAGATAATAGCGCAATTTTTCTCTTTTGACACCGGTATCATAAAAATTATCTCAATTATTTTACTGCTAATTTGTTTGAACATTCGATACACTAAACAACTTATATTAAATATTAATGTATTTATTAAGAATTAAAGTGCATGGGCTAACCATCTTTCAGTATTATTATAATACAATTTAAACTAACTATAAAGTAACAGTATGAAAGTAACAATAAATGATGTAGCTAAGCTTGCGGGGGTTTCCATGAAAACCGTGTCGCGAGTCATAAATAAAGAGCCATCGGTTAGAAAAAAAACCTACGATATCGTCATGGACGCTGTTAATACGCTTAACTACCAACCGAACTTAGCAGCTCGTAACCTTGCCGGAACATCTTCTTTCACTGTAGGCTTAGTCTATGACAACCCTAATGCATATTATGTTATCGATATGCAAAATGGTGTTTTATCACGCTGCAAGGAAGAAGGCTACGAGCTGGTTATCCATCCATGTAATTACCTAGACAGCAACATGGAAGATGATTTTAAAACCATGATTAAGCGTTCTCGCTTGGCTGGTTTAGTCTTGACCCCTCCTTTATCTGAACAAAGTAGTATTATTGATATGCTCGATGAAATGGGGATTCATTATGTTCGTGTGTTATCTGGCCGTCCTACTGATGAAGAGCAAGATACCTGCATCTTTGTTAATGACTACGAGGCCGCTTACGAAATTACCTCTCACCTATTATCACTAGGCCATACTCATATTGGCTTTTTATGTGGTGACAAAGAGCATAAATCAACAACTGAACGTTTAGAAGGGTATCAAGCAGCATTAAAAGATCACAATATTGCCCTAAATGATGAGTTAATCTACGAAGGCCAATATTCGTTCGAGTCAGGTGTTGAAGGTGCGAAAGCACTCTTGGGAACCGATAACCCGCTACAAATAACGGCTCTTTTAGGCGGAAACGATGAAATGGCAGCTGGTGCTTTATTTGCTTCACGTTTAATGGGAATTGAAATCCCTGAGCAATTGTCTATTACAGGATTCGAAGACTCGCCTTTCTCGCGTCAAACATGGCCAAAGCTGACAACAGCTCATCAAGCCAATGATGTTATATCTCAGCACGCTGCTCGCCTATTATTTAGAAAGACACGAGGAGCACGGAACCAAGACAAAGAGATCATCACGACATTTACCCCGTCATTAGTTGTTCGTGAAAGTTCAGGGCCAAAAACCTAACGATTCAATACTGTTACGAAAAAGCCGCATTAACATGCGGCTTTCTTATACCAACTTGCTTAATTAAATGATTAAGTATTATTGGAAGTTGGTATTGTTCGCTACAATAAAGCTAACCCACCATCAAGGTTATAGACATTCTCAAAACCTAACTGAGATAGGTTCTTAGCAGCTTGTTTTGAGCGATTCCCACTACGACATATTAAGATATAACAATTACATTTATTTAGATGCCCCTGCATAATCTCATTAGCCATGCGGCTAAGTGGAATATTAATAACGTGAGAATCATCAATCTTAAACTGCTCTGCGATATCAACCACACTATGCTCATAAGGCTCGCGCGTATCGATTAGATAGGTGTCCTTTTGGCAAAGCATTGCTTTTGCTTCTGTTGATGTTAACTGCTTCGTGGGCGGGCTTTCTAATGTATCTACATAGCCGCACAAGCTATGATTTACAGCTTGTTTTTGCTGATCGTTTTGTTGCTTTAGTTCAATAAACTCGGCGTCAGAAATCTGCTCATTGAGCAACCGGCTTAATAGCGGATTTGTCGCCTGCTGTGCATGCCAATCCATTGCAAAGCACTGCTGATAATCATGGCCAGAGCAAATCACTGTTTTATCATCTATGGTATTTGCAATATACTTTAATGACTGAGCCATCTGAGCGGCATCACCACCTTCAAGTGAAGTATTACCTAACCCACCGGGTAAAATTAAGTCTCCACAAAAACAATAACTAATGGCCTTAGTTTTGTTATCTTTGAGCAAATAACTAACACTGTCTTGGCTGTGCCCTGGTGTTGCAACTTTGCTCAAACACATATCGGTTAGTTCAATCTGTTCCGCCTTAATCGGCCAGCCTAGTTCATCGACTTCACCAGCAATACAGTGTTCAGCCAATTCTTTACTTAATAAACATCGTGCAGAAAGTCGTTCTTGATGTTGATGGGTGTCTAAAATAGCGAGAACTGTTAATCCTTGTGTCGCAACCATTTTTGCTAAACGCGGAATAAGTTCAATAATAGGATCGATAATCACCGCATGCTTGTTACTATCAACATATAACCAGCAGCACGCAGCTTGATGTCTTAATTGAGTTAGACCAATCGCACACACCTCATGTTGGGGTGTTGTACTGTCTGAAACAACTAAACAGTTTGCTTCAAGAATCGGTTTTAATGAACGAATTTTCTCGCATGCATAATCAATTTCTTGCTGGCTTGCTGCTGGACCAAACGACATACGAATGGCATTCTCACTTTGCCAATCAGATGCACCCATAGCATCAAGAACAAAACTACGATTCGCTCCCGAGCTACATGCAGACCCACCACTGACACGAATACCCGCAGCATCAAATAAATCCATCACCTCTTTGCTTGTTAACTCATTAACTGCAAAGTTTAGTGTTGTGGGTACTGAGCATGAAAAGCGATGGTTAAATGTAATGTCACCAAAAGTATCCACTAATGCTGCATGTAACTGCTTACGATAAGCATCTAGCAGCTCAATAGGTTTAAAAACATCGTCTTCTTTATCTAACAACAATGAAAAAAGTTTATTTAATCCTGCAATACCTGGTAAGTTTTCTGTGCCTGAGCGCATGCCACTTTCTTGGCCACCTCCAGCAATAAATGGCGTATATGCACTGCCCTTGCGAATATACAAAACACCTATCCCTTTTGGTGCATATAGCTTGTGACCTGAGAATGGTGCGTAATCAATTGTCGTTTTACTGAGTGATAAATCCGTTTTTCCTAGTGCTTGTACACAATCTACCATCCAAGCAACATCCGTATTTTTACTGCGGATCACTTTTTCAATTGCTGTTAGGTCTTGGAACACACCGGTTTCATTATTCACTGCCATAGTGCAAATCATTAACGCGCGCGAGGCATGACTAGCAATAAACTCATGATCTAAAATGCCATTTTTATCAACGGGGATAGCAAGAACTTCAGCATTGATATCTAGCACTGTATTCCAGTGCTTAAGCGTATTAGGAACTGCTTTATGCTCTGTTGCACCATAGAGCAATACAGGGTTATCTATTTTATGATGTTTTGCGGCAATTAAAGTCGATACGACAGCCGTCTGAATACCTTCTGTTGCACCTGAAGTAAACAAAATGTCGCCATCAGTCGCCCCAATTACATCACGGGCTTTACGGCGAGTCTGTTCCAACAAATGCTTAGCTTGAATACCAGTAATGTGAGAACTTGACGGATTTCCAAAGCAAACTTGCATTGTATGAGAGACAACATCAGCAATTTCAGGAAGTACAGGTGTCGTTGCATTTGCATCTAAATAGATTTGCTGATTTATATCATCGGAGAAAAAAAAGTTAGCCATTAAACGCACCATATTACTAAAAGATATATCTTATAACGTATTTTACATTTTTACCGTGTATAAGAGTAATAATCAATTAAGCAGTAAAGTGCGTTTTCTATACTTTTTAATGCTAAAGAATTGGCTGAGCTATTGGCTTTCGATCAAATTCTCTTGCTTGCTCGACCAAGCATTTATCAGAGCTTTAACAAGTGATGCTAAAGGAATAGCAAAGAATACTCCCCAAAACCCCCAAAGCCCACCAAAGAACAGCACTGCAACAATGATAAACACAGGGTTTAAGTCAACGGCTTCAGAGAACAATAAAGGGACCAGCACATTGCCATCGAGCGCTTGAATAATGCCGTAGATTATCAATATGGTCCAAAATTGGGTCTCTAATCCAAATTGAAACAAGGCCACAGCCGCCACAGGAATGGTTACCAATGCAGCGCCCACAAACGGAATAAGCACCGATAGACCAACTAATACACTGAGTAATGCCGCGTAGCGTAAATCAAGCACAGCAAAAGCAATAAAGGAGGCCGTACCTACAATTAGAATTTCGAACACTTTTCCACGAATATAATTCATAATCTGCTGATTCATCTCTTGCCATACTTGCAGGATTAAACGACGTTGCTTAGGGATTAAACGCTCAGCACTTTTGATAAGATCTTGTTTATCTTTAAGCATAAAGAAAACTAGCAGTGGTACTAAAATAAGATAGATCAACCATGCCGCCACATCTTTTAAAGAAGTAAGCGAGGCAGATAAAACAACTTGGCCAAATTCAATCACCTTGGTCTCTACACTACTGACAATAGACTTAACTTGATCTGTTGTAATCAAATTGGGGTAGTCATCAGGTAAATGCATTAAGAAGGCCTTTCCTTGCTCGACCATGTACGGGGCTTCTTGCACTAAATTACTTGTTTGCTGCCATAAAACAGGGCCCATACCAATAATGATCATCAACATTAAACCACTAAACACCAGCATCACCAGCACAGTGGCCGTAAAACGTTTTAAGCCGAACTTTTCTAAATGCACAACAGGCCAATCAAGCAAATATGCAATCACCAATGCTACGAGTACAGGAACAATTAATGAACCAAAGAAATAAAACAGTGCAACTGTTGCTATTAAAAGTAATAACAGCGTCACTGAGTGAGGATCAGAAAACTTATTTTCGTACCAAGCTTTAACGTATTCAAACACAAACAGGCTCCACTGTTAATTCGCCTAAATTTAGGTCAAGTCTATATTGATAATGATGTTTATCTAAAAAACGCAGCATATCATGATTTGAATGGGCAACATCAAATGCAAAAATGACTGTTTGTTTCGCTAATTGTGCCTTTTTTAGTCCTAATTTAAACTGAACAAATTGTTGCGGGCACTTAAACGGCCTCAAATCACATCTCAACATAACGAGACTATCCCGTAATAACTATGAACAATTGGTATAAGCCCTATGCATATACCAAAATCAGATCAATAGAATGAATCTAAATTCATTTTTTTCTTAAAACACGCAAAACAATAGTTTATCCTTATTTAATAACTGGTAGTAAAGGAAACCTAATGCCTGGCACGCATAATAAAGCGCAATTACCTGCTAATCCAACTCTTAAAGAAATAAATTGGTATAAAAAGCAGATTAACTGGGGGGAGCTACCTCCGTTTTATCACATGGTTGCATCCTCTGTGAGTGAATCTGAGGGGATTTTAAACCATGGTTTTGATAATGCAGTGAAGCGCCTTATTGATACAAGCAATTGGAATCTTGATACACTTGATGGGCACGTAACCAATTTAGGTGAAATTGTTTGCGAAAACAAACCTAGAATAGCGTTACATCAAAGCTTTACTGAGCGTGGTTTTGAGTTATGGGCTTCGCCATATGCCAAAGATTCACTTGTTGATCAATATGTCAAAGGTAACCGCTTTATGGAGTTTAAGGTATGGGACCCGATCACAATGAAAAACCTTATTCGCATAAATCAGCTACACAAATTTATTGCCTTTTATTTTGAGCGTGGCGATAAAGCCGACAAAGCCCTTATTCTTCACGCGCATAAGGTTGTGCATAAAATCATAACTTTTTTACAACGAGAGTTGAACGTTGTTAAGCTAGGTGGAGTCACAATAAAAGATTTCTATCAATTATGTGAAAAAGATAGCCGTGCATGTAGCGACGAAATAGACCTTGCTAAAATCATGCTTGGTGAGCAGATCAAAAAGGAATAAAATGCGATTTAAATCAGCCTTTATAACACTGTGCAGTGCGTTACTCACACTCGTGGTTTTGCACAGTGAGCCGTTAAAGGCACAAACAAATTTTAAACTTCCCGATTTAGGCACCTCGGCACTGCAAGCACTTCCGATTGAAAAAGAGCAAGCAATTGGTGAAGTAATGATGATGCAAATTCGAGGATCATCACCTGTTGTTAATGATCCTGTACTTGACGAGTATCTCACAACTTTAGGTCGTCGCTTAGTTGCAAATGCCAACGATGTACGTTTTCCGTTTTCTTTTTTCTGGATTAATAACTCTGAGATTAATGCATTTGCATTCTATGGTGGCCATGTTGGTGTTCACACTGGACTTATTGCGCAAGCTGATAACGAAAGCCAATTTGCGTCAGTGTTGGGCCATGAGATAGCGCACGTAACACAACGTCATTTAGCGCGTCGACTCCAACAACAACAAGACAATAGCGCTTTAACAATTGCAGGTATGATTGCTGGTATTCTGGCAACGGTTGTCTCACCTGATGCAGGTATTGCGATTATTTCGGCAAACCAAACACAAGCCGCATTTAGCCAACTCACTCACAGTCGTGCTGCAGAGCAAGAAGCTGACCGCATTGGCATGCAGACCCTTAACAATGCCGGCTTTGATCCACGCCAATCAAGCGAGTTTTTAACTAAACTAGCTGCGCAAATCCGTTACAAATACAAGCCCCCTGCTTTTTTGCTTACTCACCCATTACCCGAAAGCCGTGTCTCTGATGTACGCTTAAGAGCTGAGCAATACCCTAAAAAGCATTTCTCAGATAGCTTAGAATTCAATTTAGCAAAAAGTCGTGTTATTGCTCGCTATTATCAAAAGTCTGAAGCTGCTGAGGACCTCTTTCGAAAATTAATGCGTGAAAACACCGCGTATGGCGATACTGCTCTAAAATATGGTTTAGGGATTAGCTTATTAGATCAGAAAAAACTCGACGAAGCTGCCAGTGTACTTGAGCCATTACGCAAAAAAGATCCTAAAAACTTATTTTATATCGATACCCACACTGATCTGCTTATTGCGCAAGGCAAAGCTGATGAAGCCGTAGACTATTTAGCAAAATTAAATATTGATAGACCAAATAATCAAGTTATAACCCTCAACTATGCAAATGCGGCTATTGAGGCTGAGCAATACGATGTTGCGGAGCAAGTTTTAAAGACTTTTTTACTTGCTAAGCCTGACCATAATTTAGGTAAAGAATTGATTGCTAACGTTTATAAAAAGCAAAAAAACTTAGCGGCGTATCATGAAGCACATGCTGATGTTTTGGCGCAATATGGTGCCTACTTAAAAGCTGCTGACGAAATTCAAAAAGCATTAAATTTCGTCGAGCCAGAAGAGCTAGTGAAGCAGCAACGTTTAAAAGCATTGCTTACACAATATCGTCAACTACAAAAAGAGCTAGCGAGACTTTAAGTCTCGCCTTGCTTACCCTAAAATAAGCTAAATTATTAAATTAGAGAACACTCCATGTCTGTGACTATTTATCATAATCCGCGTTGTTCAAAATCACGTGAAACGCTTGCCCTTTTAGAAAGTAATAACGTCCAACCTAATGTGGTTGAGTATTTAAAAACACCTCTTGATGAGCAACAGATTGCCACGTTAGTAACGCAACTTGGTTTCACCTCTGCACGTGAATTAATGCGCACAAAAGAAGACATCTACAAAGAGCTTGAGCTTAAAAACGAACAAGACGAAGGCAAGCTAATTGCGGCGATGGCGGCAAACCCTAAATTAATCGAGCGTCCTATTGTAGAGCACAATAATAAAGCTGCGCTTGGTCGTCCACCTGAAAACGTATTAAGCGTACTTTAATGTCACTTAACATTGTTGTGTTATACCACTCAAGTCATGGCTCTGTAGAAGCCATGGCCCACGAAATTGCAGAGTCAATTGAACAGCAAGGTGTAACAGCCTTACTGCGCACCTTTGTTAAACGCCAAGCTCACGATATTGTCATAAGCAAAGACGACCTTATTCATTGTGATGGTCTCGCCTTTGGCACCCCTACCCGTTTTGGTATGATGGCATCGCAAGCGAAAAGCTTCTGGGAAACCACCAGTGATCTGTGGCTAAAAGGACAACTGATCGATAAACCAGCCTGCGTTTTTTCGTCATCAAGCAGTATGCATGGTGGTAACGAAGCAACCTTACTTAACTTATCATTACCTTTATTACACCATGGCATGATGTTACTAGGCGTTCCATATGATGTGCCCGAATTACTGAGCACAGAGACAGGCGGAACCCCATACGGTGCAACACATGTTGCTGGCACTAACAATAGTAATGTTCTCAGTAAAGATGAAATGAAAATTTGCCACAGTGTTGGAAAACGTTTGGCGCAGATTGCGAGTAAACTACAATGAGCACAAACTCAGAAGTAAACCCCCCTATTGCCAAAAAACCGATTACAAAACGTTTTCAGCGATTTGCATTAACAGGTTACATTGGCTTATTAATTTTAATGCCTATTTGGTTATTTCTAATTGCTCCTAGGGAAGGCCATAGTAATGCCTTTATATTTGTTGTTTATATAGTGCCATTACTCCTACCATTAAAAGGGATTATTCAAGACAAACCCTACACATATGCGTGGGCTAATTTTATTGTCATGTTCTATTTTATTCATGGCTTTACACTACTGTGGGTCGCCCAAGATCAGCTCATTTGGGTGCTGTTAGAGTTAACTTTTGCTAGCCTCATGTTTATTGGTTGCACATATTATGCACGCCATCGTGGGCAGGAGTTAGGGTTAAAAATACGTAAACTCAAAGAAGAGCTTGCTGAGGAAAAAGCAGCCCACGAGCACGACAAATAATCACACTATGTGTTTAACACAGTTACAAATAAAAACGGCAACTATAAGTTGCCGTTTTTATTTAAACCAGTTCGGATAAAGTTGCTAACGCAACGATACTGGCTAAGCCCACTTGAGCAATCAAGCTAAACAATGAGAATAACCTCAGTAAGAATAAGCCCCAAGGGTGACGTAAATGTGGATAAAGCGCACAACGCTTTAAACTAGTTGCAAAAAAGAAACACAAAATAGCCACCAAAGTAAAGCTCAGTGTTAATTCACTTTTTATTGCAATACTGTCGTCAAAAAAGAAGAATAACTGCATTGGCAGCAACAAGGTAACAATTGCGTGGAGTAAGTGCACTTTCTTAACACGATCAAATTGCCCCTCAGGTGATAGTTCTTTAATGCCAAATTCACGCTCAAGACATTTTACAAGACTATCTGCTTTTATACTCACCGCGAGACGATAACAGCTTAAACCATCGTTATTGCGTACGCGATAATCAAAGCCTTGTTTGAGGAGTAAGACCAATAATGGTTCATTTTCAGCAAACACGGCATAGTGTAATGCTGTATTACCTTTTATATCCTGAATCGTTTTATCTTGATGCTCCAGCAAAGTCTCAACAACATTGACATAACCCTTCTCTGTAGCCCACATAAATGCTGTTTTGCCGTTGTCATCTGCTAAAGTGCCCGTTGCTCCTTGCTCAATAAAGCGTTTCGCCATTGTTTGCTTAGCATTCTCATGGCTTAAGTGAGCTAACAATGCTTGTTCAAGAAGCGAAGCTGAATCGACATCTGGCGAGACTAATTTTAATAACGTGAAATAATCTTCACCTAGGGCGACTTTTTCTGCGGCAAGCTCTGTTAACTGTTCAAGATCAGTGACTGAATCAGGTATAAAACCACTGAAACGCTCTCTGAAATCAACTTCCGTCCACAGAACTAATACATCGTCCGCGGACATTTTCGCACCTTGACTTAAAACATGTTCAATAACAGTAAAATAGCGACGGTTAAATAATTGGCGAATGAGTGTAATTGGGGTTTTAACCGCAGATTGCGCAAATGCACTCGCATACTGTTCTAAACGTTGGCAAAGCATCAATACAAGCGTTTCAGGGGTGTAATCGTTTTCATAAAAGTGCGACTTCATCGCATTAATATAATGCTGCGCAGCTTCATCAAACTCAGAAATATGCTGAAAATAACACTCCTCAAATGGCTCAAGAGGTGTAAGCCAAGAGAGATAATAAATAGGAGGTAATACAGTGGTGCATACACCATCGTCTTCATTGGTAGAATGGCATGCAGGCCAAGCTTCTAAAGCATCTAAAATATAGGCCCCATTTTGTTCAACTAATCCTTTGATCAGTAACGGGTATTCCTTTGGCCAAATCAGTACATTTTCCATTAAAAAAACACAACTCCGCTGCACATTATTAGATGTCTTATTAAGCTGCAAATTATGCCAAAATTTAACTGACACTGCGCTTAATATCACGACCAATAAAAACAGTATCTAATGATACTAAGGTAAGAAGAAAAGTGTCTTAATTCTACCACAGAGGTTAACAGGTGCTAGCGTAAAGTCAGTGATTTTTAAAGAAAATAGAAAAGCAGCAGCACATGGATATACTGACTGCTTGGTTGGAGACTAAATAAACCTAGACTTACTAACATATGCCTTGAATGTAAGTCTAGGTCTAAGCCTATTTACTGGCTAATTCTTGAGTAACTTCGTCAATGCCAACTTGGCTAATACGTTGCAAAACCTCTTTTTGCTTAGCACTCAGTAAAGAAATCCCTTCAGCAACGATATCGTACACCTTCCATTGCTTATTTTTACCTTGGCGTAGCTTAAAATGAAGGTCTATTGTTGGCGCATTTTCATCCACAATTTGTGTTTTAACGGTCGCGTAGTCACCATCTACTAATTGGGCTTGATCAAAGATAACTTTTTGGCCTGTATATTTCATTAACGCGCCAGCATAAGTAATTGTTAAGTAGTGCTCAACCGCTGAAATAAAGCTAACCGCTTGTTCACGGCGTAAGCCTTTAATGTGCTTTCCTAGTAACTTATATGAGACAAACTTAATATCCATATGCGGTAATAAACGTTTCTCAACAATGTCAGCCATGGCTTGTGAGCTTGCATCACCTTTAGCATTTACACTTGCAATGTCTACAAATAAATCTGCTGTCACTGACTCTAACAATTGTTTTGGAGAATTCAGTTGGCTAGCAAATACGTTTGAAGCAAATAGCGCGGTAACAAGTAAAAAGGCGTTCATTAATTTAGTCATCATATGCATTTACCGTTGAAAATTTGAGCCAATATACCGATATTAGCCCCAAATAAAAAGAAACAATCCGACAACGTTTTAATGCCAAAATCGCACCAATAGATTTTTATTTTAGTTTTCAGTTAATTGCTGAAAAAATTAAGCAAATGCACAAGTACTGTGTATTTTTGCACATTGAAAAGGGCCCATAGTCACCCTTATCTACTTGCTCATAGTAACTATGAGAAGTCCCTATATGAAAACTACACACATTTTAAAAGCGCTAACATTTGCTATTGCCGCTACTTTAACAACGCCTGCTTTTGCAAGTTCAAGTCATGGTTATGCCATTGACTATATTCAAGGTGAAGGGGATGTTAAAGGGGTTAAACTCGCCTATCAATATCATATTCCCCAAGAGAAACTTCCTTTTCAACATGCACGCCTCTACTTCGAATCGAGCTTTAATATTTGGCAGTATGGCAAAGAAAACAATCATCAAACCAACCTTGTTTTAGCCATGTCTCCTGTTATTCAATATCCTATTTTTAGTGTTAAAAATATTCCTGTTTCAGTGGAGTTCGGGATTGGCGTCTCTATATTAGATGACACCCATTTTGCAGGTAAGAACGTTAGCACTCACTATCAATTTGAAGATAGATTAGGACTCGTCGCAGACTTAGGTAATGATACTAGTTTAGCATTAAGGTACTTACATTATTCTAATGCAGGATTCAAAAGCCCGAACCCTGGCCTTGATTTTATATCTCTATCTTATGCTCGACGCTTTTAAGTGCTAATATTGATCAAAATTGACTAGTTGAGTTTGAGTATGGAAACATGGCAAAAAATTGCAATTGTTGTTGCGGTTTTCGGCGTCGTAATTGGTAATCTAGCGTTACTAAGACGCGCTGCAAAAATGGACTTTAAAAAACCACAAAACGATGATGATTCAGATCAAAAAAGCCCTGATTAACTATCAGGGCTTTATAATAATACCTAAAGACTCAATCAGACTAACCAATGAGCCATTAAAACGATAACAGGCAGTGTCACTAAGGTTCTTAAAATAAATATTAAGAACAGCTCAACGATATTCACAGGAATTTTGCTACCTAGTAGTAAGGCACCTACTTCAGACATATAGATTAATTGTGTCACACTCATTGCCGCAATAATGAAACGCGTTACATCACTTTCAATACTACCCGCGGCTAAAATAGACGGAATAAACATATCAGCAAACCCCACCATGATAGTCTGTGCAGCGGCTTCTGCCTCTGGCACTTGCAATAACTCTAAAAATGGCACAAATGGTTTACCCATATACTCAAAAATTGGCGTATATTCCGCAATAATAAGCGCAAATGTACCTACTGCCATCACCACAGGTAACACAGCAAAGACCATGTCAAGGGCATTATGAATCCCCTCTTTTAAAGTACCAACGAAACCTGGCGCAGTTCTAGCCTTTGCGAGTGCAACATCAAGCGAGTGAGTTATCAGTGTTTTTCCTTCTGGCACTGCTTCTGCGTGCTCATCAGGTTGAGTACCATCAACATATAAATCTTTCTTAAAACGCAAAGGCGGCAAGCGAGGCACGATAAGTGCAGCAACAAAACCTGCTAAACACACAGTCAAATAGAACGGGGCAAATAAATGCTCTAATTTAACTTGACCAATAACAACTAAACAAAAAGTGATTGATACGGCAGAAAAGGTGGTGCCGATAATCGCCGCTTCACGTTGGGTGTAATGTTTATCTTCATATTGGCGTGCGGTCATCAAAATCCCCACGCTACCATCGCCTAGCCAAGATGCTACACAATTAACCGCACTGCGTCCTGGCACGCCAAATAATGGTCGCATCACTTTCGTCAATAACGTGCCGACAAGCTCTAACAGACCAAAATTTAATAACAAAGGAAGTAACAATCCTGCCAATATGAACACAGAAAACAACACAGGAAGTAGATCATTTAAAACTAAAGCCCCTGTATTTTTAGAAGTAATCATTTCGGGCCCATACTGGGTATAGGTCAGTAGAATGAACACCATTCCGAATAGACGCACACTGAGCCACAGCCAACTCACATCAAACAAATGCTTGATTACAAACACCTTTAAAAGCACTTTAGGCTGAAATAGTTTAATAGTTAAAGAAAGCACACCCGTTATACATACAATGGTGGTTATTAAACCTAATGCGAATGGTGCTATCCATTGCTGAACTCCCTTTGCCATTACAGCAATAGGAATAGTCATTGCTTCACCTATAGGCACTGGCGTCATAAACAAAAAGACACCGATAAGTGAAGGAACGAAAAAGGTAAACAAAGTTCGCAAGTTACTGCGATTTGCAGTGTTTAAGTTAGACATATTTTCAACCTGTAAAAACCACAAAAAGAGCGGTAAGGCTCTTTCTGTGGTGGTTTTAACTTTTATAATTATTAAATATTGATACCGCGCTGGCGCAGCGCATTTTCTAGTGCTTGTTGTAGGTCATTCATTGTACCTGGCTCTAATGTAGTCCCTTCAGAGTCCATCCATGTCAAACTCGTACCACCTTCATTTGTGCGGCTTACAAGTATTTGGTATTGGCCATCCTCGATTGGTAGCTCTGCTAATTCTTCACCCCAAATTGAATCCCAAACGCTTGACTCAGGCTTCTTATAATCAGCCGTAATCAAACCTCTTTCTTGGTCAATTTCAACTATAGTGAAAGATAAACGCTCTAAGAAGCCAGAAAAACGGTCGAACACCACAAAGTAATCTTGTTCAGTCACTAATGCAGCATTGCCTTTGTTATCAAAACCCATCTCAAGAGAAATAATACCTTGTTGCTTACGCATTTCGACTTCAAGCTGGCGGTAACGGTAATCAAACTCAGCAATCACTTGATTAAGTGCTCGCACTTCAAGCTGTTGCTTTAAAAGTGGTGTCAGTTCTTGCGAATCACTTTTAAAATCAATCAATTTGCTGCTTAATGATGCTGTGCGCTGGTGAGACTTTTCTTCAATTGTAAACAAGAATCGCTGCTGTGAAACATCCGCTTCGTCTTCCCAAAACCAAACATCTTCTGGTTTTATGATGCTATACCAACCCGTTTCTATCTTGCCAAGCAACTTATCTTCCTTTGTTGCGCTGGCATTTTCTTCATGTAATACAGCGTTAATTGAGTCCCAAATAAACTCGTCTAAATCAACAATGCCGTCGTTTTTGTCAAAGTATACGCGAGCATCTTTATCACCTTCTTCTACCCAGCTACCTTGAGCAATAGTGATAACTTGTGCGGGTGGACGATAATTTTTTGCTTCAGGATCGTTGTCATATTGAGCAACATCCATTTTATAAGTCAGATCTTGAGCTGGCTGCGCAAGTCCTTCAGGCGCTTTAACCGGTTCGTTAGCACGATAATTACGTTTATGATGTGCCTCGTCGGTAAAAACACCGCACCCTGTTAAACTAACCATTACGCTTACTGCAAGCGCCTTTGAGATCCAATACTGCACAGATATTTCTCCTTAGCAAACCCTTAATTTTTTTAACAAATGTATGAGTGGGTAATGCCGATTTGGTTCACTGTAAAATCACTTTTGACTTTACATTTTTTGTTTTTATGCAAAAAACCCTAATAATATGGGTTAGCGCGTAACCACTATGTTTGCTTATCGCCTTGCAAAATTTTAACTATGGTACTTTCAGATGCCCCTAAAAACAAGAAAGAGCGCACTTTATTAATGGCTTAATTAATCACCGCTATCCTCTATTAGGTTAATTATGTTAAACTTCGCCGCCGTGCGGTATTAAACTCACGTGAGATCAAAGCTTATTCTGGCTTATATCCGTTGGTATTTATTAATTACTAGGTACTTAAAATTCCATGACTGCTTTTACGAATCATCAGATAGTGCTCACTGCGATCGGTGAAGATAGACCCGGTATCGTTAGCGAACTAACTCAATTAGTGAGTGATTGTCATTGCAATATAATCGACAGTCGAATTGCTATTTTAGGCAACGAATTTACCTTCATCATGTTATTAGCTGGTGACATGTCGGCCATTAGCCGAATTGAACATACACTGCCAACTAAAGGGATGGAGCTAGGCTTATTAACCATGATGAAGCGCACAGCAAGCCATGTAGCAAGCGAGTTTTGTGCAGGTTATACACTCGAATACACAGGTATCGACACACCAGGAACACTCAGTAAAGTGACACGCTTTTTTGCTGATAACAATATCAGTATTTGCTCATTAAAATCAGATACATTTGATGAAGATGAAGATGTGAAAATGCGTTGTGAGCTAGAGTTTAATATTCCAGTAGAAGTTGATATTGATAAATTTAAAGTTAGTTTTGAAGATCTTTCTCGTAGTTTGAACGTAGACTATATTTTCAGACGCATTCGCTAAGGAGCTAAGCATGAACAAAATTAATCCTCTTCAAGCAGGTGATACAGCCCCAGCTTTTAGTTTACAAAACCAAAACGATGAAACAGTCGTACTCGCTGAGCTATTAAAAGAGCAGCAAGTGCTTGTTTACTTTTACCCAAAAGCATCAACCCCAGGATGTACAGTACAAGCTGAAAACTTACGTGATGAAAAAGCTGAGCTTGCTAAATTCAATACACGTGTTGTTGGTATTAGCCCCGACCCTATTAAACGTTTAAAGAACTTTGAAACCAAAAAAGAGCTTAACTTTGATTTATTAGCCGACGAAGATCACGCAATTGCTGATGCATTTGGTATTTGGGGTTACAAGAAGTTTATGGGTAAAGAGTATGAGGGTATTCACCGAATTAGCTTCCTTGTAGGCCAAGACGGTAAAATCAAACACGTATTTGATAAGTTTAAAACTAAAGACCATCATCAAGTCGTGCTTGATTATTTAGCTCAGAACTAATAATTGAACTGAGTATGAAATATAAAAGCGTTGCCAATGGGCAACGCTTTTTTGTTCTACAGAGTAATAAACTAACTAATTCCCAAATACTTGTGCACTTGCACTGACAGGCGCCAGTTTTTAGCGATACAGGTCTCAATAGCCAGTTTGGTCGCTGAGGTTTTTTGGCTAATTGGTTGCAGGTACACTAAACGTGGGTTCACACCTGTTTTCAAGAATAAGTCTTCAAGTTCTTCAACGTGCTTTTGCATCGCAACTGGGTGTTTAATTTCGTCTGCACGTTGCATGGCGCTGCGCAGTACTGTGTAACCGCCGCGCATATTAATTTTTGGTGATACAGTAACCCATGTTTGCTCGGGTGCTAGCACTTCAAATGTACCGCTGGTTTCAATTTGAGTCGAATAGCCATTTGCGTGTAATAATTCACACACTGGGTTTAAGTCGTACATGCAAGGCTCACCACCTGTGATCACCACATGTTTTGCGTTATAACCACGCTCTTTAAATAATGCGAAAACTTGCTCAGCCGTTGCTTCTGCCCAATGATCTGAGTCGGCTTTTTTCTCAACCGTGTCATCTAAGGACACTTTATATACATTATCAACATCCCATGTTTGCTTTGTATCACACCAAGCACAACCCACTGGGCAGCCTTGTAAACGTAAAAAGATTGAAGGTGTGCCTGTAAAACTTGCTTCACCTTGAATTGTTTCAAACACTTCGTTAATTTTGTACAAAAGACATCTCACTTACGACGCAACGGTATAAAATATATACCATCAAAAAACCAAAAACACGCGCAAAAATTGTTATTTAGGCCCGAGCCGTGTAGTATATCGCGCCCTGAAGTAAACCTCTATCAAAAGTAAGAGCAAAACAGATATGACGCAAAAAGTAGTTGTGATTTATTCCGGCGGTATGGACTCATTTACCGTATTAAATAAAGCCCTGCAACAAGGCCATGAAGTATATGCCCTGTCGTTCGACTACGGCCAGCGTCATGTTAAAGAGCTTAAAGTAGCTGCTCAAGTGTGTGAAAATTTAGGTGTTTCTCACAAGATTGTTGATATTTCAGCTATTAACCAGTTAATTGGTGGCTCATCTTTAACTGATGATATCGAAGTACCAGAAGGTCACTACGAAGAAGAAAGCATGAAGAGCACAATTGTGCCTAACCGTAATATGATCTTACTTTCACTTGCAGTGGGTTATGCGGTGTCTTTAAAAGCAAGCAAAGTCTATTACGGCGCGCATTCAGGTGACCATGCAATTTACCCTGACTGTCGTCCAGAGTTCGTACAAAAAATGGATGATGTTTGCCGTATTGCCAACTATGACGCTGTGGAAATTTTCAGCCCGTATTTAAATAATACCAAAATCGATATTTTGACAGACGGTTTAAAAATGGGTCTTGATTATAGCCAAACGTGGACATGTTATAACGGCCGTGACAAAGCTTGTGGCAAATGTGGTGCCTGCCAAGAGCGTTTAGAAGCTTTTGCATTAAATAACGTTACCGACCCTATCGAATACGAATAACCTTATTTTGGATGGGAAAGATTAAGTTTAAAAGGCGAGTTTAACTCGCCTTTTTTGATTGTGTTTGTTGAATCAAATTTAACAGCTCGGCTGTGGCAGTTGCATCAGCTAATGCTCTATGGTGGTTAGTTAAATTCAGTTCAAAATGAGCCGCTAAGTTACCGAGCGAATAAGACTTGAGCTTTGGAAATGCTCTTCGTGATTCAACAACAGTACATAGCTTGGGCATTTTAAAGCCTTGCCCAAGTGCAGCGTATTCTTTACGAATAAAGCCATAGTCAAAATTCACATTGTGAGCAACAAACACACTGCCTTTTAATAGTGAGCGCAGTGTAGCAGCTATCTCCTCAAAGCGTGGGGCATCACGAACCATGGCAGCATTGATACCGGTAAGTTTAGTAATAAACGGTGGAATGCTGCGCTCAGGGTTAATTAAGCTTGCCCATTGATTTATCACCTCGCCGGCTTGCACTTGCACAACGGCTATTTCCGTAATTTTGTTATTACCTTGTAAGCCACCTGTGGTTTCTATATCAACCACGCTGTAAATGCGATTCGGATCATTAAACCAATTTACCGCAACAATATTCACAGTAAAGCCATGCTGTTTTAACACATCAATACTGACAAGTTGGTTGCGTCTGAGTTTGTCGCCTGGGGCTTTTACTTCTTCAAAGGTGAGCTCGCCCTCTTTGAGCACCATTAAATCTGGGTAACCATCTTTTAGCTGCTTAAATGTTTTTGTCATTTGCAAAACATGTGACTTTAAACTTTGTAACTCGCTGTATTTTATAAGCAACTTTAACGGTTCTAAAATATCACTGTGCCATTGAAATAAACCTGTCGGTGTATCGTAAAACTGCCCTGCCGCTTTACACACATGCTTAAACCAAGCATCACTTGATGTTAAAAATGCTAACTTTTGTTCTATTTGTTTTTGCTGTGAGTCGTAAAAGTTATCAGCAAGCAGAACTTTGGGATAAATATCAAATTCGTTGCATGGTGGGTGTGGCGTATCAATAAAAAGCTCTTGCCAAAATGTCAGTGTAAATAAGCTCAACCAAAGGTTATTTTCACTAAAAAAGACAGTGCATTCCTGTTGCTGGTAATGCTCGCTCACTCCTTGCTCTACGTCACCACGATAAATGTCATCAATGTTTAATTGATGCTCTGTATCAACAAGCATTTGCGTTAGACGCGAGCGTTGTTGTTTATTGTATTTGCGTTGTAAGAAATCCTCAGCAAAATACAAAATGCCATCATCAAGTGGATCGTGAATTATTTGCTCAAGCTTTTGCTCAACCCACTCTTTATCCCCCTCTTTATAGCGCTGGCGAATTGCTAGCTCTTGCGCTTCACTGCTGCCTTCACAGTGTTCGAGTAACTCACATGCAAACGCTAAGTCATGCTCCTTCAGCTGCTTATATAAGCGAATAAGTAATTTGTTTTTGATACTCTGGGCTAATTCATCCTCACAGCTAATGGCTAAAAGTGCCTTTGCTAAGTTTTGATACTGCGCTGCTGACTCGCTTTGCTTAAACTGCATGCGCAATTGGTTTAATTGATAATGTGTTTGTGCTTCAGCCAAGGTTTGAAAGCGCGACAGCGCTCCGCTGACATCACCACGTACTTTGGCTATTCCTAAATCACGCATCACAAAGCGATTTTGGTGGTTTATATCACCACCACTCAAGCGACCACTATATAAAAACTCAAAGTACTCGTAATACTGGCTTCGGCTATTCACCACAAATTGACTAAAAAGCGTTTCTAACTGGTTACTCGTACGATCGATGTGATCTTTGCATAGTTGAATTAATGCCCCTTTGCTTGCTGACTTTTTAAAAACAACAGTAGATGACATTAGCTCATCATTCGCTAAAAGGGTCACCAACTCCGGCTTAGTTAAATGTTCAAGTACTAAATCTAAATCTTCACCTGTGGGGTGTGCCACCAGCGCTTGTTGCTTAAGCTTAAAAATAGCACCATGGAGATTGGGGATCTCTTCATAATTAAGTGAAGATATTGCTACAAGCCTAGGCTTACGCGAGTAAATGCGCAATAAGGTACACAAGCTTTGCTCATCAAGTTGAATTAACCTTGATAGAAATAACTGCTGCTTAGCCGTTAACAGGCATGTACACTGAGTTTGGATAAACTCTGCAAGTTCAAAAAAGTGACTTAAATAGTATTTTGCTGGTAATTGTTTCTGCATAGCTAACACCAAAACTGTATATACATACAGTATCAGGTATTAGCTTGCTAATTTCAATGTTTGATTACTTAACTTTTAATATGCCTACAACCGCACAGATTGCACCACCTACCATACCTAACCACGCTTCAATCGGTGTATCACCACTTAGCGTACGACTTACTTGCGCACTGGCAGAGTCATATACGTTATATCCCCACACAGCAAGTGCAACACCAATGACGATAAGTGCAATGCCAATTATTTTACCCATAGTTTTTATTCCTTATTGTTGTTCATAATCAGTGTTGCACATAAACACGAAGGCTGCAAAATTTCACTTTAATATCAAACTAAAGGTAATTGTTTGCTCACTTTGCTCAACCAATAGTTCTGCATCAATAGCTTTCGTTAATGCATTTGCTATCGATAACCCCAGTCCAAAGTTATCATTTGACGTTCGCGCGGTGTCTTTTTGCCAAAGAGGGTGAAATAACTGGCTCATTTCTTCTTTACTTAAAGCCGTTGCAAGCGTATTTCTAACAGTTAAAATGATTAAACGCCCTTTTCTTTTAGTTTTAATCAACACATGCGTGCCTTCAGGGCTATATTGCTTAGCATTATTCACCAAGTTGGTAATAATAGACTCAAGGGCAAATATATTACTGACTAGAGCCGGCAGGGTTTTATCGAGTTCAAATTCGAGTCTTGATTTATCACCGTTTTCCAACACTCGCATAGTCACCTGATTTAAATCACACGCCTCATTTTTTGGCAAAACCTGATCACTGTATTTATGCAGTAGCAACAAGTTAGAAACAATGCTTTTTAGACGCTGGCCAATGTTTAGCACTTCCGGCTTAAAGTCTTCATTGAGTTGTTGTTCTTTGGGAAAACGAATGGCCACTTCTGCCATATTAATTAACTCTGCTATGGGTGTTTTAAGTTCATGGGCAATATCTGACGTTAACCGTTTCTCACGAAAATAAAGCTGCCTGTTTTCTTGTATGAACGCATTAAGACTCTCAACAATAGGCTGCAACTCTTTTACAGGCTCTTTAATTACAATTTGAGCACTTTTATCGGCAATGCTGAGTAGGCTAATATCTTTATTGAGTTGATTTAATGGCGCAAGCGATGAATCAACTGACTTACGGACAAAAAGTCGAATAAATACAATGACGGTGACGGTCGTGACAACAAAAATAATATCAATGAGCCAAAGAATAAAATCCACTTCCTCTGATGAAGCTGCGTACGCTAGGGTAAGAGGCATTTGCACAGCAGACTTATTGCTTTCGTAGTTACCGGCTCTTACATGCGATTCAGCCTGAGGAAAAAAGCGAGTATAAATGATTCTACCGTCACGGCCATCGGGCAGTTTAGCAGCAATAATCTTCGATTCACCAACGTCTAAACTCTGCAATGTAAGGGTCTTTACTTTAAATAAATTAAGGCTTTTAGAGCGTGTAAATACGCCTGCTTCTGTCCAGATTTGAAAATATTCAGGTTCAACTTTACCATCAAACTCTGGCATAAATTCACTTGAGAAGTTAAACGCCAGTCCTTGCTCATCTTCATGTACCAAGGTCATTAACATCCCTGCTTTTGACTGCAGGCCGCGATTGAATTCGTTATCAATCCAACTATCAACAGCAATATCGGTGGCTAATAAAATACTTAAAACAAGCCCAGTAATAGCAATTGATAAAGTGACAACCAGCTTACTTCGAATTGATTTCATCACTTACCTTGTACTATGTAACCAAAACCACGTTTAGTTTGAATGGGAAGTTCTCCACCAGCCGCTCTTACTTTTTTACGGGCAGATGATAAATGTGCTTCGATTGAATTCTTTGATACTAAATCGTATTGACCTGCAATATAACTACTCAGTTTTTCTGCAGTGATGACTTTATTTTGATTACTAAACAAGCACTCGACTATTTTATACTCGTTAGGTGTTAAGTCGATGACGGTATCGCCCACTTGTAATAATTTAAGCTGCAAGTTAAGCGCCAAACTATTTATATAAATCACATCACTTTTTGCTTTCAAATGCCCACGACGCGTTAAGTTTAATAACCGTGCATGTAATTCATCAAACGAAAAAGGCTTTGTTAAGTAATCATCAGCGCCTGTAAGCAGCCCTTTAACTCTATCTTCTGGCTCTTGTTTAGCCGATAAAATAAGTACTCGCACATCAAGCTGCTTTGCTCTGATGGTTTGCAATAAAGTAATGCCATCAATACTAGGCAGCATTAAGTCAAGAACAATCAATTCATACTCTCCTGACATAGCCATACTGAGCCCTTCGGCACCATCTCCTGTTTCATCAATGGTAAAACCTAAGTTTTCAAGACCTATTCGTAAACTGCGTCGCAAAGACGCCGAATCTTCAATGAGTAATAGCTTCATAGCTCTCTCTTATAAAACATTCTAAGCGCAGCTTACGCTGTAAAACTTAAGATTTACTTAAGGTTTACTGAATTTTAGCTAACCCAGTAAACATTAAGTTTTCCATAAGTATTTCTTAAGCTTTGCTTCCTAGTATTGCGGTACTTTTCAATTAAATAAGTACAACTATGCAAGCAATCACATCCGTTCTAAAGCCACTATTTCGTTTTACGCTACTCATTATGTCAGTTTTTATATTGTCGAGAGTGGGCTTGCTAGTATGGCAACAACAAAGGTTAGCTGATGGCGACAGCCTTGCGGTTTTATTTGGCGGCTTAAGAGTCGACTTGAGCAGCTTAGGCTACTTGTCAGCCTTGGCTGTTTTAGTGTTACTCGCTCATGTATTTTTACACAGTAAGACTGATTTATTTCGCCGTGCGTTTACTCTTTATAGCAGCGTAGTTGTGACTTTAATCGTGGTTGTTGAGGCTTCGACCCCCGCGTTTATTACTCAGTACGATGTGCGACCAAATCGCTTATTTGTTGAATATCTTGATTACCCTCAAGAAGTCTTTTCTATGTTAATACATGGCCACCTACTTGCCATAATAAGCACCTTAATTATTGCAACGCTTAGTTGTGTAATTGCATATCGCTATATCAATGCAGCATTTAGCAAACAGCAAAACGTTAAAATGGTTAGCCAAGTGGTGATACTCGTTACCACCTTATTCGTTTGCTTAATTAGCGCAAGGGGCACTGTAAGCCACCGCCCTTTAAACCCTGCGTTAGTGTACTTTTCAAGTGACTCACTGGTTAACTCCTTGGCCCTAAATTCAACTTACAGTGTTGCGTTTGCTATTAAAAATATGGGCAATGAAAAAAATGCCAGTAGTTTATACGGCACCATGCCACGTAATGAGATTTTACAAACAGTAAAGCAAGCAGCCTACAAGCCGCAGTTTTTAACTGAGCGTATTCCTACTCTAGCCAACAACACACCTTTTAACACAGGCAAACAAAAGAATTTAGTGATTATTTTAGAAGAAAGCTTAGGTGCTCGCTTTGTTGGTGAACTGGGTGGCATTGGTGTGACTCCTGAGCTTGATAAGCTTTATCAACAAGGCTGGAGCTTTGATAACTTATACGCAACGGGCACGCGCTCTGTTCGAGGTATTGAAGCGGTTACAACTGGGTTTCCCCCGTCTCCTTCTCGCTCGGTGGTCAAACTTTCTAAATCTCAGCGTAACTTTTTCTCGCTGGCTGATGTATTAGCCCGTACAGGCTATACCACCCAGTTTATTTACGGCGGTGAAAGTCATTTCGATAATATGAAAAGCTTTTTCTTAGGGAATGGCTTTAGCGATATTGTAGATATTAATGACATGCAAAACCCTGAGTTTATTTCGTCGTGGGGAGTAAGCGACGAAGACTTGTTCAATCAAGCTGATAACGAGCTGAGCGAGTTAAATAAATCAGGCAAACCTTTTTTCAGCTTGGTGTTTACGTCAAGTAACCACGACCCATTCGATATTCCAGAAGGTAAAGTAACACTACCTAAAGACCACGACCCAGAAAACGTCAAACGCGATCTAGCAATTAAATATGCTGACTACGCACTCGGTAAATTCATCGCCAAGGCAAAAATGCAAGATTACTGGCAAGACACCGTTTTTTTAGTGGTTGCAGATCATGATGTGCGCGTGTTTGGCTCTGAACCCGTGCCGCTTAAATCTTTCCACATCCCTGCTGTGATCCTAAATAGCGATATAAATGCAAAGCGCGATACTCGCTTAGTCAGCCAAATTGATTTACCAGTTACTTTGTTGTCGTTATTAGGTGTTGAGCAAGCAACCCCGATGCTTGGTTATGATTTAACGAAACACTACCCCGTTGAGCGCGCCATGATGCAGTACTACGACAACTTTGCTTACGTAGAAAATGGTGAAGCCGTAATACTCATGCCAAATCAAAAAGTGAGTTATTGGCGCTATGACCCTGCAAGTAAAACCCAAGTTGCCGTTGATAAAGCTGGCAGCAACCTTGAACTTGCCAAAAAAGCCTTGGCGCACGTCTTATTTAGCAATTTAGCGTATACCGAACAGTTGTATCGCTTACCAAATAAATCGTAGCGATGAGGAATGATTATGAGCATGCAAATTAAACAACTCTTTGCTAAAAAATGGCACGTTAGCTACAGCCAATTTGTCTGGCTGGTGTCGTTGTACTTGGTTATTGCATTTAATGGCCTGTTTTTATTTAACATGCTTGAAGCAGCCAGCAAACCTGAACATGTCGATTGGTTATTTATAGCAAGCGTACCGTTTTTCTTATTAGCAATGACGGCAATGGTATTAAGTTGGTTATCGTTAATCACCTTTGTAAAACCCGTGCTTTTAACAAGCATCGTGGTTTCATCATTGTTGTTTTATGCAACCTTAAATTACGGTGTTATCTTTGATAAAAGCATGCTGCAAAATATCTTAGAGACAAATTCAGGGGAGGCATTTTCATACCTCAATGTACAGGTTGTCGCCTTCATTAGTGTGCTTGGTGTACTGCCTGCTTACGTATTTTCTCGTTTTAATATTGTCGGAAACTTTCGTGTTCGCCTTAAAAGCTTTGCGTTTCTTAACGTTACAGCGTTTATTGCTGTAGCTGTTATTGCCGTCCCATTTTATAAAGATTACGCCTCCGTAGGACGTAATAATCGTCAACTAACCAGCTATATTACCCCTTTTGCATTTTACACTGCGGGCTATAAGTACCTACGCGATAATTATTTTTATCCTCCTTTACCATTTAAAGTATTAGATAAAACACCGCACTTAATAGCACAACAACAAAGTTCACTGACAATTATGGTGGTAGGTGAAACAGCGCGTGCAGCAAACTTTTCGCTGCAAGGTTACAACAAGCCGACTAATCAATATACCCCTAAGCTTGGCGTTAAATATTTCAGTGATGTCAGTTCATGTGGCACGGCGACTGCCATTTCTGTGCCTTGCATGTTTTCGCGCTTGGACCGCAATCACTATGATTCGCGCATAGCGCAAAGCCAAGAAAATGCTCTAGATATTATTCAACGAAGTGGTGTCGAAGTAACGTGGATTGATAATAATAGCAGCTGTAAAGGGGTTTGCGTGCGAGTAAACTCCCAGACAATAGAACCAACAAAGACAAACCCACTTTGTGACGGACGTTATTGTTTTGATGAAGTACTGGTTGCAGAGTTAACTGCCAAACTTGCCAAGAGTCATGCGAAACACCAACTAGTGGTGCTACATATGATTGGTTCACATGGGCCAACCTACTATCGCCGCTATCCAGAAAAAGACAGTAAGTTTTTGCCTGACTGCCCACGGAGCGATATCCAAAATTGTAGCAGTGAGCAACTGACAAACACCTATGACAATACCATTGCTTATACCGACTTAGTGCTGAGTAAACTTATTAATTTACTGCAAAACAGTCAGGCGGATGACAAAGCTCTGCTGTATGTCTCTGATCATGGTGAATCATTAGGTGAAAAAGGCTTGTACTTACATGGCTTCCCATACGCATTAGCGCCTAAAGAGCAAACCCAAGTGCCTATGCTGTTTTGGAGTAACAAACTGGCCGATACCGGTTTTAATCAATGTATCGAACAACAGCGTAATCAGGCTTTTTCTCACGATAATATATTTGACACCCTACTTGGCTTAACCCATGTACAAAGCACTGAATACCACCCAGAGCAAGATATCTTTAATACTTGCTCAACACAAAGCTAACGTAAAAGAGACTTTATACTATGCAATTTGATAGCACTAACAAGCCCATCGGCATTAAACGTATTCGCCTAGCATTTAAAAATTCCCAACGTGCATTTTCGTGGTTAGCAAAACATGAGTCTGCTTTTAAGCAAGAGCTGATACTGTTGGCCCTTTCCATAGCCGTGGTTTTTGTGTGGCAAATTAGTCTTTATGAGAAAGTTATGCTGCTTGTCTCTGTGCTATTTGTGATATTTGCTGAAGTCGTCAATACAGCAATTGAAGCCACAATAGACCGTATAGGCCTTGAAATTCATCCACTCTCAGGCCTAGCTAAAGACTTAGGCTCAGCAGCCGTACTGATTGCTCTAACGATTTGTACATTGGTATGGGGCGGCGTATTTGTTAACAACCTAAGCTAACTTGCTTTTTTATCATCTGGGGTGTCGTTACACAGTGAACAATGGCGCCCTTTTGATGAATGGTATAAACGGGTTGCGATAAAAATTGCTGTAACAATAAAAGACCAAAGTAACGCAAAAGCCAATGCGCTTGATGGCTCATGGCCTTTCAAGATTTCTACCATAAATAATAAAATAGCCACCAGCGTAAAAACTTTAGTGGCTCTTAATACCCAAAATTTTGTGCCCATAACTTACTCCTTTAAAAGAGACTCCTTTGAAAAAGTAAGTGTAGTTCAAAATAAGAAAAACACCTTACAAACTTAAAACAGGCTCAGATAATATCTGTACGTTATTTTTAAATACCTCTAAAAGCCCTGGTGGTGACTGTTCAGTACCCAGCACTATTACATGACATACATAACGATAACCGTTATTAGTAAAGGTATAAAAATGATTACCCCCACTGCCATCAAAACTTAATGTGCCCCCTGTGATCACAAGGCTTGGCTCATCTTGCATAGATTGATCAATTTCCCATGCTGCATAACGGTACTGATTATCAGCCAGTTCATCGATACGAATTAAATGCTTTTTTGTTTGCCACGTTAGTATCGGTTTTCTAAATTCACGAAGGCTTTTGTGTAACGCTTGTTTTTGCTCATCAATCAGCGCTTCGCGTCGTGTTTTTTCTGCCTCTGATTCATAAGGCACAGCCCAAATAGAGCCATCAAAGTCTAACCACAATTTGCCTGAATCAAACATAATGCCGCGCCAGCCCATCATTTCCCAGTCATAGCGAATGTTTGAGCTAGCTATTTGTTCAATAAATTCTTTATCAAAAATTTGCTCAAAGTTTTCTATAAACATTTGCTCGTTTTCAATTGCTTGCAGCGGCGCTTTACGCTTTAACGGGTAATGCACTCGCCCAGCAATGGCGGCTTTATCACCTGCCTTAAACGCCGCAACCACAGGTTTGACGATATTTATGTGCTTTGTTGCGGCAAAAGCTGAAATCGAGAAAATACTGCTAAAAAACAATACCAGTAAATATTTAATTACTTTCACTTTAATACCTATTTAATAGACTGAGTGAAGCGTAACAAATGTATGTGTAATGCGCATATCTTTACCTATTTAAATTTTTGTAAAAATTGAGCTCTAAAGATCGATATAAACACGCTATTTTCTATTAGAGATGGTTATGTACTTGCTTCATAATTTGCGTTGAACCACACGTCATTAGTTTCATATAAATAACGCGACTACAGTTTATCAAACTGCTTTTATATCTATTTTAAGGTTCAATTTACTCACGGTTTCAAGATAAAACCTACGTACTAATGAGCACTTACCGGAGCTCGTGAACTTAGATAAAAGCGAGCAGTGAATTAACACCACCCGCTTGCTTATCGAAGGTTTTTATTAACTTTAACTCGCCATTGAATTGTCGAGGTAATCTTCTAGAAGATCGGCGTATTCCTGCTCAATAACTCCTAACTCGATAAAGCACTGCTCTTTAATTTTTAGCCACTCGCTTGAATGTTGCCTGTGTCTGGCATAGTCAATCATGCTTTCTGCACATTTTAAAATAGCAAAGGCCATTCGCTGGTGGTCATTATCACTTAGCTGTAAAAAATGACTATTATGATGGTTCAAAATAACATTACATAACGGCTTAGGTAAGTGCCACGATGTGGCAATAAAATAACCTATAACAGCATGGTCGCACTGATAACGAGCTTGTTCAAGTTCGGTTATTACTTGCTCTTTTGCATGATTTGCGTGTTGTAATACGTCAATATAGTCACGGTATTTTAGGGCCATTGCTGCAATGCCAACATTGTGGAAAAGACCTAACGAGTAAAGCTCATCAACTGGCATCAGCGACTTGTAACTGTGCCCAAGCCAAACACAAGCGTTTGCCACTTCAACAGACTCATCCCAGAATCGCTCTAAACTGATGCAGGCATCACCAACAAAGTTGTTCTTAAGTAATGCGAATGTAACTAAGCGATTTAGTTGCTCTAAACCCAAAAACATAGCCGCTTGTTTTATATCACTGATCGTTCTTTGTAAGCCAAAAAAAGGGCTGTTGATGGTTTTTAATAATAAAGCAGAGAGGCTAATATCTTTAGAGATCATGCTGGCAATTCTATCTAAGCAAGCATCGTCTAATTCCATTTCACTTGCAATTTCATCGAGCAGTTCAGGCTTAGGTGGTATATGAAAACCACGTTTTAACGATGTTAAACGCTGCTCATCTAACGTAATCATTTATCTAAAATCCCTCAAACAAGCGAGTAGCTCGTTACTTAATTTGGCAACAGAGTAAGCCAGTTTATTTAAAAGGGTATTATTTAAGATCAATAATATTAAAGAAGGAAATGAGTTGTCATAAAATGAAACAGCTCGTCGCTGTTTAAAGCTAGAATAACGAAGAAGCCCTGATAATCATAAAACTAAAGGTGCAAATGCACCTTTAGTTGCAACTCGATATGAGCCTATCCCGAGCAATCAATTAAAAGTTATAGCTAAAGCTCAGTGATGCATTACGTGGCGCACCATAGCGGTAAAGGTCATAGTAGCCTGCTGTCATGTAGTTATAGTATTTCTTATCGAATAGATTATTAACATTTAACTGTAAATCCATTGATTCATTAATATTATAACGTGCCATCAAGTTTACAATTGTATAAGCATCTTGCTCTACATTACGTGTTGTGCCTTGCGCATATGACTTGCTTTGCCAGTTAAGACCACCACCAACTGTAAGCGCTGGTAATTGTTTTACAAATTGGTAGGTCGTAAATAACTTAAATTGCTTACGTGGTGAATCTGTATTTACCTTGTTGTTATCGGCATCCTCAGCTTTAAACTGTGAGTAGCCGGCAGAGATATTCCAACCATCCACAGGCTCCCCCATCACTTCAAACTCAAAGCCGCGACTTTGTGTTCCTTCAGCGCCATAATATGCTGACATTTGTTCAGCTGTTGGCACAAAGTTGGGGTCTTCTGTGGCTAAATTGTCTTGTTGAATATCAAAAATAGCCAAAGATGTTTGCAAACGCTCATCAAAATAAGCACTCTTTAAGCCAATTTCACTTGCTTTACCATCAACAGGATCTAAATACTCCCCGTTCGCATCTAAGCTATTTTGCGGACGAAAAATTTCTGTGTAGCTGGCATACATGCGGTGCTGATCATTTAAATCAAAGAGTGCGCCAAAGTAAGGCACAAAAACACCTGAATCGCCGTAATCTTGTTGATCGCCATAATAGTAACGCTCTCGCTCCCATGACGAAACACGCCCACCAGCAATCACTTTAAACGCATCAGTTAACGAAAATCGGGTAGCTGCGTAAAAGCCTTTTTGTACTGTGTCGTTATCATCTTGTAGTGTCACTTCTTCAGTCCAATTAGGTTCTGTAATATCATCCCCTTGGAAATCAAAAAAGTTATCAATAGGAACCGCATCCCATGCGCTACCACCAATGATAGGATCGGGATCGCGAGTACTTGTTTCACCAGTTTGCTTAGAGTAAAGCGCACCCACCACAAAGTCATGACTCTGTTCAAACAAAGTGTATTGACCTTTAAGCTGCACATCGACACTGTCTTGCTCTGTTGAGCCAAACGCAAAATAACGTTGCCCTGTTAAGCCTGCCCCTGTGTCTTTATCTAATGCACCAGAAACATAAAATAAGCGGCTTTCTTTATCATATTTTGAGTGATTATAATTTGCTGTTAACTGCCAACCATTCGAAAATAAATGCTCAACGGTTGCAAAATAGTTTTTGTGCGTTGTTTCCCAACGAGTCCAGTCAAGGGCCGTGGTTTTAGAATCATCCCACTCAGCTGCTGTGCCGTCTGTATAGTATGCAGGTAAAGCGCCCCACACAGGACCATGCGGATCACTGTTCTGGTAACTCGCTCCTACACGCAGTGTAGTATCAGGTGTTAGGTCAGTCTCTAATACACCGTAGAAGATATTTTTATTCTCTTCGTATAAGTCGATATATGATTCACTATCAACCACTTTTGTAACCACCCGACCGCGCACTGTACCGCTATCATTTAAGCCATTCGCGATATCAAGGGTTAACTCTTTTTTATTCCAACTTCCTATTGAAGCATCAACATAACCAGTTAAGTCGGTATTACGCGCGCGTTTGCGAACAAGATTAATTGATGCAGATGGGTCGCCCGCCCCTGTTAATAAACCCGTGGCGCCTCGTACAAACTCTACTCGTTCATAAATCGCAACATCCGCTGACGTTTCACCAGAATCCCCTGCCAAACTCCACGATAAAGGCACACCATCAATTTGATAGTTAGACACATTAAACCCGCGTGATTGCATGGTGTTACGAACGTTATCCATTTTTGAAGATGACAAACCAACCGTATTATCAACTGCGTCAATAATCGTGTCTAAATCTTGATCTCGAATACGCTCAGCAGTAAAGACCGTTACAGACTGTGGAGTCTCACGAATAGATAAACCAAGGCCTGTCGCTGTATCGATATTTTCGTTAACGATGTACTTACCATTTACAGTAATTTTTTCTATGGGGTCTGTGTCTTTTTTATTAGTTTGTTCTGCTGCAAAAGCACTGTTTGACAGAAGCGCTAAGCTCACCGCTGTGGCTGTAGGAAGTAGAGAAAAATTCATAATAACCCTTGTTATTGAAATAGCACAAAGATGCTATCACGAACAATTCCTATTTGCATTACATTTAATGTTAATATAGTACAATTCACACTAAATAATAACTATTCACCCTAATGCTAATTTAAAAAGCTAATTCTATTAATTTGAAAATATTGAGTTTAGCGGTAACTCACCACTTTCAATTCCATACCTCTTAGGTCTAGACGACAAATTAGTGACTTAACTCGTTAGATTCCGATGTCAATATTCAGCTTATTTGGATTTCGTATATACCCCAATTTATAAAGCTTTATTGCTATTTGCTTGAGTTCTTTACTCTGTGGATTCGTTCGCTCCTTTAAAACGATAAGTTCTTGATATCGTTTGTGCATAAGGCGAGTGCCTTGATCTTTTTTTCTGCATTCAACACATCTAGTGCAGTGTGCACTGTCTATTGTGCATGCTGGCACTTCATCTTTGGAAACCAATGGAGCACTGCCATACCTTGGGTGAGTTACATAGTTCGGAATATTTTTCTCGCCATATGCTTTGAAAAGTGCCGTTTAAAATTTTAATGATATCGTCATTTTAATCACCCAAGAAACTTTTTCTTATTGATACTGCACCGCAGTAATTAACACAGAGTAAGCTTGGCATTTTCATGCACATAAAAAGCTGATTAAACAAGTAGATCTATTCTTAGCTTACAGATTTATGGAAGGTTTATAAGAGAGTGTTTAGCTTTGAGTGGAAATAGGTTGATTTGTCTTTTGGAAGAAATGCCAACTTATACTTCAAACGACAACCCAAAAAGAATTTGGGTGGCAGTCTTACCAGCCACATCTCGGCACACACGTCACACGCTGTGGCTGCTCCCTTCCGGGCCTGACCAGGTTCACCTGCTAGTGTTGCGAGAGGACCAATAAGACTACCATTGAGGGCCTTGTTTGGCGCGGGAGGGATTATCTCTAGTTTTGGCCTGTTATTCAAGGGGTATTCGAAAAAGAAAGTGCGATTGCATACTTGCTGTACAATCGCACTGTATTTAATGGTTTAAAAGCTTACTTTTCTAGTTCAGCTTTTATGTTACGTAATGCCGCTTTTACCTTTTTCATATTCTCAGGACCCATACGTAAAAGCTGCTTTTGTGCTTGTGGGAGGTTTTCCCACTCTGAATAAGCATATTGATAAGTCACTGAGTTGCGCACTAATGGCATGTCACCTTTTGGTTCTGGTGTATCAAGTAAAACGTCAATCGCTTCTTCAAGAGTTTGATTAAAGGCATCGCCTTCGTAGCCAATCTCAGCGTATGCTTCGTTTATCAGTGGTTTATATTCATCATAAATGCGAATAGCCTGAGCAGCACTTAAACTAGTAAATAGTTTCACATAAGGGGTGTAACGCTCGTAACTGTTCGGATCAATCGTTAAAATATCACCTTCAATAACTTTAAATGACTCTTTTGGACGTTCAACAGGTGCATGGCTAGCTGCTACTTTGCCTTTTGCAATGTTATCTACATACACGACACCGCGACGAATAAGATCATCGGTCACCATTAAACTCATAACCTGATCGCTCAACACTTCGTCCATGCGAGCAACAACCACCTCATCGCTTTCGTTTAATGTAGGTAATGGTTCTACCTCTGGCACTGGCTCTTCTTCACGTGCTACAGGCTGCTCAACAACAACGGGCTCTGGTTCTGGCTCTGCAACTGGTTCGGGTTCAGGCTCTGGTTCGGGCTCTTGAAACTCCGCCATAGGTACTTCTTCAGTTACAATATCCTCTACGGTTTGCGTCGGCTTATCGTCTGGTTGGAGTAAAATATACGCTGCAACACAGGCAACAATAATTAAAATAACAACACCAAAAATAAGGTTGTTATTAACTGGACGCTTTTGTACTTCGGTCTCTGACGAATGCTCTGACATACAGACTCCTTTAAAAAACAGACATAAAACTCGACAAAATAACGTGAGCAATTAGGTAAACTTTGCTTCTTCTAGCTTAAAGACTTACAGTTGATAAATAAAGTAAAGACGCACAACAATTTAAATGCAACTATGAGCAGTAAGTTAAAAAAAACACAGCACTCTAAAATCGCCTTATTATTAACAGGTGGTGGCGCGCGTGCCGCTTATCAAGTCGGCGTGTTGAAAGCAATAACACAAAGTATGCCTCGCACTGCCCCATTACCTTTTACTATTATTAATGGGACATCAGCGGGGGCAATTAATTCCGCCGCACTTGCATGTTATGCGTCGTGCGCCCATTTGGCGAGTAAAAAGCTCGAATGGGTCTGGAAAAACTTTTCCACCTCTCAAGTGTACAAAAGTGATTTTTTAAGCGTGTTTTTACATCTAACACGCAATATTTTAACGAGCTTCCAGTCTGAACACATTAATCACCCACCAGCAAGCTTGCTAAATAATAAACCGCTGAGAAAACTCCTCAACGAGATTTTAGATTTATCACGCATAGAACGTAACCTACATAAAAACTACCTAGATGCTGTGTCTATTACTGCGTCAAGTTACACAACCGGTGATTCTGTGGCTTTTTTTCAATCGCTTACGCAAAAACCATGGCAACGGGCGAAACGCGAAGGTCAAGCAGCGCGTATTAATGTAGAACATTTAATGGCATCAAGTGCTATTCCCATGGTGTTTCCAAGTGTTAATGTACATAACCATTATTTTGGCGATGGGTCTATACATCAGTTGTCACCATTGAGCCCTTCTGTGCATTTAGGCGCTGAAAAAATCTTTATTATTGGTGTTGATGAACCTAAAGAAATGCATCCACCTGGGTATCAACCCCATTACCCTGGGCTTTCAAATATTGCAGGTCACCTGCTTGATAGTGTTTTTACCGACACGCTGCAATCTGATTTAGAGCGATTAGAACGCATAAACAGAACACTTGGCTTGTTACCTGCGCGTGACAAACATCAAGAACTTAAACAGATTGATACCTGTATAATTAACCCCTCACAAAATTTTAATATGATTGCAGCACAATTTTATGACGATATGCCAATCGCGATTAAAGTGCTACTGCGTATGATAGGTATAAAAAAACGCTCACAATCGAGTTTAACCAGTTACTTACTGTTCGAAAAACGCTATACCCAAAAGCTGATTGAAATAGGTTACCAAGACGGGCTCAATAAACTACCCGAAATTCGTAAATTCCTAGAGCTTGACTGATTACTCTGTTCCGTCGAGTAAGTAATGCTCTACACGCTCTACTCGACGCGGTTTACCTTGTAAAACAAGAATATCGCCAGCCATTAATACTGTTTGCGATGATGGGGCTTCTATTTCCCTGTCTTGTCGGCGCAGCGCTCTAACCGATACTCGGCGCTGTTCAAGCTTTAGCTCACTGATTTTTTGATTCACAGCAAACGCATATTCAGGCAATGCAATAACATGTAAATATTCTAATCGATCAGAACTGGTTTCTTCGCTATCAAGCTTATCCCCTGTAAAAAAGCCATTTAAAAATTGATAGCGGTTACGGCGCTCTTTACTCACTCTGCGAATAATTCGTGTCATGGGTACACCAGACATATAAAGCACATGCGAGACTAGCATTAAACTCGCTTCTAGGGTCTCTGGCACAACTTCTGTAACGCCTAACTCTTTGAGTGTTTCCAGCTCAGAATCATCTCGCATTCGGACTAAAATTTTTACTTTGGGCGCTATTTGTTTTATAGCATCAACAACGACTTGCGTTTGTTCAAAGTCTGCGAATGTAATAATAACAAGCCGTGCTCGCTCTACCCCTGCTGATTTTAAAATATCTTTTTGTTTTACATGACCAAAAATAATCGGTTCACCCGCAGCTTTTGCTTCTTGCAATAAAATAGGGTTACTTTCAATAGCCACGTACTCAATGGCCTCAGGCTTAAGAAAGCGAGCAACAGTTTGCCCTACACGCGAAAAACCACAAATCACCACATGATTATGATAAAGGGGACTACTTGTTGCAGGCTGTTGCCAGTACTGACCTGCATGGGAAAGTAAACCAAAGCGCTTTAAAAGTACGGGAGTTTTCTCTATCAAATAAGGAGTGAGTGCCATTGATAAGACGCCCACGGCAATAAGAAATGATGCTTGCTCTGTGCTGATCAGCAAATGCTGCGATGCCAGTGCGATTAATACAAAACCAAACTCCCCCATTTGCCATAGCATAATACCAGCGGCCACGGCATCTTGTTTACGCTCACCAATCACTTGCGCTGAAATTGCTAATACGGCAATTTTAAAAAAGAGCAGCCCAACTAATACGGCTAAAATCCAATACCAACTATTTAGCACATATAACACATCAAGCTGCATGCCGACCGTAACAAAAAATAGCCCCATTAAAATATCGCGAAACGGTCTAATATCAGCTTCTAATTGATGACGATACTGGCTCTCGCCTAGCATCATCCCTGCTAAAAATGCACCCAGTGCCATAGAAAGGCCAAATAAATACGTAAGGCCTGCTGCAAATAGCGCGACCAATAAGGTTGTTAAAACAAATAACTCATCGGTACGAACCAGTGCTATCTCACTGAATACCTTAGGTAAGATCCATTTCCCAATTGCCCACAATAAAGCGCATACAAATGCCCCTTTAGTTAATGCAAAAGCCAGTGCGCCGGCAATGGCATCTGAGCCACTTTGCGCTAAAAGCGGGTAAACAATTAACAACGGCACAACGGCAATATCTTGAAACAGTAATACACCCACAGCCAGCTGACCGCGCCGTTGATTCAGCTCACCAGACTCCTTTAACAGCTTAACCACAACGGCTGTAGAAGATAGCGCCATAAGTGTTGCAATCGTAAAGCTGTTTAACAGGCTATGCTCAAGCAATAGCAAAATAATGATAAAGACAACGCTAGTGACAACGACTTGCAATGATCCCAGCCCAAATACGATATTGCGCATTGCCATCAAGCGTGGAATCGAAAACTCAAGCCCAAGGCTAAAGAGCAAAAATACAATACCGAGTTCTGCGACAAAGTGCATTTCATGACTTTGTGCCATCCAGCCAATACCGTGACTGCCCGCCAACACGCCCGTTGCCAAGTAGGCAAGAATAGGAGGTAAACCAATTCGTTTGAAGAACCAAACGAACACAACGGCAGCAACAAGCAAGCCGAACACTTGAATCAGTACATTTTGCAAGCAATAAACTCCTTTCAACTTGATGACCAGCTATATCTTTCTTTAAATATAGCAACCATTTGTTTTTCAGCCAGTTTAAAAAAATGGCACAAATCTCGCTTACTCACAGTATCTAAACACTCCGGGGGGAGAATTATCGTGGAAAATGTCCATATTTTGACGCAGCGAGTGTCTGCACGTGGCGAATTCATGCCATTTTCGGCAGAATATTACCGAAATAATGAATTAAACAATGCGCATAGCCTTGTAGCGAAATTACAGACAACGTTATCAATTGAGGAAATTCTTACAATTTTTGCTGAGCATGCTAAACAGTTAATCAATTTATCAGGTTTGCAATTTCAGTCTTCCCTTGGTGTTTGCCAAAGTGCAGAAAGCGATACCAGTCAGACGCCTTATTCATTTGATTTAGATATCGAAAATGAGCGCCTTGGCCAGCTAATATACTTTAGTAAGTTTCCTATGGGACAAGCTATAAAAAGCAAACTACAACAGCTGCACGGCGCACTTATTTACCCATTACGTAATGCGGTTATGTATAACCGTGTATTACGACTTGCAACTAAAGATGCCTTAACCGGTCTCAATAATCGCAGTCAATTTAATGACAGCTTGGCACAAAGGCTTGAGCGCTGTCGCAGGCAGCACCGCCCATTTAGCTTGATGTTGCTGGATTTAGATAACTTCAAACAAGTTAACGATAATTTTGGTCACAAAATTGGCGATGATGTACTGCAAGAGTTTTCTAAGGTGCTGGGCAAAAGTGTACGCGGCACTGATTCAATCTTTCGTTTTGGTGGTGATGAGTTTGCTTTGCTTATCGATGACCCTAAGTTTACAACCAACAAAGTCATTGCCGATCGCATTATGCACTTAGTTGCTCAGTCTGATTTAATGGCACAATACAAGGTTACATCTAGCATAGGTTTTACACTTGCTAATAACCAAGATTGCGAAAACGAAGTATTTGCCCGTGCTGACAAAGGTCTTTATAAGGCTAAAGCAGCAGGCAGAAATTGTGCCAGAGCCTACTAATTAAAAAGAAAGCCTAACATCCCCCGTTAGGCTTTTTTAACCATCAGCTTATAGCCTAGTAATAGCAACCAAAAGCCAGAGAAGAAACCACTCAATAAATAAAGTAATGCAGCCATCGTAGTAAGGGGCGATATCACTACTAACGCCAGTGGTGTAAGCACGCCTAAAATAAAGAAAATACCGCCTTTACCTGACCAATAAGCCAATAGCAATAACGAGCACACGACTCCGCCCACTAGCGCATAAAAGAGCGTATTTAAAGTCAACTGTGTGAAAACAAAACTCGCAATTACTGCAACTAACACCGACAACACAAATCCAAGCGGTGCCTTGTTAACTAGTGATAAACCAGCATGTGGTTGTTCACTCATACATCTATCTCCCAAAAAATTCCATCATCAGCACTGTGCTGGGCACTAACAAAATAGCCAACCACCTGCACTAGCTCATCGTTATAGTAAATAAGCGGCACTTGCGCACGTAACCAAGGAGCTACTTTGGCATCTTTAAACCAATGCTTTAAGGTATTTGAACCTGGTTTATGCAAAGGCTTTATTTGCGCTTGTGGCTTATTAAATTCAACCCTTACTTGCTCATTCGGCTTTGGTTTTCTAATACCCTTGCCCAATTTCACTGTTAGCTTTCGGCCATCTGTCAGTTCAATACTCTGCAAAGCAATTTCCATCGCCTCAGGTATTGCCTGCTCCTTCACAAAGTACCAATGCTGCTGATGTCGACGAACATCGCCGCTTTGCAAACAAATTTTTAACTGCGCATCGGCTTTTGCTGTTAAGCCTTGTTCAATAATTTGATGTAGCTGATTTTCAGAAGGCAATTGGTGAGTAAATTGATTAAGCCACGCACGCACAAGGTTGGCTTGACGAGCTTCACTAAACTTTGCAACAGACTCACAACTTAAGCCCCCGCGCAGATTTTGACACTGTTCTAAGTCACTTTGAGTGTATTCATCGAGTAGCGACTGTTGCTTCTGTAGCAACCGAATACTACGCGCTGCACTTTTTTCAAAGCCTTGAAAGCGCATCGTTAATAACGGCATCACTTGATGACGTAAAAAGTTACGATCAAAACGCTCATCGCTATTTGAATCATCGGTGATATGAGTAATGGCAAATTCATCGGCAAACTGTTCAATTTGCTCACGAGTAATATTAATGAGTGGTCTAAAACATACCCGTTCTGACGCGAGTAATCGCTGCTGTTGCATTGATGCCAAGCCTTGCAAGCCTGAGCCACGTTTGAGTCGCAACAAAAAGGTTTCAAGCTGATCATTTAAATGCTGACCAAGCAGTAACACACTGCCTGCTAAACAGTTTTCATCAAGTGCTTGGTATCTTGCCTCTCGGGCTTGTGCTTCAAGTGAGGTGCGCGAACGCTCAACAATTTCAACGTGCACTGCTTTAAATGCTACATCAAGCTCTTCACATAGCGATTGGCAAAACCTTTGCCACTCACCAGCATGTTGACTCAAACCATGATTGACATACACCGCTTCGATTTCAAGTTCAGGATACTGTTTTCGCACAGTCGTCATTAAATGTAATAACACAACCGAATCAACACCACCTGATAAAGCCACACTAAAGCGCCTTTGCTGATTATTCAGTAAAGGCTGTAATTGAGCTAAAAAATGATGATATAAATCTGATGTTTGCATTAAAAACCAATCAATATACAAGCTTAGTAGTTACAGGCATTATAAAACAAAAAAAGCCGCAAAAAGCGGCTTTTTCGATTATAAGCTGTGTTTAGCAATAACCAAACGACATTAAACGTTTGTAACGCTGATCAAGCATTTCATCAAGTGAAAGGCCTTGTAGGTCAGCAAGGTCACGCTTAAGTTGGTTTTTAAGGTTACGTGCCATCGCATCGTAATTACGGTGTGCGCCACCTAGTGGCTCATCAATAACGTTGTTGATTAAATCAAGCTCTTTAACACGTGCAGCAGTTACGCCCATTGCTTCTGCAGCTAATGGTGCTTTATCTGCGCTTTTCCAAAGGATTGATGCACAACCTTCTGGTGAAATTACAGAGTAAGTACTGTATTGCAGCATGTTTACACGGTCGCCCACACCAATGGCTAATGCGCCACCTGAACCACCTTCACCGATTACGGTACAGATGGTTGGTACTTTTAACGCCGCCATTACTTTTAGGTTACGTGCAATCGCTTCACTTTGACCACGCTCTTCAGCACCAACTCCTGGGTACGCACCAGGGGTGTCGATAAAAGTCATGATTGGCATTTTGAAACGCTCAGCCATTTCCATTAAGCGCAATGCTTTACGGTAACCTTCAGGCTTTGGCATACCAAAGTTGCGTTTGATTTTTTCAGCCGTGTCACGCCCTTTTTGCTGGCCAATAACCATAACTGGTTGACCTTCAAAGCGTGCAACACCACCTAAAATAGCAGGGTCGTTAGCAAAAGTACGGTCGCCTGCTAGTTCGTCAAATTCCGTGAAAATGCGCTCGATGTAATCACGAGTATAAGGACGCAACGGATGACGGGCTAACTGAGAAACCTGCCAAGCACCTAATTCAGAGAAAATTTTCTCTTTCATTTCAGCGCTTTTCTCTTTTAATCGACTGACTTCCTCTTCTAATCCAAGGTCTAATTCGCCAGCGCGGCTTACATTTTGTAATTCTTCAATTTTTGCTTCTAATTCTGCGATTGGAAGCTCAAAATCAAGATAATTGAGGCTCATGCTCTAAACTACCTAATTAATTAAATTCTAGTTCTACATCTTGCGCCGCCATCAGTGATAACTTATGAATTAAGTCATCACTAGGCGTAACACACCATTCGGTTCCTAAGGTAATCTCAGCCAACGCATCCGGACGTTGATAGAATACTTTTATAGGACAAGTACCAAACTTATAAGGTTCCAGTACTTTTTGTAAATTATCGAAGAAGTTCGCCTCGATTTGCACCATATTCAACGTCATTTTAATCGCTTTAATACGTTTTTCTCGCGCTTGAGCAATGGTGCATATGTCTCTAGCGGTCATTGTAATGCCACCGGAGAAGTTATCAAAGCTGACCTGTCCAGATATCACCAAGATATTATTAACTTGTAGCATATCTTGGTACATTTCAAACTGTTCTGGGAATAAGCGTACATCAATACGGGCACTCTTGTCATCTAAAGTTACAAGACCCCACCGATTTCCTTTTTTATTAATAAGGGTTCGTGCATTAATAACAAGGCCAGCAGCCGTTGACTGCACATCGCGGTTTGTTGGTTGTAAGTCAACCAGACGGCCCGATGTGTAGTGTCTTAGCTCTTTTCTATACTGATTTATAGGATGACCAGTTAAATAAAGTCCCAATGTTTCTTTTTCGCCATCAAGCCATTCGTTATCAGTTAAACCTGTTGCTTTTATAAATGCTTGTTCAACTTCATCAGGCTCTGTGGCTAATAACCCAAATAAATCGGCCTGCCCTAGTGACTCAGCCTTATGATGCTGATCCGCCGCTCGCATGGCATCTTTTAAGCTGGCTAATAAAGTCGCACGACCTGGCTGGGTTTTATCTGGTCCTAATTGGTCAAGTGCACCGGCATAAATAAGTTTTTCAACCACGCGTTTATTTAAGCGTTTTAAATCTACTCGCGCACAAAAATCAAATAAGTCTTTGAAAGCCCCACCTTCACTTCGCGCTTCTAAAATGGCTTCAACAGGCGCTTCACCTACTCCTTTAATGGCGCCAATACCGTATACAATCTCACCTTGTCGGTTAACCGTAAACTTGTACTCACCCGCATTCACATCAGGCGGTAACAAGGTTAGTTTCATGTTTTCACATTCATCAACCAAGGTAACGATTTTATCGGTGTTATCCATATCCGCCGACATTACCGCAGCCATAAACTCTGCTGGGTAATGAGTTTTCATCCACAGCGTTTGATACGACACTAAAGCATATGCAGCAGAGTGAGATTTGTTGAAACCGTAACCTGCGAACTTCTCTACCAAGTCGAAGATTTTCATTGCAAGTTCGCCGTCAACTCCGTTATTAACAGCTCCTTCTTCGAAGGTTGAACGTTGCTTTGCCATCTCCTCTGGCTTTTTCTTACCCATCGCACGACGCAGCATGTCAGCGCCACCTAGTGTATAGCCAGCCAGTACCTGAGCAATCTGCATTACCTGCTCTTGATAAAGAATGATACCGTAGGTCGGTTCTAGAATCGGTATCAAGCTATCGTGTTGCCACTGCACATCTGGATAAGATAACTCTTCTCGACCATGCTTACGGTCGATAAAGTTATCTACCATGCCTGATTGCAATGGACCTGGGCGGAATAGTGCTACCAGTGCGATCATATCTTCGAAGCAGTCGGGCTTTAGACGACGAATAAGATCTTTCATACCACGAGATTCTAACTGGAATACCGCGGTCGTTTCGGCGCGTAGCAGTAACTCAATACTTGGCTTATCATCAAGTGGAATGGCGTTGATATCAACTGGCTCTTTACCCTCACGGGCGAGACGCTCGTTGGTCATATCAAGCGCCCACTGCAAGATAGTAAGTGTTCTTAGACCTAAGAAGTCAAACTTAACTAAACCCGCCGTCTCAACGTCATTTTTATCAAATTGAGTGACTGGGAATTTACCCTCATCATCACAATAAAGGGCGGCAAAATCAGTAATCGTTGTTGGTGATATTACAACACCACCAGCGTGCTTACCGGCATTACGTGTACACCCTTCAAGGATGCGACACATATCAATAAGTTCTTTTACTTCCTCATCACCGTCGTAGGCTTCTTGTAACCGCGGCTCAACATCAAAGGCTTTAGCCAAGGTCATACCCGGATCGCCCGGTACTAATTTCGAAATACGATCAACAAAGCCGTAAGGGTGACCAAGTACACGGCCTACGTCACGGATAACCGCTTTTGCAGCCATGGTACCAAAGGTAATAATCTGAGATACCGCGTCACGACCATAAAGCGCCGCTACGTGATCTATTACCTCATCGCGCCTATCCATACAGAAATCAACGTCGAAATCGGGCATTGAAATACGTTCAGGGTTCAAGAAACGTTCGAATAGTAAGTCAAATTCGAGCGGATCAAGGTCGGTAATTTTCAGCGCGTAAGCCACCAATGAGCCGGCACCTGAACCACGCCCAGGACCTACCGGAATATTGTTATCTTTACTCCATTGAATGAACTCCATTACGATCAAGAAGTAACCAGGGAAACCCATTTGGTTGATTACGTCGAGCTCTATTTTCAGACGCTCGTCATACTCGCCACGTTTTTCTTTTCGCTCTTGCTCATCTGGGAATAAAAACTGTAAACGCTCTTCAAGACCATCTTCAGAGACCTTAACCAAGAAGTCTTCAATTTTCAGCGAACCGGTTGGGTAATCTGGTAAGAAGTAAGTTCCTAGCTGCACGGTTACATTACAGCGTTTGGCAATTTCCACAGTGTTTTCCAACGCTTCAGGAATATCACTAAATAGCTCAGCCATTTGCTCCGCTGTTTTTAGATATTGCTGATCTGAAAAGCGTTTAGGTCTGCGCTTATCTTCAAGCGTGTAACCATCATGAATTGCTACGCGAATTTCGTGAGCTTCAAAGTTTTCTGGTTTTAAAAACACCACTTCGTTCGTTGCCACCACAGGTAACTGCTCTTGTGCGGCAAGCTCTACGGCTAGGTGTAAATAATCTTCTTCTAATGGGCGCTCTGTTCGAATTAATTCAAGGTAGTAATGATCGCTGAAATGCTGTTTATAAAAGCTTACTACTGACTCAATAAGCCCTGCATTACCTTTAAGCAGTGCTTTACCTAAATCGCCGTCTTTCGCGCCAGAGAGAATAATCAAGCCGTCTTTTAGTTCAACTAACCATTCACGATCAATAACTGGGCGATGAAATAAATGCCCGCGTTGATACGCCTTAGAAATCAATAATGTGAGATTTTTATAGCCATCATTATCTTTCGCTAATATGGTTATACGACATGGTTCATCTTCAAACTCAGGGCTTCTTAGCCAAAAATCAGCGCCAACAATAGGTTTAATACCCGCGCCATGGGCAGCACCATAAAAACGCACCAAACCACATAAGTTCATTTGATCGGTGATTGCCAGCGCAGGCATTTGTAACTCTTCAGCCTTTGCAACTATTGGTTTAGTTTTAGCAAGACCATCCACCATTGAGAAGTCGGAGTGAACACGTAAGTGGACAAATTGCGGCGTTGGCATTAGCGTTGCTCTCCTTTTAACGCCAAAATGCGCTGCACAGGTTTAAAGCTTTTACGATGCTCTGCAATTGCACCATATTGTTCAAGTGCCGCAAAATGTGCTTTCGTCGGGTACCCCTTATGGCCTGCAAAACCATAATCTGGATAACGTTTATCAAGCTCGATCATTTCATCATCGCGGGCAACTTTAGCCAAAATGGACGCGGCTGAAATTTCAGCCACTAAACTATCACCTTTTACAACAGCTTGAGCGGGGACCGTTAATTGAGTTGGCACACGATTACCATCAATAAATACAAACTCAGGCTTTACACTCAAGCCTTCAACAGCACGACTCATTGCCAGCATAGTGGCATGTAAAATATTTAATTCGTCAATTTCACTTGGGCTACAACGGCCAATAGCATAGCAAAGTGCTTTTTCTTTTATTTCGGTTGCAAGCAATTGACGCTTTTTATCGGAAAGCTTTTTTGAGTCGGTTAAGCCTGCAATAGGTTTTGCAGGGTCTAAAATAACCGCGGCTGTGACTACATCACCGACTAATGGACCACGGCCAACTTCGTCGACACCCGCAATAAAGTTAACATTGGGTCGTTCAATCTGCATCTAGTAACTCCGCAACTGCAGCCGCAGCTTGTTCATTGGCATTTAATCTAATTTCTTTGTGAATAGCTAAAAAGCGTGCTTTGAGTTTTGCATTATCGGAATTTAACATGGGGGTTAATGCAGCAACTAAGTTCTCAACATTACACTCTGTTTGCAAATATTCAGGTACCAGTTCTTCATCTGCCAATAAATTTGGCAATGAAAAATATTTAATATTGAAAGTGAATAATGTTTTGAAAATCCAATAACTCATTGGCTTTATTTTATATCCAACAACCATGGGCTTTTTGTAAAGCATGCCTTCAAGTGTTGCCGTACCTGATGCCAGCAAAATAGCATCCGCCGCTTGCATAGCGAGGTTTGATTTACCGTCTAGTAACTTTAACTTTAACGTGGGTGCTGTTTTTTCCAACACATCGCAAAATTGAGCTTTTCGTTTTTCATTAACTAACGGCACCACAATTTTCAGCTCAGGGTTCGCAGCTTGTAGCTTTGCAGCAGTTTGAATATAAGTTTCGCTTAACAGGCCAACCTCTGAGCCACGACTGCCTGGTAATAACGCAAGCACCTTATCCATTTGAGCTAAACCTAACTGATGGCGTGCATCATTTTGGTCATGTTCAAGCGCAATATCATCTGCAAGCGTATGCCCAACAAATGTACAAGGGACATTATGCTTATCATAAAATGCTTTTTCGAACGGTAACAGTGCTAACACTAAGTTAGTTGCAGCACTAATTTTGTGAATACGTTTTTCACGCCATGCCCACACCGACGGACTAACATATTGAACCGTTTTAATACCTGCCTCTTTTAAAGGTTTTTCAACACGCAAGTTAAAGTCTGGTGCATCAATACCAATAAATACATCAGGCGGGTTCTCGATAAAATGCTGTACAAGCTGTTTACGAATTTTAAGTAAACGCGGTAAGCGGCCTAAAACTTCGACGAGCCCCATAACCGATAATTCATCCATATCAAATAGTGTTTTGCAGCCAGCCGCTTGCATACGTGGGCCTGCAATGCCTTCAAATATGGCATCTGGAAAACGGACTTTAAGTGCTTTTACCAGCCCTTCACCTAAAATATCACCCGATAACTCCCCTGCCACCAAGGCAATACGTAACGGCGTTTTTTGTTCTTTCATTCGTTGATAATTCGCAACTCAAAGGCACATATAAAAATTAGTTTACCGTGTTTTAGCAACAGGATAAATGTCACGCGCTGAATAAATACTAGAAATTGAAATAACGCTCAAAGGTTAATCATTTAGGTCACTCTACATCACTTCAAAGTTCAGCATACTAAAGGCTGATACCTCAAATGAAGTAATCGCTACCCATTAAGTAATAACTGAATATCTTATTCTTTAAAGTAATTAATCATTTGAAACTTTAGAGCTTTATCTCTAACCTGTAGAAATGGTGAGCAGTGATTTCACCTTATTTTCTTATTTAACTATTGACTAAAATGAATACAAGGTTACTATTTACGAAGTTTCAATAAATACTGAAACTTTGATAATTTAAATTTGTCGTGTCTACCGCACCGTTTACAAGGAGCTAACCAATGATAGATGAAACGTTTGTGGATCTATCGCGATTGCAATTTGCAATCACTGCCCTATTTCACTTCCTATTTGTTCCTCTTACCTTAGGTATGACGTGGATTTTAGTGATCATGGAGTCCGTTTATGTGATGACTGGTCGCGAAATTTATCGTGATATGACTAAGTTTTGGGGTAAGTTGTTTGGTATAAACTTTGCTATTGGTGTGGCTACAGGTCTAACCATGGAGTTTGAGTTTGGTACCAATTGGTCTTATTACTCTCACTATGTGGGCGATATTTTCGGCGCACCTCTTGCCATTGAAGGTCTGATGGCCTTTTTCCTCGAATCGACGTTCGTAGGTATGTTCTTTTTAGGCTGGGAACGACTAACAAAGCGCCAGCACCTTGCTGCAACCTTTTTAATGGCACTGGGAACAAACCTATCTGCACTGTGGATTTTAATTGCTAACGGTTGGATGCAAAACCCTGTGGGCGCAGAATTTAACTATCAAACCATGCGTATGGAAATGACCAGCTTTGCTGAGCTTGTGTTCAACCCTGTTGCACAGGTTAAATTTATTCATACGGTATCTGCAGGTTATGTTGCTGCCTCGATGTTTGTATTAGGCATTAGTAGCTGGTACATCTTAAAAGGTCGTGACCTCGCTTTTGCTAAGCGCTCATTCTCGGTGGCTTCCGGTTTTGGTCTTGCCTCTATTTTGTGTGTTATTTTACTTGGGGATGAATCTGGCTATGAAGTGGGTGAAGTTCAAAAGGTAAAACTCGCCACCATTGAAGCTGAGTGGCATACCGAAGAAGCGCCTGCGGCATTCACCTTAGTCGGTATTCCTGACTCGGAAGAACAAGTCACGCATGCTGCGGTTAAAATCCCTTATGTTATGGGTATTATTGCAACACGCTCAATAGATGAGCAAGTAACCGGTATCAAAGAGCTTGAAGAACAACATGAAGTACGTATTCGCAATGGTATGCTTGCCTATGAATACCTTGAAAAGCTTCGTAGCGGTAATGATACAGCTGAAAATATTGCCAAGTTTGACACGCTAAAAGATGATTTAGGCTACGGTTTACTTCTGAAGCGTTATACGCCAAATGTCGTTGATGCTACAGAAGAACATATTCAAAAAGCAGTTAAAGACTCCTTCCCTAAAGTAGGCCCAATGTTTTGGTCATTTAGAATCATGGTGGGCTGCGGTGTACTTATGCTTGGGGTATTTGTTCTGGCATTTTATTACAATGCACACCGTGTGATTGAACAAAAACGCTGGTTACTATGGGCTGCGGTATGGAGTATTCCACTTCCTTGGATTGCCATTGAGTTTGGTTGGATTGTCGCTGAATACGGCCGTCAACCTTGGGCTATATCAGAAATTTTACCAACCTTTTTAGCAACATCGTCACTGACCGTTAATGATCTTTTAATTAGTATCACAGGCTTTATCGTATTTTATACTGGGCTTGCTGCGGTAGAAGGCTGGTTAATGCTGCGCTTTATTAAGCAAGGCCCAAGCTCGCTTCATACAGGTAAATATCATCATGAACTTGCTAAAGTAGATAGCCAAGGAGCTCAGTCATGATTTTTGATTACGAAACACTTAAATTTATCTGGTGGCTACTAATCGGTGTATTACTGATTGGTTTTGCCGTGACCGACGGCATGGATATGGGTGTAGCAATTTTGCTTCGCCTAGTAGGTAAAACAGATGTAGAACGCAGAACAGTTATTAACACCATTGGTGCTCACTGGGATGGTAACCAAGTGTGGTTTATCACCGCTGGCGGCGCACTATTTGCAGCATGGCCAATGGTCTATGCTGCGGCCTTCTCAGGCTTTTACTTTGCCATGATGCTGGTGTTATTCGCACTCTTTTTTAGACCGCTAGGTTTCGATTACCGCTCTAAAATTGAGTCAACCCGTTGGCGTAACAATTGGGATTGGGGGCTTTTTGCTGGCAGCTTTATTCCTGCGCTCGTTTTTGGGGTCGCATTTGGTAACTTATTACTAGGTGTGCCTTACCATATTGATGAGCTATTGCGTGTAAGCTATCAAGGCTCATTCTTTGCCTTACTCAATCCTTTTGCGATTGTTGCAGGCTTGATCAGTGTATTGATGTTAGTTGGACATGCTGGTATGTGGTTACAACTTCGAACAGATGCTGAGGTTGCAAAACGCTCAGCACAGTATGGACGATACGCACTCATGGCATTTATTGTGTTATTCGCTATTGCTGGTGTGTGGATATCACAAATTGAAGGCTATCGAATTGTTAGCATGGGTGATACACAAGGTTATGCAAACCCACTTGCAAAAACCGTAACTCAAGCGCCTGGAGCATGGCTTGATAATTACAGCAAAATGCCACTAACCATGTTGTTCCCTGCTCTTGCATTTGTAATGGCTATTCTGGCGCTGGTGTTTTCAAAATTACACAAGCCTGCACTAGCACTTGTGTCCTCAAGTCTAATGCTTGCAGGGGTTATTCTTACAGCAGGTATGTCAATGTTCCCGTTTGTGATGCCATCGAGCAATAACCCTAATATTAGTTTAACGATGTGGGATGCGGTTTCGAGCCATATGACATTAAATGTGATGTTTGTTGCTGCAGTCATTTTTGTACCACTCATTCTTATTTACACCACCTGGTGTTATGTGAAGATGTGGCGCAAAGTAACGATTAGTGAAATTGAAAACAACACGCACGGTAGCTATTAAGGAGGTTTAATTATGTGGTATTTCGCCTGGATATTAGGTGTTCTATTAGCCTGTACACTTGGGGTTATCAACGTCATGTGGTACGAATTTCACCAACATAAAGATTCCATCGCTGATGATGAGCTAGAGCTGTACGCGAGACTCAAAAACAACGATGACAACTAAACCCCGACCAAATCGCGCGCAGCAGCAAACGCTGCGCGCGTTCTTAAAGCAGTATAGCCAGTCCGCTTCAGGGCTTCTGAAACTAAGCATTAGTCTGGGCACACTCAATGCCCTGTTAATGATTGCCTCTTGCTATTTACTGGCAAACGCAGTTCATCAAGTTATGTTTGAAGAAGCAAGTTTGCAAACTGTCACTCCTTTACTATGGCCCCTTGCAAGCCTTATTGTGCTTCGCGCCCTATTAGTTGCATTGAGTGAGCGAGTGAGTAGCCTTGCCGCATTAAAAATAAAAACGGTGATGCGCAATACATTACTTGCGAAGTTAACTAAATTAGGCCCTGCTTACAGTGAACACAAAGGGTACGGCGCAACACTTAATACCTTACATAATGGTGTTGAAACACTTCATCAATATTACGCAAACTACATTCCAAGCGTGGCGTACAGCGCACTTATTCCACTCGCTATTTTAGTGGTTATTTTTCCAACCGATTACAAAGCAGGGCTTATTTTCCTATTAACTGCCCCGCTTATTCCATTTTTTATGATTTTAGTTGGTCACAAAGCGGAGCAACTCAACCAAGAACGCTGGCAACAGCTCGCGGTACTTGGCAATTACTTTTTTGATCGTTTGCAAGGACTGACTCAGCTTAAGCTGTTTAATGCGACCAAACGCGAGCTAAATAATATTAGCCAGATTTCTGATGACTACCGTGGTGCAACCATGGGGGTGTTGAAAGTCGCCTTTTTATCCTCTTTCGCCTTGGAGTTTTTAGCTACCATTAGTGTTGCGCTTGTTGCAGTAATTATCGGCTTTAGACTGTTTTTTGGTACCCTCGATTTTGCCACTGGATTTGTGGTGTTACTACTGGCCCCTGAGTTTTACTTACCACTTCGACAAATGGGCACTCACTATCATGCAAAGTTAGAAGGGATCAGCGCCGCTGCTGATATGGTTGATATAATTAATCACAGCGAAGCACATGAGCATACGGGTTCATCACAATTATCAACACCGCTAAAAGACATACATGTGCATAGACTCACTTATCATTACCCTGACACAAACGAAGGGGTCACCGACATTAGTTTAAGTCTGCCGAATAAAGGGTTAATTGCATTTGTTGGAGAGAGTGGCTCAGGTAAAAGTACCCTCTTTGATTGCCTTTTAGGTTTTCACCATCAAGCTAACAGTGCCATCAATATTAACGGACAAGCACTCAGTGATATCGCACTACATAATTGGCAGGCGCAACTTGCGTGGATCCCACAACAAGCCACACTATTTTATCGAAGTGTTGCCGACAATCTACGCCTTGCCAAACCAGATGCAAGCCATGATGAACTTATTGCGGCCACTCGAAAAGCAGGCGCACTTGAGTTTATTAACGCCTTACCAAATGGCTTTGATACTATGCTGGGTGAACAAGGGGAAGGCCTCTCTGGCGGCCAAAAGCAGCGTATTGCTCTTGCTCGTGCATTTTTAAAGAATGCACCAATTCTAATGCTTGATGAGCCAACAGCACACTTAGACAGCCAAACAGAGCAGCTAATCAATCAAGCAATCCGATATTATGCAAACGATCATTTAGTGCTGGTTATTGCTCATAGGCTTAATACGGTAAAACACGCGGACAATATTTACGTTATGCAGCAAGGTAAAATTATCGAGTCGGGTCATTATCAGCAACTCACTGAACAAGCGGGTCTGTTTGCTAAACTTGTGAGTCGAGGTGAAGCGCATGTATAACTTCATTCGCTTATTAAAACTGTGCAAACCTCATGCTGGCATGTTGCTACTGGGCGCTTTTTTAGCAAGCTTGACTGTGCTTGCTAATGTTGGCTTGCTTGCAATATCTGGCTGGTTTTTAGCCGCAATGGCAGCCGCTGGCATTGCAGGTGTACATATGAATTATTTTACACCTGCAGGAGTTATTCGCTTTTTAGCCATTGTAAGAACTGCATCACGGTACGGCGAACGAATGATCACTCACAATGCTACATTTTTATTGTTAAGCGAAGTTCGTGTAAAAATGTTTGCAACACTGAGCCGACTCAACAACGTTGATTTGGCAATGAGTCGCAGTGCCGACCTTGTGAATCGTTTGCAAAATGATGTGGATGCCCTTGATAAATTTTACTTAAATATCTTACTTCCCATCATAATAGCCTTATTCACTATTCCAATTGTCATGGCATTTATGAGCGCATACAACGCGAAGGTAGCTTTGATTTGTTTTATATCGTTGATGATAATTGGTGTACTGCTACCAGTCTTATTAAGTCATAAACTACACAAACAAGCAGATACCGAGACCAGACTTTCAGCTGAGCTAAGAGCTGAGCTTGCCGATACGTTAAAAGGAAACCGTGAACTTGCAATTTATCAAGCGCATGATGCTCAGTTAACACGCTGCGATACACTTAGTCAGCAATATAATTCGCAACTTTATACTCGCCATAAAGCCATCGCGAACAGCAATGGTTTAAGCATTTTTGTTATACAATTAACCATGCTTGCAAGCGTTTTTGTGATTATTCCTTTGGTTGCAACGGGCGCTACGAAAAATGTTGAATTGGCAATGCTCGCACTATTCGTCTTGGCTAGTTTTGAAACTGTACTTACCCTGCCCGCAGCTTTTATCGAGCTCCCTGTCGCTTTAAGTGCAGCAGAGCGGCTATTTTCGCTAGCGGACAAACAAACACCAGCGCCTTACAAAAAGCACGACCAAGTAAATAATCAACACGCGCTCGGCTTAGAATTAACTAATGTGAGTTATCAATACTCTGGGGCGCATAATTACGCTTTGAGGGATATTAATCTATCCATTGCAGCTGGCAACAAAGTAGCACTGGTTGGTGCAAGTGGCAGCGGTAAAACAACATTAGTAAATTTACTCACCGGACTTTGGCCTTTACAGTCTGGCTCATTAAAACTGTTAGCGGCAGAACACAGTATTGAACTTAGTAGCCTAGACGCTAACGAACGCTTTATGCAGCTCACGATTGTCGCCCAACAGCATCATATTTTTGATGGCACACTAAGGGAAAACCTACGCTATGCGGCACCGGATGCAACGGATGAAATGCTATTACAAGCTTGCAAACAGGCAGAACTTGGCTCATGGCTGAATAACTTAAAAAACGGCCTCAATACCCGTTTAGGCACCGCAGGAAGAAAACTCTCCCATGGTCAGTCACGTCGTATTGCTATTGCGCAAGCATTATTAAGACAAGGTCATTTTGTGGTTCTTGATGAACCAACGGAAAGCTTAGATAATCACACTAAGCACAGTTTACTTAATACACTCGAAAAGGTCTGGGCTGAAAAAACCGTGCTAACAATCAGTCATGATCCTGTTATGTTGAATCGTGTTGATAAAGTCATTTGGTTAGAACAGGGGCAAATAAGAGCAATGGCAAGCCATGCTGAGCTGGTTGAGAATCAGCCAGATTATGTCGAGCTCATCACTCGTTTTTAATCAAGTTGCTCAACGGTAACGTCAATAACGCCTTGCTGCAAAGAAGCTATTTGTGAAAATGCCTTTTTAGACAAATCAATAATTCGACCGTGAACAAACGGACCACGGTCGTTAATGCTAACAATCACACTTTTATTATTTGCGATATTCGTCACTTTTACGCGGGTACCAAAAGCGAGATCTAGGTGAGCTGCACTCAATGCTTGTTGATTAAACACTGTACCGCTGGCCGTTGTACGACCATGGTATTTGTCCGCATAAAAGCTGGCTTTACCTCTGTGTACCTCGGCACTTGAGTTTATTGTAGGCGAGCTACTGCAGCCACTTAAAATTAAGCTTAACAATGCAAAGACGATGAGTTTGTTCATATTACTAGATCCTTTTTTGCTGTGAAGATAGCAAGCACTGACTTAGCAAAACCTGAACTATAAAAACAACAAAGCCACCTTACGGTGGCTTATGTAGGAGTTCGCTTATGATTAGCGAATAATTCCGCGCTCAGAGCTTTTCACAAAGTCGATCATCAGCTGAACAGCTGGGTATTTCGCTGCGTCTTCGCTCAGCTCAGCAATTGCTTCCTCAACACCTAAGCTCTTACGATAAAGTGTTTTGTAAGCGCGTCGAGTCGCCATTACTTCATCACTTTCAAAGCCACGACGTTTCATACCTTCAGTATTGATTGCGACTGGGCCTGCTGGCGTACCAATGGTTGTAACAAACGGCGGTACGTCTTTATTAACGCCTGAGTACATACCAACAAAAGCATGTGCACCAATCTTACAAAACTGGTGAACACCCGAGTTACCCGCAAGGATCACCCAGTCACCGACGTGTACATGACCAGCAACAGAGGCGTTGTTAGCAAAAATCACGTTATCACCCACGACTGCATCATGAGCAACGTGCGTGTAAGCCATAAACAAGTTGTTACTACCAATTTTAGTCACACCTTGATCTTGAATCGTGCCACGGTGAATTGTTGCACATTCACGAATGACATTGTTGTCACCCATAATCAAGGTAGTTGGCTCATTCGCGTATTTTTTGTCTTGGCAAGCTTCACCAACCGATGCAAACTGAAAAATATGGTTACCAGAACCAATTGTCGATGGGCCTTTGACAACCACATGAGACTCAATGATACAGTTATCACCAATCGTTACATCGTTGCCAATATAGCTATAAGGGCCAACTGAGACATTTTTTCCAAGCTTCGCACCTGGTTCGATTATTGCCGTAGGATGGATCACTATTAAAACTCTCTTCTCGCACACATGATTTCGGCAGTACACACAACTTTGCCGTCAACTTTTGCTTCTGCTGCAAACTTCCATATATTGCGGCGCTCTTTAACAAACTCTACATGCAAATGCATCGTATCGCCAGGTAATACTGGTTGCTTAAATCGTGCATTGTCAATGGCAGCAAATAAGTAAAGCTCATTATCGCTACGATTTTCAACTGTTTTAAAACCTAATAAGCCAGTTGCTTGAGCCATTGCTTCTAATATCAACACACCTGGAAAAATTGGTTGATTTGGAAAGTGGCCTGTAAAAATAGGTTCATTCACTGTTACATTTTTAATAGCATGTAACGACTTGCCTGGCGTGTAATCTAAAACACGGTCAACAAGTAACATCGGATAACGATGCGGAAGTAAATTCAAGATATCTTGAATATCAAGACTATTTAATTCATTTGCCAAAATAGCATCCTTATTTGTCTTCAATATTGAGTGACTTAGTCAGTGACTCAAGTGCTTTTAAGCGGTCTTTCATATCACCAAGGTTTCGGATATGGGCAATACTACGACGCCATTCTTTGTTGTTTTGATGAGGCAAACCTGATGAGTAAATCCCAGGTTCAGTGATTGCTTTTGTCACCATACTCATGCCCGTGATTATAGCACCATCACAGACACTGATGTGACCATTAATTGCAACCATGCCGCCAATTTGACAATGTTTACCAACAACAACACTGCCAGCAAAAACAGTGCAACCAGCAACAGCTGTTCCCGAACCGATCTCGACATTATGCGCTATTTGACATTGATTATCGATAATTACGTTACTATGGATAAGTGTGTCATCGAGTGCGCCACGATCAATCGTTGTTGAGGCACCGACTTCAACTTTATCACCAATAATTACACGCCCTAATTGCGGTATTTTAATCCATTCACCACGCTCATTGGCGTAACCAAACCCATCGCTTCCTACGACTGTATTTGCTTGAAACAGACAGTCACTGCCAATTTCAACTTCATGGTAAATACTGACATTAGCCCAAAGCTTTGTTCCTTGGCCTATTTTTACCTGCTCACCAATAAAGCAACCTGGACCAATCTGCACATCGTTTGCAATGACCGCATTAGCTTCTATCACCACATTGGCAGCGATCGAGACATTATCTCCAATTGATGCTGAATCATGGATGACTGCACTAGGGTGTATCCCTACTGATGCGCTGCGGGGTGTTGTATCCATTAACTGGGCAAGCTTGGCGTAGCATACATAAGGATTAGCAATAATGAGCTTATTGCCACTAAAATAGTCGGCGTCTGCCGGTGATAAAATCACCGCACTGGCATTGGTGCTCTCTAACTGAGAACGATATTTTTTGTTCGCCAAAAATGCAATATGCCCAGATTGGGCATTTGCAAGTGTTGATATTTTTTTAATCTCTTGAGTGCCATCGCCGTGTAGCTCAGCACCCAAAAGATCCGCAATCTGCGAAAGCGTGTAGTTTTGCATATGTAATTTCTATTGCTTACTTACTTTTTCAACAACTTTATCTGATAAGTCAGACACTGTTTTCGGGTTAACGTAGATTGTTGTTTCTTTAACTTTTACTTCGTCGTACTTACCAGCTTTAGCCACTTCTTCAATCGCATCGAGAATTAGCTTTTGAACTTTTGCTAACTCTTGGTTTTGACGCATTTTGATTTCTTGCTCTAACGGACGACCCTTTTCAGCCAGCTGTTGTTGCATACCTTGAATCTTAGTACGTAATTCTTCTTTTTGTTTGTCACTCATTGTTGTTGCTTCACGCTTGAACTTTTCAGCTTCAAAACGGATATCACCCTGCAATTTTTCAAGCTCTTGACGGCGTTCAGCAAACTCAGCTTCAAGTGTTTGCTCTACTTTTGCCATTTGAGGGATTTGTTTATAGATTTCTTGCATGTCAACAATAGCGACTTTATGTGCAAATGCACTGGTAGACAGACCCATTGATAAAGTAGCAAGTAGTGCAAACGCTGTTGATTTAATTGATTTTTTCACAAAAAACTCCTTTAGAATGTATTACTAATATTAAAGCTGATGGTCTTCGTATCGTCATCTTCTTCTTTTTGCAATGGATACGCAAAACTGATCAGCATCGGACCCATTGGAGAGATCCATTGTAGTGAAAGACCGGTTGATACCCTAAAGCGCATCGGATCTGAATAATCCTCTAGTTTTGCGCGTTGATCAGGGGCTAAGTTTTGGTAACGGTCAACGTTAAACTCTGTGTCCCATACGTTCGCAGCATCTACGAAGAAGCTTGTACGTACAGAACTCGTGTTTTCTTCATCCAAGAATGGAGTTGGTACAATCAGCTCCATACCTGCAACCGCTTTAGCGTTACCACCAATTCGGCCTTGCAATCTTAATACGTCAAATTCTGACGCCCCACCAATACTGCCGGTTGTTGTACCATCGTCTTGTGGCGTACCTGGGATTGTTTGCGGTGTACGTGATACAGCACGTGGTAAAATGGTATTTCTATCAAAACCACGTAATTCCATCTCAGTAATACGGAAGTACTCTTGGAACGGTAATGTTTGATCAAACCCATTGGTTGAACCGTAACCATTACCATAAGCAAGCGCTGCACGTGTTGAGAATACCCAACGATGGTCATTGCTAATCGGCCAGTAAAAACGTGAGTCATAATTTAACTTAAAGTAAGTTAAATCTGAGTTCGGTGTTGTTGCCGTTAGATTAAGTGATTGACGCGAACCCGCTGATGGGAATAAACCACGGTTTACTGTCACTCGCGACCAACCTGTGCTCAACTCGTATTTAGTAAAGTTAAAGCCAGCATCTGGGTTTTCAGGGTCTAAGAAGGTTTCTCGCATTACGCGTGTTTGCTCGTATTCTGCGATATCCGATAACTCTTCTTCAATCCAACGGATACCGAAATTTATACGGTTTACAGCATCAATTGGGAAACCAATATTGGTACCGATACCATAGCTTTTCGATTTATAGTCGATGAGGCTAAATTTACTTGCATCATAGTTACTATAGAAAATGCTACTGCCCTGCGAAACACCATCTGGGGTGAAGTACGGGTCAGTATACGATAAGCTAATACGCTCTGAACCGCGTGACGTATTGATATTAAAACCAATTTGGTTACCAGTACCTAAGAAGTTCGACTCACTGACACCAATGTTAAATTGCAGACCTAAGTAAGAACCATAGGCAAGACCTGCATTAAAGCTACCTGCTGACTGTTCTTTCACGGTAAAATCAACGTCTACTTGGTCATCAACACCAGGGACAGGAACAACATTGAAGTCAACGCTTTCCATATACGGCAAACGTTGGATTTGCAATTTAGAGCGTTCAAGGTTTTGATTAGAAAGCCACGCACCTTCAAGCTGGGTCATTTCACGACGAACAACTTCGTCTGAAGTATTTTGGTTACCGCCAACGATAATACGACGCACATATACACGCTTGCCAGGGTCTACCGACAGCGTTAACTGCACTTCTTTATTTTCATCATCGATTTCAGGAATCGTGCGTACTTCAGCATTCGCATAGCCAAATCGGGCTAGGTAGCTCTTAATAAACTCTTCTGATGAGGTAACCACAGAACCGTTATACAATTCACCCGCTTTAAGTGGAATAACACTTTTAATAAGCTCTTCGCGGCCAAGTAAGTCACCGATAAAGTCAAACCCTTTTACAGTGTATTTAACACCCTCAGTCATGTTTGCAGTCACATATACTGAATCTCGCTCAGGGCTCACAGACACTTGTGTGGAATCAATACTAAAGCGTAAGTAACCACGGTCTAGATAGTAACTGCGGATTTTTTCAAGATCGCCTTCAATCGTTTGTTTCTGATAGCGGTCACTTGACATGAACTTCCACCATGGCAAATCTTGTTGAGATTCAGCCAATTTGAGCAGCTCTTCATCTGAGAAAAGTTCATTACCAACAAGGTTTATTTGACGAATTGACGCAGCGTCACCTTCATCAAACTTAAATAATAACTTTACACGGTTACGAGGTAGCTTGGTGATGCTTACTTCAACTTTAGCATTGTATTTACCAATACTATGGAAGAACTCAACAAGCCCTTTTTCAATATTATCAAGGACGGTTTTATCAAGAGGCTCACCGGTACGAATATCTTGTTGATCAAGTGATTCGTTTAGCTGCTCATCTTTAATATCTTTATTGCCGTCGAATTCAATCAAACTGATTGTTGGGCGCTCAGTGACACGGAAAATAACATTATTGCCGTCACGCAACGCTTTAATATTATCAAAGTGACCTGAACGATAGAGTGACTTTATGGTTCTTGAAATTGTGTACTCATCAATATTATCGCCCACGTTGATCGGAATATGCGTCAGTGCAGCACCTAATGCAACACGTTGTAAACCTTCAACTTTTAAATCTTCTACAATAAAGGAGTTTTGGCCTAGGGCTGCAAAGCTTGCACCTAATAAACTTGAAACTGCCAAATGTTTTTTTATAGCCATTTTGTTATCTTTATCCTTTACAACTGTATTACCGCTCAACACCTTGTAAATTTAACTTTTTGCAGTGTTTTACAATCGTGTTCAAATTGGAATTTTCCGCTTACTTGTTATAAACGTGATACATCATTGAACAAAGCGAAACATGTTAAAAATATGAGCAGTAAGGCGCCCAATTTAAAACCAAACTCTTGTGTCTTTTCAGAGACAGGCTTCTTACGAAAAAGTTCAATTATGTAATACATTAAGTGCCCACCATCAAGCACTGGCAACGGCAATAAGTTAAATACGCCAAGGTTAACACTGATTAATGCTAAAAAGCTTAAAAATGCAACCAAGCCATAGCTTACGCTAGTCCCCGCCCCCACTGCAATGCCTACGGGCCCACTTAAGTTTTTAACTGACACTTGACCCGTAATGAGGTTGCCAATCATATCAAAACTTAAGGTTATTAAACGCCATGTTTCTTTTATGCCCAGCACAATACTATCGACAGGGCCATAATGTCTAGTTTCAATGTAGTTTTCTGGCCAAGGCTCGACCTTTGGTGCAACTCCTAAAAACCCTTGCAACACGCCAGCATCGTTATCACGGCCATCGGGTGTGACAGTAAGTGACTCAATGCTACCTTGTCTTTTTACACTAAATTGTAAGGATTTGTTAGGTGATTGTTGAATTATAGAGACTAACTGGGTCCAATCGCTGATATTTTCGCCATTTACTGCTGCGATTGTATCATTTACCTGAAGACCAGCCCGCTCAGCTGCAGAACCTTTATTGATTTGCGCGACCGTTAATGTCGCTTGAGGTCTAAATGGAACAATACCAATCGACGTTAGCGGAGGCACATCTTGTTGATCTAACTTCCACCCATCTAGGTTCAATGTACGAACATGCTTTTGGTAATTTTGGTCGCGTAATGTCACCACAACACTTTGCTCACCTAAACGACTCATTAATGAGAAAGTAGCATCTTGCCAAGTGCTAATATCATCTTCACCTATTTTGATAATTTGTTGGTTTGCTTCGATATTTGCTGACTCTGCACGGCTACCTTGCGTGACCTCACCAACGACAGGTTTTAATGACTGGACGCCCACCATATACATTACCGCAAGGGCAAAAATAGCAAATAAGAAGTTCGCCATGGGACCCGCTGCAACAATGGCAATACGGGCTTTTACAGACTTGGCATTAAATGATAGATGGCGCTGCTCCGGAGGGACTTCGTCAACTCGTTCATCCAGCATTTTAACATAGCCACCCAATGGGATAGCAGCAATGACGTATTCTGTTTTATGCTTGTCGTACCATTTTATAAGTGGTTTGCCAAAGCCAATTGAAAAGCGTAAAACCTGTACACCGGCTTTACGCGCCACCCAAAAATGACCATATTCATGCACGGTCACTAAAATTCCCAGTGCAAGAATGAATGAGCCTAAATTCCAGAAAAAATCAAACATCTTAATTCATGCCCTTTTTAACAAGTTCAAGCGCTTTAATACGTGCAGCTTTATCGCACGCTAATATTTCTTCAAGTGTTTGTACATTAACATTCAAGGTTGACTCTAATGTCTGCGCATTAACACGGAAAATATCTGTAAAGCCAATTTGCCCATTTAAAAATGCCGCAACAGCGACTTCATTGGCAGCGTTGACTGTCGTTGTTGCACCTTGCCCCATTTCACTGGCGTCGATTGCTAATTTTAAATTTGGATAACGTGCATAATCAGGTTTAGTAAACGTAAAATCAGCTAGCTCTGAAAAGTCGAGGGGCTTCACACCTGCATCAACACGATCTGGAAAAGCAAGTGCATGTGCGATAGGTGTGCGCATATCTGGATTTCCCATTTGCGCAAGCACAGAGCCATCTTGATACTGTACCATTGAGTGAATAATACTTTGCGGATGAATGACCACTTCAATATCACTGGCGTGACAGTTAAATAACCATTTCGCTTCAATGAATTCGAGGCCTTTGTTCATCATGGTCGCTGAATCAACAGAAATCTTTTGTCCCATAGACCAGTTAGGGTGAGCCACCGCCTCAGCGACTGTAACAGATGATAATGTGGCTAAATCACGGGTTAAAAATGGCCCACCAGAGCCTGTTAACAAGATTTTGCTCACGCCGTTATCACCAAGTAACCCTGATGTGTTCTGTAATGATGCAGGCATGCATTGAAAAATAGCATTATGTTCGCTATCAATTGGCAGTAGTGTTGCGCCATGTTGCTTTACTTTGTCAATAAACAACTGACCTGACATCACCAACGATTCTTTATTAGCAAGCAGTACTTTCTTACCGGCTTCAACGGCACTCAAGGTGGGTAGTAAGCCTGCTGCTCCCACAATAGCCGACATCACTGTATTAACGTCGGGGTGAGCCGCAAGCTCGCTCATTGCTTCTACGCCTGCAAGCACTTCGGTCGTACAGGGTGTATTTGCAAGTAAGCTTGATAACGCCTTTGCTGCCGCACTATTAGCCATAACAGCAAATTTCGGTTGATGCGCTAAACAAAGTTCAGCCATTTTTTCAGCGTTCTGCCCTGCGGTTAACGCAAAAATAGCGAAGCGATCCGTATTTCGAGCGACAACATCTAACGTACTTAGGCCGATTGACCCCGTTGCACCAAGCACTACCAGTTGTTCAGTCTTGCTCATAAACTTAATGTCCATGCATAACAAAGCACGAAAATAGGTGCTGCTGCAGTGAGACTGTCAATACGGTCTAAGATACCGCCATGACCTGGTAAACATGAACCGCTGTCTTTTAAACCCGCTTCACGTTTAAACATACTTTCAAGTAAGTCACCCACCGCAGAAAACAGTGCTATAAATGCAGTCATAATGGCATAAACAGGCCAAACAGCCATATCAACGTCGCTAAAGTGACAAAAAGCCAACACGAAGATAACCGATGCGACGACCCCACCAAGTAACCCTTCAATGGTTTTATTAGGGCTGACTTTAGGCATTAATTTACGTTTACCTAAGTTCTTACCTGTGAAATAAGCGCCGATGTCTGCACTCCAAACAATACCTAAAACCACTAAAATCAGCATTGAACCAAAGTGAGTCGATTCGTTATAGCCCGCACTTCTTAAGGTATTTAACGCCAACCATAATGGCACGAGGGTTAGAAAGCCTGCTATCGCTCGCATCACAAGGCCTTCATTCCAAGCTTTCGCCATGGCGGGGTAGCGCCATACTAAATAAGTGGCAACAATCCACCACGCGAACGACAAGGTAAACAAATAATTAGCATCGCCCACCAGCTTACCATTTTGCCAAAGCGACTCTATCGGCCAGTGCCAATTTAGAAGAGCAAGAATGACAGCGGTCGCAGCGACAAAGCCTAGCCGTTTGAATTTATCGCATAGGCCCATAAAAGCAGACCATTCCCACGCACCGAGTAAAACAATACCGGCAGCGATATAACTAAATAAAGTAAGTGGGGTATAAAAAACCAATACAAGTGCAAGTGGCGCAAGTACAAGTGAGGTTAAAATTCGTTGTTTAAGCAATGTGTGTACCTTCAACTAGTAATTAGGTTTCGGCGAGTAATTGTTTTATTTGTTCACCGGTACAACCAAATCGTCGCTCTCTGGCAACGTAACATGCGATAGCGTCAGCAAAAGCAGCTTCATTAAAATCTGGCCAAAGCGTATCTGTAAAGTAAAGCTCAGCATAAGCAGCTTGCCACAAAAGAAAGTTACTAATGCGTAAATCACCACCGGTACGGATCATCAAATCAAGTTCCACCTGTCCTGCCATACTCATGTGGTCGTTCATATGCTGCTCAGTGATTTCATCTGCGTCTAACTCACCCGCAGCGACTTTCTTAGCAAGCTGTGTTGCGGCATTGGTAATATCCCAACGACCACCATAATTAGCCGCGACATTTAATTCTAACCCAGTGTTGTTGCGAGTAAGTTCGTGCGCAGCATCTACTTTGTGTCGTAAACCTTCAGAAAAACGTGATAAATCACCAATGATATTTAGTTTTACATTATTTTTATGAAGTTTTTTTACTTCTTTGCCCAGTACGAATAAAAACAACTCCATAAGTGTATTTACTTCGTCCTCTGGGCGGCGCCAATTTTCACTACTAAACGCAAATAGTGTTAATGACTGAATACCTAAGCGAGTACAAAATTGCACTGATTGACGCACCGCATCAACGCCCTTTTTGTGCCCGTAAACACGTGGGCGATTTTTAGCTTGCGCCCATCGACCGTTACCATCCATGATTATAGCGACATGCTTAGGCAAACTTTGCTGGGAAATTTTATCAGCGTTAAGAACCATAAATATCGAGTATTCCATAAAAAAACGCCGTCTAGTATACCCTAGACGGCGTTTCAAAACTAATAAATTTAGTTATGCCAATTACCTATTCAGGATGAATGCCTGAAAGATAAACAGGACGTATTAGATTTCCATCAATTCAGCTTCTTTCGCTGTTAATTGTGTATCCATTTCTTTAATGAACTTATCAGTAAGCTTTTGAATTTCATCTTCAGCTTGACGTGCTTCATCTTCCGAAATGTCTTTATCTTTCAATAAGCTCTTAATGTCGCCATTCGCATCACGACGGATGTTACGTACCGCAACACGACCACTTTCAACTTCACCACGTACAATTTTAATAAGGTCTTTACGACGCTCTTCAGTAAGTGGAGGAAGTGGAACACGAATAACCGTACCTGCAGACATAGGGTTTAAACCTAAGTCTGAAGCCATGATCGCTTTTTCTACAGCTTGTGCTAATGACTTGTCAAACACGCTAATAGCCAGTGTACGCGAGTCTTCAATTGTGACGTTTGCAACTTGGTTTAACGGCGTATCAGCACCATAGTAAGATACTTGAATACCATCAAGTAACGCAGGGTGAGCACGGCCTGTGCGAATTTTAGATAATTGGCTGCCTAGTGCCGCAACACTTTTTTGCATGCGCTCTGACGCATCTTTTTTGATATCGTTAATCACGGTTCAATCCTAATAATCTATTTATTTATTTCATCTGAGGCTTGTGAAGAAATAAGTGTTCCTTCATCTTCACCCATAATAACACGTTTCAGCGCGCCAGATTTGTTCATATTAAATACGCTTAAAGGCATTTTATGATCTCGTGCAAGTGTGAATGCAGCTAAGTCCATAACCTTTAATTCTTTTTCAATGATTTCATTGTAGCTCAAGTGGCGATATAGTGTAGCTTCTGGATTTTTAACTGGGTCATCAGAATAAACACCGTCCACTTTTGTCGCTTTGATAACTGTGTCAGCTTCAATTTCGATACCACGTAAACACGCGGCAGAATCTGTAGTAAAGAACGGATTACCCGTACCCGCTGAGAAAATCACTACACGGCCAGATTTTAATAAGCTGATTGCTTCAGCCCAGTTATAAGCATCACACACGCCATTTAGTGGGATAGCTGACATTAAGCGGCAATTTACAAATGCGCGGTGTAGTGCATCGCGCATTGCCAAGCCATTCATTACTGTTGCTAGCATTCCCATGTGGTCACCCACTACGCGGTTCATGCCAGCTTCTGCTAATGAACCACCACGTAAGAAGTTACCGCCACCGATAACCAAACCTACTTCTACGTCGAGCTCTACAAGTTCTTTAATTTCTTGAGCCATACGGTCAAGTACTTTCGGGTCGATGCCGAAGCCTTCGTCTCCCATTAATGCTTCACCGCTAAGTTTAAGAAGAACACGTCTAAAAATAGGTTTACGATTGATAGTCATAATATTTGGGCCAGCCTTAGTAATGAGATAAAAAATAACCGCGCTATGGTTACACATAAAACGCGGTTATTTTAAAGAATTTTCATCAGTGACGCAAAAGCTAATAGCAGATTAATTTCATCTAATTTCGCCCACATCACTCAAGCAGAAAATTACTCGCCTTTTGCAGCAGCAATTTGTGCAGCTACTTCAGCAGCGAAATCTTCTTCTTTACGCTCGATACCTTCACCAACTTCTAAACGGATGAAGTTAGAAACAGTTGCGCCTTTCTCTTTAAGAATTTCGCCAACAGTCTTCTTAGGCTCCATGATGAAAGCTTGACCAGTAAGCGAGATCTCACCAGTGAATTTCTTCATACGGCCAACAACCATCTTCTCAGCGATTTCAGCAGGCTTGCCTTCGTTCATCGCGATATCGATTTGAACTGCTTTTTCTTTCTCAACAACGTCTGCTGGTACGTCTTCTGGGTTAACGAACTCAGGCTTAGACGCAGCTACGTGCATAGCAACTTGCTTAAGTGTTTCTTCGTCAGCTTCACCAACTACAACAACACCGATACGGTCGCCGTGACGGTATGAAGAAAGTTTGTCACCATCGATGTACTCAACGCGACGAACATTGATGTTTTCACCAATTTTAGCAACTAGTGCAACACGCGTTTCTTCGAACTGTGCTTTAAGCGCATCGATGTCTGCTTTAGATTCTGCAGCAGCGTCAAGAACTTGGTTAGCGAAACCAAGGAAGTTACCGTCTTTAGCAACGAAGTCAGTTTGACAGTTAACTTCAAGAAGCGCAGCGAAACCGTTACCTTCTTTGATTAAGATTGTACCTTCAGCAGCGATGTTACCTGCTTTTTTAGCAGCCTTTGCAGCACCGCTCTTACGCATGTTTTCGATCGCTAACTCGATGTCACCGTTCGTTTCAGTTAACGCTTTTTTACAATCCATCATGCCAGCGCCAGTACGCTCGCGTAATTCTTTAACTAGGGCAGCAGTTACAGCCATTAGAATATCCTCAATTGAATTCTGTTATTAGGGAAGCGGTATGGGCCGCTTAACAAGAATAACAAGTCTTCACCTTAATTAAGATGAAGACTTGATGACAGCTAATTACTCAGCTTCTACGAAATCGTCTTTCTCAGCTTGAGCAACGATGTTGTTCTCACGACCTTCAGTGATCGCAGCTGATACAGCGCCAGTGTAAAGTTGGATAGCACGGATCGCATCATCGTTACCAGGAACAACGTAATCAACGCCGTCTGGGTTAGAGTTAGTATCAACGATAGCAACAACTGGAATACCTAGGTTGTTAGCTTCACGGATAGCGATGTGCTCGTGGTCTGCATCGATAACGAAAAGTGCGTCAGGAAGACCACCCATGTCTTTGATACCACCAAGGCTCTTTTCAAGCTTTTCCATTTCACGAGTTAGCATTAACGCTTCTTTCTTAGTTAACTTCTCGAAAGTACCGTCTTGGCTTTGCGCTTCAAGATCTTTAAGACGCTTGATTGATTGACGAACTGTTTTCCAGTTAGTCAACATACCACCTAACCAACGGTGGTTTACGTAGAACTGCTCGCTTTGAAGAGCTGCTTCTTTAACTGCTTCGCTTGCTGCGCGCTTAGTACCAACGAAAAGTACTTTACCTTTGTTAGAAGCTGCGTTCGATAAGAACTTAAGTGCTTCGTTGAACATTGGTACAGTTTGCTCTAGGTTGATGATATGAACACGGTTACGAGCGCCGAAGATGAAAGGCTTCATCTTAGGATTCCAGTAACGTGCTTGGTGACCAAAGTGAACACCAGCTTGAAGCATATCGCGCATTGAAACGTTTGCCATTTGTAAATTCCTCTAATAGTTTAGGGTTAGGCCTCCACATATCCCATAGCACCAACACCTAAGTTAATTTGTAACTTATGTGCACCCAAGTGTATGTGACGATACGTGTGTGTGTTAAAATAAAATTGTGTTTGCCTTAAATACAAAAAATCAGTTAAGAATTTATTTGTAAAAAGACGGCGCGCTTTATACCATATTAAAATTGAAAACTCAACATTCAGTGCAAAATTTGTGCACTGGAAAATGACCTGAAAAACAACTTTGGAGCCTCAATGAGTGCTGTGATCAAGACCCCTGAAGAAATCGAAAAAATGCGTGTTGCCGGGCGCTTAGCCGCCGAGGTACTTGAAATGATTGAACCGCATGTGGTGCCAGGTGTAACCACAGATGAACTAAATACAATTTGTCACGATTATATTGTTAACGTTCAAGATGCTATTCCAGCACCGCTTAACTATCACGGTTTCCCAAAATCAATTTGCACCTCAGTGAACCATGTAATTTGTCACGGTATCCCAAATGACAAACCACTTAAAGAAGGTGACAGCGTCAATATTGATGTAACTGTAATCAAAGACGGTTACCATGGCGATACATCTAAAATGTTCCATGTTGGTACACCAAATATCCAAGGTAAGCGCCTTGCTGAAGTAACACAAGAGAGCCTGTATCTTGCCATTAAAATGGTGAAACCTGGCGTTCGCTTAGGTGACATTGGTGCTGCGATTCAAAAATACGCTGAAAGCTTTAGCTATTCGATTGTACGTGAATACTGTGGTCACGGTATTGGTGCAGAGTTCCACGAAGAGCCACAAGTTATGCACTACGGCAAAGCAGGTACTGGTGAAGTATTAAAAGCGGGCATGTGCTTAACAATCGAACCTATGGTTAATGCGGGTAAACGCCAATGTAAGTTGCTTAAAGATGACTGGACCGTAGTAACAAAAGACCGTTCATTGTCTGCGCAGTGGGAACATACGCTGTTAGTGACTGAAAATGGTGTTGAAATTTTAACGCTCCGATCAGATGATACTATTGACAGGATCATCGAACACTAGGAGCCAGCCCCTGTGGCATTACCCAATAAAGTAAAGAAGTTGCTTAGCCAAGCTGAGCAACTTAGCGACTATCGCGACTGTTCAAGTTATTTTTACAAATGGCTTCAGAACGAATTTTCTAAACAACCCGTCAGCAACTTAATCAATGCCCGCGCTGAGTTTATCGATCGCTTATTGATTAAACTGTTCCATGATTACGACCTTGCACACGAAAGTGATTTAGCCCTTATCGCGGTAGGTGGTTATGGCCGTGGCGAATTACACCCCTACTCCGACATCGACTTTATGTTGCTAGTTAGTGAGCAACCAAGTGATGCGGTGTGTGAAAAGATTGGTCAGTTCGTCACTATGCTTTGGGATCTCAACTTAGAAATTGGTCACAGCGTTCGCACCATAGAACAAGCATTAGAACAAAAGCGCGAAGACGTGACATTTGCCACCAGCTTACTCGAGAGCCGACTCATTTTCGGTAATCATATTGAGTTTGAAAAACTCAAAAGGCATTTAATCGATACGCCCATTTGGCGCTCTGATGAATTCTTTTTGGCAAAAGTACAAGAACAGAATTTACGTCATAAAAAGTGCCATGGCACAGCCTATAACCTTGAGCCTAATATTAAAGAAAACCCTGGTGGTTTACGTGATTTACAAACTATTATATGGGTGGCTAAAAAACACTTTAGAGCGGAGACATTACAAGAGCTTATCAATCACGGCTATCTGACTCACGAGGAATATCAAGAGCTCTCTGAATGCTTAGAGAACTTGTGGAATATTCGATTTGCATTGCATATAGCTGCAGGACGTTCCGAAAATCGCTTATTGTTCGATCATCAACCTAACGCCGCTGAAATACTTGGCTTTGGTAGTGATGGTAAAGCCTCTGTCGAGCGTATGATGAAACGCTTATTCCGAATTATGAGCCGCGTACGAGAGCTTAATCAAATGTTGCTTTCATACTTTGAGCAAAGCATTTTACCGGGTGCCGGAGAGTTACCTGTCGTTGAGCTCGACCGTAACTTTGAGCGTATTGGTCATCAAATTCGGGTAAAAAACCCCTCTGTGTTTTTCCGCCGTGATCAGCTATTTGTGTTGTTCGAGCACATAGCTGATAACCCTGAAATCACCCATATTTACCCAAGTACCATTCGTACAATGCGCCAAGTACGACGCCGTTTACTCGGTGATTTACAAGATTACGCCGCCTGCCGCGAAGCATTTTTACGACTTGTAAAGCATCCAAACGGCATGGGTCGTGCATTCACGCTTATGCATAAGCACGGCATGATTGCAGCCTATTTACCGCAATGGCGAAATATTTTTGGACAAATGCAGTTTGACCTCTTTCACGCTTACACCGTGGATGAGCACACGCATAAATTAATCAACAATATTTACAAATATTTTGATAAGTCAAAAGTCAGCGAGTTTCCGCTCTGTAGTGAAATAGTCACGCGCATGGATAAGCCTGAGTTACTTTATTTAGCAGGTATTTTCCATGATATTGCCAAAGGTCGTGGTGGCGATCACTCAGAGCTTGGCTCTGTAGACGCCCTTGCTTTTGCCAAGCTTCACCGCTTTCCAGCATCCGATGGAAAACTCATTTCGTGGCTTGTTGCTAATCATTTACTGATGTCGGTCACAGCGCAACGCAAAGACATTAACGACCCTGATGTCATTAAAGACTTTGCCAGCAAAGTAAAAACTGAGCGTCAGCTCGATTACTTATATTGCTTAACACTGGCTGATATCCGTGCCACCAATGATAACTTGTGGAATGATTGGAAGAACACACTACTACGAGAGCTTTATTTACACACCCAGCGCGCACTTCGTCTAGGGCTAGAAAACCCGATGGATCAACGTGATCAGATTCGTGATAAAAAACAACAAGCTAAACAACGTCTATTGAATCACGGCTGTAACGAAGACCAAATTGATTTAATTTGGAGTCGCTTTAAAGCCAATTACTTTACTGCCTTTAGTGAACAACAAATTTCATGGCACACCGAACATTTACTCAATTGTGAGGACTTAAGCCAGCCCAGTGTGATGGTGTCTGATACCGCCATGCATGGGGGAACGCAAGTATTTGCTTATAGTCCATACTCAGGCGGGCTGTTCGCTCGTTTAGTCAGTGTCATCGGCTCTAAAAAAGCACAAATTCAACATGCACAAGTCCTCACGACAAAAGACGGTTATGTGCTATTTAGTTTTGTTATTCTGGAAGTGAATGGCGACCCAATTGCCAGTAATCGTGCGCAAGGTATTAAACGCGCACTTGATGCCGCAATTAGTGATCCTAAAAAGAAAATTCGTTTTAAAAAGAACCGCTCACAGCGTTTTAAAGACTTTAATATTAAACCCAAAATTGTGCTTAGACCGCATGCCCGAAAAGATCGCAGTTTAATCGAAATTCAGGCAGTGGATATTCCTGGGTTACTCACGAAAATTGCCGAAGTGTTTCAAGCACACTTATTACATATTCATGCCGCACGGATCACCACTGTCGGTGAACGTGCAGAAGATTTCTTCGTGGTATCAAATAACGAATACCAAGCATTAACAGACGAAGAACAAGCAAAAATTCATCAAGCATTGCGTAAAAAACTCAACGCAGAAACCGAATAAGAGGACCTTATGTCAGATTTAAAAACCATGATCGAAAACGCTTGGGACAACCGCGATAGCATCAGCCCAAGCACGGTATCAAGCGACGTGAAACAAGCTATTGTCGACGCACTTGAACTACTTGATAGCGGCGCTGCGCGTGTTGCTGAAAAAATCAGTGGTGAGTGGGTTGTACATCAATGGTTGAAAAAAGCGGTGCTATTGTCTTTTCGTATTCGTGATAACCAGCCAATGAACGATGGTGTTAATCAATTCTACGACAAAGTACCACTTAAATTTAGCGACTACACACCAGAGCAATTCCAACAAGGTGGCATGCGTGTTGTGCCAAATGCGGTTGCTCGTAAAGGGAGTTTCGTAGGCAAAAACGTGGTACTCATGCCATCTTATGTTAACATCGGCGCTTACGTTGATGAAGGCACCATGGTTGATACATGGGCAACCGTTGGCTCGTGTGCTCAAATTGGTAAAAACGTACACTTATCTGGTGGTGTAGGCATAGGTGGCGTACTTGAACCACTGCAAGCAAACCCTACGATTATCGAAGACAACTGCTTTATTGGCGCACGCTCTGAGATTGTTGAAGGTGTTGTTGTTGAAGAAGGCGCCGTTATCTCAATGGGTGTATATATCAGCCAAAGTACGCGCATTTATGACCGTGAAACAGGTGAGATCCATTACGGTCGCGTACCTGCCGGTGCAGTTGTTGTGCCAGGCTCATTGCCTTCAAAAGATGGTTCACACAGCCTTTACGCTGCCATCATCGTAAAAAAAGTAGATCAACAAACTCGCGAAAAAGTGGGTATTAATGCCCTCCTTCGTTCAATTGACGAGTAACTGCTTGCAATAGCAGGTTTTCATAACAGCGCTAGCCATAATGGTTGGCGCTTTTTTATACTCGTCTATTTAAGTTTTTGCTTAATTTGCTTAAATTGTGACACCTTATTTCACATATATGTTTCATCGTGTATCTGCTTTGCTATTATTTGGCGTTACTTCTGACCCACTGTTTACCTCACTGAAGTGATTTTTAGTGCTGGCGATATAGTTATTATCCGAGGTGCCGAACAATTACAAACAGGTTAAGAAGTTGAGGTGCAAGGTAAACTTTAAATTCTCCCCTTAAAAGAAGGCTTAAAATAGTAAATTAGGAGCTACTTTATTTATACTATCTAGTACGAGTTGTGTACTCCTAAATTAGAGTCTACCAGTTAACGTTAATGCACTTATTTTTGATGCGCTTAGTACATCTTTATTAACTCCCCCTTAATATTGGAAAAGCAATCAATATATTTAAAAACAATCCTTTATAACTAGCTATTAATGGTTTGATCCAATAAGGTAGTTGGTAAGTACGCTTAAAGTTAGCTTTAAAATAAAGGATTTATTTATGGCAAGAAAAACCTTACGCTCAACTATTTTACTACCCGTATTTTTACCGGCAGTCTCTATTATCTTTTTACTTGTGCTTGGTACAATCAGTGATCCTGAACAAGCAGGTAAAGCATTTTCAGTAACGCTATCTTGGATAACAGAAACCTTCGGCTGGTTTTATATGTTATCTGTTGCGGTATTCTTAGTATTTATAGTGTCCATAGCAGCCTCTAGCTGGGGTAATATAAAGTTAGGCCCCGCTCACGCAGAACCCGAATATAGCTCTTTAGAGTGGTTTGCTATGCTCTTCTCGGCAGGCTATGGTGTGGCACTTCTTTACTTCGGTGTTGCAGAGCCTGTGCTTCACTATTCCTCACCGCCTAGTGGCGCAGCAGAAACTATTGATGCAGCAAAGCAAGCGATGCAAATCGCATTTTTTCACTGGGGCTTTCACATTTGGGCAATTTATGGCGTCGTCGGTCTTGTTCTTGCCTACTTTGCATTTCGCCATGGTCTACCATTATCCATTCGCTCAGCCTTATACCCGCTAATTGGTGATAAGATCCATGGCCCTATTGGTCATTGCGTCGATATATTTGCAATTTTGGGAACCTTGTTCGGGATTGCAACCACATTAGGCTTATCTGTTACGCAAATTAATGCTGGCTTACATTATTTGTGGGAAGGTATTCCCATTAGTACTACAGTGCAAATTGTCACCATAGCCGTCATAACCGGTGCTGCAACTTTATCGGTAGTAGCGGGGTTAGATAAGGGAGTAAAACGCCTATCTATACTCAATATGGCTATCGCTATAACGTTAATGTTGTTTGTATTTTTTGTTGGTTCAAGTATCCATATCTTAGAATCATTTTTACAAAATACAGGTAGCTACTTAAGTGGAATTGTAGAAAGAACCTTTAACTTACAAGCATATACCCGCAGTGACTGGATAGGAAATTGGACACTATTTATCTTTGGCTGGACTATCGCTTGGGCCCCTTTTGTTGGCATGTTTATAGCAAAAATAAGCCGTGGTAGAACAATCAGGCAATTTGTTGTGGGTGTCATGTTAGTGCCTAGTTTATTTACTTTTTTATGGTTTTCCATTTTTGGTGACACAGCATTAAACTTGATAATGAACGAAGGGTTAAATTCACTTATTACTGATGTTGAAGCAAATCACGCTGTTGCTTTATTTCAATTATTCAATGCGTTACCGCTTTCATCATTTGCCTCTTTCTTAACTGTTATTTTGATTATCACGTTCTTCGTGACGTCATCTGATTCGGGTTCATTAGTTATTGATTCATTAGCATCAGGCGGCAGTATTCATACCCCTGCTTGGCAGCGAGTTTTTTGGGCTGTACTCGAAGGTGCTGTTGCTGCGGTATTACTTTTAGCAGGTGGCCTTAAAGCACTTCAAACAATGACCATAGCCACTGCCCTGCCCTTTGCTATTATTATGCTACTAGCCTGTGCGGGGCTATGGCGTGCTCTTCGTATTGAGGGCCACCGAGATATGAGTTTACAAGCTCATACGCTCATTAATAAAAATTTAGACCTTTCTCTGTGGAAACATCGCTTAAAAGCAATGATTGATTACCCTAATAAGCAAGAGGTGCATGCATTTATAAACGAGATTGTTGTAACTGCTATGAAAGAAGTGCAAAGCGAGCTAATTAACCGTAATTGGCAAGCCACTGTTGATATTGACAGTGATATTGGCCGAGCATATCTAACAGTAACACGCCATCACCATGTCGACTTTGTATATGATATTAGGCTTACCGAACATGTTAAACCGGGCTTCGCATATGCCGAGCCCGCCGCTGCAGATAGTGAATCGCAACTGTATTATCGTGCGGAAGTGTTTTTACGTCGCGGTGGGTTGTCATACGATATTTATGGCTTTGAAGAAAATGATGTTGTGAAAGATATTCTCGACCAATTTGAAAACTATTTACACTTTTTAGATAACAGTCCAGGCGATCTTCCTTGGGATTTAGAAAAACATGATGATATGTTAGACACACGTAAAGATTAACAAGTAAAGCTAGCTTGTATCTCTGTGATTTAATCGATGTGGCATTATTCAAGCCAGCAATAGCTGGCTTGAATAAGTGCTTTTAAGCAACTTTAAATTGCTTCACAATCTGATCAAGTTCCAGCGCTGTTTGCGCCAGCCCATCAGCAATAGCAGCAGCTTGCTCTGCTCCATCCATTGTTTCATGAGCTTTCTCATTCACATGCTGCACACTTTCACTAATTTGCTGACTGACAACATTTTGCTCTTCAGAAGCACTCGCTATTTGTACATTCATATCTTTAATGGTCCCTACTGATTGCGATATTTGTTCAAGCACGCTGCCTGTTTGCTCTGTTTTTTCTGCTGTTTGCTCAACACTGACCATATTTTCTTTCATTGAGTCTACTGATTTCTTCGCTTCATTTTGTAAGTTTGAAATCATTACTTGTATTTCTTCGGTGCTCTGTTGAGTACGACTAGCTAATGATCTAACCTCATCAGCAACAACTGCGAACCCGCGCCCTTGCTCTCCTGCTCTTGCAGCTTCAATTGCTGCATTCAAAGCAAGTAGATTAGTTTGATCCGCTATCCCTCTGATCACATCCAGTATTGAGCCAACAGACTCTGTCTCAGCCTCTAAATTAGCAATAGTTTTACTAACATGAAGCATGGTTTCTACAAGTTCTCCCATCGCAGCATGCGTTTGCGAGACCACTTGTGTGCCTGTTAAAACCTCGTTATCTGCTTTTGTAGCTGCCTCTGCCGCTAATTGCGCACTTTGGGTTATTTCATTGATTGTTGCAGACATTTCATGCATTGCTGTGGCTGTTTGCATCAGTTGGTCTGATTGGTGTTCAGCACCTGTCTTAGAATTTGTTGTGATGGTAGTTAACTCTTGCGAAGTTTGCGAAACTTGAGTCGTTGAGTCACTGATTTGAGTGACCATTTCATTAAGTTTAGCCACCATGTCCCGCATCGCTAAATAGATACCCGTTTCATTACCCTGCTGACTAAAACGATAGGTTAAATCTCCTTGTGCTATTGATTGAACAATACGAGCTATTTCGCTTGGCTCGCCACCAATAGGTGCTTTTATGAGCCGAGATATAAAAATACTTAAGAAAATCCCTACAGCAATAATAATTAGCGAAAACACTAAAATCGTATTAATCGCATTTTTGCTGCTAGCTTGTAGCATCGGACCGATTTCATCTTGACGATTTTGACTTGCTAATTTTATTTGCTCTATTTGCTCGGCAATTGCAGGGCCTATTTTATCTAAGGTACCTGATATCACTTTATTACGTTCGCTAATTGCTTCGTTAACGAGCACTAAGCCTTCAATGTATTCATTGTTTCTGAGTTTTATATCTGCGAGTAACGTTTGCTCTTTATTGCCATTCACTGTTTTTGCCAAACTCTCTAGTTTGTCCAATAAAACTGTAAACTCTTGTTTCGCCCTATTAAGTTCTTCTTGCGTGTTATTGACAAGAAACTTAGCGGCATATAAACGACCTAATAAAAGTGACTCTTGTACTTGTGAGCTGTAAAACAAAGCTGAAACATCATTTTTTTGCATACTTAATTGAATTATTTCACTGATCCCCTCTCGCATATATTTACCATTGGCATCAAGCATGTTGGATACGATTTCATTTCGCTTATTAATGAGGTTAACAATTTTTTCAAAGGCTGATTTATAAGTTAACGCCTCTTGCTCTATGGTTGTGATCGCTTTAACTTTGTTTGCATCATTAAACTGCCGCTTTCCAGATTGGATGAGATCATTTAGTAATTGATAGCGATTAGTAAATTCATTAATACTCGCTTGGTTCTGATCCTTTAAGTACTTAAGAGCACTTAAGCGAAGACTTAAAACATTTGATTGGATTCGACCTGAAATATTACTATCACGTGCATTTGCACGATAATCTACAAAATTTTCGTATCCAGAATTAAGTGCGATAAGTGCAACAACACTAACAACACCAAGAAGAAGGACCATTGCACCAAAGGCTAGGTACAGCTGGGTATTTAACTTTAACTTAGTAAACATAACGTTCTCTCTGTTTAACGTTGCGTCCACTGCATTAAGAGTCCTTGATAGGATGCTTAAACAAAGTATAGAAACAATGTATGTAAATGAAATGTTTAATACGAAAAAAGATTAATTTACGAAATATCTGATAAGAGCAAAGGTGTTAATTGTATTAAGAGCAATTAAAACCTTGCAGTGAAATATGTTTGCTGTGCTCACCCAAGCTATCTTCATGATGAATAATTAATTCATCTTGATTCACAGTAAAACTAAATTCCCCTAGCCATTGTAAAGAAGCTATTGGTTCTTGATGATAAAAACCCTGTTTGTCATAACAAAGATAAGTAAAGTGATGGTAAACATCAGCAAAAACACCATAATCTGCGGTAAAAACATTAATATGTTGTTGCTGCTTAAAATGCTTTGCCTGAGTGCCTGCCACTAAATACCAAAAACAAACAGATGCCATTATCACCACTTGCAACCCTGCGAAGATAAAAGATAACAGCCGAATCAAACGAATAGGTTTTGTATCTTGATAGAGTAATCTTTCATGTTTAAGAAGGATAAAAATACCCACTATCACCATAAGTAATTTTATAAACATCAGATAAACCCCTATCTGATACATCATTTTGGGGCTATGCCATTGAATACCAAACACTTGAGGAACAAACAAACTATCGATAAGCGGTAAAAAAATAAACAGAGTAGAAATTAATAAATTTTTATTTTTCATCGTATTCCTTAAAACTCTCATCATGTTACTTTTTCCCCTTTGCAAAAGCAAAAAGGCGTAATCTTGCGATTACGCCTTTAAAAGTTTTAGAGATACTTTTTATAATGCAGCAAATACGTCATCTGTTTTAGCAGCACAAATAAAATCGTTTTTGTGTAAGCCTTTAATTGAATGACTCCACCAAGTAACGGTTACTTTACCCCACTCGGTTAAAAGACCTGGGTGGTGACCTTCCTCTTCGGCCATATCACCCACTTTATTTGTGAACTCAAGTGCTTGCTTGAAGTTTTTAAACTTGTAAACACGCTCTAATTGCATAATGCCGTCGCGCACTTCAGGAACCCAATCAGGAATCATTTTAATCAATTCTGCTAATTCAGCATCAGATACTTTCGGCGCATCCGCACGACACGCTTCACACTTTTGTGTGCTTAATGAAGACATTGTAAATCCTTAACTTGCTAATTTTTCTTTAGGTGGAAACTTTGGCTCATGTAGCCCTAATTCTTTTGCTTTACTCACCAGCGACATGATATCCATTTGTGAAATATCGAATAAGTCATTGATTGAGCTTATGGTGTAGTACACAGGTTGCATTATATCAATACGATAAGGTGTACGAAGCACATCTAATACATCCATTGCATTGATTTCTGGCTTATCTGAATATACATACTGTGTTTCGCCAGGGCTCGATAAAATACCGCCACCATAGATACGCAGGCCTTGCTCAGTTTGCATCAAACCAAACTCAACAGTAAACCAGTAAAGACGCGCTAAATAAACACGATCTTTCTTTTCAGCGGCATAGCCTAACTGGCCGTATTTGTGAGTAAACTCAGCAAATGCAGGGTTAGTTAGCATGGCGCAGTGACCAAAAATCTCATGGAAGATATCTGGCTCTTGTAAGTATTCAAACTCTTCACGACTACGAATAAACGTCGCAACTGGGAACTGCTTGTTTGCTAATAAACGAAAGAACTCATCAAAATCAATCAGTGCCGGAACAGGCGCAACTTGCCAGCCCGTAGTTTCGAGTAGCACTTCGTTGAGTTCGCTAAGTTGTGGAATACGATCTGTTGGTAAATTGATTTTCTTGAGACCTGCTAAATATTCATCACAGGCTTTACCTTCGATGCAAGCGAGTTGGCGAGCAACGAGCTCAGACCATATTTTATTTTCTTCTTCGCTCCAATGGATAACCCCATTTTCATCAGGTTGCTTGGAGGTGTAATTACTTGCTTTAGCCATAATAACCTTCTTCGTTAAATCGTGATCAGCATCGATCAGAGTTTCATTAACTTGTTGGTTGATACTATTTAAAAGTAAGCAAAAGTTTAATAGCTAGGGTTGTTTTCGAGACTTTCAAAAACAACCCATATGTAAACTTAAAAATACAACAAAAAATCAATAAGTTTACATAACCAGAAAACAAAGGGGTTTAGAGCCAAATTTCTGTAAACTTTAAATTACACACTAACCAATGAATGTAAATGCAGTTTTAAGATCGTTAATTACATCGTTAACATCTTCTAAACCAACTGATAAGCGAATTAGGCCATCACTAATACCTGCGGCTGCTCTTTCTTCAGGTGTATAAGGCGAATGGGTCATTGATGCAGGGTGTTGAATGAGGGTTTCAGCATCCCCTAAACTGACCGCAAGGGTGCAAAGTTGCGTATTATTTATAAATGTTTCACCATCTTCTAGACTGCCCTTTATTTCAAAGGCAATTACACCACCGGGCGCTTTCATCTGTGAGCCAATAAATTTATGACCCGGGTGTGATTTAAGCCCTGGGTAATATACTTGGCTCACTAACGGGTGTTGCTCTAAATATTCAGCGACGACTTGGGCGCTCGCGCAGTGGCGCTCCATTCGTACAGCGAGAGTTTTTAAACCGCGATTAATTAACCATGCATCATGAGGGCTAATCGTTGCACCAATATCTTTTAATACCGTCATTTTTATCAGGTTGATATGTTCCTCTGTACCACACACAAGCCCTGCCACCACATCACCGTGGCCATTAAGATATTTAGTTGCACTGTGCACCACAATATCAATGCCAAACGAAGTAGGTTGCTGTAGCAAAGGTGTTAAGAAGGTATTGTCGATAACGCTTATCAGTTGATGCTGCTTGGCAACGTCGGCAATTAAACTTAAATCAAGCACTGCCATGGTCGGATTGATTGGTGTTTCTGCAAAAATCATTTTTGAATTTGCTTTAACCGCGCCACGTAGTTCAGCTTCGTTAGTCATATCAACAAAAGTGACTTCGATCCCAAAGCGCGGCAACATGTGAGCAAAAAATGCAAAGGTACAACCGTATAGCGCGCTAGATGCCACTAGATGGTCACCTTGTTGTAAAAAGCTAAGTACAGACGCAGAGACGGCTCCCATACCTGTCGCTGTTGCAGCCGCTGCTTCACAGTTTTCTAACTGAGCTACTTTTTGCTCAAGCTCTTGCGTTGTCGGATTACCTAAACGGGTATAAATAAAGCCCTGCTCTTCGCCAGCAAATCGGGCTGCACCTTGAGCGGCATTAGCAAATGCGAAGGTAGAGGTTTGGTAAAGCGGCGCACTGAGTGCGCCATGTGGGTCATTTGGTTTTTCTGGACCATGAATACATTGTGTATGTAAGTGATGCTTAGTCATTGTGTGTTCTCGTTTTTATTATCAGTACTTCATACTCATAAATAAAACGTAGATACCCACAATGCACAAGCATGCCGGATGCTCAGATGGCTAAATATCACTCAGCCATTTTTATTAACTGTACACAAAAGTTGTCATTTTGTGTTTTCGGTCTCTTTATCACTGGTGCGTGAAGCAATTTTACGGGCAATACTATTGGCGGTTTCTTTTAGCAAGCTGCGTTTATGTTCCAAGCGAGGTAACGGACGGCTTAGTTCCATCGCTTTATAGCCTATGCGCGCAGTAAAAATACCTGCACTTAACCCTTGTGCTGCACGGCCCGACAATTTCCCCAGCAATTCAGCACTTAGTGCCGTGGCAGCTAGATCAGATACCAACTCTGCACTGCCAACAAACAACACTTGCTTCACCAATAAGCGATACAATTTAATACGGCTTGCGTAACCAAAACCAATACCGTAAATACGGCCAATTTGCTCAATGAGCTTAGTTCCACGCCATAACACGGCCATCATATCCACTAGAGCCAGTGGACTGAGGGCAACTAACAAAGCTGACTCAGTCGCAAAACGGTTAATCAGTTTTTTTGCTTGCTGATCTTGGCTCACCAATAAACTATCGGCGTATAAGGTCATGATTTCTTTATCGGTATGATGACTCGCAATTTGCTGCTTGAAGTTTTCAAAGCCTGTTAACGCTTGATGTTTATTAAGCTTTTCAAGCCACGGCAGTGCTTCACCTACTTGCTCGCTATTAAGTAAGCGGTCGGCCTCGCTGCGGTGTAATTGGTTGCGCTTCAGGCTTCTCAGCATGCGGTACTCACGCCAGATAACACGGGCAATTAATAGCACACCACTGAGAACAGCCGTTAAATACACCGAACCAAGAATAATTGATTGCTGAAACGTCACAAACAGCGACATTGCAAACTCAAGTAACACTAAAACTAAAAAGCTAACAACAAATACCCCTTTTAGGGTTTGCCATTTCGACTTTTTATACACGGGTTCTAACTCAATGTCGTCTTGCAATACTTCGGCATCTTCGACGAACTCAGCATTCTCTATTACTTTCGCAATGGTTAGCTCATTTTTAGGCTCTTCATTGCTCGCAGAGCTTGAAATACGGCGACCTGCCTGAAAGTTCATCTCTTTTGTATGCTCGCTCATGTTAGTTTGTCTCCTATCAGGTACTGCATGACATGATCTAAACGAATATGCCTTAACCGTTTATCAGGGCATGGAAGTGGCGAGAACGATAAGAACTCAAATCCCTGTTTTGGCCACTCTTGTTTGTTGAGAAGGCGTGATGGTGGCTGTGGTGGTAAATACGTCAGCCATTCTTGCTCGCCTAAAGGCTTGCCATAAATACAGGCTAACTGCTGGTCTTTTTCTGCTACTTGGCGCGGCTCTGTAGCGCAGATAGATGACATAGCCATGGTTTCAATTTGCACGCCTTCGAACTTCAAATGATTCGTTTGGTCATGCACGATTGAATCGAGCAATAGTGCTAAATCTTTATGATATTGAGCGCTAATATGGTCCGACTTATTCGCTGCAAACAGTAACTTATCGATGTTTGGTTTAAACAAACGTTTAAAGAAGCTGGCTTCACCATAATTAAAATGCGCCAGCAACTGGTTAATAACGCGGCTTTGCTCATGCAGCGTTTCGCTGCCTTCATTCAATGCGCTGAGCACATCCACCAGCACAATTTGTCGGTCAAAATGACGGAAATGCTGCTCGTAAAAAGGTTTTACAACCTCTTTTATATAGGCTTTATAGCGCTTTTTAAGATGCGCTAAGTTTGACCCTTCGGTTATGTCGTCAGGTACATTCGCAACTGGGAAAAACTGCAGTAACGGCGCTCCTTTTAGCTCACCGGGCATCAGCATGCGACCAGGTTGCAACATGGCAAGTTTGGTGTCTTTTTTAAGGCCAACCAATAGCTTTTGATAAAGCGCTGCGATATCAGCCAGCTTGCTTTCATCAACATTGGCTGATAAATCAAGTTCAGCAAGGGCGGTTAAAAATGGCTTAGCCTTCTCGTTACGGGCTGTTTGCTGCAAGAGAGAGTATTGTGACTCACACCAATCAGCAAATGATTGCTCCAGCATTGGCAAATCAAGTAACCACTCACCGGGGTAATCAATAATGTCTAAATAGAGTGTTGATTGCGGTGCAAAATGACCACGCAGCCCTGAGTTACTTTGGTATTTAATTGCCAAACGTAAGGTATTTATACGCTCTGTGGATGCAGGCCATGATGGCTCACCTTCAACAGGTAACAACGCCGATAATGCATTCGTGTACTCAAATGTCGGAATTGTCAGTGCTTGCTGTGGCACTATTTTTGTAGCGATATGGCGCTTTTCGCGCATCACATCAAAAAAGGGTAAGTTTTTATCGTCAGCTTGGCTGGTTAAATGTTTAACCAAGGCGGTAATAAATGCAGTTTTGCCGCTGCCACTTAACCCTGTGACGGCTAACTTCACGTGTTGATCTAAACTACGATGAAGCGCTTTTTGTGCTTTATTTTTTAACGAATTGAAGGTGTTCTTTGCAAATGATTGGCTCATACAATGTCTGGCACCTCATTTGCACTTGATTTCACGATGCAAACAAGGTGCGTTTATATCCTTTAAAGTTTGTTGATTTCACGGCTAACCGTAAACTCTGTTGATGTGACATAGCGTTCCATCTCTTGTAAACGACCATCAACTCGAGCAAGACGATCTTTTAAGTCTTGTAATGCACGGCGAGGTGGCTCCCCTTTTTGCCATACCTTAAATTTTACTTCAAGCGGGTCCTGGTGAATGCTATCTGCGTTTTTAACTGTTTTTTCGGCTGGTTTTTTATCTAAAATAAACCACGCAGCAATGTAAGCAACCACAATAAATGGACCGCCAGATAATAATACTGCCGTCACAACTAAAATACGTACCAGCCAAAGCTCCATGTTAAAGTAGTCGCTGATACCCGCGCACACGCCGGCTATTTTACCACGCTCTGCGTCTCTGAATAATTCGCGTTTAGTACTCATACTTTACGTCTCCACTGTGGAGCCTCTTGATCAAGTAAGGCTTCTAATGTTTCAACACGCTCGGCCATTTTATCTGCTTTTTGTGCAAGCTCTAACAGCTGGCGATGTTCGTGTTCACTTAAACCTTGGCTCACTTGTTTTTTACTACGGTAATGTAAAATAAGCCAAAGTGGGGCAACAACCACCATAAATACAATAATGGGTGCCATCAAAACTTCTGCATCGAACATAATTCTCTCCTGTCAATCCGTTATGTGTTTAAGCATTGGGGGACACGCCCCCATTTTATTATTTTTTATCTGCTAATTTTTTCTTAAGCTCAGCTAGCTCATCATCAATCTTTTCGTCTTGCTGAAGGCCAGCAATTTCGTCTGATAATGATTTTTTACCAAGATCATAAGACTCTATTTGTGATTCTAGACCATCGATCTTGTTTTCGTAACGCTCAAAGCGGTTTAAAGCATCTTCAACTTTTGAGCTGTCGAGTGCTTTTTTCACTTCAAGACGTGACTCAGCAGAACGTTGACGTAAGATGATTGCTTTTTGACGCGCTTTCGCATCTGCTAGCTTCTCTTGTAACGTACTTACTTCTTGCTGTAGTTTTTCGATGTGAGACTCTACATGCTCAAGCTCTGTTTCAACTGCTGCCACTGCATCTGCTGATTTTTGCTTTTCAATCAGTGCTGCACGTGCTAAATCATCACGGTCTTTACTGAGCGCTAATTCAGCTTTTTCTTGCCAGTCTGCAACTTGAACTTTCAAAGTTTCAACGCGACGTACTAGCTCCTTTTTCTCAGCAAGTGTTTTTGCTGAAGTAGAGCGAACTTCTACTAATGTATCTTCCATCTCTTGGATGATCAGGCGAACCATTTTTTCTGGATCTTCTGCTTTATCTAAGATGGCATTGATATTAGAATTAACGATGTCTGCAAAACGTGAAAAAATTCCCATAACATTTACCTCTTTGGTGTTTTAACTTAATCAGTTGGTATCTCTAGTATCAATATGCTTGCCAACTTTTATAGATGTAGAATAACTCAATACATTCAAACAGTTAAACTAAATTTATAAATTCCTTTAGTTCTCACAAATAATGAAATACACTAGATCTTAGTAAAAATGACTAAGAGTTAGGGAATATGAGCCAATTTCGCCAACAGGATAATTTACTCGGCCAATCTGACAGCTTTTTAAGCGTACTTGATCAAGTTTCACAATTGGCAAGTCTTGATAAGCCTGTACTTATTATTGGTGAGCGCGGTACAGGTAAAGAACTGATTGCTGCGCGTTTACATTTCTTATCTAAACGTTGGGAACAAAACTATATAAAGCTTAATTGTGCAGCACTGAATGAAAACCTGCTTGAAAGTGAACTGTTTGGTCATGAAAGCGGCGCATTCACCGGTGCCAGCAAACGTCATGAAGGCCGATTTGAACGCGCCAATAGCGGCACATTATTCCTTGATGAATTAGCCAATACCTCAGCCATGGTACAAGAAAAACTCCTGCGCGTAATTGAATATGGCGAATTTGAACGCGTTGGTGGTAAGCAAACTGTTAAAGTCGATACTCGCCTAGTTTGCGCAACCAATGAAGACTTGCCGACCCTTGCTGAACAAGGCGAATTCAGAAGCGATTTACTCGACCGTCTTGCTTTTGATGTTATTACCCTGCCCCCACTGCGCGAACGCCAAGAGGATATCATGCTGCTTGCAGAGCAATTTGCAATAAATATGGCCCGCGACCTCGAGTGGGAATTATTCAGTGGCTTTACGCGTAACGCCATCGAAACGCTGCAATCCTATGAATGGCCAGGTAACATTCGCGAATTAAAAAATGTAGTTGAACGAAGCTTATACCGTCATGGCAATGAGCATATTCCCGTTCACCAGATTATTTTAGATCCATTTGCAAGTAAATTTAGACCCAAGCAACGTGTCAAAGCAGCAGTGAGTAGTGCCCCCGTTACAAACGTTGAAGCAGCGCCTATTGCCACATCACAAAATCAAGATGCTGTGACACTCAATAAGCCCGACATTCAATTTCCTTGTAATTTAAAACAGCTATCAAATGACTTTGAAATTGATGTGATAAAAAAGGCACTGGAATATAGTCAATTTAATCAAAAGAAAACTGCAGAACACTTAGAATTGACGTATCATCAATTACGTGGCTATTTGAAAAAATACAATTTATTAGATCAGCAGCAATAGTTAGAGGCTAATCAGGTGTTTAAACCGTTACTTGCTTTGTCTTTGGTGTGCTTAGTAGGCTGCCTAGATAGCGAAGAAAAAACCACAGAACAAAAAAACCAAGGCTTAGTGTATTGCGCTGAAGCTAACCCCGTGTCGTTTAATCCGCAAGTGACAACCACTGGTTCGACTATCGATATTATTGCTAATCAGCTATACGACCGCTTGCTCAGCATCGACCCTGTCTCTGCTGAGTTTCAGGCAGAGCTTGCCACTGATTGGAAAATAAGTCCTGATGGTAAAGCCATCACATTTATGCTCCGTAAAGGGGTAAAATTTCATACTACTCGGTACTTTACACCGACCCGAGACTTTAATGCTGATGATGTTATTTTTACCTTCAGTCGCCTATTCGATGTTTACAATCCTTACCATTTTGTTGGTGATGCTAACTACCCATATTTTCAAAGTGTCGGTATTGATCAATTAATTCGCCGTATTGTACGCGTTTCTGATTACCAAGTTCGGTTTGAATTATACAACGCTGAAAGTAGCTTTTTAGCAAATTTGGCCACGGATTTTGCTGTTGTGCTATCGAAAGAATATGCTATGCAGCTCAAAGATCGCAAACAAGAGAACCTGTTTGATCAATACCCTGTTGGTACAGGTCCCTATGTATATAAAGAATACCGTCGTGACCGCTTAATTCGTTACTATCGTAACCCTGATTATTGGAAACATCCCGTTGTGCTTGAACAATTGGTGTATGACATTACACCAAATGGGACAACAAGGGTTGCGAAAATGCTCACTAAAGAATGCGATGTGACTGCGCACCCAAGTAGTGCACAACTCAGTATTTTGTCACAACGTGAAGATATCAAAGTTCAAAAAGAGCAAAACCTCAACATTGGTTACTGGGCCTTCAATACGGAACGTCCGCCGTTTGATGATGTGCGTGTTCGACAAGCCCTCGCAAGCGCCATTGATGTCGACAAAATTATGCAAGCTGTGTATTACGGTAACGGCATAAAAGCACAATCATTATTGCCTCCAGCATCGTGGGCCTTTGAAGCACAAAAAGCGATGCCCGAGTTTAACCCTGAGCTTGCTAAAACTTTACTTGCCGAAGCGGGCTATAAAGATGGCTTTGATATGAATATTTGGGCCATGCCAGTAAGCCGAATTTACAACCCAAATGCACGTAAAATGGCTGAATTAATGCAAAGTGATTTACGTAAAATTGGCGTTAATGTCAGCATTGTAGAATACGAGTGGAACACTTTTTTACAACGTATTGGTGAGCATCGTCACGACAGTGTACTACTGGGATGGGCAGCCGATACGCCTGACCCTGATAACTTTATGAGCCCGTTACTAAGCTGTACGGCCACTTTTAGTGGTAAAAACCCCGCTAACTGGTGTAATCCTGAATTCGATTTACTACTTACTCAGGCTCTTGATACCACTGACTTAGAAAAACGAAAACAGTTTTATAACCAAGCACAGCGAATAATTGTTCAAGAAATGCCGATATTGCCGATTGCACATGGAATGCGCTTTCAAGCGGCAAGTAGTGACGTTAAAGGTATTAGCCTAAGCCCCTTTGGAGGCATCTCACTGGCTAACGCGAGGAAAGAGTAATGATTCTGGACTATATTCTTCGCCGTTTAGCGCTATTATTATTCATGATGTTAACATTGAGTGTCTTCACTTTTTCGTTAAGCTTTTTATTCCCAGGTGATGCACTGACCAACTTGAGTGGCGTTACTAATAGTACTTTTTCTCAAACAAATGCACTTGAAGCGAAGTTTCATTTTAGCGAAAATTATGTAATACAATATTTTGCATTTTTAGAACGGATTATGCAGGGTGACTGGGGCATCTCTTTTGCATCGGGAGAAAGTGTCTTTGCGCATATTATAGATTTGTTTCCTGCTACTCTTGAACTAAGCACCTACGCACTTATTGTGTCTGTGTTAGTGGGTGTACCTGGCGGAATATTAGCGGCGGCTTATTATAAACGTTGGCCCGATAAATTAATTAACTCAGGAACCTTAGTTGGCTATTCTATGCCTGTATTTTGGCTAGCTCTATTACTAATTATGGTGTTTTCACTACAATTAGGCTGGTTTCCAATGTCAGGCCGAATGGGGTTACTCTACGAAGTAGAGCCCGTTACGGGCTTTATCCTCATTGACATTATTGCCGATGATTTCCCTTATCATGGCATGGCATTTTTAGATGCGCTGCATCACTTGACCTTACCAACCATCGTGTTAGCCATGTATCCAACAACAGTATTGGTTCGCTTTACCCGTGATTCAATGCTCAAAGTGCTCGATCAAAGCTATATTAAAACAGCCCGTGCAAAAGGCTTAAACCGTGCGCAATTAATTATTCACCATGCACTACGTAATGCATTACTGCCTGTAATCAAGCAAATTGGTCTACAGTTTAGTACCTTGATAACGCTGGCAATGATAACGGAAGTTATTTTCTCTTGGCCAGGTATTGGTCGCTGGCTAATCGACAGTATTTATCAACGTGACTACCCAGCTATTCAAGGTGGCTTACTCGCTGTGTCTATGTTTGTTATTTTGGCTACCATAGTCGCCGAGCTAACATATACGTTATTCGATCCATTATCGCGGAACCAAGCACATGGCAAAGTTTAATTTATTCTCTGAAGAGTCGAATAAATCGCCACTAGCGCGGTTTTGGCGAAAGTTTAAAACAAATCACCCTGCACTAGTTGGTTTGTGGCTGTTTATAGCACTTGCATTACTTGCTGCATCCGCTCCACTCCTTGCGCCTTACGGCGTGAATCAGCAGCATAGCGATGCTTTATTACTACCTCCTTCTTGGCATGATGCTGGCGATGTTAGGTTTTTGTTAGGTACTGACGATTTAGGCCGAGATGTATTGTCACGTTTAATGAACGGGGCAACTTATACCTTTGGCCTATCTGTTGTTGCTGCACTAATTACCACTGTTATAGGTGTATTAGTCGGTACATTTGCTGGTATTAGTCATGGTATTCGCTCAAGCTTTTTGAATCACTTACTCGATATCACGTTATCTATCCCATCACTGTTACTGGCGATAATTATCATCGCAATTCTTGGCCCTGGTTTAATGAATACAGTTTGGGCGATTATCTTAGCCTTATTACCACAATTTATTCATTCGGTAAGGAATTTAATTGTTGAAGAGCTAAGCAAAGACTACATTACCGCTTTTAAACTCGACGGCGCATCTAATTGGCATATTTTAGCACGCGGTATTTTTCCAAATATTTACGAACATATCGTGGTTATTTTTACCATGGCTTTGTCGACAGCAATACTCGATATTTCAGCGCTAGGTTTTTTAAAGCTAGGTGCACAACCTCCGACTACAGAATGGGGAGCAATTTTAGCTGAAAACCTAGGTTTAATTTATCTTGCCCCTTGGACTGTTGGCCTGCCAGGCGTATTATTATTTCTAGCGGTCCTGTCTACCAATTTAGTAGGTGATGGTCTGCGCCAAGTGCTTAAAGAACGTAAGGCTGAATAACTATGCAATTACTCGATATTCGCAATCTCACGATAGAGTTACGCACTTCTGACACAGTAATTCGTGCAGTTGATAAGGTCAGCTTAACATTAAAAGAAGGCGAAGTTCATGCTCTTGTCGGTGAATCTGGCTCAGGAAAAAGCTTAATTGCAAAAGCGATTGTTGGAGTTTTAAATAAGCGCTGGCATATCACAGCAGATAGAATGCATTGGCGCGGCGTTGATTTAATGCGCTTGTCGACAGAACAACGCAGGAAGCTAGTCGGTCAAGATATTGCGATGATCTACCAAGACCCCAGCCGCTGTCTTGACCCTACAGCCAAAATATTTGATCAAATAGCTGAAACCCTGCCCGCACAAGCGACCAGTGGCTTTTTTTTAAAGCGTAATAGACAACGTAGAGACAGAGTAAAAGCATTGATCCACAAAGTGGGTATCAAAGATCATAAAAAGGTGCTCGACAGCTACCCTCATGAACTTTCTGAGGGGATCTGCCAAAAAGTGATGATAGCGATGGCGATTGCCCGTACTCCTAAATTACTTATCGCTGATGAGCCGACAACTGCACTTGAAAGCACCACCCGTGCACAGGTATTCAGGTTACTAAAGAGCTTAAACCAGCTAAAAAACATGTCGATACTAATGATCTCTCATGAACTGGAAGAGATCTTCGAGTGGTCGCATGGTATGCACGTTCTATATTGCGGACAGATGGTTGAAGCAGGCCCGACTAATCGTATTTTTAGTCAGCCTCACCACCCGTATACTCAAGCACTTTTGAAGAGCTTACCTGATTATGAGCAAGGCCTTGCCCACAAAGAGCCGTTTTATGCATTAAAAGGCACTATTCCGACCTTGCAGCACTTACCTATAGGTTGCCGTTTGGGGCCACGTTGTCCACAAGCACAAAAAGCATGTGTTGTAACACCTAAGCTGACTAAACATCATAGCCACAGTTATGCTTGCCATTTCCCCCTCATTAAGGCGATGAAATAATGCAACCTCTGTTAAAAGTTCAAGCGTTATCAAAGAGTTTTAATTTACGTGCAGGGTTATTCTCACGTAAACGCTTTTCAGTACTAAAAAATATTTCGTTCTGCTTAAGTCAAGGCGAAACCATTGCGATTATTGGTGAAACAGGTTCAGGCAAAAGCACCCTTGCTAAGCTACTTGCTGGAGCCGACAATGCCGACAAAGGGCAAATTTTACTGGACGGTAATATTATTGAAAATGATGGCTTACGTGATAACGACTGTCGTCATATAAGATTGATATTCCAAGACTCTGAAGCTTCACTCAATCCTGGTTTGACTATTGGCGATATGCTCAATGACTGCTTACAGTACAACACTGATTTAAACAAAGATGAACGTGAAGAAAAAATAAAGCAGACTCTCGCAAAAGTGGGCTTGCTATTAGATCATCAGCATTATTACCCACACATGTTTAGTAGTGGCCAGTTGCAACGCATAGCGCTTGCACGCGCTTTAATTCTAGATCCTAAGGTTGTGGTGCTCGATGAGGCTTTGTCGTCTCTAGACCCATCTGTACGCGCACAAACGGTAAACTTATTACTACGTTTACAAAAAGATACGGGCTTGAGCTATGTACTGATTACGCATCATTTAAGTTTAGTCCGCCATATTAGCGACCAACTCGTGGTACTCGATCATGGTGAAATTGTTGAGTACGGGCAAACTGAGGCAATCTTCCAAGATCCACAATCAAAAGTAACACAGAAGCTGTTGAATTGCTGATAGTGAGCTGTCAGCTATCAGTTTGGTTCGGCGTTAAAACGCCTCCTATGCGGGTGATTTGATCACTCAATTAACCTTACTCTTTCCCCTCGGCTTTTACACATCAATTCTGTCACCATGGCTTGATGGTGTTGATGTAACGATAAAATGTAATGGTTCAGTACCTTGATTAGTTAGCTGATGAACTCGGCCAGCAGTTACATGCAAACCTTGTTGCGCAGTCAGTTGGTGTATTTGCCCATCAAGCTCGATAGTGGCACAACCACTAAGCACGAAGAAAAATTGCTCTGCATGCTTGTGGTAGTGCTTTACTTCAGCTCCACCCACAGGAACATGTTCTTGAATTACACTCAGTGCATTAGACTTTACCAAATGCCAACCGTCGCAATTGTTACCCCATGTGTAATGCTCTGCGCTGTGTTTGTCTACGATACTCAAAACTTTTTATACATCCCTTGGCTTTGTGGCGCGACAAACTTGTAGCCAAGCTTTTCGTAAAAACCTGGTTTATCAGCCACCATTGTGACATAGCTGCCCTCAAAGGCTGCCGATTCAATGTAACGGTCAACATGTTTCATAATCACTCTGCCTAAGCCTTGCCCTTGGTAGTCAGGTGCCACAGCAATATCAACCACTTCAAAATTACAACCACCATCGCCAATTACACGCCCCATACCAATCAGCTCTTGGTCTTTGCGGATACAAATAGCATAAAGAGAATTTGGTAAACCTGCTCTAGCCGCCGCGAGTGAACGAGCCGACAAACCCGCTTTGCGGCGCATTTCACAGTATTCTTCGGCAATCGGCAGTTGCTCAATAAAACTATATTGCATAATTACTCCTTCTCTGTGGTAACAAAAAAGGCGCCAGAGGCGCCTTTTACTTAAGTCGTTTTGCTACTTATTCAGCAGCTTGAACCACTTTTGGTACCTGAATATCAGCTTGCGCTTTAAGTGCAGCAATAAATACCATGTAGTTTTTATTCACTTGAGCCATGGTGATATTTTGCTTTTGTTGCTCATTAATTTCAGCTTTAGGTGCTTCATTAACAGCTTTTAATGCAACGATTGCTGTATCACCATTGCTTAGGTCAACAACATCAACAACTGGCTTATCTTCAGGGTGTGCCATTTTAAATGCTTGTTGAACAATTGCAGGCGACACCGTATAAGCTTGACGAGCAAGCGCAGCTTCTTGACGAACAGTTAGTCCTTCAGCCGTTGCTACATCATTTAAGCTCTTTCCAGCTTCAATATCAGCATACAGAGTACGTGCTTTTTCTTTAGCAAGTTCCGATGCTTTTTGTGCTACTAATGTTGCTTTGATTTGCTCAGAAACGTCTTCTAGCGGTTTAGTTGTAGCCGCTTTATGATCGTTTACACGCACAACGATAGCATGCTCATCACCGACTTCAATCACTTCTGAGTTCATGCGATCTTCTAACACTTCAGGTGAGAAAATGGCAGCAACTACTTGAGGGTTGTTTAGCGGTTCAGGTAACGCATTACGTGTAACAAGTTCCGTTTTTTGTACTTCTACGCCAGCTACATCTGCAGCATCTGTTAAAGTATCTGAAATTTCAAACGCAAGTTCACCCATTTGAGTTTGCTTCTCATAAAACGCATTAACTTTCTTAGAGCGTTCAAGTTCAGCGCGAAGTTCATCTTTTACGTCTGCATACGGTTTTACTTGCTGTGTTTGGATGTCAGTAAGCTTAATGATGTGATAACCAAATTCTGATTCTACAACGCCTGATATGTCACCTTTATTTTCAAGAGCATAAGTTGCGTCTTCAAACGCGGGGTCCATCATGTCGCGTTCAATCCAATCTAAGTCACCGCCCATTTCAGCGCTAACAACATCATCAGATGATGATTCAGCTAATTCAGCAAAATCGGCACCGTTATTAAGCTGTGTTAATAGCTCTTCAGCTTTCGCTTTTGCGGCATCATCATCTTCACTGTTATCAATTAAGATATGCGAAACACGACGTTTTTCAGGCTCAACGTATTGTGCGCTGTTTTGGTCATAGTATGCTTTTACGTCATCTTCAGAGACACTTGAATCTAATTCAAGATTTGCTGCATTTAGGTCAATATAGCTTACCGATACTTGCTCTGGTGACAAAAACTGCGGTTGGTTTAAGTCGTAGTAATCCGCAATCTCTTGCTCAGTGACTTCAATACCCTCTTGCAAAGACTCTTTATCAACAACCACATAATCAATGCTACGTGTTTGTTGTTGCAGCGCTACAGTATTATTTAATTCGTTTTCTAAAACAAAATCACTGCCCGCCACTGCACCAACCAATTGGCTGCGTGTCATATCTTCACGTAAATACTCACGAAAAGCGTCTGGTTGGAAGTTCATTTGACGAATAACTTGTAAGTAACGGTCATTGCTAAATTGGCCGCCAACTTGGAAGTAAGGCATTTCTAAAATAGCTTTACGAATACTTTCATCACTGACGCGAAGACCCAATTCTGCCGCTAGTTGAGTTTGCAATTCTTGTTGTACTAAACGGTCGATGACACCTTGACGAATTTGCGCCATGTAATTTGGATCGGCAGCGATTTGTGCGAAGTATTCACCAAATTGTTGCTCTAAACGGCTGCGTTCGTTTTGGTACGCACGGCTGAACTCGGTTTGGCTAATTTTAACTCCATTTACTTCTGCAACGGGCTGCTCTGTGGTTTGTCCTAAATAACCACCAATCCCAGCTAAAGCAAAAGATAAAATCACCGCGCCTAAAATAATTTTGGCTGCAGGTCCCTGCGAACCTTCTCTGATTTTCTCAAGCATTTATTTATCTCTATTCTGATCAGGTAAAAATTATACCAATTAGCTTAATGAAGTATCATTGCGGCTTGGTATCAACCCTGCTCATGTAAAAAAAGCGTATCTTACCAGATACGCTTTTCCACTTGAAGTAACTGGCGCTAAGATACTTAATTTGATCTAAGTGCAATTAAGTATCTTTCACCTAACTAATCGTGTGTTGATTAGTTTACTGCGTCTTTCAGCGCTTTACCTGCTTTGAAAGAAGGAATATTTGCTGCAGCAATCTGGATAGTTTCACCAGTTTGCGGGTTACGGCCTGAACGTGCTGCGCGCTCACGTACAGAGAAAGTACCAAAGCCAACTAGCGCTACTGAATCGCCATCTTTAAGAGCGCCTGAAACAGCCTCGATGAATGAATCTAGTGCACGACCAGCAGCCGCTTTAGAAATGTCAGCATCAGCTGCGATTTGATCGATTAATTGAGATTTATTCACAATATCATCCTCTTTCATTGTTATTATCAAGAGCGATTGTTTTTAAATTAACATCACTGTTTTGAAAATTTATGAGCAAATTAAGTTTATGCTCAGTTTATTATATTTTTCTCAACCCTAGGCCACATAAGGCCTAGGCTTGAAAACTAGTGCTTAACTTATCATACCTTTGGTATTTGAAAAGCCCCTAAATGCACTTTTTTGCGGTTTTTTACTGGTTTTTTTCAGTTTCGACAGAAAAACTCTCAACTGGGTGCTTTAAAGCCAGTTTTAAAACGTCATCAATCCAAGTAACTGGGTGAATTTCAAGGCCCTCTAATACGTTATCAGGGATCTCTTTTAAGTCACGTTCGTTAATTTTTGGAATAATAACAGTTTTAATTCCACCACGATGTGCTGCAAGTAGCTTTTCTTTAAGGCCGCCAATTGGTAATACTTCACCGCGAAGTGTAATTTCACCAGTCATGGCGACATCAGAGCGTACAGGGTTCCCAGTTAAGCTCGATACTAAGCCTGTCACCATGGCAATACCCGCACTTGGGCCATCTTTTGGTGTTGCGCCTTCAGGTACATGCACATGAATATCACGCTTTTCGTAAAAGTCGCTATTAATGCGTAGTTTCTCAGCACGATTACGAACGACCGTCATCGCTGCCTGAATTGACTCTTGCATTACATCGCCCAAAGAACCGGTATAAGTTAGTTTGCCTTTACCCGGTACGGCAGCAGATTCGATAGTCAGTAAATCACCACCTACCTCAGTCCACGCAAGGCCCGTTACTTGGCCAATGCGGTCACCATCTTCTGCTTTACCATAGTCAAAGCGTTGTACACCTAAGAATTCTTCAAGGTTGTTATCGTCGATAAGTACCTTTTTGGTGCCTTTATCAAGCAAGATATTCTTAACCGCTTTACGGCATAGTTTTGATACTTCACGTTCTAAGTTACGAACGCCCGCTTCGCGTGTGTAATAACGAATAATACCAATAATCGCACTGTCTGCTATCTCAACCTCAGACTCTTTTAAACCGTTACGCTTCACTTGTTTTGGAATTAAGTGTTGTTTTGCGATATTCAGCTTTTCATCTTCGGTATAACCCGATAAACGAATCACTTCCATACGATCCAGTAATGGACCTGGGATATTAAAGCTGTTTGAGGTGGCAACAAACATGACATCTGATAAGTCATAATCCACTTCAAGGTAATGATCAGCAAAATGGCTATTTTGCTCTGGATCGAGCACCTCAAGTAATGCTGAAGCAGGGTCTCCGCGCATATCCGATGACATCTTATCAATTTCATCTAATAAGAATAATGGATTCTTCACACCCACTTTGGTCATATTCTGGATTAACTTGCCAGGCATAGAGCCAATGTAAGTACGGCGGTGACCACGGATTTCAGCTTCATCACGTACGCCGCCTAATGCCATACGCACATATTTACGGCCTGTAGAACGCGCGATTGACTGACCCAATGAGGTTTTACCCACACCTGGAGGTCCTACTAAACATAAAATAGGGCCTTTTAACTTATTGGTACGTTGCTGCACAGCAAGATACTCAATAATGCGTTCTTTCACTTTATCTAAGCCGTAATGGTCGGTATCTAGAATCTTTTGCGCACCCGCTAAGTCTTTTTTCACTTTTGAGCGTTTTTTCCAAGGCACATTGATTAATGTATCAATGTACGAGCGCACAACAGTCGCTTCTGCCGACATTGGCGACATCATTTTTAACTTAGCAAGCTCAGCGTTCGCTTTTTCTTGTGCTTCTTTTGGCATGCCCGACTCTTCAATACGCTTTTTCAGCGCTTCGAATTCATCCGGTACATCATCAAGCTCACCGAGTTCTTTTTGGATGGCTTTCATTTGCTCGTTGAGGTAATACTCGCGCTGCGATTTTTCCATCTGCTTTTTCACGCGGGTACGAATTTTCTTCTCAACTTGCAATAAATCTATCTCGCCTTCCATCAACGCCATTAAGTACTCAAGACGCTCTGTTACATCGGCAATCTCAAGCACTTTTTGCTTTTCAGGTACCTTAAGTGGCATATGTGACGCCATAGTATCAGCCAGACGTGCAGCTTCATCGATACCTGACACAGAAGTAAGTACTTCTGGTGGAATTTTCTTATTTAGCTTTACATAGCCTTCAAACTGGCTAATTGCGCTGCGGATGAAGATATCTTGTTCTTGCTCGTCGATATGGCTTGATTCAATGAACTGCGCTTCTGCAACAAAGAAATCATCATTATCTAGAAACTTCTCTACACTTGCGCGTTGTGTTCCTTCGACAAGCACTTTAACGGTGCCATCAGGTAGCTTTAATAACTGAAGTACTGTGGCAATAGTACCCACACGGTAAATATCATCTTGCTGCGGATCATCAACTGAGGCGTCTTTTTGCGCCACTAGGAAAATTTGTTTGTCCTTGTCCATCGCCGCTTCTAGGCATTTTATTGATTTTTCACGACCAACAAAAAGCGGGATCACCATGTGTGGATAAACCACGACATCGCGCAGTGCCAACACGGGGATTTCGACTCGATCTGTTCTCTCAAGCGTCATTATATTCTCTTCGCACTTCATTTATTTTAAAGATTACTCAAGTATATGGGGATATGTAAGGGAAAGTTCAACAAATTTATAAAAAAAGGAGCCTTTGGCTCCTTTTTAATGCTTAACTGCTTAATATTTGAACTATCAGGAGATTACTCTGATGCTGCTTTATCTTGATTACCACTTTGGTAAATCAAAATTGGATCAGACTCACCTTTTATCACTGTTTCATCGATAACAACTTTGCTTACTTCATCCATTGATGGCAGCTCATACATAGTATCGAGTAACACACCTTCAACTATCGAGCGTAAGCCACGTGCACCTGTTTTACGCTCCATTGCTTTATGTGCAATCGCTGATAAAGCATCTTCGCGGAACTCAAGCTCAACATCTTCCATCGCGAAAAGTGCTGAAAACTGTTTTGTTAACGCATTTTTAGGCTCGCTAAGGATTTGAATAAGCGCGGCTTCATCAAGTTCAGTCAATGTTGCAACAACAGGTAGACGACCAATAAACTCTGGGATTAAACCATATTTTACAAGATCTTCTGGCTCAACATCTTTAAATGTCTCACTTAAGCTGCGGCTTCCTGATGAGTTTTTAACCTCAGCACCAAAACCAATACCTGTGTTCTTATGACTACGCTGTTCAATCACTTTATCTAAGCCTGCAAATGCACCGCCACAGATAAATAAGATCTTAGATGTGTCAACTTGTAAAAACTCTTGCTGCGGATGCTTACGACCGCCTTGTGGTGGTACTGATGCAACCGTACCTTCGATTAATTTAAGTAAAGCTTGTTGAACACCTTCACCAGACACATCTCGGGTGATTGACGGGTTATCTGATTTACGTGAAATTTTATCAATTTCATCAATATAAACGATACCACGTTGTGCTTTTTCTACGTCGTAATCACACTTTTGCAGTAGCTTTTGAATGATATTTTCAACGTCTTCACCTACATAACCGGCTTCAGTTAGCGTAGTCGCATCAGCCATAGTAAATGGTACATCAAGTAAACGTGCCATTGTCTCAGCTAGAAGTGTTTTACCACTGCCCGTAGGACCAATTAGCAAGATATTACTTTTACCCAATTCGATATCTGGGTTGATAGTTTGATTACGTAGACGCTTGTAATGATTGTAAACTGCAACAGATAACACTTTCTTCGCGTGATCTTGGCCAATTACATAGTCATCTAAGTGATTACGAATCTCTTTTGGTACAGGCAGTTTATCAGACGCGTTGTGCTTAGGCGCAATGTCTTTGATTTCTTCCCTGATAATATCGTTACACAGCTCAACACATTCATCACAAATGTATACTGAAGGACCGGCAATTAACTTACGTACTTCATGCTGGCTTTTGCCACAAAAAGAGCAGTATAACAATTTATTACTTTTGTCGCCGTCTGTAGGAGTGTCAGACATTCAGCTACCTCTTTTATTACGTTGGTAGCAGCATCTATCTGCTGCTAATTCACTATGTGTAACTATATCAAAGATTTTTAGTTTTCGCATAGTAAAGGTGATAGCTAATAATACGTAATTACTAGCTATTCAGGTTACTTAGTTTCACGATTCGTGAATACCGAGTCGACTAAGCCATATTCAACTGCTTCACTAGCAGTCATGAAGTTATCGCGGTCAGTATCGCGCGATACAACATCTAACGGTTGACCCGTATGCTCAGCCATTAAACGGTTTAGCTTATCTTTAATTGACAGAATTTCACGCGCATGGATTTCAAAATCAGATGCCTGACCTTGGAAACCACCTAATGGTTGGTGGATCATGACACGTGAATTTGGTAAACAGAAACGCTTACCTTTAGCACCACCTGATAGCAAAAATGCACCCATGCTTGCCGCTTGACCGACACAAATTGTGCTTACATCCGGTTTGATAAAATTCATTGTATCGTAAATTGCCATACCAGCAGTCACTGAACCACCAGGCGAATTAATGTAAAGATAAATATCTTTTTCTGGGTTTTCTGATTCTAAAAATAGCATTTGCGCAAGAATCAGGTTTGCCATGTTATCTTCAACTTGGCCAGTTAAGAAAATAATGCGCTCTTTTAAAAGACGAGAGTATATATCATATGAGCGCTCACCTTTCGCTGTTTGCTCAACAACCATAGGGACTAATGCGTTTAGAGGGTCTATCATACCGCTGTTCATTCTTGTTTAATTCCTTATCCGCTGCGACTCATCCTTACAATAAGGAAAGCACATTTATACTAATATTAATAAAGCTATCTATTTAATCTTTTAAACTATATAGGAACTTATCAGAACAAATTCAATCCTCGTCGAACAAAGTTCTGCAATAACATCAGCATTGTTGGTTTTTGTGAAACTAATATCCACAAACTAAAATGGCCCGGGTACGCTGTATAAATACAGAGTAACACGAGCCATTTAATCGCTAGCGAGAGCTTAAGTCAATGACTTATTAAGCACCTTGCTGTGGATTCATGATGTCGTCGAATGCTTTTTCAACGTCAGTCACGTTTGCTTTAGCTAGAATTGCTTCAACTGCTTGCTCTTCCATAGCAACGTTGCGCATTTGTTGCATAAGCTGATCGTTTGCTTTGTAATATTCTACAACTTCAGTTGGATCTTCATATGCAGATGCAACCGTTGCAATTAGCTCTTCAACTTTAGCATCATCAACTTTAAGCTCGTTCGCCTTGATAACTTCACCTAATAATAGGCCAGTTTTAACGCGAGTAATAGCTTGCTCGTGGAAAAGCTCAGCTGGAAGCTCAGGCATGTTTTTAGCGTCACCACCGAAACGTTGTGCAGCTTGCTGACGTAGAGCATCAATTTCTTGATCTACTAGCGCTTTTGGCACTTCGATTTCGTTATTTTCTAAAAGACCTTTGATTGCTTGATCTTTAACGTTAGCTTTAACCGCTTGGTCAAGCTCACGCGTCATGTTCTTTTTAACTTCTTCTTTAAGAGCGTCAACACCGCCTTCAGCTACACCGAATTTAGTTGCGAACTCATCATTAAGCTCAGGAAGCTCTTGCGTTTCAACTTTTTTCACAGTAATTGTGAAAGAAGCCGCTTTACCTTTCAGGTTTTCAGCGTGGTACTCTTCAGGGAAAGTTACTTCAGCAACAACTTCTTCGCCCGCTTTTTTGCCAACGATGTTGTCTTCAAAACCTGGGATCATACGACCTTGACCAAGTTCTAGAGGGAAGTCTTCAGCTTTACCACCTTCAAACTCTTCACCGTCGATAGAACCAACGAAATCGATAGTTACACGGTCATTCTCACCTGCAGCTGCGTCAACTTCAGTCCACGAAGCATGTTGCTTACGTAACGTTTCTAGCATGTTAGCTAAGTCTTCATCAGTGACAGAAACAGCTGGTTTTTCAACAGCGATTTTATCTAAACCTTGGATTTCAACTTCTGGGTAAACTTCGAAAGTTGCATCGAATTCTAAATCTTTACCAGCTTCTAACGCTTTTGGCGCGAAAGTAGGTGCACCTGCTGGGTTAATTTTCTCTGAAACGATTGCTTCAATGTAGTTGCGTTGCATTAATTCGCCAGCAACTTCTTGACGTACTGCTGCACCGTAACGCTTGTTGATGATAGACGCTGGTACTTTACCAGGACGGAAACCATCGATACGCTGGGTTTTAGACAGTTGTTGTAAGCGTTTTTTTACTTCAGTCTCAACGTTCTCTGCAGGAACGGTGATGGTCAGACGGCGCTCAAGGCCTTGAGTCGTCTCAACAGAAACTTGCATGATTTACCTCAATCTTCAATTTTGGCGACTGTTCGCCTTCCTTACAAACAAGGTGATCTCTATGAGTGATAGCAAGTTTTAACGCTGAAAATTTCAACTTAAAACGGCGCATTGTAACCATGAGATACCATTGCTGCTTTGCCTCTATGGGCACTATGTTAAACAATAGACGCGGCATTATAACCTAATATTTATGATAGTCGAGTCTAGGGGGCAATTATTTGGCGTATATAGCAGCAATCAGCGTTCAAATGCGTAAAAAACGAACGCAGTAAAATAACAACGATGAATTAAGCTGGTTTGAAGGTATGTAATATGAATTTAAGAAGCTTTTAGTGAGGAATTAAAGCTTAAAAGTGGTCGGCGATGAAAAATTTACACCTTCGACTGAATTGGATATACCCAAACCAATCGTTCTTTGACCTTGAACTTTCTAAAAGTGGTCGGCGATGCAGGATTTGAACCTGCGACCCCTTGGACCCAAACCAAGTGCGCTACCAAACTGCGCTAATCGCCGATACTGAGAGAAGTTTTGAAAATAAATACCACAATTTAAAGTGGTCGGCGATGCAGGATTTGTACCTTCGACTGAATTGGATATACCCAAACCAATCGTTCTTCGACCTTTAACTTTCTAAAAGTGGTCGGCGATGCAGGATTTGAACCTGCGACCCCTTGGACCCAAACCAAGTGCGCTACCAAACTGCGCTAATCGCCGATATCTTTGAGTAAATTGGGGTGACTGATGGGGCTCGAACCCACGACAACCGGAATCACAATCCGGGGCTCTACCAACTGAGCTACAATCACCACGGCATTTACATATTTTCAAATGGCGCACCCGGAAGGATTCGAACCTTCGACCAACGCCTTAGAAGGGCGTTGCTCTATCCAGCTGAGCTACGGGCGCATCGAAAACTTCAAAAGTTTGCCTGTAAGCACCGCTTCTTAAAGAAGAAGTGGTCGGCGATGCAGGATTTGAACCTGCGACCCCTTGGACCCAAACCAAGTGCGCTACCAAACTGCGCTAATCGCCGATGCTTACTATTGTTTGCGAGTGACCTCGTTAACAACGGGGTGCATAATAGTGATTTGGCTGGGTTAGGTCAAACATTTTTTTAAGAAAATAATTCAATCGGTCACTTTTAGTTCATAATGGTTAAATATTGCAAATATAAGCTAAAATTTGGACTCTTTTTTATAAATCGGCGCTTTATATAAGATTGCATCTTGGCGCTATGATGCTTTTCTGCGAAAATACGCAACATAAAATAAATATGATTTATTTATCCACACCCCTTTATCGGATAATCATATTTAAATGTATCAGTATCAAGTTAACTAACCCCAATGAAAGGTCACCCATGACGGCAAACATCATCGATGGTAAGGCAATAGCTAAACAAGTACGCAGCAATGTAGCAGAACGCGTTGCAGAGCGTGTAGCGAACGGATTACGTGCTCCAGGACTCGCAGTCGTGTTAGTAGGTCAAGATCCAGCAAGCCAAGTGTATGTTGGTTCTAAACGTAAAGCATGTGAAGAAGTCGGCTTTGTATCTAAGTCTTATGATTTACCTGGCGACACCACTGAACAAGATTTACTTGCATTAATAGATCAACTAAACGAAGACAAAGAAGTAGACGGTATTTTAGTTCAATTACCTTTACCGCAAGGCCTTGATGCTGAAAAAATTCTTGAGCGTATCACTCCTCATAAAGACGTTGATGGTTTCCACCCGTATAATATTGGTCGCTTAGCGCAGCGTATGCCTGCACTTCGTCCTTGTACGCCAAAGGGGATCATCACCCTACTCGACTCTACAGGTGTTCGTTACAAAGGCATGCATGCTGTGGTTGTTGGCGCATCAAACATTGTTGGTCGCCCTATGTCACTTGAACTTTTACTTGCAGGCTGTACAACAACGGTGTGTCACAAGTTTACTCAAGATTTAGAAACGCATGTTCGCCGCGCTGATTTATTAGTTGTTGCGGTTGGAAAGCCTGAGTTTATTCCGGGTGACTGGGTTAAAGAAGGTGCCATTGTGATTGATGTGGGCATTAATCGTCTTGATTCGGGTAAGCTTGTTGGTGACGTTGAATACGATGTAGCAGAACAAAAAGCACATTTTATCACGCCTGTACCTGGTGGTGTTGGCCCGATGACTGTGGCAAGCTTAATCGAAAATACGCTTGAAGCTTGTGAAAAATATCACAGCTAAACGCTAAGTTTTGTAAAAGGGCTGCCAATTGGCAGCCCTTTTTGTTTATGCTTTTTGTCTACTAGAACGAATAACCTTCAACATCTGTGGCAGTACTGAAAATACGATCATCATGGCCATAATCAAGTATTGCCAATCTTGGTATTGCTCGCTAAGTAAAATAACAGCACATACGATACCCGCAATTGGGTTTGCAATAGTCCCGAATGAAAACTCAGCAACAGTCATACGCCCTAATAACCACACATACAGTATATAGGCGATGGCGGTATTGGGCACGATTAACCAAAAGAATGCAGAATATTGCAGCGTTGAGATAGGCTCAAATACCACTTGGTATTGCTCTGAGTGAAGTAAACTGCCATCAATAAACGCAGCCAATAATAAAATAGTGCCGCCAATGATTAACTGCCAGGTAAGTACAACCCACCAATGTATATGCACCGACAAACTTTGTACTAAGGTGCTACCAATCACAATAGTAAGTAAGGCCCCAAATAAAGCAGCCACTCCCAATACATTCAATGCTACGTGTGCTGGGTCAAACAACAACCACGCCAATACCACCAGCGTCATAGCGCAGAATGCTTGAATTTTTGCAGGGCGCTGCCCTTTCGTAAGCCAAGCATATAACAAAGCCACAACAGGCACAGACACCATCCCTACCCCAGCAATGGCAGCAGGAAGATTCACTGCCATAATAAAAATAAACGCAAAAAACAGCGCAATATTCACAGCGCCTAAGGTCAATAAACTTGGCCACTGAGAGCGGGTCGGTAAACTAGGTTTAAGCAATAAAAGTAATAACCCTGCAGGTAATGCACGCACTGCGCCTAATAACAATGGTGGCCAATCTGGTGTGGCATATTTAGTTACTGCGTAAGTGGTACCCCATAAAAAGGCAGGGATCATGGCAAGTAAGATATTCAAAGTCAGTCCTTGTTAAAGCAAAGTAACGCCAAGGTAAAACCTCAACTTTAGTTGAGGTCAATATTAAGAATAAATTTTTAAAACAAAAAAGGTTGCCGACATTGGCAACCTTTTGATGTGCAATTTTAGATTGATACTTATGCTTTACGCCATGTTGTTTTGCCAGCAGAATCTTCCAGTACCACACCAAGTGCATTCAATGCATCACGGGCTTCATCAGCCGCCGCCCAATCTTTACTAGCACGGGCTTCATTACGTTTTGCGATTAACGCTTCGATATGTGCAACTTCGTCATCAGCTTGGCCACCTTGTAAAAAAGCTTCTGGGTCTTGTTGTGCTACACCTAATACCTCTGCAACACTGCGCAATACATAAGCAAGTTTACCTGCTTGCTCTGCATCGCTGTCTTTAACACGGTTTAGCTCTTTTGCTAACTCAAATAACACAGGTAGCGCTTCTGGGGTGTTGAAGTCATCATCCATCGCCTTTCTGAATTTAGCCACATATTCATTGCCTGCTAAATCGCATTTAATTGGCGTTACGCCGCGCAGTGCAGTGTAAATTCGCTCAAGAGAAGAGCGCGCTTGCTCAAGGTTTTCTTGCGAATAGTTAAGCTGGCTACGGTAATGACCTGAAATTAAGAAGTATCGAACTGATTCAGCATCGTACTCTTTTAATACATCACGCACGGTAAAGAAGTTGTTTAATGACTTAGACATCTTCTCTTTATTAACCTGTACCATACCTGTGTGGATCCACGTATTCACGTATTTACCGTTATTTGCACAGCATGACTGAGCAATTTCGTTTTCATGGTGCGGGAACTGTAGATCTGAACCACCACCGTGAATATCAAAGTGCTCACCTAGGTGTTTAGAGCTCATTGCCGAACATTCGATGTGCCAACCAGGACGCCCTTCTCCCCATGGTGATGACCATGATGGCTCGCCAGGCTTGGCTTTTTTCCAAAGTACGAAATCAAGTGGATCTTGCTTATCTTGTGCAACTTCAACGCGAGAACCAGCCTGTAGCATGGTTAGGTCTTGTTGCGATAAAGCACCGTATTGCTCAAAGGTTGATACATCAAACAATACGTCGCCATCTGCTGCAACATACGCATGGCCTTTAGTAATTAAACGCTCAACCATCGCGATGATTTCATCCATATGGTTTGTCACTGTTGGCTCAACATCTGGACGCAGCATATTTAAGCTATCAAAGTCTTCATGCATCGCCTTGGTCATACGCAAGGTTAAATCATTGATTGATTCGCCATTTTCATTAGCACGCTTGATAATTTTATCGTCAACATCAGTAATGTTACGGACATATTTTAAGTCATAACCAATGTGGCGAAGGTAACGAACAATGACGTCAAAACCGACGAATGTACGGGCATGACCGATGTGACAGTAATCATAAATGGTGATACCACACACGTACATGTCGATTTTGCCATCAACAAGGGGTTTAAACTGCTCTTTTTGTCGCGTAAGTGTGTTGTAAATTTGTACCATTTATAAAATGTCCTTAACGGTGTTTTGAGATTCTTTATGGTAACACTTGCAAAGCCGCTGCTCTAGCGCTTTATCAATTGAATAAGCACTTTGTTAATCTATCTCAACAAGCTCTTTGTTAATCCAAGTCAACTACTATAAAATAGACCCATTATTAAACCAGATATAGGAAACCTCATGGTTGTACTACACACAAACTTTGGTGACATCACTATCAAGATGCACGAAAGCGATGCACCAAACACAGTTAAAAACTTTTTAGAGTATGCAAACTCTGGCTTTTACAACGGTACTATTTTTCACCGTGTAATTGATGGTTTTATGGTACAAGGCGGTGGTTTTGAGCCAGGTATGGTTCAAAAAGAAGTAAACAACCCTATCGAAAACGAAGCTAATAATGGCCTTGCGAATAAAGTAGGTACATTGGCAATGGCACGTACGCCGGATCCACATTCAGCGACTGCGCAGTTCTTCATTAACGTTAACGACAATGACTTCTTAAACTTCAGCAGTGAAACATCACAAGGCTGGGGCTACTGCGTGTTTGCAGAAGTTGTTGAAGGTATGGACGTGGTAAACAAAATCAAAGGTGTTGCAACTGGCAGCGCTGGTTTCCACCAAGACGTACCACTTGAAGATGTAATCATCGAAAAAGTAACGGTTAGCTAATTTAACCGTTAAGTTTTTTAAGCGGGCCTTTGCCCGCTTTTTTGCGAGTAACCATGAAACAAAGCTATTTTATTGCCGATCTCCATTTAACAGAAAACCGCCCTGACATCACCACAGCATTTTTTGATTTTCTTGATAACAAGATTATTAATGATGATGTTGATGCACTGTACATTTTGGGTGACTTTTTTGAAGTATGGGTAGGTGATGACTATCAGACTGATCTTTCAAAGAGTGTTGCCGCACGTTTAGGCCTAGTAAGTGAAAGTGGTACAGAGGTGTTTTTTATTCATGGCAATCGCGATTTTATTATGCGAGAAGGCTATGCAAAAAGCGCGAGTATGACTTTATTGCCTGAGCAGGTCGTTATTGATTTATATGGCACTCCAACAGTTATCTTGCACGGCGATGAAATGTGCACCCAAGATGTTGAATATCAAAAGTTCCGCAAAAAAAGTCGTGGTTGGTGGTGGCCTAAACTAATGCTTGCTATGCCGCTTTGGTATCGCAAAAAGATTGCCCGCAACGCTCGTGAAAAATCTAAACAAAGCCAAGCTGGCAAAGCGTTAGAAATCCTTGATGTAACTGAAGATGCGGTATTAGCAATGTTTGAAAAGCATCAGGTTGCTAATATGATCCACGGTCATACACACAGACCCAACGTACATCACTACAGGGTAAATAATAAGACATTGACTCGCACTGTACTCGGTGATTGGTATGAGCAAGGGTCGTACCTAAGGGTTACACCTGCTAATCAAGAGCTAATCAGCTCGCCACTTTAAATAATAGAAACTTTGACTATGCTTGAATAGAGTTTTTACTAAAAAGCGTGTGTCATGATTGTTCGGTTAACCTGTTTGTTTTGTTGTTTAATGCTAAGTTTTTCTCCTTATAGCCAAACTTGGCGATTAGTCACAGAACCATTCCCACCTTTCCTTATCGACAACAACGAAAAGCCGGGCTGGGTTCATGAACTCGTTGTTAGCGCACTAAAAAGTCAAAATAAAAATGTAGAGATTGAGTATACTCATTGGGCTCGCGCATTAAAGCTTGCGCAGCGACATAAACGTGTCGCGGTTATTGGTGCTTTTTATACCCTAAAAAGGGCGAAAATATTTACCTATTCTCTACCTCTTGCGACAGCTGATATTGTGCTTTTGAAACGTGCTGATAGTGAGATTACCTATTCAGGTTCCTTATACTCTCTGACTCCTTACACAATCAGCAAAGGAGAAGACTATGTTATAAGTGAGGAGTTTGAACACCACCCTCAACTTGCGGTTACGACAACACATAGTCTAATAGAAAGCTTAACCCTTTTAATACATGGCCGTGTAGACCTCGTTGCCGGCACAAAAGAAGTCGCATTATACTGGTTAGAAAATAACGAAACCTTGCAAAATTTCAAACACTCGGAAATAAAGGTCATCACCCCTTTCCTATCAACTCAAATGTTACACGTTATTACGGCCAAAGATCACCCTCAATCTGACTATTTTCAGCAAGATTTATATACAGGGTTACAAACTATTGTGGCAAATGGAGACGCCGAAAAAATATTAAAACGTTATGATTTTGACACGAATCAAACTGACAAAGTTTTAGCGTTGCTTAGCAAAAATTTTAATTAGCCAAGTTCGTAAGTCATTTATTTTGCTTAGTATAGAGGCTATAACGCCTCTATACTAAAATAACCTAACAGCCAGTGCTCACGGAATTATTTGTGCAAGTTGTCACCCCACCCGAGGTCGAACAGGTTGTATAATTTATTTCTCGAGTACAGCCACCCCCTCTAATAAGCGTCCCCCCTCCTGGGCCTGTAACAATCCCGCCAATTCCACCACCTCCAGGCGAACTCATTTGCGTTGTTGCACCTTCAATACTTTCTAAATTTTCGATTAAACAATTAGAAACAAGTGTATCTGTTAAAGTAACATTGATGCCACTCATAAAAGTGCCAATTTCAATGCCATCAACGAGTGAAGCCCCTCTATCTAGAGTGAAAGTAAGATTCAGATCTCTTGCCCCATTAGTTATTGATTGACCATGATAACCCACTTTAAACACTAATTTATTACTTGAATTACCATAAGAACGCGTTGCATACACACCGACTTTATCGTGGCTTAATGAAAGTGAAATCCCTGCACTATTTTTACCAATATGAATCCCCGAAACTTTCACTTGAGTATCAGTAATAAACTCATTCCAGCTACCTTTACCAAGGCGAGTGGCTATTTGAGCATGCATTTCTTTTTTAATACTTCTACTTGCATCAATGCTCGTTAAATAAAAAGATGGGTGATTGGCACAACTTTCATCAGAACTAGCAAGCGTGGAACGTGTTGAATCATCCCCCCAGTTTCCTGCATGTACAGTCACTGTTGAGTTAGTTGTAACAGTACCGGCTTCATTCACAGCCCGCCTAAATTCACTATCTATCTCATAAAAGTCATCAAGTGCAGCGGCTTCAGCGCTATTGAGTGTAGTATCTATTGCTTTGACTTTTACCGCTTTACTATACTGGGTTTGTTGCTCTGTAGTAATTATAAATTTAAACGCCACTCGCTGCAGTGCATTAGCAACAATAACCTCTTTTGAAGTTATATTACAAAGATAGGTCGTTACCCCAAACTCTGGCTTACCATCATTTAAATTCCTAACTTCACAGTTAGGCCTCTCATAATATAATTTTGCAATACGCAGTGCCTCTCTATAGTCACATGTATCACACGCTTTTGCTTCTGTAAGTGCTGCTGCAGCATCATTTGCAATAAACAAAGCGCTTACAGCCAACATTAATATCAACTTATATTTCATCTTATTTCCTTACCCTCAATATCAAGGGGTCATCCATTTTGTTTTAATCAAGGTTATAAAATACATACGTCAATACTTTGGACCATTTATGGGTACTTTAGATTTACAGCATTGTCAATATTTATTTTTTTATAAAGAATAAGGCTCTTGAAAATAGCTGGGGGTAGGGTTTATAAAATAAGAAAGTAAAATGATAGCAAAGAGCTTATTAATAATCGCTCCTTGCTGTTGGATTACATCGCTTTTTAAACTGGCACGCCACTGTGAAACTTAAAATCGTCATCAGGCGTTGCAATCAGCTCAGCCTCAATTTGACCAAAAAAATCAACACGCTCGGTAATATCAAATTCACTGATTTCCTGTGCAAGGGTCAAGTAATCTTGGTAATGACGGGCTTCTGAGCGCAGTAATGAAATATAAAAATCCCCTAACCGCTTATCAACATGAGGAGCGAGCTTAGCAAACCGTTCACACGAGCGGGCTTCGATGTAAGCACCGATAATGAGTTTATCGACTAGCGCATCTGGCTCATAGGTTTTTACATGGCGCAGCATACCCTTTGCGTAGCGACATGGCGTAATGCTTTTATATTCAATACCATACTCATCCATGATCTCAAGCACTTGATAAAAGTGATGCAGCTCTTCTTTTATAAGCATGACCATTTTATCAATCAGATCTTGCCCGTAAGGCGAGTTCGATTTTGGAATCATTGATTTAGTTAGCTTGTTTTTATCTGCAAGCTCTCGCCAATCCCCTTCTCGTTTATAAATAAGTGTTTCAAAAGGTTTTAGCCATGCAAGTAATGCATCACCACTTTCTTTATCAACTGCATACTTACGAATTAAAAACATCGCTGACTGAGCAGCTTTCAATTCACAAATAAGGTGATCAATTAATACCACATCTAAGTTTTCTTGTTTGATTGCCGCAGCAATCCACTCATCTGGCGTTTCACACTTTAAAAAAGAATGGATAGGAGCGAGTAAAGCAGAGTAAGGCACTAAATAAATTCTCATCAATAAACGTGGTTAGATTTTACCATATAAATACACCGCCATTCTATGACCCATATCAGTGCAAAACTAATTTCTATATGTACTAAAGACTTATACATGGCCCGTCACTTCCAGTATTTCAGGTTCTTGACAATATTTAATAAGTGGACCATAACTTAATCAAAGCTGTACAAAAATAAAACAGCTCATATTCCTATTTACAGGGGCAACAATTATGATTTTGAACCACTTATGGGGCTTATACGCCCACCCACTCGAAGAATGGCAAACAATTGATAACCGCCATGAAAGCTTGCGTTATAGCTTATCGCACATCTTACTCATTGCATGTATTCCATCCATCATGGGCTATTATTCATCAGTCCATCTAGGTTGGAGCATTGGCTCTGGCGAGGCAGTATTTTTAACGCATGATAGCGCGCTTCTGATTGCGATAGCCATGTACTTTGCGCTTATAGTTGGCGTATTTGCACTGGCTTACTTGGCGCATTGGATGGCCGTGACCTTTGGTGCAAAACCTACCTTTACTCAAACCCTAGAACTTGCTGCTTACACAGCAACGCCGGTGTTTATGTCTTCATTTGCGGCGTTTCTACCAGAGCTTTGGTTTGTGGTGTGTGTAGGCCTTGTAGCCCTCGCCTACTCTGTTTACCTGCTCTACACTGGGGTGCCAATTTTAATGCACATTCCTGAAGAACGAGGCTTTATTTATGCCAGTTCAGTGGTCACTTGCGGATTAATTCTACTGGTCATAATCCTTGCTGCGACAGCAATTCTGTGGACAAACGGTATTGTCCACCCGATGTTTACCTAAATTATTTCCTTTCTTTCCACAAGCAAAAAAGGAGCTATCTAGCTCCTTTTTCATGTATTAGTCTAAAAACTAATTAGTCTGCACTGTTTTCTTCTTGGTTATGTAATTCTAAACCTGAAGACATTGCGTTTTCACGCGTTGATTTTGCAGAATCATTACGTAGACGATCGATATGGTTAAGATATTCTTGATCGATATCACCCGTTATATATTGTCCATCGAATACCGAGGTTTCAAAACGCGTGATTTCAGGGTTTTCTTGGCTCACCGCTGAGATTAAATCATCAAGAGACTGGAAAATGAGACCATCAGCACCAATGCTTGCATTAATATCTTCCACTTCACGACCATGAGCAATTAACTCAGCAGCCGAAGGCATGTCAATTCCATAGACATTCGGGAAACGAATTTCTGGTGCAGCTGATGCAAAATAAACATTCTTTGCACCCGACTCACGAGCCATCTCAACGATTTGCGCTGACGTAGTACCACGAACAATTGAGTCATCGACAAGCAATACGTTTTTGCCCTTGAACTCACGGTCAATGGCATTCAGTTTTTGACGAACTGACTTCTTACGCATTTCTTGACCTGGCATGATGAAGGTACGGCCAATGTAGCGGTTTTTAACGAAACCTTGACGGTATGGCAGGTTAAGCGCTGATGCAATCTCAAGCGCCACATCACATGATGTTTCAGGGATTGGAATAACCACGTCGATGTCTTTATCAGCCCATTCACGTGCTATCTTTTCACCTAACTTAGTCCCCATGTTTACACGCGTTGCATAAACAGACATACGATCAATGGTTGAATCTGGTCGCGCAAAATAAACGAACTCAAAAATACACGGCGAATACGTTGCTTTTTCTGCACACGCTTGTGAGAAAAGCTGACCTTCTTCAGTTACGTAAATAGCTTCACCTGGCGCTACATCGCGGACAAACTCAAAGCCATCTGTTTTTAATGCAACGCTTTCTGATGCAAACATGTACTCAGTACCGTTCGCTGTTTCACGCTTACCAAATACAAGCGGACGAATACCGTTCGGGTCACGAAAGGCAACAATACCGTGGCCGATAATCATTGCTATTGTTGCGTAACCACCCGTTACTTTGTTATTTACTTGTGTTACTGCTGTAAATATATCTTCAGCATCGAGTTTAAGTTTATTAGACTTACTTAACTCATGCGCCATGATATTAAGTAATATTTCAGAGTCAGATGTTGTATTAACATGACGGCGAGCTTCTGAAAATAATTGCTCTTTTAATGCTTCTGCGTTTGTTAAATTACCATTGTGCGCAAGTGCAATACCAAACGGTGAGTTAACATAGAAAGGTTGCGCTTCCGACGAGCTAGAAGATCCAGCTGTCGGATAGCGAACATGACCAATACCAATCGTACCTTGAAGGCGTTTCATGTGACGGGTATGAAACACATCTTTCACAAGGCCGTTGGCTTTACGTAAGCTAAACGTATTATTTTCAATGGTAATGATGCCAGCTGCATCTTGACCGCGGTGTTGCAAAACAGTTAAGCCATCATACAGCGCCTGATTAACAGGAGAAGTTCCGACTATGCCAACGATACCACACATTAAATTTATCCTCGCCGATTAACGGTTTACCGAATTTAAAAAGCTCGAGTTGTTTTCGAGGTACGAAAAAAACCACTCAACAACAAAGCCAAATTCTGGAATCAAAATAGAGTTACCCCACCAGTGCGTATTAGGTGCACCGGTAAAAGCATCAAGAAAGAAGAGTAACGCGCTTACGACCAACACGCCACGAAGAGCACCAAACACTATGCCGAATACACGGTCGGTGCCAGATAAACCAGTACGTTGTACAAGCTCACCTAAAATATAGTTTAGTAATCCACCCAACAGGAGTGTCGCAAAGAATAATATGGCTATTGCGGCTGCATTTCTTAAAAGGGGTTCTGAAATACTTGTTAGGAAGGAAGCTAAATATTGGTAAAACAAACTAGAGATGATAAATGCGCCAGCCCATACAGCTAATGACATTGCTTCTTTTACGAAGCCACGTATTAAGCCGATGATAGTGGATAGTGCAATAATGCCAAGTATGGCGTAATCAACCCAGATCATAAGAACCAACTAGTCGTTAATTTGGGGCGCATTCTATAAGACAAGCGGAGGAATTGCCAGATCATTTTGTAATTTCAAACTGAGTAACTTTGCCGTTTAACTTGGTTAACTGCTTTAACTCAACAAGCTTACTTTCTAACTCTTTCTTGCTAAGTGAAGGACCTACAAAGACTTTTGTCAGTGTTCCGTTCGGGGTTTTGATTGGACGAGTAAAGGTTTTAAAGCCATTCGCTTTGAGCTTTTCAAGTAACGACTTTACATTAGGCGCATGTGAGAAACTACCTAATTGGATTACATAAGCCATTTGCGTGAGGTTTTCTTCTGGCTTACGGGCAGGCTCCGATGTTTTTACTACTGGCTTGGCTGCTTTAACAACTTCAACAGAATCTTGAGTTGATGCTTCAACCATTTTAGGTGCATCATCAAATTGCTCAGTTTGCTCTGCTGTAAGCTCAGCATCATTCGCTTGTGCACTTTCGACAGGTATTTCAGCAGGCTGCTCTGCAGAGGCAACTTTACTATCAATTTCATCTTGTAAGTCAATCGTTGTGAACTCAGGGCGTTCAGGAATTGCTTTAAAACCTTCTGTATAGTGAACTTTCTCTCCATCCAAAATATTTGGAATAAAGACAATAGCCGCCACAACCACTATGGTGGTCCCTACTAAGCGATTAATAAACCCTGCGTTCACCGAATTCCTCTCTATTTTTTAAAATAGCTGATTGCTGCAGCCACGGTTATAAATGAGCCAAACACAATTACTAAGGTGTTATTGTCTACATTTGGTAATAGTGTGTCTAGCGCAGTTTCAACACTGTCATATTGCGTACTAGGCGCTGTTGATGTCGTTTCAGCCAATGCCTTTGCAAGGTTTTCAACCTTATCGCCGCGAAAACAATCTAAACTGGCTAACGACCACTCATGAACAACATCCGCCACGGCTGACATTGCTGCTACTTTATCTTTATCTGCAAGCATAGCGACTAATGCATGAATTTTAAACCCTTGATCTTTATACACGCTTAATTTACGCGCCAAATAACGGGCCGATTCAGGGTTATGTGCCACATCGGTAAAAATAAGTGGCTGTTCATTTAGCTGCTGAAAACGTCCTTCAACTGTTAAATTAGCTAAACAATCACGTACTTGTTGCTCACTAGGTAGTAAGTCAAGTTTAGCCAATAAGGTCAACGCAGTGGCAGCATTTTGACAAGGGATCGCAGGTTTAGCTAAGCGCCAATCTTTACCTTTGTACTGCCAATTAAAACCTTCACTGTCTTCAGTGAATTTAAAATCACGGCCAGATAACACCATATCAGCATCAATTTCATTACCGTAATCAGTTACTGTATGCGGAATCTCTAAGTCACCCACAATTGCGGGGATGTGAGGTCGGAAAATACCTGCTTTATCGTAGCCAACAAGCTCGCGTGTATCACCTAGGTATTCTTTATGGTCTAGATCGATAGTTGTGATCACACACGCATGTGGTGTGACAATATTCGTCGCATCATAGCGGCCACCTAAACCCACTTCTAACAATACATAATCAACAGCGTGTCGTTTAAAAATTGCCAGTGCACCTAACGTACCGTACTCAAAATACGTCAGTGGCGTCTCACCACGGCCCTTTTCCAGCATATCGAAAGCATCAACATGGAATTGGTCATCAAGCTCTTGGCCATTAATACGTACGCGTTCGTTGTAACGAATTAGGTGTGGAGAAGCATATGTACCCACACTAAAACCTTGTGCTAGTAATAGGCTTTCTAGGCAACGCGCTGTGGTGCCTTTACCATTGGTACCTGCAATTAAGATTATTTTGCTCGGTGTATCGAGTAAGCCAATTTGGTTTGCAACGCGAGCAACGCGCTCTAGACCCATCTCGATATTGGCAGGGTGAACACTTTCTAAATAACAAAGCCAATCATCAAGGCTTGATGATTGGCTAGGAAGGATTTCTGTCATAGCGATTAATCAGTTAAGCTGAAATTTACGCTACTCTATGCTCTTGTTCAGTAGAAGGCAAGTTCATAAATTTCGCTAAGATACGCGCAAGGGTGTCACGCATTTCACGACGGTCAACAATCATGTCGATTGCACCGTGCTCTAGCAAAAACTCACTGCGTTGGAAACCTTCAGGCAGAGTTTCACGGACTGTTTGCTCGATTACACGAGGGCCGGCAAAGCCAATAAGTGCTTTTGGTTCAGCAACGTTTACATCACCAAGCATTGCCAGTGACGCAGATACACCACCCATTGTTGGGTCGGTTAATACTGAGATAAACGGTAAGCCTTTTTCGCTCATTTTCGCCAGTGCAGCACTTGTTTTTGCCATTTGCATCAATGACATAAGTGCTTCTTGCATACGGGCACCGCCTGATGCTGAAAAACAAATAAGTGGCATATTATGCTCTAAACATTGATCTACAGCTTCAACAAAACGAGCTCCGACTACTGACGCCATAGAGCCACCCATGAACGAGAACTCAAAAGCAACAGCAGCAACAGGAATACCTTTTAGGCGACCTTTCATTGCCACAAGTGCGTCTTTTTCGCCGCTTGCTTTTTGTGCTTGGGTAATACGGTCAGAGTATTTTTTAGAATCTTTAAACTTTAATACGTCTTTTGGTTCGTGCTCTGCACCAATTTCTTGACGATCAGCGTCATCTAAAAAGTTTTCAAGACGTTTACGGCCACTTAAACGCATATGGTGATCACATTTTGGACATACGTTAAGTGACTTTTCTAATTCTGCTTTATATAAAATTGAATCACAGTCTGTACACTTTGCCCAAACCCCTTCTGGGATTTCTTTTCGGCCTGACGATTTAGTCGTTTTAGGTAAGATTTTTTCTAACCAACTCATTTGCAACTCTCTTAATACTGTTCTGTGTCGCAGTCTGCTTAATTGGAAATACTGATTGGTATTTCTGACAACCAATAAACAGACAGATTTTTTCAATTAAAACATGAATTACCCGCAGACGATATAAAAAACTGGTCTTAGTAGTGTACTACCAAGTGTTAACTGTCTGAATCAGGTAAAAACAAAGGCCCTAATGGTGTTTTAGGGATCTCAAACTGCTCAGGGTAATCCACATCCACTAGATAAAGACCCGCAGCTTTAGCTGTCGCACTGGCTTTGGCTCTCTCTTTTAAATCAAGTAACTCTTTTAACCAAACAGGTTCATGCTTATGTAAACCAATGTCCATCAAGCAACCAGTAATATTACGTACCATGTGATGTAAAAACGCATTGGCTTTAATATCAATGATCACATAATCACCTTGGCGTTTTACCGACAAATGGTGAATAGTACGATTTGCTGTATTTGCTTGGCAATGCAGTGCTCTGAACGATGTAAAGTCGTGTTCACCTATTAAATACTGACAGGCTTGTTGCATTTTAGTTTCGTCTAATGGGTGATGAAAATGAGTAACGCCTTCACTCATAATGGCACCGCGATAGGTATAATTATAGATTACATAACGATAACGGCGTGCTGTCGCACTAAAACGTGCGTGAAAATCTTCAGAAACAGGCTTAGCAAAACGAATAGAAATATCTTTTGGTAATAGGGTATTCATTCCCATCGTAAACGCCACCATTTCGCGTTCAGCATGAGTATCAAAGTGCACAACTTGGCCTGTACCATGAACGCCTGCGTCCGTGCGACCCGCACAAACAATCTCAACAGGATGATTACAAATACGCGACAACGCTGTTTCTACTTCTTGCTGTACGCTGTTGACGTGTGATTGACGTTGCCAACCACTGTAACGGGCGCCGTTGTATTCTACTCCAAGTGCTACTCGCATAATGATCTATTTACCTAGTGTGCTAAATGACGGGGCATTCTATGCGATCTGCCCGTGCAATAAAAGCCAAGAGCGCAGATCACATATTGATAAATACTACAGACTAATCTTCTTCGATGTTGTCTTGGCCTTTGGTGCCCTCTTTTGCACGCAATTTATGGTGAATAGCCGATTTAATCAGCATGTAACCACTGATAGGTGCTGTAATGAGCAAAAAGATAGAAATAAGAATTTCTTTTACACTTACACCATCGTGTGTGAAAGTAAAATAAACCATCGCCGCTATTAACAGTGAAGCCATACCCAGTGTCGTCGCTTTGGTGGGCCCATGCAGGCGCATAAAAAAATCAGGCATTTTAACCAAACCGATTGAGCCTATCAGAATAAAGCAACCACCAATTAACAATAAGATTGAAACAACCCATTCACTCATCATTTGTTACCTTATTCAATAATATCGCCGCGTAGCAAGTATTTACATACTGCTACCGTACTCACAAAGCCAAGCATCGCAATTAATAAAGCCGCTTCAAAATATAAATCTGTATCCATGCTCATACCGTAAAGAATGATTAATGCAATGGTATTTATAAACATGGTATCAAGCGCTAAAATGCGATCTGGCACTGAAGGCCCAATAATAAGACGCCATAAATTCAATAAAAGTGAAATGGCAATCATCCCATACACAATGAGGAATACCGTATCTAACATCGGAAAATCTCCTTAAGCGGGGCTTCGTAACGCTGTTTAATCTTATTAATAAGTTCAGCTTCATCTGCTAAATCCAGCACATGAATTAGCAAATAACGTTGCTCAATTTCTTCACCTTCTGCAAGCGACTCTGGAATGGGATACACCTCAGCACTGACCGTACCCGGCGTTAAAGATACTGTACTTGCTAATATCGTAATGGGCATATCATGACTTAAATCAAGTGGCACCTTAACAAAGCCAGGGCGTAGCCTTTTAGTTGGCCCAAGGATCAGTAAGGCAACCTGCAAGTTAGCCGTTACAATATCGTACAAGACTAACAGTAAATGCCTAATTGCAAGGCCAGGTCGAACAATTAACGGCTGTGGATCCCGAAATGGAAAGGTGATCCATGGAATTGTGATCGCAAAAAGGGCTGCAAGCAGTAGATGCCCAGGCGACACACTATTGTTGAGCAACAACCACACGACGAAGAGTAAAACACTGCGAAACGGAGTGGGTAGCCAACGAAAACGGGCTTCTAAACGCATTTAGCGGCCTCCCTGTAGTACATTATTAATACTGGTGTTGATATCGAACAATTGCTCAGATGTCGCAAGCATAAAATCTGAAATTGGACCGGCAAAAATAACCATCAAAGGAGAGCAAACTAACAATAGTAACATCGCCGTGACTTTTAATGGGTGTGCCTTTATACCTTCAACAGCTTCACTTTCTTTGAATTTTCGGTCCCAAAAAAGGCTTGTGCCAGCACGAGAAATAGCAACCAATAAGGCTAAACTTGAAAGTAAGTAAATTGGCCAAAACACCATGCCCTTCTCACTATCTAAGGTACTTTTTAGAATCCAAATTTTACCTACAAAACCAGACAGTGGAGGCATGCCTACTACTGTTAAGGCAGCAATTACAAAGCTAATTCCTAATAAAAAAGGTTGTGCCACAGCACGCCCTGCAACAAGGCGATCGGCCACTTTTCCACGCTGATGCGCAATCAAATCAGCCAGTAAAAAGAGCACAGCACAAACAATCGTTGAATGAACTAAGTAGTAAAGTAACGCCGCAGTCGCCGCTACATTCTGAATAGCGACTAACGCAACCAATGTACCCACTGATACGATCACTAAGTTTGCAATGAGCTTTCTAAAATCTTGGCTTGCAAGAACGCCTATCGACCCCAGAATGATGGTCGCTAATGCAAGCCCCCATAACCAAGGTTGTGCCATGTGTGCAAGCTCACCCGCGTTATCACCAAAGATGACGGTGTACACACGAAGCATGGCATACACACCCACCTTAGTCATGATCGCAAATAAAGCGGCTACAACTGGGGTGGCACTTGCGTAGGTATTAGGCAACCACAAATGTAGCGGTAACAACGCTCCTTTAAGGGCGAAAACTACAATGAGTAGTAACCCCCCTATTTTAGCTAAATAAACATCATCACCTGTTAACTGAGGTACTTTCTGGGCTAAATCAGCAATATTTAAGGTACCCACTACGCCATATAAAACACCAAGCGCAATAAGAAATACACTCGAGCCAATCAGGTTAAGAATCACATACTGTAGAGCTGCACGGGTGCTGTGCTTGTCCCCGCCATGCATCAATAATGAATAAGATGCGATTAGCAGCACTTCAAAAAATACGAATAGGTTAAATACATCCCCAGTTAAAAATGCACCGTTCACACCTAAAATTAAGAAATGAACAAGAGGATGAAAGAAGCTTCCTTTTTTATCATCACCTGCGCAGCTATATAGCACAACAACCGCACCAAGTAAGCTGGTCAGCACTACCAGCAAAGTCGCTAGTCTATCTGCAACCAATACAATACCAAAAGGAGCCGACCAGTCACCGATGGCATATACCATGGGTGCCGTACTATTTACATGAAGTAGTAAAAATGCACTAACGGCAAGGGTTATAATCGACATTAATACCGACATCACACGGCGAATATGAAGATTCTTACCGCATGGAGGCATGAGTAAAATAATGCCTGTCAGCATGGGAATTAAGATAGGTAAAGAAGCCAAATGCTGAATCATTTTCGCTCCTTTGAAGACTTAACTAAATGTCCATCAACATGATCATTACCCAAATCGGCACGACCACGAATTGACAAAATAACGACAAAAGCGGTCATTGCAAAACCGATTACAATAGCCGTTAACACTAAAGCTTGAGGGAGTGGATCTGCATACTCACTGGCACTGCCCAAAACCGCTGCTTTATTAATTGTTAATCGCCCTGATGAAAACAAGAATAGGTTTACCGCATAAGACAGCATGGTTAAACCTAACACGACCGGAAAGGTTCGCGCTCTTAAAATTAAATAAATGCCGCATGCAACCAGCACGCCCACGCATGATGCGTACAATACTTCCATTAAATATTTACCTCTTGCTTGGGTGTATTAGCCGTTAGTTTTCCTAAACTAGCTAAAATCATCAGCGTTGCACCTACAACAGTTAAATACACACCTAAATCAAATACGATAGCACTGGCAAGTTCTGTTTTGCCAACTAACGGTATATCAAAATAATCAAACCACGTTGTTAAGAATGGACGACCAAATGCCCAGCTTCCAACACCTGTGAATAAAGCGATAGCAATGCCCGATGCGATAATCTTACGGTAATTCACATCAAACCGCTCTGCTATCCAATTAGAGCCATTCGCCATGTACTGTAGTATAAATGCAATGGCTGTGACTAAGCCTGCGATAAATCCACCGCCTGGTAAATTGTGGCCTCGTAAAAAGATATATGCAGAAACTAACAATGCCAAAGGTAATAAGCTTTGTGAAATACTTGCAAGAAGAATTGGATAACGCTCCCGCGCCCACGGACGCCCTTCACTATCACTTGCAGGCATAAATAAAGGTAAATTGATAAGCAATTTATAAATACCTAACGCGGCTATACCTAAAACGGTGATTTCACCTAAGGTATCAAAGCCCCTAAAGTCGACTAGAATAACGTTCACCACGTTTGTACCACCACCGCCAGTTTTAGCATTGGCAACAAAGAAGTCAGAAATTGACTCAAGTGGTCTTGTTAATAGCGCATAACAAATACTCGCCACAACCACACCTATAGCCGACGAAATCCCCAGATCACGTAAAATACGTAATGAGCTTGACTCTTTTGGAGTACGCTGTGGTAAGAAGAATAGTGCTAGCATCAGTAGCATCACAGTGACTACTTCAACCGTAAGCTGTGTCAGTGCTAAATCTGGCGCAGAAAAGCGAGTAAAGGCAACGGACACCATCAGGCCTACGATTGAAATCATGATTAAAGATATCATCCGTGAACGATGCCAAAATACGGTTGCTAATGCACCAATAATCAACAAACCAGCACCAATGGCATTATGAAAATCAATAGGCGTTAGCTCACTGGCACCAGCAAGTTGACGCATTTCAAACAAAGGCCATCCAGCGCACAGTAAAACAACCGTAATCATGACAAAAGCGTAGCGTTGCAACGAGCCATTTTCGATATGATTTATCTTCTCTTGTGACCACTTGATCACACGGTATAACCCCCCCTCAAAACCTTTTTTCGCACTGATTGTTGGCAATGATGCTTGGAACTGGAACAAATACTTACGCTGTACATAAATCAGTATTCCGCAGCAGGTTGCAATAAAGCTCATTAATAGAGGTAAGTTAAATCCATGCCAAACAGATAATTTATAATCGGGTGCAGCATCCCCCAGCACAGCGTAGGATGCTGAGGCCAAAATATCACTGACGGCAAAGTGAGGGAACATACCGACCAATAAACACAATACCACTAAAATTTCGATAGGTACGCGCATGTAGCGCGGCGGTTCATGGGGCTCTTTTGGTAAATCAATCGGGTCACCATTGAAGAAAACATCATGTATAAAGCGTGCTGAGTACGCTACAGACAAGGCACCCGCTAAAGTCGCTAATACAGGAATAAGCCAAGACATAGAACCCAGTACCTGCTGGTGCAAGGTTTCAGCAAAAAACATTTCTTTTGATAAGAAACCATTTAACAGAGGCACCCCTGCCATAGAAGCGGCGGCCACCATAGCAAGAGTTGCTGTATATGGCATAAAACGCCACATACCATTTAACTTACGCATATCACGGGTGCCAGTTTCATGGTCAATAATACCCGTCGCCATAAACAATGACGCTTTAAATATCGCGTGATTAATAATGTGGAAAATAGCTGCCACAGTTGCAAGTTCGGTATCTAAACCTAACAGCAATGTGATTAGACCTAAGTGACTGATAGTAGAGTAAGCAAGCAGTCCCTTTAAGTCATGTTTAAATAACGCAATGTAAGCACCAACAAGTAAAGTCGATAAACCTGTCATCGCGACTAAAATAAACCACGTATCAGTACCTGATAGTGCAGGATAGAATCGCGCAAGTAAAAATATACCGGCTTTAACCATGGTTGCTGAGTGTAAGTATGCACTAACGGGTGTCGGTGCAGCCATAGCATGAGGTAGCCAGAAATGAAAAGGAAACTGCGCAGACTTAGTAAATGCACCTAATAATATAAGTACCAGACCCACTTCATATAAGTCGTGTGATTGAATTAATGCTTTACTAGCAAGAATGACATCAAGGTTATAGCTACCAACAATATCACCAATTAAAAGTAAACCCGCTAATAACGCAAGACCGCCCGCCCCCGTAATTGCTAGCGCCATTCTTGCACCTTTTCGTGCTTCTGACTTATGCCACCAATAACTAATTAATAAAAACGAGCTAATACTTGTTAATTCCCAAAATAGCCATAGTTGAATGACATTGTTAGACATCACAATGCCAACCATGGCCGTCATAAATAGCATAAGGTAACAATATAACTTGGGCAGTGAGTCGTTATTACTTAAGTAATAGCGTGCATAGAAAATGACTAGAGTACCAATACCCAAAATCATATAAAGGAATAATAAACTTAACCCGTCAAGTCGAAATGAGACTTGCATATTCAACAGTGGGATCCAATCTGCTGTATAGCGGATAGTTTCACCAGAAAAAACGGCTGGTGTATAGGAAAATACGATTCCAAGAGCAATCAAAGGCGCTAACATGGTCAAAGCAGTGCTTTGATTACGTGTTAGTTTTGAAGTGCAGGATGAAATAACACTGCCAATCAAGGATAACAGGGGTATCCAGAGCAAAGTCATAATAAGGAGCCTTTTAGTGTCATAAGAATATCAATACCGCTGCTAGTTATAATTAGTTGCGTACTGTTCATTTGGATGGTTAAAAGTTGGCTTCAAAAAAAGCTTACAATGCGTATAGTTATACTGATTGGGTGCTATTTTGTCTATAGGAGACACACCTATTCGGCCAACTTTTAACCACTTTACGTATTAAAATAGCAATAAATAAGCGATTAGTCAGAAAATTCTTTAGAGCTTAAAGCTGTTGTTATTACAGGCTTTACACCAATAAAGGCAAAATAATCAGTGTACCTTACTAGCTTTGTTAAGGGGGAGTTAATTTGTTTTAACCAAAGTTGGCGATATTGTTCAGATAATCCCACCTTTTGGTATTGCATTATTGACCAATGAAGACTGGGTTTATAAGCCATTTGGTTTTTGCAAGCCACACTTTTCTGCCATCCTTTTGGCGGCAAACTGTTACTTGCAATAAATAAATTAGGCGCCACTAGCCCTTCTTGCTGGCACAACCATTGCTGTTTTTGTTCTGGCAATGGGTATTCATCCTCAAAACCATTAAAGTGCATTAGCTCATGTAGAAATACTGCATATGATTGGGATGAATTAATATGCATAATACCACCTTGTACGTTTGCACTCCCCTCTTTCGACATCATGACAATAAAGTCAAAACCAGCTGGCCATGTGTGGTTCTTTGCTTCTCTCCAGTCACATTGCAATGCGTTATTATTTTCCTCGCAGCGATATTGGTTGCCTACATAAACAACATCGCTAAAACAAAAGCTATTCATGGCAGGCTCTGGATTAGACTGATATTGGCCTTTAAAAGATTGTAAAGCAGCAATACCACTTTTATGATCCGCCATCATTAACACATTAAAATGGCATGTTGGATTTGTTGTAACAGCGTCTAACGACAAGGCAAAATTATGTAAATTGGCATACTCGCTTGTTATTTTAATAGTAGGCATGCTTTGTTGTAAAAGCCATGTTTGCTTAGCGTCACCATCGGGTAATCGATTTGTCTTCCATAATGACTCCAGAGCATTCCACTGCTCGTTTATTACTAATTGCTTAGCGAGGTTTTGCTGCTGTTGCAAGTCAAAGAAGTCAAACTGGGTTTGCCACCACAATTGCGCCGCAGAAACATTACCTTGCTGTAAAAAACGCAAAGCTAGCTGATATTTGGCATCGGTATTATCAAGCTCAGCCAAATGACGAAGTTGTGAAGTACTGAGTCTAGCTAATTGCGTATTAACAACATGAGGTGCTAAATAGTAAATAGCAGCAGTTTGGGAAGGTGTTTTGCCAATATAATAAAGATAAGACGGTGAAAAGTAGGATACTGAGCTTGAGAGTCCAGACAAACTCAGTAATAACCCTACTAACAGGTACTGATTAGCTCGCGTCTTCACCAGCCATTAACTCAAGCTCTAAACGTGCGTATTTATATTCAACAAACTCATGCACATTTGTAGAAAGGGCTAATCTAAAGTAATCAGCAGCGAGGTAGCTATCACCAGCAGCTTGATGTAATTTAGCTAAATAAAAGTAGGCTTCACATAAACGATGAGCATACTCTTGTTCTGACGTTACGCCTTCGATAATGCCAGATAAAAACTCAAATTCGCTAATATCGCCCAAATAAAGTGCTAGAAGTTGATAACCCCATTGTGATTCATCAACCCCTTGTGCATTCGCTTTAAGATCAAGCAACGCTTGCTCTTTATTTGCTTCTGCTTGAGCGAGATACAACCAAAGCACACGATAAGGATCACTCGGCGCTCGATTTAGAAACTGTTGTAAATCATCCGCAGCCAGTAATGGACGTTCGCCATAATAAAGCGCAATACCGCGGTTTAAATAGGCATATTCATGCTGCTCATCTAACTCTAAGGCTGAATCGAAAAACTCATACGCTTGTTCGTATTGCTGCATAAGTGTGTGATGAATACCTAAAAAATTATAGACTTCAGCAAGATCTGGTTTAAGCTTTATAGCACGATTAAAGTCTATTCGTGCCAATGTTGACATCCCTAAGCTATCAAATAGCACACCGCGATCGTAATATAGTTTTGCTTGCTGCTCTGGGCTTAGATCCGTTCTATTTAATAACTCTGAATAGCGTGCAATCGTAATTTCATTGCGAAAATCAGAAGCCAACGGCGCTGTGAATGGCACATTAACAATAGGCAAAGACTCAGGTTGTGACGTTGTTTGACATGCACTTAAAGAAAAAAGAGCCACGGCGGTCAATGCTAAGTGTTTAAAATTCATTAAAATCCTTAATACCTGAAGAATGCTCTGTAGACAAAGTCGAAGCTAATAGGTTTCATTAAAGCATAAAAAAAGGGGCTAAACAGCCCCTTTTTCTGATATCCAGTAAATTACTGGTCAATCAATCATTATTCAGCGTCTTTTGGCTCTTCTGCTTTTTCTTCAGCAGCTGGTTCCATCGCTTCTTTAATGCTTAAACGTACACGACCTTGGCGATCAACTTCAAGAACTTTTACTTGTACTTCTTGGCCTTCGCTTAGGTGATCAGTTACGTTGTTAACACGCTCTGTGCTGATTTGTGAAATGTGCACTAGACCGTCTTTACCCGGAAGGATATTAACGAACGCACCAAAATCAACAATACGTACCACTTTACCTGTGTAGATGGTCCCTACTTCTAGCTCTGCAGTTAATTGCTCGATACGCTTGATAGCATCGTTTGCGCTTATGCCGTCAGTTGCAGCGATTTTGATTGTACCGTCATCTTCGATTTCAATCGTCGTGCCAGTTTCTTCAGTAAGTTGACGAATAGTTGCGCCACCCTTACCAATAACTTCAGCAATTTTCTTCGCAGGAATTTGCATTGTGTAGATGCGTGGTGCGAACTGAGATAACTCTTCAGAAGGAGCTGAAATCGCTTCGTCCATAACACCTAATATGTGTAGACGTGCTGCTTTCGCTTGTTTAAGCGCGATTTGCATGATTTCTTTAGTGATACCTTCAATTTTGATATCCATTTGTAGTGCTGTGATACCGTTTGAAGTACCCGCTACTTTAAAGTCCATGTCACCTAAGTGATCTTCATCACCTAATATATCAGAAAGAACAACGAAATCTTCGCCTTCTTTAACTAGACCCATCGCAATACCAGCAACAGATGCTTTAATTGGTACACCGGCATTCATAAGCGCTAATGACGTACCACATACTGATGCCATAGACGATGAACCATTTGATTCAGTGATTTCTGAAACAACACGGATTGAGTATGGGAAGTCAGTAAGCGTAGGTAGTACCGCTGAGATACCACGCTTAGCTAGGTTACCGTGACCAATTTCACGACGCTTAGGTGAGCCTACAAAACCAGTTTCACCTACGCAGAACGGAGGAAAGTTGTAGTGAAGCATGAAGTGATTTTTGTTAGTACCAGTTAAATCGTCGATTAACTGTGAATCACGCTCTGTACCCAATGTTGCAGTCACAAGTGCTTGTGTCTCACCACGGGTGAAGATTGCTGAACCGTGAGTACGCGGTAACACACCTGTCATTACGTCTAGTGCACGAACCATATCTGGTTCACGACCATCGATACGTTTTTCACCAGCGATGATACGGCCACGAACGATTTCTTTCTCTAAAGAACCGAATAGCTTGCCAACTTCTTGCGTATCTAGCTCTTCGCCTTCAGCAAGGTTAGCAGTTAATGTAGCAACTACTTCTTCTTTCGCTACACCTAATGCTTCTTTACGCGCTACTTTGTCAGTGATGCGGTATGCTTCACCTACTTTGTCAGCAGCGATTGCAGAGATTTTCTCAGCAAGAGTGATGTTTTTCTCTGGTGCTGTCCAATCCCAAGCAGGTTTACCTGCTTCTGCTTTGAATTCGTTGATTGCGTTGATGATAGCTTGAGATTGCTCATGACCATAAACAACCGCACCTAGCATGACGTCTTCAGATAGTGTTTCAGCTTCTGATTCAACCATAAGTACTGCGTTATCAGTACCAGCAACAACTAGGTCTAATTGGCTTTCTTCAAGTTCAGCAAGTGTTGGGTTAAGTACGTATTCACCGTTGATAAAACCAACACGTGATGCACCGATAGGACCATTGAATGGAATACCAGAGATAGCAAGTGCTGCTGACGTACCAATCATAGCAACCATATCAGGTTGGATTTCTGGGTTAACAGAAACAACTGTCGCGATTACTTGTACTTCGTTTACAAAACCGTCAGGGAAAAGAGGACGGATTGGACGGTCGATTAGACGAGCAATAAGCGTTTCGCCATCGTTAGGACGACCTTCACGCTTAAGGAAACCACCAGGGATACGACCCGCAGCGTACATACGCTCTTGGTAGTTAACTGTTAGTGGGAAGAAGTCTTGACCTGGTTGTGCATCACGCTTACCAACTACAGTAACTAATACTGAAGTATCGCCAATGCTTGCTAGTACTGCGCCGTCAGCTTGACGTGCTATAGCACCTGTTTCTAGAGTCACAGTATGTTGACCTAGTTGAAATTCTTTAATAATTGCTTGCACTTAAAAATATCCTTTAAATGTAAAAGCAACTCAGAGCAGCGCTCCGAATTGGTAAAAATAGTCCATCAAAGTACCAATTACAGTACTTAATTGAACTTGTGCAAAATCAATTAAGTACTACAATTGGCAATGATGTTTTTGATATCTAGGAAGCATCCACTCCCTAGGTGTGCGCTAGTATACCTTTCATACGCGCACAAAAAAAGGGGCTAAATAGCCCCTTTTCTCGTAATCTAGTTCTTAGCGACGTAGGCCAAGCTCTTGGATTAACGCAGTGTAACGTGCAATGTCTTTACCTTTAAGGTAATCAAGCAGTTTACGGCGTTGGCTTACTTTGCGAAGAAGACCACGACGTGAGTGGAAGTCGTGCTTGTGGCTAGCAAAGTGACCTTGAAGCTTGTTGATATCGAAAGTAAGAAGTGCAACTTGTACTTCAGGTGAACCAGTGTCGCCTTCAGCGCGTGCAAATTTAGCGATGATTTCAACTTTTTCTTGATTGCTTAGTGACATAGTAACTCCAAAAATTAATTTAAATTGTGTTTTAGCCGATCACTAATTCAGCCAAAACGATTGAGCGGGCGTATTCTACCCAGCTTTGCTAATAACTACAAGGTAATCTTTACTCAGGCAGTTGATTTGATAAACCGCGCTTTGATTTTAAGTGACCATCTTTATGGCGCTCACCGGTACCAATGAATACCCCATCAGCCATTACTTTTACCGCACCATCTGGTACAGGCTTACCAATCACTACAGTTTGACCATGACTAAATGCCACGCCCTGCTCGTGTGTAATTTCAATCACAGGTAGGTCAACCAAAGCAGTATCCATTGGCAGTAGGAGTTCATCGAGGTAGCTTGAAGGCGCAACATCATCTGCTTTTGCTTGTTGTAACTTTTCTTCAAGTTGTTCAAGAGTGACCATTTTCTCACTTGGATAATGGCCAACTGCACTGCGATGTAACATGATCACATGCGCACCACAGCCAAGCTTTTCACCTAAGTCGTCAACAATAGTACGAATATAAGTGCCTTTAGACACATGTGCCGTCATTTGTACTTCGTTATTCGCTTCATCGAACTCATCAAGCGTTAAACTAAATACATTAATTTTTCGACACTTTCGCGGCACTTCAATGCCTTCGCGGGCATATTTATACAAAGGCTGACCTTGGTATTTAAGCGCAGAGTACATCGAAGGATATTGATCCGACTCACCTAAGAAACTGGCAATTTGCTCAGCTAATTGCTCAGGTGTTACCGAGACTTCACGCGTTTCAACCACTTCACCATCTGAATCAGACGTTGTAGTTCGCTCACCTAGCTTGGCACGAACGACATAAGTTTTATCGGTATCTAGCAAAAACTGGGTAAACTTAGTCGCTTCACCAAAACAAATAGGCAGCATCCCCGTCGCGAGCGGATCAAGCGCACCGGTATGGCCCGCTTTTTGAGCAAAGTAAATTCCCTTTGCTTGCTGCAACGCTTTGTTTGATGAAATACCTTGCGGCTTATTAAGTAATAAAATGCCGTCAATAGCACGACCTTTAGTGCGTCTAGCCATTAGTCTTTAGTGCCTTCTTCGCTGTCATCTTCGTCTACATGCTTGGCATTGTCTTCACGAATAACAGAATCAACCAAGTTTGAAATACGCATACCTTCCATAAGCGAGTTATCGATTACAAACCGTAACTCAGGCATGATGCGCGCACGAATGCGTTTACCTAATAAAGAACGAATATAACCCGTTGCTTCATTTAAGATTTTAGCACTTTGCTTGGCTTTATCTTCATCATCAGTATTAAACACTGTGATAAATACTTTTGCGTAAGATAAGTCGCGAGATACCTCAACCGCAGACACTGTCACCATGCCTAGGCGAGGATCTTTGATTTCGCGTTGAAGAATAACAGCAATCTCTTTTTGAATTTGCTGAGCAACACGATCTGTGCGAGAAAATTCTCTCATTTCATTTCACTCTAAAATAATAACTTATTGATGTTAAAGAATAAGTTAATTTAATTACGAATACACAAATGGGGGCTAGGCCCCCATTTAAAGCAATAACTTAAACGAAATTAAAGTGAACGTTGTACTTCAACCGTCTCGAATACCTCGATTTGGTCGCCAACTTTAACATCGTTGTAGTTCTTAACGCCGATACCACATTCCATACCGTTACGAACCTCAGCAACGTCGTCTTTAAAGCGACGCAGTGACTCAAGTTCACCTTCATAGATAACCACGTTATCACGAAGTACACGGATAGGCGCGCTACGCTTAACGATACCTTCAGTAACCATACAACCTGCGATTGCACCAATCTTAGGTGACTTGAACACGTCACGAACTTCAGCAAGACCAATGATCTCTTGCTTGAATTCTGGTGCAAGCATACCTGACATCGCTTGTTTAACTTCTTCAATCAGGCTGTAGATTACGCTGTAGTAACGTAAGTCTAGGTTTTCTGACTCAATTACTTTACGAGCTGATGCATCAGCACGTACGTTAAAGCCAACAACGATTGCGTTTGACGCCGCTGCAAGCGTTGCATCAGTTTCAGTGATACCACCTACACCTGAACCAACAATCTTCACTTTAACTTCATCAGTAGAAAGCTTAGTTAATGAATCAGCGATTGCTTCGATTGAACCTTGTACGTCAGCTTTAAGAACGATATTAACTTCAGATACATCGCCTTCAGCCATGTTCGTAAACATGTTTTCAAGCTTCGCTTTTTGTTGACGAGCAAGCTTCACTTCACGGAACTTACCTTGACGGTAAAGTGCGACTTCACGCGCTTTACGCTCATCTTTAACTACTGTTGCTTCGTCACCCGCAGCAGGGATACCAGAGAGACCTAAAATCTCAACTGGGATAGATGGACCCGCAGACTTGATGTCTTTACCGTTCTCATCTTTCATCGCACGTACACGGCCATATTCAAGACCACACAGTACGATATCACCTTGATTCAGTGTACCTGATTGTACAAGAACTGATGCAACTGGACCACGACCTTTATCAAGACGTGATTCGATTACAACGCCCGCCGCCATACCTTCTGCAGGCGCAGTAAGCTCAAGAAGCTCTGCTTGCATTAGGACTGCTTCAAGTAGGTCATCAATACCTAAACCTGTTTTTGCAGAGATATGTACAAACTGCGTATCACCGCCCCACTCTTCAGGGATTACATCAAGTTGAGCTAGCTCATTCTTAACGCGATCTGGGTCGATACCTTCTTTATCCATCTTATTTACTGCGATAATTAAAGGAACGCCAGCAGCACGGGCGTGCTGAACCGCTTCTTTAGTTTGTGGCATTACACCATCATCCGCAGCAACAACAAGGATTACGATATCCGTTGCTTTTGCACCACGTGCACGCATTGATGTAAACGCGGCGTGACCTGGCGTATCTAAGAAGGTAATCATGTTACCGTTAGTTTCAACGTGGTATGCACCAATATGCTGGGTAATACCGCCCGCCTCACCAGATGCAACTTTTGCTGAACGAATGTAGTCAAGTGTTGACGTTTTACCGTGGTCAACGTGACCCATTACGGTTACAACTGGAGCACGAGGTACAGCTGTACCTTCTTCACTACGGTCGTTGAGTACTTTCTCTTCTAATTCATTTTCTTTAACGATAATAACCTTGTGGCCCATTTCTTCAGCAACAAGTTGTGCTGTTTCTTGGTCAATCACTTGGTTGATGGTAACCATGTCACCCATCTTCATCATTGTTTTAACAACTTCAGCACCTTTAACAGCCATACGAGATGCAAGTTCAGCAACTGTGATTGTTTCACTAATGCGTACTTCGTTTTTAACATCTGCAGTTGGCTTTTGGAAACCATGCTGTAGTGAAGTTGGTGCTTTTAATTTGCCTTTTTTACCCTTAGGTAAAGGAGCCTTCTCTTTTTGAGGTCCTTTTTTCTTTTTCTTACGACGAGCACTTTGCTCTTCACGTGCATCAGATTCATCTTCTGCTTCACGCGCGTAAGTTGAAGTCGTAAGATGGTGATCAGCGTTTTCTTCACGCTGCTTACGCTCTTCTTCTTCTTTCTTCCAGCGAGCTTCATTTTCTTCAGCTAGCTTTCTTGCCTCTTCTGCTTGACGTTTCGCTTCTTCTTCAGCTTTTCTCAATGCGGCCTCTTCTGCTTCTTTTTGCAGACGCTCAGCTTCGGCACGATCTTTTTCAGACTTAGCACTTTGCTCTGGGGTCATCTGCTTTTGTTTCGCTTTACGCTCAGCTTCAGCTTTGCGTTTAGCCTCTTCTTTGGCTTTACGCTCAGCTTCTTCTTTAGCTTTACGTTCTGCCTCTTGTTTCGCTTTAAGCTCTTCAGCTTCTTGCTGGGCTTTAAGCTCTGCTGCCTTACGGGCAGCTTCTTCTGCAGCTAAACGCTCTTCTTCTTGCTGTTGCTCAACGGCGCTTTTCTTTACGTAGGTACGCGTTTTACGTACTTCTACTTGGACTGACTTCGCTTTACCTGTAGAGCCAGTTACACTTAACGTGCTCTTGCTTTTACGTTGCAAAGTCATGCGAGCAGGGCCTTCCGAGCCCGTGCCACCATGCTGCTTACTCAGGTGATCAAGTAACGTTGACTTCTCAGTTTCTGTTACCATATCACCTGCTTGTTTTTTGATACCGGCTTGTTCAAGCTGCTGTAATAATTTATCAACAGTTGTACCAATATCTCCGGCTAGTTTTTCAACATTTACTTCTGCCATAGTGTGTAATACCTCCGTTAATAAATTACTCGTCTGCGAACCAACAAATGTTACGCGCAGCCATAATAAGCTTGCCAGCTTCTTCTTCTGAAAGGTCAGTGATATCCACTAACTCATCAATACCTTGCTCAGCTAAGTCTTCAAGTGTTATTACACCTTTACTTGCCATAACAAATGCAAGGTGACGTTCTAGACCTTCAAGTGCTAGTAAATCCTCTGCAGGCTCTGCACCATCAAGGCTTTCTTCTGTCTTAAGCGCTTTTGTTGTTAATGCGTCTTTTGCACGAGAACGTAAAATATCAACTGTTTCTTCATCTAAACCGTCAATTTCTAAGAATTCAGATGCAGGAACATAAGCAACTTCTTCAAGTGTTGAGAAACCTTCGTTGATAAGCAATGTTGCAAACTCATCATCGATGTCTAGGTACTCAGTGAATAAGTTGATTAATTTGTCTGATTCAGCTTCGTTCTTCGCACGCATGTCATCAACAGTCATGACGTTTAATTCCCAACCAGTCAATTGACTAGCAAGACGCACGTTTTGACCGTTACGACCAATCGCTTGTGCTAGGTTATCGGCTTCTACAGCGATATCCATTGAATGTGTATCTTCGTCCATCACGATAGATGCCACTTCAGCTGGCGCCATTGCATTGATAACAAATTGCGCAGGGTTATCATCATAAAGAACGATATCAACACGCTCACCGCCAAGCTCAGTTGACACAGCTTGAACACGTGCGCCACGCATACCAACACACGCACCTACAGGGTCGATACGTTTGTCGTTAGATTTTACTGCAATCTTTGCACGCGAACCTGGATCACGTGCTGCGGCACGTAATTCAATCATTTCTTCGCCAATCTCTGGCACCTCAATGCGGAAAAGTTCCATCAGCATTTCAGGCTTAGAACGCGTTACGAATAGCTGTGCGCCACGTGCTTCTGGTTTAACTTCGTAAAGTAAACCACGGATACGGTCACCTGGACGGAAGTTTTCACGCGGTAACATGTCATCACGGTAGATAACCGCTTCAGCATTGTTACCTAGGTCAAGTACAATAGCGTCACGCGTTGCTTTTTTAACAACACCTGTCACCAACTCACCTTGTTGATCTTTATATTCTTCAACAACTAACGCACGTTCAGCTTCACGTACTTTTTGCACGATAACTTGCTTTGCCATTTGCGTTGTAATGCGGTCGAACTTGATTGACTCAATTTGCTCTTCTACGTAATCACCTAGTTGTAACTCAGGGTCTTCAACTTGCGCTGCTTCCAACGTAATTTCGCTGTAAGGGTGTTCTAACGAACCGTCTTCTTGAACTTCTGCAATTTTCCAGCGACGGAACGTGTCGTAATTACCTGTTTTACGATCGATTGATACGCGAACATCGATTTCGCCATCGTGTTTTTTCTTTGTCGCAGTCGCTAATGCGAACTCTAACGCTTCAAAAATCTTTTCTTTTGGAACCGCTTTCTCATTGGAGACGGCTTCAGCAACCAATAATATTTCTTTTGCCATGGGTTATGCCTCGCTTGCCCTATTCCTTCGCACTCAAATTAAAACTTTGCGATGATGTTCGCACGTTCAATGTTACTTAGCATAATCATATGCTCAGTGCCATCTGCCGAAAGTGTGATCATATCACTGCTAACTGATACTAAATCGCCTTTAAAATTACGGCGACCATCTTGCGGAAGCTTAGTACGCACGCGTACCTCTTCTCCTTGCGCCTTCTCGTAGTGATCTTGTTTGAATAATGGACGATCAACACCAGGAGACGAAACTTCCAAATCATATTCGTTTGTAATCGGGTCTTCTACGTCTAAAATCGCGCTAACTTGACGACTTACATCGGCACAATTATCAACCGTAATCCCTGCATCGTGATCAATGTAAACACGTAATGTAGAGTGGCGACCAGCTTGCACAAACTCAAGACCATGTAACTCAAAACCTAACATTTCTACGGCTGGTGAGAGCATGGTTACTAAATCTTGCTCAAGTTTTGTCACGAAAATCCTCCATACAAACAAAAAAAGGGCATATAGCCCTGAATACTGAGTTTAATAATGATTTATACCACTGGGGTATTAAGTAAATCATGCTAGACCAGATACAACAACGCCCCGAACCAAGCGGGGCGTCACACCTAAAGCATAAAACTGTGTGGCCTAGGGCCAAGCTTGGTTGCGAGTCATTTATCTGACTAAATTAAACTAGATAGCCTAAACGCAAAACGCGCATTACCCAGAATGCGCGACTTCAATACAGTAAGCTAACTTACTGTGTATGTTTATCACATTACTGTGTAAACACTGAGTTGGTTGCGGGAGCCGGATTTGAACCGACGACCTTCGGGTTATGAGCCCGACGAGCTACCAGGCTGCTCCATCCCGCGCCAATGGATATTAAAGCTAATTGCTAAATATCGCAGTTTGAGTGACAAGCACCTCAAATCAATGGCGGCTATTATAAGCACGTAGCGCTCAATTAGCAACCTCATTGGGTGAATTAGTTAGACTATTTTGTAGATAAAAACATTATGACAGCCCTGTCATTAATTTCCTATTTTCGAGAAAAGTGGTCTATAGTTGGTATTATAATAAGAAAAACTATAGCGAGTGCTATTAAGCGATAATTAATGAGTCTATCTATTTTTCAAAAAAAGCTTTTACAACAAAATGTTGAGCTGATAAAACCGGATTTTCATCAATTTACAAAGACATTTCATTCGTTAATGAGTGAAAAGCCGCTGCAAATGACAATTCCAAGTCAAGAAAGCATTAATCAGCAAAGCTACATTTTATATTGTGCACTTAATAAGGTAATAAATCATTTAGATGATTTACCCCTTGTGATCCCATTTATTCACTATATGGCAAACAATCTCAGCTTTTTAAACGTTAATTGTACTGACATTGACTTACTTTGTGATGCTTTTTGGGACACCCTTCAAAAACAATCAATTAAATTGAATAGTCACCTAAGTCAGGCATGGTTACAAGCAATATTAATATTTAAGAATATCGTTAAAAGCTATCTTTTTTCATATAGTAATGTTGTGTCTTTAGCGCAAAGGCAAGCAACACAGCTAAGTTCATAATTGCCCTAATTCAGTGTTTAGCCTATCAATCTGGCGTTGCTCAACCGCAATTAGAGTATCAAATTGACTCGTTACAGCGCTCATTTTCTCAGACAATGCTTCGTCTGCACTCACATCTGTCAAATTTAAAGCACGGGGACGGGTTTGTTGTTCAAGTTGACTCAGTTGACTATTTAGCTGTGCATAGAGTGTGTCAATCTTATTTTGATGCTCAGTGATTTCTCGTTTTATTTGCTGTGTTCGAATAAAACTATCAACCTCTGTATCTACAGTTTGATCACTTTGCGCTAAAAGCGTCGCTTTTTCAGTATTTAGTCTATCGATACCTCGTTGTTCATTATCGATAAGTAATTTGTAGCGCTGAGATGTAGCAGTCATTTGTTTTGCAATTGCAGCTACTTTTTTATTCCCCGCTACATTATTCAATTGTGTGTCAGCTTGTTTACTTAAGCTGGCAATATCATTATCTAAGCGTTGGGTTAAAGTGTCTATTTTGTTGTGGTGCTGTTGAATTTCGGCATCAATTTGCTTTACTCGGATATAGCTATCTACACCAGAATCAGGCTTTACAGGTGCTGATTCAAATAGATTAGAAACATGCGGATTTTGCTCTTGAATGATTACCAATCTAGCGTCCTTTCCACATGGTTGCTGGCTAAACTCAACCACGCCGTTTTTTTCACACTGGTAAACCGCCGCGTTTACTACATTCGTAAACATTAAATACGCACAACTCAAAAATATCACTGTTTTAAACTGAATTTGCATGCCATCACCCTTTTAGAGTTTAGTTCCTTATATTAACACACTAATTAATTTCACGATCTATATCTGCATTTACTTCGTATCGATTTATTTAGTCACAAGTCAATTAGGTTTACTATAGTGCAATACTCAACTTTACGGTTTATTTTTGGCGACCAACTTAACGCCAGTCATAGTTGGTTTAAAGAAGACGATCAGCAAGATGTGTTGTATGTATTGGCCGAACTAAAACAAGAAACCGACTATGTAAAACATCACCTACAAAAGATTGCCGCTTTTTTTGCTGCTATGGAAAATTTTGCGTGTGCATTAAAAAAAGCAGGATTTAATGTACTGCATCTTACCCTTAATGAAACCTCTGGCAGTTCTTCGCTAACTACCCTTTTGACAAATTTAGCTAAACAATACCATTGCCAAACTATTGAGTATCAATTTCCTGATGAATATCGACTTAAACAGCAACTACTCGATTATACAAAACAAACCTCACTTAAGGTAAATGCGTACGATACAGAACACTTTTTGCTACCGTTTAATGAAATACCTCAATATTTCAAAAAAGATAAACATGTAAAAATGGAGTTTTTCTACCGAGCCATGCGTAAGCGCTTTAACATTTTAATGGATAAGAATAATGAACCGCTTGATGGGCAATGGAATTTTGATCAGCAAAACAGAAATAAGTTAAAACAAAGCGATCTTAAAAATATCCCTGAACCTTTGTGCTTTAGCCATGATGTGAGTGATATTCTAAAGCGTATAGAAAAACATAAAATAAATACTTTTGGAGAGTGTAACGAAACCTTAATCTGGCCAACTACGCGCTCGGAAGCAAAACAATTACTCGACTTTTTCTGTAAACACTTACTTGTTCACTTTGGCCAGTTTCAAGACGCCATGACATGTCAATCAGACTATCAATGGTCTTTGTATCATAGTCGCTTATCATTCGCGCTTAATACCAAAATGCTGCACCCGATGCAGGTCATTGAGCAAGTATTAAGTAGCTTTAAGAAACAGCACATCGACATTGCACAAGTAGAGGGTTTTATTAGGCAGATCCTTGGTTGGCGTGAATATGTTCGCGGTATTTATTGGCAAAATATGCCTGATTATGCGAGTAAAAATACCTTGAATGCTGAACGTACCCTACCCGACTATTTTTGGCACGGCAAAACGAACATGAATTGTATGCACCATGCCATTACACAAAGTTTGCAAACGGCCTATGCACACCACATTCAACGCTTAATGATCACCGGTAACTTCTGCTTGTTAACTGCTATTGATCCAAATGAAGTTGATGCTTGGTATTTAGGTATCTATATCGATGCTATCGAATGGGTAGAAATGCCGAACACGCGTGGCATGAGTCAGTTCGCAGATGGAGGGTTAATAGCAACTAAACCCTATGCCGCCAGTGGTAATTACATCAATAAAATGAGTGATTACTGCAAGCATTGTAGCTACAACGTTAAAGAAAAAGAAACTGATGACGCATGTCCGTTTAACAGTTTATATTGGCACTTTATGTTAGAGCACGAACAACAGCTATCGCAAAACCCACGTATTGGAATGATTTACAACAATTGGTATAAACAAGATGAGTCACTTAAGCAAGCAACGTTAAAACGTGCCAAGTGGTGCTTAGATAATTTAGAAAAACTGTAACAAAAAAAGCCGCCTCAATTGAGGCGGCAAAACTAATTCAGGGAACAATGCTGGTCGGTATTACTTATTTTCGAGTAAGTTACCATTACCGATTTCAATTTTACGTGGTTTTAAAGCTTCAGGGATTTCACGTTGTAAATCGATACTAAGTAAACCATTTTCAAGATCTGCACCAAGCACTTTGACGTGGTCACCTAATTGGAATTTACGCTCAAAGTTGCGCTCTGCTATGCCTTGATGAATGAATTTACGCTCTGCATTATCTTCTTTATCAGCTTTAGTACCGCTGACTTTTAAGGTGTTGTTTTCTGACTCAATAGTCAATTCACTGTCACTAAAACCGGCTACAGCCATAGTGATACGATATTTGTCTTTATCGAGTGCTTCGATGTTATACGGAGGAAAACTTGGTTGCTTGTCGGTACGTGCTGCCGCATCCATTAATGATGCTAAATGATCGAAGCCGATGAATGAACGATAAAGTGGTGATAAGTCTACTGTACGCATAATTATATCCTCATATTTAAGCGATATTTTGTTAGTGTTCTTCGTTTGAACAAACGCTAACAAAGTTAAATTAACATTATAAATTTCAATTACTTTAGTTGGTTTGGGACCCATCAGGCGTCCTCACTAAACTATTTATGGGCGGGTAAATTCTTTTCAAGATTTTTTAGTAAAAAAAATGGGGGTTTTTTCTAAAAAGTGAAATTCAAAAAGCCTAAAACTGGTCCGAATAGGTTGATTTTAAAAGGCTAAGCACGTACAAGGTGAGAATGAAAAAAAATCCTACTTTTTTAAAAAAATTTTTCAGTGTGATAAAAACTGCCGTGTTGATAGTTGTGGTTTTTTATGCTGTAACGACATTTCAGCAACGTAACTTACTCTCAACAGATAAAACGCCCGCACCTTATTTTAATTTAGCCACACTCGAAGACCCAAATCAGCGCGTCAGTATTGCACAGTTACAAGGTAAACAAACCGTGGTGTACTTTTTTGCCCCTTGGTGTTCAATTTGTCGCTACAGCATGCCAAATTTAGAAACAGCCCATCAACAAGGTAAGCTAAATGCGATTGCGATCGCTCTTGATTATCAAAATATTGATGAAATAAAACAGTTTACTGACTCATTACAGTTAACCATGCCGGTACTATTGGGCAGTCGAAACACAGGTAAAGATTATAAAGTGTCTGCTTACCCCACCTATTATGTGATTGATGAGCAACTGACCATTACAGCACGTTCTATGGGTTACTCAACTGAACTAGGCTTACGCTTGCGAACACTTGAGTAGTTAAATTATTCATAAAGAGAAAAAACAGAACAGTACAATCGATTTTATGCACTGTTTTTATTCATTTAATCCGTTAAGATGATAAACACATTCACATCGAGGAGAGCGATATGTTAACTGTAATTTTTGGCCGTGAAGGCTGCCCTTTTTGCGTTCGTGCTAAAGACGTTGCTGAGAAACTAGCAAATGAGCGTGACGATTTTAAATACCGTTACATCGACATTATCAAAGAAGGTATCAGTAAAGCTGATTTAGAGCAGTCTGCAGGCAAACCCTGCCCAACCGTACCACAGATTTTTATTGACCAAGCCCACATTGGTGGCTTCACTGAATTTGAGGCATACGCAAAAGAAAATTTAGGGTTATATCAATAAATTGTAAACATGGTTGATTTTGGCACTTTTGGACTGATTAAATTATGACCAACATCAACCACATACAAATTAGTTGTAATTTATACAAGCAATTGCCTTGTATTTCCTATACAATGCGCGCCTCTTTAAATTCGTTGAGGCGTATTAATGTCAGAACCAGTCACGTTTGAATCTCTAAATCTTTCTCCTGCAATCCTTAAAGCAGTTGAAGAGTTGGGTTACAAGACTCCATCTGAAATCCAAGCTCAATGTATACCGTTATTGCTAGAAAGAAAGGACGTACTGGGACTAGCGCAAACGGGTACAGGTAAAACAGCAGCATTTGCACTGCCGTTACTAAATAATATTGACCCGTCTGTAAAACAGCCACAGATCCTTGTTTTAACGCCTACGCGTGAACTTGCGATCCAAGTAGCTGAGGCATTCGAACAATATGCTAAGCATACTCGTGGAGTTGAAGTTTTAGCCCTATATGGCGGCCAAAGCTACAGCATCCAATTAAGTGCACTTCGTCGTGGCGCGCAAATTATTGTTGCAACGCCAGGTCGCTTAATCGACCACATTAACCGTGGTACCATCAAGTTTGAGAGCTTACAAGCGCTTGTTCTTGATGAAGCAGACGAAATGTTACGCATGGGCTTTATCGATGATGTTGAAAGCATCATGGAAAAAACACCGCGTGAAAAGCAAACATGCCTTTTCTCTGCGACCATGCCTAAGCAAATCCAAAATATCAGTAGCAAATACATGAATGAGCCTGAGCAAGTTCATATCTCTGCTCGTAACTCAACTGTATCTACTGTTGAGCAAGTATTTTGGAATGCACATGTACATAAAAACAAAGCTATCGTTCGCTTCTTAGAAGCTGAACAATACGATGGTGCAATTGTTTTCGTACGTACACGTAACGACACTGTACAGTTAGCTGAATTACTTGAGCGCGAAGGTTTCTCTGCGGCACCACTTAATGGTGACATGAACCAACAAGCACGTGAGCGCACAGTAGACCGTTTGAAAAACGGCCTAGTTGATATCGTTATTGCAACAGACGTTGCTGCACGTGGTCTTGATGTAGACCGTTTAAGCTTAGTAATCAACTACGATATTCCACAAGACTCAGAAGCCTACGTTCACCGTATTGGGCGTACTGGTCGTGCGGGTCGTACAGGTAAAGCGATTCTTTTCGTAAAACATAACGAGCGTTATTTACTTAAAAATATCATTCGTCATACGAAGTCAGAGATCGCACAAGTTGATTTACCAACAGCAAAAGTAGTTGAAGAAAAACGTATTAAAGCGCTTCAAGATAAACTCACTATTGCACTTGAAAACAAAGATATCACCTTCTTTAATCAAGTGGCCGCTAACATGGCTGAAAAACTTGAACTAAGCTTTGAAGATTTAGCTGGTGCGCTACTTTGTTTGGCACAGCAACAATCACCGATCAAAGTTGAAGAAGTTAAAGTTCAACCGCGTGGTGAGCGTAGCGAACGTAGCGATCGTCGTCGTAACGAACGTGGTGATCGTGGCGACCGTGCTGGACGTGAGCGTAAACCTCGTGAGCCGCGTGAACGCAACAGCCGTAGTATGGGTCCTATGGACACTTACCGTATCGAAGTCGGTCGTGAGCACGGTGTACAAGTTAAGAACATTGTAGGCGCGATTGCTAACGAAGCTGATATTTCAAGCAAGTTCATTGGTGATATCCGCTTACACGACAGTCACAGTACTGTGCAATTACCACAGAACATGCCAAAAGATGTGCTTGATCACTTCCAAAAGGTATTTATCTGTAAACGTCCTATGAATATGACGCTAACGCAAGACCAAGGTCCTGCGGCTCCTCGCTCTGAACGCCCAAGCGGTGATCGTGGTGACAAAAAGCGCAGCTTCAAAGACAAAGATCGTGGTGAAAAACGTGGCGGCCCACGTAAAGAGCGCCGTCCAGTGAGCTTCACATCGAACTAATAGAGCAGTAAGCTTTAAGTAAAAACCTTGTCATGAAAGTGACAAGGTTTTTTTGTTTTTAGCGCTGTAAATTTTTTAGATCCATAGCGTTACAGCAGTAAATATCAGCCATACACCATCCCTCATTTATTGCTCGTAATAGTGTGTAATGTTTAATGATGAGTTTCTCAGCTATAAAGTTTGTGGAATAAGGAATACATCTTTATTCAAACTAATACTCAGCAAACTTAAATGGAGATTTATCATGTCAAATACACTTACTATACTACCGAATCCAAAAACAATCCTAGTTGCTAACACTACTCCTGCGAATACAACTGCGCTTGCATCAACTGAAGCGGAGACGTGGCAGATCTCGGAAAAGAAAGGGACTATTTCAGGTGTCGGTGTAACAGTATCTGGAGCTGGTGCTTGGGCTAAAATGTCTGGTTCTTTTGATTTTTCGATAGTAAACCTAGAAAGCTCTCGTACATATCAAAAAATGGTTTCTGAATACAATATATCAGGTGGCGTTAGTGGCTTTTGGGGATGGCTTGGTTTCGGTGCAAATGCCGAAACACACAAAGAGGAAATCAAAGAAGCAATGCAAGAGCTTAGTCAACAGCAAAAAGTCGATGGCTCCGTGGATGTTGACCTTATGGTCACTGGTTTGATCCCTGGCTTTGAAGTAAGTGCAACAGCATATATTCTGGTGCTACAGATTCAAAGCTCATCAGGTGCCACATATAGTATTGCTTCATCAACAAGCCCTTCGACAGATGTTGGCGCACAAGATCAAAACCAGCAAAACCTGCCTACTTCAAATAATAATTCAACTATCAGTCTATAAATATCACATCTAAGATCATCAAAGTACTATGCTTTGATGATCTTAGATTTATCCAGACAAACAGGTAGTTAAGGAGAGAACATGAAGCTATTAACTGCTCTAATACTTATTTTAATCACTTTAGCTTTTAAGGCTAACCCAGCGGTGATATCAGCTATAAATGATAACTTAAACTCTAGCGTATGGACTGATAACTTTAAAATTAATTTAGCTTTTACTGACACTAGCTATGAAATACAAGAAACGAGCGTTACACCCTCTCCATTTGTGATCAATAAACAAGATAACCTTGTTTTCTCTACTTTTACCAGTTTGAATGATGAATCAGAAATAATTATTAAAGATACTACTGGGGACGGTCTGCCAGACATACGTATAACAAATATTCTCGATAAAAATGGCGCTGTTTTATCTACATCTATCGAAAAAATAATAATTAGCTATGAAAAATAAATTTAATTTAAATAATAAAGGCCTCACCATTTTCATGATGAGGCCTCTCTTTTAAAAAATCACATCTTAGTTACTATGGCACTACAGCTGGGTATACATAACTCGACTGTAAGCCAAGTGGGATGCCTAAGCCCCAATACGCCAGTAAGAAGATGCTCCAACCGATTAAGAATGCAATTGAATAAGGCAGCATCATCGCAATAAGTGTGCCGATACCAGTATCCTTAACATACTTTTGGCAGTAAACCACCACCAGCGGGAAGTAAGGCATCAGTGGGGTGATGATATTAGAGCTTGAGTCACCTACCCTATAAGCCGCTTGTGAAAGGTCAGGGGAAATTCCTAACTGCATCAGCATGGGTACAAAAATTGGCCCTAATAACGCCCACTTTGCAGAACTTGAACCTACGAACAAGTTTACAAATGCTGTTAAAAAGATAATACCAATCACTGTGACAGAGCTAGGTAATGCCATCGCTTTAAGTAATTGCGCCCCTTCAATAGCAAGTAATGCCCCTAGGTTTGATTTACTAAATGCCGCAATAAATAGCGCACAGAAAAATGCCATAACAATATAGTAAGCCATGCTACCCATAGCCTTACTCATTGCATCTATCATATCTTTTGAGCTTTTAAACGTACCAACCACAAAGCCATATACTGCACCTGGGATCCAGAACAATAAGAAGATGAGCGGCACAATAGATTGCATTAAAGGCGAGCGGAAGTTAGTTAATGAACCATCTGGGCTACGTAGAGCAGAATCAGCAGGGGCAGATACAAACCATAGTAAAGCCAGACCTGCAATCATTACAGAACTGGCAATATAAAACGCACGTTTTTCGTCGCTACGCGCTTCATCAAACGCTGGTAAGTCTTCAGTGTCACCATCAAGTGGGGTATTTTGCAAACGCGGTTCAATGATTTTATCTGTGATGTACCAACCTAATAAGATAATAAATAAGCTTGAAGCTGAGGTGAAAAACCAGTTATTAAGTGGGTTAATCGCCATATCAGGGTTAATAATTTGCGCCGCGCTTTGCGTAAAGCTTTGCAGTAACGGGTCAATGCCTGATGGAATAAAGTTTGCGCTAAAGCCGCCACTAACCCCAGCAAACGCGGCAGCAATACCAGCTAGCGGGTGACGCCCCATGGCATAAAAAATAACCCCAGCAAGCGGAATAACTAACACATAGCCAGCGTCCGTAGCAGTATGGCTGACTATCGCTACTAAGATAATCGACGGGGTTAAAAGCTGCTTAGGGGTTACCTTTAGCATTAACTTTAAACCCGTATTGATAAAGCCTGAATGTTCAGCGACCCCGACACCTAACATAGCAACAAGCACTACACCTAAAGGGGCGAAACCTGTGAAGGTTTTTACCATTGATGATAAAAAAGTAGCTAAGGAGTCACCCGCTAAAAGGTTATGTACAACGATAGCCTCGCCTGTACGTGGGTCAATAGCGTCAAATGTCATGCCTGAAAACAGCCATGACAATAACCAAATAAGTAGCATAGCTACTAAGAAGATTATGGCTGGATCAGGAAGTTTGTTCCCAACCCTTTCTATTGTATTTAAAAAACGTGCAATTGCACCACTTTGTGCCTGCAAATTATTATTGTTATTCATTTTTTTATTCCCTAGAAAAACGTCTTGCTAACCTTATCGTATCTCTACAACAAGGTAAATTTTAAGTTAATAAAATTACCTTTATTAGGTAAACGGATTATATAAAAAAGCGGCAAAAAAGCCGCTCATATTCTTTTGATAGACACTTATTAAGCCAGTGACTTCACTTCATCCCAAAGGCGAACCACTAATGCTTTATCATCTTCATTAAGCTCACCATTGCGATACGCCTTTACGAGGCTTGACTCTACTTGGCTATTTAGTTCTTCAGTCGTCAGGTTAAGCTCTTCAACTTGGGCATAACCAACGGCTAAATCAAAGTGGCCACGTAAATAACCACCAGCAAAAAGCTCGTCGTCGGTTGCTTTATCAACCAAATCATCAAAATATTGCTGCGCTGCATCAATATAACTTACTAAACTCATTGTTATTTCTCCTCTGGGTGCAGCCCTTCTTGATGACCCACTGCATACATAATATGGTCATTGAACCCTGTGGTTACACGAATATAACCACTTAATTCATCGTCTAATTCACTATCACCTGTATCGGCAATCAGTGGTCGGCCATTTAAAGCCTGTAATTTGGTTTTAGTCGCCACTACAATAATATTATCGCGACCAATCGCACGAATAAGTGCAGGGCTTAGTTGTTGGTTGCCACGGCCAAAAATATGCCCTTGTCCACCAATTAAGGTGATCACCAACTTGGTTTCTTTACCTTCTGTGAGCTCAAGTAATTGCTGTGCTGTTAAATCCTTAGCGACAAGTTCTTGGTCTGCCACTAAGTCAACACCTAATAAGGTATTTTCAAGACCCATCTCTTCCATTATTGCAGCCACGGTTGAACCACTGCCCATCACATATAAGCAGTCTTCATCCATTTCACTGACAACATAAGCAGCAATATCCGCAAGCACTAACTCATCAGTTTCTTTGCCGCCATTTTTAACCGCTTGTACATAACGCACTTCACTAGGTACTTGCATTTCACCATAGCGCTTAGCTTTTACCATGCCTTCACGAAATGCGTCTTCATCAATATCCATTACATCAGCATCGCCAAGGCTAACAAGCTCACCTTTAACGAGCATTTCAACAACGCGCCCCGCAGCTTTAGGGGTAATAGCATAAACGCCAGAATGTATTTTACAGCCTGCTGGAATACCTAACACAGGGGTGCTATCGCCAACCGCATGACAAATATTGCGGGCCGTACCATCGCCCCCTGCGAATAAAATAAGGTCGACACCTTGCTCAACTAATAACTTGGCAGCCTGCTCAGTATCATCGGGTGTTGTGATATCTTTTGTTTGATAAACCACTTGAGTATTAAAGCCTAGCTGACTTGCCGTTTGCTCGCCCATTTCACCGTTTACAGTGTAAATAGTGAGTGCATCTTGATGAGTTAGAAGAACTTCAAGGGCTGCACGGGTGCGTAAATTAGCTTTGGGCTCTGCACCGAGTTGTATCGCTTTTGCTGCCGTATCTGCCCCATCACTGCCCTTCAGTGCCACACTGCCTCCTAAGCCGGCAACAGGGTTAACAATCAGACCTAATTTAAACTGCATTAGATAAAGCTCCTTGGTTGCCATGAAAATCACGCTGCCACGTAAACTGTGCAGCCGTTAATGGCCATGGGGTTTTATAAAAATCACTCAATGCTTTGAGTAGCGCTGTCGTGCGCTGATTAAAGCCAGATGCTAAAAAGCTCAACACTTGCTGGTGAACCCGCGCTTGAAAATCAAATCGGCAGGTCTGTTCACCATTTAAATTATCAACCGAGACATTAAAAGCAAACCCCGCAGCCACACTTAGCGCCCATTCAATAGCTTGAGGCTTTACTTCAACCGCTTCAAATTCAGCTTGCTGCTGTTTATCACGACCGTCAGGGCAATACCAATAACCATAATCTTCTTTTAATCGTCGTGCTTCACCGGCCACCAGCCAATGGGCTATTTCATGTAAGGCACTGGCATAAAAACCATGGGCAAACACGATTTGGTGATAAGGTGTTTGCTGATCAGCAGGCAGGTAAATAGGTTCATCTTCGCCCTTTATCAAACGCGTGTTATGGCTTTGATAAAAGGTGCTTTCAAAAATAGCGATTAAATCGGCAATATGGTGCATACAGGCTGAATTCGTCTCGTCAAAAGGGTTAAAATAACACGCTAAAAACGAGCCGAATTGTACGGACTTTTAGGGTCAAAGTAAAAGCTATAGGTACTTTGTTAGATCGACCTCATCAATTTGTGCAGGGTTCAAGTACCGTTTTGCATAGTTCAAGTAAATTCCGGAGCGTAAAAACAGTGTGAAAACATCACGGTCTACATGTTGCTCATCCACCATATTCGCCAATATATCGATTGCAACACTCAAGGGTTTGGCTTTTTTATAGGGCCGGTCTGCGGCTGTAAGCGCTTCAAAAATATCCGCAAGAACCAACACACGCTCTGGAATAGATAAGTTATCAGCAGTTAATTTACGCGGATACCCTGTGCCAATTAATGTCTCATGGTGAGTTGATGCGTAACGGGGTACTCTAGCAAGCTCATCGGGAAACGGCACATTATCAAGCATACGAATAGTACTTATAATATGTTCATTAATTTTAAAGCGATCTTCTGTTGTTAGCGTGCCACGTGTAATTTTTAAATTATACAATTCACCTAGGTTGTATTTGTATTCAGGAATCGTCACTTTAATACCTAAGCGCTCATCGTATTCTATTGGCTTATCATGGGGTATTAGGTGCTCTGCTTTATCACTTAATAGTTTCTCTGTTGCAGGGAGTTGTTCATCAGTATTACTATGACGAATTTCCTCCACCGGTGACAACCCTAATCTGTCATCAAAATACCGCAGCCACGTGATATTGCTTAACTTCTCTAGCCGCTCAAGGCTCGCTTCATCCATAAACTCACCACCTACATTACAGGATGCTATGAATGAAAAATCTTTTTGTAACTGAGACTGTTTTTCTTTGAGCTGTGACTTTAATTGCCCTTCTTTTTCTGGCGCTCGGCGTGCAGCTTGTAAATAGTCAATTTCAGCATCTCGCCATAACACTTCAAAGCGGGTTCTTATTTCATGAATTCGGTTATAGATAGTTTCGAGCTTTGTCCCTTTATCGACAATATGCTCTGGCGTGGTAATTTTTCCGCAGTCATGAAGCCAAGCTGCTAGACTAAATTCTCTAAACTCATCATCGTTTTTAAATTCAAAGTCTTTAAATGCTTGCTCATTTGAGCTTGACGCAGCCTTTGCAAGCATGATTCCAAGTTCAGGAACCCGCTCACAGTGACCGGCGGTATACGGGGACTTATCGTCGATAGCTTGCGCTATTAACTCGATAAATGATTCCATTAACGCTTTTTGATTTTGTTCATGTTGTTGAATTGATTGGCTCATTTCGACCATCGAAGACGCCAAGTTATGAATTTCTTTAATGTTACTTTTTAAAGTAGAGACTTGATCAAACTGGCGTTTTTTTATTTTTAAGTTCTCACCTTCCAGTGTTTTAATTGGTCCGACAATCGGTGAAGCAAAAAACCACGAAACAGGTAGCACCATAATTAAACAAGCGGCTGTAATGAAAGTAGAAAGCTTAATTTTCTCATGTGTAGAACTAAGCACTCCCTCTTTGGGTACCGCAATTGCCAAAAAGTCACCATTTTTGATATTGGCAGATAAAGGGGTTATATAAACATATTTTTCAATGCCATTTAATGTCATAAGCCTAAGTTTGGAAAACTGATCACTCTGCTCAAGTAGCGTCAAAAGCTTTGGGTAAGGTACTGTTCCTACGACCTTTGAAGTAACATGCAACTCATTTGACAACCACTTATTATGTAAGGCTGTTAAGTACTCACTAGGTAAACGCTTAATTGCCAAATCGATTAAACCTTTAAGCTCGGCATCTTCAGGGTGAAATAATAGGTGTAATGTGTCAGGTAATAAATCATGGCTAAAAGCATCCAAATAGTTGTATTGAATGCCTTTAATAAAAAATTGCTTTTGCGTGTATTTAAACACGGCTTCGTTATCGAGCCCTGCAAAAACTTTCCCTTGACTAACGGCATCTAACACGGCTTTGGTACTTGCAAGTTCAATAATTTCGATATCTGGAAAGTGTTTTTTTATGACCTCTATCACCGACCACCCTTCCCCTATCGCTAGCTTCATACCTGCTAACTGTTTCATACTTAAAATGGGCAGCTCCCCCTCTTTAGTTATGATACTAAATGGCAAGGTTGTTATGGGCTCACTCATCAACCCCAGCGCTTCATTAGTTGGTGTTTTGAAGATAGGCTGAATAATATCAATCTCATTATTGGCAAATTGCTGTAAAAACTCTGACCATGCGTAACCATTGATATATGTCACTTTTAAGCCCAGCATCTCAGCAATCCCATTAATATAATCAATGCTATAGCCTTTGGGTGTCCCGCCAACACTAAAATCAAGTGGTGGCCAATTCGTCTCGTTTGATACCGTTAGGTAGGGGTATTTATTCAACACAGCTTGTTGGTATTCGCTCAAAGTAAGCTGTGTTAATGTGGGTAACTGAAGATTATTTTTTTGCTGGTTAGAGGCTACAATCTCCCCTTCTTTATTGTAAATATACAACTCGGTTAAGTACTTGCTGCTAATATTTTTTTGCTGACGAGCCAAGTATTCCGAAATACTCGACAAACTCACATCTAGTGCTAATACACTTTTTTGATCCGCTGATTTTATAGAATAGGTTTGCCCAGGCGCTTGCAAATGTGTGAAAAAATAAGGCTTCGTTTTACTGACATGGGTTGAATTCGCGTTTTTAAACCAGATCCGCTCACGAGGGTCATAATTAGTTGCTTTACTTTGTGAAATACGCAAATTAAATTGTTCATCAAGGTAATGAGTTTGGTGGGTTCGGGCCTCTCCCTCCCCTTTAATGTGTATCACTACCCAACGATCTGCTTCTATCGCCTGAAGCTGCTGACGAACGATATTGCTACTTTCTAAATTAATAAGCTCATAAAAATCTCCATTCTCATAACCAACATACATGGCATAAAGTTGAGGATTTAGCTGCATTATCTCGCTCATTACATTTCGTAATTCACTTTTGTCGATTTTATTCGATGTAACAAGGGTACTATTTTGAATCATTACACTTAACGTGTTTTCGGACTTTTCATTAATCCTTGTGAGATAACCTGCCACTGAGTCTGTGGTTAAATTGAAGTGTTTTACACTCGCCTCTAATGCCATTTTTTCGCTAAAATAGTATTGCAAGCTGATTGCAATAATTGCTGTTAGTGAGGTTGCAAGCACAAATACAGCCACAACAGTTAAACGAATAGAGAAACGGATTTTTTCTTTTAATTTATAAAAAGCAGCTACCAGCACCTATGCAACTCCCTGCTATGCTAAATTCGTAATTATTAACTTGTATATCTTTTATACACCAATGATTAAGTATTACAAATAGAAAGCTACAAAATTTATGCTCACAGCAAAAAGCAATGCAGTCTTTCAATAAGGCTATTAATTAGTTCATTTAAATAGCAGGGCAATAACAAAATATAGGTAACTACTTTTCACTTTAATTAAATAAGCTCCTCGCCAGCTTCATCACATTCAACAATATCTGTTTCTGCCAATGCCTTAGCAACCCATGTTTGCAAGATTGGGCACGCAAGTACATGCTGGCAATAAGCTTGTGCTGCACTCGAAAGCTCAGTCTGGTACGTTTTAAAGCGCAGCACCACAGGTGCAAACATCGCATCAACAATAGAAAAATCACCAAATAACCACGCATTAGGGTAACTTTGCTGCTGAGCCGAAAATATCTCATCCATGCGCGTAATGTCTTTTCTAGCTTGTTCTGATAACTCAATATGCCTTTTAGCACGAATATTCATAGGCATTTCATTACGAAGTGCAGCAAAGCCAGAGTGCATCTCGGCAGCTAAGCTCCGCGCTTTTGCTCTTTGGGCTATGTCACTAGGCCAAGCAGCACCATTTAGATAAGCATCATTGATGTATTCACAAATTGCGAACGAATCCCACACGATTAAACTGCTATCTATAAGAGCCGGTACTTTTTGCACTGGAAACTTCCTTTTTAGCGCTTCATAAAATTCAGGGGTATCTAAGACTAGTTGCTTTTCTACAAACGAGACATTGAATTTACTCAGTAAATACCACGCTCTAAGTGACCAAGTTGAGTAATTTTTATTGCCAATAAATAATTGCATTATACGTCCTTTAACGAGTAGATTAAGTTCACTATAAAGTAGCGAGCGGTTAATTACTCGCCAATAGTTTTTATACAACCTATAAGAAAAGCTGATACATGATGGATATTGATGCCCTTAGAACTTTTTGTGCCTTTGTTGATACGGGAAGTTTTACCCGCGCCGCAGCACAAATTTGTAGAACTCAATCTGCGGTGAGTATGCAAATGAAAAAGCTTGAACAAGATTTAGCAAGTCCACTCTTTGAAAAACAAGGGCGCCAACTGGTGCTAACCCAGCAAGGCCACCAGCTTGCAAGTTATGCAAAGCAACTGATCACACTTCATGATGAGGCGTTTAAGCAATTAAAAGCAGGCACAGGTAATTTACGTGTGCGCATTGGCTGTCCTGATGACTATGCCCATTCTTTACTACCAGAGCTTGTTGATGCTCTGCACCAACAATTTAATGCGCTTGATTTACAGATAAGCTGCGCCCCAAGCACTGAGCTTAGAGCCAAGCTCGACCAAGGCATGCTGGATTTAGTAATTGCCACTCGCTCACCTGACAGCGAAGAAGGTTACTTATTACAATCAAGCCAAGGTGTGTGGGTGAAAAGCCCTGCTTTTGAGATTAACGATTCAACACCACTTCCAATCGCCTTGTTTCAACGAGACTGTAAGTTTCACCAAGCCAGTATTGAGGGTCTATTAAAAGCCGAGCGTCGTTTTAATATTGTTGCTTGTTGTGGCTCTGTGGGTGCGTTACATGGCCTAATTGAACAAGGCCTCGCCATTGGGAGTATGGCGCGAGTAAGTGTGCAAGGGAGTGTGGAAGAAATCAGCGATGGCTCGCTGCCAACCCTTCCTATGGTTGATATTGTGCTACTGTATGGTAATCATGCCCACAACCCTGTTCGCCATGAACAGTTAAAGCAGATTGTGGAGTTGATTAGGGAATAAATAAGCATAATAAACTACTGGAGTTTAACCAATTTGCGAGTTCTAATTGGTTCTGTAAGATATAAAAACTCACTTAAATCATGAGCACTGTTGATCAGCATATGCTGCTTAGGTTGTGCTAATTGCCAACGTTCAGTTTTGGCAGTTGCTAAATCAATACGCTGAAAGCTGACTTTATCAGCATACTCCATGGTAACGGCTAATTGCTGGTTACTTACAGATATACCAATGATGTCATTGTTAGCTGCTTGCCAAACAGTCTCTATATCGCCACGGCTATTAACTCGAAACACTTCGTTACTGTTCGAAAAGTAAATCTGATCTTGCTCATCTAAATCCATACCATAGCAACTTAAGCGTTTCCCTGAGCCTGTAAATGGTGTCAAAGTTAGACTTGTTAAATCAAATTTAGCCGGGTGAAATGTCTGTCCATCCTCTGCGCGATAAGAAACCAGAATTGCGTTTTCATAATGATACATTTCTCTTAAATAAAAAGAGTGATTACCATGAGGAATTGATTCATAAGTGCCACTGCTTAAATCAATTTTAAATAATGTATCTTTACTTGCAGTGTAAACCTGTTGAGCATCTTGGCTCCAAACTATGCCAAATAACTCATGGTTATCAGGGTTTGAAAAAATACGTGTTTGCTTACCATTGTCGTATAAAAATAATTGTTTTAATCCAAAACGATGTGACTCAAATACAAATTGAGTAGAATCTGGCGAAAACACGGGAAGAAAGTCGATTGATGAGGTATCAACGAGTTTGGTCAGAGTGTCTGGTTTAGCGCGTGTTTGGCTGACAATATCCACATCAACATTTACTAACTCCATCAAAATAGCTTCAGCGTTTGATGTGTACTGTGCATCACGAATTATTTGATAATTATTAAATGGAATTAGCTGTAGCTCACCATCAAGGTCTAAGTGAATAAGCTGATTGCGTTGACTAATTAATAACGCTTGATTATTTGGGTGCCAGCTTAAGCCTTGAATACCATCTTCTATGACAGTAATGGTTTGTGATTTTCTATTGGTAAGGTCAAGTACATCAATACGGTATTTGTTTTGCCCTGCTTCAATGCCTAATGCGATTTTACTACCATCTTTAGATAACGCACTCACAAGTAACCAATCTTGTTGTGCTGCTGTTACTAAGCGTGTCTTTTGTTTAGTGTTTAAATCCAGTGAGACAAGTCGAGTATCGTTGTTTTGTTTCTCTTTTTCTATGTAATAGAGTAGCTTATCAGCTCCCCAATCTATGTGATGACTGGTTAATATGCTGTCACTAAAAACACTCACTGTCGTTTGCTCTAATGGCAGAAATTTTGATAAATCTATGCTTAAGGTGTTGAGTGATTGTGTTTGGTCTACGGTTTTTACAAACGCGATCGCATTATCGGAGGTAGACCACCCCAACGCGTAGTAGCTTGCGGCATCTTCAGTCAGCCTCACCTCTCGCTCTGTTAAGAGCTCTTTAATCCAAATATGTTGGCTCTCTTTATCGCCTCGCACAAAAGCGAGGTACTTACCACTATGTGAAAGTGATAAGTTAGCTTCATTTAGTTCACTCGAAGTGAGTGGCATTAACTGGTTAAAGTGAGTATTTACTTTCTTTTGAGGTATTAGCTGCCAAGCAATAACAACAAAACTAATTAGCAGAACAACTAAAAATGGCAAAAATTGCGCTTTTAGTGTTTTTGCTTGCCCGTCTGTTACTTTTTCAAGGCTATAACCGCGCTTAGGGTGTGTAATTATAAACTGCGGATTTTTGGCATCTTCTTGGAGTGCTTTTCTCAGCAATGCGATACAACGCTGTACCGAACTTGGGTTATAGGTAGCATTAGGCCACACTTTTGCAAAGATTACTTCTTGGCTTACCACTTCACCCTTATTTAAATAAAGAGTATGTAATACATCCATGACCTTTGGCTCGACTATTTGCTCATAATCTTGCGATGAAATTAAACATCGACTCTCATCAATTGCAAATTTGCCGATTCGATAACGCGCCACTTACTTCTCCAATAAATATTTACGAATCAAAGATTAAGGTTTTCTTAAGAGAAACTCAAGGGTTACTCCATTGTCACTTTGCTCTGACTATTAGATTGTTTTTGTTATGTCAAAATAGGTAATAAAAACAATGTATAAATATTTATCAACGCTCACTATTTTCATCAGTGCTTTTTTAATTTTTCAAATTCAGCCGATGCTTTCAAAACAACTTCTACCCCAATTTGGTGGTGGTGCATCCATTTGGTCAGCGAGTTTAGTGTTTTATCAAGTCATGTTACTTATTGGCTATTTCTATGCGCATAGCATGGGTCACTTTCATATTAAGTTGCAGGTAGTCACCCATATAGTTTTAGTCACCTGTGCCACACTCATTGTTGTGACAAAATTTGCAGCCCCGAATCTCACAAAGTGGCCGCCTACGCTTGCGGTGTTTGTTAATTTATTTATAGAAATTGGTCCAATATTTATTCTACTAAGCGCCACCAGCGTGCTTTTACAAAGGTGGTATGTGCAAACTGCTTCAGCACAAGTGCCTTACCATTGGTATTCCATCTCAAACTTGGGTTCTTTACTGGCGTTAATGAGCTACCCGCTCGTTTATGAATTACTATTTTCTTTAGAGCAGCAAACTACCTACTGGCTATTTGGACTTATCAGCTACTGCTTGTTATTAACACTTCTTGTAATATTTTTACTAAAAAAAGCACCCGACATATCAAGAGCGCCTATTCAAACTAGGCATATCACGGTATTAAAAGGTAAAGGTCAATGGCTGTTACTCAGTGCCTTAAGCTCAGCCATGTTGGTATCTACCACGCATATGATCAGCACTAATATTCCACCCATGCCATTACTTTGGTCACTGCCCCTTGTAATTTACTTGCTCACCTTTAGTTATACGTTTGCCAACAAAGCAAATTATCAGCGTCATAAGTGGGCATATGCGTTTATATTTTCGGCTTTTGCAGGCCTGCTGATGTTTTATTTTGGCAGCTTATTCAATGCCCTAGCCCAGCTTATAATTTACAGCCTGATTCTATTTACCGCCTGCATGATTTGCCACGGTGAGCTTAGAAGCAAGGCCCCTGAAAATGAGCAATTTACGATTTTTTATTTCTATATCGCCCTTGGCGGTGTGTTAGGTTCGCTTTTCAGTACGCTCATTGCCCCATTGCTATTCGTCCAAATTGACGAGTATTTACTTACATTAGCGGTTATTTTTAGTTTTGTGTGTTACTACCAATTAAAAGCTAGAACAAAGACAAAACAGCTCAAATTCACTCTCGCAACCAGCTCCGTTGCTTGGCTATCGTGTTATTGTTTTTTAGCGGTAAACTTTAACCAATATAACGTTGCGACTAGCCGCAACTTTTATGGCTATTTAGCGGTTAAAGATATAAACACTCAATCAATAAAAGAAAGGCGCTTAATTGACGGCACCACGATTCATGGCTCAGAGCCACTAAACCCAAACCAACAGTTTGAGCAAAGTTATTACCACCAGCATACTGGTGTCGCTAAATCACTTGCCATACTACAACAACACAGCGCACTAAACATTGGCGTGATTGGTTTGGGTGCAGGCGTTTTAGCTCGGTTTGCAGACCAGCAGGATAGTATTCACTTTTTTGAGTTAAACCCTGCTGTGGTCGAGATGGCAAAGCGTTATTTCTCATATTTAGAAAACAGTGAAGCCAAGCTCACAGTCAGCTTAGGGGATGGTCGTATTGCGCTAAAAAATAATGCGAACGAAGTATTTGATGTCTTAATTATTGATGCATTTACCAGTGATGTAATTCCTGCGCATTTGCTAACCCAAGAAGCAATGTCACTTTATTGGCAGAGGCTCAATGAAAATGGCGTATTGATTGTGCATATTTCAAATAATCATATCGACTTACTGCCTGTATTACAGGCACATAGCCAACACTTCAATAAGGCTTTGTTAAAGTTTAGCTATCAAGGCCATAGCCCATCAGACATAGGCTCAGATTGGGTGGTGCTAACTGATAATCAGGCTTTTTTAAATCGTGTATCTATCAGTGATTTGTCACCCATTAAACGCTACCCACATAGCGAGCTGGCAATGTGGACTGATAGCAAACACAGCCTACTCCCCTTATTAAAATTCTAACAGGCATAAAAAAGTGCGATGATTTTTATTAATCATCACGCTTATTAAATTGCATTAATTTCTAAACACTAAGCCACTTTAGGGTATTGCTAGTCAAAGTATCCCAAACACAATCCCGTTATCCCTAGGAGAATCATACCAATTAGGCTGATATCCATAAAAAATGCCAGAAAACGGTCTATGGGTCTTGCATGGCGTAAAATGATATCTTCATTTGCTAGAGGGGTTTTTCCTTTCTTACCTCGAACTAATATTCCTGCATACATACCAACTCTGAGACCCACTCCACCTCGGTCCCAACTTGGCGTTCCGCTTCCTTCCTCTTTCACTTTTCTATCTAATCGGCGGATTGTGAGCCGTGTAAAAAGTAACCCTGAAATTAAGAAACTAACTAAAAAAATTACATTTAACACTTCAAAAACACTTTTCATTTCCATTAAAAGAAACTCATATTTGAACTTTTATAATACAGCTACTTGTAGTTAGTTGGCTCATTACTAAAAACTGCATGTATTAAATCTAGCTCCATGCCTAAATGCTGAAGTTAACCAAAACAAATACTAAACTAAATAGCCCAGCCATTTCCCTAATGGCCATAATATAAATATAGCCACTAAACTTATACTCATAGAAAAAGCTAGAACACGGTCGATAGGCCTTGCATGACGTAGAATGATCTCATCCTCTGTAAGTGATGCTTTATCTGACTTATTCTTTATCAGTGTGACCGCATACATACCGACTCTAAGACCCATCCCGCCCCTATCCCATGACGGTGTTCCTTCACCTTCCTCTTTGATTTTTTTATCTAAGTGACGAATGGTTAAGCGCGTAAAACACAATCCAGAAATTAAAAAACTCAATACAAAAATTACATTTAAAACTTCAAAAACACTTTTTATTTCCATTAAAAGAAACTCATATTTGAACTTTTATCATAGAGCATACCGGCAGCCGATTGACCAGAATAGTCGCCAACTTTAGCTGCAACATAACCTGCTGCTAGCCCTACACCAATAAGTATCACCCAGCCTACAGGACCGGCAGCAATAGCTAAACCCGCTCCAAGCTTAACAACTGCACCTCCTGCTGCAAGACCCGATGCAGTTCCTAAGCCGAAACCTGTCGTTTCCACAGCCAAAGTTCTGTGCCAATCTGCCCCTGATTTATAATCACCATATATCTTATCTGCTCGTACCGCTGCATCTAAAGCAATTAAGCCATTACCAAGTACTGATGAACCAACTTCTAAAGAACGCAGGCTACGAATACCTGATAGCGATGTAACTTGTATAGGTGCAGCATTTCGAGCACTTTTGGCTATATTGATACCGCGTTGAGGGTTAGACCAAATATTCCCTCTACTGCCGCTCTTCACTCGATTTGCAATAGCGCTAAGCTCTCGAGTAAATCTTTCGTTCACTTCTAAATGGGCTGCTTTTGCTTTATAACCTAGTTTAACAAGTTCATGCTTAGGCGCTTTATTTTTAGCTGCAGCTCTAATTGCCGTTAAGCTCTTCTGATATTTAAATAACGCTTTACCAAAATTGCTTAACCTAGCTTCTTTCGAGTTGATAGCAGTTGCAGCGGCCCCCGAAGCAGCAATAGAGTCAACCTTATAGCTCATTATATCCGCCATCTCTTTGAGGTAAGGCTGGAGTTCTTTTTCGTATAACTCTGCGATTGCAAATGTATTATCGCTACCGAAATCATTAGCCATTTTAGTGATATTGCGTTTAGTCGACTGAGACCAGCTATTAACACTGTCCAGAGCACATGCAAGGTCTGGACGATTAGCACGTAAATTTTTAACACTTTTTGAACCTGGTTCACTCAAAATAAAAGGGGTACCTGCAGGTATAAAAGAACCAAAAATATGGGGATTATCTTTTCGAAACTGTTTATAAGCTTCTTTATTACTAATATCGATGGGTAATGCAGCACGGCTTTGTGTGCTAAAACACAAGTTGAATTGTTCTGACATAAAAATATCCTTTTTTAAATTAGTCCCTAAATTGTGATGATTCTAATGCAAATGAACAGTTCAATAAACCCGCAATGAAAAAATTTTTGCATTAATTGCCATGTTAATAAATTGGTTTATATAAAGATAAAGCACATCACTCTTAGAAAATATATAGCTCACACTTTCAATCAAAAACGCGGCAAATCAAGCCGCGTTTTAAGTTTATAGTTCTTTGCTAAATCAAACCAAGTTAATCAATCGAACCTTTGATTGGTCCATGTTCGTGGCTTACATGTGGGTTTTGACCACGTTGGCGCAATAAGTGATCCATTAAGGTAATCGCCATCATCGCCTCAGCAATAGGAATTGCGCGAATACCTACACATGGGTCATGACGTCCTTTGGTGATCATCTCTACCGCTTCGTTGCTAGTATTAATGCTGTTGCCAGGTATGGTAATGCTTGAAGTTGGCTTAAGTGCGATAGAGGCAATAATATCTTGTCCTGTCGAGATACCTGCAAGTACACCGCCCGCGTGATTTGATGTGAAACCATCTGGGGTCAATTCATCACGGTGCTCAGAGCCTTTTTGCTCAACCACATCAAAGCCATCACCAATCTCAACGCCTTTTACTGCATTAATGCTCATTAATGAATGTGCAAGTTCTGCATCAAGGCGATCAAATACAGGCTCACCAAGACCAACAGGCACATTTTTAGCAACCACTTTAACTTTAGCGCCTACCGAATCACCTTGCTTTTTTAGGTCGCGCATATATTCATCAAGCGCGTCTAACTTGCTTGGATCAGGGAAGAAAAATGCATTGTTTTCCACTTCATCCCAGTTGTAATCTTCAGCTTTAATTGGCCCAAGCTGGCTCAAACAAGCACGCACTTCAATACCATGAAACTGTTTTAGGTATTTTTTTGCAATTGCACCTGCCGCTACACGAATTGCTGTTTCACGGGCTGAAGAGCGACCACCACCTCGGTAATCACGGATACCGTATTTATGCCAATAGGTATAATCGCCGTGACCAGGGCGAAATACATCGGCAATTTTGCCGTAATCTTTTGAACGTTGATCGGTGTTTTCAATCAGTAAACCAATGCTAGTACCTGTGGTTTTACCTTCGAACACACCTGAAAGAATTTTTACTTCGTCACTTTCGCGGCGCTGTGTTGTATAACGACTTTGCCCCGGCTTACGACGGTCTAAATCAATTTGTAAATCGGCCTCACTAATTTCAAGACCAGCTGGTGTGCCATCTACAACGCCGCCTAATGCAACGCCGTGGCTCTCACCAAAGGTGGACACTTTAAATAGTTGCCCGATGCTATTACCTGCCATTAATTTTCCTCATTCCTAATGACTACTGAGACCGAGCCCTCAGGCTCGGCTTTTAAAATCTGCTGTTAATCTGCGAAATAGTTAACAAGCTGCTGTTTGCTGATTACAAACACGCCAAGACCACCTTGTTCGAATTCAACCCACTCAAACGGCGCACCTGGGTACAGCTCTTCCATATGTACCATAGAGTTACCAACTTCGACAAATAACAAACCGTTATCAGTTAGATGCTCAGCAGCTTCCGCTAGGATGGTGCGAGTAACATCAAGACCATCATGACCCGATGCTAAACCAAGCTCTGGCTCGTGATGGAATTCACGTGGTAAATCAGCCATATCTTCAGCATCAACATACGGTGGGTTAGCGACGATCAGGTCATATTTTTGACCCGGAACACCACTAAACACGTCTGACTGAATTGGCAGTACACGGTCATTTAGCATGTAATCGCTGATATTGATATCGGCAACTTCGAGCGCTTCATAAGAAATATCAACCGCATCAACCTGTGCATCTTCAAATGCTTGCGCAAGTGCAATAGCAATACATGCAGAGCCTGTACATAAATCAAGAATGCGCGTAACTGAGCTTGGCTCTTCTAACCATGGTGCAAAGCGATTGTTAATTAACTCTGCAAATGGCGAACGTGGAATTAACACGCGCTCATCAACATAAAACGGCATACCTGCGAACCACGCGGTGTTGGTCAGGTAAGGTACTGGCGTACAATCATTAATACGCTCTGCAATTAGTTCAGCTAAACGGTTTTTCTCGGTGCTGGTTAAACGCGCATGCATTAGCTCTTTTGGCGCGTCGATTGGCAAGCTTAGCGCTGGCAATAACAGGCTAACAGCTTCATCCCACGCGTTGTCTGTACCGTGCCCAAAGAAAATACCACTGCTGGCAAATTGACTGGTTGTCCAACGTAACCAATCGTGCAACGTTGAAAGTTCTGCAATTGCCTCGTCTAAAATTGCGTCTTCTATCTGGAAATGGTTCATGTATGTTCCTTAACTTTCAAAGTCTGTTCTGACGCGTATTGTACCGTCTTTTCAGTTGGTTTTTACTCGATTTTTAGCGTTTTTTTGTTTAGACTGCCGCCATGAAAAAAGATCCCCACGACAACAACCACATTAGCACTGACGATATTGACTTATTTCGTCAGAGTATCAGTGGTGCCAAAGCATTTAAACAAGACACTATTCGATTCACCAATAAGCCTAAAGTGTCACAAGCGAAGCAATTTTCCCAGCAAAAAAAGCAACATCAGGCAGAATTTTTCTTTTCTGATGAATATGTACCAGATATCGACACTCACGGCACCGTCAGTTATGTCAAGCCTGGTCACGATAGCTATTTGGCAAAACAACTTCGCCGTGGAGATTACCCACCTGATTTAACCCTTGATTTACATGGCTTAAATAAAGAATTAGCCAAAGACGAGCTAGCGGGTTTGATTCATGAGTGTAAAAAACAACATTACTATTGCGCCTGTGTTGTGCACGGTATTGGTGAGCGCATACTTAAACACAAGGTACCGCAATATTTAGTACAACACCCTGATGTGATTGCCATGCACCAAGCACCGCTTGAATTTGGTGGTAAGGGTGCAGTACTTATTTTAATTAACCTTCCACAAAGTGACGAATTCAGACGCTAACGTCTTCTTATCATAAGGCCTAATGTGCATATTTTTTCGATTATCTTTCCACTGATTTTTATCGTGTTAAGTGGCTACATCAGCTCGCGAAGCACGTTTTTATCGAAAGAGCATATAGCAGGGTTAAGTAAGTTTACTTTTTACATTAGTGTGCCTGCTTTTTTATTTTTAAATATGGCCCAAGCTGATTTACAAAGTAGTGTGTCTGTTGCGGGGTTTTTGAGCTTTTACATTCCGGTGTTGGCTATTTACACCCTTGGCTATGTTATTGACCGCTATTGCATTAAGAAACAATCTGCAGCATCACATCACGCAGTTTTTGCCCTTGGCAGTAGTTACTCAAATACGGTACTGGTAGGTTTGCCTATTATTATTGCTGCACTTGGCGAGCAAATGGTCGGCATTGTGTTTATGATCATTACTTTTCATAGCGCACTTTTGTTTACCCTCACCTTTTTGCTCAGTGCTAAATCGCAGCAAACGTTTTCTTGGCGAGCATTTGCTAAAAACATGCTACTGAACCCTGTGGTATTAAGCATCAGTAGCGGCCTTGCTGTAAACCTACTTGGCTTTACACTTTTTGATGATTTAGTAAATGGCCTAAGCTTACTCGCTAAACCTGCCATTGCCTGTGCGTTATTCGTATTAGGAGCGAACCTTGCGTTTTATAAAGTGGCCGACAACTTACATGCATCAATCATCGCAACCATCATCAAGCTTGCCGTTTTACCGTACGGAGTCTACTTTTTTGCAAGCTACGTATTTCATCTAGAACAATCATTACTGAACGTTTTAGTACTTTTAAGCGCCTCTCCTTTAGGGGTCAACGCTTACCTAATCGCCAATCAAATTAAGCAGCATCAAGCGACGCTCGCAAGTACTGTGGTGCTCTCAACGGTATTAAGTGTAGTCAGCTTTAGTGTTTGGTTAAGTATTTTACTTTAGTTTTATAAACCACCCGACACATCGATAAAACTGCCTGTTGTGAATGAAGCTTGTTCACTTGCTAAAAAGTAAATTGCTGAGGCAACCTCATCAGCCTCACCACCACGCCCAAGGGGTAACTTTGATTTTAACCGATCAACTCGGTTCATTTCACCGCCATCACGGTGCATATCGGTATAAATAAGGCCAGGCCTTACCGCATTCACCCGTATACCTTGACTGGCTACTTCTTTAGCAAGGCCAATAGTAAACGTATCAAGTGCACCTTTCGATGCGGCATAATCTAAATATTCATTTGGCGAACCTGTTCGCGACGCACCCGAGGAAACATTCACAATACTGCCTTTATCCATTCGTTTAATAGCTTCTCGCGCGCACAAAAATGCGCCTGTGACGTTGCAACTTAAAATGGCGTTAATGCGCTTGGCATCCATCTCTAATAGCGGCATTTGTGGTTTCATCATCGCCGCGTTATTAACTAAAACGTCTAAGCGCGCAACTTGCTCATCTAATTTAGCGAACATGGCGAGTACTTGCTGCTCATCAGCAATATCGGCTTGGAACAAATATGAATTCACGCCAAAGGCTTCTAGCTCTTCAGCGACCTGCTGTGCACTTACTTGATCTGACTTATAGTTAATACACACGTCATAGCCTTGCTCGGCAAATAACTTAGCCGTTGCAGCCCCAATACCACGGCCGCCTCCAGTGATAAGAACCACAGGGTTCAAACTCATTCTCACTCCTTAAATACCAATTTAAACTGCTCGCATACTAAAAGCATTTCAGGATGACATTGATAACCTGTACCTGCTAGCTCTCGCTGATAATAATTCCAGTGCACACGCTGCCAATAAGCAAGGCTTTTGTCACCCTCCCCCTCTAATGCAGCATATTCGTCTGTGATTTGATTAAATGGCGTAATAGTAACCGCGATGGTTTCAATAATGCCTAGGGGCTGTTCTTGCCAATTAGTAAAAATAGCTAGGTCGCCAACTTGAGGTAAAGCTTCGTCATTAGCTTTAAACCAATACAGTGAAGAGGTTGTTGCTTGTTTTATACCTTTTAAAACAAGTAATGCGCAGTCATTGGCATCTTGCTCATTATCACAAAAATGCCAACTTGGTAGTTCATCAACGGCGCACCCTGATTGCTCATTAAAGCGAGCAATCAACTGCGCCTTACGCTGCTCGTTACTTAACGGCTGCAACAACCGAAATCTCTACAAGCAGCGCATCGCGCGCCATTTTTGCCTCTACACAGGCACGTGCTGGCGCATGACATTGTGGTACCCATGCATCCCAAACCGCGTTCATCGCTGCAAAGTATTCCATGCTTTTCAGGTAGATTGTGGCGCTTAGCATATGCTCTTTGCTACTCCCTGCTTCAATAAGTAACGCTTCTACCTTATCTAGCATGGTTTGCGTTTGTTCGCTGATATCTTTTTCTGCATCTGCACACACTTGGCCACACAGGTACACCGTACCGTTATGCTTAACGATACGGCTCATGCGCGCACCAGTTTGTAAACGTTCGATTGTCATAGTTTTAATTCAATAGTTAACAGAAACATAAATCTAGCAAATTCATACTTATATTTCGACGTTATTAGGTGAGTGAATACTTAAGTAATGACTGCGCTGCTTGGTATCGTCATATTCAATAACAGCAATAGCGCCTGTGTTAAAAATCGGCATGTTACCAGGGCTCAATTGGTCAACCAGATAACTAACAATTGGCATGTGTGCAACAACCAACCAAGTTGAGCATTCTGGGTGCATGGCGATTAAGGTTTCAAGGTAGTCAGCAGCAACTTGAGGAGTGCCATCTGGAATTATGTCGTTACAAGTTTCACTAAATTGTAATGGATTATTTTGCGTTGCCGCTTTCGCAGTTTGCTGGGCACGTATGTAAGGACTTACCAATAACGCATCTGGTTTATAATTTATTGCTAACCACTGCCCCATTTTACTGGCTTCCTGTTGCCCTGTATTTGTCAGTTGTCTTGCTGCATCATCTGCTTGCATTGGCGTTGCTTCGCCATGGCGCATGATTAAGATTGTTTTCATAAAAAATCAACCGATTAAAGAATATAAAACAGTAGCCAGTTTGCTTGATTGTCCGCTATATTAGAATATCATCACAAAACACATTAAACATCCTCTTATGATATTCAGGTAGATTTTCGTTGCAGTGCCTTTAGCGTTCCTGATTTATCATCTGTTGTTAGGACATTAACGCATTCTTCAGGAGCACCTTTTGAATATCAGCCGCAATGATAACAGAACATACCAACCCCTCACACTGGACAATGGTCTAAAAGTACTTTTAGTGCAAGACTTAGAATCAACTAAATCAGCGGCATCAATGGCAATTAATGCGGGTCACTTTGACGATCCCCTTGATCGGCAGGGCCTAGCACACTTTTTAGAGCATATGCTTTTTTTAGGCACTGACCTATACCCTGAGTCTGGCGGGTTTTCTAATTTTGTATCACAATCTGGTGGAAACACTAACGCATGGACAGGCACTGAGCACTCTTGTTACTTTTTTGATATTAATAATCATCAGTTTCCTGAAGCCCTCGCTCAATTTAGCCGCTTTTTTATTGCCCCACTATTAAACCCAAAAGAGACAGCCAAAGAGCGTAACGCGATTGATGCTGAATTTAAATTAAAGATCAAAGATGATGGCAGACGCATCTACCAAGCACATAAAGAAACGGTAAACCCTGCACACCCCTTCGCTAAATTTTCGGTTGGTAACCAGCAAACTTTGGCTGATCGCGAAGGCTGCATAAGTGACGAGCTACGCGCTTTTTTCAACAGCCATTACCAAGCCCAGTGGATGACACTGGTGATCTGTAGCAATGAAGATATTGCGACAATGACAACTTGGGTAAAGCGCTATTTCAGCGAGATTAAAGGTCAGCCAAAAAGCAAAGAAATTATTGAACAGCCACTTTATCGTAAACAAGACTTAGGTAAAGTGCTGCACATTGAGCCGCATAAGCACATGCAAAAGCTCATCATTAGCTTTGCTATGCCAAATATTGATGATTTTTATCGCCATAAAACGGTGAGCTTTATTGCTCACTTGTTAGGTTATGAAGGAAAAGGCTCACTTTACTCAATTTTAAAAGAGCAAGGTTGGATCAACGCACTCTCAGCAGGCGGTGGTATAAACGGCAGTAACTTCAAAGACTTCAATATCAGTATGGCACTGACCGATGAAGGTATTGAATACTACGAAGATATTGTTGAAATGGTATTCGAATACATTTGTCTGATAAACCAAAACTGTGACAAGTTACCAAGGCTTTATCAAGATAAAAAGAATTTGCTGCAAATTGCCTTTGATAATCAAGAAAAAGCCCGACTTATAGATTGGGTAAGTGGTTTAAGCATTAATATGCAACACTATGATGAAGCCAACTACGTGCAAGGTGATTACCTCATGGAAGGCTTTAATCACTGTGCACATGAAATTGCAATGCAGTGGTTAACGCCTGATAATATGCGTCTTGTACTCATACATCCAGATGTAGAGCCGGAAAACACCACGGCTTGGTACAATACGCCTTATAAAATCGAAAATATATCACCTTGCTGGCTTGATGCATTAAGTGAAATTAACACCCCATTACCTGAAATGAGTTTGCCTGTTGCCAACCCGTATCTAACGAAGAATGTTGAACTTTTAGCACTGGATGAACCTAAAAAAACGCCTGAGTTACTGATAAAACAAGAAGGCTTTGATTTTTGGTTTAAGCAGGATGCGACTTTTCGCGTTGCTAAGGGACATTTTTACTTAGCGATGGACTCGCACTATGCCATCAAAGATGTCAAGCATATGGCTTTAACTCGGCTGTTTGCTGATTTATTTATGGATAGTGTCGCTGAGCAATTTTACCCTGCCGAGCTGGCAGGCTTAAGTTATCATTTAACCTCTCACCAGGGTGGCCTCACGCTTCATACTGCAGGCTTATCATCAAGTCAGCTTGAGCTGGTTGATGAACTACTCGAAGCCTTATTTAGTGTAGAAATATGCGCAAAACGTTTTGCTGAATATAAAAAGCAACTTGTGAGGCATTGGCGTAATAGTAATCAAAACAAGCCAGTAAGCGAGTTATTCAGTATCTTAGGTGCTAAAATGATGCCATGGAACCCAGAACCGAATGCACTTGCACAAGCTTTAAAAGATACAAGTTTTCACCAGTTTAATTGTTTCAGACATGAATTCTTTAAAGCGTTACATGTAGAGTCGTTTTTACATGGTAATTGGCAGCGTAGTGATGCACTGGCTTTTCAAAAACAAGTGGCGCATCATTTAGCAGGTTGCACTAAAATTATCGACCTAACACGCCCTCTTAACGATATAACAGATGTCGAGCAACAACGCGTTGAGCTAAATTGTAATGACTACGCCATGGTTCTTTATTACCAAGCGCTGACTGATGACACAGCTGAAAAAGTAAAGATGATGGTGTTAAATCACCTTATCAATCAAGACTATTTTAATGAGCTTAGAACCAAGCAACAACTTGGTTATTTAGTGGGAGCTGGCTACGCACCTTTTAATACGCGTGCCGGTATTGCATTTTATGTACAGTCTCCAAAACACACCGCTGACGAAATACTCATCCGTCATCAGCATTTTATAAGTAACTATCTACAGCACATTGATTCTTTAGATGAGCAACAATGGCAAGATACAAAGGCAGGGTTAATTACACATATAGCAGAAAAAGATAAAAATCTTCGTCTTCGCTCACAAAGGCTCTGGTTAGCAATTGGTAATCGAGATAGTAAATTTAATATGCAGCAACAACTTCTTGCTGAGCTTGATAAACTGAGCTTAAAGCAAATGCAACAATACATAAAAGAGACATTTGCCGAATCGCGACCTCGAATAGAGCTGTTAAGTGATAAAGCTATCAAAAAACAGTCAAAAACAACCCTTTCTTCGCATTCTCTTTGACTCGCTTGCGAGCTTAGATTAAATTATCTGGTGCGAATTAAGGTATTGCATTAATGACAAAAATAATAACAATGATTTCTGTATTTCTAACACTCAGTATGGCCGGTATATTTTCAGCCGCCGCAAGCCCTATAGAGCTAGAGCAAAGCACCCTATTGCTTATACCTAGCTCTATAATGCTGCTGTTATTACCGTATTTGCTATTTGTTATTTATAAGCTCAAACGCTCACGCCATCAACTTCGTATTTCAGAACATAGATTAAAAAGTACCGTAGAAGGCAGCGGAGACACGTTGTGGGACTGGAATATAAAAACAGGTGAAGTTATTCGTATAAACGATAAATATACCGCCGATACGAATAACGCAGCAGGCTTTCCGCCCAACCGTGATTTAATACACCCTCATGATCTACAACATGTTGAAAAAGCCCTTAAAAAACATTTTGCTGAACACACTGCCTTTTTTGAAGCAAGCTATCGTATAAAAGACAGCTTAGAGCGTTGGCATTGGGTACTCGACCGCGGAAAGATTATTGAAAAAGATGTCAATCTTAACCCCCTACGTATGACTGGCACCGTACGTGACATATCACAGCTCAAATCCACAGAAGCACGTTTAAACCTATTTGCAAAATGTGTTGAGTCACTGACTGATGCCATCGCAATTTACGATAAAAACTTTAAATTAGTTGATTTAAACCCCAGCTTTTTGACCCTTTTTGGTGGTACTCGAGAGCAATATCTAAAGAAAGATTTTGCTCTTTTTGGCTATGATCAAAGCTACGTAGATGAAATAAAAGCAACGGTTAGAGCTACAGATCACTGGCAGCAAGAAGTTAAGCTTAGAAATGCACAACGACAGTTACTCCCCATAGAGATTTCTATCGACGAAATCAAAAACGAGCATAATCAAATATGTAATTACGTTGTGGTTTATTCTGACCAAACAGAGCGCAAAAAAGCTGAGTCACAGTTACATAATTTATCAAACCGAGACCGGACTACCGGCTTGCCTAACCGTAATTTGTTTTTTACTAATCTTAAAAAGCTCGCCAAACAAGATAATCATCATGCTCTATTAGTATTTGACTTGGATAACTTTAAAAAGATCAATGATTCCTTAGGCCACCAACTTGGTGACAGCCTGCTCGCCAAATTGGCTATGAGATTAAATAAGCTCACCCGTGAAAAAGACGTATTTTATCGCCTTGGTGGTGATGAGTTTGCACTTGTTATGTCAGGCACCAACGACATTCATACGATTACGCGAATGGCAAAGCTGTTTTTAGCAGCGATTGCCACACCTTTTAACATGGCAGGCCATGAACTAGTAATCACCTCAAGTGTTGGTATTGTGCTCTTTCCTGAAGATGGTAATACACCTGAGCTTTTATTAAAAAATGCCGATACAGCGATGTACCACGCTAAGAAAAAAGGCAATAGTTACTTATTTTTTAACGACACAATGAATCGCCAAGCCGTTAAACGCCTGCAAATAGAAAACCTAATGCGTTACGGCTTAAAAGAAGATCATTTTGAAGTTTATTATCAACCCAAAATGAATATTCGCACCGGCAAATTGGATGGTATGGAAGCACTTGTGCGTTTTATCACACCTAAAAAAGGGATTATCAGCCCAGGAATGTTTATTCCTATCGCAGAAGAAACGGGGCAAATTATTGAAATCGGTGAAGTAGTGCTTAATAAAGCCTGTCGTGATGTGAAGGCATGGATCGACCAAGGATTATTTAATGGTCGTGTCGCTGTAAACCTATCAGCAAAGCAATTTAGCTTACCTGATTTAACAACTCGCATTGATGTGATTTTACAAAAGAATGAACTACCCTCTTACTTTTTAGAGCTCGAAATAACCGAAGGAACGGTAATGGACGATCCTAATGAAGCAATTTCAGTGATGCGTTCTCTTAGTGCTCGGGGTATACACTTAGCGATGGATGACTTTGGTACGGGTTACTCATCGTTGGCTTACTTAAAGCAGTTCCCACTCAATACTTTAAAAGTTGATAAAGCTTTTATAGACGACATGCAATCAGAACGAGGTCGTAACATGGTCGATTCCATCGTTACCATTGCACACAACCTTGACTTACATGTTGTTGCTGAAGGCGTTGAAAAAGCAGAGCAAATAGCCATGTTAGAGCAATTAAATTGCCAAACAGTACAAGGTTATTACTACTCAAAACCCTTGTCACAACCTGAGTTCACAGCCTTTTTGAAAAAACAGCGTAATAAATCAGCGCCCAGTTTATTAAGAAGCGTTGAAGTTTAAGGTCGCCAACTGCACGCTTGTAAGCCGATATGACGTATCAATGCACGTCGATAATGTATATTAAACAAGCACCAAGCAATAGGGCCTAGCGCCCCACCTAAAAATACCCAACGTTTAACAGGCATGCCTTTTGAAACTGACTCTAAATACATTACAAAAATAAATACACAACTTACACAAACAAAAAACACAGTAGCCCCCACAGTTATAAGCGCGCAGTGTACATAACTTAAGCACCGGTGAAAACGTCAGGATATAAATAGCCACTATAAAGGCAGATTATATTCTTAAATATCAAACATAAACCTAATAAAAAATTGTATTATTTATATACAAAGCGGTCAAAATTGTTAAAATAGGAACGTGCATTGATGCACATAAGGAATAAACAAAAATGATTAGGAGACATCATGTCTGACAATACTGCAAACGTCTACGAGGCACCGGAAGCAAATCTTACACAAAATAACGATGGTAGCAACAAACCCATTTTGAACTTTGATCGCTTCTCGGCGTGGGGCGTGTTCTTTTTAAGTATCATCACATTAGGTATCTACAGTGTGTACTGGCTTGTAAATAGAACAAACAAAGCAAACTCACTGGCAAAAAACCAAATAGCTCAAGGACTAATTTATGGCTATGTGGCGCTGTATGTGGTTAACCTTGTTTTATCAATAGCCGGTATTTTACCTGAGCTCGGCTTTATTGTGTCGCTAGCCTCATTTGTCGTAGCTATTATTTTAATTTTCTCACTGCGTACTTCACTCACAGAATTAATTAATGAAGGTAGCGCTGAGCCTGTAAAATTAAATGGTATTTTAACGTTCTTTTTCAACGTTATTTATTTCCAATACAAGATTAATGAAGCAATTGATAGACAGCAATAAGCTACTATGATTTCATAATGAAAAAGGCATTAATTTTTAATGCCTTTTTACTATGTATCCCGTTTAACATCCAAGTATGTATTAGTTACTTAACTGCATCATTATAAAGCACCTGAATGTTTCACATTCAAATATGTATTGAGCACATGAGGCAATAACTGCTCAGGGTTACAATCAATCGCAATCACCCCTTCTTTTCTCAGTTTCGCCATATTTTTCTTATGTGTATTTAATAAACTGAGTGCTGCGCAATAACTTGTTGCATCTTCGTACTTTTGAATTGGTTCTTTAAGCACTTCACTCACAGAGCGGTTATTTATGTTGATTAAAGCAACTAAATGATGCTTCTGTAATAGTTTTATCGCTGGCAGTAATTCATCAATACTTTGTTCGTCGAGTGTTGTAACGAGTAAAACTAAAGAACGCTTACTACGCTTGGCAATTAGCTGATTTACAGCAACCACATAATCACTGCTACTTTGGTCTGGGTAAAGATCATAAAAGTGGTTCATTACCCGCGACACATTTTGTGCTCCTTTTACACCAGGTAACCAACGCACGTTCTGATTAAAGCTTTGCATACTAAACCAATCGCCTTGCTTTAATACCGTGTGTGATAGTAACAATAATGCATTTAGCGCGTGGTCAAAGTGACTGCCCTCTTTAGCCTCTATAGCCATTTTCTTTGAAGCATCCAGCATAACAATGACATGCTGGTTTTGCTCTTCTTGGTATTCTCGGGATATTAATTTACGGCGTTTACTGGTTGCTTGCCAATCTATCTGCCTAACGCTATCACCTTGGCGATACTCTCTTAGTTGATGAAACTCAATTCCATCACCACGTTTTTTTGTTAGCTTAAGGCCATTAATTGGTTTATTTGTCACGCCGTTAAGATGTTGCTTAGACGTGACGCGGCTGAAGTCTGGGTATACTTTCAACTGCGTCTTGTGTGTTGCTAACCAATTTGATTGCCATAACCCAAACGCAGAAGTTATACGCAATTCAACCGCCGAAATATCTGCATCTCCTCGCTTATGAGCTCGCATTGAATAGCTAAGCTCAGCTTGTTGGTTTGTCTCAAGTTCAATACTTTTTACAGCTTCAGCAAGCTCCAGTGCATTTGTTAAATGAATACTAATGTCAGCACGTAGAACCTGTTTTGCTTTATTTTTTAGTCGCAACTTTATTGGCTGCCAGCGATATAACGCCATATTTTGATTTGTTGAAAGCTCTACAGATACATTGTGCGCAAATCGCGAAAAGTAACAATCAACACAAGCAATCAGCAAAGGAATACAAAGCAGTAGCGTAATAAATAAGCTGCTAAGCTCAATCAAAGCAGATACCACCACTAAGAGGACAATAACACTCAGTATCTGTACTAGGCGTTTTGATGGTCTTAGCTTTATACGTTTCATGATCGTGGTGCTTCAACACTAGCAAGAATGGCACTAATCACTTCATCAAATGACACACCTTCAAGCTCAAGATCAGCAGATAAAATCAAACGATGGCGAAGTATATTAACTGACACTGATTTAACATCATCAGGGGTTACAAAGTCACGACCATTCATTAGCGCCATCACTTTTGCCGCTTTAATAATATTAATTGATGCTCGCAACCCTGCTCCATGTAAAACTCCCTGCCACGTTCTTGAGCTACGCGTAATATCAACCGCATAATTTAAAATCTGTTCGTCCACTAATATATCTGCACAAAGCTGTTTAATTTGTGCAATTTGGGCAGCATTTAATACAGCTGGCAATTCATCAACGGTTGATTCATTCGAAACCATCTTGGTGTTTAGTTTTAGTAACTCCACTTCAGATTCGAACGAAGGAAACCCTAGCTCAATCTTCATCATGAAACGGTCAAGTTCTGCTTCAGGTAGCGGATACGTACCTTCTTGGTCAAGCGGGTTTTGCGTGGCAAGAACCATAAATGGCGAGTCGATTGACAGCGTGTCACCATCAATGGTTATTTGTTGTTCTTGCATCACTTCAAGTAACGCTGACTGAGTTTTTGCAGGTGCACGGTTTATTTCATCGGCCAATAATATGTTGGTGAAAGCAGGTCCCTTTTTAATATTAAATTCACCCGATTTCATATCATATAAACTGTGACCAACGACATCCGATGGCATTAAATCGGGTGTAAACTGAACCCGTGAAAAATCAACACTCAAGCTTTTAGCAAGTGCTCGTACCAACAAGGTTTTACCAAGCCCTGGTACACCTTCAAGTAACACATGTCCGCCGGCAAACAATACTGTTAATACGTCTTCTACAATGGCATCTTGGCCAACAAGAACACGCGCAATATTTTCTTTCACTTTTTTTACTGCGTTTGCCGCATCTACCAGGCTCAATGAGTGAGTATCTAGTTCCGTGCTCATAAGGCATTCCTTAATTGTTTATATCGTTTTATATAATCTGTTCGTTGTTCACGAGACTCGGGAAGTTCACTTGAAAGCAAGGTCTCGACTTGCTGTTTATCAAACTGAGTTAAACTGGCAATAATCTCAGCCTGTTTGTGTGCACTAAGCATTTTGAAGTTAGGGACACGCATCTCTACTTTTGCATTAAAATCTTTTTTTAGCGCCTCGAATAAACGCGCTTCATGACCATGTTCTGTGTAAAAATTTGCAATAGCTCGAATATGCTGATTAAAGCTTGTTTTGCTATCGACATCTGGCGCATATGCGCGGCCAATACGGCTAGTAATATGCCACACAGCAAATACCACTGTCAGTAATAAGCTAACCACAAACTGCCAGCTCCAATGCCACAACTTAGATAACCAATTTGGGTAACTTAAATACGGCACATACGTCACTTTACTGGCACCTTGAGTAAGCCAAACTAATAGGCTGCCATGATCTAGATGTCGTAACTTATAATTAGTAAAAGGGGCCAGTGATGGTAAAACGATAACACGGCCCGCACCAAATGGCAGATCGCACATTACAGTATCACCCGCTTGATTTTCTGTTTGCACGCCTTGGCAACTATCAATTTTAAAAGCTTGGCTAAGTTCGAGTTCTAATTGCGTTGTCTCATCAATTGTCAGTGTTGTATTTGAGCTGCCTTCTTCTAATAGCACAAAATTGAATTCAAACACATCATCGACGGTTGTAACATCAATCCCTAACTCTTGGAAAAAAATTGCGTTATCAATCCCTAGCTCATCGCGCTGTCGGTTAAGTACATAAACTAAACGCCCACCGTCAGCGACCCACTGCACTAGCTGTTGATCAAGCTCATATGAGTTAGCAAGTACAGCCTCATCAACAACCAGCATAGTATTTGGGTCTATTGTTAATTGATTGGGGTTAGTTTGGCTGGCTAAACGTTTATCTTTGTGCCATTTCACATCATATGAAGCCAATAACCGCTGAGCCAGAGTGAAGCTGTCTTTTGCTACCTCTGGTTGAAAACCTATCTCTACTTCCTGTTTTTCCCATTTTACTGATGCCAACATTGACCCGAGTAAAGCAACGGTTAAAACCAGTAAACCAATCATAAAATACTTAAGTTTCATGGTTTAACTCCACAGGCAACGACATTTGCTTAATTTGCTCTGCAAGTTGTTCAAAGTCGATATTAGGTTTTCGATGTCCCCAAGCAACACTGACCCATGCTGAAAATAATGTGCCAAATACAGCTTGCCATTGCTCGGGCACGCTTGCATCAATTGCTTGTTTACACTCACGTTCAGTCATTGAACGATGAAGTTTTATCTCATACTGAACCTGTGCCCAGCGAAGTGAGTGATGTAATAAGTAACCAAGCGCTAACCGTAAGTTTCCTGAACGATAATTCTCAAGTGCAGCACTAATTAAATCAGCAGGAAGTTCGTCTTGTTTAATGTCAGTAAATAAAGACGGAATAACATGGTCTGACTTTTTTTGTGACTTTTCAGGCAATTTCAACCCTGTGAAAAAACCTTTATTCTTAACAAGATAATAAACAAGCCACAGTGCAAGTAATCCCACAAAGCCCCACACTAAATAGCTAAGCGTAAATCCAATTAACTCAAAAAAATTACTCAGCCATGAAAAATCAAACGATGATGGACTTGCGTTGTCTTGTTCAAAATTAAAGTCAGGAACCCAAGTCGTTTTCTTTTCAATAACATCATCTTGATTGTAAAGTGTAATCACTTGTTCTTTAACAGCATCTTTATCAAGCTCCTCAGCAAAACTGGTTTGTGGCATCGCTGCCAAAAAGCTAAGTAAGCAAGCGCATATCAACGGCAAAGGCTGTGCAAAACGTGTTTTTATATTCTTAAAAGCAAGCTCAATGTCCCAACCTTCGAGCTCAACCCTGCGATGTAAATAGGCTAAAAACCCCCCTGTGACAAACAGTGGAGCTACTAGAGAAATGCTTAATAAATAAAGTAAATTAAAGGCAATTTCTAGCCAAGCAGGAGAGTCTTGAAATTGATAGATAGATTCTTCAAGAGAAAATGAATTTGGGATCAATGCAATTGAAAAAGCCGAAAGTCCCATTAAAACAATAAACTCGAAATGTACGCAAAAAAGCATCCATAAGGTTTGCTTTGGCTTTGATGTTGCAAAAAGAACTTGCTTACGTTTTTGCTTTCGCTCTGCTGATAAGCGCTCTAATTGCTCCACCGGAGCCAAAAATGCACGATTAGGGCTGAGCCTGAATACGGTTAGATGCGCTAGCATATCCTTGAATTTAAGCTGCTTTATAACCAGTATGCTTGACTTAATAGAGGTTGGTTGACTAAACACAGCCTTCGACATGTAATCAAGTAAAGGGCGTTCAAATAATGGTTTTAATAGCCATACAGCAAATGCAGCGATTGACCAGCCAAGTAAAAACCCTAATATCAAAAATGTTGGTAAAGCTAAGCAGATATAAAGGCTAAACAAAGGTAAAAAGTGCTGCTTAGTTAATAATACAGTTAAATCAAAGTTTTCATAGGCGCTACGTTTACGCGGGTTAAAACTTAGCCTATTAAGCTCCATAACGCATCCCCTTGTATAGCCTATACAAAACAAACGCCCAACAAGCACTCCCTACACTATATTTAATTTCATTGGCTATATCACGTGGCGACCAAAAGGCCTCAATAAATGCCGCAAGCACAAGCATTAAAAACGCACCAACAATAAGAGGCAATGCTTTTTGGGCGGCCTGTTTAATTGCATAGCCGCGGGTAAAATGACTAGGATTTAATAATGCATAACCTATCTGACACCCTGCAGCAGAGGCAATAATAATGGCGGTTAATTCAAATGAACCATGGGTTATAACGAATGAGAAAAATGGCCCTTCAAAGCCAATATTAACGATGTGAGCGGCAATCGCACCAAAGTAAAAGCTGTTAAATAGTAAGAAAAATGCAGCGCCAACACAAAACAATACCCCACCAGCAAACATTTGAAATGCAATGCCAATGTTATTGTAAATATAAACACCAAACATCATGAGATCTTGAGCTGCGCCACGCTCAGCTGTTTGTACACTGCCCCCGGGGTTATACATTTCTTCAATTTGCAGTACGGTGCTTTGCCCTAAAAATGTATATACCGCATCAGGGTCAAGCATCACCCAAATAAAAGCGATAAGTGCTAAGCCCCAAAATGCTAATAAGTTAATGCCCAGCATTATACGGTTCTCATAGAGGGCCCGAGGAAATGCAGTGCGGGCAACATGCCATATCTCAGAAAACTGATTGCTGCGAGATAAGTACAAGCGCTTTTGACCATACTGAACTAAACGATTAATTTGCTCAATAAGCACGGGGCTGTATTGGCGACTGCGGGCAATGGCTAAATCATTACACACCTTACGGTACATATTAGGAAAATAAACCGGCAAACTTTCTGATTCTGCAAGCTCGCAAAGCGCCTTAAATTCATTCCAACTCTGGCTATTCGATTTTACAAATTGCGTTTGCTTCATTGCACTGTCTCACTCTGCGCCTGTTCATTAGAGTTACTTAACTGACCTGAGTAAAAACGCGCATAACCGACTAACATACTTTGCGCTTCACTGGTCTCTAACTTAAATGGTTCCGCTAAAATAGCAGCGAGTTCACTGCGCCTCGCATCAGAAAGCTCATCACTGCGCTCTGCAAAAGCAAGCACTGCTAATTGTTCTTCCGTGCTTAAGCTCAATACTGGGATTTCAATATTGCCTTTCGGTAATTCAGGGCGTGCCTCTACTTCATCATCATAAATAACCATGGTGCCTGCAGCCCAATCACCAATGCGCTTAAATCGAGAGTTGAACATCATTACAACAAGCCCTAAAAAATAGCCAATAGGTAACATATCTGCTGGTCGTAATAGGTTTCGTACAACAATTTGTGAAAAACTGGCTGGTAGGCCATTATCTTGTACTACGCGGATCTTAAGACGCTTTTTCCCAGGAGTTTGACCATTTTTCATTTCAAAAAAAATGTTGTATCCCCAAGATGTTATAAAATAAATAATCAGAATAATGCCCTGTCCTGCATCACCTAAAAGGCTAAATACAAGTGATACAACGAACATAATAAGACTGCGAAATAAGAAATCGATGATGTAGGCATAGCTACGGGAGACAACACCTGCGGGTGTGATTGCAATATCAACCCCTTCAGGTAATTTAACGTATTCTCTGTTTTCCAATCCGTGGTTTAACATTTAATCTACTACTGCTTGATATTATTGTTTTCGCTACCTAACCGGTATACATGATAGAAACAGCCACATAGCAATAATTTGAGCGCTTAATAATGCGCTTTTTCTGTCCCTTTTTCAATCTTTAAACAAAGTAATATTAAATGATTAATAAAAATACTACTTTATAGGTAAATAAAATGATAAAACCGATCTGCAATCGGTTTTATCAAACATAACCAGTTAGGACTACTTTTCAGCGCGACCCATAAACTTTTGTTCTGCGGTATTAATACGAATACGATCGCCTGTTGAAATATGCTCTGGCACTTGAATAGTAAGACCTGTACTCAAACGTGCTGGTTTTGAGCGAGCACTTGCTGAAGCGCCCTTAATTGAAGGGTCTGTTTCTTCAACAACAAGTTCTACACTTGAAGGTAAGTCAATCCCCACTGGTGAGCCATCGATCACTATAACATGTAGACCTTGCGTCTCTTCATTAACAAATAAAATCTCTTCGCTAATTGCTTCTTTGTTTAAGTTATAAGGCGTGTAGTCTTCATTATCCATGAAAACATACTCCTCACCATCAATGTAAGAGAACATCGCTTCACGACGAGTTAAATCAGCAAGTTTAAGCATATCGCTATCTTTAAATGTTTCGTCTACTTTGCCACCAGTAACAACATCATATAAACGCATGCGGTATAAACTACCACCAGCACGACCTTGCGGTACTGAACGTTGAATATCTTTTACTACTAAAACTTGGCCGTTATGCTCAATAGCGGCACCTTTTTTGACTTCACTAGCCTTAGGCATGGGTGTATTCCTATCGTTTTTTAATGACAGGAATTTACCACGTAATTACTATTGTTCAACAAAAATTTGCAGTTTTACTTTTGCTGATGTAATTGGTCTATTTTTCAGCGAATTATCGTAATAAATGTCTCAAACCGAATAAAAAGATGCTATCTTTATAGCAACGAAAAATGACTTCAAGGACTGGATCATGAATCAACATGCTGTACATGAATACTTAATGAAAAAGCCAGTGGTAATGCTCACTCAGCCATTTGGTCAAGACGTCGATGTTTATAAAGTAAATCATAAAATGTTTGCGACTCTCGCAGAGGGAAAAGAAGGCCAAACAAATGAAGATGGTGAACCTGTTTGGTGGCTTAACTTAAAATGCGATCCGGACGAAGCTCAAGCATTACGTGATATTTTTCCTTCTGTAATTCCTGGTTACCATATGAATAAACGGTTGTGGAATACAGTGATTTTAGATGGCACTATCCCACAAGGAGAAATTGAACGAATGATTGATAACTCGTTTGATTTGGTGGTTGCGAATATGCCTGAAAAAGACAGAAAAGCGATTGAGCTTCACCTATAATTCGACCGCACTGATCACACCCTGTGATCAGTGCAATTTAAATGAAAATGGTGATCGGTATACAAAACCCCACCAATAGCATAGGCATCTAACTGCTTATCAACTAGCTGAAAGCCACACTTCTCGAGTACTTTTTCTGAACCTATGTTGCCTTCAGTGACGACAGCTTTAAACTCCTTCACAGAATACTCAGCCTGAGCAAAATCAAGCACCGCCTTTAAAGACTCGGTGGCATAGCCACGACCATGAAAATTAGGCAGCAATAAGTAGCCAACTTCTTGAATATCAGGAACGGTTGATGAGGTAAAACCTGTCACCCCCACCTCTTTACCTGTAGTCGTTTCAATAATAACTAAACACAATGGCGAGTTTGCATCTGGCTGCCAGGGCTTTAAACGTTCGTTAAACTTCGCACGTAGCTGCGCCTCTGAGGGCTTATCAAAGCATTTCTCAATAACCTCTGCATCATTGTGCAAAGTGTAAAACAGTGGCCAGTCATCAGCATTTAACAACCGTAAAGTTAATCGCGCAGTGGTGAGAATCATGGTGATCAATCGCTAAGTAAATAAGTCTAGTTATAACAAACCTACTTAGCTAATTAAATACCACTTATGGCCAATACTGCAGCGTAAGCTGCTTTACAGCTACCAAGTATAAATCACTTTTCCTATCACGTTATCTTTAGGAACAAAGCCCCAAAAGCGGCTATCTGAGCTATTATCTCTAGAATCCCCCATAACAAAGTAATGATCTTCAGGGATGATCCATTCCGCCTTTTCGCTGCCAGCTTGGTTGAAATAATGACTTATCTGTTCAGGGTGATTCTCATTTAGTAAAATTTGATAACGTTTACCATCATTTACCTCTTGCAGAACTTTAAGTCCACCTTCAGTTTGAGAAACGAGTGATTGCTCTAAAGGGATGAAGTCAGTGCAAATATCGGCTCTCTCATCACATGCTTTTTTCACGTAAACGGTTTTATTTCGATAAACAATTCTATCGCCAGCTACCCCTATTACGCGTTTCAGCCAAGTATAATCAGGGTTTTTCGGATACTGAAAAGCAACAACATCACCTCGACTCACTTTAGCTGACATGGGCGATCTTGAAATTTGATAGCCTAAGTACCGATAATTACCAAAACCTATTTTACTAACCAAAACTTGGCTCCCTTTATCTAACTGAGGTGCCATAGATGAAGCTGGTAAAGTGAAAGGCTCAAATGAAAAAATTCTCATTAAAATAAGAGCAGCAGAGACGGTAAGATAAATTAAAGTTACAGCCCACCAACTTGCGAACCAAGGCCGCTTCTTATCTGCGTTATAGTGCTTCGTTATCCAAAAAGCATGGAGTGGACATATAATTATAAACACACTTGTTAGATAAATGCCTTGATACCAATCGGCCTCTCCCGCACTCGCTTGGATTTTAATGTCAAACAAGTAGCATAAGGCCGTTAAAACAAGGTAAGTAATAAACAACCTGAATTTGTTAACGTACAAAAATACAAATGGCTGAAATAACACGCCCAGAAGAATAGCGATAAAACCTTTAGGCTTCCATGAAGTAGACACTCTGACATCCTTGTTTAAATTAAGTCATTGAATTTATTTGTTTATATTAAATATAAAATCACAGTGATGCCATAAAATTTTTATATTTCTTTAAAGCAATACTCCTTTAAAGCAAAAAGCCCCGCTCAAAATGAGCGGGGCTTTTAAATTAACTAATTAATTTAAAGCATTAGCTTTTCGTCGTTTCTGTATCCACTTCTACTGAAGCTTGCTCGTCTTCAACCACTTCCTTGGTTACTTCAACCGGATCGACTTGTGCAGCTTCGGCAACTGCCGACTCTTCACTTTCTGCTTGGTAAAAACGACAACCCTTTTCAGCCATTGCTTTTAATGTATCGCAAGGAGTAAAAATTGGGTTGTAATTAGCGAATGTGGCCATTTCAGAAGTAACCTGTGCTGCGCCAAGTTTATCCATATAACTAAATGGACCGCCTAAGAAAGGAGGGAAACCGATACCAAAAATAGCACCAATATCACCGTCACGAGGACTTGCAATAATGCCATCATCTAAACAACGTACCGCTTCGTTCAGCATTTGTGCCACACAGCGTTTAGCAATTTCGCTCTTGTTTAAGCGAGGTGATGGCGTAACTCCCAGTAACTCGTATACTGACTCATCCACTTTTTTATCTTTTTTGTCATAAAGATAAAAGCCACGACCTGTTTTACGGCCTAAACGCTTAGAATCGATTAAGCGGTTAAAGGCATCGGGGGCTTTAAAACGCTCGCCCAATTCTTTTTCAAGGATGGGAGCAATTTTAGAGCCAATATCAATCCCTACTTCATCAAGTAATGCTAATGGGCCAACAGGGAAACCAAACTCAACCAATGCTTGGTCAATCTTTTCAATTGGCTCACCTGCAAGCAGTAAATTAGCCGCTTCATTGACATAAGGCGCTAAGATACGGTTTACATAGAAACCAGCCATATCTTTAACCACAATCGGCGTTTTGCCTTGTTTACGGGCAAAGTTAACAACACGGGCTATGGTTTCTTCAGACGTACCGGCATGTGGAATAATCTCAACAAGTGGCATTTTCTCAACAGGTGAGAAGTAATGCAGACCAATTACATTTTCTGGGCGCGCTGCATCCGCAGCGATTTGTGCAATCGGTAATGACGAGGTATTACTTGCAAAAATCGTGTTGTCTTGGCATTCACGTTCAACATCAGCGACCATGCCTTGCTTAAGAGCTAAGTCTTCAAACACTGCCTCTATCACGATATCAATGTGTTTAAAACCACTGTAATCGGTGGTGCCGGTAATACGGTTCATGGTTTGTTGCAGCTCAGCTTTAGATAAAATACGGCGCTTTTGCTTTTTATCTAAAATTTTATAGCTGTAATTCATCGCATTGCTGATGCCCTTTTCAGCTACATCTTTGATGCGCACCGGAACACCCGCTTTCACAGCACTGACATGAGCGATACCCGCGCCCATCAAGCCACCGCCTAATACTGCCGCTTTAGCAATTGCTGGTGCATCATCGTTGCGCCATTCTTTTTTCATTTCAGTGGTTGCAAAGAAAATACCGCGCAATGCTTTTGACTCATCGCTCATAACTAGCGTGGCAAAGCCTTCAGCTTCAGTTTTATATGCTTTTAACTGATCAAGTTCAACACTTGCACGAACTGCTTTAATAATGGCCAAAGGCGCTGGATAATGGCCACCGGTTTTCTTCAGCACATTTTCTTGTGCTTTTTTGAAAATAATATTGCGGCCAAATGGGTTCGACTCAAGTAATTGGCTTAAACGGTCAAGTTTTGGTTTAGTAGCCTTGGCCTTACCTTTTAATGCAAATTCTTTAGCAACGTCAAGTAATACACTGTGCGGCACACAGTCGTTTACTAAGCCTGTTTTCTTCGCTTGCTTAGCACGCACTTGTTTACCTGTAAGCATCCATTCAAGTGCTTTTTGCAGGCCGACTAATTTAGGTAAACGTTGAGTACCGCCACCACCTGGTAATAAGCCTAACTGTACTTCAGGTAAGCCAAGCTTAGTGATATCACTGTCAGAACAAACACGGTAATCACAGGCTAGAGCAAACTCTAAGCCGCCACCCAATGCTGCACCATGAATGGCACTCACTGTTGGAAAAGGCAGTTTTTTCATATCAAAAAACGCTTCTTGGCACATTTCGCTCAGCGCTAATGCGTCTTCACGGCTAGTTGCGCTATCAAGCATTTTAATATCAGCACCGGCGATAAAGTTATCGCTTTTACCGCTAATAAACACCATGCCTTTGACCGCTTGTGCTTGTGCGTCTTTAAGTAAGGTTTTTAAATCTTCTGCAAAACTGCTACGCAGGGTGTTCATTTTCTCACCCGGCACATCAATAGTTACAACGGCTACGCCGTCATCAGCCACTGATAAACTAAATACTGAATCTGTCATTACGCACTCTCCAATACAAAGGCTGCACCTAAGCCACCCGCTGCACACGCAGTCGTTAGTGCTAGGCCGCCACCGCGACGATTAAGTTCATTCAAGCTTTGCGTGATCAGGCGCGCACCTGTTGCGGCAAATGGGTGGCCGTATGCTAGTGAGCCACCTAAGACATTGAACTTGTCCATGTTAATTTCGCCGATCGCTTTACTACGACCTAGCTTTTCTTGTGCAAATTTATCTGACGCAAACATCTTCATATTGGCAAGTGTTTGCGCTGCAAATGCTTCGTGCATTTCAATTAAATCTAAATCAGCTAATGTAATACCTGCTCTATCTAAAGCGATTGGCGTTGAGTGCGCCGGACCCATTAGCATGTCTTCATGAACACCGATTGCAGAAAACGCAAAGCTACGTACATAACCTAGAATGTTGTAACCCAGTGCTTTGGCTTTACTCTCGCTCATCATTAATACCGCAGCGGCACCATCTGTTAATGGTGTTGCGTTAGCTGCAGTAACTGAACCATGCTGACGGTCGAATACTGGTTTTAATTTCGCGTAGCCTTCAACCGTTGAGTTATGACGAATGTTATTGTCTTGCTCAATAAAGCTCTTATAGGGTGCAACATGGGCAGTCATTACTTCATCTTTAAGTTTACCATCAGCCCATGCTTGGCTTGCAAGAGTGTGAGAACGATGAGCTAAGGCATCTTGATCTTCACGGCTAATACTATGCGTTTTCGCCATTTGCTCTGCCGTTTGACCCATAGATAAGCCAGTAGAGTACTCAGCTACTGCAGGTGGTACAGGGAGTAAATCTTTTAGGCGCAGTTTTGAGAAAATCTTCAAACGCTGGCCAAGTGTTCGCGCTTTATTTAAATCAACCAAGCTGCCGGCTAACTTTTTGCTCACACCGATTGGTAATACAGATGATGAATCAGCGCCACCGGCGATACCCACTTGCACTGAACCTGCCATAATTGACTCAGCAACATTAGCAATTGCTTGGAAGCTTGTCGCACACGCACGTGATACAGAGTATGCATCTACTGAAACAGGCATACCTGTGCCTAACACAATCTCACGAGCAATATTAGGCGCTTCTGGCATTTGCACTACTTGACCAAATACAAGCTGATCGATTTCAGACTTATCAAAATTAAGACGCTCAAGCATCTCATTAACAACCAGTTTACCCATATCAAGTGCTGGCACATGGTGGAATGCAGTCGCTTGTTTTGCAAACGGCGTTCGTAAGCCGCTAACGATGGCGATACGATCGCCCTTTGCTGTTTTAAGTATATTTTGCTCAGACATTTATGCTCTCCCGCTGACAGGTCTGACCTGTTTGTTTTTCCTGATTCTAAAACAACCCGAATACGAATGCCAATAGAGAAACGAAATTAGTTACCAACCATAGGCTTTTTTTAGCTTATTTACAAAAATAACGTGTATTTATATGGTAGGCTAAAAATCCTTAAAAAATAACGAACTATTTTAGGATTTTATGTCTAACACTTGTGTTGTAAGCTTTGAATCCTTATAACTTGTAAAAAGCGCCTAGTTCATAATAACGCTTAGCTAATTTATCAGCACTGAATAGGCTTATATCGGCGCATAACAAAAACAATTTTGACTCACGCTATTTAGGACAGTCTTTTTATTATGGCAGTTAACGCATTTTCACAATTAAAATCATACTTAGACACGCAAATTATCGGCCAACCTCAATTAACTCAAGCACTGTTAATCGCTATTTTGGCAGATGGCCATTTACTTGTTGAAGGTCCTCCTGGTCTTGCAAAGACACGTGCAGTGAATGCGTTAGCAAAAGGCGTAGAAGGTAGCTTCCAACGAGTACAATTTACTCCTGACTTACTCCCTGCGGATGTCACTGGCACCGACATTTACCGTCAGCAAACCAGTGAATTTGTATTTGAAAAAGGCCCGTTATTTCATAACCTAATTTTGGCTGACGAAATTAACCGTGCCCCTGCAAAAGTACAATCTGCTTTATTAGAGGCTATGGCTGAGCGCCAAGTAACGGTTGGTAAAAACACTTATCCACTGTCTGAGCTATTTATGGTTATGGCAACCCAAAATCCGCTAGAACAAGAAGGGACCTACCCCCTTCCTGAAGCACAGCTTGACCGCTTCTTATTGCATCTAAGTATTGATTACCCAGGGGCAGAACACGAGCTTGATATTCTTCGCCTGACCCGTGGTGAAGCAATATCTGATAAACAAGCTGAAACACAGCAAATTAGCCAAAGTGATCTTTTCGCAGCACGAAAGTCAATTTTGGGTTTGTACCTTGCTGAGCCACTTGAAAAATATTTAGTGCAGCTAATCATTGCGACCCGCGAAGCTTCAGAACTGGATGAGCAACTTGGTCGCTGGATTGAATACGGTGCCAGTCCGCGTGCAACCATTGCCCTTGACAAATGTGCTAGAGCTCATGCTTGGCTTGAAGGTCGTGACTTTGTTGCCCCTGACGATATTCAAGCGGTACTGCATAATGTATTACGCCATCGTATTATTTTAAGCTATGAAGCCCAAGCAGACGGCATCAGCAAGGATGATGTGATCACGCGTATTTTAGAACTGGTTGCAGTTCCATAAGTTATGTCAGGTCAATTAGATATAGCTACTTGGTTGCATGAAAGCCATAGCCAAGGTGTTAATTTATCACTCAAAGAGTTGATGTATTACAAAGCCAAAGCGCGCTTACTTGAACTAGCACCTAAAGTAAAAATCAAAAACAGCTTAGCTGGGCAATACCTTGCACCGCACAAAGGGCGAGGCATGGAGTTTGCTGAGGTACGCCATTACCAAACTGGTGATGACATTCGCTCAATCGATTGGCGAGTCACCGCTCGCACAGGCGAAACTCACACAAAACTGTTTCAAGAAGAGAAAGAGCGCCCCGTTTTTGTGTTCACCGACTTTTCAAACTCCATGTTGTTTGGCTCAAAGTTATTGTTAAAGTCAGTGCAAGCAGCACATATCAGCGCCTTGGTTGCATGGTCAGCTTGTCAGCGTGGTGACCGAATTGGTGGTTTGGTGTTTAACCAACACAGTCATCATGAACTAAAACCTACATCGCGGGAAAAAGCTGTATTAAAGCTTTGCCATAACTTATGTGACATTCATAGTCAGGCGTTAGCTAATGTTGATAAAAGCACGACCAGTTTATTTAGTGAGAACCTCAAGCGTCTTAACCATTTAGCTAAACCCGGTAGCTTAGTTTATATCGTTTCAGATTTTAGCGCACTAGACGAAGCTAGCTTTAAACAACTTGAAATACTAAGCCGTCACTGCGAGTTAATTGGTTGCCACGTTAGCGACCCATTCGAACATCAACTTCCTGCATTTAAGCAAACAGTGACTGTATCTGCTAATGGGCAAGATCTTGCTCTGCCGTTAATGGATAAGCAATTTCGGGAACGTTTTGCTAAGTCAGCGCAAGAGTCATTCGCTGTTAGGCTAAAACGCTTACAAAAATCTGGACTTAGTTTAATTTCATTCAGTGCAGCCACCCCGCTTGAGCTGCAATTAGTGAGAAAGTAATAATGCAAACAAATCCGCTCGATGGCTTACATGATGTCATTGCACCTTCAGAGGTCGCATGGTGGCCACTGGCTCCTATTTGGTGGCTAATTATTGTATTTTTAGTTGCACTACTAGTAGTTGGTTTAGTGCTGCTATATAAAAACCTGCAATTCAAGAAAGCCAAAAAGCAAGCGATTAAAATGAGTCAAAATGTGGCTAAAGATGATGCACAAGCGTTGCATATTATTCTTAAGCGCTTAACACGTCATTACTATAATAGTCAGCTTGCTTCGCAGCCTTTGGCACAATGGTCAGAGAGTTTATCTAAGCTTTGTGGTGACACTTTTAGCTACGATGAGCTCATGCCACTTTACCAACAGCAAAATAATAATGCAGAGCTTGCGGCTAAATTACGCAACGCCATTCACAATTTTAAACTCAAGGAGCCTATCAATGTTTGAGTTTAGTTGGCCTTGGTTCTTTGTGCTTTTACCTTTGCCTTGGTTAGTCAGTCGCTTCATGCCTTCAAAACAGCAAGGTCAGTTACGTCTACGTATTCCAAGCTTTGCTAAGCTTGGGCTTAACAACCAAGCCGTGCAACAACATAGTCGCAAAGTGTCATTGCTTGAATGGGCGGTATGGGTAGCATTGGTGATTGCGGTTGCAAACCCAACATGGCTTGATGAACCAATTACTTTACCCAATGAAGGCCGTGACATTATGCTGGCGGTGGACTTATCAGGCTCAATGACTGAGCAAGATATGGCTTATCAAGGTCAATATGTCGACAGACTAACCATGGTTAAAGCCGTATTAGGTGACTTTATTGAACAACGTCAAGGCGATCGCCTTGGTCTGATTTTATTTGGTGATACCGCATTTTTACAAACACCGCTTACGCGTGATGTTAAAACCGTAAGCCAAATGCTTGGTGAAGCACAAATTGGCCTTGTAGGCCGCGCAACAGCCATCGGTGATGCCTTAGGTTTATCTGTAAAGCGTTTTGCTAACAAAGATGAAAGCAATCGAATCGTCGTGCTTTTAACTGATGGACAAAACACTGCAGGTAACCTCAATCCTGAAGATGCACTACTGTTAGCTCGCGAGGAAGGCATAAAAGTATATACCATTGGTGTAGGCTCAGATAACCCACGTGGTTTTAGTCTATTTAATATGGGCGGTATGAGTGGTGGCAACCTTGATGAAAGCTTGCTAAAACGCATCGCTGAACAAACCGGTGGCTTATACTTTAGAGCAAAAGATGTGGCTGGTTTGCAGCAGATTTATCAAGAACTCGATAAGCTCGAACCTGTTAGTAGTGATGAGCAGACTTTTCGCCCTCAAATTTCATTGTTTTATATTCCGCTATTGGCAGCACTTGGTTTAATTGTTCTTGCTGTATTCATTAGCTTTACTCGCCAACTTAAGCAGGAGAAGTAATATGGATTTCGAATTTATTCGCCCTGCCCTACTTTGGTTATTAATACCTGCGGTCATTATTTTTAGTGTGTTATTGGTGCGTAATAAAAAGAACACACCGGCAGCGTTAATTGCCCCACATTTAGCGCAATTTGTTATGAGCGACAATCATAAAAAACAAAGTCAGCCACTTTGGTTAGTTGCTCTATTTACGATTCTCGCTATCGTGTTTAGTGCAGGACCAAGCTTTGAGAAGAAACAAGTCCCTGTGTTTCAAGCAAAAAACGCCCGCGTTATTGTTATGGATATGTCGTATTCTATGTTCAGTACAGATATTGCGCCAAGTCGTTTAGTACAAGCACGTTTTAAAGCCCTTGATATGATTGAGCTATTTAAAGAAGGTGATACAGCATTAGTCGCCTATGCAGGTTCGGCCTTTACCATTTCACCATTAACAAACGATGCCAGCACATTAGCGAATCTCATTCCAAGCCTCAGCCCTGAAATCATGCCTAGTAAAGGCTCTAATGTAATCGAAGGACTTGAAAAAGCGAACGAGTTGCTCAGTCAGGCGGGTTACTTAGAAGGTGATATCATTCTAGTCACCGACGGTATTGATAGCCTAGATCAAGAAGATATTAGTCGTTTTACGGATCAGTCACATTATCGCTTAAATGTTTACGGGGTTGGCACTGAACAGGGTGCACCTATTAAGTTACCTGAAGGTGGCTTTTTGAAAGATATGCAGGGGCAGATTGTGATTCCAACGCTGAATATCAGTCGTTTAAGCGCGCTTGCACGTAATAGTGGTGGCAAATTTGCACTTTATCAGACCAACAATCAAGATATTCAAACCTTTGCACCCAGTGCAAATGCTGAAATACTTAAAGATGAAAAACAAAGTCAAACACTCTGGCGTGTAGATGCGGGTATTTATGGACTCCTGATCTTAATGCCACTGGCACTCTTTTTAATTCGTCGTAGCAGCCTAGTGCTTGGCTTTATGTTCGTTATGCTATTGCCGCAGCAACAGGTGTATGCCGCTGAGCTACCAGCAGTGTTCAAGAACCAAGATCAACGCGCACTCGATGCTTATCAGCAAAAGCAATTTGAACAAGCCGCCCAAGCTGAGAACTCTCAACTAAAAGGTGCTGCACTTTACCAACAAGGTAACTACCAAGCTGCAATGGATGCGTTTAGTGAAGATAAATCTGCTACGGGCTTATATAACTACGGCAATGCCCTTGCAAAAGCGGGTGAGCTTGAACAAGCTATAAATGCTTACAAGCAAGCACAACAGCTTAGAGATAACTTCACTGAAGCAAAAGAAAACCAAGCTCTGGTTGAAAAGTTGTTGAATCAGCAAGAGCAACAGCAACAAGAAGATCAGCAGCAAAATAACGATCAACAAAACGAAGATAGTCAACAAGACAACCAGCAAAAGCAACAAGGCGATAATTCAGAGCAAGGCGAAAACTCTGAACAAACTGAGCAACAAGATGACCAACAGCCATCAGAGCAAGGTGAGCAGTCAGATCAAAAGGGTGAACAGAGCGAGTCTAATAAAGATCAGCAAAATCAACCAGAAATGGAGTCTGAATCAGAGCAATCATCACAATCTGATGAACAAAAGCCTGAGCAATCTAATGAGCAAAAAGAGGCTCAACCTGAGCCTATGCAAAGTGATGAACAAGCCAAGCAGCAAGCTGAGCAGCAAGCGATGCAAGCACAAGCAGCCGAACTAACCAATGAAGAAAAAGAGAAAGCACAACAACTGAATCAGCTGTTGCGCAAAGTCCCCGATGATCCTGCAATCTTATTAAGAAATAAAATGCAGCTAGAAGCACAAAAACGAACCTATCAACGTCGTCCACGAGGAGCCGAAAAATCATGGTAATGCGATTATTATGTTGTTTATTGTTAATCGCGGCAGCGCCGCTATGGGCCGCCAGCCAACTGCAGGCAAGTGTTGATAAAAACCCAGTACTTGCTGGCGAGTTTTTTATTTTAACGATCTCCGTAGATGATAGTGTCAAAAGCGAGCAGCCTGATACCTCTGTACTATTAAAAGACTTTGTTGTAGGCCCCACCAGCGTAAGCTCTCGAACCAATATCGTAAATGGTGAGATCAGTAAACAAACTAATTGGTCTGTAAAACTAATGACGCGTAAAGAAGGTACTTACACTATCCCCGCCTTTACAGTTGCAGGCGTAAGTTCAAAACCAATTGAGTTAGAAGTGTCTAAGCGCAGTCAAAACGCTGAGCAAAATAAAGATGCATTTATAAAAACGAGTGTAAAATCAGATAGCTTGTATGTCCAAGAGGCCGGTGTATATACCGTTAAACTTTACTTAGATAACAATAAAGAGCTACTTGATGGAAACCTAAGTACTCCTCAAATGGATGATGCTCAACTCAATGCTATTGGTAAACAGTCAGAAAGCTATGAATTAATCGATGGTAAGCGTTATCTCGTTATTACCCGAGAATATTTACTACAACCACAAAAAAGTGGTCAACACACAATTACTGCGCCAGTATTTAATGGCCGTATTAGGCAGAACTATCGTCAGATGGAAATATCGGCAATGGGTGAAGACCTTGAGCTTGACATTAAACCTATTCCAGAAAATTACCAAGGTGCATGGTTACCAAGTGAACTAGTAAACTTAGATGAGCAGTGGCAACCAAAAGACGATACTGTTGAAGTGGGCACACCAATCACACGTACAATCACTTTAACCGCGCTCGGTGTAACCAAAGAGCAATTGCCAGATATTGAGATGCCGCAAGTACAAGGTTTTAGAAGCTATCCTGATGAAAAAGAGACAAATCATTTAGTTAGAGATGGACGTGTTATCTCTCAACAAACAGCCTCGTATGCGCTGCTACCCCAGACACCAGGTACGTTTACATTACCAGAAGTCAAGCTGCCATGGTTTAATACAAAAATTAATCGAATAAGTTACGCAACGATCCCTGCACGTACTATCACAGTGATACCTAGCACTAATGCACTTACACCTAATACCAATAATGCAACAGCAAACACCAGCCAAGAGCTAACAGGTGAAATTCCCGCTGTTCGTACTATTACTGAAGTAACTCAGCCTATTTGGCTTATAATTGTTGCGGCAGGCGGATACCTTTTATGGATTGCAACACTCGTGTTCTTCTTAAGAAAACGACCTGTTAGCGACTATTCCAATAAAAATGAAGTTAACAGTGAAGTGTCTTCGGTTTCTTTATCTGAACTAAAGAAATATGCAAAGACGAAAGACTATTCAGCATTTTATTTAGCCCTTTCACGTTACGCCAAACATGAAACAGGGCAAACACATAACGCGATTGATACGCTCATGGGCACAAGATCAAGCTCTAAACTAAACGAAGAAATTGCTAAATTGCGTGCAAAACTCTATAGTTCAAGTGATGAGCAGCCTGATTTAGCAATCATCATTAATGGTTTAGCCCAAACAAAAAGCGCTCAATCATTTGATAAAGATCAGGGGCTAAAAAAACTTTACGATTAATAATAACTAAACAATACACATCATGCGGCTAGCAGCGATTAGCCGCATTGAAAAAAATAATAAATCCAGAAAGTTTTTTCCTTAAGGGCGGGTCTAGATAACTATGACGGAAAAACAAAAGCGATATGAAGAGCTCGTTCATATCTACCACAGTGAGCTTTATCGCTTTGCATATTGGTTATGCCGTGATCAAACTATTGCTGAAGATTTAGTGCAGGAAACCTTCCTGAGGGCTTGGCGTGCCTTGGATTCACTCCAAGATCAACAGGCTGCTAAACCTTGGCTACTAACGATATTACGTCGCGAAAATGCGCGACGTTTTGAAAGAAAGCAATTTGATTACGCTGACGTTGAAAACGATACCTTAGTGGATGATAAAAGCACATCCCTTGATGCTGAAATGGAACAAACAGTGATTCAACGACAAATTGGAAAGTTAGCAGACGAATATCGAGAGCCTCTGCTTTTGCAAGTAGTAATGGGCTGTTCTGGTGATGAAATCGCTAAGATTCTCGATTTAAACAAAAATACCGTTATGACACGATTATTTCGTGCCAGAAACCAGCTTAAAGAGGCTTTAAGCAGTGATGATGACCAACTTAGAGGAGCATCAAAATAATGGATGAACTCGAGTTTCGCCGCCGCATCCTCGCCGAGCCAAGCACTATTGATAAGGAACTTGAAGCGTTTGCCGAGCAGGACGATGATAAACAAGCATTTATTGACGATGTTCGTGCATTTGACGACGAACTAAACGCTGCTTTAAATGTACCTGTGCCAGACGATTTAGCTGCGCGCATTATTGAACAGACCTATGCATCTGAAGAGCATGTTGAACAGCAACAAAATGATAATGTTGTTGAAGCTAAATCACGCTTTGCATTTAATCGCTTTTATTTAGCGGCTGCAGCATCATTCTTAGTTGCTATAAGCGTGTTTTTTGTTACTACTAAACAGCATTCATTATATAGTGTTGGAGAGCATGCTTTAGCACACTTATACTATGAAATTGGATCTTTAGATAAACATAAAGCAATTGACTTAGAGTACGTTAATGAAAAATTTGCCACCATTGGCGGCCACTTAGATGAGCTTCCAGGCAAAGTCACGTACTTGATGTTTTGTGATTTTAAAGGTCAAAAAGGATTGCACTTGGTATTTGAGTCTGACTTTGGCCCAATGACCGTATTTATTGTACCTTCAGAGGAGCAGCCTTTTGGCTCTGGTTCTGATGACTTTAGCGATGAGCGTTTTGCAGGCCACATAAGTCGTGGAGAAAAAGCCGATACAATTTTAATCGCTAGCATAGGTGCACCATTAGAGCGTTACAATAATATGGTGACCAGTGCTATACGCTGGCTTCATTAGGTGAGTTAAAATAGCAGATACAAAAAAACCGCATCATATCAAAATGATGCGGTTTTTTTATCACTATACAGCTGGTTACTTACAAACGTCTGCTACTGCATTTGCAAAGTAGTCAATGTTTGCATCGCTGATACCAGCAACGTTTACACGACTAGAGCCAACAATGTAGATAGAGTAGTCTTTTTGTAAGCGCTCGATTTGCTCTTTATTAATACCTAGGAATGAGAACATACCATTTTGACGGTCAATAAATGAGAAGTCTTGCTCAATGCCTCTCGCTGCTAAGCTTTCTTTGATTAGAGTACGTAAGCCATTAATACGACTACGCATTTCATCAAGCTCGTCATGCCACATTTGCGTAAGCTCAGCGCTACCTAAAATAGTGCTAACTATATCAGCACCGTGTGCTGGCGGCATTGAATAGATACTACGTACAACACTTAACAATACAGAGTTAGAGATATCTGCAGTTGCGGCGTCTTTAGCAATGATTGAACATGCGCCGATACGCTCACGGTATAAACCAAAGTTTTTCGAACAAGAAGAACAAATGATCAGCTCATCAACCGCTGCTGCTAATTTACGAAGACCCGCTGCGTCTTCTTCTAAGCTTGAACCAAAACCTTGGTATGCAATATCAACCAGTGGTGTAAAACCAACTTCAACTGCAAGATCTGCCACTGTGCTCCATTGCTCAGCATTTAAATCCATACCACTCGGGTTATGACAACATGCGTGGAACAACACAACATCACCTTTAGGCACTTGCTTAAGCGTGCTTAGCATGTCATCAAATAAAAGATCTTTATTTTCGTAATCGTAGTAAGGGTATTCTTTTACTGTTAAACCAGCCGCTTCAAATAAGCTGATGTGGTTTGCCCACGTTGGTGTTGTAACCCATACAGTTGCATCTTTGTTGCAACGCTTAATAAATTCGGCTGCAACACGAAGTGCACCTGTACCACCTGGTGCTTGTGCTGTGCGAACACGGTTTGCTAATAACGCAGGATGCTCACCCAGTAATAAGTTTTCCATTTTTTGGCAGTAATCTAAGTTACCCGCCAAGCCAATGTACGATTTACTGGTTTCGTTTTCTAAACGAAACGCTTCCGCTTTTTTAACCGCTTTAAGAACTGGCGTATTGCCTTGCTCATCCTTATAAACACCTACACCCAAATCAATTTTCTTTGGGTTTGTATCTTGTTTAAAGGCCGCCATTAGGCCAAGAATAGGATCTGTTGGTAATGGTTTTAATTCTGAGAACATTGACTATCTCTTTTATATAGGGGGTTAGCGTTGCCACTAGCTTAACATAAAAACCGAGCCTGATTACTAGTAAAATTAGACCAATAGTTGAGGAATTTTAATACAACAAGCTGCAAGTAAAGCAAGGGTTTGCTGATCAAAGAAATCATTACTAAATGCTTCTGCATCAATAATGCCTAAACAGGTATTTTCACTAGATAAAATTGGTAAACACGTTTCGGCTTTTACTTTAGGATCGCACGTATAATATTCACCACCTTGCGCTAAATAATCTGCAACATTATTAATCACACGACCTTTTTTAGATAAAGCAACTTGAACATTGTTACTGCCTTTTGCAAAATCTTCAGTGAGCGGAAACAATGGGCGACTTGGTGCGCCGTGGTAAACGAGTTTTAATAGCTGAGCACCTTCGTCAGTGTCGGTTGATTGATAAATACCAAACCAATCCACTTGCGTTTGTTGGACAACATAATCGATGATTTGCTGAAGCCTTGCTAACTTTTCAGTATTTGTAGCATCATCAGCAATATAGTCGTTTAATTTAAACGGTTCATCTTGCAAGTAACCAAACAAACTACACGCCCCACCCTCCCCAAGCTCAGGAATTTGGTACTGCCAACGTACTTCAGGTAACTGTGACTGTGCAAGATATTGCTCTAGGTTTGATAATTGCTCTGCCACTAAAGTCTCTGATAAATCAAGCTGAGCGACAGATAAGTATGTAGAAATCATTTAGCCATCCAAACATCTATAATGCTAGAGAGCATAACATGGGCTTTCAATCAGAGCCAGCACTGTTTATGGATAATTGGTAACAAATTTCAACTTGGTTTCCAGACGCATTAAAAGCTACATTTGACGCTACTTCACTCAGTAAAGACAACCCACGGCCATGCTCTCGTTGCAGGTTATGCTGGCCGTCACTTTTATTCGCAAAACCATTGCCAGAGTCGCAAATAGTGAAATAAAGAGCCAGGGTATCTGGGCAATAACGAATATCAATAATAATAAGTGCATCAGTCAGTTTTTCTAATGCCTGCTCACGTTCTTGGTAATAAATTAAAAAGCCGTCATCTTGATTTTTTATCTCAGAATCGAGCCCTAATACGCCGTGATCAAGCGCATTATTGTAAGCCTCGGAGAGGATTAAAAAGATATTCGCACGGTGCGCATTCAAACCCGCTACTTTAGATATTACATCGACCACTTCTAGAACGGGATCTGTACTTTTTATTTGTTTTGAATTTAAACTCAGTGAAAAATTAAAGGGTAAAGGTGAAAAAGGCTCAACCTCTTGCTCAGGCTCTGGCGCCGGTAAACAGTTTAATAGCACTAAACTTAAATCATCTTGCTGTTCATGACCTTGGGAAAACTGGTTTACAATTTCTATTAGCTCCTGAGTATTAATATTTTCTTTTGAACTTAATGCTTCAATGAACTGATGCTCACCAAAAAACTCATCATGTAAGTTAACGGTCTCTATTATGCCATCGGTTGCCATTACAAGCCGCATTGTTTCGTTGACTTCTATATGGATGAGACCCCGCTCAAATTCATCTTCTTCTAAAATTCCTAATGCCATGTGTTGGGACTCTAATGTGCGTAATATTTGACCTTGCTGATCAATTACATAGGTATCAGGTAGCCCGCCTAACCATGCTGACAAGCTTTTTCCTGAATTACTTAACTCAATAATAGTAGCCGCACAAAACATGTGACCAGGTAATAAGTTACTCAATACGGCATTTATTTCCGCTGCAATGTCGCTAACCGACATGCCTTTGTTAACCATGGTATAAAACACCCGAGAAACAGGTAACGCCCCCACAGCAGCCGCTAGGCCATGCCCCGTAAAATCACCCAACATACAATACAGACTACCAATAGGGCTTTGCGCAACAAGGAACATGTCGCCATTAAACATAGCCGCTGGAGATAAATGAAAATCTAAATGCTGCGTAAATGTATATTGATTTTCTAACGCGTTATTGAAGATATGCTCGACTATCTCATGCTCACGTTCAACTTGATTCTGATGATATTCTAACTGTAGGTTTTGCTCTCGTGCTTTTTGACTTAAATTTCTTATACGGCAGTGGGCTTTAATTTTAGCGTTAAGAATAACCTCTTGAAATGGCTTATGGAGAAAGTCGTCTCCACCTACAGCAAGGCACCTCTCAAAGCTTTCTTCATTTTCAAGCGAGGTGATAAAAATAATGGGTAGGTAAACTTGGCTAAAACGCTCTTTAATAATAGCTGCGGTTTCAAAACCATCCATAACAGGCATAACAACGTCTAGGAGCACAATATCAATAGTGTGCTTTTCGAGTATTTGCAGCGCAACAAGGCCGTTCTCAGCAGTATGAACTTGATAACCTTGATGCTCCAACATAACGGTTAAGAGTCGACGATTTAAAGCAAGATCATCTACCACTAGAATATTAAGCATCAATCAATATCAAACTTTTTATCAAAACGAGAGATTTGCAGGATTTTCTTTAGCTGTGGTTGGCAATTACTAATTTGGATATTATCCACTTTACCGGTAAGGTTTTTCTTCATATTAAGAAGCATACCAAGTGCCGAGCTATCCATATAATCTGTTTCTCTCAGATCAATAACCACTTTATTGATATTATCATTTAGGTCAGCGTAAGCCTGACGAAAAGATTGAACCAGATTAAAATCAAATTTTCCTTTGATTTGTACGGTTAAGATAGCGCCATCAGCAGAGGTGCTGCGCGTCAAACTCATAATAAACTCCTATTAATCAAATCTCTCCGAAGACTAATCTAAATATAACTGCTTAGGAGAAATAAGCCAAAAATTAAAACACTTAGAGGGAAATTTGTTATGATTTACAGCATACAAGCTTCATTTAAAGTGAGATCTAAAATGAGTGATAATAATCTAGTATATTCAACCGCTACAGGCCGTATTGAACAGCCTAAAGAGGAAAAATCAATCCAAGGTAAAATCTTTAAAGATGGTTTTTTACGAATTGAACGTCAAACAAAAGGCCGTAAAGGCAAAGGTGTCATGTTAGTGGTTGGCATTGATAGCCAAGAGCATGACCTGAAAAAGCTTGCTAAGACAATTAAAAGTAAGATGGGCCAAGGCGGTGCTGTGAAAGATGGCATTATTGAGGTGCAAGGCGATGATAGAGAAAAGCTCAAAGCGATTCTTGAAGGCCTTAAGTTCAAGGTGAAAATTGCAGGGGGCTAAAAATGCCCCTTTTTATTTTATCTGAATAGGCTTTAACGAGATTAGTCAGGCTCAAATCAAATCTAGCATCGCAAATGTGCCATTAAGAGCATTAAAGCATTCCCGAGTAAATTAGTAAGATTTTAAAGAGAAAGCATTACAGTGCCCAACTTTTTAAAACGCCTTGCTAGGTATTCTTAAATCTTTTTAACTGTTTAACACCTAAGAATGTACCAATTGGGAAAAACAGTAACCATAAGAAGGCCAAATATTTGCAACACTTTCTAAATGACTTAGATGTATTAGCTTTATCTAAAAGCCAAATACTAAGCAATAAGCCAATTAGAGCTGGGACAACTTGAATCAGAGAAATAACGACACCTGATGAAATGTGACTAGCTATTAATTTGGGATCGTTTGTAGGTAGCTCTACATAAGCTAAATAGTAACTAGATAAAAGGTTAAAAATCGATAAAAACAAAAAACACTGTAAAATAACGCTTATGAATTTTAAAAGATTAATCAAACTCAAATTTTCCTTGAATATCTAGCAATTTAACAGTGCGTAACTTACCCATTTTCCTGAATATCAGATAAAGTTACTAAAAACTGAGTATAACAAAATCGCTTTACCTGATAAGTTTTAACACTGCCCTTCACAGATAGCCGCCAGCCAGATGAAGTCCTAACTAAATTTACCAAAAGAGCAGATAAAATATAAGCTACTATATTTTATCTGTTTGTTCTAAACGCTCAAACAACGCAGGTAAATCAGCCTCGCTAACTGGTGGGCTGTAGTAGTAACCTTGTACAATATAACAGTTATTGTTTTGTAAAAACTCAATCTGTTCAATCGTCTCAACACCCTCTGCTACCACATTGAGTTTAAGCTTTTGTGCCATTGCAATAATCGCTGCTGTAATTTCCATATCATTTGAGTCATCAGGAATATCTTTTACAAACGAGCGATCCACTTTCAAAATATCAACAGGGAAGCGTTTCAAATAGCTGAGTGAGGAGTAGCCTGTCCCAAAATCATCAATAGAGATTGATACACCCAATGCCTTTAACTGATGTAATTGTAATATGGCGGCTTCAACATGCCCCATTAACATGCTCTCAGTTAACTCTAAATGTAAGCGTTTGGGTTCAACACCTGTTTGTTTGATGATTTTATCTAAGGTAAGTACTAGGTTAGCGTCTTTAAATTGGCGCGCCGAGAGATTTATTGAAATGTTATTCTTTAAATTTTTTCTTTCTAGCCGTGCAGCAAATTCACACGCTTCTTGTAATACCCACGCCCCTAGTTCAACAATAAGCCCTGTTGCTTCAGCAATCGGAATAAACTTTGTTGGAGGGATCATTCCCTCAGTTGGGTGGAACCATCTAATCAACGCTTCGTAACCAACAACATGTTGATTTCGACTATCGACTTGTGGCTGATAATAAATAACAAATTGCTTGTCGCGAATGCCTGTGCGTAGCTCATTTTCGATGAATAAACGTTCATTGGCAGCGGCATTTAGCTCTTGGCTATAAAAGTGATAGGTGTTTCTGCCTTTGGCTTTTGCTTCATACATTGCAAGGTCTGCATGCTTTAACAGCTGATCTTCCTCTTGGCTGTCAAAAGGCGCCATCGTGATGCCTATACTACCACTAATGATCACTTCATTATTGCCGAGTTTAATTGGCTCATTCAGTGTCTTTTGAATCGTATTAGCCACTTCCATAGCATGAGTTTGGTGTTCTATACCACTTAATAGGACCGCGAATTCATCACCACCAAGGCGAGCAATGGTATCTTCGGTGCGCAAACGTTTTTTCAAACGGTTTGCTACTTCTACTAATAATTGATCGCCCGCATCATGGCCAAGTGTATCGTTAATACGTTTAAATTCATCTAAGTCAAAATAGAATAAGGCAAACGCATAATGACCACGCTCTGCAAGTGCCATCGACTTGCGTAACTGCATTCTAAAAAATGTACGATTAGCAAGGCCGGTGAGCGTATCAAAATATGCCAGCTGCTCCATTTTTCGCTGACTCTCTTTTACAAACGATATATCTTGTGCTGAGGCAACATAGCTGGTGATTTCTCCGGCATCTTCACGAATAGGCGAAATACTTAGCGACACCCACACTGACTGACGTTCATTTCCTTGCAGTAATGTGTCACCACGCCAATAATTACGACTTCGAAGATCAACATCAATATCATCGACTAAAATGGCCATTTCCTGCGAAATAATACTTAAAAGTGATGACCCCATAAAATGACGTTCTTCAAATCCAGTCATTTCAACCATCTTGGGGTTAACATATTCAATCTCAAAGTTTTGATTGGTAATAACCACACCGGTTCCAGAAAATGCCACCGCTTTTGACAGTCTATTTGCAGCTTTCTCTGCTATCTCTTTTTCACTTATGCGCTGGTTTAATCCATCAATCAGCTTTCTAATTTCAATAGCCATGTCTCTAAAAGAGCCATTTAGCGTGCCAATTTCGTCTTTATTAGCCTTTGGAAACTCAGTTTGTAGCTGACCTTTGCCAAAACTTACGACCGCATTTACTAATGAATGGATACGGCGAAGTACCAGTTGATACAATGCTTGATGCAACAATAACGCAACTAAAATAGCGTATAGAATAAACAAACCAAAGAACTTCACTTTTAACTCTTCTAACGCAGATAATGCGGAAGAACGTTTTTTGTAAATTCCGATATACCAGTTTAAATGCTCAACTTTACGAATATTAATAATGTGTGTTTCGTCATTTTGAACAAATGAATTAGCTGACTCAGGTAATTTTAGGCGAATTGTTTCTGCGATGAGTTTTTGTAAGTCAGGGTTAACAAAATCCTCAGTTCGTAACACTTTACCTTCTCGACCATATTCTTCTAGCATTGATTTTTCTAGATCAGGGTGGGCGAGTAACTGCCCTTTTGCATCGAATACTAATAGGTGTTGCTCACGATCTCCTATCGGCAGTTGAGCCAATAAGGTTTCAAGCGCAATATCACTGCCTGTAACACCAAAAAATTCATTATCTCGATAAACGGGAACAAGTACACTCACCACCCATTTATGCCAAATAGTGTCGTAATACACTTTTGACCACACCGCTTCTCTACTCGGGTTGAGCACATTCTGAGCGTAATTAAAAGTTTCACCTTTTGTGAAATCAAAATCGCTAGGCACATTAAGTGCCCAGTTAGGTGGTGCAATACGAATAAAGTTATCTTTTGTAACTAAATAAAAGTTAAAAAAATCTTGAATAAGCGTGGGTGAAACAATTTTCCATAACGACTCTGAGTCATTGATCAATTGCTTGTAGAATTCTGAATAGTTTTCTTCTGGGATAAAGGCAGCGGATAAGCCATCTTCTGAGGTGCTGCGAACACTACCATCAACAGCATAGTTAATATCAGCACTGTGTTTACTGAGTATATGAGACTCACTATTTAACAGCTGGCTGCTAACGACATTATTTGCTTGCTCTGCAATGTTGATTTTTGTTTTTATTAAACGGTCGAATTGACGACTTAAGCGTTCACTCGAATGCTTTAAAAGCTCATGTTCTTCAAAAACAAGCTGTTTTTCTTCTGACTTAAGCATCAAAGCGGCTGCACATATACCTGCAATCAAACAAATTGCAGAAATCAGCAGCGATAACTTCATACTTAACGAATTCACACCAAAACGAGATGGCGGGCGTCGATACACCACTAGGCTACCTTATTAATAATTGTTATTATTTGTTCTCCAAAGGCAAATATACCAGATTCATTTTTAGATTTATAAATTTTTTATGAAGATTAATGAATTTTCCTTACTTAGCCGATGATTTGCAAATTACGTACAATATGCGGTTGACTTTATAAACCACACTTCTTACATTAACTGAATGAAACAAATTAACGCTCGCACTTACTTTTCTTTTTTTAGCTTCTATAGATAGAGGAGGCTTAACTGTTTGCGAGATAATTTCACCGAATAGCTAAAGCCTCCCACTTGGGAGGCTTTTTTGTTTGTGCACTGTTTTGGAATGAGGAAACCAATATGAGCATTGATACATTGAATGCATTAAGACATGATATAAATGAAATAGATTCTGACTTACTTGTCTTACTAGCAAAACGACGCCGTATTAGCCACAGCGTGGTTGAATATAAAATTGCCAACAATAAACCAATCCGCGATGAAGCACGTGAACAAGCGTTGCTTGAAAAGCTAATTGGTTACGGAAAGTCGCTTGGTTTAGATGCCTATTACATTAACAATGTATTTCAAACCATTCTTGAGGACTCTGTACTTAACCAACAAGCGATGCTACAAAAAAGCCTCAACCCCGATGCAATGAGCGAAACACACCGCGTCGCTTACTTGGGCGGTCAAGGTTCATATAGTCAATTGGCTTGCCATAAATACTTTAGCCGACGTCCAGGAAAGGTAATAGAAATTGGCTGTTCAAGCTTTGAACAAATTACAGGGAACGTTGAAAATGGACAAGCTGACTTCGGCTTACTCCCCATTGAAAATACTAGCTCTGGTAGTATTAATGAGGTATTTGATCTCTTACAACATGCGCAAGTATCTATTGTGGGTGAAGTGACCCACAGTGTTGAGCATTGTTTGCTTGCCCTGCCAGACACAGAACTGTCTCACATAAATAAAATCTATGCTCACCCACAACCTTTCGCCCAATGTAGCCGCTTTGTACAAGGGCTCGGTGATATTCAACATGAAACATGTGATTCAACTTTCCATGCACTGCAATCAGCATTAGATACGCCCAACAGCGCAGCAATCGGCTCAGCTCAAGCAGGGAAAAATGTTGGTCTAGAGGTTGTAAAAACAGGGCTGGCTAATCAAAGTGAAAACCATAGCCGTTTTATCGTTGTTGCCCGTAAACCACTACAGGTTTCTAAACAAATACCAACAAAAACAAGCTTGATCATGGCAACCAAGCAACAAGCTGGTTCATTAGCTGATGCGTTAATGGTATTTAAGCATCATCAAATAAACCTTGTAAAACTTGAATCTCGTCCTGTACCCGGTAACCCGTGGGAAGAGGTTTTTTATGTAGACTTAGAGGCTAACCTAGATGATTTACATGTCAAGCAAGCACTCGAAGAGCTGAAAGAGCACACCCAGTATATTCGTATTCTAGGCTGCTACCAAAGCGAGTCTTTACAAGCTGTCAGCGTTTAACGTAAAAACTAATCGTAACACCAAAAGGAGCTAGCAAGCTCCTTTTTTGTTACGAATATTCACCGCAGACACTTGCACCTAAGGCACTCCCTAAGCATAATCTTGAAAACACTTCAAAATTGGATTTTTCATGAATTGGTTAGCTGAATTAGCAAGCAAAAGAACACCTTGGGTTTTACTCGCTTTAACCGCATTTGTGTTTGAAATAACAGCACTGTTCTTTCAATATAATATGGGACTTGAGCCCTGCATAATGTGTATTTACCAACGTTTTGCTATGCTTGGCCTTCTTGGCGCAGGCATTGTCGGCGCAATCAACCCACAAAGTACCCTATGTAGACTTATCGCATTTGTTACTTGGGGAATATCTTCAATTTGGGGCTACTTTATTGCCAAAGAACACATCGCGATGCAAAACAATACAGACCCGTTTGCATTTAGCTGTGCATTTGAACCAAACTTTCCAAGCTTCATGCCTCTACACGAATGGATCCCAAGCTTCTTTGCTGCAACAGGTGATTGTGGAAACATAGATTGGCAATTTGCGTCAATGAGTATGCCTGCGTGGATGGAAGTTATTTTTGCAGCCTATTCGCTTGTTTTTATCGCTGTTGTAGCGAGTCGTTTAGTAATTAAAAAGTCGTTGTAATGTTGTATTTTTTTTCTAGTCAAATTCCTGCTTTAAAAGAGTTTAAAGTAAGACAACGTCAGCAAATTATTGCTCTTGCACTTGCGCATTTAAGTCCTATACAGAAGATCATTTTATCGGTATGTAAACTTGTTTTTTTAGCGCCCCTGTTTTTAGGTTTAGCTTATTTTCAGGGCTGGTCGCTTGTGCCTTGGCTGCTACTAGCTGGTCTGAGCTATCCACTCATAACAACACCGATAGAAAACATGTTTGCGCTCCCTCATTTACAAGTAGCAATTAAAGAGTTTAAACAGGGCGAATAACCGCCCTGCTTACTTATTTAAAGAATAATTTTTCCTTCTAACTGCGAGAACACCTTTTCACCGATCCCTTTTACATCTTTGAGTTGTTCTAATGATTTAAAAGGCCCCTGCTGAGTTCGGTGTTCTATAATCGCTTTGGCTTTTGACTCACCCACGCCAGGAAGCAAAGTGAGTTGCTCAACACTGGCTTTATTTATATTCACCTTTTGCTGTTTAACTTGCTCAGCTCCTTTATCTTCAGCTGCGCTAATAGGTAAAGTGGGCAATAAAGTTAAGCCTATTGATAGAAAGAGACTTGATAATAGTTTCATATTTTCCTCCGTGATATCCATTATGGATAGTTAAGTTAATTGTCACCTAACGCTTATTGCATCCCTACCGTTTCTATAATGGTGACATCATTAAATAAACCTAAAACCAACCGCAATGTCAAATAATCACCACAAAAAATAGACTTATCAAACTTGCAAATTCCGCCACAAACGATTACTGTATATAAAAACAGTAATCAAAGTGGCGTTGCTACGCTACAAATGCCACGCTTAAATGCAGGAGAAATCATGGCTGTTGTTGTTAAATATGTTGTAGAAAGAAACGGAGTCGAGCGAATGACGTTTACTACTAAAAAAGAAGCTGACGCATATGACAAAATGCTCGACATTGCTGAATCACTAGAAATGATGCTTGAGAAAGTTGACGTACCACTTAGTGAGCAACAAATTGAATCTCTTGCACTTGAGATGGCAAAAGAAAAAGACCAATTTATGGCTGTTTTGAAAGGTGCTAAAGAGGCCCCTGTAAAACCTAAAAAAGCAAAATCAGCCACCGACAATGTGGCAGATATAAAAGAAAAAGCAGCCGGTTAAAAATAAAAATCCAATAAAAAGGGCAACTCTATGTTGCCCTTTTTGTATTTAATCAAAAGTGTTTAATTAAAAATTACAATGATGCCTCAACGTCATCAAATAATTTAGTAATTTCTTCTTTAGGTTCTGCTGTACTTAAACTCACAGCGACTATCGCAATACTTGATAGAATAAACCCAGGCACTATCTCATAGATAATTGCACTTAATTTTTGCCCATCAATCGTAACGGGTGCATAAATCCAAAATAGAACTGTCGCAGCACCCACAACCATACCCGCTATAGCTCCCTGAAGGTTCATACGTTTCCAGTAAAGGCTGAATAAAACAAGTGGCCCAAATGCAGCACCAAAACCTGCCCATGCATTACTGACTAGGTCAAGAATTGAACTGTCGCGGTCATAAGCTAAGTAGATAGCAAACAACGCAACCAAAATAACACTAATACGACCAACTAAAACAAGCTCTTTTTGAGACGCACTGCGGTTAAGATATATTTTATAGAAATCTTCTGTCAGTGAGCTTGAACACACCAATAGCTGCGACGAAATAGTACTCATAATCGCCGCAAGAATAGCAGCAAGTAAGAAGCCAGCAATCAGTGGGTGGAAAATAAGCTCAGACAGCACTAAGAAAATCGTTTCTTTGTCATCAATTGGCATTTGGTTTTCCAGCATATAAGCGGCACCAAATAGACCAGTTAGCACAGCACCAATTGCCGATAATGTCATCCACGACATACCCACACGGCGCATAGTAGGCATATCTTTCACTGAGCGAACAGACATAAAGCGTACAATGATATGTGGCTGACCAAAATAACCGAGTCCCCACGCCATTGCCGAGATGATGGCAATTGTTGAGCCACCTGCAAACCAGTCCATCATATTAAGTGCATGAATTTCTGATTCTTTCGGTGAGCTTAATAATAAGTCATAGCGAGCATTTGCTAACGTATCCATAAACGGCTGGTCAAGCATAGTATAGGTCGCTATCGGTACTGCAAGCAGCGACACGAACATGATACAACCTTGCACGAAGTCAGTTAAACTAACTGCTAAAAAACCACCGAATAATGTATAAAGAACAACCACACCCGTTGTGATATACAAGCCCATCTCGTAACTCATATTGAATGAATTTTCGAACAGCTTGCCACCCGCAACAACTCCTGATGAGGTGTATAAAGTGAAGAATACGATAATAACAATAGCTGAAATTACGCGCAGAACATTTTTATTATCATCGAAGCGATTTGCAAAATAGTCTGGAATGGTGATTGAATCATTCGCTTTCTCTGTATACACGCGCAAACGTGGTGCGACGAGAAAATAGTTTGCCCAAGCACCAAGTACCAAACCTATTGCGATCCATACCTTACTTAAACCAAACAAGTACATTGCACCTGGCAGACCCATCAGTAACCAACCACTCATATCTGATGCACCTGCTGATAGCGCAGCGACACTTGGTGATAGATTACGACCACCTAGCATGTATCCCGATACATCATCTGTTGATTGTTTGTAAGCATAAAGCCCAATCCCCAACATTACGATGAAGTACAATGCTAACGAAATTATCATTCCTGTTTCCAAATTAGCCTCCAATTATTGATTAATGTTGGCTTTTAATCCGAATAATGACTCGCAAGCCATTTAATTTTAAGACATTATTGGGGTAAAAACCGATATCACTCACGACTATATCATGCTTCTACCCTCCAACTCCAATCTAGCCGATGGGTAACGGCTTTGACGCAATAAACACTTTGCTAACAATTTTTCTATTATTTAGACGCAAGTAATAGAATTCTATTACGATTTATCCTAGTCTTAGGATCTAAAATGAAATAATAAAACAACTTTCCCCGTTTCAGCTCTTTTAACTAATGCTATTTCAAACGCAATGCAATATATTGCGGGGAAAAATGATTTAACTGATGTGGATTTGCTTCAAATATGTACTTTTACGCTGCGCGCCAACCAATTCTAGATAAAGAAAAGAAACTTGTAGGCTATGAGCTTCTCTTTAGAGATGGTGTAGATAACGTGTTTCCTGAGATTGATGGTGATGAAGCGACTTCTCGGCTCATAGAAGGCAGCCAATTTAACTTTGGCCTTGATGATTTAACCGACAATAAACCTGCCTATATCAACTTTACGCTAGAAACGTTACAAAAAGGCTACCCACTACTGCTTGGTAAAGACCAGATTGTTGTAGAAATTCTCGAAACAATCCAACCTGGAAAACGCCTTTTAGCCGTAGTCAAAGACTTAAAAGAAAAAGGCTATACCCTTGCGCTTGATGATTATATTCATCAACCTGTTTGGCGTCATTTTTACCCTTTTATTGATATTATTAAAATCGACTTTTTAACCTGTACAAAGGAATCTATACAAGAAGTCATAGAAGCAATCAAACCTTTCCCTCAGATCCAACTTTTAGCGGAAAAGGTTGAAACATATGAGAAATATCAACTTGCTGTTGATATGGGCTTTAGCTACTTTCAAGGCTTTTTCTTTTCAAAGCCAGAGATGGTACAAAGTAAAACTCTTCCCCCCTCAGAAATGGCACTTGCAGAGCTTCTGTATGAAACCTCAAGCGTTGATGTAAACCTGAAAAAAATCACTGAAGTTTTCGAGCGAGACGTTAACCTATCATACAAGCTACTACGCTACTCAAACTCTGCGGCATTTAAGCGCCGTGCAGAAATTAGCACCATCAAGCAAGCCCTTATTGTATTAGGCAACGAAGAGATAAAACGATTCTTATCGCTGTTATTTGCTGCACAAGTTGCCGCAGATAAACCTGCTGAGCTAATTCGACTATCATTAACGCGAGCTCGCTTTACCGAATTACTTGCCATTAGTCACGGTCAGCTACGTGATACTGGCATGGCATTTTTAACGGGCATGATGTCATTAATGGATGCTATCTTAGATGAAGATATGCCGAGCGTGATGAAAAAGCTCCCATTAAGTAATGACATAAAAGCCGCATTGCTCGATGAAGAAGGGCAACTTGCCGTTTACTTACGCCTTGTAAAGCAATATGAGCAGGCAAACTGGCAGGGCGCTAAAGATATTCAACACGAGCTGGGTCTAGCCCCTGAAGAGGTGCCCGATGCTTATCATGACGCTGTTAACTGGGCCAATGAACAAATGTCAGTGTTTGGTGATTAGAAAAACATGTAGCGAATAAAAAATGCCAGCAAACGCTGGCATTTTTTATTCTGAGGGAGTGTTAAAGATTTTCTAAGAAGTCCTCATCAAAATCATCAGGCTCTTCTTCAATTGGCGGATTACCATCATATAGCTCATAAAGTTGACGCTGAAAATAAATATCTTTCATAAAGATATAGGGATCTAGCGACTCATTTAATAAACTTTCTTGAGGTATTAATGATGCCCTCGCCTCTACAGCCTTTAATGCAAAAACAAGTATTGTTTGTGGGGTGGTGAGTGCAATCTCAGGTAAAACAATATTATCGACCACATCACCGGTTAGGTTTCTTGCTGTAGTTGGTCCCATACCGGGCAACATAAGATAAGCACCGTCACCGACTCCCCATACACCTAAGGTCTGCCCAAAATCCTCATCAACTATTTCTAAGCCAAGCGATGATGCGACATCAAAAAAACCAAATAAGCCTACCGTCGAGTTTACTAAAAAACGCGCTAGGCTGATACTCATGTTACCCGGCTTGCCTTGTAAGCCAGCATTCACCATATCCGTCGGCGCGGTTATATTATCTGTAAAATTCACGATGCTGCGCCTAACTGGCACGGGGGTCACAGTGACATAACCAACAGCCGCAGGACGAAGGATATAAGCATCTAATACGTCCATATTAAAGTCATACATGGGGCGGTTAAATGACTGCAAAGGGTCACGGTCATCCAGTTTTTCATCAGGTACTTGTGCGCATCCTGCGAGCACCGCAAAAAAAATAAAAAATAAACTGTGCTTAAACATCGACTGTCCTTACGGTATCAATTCATTAATCAGCAATGCGTACTCTTTAACTTCAGCACGCTCTAAAATATCTGACTTACCTTCTAATTCGCCGCTAGAAGGTACCACAGTTGCATCTTTTGATAAACGCGCCGTTAAGATAATTTTATCTGTACTAGAAAGCGTTAATCCTTCAACCATGGCATTGCTGTCACTGAGTGTTACCTCTAGTGGAAAGCTATACTCTGTCATTTTAACAACCGCTAATGGCATAGGTGGGCCACTCGCTGCTTTTGCAAAAACAAATAATGTGCCATCATCCGGAAGCTGTGTTTTTAACTCACTGGCTAAATCAACGGTGACTTTTATTTCACTGTTTGCTATTTCAGCTTGTGTGTTATCAGTAACCTCTTCACTGCCCATTTTCGCATCTATTTCAGCAATTCGCTGCGCTATCATGCTATAACGAGGATCATTTTTTTGCATACTAGCCAGTAATACTTCAAATGCCGTTTTAGCTTGTAGCCAATCTTTACGCTCATAAGCAATTAATGCCAATAACGAGATCGCATCAACATTAGTTGGTTCTGATTTAAGAACCTTCGACAGCATTGTCGCAGCACGCGACATATTTGCATCACTCCCCTCAATTAACAAAACTTGTGCATAGCTTATTAGCACCTGCTTGTTATCTGGGTTCATCTTTAGCACTTTATCAAATGATTGCATTGCCATGTCATATTCATTCAACGACATAGCCACACGCCCTAGCAACATCCACGCAACTTCATCATCGCCGCTTCTGTCTAACTTAGTACGCAGCGCAAGTGCAAATGCTTGTAGCTCATTTGGAGTCAATGGCTCTTTATCCTGCATTACAGCACGTTCACCATATGACTTTAAGTTTGCCATGGCATCATGCCAGCCTTTTATTTGTTGCTGGCTGCCTGTGAAGCTATAAAAAATAACGGTTAATGCAATTAAAAAACCAGCCCCCGTCAAGGCAAATATGCGATTGTTACCTGAGCTATTTAACGCTTTTTCAGGCGATAACTCGTTTAATAAGCGTCGCTTTTGCTCAACAACAGATTCCTCATACATTTGCGCATCTATCCGCTGATTTTCAAGGTCAGCGTTTAACTCTTCTAAACGTTGATGATAGATACGGATCAATTCCGAGTTTGCATTGTGATCAAGACGTTGAATTTTTTCGCGTTTAAAAAAGGGTACCACAACAAATAGCAATGCAATCAGTGTGAGTAAAACAAATAAAGCCCACATTAATGCCATTTAGCTTTGCTCCTGACGTTGATTTTGTTTAATTAACTTAGCAAGTAACGCTTCGTCCTCATGAGTCCATGTTTGCTTCACCGAGGCTTTTCTTTGTCGAATCACAATAAAGCCAAAACCAAGCACAACTATCAAAACTGGCAACACCCAAAGCACTAAAGTTGCAGGTGTAACAGGCGGATCGTAATGAACAAAGTAACCATAACGATCAATCATATATTCAATAACTTCATCCTTGGTTTTGCCATCCTTCACAAGTGCTAATACTTTGTCTCGTAGATCTTTAGCGACGACAGCATCAGAATCGGCAATATTTTGGTTTTGGCATTTTGGGCAGCGTAGCTCTTTTGTTAACTCACTGAAGCGCACTGCTTGCTCGTCATTGTCAAACTGATACTTATCCTGCTGTGCGAATACGCTGAAAGTCATTAACAAGCTTGCTAAAAAAATAATTAATCTCATTGCTGTAACTCCTGCATCAAAGGTGCAAACTTCGAACGCCATACTCGCGGGTTTATATCACCGGTATGATGTAGCAAAATAGTGCCTTGCTTATCGACTAAGAAGGTTTCTGGTGCCCCCGATACACCTAAATCTAGTGCTAAGGTGCGTTTTAAATCTAAAATATTAAACTGATACGGGTCACCAGCGCGATTAAGCATGCTTGTTACATCTTCGCGCAATGCGTTGATATCAAACTGCCCATCAAAGTCAGGGTCATACCCTTGCTCATAATACAAGCCAATAATTTTCACACCTTGCTCTCTGAGTTCTGTTAGGTAACCTAACTCAGCTAAACAAGTTGGGCACCACGTGCCCCACACATTAAGCAGGTAAACTTCACCTTTTAAATCGGCATCAGTCCAACGCTTAGATTCATCCATTAAGTCTGGAAGGTTAAAAGCCGGCATTGTGTGACCAATACGCCCAGTTTGTAGTTCACGAGGGTTGGCAAACAAACCCTGATACAAGAACACACACAGTAAAACAAACACCAGTAAAGGGGCTAACGCTAATAGCTTGCGGTTCATGCCATAGCCTCCTCTTTTGTTGATTTTTGACGATAACGTTTATCACCTAGTACAAGGAAACCTGCAATGGAGATTAAAATACCACCGAGCCACATCCAACGGACATACGGTTTATGATAAATACGCAATGACCATGCTCCTTGGCTTAATTGCTCACCAAGTGCTAAATACAAGTCACGGGTAAAACCTGCATCGACCGCGGCTTCTGTCATAAACTGCATGCCAATGTCATAACGGCGTTTTTCAGCATGTAACACAGTTACTTGCTTGTCATTTTTAAGTACCGTAACGACACCTGCGTGACCGCTATAGTTAGCACCACGAATGCTTTTAACGCCATCAAAACGATATTGATACTCATTAAGTGCCACTTTATCACCAGGCTTCATTGAGACATCACGTTCAACTGAATAAGCAGACGTTAATGTAACACCTGCAATCACGAACGCTAAACCGACATGACCGAGTACCATAGCCCAATAACTTAAACCTAAACGTTTGAAGCCCTCAGCCAGTGTTTTATGAATGGTCACTTTAGCTGCTAAATCAACTAAAGTTGTCACAAAAATCCAAACAGCAAGTGCCGTAGCGATAAAAGTCAGAGGCGCAATTACGTCGTAGCTCGAATACAACCACGCAGCAGTTGCGACAATACTCACAATGGCTGATAAGGCTAATTTATTTTGTAGCATCGACCATTTATTTTGCTTCCAGCGAAGCAAAGGCCCGATGCCCATTAGGATAGCAAATGGCACGAGTAAGATAGCAAACATCTTGTTGAAAAACGGTTCACCAATCGAGATACTACCCAAGCCAAGCTCTTTATGAATCATTGGTAATAACGTACCTAATAATACAATTAACGTAGCGACCACTAAGAAAATATTATTTAACCAAAGTGCCACTTCACGGGAAGCGAACTTATAACGGCCTTCACTTTTAACCTGTGAAACGCGTAATGCGTAAAGCGATAAACCACCACCGACGACAATAGCTAAGAAAGCTAAAATAAACATACCGCGGTTAGGATCTGACGCAAACGCATGCACAGAAACAATAATGCCTGAACGAACAATAAACGTACCGAGTAAGCTTAAAGAGAATGCAGCAATAGCGAGTAATACGGTCCATGACTTAAATACCCCCCGCTTTTCTGTGGTTGATAGTGAGTGCAACAACGCAGTTGCCACCAGCCATGGCATTAATGATGCGTTTTCAACTGGATCCCAGAACCACCAGCCACCCCAGCCAAGCTCAGAGTAAGCCCACCAGCTACCAATAGTAATACCTAATGTTAAAAAACCCCATGCCGTCATAGTCCAAGGACGAGACCACTTAGCCCAAGTATTATCAAGTTTACCTGTTAGCAGCGCAGCGATGGCGAATGAAAACGACACAGACAGACCCACGTAGCCCATATAAAGCAATGGCGGGTGAATAATCATACCAGGGTCTTGCAGTAATGGATTTAAATCACGACCTTCTACGGGGAAGTAAGGTAACAAGCGCTCAAATGGGCTCGACATCAGCAAGGTGTAAAGCATAAAGCCAACACCCAAAAAGCCTAGCACACCCAGTACACGAGCACGCAAAACCCATGGTAGTGACTTAGAGCGCATAGCAACAACCGCTGTCCAACCTGCTTGCATTACAAGCCAAAGTAAAATAGCGCCTTCATGACCACCCCAGGTTGAGGTGATTTTATAGTACCAAGGTAAAGTACTACTTGAGTGATAAGCGACATACGAAACGGTAAAATCATCGGTTAAACTGGCATAAATAAGCGCTGCAAAAGACAAAAGTACAAACACAAATTGACCAATTGCTAGCGAAGGAGCAGCACGCATCAAGCGTAAATTACCAGTATGTGCTCCCCAAATAGGAAAAATACATAATAAAACACTGAGCACCATGGCCAGTGTTAAAGAAAAATAACCGAGTTCTGGGATCATATTAATTGCCGTTATCTAAGTTATAGGTCGGTTTTTCATGCTTAATACCTTTCACTGCTTCTGCAACTTCCGCTGGCATGTACTCTTCATCATGTTTGGCAAGTACCTCAAAGGCATCAATTTCATTCGCTTTAACAAGTACGCCCTGCGCAACAATCCCTTGCCCCTCACGGAATAAATCCGGCAAGATGCCTTGGTAATTTATAGTCACCATTGGACCGGTATCAATTAGCTTAAAACTCACCTTTAAACTTGATTCATCGCGTACTACAGAACCTGGCACAACCATGCCACCAATACGTAGTTTTTGTCCAACGTGTGGCTTCTCTTTATTCGGACCTTTACCGTCAACTAATTCACTAGGGGTATAAAATAAATTGATGTTTTCTTGCAGCGCATAGAGCACTAAACCTATGGTTGCACCCACACCAAAAATAATGGCTACAACAGCTAATAAACGTTTTTTACGTCTTGGATTCATTGATCTGCCCCTTGTTTCGCTTTTTTAATGCGCTCTTCACGTTGCACTTGTTGCTTAACTGAAGAGAAAATACGTTTCGTATCGTTTAACGAACTAAATAAAATACCAAGTAAAATTAATGCACAGGTGCCAAAAGACAACCATACATAAAAGCCATAGCCTCCCATGGCAATAAAATCAGCAAAAGAATCAAACTGCATGATTAACCTCGCTCAAGCATCTGACGCACCCATGGGCGGTGCTTTTCACGTTGTAATATTTCGTTTTTAAGACGAATTAATGTCACTGTACCTACAAAACCAGCAAAGGCAACTATGTTCACCATAAGCGGCCAAAACATACTAGGATCGATGGCTTTAGTATCAAACTTAGTGATTGTCGCGCCTTGGTGAAGTGTATTCCACCACTCTACCGAAAAATGAATAATTGGCAGATTAATCACACCAACAATTGCTAGAATACACGCGGCACGCCCTGCCGATTTTTTATCTTCGAAGGCATGATAAAGCGATAATACCCCCAAATATAAAAATAATAGGATAAGCTCTGATGTTAAACGCGCATCCCACACCCACCAAGCACCCCACATAGGTTTCCCCCATGCAGCACCGGTGATCAAGGCAATTGCTGTCACACACGCCCCAACAGGTGCAATTGCAATCACTGCAAGTTCTGCATTACGTAGCTGCCATACTAGTGCGATCACAGCTGCGATCGCCATAGAAGAATACGCACCCATAGACAAAATAGCTGAAGGCACATGGATAAAAATAATTCGATAGCTGTCTTTTTGTTGATAATCTGCTGGCGCATAAGCAAGCCCCCAGACCCATCCAACAATCATACAAACCACCGTAAGAACGGCGAAATAAGGCAGTAAGGTGTTACACAATTGGTAAGCACGATCTGCTTTTGCGTAGGGATGTAACCACTTCCACATATTAACTTACACTCACTTTCAATGCTGACGATATGGCAATTGGTGCCGCTATAATCGCTACGATTAGCATGGCACCAAGGATTGCAAGCTGTCCGCTATAGGCAAGCTCCATAGAGCTGGTATCAATAGCCGAGGTTGCAAAAATTAGTACGGGGATATACAAAGGCAAAACAAGCAAACTCATCAAAATGCCGCCTTTTTGTAACCCCACAGTCAGTCCAGCGCCAATTGCACCTATAAAGCTAAGCAAAGGTGTACCCAATAAAAGAGTAAGCACCGTTGCCAAAAGCGCTGAACTTTCTAAATTCAATAATAAAGCAAATACAGGTGTCATCAGCACCAATGGTAATCCAGTGATCACCCAGTGTGCCGCCACTTTAGCAAGCACCGTTAATGGTAACGGATATGACGATGCAATCAGCTGTTCTAGTGTGCCGTCGTGATAATCATCACGAAATAATTTATCTAAGCCCAACATAGTTGAAAGCAAGGCAGCAACCCAAATAATGCCAGGAGCCATGCGTGCTAGTAGACCCGGTTCAGGCCCGATAGCTAACGGGAAAAGTGTAATAACGATAAGAAAAAATAAAATAGGATTAACGATTTCAGCTCGCTGACGAAACGCTAATTTAAGATCTTTAAAAAAAACCGCAGAGAATAGTTGCCAATAAGAATGCTGCTTTACCATCAGTGGCGATACTCCAAGGTCACTGTTTTTAGATCACTAAAATGGGTGGTTAAGTCTTGGTGGGTGGTTAGTAAAATCGCCCCACCTGCATTTAGGTGCTCAACAAAGCGCTCTTGTAAAAATGCAACACCGCTTTTATCAAGGGCTGTAAATGGTTCATCAAGAATCCAAAGTTTAGCGTTATTTAACCAAAGCCTTACCAAAGCAACCCGACGTTGTTGCCCTGCTGAGAGCATACGTACTGGCACATCTTCTAGGCCAACCAAACCTATTTTAGCTAAAATAGGGTATAAATCGTGGTGCGTATCGTAGCCATTTATTTTTAGCCAAAAAGCGACATTCTCAAGTGCAGTAAGCTGCGTATTTACACCGGTTTTGTGGCCAATAAATAACAGCTCTTGTGCATACTCGTCATAGTATTTGGCAATCGATCGCTCTTGGAACAAAACATCACCTTCATCCGCCGTAGCGAAACCTGCGATAATGCGCAATAATGATGTTTTACCAGCCCCGTTTGGACCAGCTAACTGCATAATTTGTCCCGATTTCAAGCTGAAATTAAGATCCGCAAACAAACAACGATCTTGTTTGATGCAGGTGACGGACTTAATGTGTAACAAGATGACGATTCTCTATACCCAAAATTAGGCGATAGTCTACCATAATGATAGGGTAATACGAATATTGCTTTACAACGATTAACTTATATTTGATCTAAAATAATGAATAAACAGAGCCCGTTAACGCTAACTACACAACTAAACCTTGAGAGCACAGGAGTCAGTCGCGTTGCGCAAAATTCATCAAACGAAGCGATACAAGCACTTGGTGAACAAACTCTAAGTGCCCGTAATATTGTTATTAGCAAACACTCAGTGCAAATGGATGTATTACTCGATGATTCGTGGCAAACGTTACGTTTATCTACCCAGCAAACGAATTACCAATTAGCTAAGTATGCATCAGCTAACGTTTCGTTGAATCATGATGGTAAGCAGCTTAGCATCACACCGACACCGGTTAGTCTGACATTAAGTAAAGCTCCTCAGTTGCAAGCTCTTTTAAACCTTTTAGCGCAAGGCGACAGTCAAACAACAGCAATACTTCCTGCGACAATTCCGAGCAATAAACCGACTTTAAGCATACCGACTTTAAAAGCCGAGTTTATGTTAAACAACACACTCAGCACACTTTTGAAATCAGAAGCACCTCTACAAGCAGTTATTTTACCTGCAACGACTAAACACGCTGAGTTTACATTAAATATTTTGAACCGTTATGGTGACTCGCTACATCAACAAACTGTTAGCCAGCAAAAAGTGGCAGAAATCTTAGCTAAATTAGCACCTGAACTCGCACTCAATTTATCTGCGAAGCAGCTACAGGTTACCATTGCAAACAAAGCAATGGCATCGATGAAACTGCAATTAAAAGATCTTCCCACGAATGAAAGTAAACAGTTACTAACTCAGCTACAGCAAAACGCTCAAGACATTAAACTAACCCCACAGGTAATACGTAATGGATTAAAGCTGGTAAGTAAACCTATCAATGAGCAGTTCATTTTAAAAAACTCTTTAACCGACACATTTCATCAATTACTTAAAGAGCAACCAAATAAAAGTACTGTTCTGTCATTGGCACAGCCTTTAAGCTCAACTAATTCTCCAATACGCTCTTGGTTAAAAGACAGTTTTGCTGATTTAAAAACACGTATAAGCGATGCAGTACGGTATTTTGAAAAACTGCCAGCAACTCAAAAACATACAGCAAATTTAAACTCAACTTTATTGAAAAGCACTTTATCTGTGGCAGAGCTTGGCTTTAATACAAAAAAAATAGATATTATTAAATTGGCTGAACTACAAGCTCCGTGGGCAAATACATCTTCAAAAGTACCGATGACCGCAGCGCAAGTCATGCTACCCACGCACTATAATAATTCGCCGCCGATGGTTCAGCTTTTTCAACAGGTAAAAGCAGGTTTAGCAGCACTCACTACAAATACCGAACTATTACAACACAGCAAAACTGCAACGAATAACAGCAATGCTAATGCAGCGTTTTTAGCATCTAAAGAGCCAAATTTAGCGCGGCCCTTACAATTAATGCAGCCACTTGAGGCTAAGCTCGTCGCAACATTAATACCTCAAGGTGAGAGTAAGCAACTTATTAGTACCACTGTGCCTGTTCAATTAAGTGAAAAACTAAATCAGCTTAGCCAAAGTAATAACACGCCATCAATAGACTTAAACCGATTGGTGAATCAAGCATTCAACAGAATGATCTCTGCTCAAAATACACTTCCAGTAACTATCGAGCGTGAGCTGTTGAGTATTTTAAGGCCTGCATCATTATCGCCACAGAACCTACAGGCTAGCTTTAATCAAGGACTTGAGCAGCTCGCAGTTACAACCCTCGCCGCGCCTATAATTAGTCAGTCCCCCACAGCAATAGGTTTTAACAACCAACATGGGCTTGATGCGCTATTGCAAGTATTAGTACCAAACTTTAAAGCCATCGACAGTAACAAAATGCTTGAGCAGTTACAGCAAACTAATCTCCAAACTCTTGCTAATGAAATTGGCCAATTGAAATCGAGCTTATCACAGGTACAAACAACCCCGATAAACCAGCAGCAAGACGCTAACCCTTTAGCGCAATTCTTTTTACCAATGAAATTACCGCCAGAAATTGGGCAAACTGAAATTAGCCTAGGTCATTATAAAAAACCGAGCAAAAATAAATTAGAAAATAAGGATGTATGGTTCGTGAGGCTTAACTTTGACTATGCTGAGCTTGGTCAGCTACAAGTCACTGCTGAAATAATGGATAAAGCCGTTGAATGTCAATTATTAGCATCATCACAAGATGTAACTGCATTAGCTCACCCACATTTAGAAACGTTACGCCACAAACTCGCCAGTCACGGTTTAAATATCGCTGAACTAAACTTAAAACAAGGCGTGCCCACACACCATGCATTTTACCAGTCTCATGCAATCATTAATGTAAAGGTTTAATATGAAAGATGACCGCAAACATAAATCCGCCATAGGGCTACTGTATGAGGTAGGCAATTCACCAAAAGTAACAACGAAAGGATTTGGCGAGCTTGCTGATGAAATAGTAAAACTGGCTGAAGAAAAAGGTATTTTAATTCATCAAGATGCTGATTTAGCAAAAACACTTGCACATCTTGAGTTAGGTGAAGAAATACCTAAGGAACTTTACTACGTAATCGCTGAGCTTATTGCTTTTTCATATGTGTTAAGAGGAAAATTTCCCCCTGGCTGGCAGGACTTTCAAGGAAAGCTGAACATTCAGGCTTAAATAAAGAGAAAAGGCGCTAATTAAGCGCCCTTTTGTTTATGTAATGACATGAGTAACTCAGCCTCAGCTCTGGGTAATTCACACTCGCGAATAATCTCCTCCAAGTCGGCACCAAGTTCTACCATTTTTACCGCACGCGAGTAAATTTTCGCATTGGGGTCATCATATTTTTGTGCATCTTGAAGTTGTTCAAGTTCTTGATTTTTATCTTCAACAGCAACCAATCTTTTGCCAATACTTAGCATGCCAGCTCGCATTTCAGCCACTTCACTGCGTAAAATACTCAACTGTTGCTGAGCATCTTGCACTTGTTGTTGCTTTGCTTTTAACGCCGTAGCGTGCTTGTTGTTATTAACAAAAATAAGCCCCAAGCATACCAAAAATAGTAAGATTGAGGCTCCAAACAAAGAGTATAACAGCATATAAATTCTGAGCGTTTATAATGCGCTCAGCTCATCCCACTCTTCGTCATTTAAAAGTTTATTAAGATCAACCAAGATCAGTAACTCACCATCACGGTTTGATACACCTTGAATAAACTTAGCACTTTCTTCTGTGCCAATATTCGGCGCACTGTCAATTTCAGAGCTACGTAGATACACAACTTCAGCAACGCTATCAACCAAGATACCGATAACTTGCTTTTCCGCTTCAATAATGACAATTCGAGAATTATCCGTTACCTCAGCGCCCATTAAACCAAAACGTGCACGGGTGTCGATTACAGTCACAACATTACCACGCAGGTTAATAATTCCAAGCACATAAGAGGGCGCACCTGGAACAGGAGCAATTTCGGTATAGCGAAGTACTTCTTGTACTTGCATTACGTTAATGCCGTACGTTTCTTCTTCAAGTTTAAAGGTTACCCACTGTAACACTTCATCGTTGCTATCAGCATTTTTATTCGCTGACAGTAGTCTTTCTTCACTCATGCTATTACTCCGTAAAAATAGTTACTGCTCACGGCTGTCTAAGCCCTGCTCTAGCAATTGGTATAAATTTTCAACGTCAATCAAGGCGCACATTTTCTCTTTGATAACGCCAGCAAGCCAAGGCCGCTTGCCTGATTTTGCTCGCCATTTTACATCTTCTTCGCGAAGTGTAATATTATTTACGAGCTTCTCAGCCAATAATCCCCATTGGCTGTCACCTAAGGTGATTAAATATTGATAATCGAGTGACTGTTCTAATTTTTCATCATACTTTTCAGGCATCACCCAACGTGCTGTATCCACTACATTCAGTTTTTCATCACGATTTAGCATCACACCTTTAAACCACTTAGGTTTGCCAAATAACTGATTAACCTCTGTTAGTTGATGAATGCCCCCTAATGCTTTCAAAGGAACAGCTAAAGTTAAGCCTGCGACCTCAAAAAACAATGCTTGAAATTCACCATCAAAATAGTCTTCTTGTCGCTCAGACGAGGTTTTAGCAACAATCTCAGTCTGTTTTTGTTCGACTATATCTTTGATATTAGCTTGGTTCTCGGTTTTCTCAAGCTCTTTAATAGGTTCAACAACAGGTGTTTCTACTTTTTGCTCTACTTCTAGAGGTAATGGGTCACCTTTTGACTCATTTACTTGTTCGAGTAACTTAGCCACAGGTTCAAGGTTTTGCTGTTCTGGTTCTTCCTCACACAGTAATGCCCCCAAGTATTGGGTCATCACTTTTTCGTTGGCAAATAAGTGTTTGCTACTCATCTTTAACCTTGTGCAACTAAATAATCGAGTAATGCGCGATACGCAAATACCCCTCGTGATCGAGGACAAAACTGAATAGGTACTTGCTGTGCCAAACTTGCATCTCTAAACTTGGTATCAACGGGGATGACTCCCGACCACACTTTATCTTTGTAATTATCCTGAAGATTTTTATAGGCTTCAAGGGATGCTTTAGTCCGTTTGTCGTACATTGTTGGTATAATCGTATACTGATATTGTTTAGATTGCGATGTTTGCATCAACTCCATAGTGCGCATCATACGATCAAGACCTTTGAGAGCCAAAAACTCTGTTTGTACTGGCACTAAAATACGTTCGCTGGCAGCTAAGGCATTAACCATTAATACACCTAATACAGGCGGACAGTCGATAATTGCATAGTCATAATGTTCGCTAATTTTTGCCAGCGCTTTTTTTAGTATAAGACCCATACCATTCTTATTGCCCATACTTCTATCGAGGGTCGCAATAGCCATGGTTGCAGGTAAAATATCAAGGTTTTCAAGTGTTGACGGGCAAAGTGCTTGTAAGATTTCTTCGCTGGCCATACTGTTGCCACGGGCAAAAATATCGTAGACGCTAATCTCTAACTCTTCTGAATCGATACCAAAATAATAAGTTAATGAAGCATGTGGATCGGTATCTATCAATAATACCCGTTTCCCTTGTAATGCAAGCGTGCCAGCAAGACTAACAGCGGTTGTGGTTTTCCCTACTCCGCCTTTCTGATTCGCTACTGTCCAAATTTTCACATCACACCTTGTTATTGTTCATTGCGCGTGGTAATTCGAATGCCACCGTGAGGTAATTGAATCACTTTAATCGTGTTGTCATTGCTTGGCAACTCAATTTCTGTACTCTCGTTTACACTGGGTTTAGCTTGTTCATTGGTAGCCTGCTGTGCTTGTTCTGGTAAACCATATTTAGAAAGTGCCACAACGACTTTACGATTTTCTGCACGCCCTTGTTCTGTGTCATTACTGGAAAAGGGTGAATACTGACCATAGCCCTCAATGGCCATGCGAGCAGGGTTTATCCCCAACTCTTCAAGCTCAACCAATACTGATGTTGCGCGTGCGACTGACAGTTCCCAGTTAGATCGAAACATTTCATTACGAATACCTTCGTTATCGGTATAACCTCTTACGCGAATATAATTATCTACAGGAGCAATAATATCTTTAACTAATGCAACAACTTGTTTAGCACGTTGTTGAGCAACAGCACTGCCCGACGAAAACAACATGCCTGAACTCAATTCAATTATCAGCCAGTCTTGATTAAGCTCAAGGCTAGCCTCACCATTACGGATCTCATCAATTAAAGCAGATTGCAGTTTGCTAAGTAGACTATCTAGCGGTTTTCCTAAATGCTTTTTTTCGATATTACTGGTATCGGCTTGCCCATCAATTAACTTAGGCCCTTGCTCTTCTTTGAGGATACTTTCACCATATAAAACCTCGCTTTCAGGCGTGACACGGTCTGTTAAAATCCCCGTACCCTGTACCCCAGTTCCAGCCTGCTGATGAGTACGTGCTGATTTATCAAACACTTGCTCTAGTGAATCAGATAAAACTTGGAAATCTTCATTCTTGCTAATAGCGATTGCATACATCACCACAAAAAACGCAAACATAATGGTCATGTAATCGGCATAAGAAACAAGCCAACGCTCTGTATGTTGGCTTTTTTGAATTTTATGACGCATGCGACGGCGCATCATAAGAGTTACTCGCCAGCTAAGCTTGGACGCTCTACACGATACGCCTCAAGTTTGAGTTCAATATTTAATGGGCTCTCACCTTGGGCAATAGCAATAATTCCCTCTGCAAGTAACTCGTGGTACAGCATTTTTTGTTCAATTTGTTGCTTTAGTTTGTTTGCCATTGGTAAAAAGAGTAAGTTTGCTAAACCAACACCATAAATTGTCGCAATAAACGCTGTCGCGACCCCTGCTCCAAGCTTTTCAGGATCGGTTATAAATTGCATTGCTTGAATAAGCCCAAGTACCGCACCTAAGATACCAATGGTTGGACTGTATCCCCCCATGGCTTCATATACACGGCTCACTTCCATTAATCTTTCACGCTCGAGCATTAAGTCAATTTCAAGTGTATCCCTAAGCTTCGTTTCACCAGCTCCATCAACTAACATGCTTAGCCCCTTTACCGCATAGGGATCATCATGCGCTAAGGCCTCATTCTCAAGCGAAAGGTACCCCTCTTGGCGTGCCTTTTGAGACCAACGCTTCACCTGCTCAATCGCAGCATCAATATCGTGGTAAGGGGGGAAAAATACCCAATGGCTAATTTTTACTGTTTTAGAAAATACACTGCTTGGTGTTTGTAACATTACAGCGCCTAAGGTACCACCTAGCACGATAATCAGCGCTGGGCCATTAAATAGAGCGCTTACCACCCCACCTTCAAGTGCATAACCAAAAGCAATAGCGCTAACAGCGACGATTAAACCAAGAAACGACAGTTTATCCACACCCAGTCTCTCGTGTTAACCGTGCAGCAACGTCATTAAGCGCTAAGCTCTCACTTGCAAGGCCTGCATTAGCAACGGCTTGCGGCATACCATAAACAACACTGGTTTTTTCATCTTGCGCCCATATAGTCGCACCAGCTTGTTTTAGCATGCGGGCACCATCTCGACCATCAGCCCCCATACCAGTAAGCACAACCGCCAATACATCACCACCAAATGCTTTAGCAGTGCTTGCAAATGTTACATCCACACTCGGTTTGTATGTAATGCGAGGACTATCATCTTCAAAAACGCGTAACGTTCGAGAACTTCCACGTCCTTCTACCAGCATTTGCTGACCACCAGGTGCTAAATAAGCGGTACCTGGCATTAACCTGTCGCCTTGTTGCGCTTCTTTCACTTTAATTTTACACAGACCATTTAGTCGCGCAGCAAAAGCAGGTGTAAATGCAGCAGGCATATGCTGAATAAGTAAAATAGGGTGCGGAAAATTAGCTGGCAGTTGAGTTAATATGGTTTGTAAAGCAACAGGGCCGCCTGTTGATGTACCAATTGCAACAACTTGGTACTGTTTGCCTGAAGCTCGCACATTGTTCGTCGATGAAGCCGGAGCTGGTGCTGGGCGGCTGAAACTACGATCAGGCTGAACAATACCACCGCTTCTGGTGCTTGTAGATGTTGTAGATGCTGTGCGAGGTGGCGGAGCAGGACGTGTAAAACGTGAAATGCGACGGCGACCAATTTCTTTTACTTTATTTTGTAAAAGTGCGATTGCATCTTCGTTATTTCGGGCAATATCTTCAAACTTTTTCGGTAAAAAGTCCAAAGCCCCCGCATCAAGCGCATCAAGTGTTGCTGTTGCACCATCACGAGTTAATGAAGAAAACATTAAAATAGGTGTTGGTGTAGCAGCCATGATCTCTTTAACGGCACTAATACCATCAAGAACGGGCATTTCAACATCCATAGTAATGACATCAGGTCTAAGCTCTTTTGCCTTATCAACAGCTTCTCGGCCATTCACGGCAAAGCCTACAACTTGGATATTACTATCTTGCTCTAAAATTTCGCTGACACGACGGCGAAAAAAGCTCGAATCATCGACAACTAATACTTTGACTGCCATTGGCACTCTCTTGTTATGTGTTCAGTGTAAGTGCGCTGTATCCACGCGCACTTAAAATAGTGAGTTTAAATAATGCTAGCCAACGTAATGTTTTAGCATGCTTGGCACATCTAAAATAAGTGCAATCCCACCATCAGAGGTAATCGTCGCACCCGCCATGCCTGGTGTACCTTGTAATAAAGCATCAAGCGGCTTAATAACGACTTCTTCTTGACCTATCAACGAGTCAACAACAAAGCCTACCTGTTTCGTACCTATTTGAACAATAACAACATGTCCTTCGGCTTTGCGTTCTTGGCTATTTGCACCTTTCACTAACCAATGTTCGAGGTAAAAGAGTGGAATGGCTTTCTGGCGAACAATAATCGTCAGTTGCCCATCGACCACATTCGTCTTAGTTAGGTCAAGGTGAAAAATTTCACTAACACCTGCAAGTGGTAACGCAAATGTTTGTTCTCCAACAATAACCATTAATGTTGGAAGAATAGCCAATGTAAGCGGTACTTTAATTTCAAGTACAGTACCGACTCCGAGTTCTGACTGAATATTAACTGAGCCATTTAGTTGGGTGATCTTGGTTTTCACCACATCCATACCCACACCACGGCCCGAAATATCAGAAATCTCTTCTTTCGTTGAGAAGCCAGGAGCAAAAATTAAATTGTAGGCCTCTGTATCAGAGAGTCTGCTAGCTTGGTCATGGTCAATAACACCTTTACTGATTGCTATCTTTTTCAATTTCTCGGCGTCCATACCGGCACCATCATCACGGATGGTAAGTAAGATATGATCGCCTTCTTGTGATGCTGATAGCGTCACAGTCCCTGTACGAGGTTTACCTGCGGCCTCACGCACATCAGGCATTTCAATACCATGGTCAACTGAGTTACGAACCAAATGCACAAGTGGATCAGCAAGGGCTTCAACTAAGTTTTTATCTAAATCGGTATCTTCACCCACCAACAGCAGATTAATATCTTTTTTCAAGCTACGAGCTAAGTCACGAACAACGCGAGGGAAGCGGCCGAATACTTTCTTGATTGGCTGCATGCGTGTCTTCATCACAGCACCTTGTAAGTCTGCTGTGACAACATCTAAATTCGAGATAGCCTTACCCATAGATTCACTGTTGGTATTATTAGCAAGACTAACTAAACGGTTACGAACAAGCACCAGTTCACCAACCATGTTCATAATCTCGTCAAGACGTTTAGTATCAACACGTACCGTCGTTTCTGCCTGTGGTGCAGGTGCTTTTTTCGCAGCGGCACTTGGCTTAGGTTCTGCTTTAGCTGCAACAGGGGCTGGTTGAGCCGCTTTTGCTGGCGCAGGGGTTGCTGGTTTTGCTTGCGGCACTGGTTTACTAGGCTCAGCTTTAGCTACTTCTGGCGCTTTTGGCTCTGTAGGCTGTGCTGGTGATGAAGACTCTAGTGACTTAGGCGCTGTTCCTTTACCATGTAACTCATCCAGCAATGCTTCAAATTCATCATCACTAATTTCATCGTCACTCTCACTACCAGCAGGCGCTGATACTGTACTGACAGGCTTTTCAGTCGGCACTTGTTCTGGTGTGCTAGTTGATTTTACTTCACCAAAGCTACCTACTCCGTGCAGTTCATCTAATAAGCTATCAAATTCATCATCAGTGATATCATCACTATTATTACTTACTTTTTCTGCCTCTACGGCTGCTGGGCTTTGCCCTTTACCATGGAGTTCATCAAGTAAGCTTTCAAATTCGTCTTCAGTAATTTCATCAATATTTTGTGCTTCAGGCTGGGTATCAGCCAAACCACCATCAAACAACATATCAAATGCAAACGGGTCGTCTTCATCAACGTTATCCGTTGCCACATCAGCAGTTACTTCTGGGCTATCAATGATAGGCTCTTCAACAACGGGCTCTTCTGGTGCCGCACTGACACCCTCTGTAATTGATGTGTCTTCACCAGCAAGTTCTTCTGCGCTCGGTGGATGACTTAATTTGTGAAGGGCTTCAAGGAGGGCAGGATCCGCAGGCTCTGGTTGCTCACGGTTCTGGATGGTCGTAAACATCTCATTTATTGTATCGAGTGCCTGTAAAATAACATCCATTAATTCAGATGTAACAGTACGCCCGCCTTGTCGTAATAAATCAAAGACATTTTCGGCGCCATGACATGCATCAACAAGTTCTGTCATGCTTAAGAAGCCAGCCCCACCTTTTACGGTATGGAAGCCCCTAAAAATGGCATTTAATAAATCTTTATCTTCTGGGTTATTTTCCAGTTCGACTAATTGCTCTGACAAAAGCTCTAAGATTTCTCCAGCTTCAACTAGGAAATCCTGTAAAATATCTTCATCGACTTCAAAGCTCATGCAGCTACTCTCCTCTTAGAAGCCCAGACTTGATAATAGATCATCAACTTCATCTTGTCCTGAGACAACATCATCGCGAGACTCTTTATCAATAATTGGCCCTTCAGGACCTGCAAGCGTATCGCTTTGTGCAGGTGCTTGTTCTATGGCCTGTTTTTCTTGTTTTTGATGACCATCTTCTTGACTGCCAAACACAGTTAAAAGATTGATTAAACTGTCTTCTACTTCGCGTACTAATTCGATGACTCGGCGTATAACTTGCCCTGTTAAGTCTTGATAATCTTGTGCCATCAGCACATTCGTCATCAAGCCTTGTAACTCATCTGTTTTAGTTTGCGAGCTGTTCATAAACTTATCTAAGCTATGACATAGCGATTTAAATTCACCGAGCTCAATTTCTCGATTCATCAAACGATCCCACGTAGGTTTTATCGTCGCTATATCGTCTGCAAGTTGCTGAGCAATTGGCAAACTTGCTTCCACTGCATCCATGGTCTTATTAGCGGCGCTTTCTGTCATTTCCATGACATAATTTAAGCGCTGTTTAGCATCGGGTATTGCTTCCGTTGTTAAGCCAGTTAAACGCGTATCGAGATCAAAGTTTTTTAGCGCTTCATGAAGTTGTCGCGTTAATTTACCAATTTCTGCAAACAGCTCTGATTGTTCTTTTGATGCTGTGTCAAGTATTAGCTTATCCGCTTTTTCTTGTTCACCATTTTCAAGATACTCAACAAGTTGACGAGCTTGCTCTAAACTTATTTGAGGCGCAGCAAGTGCTGACATAAGCCTCTCCCCTTAGATTAACCTAAACGTTCAAACACTTTTTCCAATTTGGTTTTCAGTGTCGCAGCAGTGAATGGTTTAACGATATAACCATTTACACCCGCTTGAGCAGCAGCAACAATTTGTTCTTTTTTCGCTTCAGCTGTCACCATGAGCACTGGAATATGCTTTAGGCTGTCGTCGGCACGAATAGCTCTCAATAAATCAATACCTTGCATACCTGGCATGTTCCAATCGGTGACAACAAAATCAAATTCTTGATTTTGTAGCATTGGTAATGCTGTTGAACCATCATCAGCTTCCTGCACATTGGTGAAACCTAAATCCCTTAACAGGTTTTTAATGATACGTCTCATTGTAGAAAAATCATCAACAACAAGAATTTTCATGTTTTTATCCAAAACATCCTCCGGTGAGGTTTGAACCTATATTTACTTACTACTAATTAATCCAGTCATTGATTTTTGCTTTGAGCTTAATCATCGCCTGACCATGTATTTGACTCACACGCGATTCACTTACGTCGAGTATGTGCCCTATTTCTTTTAAATTCATTTCATCGTTGTAATACAAAGATAAAACAAGTGCATCTCTTTCCGGTAACGATTGAATAGCCGTTAATAGAGATTGGTTAAACCGTTCATTTTTAACGTTATTAAACGGTTTGTCTAGTGCTAAATCTTGCCCCATAGGTGTAATAACGTCTTCATCAACACCTAAATCCTCAATACCCAGAACTTTACTAGAATTTACATCATGTAAGATATGATGGTACTCATCGAGCGTAATATCAAGTTTTTCAGCAACTTCTGTATCTTTGGGTTCTCGATTTAAAGTACTTTCTAGTGCGGCTATGGTTTCAGCAACGAGGCGTGCATTTCGGTGAACAGAGCGAGGCGCCCAATCCCCGCGACGAATTTCATCAAGCATCGCACCGCGAATGCGTATACCAGCGAAGGTTTCAAAGCTCGCTCCTTTGCCTGCATCAAAGTTTTTTGATGCTTCTATAAGGCCAATCATGCCTGATTGAATTAAATCGTCTAATTGAACACTGGCGGGTAAACGAGCAATTAAATGGCATGCCACTTTTTTGACTAAAGAGGCATGCTTTTCGACAATCGCATTCAAATTGTTTGCTGATTGATATCCCATCGCTTTATTCACCGATGTTGTCATAGTTAGCCGTTTACTAGTTTTTCAATAAAAAATTCTAAATGACCGGATGGTTGATTCGGTATTGGCCACTTAACTGCTTTTGTTGCTAATGTTTTAAATGCGACTGCTGCTGGCGAACTAGGAAACAACTCAACAATCACTTTTTGGCGTCGAGTCGATTTACGCATATTTTCGTCATACGGTATTGTTGCAACTAATTCCATAGATACATCCAAGAAACGATCGGTTACTTTTGATAGTTTAGCAAACAATTCTTGGCCTTCACGCATACTGCGGACCATATTGGCAACAATTTTAAATTTATATACACCATGTTCACGGCTCAGTACTTTAATAAGTGCATAGGCGTCGGTTATGGAGGTAGGTTCATCACATACAACCACAACGACATCTTGTGCTGCACGTGAAAAGCTTAATACCATGTCGGAAATACCCGCGGCGGTATCAACAATTAAGATATCAAACTCTGTATTTAACTCGCTAAAAGCGCGGATAAGGCCGGCATGCTCAGAAGGGCTTAGTTCCACCATGCTCTGCGAACCAGAGGTTGCAGGGACTATTTTAATCCCCGCAGGGCCTTCAACAAGGATTTCATCTAGCTCACATTCGCCAGATAAAACATGAGATAAGTTACGTTCAACACGAAGGCCAAGCATGACGTCACAATTTGCCAATCCCAAATCGGCATCAAGTACTAATACTCGATTTCCTTGCTGACCGAGTGCAATAGCGGTATTTAGTGAAACATTGGTTTTACCCACACCACCTTTGCCACCAGTCACAGCGATAACTTTAACGCCACTATTATTATTTTGATTCATTTTGCGCAGGCCGCTTGCTTGATCTAATACTGTGTTAATCATACATCCCTACTGTGCTCGACGCTACTGCTTGACGTCGTGAATGTTGTGCTTTTGCTCGTTTTAAATACAATTGCTCAGCCTTTTTCACTAGTTTTTCGGCATTTGCAACACGAATATCCTCTGGAACTCGCTGACCATTAGTAAGATACCCTATCGGAAGACGATTTTGAATCGCTATGCTGATAATCTCACCTAAACTTAGCGATTCATCCAACTTAGTGAATATACAACCACTTAGTTGCACCTTTTTAAAGTGTCTTACGGTTTCTTGCAACACATTTATTTGTGCTGTAGCACTTAATACTAAGTAACTACGAATATCAACTCGCTGATTACGCATTAGTGTATTAAGCTGCTCAGTCAAGCGTAAATCACGTTGGCTCATTCCCGCTGTGTCTATTAATACTAGTCGCTTATTACGTAAATGGTATAGCACTTCAGCCAATTCATTTGCATCTTTTACTTGTTTAACACCACAGCCAATAATACGGCCATAGGTAGCAAGTTGTTCGTAGGCACCAATCCGGTATGTATCCGTCGTAATTAATGCAACTTTGTCGGCACCGTATTTTTGGGCTCCTAACGCAGCAAGCTTAGCAACGGTGGTTGTTTTACCAACCCCTGTAGGCCCAACAAGTGCAAACACGCCGCCTTGACGTAAGATTTCGTTATTGGTGGTGTGCATTTGGTTTTCAACCATTTGCAGGAGTGCTTGCCAAGCTTGTTGACGTGAAACATCGTCTGGAATAAAACACGCCATTTGCTCAGCAACATCACGCTCAATTCCCATCCCCGCTAAACGGTCAATCATACACGCACGAGTTGGATCACGACGTGCCATATCTTGCTGCATTAAGCCCGATACTTGATGTTCGAGTAATTGACGAATCGCATTCATTTCTTCACGCATTGTCGCCATTTCTGATTGGTTAGCAGGCGCAGAGTTTTTCTGTTCTACCGGTGAATCTAAATCATCAAAGCCTGCATCTAAGTCATCATCAAAACCTAGGCTATGGGCTTGCGTTTGCATGCGAGGTGCAGCTTGTTCTTGGTAGCGTGGCTTTTGAGCATACTCAGGTTGTTGCTGTTGAAAACTAGGCTCTTTAGGTTGATAGTGTTCGCTCGTATCGATACCAGATTGGCTAAACATAGATGCAAGCTCAGGCGAACGAGGGCGTGGGGCTTGGCGCTCAAGTAACGCTTGTAGGCTATCGGCAACTTGTGCTTGCGGCTCAGGTTTAGCACGCATTGGCTCAGGCTTAACAAAATTAGGCTGTGGCGCAGGTTTTGATTGCACTGCTACGGGCGCTGCTTCAGCTTTAGGGGCTGCCTTGTCATAATCTACAGCTGCAACAATTTCAACACCGTTAGCGAGCTTTTTATTTGACATAATAACCGCATCAACACCTAATTCATCTTTCACTTCTTTAAGTGCAGTGCGCATATCTTTAGCAAAAAAACGTTTAATTTTCATGGTTCAACCCCTTTACTATCCTATTGTTGGCCTACTGAGCTGACAATCTTAATCTGTCTTTCGTCTGGTACCTCTTGATAAGACATGACCCTTAAACCTGGAATCGTGTACTTAACAAAACGAGATAACACAGTACGTAACATTCCTGACGTTAACAGTATTGAAGGTTCACCGGCCATTTCTTGGTTTTGATGCGCTTCATTCAATGATTGCTGAAGTCGCTCTGCAAGGCTTGGTTCTATTCCGGCACCTTCGTCACCTGCATTTTGAAGTGACTGATGCAACATCTGTTCCAACTCAGGCGCCAAGGTTATGACAGGGATCTCAGAAGACATACCAACAGCGTCTTGAACGATAAGTCTACGCAGTGAAATTCGTACTGCAGCTGTTAGTACATCAGGGTCTTGGCTACGTGGGCCATATTCAACAAGGGTTTGAACAATCGAGCGCATATCGCGAATTGCCACCCCTTCATTAAGTAAATTTTGTAGTACTTTTACAACGGTTGTGAGTGGTAGAACGTCAGGCACCAAACCTTCAACAAGACGTGGGTGGCTCTTCGCTAGCATGTCTAATAAGTTTTGCACTTCTTCGTGACCAAGTAGCAAGGCTGCGCTGTTCGTTAGCAACTGACTGATGTGTGTAGCAACCACAGTCGCAGAATCAACAACCGTATAACCAAGAGATTGGGCTTCGTCTTTTTGATCTGGCTTGATCCATACTGCATCAAGGCCAAATGCAGGATCTTTTGTCTCAACACCTTTGATTGGGCCAAATACTTGACCTGGGTTAATTGCCAGCTCATCACCGTGCTTTAATTCACCTTCACCACTTGATACACCCATCATCGTGATGCGATAGGCATTTGGATCGAGCTCTAAGTTATCGCGAATATGCACAGGAGGTACTAAGAAACCAAGTTCTTGAGATAGCTTTTTACGCACGCCTTTAATGCGATTAAGTAGTTCTCCGCCTTGTGATTGGTCCACAAGTGGAATTAAACGATAACCAACCTCTAGACCAATAACATCTACTTGCTGAACATCATCCCAGCCCAGCTCTTTTTGCTCTTGTTTATTAGCAACACCGGTGCCTGGTGCTCCGCCATTTGCTTCGATTTCTGCTTGCTCGGCTTCGGCTTTTGCTTTTTGTTTTTGCGTGAAATATGCAAGATAGCCAAGCAATGCACCTAAGCTTAAGAATGCGATATGCGGCATACCTGGCACTAAACCCATGGTGATTAGAATGCCCGATGCAATATATAAAGATTTTTCGTTACCTAACTGAGTTTTAAACTGCTCCCCCATGTTGTGCGACTCATTTTGACGCGTCACAACAATCGCCGTACCAATTGAAAGTAACAGTGATGGTAATTGCGCTACTAGGCCATCACCAATCGTTAGCAGAGTATAAACCTCCATCGCTCGACTAAAGCTTAAGTCGTGCTGGATCATACCAACAAATAAACCACCAACAATATTGATTACAAGTATCACGATACCGGCGATGGCATCGCCTTTAACGAACTTACTTGCACCGTCCATTGAACCGTAAAAATCAGCTTCACGGGTTACTTCATCACGGCGCTCACGCGCTTGTTCTGCACTGATAAAACCGGCATTTAAATCGGCGTCAATCGCCATTTGTTTACCTGGCATTGCATCTAGGGTGAAACGTGCTGACACTTCAGAAATACGGCCTGCCCCTTTGGTGATAACAACAAAGTTAATGATAATAAGGATAAGGAAGACCACTAAACCTACGGCATAGTTACCACCTATCACCACCGAGCCAAATGCTTCGATAACCTTACCTGCTGCGTCACCACCGTTGTGACCTTCAAGTAGCACAACACGGGTACTGGCAACATTGAGTGCAAGGCGCATAATCGTGGCGATTAACAATACGGCTGGAAACATACCAAACTCAAGTGGCTTCATGGTATAAACCGTGACCAGAAGTACCACAAGTGCGAGCGCGATATTAAACGAAAAAAGAATATCTAAAAGAAAAGGTGGCAGTGGTAAAATCACCATACCTAGCGCAGCTAACACTAGTAATGGTGTACCCACACCTTTAGCATACTCTTTTTTATCTTTATTAAGTTGTTGTAATACCGCTTTAAATTCCATAATTCAACAATTTCAAAAAATTGACACTATACGGAATTTGCAATAACTATTCCAAGTTATAAAGCGACTCGCTAATATTTATAATCATCAGGTATTGGCAGTTTTTTATTCAGAGGGATTGGGCGTTTACCACGGCCTTTTTTGAAGCGTTTTAGCTGAAATACATAGGCAAGTACTTGGGCAACCGCGGTGAACAGTTGATCGGGTATCTGCTGCCCAACTTCTGTCGTATGATAAAGCGCACGCGTCAGTACTGGCGACTCAACGATAGGGACATCATTACCCTTACCCACTTTACGAATCTGCATAGCAAGTTCATCAAGGCCTTTAGCAAGTACGATAGGCGCCCCTGCTTTTGCTGTGTCATATTTAATGGCAACAGAGTAGTGAGTCGGGTTGGTTACAATAACATCCGCATCAGGCACATCTTGCATCATCCGTCGTTGCGACATTTCTCGTTGCGTACGACGAATACGTGCTTTTATTTGTGGGTCACCTTCTGAGTTTTTATACTCATCTTTGACTTCTTGAAGCGTCATTTTTAGCTCTTTATGATGCTTATGACTTTGGTAAGGCGCATCGATAGCTGCAATAACAATTAAAGTACATGTCAGTCCTAAAAACATCCACGATAAAATCTCAAGGGAGTGGATAATATTACCAGGCGCACTTTCTATACTCAGATGCAGTATCTCATCGAAAAAGGTATTAATTAAAAACACTGCAAAACCAGCCACAACCGCAAATTTTAACAGCGACTTCACCAATTCAACCCCCGCTTGTGGGCCTAGCATACGTTTTATGCCTTTAGCTGGAGACATTTTGTTGGCTTTAGGCGCAGCGGCTTTCCAACTAAAATTAAAGCCCCCCAATAAGGTATTACCAATAAAAGCAGCAATAACGATGATAAAAACAAACATCGCCATAGGAAAGAGCAAGGCATCACCCACAACCCCCCAAACCGAGAACATTTTTGTGGTGTCATAGGTTTCATTACGATTTAAGCTAAGCAATCGCCCCATCACGTTATACAAGCCTTTACCAATTTCTGGCCCGTACAAAAGCAGCGAAATAGCAGAAAACATGAGAACAAACATTGTACCAAGCTCTTTCGAACGAGCTACTTGACCTTTTTTCTTCGCGTCTTCTATTTTTTTACTGGTGGGTTCTTCGGTTTTTTCTTGACCTGAATCTTCAGCCATAGTGCGCTCCTAAGGGGTACAACCAACAAGGCTACACATCAACTCAACCATTTTCAGCCACTGGAACTCGAACTGGGTCATAAAGTTACCCAGCGTCGCCCAAATGATCACAAGACCGGCCACTAAGGTGAACGGAAAACCAATTGAGAAAATATTAAGCTGTGGTGCTGCACGTGTCATCACCCCAAACGACATGTTAATGACTAGCATAGCAGTCAATGGCGCCAAGGCTAAAACGAGGGCTGTGGTGAACATCCAGCCACCCCAAGTGACGATATCCCAGTAATGGTCCACTGACCACCAGCTACCATCAATTGGTAAAACTTGAAAACTGTGGATGACCATTTGAATCATCATCAAATGCCCATTGAACACAAAAAACAATAACGTTGCTAATATGAGATAAAATTGACCCACAGCAGGTACGCTTAAACCATTTGAAGGGTCAACGACTGACGCAAAACCAAGACCGGTTTGCATTGCCAATATTTGCCCTGCCAGCACAAAGGTATTGAGCAGCAAAACAGATGCAAAGCCAATAGCAACACCAATCAACATTTGTTGAATAACGACCAGTATCATTTCAAACGAAAACAAGTTAGTAAAACTCGTCGGAGGTAATACAGGCACGGCTACTAAGGTTATAACTACCGCCAAACCTAATTTTATACGTGCAGGAACGTTTTTTGCGCCCAAGCCCGCCATTATCATAATCATGGAGCTAATGCGCACCAGTGGTAGTAAGAAGTCACTTAACCACTGAATGACCACTGCAAATGGAAATTCCATTTACCCTGCAATCTCTGGAATTGATAACACTAAACCATTAAAGTAATCCATCAACTCTTGAGTAAACCAATGTCCACCAATTATTAATGCGCTAATTGTTATCAATAAACGCGGTAAAAAGCTTAACGTTTGCTCATTAATTGATGTAGCCGCTTGGAAAACAGCCACAACCAGTCCCACTAATAAACCAGGTACAACGATTGCCGAGACTAATTTAATCACTAAGAAAAGTGCGCCACTGAGAATATCAACAAAGATTTCTGGTTCCATCGTATCGCTCCTAGTTGCTATTGGTCACATTAAGCATCGCTAGACCCCTAGACCAAAGCTCTTTGCAAGGGTCCCCATCACAAGACTCCAACCATCGACTAAAACAAACAGCATAATTTTAAAGGGTAAAGATACAATCATTGGCGACAACATCATCATACCCATTGCCATGAGTACTGATGCAACCACCAAATCGACGATGAGAAACGGTATAAAGAACATAAAACCGATAATAAATGCGGTTTGTAGTTCACTTGTTACAAACGCAGGAATAAGCACGATTAGCGGGGTGTCTTCTGGAGAGTCAAGCTTATCGTGACCTGCGATCTTTGCAAAAGTCTCAAGATCTTTAATACGTACTTGGGAAAGCATAAACGCTTTCATAGGCTCTTTTGCAAGCTCTAATGCCTGTACTGACGTCACTTGCTCATTCAAATATGGCTCGATTGCCCGCTCATTTACCTGTTGATAAATTGGTGCCATGATGAAAATGCTTAAAAATAGCGACATACCAAGTAATATTTGATTAGAGGGCGTTTGTTGTAAACCAATTGCTTGACGCAAAATAGCGAGCACAACAATAATACGAGTAAATGAGGTCATCATAATAACTGCGGCAGGAATGAAGCTCAGCGCAGTCATAATTGCAAGGACTTGTAAGGTTACAGAGTAATCTTGCGAGCCATCTGGATTCGTTGTAATGGTGAGTGCTTCGATACCCTCAGCATGAACAGAAGGTAAAAACAGTACACTTGCTAAAATAAGTAGCCACTTGATCATAGCGTTAGTTCTTTTTATTTAGAGATGATTGAGTGTTAAGTAAACTGCCAAATCGTTTTGCTAGTTCAGGCAATTCCTTTTCTTTGAGCGGTGTTTCGAGCTTATGTAGGTAATTTATACTATGAGGCGTCACACCAATTAAGTGCTGGCTGTTATCTATCTCTACCACCATTAGACGCTCTCGCGAACCAAGCGGTAAACTACGAATCACCTTAAACTCATCACTGTTGGTTAGATTAGGGTTAAGTTTTTTGACAAAAAAGGCAAGTACAACAATAACCACAAGTACTAAAAATAGCGACATCACCATAGACAGAATATCTGCCGTCGGTGATGCTGTAGGCATTGCAGTGCTGGTTACACTTGTTAGTGCTGCTAAAGTAATCATCGTAGTTTTTTAATTCGCTCAACTTGGCTAATTACATCTGTAAGACGAATACCAAATTTATCATTAACAACGACCACCTCACCGTGCGCTATCAAGGTGCCATTCACTAACACATCAAGAGGTTCACCGGCAACACGGTCTAACTCAACAACTGAACCTTGGTTGAGTTGTAGTAAGTTACGGATATTTATTTTAGAGCGCCCTACTTCCATAGAAATAGTAACCGGAATATCTAAAATAGTATCAAGCTTGCGTTTTTCTTCGCCAGACAGTTCATGCTTTTCATCTTTAAGCTCATCAAGTTCCGCGACAGCAGCTTCACCTGTGCCATTTTCGGCTTCCTCAGCTTCGGCTAATGCCGCAGCCCATTCGTCCATTGTATCTTGATCATCACTCATTATATTTAACCTTATAAATCGACTACCAGTCTAAATCAACACCTTCAGATAGGTGCAAATCATCTTCTAGTTCTGCTAATTCTGCATCTGAATCAAGTTTTTTACCACCTTTTGTAAACACATGTAGTTCCGACTTAACTGATTCAGGACGTTTAATTTTTTCGCTGATTTGAAGTGCCACATTATCCCTTGAGCGACCCATTTTCGCCCTAAAGGTTGGCAACTCTTCAATAAACACTGTGATATGTTCCGGCATTTCAACCGGTATAATATCGCCTGCTTTAAGCTCCATTATTTGTTCAAGTGATAAATCGACTTCAAGTAGTTGGGTCGATAAATCAACTTCAACATCCATGATTTCATCACGTAATGCTTTACTCCAACGTAAATCTGTATCTTCAGTATCAGATTGTACACCGGCATCAAGTAGCTCACGAATCGGCTCAAGCATTGAATAAGGCAGTGCAATATGAAAATCACCGCCACCACCGTCTAGCTCAATATGAAATGAGCTAATTACCACAACCTCTGTTGGGCTCACGATGTTTGCCATTGCGGGGTTAACTTCAGAGTCTAGGTATTCAAATGACACATCCATAACAGGTGCCCATGCTTCTTTATAATCTTCGAAGATTATTTTAAGTAGCATTTGTACGATACGACGTTCAGTAGGGGTAAATTCACGGCCCTCTATTTTGGCATGATAGCGGCCGTCTCCACCAAAAAAGTTATCTACCAAAATAAACACTAAGCGTGCTTCCATGGTAATTAACCCCGTTCCCTTGAGGGGACGAAAACGCACCATATTCAAACTTGTCGGTACAAACAAAGTATGGATGTATTCGCCAAACTTGATCATTTGCACGCCGTTGATAGACACTTCGGCGGTACGGCGCATCATGTTAAATAAGCTGATCCGCATATGCCTTGCAAAGCGCTCGTTGACGATTTCCAAGGTCGGCATACGACCACGGACAATACGATCTTGTGATGAAAAGTCATACTGAAGCGTACTACTGTCCGAATCACCACTTTCGCCAATATCTTCCTCTTCGACTTCATCGACACCATGTAATAGCGCATCAATTTCGTCTTGGGATAGTAAATCGCTCACGCTGACCCCTTATTGCATCACAAAGCCGGTAAACAATACCCGCTCAATCACTTTACTGCCCTCAACATCGTTTAATGCAGATTGAACTTTTTCAAGTGCAGCTACTCGCACCGTTTCTTTCCCTTCGCTAGTACCCAACTCGTCGGCGGTTGTGGTAGAAAGTACACTTAATAAAGTGCTCTCAATCAAAGGAATGTGCTTTTTAGCTGTTTCTTCATTGACTTCGCCGCGCACTAAAAGCTGCACTTTTATTTGCACTATACGATCTCGACTAGCACCAGGTACATTGAACACAAATGGACGTGGCATCGCGACATAGAGCGCAGAGCCCACTTCTGCAGAGCTTGAAGGTGCTGCAGCATTATTTGCTACGGTTGTTTCATCGGCAAGTGACTCAGCGGGCGCATCATCACCCGAAAATAGAAAATAACCTGCGCCAGCTGCCACCACAATAGCAACGACGGCTATAATGATGATCAACTTTTTCTTACTTTTACCGGTATCTTCTATTTCTAAATTTACATCTTCAGCCATTATCACTTCCTTCACGATTACAGCATATTATTTAAGCAGTACATACTGTAACTAATTTATTTCTTATAATAGCAGGACTTAAGCATAGTAATCTATTGATGATGAAGATTGTTGTCGAGAAGTTTCGACATTTGTTGCAGCAGTGCTAGTCTGACTTTCTTCTTCATGTTGATTACCCGCTAGATTCCCTTGCCCTTGCTGTGGGTCTTGCTGCGCTCCAGATTCACCTTGTTGAATACTACTTTCACCAAGCTCAATACCTTGCTGCGCCAACATTTCGCGCAGGCGTGGCATTGATTGCTCAAGCGCTTCTTTCGCTTGCTGGTTTTGAACCACAAAGTTAATTTGTGCTTGCTCTGCATCACTGCGAATACGAATGTGCATACTGCCCATTTCCGGTGGGTCGAGGCGAATTTCTGCTTCTTTATTATTGATATTTAATAGTGCACTGACTCGCTCTTGCAACATTTTAGCAGCGTCACTTTTTACAATATTTATCGCTTGCATGACGCCTGAGTCAACACTCACCGTTTTACTGCTCGTCTGTTGTACCGATTGTGTTTGTATATTTTGTAGCTCAAGTGCTTGTTCGTGCTGCTGCGCTGCAAGTTCATAGGCACTGGTTTGTGCTGTCGTTGTCTGTGTTGCTAATTGATTGAATAATTGCACAACACGTGCAGATGCAGGCTCTTTAGCTGCTTCCTTCACAGCTAAGATCTCAGCTTCACTTAGTGGTTCAGCCTCTGCAGTCATATCAACAGATGGCTTAGCTGATGCCAGTTCTGAACGCGAAGTGCTGTCTTTATTTGACTGCACCGCCGCATAGCTTGTGGTGGCGGCGCTCTTATCTGAATGATTTACAGCCTCAGTTAGACGTGCTTGCACTGCGGATAACTTGTTATATTGCTCAGAATCTTCAGGCAATGTGTGTAACTGCTCATTCACTTTATTCAATAAAACTTGTTGCTCACTTTTAGTCAGTGCGCTTATTTGTTTTTCTATTGATTGAGGTAATTTACTAGTCGTATCTTTACTTTCATTTGCAAGTACTTGCTCATTGTTTTGTAAAGCATTGTCACGCTTAACTGGGTTATTACTAGAGTGAGTGTTCAATACTTCACTAAGCAGTGATTTAATCGCTTTGATATCACTGTTTTTGAGTTCGCCGCTCGCTTTTAATTCAGCTACTTGCTGCTCCAACTTGGCTTGTTGTTCTGGTGATAAAGCAAGCTCTTTAGCTAATTGACTGACGGCTTGACCATCTCCTTTTTGTAGCTGAGCGAGTAAACGGACTGTTTGTTCATCACTAATGTTCGCAGCTTTCGTTAATTCTGCTGCCACTTTTGGCTCACTTTGCATAGCAACTTTTAACTCATCAATGTTAAGTTGCTTATCTATTACCGTATCACTTTGAGCTGCAACTTTACCCACCACCGGTTCAACTTTATCTTTTGGCGGTAAATTAGCGGCGTTCAATTCGTTATTAACAGCTGTCGCGACTTTTGATTTTTCGATTAAGCTGGCAACAGAAGTCGTGTCTTTTACTGGCGTTCCATCAGGTTTAGCAATTTGTGTATTAGCAGCACTCGCTGGCTGCTCAGCTTCTGCGTTATTGATGACGTTAACGTGGGTACTCATCGCTTGCGATGCATTAATTTGCGATAATAATGTGTTGTCTTCGCTTTTTGGCTCATCTTCGGCTGTTTCTGACGGCTTTGAATCATCCACTTGTTTGACAGGTTCACTTTGACGATCCTTACTGGTGGTTTCATTTGCCGCATCATGAGCTTGTGTAAGCGTTGATAAAAAGCTTACATCTGATGATTGCTCTGAAGAATCTGTTTCTTTACTTGAAAAACCAGTACCTTGCTCTGTTTTTACTTGCAAATTAATTTCACTGATCGCCATAATTCACCTGAGTATAAAGGGGCAATTTGCCGCCGTAAGTGCCAAAATAAATGTTACTAGCAAGTACAAATGCAAATTATATGCCTAAAAAATTACAGTGTCGGATTTTTCAACTGGCGTTGATAGAATTGATTTGAAGCGAACTCGTCCAGCATTTTTTGCTCACTTTTAGCGACTGCCGCGGCCTGCTTAATTGCCTGTTTTTCGATAAGCTTAGCAACCGCTTTTGCTTTAACTTGCTGTTTTAACCACAGAGTTTTTCGCTGCGCAACAACTTGCTTTGCAGTATTCACGGTGCTTGCCTGTTGACGAATCGCTTCTTCTATTTTGGCAATAAACGAGTGGTACTGGCTAAAGCCTGCGCTTGATAACCCTGAACGCCCTTTAGTATGCAACTGCTGTGAGTATTCAAGACGAAAGTTATTTAAGCCTTGTAGCTTTTGTTGGTTACTTTGCAAGTGCTGCTGTGCTTTTAAGTAATCCATACGCAGTGATTCTTCTTTATCGTTCTCAAGCTTTAGTAATAAATCAAGTTTATTTTTAGCCATTATGCTTGTCCTAACAGTTGTGCTAGGCCTTGTAAGCCATCGTCATAGCTGATCACATCCTTCATGCCTTGTTGTAAAAACTGATTCACTGCTGGCATCATATTAATTGCTTGATCAAGCATAGGATCTGTTCCTTTTTGATAAGCTCCCAGCGTAATCATGTCTTTATTCTGCTGGTACATAGAATAGACTTGTTTAAGCACTCTTGCTTGTTGCATGTGCGGCTCTGAGACAACTTGAGGCATAACCCGTGAAATAGACTTTTCAATATCGATGGCAGGATAATGACCACTATCAGCTAAGTCTCGCGATAACACGATGTGACCATCCAAAATAGCACGGGCAGAATCGGCAATAGGGTCTTGCATGTCATCCCCCTCGCTCAGCACAGTAAAAAATGCAGTAATAGAACCTTGCCCTTCACCACCGTTACCAGCACGCTCAACTAATGCGGGTAATTTTGCAAATACGGAAGGCGGATAACCTTTTGTTGCCGGAGGCTCACCTACAGCGAGCGCGATTTCACGCTGCGCCATCGCGTAACGAGTCACTGAATCAAGCAGCAGTAACACATTGAGACCTTGATCACGAAAATATTCGGCAATTGTGACGGCACTTTCACAGCCTTTTAAACGCATAAGCGGTGATGCATCAGCAGGTGCAGCAACAACAACAGAACGTTTACGCCCTTCAACACCAAGAATTTCTTCAATAAATTCTTTTACCTCACGGCCACGTTCTCCCACTAAACCAACTACGATGACATCGGCTTCTGAGCCTCTGGTCATCATACCCAGTAACACTGACTTACCCACACCTGAGCCTGCAAATAAGCCCATACGCTGACCTTGTCCAACAGTGATAACGGAATTGATCGCCCGCACCCCAACATCCATTGGCTGGCTAATTGGACGTCTGGCAAGAGGGTTAATCGCGTTTTGTGCAAACTTCAGGTAATGCTCAGCCTTAATTGCACCTAAGCCGTCAAGTGGACGACCAAGACCATCAATAACACGACCGAGTAGACTCATACCCACAGGCAAGCCTGTTTCGTTAACTTGGGGAATAACCCGTGCGCCAGGTAACACGCCGGAAATATGATCATTTGGCATTAAATATAAGGTTTGATCATTAAAACCAACAACCTCAGCGTCAACATAACCATTGATTGTTTCAATTTTGCACTGGCTACCAACCGGTGCGCGAAGACCTTTCGCTTCGAGAGTTAAACCGACAACGCGCGTCAAAATGCCTGCGACAGCAGGCTTACTGACTTTTATGTGCTTTTCATAACGCTTTAAACGTTCGCCAAGGGGTGTTTGACTACTCATACTGAGCCTAAAAAGTGGTTAGATACCACTGTTATGCAAAAAGTTTTCCAATGTTTCTTTGACGCGGGTTTTTACGGTCATATCTATCGATGACTGAGGTGTTTTAACTTCACATCCGCCGCGTTCAAGGGTCGGTTCTGCCACTAACTGCCAGTGATTGTCTGCAACAGTTTGTTCACCATAACCTTCTGTGACGAGTTTAATATCATCAGGGTGTAAGTGAATACGTACTTTTGTTTGTTCGTCACCTAGCGCATCTATCGCCTGTTTTAAGGCATGTAAAACAATATCTGGCGAGGTTTTAATTTCTTGATAAATCAGTGACTCACTTAACATCACAGCCAGTTGCACGAGCTGTTTTTCAGCGCTTTCATCCACTTGTGATAAAGGATTTGATAGGCTATCAAGTAAGCCACGTAATATCGTGAGTTGCTCTTCAATTATAGGCTTAACTTCTTCTTGGCCTTGGGTTTTACCTAACTCTACACCTTCTTTGTAGCCGGCTTCTTTTCCTTCACCTACACCTTTTTCGAAGCCATCAATATAGCCTTGCTCATGGCCTTGCTTTAAACCTTCCTCAAACGCATCTTGACGAATTTTTTCAAGCTCAGCCATTGTTAATGCGGGTATTTCTGGCTCTTCAGGCTCTTCCTTTGCGGGTGCTTTTTCTTGCTCTTTACGATATAAATCAGCTAAAGGCGTGCCAAATGCAGTAGAGCGTCCCGCATACTTGCGAGTATCTTGTTCAACATCAGGAATTGGCCAATTTTCTAAAAGTTCATCAACCGCTTCACTGGCGTGAACAGGTTTACCTCGGTGAAGTGATGGTTTATCCATAATTTACAGGAACTCCTCTCCACCACCGCCACCAAGCATAATTTCACCTGAATCTGCTAAGCGACGTGCTGTTGACAGAATTTCTTTTTGTGCCGTTTCTACTTCACTAATACGCACAGGCCCCATTGCTTCTAAGTCATCAGCAAGCAGTTCTGCGGCACGTTTTGACATATTGCTTAGGATCTTTTCTTTCAGTGCTTCGTCGGTACCTTTGATTGCTTTCATCAGTACATCTTGTTGCACTTCACGAAGAATCGCTTGAATGCCTCTATCTTCTACATCCATTAAGTTTTCGAAGACAAACATTAAGTCTTGGATTTGTTGCGACATTTCTTCGTCATGCTCACGGATTGAATCCATCAACTGACCTTCAACATTCGTATCTAGGTAGTTCATGATATCTGCCGCGGCTTTCAAGCCACCCATTTTAGCTGCTTGTGCACCTGCTTGACCAGCAAACTGTTTCTCCATGATTTCGTTTAATTCTTGGAGTGCAGCAGGTTGAACTTCTTCAAGGTTAGCAATACGCATGGTTAAATCGAGGCGCACTTTTTCTGGGAACTGCGACAAGATCTCCGCAGACTGCTCTGGCTCTAAATAAGATAACACAATGGTCTGGATCTGCGGGTGCTCATTACGAATAATATTAGCAACCTGTTTAGAGTCCATCCATTTTAACGAATCGAGGCCTTTCGCACCTGAGCCCATTACAATCTGATCGATTAAGCTTGCTGCTTTATCTTCACCTAGGGCTGCGGTTAGTGCTTTCTTAATAAAGTCTTCAGATTGGAAACCAATAGTACTAAAGCTTTGAATTTGTTCAATAAACAAGTTATGTACAGCGCTAATTTTTGCTTGCGATAAATCATCCAGCGCAGCCATTGCCATCCCGACTTTTTGAACCTGTTTTGGCTCTAAGTGTTTTAGGATTTGTGCTGCATCCTCTTCTGATAAACTCAGCAAAAGTATCGCGGCTTTATCTACGCCGTCTAATTTGTCGACATCAAACGCCGCAGGTAGTTGTTTTTCTTGATCAGTCATCTTCTGTTAACCACGCTTTCACTACTTGTGAAGACAATTCAGGCTCATTTGCTACCAGTGCTCGCACTGCTTTAAGTAAATCTTCATCGCCATGTAAATCTGGTAGCTGTAGTGTACCATCACTTGAGAATCCTACAGCAGCCGAGTCAAAGTCTTTATTTAGCATATCTAGCGTACTATCACCAATATCTATACCTGAGCTTAGCGCATCTTCATCATATTCTTCCAGTGTATCATCTGGGTAAATTAAGCGTTTCAGCATCGGTTTAACAACAGCAATTATTAGTACAATGATTACCAAGGCGCCCAGCGCTAAACGTAGCATTTTCATGAACCACTCTTGTTCCCACAGTGGTATTTCGATTGCTTCTCCTGTGTCTTGGCGAACAAAAGGCACGGTTACAACTTCTAGCGCATCACCACGCTGCATATCAAAGCCAACACCACCTTGTAATAAGCGACGGATATTTGACAATGCCTCAACCGAGCGCGGTACCATTGTTGTTTCACCGTTTTCACCGACTTGAGGCACGTAGTCAACGGCAACAGATACACTAATACGACGGATAACCCCTGTTTGCTGACGTTTATGTGAAATCGTTGTATCTAACTCATAATTACGGGTTGCTTCTTTGTGAGAGCGACTTGGGTTAGTTGCTGTGCCAGCAGCACCTTGACCCGCTACCTCAGGGATATCAGAGTTAACAGGCGGCTGGTTTGTTAAGGCACCAGGAATACCAACCGCTAAACCACCAATGTTATTTTCTTCAAACGTTGTTTCACTGCGCACGGCAGGTAAATCTGGGTTAAAGCGCTTTTGAGTTTCTTCAACGGCACTAAAGTCCATATTCAAATCTACTTGCGCTGTGTAGTTGCCTAACCCCACGACAGGGATAAGGATACTATCGATTTTATTAAGATATTCTTCTTCACGTTTGCGCTCAATTTCATACTCTTTACGTGAGCGAGCTGCCAGTGAATTTTGTGAGCCTGAGTTAAGTAAACGGCCATTTTGATCGGTAACTGTAACGCGCTCAGGTGACAGCCCTTGTACAGCTGACGCAATAATATCAACCACTGAGTCAACTTCTTCACCATCAAGTGTGCGGCCACGCTTAAGCGTTAGCACCACCGTAGCAGAAGGCTGTTTTTCACGACGAGCAAATACGTTTTCTTTTGGAATAGCTAAAAGTACTTTGGCGCGAGTTACATTTTTTAGCTCTTCAATGGTGCGCGCAAGCTGCTGCTCACGGCCATGTTTTAAACGTTCTCGTTCAAGGCGTTGGCTTACACCAAATCCCATATCTTGCATGATGATATCAGTACCTGAGCTTGGCGCTTGCTCAAGGCCTTCACGAGCCATCAATAGCTTAATATTTTGGTATTCGCCTTCTTCAACCGAAATGACATTACCATCTAATTCATAATCAATCTTTTGAGCATCTAAAAAGTCGAGAGTTTGAATAAGCTCTTCCGTTGGCATTTTACCAAGCGGTCGCATATCAGGCTGACGAGCCCAAATAATGATAAAAATAGCGATTGCCAAACAGATAGCCAATGCAATAACTAACGTAACCTGACGAAGTACATCCACACCGTTCAGGGCACTTAAGTATCCAGACTTTTGCTCTTGTTGTTCCTCAGTATCAGGTGAATCGACTCCACCACCTGCTAAGGCTAGATCAGTTGATTGATTAGATTGCGCCACAATAATTCTCCACTACCTAGTTAAACAGGCATGTTCATAATGTCTTTATATGCTTCAACAAGTTTGTTTCTTACTTGTACCGTCGCCTCAAAAGCCACTGAAGACTTTTGCGAAGCTATCATCACTTCTGCCAAAGAAACACTGCGATCTCCCATCTCTAATGCGGTGACTTTTTGCTTAGCGTCTTGTTGTAGGCCATTAACGTTATCAAGCGCATTACTAAGTAAATCACCAAACTGTGCTGATGAAGTCGGCTGAGCTTGTGTTGGTAAGTTATTAACTGACTGGCTACGGCCCGCTTCTAGAGCCATAGATTGCATTTCTTGAAATAATGCGCTGTTTTGAATTTTCATAATACTCTCTGACGATGCAGTTCACTTAATAAGTAAAATGCACAAAGCGTGCCACAAATAAAAACCAATAAAAACAATTGGTTATTATTTAATTTGTTGTTGTCAGAGTTTTGACAGCAAACAAGCTCACGATAATGTGAGCTTGTTTGTGTAAGAAAAAATATGGATTAGGCTGGTAATGCGATCCCAAGGTCACGCATTTGCGCCAACTTATACCTAAGTGTACGAGGACTAATTCCTAAAGTCTCAGCAACCTCTTTGCGTTTGCCTTGGCATTTAGCTAGCGTCTCTAAGATAATACGATGCTCTTTATCTTTGAGTTCGTCTTTATAATTACCTTGCTCGTTCACTTGAGGAATACTCGCAAGCTGAGGCTCTACAGGCTGCTCTTGGTAAATCGGGGCATTATGTGATGGAGCCGATTGGGTTGGCTCTGAACTTGGTGATAACAACTCTTCGATGAAAATATCATTCTCATGAATACTGTTGCCATCACATAAAATGAGTGCCCGTTGAATGACATTATCAAGCTCACGTACGTTACCAGGCCACGCATGCGCTAGTAACTTCTGCTTTGCGCCTTCTGTAATCAGTGCAATTGGCTCTTTGCTTTTCAAGCAGTGTCGTTCAATCAAATGCTCAGCCAGAATAATAATGTCACCTGGACGCTCAGCAAGTGGCCGCCACATCAGTGGGAATACATTTAAACGATAGTATAAGTCTTCTCTGAATAAATTGTTACTAACAGCGTCTTTTAGATCACGGTTGCTGGTTGCCAAAACACGAACATCAAGTTCAATCGTTTTACGGCTACCCAGTCGCTCCACTTCACGCTCTTGTAATACACGCAGTAATTTTGCTTGCAGCCCTAAGTCCATCTCAGTGATTTCATCAAGTAAAATAGTGCCGCCTTGCGCCTGTTCAAATTTACCTGGGCAAGCTTGAATAGCGCCTGTAAAAGCACCTTTTTCGTAACCAAATAATGTTGCCTCAAGCATGTTTTCGGGGATGGCTGCGCAGTTAATTGCAACAAAAGGCGCGTCAGCACGGCTTGATTTATCGTGAATATAACGCGCTAAGACTTCTTTACCTGACCCACTTGGGCCAAGCACCATAACACTGGCGTCAGAGCGAGCCACTTTACTGGCCAGCTCAAGTAGCTTTATGCTTGATGGATCTGCGACAATCGGGCCTTCGGTCTCTTTTTCTTTCTCTGGTAAATAACGACTGACCATATTAAGGAGCACTTCTGGCGCAAACGGCTTGGCCATATAGTCAATAGCACCAAGGCGCATTGCTTCAACCGCATCATCAATGGTGGCATACGCTGTCATCATCAAAACGGGCAACTCTGGGTAATTCAATTTAATGCTGCGCAATAAGTCGAGACCACTCATAGTGCCCATTTGCACATCACTGACTACCAATGCATAGGTATTTTGTTTTAACAAGACCATCGCCTGCTCGGCACTATCGGCAGCAATACAATCAATACCTGACATTTCTAGTGTATCAATCAGCGCTTCTCGTAGGCCTGCGTCATCTTCAACGACTAAAATAGGATGAGTACTCATTTTGCCTCCGCTAACATAGGTTCTGCACTAATAGGCAAGATCAAACTAAAACAGGCACCACCATGTGCGTTGTTATATACTTCAACCCGCCCTTGATGGGCATTGGCGACTGAGCTGACTACAGCCAGTCCAAGCCCTGTACCTTGGCTTTTAGTGGTAAAAAACGGTTCAAATAATTTATCTGCTAAACGAGTATCAATACCTGGGCCATTGTCGCTGACACTTATGCGCACGCAATTTTCATCTTTGTCATCTCGCTCAGCACTCAGCTCAACACGTGCCTGACTGCCAATTATTTGAATACTATTATGAATAAGGTTTTGAACGGCACTTGCCAGTGCGGTTTTATTACCGACAATTTCGATATCTGGCTCAGGTAAACTAACGACAAGCTCGCTGTGATTTTGGGCAACCATTGCATCGGCACCCGCTTTAACTTCACTTAAAAGCTGTTGCATCGAGACACTTTCAACAACTTGCTGCTCACCGCTTTTAGCAAATAAAAGCATGTCATTCACTTGGGTTTCTAAATCTTTTAAACGCGACATTAACTTAGTATGGAAATTACCACGCGATGCTTCAGGTAATCGCTTCGAGCCTAAGTTTGCAGCATATAGCATAGCTGCTGAAAGCGGCGTCCTGACTTGATGAGCAAGAGAAGCAACCATTTTGCCAAGGGCACTTAAACGTTGCATATGCGCTACACGCTTTTGCAACCTGCGCGTTTCGGTCAAATCTGTCATTAGGATGAGTTGCCCAGGCTCAGGGGCTAGGGCTGTAATATCGAGCTTGATTAAACGACCATCTTTTAATGACACCTCATGACCATCATCTTGCTTAGGGCGAAACGAGCGCTGAATAACGCTAAACCACTTTTCACCTTCTAATGGCTCACCCAGCATGTCTATCGCGATTTGATTTGCTTTTGCAATCATGCCGCGCCCATCTAGCACCACCACACCTGCAGGCATAGTATCAACCAAATGACTAAGCCAACTCGCTTGCTGGCGAAGCTCACTTAATTCCCCCACATACTCTTCTTGCTGTAAACATGGGTTATATTGATTAGCTGTGATAAATTGTGGTTTTAGTACATTTGCCAAGGCCATAATTAACTACTCAAAAATCGTGTCTGACAGTGTAAATGCACAAACCATACCAAATTTATTATTGTTTAAATTCAATAAATTAAAGGTTAATTTAACAACGACAAAAAAATGACAACTGCGAGGGAACGATGCAAAAAGAACACCTTTGTCGCTGCCCATGGCTCGACATCAGTAAAGAAGATTATGTGGCCTATCATGATGAAGAATGGGGTGTACCCGTCTACGATGATCATCGTCTTTTTGAGTTCATTACTCTTGAGTCTGCACAAGCAGGACTCAGTTGGTACACTATTTTGAAAAAGCGTGAAGGTTATCGCAGAGCATTTAAAAACTTTGTCGTCGATGACGTCGCCAAAATGAATGAAAGCGATATAGAACGTTTAATGCAAGATGACAGCATTATCCGTAATCGTTTGAAAATTGCTGCAACAATCAACAATGCTAACTGCTTTTTAGAGATTCAACGAGAATTTGGTAGTTTCTCAAACTATCAATGGCAGTTTGTAGGTGGTAAACCACTAGTGAATAACCTTGAAAAGCGAGAGGATTACCCTGCAATTACAGAAGCCTCGACCGCTTTTGCTAAAGATCTAAAAAAGCGCGGCTTTAAATTTTTAGGACCAACAACCGTGTATGCGCATATGCAAGCATGCGGTATGGTTAATGATCACAGTAATGGTTGTTTTAGAAAAGCTGAAATAATTGCGCAGTATTGATTGCACGATTAGTGTTAATTTGAAGCGAATAAAAACAAGTAGGTCATCTATCACAGCGTGTTGCTAATATGACCTACACATTTTTTGGGGTAATAATGAAAAGCTAAAGCAGGTTAATCTCGCGACAGATTATACTTTTTCATTTTTTCGACTAGGGTTGTACGGCGTACACCTAAAATTTCAGCGGCACGTGCCACCACATAGTCATAACGCTCAAGGGCTTGGCTAATCAGGCTTATTTCTAAATCTGCTAAATACTCTTTTAGCTCAATACCTTCTTCAGGTAATAACCCTGAATCAGCTGACGCGGCTGAAAGTTCAGGCTCTTCGTCCTCGTAATCGCTAAAACCACTGCTGAAAATATCGTTAAAGGCATCTCGCTCCATCAACTCTTCAGGGTATTCAGGTTCATAGGCATCGACTTCAATATAGCGGTATTTGCTTGGTAAGTCTGGTACATCAACGACCTTATCAGGGAACATGATTACCATACGCTCAACAAGGTTCGCCAGCTCTCGAATATTGCCAGGCCACGCATGCTCTTTTAAACTTTGAATCGCGCGCTCAGTGAACTTGGCTGTGGTGCCACTTTGCTCGTTTACACGGCGCATTAACTCTTTTAATAACAGTGGAATATCGTCTGCGCGTTCACTTAGTGATGGGTTTTCAATCGGAAATACATTTAAGCGATAAAAAAGATCTTCACGAAAATCCCCTTTTTCGATCATATCCTCAAGATTTCTGTGGGTTGCAGCAATGATGCGCACATCAGCCTGAATAGGCTTAGTCCCCCCTACCCGCTCATAGCTTCTCTCTTGTAAAACACGTAGTAACTTCACCTGCATTTGCAATGGCATGTCACCAATTTCATCTAAAAAGAGCGTACCACCTTGGGCCAATTCGAAGCGACCTTTACGTGCAGAAATCGCACCTGTAAAAGCGCCTTTTTCATGACCAAATAACTCACTTTCAAGTAACTCCCCAGGGATTGCTCCGCAGTTTACTGGAACAAATGGTCCTGTGTTACGCTTAGACAATAAGTGAACATTACGGGCAACAACTTCTTTACCAGTGCCAGATTCACCTAAAATGAGCACATTGGCATCTGTTTTTGCGACTTGTTCAATTAAAAAGCGAACGTCTTTGACTGCATCAGTTTCACCCACTAAACCATCAAATGATTTATGCGATTTAGACTGTTTATGCTCGCCTGGCAACATACGTTGATATTGCTGACAATCATGCAAAAGCTGGGTAGTTACATCATGGTTAAAGGGTTCACAAATTAACCCCACCACGTTAGCAATACTCAATAAAGGCTTGAGTGTTTCACCTATCAATAAGAATGGGATAGCAGGAAACTGCTTTATAACGGTTTCATGGCTTAGTTGCTGTAAAGCCCCAAGAATCACCATACATTCTTGCTGTTGATGCTTCTCACAAAATGTTTGTAGTGTTGACTCATCAACCAATTGAACAGCTTCACCTATAAAGGTAAGTGCTGCATGTAAACCTATCGCACGATTATTATTATTGTCTAAAATTAAGATCATTATTGGCGAACCACAGTTACCACTCGGTTAGTTAATTTTTAAATTGTAAGCGAGTTTGAACGGGATGCAAGCGCAAAGCGGCAATTTATTGACATCAACGCCAAAAAATAGTCACTTAGTAGAAAAAGCAATACTAAACTACTAACTTAACTCAATAGAGAAGTTTTTGCTTTAGTGCAGCTACGCACATTTGTATAATTCATCTAGACTAAGATAAAGAAAAAGTTAATTCTGCCGATACTATCTATGGCACTAATATTGCTTAGATTTGTTTTATTAATTGGTGTTTTAATTATAGGATTTTCTCATGGCACACATCTCAGTAAAAAAGTACAGTCAGGTTAGCGTTAGCAACATCAACGAAATGACACCGTACGAGCAGATAAACCTTATCTTCAATAATATCATTGGCAGATTAGCGGCAACAAAGGGCTTTATTGAACGTAAAGAACTGGAAAAAAAGGGTGAGAATATCTCTAGTAGCATTTTATTGTTTGGCGCTTTACAAGACGCTTTAAACTTTGAGAAAGGCGGAGAAATTTCTAATAACCTTTTATCACTTTACGACTTTTGCCAACGCCGTCTAACAGAAGCAAATATCAATAATGATATTGATGCAATTGATGACGTTATTCGAATCGTAAAAGAAATAAAAGAAGGCTGGGATGCCATTCCAGCAGATGAGCGCACACCTAAAGCTGATCAATAAAATGCCTGATAATCTGACTCTGGACGAGCAACTCACTGCCCTTTCAGAGCATATAGATAAAACTGAGATTGAGCTTGCCAGCCAATCGTTAGTGGCTATCGATAAAAAGCTAAGGGCTTGGTGTGAAAGTAGCACACCTCCAACCGAACAAGAGCTCTCAGCAATACAAACCCGTATTTCTTCCGCCATGGCCAGACTAAAAAGCGCAAGAGACAAAACACAAGCAGAGCTTCTCAGCCAACGAAAATCAAACAAGGCTATCTCTAAATATAAAGCAACTAAGCGCTAATCAAGCGTTTAGTTGTTTTTATTACCTCAATTGCGCGACTACATCACGGGTTAATATCACTTTTGCTATTCAATTACGCGACATAAAGGTGCAACTACGATACTGATTAATATCACTCTTGCTGTATCAATTGCGCGACATAAAGTCGCGACTACATCATGGGTTAATATCACTTTTGTTATATCAGTTGCGCGACATAAAGTCGCGACTACATCCTAGGTTAATACCACTTTTGTTATTCAATTACGCGACATAAAGTCGCGACTACATCACGGGTTAATATTACTTGTGCTGTCTCAATTGCGCGACATAAAGTCGCGACTACCCCCTAGGTTAATACCACTTTTGTTATTCATTTTCGAAGCATCATAAGGGTGCAACGTGGGTAAACTGATTATGTTTGTGAGGGTTTTCAAGCAAAGCGTAATACTTGATAAAAAATAGTTTGTACGCCAAAAACTAAAAAGCGCCAAAGAAGTTGGCGCTTAAATAAGGAAAGGTGCTAAGTTTACTAATTACTCTTTTTGACAACCCCAGGCATATTATCAAGCTGTGCTTGAACATAACTGCTGGTTGAGTTTAGCTGTGCAACAAGTAAATCCATGCTGTTATATTGTGCATATAAACGAGACTCTAAAGATTCCATTTTTCTTGCAAAATCAATGCGCTCATCATCTAAACCATCTAACTGAGTTTGTTTACTGTCAATTCTGTTTTGAACAATACCATCAGAGTCAGTATAAAAGCTCATAAGCTCATCAAACGACTGCGCAAAGCCGCCCTCGTCTTCATTGTCACCTAAAAAGAATTCTTGAACTAAATCCACATCTGCTTTTACTTGCTCATCTAGGCGTTCTGTATCTAAGGTCAGTTTACCGTAACGGTCTGCTTCAACCCCAAGCTTAGATAATGACAAGCTACTGCCATCACTCAAGCCAACTTCATTGGTTAGCTGTTGACGAAGTTTTGACATCACACCACGAAGCATAGAATCACCAGCCATAACACCAGCTCCGTCTTCGCCTGAGCGGCCAAGATTTTTGCTTAGCTCAAGTAACTCATTGTAGCTTTCAATAAAACTGTTTAAGCCAGCCTTGATGTTGCTATTATTCTCTGTAACTTTTAATGAGCTGTCATCATCATCTGTGCCATGTGCTTTTTTAGCTGTAATATCTACGCCATCGATAACATTCTTAAACTCATTTGTGTTACTCGTCACGGTGAGTGTGCCATCAATGGTAATTTGTGCATTCTGTGCGGCATCAACTTCGGTTAAGTTAGTGACGTGATTAGCAGGGTCGGCATCTGATACATCATATGCTAAGCGAGAAAGACCACCTGTATCAGAGTTGTTACCATCACCATCTTGCACTGTAATGCTGATGGCATTTTCTTCACCGGTTTCTTTACTTGTTAATACTAAATGCTGTCCAGCGTCCGTTGTTACTATTGTTGCTGTCACAGAGTCATTACTATCAGTGCCCGTGAATGGACCATTATTTATTTGGTCTCGTAAATCCTCTAATGTATTTGTTGGTGACAATACAGTAGAAAAACTATTCTCGCCTGAGCTAATGGTAATAACGCCACTACCAATCGGCTCATCCGCAGCAAAAGCTGGTGATGACAGCTTATGTGCTTGTGCGAGCGCATCAACCTTTACATTATAACCACCAGGCTGAGCATCTTTATCTGACTCAACGGAAAGAAAGTCATCACCACCAGAAATACTTCTTCTTTGGTAGTTTTCAACATCGCCCAATGCTTCCATTGAGGTTTGCAGTTTTTCAAGTGCTGATTTGAGTGCACCAGCTGCTGAAATATCCGTTGTTAACGTTGCTTCTCTTTTATTTAAACGTGAAGTAAAAGGGGTGCGCTCAGCATTAACTAACGCATCAACAATATCTGATACTGCTAAACCTGAACCTAAACCATTAAATGAAATAGCCATAACACATCCTCTTAATTACCTATTTAAATCAAAGTAGCAAAAAGCTAAGCTGTTTGATCAATTAAAAAACCAGCGGTTTCTGAAAGTTTAGCCACTAGGCTCAACACTTCTTCAGATGGGTATTGCTTAATTAGCTCACCACTGTTTTTATCAACCACTTTAATAACATCACGGCCCGACTCTTCATCAACTTGAAACTGCAAACTGCGATTCATTTCGCCCATGAAGTCTTGCAATTGTTGCGCCATTTTCTCAAGCTGCTCGCGGCCCAACTCATCTTTTTCACCGCTTTGTTGCACTTGTTGATTATTTTGCTCTGTTTGTTGTTGAAGTGTATTTTCCGTTTTATTTGATTCATCAACCGCCGTTGCTGTCAGTTGTGGACTCGCAGCTAACTTATCATCAGCTTTTTGCGGAGCCACTGCAAAATCAGGGCTTTGGGTTATTGCACTCATAACGCCTCCTTAAACATTTTACCCTATGGCTAATACAACAAAAGGAGATTAGCTAAGCCAATCTCCTTTTTATTTTAGTTAACTAATGCTGACTTAACCATTAGTTGTTGTAACTAATCACACTATTAACCAATTAAGCTAAGCGCTGCTTGTGGTAATTGGTTCGCTTGCGACAAGATTGATGTACCTGCTTGTTGCAAGATTTGGTTTTTAGTCATGTGCGCAGTTTCTGTTGCAAAGTCAGTATCTTGAATACGGCTACGTGAAGCAGATACGTTTTCAGAGATGTTTGCAAGGTTGCTGATTGTGTGACCAAAACGGTTTTGAACCGCACCTAGGCTCGCACGTTGGCTATCAATCTGTGCAATTGCCGAGTCAATAACATCAATTGCTTCTTGAGCAGATGTTTGGCTTGTTGAAATATCGATGCTGTTAACATCATTCAACGTTGAAGTTGCACCAGATAGTAGCTCAGCTGTATCCGCAGTACCGTCATCACCCACTGTGAACGACTGAGTTGATGTTAGGCGAAGCTCTGATGTTTTAGATACATCACCCGTACCCGCTGCAGTACCACCTAAAGTAACAGTACCCGCAGTTGAACCAACAATCTCAACACCATCAACATCAGTTGCTTTTAGGTCAATTGTATTTGCGTCTGCGTCGTAAGTTACATCAAAACCAGCTTTAGCAAGGTCTTCAGATAAACGCTCAGTGTTACCTGCGTAATCAGCTAGGTCATAAGACTCATCACCAATATTCAGTGTACCGTCGTCGTCTACACTAAGCGCAGCAATCTGTACTTCAACATATGCTTCAGCTTCAATACCTGTGTTTTCAGCATTTAAAGCATCTGCAACGTCTTTCGCAGAGTCAGTTCCACCTACAGCGATTGTTGCTGCACCTTTATAACCAGAGAATGTTACATCACCCGCTGTTGGAACATTACCGGCTGCAAGTGTATCTGCTGCTACTACACCAAAAGTAGTACCTGCACCTTTGATTTCATTTGCACCAAGATCCGTTGAGCTTGTACCATCTAATGTGATGTCAATTGTTTGGTTTGCATTTGAACCAACTTGGAACTGTTTTGTACCAAAGCTACCATCTAGTAGTTTTACACCACCGAATGTCGTTGTATCAGCGATACGTGTTAATTCTGTTTGTAGTGCTACAACTTCTTCTTGAAGTGCATCACGGTCTTCAGCAGAGTTTGAACCGTTAGCTGATTGTAGTGCTAGCTCACGCATACGTTGAAGGATACTTGTTGACTCATTCATCGCACCTTCAGCAGTTTGTGCCATTGAGATACCGTCGTTAGCATTACGTTGTGCTACTGCTAGACCATTTACCTGTGAAGTTAAACGGTTTGAAATTTGTAGGCCAGCCGCATCATCTTTTGCGCTGTTGATACGCATACCTGATGCTAAACGTTCCATTGAAGTTGCTAAGCCTTCACTTGAACGAGACAAGTTACGTTGAGCATTTAATGAAGATACATTTGTATTTACTGATAAAGCCATGATAAAACTCCTGATTACTTTCGTAATATATCTGTATTGATTTAACCAAGAACTTTCACAATTGTATGTTCAAGCTCTGTACTGGTTAAGTTAACGGCAGGTGAAGATTTATCTTTAGACTTTTTTTCAAAAAAAATGATATTTTTATTAGAAAATAATTTAACTGTTTAAAATTATTGAATTTTATTATTCATTAAACCGTCTATTTAAAGAAGATGTTTTGCATTCAATCCCTACATTTATCGCTTAAAAGAGCCATTATTACGTTTTCTACTAATGCAGTGATGCTTAATAAAACCGTGCGACCAAGAGTCACAACTATTACTCATCGTACTTATTAATAGCTATTTCAAGATAAAGTTGCCCGTAAGCTCTTTGGCAAAATCTAATTATCGATATCCACCTAGGATAGTAAAAGATCTGACGCTTAAAACAAAAAACGCACTCAGTGAGTGCGTTTTTAGAATAACAACTAATGTTAGCCACCCAATAGGCTGATTGCTGCTTGTGGTATTTGATTCGCTTGCGACAAAATTGACGTACCCGCTTGTTGCAAGATTTGGTTTTTCGTCATGTGCGCTGTTTCTGTTGCAAAATCAGTATCTTGAATACGGCTACGTGAAGCCGATACGTTTTCAGCAACATTCGCTAAGTTACTAATTGTGTGACCAAAACGGTTCTGTACCGCACCAAGTCCAGCTCGAATACTGTCAATTTGTGCAATTGCCGAGTCAATAACATCAATAGCACTTTGCGCACCATCTTGAGACGATGCAATATCAATATCTTTAACAGTAGATAACGTAGAGGCAGTTCCTGCAACAAGTTCTGCCGCGTCTGCCGTACCATCATCACCCACTGTAAACTGTTGAGTTGAGGTAAGTCTTAGTTCAGACGTTTTACTCACATCAGCTGCTGTTGCATTACCATCTAACTGCACCGTAGCACCTGGTAGCGTTGAACCTGTGATTTCAACCCCATTCACACCTTCAGCAGTTAGATCAATAGAGCCTGTATCTGCATCAAATTTTACATTAAAGCCATCTTTAGCAAGCTCTTCAGATAAACGTTCCGCGTTACCCGCAAACGTTGCTAAATCATAAGATTTAGTACCTACGTTTAAAGTACCATCATCATCAACACCTAAATTGTCGATTGTTACATTCACATAGGCTTTTGCTTCAATACCTGTATTTTCTGCATTAATTGCCTCAGCCACATCCACTGCTGATTGTGTATTTGCATAGGTATGTGTATAAGCACCCTTATAACCAGAGAAAGTTACGCTGCCACCAGTACCATTAGCAAACTCTGTTGCAAGTGTTGAGTTATTAAACTCACCAAAAACTGACCCACCACCTTTCACTTCATGTGAGCCGATATCACCCGCAGCTGTGCTCTCAAGTGTTACATCAATCGTTTGGTTCGCATCTGAGCCCACTTGGAATTGCTTAGTGCCAAAGGTTCCATCGAGTAGCTGTACACCACCGAACGTTGTTGTATCAGAGATACGAGTTAATTCTGTTTGTAATGCTGTAACTTCTTGCTGTAGCGCGTCTCTATCTTCTGCTGAGTTTGAACCATTTGCAGCTTGAAGCGCAAGCTCACGCATACGTTGTAAGATACTGGTAGACTCTTGCATCGCACCTTCAGCTGTTTGCGCCATTGAGATACCATCATTTGCGTTACGCTGTGCGACTGCAAGACCGTTTATTTGTGATGTTAAACGGTTTGAAATTTGTAGGCCCGCAGCATCGTCTTTGGCGCTATTAATACGCATACCTGACGCTAAGCGTTCCATTGAGGTTGTTAAACCTTGACTTGATTTATTCAGATTACGCTGTGCGTTTAGTGACGACACATTAGTATTGACTGTTAATGCCATTTTACCATCTCCTAGTTTTAATTAGGCTGTGGTCCAATGATAATGTGAGGAACCACGCGCTTTGTAAAACACATAAAGCAGGAAGCGTGCCAGCTCAAAAATAAATTTTAACATCTTGTTTTATAATAACTTTTAATTGACTCTTTATAATAAAGCTTATAATAAAAAAGCCAGTGACAATTTATTGCCACTGGCTTTTTTAGAAATAGGCAAACTATTTCCGATGTTTTGTCACTATAAATAATCAAACAATGTTAAGTTGGCTAAGCGCCCAAAAGTTGCTTGTGATGCCTGCAACGCTGTTTCATGTTTCGTTAGGTCGCTAATCGCTTCGGCCATGTCTACTTCAACTAGGTTTGCTTTACTCTCTTTATTATTAATATCTAACGCGCTATTTGAATCCGTCACTTGTTCAACCAAGTTCATGCGGGCACCTAAACTTGCTTGGGTAAACACAACTTGATCACTGGCATTTTGTAATTGTACTAAGCCATCAGCGAGTGCATCGTGCAGCTCATCGCCTTCAAGACCACTATTAAGGCTAGTGATCAGGTTTTGCATGGTATTGAGTACATTTTCTTTTTGCGGTTGTTGCAACGAAAAATCAAACGTACCAGGGGCTGCGCCCTCTAGCTTAAACTCCATACCGGCATATTCAATTGGCTCGCCTGTGTATTCACCAGTCACTGCTGGGGTGATTGGATTACCATAGCCATCATTAATAACATAGGTGTCAGGGTCACCAGGGTTAACACCCGGAACAAGTTCGACTTGAAATGTATTATCTGCAGGCAATGCCGTCGGGTTCAAGTCGTAATTCGCTTGATGGAACTTATCAAAATCAGCTTGTTTTTTGACATACACTGTACCCGATGTAACACCGCCTGCCGCTGTTCCCTCATTTGATACCACATCAAGGCGGGCATTCACTTTTTCGAACGCAGTAAAACCATTATCACTTGAGCGAACATCAACACCTTTAGCTATTGTTACTTTATGCTGTCCCTGATCGCCTTGATATTCATATAAGCCAGTTAGCGTATTCAGGCTGTATGTTTGCGTGCTATCTTGATAACCAGAAAAAATATACTTGCCATCTTCAGATTGGCTATTCATTGAGCTGAGCAAAGACTTTTGCAGCTCCTCCAGCTCGCTGGCAATGGTTTGTAAGTCTGTTTGGCTCATTGCTCCATTACCGGCACGAATTGTTAGCTCTTGCGCAGCCTGAATGGTGGTATTAATATTTTGTAGTACACTCTCTTCTGTTTCTAATCGGCCATTCAGTTGATTAATATTTTTAGTATACTGCTCGTTTGTCTGGATTTTATTTGTAAATAAAGATGCTTGCGAGTAGGCAGACGGGCTTTCTGAAGTCGATAAATATTTTTGTCCAGTATTCACGCGCTCTTGTGCATTAGCAACACCTTGCTGCCCTTCAAGAATTTTGTTGATACTGCTTTGGTACATTAAATTATTAGATAAACGCATAATTACCTCGCCGCACTTAATAAGGTATCAAAAACTGAACGGGCAGTCGCAAGCACTTGTGCAGACGCCGCATAAGATTGTTGAAAACGAAGCAAGTTAGCAGCTTCTTCATCTAGGTTTACACCCGACAAAGACTCATACCATGCTTCAGATTGCTCAGCCAACGCTGTAAAAGCCGCGCCATTCGTTTGAGCTTGCCCTGTAACAACACCAATATCAGACACTAAACCAGTATAGGCTTGATTAACGGTCTGATGATTATTATCTGCTGAGCCGTCAACATTTCGTCTCACGATATTTGAATTCTGAATATCAGCAAGCAATAAACCATTACGGTTATCGTCAATTCCGCCTTCATTTGCTTCCACAGTAAATGTATCACCTAAAGCAGGTGTACCTTCTATATCGAAATCAAAACCGTAATTTACAAAATTACCGCCTGCAGCTGAAAGTACATTTTTTAATGGCGGTGTTCCGTTGAATGTTTCAGTATTAACCCCATCAGACACTGTATATTCATCTGGCTCTGCAGTTTTAGAAATTGTAATACTGCCATTAGGTAAACTGACTGGAGAACCAAAATAGCCTGCATCGGTTACTGTTCCGGCAGAAATACTGGCATCACTGGTGTTGTTGATATCATTAGCAGTACGAATAGGCGATGCAAGCGCTAAGTCTTCGGGTCTGTTTGTAGCCAGCTCTAAATTGCCAGAAGCGTGAGAGTTTAATTTAACCATAAACTTATCACCGACATTCGCCGTGCCAGAAACATTGAGCTCTAAACCAAATGACTCACCACCGGCAGGTGTAATAGTTGAAGAGTCAATAACCCCACCCACAACATCTGCGGTTGTTACTGCACCAATTGGCTCACCTTTATTATCAACCGCTTGGATTTCCACTGTCGTAGGGCTGGTATAACTAATCACAAAATCACTGGCTGGTAGTGAACTACCAAACCCAGCTTCAACAGTTGCCGTCATTGATGCGTTACCCGTATTTGCCTGATACGCAAGGCCATTGGTTGAAGGGATAGCAAAAATATCTCCGCCCATTTCACCATTTGCAGTCATACCTAGGTGATTCTGTTGGTTGAATGCATCAGCAAGCGCCAACCCCATTTGACCAAGCTGGTTGTGTGCCGGCACGAGGATGTCATCACGAAATGATAAAAGACCACCAATTTTGCCTTTTAATTTACCCGTATCTACCTCAAGCGGCACAGCTTTGCCACCATTGACATCTAACTTAAGTTCTTGAAAACTCGGATCAGGATCGCCTGTTAAAGAAAATAAATTAAATGTACCATTTTCCATAACTAAGGCTTCGCCTGTGCCTAAATAAACTTGCTTTTCACCGTTACTTCCATCCAACGTTTCAATATCAATTAATTCAGATAAATCACGAATCGCTTTATCACGTTCATTATAAAGGCTACTTGAAAGTGACTCACGGTCAGTGCCATCAACAGCAACAATTTGTGAATTCAGTTCACTTATACTTTGAATTAAATTATTCGCTTCTTCGGAAAAGATTTCTAACTGCTCATTCACAACCGCTTTTTGCTCTGAAACAATCCCCGATAGTCTATCCATTTGATCAATTAGATTCTGTGCATCTGTCATCACTAAAGAACGCGCAACATTTGACGATGGCTGATTTAGGCTTTCTTGAATATTATTAAAAAACGAATTAACACTGGTTGATACACTATTTGACTCTTCTGAAAATAAGCTATCCATGCGGCTTGCTTCAGTTACAAATTGGTCAAAAAATGCTTTACTTGACGTGTCACGATTGAGCTGTTTTTGCGCAAACTCATTGAGTAAACGATAAGTTTCACCACGACCAACTTGATTGTCGATCATGGTAGTAAATTCTGTTCGCTCACGTACATAGCCTTCTGTATTAACATTGGCTATATTTTTACTGGTGGTTTGCAGCAACTGTGAGTTTGCTCTTATACCAGCATTTGCAATGTCATAAATATTAAATGACATGAGGGCTTACTCCTTAACGTACCAATGAAGCAGCAACACTTTGAAGCTCAACACGCTTTAGCACCTGCTTTATTTTATCGGCATAATTTGGGTCTGTTGCATAACCTGCTTTTTGTAAAGAATCTAAAAATGCTGCAGGCTCTGCGGTGTTTTCAAGTGCTTCTTGATAACGAGGATTCTCATTGAGGAAATCCACAAAATCATGAACACTTTCTTTAATTGATTGATAAGAACGAAAACTGGCTTGTTTCTTAACAGGCACACCTTGCTCAAACTCCAAAGTAAGTTTGCTTGCTTTGTCACCTTGCCAGCTTTTATCAGATTTAATATTGAATAAGTTGTTACTACTGGTGCCGTCTGCTTTACTAATAATGTGTTTTCCCCAACCTGTCTCAAGGGCTGCTTGCGCAACCATGACAGCAGGATTTAAACCAATTTTCTCAGCTGCATTTTTAGCATGTTCCCACACCGTGCTGATAAATGATTCAGCATCATCAAAGCGATTTTCAGTTTGTTCATTGGCTGACGTAGTCTCGACAGCTTTAGTCGTCGTATCTGGCTGTTCAACACTACTTGCACGTCTATCACTGTTAAACTCAGTTGTTGTTCTAAGCACAGAGCCTGGCATAAATTTTTTGCCATCAGGCGATAACTGCTGAACAATAAGATCTGCTAAACCCAATGAGCCATTTGAAGACAGCTCGACTGATAGCTGCTGATCATGCATCTCTTCAAAAAACTTTACGCCACTGGTGTTAAAAGGACTGTCTTTATCTTCGAACGCTTCATTCGCTTTACGCATGCTCTTCAAGAGCATTTGTGTGAAGATAGATTCAAATTGTGCCGCCGCCTTTTTTAGCGCTTCTTTTGACGCATCGCTAGAGGCATCATTTTTTAGGGCACTTTGACGTAATGAGTCTAAGTTACCTAAATCAAAAAAGTTTTGCTTGTCGAGATGATTAGTATCCATCAGCTTTTTGACACAATAATTATTAATACCCAATCAAATGCAAAAAATGAGCCAACAAATAAGAGAAAAGAATGTAGAATAATAACGCAGAGACTAAAAACGCGCTTTCGCGCGTTTTTAGTTAATTAAATAATCACAAGTTGCCCGTTTATGGCCCCTGCTTGCTTAAGAGCTTCAAGAATGGCCATTAAGTCACCTGGGGCTGCCCCTACTTCGTTAATAGCACGCACCAGATCATCAAGACTAATTCCTGGATTAAATACAAATGCACGAGAATCATCTTGGTTAACATCGATAATACTTTGATTAGTCACAACTGTTTCACCCTCGCTAAATGCGTTTGGCTGCGAAACATTTTGCTGCTCAGCAATGGTAACGGTTAATCCACCATGCGTTATCGCCGCCGGTTGCAACTTAACATTCTTACCAATCACTATTGTGCCTGTACGTGAATTAACAATAATTTTTGCTGCAGTGTCAGCAGGCTTGAACTCCAAATTTTCAAGCGTTGATAAATAAGCAACACGCTGCGATGCATCACGAGGTGCAAGCACTCTCACTGACGCCGCATCAATTGCTTGCGCGCTATTTGGACCAACTAAGTCATTAATTGTTTGCTCTAATCTTTTTGCTGTTGTGAAATCTGGGCGATTCAAATTAAAGGTAATGTAGTCACCTTGCATAAACGGGCTTTTAACTGCTCTCTCAACCGTTGCGCCATTTGGAATACGCCCAACAGTGGGTGTATTGATAATAACACGGCTACCGTCAGCACCTTCTGCCCCTAACCCACCGACGACAAGGCTACCTTGGGCAATCGCATAGGTGTTGCCATCCACCCCTTTTAAGAAGGTTTGCAGTAATGTACCGCCACGTAAACTTCCTGCACTACCAATTGAAGAAACAGTGATGTCAATTGTTTGGCCAGGCTTTCTAAATGCAGGCAGTTCTGCATGCACAGCAACAGCGGCAACATTTTTAATTTTTGGCTTTAAACTCGCCGGCAAAGTTATGCCAAAACCATTGAGCATGGCTTTAAAGCTTTGTTCAGTAAAACGGCTTTGCTCACCAGTACCTGGCAAACCAACAACCAGACCATAGCCAACTAATTGGTTAGAGCGAACACCTTCAACCATAGAGACATCTTTAACCCGCTCAGCCTGCACACTAAACTGCAAACTAAGTAAGCAAAGTGCGATGATGTATTTAACCCCATTCATGATGTGTTACCTCTAAAAAGGAAAAAGTGAACTGCTGAAGAATCGTGAAAGCCACCCAGCACTTTGCGACTCTTGCATTTGCCCTTTTCCTGAATATTGAATTCGTGCATTCGCAATGCGATTTGATGTGACTGTATTATCGGCAGTGACATCTTCAGGGCGAACTAAGCCTTCTAAACGAATAAATTCTTCGCCTGTATTTAAGGTTAACCACTTTTCACCGCGGATCACTAAATTGCCATTAGGCAAAACGCGCATTACATTGACGGATATATCACCAAATAAGCTATTAGACTGGTTTGACTTTGAATCGCCTTTAAACGATGAACCTGAGCCAATGCCAAACTGGATGCTATCTCCGCCTATATTAACTGGGTTTCCACCTAAGCCGATAACCGGATCTAAGCTGGCATCCGTTTCTTTATCTGTTTCAGTTTTTGCCGCTTTCGATGCTTGCGTAGACTCTTGCAACTTAACAGTAATAATATCGCCTGTTCTGAGTGCTTTTTTATCTGAATACAGATCATTTGACAGATAACTATCAAACAATGAACCTGTTGGTACCATTTGTTCAGCAGAAGGCTCTGGATACATAGGTGCATAGTAAGGGTCATCCTGAACCACATGGTGGTTCTGTGTTGACATACAACCACCTAACATAAATGCTGCCGATGTGACTAAGATAATATTACGCATGCGACCCCCTACCCATTAAAGCTGCTGATTAATATAGCTAAGCATTTCATCAACCGCTGAAATCACTTTTGAATTCATTTCATAAATTCGTTGCGTTTCAATCAGATTAACAAGCTCTTCGGTTACATTAACGTTCGACGTTTCAAGTGATCCTTGAACCACAGTGCCTAAGCCATCAATACCTGGATTACCTTGCACAGGCGCACCACTTACAGCGGTTTCTGTATACAGGTTTTGCCCCATCGGCTCTAAACCCGACGGATTAATAAAATCACTGATTGTAAGCTGACCAATCACGACATTTTCTGCTTGTCCTGCCACCCGCACGGATACTTCACCGTCTTGTGAAACAGTGATTGATTGTGCATCGTCAGGAACATTCATTTCAGGCTGAATAGGGAAACCCGCACCAGAGGTTACAATTCGGCCATCTTCATCGGTTGTAAATTGACCATTACGTGAGTAAGCAATATTTCCATCTGGCAGTTGTACTTCGAAAAAGCCGGGGCCTGAAATCATCCAATCGAGTGAGTTTTCGGTAGTAAGCATGTTACCTTGCGAAAAGTTCTTTTGGTTTGCAACTACTTTTGCACCCGCACCAAGCATTAAACCTGATGGCATCTCAGTATCTTGTGATGAGCGACCACCAGGCTGATTGATATTTTGATATAGTAAATCTTCGAATACAGCACGGCTTTTTTTATAGCCTACCGTACTGGCATTCGCGAGATTATTTGAAATCACCGAAATATCGGTTTGTTGGGCATCAAGCCCTGTTTTACTGATCCACAATGCAGGATTCATAATTCTACCCTCTCAGTGCTATTAAACGATGCGTAACAGCTGATCTTGACGTTCATCAATCTCTTCCGCTGTTTTCATCAATTTAACTTGTAATTCAAATTGGCGTTGATGGCTGATCATATCGACCATTTCATGTACAGGATTCACATTGGACATTTCAAGTGTGCCTGATAACACCTCTACATTTTCTGACACATCACAAAAGGTACATTGACCATTCACTAAGGTCTCTGGTTTTGGCCGAAATAAGCCATCATTACCTTTTTCAAGTTGCGTGTTGTCAGCCTCAATAACCTTAAGTCTGTCAACGACTTCTAAAAAGTTTGCTGGCGCACCTTGAGGTCGAACTTGTATAGAACCATCAGAACTAAATTCAACTTTTTCAATCGGCAGTGGCAAAATAATCGGACCACCTTCGCCAATAACTTGACGTCCATGGCTGGTCATTAATGCGCCATCGGGAGTAATGTTTAATGTGCCGGCTTTTGTATAAGCTTCGTTACCTGAGGCATCTTGAACACTTAGCCAACCTCTATCGCTCAATGCAACATCAAGATCGCGCCCAGTCTCAACATACCCACCCGACTCCATATTTGAGCCAGGTCGCTCTTGCATAGAAAACACGCGTGTAGGCATGCCTTCACCAAATGCTTGCATAGAGCGGGCTTGTGCAAAATCAGCTTTAAAGCCAGTGGTGTTAGCATTCGCTAGGTTATTAGCCTTTAGGGCTAGACCTCGCATACTTTGCTTAGCACCCGACATGGCAATGTAGACCATTTTGTCCATAACATTGACTCATTAAAAATACGATATTTGATAAATGCAATAACAGTGCCAAAGTAAAATTGACGCCTTATTTAAGCGCCTATGGAATGTAAAGCTCTCTGTTGTAGCGGTGTGGGCCTATATGACTAAAATGAAAAAGGCTGCCTATTAAAGAGCAGCCCTTGTGTCGGATTGAGTTGAAGATCCGCTATTATTAACGGATCTGTAAGATATTTTGTTGCAGTGTTGAGTTCACTTCAAGCGCACGCGAGTTTGCTTGGAAGTTACGCTGTGCACTAATCAAATCAACTAACTCAGTTGTTAAGTTCACGTTTGACTGCTCAAGAGCAGAAGAATTCACAGTACCAAGTGTACCTGAACCTGGCTCCCCAGCAATAGGCTCACCAGAGGTTAAGCTTTTCTTCCACGATGTATCGCCCACTTGTTGTAAGCCTTGTGAATTAGAAAAACGAACCATGGCAACTTGCCCTAGGAATGAGGTATCACCATTACTGTACGAAGCAACAACCTTACCATCTGTGCCAATATCAATACCTGCTAGGCGGCCCACTGTTGCGCCATCTTGTTCAAGTGCTTTCACTTCAAAGCGGCTGGCATACTGGGTTGGTATTTTATTCGTAGTACCTGCTTCATCACGCCAGTTAATATTAACGTCTTCAGGGAAACTCGCACCATTTGATAATAAGTCAGATAAACCAACCCCAGCACCCGCACCATTTGGGATAGAAAGTGGGTTGAAGGTAGCATCTGTGTTTGGTGCACCATTTGTGTTTAATGGCAAACCACTTGAATCAAATTGAAATGTCGATAATGGTGTGTAAGGTGCTGCTGTTTCTTCAACACCTGCTGGGCTAAATGATTTCTCATCAAGCGTAGCATACACTTGCCACTCATTGTCATTCCCCGTTACAGTCGCATCTGTTTTAACAAAATAAAGCTGTAATACGTGCGGCTCACCCAGTGAGTCATATATCGTTGTCGATGTCGAACTGTTATACGACGCACTTGTCTCAGGATCAAAAGGCGTCACTGTTGGCGTAGTAGAACGTGAATCTAGATTGAACGATGAATACACGTTATTTGTTGAACGCGGCGAGCCTGATGAGTCTGGGATTTGAATAGCTGAAGAGGTACTTAAGCTCACTGACGTTGTATCGCCTGTTGCAGGGTCCACAGGGAAACCTTGTAAGTAGTTTCCTTTAGCATCAACAACAAAGTTATCTTTATTTAGCTTAAAGGCACCAGCGCGCGTATAAGTAAAATCTTGAGCACCTAGCTCTTGGCTCATCGCGAAATAACCTTCACCAGTGATGGCTAAATCAAGCGAGTTATTAGTAAACTGTAGTGACCCCTGATGGAACTGTTGAGCCACCATGGTTGTTTGCACACCGTCACCATTTTTAGTTCGACCTGAGCTAAACACTGAAGATGCATATACATCTGCAAATTCAGCTCGTGATTCTTTAAAGCCTGTCGTATTAACGTTCGCAATATTATTTGCTGTTACATCTAAATCTTTTTGCGCGGCAGCAAGTCCGGTTAATGCAATATTGAAGCTCATAATTCACCTCTAAAGTGTCAATCTGTAGCACTTGGCTAACTAATTAATCTGTATAATTAAGCGATTTCTGCTACATCAGTTAGCCTAACCGCGCCTTCTTTAGTATTTATAATAATGCCGCTCGAACCATTAATGTTGACACTCTCAATGTTCTTGAAAGTCGCTATCGGTAAGCTAGTATAGTCACCATTAACACTTCCCTCGGCTTTGATTTTGTACTCGCCAGGAGGCAAACGTTCACCATCTTCATTTTCGCCATCCCATTCAAAACGAATTGCACCAGCAGATTGCGCACCTAACTCAATGGTTCTGACAAGTTGGCCCGATTCGTCTTCAATACGTAGTGTTAACTTATCTACCGGTTTTTCTGCAACAACAGATCCTTTAGAAACACCCGTTTCATTTAAATCCAACATATTTGACTCAAGCAACGCTTGTTTACCCACTAAAGTAGATGCTTGTAGTGCCGAGTTAGATGTCATCGAAGCCGTAAGGGATTCAAATTTACTATTAAGATTTGAAATACCTTCTGCCATGGTAAAGTTTGTCATCTGAGCAATCATTTGATCATTGTCAGCGGGCTTACTCGGATCTTGAAACGATAACTGCTGAGTTAATAACGAGAAGAAATCTTCTTGTGTTAATGTGTCATCTTTCTCTTCTGTTTTCGTTTGATTGTCTTGCCAACGTAAGTTATCTAAATACGTGGATGACGCACTGCTGATGTCGTTACTCATAACTTATCCTCGGTTACCGCTGCCCAAGCAACAGTGTTTTACTTAACATTTGCTTTGCTGCATCAGCAACTTGCACATTTGTTTGATAAGAGCGAGAGGCAGAAATCATATTAGCCATTTCTTCTACGACGTTAACATTAGGCTTGTAGATATAACCGTTTTCATCTGCACTTGGATGATTCGGGTTATATTCAATTTGCAGGGGCTTGTCGCTCTCTACAATACCCAGTACTTTAACGCCAACAGAAGAGCCCTGAGGATTGCTTTGTGATGCTGACGCTTTTGTTAGTTCAGCGGCAAACACAGGATGGCGCGCTCGGTAAGTCTCATTTTGACTTGAGCTAATCGTATTTGCATTTGAGATATTACTCGCCGTGGTATTTAAACGCACATTTTGTGCACTCATCCCCGTACCTGAAATATCAAAAACATTATATAAACTCATGATTAAGCTCCTTGACTACCGAGGGCTTTTTTAAGGCCTTTAATTTTACTACTCATAAATTGCAGGCTTGCCTGATACTCTAATGAGTTTTGTACATACAAGTTTCGTTCCACTTGTATATCAACAGAGTTACCATCACCTGTATCTGCTTGATTTGGCGTGCGAAACATTTCTGAGTTACCAACAAAACGACTACCACCCGCAAGGTGTTTCTCGTTTGTACGTACCATAGTGTTGCCGCTTTGTTGGTTGCTTTTTGCCGCTTTTAATGCAGATGCAAAATCCACATCTTTTGCCTTGTAGCCCGGCGTATCAGCATTAGCGATATTCGTCGCTAATAACTCAGCACGTTGTGAACGGATCAACATTGCATGGGGGTGAACACCGAATGCTTTATCAAAACTGATAGCCATAACCATCTCCAAAAATTTGACTCTGCGTAGCATAATGCAAAAGATAAGCCAAAAATTAAGGGGGCTATAAATATGGTTATAACTAATTGAAAATAAATAAAATATAGCAACCTAATCGTTAGGTTGCTAGGAGGGAATTATTTCTTCTGGTAGATGATACCTGGATTACAACGTACCATATCAAAACTATCACTTAAACCTGCCATTGACTCAGATGCACCTAAAAATAAATAGCCTTTAGGGTTAAGTGCCTGCGCAAATTGCGCAATAATTTTTGCCTTAACCTCTGGTGAAAAGTAAATCAGTACATTGCGGCAAAAAATAATATCAAACTTGCCCATCAAGGCATAAGAATCTAATAAGTTTAGATGCCTAAAACTGACCATTTTTCTTATTGGATCAACCACCTGCGCCATACCATTGCCACTATCCTTAAAGAACTTTTGCCGCCTTTCCATCGACAAGCCTCGTGCGAGGGCAAGTGAGTCGTATTCTGCATTCTTACACATATCAAGCATAGTATTTGAAATATCAGTACCGATAATCTGCGCACCCATTTTTAAAACACCAGGTTGCTTAGACTGAAACTCAGCAACCGACATAGCTATCGAGTAAGGCTCTTGACCAGAAGAGCTTGCCGCAGACCAAATTTTCACCGGTCTACGCAAGTCTTTAAATTCAGGAAACAATTTAGTTTTAAGTAACTCAAAGGGGTATTGATCACGAAACCAAAGTGTTTCGTTTGTCGTCATCGCATCAACAACTGCGGCACGTAACTGCCTCTCATGAGGGCTTAATGTTTTGCTCACAAGCTGTGATAACGATTCCACACTAAAGCGAGCCATCAATGGGGCTAGGCGACTCTTAACTAAATAAAGTTTATTATCACCTAACACAATCCCACATTGTTGCTCTAAAAAAGAGCGAAATTGATCGTATTCGCTTTGTTGTAAGTGCTTATTTTCCAAAGTAATACCACCTATAAATTATTAATCACAGTGAACCCATTTTTTAACAGCTCTCGCTAATTCATCAGGGTTAAACTTTGCAATAAAATCATCCGCACCCACTTTTTCAATCATTGCTTGATTAAATACACCACTCAGCGATGTATGTAAAATAACATGTAGCGGTGATAATTTTGGATCGGCTTTTATTTCTGCTGTTAGGGTATAACCGTCCATTTCAGGCATTTCAACATCAGATATCAGCAACCCAACACGTTCAGTGATGTTGTTTTGACAGTCAAGTTCAGCAATTTCACGTAGCCTGAGTAACGCTTCTTTACCATTTTTAGCAAGTTCAGTTTGCACACCTAATGGCTCAAGTGCACGCTTAACTTGGTTTCTTGCTACCGCAGAATCATCAGCAATAAAGACAATGCGTTCGCCTAAATCTTTTTGAATTTCGCCTTCGCCCACAACCTCAGCGCTGACCTCAGTATTAACCGGGCAAATCTCGTTAAGAATCTTTTCAACGTCAAGGATCTCTACCAGCTCGTTTTCAATTTCGGTAACGGCTGTCAAATACGAATAACGGCCAGCGCCTGATGGCGGAGGCATAATTTTTTCCCAATTCATATTTACAATACGTTCAACACCACCGACTAAAAAGCCTTGAACTGAGCGATTGTATTCCGCAATGATAATAAAACTATCTTTAATATTTTCAATCGCAGGACCGCCAACAGCCATAGATAAATCGATAACTGAGATAGTTTGACCTCGAATATGGGCCACACCACGGATATAGGCGTTTGATTTTGGCATGTTTGTAAGCGGTGGGCATTGTAAAACCTCTCTTACTTTAAACACGTTAATACCAAAGCGTTGACGCCCTCTGAGTTTGAATAATAGTAATTCAAGGCGGTTTTGCCCAACCAACTGAGTACGCTGGTTAACTGAGTCTAAAATGCCTGCCATTTCAATCTCCTAAAGATAAACAACCAGAGTCGGAACAATAATTGCTTTCTTTGTGTTAAAGCTACATAAGGTTACAAAGCGTCTGTTTTTTGACGCAAAATATTTATACCTTGTTTTCAACCATAAGCATAGTCGAAACATGATGAGTTTGTTAAAAAAAAGCCGAAGATACAGTGTTTTTTATTTTCTTGCTAGCCTGTTGCTTAGTACGCAACTTCACGCTGAAGTCTATAATCACCAGCAACTTCAACAAATCGCTATCGATTTTATCAGCGAACAAATAACTGATCTGGATTCAACACCACAAGTCAGCGCACTGCCTCTTGATAGCCGAATCCCTGATAGGCCTTGTCAGTTACCGCTGAGTAAAACCGTTCCGACTGAACCTCCTTTTAATCGGCAGGTAACCGTACAACTTAAATGCGAAGACTTAAATAGTTGGACGCAGTATGTGCATGTCAGAATTATTGAACTTGAGCCTGTGGTAGTAGTAACAACCAATTTAACTCGTGGAGAGGTTATTAAAGCTGAACATCTGCGTCTTGAAATGAAGCCTAAACAATTTGTTCGTACGCAATATATTCAAGATGAATCAGTGCTAATAGGAAGTCGGAGCAAACGTAATATCCGCAGCGGTCTTCCGATTGTCATGAGCCATATTTGTATGGTGTGCAAAGGGGATAATGTAACCATCATTGCAGCGATACGTGGACTTAGAATCAAAACAACAGGTGTTGCTTTAGAAGATGGTACGCTTGATGAATTAGTACGTGTAAAAAACAAAAAATCAGGTAAAGTATTAAATGCACGCGTGGATGGTGTCGAGTCTGTACAGGTGAATATTTAATTTTTAATATTTATGTTAAAGTATCTTGTGTGCCTGCCGATACCAAGGCATATGTTGGGTAATGTATAGGTCAAAATAATGGTAAGCAACGTCAATAATAATAGTCAGCAAACATCTGTGTTGACGAATACCAAGCAAAAACAGCTTGATTTACAAAAAGATAACCTTAACACGCAAACGGCTAAATCAGCTGCGCCTAAAGCCAGTGCAGATTCAGTGAGTTTAACGCCGCAAGCAAAGCAATTAAAATCTTTGCAAGAAAAGGCTGAGCAGTCATCTGGTTTTGACAGTACAAAAGTCGCTGAGTTGAAAAAAGCAATCAGCGAAGGAAAGTATCAAATTGATACTGAAAAACTAGCAAAGAACATCGCAGCATTCGAGTTTGACGTTTATGGCTGATCATAACCATTTAATTGCCAGCAAATTAACACAGCAAGTCTCTTATTTAGAGTCTATTGCTGCGCTTTTAGATGATGAGCTAACAGCCATTGCCTCAAAACGAGGTGAAGGTTTAAAAGAGATTGCCCAACAAAAAATCGCCTTATTACAAAAAATTCAAACGCTTGATAAAGAAGTTCAGGTGCTTGTGAGTAAAAATGATGCTCAAGATGAAGACGTTTCTTCACTTATCACGCAGGTGAATGAGCTTCTTACAAATTGCAAAAAGAAAAACGATGTCAATGCACATGCCGCACATCAAGCCCAACTAAGTGTAAAACAATTAAAAGATATTTTAATTGGTGCACCATCGTCTATGACCTATGATCAAGGTGGCAGTGTTATTCAGGGCGAGAATAAAATTGTACATAACCTAAAAGCGTAATGCGTTTGGGTTATCTCTCCTTTATTACGACAACCTCACAAATTGATAGCCCCCTCTGATAAGCCACTTTGCTATTTGCCGAAAAGATGGCGCTGTAAACCTGATTATTGCTCCAAGTTATTGCTTATAAATAACGCGACATAAAGTCGCGACTACAAAGTAAGCTTTACTCGTGAGTTTCCTAAGCAAAACCTAAAACCATATCTACTAAAATAAGCTGTTCAGAGTCAAAAATAAAGCGCGATAAATCGCGCTTTATTTGTATTTAGTAACTCGTTTTAAATATCGATAGCGTTATTGCCGCCTTCGATGAGTTTCTTAATTAACTCCTCAGAGTCATTTTGAATATCATTTGCTGCGTCTGATGTCACTTCGGGCTCACCATTGAATGCCAAACTTTGACTTTCACTGCCAGTATCAAGAGCAAGTACATCCGTTTGCTCACTATCGGTGAGTACATCATCAATACTCAGTTCAAGTGGTGCCGCCCCCTCAGCAATAGTAGAATCTGTACTTGTGTCTGTCATAACCAAACTCAAATCAATACTTTCGCCAAGTGGTTGAGGCTCAGTTCCTTGTGCCATTTGCTCTTCACTCTCATCAAAATCAGCTAACAAAGGTTCACTGCCTAAACCAATAAGCCCCCCATCTGGCTCAGTATCGAGTACCCCAGTGCCCACTAAATCATTTTCGGTATTTTTAACAATGAAGTCACCTGTTACAGGATCGACGATTGCAAAGTAATATTCATTACCTAGATCTAATACAGACAAGCTAATAAACCAATCACCATTACTATCTGCGGTGACTGTAGGTGCTGAATTAAGTAAAGATAAATCAACAATATTTAATAAATTAAGCCCAACCAAGTTAGAACCAATGGCATAAACTTCTGTGCCTGGTTCTGCCTCCCCTGAAGCTGATGGGAGAAGAAGTCCTAAAACGCCTGGATTATAATTAGTTACATTAAACGCATCTAAACTAGGGTCGTTACTGTAATCAATGCTAGATATGGTTGTGGTATTGCCTGCGGCATCGGTTGCTGATGCCTCAACATAAGCAAGCGTTAGTAATGAAACAGATAAGTTAAGGACTTGCCAATCCCCATTTGCATCAACAGTGGCTGTATAGGGTGCGCTGACGCCTCCTCCCACTAAGTGATTCGTAATTGAGATAACGCTGCCCTCAGGTAAATCTGAGGTACCAGAGAGCGAAACCAAGTTACCTAATAAGAATGACGGTACGATTGAAAGTTCTGGTGCAACCGTATCAACTTCTCCGCCGGTTTTACTGTCTGTTCCAGTATTTCCAGCTTCATCAGTGATACTTACAGCAACAGAGTAAGTACCATCAGCAAGAGCTTGAGTCGCGGTTGCTTGCCAGTCGCCGTTCACATCTGTCACAGCCGCAACACTATGCGTTACGCCACCAGCTGCGGTGAAAGTAACAATAATATTGCTGTTAGCGAGATCAGACGTACCATTCACTGTTGGTGTTGAATCATTTGTGAGTATCAAACTACTCGCGTTGATACTAATAGTAGGTGCAATCGTATCAATCACCGCCGTTGTTGAGATAGAACCATCGTTACCAGCACTGTCTCTGACAACTGCTGTTACTGTGTATGCTCCTTCAGCAAGATTTTGTGTTGCCTCAACCTGCCATTCTAGGTTTGCATCTAATGTTGTTTCAACACTGTGACTTACTCCCACAGAATCAACAAATGTAACAATCACCAAACTCCCTGCTGTAGCCCCTGTTGCACTACCTGTCACGCTTGGTGTTAAATCACTTGTCACGGCGATTGGATCAATCGTTACATCTGCAGGTGTTATGTCTATGCTACCCGATGCCGAATCTATTGCTGTATTACCCGCAGCATCTGTAATACTTGCATCAATTGTATAAGCTCCCTCAGCAAGGGGGGAAGCAAGTGCAACAGACCAATTACCACTTGCACCAACAATTGCACTCGCTGTGACTTCATTATTGAGCGCATCTGTTACGGTTATTGATACTAAGGTACCTTGCGGAGCATCACTGGTGCCACTGATTGTAGGAGTTGTATCATTTGTTACATCTGGTGTATTAACACTGAATAGAGGTGCCGTTAGGTCGATTTCACCACTGCGTGTGGCAGTGCCTGTTAACCCGCCTTCGGTCACACTCGCTGTAATACTAAAACTACCTTCGCTTAATGGTGTCGGTAATTGCACACTCCATACACCCCCTGTTACGGTTGCAAAGACGGTCTGAATGTTGCCAAGTGCATCTTCAACATTCACAGTCACCTGCGTGGTATCTGCGGCATCACTGGTGCCAGAGATAGTCGGTGTTGTATTGTTCGTCACTGATAGTGCGTCAACAGCGATGGTAGGTGCATTACTATCAAGAGTCGCTGTTTCAGTGGCCGTTGTCGTATTACTTGCCGCATCAGTAATGCTTGCAGTAATACTGACTGCACCATCTGTTAAAGCAGGTGATACATCGACAGACCAACTACCATCTGCTTGCACTGTTGCAGTAAGCGGATAGGTATTACCGTCATTTTCAACGGTTATGTTCACCGTGCTACCCTGTGGTTCGCTCGTTGTCCCACTAATGGTTGGTGTGGTGTCGTTTATTGTGCCAAGACCATTAATGACAAGAATTGGCGCGAAGGTATCAATTGCACCGGTATCTGAAGCGCTACCTGAATTACCCGCAGAGTCGGTAATACTCGCGGTCACACTATAGTTACCATCAGGCAAATCACTGGGCGTTACTTGCCAAGTACCATCGATTTGTACTGTTGCCGTCAATGTTTGAATATCGCCATTACTATCTGTAACGCTAACATCGACAAGCGTACCTTGTGGTTCTGTCGATGTGCCAGAAATAACTGGCGTACTGGAATTACCTAATACAAGCGCATCCAGTGTGACAACAGGATCAACCGTATCGACAGTGATGGGTGTTGTTACTGTTTGCGTATTATTAGCATCATCCGTAATTGTAGCGGTAACTGTGTAGCTGCCGTCGCTAATATCAAGGGGAACAACAAACTGCCACGTTCCATCACTTGCCACTGTCGTTGTAATTGTTTGCCCTGCTACTTCGACAACGACTGTACCGCCAATTTCATTACTACTGCCTGAAATCGTTGGTCGAACATCTGCAGTAGCACCAATATCGTTAATAACTAGGCTTGGGGTTACACTATCTAGCACACCCGATGCCTGCTCCGTGGTTAAATTACCCACTTCATCGCTAACCGACGCTGTTACCGTAAAGCCACCTTCTGCAAGCGCTGCGGGGACATCAACAGACCAGGTTTGATCATTTAACACTGTCGCTGTAAAGCTTTGCGAGCCACCAGCACTATCAGTGACGGTAATGTTAATAACAGTCCCTTCTCCCATATCAGTTGTTCCTGAGATAGTCGGCGTCGTGTCATTAGTTAAAGAATCAACATTGAGTGTTAAGACAGGAGCAACATTATCAAAATTTAATGTACTCACCGTAGCGGTGTTCCCTGCTTCATCCGTGGCAGTGGCCGTTACGTAAGCTAAGTTAAGTAGCGGTACAGTGATATTTGCAACCTCCCAATCACCATTCGCATCAGTGGTAGCCGTATAAGTTGCCCCCACTAAGCCACCGACTAACTGCTCAGTAATGGTAATGACACTGCCTTGAGGTAAATCAGATGTGCCAGATAGCCCGACTAAATTACCTAATAGGAACGAAGGTATAATGCGAATATCAGGTGCAATAGTATCAACAATACCACTATCAGATGCTGTGCCGGTGTTGCCCGCATTATCTTGAACTGTCGCTGATACGGTATAGCTACCATCAGCAAGCGCTTGACCTGCATCAGCACTCCAGTTACCTGAAGCATCTGTGGTTACGGTAACAACATGACTAACACTGTCGGCATCTAAAAAGGTCACGTCTAGCTGCGTGTTTGCTAAATCAGACGTACCGGTTACCGTCGGTGTATTATCATTAGTTAATTCAGGTGCATCAATGGTGATATTGGGCGCAGTAAGGTCAACATTGCCTGTTTCTGTATCCGAGCCTTGATTACCAGCAGCATCCTCGAATGTCGCATTAACAGTGTATTCACCCTCAGCCAATGGTGTGGTTACCTCAACTGACCATACCCCCCCTGGTTGTATTTGCGTCGTGACGACTTGCTCTTGCCCTGCGCCATCGGTAATGGTTAGTGTAACAAGCGTACCGACTGAAGCGCCGCTACTTTGCCCACTGATCAATGGTGTTACGTCTGTTGTATCAGAGAGTGGATCAATCACGATTGTTGGCGCAGTCGTATCTATTAAGCCTGTTTCAGTTACCGTACCTTCGTTACCTGCAACATCAAATACACTGGCGTTAACTGTAAAACTGCCCTCTGCTAATGCTATGCTCGGCGATACCGACCATGAGCCATTAGCCTGTACAGTCGCGGTGATCGTTTGAATACCGCCGAGCGAATCCGTAATTTCTAGTGTAACGGTACTGCCAGCACTTGCATCAGTGACCCCACTAATTGTTGGTGTATCGTCATTTGTACTACCTATGTTGTTAATACTGATAGTAGGTGATGTTAAATCAACAACGCCTATCGTTGACGCCTCACCATCAACACCTCCAACGGTAACTGTTGCCGTCACTGTGAAGTTACCTTCTGCTAATGCTGTAGGTGGTGTCACAGACCAAATGCCATCAAGAAGAGTCGCAGTTAATGTTTGTGGCGGGTTAGTACCATCATCAATCACCACGGTCACTGTCGAGCCGTTTGGCGCTGAAGTAGTGCCTGTAATTGTCGGGGTTGTGTCATTCGTATCGGCTATCGCATCAACTGACATACTCGGCGCGCTGATGTTAACAGTAAAGTCACTTGAGGCGCTGGCAGTATTACCTGCAGGATCTACGACTGTGGCTACAACAGTGTAGTCATCATCAGCTAATACCATAGATGTAACCGACCAATCTCCATTGCTATCAACGACAGCCGTTAAAGACACATCAACGTTATTTGAATCAGTCACAATCAGAGATATTTGTGTGCCTTGCGGCTCTGTTGAGGTACCACTTATTGTAGGTGTGTTTGTGTTTACAGTGCCAAGACTATTAATCGAAATAGCAGGGGCAACAGTGTCTATATTACCGGTGCCGGATGCTGTGCCAATATTGCCGGCATCATCGGTTATGCTTGCTGAAACGGTGTAATTACCATCAGGGAGTGAAGGCGCCTCTACTTGCCAGTCACCATTTGCATCAACCGTTGCCGTTAAATCATACGTATCACCATTGATATCGGTCACTGTAAGGTTGACAACTGTTCCTGCTGCCTCACCAGATGTACCGCTTAATAATGGCGTGCTATCGTTTCCTAATCCGTTATTATTCACAGTGACTATAGGCAAGGTAATATCAATATCACCTGTCGCGTTTTGGGTTGTCGTATTACCTGCATCGTCACTGACTGATGCAGTAACAGTGTAACTTCCTTCAGCTAAGCCATTTGGCACTTCTACAGACCATGTACCATCGCTTGCCACTGTTGCACTAATTTGCTGTGTCCCATTGCTATCAGTCACTTCTATATTAATGGTCGCACCTATTTCGTCACTGGTGCCACTCAGTACAGGTGTTACATCATTGACACTACCAACGCCATCAAGCGTTAAACTCGGTGCTACAGTATCAATAACGCCACTGGCTGTTTCTGTTGTGGTATTACCAAAACTATTTTGCACACTGGCACTGACAGTAAATGTGCCATCTGCCAGTATCACATTCGGACTGATTGACCATTCACCATTTGCATTCACAGTCGCAGTGAGTGTTTGACTATTCCCTGCTTGATCGGTAACAACAACGGTTACTTGCGCGCCTTGGCCAGCATCAGTGGTGCCCGAAATAAGGGGAGTATTATCATTAGTTAAAGCATCTACACTGACAGTTAAAATCGGCGGTGTATCATCAAAGTCAGTTGTAGTAATTGTTGTGACATTACCTGCGGCATCTGACGCAGTTGCTGTAATAGATGCCAAATTAACAATGGGCACACTCAACCCCGTTAATGACCAATTTCCATTAGCATCTGTTGTTACGGTTGTTGTGACTGCTGGTGCACCGATTAAATTTTGAGTAACCGTAACCACACTTCCTGCCGGTAAATCTGATGTACCACTCAAAGTAATCAATTGACCTAATAATAAGGTAGGTTCAAAGGCAAGCTGTGGAGGAATTGTATCAATCACACCGCTATCAGTATCAGTACCGGTATTACCGGCAGCATCCGTTATGCTTGCTGAAACATTATAACTACCATCTGCGAGTGACTGCGAAGCCTCTGCACTCCAGTTTCCGTTACTGTCCGTTTGCACAACAACAATATGACTATCGCCATTCACATCAGTAAATGTTACTTCAACACTTGCATTCGCTAAATCAGAGCTACCAGTTACAAGTGGCGTATCATCATTTGTTAGGAAAGGACCATTAACTGAGACAAGAGGTGCTGTTAAGTCGACAACGCCTGTGGTGGTGTCTGAAGCGGTATTGCCTGCCGTGTCCGCGACAATGGCTTCAACGGTGTAAGTACCTTCAGCTAACCCTGTCTCTACTTCGACAGACCAATTACCATTGGCACCAACAACCGCTGCTAATGATTGAGTATTTCCAGCGCTATCAGTCACTTGTAAAGTAACAACACTGCCAATAGCCAAGCCTGAAGCTTGTCCAGATATGAGAGGGGTAATATCCGTGGTATCAGCCAGTGCATCAATACTGACCGTTGGTGCCGTTATGTCAACAAGACCTTGAGCTGTTGCATCACCAGTTATACCATTAACAGTAACGGAAGCTGATACAGAAAATGCCCCTTCACTTAATGGCGATGTGACATTGGCTACCCAAATTCCATTTTGAACGACGGCGGATAGGGCTTGCAAATTACTGTTACTGTCTTCGACAATAATAGACACCACGGTACCGTTAGGCGCATCCGATGTACCACTGATGGTTGGTGTAGTGTCATTGGTATCGTTAATTGTATCAATTGAAAGACTGGGCGCACTGGCATTTAAAACAAACGAACTTGTTGCTACAGCTTCATTGCCCTGCGCATCAGTAATCGAGGCTACAATATCAAATGTACCATTTTGTAATTCTTCAGGTACCTCAGCAGCCCACGTGCCACCGCCACTGACAATGGCAGTAAAAACATAACTATCAACCCCGTTACTTACCGTCAGTTGTACAACACTGCCAGCAGGTTCATTTGTTGTACCACTGATAATTGGTGTAGGGTCATTGACTGTGCCAAGGTTATCAATGGTTATCAGTGGTGCTGTAGAATCTAATGTGCCTATCTCAGTATCGAGCCCTGTATTACCTGCGTTATCAGTCACGCTTGCAGTTACTGAAAAATTACCTTCGCTGACAGGTGTTGTAACTTGTACAACCCAATTACCTTGTGCATCCAGCGTTGTTGTGTAAGTTTGGCTGTTATTCACAGAGTCAAACACGGTTACTGTCACTGTACTTCCCGCTAAGACACCTTCTGCCGAGCCTGTGATGATTGGCGTACTATCGTTTGTGACACCAATTTCATCGATAGAAACTACAGGCGCAGTGATATCAATAATACCGCTAATAACTTCGTTAGCCGTATTTCCAACAGAGTTTGTCACAGTCGCATCAATCGAAACTTCACCTTCAGCAAGCGCGGTAGGTACCTCAATACTCCATGATCCATCAGGGCCGACTTGAGTCACAAAGCTCTGCACAGGTCCCGAGGCAGGCGTAACAACAACCGTGATTACGTTCCCAGGAGCTGCATTAATTGTCGTCCCTGAAATGGTTGGGGTGGTATCATTTGTTTCACCGATTGCATCAATAGTAATGGTGAGTAATGATGAATCAATTAACCCATTTGCAGTTGCAGAAGCTTGGTTTCCAGCTGCATCTGCAACTGTTGCGGTGACAGTATACTGACCTTCACTAAGCTCTGTAGCAGCATCAACTGAAAAACCACCATTGATGTTTGTCACTGCGCTTAATTCTTGACTATTACCATTTGCATCAACCACAACAATGGTCACCGCAGTGCCTTCGTCAACACCTTCAACGACACCTGAAATAGTCGGAGTTGTATCAGCGCTACTGCCAGGATCGTCTAATGTAATTATCGGTGCGGTTAAATCTATAATGCCTTGTGCAGTATCTGTTGCTTGATTACCAGCCAGATCATTTACCGTAGCCGTAATTGTAAACGGCCCTTCAACAATGGCTTGGTTGGCACCAACTTGCCAACTATTATCAGCATTAACGGTGGCCGTTAATGTTTGTTGATTGCCGTTACTATCCACTAAAGTTACTGTTATTTGCGTACCAACATCAACACCACTCACCACCCCAGAAATAATAGGCGTTACGTCATTTGACGGGGTAAAATCATTAATTTCTATAGTTGGTCCAGTTAAATCAATCACACCGACTTCGGTATCCTGCGCAGTATTACCAGCTGCATCTTGCGTTTGGGCTACAACAGTAAACTCTCCCTCAGCAAGGGGGTCGGTTAGGGTTATTGACCAACTACCATCAGCATTTGTCGTGGTTATGAAAGTCTGCTGCGCTCCGCTACTATCGGTCACAGTAATGGTGACTTCAGTGCCGGCGTCTAGGGTTTGTGTTGTGCCATCTATAGTGGGCGTTAAATCATTAACATCACCTATGGTATTAATTGTTATTATTGGCGGTGTTAAATCAACTGTACCCGTTGCTGTGGCCGTACTATTATTACCAGCCTCATCGCTAACACTCGCAGTAACGGTGTAGTCCCCTTCAGCTAAATTATTTATAACATCAACTTGCCAATTACCATCTGCATCCGTTGTTGTTGTGAGTGTTTGTGCATTACCGCCGCTGTCTGTAACCAGTAATGTCACTGTTGTTCCTGCAGGAACATCTAAAACGGAGCCTGAGATAGTCGGCGTCGTGTCATTAGTATCATTTAATGTGTCTATAAAAATAATAGGATCGGTTAAGTCTATTTCGCCTATTTCAGTCGCGGTTGCCGTATTACCAACCGCATCCGTCACTGTTGCTGTAACAGTGAACGTTCCTTCCACCAGCGGTGTTGTTGCTTCTACTGACCAATCCCCGTTTGCATCGGTAATCACTTGTAGTGTTTCTGTAGCACCGTCACTACCAATGAAGGTAACGGTAACCACTGTACCTGCATCAACATCTTGGGTTGAGCCTGTCACTACAGGGGTCGTATCGTTTGTATCAATAATAAAGTTAATGCTAACCGTTAAATCGACATTGCCAACCGCTGTCGCCTGTGCTTCATTGCCCTGAGGGTCAAGAACAGTTGCTACAATAGTAAAGTCCCCCTCAGGAAGCGGTTCTGTCATTTGCAGTGACCAGCTACCATCAGCTTGAGTAACTGCAAGCAAGTTAATGACTTGTCCATTACTGGCAGTGATCATCAGCATGATGGTTGTGCCCGCCGCAACGCCTTCGGTTTGACCGCTAAGAAATGGCGTTGGATCATTGCTATCAGCAATTGAGTTGATTGTTATTGAAATAGGAGAAAATGCGATTTCTCCATTGGCATTGGCCGATGCACTATTACCAACAGGATCCACCACTGTCGCGATAGCGGTAAATGCCCCTTCAGGAAATCCCGCCGTTGCATCTACGGTATAACTGCCATCAGCGCCAACAATGGCTGTAAATATTTGTGACTGACCGTTACTATCAACAACTTGAATACGTACCTGAGTTCCCTCTGGCACATCATCAACCCGCCCAACAAATGTGGGAGTTGTATCATTAGTGTCGGCAATCGCAACAAGCGTAATATCAGGCGGCGTTAAATCAATGAGGCTACTATCAGTATCAACCCCCTCATTACCTACTTCGTCAATTGCTGAGGCGACAACATTGTATAGCCCTTCAGAAAGATCTTGCGCTGTTATGCTCCAATTACCCTGTTCATCAACTTGAGTCACAATGGTTTGTACTCGCCCTTGGCTGTCAGTCACAGTGATTGTGACATCTCCACCCACTTCAATTCCTGACACGGTGCCCGAAATCTCTACATTAGGTGAAGCAGAGTCATTAAGCGCATTAAGCTGCACTTGAGGGCCCGTTGTATCTATATTTGCCAAGATATTATCATTCAGTGGATTACCGTTAGGATCGATCACATCCACATCAATCACAATCGGTCCATCTGGTAAGGGGTCTAGCGGTGTCGTCGTGAAAGTGCCATCAGGCTGGACAATCACTGTAACAACCTGTGTATTTCCATTCACATCGGTGACTGTGACAGTTAATGTCTCGCCTACAAGGTTCTGCGTTGTACCTGAAATAACCGGTTGAGGATTGTTCGAATTGCCAAGCTCATTGACACTTAATGTTGCTAAAGCGTCATTAGGGACGACACCATCGGTGGTATCCCTTGGCGTAAAAATGCCATCACTACCTGCATTTAGGCTATCATCAAATGATAAACCTGACGGATCAATCCCTTCTGCAATACGAGCAAGCTCAACAAAAGATGTGCCACCACCTGATGTAGCACCACCAGTGCCGCCCGCTGCGGTTGCTTCTAAATTATCAAGAATGTCTCCATCACCTTCTAAAGCTTGTAGAAAGTCGCTGATATCGCCAGTTGCTTGTTGCTGAGGTGGCGTTGAGTTTGCTTGATTTAAACTTGCAATCGCATCATCTATAGACTCATCAAACACCGTATTTTCAGAACTGTCTTGACTGCCTTTGGCAACTAAATCGGGAGTAATTGTGATTCTTTTACTGGCTGGTATTGATAATGATTCGCCCTGTACATCTATTGTTAAAGTCGACTTTTCAGCCGTTACAACAGTGTCACCCACGGTGATCACATCACCCACCTCAAGTGCCTTAATAGAGCCATCTGCTTGGATAATGCCAGCAGAACCTTGAACATCGATAACTAATAATTGGTTTGCATCCATTTGCCGCTCCTCAACGTACCAGTAATACTTTTATATAAGTAAAGCCTAGTTAAGAAACAACACTAAGTTACTGGACTATGGTACAGGTCAGCCACTTATTTAATACTATTTAACCATTAAAACAGGGACATGAATCCAGAAGAAAAAGTTCACATTTAAACAATTGTAGTAGTTGCAGTATTTTAAAATGTTAGCTAAACCTTAACTTAGCGTGAATAAAATTTAGTCAAAAAAGAGGATATTATGGCTATAATAAACCCGTTCACTAAAAACAAATTCATCAGTGTTATCGCTCTAATTTTTGCTGCAAATGGGAGTATTTTAAATGCTCAAGCAGAGCAAACCTCATCTATGCCACTTAATTATGTCGCCGATAAAGCCATTGCAAATAACCCTGAAGTCCAGCAGGCGTGGCATGCATTTAAAGCATCGATGCATGGCATTGATGCAGCGCGTTCAGGTTATTTACCAACGGTAGATATATCTGCAAGTGCAGGATATGAAAAGCGAAATTATGGTATTGATGAAGAGTTTAATCGTAATACAGCAGAATTAACGTTAGGACAGATGCTTTATGATGGATTTCGAACTTCAAACACAGTAAGACGTTTTGAACGTATCCAGCTAATCCGTTATTTTGAGCTCCTCACTCAAGCTGAGCAAACAGCACTTGAAGCCAGTGTCGCATACTTAGATGTACAAAAATTTACCGAGCTGGTACAACTTGCAGAAAATAACCTACAAGAACATCAATCGGTTTATCAACAAATTGAACAAAGCGTTGGAGCCGGTGTGGCACGTGCCGCTGACTTAGAACAAATTAGTGGTCGTTTATCACTCGCTCAATCAAATGTCATGACCGAATATGCAAACTTACATGATGTAAGTGCTCGCTATTTACGGATTGTTGGCGAATTGCCGACCAAAGGAGTTGTTAAAGCAAAACTCAGTGACGATGCTATTCCTATTTCTATCAATCAAGCACTGGACTTGGCATATAAAAACAGCCCTAACTTTTATGCTTCTTTATACAATATTGAAGCACAACAAGCTAACGCCGACTCACAACGCGCCGCTTTTCATCCAAATGTCGATTTATCAGCACGTTACGGTATGCAAGACCGAAACGAGCTAGGGTTAGATGAAACGCAATCTGAAGCACGTGTGGGCATTGATATTAGCTATAACCTCTACAGTGGGGGTCGTGATAGTGCTAACTTAGATCAAGCGTACCAAGAGGTCAATGTTGCGAAATACCAACGTGACCAAACCTGTATCGAAATACGACAAAATCTTCAAGTGGCTTACAACAATGTACTCGTGCTGCAAAGTAAAATTCCTTCTTTGGAAAACCATAAAAATTCTTCTAATAAGGTAAAATTTGCGTATAAAGATCAGTTTGATATTGGTCAGCGCACCTTACTTGATGTACTTGACGCAGAGAACGAATCATTTCAGTCAAATAGAGCCTATACAGCGGCACTTTACGACCGTCAAACTGCGATCTTAACCATGCTTGCAGAGATGGGTAAGTTACTAGAAACACTAAATGTAAAATCTGACAAGTTCCCATCAATAAGTGAACTTACCGATGATCCAATTGCTCATAATGCGGAGTATGTTTGCCCTAAATACGATGTTGCAGCAACATTGGGACGACAAGCGTTTTTGCAAGAAAAAAAGAAGCAAGATAACGCGTATATGAGTGTGACTGCGATGCCTAGTTATTTGAACATTCCTGCCACACCAGCACCACAAGCCCCCATAACAACCTTTGCTGATGATGACAATGATGGTATTGCAAATGAGCAAGATGACTGCCCATCGACCCCCGCATTTACAGAAGTCGATGACAGAGGGTGCACTAAATACCGCAGTAATACCAGTAATGTCGAAATTGGTATTCCTTTTCTAGCTGACTCCAGTGTAGTGCGCCCTGAATATATGCAAGAAATCGCTAGGTTAGCTGAATTTTTAAAAGAGCATCCTACTAAGCAGGTGGAGATTCAAGGGCATGCCTCATTAGAAGGCCCTGCCCTTTACAATCGCAAGCTATCAGAAAAGCGCGCCTTTTCAGTCGCAGAGCTACTTATCCAGCAATACGGTATTGCACCTAACCGCGTCACATCTTTAGGCTATGGAACAGATCAGCCAAGAATTAACGAAATTTCCGTTCGCGCAAATGCTGCAAACCGTCGCATAGAAGCTGTAATAACCGACTCTAGCAATCGCTCAGCTACAGCACAAAATGGCTGGTCTTAAGCTAGGTTGTAAATTAACGTATGGATAGTGTATGCAAGAAAATGACGCACTCAACCATGGTGGTAGTCTTGTTGATTGCCTAGAGATTTTATGCCGTTATCATGATCGCGAATTTTCGAGAGAAACGTTATTAAGCGGCCTTCCTCTTGAAAATGGCTTGCTAAACCCCTCAGGGTTTTCACGGGCAGCGAAACGGATAGGCTTTAAAACCAAAGTTGTTCATAAAGCACTTTGCGATCTCAATGTGGCTTTATTACCCGCTGTATTAATCTTACAGAACAATCAAGCATGTGTTATCACTAAGCTGAACCTGACAGATAATACCGCACAAGTCATCTACCCAGAATTAAGTGATTCTGCCGTCACGATAAGCCTTGATGAATTGAATGAAACAAGTTCGGGTATGGTCATTTATGCACAACCTGAATTTGCCTTCGATGCACGCTCACCGGTACTGCAAAAGCTATCAAAAGATGGCTGGTTTTGGGGTGTAATAAAAGAATGCCGAACCCTTTATAAAGATGTCATTGTTTCCGCGATTGCACTTGGTGTACTTTCTATTGCTATGCCACTGTTTGTGATGAACGTCTACGACCGTGTTGTACCAAACCATGCGACAGAAACACTGTGGGTGTTAGCAATCGGTGTGCTGCTGGCTCTGACCGCAGATTTCATACTAAGATTAGTGCGCAGTTATTTTGTCGAGCTTGCTGCAAGTAGAATTGATGTAAAAGTGTCGGCGGTAATCATGGAGCGAGTTTTGGGTATGAAACTAAAGAATCGCCCTGCATCAGCCGGTTCCTTTGCGAGTAATATTCAGTCTTTCGAGGCCGTTCGCAGCTTTTTTAGCTCGATCACTTTAATTGCGCTCGTTGATCTTCCCTTCGTGCTTTTATTTCTTGTTGTTATTGCCATTATTGGGGTAGAGCTTAGCCTGCCAATTATCATCGGCGCAGTACTTTTGCTGAGCTATGCATTAGCAGCACACAGAAAGCTTGAGAGCTTATCTGAGCAAACAATGAAAGCCAGTTCAATGCGAAATGCCGTCTTAGTAGAAAGTTTAACAAACATTGAAGATGTAAAAAGCTTTCACAGTGAATGTAAAACTCAATCTAATTGGGAAAAATCAACAATTTACATTGCTCGAGTTAATGCTCAAAGTCGCCTCATTTCATCTTCAATCAGCAATGCAGGCGCGTGGGTACAGCAATGTGTCGGTGTGGTGATCATGATGATCGGTGTGCATCTCATTATAGAAGGCGACTTAACTCAAGGCGGGCTAATTGCAGCCTATTTATTGTCGTCTCGAACTATGGCACCCATTAGCCAATCTGCGGCGGTACTTGCCCAGTTCCATCATGCAGCAATTGCTATGCATTCATTAAATGAAATAATGGAAAAAGAAGTCGAACGCCCCCCTGGTAAACACTGGCTAAGCCACCCTGTGTTACTCGGAGATATTGAGTTTAACGATGTGCGATTCAAATACTCAGATGAAAGCAATGAAGCGTTATGCGGTGTAAGTTTCAAAATAAAGGCAGGTGAAAAAGTCGCTATTTTAGGGCGTAATGGCTCAGGAAAAAGCACTGTAGAAAAACTTATTTTAGGTCTTTACGAACCCAATTCTGGATCAATTTTAATTGATAACAATGACATTCACCAAATTGACCCTGCAGAGCTTCGTCATAATATTGGGTATGTTCCCCAAACAATTTCACTATTCTTTGGTACCTTAAAAGACAATATAACGCTAAGTGCATGGCATGCAAAAGACGAGCAAATTTTATCTGCGTGCCAGCAAAGCCAGTTATTTGAGTTAATTAATTCACACCCTGACGGATTTGATATGCAAGTAGGTGAACAGGGTCGCCTACTCTCTGGTGGTCAACGCCAAGCGGTGGGGATCGCAAGAGCCTTGCTAAACAATCCACCCATTTTATTAATGGATGAGCCTACCTCAGCACTGGATCATAATAGTGAATCTAAGATCATTAATAACATAAAACGTAGCTGCCAAGAAAAGACTCTCATTGTTGTTACACATAGAACATCACTGCTAGAGCTTGTTGATCGGGTCATCGTATTAGATAACGGTAAAGTTGTAGCCGATGGACCTAAATCCCACGTTTTATCTGCTTTGTCGACTCATACGGTTGGAAAAGTATCATGAGTAAAAAAGACTTACCAATTGAACAACGCTCATTCGAACGTTTGAATAAAGCGATGGATAAGCAAAAAGCAAAGCGTCCATCTATATTTTCATATTTGTTTTCTCGTTGGTTATCACCGCCGAATACTCAAGATTGGGTTGTTGACGCGCAATGGGAGAAAATGCAACAACAGCCAGCCAGTGCCAGAGTATTATTGTATTTAATTTGCTTAACTATCGTCGCCTTACTTGTTTGGTCAGCATTTGCCCATTTAGATGAAGTTGCACGGGGTGAAGGCAGAGTGATTCCCTCTCATAAATTACAAGTTGTACAATCATACGACGGTGGCATGATAGAGCAAATTTTTGTTCGAGAAGGACAAATCGTCAATGCGGGTGATGTATTGGTGAAGATAGATCCAACTCGCTTTATCTCTTCATTTAGAGAAAACCAAGCAAAAATTTTATCTCTAACAGCGAAAGTTGAGCGACTTAAAGCGCTCACGAAAAAAAAGCCACTTGAGTTTACTCCCGACTTAATCGAAAAAGCGCCGGATGCCGTTGCACACGAACAGGCTATGTTTGAGAGCAGTAATCAAGAGCTGACACAACAAGTTACAATCCATAAGCGCCAACTAGAGCAGCGTCGCCAAGACTATGCCGAAGCGAGAGCCGCACTGCAACAACACACTAACTCTCTCAGTTTAGCGAACAGAGAACTTGCTGTGACACGGCCATTACTCCGTTCAGGTGCCGTATCTGATATCGATATAATTCGTTTGGAGCGCCAAGTTGTAGAGCACACAGGTGAGATAAACCGAACAAAAGCAGCAATAAACCGAAGCCTATCTGCCATCAACGAAGCAAAAAATAAAGTGACTGAAGTAGAGCTTGCGATGATCAACCGTTGGAGTAATGAGCTTTCAGAAGCACTTCTTCGCCTTGATGCCATTAAAGAAACAGAGTCAGGGCTGGCAGATAAGGTTACGCAAACGGAGATCCGCTCCCCCGTCAATGGGACCGTTCAACGCTTATTAGTAAATACAGTTGGCGGCATTTTACAACCTGGTAGTGATGCTGTGGAAATTATTCCCTTAGATGACCAGCTCGTTGTTGAAGCGAAAATCTTACCAAAAGATATTGCGTTTTTGCAGCCAGGACAAGAGGCTATGATCAAGTTCAGTGCTTATGACTTTGCAATTTATGGCGGCCTTGAAGCTCAGGTAACCCACATCAGTGCTGATACTATTACCGATGAAAGAGATAACACTTTTTATTTAGTGCAATTGAAAACGAACCGAAACCACTTTGCCGACAACCTAACGATTATCCCAGGCATGACAACTCAGGTCGATATTATTACCGGAAAAAAAACCGTGCTTGAGTATTTGTTTAAACCCATTTTAAGAGCAACCTCATTAGCCATGACCGAGAGGTAAACTATGAATGCCCTTCACGCCAGTGTAATGGAGTAACTATGCGCAGAAGTGTTTTTATCACACAAGATGAACTTGTATCTCCACATTGGCAATCTGCATTTGCTGACTGTAGCGTACAAACATCAGTGCCTAAACGGTTAATGGCTGATAGCCTAATTTGGCTACTTGCAGAGACACCTGATTGGCTCAATATTCTATCGAAACTCACTGAGCAAAGAATTCCTGTGATTGTGATGACAACAGAGCTTAACATTTCTCAGCTGTGTAAAGCCTTAGAGTGCGGTGCTCGTGGCTATATCGAAGCCTATGCCAGTAAAGCAATTATTGAGCAAGTTGCTGAAACAGTGAGTAAAGGAGGTATTTGGCTACCTGGGCAACTGTTATCAAACTTAGTTGGGGTGCTGTCTAATCAGCAAATTCACTACCAACACAATTGCGATTTAACATGCCTAACAAATCGAGAAAAACAAGTCGTTGATGAAGTTGTCACGGGTGCAACAAATAAGCAGGTCGCACAAAAGTTAAATATCACAGAACGCACCGTAAAAGAACATATGAGTTCTATTTTCAATAAACTGCATGTGCGGGATCGCATGCAGTTAATGTTAGCGGTTAAAGGTCACTAATCTTTTTTACCTTCAACCGCCACAAGCCCATCAAAACCTAACCCCTTCAGTATCGTTTGATCACTTGGGCTTTTAACCCCTTCTGCCACCACTTTAATACCTAAAGAGTGCGCAAGTGAACACACACCACGAAGAAAACTTTGGTTATCTTCATTAAAGCTTATGTTATGGCAATAAACACTGTCTATTTTTATTAACTCTAAGCCAAGCTCTTGGATTTTATTTAATTTAGTAAACTCAGCCCCCACACGCTTAAGCGCGACTTTAGAGCCTATACTATGAACTTGTGAACAAAAGCTTCGAAACAAGGCAAACTCTTTAATTGCGAAATTTGCTCGCACCTCAAAGCATATACGCTTAGCAAGTGCAGGATACGCAGATAACCCTGTTAAAATGGACGCCACCGCCATATCATCTTGTAAAGTTTCAGCTGAAACTTCCATTCCTAAAAGCGTATCCCCTTGAATCTGGCCATACTCGTTAATCATTAGTTTCATCAAACTCCAATCAAGGCGAGCTAATAAATGCAAACGCTGCGCCCATTGGAAGTAAAAGCCAAAGCGATATTTTTCGCCTTCAATTAATACACTTAAAGAAATTTGCTGCTGTATTAAGCGCTCATCAAAGGTTGTTACGGGGAATAACGCGATTTCTAATTGATTTTCTTTCAGCGCAAATTCTAATCTTTCTCGCCAAGTATCAATATCATTATGATTGTCTTGCGTTTGTTGTTTTTCATCTACATAAACACTGCAACCCGGTTTTGCTACGGCAACCTTCAAGCACTGATCGACTCGTTTTAAAAGCGTGGCACGGGTGTCATCAATTTCAATGTGTGTACAACTGTGTGATACCGCAAGCGCTACTGATTTATGCTCTGCAACAAGTTGCTCATGAGACTTTAAAACCTGCTCGCTCAAGGCTGCGAGATTACTCACATCGCTAAATAACACTAAAAAATCGACATGGGACATACGTGCAATTTGGCTTTGCCTAAAGCTATCTTCATTCGATTCTAAAAAAGAGACTAATGATTCTGAAAAACGACGTAAAAAGTCCACCATTTCAACGCGGCCAACTTCTTCTGTTAATGCATCCAAATTTATCACTCTGAATAAAAAGAGCCCCCCATGCCCTTGTGAGTTTTCTAAAAAGGTATCAAGAGTTGCATTAAAGTACTCTCGATTAGCAAGGCCTGTTAAGTCATCGTGTTGACTTTTAAAACGAATTTCTTCTAAGCGACGATTATCTTCTTTGGTAATGCGATTAAAACGTGTCGACAACAAATTCATTGATGACACAAGCTTAGCAAACTCGTAGGTGCGCGGTACTTTTGACTTTATAAAGCGTTTTTCACTTAATGCCACCGCTTGTTTCATTACATCATTGAGTGGACTCAGAATTTTAGATAGAAAATAAGCCCCTGCAATACAAGCCGCCACTGCAACAACTAAAAAGCTAAAGAATAAATGGACAGCACTTTGCCACAGTGCATCTTGCGTATACTGGCTATGGCTTTCAACATACAAAGTACCAAATTGTTGCCAGCCATCACTCACTTGAGCAACGCCCGGCGCAACCTCTAACTTATAAAAATGCCTAAACCAACTCGGTGCGTTTAAAGTAAGCTCACCCGTATAAAGGCGTTTAATTATTGTTTTACCATGTGGGTCTCGTAGCTCAATTCGATGGTAATAACCAGTATCAAATGAGGCAGAGACTAAAAGCTCTATTTCAACAGGGTCTTTACTCATTTGACTCAACATCAAGGCGAGTGAGTTAGCATTATCTATATTTTTCATTCGCAACTCAGTCGTAAAGTACTCTTTTGCAGAATTAGTACTGATCAATAAACTACTCACAAAACCAATAATGATTAGTAGCAAAATAGCAATCCATAGCTCTTGCTTTAAGGTAATGGTTTTATTTCGTTTGAGTCTGAATAAATTAAATACCTTCACCATCGCACTCCTTCTTTGCGTGATTGCTCTAATATATGACGCCACCGTGATAGCCTAGCAGTCGGATCGGCCACACTCTTTGTTGAATTATTGGCCCACAAGCCTTTGCTGTTAAAGCTAAAAACAGGGCTAAGATCGGTCCGCTTAGCAGCAGGCAGTACCTTAACAATTAAACTGTCTAAAATAAGTGGTTGTGCATTCGGGTGTGTAAAGTAGCCAAGCACCATGTGCGCTTGTGTTTTTCGCGTACCAGCTAGTTGAGCTTTTACATAGATAAGCCGTAATTTATCGTCACTCACTCCAAGTGCTCTTAGGCTTATATACTTGGCAATTGCGTAATCTTCACAATCACCTAGCCCTTTTCCAAGCGTTTCAAGAGGGGTCGCCCAATAGTCTTCTTGCTTCCATAATTGAATATCAGTTTGATAACGCAGACTACGGGCAAAAAACTCGTTAACAACAAGTACCTGTTGTTGTTCGGGTAAATTAGAAGCCTGCTGCAACATCCCTTGCCACTGCCTTGCAACAGTGACCCTATTGGCACCGAAACGCTGCTGCATCTGTTGAATAAAAGTGGTAAATTCAATAACTAAGCGATCAGCTATTGCAGAATGACTTAAACATAGAATAATGACAACGGTTAACCAGCAGGCATGAGTTCGCCAAGTTTGATTTAAGGCAATCGCATATGCTCTAAACAGCATAGACAATTCCTAAAAGGAGAAAAGCTTGGTTAAAATGATATGTTAATGCCATTATGCTTTTGTTAAAACTAACAGTCTTAAAAGCATAGCACCCAAGCTGCAACTATGAGAATTTAGTACTTAATAATAAGTCACTTTTTTTACTTCACGCGGTTTAATTTCACCAATATATAAGTCATGTACTCGTTTCATGTCCAGTTGTAACTCCGTGGCGTAAGTGTCGCCCACCGCATACGTTTTAATGACCTGAGCACCTTTGATAACACCCTGCACTTTGCTTTGTAGCTGATCGTTATGTGCAATGCTGTTTTGTACCGTCGTCCCTGCGGAAATCTTTTGCCCATAAACCTGTTCAGCTAACTCACGATATGCTTCAAGTTTTGAGGCTTTAATCGCAAGTAAAGTTCGTTGTGATTTGTTATCACTTGGTTGAGCACTAATGGGTGCATAACCAACAGCTTTTAAAATCGGGTAGTCATCAGGCTCGATATAAGTGTACTCGACGTGTTTATCAAAAATACTACTGCAACCACTTAGTGCAATACAGGCTGCTAGGCCACAAACTAACATTGCTCGCATAACTTGTTTCCGTTAAAAACTCATTTTCTACAAATATGCACGTTTAGTGCCAATCTGGTACATTACTTGCTGAGTACTTGGTATCAATGAACAGTGTCGCTAGGTATTTGCATGAAGTGTCTATTAAAAACGAGTTTATACAGCATGGGGGTGGCCTTTACTCTTGTTTTTTCTAACAATAGTTTAGCTCAATGGTTTGAATCTACAGGCCATGCAGCGATTAAAGATGGTGATACAAGTCAGGCCAAATCTGCCGCAATGAAAGATGCGATAACCCAAGCATTAGTGTTTTCTGGGGCGCGTGTTAGCTCTGTACAAACCCTGGTAGACGGAGTTTTGACGCAAGATCAGCTTAAAATTAGTAGCCATGGTGAGATCCAAAAAATAGAGCTTATTAGCGAAGATCGTCATAACGATACCTATGCAATTACACTTCGCTTAGATATTTTTCCACAAGCTGAAGAATGCCCTGCAAATAAGTATGCTAAATTCATCGCAATAACACAAAGTCAGTTGGCCAACAGAGAGCAAGCGAGAATGGGCCAAATTTTTGACGTCAATAAAGCCATTAGTGAACAGCTTTATACTCGCTTGAGTAATACGCAAATGGCCGCAAAACCGACAGCCTATTACAATGTGCCGTTGCGCGTGGATCATTTTTTCACCCAACAGTATGACTACAGCGATGCATTACTCGAAGAGATAACCAGTCGTAGTAACTCACAATATGTATTACTCAGTCGTATCCGCGATTTATCGGTAAACCGTAAACTCAATAACGATTATGCATTTTGGCAAGATGATAGCTTTAAGCGTGCTTACAAAGCCGATTATGTTTTATTTGATGGCACTACTTACGAAAAGCTATGGCAGAAAAGTTACCAAACTGAGGGAATTTGGCCATACAAAAAAACCGACATCATTGATGTGTATAGCGACCGCTTTTGGGAGACCGATTATGGTCAAGCCATCAGTGAGGTAAACCAAACCCTCACCTATGACTTGCAAGCGGCTATGGCTTGTTTACCTACACAAGGCAAAATTTTGCATATTGAAAATGGCAAATTAATAATCAACCTAGGTAAAGCGCATGGTTTACAGCAAGGGGAGTTATTAAATATTGCTCATCACAACTACATGACAGATGCGCAAGGTAATAAACTGCCACATAAGATCACCACACTTAATCAAGTGAAAATTACCCAACTCTATCAGCAGTCGGCTGTTGCCATGAGTATTGATGAGCAGCCATTACCTAACATTCAAATAAACGATATTGTTGAATTAGCTGCTGGCGAGTAAATGTTGCTGTAACCCTTTATGAGCATTTAGCCAAGCGGCTAATTGCTCTACTCCCGCAATATGTGGGTAATGCTTACGGGTTGCAATAACAACTTGCCGTTGTTGATTAGGTGTTATGGCCACATAATTAATTCCCTCTCGTGTTGTGCAAGCAAGTTTGGGAACAAATGTAATACCATCATCCATCGCGACCAAAGCAAGTAGGGTTTCGATACTATTGCCCTTGTATTGGTTTGAGACTTCAACCCCTGCCGAAAAGCAAAATTGCTCGGCTTGTTCTTTAAAGCAATGCCCTTCGTTTAACATAAGTAAGTCACAATCACTTAGCTGAGTAAGTGCAACTTTCTCTTTATTAGCTAATGCATGCTGCTCAGATACAGCCACTAAAAAGTCTTCTTTGTATAATGCTGATACATGGTAATTAGCGAGGTCTGGCACATCAGCGACAATTGCAATATCGATTTCTCCGTTATCAAGGGCGATAAGTGTTTGCGCGGTTTGCATTTCAATAAATGAAAAATGAGTTTCGTTAAAGGCTTGCTTCATTGATGTGAGCAAGGTTGGCAATAAGTAAGGTGCAATAGTGGGAATAATACCTACGTTTATTTTACCTTTAAGGGGATCATGCGAGCTTGCGGCAATTTCCTTTAATACTTGGGTTTGCTCAAGGATTACGTTAATTTGTTCAAGTAACCGTTGACCTTGTACAGTCACTGTCACTTGTTTAGTGGAGCGATCAAAAATAGTTACCCCAAGCTCTTGTTCAAGCTTTTTAACTTGACCACTCAAGGTTGGTTGGCTCACATAACAGGCATCAGCAGCCTTTCGAAAGTGCTTAAACTGAGCCACCGCTTTAACATATTCCAAGTCTTTTAAGTTCATAGTACTTACCAACAATCAATAGCTTTTAACTATCATAGTAATAAAAACAAACGATTGGAACTATTATCTATATAACCCCATAATAACACTCAACTAATCAAGAGGAATTAAACTATGTTAAACAATATTGAAGGTCAAAAAGTCCCTAACGTTACATTCGCAACACGCATTGATGAGCAATGGCAATCACTGACCAGTGATGATGTTTTCAAAGGTAAAACTGTTGTACTGTTTGCATTACCTGGCGCATTTACACCAACTTGTTCATCAACACACCTACCACGCTATAACGAACTTGCGCCGGTATTTAAGCAAAATGGTGTCGATGACATCGTTTGTATTTCGGTTAACGATACTTTTGTTATGAACGCATGGGCACAAAATCAAGAAGCGCAAAATATCACGCTACTACCCGATGGTAACGGCGAATTCACCGATGGCATGGGCATGCTAGTCGATAAAAATGACTTAGGCTTTGGCAAACGTAGCTGGCGGTATTCTATGTTAGTAAAAGACGGCGTTATCGAAAAAATGTTTATTGAGCCACAAAAGCCAGGTGACCCATTTGAAGTCTCTGATGCTGATACCATGCTTGAGTACATTAACCCAGCGCAAGTAAAACCAAAACCTGTTAGTCTTTTTACCAAGCCTAACTGCCCATATTGCACAAAGGCAAAAGCATTGTTAGAAAGTAAAGGTTATGTGTATGAAGAAATTATTTTAGGAAGAGACGCATCGCTTACCAGCTTAAAAGCAATGTCTGGCCGCGAAACGGTACCACAAGTATTTATTGGTGGAGAGCACATTGGTGGCTCGGATGATTTAGAGAAACACTTCGCATAAACAAACTAACACTAAGAGGGCTAGTATATGGCTCTCTTAGTGCTCCACAAACTACCTTGAAACGTCTTTAGCACCAAGCATATTCAACATTACTCCCATTTATATTCAATATACCTACATTTTTATTACTTGTTTATTACATAAATTCCAGAATAAATCTAAAATAGCCGCCAGCTACATTCACAGTCTTTGTGATGAAATTAAAAATGAACTAAATGGAACATATAAATGAATAAACTAATGCTAGGATTTCTACTTTCCTTAGTGGGGTTTAGCGGCTATGCACAAGCTGAATCAGTCGGTGCCATTGACCTACTTACCCACCCTGTCGGCATCATCTGTGTCGTTATTTTTATCTTTGCCTATGTATTAGTTATTCTTGAAGAAAAAATCCATTTACGTAAATCAAAACCCGTGCTTGTCGCGGCAGGTGTTATTTGGACACTGATTGCGTGGCAGTACAGCGCGCAAAATATGTCTGAGTTAAGTACCGATGCATTTCGTCATGCTTTACTCGAATTCTCTGAGTTAATGCTATTTTTATTAGTCGCGATGACTTATATCAATGCACTTGAAGAGCGAAGATTATTCGATAGCCTACGTAGTTGGCTGGTAGTGCGAGGCTTTAGCTATAAACAACTATTTTGGATAAGTGGCGTAATGGCCTTTTGTATCTCTCCTGTGGCAGATAACTTAACAACCGCTTTGCTTTTATGTGCCGTGGTTATGAAGGTAGCCGCCGATGATAATCGCTTTATTGCTATGTCGTGTATTAATATCGTAATTGCTGCTAATGCTGGCGGTGCGTTTAGTCCCTTTGGCGATATTACCACCTTGATGGTTTGGCAGGCTGATGTTATAGAGTTCACCGGATTTTTTGTATTATTTTTACCGGCATTAGTTAGCTATATTATTCCCGCGTTTGTCATGTCTTTCTTCATTAATAATAAACACCCTAAAACAGTGGATGATGAGGTTGAACTTAAGCGCGGTGCTATCCGCATTTTATGCTTATTTTTACTAACTATTTTAACTGCTGTCGTCCTAAAAACTGCTTTTGGCTTGCCGCCTGTTGTAGGTATGATGATGGGCCTTGGTTACTTACAATTTTTTGGTTATTTTCTTCGCGTTACTCTACCAGGCTCCCTTGCCAGAAAGCGTGCCATGGCTGAACGAGAAGGCGACAAAGAACGCCTCAGTCGTTTAGGTAATGTTGTTCCTTTTGATGTATTTAGTCGCGTATCTCGTGCCGAGTGGGATACCTTATTATTCTTCTATGGCATCGTTATCTGTGTAGGTGGTTTAGGCTTTATAGGTTATTTAGCGCTCTTGTCTGACCTACTTTACACAAACTGGTCAGCAACAGGAGCAAATATCATCTTAGGGTTAATGTCTGCTGTTGTTGATAATATTCCTGTCATGTTTGCTGTGTTGCAAATGATGCCAGACATGTCTCATGGGCAATGGCTTTTAATTACCCTCACTGCAGGCATTGGCGGTAGTTTATTGTCTATTGGCTCTGCTGCGGGTGTTGCATTAATGGGCCAAGCAAGAGGTATTTACACATTTAACAGTCATTTAAAATGGTCTCCGGTGATATTACTTGGCTACTTTGCTGGGGTTTTCACCCATTTATATTTAAACACGTCTTACTTTAACTAAGTTAACCAAGCCCTAAGCTACATGCCTAGGGCTTGTCTTAAAAACGAATAACAGCCGCGCTTACAGGTTTATCCGCCTATAGATTACCATGTCGTAATTTGTCATGTTTTTGTCGTTAAAAAAATGCGCACAGGAAAAGTGGGGATCGACGGCGTACAAGGGGCGTTTGATACCTTGTTCAAACCCAATGTTCATATCAAAATCATCATTGAACCAAGGCGTACTGGTGCATTAGAAAGAGTAACAAACTAAGCCGGTTACTTTAAAGCTATTCAAGCTGTTGATACTGCTTGAATAGTTTAAAGCCATACCACCATCAGGTTTCTCAGTAAATATAACGACAAACTAAGCGAGTTGCCTACATTCAGTTTGATCATTCTTTACCGAGATGCTACACGGTTTTTTTGGTTTGTTTTTAACCAAGCTCAGTGTTACTCTAATCGAAACGGATTTTAACTTATTGATAAATGGAATTATCGCATGACTCTCCAATTAGTAGAGTATGAAATTAATAAAGTCCCCTTGTATGCTCACTTTTTTAAAACCCTAATAATCGGGTTCATGATCACGTTTTTATCTTCCTGTACAGAAGTACAAAAAAGTGAGCCCACAATTTACCTTATACCAGAAGGATACATAGGATCTTTATACATTGTATTCAACGCACCAAATGGTGAACCTCCTAAATATGAAGGTGATTCTCGGGTATACGATATTCCCCCATCTGGTGTACTTGTGACACAGATGGATGCGAATGAAGGTTGGAGTGAAAGCAGTGAAATTAAGTACTTCTCTGTGAGTCAATCAGGTAAACGAGCTCCCATAAGCACTGTTTCAGAGGATACCCCTGATAATACAAGAGCTATATATTCTGGTGGCTTAGGTGAAGCAGGCCCCATTTTTGGTTGTACGGTGATCAATAAGAAGTTTACGATCGGCACGAAATCACAGAGAACTGACTTACATAAGTTACTCACGATTTTTGAAGCGATCAAAGTTAAAAATATTGATAAAAAGCTATTTGAAGGTATGTGTTAGGCTTATTTATTGCCATTTTTTCTAAGCTTTAATTTTACTCTAATAGCCTGCCAAGAAAGGCTACAGGAATGTAACCCATTGATTTTACTGGTAGCCCCTACAGGAATCGAACCTGTAACTGCCCCTTAGGAGGGGGCCGTTATATCCATTTAACTAAGAGGCCACTTAGCTAAGAAAATTATAACGGGCTAACCCTTTTATAATCAAGCCTTTAGTTTTGGCTAATTTTATTTGATACTGGCGGTTTGAATTGATTCATTTTGTAGCACAAAATAAGGGATGACCTTTTGTGCGCTTGCAGTGACTTGTTTTGAATTTAAGTTTATCACTCTGGCATTCACTTCTACGCCGGTGTTACGGTAGATCAAGGTGCCCGACAGTACATGACTGGCAATTTGGCGCTCTGCTAGCTCTTCCACTTTACGTGTCATGACAAAATCGCCACGAGGAGTCACTTTAATCACATCCATCGCTTTAAAATCAACCACACCAAAACCGAACTTTTGTAACTGATACATCATCGATTCTGCAATCTGGTTACCAAGCTGAGAGCTTGTATCAAGGCTGGCATCTAATTCAACGAATGTGGTAATTGCGATACCAAGCTCAGCCTCTTGTTGCATTGTATCAACTAACTCTAACGCCATTTGCTCAACATAGTTAACTAGTGTTTTATGATGTTGATACGGCACGAATAGCCTATCGTTCGTATTGACTTGCTGCGCTTGGTTTTGTTGCTCTTGCAATAAAGCAGCATAATCTATTTGCGTTGTTGAAGTATTCGCTTTTGGCTCTGGCTGTGGCTGCTGTGCAAGCATTTCACAACCTGTTAGGGCTAAGCATAAAGCGATTGAAAGAAAACGTTTCATAATTTACTCACTTGCCTGCTTTAGCATAATGCCGTCACTACGGTTAGTACTGTCGAGTGCATCAACAACCGACTGTGGAATAAACCCTTGAGCAGAGCCAACGACCGCTTTACTGGTAATGCCAACAATACGCGCATTCACAAGCACACCACCTTGGTGATTAACTAAAGTGCCTGCCAGTACATAATTAAAGTTTTGCTGCTGGCTTAATTCTAAATAGTCTCGACTAAACACGAAGTCACCAGTGGGGGTAACACGCATATAATCTGTTGTTTTAAAGTCGATAACTGGCACACCAAAGGTATGTAATTCGTGCATAAAGCTTTCGGCAATTTGATTACCAAGTAATGAACCTGCATTGTAATCAGCGTCTAGGTATATAAAGCTAGACACCGCAAGTGGTGTTTTATCGTTAACGTATTGCAGGTTTTCAACCATATCCTGCATGATGCCTCGAACATAGTGATTAATGTTCTTTCGTGTTGGCGCTGCAGTAAATGTACTGTCGTTCATTACCACTTGGTTGCTTTGAAATACGCTTGTGCTTGTTTGCGGCGCAGCAACTTCACGCTGTGCGCTAACAAGCTGAGGCTCATCACTGTATGTTTTTTCGTTATCCGCTGTCAGCATCGAAGAACAACCAAAGCCTAAAGGAAGGCATAAACTTAAAAATAAACGTTTCATTGATAATTCCTCTTAATATTCACTACGGTATAGCTGACCATCACGCTGCTGCACTTTCTCATTTCCCCACATAACATTAATAGGAATTTCAGTACTAGCAGCCGACACTATTCGCTGATCTTTTGTATTAACTAGGCGCGCATTAACTATGTAGGCATGTTGTTGCCGTGTTAATGTGCCTGTGATGACAAAGTCAATATTCTGACGTTGACGTAACTTACTCACATCACGACTTAATATACTATCGGCCGTAGGCTGTAAATTTAAAGTGTTTTCTAAACGGTATTCAATGGTATGAAAACCCAGTTGTGTGAACTGAGTCATTAAACTCTCTTGGATTTGTTGGCTCAAGCCATTGCCTTGATTACTTGCCAAGCTACTACCTAAGCCATCAGCCATATAAAAACTGGTTACAGCAATACGAGCATTGCCTTTGTAAGAGCCTTGAATGCGGCTTAATTGACTGCTTAAATCTGCAACATATTGATTAACAGTGTATGCTGCCATGCGAGCTGTAGGCGCATCGGTTGATACAACTGGTTTTGCCTCTTCTGTGAGACTACAACCAGTCAGTATAAAAAATATAAAACAATGTAAAAGTCGCATAATTGCCACCCTCTATGAACATAGTAATGTACAAGCAAGGATTATGCCTAATAATATTTACATGCCTGAAAAGGGTTTATTGGTGTATTGGGTGACAAGGCAATTGACTTCTTTTTGCTTTAGTAACTGGCAATCCTTTTCAGCCATTTGCTTCTCTTTATAAGCGCCTATTTTCAATCGGTGATAAACCACATTGTTAACTTCAACAGCCTCAACGTTAACCGCAAATTGACCTGTAAACATACTTGGGGCTTTACTTTTTAACTCTTCTAAACTTCGCGTTAATCGCGCTGTTTCTGTGACAGAGGCAACTTGTAATGCAAATAATGGCTGCTCGGTATAAGCATTACTCTTAACATCAACAGATTCAACAACTTGTTCACTAACGGGTGAGCTTTTAGCTTGGTTTTCTGTTTGCGACTTGGCAAGATCATTTAGTTGGGTAATTAGTAGATTTAGATCATTTTCAATTGCGATAAGGCGATCAATGCTAGATTTAGCTTGTTGCCACTGCGCTGCACTTTCTTTTAAGCTATCGAGTTCTTGTTGAGTAATTTGCACACTATTTTGCGGTGTGGAAGAGTGTTCGCTATTTGTTGATTGGCACGCAGATGCCAGTAAACAAAGTAAAACAACACTAAAATGACGCTTTAACATTATAATTTTCCCTAAATTAATAACTAACCGTATATGGCTCAACATCACAGTTAAGCTTATAGCTCTTTAATACGCTGCAAACTTGTGTAAGTTCATCGCTTTGAGTTTCAGAAAACGCGGCTGAGAGAACAAACTCTTTATCACTTTTTTTGATATAAAAAGGATCTAAAATAGCGAGTTCTGATAATGGTTTTTTCACAAGATAAAGATATGTTTTTAAGATAGCGAGTGATGAAAACTGCCCTAACTTAGCAATGTAACCATCTTTTACTTGTTTAGGCTTTAATACCAGATCAGCGCCAACAACAACTTCGCCACCAGCTGATAAGTTAAGGGTCACATGTTGGTTATCTTTTAATGATTTTTTGTCTTTATATTCATCATCTATCACTGCTTTATATTCGCCTGGGCGAAGGTCTGTAAACAAGTAATAGCCATCATACGCGGCTTGAGTTTGCGACACCTTTTTCCCTGTTTTATCAATCAGTGAGATGTTCGCAAACGGTTGCACTTTCATATTTTCATCTTGCGCAACATACACAACCCCTTCAACCTCACTGCTGTTGTTGAGCGCTATATCAATATATTCTATAAATCCGGCTCTGGGAGTAACAGAAAAACCATCATTAGCAGCGACCAAAAATGGGTCTGGAAAACTATCTGGATCAATAACAATATCGGTCGTTCTATTCGCAGGCATACTCGTTAGCAATGCAATGCCATTTTCATCAGTGACTGCTTGACGATAATTTTGCACACCTTTGACTTTAACACCTGCAATACCATGCTCACTTTCATCCTTGATACCATTGTTATTGGCATCTAAGTAAACGTGAGCCATCAGAGTACCTGAGCGTGCTAAACTTCGTTTGCTAGAAAAGATACCAGTGCCTTGGCTAGCATAACCTAGGCTAAAGCGGCTAAATAACCCTACTCGCCAACGATCTTCACTGTCGTAGTTAAGATTACTATTTAGGCTAAATCTATCAGATTGCCAATTAAGTCCAATCTCCGCTGACTTTACATCATCAATAAGCGAGTTACGAAGTGTCAATTCACCTTGCAACTGTGATGTTAAACTACGATTAAATTGGGCCTCATATGACTGAATAGAGTGCTGAGGGCTCATACTGTAATCCAGACTAAAGCGGCTAAAAACTTGGCCAAATCGCCCTTGGAGTCGAACGTTACCCAACAAGATAGAGTCATCGAGCCTGCTGTCTTTTTGCCAACTCAAGCGGTGATTAAAGGAAAAGCCTGAGTAAGCATAGTTCATGATATTCTCGAGCTTTAGGCTGTCATATCGGCTATCAATATCAGTGTAATAAGCGTTGTTTTGGTAATTGAGTCGACCGTATTGATTTTGAAAGATCTCTCCAGAGATATTAAATTCATAATTGCTTGATGAACTCATTCTTTGCTGGCTGCTTTGACGATTAATTAAACGCTCTCGTTCTGATGCACGAAACCTTAACGCTTGCTCGGCTATTTGCCCTTTTGCGGTAAACTCAAGCTCGCTTTCATCTTCATTGTTTTGCTCGTAATCTAGGTTAATTAACAGGCGGTCAAAAAGGCTCACATTACTACCGATCGCTAGGTTTTGAGTGTCATCTTTATACTCACTTTTTAAACCCGCTATACCGCCATACACTGAGATACTATCTGTTAATGCTGTATCGTAACGACCAGAAAACAACCAGCCTGGGTTTTCAGCATAATAATTCGATTGGTTAAATAGCTGGTGCCCTTGCTCTGTGATTGAGAATTCATAAAACGACTCTCCCGCAGACAAGCTAGTGCCATCAATCAAGTATTGTTCAGTCTTTCGCTCCACTTGACCTTGCGGTCCATAAAAAATAAGCTCAAAGTTATTGGCACCATACAGTAAGTCTACATTTTCAAATATATACCTACCGTCATTAAGACTAAGTAGCTGATTAATTAAAACACCATTTTGATACAACTCGACATCCCAGCCGGGTTGGATATTGCCAATGATGTTAACCTGATTAGTATTAACGGGCTTAAATAGCGGTTTGTTAGTTACTTTTGCACCGCGAGCATAATTGCTATTAAAACGGTTCCCTATTTGCGTTGCCAGTACATCACCAAACTCAATTCTATTTGCAGCTAAAGGGCCAAGTAGCTCTGAATTTAAGTCTTCACGGCTAAATGTGAGTCTTGAATCAGTAAGTAAGTCACCATCACGACCCGCAAAGTAGTATTCAGCATTTAAGTAAGCAAGATCATTAGCACCAAGAATAGAGTATCCCGCAGAGCTTTGTTGATCATCTGCTGTCATGCTAATTTGGATATCTGCCATAGGAGAGGACACAGCTTGATATGGGCTTTCTTTCCACGGTAGTGTTGGCTCAGAGTAACGTGCTGTTTGGCTTAGCTCTCTTTTCTGCCGAGCTAAGCGTGCTTCAATGGGTAACCGTGCGTCAGAGTTTATGTAAAGTTCAAGTGTTGAGTAGTCTACAGCCATTGTTAAATCAAACACTTGCTCAAGTAATGTTGAAGCAACAAAAATATCTTGCTGATCAACGTGTAACTGTTCTTGGGCTATTGAAAATGTCCGGCCTTTAACGGTTATGGTCATTTTTGTTGTATCAAGCACAAAGGTATTTTCTGGATTAATAAACCAGCCCTTAGCAATACCAGTATGACCATTTACATCAATTACGAACTCTACGGTTTCAGAGAAGCTCAGCAAGTCGACCCATACTCCTTGCTGACTTTTAACAGCTAATACTTCTCCTAAGTAGCTACGCTTTAAGTAAGCTGAAAAAAACAACAACTCCCCAACAGGGATCCCTTCCCCATTCATTTTTTTATTGAAATCTGTTGCTGTTGCCTGAGAATCAGCACTTTCTCTTTCAGAAGCTTTTAACTGTTGTAACTGCTGCTGCATTTTTTTTAATGAAGCAAATACAGCCTGATAATTTTTTTCAGCTGCGACGGGGGCGCCAGTGGCAAACATTAAAAGACAAAATAAGAGACGTTTCATTTACTGCAAAGAATTAAAATGCTGAGACGTGAAGGTCGTCGTTTTAGTCGAAAAAACTTGCCCTTGATACTCTTTCAACCCCGAGTAAGTGATGCGTATTTGGCTATTTTCTTGTAGCTTCATATTATCAAATAAGGGCAAAGTTAAAGAAACGTTATCAAGCTCAGGATAAATGCTGAAGTCATTTACCATGGCAATTTTTTGCTCTTCTTTACTTCCTGATAGAGTTTGAAAAACTTCCACTTTTCCGAATGAACTATAATCGCCAGAATGATTAAGGCTAATGCCAAGTGATGGTTTTGCATCATTTGTTAAGTATTTTACTGAAGCAATATCAACCTCAGGTAGCGCAGTCCCCTGTCTTAAGATCACAGGAATTGAATAACTTAGAACCATGTCTAAACGAATACCAAAGCTTTTACTATTACTTTTATGTTCATTGGGTAACGCCTTAAAGACCAAGTGAGAACGATATTCTTTATCTGCCAAGCCTTTAGCTTTACGAAGGGCTATTTTCACAACCTGCCTCTCTCCCGGTGCTAATCTCACCTGAGAAGGACTCAAACGCATCATACTGGCCAGTGAATTAGGGTTAACCTGATCGTCGGTCAGCGTTATATAGCCACCTTGCGGCTTCGCTACTTTCTCTTGCCATTCAAGGCGGTAAGTTTTGCTCTCATTAGAGTTATTTACCACAATAACTTTAGCGACTCGTTGCCTGTCATCAAATGCAATACGTGTTGGCGAGATCAATAAGTTTGCATATACAGCAACACTATGAAAGGTTAGTAAAACAATAAAGCAGTATAGAAAGTATCTGTACTTCATAAAATTCCATTAAAAGTCTACGGTTAATGAGACGGTTGCATCATAATAACCATCATTATAGCTGCTACCATCACCACTTGTGCTTATCTGCCCACCCACCGTTAATACAGCACTGCCGTATGAGTCAGTGACCAAGGTAGGGTTATAAATCAATCGATTGAGATAAAAGCGTTGGTTATTGTGTAAATTACTAAGTGGTTGGTTATTCACATTATCACTAATGGTAACTTGTATTCTTGCTCCATAGCCTTCAAACAATAACTCGGCAGCGCGCCCTTGTTTAACAACATAAATACTGTTGCTACTCGCGCTAGTATTGCTTGGCAAAACAGTGACAGAGCTAACACTTGAGTTGTCTGTAATAGCCAGTAGACCAAAGCTAAGTGGTTCAAGCTCAGTTATTGTTTGTTGTGCAACAGAGCCTGCGCTCAATAAAAGAGCACTTAATAGACAAAAATGCGTACGCATAAGTTATGCCTGCTAACACTTAGCAGGCACTCTATGTTAGTAATCTAATTGCAGTGTAAATGTACCGCTATAAGTACCATCAATATAATCGAGAGCCGGAGTTGTGGCATCTGTTGTTAATGTTCCACCCACATTGAATGTTGCCTCACCATTGGCATCTACTTGAATTGTGGTTGTGGCTGCAGAGTTAGGGTTTGCACCAGTTAATACATAATAAGTAGGCGAAGCTAACACAAAGCCTGCAGTGCCAGCTGGCGCTGAGTCAGGTGCGATGGCCGTCTCAGTTGGGTTTGTGATATTTAAGGTTGCAAAAGGTGATACACCTGAAACACTGAATGACGCTGGTGTACCAGGTACTAGGATAGCAATTTCAGCTAAAGCTGCATTTGTGCTGGCTGTCGTCGCAGATGTTGCAGGGTTAGCTGATAACACTAGCGTTGCTGTTTCTGTCGACGCTGTATCTGCTTTGGCGCGAATTGTACCAAAATCTAGGTCGCTGTCTTTTTGCAGTGTAAATGCGTTTTGTACCGTTACACCGGCTTGAAAAGTAGTTTGCTCAGCAACAACGTTAAACGTTAAAAGTGCTGATGAGGTCATGAGTGCTGCTATCTTTATTGAGTTTTTCATATGCATTCCTAAGATATGATAAAAAGTTTCAACCTTTTATTCAGGTTAAATTAAGTATCGGCAAAATGCATTATTTTATTAGGAAAAAATGTACTTTTTTTATTGTTTTAAATCAAAAAGAGTAAAACAATAAATTACAAATCAACACCTTTAAATTCTGTGGTCTCACAATGGCTATAAATAAGTTCAAAAACTTGGCAGAGTTTGTTCGCCTCTTGCTCTGTTTGTAGCGGCCCAGCGACAAGGCTATAAAGTGTTTTAGAAGCTGATGATTGCGTATTCATTTTATAACTAAGCATATTATAAAGATTAGGATAACGATTTTTAAGTTGGCCTAATTGGGCTCTCACTCCCCGCTCAACTAAGTAACTGCCAATTTTCACACCATGAGTAGGTGATGCTGTGTTTGTGACTTCATTCAAATTTTGATTTACCGTTGTAGACACCTGCTCAGTGCTACCATAGCTAACAACTTTAGGATCGCTTTGCAGCTTTTTAGGTAATTTATCAACGTCAACTTGTACCGCAAGTGCTTGTATCAGCATCAACAAATCAGCTTCAATGGTATTTAAATGATCTATTTGTTCTTTTTTAGTATCCCACTCAACTAAAAGTTGTTGAAGCTCCTCACGATTAATATCTGACTCTTCATAAGAGTTTGAATCTGAGAAACTACACGCCTGTAGTAAAATAAAAAGTGTAAAGACAATAAACCGACTCATTAAAAAGCTCACCCTAAAAAACGACTCTACTTCAAAGCAAAAAAAGTGCCATTATAGCACTTGTACCTATCGAATTTCAGATAGAAAACCATTCTTTGAATAAAAACTAAAAGTTCACTCGGTTATCTGTATAGCTACTTACCCAGCAATCAATCCCTTGGCGCTTAATAGCCTCACAGTCAGCTTTCGCGTTCTTCAAATATTTATAACCGCCAAATTTCAAACGATAGTAGGTATGCTGATCTATATCTGCAACTTCCATATTCAAAATTGGGGATCCCTGAAAAATATGGGGGGCAAGTCTTTGCATTTTTCTAAGTGCAATCGCTAAGCTTTTTTCACTATTAACTGACGCAAGTTGAAGAGCAAATAAGTAGTTATGCTGGGCGCTCATTGACCCTGAGCTCTGAACATCCCTCGTCTTGACTGCTGATAAATGTGTTGGGGGATCACTCGGAGCTGAACCGCTGGTGTGCATATTTGCGTTTAGAAAAAAAGGCGAATCAAATTGCTCACCCACAAAAGTAACCACCTTGATAGAGGCACTCAAAGCGGCTGATTTATTATTTTGAAGAGATACTAGAGAATCACTGCTGCAACCAGACACAAATAGTAATACCAACAAACACACACTATGTTGCAAAGGCTTTATGCAATGTTTAATAAACATGATTCTAAAATATACCATTGTCAATTTGCTTGTTCACAGGGCTGACTGCGCGCATGTGTTTTTCACCTTTAAGTGCACTAAAAGTTAAACTTAATTTAAAGAATCTCGCGTACTATTTTTGTTATATTTTAGTACCGTACTTTATTAGCCATAACAAAAACTTATTGCTTAAGTTTTCATATTAGATGACCTAAAGCAATAAAAATTAATTTCGTTAAAGGTATTTTTACAAAGTATAGCTTAATTTAGCTACCCTTTGCTGCTTGGTAAGTGCTTTACTTAACTTTCATATTAACAACACGTTAAGATAAAGATATATCAGAAAAGTCCTCAATTGAGTAATAATCAACAATTACATCTGTTATGTAAATAATAAAAAAGTGCCATATAGGCACTTTTTATTAACTTTGATTACTTATACTAAACAGTTATTTAGCTAGCGACTTTATAAACTCTGTCAACTCGCCTTTAAATTCATCACGGCGTAAGGCAAATTCAACAATCGCTTTCAAATAACCAATTTTGCTGCCGCAATCATGGCTTTTGCCTTTCATTGAATACGCATCCACGGTTTCTTTTTCCATAAGCATAGCAATGGCATCCGTTAGCTGGATTTCATCGCCTGCCCCTGCTGGCGTTTTAGCAAGCAATGGCCAAATATTCTTGCTTAACACATAACGACCAACCACAGCTAAATTTGATGGTGCTTGATCGACAGGCGGCTTTTCAACCATATTTAAAATTGCAGCACTTTCACCTTGCTTAATTTTGGTATCACCTAAGTCAACAACACCAAATTTATCAACTTCATTATGCGGTACTGGCTCAACCATTATTTGGCTTTCACCGGTATTTTCAAAGCGGGCGATCATTTCAGCTAAGTTGTCTTTTTTAAGGTCGCTCGCCACATCGTCAATAATGACATCAGGTAATATAACAACAAATGGCTCGTCACCAATAATCGGTGCAGCACAGTTAATTGCGTGTCCCAACCCCTTTGCTTCCCCTTGACGTACTTGGATAATCGTAACGCCTTTTGGGCAAATAGACTGTACCTCAGCAAGTAGCTGACGTTTTACACGTTTTTCAAGGGTTGCCTCTAATTCAAAGCTAGTGTCAAAATGGTTCTCGATCGAGTTTTTACTCGAATGCGTAACAAGAACAATTTCTGTAATCCCTGCTGAAATCGCTTCATTTACAACGTATTGAATCAAAGGACGATCAACAATAGGCAACATTTCTTTCGGTATGGCTTTTGTTGCCGGTAACATGCGCGTACCAAGTCCAGCAACTGGGATCACTGCTTTCATGATTTCTCCTTAAATTTATTATTCTTAAACTGAAAACGGATATTTAATCGCATCATGGCATTGATAGCCAACGACTTCAAAATCATCTTTAGTAACCCATGTTTCTATATCGTCCAGCGATTTTATCATTGGGTTAATCTTCAGTTCTGGCGATGCAAATGGCTCACGCTTAAGCTGTACATCACGCATCAACTCTAACTGGTTCTCATAGATGTGCGCATTGGCAATTTTATGATACGCCTTACCAGCTTTATGACCGGTAATTTGCGCAACCAAAGCTAACAATACAAAGCATTGAATTTGATTAAAATTCAATCCAAGCGGCACATCACAGCTGCGTTGGTATGAGGTTAAGTATAGGGTATCACCTAACAAAGAAAAGGTGTGGGTATGCATGCAAGGACGTAAGCAACCAAGTTCAAACTCACCTGGGTTATAAAAAGTGATAATTTCACCACGGTCGTCAATGCCTTTTGATAAGTTATCGATGACCTTTTTAAGCTGATCAAGATGGCTACCATCAGGGCGTTGCCAACTGCGGCCTTGAACACCGTAAACACGCCCCATGTCGTCTTCGCCACGACGATGTGGGTTATCAAGCCACGCTTTGTTTTCGTTCGCATTCGCGTTCCATGTCATGCAGCCAATGTCACGAAACTGCTTAGCACTGTCATAACCGCGTAAATAACCTAAAAGCTCAGCAATAGCCGCTTTATAAAAACTTTTACGCGTTGTGATGAGCGGAAACTTATTATTTGCCACATCATATTCAAGGTCGGCATTAATTACGGTTAAACACTTAGTGCCTGTGCGCTTATTTTCTACCCACACACCTTCATCAACGATGCGTTGACATAAATCTAAATACTGTTTCATTGCTATGCTCTTGTTATGCTTTGCTAGGGACGCGTTGCTGCGGCTTTTTATAGGCCCATATTATCAAACCTAGACCACCAATTACCATTGGTAGCGAGAGTATTTGACCCATCGAAATCACACCGGCAAATAAACCTAAGTGAGCGTCTGGCTCACGGAAATATTCAACAATGAACCTAAACGTGCCGTAACCCAATAAGAAAACACCAGCAACACTACCCGCTGGACGTGGCTTTTTAATAAACCACTGCAGGATTAAAAATAACACCAAGCCTTCTAAAAATGCTTCGTAAAGTTGTGACGGATGACGCGGCTCTGGCCCACCCGTTGGGAATACAAATGCCCAAGGTACGTCAGTCACTCGGCCCCAAAGCTCACCATTTATAAAGTTACCAATGCGCCCTGCTAATAAGCCTAACGGTACCAGTGGTACGACAAAATCACCTACCTCGAAAAGTGACTTTTTACGCGTCCATGCAAATATTGCTATTGCAGTGATAACACCAAGGGTTCCACCGTGAAAAGACATGCCTCCTTGGTCGATTCTGAATAAATAAAGAGGATTTTCAATGAAGTAGCTAAACTGATAAAACAATACATAGCCTATTCGGCCACCAAGAATAACCCCTAACATCCCGTAAAAAAGTAAGTCGCTAACCTGTTCTTTAGTCCACCCTGAGTTTGGTTTTGCAGCTTGACGGTTAGCAAGCCACATCGCTAACGCAAAACCAATTAAGTACATTAAGCCGTACCAACGCACGCTGAGGGGTCCTACTGAAAAAATAACCGGATCAATATCTGGAAATTGAAGAGCCATAAAAATAAAAACCTTTAACTAAACACCATTTTAAGTGCAATTATTACAAGTAATAACGCGAATACTTTTTTTATTGTTGTCACCGGCAGGTAATGAGTGGCTTTAGCACCTATAGGCGCTATTAGCGACGAAGTAACCACGATGCCTAGTAACGCAGGCAGATATACAAATCCCGCAAAACCATCACTCAAAGAAGTCACCTGCCAACCTGCTGATACATAACCAACTGAGCCAAATAACGCAATGACAATACCACAAGCCGCAGCACAACCGATGGCCTTTTTTATATCTACAGAGAAATAATGCAGTAACGGCACAATGAGTGCGCCACCACCAATACCGATTAAACCCGATAGCGCGCCCATTATGGCACATAAAAAACCAAGAATAGGACCCTGTGGTAAAGGTTTTTCACTTGCCGCTTTTTTTCGTGTTGATAACACCATACGCAGTGCAATAAACACAACACTTCCTGCAAACACAAAACGTAATAATTGTTCGGGAATTAAACTCGCTGCAAACCCACTGATAAGGGCACCAATGCCCACCCCAGTCATAACCCAAGGCGCTATTTCCCAAGGGACGTTAGCATTGCGATGATGAGCAAACGCTGAAGAAGTTGATGTAAAAATAATAGAAGCAAGCGATGTAGCAATGGCAATCACTAATACATGCTCAGAATCAGCCACATTAAAAGCCACTAGTAATGCGCTCAGCGCAGGCACAATAATTAAACCACCGCCGATACCAAGCAGTCCTGCTAAAAAGCCAACAACACTGCCTAAAATTGCGCAATAAGCCATCAAAAGTATTACATCATGCATAAAACACTCATATATTCACTTTGTTATATACATATATTAAACTAATATATATACCCAAACCACCTCAAGATGCGAGTTTCAGTTGGAATTAAAAGCGATTTAGGCAAGGCATTGATTGCAAGTAATAGTGGTTCTATTGTTAAAATCAATAACGCAGTATAAATCGCTTTTAAACCAACCCTTTGGGCATTTCACAGGCACTTACTCTCATCGTTGTTACTTCTTAAAAGGGACTGCCATTGTTGCAAAGTAACGCCTTGATATTAAGCACCTGTGAAACGCTGAATTCTACATCTTGAGGTGGCTTGGGTATAGGTGCTTCACAGCACAATTTCCGATCATGTATGCTCTTGGCTAGGTGTGTAAAATAACTCACCGAGTTGATGTTCAATCATAAAATTTCGGGTCAAGCGTAATACGTGCTTGGCGGTAGGTTGAATAAGACACTGCTGAAGTAAGTGTTCCATATCACTGACTTTAAGACGCCGTAATACAAACTTAATTTTACTAATCGATGCATAGTTCATACTTAAACGACGATAGCCCATTGCTATAAGTAATAAGGCGCCTTCGGGGTCTCCCCCAAGCTCACCACACAAACTAAATGGCAATTCATGGTTTTGACACTCTTGCGCTACTTTAAGCAATACTCTGAGCACACTTGGATGATACGGGTTAAATAACTCTGCAACACGTGCATTTGAACGATCAACTGCGAGCATATATTGCGTTAAGTCGTTGCTGCCCACAGAGCAAAAATCGACTTTTTGCGACCATTCTTCAAGCATAAAGACGCTAGAGGGTACTTCTAACATCACGCCTATTTCTGGGCGCTCAATTGCTTGCTCTGGAAATTGCTCTTCAAGCTCAAAATAAGCCTGCTCTAAAAGCTTAAGTGACTCTTCAACCTCTTCTGTTCCGCTAATCATAGGCAACATTATTTTTAAATTACCCAAGCCTATATTCGCTTTAAGCATAGCTTTGAGTTGATCTAAAAAGAGCTCAGGATGATCAAGCGTCACGCGAATACCACGCCAACCTAAAAATGGGTTTTCTTCACTGATATTGAAGTAGTCTAAAACTTTATCGCCACCAATATCTAACGTGCGCATCACCACAGGATTGGGGTGATAACATGTTAGCACCTCTCGATACCAATGTTCTTGATCTGATTGAGACGGGAATTGGCCTTTTTGCATAAACCAAGCTTCAGTTCGATATAAACCAACACCGTCACACAAGCGTTTATTATCATGCTCGGTATTCATCTCAAGGCCGGCGTTTAAAAGCAAGCTGATATGTTCACCGTCTAAGGTAATGGCCTCAAGATCTTGCTCAGCTAAAAAGCGATCATTTAAAAGGGCTTCTTGGTATTTAAGCTGACTGTATTTATCGTGCAGTGATTGTGATGGAGAAATATACAAACGCCCTGCGTAAGCATCTAAAATCATCGGTTTTCCATCGAACTGCAATAATGGTAGATCTTCAATGCCCCAAATAGCAGGGATCCCCATTGCACGAGTCAAAATAGAGGCATGACTATTTGCAGCCCCATTAACACTCACAACCCCTGCTAAATGCCCTTTGGGTACTTCGGCAAGCATAGCGGGTGTTAACGTACTGGCAATTAAAATCGTATCTTGGGGGTATGGTTTAGCTGCATATTCAGTGTTGACTAGATGATGCAACACGCGTAAACCTATGTCTTTTACGTCAACGGCCCGTTCTTTGATGTAAGGGTCTTGCATGGCATTAAACTGTGCAACTAATTTTTCAATCACAATTTTCAACGCGCTTTTTGCGCTCCAGCCCTGTTGTAACTGAGCTTCAACATTCTGCCCTAAGCTTTTGGCATCAAGTAATTGTTGGTAAACATCAAAGACTGCTAACGCTTCTTTAGGAATTGAATCGCTTAACGTCATAGACAGCGTATTAAATTCATTGCGGGTTGCTGCAACAGCTTGCGTGAAAAGTTTACGTTGTGTGCTTACATCCTCATCTTTTTGTAACTCTATTGAGCTAAAATCAAGCTTAGGTAGTACAACAAATGCTTGGCCTATAGCAATCCCTGGGGCGCTCGAAACGCCTTTTAATACCGAGGTTTGATGTGAAAACTCATCGAGCCTAAGCACTTCTTTAATTTCAGCATGAGCAAGTTGTGAGGCAAGTTGTGCAGACAAAGTAATTAAAAAGGACTCTTCATCTGGACTAAATACACGGGCAAGCTTTTGCTGTACAACAATGACACCCAAGACCTTTTTTTGATGTACAACAGGCACTGACAAGAAAGCATTGTAACCTTCTTCATTGACCTCTGGAGAGAGTTTAAAACGCGGGTGAGACTTTGCAAAAGCAATATTTATAGGCTCTTCACGCTGAGCAACAAGGCCAACGAGCCCTTCTGTAAAACCGATACGAAACTTACCGACTGCATCAGGGTTGAGACCTTGCGTGGCCATTAATACAAAGTTGTCTTGGCTATAATCAGCAAAATAAATTGAGCAGCACTGTGTTTGCATGGCTTCTTTTACCATTTTCACAAAACACGCCAGCGCACTGTCTAAGTCCGCTTGTTGCGACACAGCCTCAGCAATGGATCTGAGCGTGGCTAACATGATGCTGCTCCTTGTATTTAAATAAAGTGACCTTTATCGTCTCTGTCGCCAATTCTCTTTATGTTGTTCTCGTTTGTTAAATGGCATAGCTAATGGTGCAAACTCTTTCATTACACGGCGATAAACATCGCGCTTAAATGATACAACTTGTCGCACAGGATACCAATAACTCACCCAACGCCAATCATCAAACTCGGGGTGATGGGTTTTAAGTAAGTCTACATCTTCGTCTTTACAGCGTAGTTTGAGTAAAAACCATTTTTGCTTTTGTCCAATACACACAGGACTTGAGTCTCTGCGAATTAAACGTTTGGGTAATTTATAACGTAACCAATGTTTTGAACTTGCAACGATTTCAACATCTTCAGGAAGCAAGCCTACTTCTTCGTGTAATTCTCTGTACATGGTTTGCTCAGCCGTTTCACCATCGTCCACACCACCTTGGGGAAATTGCCAAGAGTGCTGACCGTAACGACGAGCCCAAAATACTTGTCCCTGATTATTGCAAATCACAATTCCGACATTGGCACGAAAACCTTCGGCATCAATCACCTTAGTGCCTCATTTGTAAGTCGATTTTTATTGATTGTTCCACATAACCTGCGATACAGCAAACACTATTACATCTAACATCCTGCAAGATATAAAATAATGTTTTTAACAAATCCACATAATCAATACCTTACAATTCTATTCTTATAAAAATAGGTCTTTTACACAAAATAGCTATTTACAACAGCATTTCAACCACCTTACCCACAGCTTGTGCATAACTTTTATAAAACATGGCTATTTTGCAAACAAATCCACAATAGGGCATTCTAAAATGCAGTTTCTCCACAGAAACTGTGGATAAACGTGTTTATATATCTGTATTTATACAAACAACTTATTCATTTCTTAATCCCACATGAGACTTCAACAAACTAAAGCATATAAATTTCAATGGGTTAAAAGTTAAGAAGTATTTTTCTTAGTGTTGGTTTTTAGCTCACTTCAACCATGAGCAAAAAACACCCAAACACAAAGATATCCACTAAGGCGCGCATTTGCTATCATGATATGGTTAATTAGACAACCAAATAAACGCCTTATGCGACCAATAAAACCTGCCTCTATAAACGAATTAATGCAACGAGTTGATGCCATAGCTGGCCTCACACTAGGGCAATTAGCTGAGCAGTACCAGTTCAAAACCCCTGACGATTTACTACGTGAAAAAGGCTGGACCGGCCAACTAATCGAATATGTACTTGGCGCAACGGCGGGCTCTAAACCAACACCTGATTTTGAAGATCTCGGCATTGAGCTTAAAACTCTGCCAATCTCATTTAAAGGAAAGCCACTCGAAACAACCTTTGTTTCTGTAACACCGCTACTGAATGTAACAGGCATGACTTGGCAGCAAAGTACGGTACGTAAAAAGCTCAATCATGTTTTGTGGCTACCGATTTTAGGCGAGCGCGAAATACTGCCTTTTCACCGTACTATTGGCAGTGGCTTTTTATGGCAGCCAAGCGCAGAGCAAGATGCCCTTTTACAACGTGATTGGGAAGAACAAATGGAGCTAATCGCCTTGGGTCGCGTGGATGAAATTTCGGGTCATTTGGGCGATGTTATGCAAATAAGACCAAAAGCTGCTAATAGCAAAGCACTGACCGATGCAATTGGCCCGAATGGCCAGATAATACAAACCTTACCCCGTGGTTTTTACTTAAAAACCAGCTTCACCGGCGAGATCCTAAAACAGCAATTTCAGCTATAAAAAAACCTCCCGAAGGAGGTTTTTAAAGTCTTGATAAGCTAAGCCAGATTACTGACCTTTAACCTCTTTAAGACCGTTGTAAGGTGCTTTTTCACCTAATACTTCTTCAATGCGAAGTAATTGGTTGTACTTAGCAATACGGTCAGAACGGCTTAATGAACCCGTTTTGATTTGACCTGCCGCAGTACCTACTGCTAAATCAGCAATTGTTGCATCTTCTGTTTCACCTGAACGGTGTGAGATAACAGCTGTAAAGCCTGCGTCTTTAGCCATTTTGATAGCAGCAAGCGTTTCAGTTAATGAACCGATTTGGTTGAACTTGATTAGGATTGAGTTAGCAATACCGTTATCAATACCACGCTTTAAGATCTTCGTGTTAGTTACGAAAAGGTCGTCACCTACTAATTGTACTTTGTCGCCAATTAGTTGTGTTTGGTGTGCGAAACCATCCCAATCAGACTCATCTAAGCCGTCTTCAATTGATACAATTGGGTATTGCTCAGTAAGGCCTTTAAGGAAGTGGTTAAATTCTTCAGACGTGAATTTTTTACCTTCGCCTTTAAGGTCGTAGATATTTGCTTCTTTGTCGTAGAACTCAGATGCCGCGCAGTCTAGCGCTAGTGTGATATCTTTACCAAGCTCATAACCTGCATTTGCAACAGCCACCTTGATTGCAGCAAGTGCCGCTTCGTTTGATTCAAGGTTTGGTGCAAAACCACCTTCATCACCTACTGATGTAGAATGACCTTCAGCTTTTAGCACTTTAGCTAAGCTGTGGAATACTTCAGCGCCCATGCGTAACGCTTCGCGGAAGTTTGTCGCGCCCACTGGCTGAATCATAAACTCTTGAATATCAACAGAGTTATCTGCGTGCTCACCACCGTTGATGATGTTCATCATAGGTAATGGCATAGAGTAAACACCTGGTGTGCCGTTAAGGTCTGCAATGTGCTCATAAAGCTCTACGCCTTTAGAGTTTGCAGCTGCTTTAGCCGTTGCTAAAGATACTGCTAAGATAGCATTCGCACCTAATTTTTCTTTGTTTTCAGTGCCATCTAAATCTAACATTACTTGGTCAACAGCTTGTTGATCAACTGCGTTTTGACCTTTAAGCGCTTCAGCGATTTCGTTATTGATATAGCCTACCGCTTTTAAAACACCTTTACCTAGGTAACGTGCTTTATCACCATCACGTAATTCAAGCGCTTCGCGAGTACCTGTTGATGCACCAGAGGGTGCTGCAGCACGGCCCCATGAACCATCAGCTAAATGTACATCAGCTTCAACAGTTGGGTTACCACGCGAGTCCATGATTTCGCGACCAATCACTTTTACGATTTCTGACATCTTGATTCCTCTTTTCCCGAAAATGGTGAGTTTGTGCCAGCTTATTCTTGCTGGCTTTTTAAAACAAATAAGCCGTGCATATAGCACGGCCTATTTAAATTACGATGACGCTTTTTGGTGAGTGTGTGCAGCTGCAACAAACCCTTCAAATAGCGGGTGACCATCACGTGGTGTTGACGTGAATTCCGGGTGGAATTGCGCGGCAATAAACCAAGGGTGATCTTTATTCTCGATGATTTCGACTAGTTTCTTATCTTCAGATAAACCAGTGAAACTCAAGCCAGCTTTCTCAAGCTGCTCTACATAGTGGTTGTTTACTTCGTAACGGTGACGGTGACGTTCTACAATTTCGTCACTACCATATACTTCGCTTACTTTAGAACCAGCGATTAAATGACACTTCTGTGCACCTAAACGCATAGTGCCACCTAAGTCAGATTGCTCATCACGAATTTCAACGTTACCGTCAGCATCTTGCCACTCAGTGATTAAACCAACCACAGGGTGTGCTGATTTAGCATTGAACTCGGTTGAGTTTGCACCCTCAAGGCCAGCAACGTTACGCGCATATTCAATAAGCGCCACTTGCATACCTAAACAAATGCCTAAATAAGGAACTTTGTTTTCACGTGCATATTTAGCCGCTAAAATCTTACCTTCAACACCACGGCCGCCGAAGCCACCTGGTACTAAGATAGCGTCAAGGTGAGACAGTAACTCAGTCCCTTTGCTTTCTAAGTCTTGTGAATCAACGTACTCAATGTTCACCGTTAGGCGATTTTTAAGACCCGCATGCTTTAATGCTTCGTTTACTGATTTATACGCATCTGGTAGTTCGATGTATTTACCTACCATACCAATTGTCACTTCACCTGTTGGGTTAGACTCTTGATATAACACTTGCTCCCACTCAGATAAGTCTGCTTCAGGGCACTCAAGGTAGAAACGACGACATACGAAGTTATCAAGTTCTTGTGACTTAAGTAACGCAGGGATCTTATAGATGCTTTCTACGTCAGGTAATGAAATAACCGCTTTCTCTTCAACGTTAGTGAAAAGTGCGATTTTTGCACGCTCGTTATTCGGTAATTTACGATCAGAACGACAGATTAAGATATCTGGTTGAATACCAATCGAACGCAACTCTTTAACTGAATGTTGCGTTGGTTTCGTTTTCACTTCACCTGCAGGGCCTAAGAATGGCACAAGCGTCAGGTGGATAAACAATGCGCGCTCACGGCCGATTTCAGTGCCAAGCTGACGAATTGCTTCTAAGAACGGTTGTGACTCAATGTCACCCACTGTACCACCGATTTCAACGATAGCGACATCGCTACCTTCTGCACCGTCGTATACACGTTGCTTAATATCGTTTGTGATGTGTGGGATAACCTGAATAGTTGCACCAAGGTACTCACCACGACGCTCACGTCGTAGCACATCTTCATAAACACGACCTTGTGTGAAGTTGTTGCGGCTAGTCATCTTGGTACGGATGAAACGCTCATAGTGACCTAAATCAAGGTCAGTTTCTGCACCGTCTTCAGTAACATATACTTCACCGTGCTGAATTGGGCTCATAGTGCCTGGGTCAACGTTGATATAAGGATCCAGCTTTAAAATTGTCACGTTTAGACCACGTGCTTCTAAAATAGCGGCTAATGACGCTGCTGCAATACCTTTACCCAACGAAGAAACAACCCCGCCAGTAACGAAGATAAATTTTGTACTCATGCGAACCCTAGAATATCAGGAATTAAAAGGAATAATATAGAATCAAGACGGGGCGATATTATAGCAAAGGGACTGCTATCAATCCAGATAAAATTAGCAAATTAGTGCACAAAAAACGAGCGCGGGGAAAACCGCTTCGAAGCATGTTACTTCGTAGGCAGTTTAATTGCTTCCCACGCCTCATCCATTTGCTCTAGTGTTGCTGTTTCTAGGCTTTGCCCTCGCGTACTTAAATAAGCCTCAACTTTTTCAAAACGTGATGTAAACTTTCTATTGGCATTTCGAAGCAGTTGCTCAGGATCGCGTTTTAGATGACGGGCAACATTGACCGTCGCAAATAATAAATCACCTAACTCTTCTGCGCTGTGCTCAGAATATGGATCCTGTTGAAGGGCTTCTTTGACCTCATCAATTTCTTCAGCCACTTTATCTAACGCACCATGATAACTTGGCCAATCAAATCCTAAGCTCGCCACGCGTTGTTGAATTTTTTTTGCTTTAGAAAGTCCAGGTATGGCATCTGGAATATCTTGCCAAAGACTCATTTGCGGTGAAGCTGTTTTTTCTGCTCGCTCCTGAGCTTTAATAGCCTGCCACTGCGCTGAAAGCTCTGCATCCGACAGTTCACTTTGCTCTGCAAAGACGTGGGGATGACGACGGACTAGTTTTTCATTAAGCGTATTGGCCACGTCGGCAAAATCAAATAAGCCCTGCTCTTTAGCAAGTTGAGCATAAAAAATAACTTGAAACAGTAAATCACCAAGCTCACTTTTAAGCTCTGTAAGTTCACCTTTTTCAATGCAGTCTGCTACTTCGTAAGCCTCTTCAAGGGTGTGCGGCACTATTGATTTAAAGTCTTGTTTTAAATCCCACGGGCACCCAGATTCTGGGTCCCGTAGTTTTGCCATAATCGCTAATGACTGTTCAATAACCTGCTTATCTGACATTATGCGTGCCCACGCTTTGCATCATGCACACCTTCTATTTGATGTAATTTAGACAATAAGCGGTTTGTGCTCGATAAGTCGTGCACTTCAACTTGCATTGAGAATAACGCTAATTGCTTATCTTCAACGGTGTTGACATTCATATTGAGCACATTCACTTTTTCATTCGCAAGCACGGAACTAATGTCTCTAATAAGTCCTGATCTATCGGTTGCTTCAACTTTAATCGTCAACGCATAGGAGCCGTTAACATCATCAGACCAACTCACAGAAATCACTCGCTCTGGGTGTTTCTCTTTTAGTTTATTAAATGAATCACAGTCTTCACGGTGCACGGCAATACCACGGCCTTGGGTAATGTAACCGATGATTTCATCGCCAGGCACTGGTCGGCAGCACTTAGCAACGTGACTCATTAAACTACCGACGCCATCCACCACAATGCCGTTTTTATCGCCATTGACATTTTTTGGCTTTTTGAGTTTTATTTGTGGCTCATCGTCATCACGATCACTGATAAAGTTGAGAAGTTGATTAAGACGCACATCCCCAGCGCCAACAGCCACCATTAAGTCCTCTAACCCACGTAAGTTAAAACGCTCAATTGCAGGGGTTAAATCTTTTGTTGTCAGCTCCAGTTTTTGCAGCTCAGTTTCAAGAATCTCTTTACCTGCACTTAAGTTTTTATCGCGATCAAGTTGTTTAAACCAATGATGTATTTTTGAGCGAGCGCGTGACGACTTGATATAACCTAGGGATGGATTTAACCAGTCTCGACTTGGATTAGCTTGTTTTTGCGTTAAGATTTCAACTTGATCGCCGGTGCTAAGTTGATGGGTAAACGGCACTATTTTGCCGAAAATTTTCGCACCTATGCAGCGATGTCCGACATTTGAATGAATGTAATAAGCAAAATCAAGCGGTGTTGCACCCAGTGGTAAATCGAAAATATCGCCTTTTGGCGTGAACACATAAACACGGTCTTCAACTACTTGGTTTTTAAGCTCTTCAGCTAAATCACTACCATCAACAACCTCTTCTTGCCATTGTAGTAATTTACGTAACCAACTAATTTTTTGCTCATAGCCCGAACCACGCCCTGGCAATGCCCCTTCTTTATACATCCAGTGTGCAGCCACACCCAACTCGGCATCTTGGTGCATTTCGCTTGTGCGAATTTGAATTTCAACGGTTTTACCTTCAGGGCCAAATACCACGGTATGGATTGACTGATAGCCATTTTGTTTTGGCGTTGCAATATAATCGTCAAATTCTTTATTTAAATGGCGCCAATTAGTATGCACGATACCTAATGCTGCGTAACAATCTTGCAGGCGCTCTACCACAATGCGCATAGCGCGAATATCAAACAGCTGATCAAACTCGTAGTTCTTTTGCGCCATTTTTTTGTAAATACTGTAGATATGTTTAGGTCGGCCATATACTTCACCTTCAATACCCGCTTCAGCCAAGCGTGATTTTACTAAAGCAACCATGTTTTCCATGTAAGCTTCGCGAGCAAGGCGCTTATCATCAAGCTGTTTTGCGATGTTCTTATAGGTGTCTGGGTGCAGGTAACGGAACGAAAGATCTTCAAGCTCCCATTTAAGCTGACCAATTCCTAAACGGTTAGCAAGGGGCGCAAAGATATCGCGTGTTTCCTTAGCGGCAATGACACGCTCTTCTTCACTGGCGTCTTTCACATCACGTAAGTGGCATACTTGTTCCGCTAATTTAATCACCACGGCACGCACATCTTCAACCATGGCTAACAACATACGGCGGATATTGTCGATTTGCACTGTGCCCTTACCTTGGTGGGCCAAGGTACTGATCGTCGCCATTTGGCTTACGCCTGTAAGTAATAACGCAACGTGATTACCTAACTTTTCTGTGACTGTCTCAAGCGAAATTTTTTCAGCTAAGAAATAAGGCGTTAAAAATGCCGTAGCCAGTGAGTCCGCATCTAAATTCAGTTCAGCTAAAATCTCCACCATTTCAATGGCGGTATTCTGACGTTTCGCATCGTCACAATGTAGGCACAGCTCATGCGCCTGCTCTAATAAGGTAGTTTTGTCTTCTGTTAGCGCTAACAGCTCGATACGGCTGGCAAAATCACTCTGCTTTGTAAGCTGATGTGATTGTCTAGTAGCTACCATAGTGCGCTTTACCTCCTGTGAAATAACGCCATTGTTTCGATATGCCCCGTATGTGGAAACATATTCATAAGCCCAATTTTTTTAATGCTAAAGCCTGCTTGTAAAATAATTGCACTGTCACGGGCTAAAGTAACAGGATCACAAGAGACATATAAAATCGTTTTAAACTGGGTAAGCGGTAATTGCTCTAAAATAGCCATCGCACCTGTGCGTGATGGGTCAAGTACTAACACATCAAGTTCAGCACTAAACCACGCAGCGGATTGCATCGATTGAGTTAAATCAAAGCAGTAAAAATCAGTATTCGATAATGAGTTAGTGTGCGCATTTTGTTTCGCTAATGCAACCGCAGAATCCACTCCTTCGACACCAATTACGTGTTTTGCATACTTTGCAAGCAGCAATGAAAAATTACCAATTCCACAAAACAAATCCAACACTTGTTCATGACCTTGTAAATCTAACCACTCTTTTGCTTGATTGAGCATAGCTTGATTCACTTGCGGATTAACTTGAATAAAATTTTCAAGGCCAAATTCAAAGGTTAAATCATATTTAGGTATAGTGTAGTACGGCATCGGATAGTGTGACTGATCAATCTGCCCACTTTCTGATTGCCAAACAATTAACCATTGTTGTTCTTGGCAAGCTTGAGCAACTAATGACTTAAGCTCTTCACTTATTGGTTTCGTATGTCGGATAACCACAAACGCAGCATTATCAGCCTCACACAATTGTAAATGGGTTATACTATGTAAGCCTTTATGTGTATTAATAAGTAAATCAAAAAGAGTAAAAAGTTCACTGAATGTGCTAGTTAACACATCACATTGATTAATACTCACCAGTTGCTTCGAGCCTTGCGCACGGTAACCAACACGCATTTTTTTAGCTGCTTTATCATGCATTACAGCAATGCGAGCCGAACGCCTGTAATGCTGCATATCACTGGTCAGTGGTTCTTCCCAGTTTAAGCTAGTGACCTTAGCAAACTTCGCAAACAGCTGACTCACTGCAGCTTGCTTCTCAACTAATTGTTGAGAAGCATCTAAGTGCTGTAACTGACATCCTCCACACACCTGATAATGTTCACAAAATGGCTTAACTCGATATTCAGATCCATGAAGCACTTTTTTACAATCGGCGCTAGCAAAACGAGCTTTGTCTTCAACAAGTTGCGCTTTAACTTCTTCACCTGGCAGCGCACCATTTACAAAACACACTTTATTATTATGTTTTGCAACCCCACGCCCTTGATGATCCATTGCTGTAACCGATAACGTGATCATTTTTTGTGAAACGGATTTCTTCTTGGCTTTGAAAATCTGTGCCATCGGACAACACCTTAATTATTGATAAAGCGGGAGTAAGTATATACTCTTAAACAACGATAATAATGACAACAACCTATCTTATGACGAAATTTGGCTTACGTGATTCAGTCTTAACCCTAACTTTGATACCGACTGTAATCATAGGCTTGTTGCTGGGCGGTTATTTTACAATAAATCGTTACATTGAGCTCGATGAAATTTTATATCAACAAGGCGTAACAATTATCGAGCCACTTGCCATTGCTGTAGAGCAACCTCTGCTAAAGCGGAATAAAACTTTACTAACACGTTTGGTAAGCCATACCCATAATAAACACGCCCCTGCTATACAGTCGATCGCCATATTCGATGAAAATAACGAGCTGGTCATTTTTAGTAAGTATCAAAGTGAATTTAAAGATATCGTTACTAATAACTCGGCAGCACTTGAGGGTATCAATGTCAAAAACTCTAAACATTATTTAACCTTTTCAACGGCTATTATTAATCATAGTCGCCAAGATATGATTTGGAATCATCATAGTTACCAAGCATCACTTGGCACTGTCGTCATTATGCTTAACAAGCAACAAGCAATTATCGGCCAGCAACGCGCACTACTTGTAAGTGGAATTGTAATTATTTTAGCCTTGGTACTTGCCACAATTTTAGCATTTAGGCTCACTCGCATGTTTGTTCAGCCTCTTAATAAGTTAGTACTCGCTACCGATAAGTTAATTGAAGGTAAAGTTGATACCGGCCTCGACAAGAAAATGTTTGGCGAATTTGAACTACTTCGAGAAGGGCTCAATACAATTTCGCACACCATGGTGATGCAACGAGACGAAATGCAAAAGCATATTGACCAGGCAACCTCTGATTACCGCGAAACCCTTGAACAATATGAAACACAAAATATTCAGTTAAGTATTGCTAAAAAAGACGCACAAGATGCTAACCGTGTTAAGTCTGACTTCTTAGCAAAAATGAGTCATGAACTCAGAACGCCTCTAAATGGGGTAATTGGCTTTACTCGCCAGTTATATAAAACACCGCTTAATAAGCATCAAAAAGATTACTTAGATACCATAGAGCTTTCTGCAAATAGCTTAATGACGATTATCAGTGATATTTTAGATTTCTCTAAGTTAGAAGCGGGTGCGATGGAGTTGGAGTCAATGCAGTTTCAACTTCGCGATACAATTAATGAGGTGCTGACCTTACTTGCGCCTAGTGCACATGAAAAGCAGCTAGAGTTATCAATATTTATCCATCCGCATGTGCCTGATAACCTCACCGGCGACCCAACCCGCTTTAAACAAGTTTTGATTAATCTTTTAAGCAACGCCATAAAATTCACCGAAAAAGGGTCTATAAAAGTGGATGTTGGTCATCGTTTATTAGATGAAGAACGCGCATCTATCTTGGTATCAGTCACCGATACAGGGGTGGGCATTCCAATGGATAAACAAGACGCCCTATTCACCCCATTTGGCCAAGCTGATTCAAGTATTACGCGTAAGTTTGGCGGCACAGGCCTTGGTTTAATTATTACTAAACACATTGTTGAAGCCATGAATGGTCGAATAACCTTAAACTCAGCACCCGGAAATGGTACCTGTTTTACCTTTAATGCTGTATTTAGAACACCGAGCAATTCAATTACCAGTGATTTACCGACACAGTCGTTAATCAATAAGCGTATTCTTTATTTAGAACCTCATGAGCATACTCACCAAGCAACATTATCATTGTTAAATGAATGGCAAACACAGGTCACGCCTTGTACCGATGAAGAAAGCTTTCTCAATGAAATCAACAAGGACTTTAGCTACGACATTTGTATCATCGGCCACACAGCAACAATTGACGATATGCAGCAACTTAAGAGTTATGTAAAGGCTGTACGCCCTGTAACCGACTACTTATACATTATGCTCAACACTGTATCTCACAATATGCGTGAAGCTTTTGTTGGTAGTGGTGCTGACGCCTGTTTAAGTAAGCCGCTTAATCACCGTAAGCTATGTGAAGTGCTTGCTGCACCTTACCGGCTTGATCACCCTGTGCATAATATCGAACAAGGCGATGAAAAGTTATTGCCGCTAAAAGTACTGGTTGTTGACGATAACGACGCTAACTTAAAACTTATTTGCACCCTACTTGAAGAGCAAATAGAACTTATAGATACAGCACATAACGGTTCGCAAGCTTATAGCTTGAGTAAAAGCCATAAGTACGACTTAATATTTATGGACATCCAAATGCCTATTATGGATGGCATTACAGCATGCAAACTTATTCGTGAATCTTCACTCAATGAAGATACCCCAATCATTGCTGTCACAGCGCATGCTTTGAGCGGTGAAAAAGAACAACTTCTCAAAGATGGCTTTAAGGGTTATTTAACCAAGCCAATTGATGAAGACATGTTAAAACAAATAATCAGCGATCACAGTCCGCAGTCGCCTATTAATAGAGAACGGAGCAAAACAGTTACAGCTCAATCGGAGCCTCCGTTTGAAAGTACACGCCTAGATTGGCAGCTCGCGCTACAACGTGCAGGAGGCAAAGAAGAGCTCGCACTCGAAATGCTTAATATGCTGCTACTAAGTGTGCCGGAAACTCTGCGCCTTCTTAATGTAGCAATTGAAAAAGAAGACTGTGAACATGTACTTAGCATTGTTCATAAGTTCCATGGTGCATGCTGCTACACCGGTGTACCTAAGCTAAAATCACTTGCTGAAACGCTAGAAACCTCACTGAAAAGTGATTGTGACCTAAATTACATTGAGCCTGAGTTATTTGAGTTGATTGATGAGCTAAATAACTTGTTAAATGATGCGGGAATGACTGAGCAGCAAGGATAACAGCATTCGACTGCATGCTCTAAATGTGAATTTCATAAGGAAACTGTTATGTATTTTGTTTTACTTATCGTCTTTAGTGCGGTTTCGCTCGCTTGGTTTTTTCATCTTTATACTAAGCTAAGTAAAGTCGCTAATAATTACGTAAAGACTAACTACACACAGCAATGGCACGAATATAACAAGAAAGCAAAGTTAATGAAGGAGAAACCAAACTCCGTTATTTTTCATTCAATTAAAAAGGGAGAGCTATCGACACTGGGTGACGAAGTATTGCAGAACTATAAGAAAAAGCACCAGTATTTAATCGCCCTGCTATGTCTTTCTCCCTTGTTATCATCAGAGCTTGCACAGTTGATCATTTATTTGAGCAAATAAAAACGCGGAGCAGTTTTAAAACTCAGTGACTAAAGCTCAATTATAAACGCGCCTCAATCATCAAACGCTTCATATCGCTCACTGCTTTTTCTAAACCATCAATTGCTGCACGGGCAATAATCGCATGACCAATGTTCAACTCGTAGATTTCTGGCATTGCTGCAATCGGTTTTACGTTGTGGTAATGAAGGCCATGACCCGCATTGACGATTAAGCCAAGGCTATCGGCATATTGTACGCCACTGCGAATGCGCTCAAGCTCTGTGTGAAGCGCTTGGTCATTTTCTGCATCAGCATAGGCGCCGGTATGAATTTCAACATAAGGGGCATTACAGGCTTTTGCAGCGTCAAGTTGCGCGTTGTCGGCATCGATGAATAACGACACCTTAATACCCGCTGCTGTTAGTTTTTCTGTCGCTGTTTTTACTTTTTCAAAGTTACCCACTACGTCAAGGCCGCCTTCGGTCGTTAGCTCCTCACGCTTTTCCGGCACCAAACACACATAAGCCGGTTTCACTTCAAGGGCAATATCAATCATTTCATCAGTTACGGCAATTTCAAGATTCATACGTGTTTGAATTGTTTTTGCCATTACATACACGTCACGGTCTTGAATATGACGCCGATCTTCACGCAAATGAATAGTAATACCATCTGCACCAGCATGTTCAGCAACCGCGGCCGCATGGGCTGGATCTGGGTAACTTGTGCCACGCGCTTGGCGTAAAGTGGCAATATGATCAACGTTTACACCAAGAAGAATATCTTTCATTTTTTTACCTGTTTAAAACAACGATTAATGGCTGAGTTTCAGCCTACTTAATAAATAACTCACGGCTTTTTAATGGCTTTTTGCCAAGTAAAGGCTTAAGTAGATATCGGCTTAATTGCTTTGCCATATATAACACATCTGGTGCGCTAAAGTCATGAGCAGCAATAGCATTTAACTGCTTTCCAGAAAAGCCACTGAGGGGGTCGTCATGCAACAAAAAGCCGTATTCAGCAAAGTACTGGTAATTTGCTGCATCGTTAATTTCATCTCCTTGTGCATCCACACTAAAATCAACGCCATAACCAAGCATTTCAAGTAACTGAAACTCGTATGAGCGCAGCACAGCTTGTAGGTTTTTAGTGGTTGATAACTCGTCTAAATGCTGCTTATAAAGATGATAAACACTTTCCATCGGCTCATTGATTGGTACGATACGATTAGTTAATTCGTTCAAATAGAAACCGCAATAGAGCTCGGTGCCAGTAAGCATAGTTTGGCCATCATGGGGTTCAAAGTGATTAATGTATTTTAAATCTGATTTGCCGCTGTACTTGACCAGCAGTGATTGGAAGGGTTGCAGTTGTGCTTTATGTTTAGTGGCCTGGCGGCCACTAATACGAGCCAGCATTCTGAGCTGACCAACGCCTTCTATCAGCATATCTAGCATGACTTGCGAGTCACTAAAGGGACGTCGATGCAGCAAGTATGCTGTGTAGAATTCGCTATCCATGGCGTGTAGGCTTTACTTAGTCTTCACCATAGCCAAGGCTACGTAGTGCACGCTCATCGTCAGCCCAGCCTGATTTCACTTTTACCCAAAGCTCTAAGAACACTTTATTATCAAGCATGTCTTCAAGGTCCTTACGAGCTTCACGGCCAATCACTTTCAGCTTTTCGCCTTTATTGCCAATGACCATGCGCTTTTGCGTTTCACGCTCAACGAGGATCAGACCATTAATTTGCCATACACCGTTATCAAGCCATTTAAATTGCTCGATTTCAACGGTAACAGAATACGGTAATTCATCACCCATAAAGCGCATTAGCTTTTCACGGATCACCTCTGCCGCCATAAAGCGCATTGAACGGTCTGTCACATAGTCTTCAGGGAAATAAAATTCACAAAGCGGTAAGCGCTTTTTCACTTCATCTTTAATGAGTTCAATATTTTTTCCCTGCTTTGCCGAAACAGGCATGATACCAACGAAATCAAATTTACCGCCCAAAAACTGCATGTGCGGCAGTACTAAGTCACGGTCTTTAACTTGGTCAATTTTATTGATAACCAATAGCACTGGGCGACCGCTTTGACGTACTTTATTAAGTACCATCTCATCGTCGTCATTCCAATGCGTACCTTCAACCACAAAAATGATCAGCTCCACATCACCAATTGAGCTTGATGCTGCACGATTCATTAAGCGGTTAATGGCACGTTTTTCGTCAACGTGTAAGCCTGGCGTATCTACGTACACGGCTTGATATTTGCCTTCTGTATGAATACCCATAATACGATGACGTGTGGTTTGTGGTTTACGGGAGGTAATACTCACCTTTTGCTCAACAATGTAGTTAAGTAAAGTTGATTTACCCACATTTGGACGGCCAACAATGGCAATCATCCCGCAGTGCGTATCAAGCTCTGCTGGCTCTTTGCTAATTAAATCATCAAGATTCATTTTTAAGTATCTTTAAGGCTTTTTCAGCAGCTTTTTGCTCCGCTTTACGACGCGAGCTACCGACTGAGATAATACTATCCATCCCTTCAACAATACATTCAACCGTGAATGTTTGATTGTGCGCTTGACCTTTTGTATCAATAACAGTGTAGCCTGGTAACGATAACTTGCGCGCTTGTAAGTATTCTTGAAGTAATGTCTTTGGATCTTTCTGATTTAAACCCGGTGAAATTGCATCAAGTCGCGATTCATACCAGCTTAAAATTAACTCACCACATTGTTCAATGTTTGAATCAAGGAATACGGCACCAATAATGGCTTCAACTGCGTCGGCTAAGGTCGATTCACGACGAAAACCGCCGCTTTTAAGCTCACCAGGACCCAAGCGTAAGTAATCGCCTAAGCCAAACTCAAGACCAAATTCAGCCAGTGTTTGACCACGCACTAAGGTTGAGCGCATGCGACTTAAGTCACCTTCTCGCGCTTTAGGAAATTTGCTGTAAAGCGCATTCGCAATCACAAAGCTCAATATAGAATCACCTAAAAACTCTAAGCGCTCATTATGTTGACCTTTATGGCTGCGGTGCGTCATTGCCTGTTCAAGCAAAGCTTGATCAGTGAATGTATAACCTATTTTTTTGTATAACTCTGTTACGTTTTTTTTCATCGTTACTGAATATTACCTAGGCGTTCAAAACGAACACCAGTTGGAACCCAGCTTGGTAAGAAGTCATCTGGGCCATTTTCAAATTCAAAACTCATCCATATAAAGACGGCTTTACCTACCAGGTTTTCTTTTGGCACAAAGCCCCAAAAGCGACTGTCTTGGCTGTTATCACGATTATCACCCATCATAAAATAATGATCAGCAGGAACAACCCACTCATCTGAGCGTGTACCTGGTTGTTGATAATAACGGCCCTTCATTTCAAGCGCTTCAGGGTTAATCAAGATGTTATGATTCACTGTGCCTAGATTTTCATCTAAGCGTACTAAATTCATAGACCCTTGCTTGAATTCGTCACTATTGAGAATTTCCATATCAATTTTATTGTATTCATTACACAACAACTCACCTTGCTGCGTTGCTCCATCCTCACACTTAGGTTGGATATAAAGATGCTTATTACGATAAACTATTTTATCCCCTGGTAAACCGACAGCACGTTTAATGTAATCCACGCGCTCATCCAAAGGGTATTTAAATACAACTATATCACCACGCTCTGGCTCATCAACATCAACAAGTTGAGTACGCCATACTGGATCTTTAATACCATATGAGTACTTCTGAACCAATATAAAGTCACCAACCAATAGCGTTGGCATCATCGAACCTGATGGTATCTGAAACGGCTCAAAAATAAATGAACGAAAAATTGTAATTGCGGCGATCATCGGGAAGATTGATTTTGCCGTTTCAGTAATACTTGGTTCTGGCGCAATTAATGCGGCAGTTTCTTCGTCTAGCTCACCGCCCGACGCATTTTGAGCAAGGGCGATGCGTTGTTGACGCTTTGGTGCAAACATAAAATGGTCAATTAACCAGATTAGCCCTGAGCCAAGCGTTAACAACACTAAAAAAATCGAAAAATAACCCGCCATGCATTAATTCCTTTATTAACTTCTATTATTTACCAACTTTAAGGATAGCTAAGAACGCATCTTGCGGCACTTCAACGTTACCTAGTTGCTTCATTCGCTTTTTACCTTCTTTTTGCTTCTGTAGAAGCTTTTTCTTACGGCTTACGTCACCACCGTAACACTTTGCAATTACGTTTTTACGTAACTGTTTGACAGTTGTACGCGCAATAACATGCTGACCAATTGCCGCTTGAATTGCAATATCAAACTGTTGGCGTGGAATCAGATCTTTCAGTGCCTCAGCTAATAGACGACCACGTGATTGCGCGATATCACGGTGTACAATGATGGCTAATGCATCGACACGTTCACCATTGATTAGTACGTCCACGCGTACCATGTCTGACGCTTGGAAGTGCTTAAAGTTATAATCAAGTGACGCAAAACCACGGCTTGTTGATTTTAACTTATCGAAGAAGTCCATCACGACCTCAGCCATTGGTAATTCGTATGTTACCGCCACTTGCTTACCGTGGTAGTTCATTTTAGTTTGTACGCCGCGCTTTTCAACACAAAGCGTAATTACGTTACCTAAAAATTCTTGTGGAACTAATATGTTAGCTTCAACAATTGGCTCACGAATCTCAAGAATATTATTGACCGGTGGAAGATCAGATGGATTATCAATCTGCTTAACGCCGTCTTTAGTTTCAACTTCATAGATTACCGTAGGAGCCGTGGTAATAAGATCAATATCGTATTCACGTTCAAGACGCTCTTGGATGATTTCCATGTGTAGCATACCTAAGAAGCCACAACGGAAACCAAAACCTAGTGCTGTTGAATTTTCTGGCTCGAAGAATAACGATGCATCGTTCAAGCTCAGTTTATCAAGCGCATCACGGAATGATTCATAATCATCTGATGAAATTGGGAACATACCCGCATAAACCTGTGGTTTAATGCGTTGGAAACCTGGTAAGCGTTCTGGAGCAGAATTACGTTGTAAAGTAATGGTATCACCTACTGGTGCACCATGGATTTCTTTAATACCCGCAATTACAAAGCCCACTTCACCGGTTTTTAAGATGCCCGTGTTAGTTTGCTTTGGTGTGAAAATACCCACTTTATCAGCAATGTGAACTTGGTCATTCGACATGATCTTAATTTTATCGCCCGCGCGTAGCTCACCGTGCTTGATACGTACTAATGATACAACGCCTTGGTATGGGTCAAACCATGAATCGATAATTAATGCTTGTAGAGGCTTGTCTTTGTCACCTTCTGGTGGCGGAATATCTTTAACGATAACCTCTAACACTTCTTCAATACCGATACCTGTTTTTGCACTACAACGAACAGCCTCTAAGGCGTCGATACCAATGATGTCTTCGATTTCTTCAGCAACGCGAAGTGGATCGGCTTGCGGTAAGTCGATTTTGTTTAGAACAGGAATAACTTCTAAGTCCATTTCAATCGCTGTATAGCAGTTAGCCAAAGTTTGTGCTTCTACACCTTGACCCGCATCAACAACTAAAAGCGCACCTTCACAGGCTGCAAGCGAACGTGATACTTCGTAAGTGAAGTCAACGTGCCCTGGGGTATCGATGAAGTTTAATTGATAGGTCTCGCCATCTTTGGCTGTATAATTTAGCGTTACACTTTGCGCTTTAATGGTGATACCACGCTCACGCTCAATGTCCATTGAGTCTAACACCTGCTGCTGCATTTCACGGTCTGTTAAACCACCACAAACTTGGATAAGACGGTCAGAGAGAGTCGATTTACCATGGTCGATATGGGCGATGATCGAAAAATTACGGATATGCTTCATAAACTGGATTCTAAACTTCTATATAAAATGGACTAAGTGTATAAAGCGACAATTTTACATTTAATTGGCTTTAATCACCATCTATTTGAGTGAAAGGAATAGTAATTGGATGAATTTTTATTACTTTTATATCATGTTTTAGGCTCTTAACCCTTGATTTAGCTATCGCATAGCCAATTAAGCCTCCCAACAAGGCTGCTAAAATTTGCCACCCTTCAGCAAGCGAAAATACTGCAAAAGCAGCTAAAGCGAACCCTAAACTAAGTAAGAGAGGCAGCATATACACAGCCATCGCGTGTTTTACTAAATGACTATCATCCAACGCTAAGGTTACTTTTTGCCCTACTTTTAGCTCATTATCGAATGTGTATGGGAATGTTTTTTTAGCGGTACCAAATAACTTGGCAAAGACTTGTGAGCCACAACGGCCATTGCACCCTGCACAGGCTTGTTTTTGCTCTGCTTCTAAATTTGCTGTCGTGCCTTTTACTGACACGACAGTGAGTGTTTGTTCAATCATGGTTTAAAGAGGTCGTGCTACCGACTCTGCAATGGCTTTAGCTGTCATAGCGGGAATATTACCAACAACTGACACATCAAAGCTACCACTGTTATGCACATAGATTGTGGTAGCGCCCGATGAAAGCGCACCACTGGGACGTTTGCCTGGCAATGGTCTTTGAACAAATACAGAGACTTCAACAAAGCCATCTGAATACAAGTAATAATCTGTTAGCTCATTGTTTAAATCAAGCTTATGGCGATCAGATTTTAACAGTTTAAATCCATCAGGTAACCAGCCAATCTTCCAGTTATTAACTGCCGTACCTGTACTTTCATTGTCAATTTCACTCACTGGTAAGGGAGTTGGAAAGTCACGGTTCTGCATCTCAAGCAATAAGGGAGCTGGCTGCTCCGTCACACTGATATGAGTAAGCTGTAATTGTTCCAGCATTTCGCCTTTGTGGTTAACATAAGCAGATTTAAGTAACAATGATGACTCAGTATCAAGCCAAATCCAGTAATTAAACTTAAACTCGTCTTTTGATTCTATACGAACCAATTGCGCTGAACGCCCAGCTATACGGCCTTTTCCGCCAAGAACGAAATCATAATGAGCACTTAAACGCTCAATATCTTTAAACAAAACCTCTGGAATTGGTCCTGCAATTGAGTCAGTTTTGACAGAGTAAGGCTCTGAGTGTGGCTCAAAATAAGTAACGTGATCGTTCACACGCGCCATCTCAAGACCAGCACCATTCAATAAACTTAAATGCTCAAGCTCAATATCACCTTGTTTTGCGTGTAACCAGCGATAAGGCTCCATTGCTTGACCTTTAACGACCACAAAGGATGCATCAAAATTACGGGTATGAACGGCTTTAGCCATATCTAATAATAATGCTTTGGCGGGGTTTTCGTCGCTGGCAAAAGCGGATGCACTTATTACCAGCGATAAAATAAAAGTAATAACTTTCATTAAATTAGTGATTTTCCTCTTCGGCTTTGGCCTCAGTTTGCGACTTTTCTAATGAATAAGCAACACGTGCTTGTCTATGGTGCTCTAGAACAAGTGCACCAATTCGCTGCTGCTGTAACTCACGCAAACCTTGCTGTGCATTTTCAAGCGCTGGCTGTTCAGATGAGTAGCTCACCGGTGATGCCACGCCAGTCAATGGGGTTGTTTGTAGCAATGGAATGTCACTTTCAGGTGACTCACTGTTTTGCGGCAATGTTTGTACGCCCACTATCGCGAACATTGCAACGCTTGCTGCGATAGCAACTTGTGCAAATGGGCGGCGCCAGTTAAATGCGACAACATTGTCAGTACCTGTTGCTGCCACAATTTCTTCGCTTTTTGGTGCATTTGTTTTATTTGCGAAATCGGCATAGACAGGTTCGTGTTCAAGTGCATCTGCAACGGCGTCGGCAATATCAAAGTTAAAAGCGCTGTTGTTTGCCTCAGCACGCATTGCATCACCGATCATCGCATAACGACCAAATGTCGCGACATCATCTTTTGTTATCGCTTCATCGGTTAGTTGCTGTTCGCCGTCAAGTAATGCGGATAGCTGTTCGTTATCCAACTTGTTAACGTCTGCTTTTGTCATACTAAGACTCACCTATTAATGGATTTAATTTATTATCAATCGCTTCGCGGGCACGGAATATACGTGAACGTACAGTCCCCACGGGGCAATCCATAACCACGGCTATTTCTTCATAGCTCATCCCTTCTATCTCTCGAAGGGTAATCGCAGTTTTCAGATCTTCAGGCAAACTATCAATTGTATTAAAAATTACAGCACGTACTTCGTCACTGAGTAACAGATTTTCTGGCGATGCGTTAGAACGCATTGCATCTGCACTGTCATAAAACTCAGCTTCTTCTGCATCAACATCGTTCGCTGGGGGCTTTCGGCCCTGAGCAACTAAGTAATTTTTAGCACAATTTACGGCGATACGGTATAACCAAGTATAAAAGGCGCTGTCTCCTCTAAAGTTAGGTAACGCACGGTAAGCTTTAATAAAAGCTTCCTGAGCGACATCAGCAACATCACCTTGATTCGACACATAACGTGAGATCAAGCCTGCGATTTTATTCTGATATTTTCTAACTAATAGGTTGAAGGCGTTTTTATCTCCTTGCTGGACCCTTTTAACTAGCGCTAAATCCAAATCCTGCTCGCTCATTCGAGCCGGTACTCCTCTGTTTGATTCTTGCTTGCTATTCATATACTCGCCATTGTTTACACAAACTCTGACTGCACGATGAATATAAAAGTTCAGTTTAAAATGTTTTTTTTATAAGATAGCATGCAAATATATTGAGTTATACCGTTCTTATTTGCGTAAAACTTCAAAAATAGCTTTAAAATCAACAGCTATTCTAATTCAAAGCTATTCTACATTTGTGCAAAACAGTTGATAGTACACTGTTTATATGACAAAAAATCTAATAAGATTGGTATAACATTTAAAATAACTAATAGTGCTACAGCAAATATGGTACATATACATATATCATATCAAAACTTTTTTGCTCAAACTTTTGCACTATCAGCTGAGCATTGTAACCGCTAAGACCACAGACATGAACCAAAATAAACATCACATTACTGATGTCGCTATCATTGGCAGCGGCGCCGCAGGCCTTTCCCTTGCCTTATCACTCGCTAATCACTGTAAAGTAACCGTATTAAGTAAAGGGGCACTTACAGAAGGCTCTACTTTGTATGCACAAGGCGGTATTGCGGCGGTTTTTGATAAGAAAAATGACAGCATTGAATCTCATGTTGAAGACACACTGGATGCAGGTGGTGGCCTGTGTGACCGTGATGCGGTTCACTACACTGCAAGCAACGCTAAAAAGTGTTTAAAGTGGCTTATTGAGCAAGGTGTGCCTTTTGACATGGAGTTTGACTCAAAGGGCAAAGAACGTTTTCACCTAACCCGTGAAGGCGGCCATAGTCATCGCCGTATTCTGCATGCCGCAGATGCAACGGGTCGTGCTGTACAAACAACTCTTATCAGCCAAGTACAAGCACACCCTAACATCACGTTATTAGAAAACTACAATGCGATTGATTTAATTGGTGATAAGAGCCTTGGCAGAAAAGGAAAGCATATCCATGGCTTATATGTCTGGAATTGTGAAGATAAAAAAGTAGAAACGATTGCAGCTAAGTTCGTCGCGCTTGCAACTGGCGGTGCAAGCAAGGTGTACTTATATACCTCAAACCCTGATGTATCGAGCGGTGATGGTATTGCGATGGCGTGGCGCTCTGGTTGTCGAGTGGCGAATATGGAATTTAACCAGTTCCACCCTACAAGTTTGTACCACCCTGAATTACAAAATTTTTTAATTACTGAAGCGATGCGTGGAGAAGGTGCTTATTTAAAGCGCCCTGATGGCACACGCTTTATGAAAGATTTTGACGAGCGCGAAGAGCTTGCGCCTCGTGATATTGTCGCCCGCGCTATCGACTTTGAAATGAAACGCCTTGGTGCAAATTGTGTCTATTTAGATATCAGCCACAAAGACAAAGATTTTATTATTGAGCACTTCCCAACTATCTACGCAAAGTGCTTAAGTGTTGGCCTTGATATAACGAAAGAGGCGATCCCAGTCGTCCCTGCCGCGCATTATACGTGCGGTGGTGTCATGACTGACTTTAATGGTCGTACAGATCTCGATAATTTATATGCCGTGGGTGAAGTGGCTTATACAGGTCTTCACGGTGCAAACCGAATGGCGAGTAACTCATTACTTGAGTGTATTGTGTTTGCCCATGCTGCGGCAAAAGACATTTTAAGCAAAATTGACACCTCTCCTGCGCCAGAAGCATTACCTTTATGGGATGAAAGTCGTGTCACTAACTCAGATGAAGAAATCGTTATAACCCACAACTGGCATGAGCTAAGGTTATTTATGTGGGATTACGTGGGCATTGTGCGCTCTACCAAGCGCTTAGAACGCGCACTGCATCGCGTTGAATTACTGCAACAAGAAATCCATGATTACTATGCAAACTTCAGGGTTACAAATAACTTACTAGAACTTCGTAACTTGGTACAAGTTGCAGAGCTTATTATTCGTAGCGCCCTTGAGCGAAAAGAGAGCCGTGGGCTTCATTATACAATCGACTACCCAAATCAAACTGAAAACCCAACCCCCACTATTTTAACTCCTAAGCTGGTTGCTGCACTGCAATAACCGCTCGTCGCAAACGAGAAAAACTTAGCGCATCAACACTGGCTGACGAAATAATCAGCCAGTGTGATTGATAAAAGCCAATTAATCTTATAACTACATGATTCGCAAATACATAGCTCTTGGGACTTATCTCACCTTGCAGTTGTAACTGTTCATTAAAAAAGCCTAGCTGTGATTGCTGCAAAATTATCACTCCATCACTAGGTTGTGCTTGTTGTACTTTTTTGAAACAAGCAATACCAATAACAAGGCAAGCAAAACAGGCTAAAAGCTCTGATAAGATATGACTATAAGAAAAGTATAATAATAGGGCTAGAAAACAAAAGAAGACCACAAAGGGTTTGTGGTCTGAGAAGTTATTTTTGACGGTAAACCTATACACGAACTCGATCTAAAATAAGCGTCACCATGCCCTTGAGCTCTGCATCTTTGCATTCTTCATGTCCCATGAACCATGCAAATAAATCAGGATCATCGCACTCAAGTAAGCGTTGAAATACAGCTTGCTGCTCTTTAGATAGTGAGTCAAACGCTTGCTCAACGAATGGCATGAATAAAACATCAAGTTCGAGCATACCACGGCGGCACGCCCAACGAATGCGTTCTTTACTGTGAATTTCAGTCATTTTAAACCTCGTACTTATTTGTCTGCAGTTTAACAAATTGCAATCGAATAAACAGCTATTTAAATTGCCACCCTAACTAAGTTATCATTAGGGCTCACTTATATCGTAAAGAAGGTTTTTATGTCGACTGTTTACGCATGCCCATTATCTCATACGCTTATTAGCCTTTCTGGTAAAGATAAGCTGTCATACCTTCACGGGCAAGTTACTCAAGATATCAATAAGCTAAGTAACGATAACTTCTTATGGGCAGGTCACTGTAATGCCAAAGGTAAACTTTGGGGTGTGTTCAAGTTATTTACATACCAAGATAACTACTACCTAGTTGGCTCTAAACCTGAGGTAGCACAATCTTTGGGCGAATTAAAAAAGTATGCTGTATTCTCTCAAGTTGAGATTGAGCAATCTGATAAGTCGCTTATTGGCTTAATCGGTGAAGATCTTACCTCAACCCTCACGTTATTGAATATCCACTTTAATGATACGCAGACTGCTGTTGATTTTGCAGGAGGCAAAGCACTGAAGCTTGCAGATAACCGCGTATTATTGATGGTAAATAATGACTTTAGCTTACCTGACGATATTACCGCACTTGATAATGACAGCATGTGGCAAGAAGCAGTAATCGCTGCCGCTGAACCCTCTTTAAATAAAGATGCTATTGGCGAATATGTACCGCAAATGGTTAATTTACAGGCCATAGGGGGCATTAGCTTCAGAAAAGGCTGTTATACGGGGCAAGAAACCGTCGCCCGCATGAAGTATCTCGGAAAAAATAAACGTGCCATGTATATCGTCGCAGGGAAAGCCGATGGTTTACTCGATGAACTAGAGCTTGAAACACAAATGGGCGAAAACTGGCGCCGTGCAGGTAAGCTTATCAGCCAAAGTTATAATCAACAAACGCACACCCTTATGGGCCTTGTGGTCTTACCAAATGACAATGAAACAGGCCACGTATTACGTGCAAAACACCTCCCTCAGGTTGAGCTATCAATTCAAGCTCTGCCTTACTCTCTCGAAGATGAATAAATAGGAATGACTATGATCGTAGCAGCAAACAAAGTGGTAAAAATGCATTATTCAGTATTGGATAATAACAAAAATACCATCGACAATTCTTTCGATGGTGAACCACTGGTGTTTATCGTGGGCACAGGATTTTTAATCCCAGGTCTTGAAAACGCGCTACTCGGTAAAGAAGCCGGTGATACATTCAGTGTGACTGTAGAGCCAGAACAAGGCTATGGTGAACGTCACGACGACCTAATGCAAGCAGTGCCGAAGTCAATGTTCGAAGGCATGGAAATTGAAGTCGGTATGCAATTTAGAGCAACAACTGATGCAGGCGATCAATCAGTCATGATCATTGAAATCCAAGATGAAGACGTGATTGTAGATGGTAATCATCCTCTTTCAGGTATTACACTTCACTTTGATGTTGAAGTACTTGAAGTACGCGATGCCACAGAAGAAGAATTAGCACATGGTCATGTGCACGGTGAAGGTGGTTGCGGTCACAGCCACTAAACGAAACACTAAAAAAGCGCCAATGGCGCTTTTTTTATAGCTATAGCATGCCCTACAAAAGGGTATCACTTACTCAGGTTCTGCGCTCACTTCTTCCTTTGCTTCTGGCATAGCTTCAGGTTGAGTTATATGCGCATTAAGCGCAGCAAGTAAACCAGCTTGATCATTGGTGCCTAAACGGTAATGTGTACCATCTTTCATTGCCAGTTCTACCGCACTAAAACCAGATACACTGTACACCCAGCCATCGTGAGTTATACGTAAGCCAATTCCATGACGAAATGAATTGCTAACAGCTCTAACTGACTCAATGTCGTCAAAGCTCACTGTTTTACCAAACACACCTGGCCCAAATGCCCAGCTCACTGTTTTATCCGTTACCTTGATGGTTAAGCTATGAAATAAAAAAGCCACTAACACTAAAATCGCACTAAATCCCATTAATGGCACATCTGCACCTATTAAGTTCCATGCCAAGGCAAGAAAACCACCTATCCAGCCTAAAACAATAAAGATAAATAGTGCGTATTGCTTATGTTGATACATAAAGAACTCTCTAATTAAAAGCTATAAACAAAGGTGGCACTGAGCTCTGAATCATACTTAAGCTTGTCTTCCTCTGGTTTTGAATTGTAACGGTACATATAGGTAAATTTAAGCGATACATCACCCATGATTTTGCTGATCAGCGAGGTTTCTGATTTTAGTCGCGAATTTAACCCTGACATGGATTGCTCATAACTCACATCTTGATTAAAACGTGTGCGTGCAGATACCGTGCGCTCCCACTGCAAAGCTAAGCGTAATAAGTAGCCGGTTTTAGTTTCATCCTCTTCAGTTGCCATATCTTCATCGGCAACGGAGCGGTAAAGGCCAGGCCCAACATCAATATCAACCTTGTTCTTACTGCCTTGGTATATTCGATTGCCATAGCCTGTAGCCACAGTGCTTTTAAACTCTAAGCCACTAAATTCATCTTCTTCATAATCCGCATAAATAAAGAACGATTCATTTTTAACGTTTAGCTTGTAGTTACCTTGTGCTGATATAAAGATTCGATCAGCCGAGACTTCATCATCGCCAGTTTCGTCATTACGGTCTCGTTTATATAGGGTGTCTATTTTGAATTGATTACGCCATTTCTCAAAATCCTGATACAGATTACCTTTATATTTAAAGCTAGTTGAATCTGTATTACCACTACTAATCATAAAACCAAATTCCATATCTCCATAAAGCATCTCGCCCTTATGAATTTTATGGATTTCTTCTTCGGATAGCTGACCATACTCATGAAAATCTTCAAATGGATCAACGGCAGCAACCTGCCAGCTAGCCAGCATAAAAGCGACTAAAAGTGCACGTTTTAGTGTATAAAAGCAACTCGGGGTTAAATCAAACATCGGCGGAAAATTTATTCGCTATCTTTCCAAAGAATATGACAAAAAGGCGCATCTTTATCTCGGCTAATTAAAATTTTGGCAAACAGAATATCTTGATTATCAAATTCAAGTCCTACTAAGACTTGCACAAACAGCTCAGGTTCAATTTCTAATGCAACAAAATCGTGCCATTGACTATCCGGTTCACCTTCTTCAATAAAACCGAGCTCTTCGCGGTGCTCGTTAAAGTCAGCAATATCTTGCTCGCTTAAGTTGTCAGGTGCCAATTCTAAAAATATATCATACGCCTGATGTGTTACTTCTTCTTCACTGTATAAGCGTGGACCAGCCATGACCAAAACCCTCTGATATTTGAATTAAGCTATGATAACAAACCTCTTTTGAGTTTTACCAAAAAAAAAGCCAGGTTACCCTGACTTTTTTTATTTTCACTGATTAGGCTATGAAGATGCCTGCCCTTTTATTTTTTCACGCATCCCTTGCACAAGGGTATAAAATAGTGGCACCAACAATGTACCAAATATCGTAGCAGCTAACATACCAAACAGCACTGTTACACCCAGTGATATTCGACTTCCAGCGCCTGCGCCGCTTGCAAATACCAAAGGTAATACGCCAAGCACAAACGAGAGGGCTGTCATTAACACCGCTCTAAAACGCATTTTAGCCGCATTTAATGCTGCTTCGAGGATCCCTTTACCCGCTGAGCGTTCTTCCATAGCAAACTCAACGATCAGAATCGCAGTTTTAGTTGATAGGCCAATTAACAACACAAGGCCTACTTGTGCATAAATATTATTTTCCATACCAATTATATACAACGCAAGCATTGCACCAAATAACGCCAGTGGTACGGCGGCAATGACCGAAAATGGAATCGTCCAACTTTCGTATTGTGCGACTAAGAATAAGTAAACAAAAACAACCGCTAAACCAAATAGAATCGGTGCAACATTACCGGCTTCTATTTCTTGTTTAGATTGCCCTGCCCATTCATAAACATAACCCGTTGGCAACTGCTCAGCTAATTCTTGCATGACTTTTATCGCATCACCACTTGAGTAACCTGCTGCAGGTTGTCCGCTAATACTCGCACTGCGATACAAGTTAAAGTGCGTTAAGCTGGTTGGGCCAAGGATTGGCTCAAGCTTAGCAAGTGTAGTAAGCGGCACCATCGCACCTTCATCATTACGCACATAGTAGTATTGTAAGTCTGCTGGATTTTGACGAAAACGACTTTCCGCCTGCATGATCACTCTGTATGTGCGGCTAAATTGATTAAAGTCATTAATATACAATGATCCTAATTGTGCCTGTAAAGTTAAGAAAATATCGCTAAGGGCCACGCCTTGAGCCTTGGCCTTATTACGGTCAACCTCTAAAAAGTATTGCGGTACATTTGCTCTGAATGTGCTGTAAACATTAGAAAGCTCCGGACGCTGATTTGCCTCATAAATAAGTCCATTTAATACCTGAGCAAGCTCAGCAGGCTCACGCCCTTCACTATCTTGTAACCTAAACTCAAAACCTGCACTAGTACCTAGACCTGGAATTGATGGCGGATTAAATGCCATTATCTGCGCATCTGGCATCGCCCAAAATTGCCCCATTAAACGAGTCAACACAGCTCGTAAGCCGAGCTCAGAACTAGTTCGCTCTTCCCAGTCCTTCAAAATCACAATGCCTAATGCATTATTTGAACCTGCCCCCCCTAGCAACGAAAACCCAGAGACAGCAATAAAATCAGTCGCTGCGGGCTCATTTTTTACAATATCCCCTAATTTATGCATCACTTCTTGAGTACGATTACTTGCTGCTGCATCTGGCAACTGCACATCAACAAACAAAAAGCCCTGATCTTCTGCGGGTACAAACCCTGTGGGAACCGTTTTTACAAGCCACCCTGCGGCAGCAAAAATTACCACAGCGAAAAGTGCCATTCGCGCAGAACGCTTTAAGATAAAATTAATTACTTTGCTATATCCGCTGGTTGAGCGTGTGATCACATTTTCAAAAGGAGCTAGCCATTTTATTGGCTGCATGGCTTTTTCATTTAATAGCAAAGCACACAGCGCAGGACTTAAAGTAAGTGCATTAACAGATGAAATAAGTACAGCGAATGAAATCGTTACGGAGAATTGCTTATAAAGCTCTCCGGTGATCCCTGGCATAAATCCAACAGGCACAAATACCGCTAATAACACAAGGGTGGTTGCAACAATGGGGCCTGATACCTGCTCCATTGCTTTGGTAACGGCTTCTTTTATCGGTAGTTTTTCTTCTTTTAGGATCCGCTCAACATTTTCGATAACGATAATCGCATCATCAACCACAATCCCGATGGCCAGCACCAAACCAAATAGCGTAATTAGGTTGATGGAATAACCCATCATCATCATAAATGCGAAGGTACCCACCAAAGACACCGGAATCGCAACGGTAGGAATCAGTGTTGCGCGCCAATTTTGTAAAAACAAAAACACCACTAAAATAACCAAACCAACGGCTTGTACAAGTGTTATTACTACTTCTTCAATAGAACGATTAATAAATTCAGTCGTATCATAGGGAATTGAGTACTCAATACCATCAGGTAGCTGCTTTGCTAGTTCCTCCATACGCGCTTTAACATCGGTGGCAACTTGTGTCGCATTCGCCTCAGTTAGCTGATAAATAACAATAAACGCAGTATCTTGCTGGTTTAATTTGGCGGTCGTACTGTAACTTGCAGCACCCATTTCAATGCGCGCGATATCATTTAAACGCACAAAATTACCATCTTTATTTGCGCGAATAATGGTTTGACCAAACTCTTCTGGTGTCTTTAAACGCCCCTTCGCCTGAATTGAGTATTCAAATTGCTGGCTAGGCCCTGTTGGTGCCGCCCCCAACTTACCCGCAGCCACTATGGTGTTTTGCTCTTGTAGCGCAGCCTGTACTTCCGCCACCGTCAACTCTAAAGAAGCCATTCTATCTGGGCGCAGCCATAATCGCATCGAGTACGTCTGCTCCCCCATCACCTCCGCTGAGGCCACACCATTGATACGCCCTAAAGGCTCAGTTAAATAATTTGTCGCGTAGTTACTTAGAAAAATAGCATCAATATTATCTTTGCTTGAATACAGGTTAATACCTAAAAGCATTGAGCTTGATTTTTTCTTTACTGACACTCCTTGACGTTTCACCTCTTCAGGCAAGCCTGACTCAGCCAGTGCAACGCGGTTTTGCACATTGACCTGTGCTATGTCCGTATCAGTGCCAACCTTGAAGTAAACAGTTATGTTGGCCGTGCCGTTATTAGATGAAGTTGACTCGATATACATCATATCTTCAACACCATTAACCTGCTCTTCTATGGGCCTAATAACAGACTCTTCGACTATTTGCGCACTTGCACCAGGGTAACTGGCCGTGATTTGTACTTGTGGCGGGGTAATTTGCGGGTACATATTAACCGGCAATAAAGCCATCGATATTAAGCCCGCAATCGTAATAACAATAGATATAACCAGTGCAAACTTAGGGCGAGATATAAATGTTTTACTAATCATCTCATACTCCTAAGAGTTTGCTTTATTAGAAATAGTGCCTGTTGTGGCATCTACTTTCTTTTCCACAGCCTTAACTTCTGCACCTTGCCGTACTTTTTGCAGGCCTTCAATAATCACCTTTTCCCCAGCTTCAAGACCTGATTCAACCACCCACATGGCATTAATGCGGCGGCCAAGTTCAACAATACGCATAGCGACTTTGTTATCATCACCAACAACCAGTACAAATTTACCCTGTTGATTTTCTTGTACGGCGACTTGTGGGATCAGTGCAAGTTCTTTTTTATTGGTACTCTCTACGATTAAAGTGACAAATAACCCTGGCATCACAATACCATCGGGGTTATCAAATGAGGCTCTAAGTTCAACCGTACCAGTATTACGGTTAATTTTAGTATCAGCAAAATCTAATACCCCCTTTGCAGGAAAGGTCGAATTATTGGGTAAGCGTAGTGTTAAATCTATTGGTACATCTCGCGGGTCGCGACCTGACGGTGTCTGGTGCTGTTGACGATAACTAATGTAGTCTGCTTCTTCTACCTGAAAACTCACATAGATAGGGTTAACATCAGTCAGCTCTGCAAGTTCATTTGATGATGGCCCCACAATATTGCCAACATCATAATTTACTTTGCCAATGCGCCCACTGAATGGCGCTTTAATTTCGGTATAGCTTAAATTTAACTTCGCTTTTTCAAGCTCTGCTTCTGCCGCTTTAACCGCCGCAGTTGCTTGCTCAAAATTGGTCGTTAATTTGTCGAGGTCAGATTGTGAAATAAACCCTTGTGACGCAACATCTTTGCCGCGCTTTAAATCTCGCTCAGCTGCACTGGCCGCTGCGATACGGCTTTTTAAATCAGCTTCAACTTCAGTGACCGTTGAACGATACTCTGAAGGGTCAATACGAAGTAATAACTGATCTTTTTCAACAGACGAACCTTCGTCAAAGTGACGCTCAATAAGCTCGCCTTCAACTCGCGCTCTAATTTTAACCTCTTGAAATGCCTCGGTTCGTGCTACAAATTCACGGTAGTTACCGACCTCTTGTGTATTCACATTGTATACAGAGACAGCAGGGGGGGGTGTTGCTTGCTGCTGAGACTTGTCATCTGAACAACCTGTAAGTACCACACTTAATGCCAATGCATATACTGTTGTTGTTATAGATTCAGTTGATAGCTTTTGCATGCGTTGTGTATTGCGCATCAGCATATTTTTACTCCTTGTAGCGCGACTTAAAGCTAAGTCTAGTCGTGTCATGGGATTTTGCGAAAATTTGCAGCAGTATCTTATTAATCGCAAAACCGAACTAGCTGTAAACCAGCCTCTTTGTTTTAAAAATATACATCAATTTGTAACCAAATATATGACGAAGTTACTCTTTTTTAATAAATTACCTAATTCTTTGTCACACATCAGCATTTCTTTACATACATGTGATTAGTTCGTAAGCTCTAGCAAACAGGTCAGAGGAGTTACCATGATAAAACTAGAAATAAAACAACAGGTCGCTTGGGTTAGCCTTGCCCGTCCCGAAAAACAAAATGCACTCAGTTTTGCTATGTTTGTGGAGCTTTCAAACGTGATCAAAAAAATTAAAAACGATCGCAGTTTGCGTGCTGTGGTTATCTCTGGCGAAGGCGAGCACTTTTGCTCTGGACTTGATGTTGCTGCGGTAATGAAAAAGCCGAGCAATATCATCAAACTATTATTCAAATGGTTACCAGGAAACCAAAACCTCGCGCAAAAAGTGGTGTTAGGTTGGCAAGACTTAAGTATTCCAGTGATAGCTAAAATTACCGGGCATTGCTTTGGCGGCGGTATGCAAATCGCGCTCGGGGCTGACTATCGTATTGTCGATAAAAACGCAAAGTTAGCAATTATGGAGGCTCGCTGGGGTTTGTGCCCTGATATGGGGGCTAACGTTGTGCTTGCTGGCTTAATGAAACGTGACCAGGCACTTTGGCTGGCAAGCCATGCAGGGCCTGTTTCGGCTGCAGACGCTAAAGAATATGGCTTGGTTACGCAACTCACTGACGATGTTGATAAACAAACCGATGCTGTACTTGAAACATTGATGGCGCGCTCGCCGGATACCCTAGCAGCAATTAAACGCATTACTCAGCAAAGCTATCGCTCACAGCAACGTAAAATTCTTGCTAAAGAAACCTGGAGCCAAATTCGCTTACTAATGAATCCGAATACCAAAAAGGCGATTGCGAAAGCCAAAGGCGCTGAAGATATTCAATTTAATAATGCTAAATCATGGTAAGCTAAAGTCGCATAGTACAGCAGACAAGGGTATGATGTAGTTGTACTTTATTCGCAATTATCCTGACTCATGAAATACCTAATCAGTAGCGCCATTATTCTTGCTTGTTTAGCCGTTGCTAAGTATTTAACGGCTTTGTTTGATAGCAGTTTTCCAGCTCCATTACTCGGTATGGTCTTGTTACTCGTATTACTTTTAACAGGTATAGTTAAAGAGCACCATTTAAAGCCCACAGCCAGCCCTGTACTCAATTATATGCCATTATTTTTTATCCCTGCGGGGGTCGGGATTATTGAACACTTAGGTTTAATCGCTGAGCACTGGCCTTTATTACTGACTATCTTTATTGTTGTGCCACTGACAAGCGTTATATTGATCGGCTCTGTTATCGCCTACTTTAAGGGGCGTGAAAATGACAGCTAGCTTTTGGTGGTTAAGCGTTCCATTAGTTATTGCTCTTTTCCTAGCGCTGCGTTTTTTAAACGCTAAAACACACCATGCTATTGCAAAAGCACTCACCAACCCTGTCTGCTGGGCAATTGTGCTAATTGCGGCATGTTTAATGATATTCAAACTCCCCTACGCGCCATTCGCTGAGCACACTAAAGTGCTAAGTTGGTTACTTGAACCCGCGATTGTGGCTTTAGCGCTACCGCTTTATCAGCAATTTATACATGTTAAAAAGAATCTACTGTTAATTCTGATAAGTTGCAGTTTAGGGGTAATCAATGCCACGCTGGTTGCGTCGATTATTTGCGCTTTGTTTGCCGCGCCTGCAGAACTTAGTGCATCCTTGGCTAGCTTGTCAGTAACCACTCCTATCACTTTACTGGTCACCAATGCACTTGGCGGTATTCCTTCTTTAGCAGCGGCAATGGTGATTTTTATTGGGGTACTTGGGGCGATTTTCGGTAATTTAATTTTCTCGCTAATAAATATACAAAATGCACAAGCTAAAGGTGTCGCAATTGGCACTGCTTGTCATGCTATTGGCACTGCTTCTCTGATAACAGAGCAACCGAAGGCAGGCGCTTTTGCATCTGTAGCTATGGCATTGAGTGCGCTATTAAGCGCTTTAATCGTCCCCTTACTCTACCCCGCCATTCAACATCTGATATAGTAATGACCAGCAGTAAACCTTGTTAGGAAAAGCCATGATTGACGCAGAATTACAACAAGTGGAAAAATACTATAACCTGATCACCGAATATTTAGTGACCTACAGCATGCAAATAGTGGGTGCGATCTTAATTTTGGTATTTGGCTTGTGGATTTCACAAAAAGTATCAAATATGGTGGCAGCCTTAATGCAACGCCACAATATAGATATCACCCTCACAAACTTTATCAGCAATGTTATCAAAGTCTTGCTGATCATCATGTTTCTTATTATTGCACTGGGTAAAATAGGCATCAGTGTGACTCCCTTTGTGGCTGCAATAGGTGCCGCTTCATTAGGTGCAGGTTTAGCACTACAAGGAATGCTTTCAAATTATGGTGCAGGGCTTGCGATTATTGCAACGCGGCCTTTTGTAGTAGGTGATACAATTGAAGTAAAAGGGGTGAGCGGGCAAGTTAAAACGATTGAGCTCGGCTACACTATTTTGATCAACGAAGAAAAAGTCGAAATCACCATTCCTAACAAACATATTGTTGGTGAAATTCTGCATAACTCGTTCAGCTATTCACTCGTAAAAGGCGAAATTGATATAGCTTATGATGCAAATGCTGACTTGGCTATTGAGCTGATCGAGACCGTTTTAAACGATCATGAACTGGTTGCCGATACACCACACTCACAAGTCGGTATTGAGCGATTTGCCGAAAGTGGTGTCACCTTAAGCTATCGCTTTTGGGTGCCAACCACCAAAATTATTGAGACCAAATTAGCAGTGAACCGCAATGTATTTAAGGCAATCCAAGGGGCGGATATCGAAATACCCTTCCCACAACGGATTGTTACCCTCAATCAAACTAATGATAAAGGCGCTTAAGGCGCCTTTTTCACAGCTCGTCGACAGAGATTGTGTTTGTTCAAAAGATTGTAGTACAATTTAAATGATAACAATTACTATCATCAATTAAGGTCGGGCTATTTTTACCATGAGTAAACGTCTTTGGTTCCAACTACACGGTTGGTTTTCGCTCCCAGTATGGGTGCTATTTTGCTTTATCTGTGTCACAGGCACTGTATCTGTAATAAGCCATGAGCTTACTTGGCTCTCTAACAGTGAAGCACGCGCAAACAACCCAAATGACTTACCAACTCTTGGGGTTGATCAAGTTATCAATAGCGTAGAAAAAGCTTACCCAACCGCCGATGTAATGAGTGTGCTCACCTATGAGCCTTACTTGGTTAATGCAGTTATTTTCACAGATACCGACAAACCTTACGCAGTGGCTTACGTCAATCAATACACAGGTGAAGTACAAGCGGTTAATGACAGTATTTCTTTCATCGAATTTATGCGTACCCTACACGGCTGGTTATTCTTTCCTTGGCAAGAAGGCTACAGCATAGGTTACTACTTAGTCAGCGCCATGGCGTTTGTCATTTTAGGTGCATTGATTACAGGCTTAGTGATTTATAAAAACTTTTGGCGCGCATTTAGTCAGCCAAAGCTACGTTTTAACCAAGGTAAAAAAACCTTCCTTAAAGACTTACATACCCTTAGTGGCGTTTGGTCAATTTGGTTTATGGCAATAATGGCACTCACAGGCCTGTGGTATTTAGTGCAAGCCATCATGTGGCATAACGAAATAGACATAGAAGAGCATGCACCTTTGGTGGCGGTGTCAACTTTACCTGCGAATAAACAAACACCGCCTACTGACTTAAAAGCGGCACTGGCAATTACCAAAGAGAAATACCCTGATTTCAAACCTAGCTATGTGATGCTACCAGAGCATAACCGTGGCATGTTTAACATCATGGGCAGTGGCGATACTATTTTCTACGATAATTACGCTTACTCAACGTCAATCAATCCTTGGACTGGTGAAATTGCAGCAAGTAAGAGCCCTGAGACTATGTCGGGACTACAAACCCTGTCGCATATTACTGATCCACTTCACTACGGTAATATTGGCGGCCTGTGGACAAAGATTATTTGGTTTATCTTTGGTTTGATTTTAAGTGGTATGTCGATCACTGGCTTTATGATGTATGCCGCTAAATTAGTTAATAATAAACCAGTAAAAGCGCGCCAAGCTGCACCAGTAAATAACGTTCAGGAGGCAAACTAATGGCTCGTTTACAAGCGACTTGGTGGCAACGTAAAAAGTATATTTTGCATGCTGTGATACTGGCTTTGCCTGTGTGGTTTATTTATCAATCATTGAACCCTCAGTTTCCTGCACTTTGGCAAGAGCAACAAGCAGGCGAATTTAAAATCGCGCCAATGCCACTGAATGAAGATGCACCTTACTCACACCACAATGAATATGTTAAAGATTTCTTTATTGCTTTTAATCAAGGTGACATAAGCAATGTTCGTCAGGCATATTTAAATATTGGTCAATCACCTTTACCGCTGACAGAATTTGCAAAAGATGAAGAAGGCATAATGCATGGCACCAATCACGGTCAGCATGCCCACGCGATAGCTCCTAAAACCATCTCAGCAGATGATAAACTGTGGATCACCATACAAACTTGGCAAGGCCAACTGCATACCCTCAAATGGGATATCCCCAGCCAGTTTATTACTCAATAATATCTGAAAGGCCACTCACTCAGTGGCTTTTTTGTATCTCTGAAAAAATCTTTATCTCCTCCAAAACAATCAAAAGTAAAATTTTTGTTAATTATTTTCACTCAACATCTTTACAAAAGTAATAATATAATAAAGTATTATAAATAGTTTTCATTAACATCAATGCATTCAATTGATGTTGATCAGAACTCATCCAAGGAGCTAAACACACAAGGAAAGCTCAATAACAATGATTTGGAGACACAATGATACTTTCAAAAAAAGCGCTTGCTGCGCTCAGCTTTGCAACAACACTGGTACTTCCCAGTGCCTACGCGATTGATAATGGTGTATACACGATTAAATCAAAGTACAGCGCTAAGTTTGTAGAAGTCGCTAGCGCGCAAACCAATGATGGTGCGAATGTTAGTCAGTGGGCTGACACTAATCACGACACCCAGCGCTGGTTAATCACCAACATAGGTGGCAGCAACTATTCGGTTATTAACTTAAACAGTGGTAAGGCACTCGAGGTGTTTGATTTCTCAACTGCCGATGGCGGTAATGTGGTGCAGTATGAATATGCAAACATTGCTAGCCAACACTGGCAAATTAATGATGAAGGCAGCGGTTATGTCAGCTTTATTAACTTAAACAGTGGTAAGGCTCTCGACTTATATGGGTTCGATGGTAACGATGGCGCGAACATTAGTCAGTGGAGCTACAACGGCAGCGATGCACAGCAATGGCAACTCACCAAACTTGCCAATGTTGAATCCACTCCCTTTGATCCCTCCACCACCAATGGTGCTGCTGATCATTGGCCACTCACTGGCAATTTAGTTACCCACGATCCAACTATTGGCTATGAGAATGGCACTTGGGGGATATTTCAAACAGGCCCAGGCATTTACGGTAAATACTCAAGCAATGGCGTTGATTGGAATGATGCGCTGCCAATTTTTTCAAATGGTTTAAGTTGGTGGAGTAACTATGTGCCTGATCATGACGGAATTGATGTCTGGGCGCCTGAATTAAAAAGCTACAATGGTCGCAGCTGGCTGTATTATGCTATTTCAACCTTCGGATCTCGTGTCAGTGCTATTGGTCTTACCTCAGCAAGCAGTGTTGCCACAGGCAATTGGCGTGACGATGGCTTAGTGATCAACACCACCAATAGCAATAATTACAATGCCATCGACCCAGATCTGGTGGTGGCAAAAGATGGTGCGCCTTGGCTCGCATTTGGCTCGTGGAATACGGGTATTAAATTGACCCGTATTAACCCAATGACAATGAAACCATTTGGTCAAATCTACTCATTAGCAAGTCGCTCAGGTGGTATCGAAGCGCCTACCATAGTGTATCGCCAAGGCTACTACTATTTGTTTGTTTCGGTAGGCAAATGCTGTGATGGCACGAATAGTACATACCGCATTGCATATGGTCGCTCAACCGATATTCGCGGTCCGTACCTTGATAAAAATGGTAATAACATGTTAGCGGGTGGTGGTAGCATTCTTGATGCTGGGAATAACCAATGGGTGGGTCCTGGTGGACAAGATATTCTAAATACCGATGTGATTGTTCGTCATGCCTATGATGCAGGTGATAATGGCACACCCAAATTGCTCATCAGCACCCTAAATTGGGATGCTAATGGCTGGCCTAAATACTAGTTCTCCCCACTAAGCGCGTGAAAACGCGCTTTTTAAAATCGCTCTAAAATACTGCGAATAAACTCAGAATTTAATATTTGTGTCATCACGCCACTGCACCATATATACGCACGATGCAAAGGGTAGCCTTTAAAAATCCAACGTTTACGCACATGATTAAAGTCATGTAAATAATCAGCCTTCGCTTGTGGTAATGAGTCACCGGCCAATTTTTGCCACGCTTTATAAACCCCACTCATATCAGCACCACGCATAAAACGCTGTAACCAACGCGGAAAGCGTGAAAAACGAATCGCCGACTGAAAATCAATAATATAAGGCTTACCCTCTTTTGAGCAAATCACATTACCCAGATTACGTAAATCAAGATGTACTACACCACGACGATGCATTTTCGCTACCGTACGTTCGAAGTCTTTGAAAAAATTAGCTGGCAAATGTTCTTGCTGTTGAGCAAGCTGCCTAAGTGGTGTGCCCTCAATGAAGTCATAAGCAATAGCAATTGGCGATAATCGGCAAAAATTATCTACCACCCCATCGACATCTTGTAGCCGTGCAAGTCCCTTGTACTCTTGATTAATAAAAAGCGGCGCAATGGTTTTTCTTATCCACCAAGGACTATGCTGAAAGTCTTTGATAATAAGATCAAATTGCGTGTCTTTGTAACGATAAACAATGGCATTAGCGAACCGACCGGTATGAACAATAGACAAGCTTTCATGGCTAAATTGATGAGCTGGGAATTGGGCTCGAAGCTGCGCGAGCAAAGATGATTCGAACATAGCAACCTGTCACTTGTTAAAATTAAATGCCTAGGCAACTATATTATCAAAACGCGTCAGCGGCGACAATGTACCGCTTAGAGAAATTTATGCTTTTAAATTATGAATTGCTCTAAACAACAAGCTGGCGAGTTGGTTTTGCTCTAGTTCAGAGAAGCCAACGAGCGCTTTTCGATAGATCTCATTAACTGCGGGTAAAATTTCAGGGTAAAGCTGTTGGCCTTTCTCTGTAAGACATAAAAGAGTTGAACGCCTATCTTCAACTGACTGTTTCTTAGCGACTAACCCTTTATCTTCTAGGCGAGTGATTAAACGACTCATGGCCCCACGGTCATATACCATGTGCTCACATAGCTCAGCTAAGGTGTTTACTTTACCTCGTGCAAGTAATACCACCACAATATATTGAGCTGATGTTAGCTCTTTATCCTCAAGAGCGTTATCAAGATGCGTAACTAAGTTAGAGCGTAAATAAGACACTAAACGCCCTAAGTCTTGGACAGGGTCTAAATCTTCAGCGCGGCACTGTCCAATTGATGCAGATTCTTTCATATTTTCTCAACAAAGATTAATAGCTATTCATTGACAGTTAATACCTAAAATAATTCAATCTTAGTCATAATTGGTGTAGCGTGAGTCAGGTATTTAAACTTCGGGGGTAGTATGCTCAGTAAACAGCACATTATAAAGTATTTAGGTCTTTTTGTACTCTTGTTACTGTGCTGGTTAGAGCAGTTCCAACATTATATCATGAGTTTTATCGATAGCGCTTTAGTGCAGTCAACCGTGGTGTATGCCTCGTCTCGTACAGTTAACGCCGCTATTTCGTTATTACAATCTGCCGAAGTGGGCATTGGCATTGCGAGTATTCAGCCAGCACAACTACTTGACCCTGTTAATGATCTGGCTGAATACATGTCGGATGCTATGCGCCTTGCAATAGGTTCACTATTTTTACAGCGAATTTTATACACGATCTCATCTGGTGTGATTTTTAATAGCGTATTTACTATTTCAGTCATTGCTTACCTTTTTTGTGAATGGCGCAATATCTATCCAAATCTTCGCCACAAACTTCTAGCAAGCCTTATTTTAATTCGCTTTCTCGTTCCCGCTATCGTTCTAAGCACAGGACTTATCAGCCAAGTTTTTTTAGATGAACAAATTAACTCACAAAGCCAACTGGTCAGTGAAAAAGTTGATACTGTCAGCGCTAATGCTACACAAACTTCAGCATTATCAGCACAACTCAAAGCTAAAGTTGATAGTCAAAAGCAAGCCGTGTTCGATAAACTCGATGGCTTGAATCAACAACAGATAACAAACCACCAGCAAGCGACTGAGTTAAAACAGCAACTGGCAGAACTGGATTCCCAGATTGACACTATTCAGTCAACACGCAGCCTTTCTGAGCGTTTAACGTTTACTGAACTTGAACAAGCGAAACCGCTGCTCGCTAAAAAGCAGCAAATAACAACTAAGCTACACGCTTTATCCGCTCAACAAGGGACACTTAATCAAGAAAAAGATGCGCTAAACCAGCAACTCGTGGAAATAAATGAGCAACTCAACACAAATGATGCGAGTAAAGTGAGTAAAATTATCGACACCGTTACCACAGGGATAGGAAATATGGTTGCGGCCGTTGAAGATCTTTTTATCGACTTTCTTAACCTATTATCATTACTCATTCTCAAGCTATTGCTAATGCCACTCATCTTTTTGTATTTATTCAATAAAGCGTTTAAAGCTATTTGGCATCGCCATTTCATTGATGTATTAATTGAAACAAAAAACCGCGCTATTAATTGATTGTTTTTTAAGCTATGTTGATACTCACAATTATAAAGGAGTTAACAATGAGTAACCAACATAGTAGTCACATTCCTCAAGAAGCATTTGATTGGTACGATGAATACGCCCATGGCTTGATAGACCGTCGTACCTTTATGAAAAAACTAGGCGGCCTAGTTGCACTAGGTTATTCAATGGCTGTTCTCAGTAGTGCCTTGTTGCCAAACTATGCATTAGCTGAACAAGTCTCCTTTAATGATCCTGATATCAAAGCCAGTTATAAAACCTTCAATTCATTCAAAGGTCACGGTGAAGGTAAAGGCTATTTAGTTGAGCCCGCCAACTTATCTGACAAGCATCCTATCGTATTAGTGATCCATGAGAATAGAGGTTTAAACCCTTACATTAAAGATGTTGCACGCCGCCTTGCTAAAGCGGGTTTTATTGCCTTTGCCCCAGATGCATTGCACCCACTTGGCGGTTATCCAGGTAATGACGATGAAGGGCGTGCTATGCAGCGCTCAATGGACAGAGAAAAAATCCAACACGATTTCGTGGCCGCCGCAAAGTACTTAAAAGAACATCCAAACAGTAATGGCAAACTAGGTGCGGTAGGCTTTTGCTTTGGCGGTTATATGGTTAACTACCTCGCAGCTGTTGAGAGCCAACTCATTAATGCTGGCGTCCCCTATTACGGCACCCCTGCTGTTAAAGAGCTTAGAGAAAACATAAAAGCACCATTACTTGTCCACTTAGCTGAATTCGATAAACGCGTGAATGATACTTGGCCAGAATACGAAAGTGACTTAAAAGCCCACCAAGTGCCTTATACTATGCACATGTATGAAAAGGCGAATCATGGTTTTCATAATGATTCCACATCGCGTTATGATGAAAAACAAGCTGAGCTTTCATGGCAACGTACACTTGCATTCTTTAACGAGCAATTGATTTAATCGAGGCAATTTCATACACTCTCGGAAAAATTTGTAGGCTAGTAAAGAGATGGAATCGCAAATCAGTTACCGCTTTGACTCACAGCAAACCGCTAATCGGTTTTTAAACAAGCTTAAACACTGGTCAGTGGCTAAAGTCACCGCAAGTCTTTGCCAAGGTGGTTTCGGCGTAAAAATACGCTATGCAGTCGATAATAGTAGCTTTGATTACACCCTTGCTGAGCTTGATGATTTAGCGATGCAGCATGAAGGCGAAGAAATCTAGTTATTAAGTAGAAAAACGGCTAACCAAGGTTAGCCATTTCGTTATTAAAGCTTTACTTATAAAACTGTATTTATAAATCAAAGCTACGCGAGATAGACGCAACAATGCGCTCGTCTGCGGTATCCCAATCCAGGCTGGTATTTTCACCGGCAAGCTCAAAGTCAAAACCTGCAAAGCTTGTTTGATAAGCAATACGATAGTGGTTATATGACTTATCACTGCCATCCCATGTGTACTTATCACCATCCAGTGAATTTGAAATATCAAAGCTGGCACGGATTGCGTGGTTTGGTGCAATTTCAAAGGTATGCGCTAACATAGAAATAACATGCCCTGCGCCAGAACCAAAGTAGTCCCAGCTATACCAAAAGTTAAGCTCCGTTTGTCCTAAGCTACTGGCATAACCAAATTTAGTATAAACCTCAGGGTAATTACCATCGCTTGAATGACCTTCACCATGATATGAATAGTAAGCAATACCATAATCAACACTAAGAGCACTATTTAGTTCAACATAGTTACCGAAATACGCATCCCATTCAATATCTGTCCCCTCACCAAAATCTACATTTGAGGCCCACGTACCCACATACATACCAGAGTCTGCAAACGCATAGTCTAGACTACCTTGAATAGCAGGATCATTTTGCGTTTGGCTCACACCATTAAAAGTGTAATCTGATGCCAGAGTAACTGTAGTCGATAAATCAGCCATCGCTGATGTCGATAGTAGTGCCAGTGGCAACACTGTTGCGAGTAGTGTTTGTCTTGTTGTCATGTTGGTTTCCCCTTAGCTAACTGTTTCTATTTTTGTGTAATCTAATTTGTTGTCTTTTGGTGAGCCCTCGATGTTTTTCACCGTTTTTAACTTGCTGTAGCCAATAAATACTGCGCAGCCGAAAAATAACGCAATCACTAGCGCACCAACCCATTGGATCTGTAAAAAGTCGAACTTAAACAACAGAGTCAATAGTGAAAGCGCCACCACATTTAGGGCAATATAATTAAACTTACCAAAACGTCTCACCGTTAAGTTTAGGTTATCTGTGTATAAACGGATCAAAGAATCTAGTGAATTGATCACAAACACCACACCGACAAACACCATAGCGATGTTTTTCAAACCTGCTGTAGCAATACCCGCTTCATGATATTGATATAAAACGCTAAACCAAATTGCGATTGGAATAGATGGGAAAATCAACATAGCCGCCAGTACTTGGTAAGTCTTTAAGCCCCCCACAAAACGCGAGGTAAATTGACCAATCATAATACTCCAAGCAAACCACCAAAATAGATAAAAGGCATGGTAATCATTCAGCGGTAATACAAATTCATCAATATTACCAAAATAACCACCAATCAGCGCAAGGTTATCAACAAATGCTGATGTTTGTGCATCAGAGCCAACAAAGGCACCAAACCACATAAAGGCGATTAAGGCGATAAACAACCACGTAGTAGAGATACTTAAAAAGCGCACATATTTAATGTCTGTGCTCGAATACACAGCAAAACAAATCGCTGCAAACACCATTAAGTAGAATGTCGGAATAATTGACTCACCATCACCAAGTGACGGTAAATACCAAGGTAAATTCGACAGCAGTAAAAATGCAGTAAATGCGCATGTACCAATAATAACAATGTTATTAATTAGTTTTACCCAAGCAATTTCAAAGAACTTTACTTTGGGTTCTATTACACAGAAATAAAAGCACGTAAGGAAATAAAATCCCCAGATCAAGAAGCCCCAATAACCAAACTCAATGGCTAATGGATTGGCAAACGCATACTCTGGGCTTGCTTTTATGTCTGCATAACCTGCAAACTCTGTCAGTGGAAACATAATCAAGCCAACATCTAGGCCCGATGTAAATAAAATTGCAATGAACGTAAACGTTCTAACCGGTGTGACGCCAACACACCTTACCCTACCCCATTTAAATAAAATAACCGCAATTGCTAACAGGGTAAAAATGATGCCAGCACTAAGCCAAAAGGTCATAGTTACCCCCCCAAAATAAGTAGTAATACTTCATTGTTTCTCCAGTTTTATTCCTCGCATTAACGCATCACAAACAACTCGTGATGCGCGCCACTGCAAGCCCCACAGCCGATACTGCGGGTGGCCTTATTAGATCTCCGAACTACGCTGCGTTGATTGCCATTGTTTTTCCATAGCAACATCTGCAGTTGATGCCGATAACACAGACTTACCTAAAATGTGGTCAGCCGCTTTTTCTGCCACCATAATAGTTGGCGCATTTAAATTACCGTTTGGAACGGTTGGGAAGATAGATGAATCCACCACCCGTAACCCCTCAATACCGTGTACTTGAGTTTGCGAGTTAACCACGGCCATCTCGTCTTCACCCATCTTGCACGAACAAGACGGATGGTAAGCACTCTCAACCGCTTGACGAACAAAGGCATCGATTTCTTCATCGCTTTGAACATCTTTACCTGGTTGAATTTCACCATCGCGATACTCATCAAACGCACTTTGTTCAATAATCTCACGAGTTAAGCGAACGCAAGCTCTAAAGCCTTCAATATCATCTTGATGCTGTAAGTAGTTAAATTGGATCTTAGGCGCAACCAGTGGATCCGCCGACTTAATTGTCACGGCACCACGGCTTTTCGGTTTGTTATGCCCAACATGCACTTGGAAACCATGGCCATCAAAGGCACTTTTACCGTCATAACGAATTGCTGCTGGTAAAAAGTGATACTGAATATCAGGCCATTCAACGCCCGGTTTTGAGCGAATAAATGCACATGATTCAAAGTGATTCGTTGCCCCTAAACCTGAGCGGTTTAATAACCAACGCGCACCAATGAGTCCTTTTGAAACAAGACCTAACTTGCCGTTTAAAGTAATGGGTTGCTTACATTTATATTGGAAATAAAATTCCAAGTGATCTTGTAAGTTTTGGCCAACACCTGGTAAGTGATGTTTAGCCTCAACACCCGCTTCACTCAGAATGTCTTTATCACCAATACCTGATAATTGCAGAATATGCGGTGACCCAATTGGGCCCGCACTTAAAATAACGTCTTTTGCTGCAAATGCTTGCTGCTTAGAACCAGATACTGAATACTCTACACCTACGGCTTTTTTGCCTTCTAACAATACTTTTTCAGCTAAAGCACCAGTGACTAGCGTTAAGTTTTTACGTGACTTAACTGGGTCTAGATACTCACGGCTAGCAGAGCTTCTTACGCCATCTTTAACAGTCATATGCATTGGCCCAAAGCCTTCTTGCTGGGCTGCATTGTAGTCATCAGTCTGCGCATAACCTGCTTGTTGGCCCGCTTTGATAAAGGCTTTATAAAGCGGGTTAGCCATTTCATTACCGTTATTAACCCCTAATGGGCCATTATCGCCACGGTAGTTGTTACCACCTAAATAGAATGATTCAGCACGTTTAAAATACGGTAAGCATGCTTGATAGTCCCAACCATTAGCACCGTGTTGCTGCCACTCATCAAAATCTTTGGCATGACCACGTACATACACCATGCCGTTAATCGATGATGAGCCACCTAATACCTTGCCTCGTGGGCAGTGCATTTGACGGTTATCTAAATATGGCTCTGGCTCGGTATGAAATTGCCATGCATATTTGTCGGTATTCATTGGGATTGATAGCGCAGTAGGCATCTTTATAAAAATGCTTTTATCGCTACCGCCCGTTTCAAGTAATAACACCTTATTGGAAGGGTCTGCTGATAGTCGGTTTGCCAACACGCAGCCTGCTGAGCCAGCACCGACTATGATGTAATCATAGTTCTGTGTACTCATTAAAATGGACTCTCTATATTGCTCATACCCACATAAATCGATTTAGTTTGGGTATAGTGATCTAAAGTTTCGATACCGTTTTCACGGCCGATACCTGATTGCTTATAACCACCTACTGGCATTTCTGCAGGTGAATTACCATAGCTATTTATCCAACAAATACCGGCTTGTAATTGGTGGATCACGCGGTGTGCACGCTGAATATCTTTCGTAAACACGCCTGCGGCCAAACCAAGGTGCGTATCGTTTGCACGCTGAATAACGTCATCTTCATCATCAAACACCAACACGCTCATCACTGGGCCAAAGATCTCTTCTTTCACTATGGTCATGTCATCTTTACAGTCGACAAAAACGGTCGGCTCAACAAAGTAGCCATTTGGTGCAGATGCAGGTGACAGTGCCTTACCGCCTGTTAGTAAGGTTGCGCCTTCTTGAATGCCTTTATCAATATAACCAAGTACAAGCTCTTGGTGCTTTTTAGAGATAAGCGCCCCTAAATTCACCTCAGGATCCATTGGGTCGCCAGCAATAATATTTTGCTCAGTGCGTGTTTTCAGCTCATCAATAAACTGCTGATAAACATTTTTGTGCACATAAATGCGCGTACAATTAGTGCAGATTTCGCCTTGCGTATAAAAATTACCTAGCATTGCCGCACTAACAGCTTGTGATACATCGGCATCATCAAACACCAATAATGGTGACTTACCGCCAAGCTCCATGGTCACATCTTTCAGTGAGCCGGCAGCACTTGCCATTACTTTTTTGCCTGTGCCCACTTCACCAGTGAACGACACTTTTTCAATATTTGGGTTTGCTGTTAACCATTGCCCTACTTCAGCAGCACCCTGCACGACATTGAATACACCAGCAGGTACACCCGCTTCGATAAAAATCTCTGCGAGTTTAATTGCACCAAGGGGTGTTTCTTCTGAAGGTTTAAAAATAACCGCATTACCCGCAGCCAGTGCTGGGCCTGATTTCCAACAAGCAATTTGCAGTGGGTAGTTCCATGCACCAATACCTGCACAAATACCTAAAGGCTCTTTACGTGTGTAGTAAAAGTCATTGCCAACCATTTGTTGCTGACCCACTTGCGCAGGAGCAAGACCAGCAAAGTACTCAATTACATCGGCGCCTGTTTCAACATCGACACACTCAGCTTCTTGCCAAGGCTTACCCGTATCAAGTACTTCTACTTTTGCCAGTTCATCATTACGTTCGCGTAAGATTGCCACGGCTTTTAATAAAATACGGCTACGCTCAATTGGCGTCATGGCAGACCACGCTGCAAAGCCTTGTTTTGCGCTTTCGATTGCCGCGTTTTGAATAAACTCATCAGCGATTTCAACGTGATAAATCACTTCATCCGTTGCAGGATTCGTTACTGCAAAGGTGTCGCCAGTTTGATTTTTTAAAAAATGGCCATTAATAAAATTTTCGTAAACAGGTGTGGTCATTTTAGGCTCCGTACTGTTTTATCAGTGAACGAATGTAGTCTTTGGCTAATCGCTCACAATGTTCGAATTGATCTTGGTCTGACTTACTTAATACGGCTCTTAGCCATAAACCATCGATCATGGCTGCACTTAGCTCAGCAGCTAGGTTAGCATCGCTATCGCTCATTAACTGTTTGAATGAGCTTAATAAGTTACTAAATAAACGTTTACTATTTACGTTTTGTAAGCGATGCAACTGGGCGTCGTGCATTGAATGCGCCCAAAAGCTCAACCAGGTTTTGGTGTTATTGCTTTGCTGCTGAATGCGCGAAAAGTTTGCTTCAACGATAAACATTAATCGTTGCTCTGGACTGGTCTGCGGCGTTACTTGATTCATCAGAGCTTGCTTTAAACTCGTCAATAAATACCGCACAGTGGCTTCAATTAAGCCCTGCTTACCACCAAAATAATGACTGATAATGCCAGACGATAAGCCTGCCTTTTTACTAATGCTATTTATGGTGGTGCCTTGCAAACCAAGCTCTGCAACCGACTCTATTGTGGCGTCAATTAACTGCTGACGACGAACAGGTTCCATTCCAACTTTCGGCATAATTTTTTATTGATTGAACGTTCAATTAAAATAAAGGTTAAGGTAATCATCTTGGCAATTCAAGGTTGACAAATTGTAAACAACAACAAAATGACATAACTCACTTAAGCTAAGCGATTGTTATTAGGTTTATTATTCGAGATATAAAAAAGTTTTAAGTTTTTTCAAAATCAAGATTAAAAAGCATGAATTATGGCTAAATCATGTTAATAACGAGATTTTTATTCTTTTGCGCAGACAAAATGAGATAGCACTTTGTATGTTGCTAACTAAAACTGATTTTGTGAGTCGCAGCTGTGCGAGGGATATGCAAAGTACACTCAAAAAAGCACTCCATCGATGCGCTTTCGCTGTTATTTAACGAAAGCGCAACGACAAAGTACGTGGGTAGATTAAATAATTATGTTCTGGCCTCATTCATTACGGCCATGGTCTTGCTCGATTGCGATGTGTTTAACTGGTCTTTAAAGAACCACGGCGCAAATAAAGTAATAACAAACAGCGTGACTAAGCCACTAATGAGCAGCGATAAACCAACTAAGGCACCTAGGTCGATAAGGGCTTGATGCTGTGAAAATAATAACGCGATAAAACCAATACTAAACACTAAGACATTTGCAATAATTGCGCGACCACTTACTCTCATTGCATTTACCAGCGCATGGTTAATTGTAAAACCATTCTTAATTTCATGCTGAATTCTTAATATATAGTGCACTGAATAATCAACAATCCCCAGTACTAGGAATGAAATAATGGCAGTACCAATATTTAGCTCAATATTTAACAGCGTCATAAGCGCAAAGTAGATCATCACCGTTGATAATAGCGGTAGTGTTCCAGCTAAACCAAGACGTATCGATCTAAACCAAGCCATCATCACAAGTAAAACCGTTAATAATGCAATCGATGCACTGACCGTTTGACTCTTAACCAAGGCATCTAACACCGCGGTCCAAATAATGGGGGAACCCGCGTGGGTAATGGTGACACCCTCTGGTTTATTTGCTTCGATCCACGGTAAGGTATGATCTAAAAATGCTTGATAATCATTAGCCACCGTGGTCCCTAGCGTATAGAGTAATACTGTTTTAGAAAAATCTTCACTCAATACATTCGTTACATCTGAACCGCCACTATTTTCAAACATAAGAATAGACTGCCTAATAATGTCGCTTCCTGAAATGGTGATCTCATAGGGCTCTTGTGTATCTTCATCAATCTCAATAAAGCGTTCAACATCCTCTGGTAGTCGGTTATATTCAGGGTTAAAATCATTAAGCGTGTAGTTTATTCGTCTCACATAACGTGCCAGAGAATAACTATAGTTCACTGTTTCATGCTGATGGATATGCTGCTCTAAACGGTCAATGAAATGACTGATTTCAACCGTTAATGCGCCATTATCTTTGCCGGTATCTACTTCGATCCAACCTGGGCTCGTACCTGCTATATGATTATTTATAAAATCATCTGAGATACGAAAATCACTTTGTTTTGGAAAATAACCAGAACCCATATCGTCAACGCGAACCTTTGACGCTAAAAAGCCAGACCCTATAAATAAGCCAATGAAAATAACTGTAAACATTTTTCTATTTGCCATTACAGGGGTGAGTGCACTGACTAATAATCGACTTATAAAGTACTTCTTACTAACGTCACTACTACTTTGCGCGTGTTGCTGTTTAAAAATGTCTTTTTTCGGAAACAGAGCCAGTAATGCAGGGATTAATAAAAGTGAAATAATTAAGGCTACAAACATACCAAATGAAATGAATAACCCAAAGTTTCTGAGGCTCTCGATACTTGATGAAGTTGACACAATAAACGTTAAACATGTTGTGATAGTAGTTAAAACAACAGGAGAAGCCATGAGTATCATTGCACTGCGAATTGCAACTAAGCGTGATTTAACAATTTTTTTCTGATGGTAGTACTCAGCCATTACATGAATGGCATCAGATAAACAAATCGTGAGCAGAAAAACAGGTAAGATAGCAGTAATCACATCTAATGGTGCGTTTACCACAGCCATCATTCCCATGGTCCATATGGTACACATCACAACATTAATTAACGGGATAATAACCCCTAAAATAGTTTTGAAAAATACAGCTAAAATAATGGTGATCAACAGTAGAACAATGGGTAGCAAGGTCGCAAAATCATGGTCTATTACCTGCTTTTGAGCTGCAAAAAAGACTGGCACACCACTAATGTAAATATCGTCTTTTAACTCTGGGTGAGCAATTTGATAATCTGCAACCAGTTGCTTGAATGCCTCGTAGGCACGCACTTGCCCTGTTGCATCGTCCTCTAAAATACTTAACTCAACAACAATAAGCGCGACTTTGCCATCTGGAGAGATTGGGCCATATTCAATTAACTCATTATCTATGACTGCATTTTTTACAAACTCAATATCTTGATTTCGCTTATTCACCGTTTCCTGTGCGAACATAGTGCCGTATTCGTCTAAAAATACATTTTCAGTCGACGACAATCCTGCCATCTCTCTTACAGGGTCTACTCGCTCGGCAAACACACTTAAGTTGCGCAGCTGTTTAGTTGTTAACTGCCACTCAACTGCGCGATTAAGCAATTCACGCGCAATCAAGCCATCACTTGGGGTCATACCATCTGCAAGAATTTCATCAATACTTGCCACTAACTCGCTATTTTCAGGGTGATCAGCTTTAAGATCTTGAAGCATTTGAGCATCTGTCTCATCAACATAGTTCATTCGCTCTGCGGCACGAGATAAGTCAAAAATAGCGTTAATTGATGCCTGATTAAACACCGTACCTTCGTTATGCAAAGCGATCATGACAGAGTCATATGTTCCGGTAAACTCATCGCGCAAATCAAAAATAGTACTGCGTGCAGGGTGATCTTTAGGTAAAAAGTAAGGGTTGTTGTCCTCACTTAGATTAGCCGAAGCGATAAAAAAATAAACGGTAATAAGCGACAATATCGCCAGTATCGATTTTGGATATTTAAAAACAAAATCTAGGTATTTCTCTAACATTTCAGTGTCCTATTATAACTCAGAGATTTTAGTTAACTCTGCGACATCGCTGTCTTTTATGCCTCTTTTAAGCTTTGATTTTCTAAAAATTGCATCATCAACACCTTGGTTATAAAGGGTTTCATGAAATAGAAAAGTGCTCTTTTTATTCTCTACAAAGTTGCTCATCGTAGATGCGGTGATGGTCCATATGTCTTGTACTTTCTCAACCTTATCGATATCTAACTGCTTAAAAAGAATACCTTTTGCATCATAGTACTGCTGTTTAAGAATTAACTTTCTTTGTTTATCAACCCAGGTAACCAGTTTGTAATAACCAGACTTATTAATCACATCCTGAGACTTCGGCTCGCGCTCGATAACATAGGTTTCAACGCCATCTAGCATGTCAGTTTTTATAACTTTTGAGTCAAAATCTGTTACGCGTAGCTTATCGAGGTCGTAATAAGAATATTCACTGCCCATAAATGCACCGCGTTTGTCAGTGGCAGAAATACGCCTTACTTTTCTAAATGCAGGCAAGTACATCCACTGCTCGTCTTCTTGAGCTGTTCCTTCTTCGAAGCTACGCATCAAAAAGCTAATATCTCTCACATCCGCAGGGGCTTTTATGGCGAGCACCATTACTTCGTCTTTTTCGATATCCTTTTGCAACATGTAAAACTGACGCTGATTAAGTACGCTATCTTCACTTAGAGTGCGAAGCGTCACTGTTGATAAATAGTCCTTGCCATCATTACGATCACGCACTTGTTGTAAAATTTTATCTGCATCTTCAGCATACGTTGCTGCACTAAATACAATACTTATTGAGGCTAAAAAGCATGTTAGTTTCATTTTCTCTCCTTAAAAATAATAAGTTGCAGCTAACCAAATACGATCACGCTGCTGCTGGGCACCTAAGTAGTTTTCTTGATCACCTTCAATAAGATCGAGATTTAGCTTTAAAACCCACTGTTGATTAGGTTTATAAGTTAACTTAAGTTGAGATAGGGCTCCGCCCCCATGATTGTCGAGGTAACTCACTGCTGCGCGAATATAGAGCTGATTGGCAAAAAAACCTCTCTCTGCGGAAGCCGTGTATATGGGTGCAGATTTTGGAATAAGATAAGAGGGTTGCCATCCATTGAGGATGCGGTCAGTAAACTGTAGCGTTGTCGTCCAGTCTTTATAACGGTAATCAAGCCCTATTAAGGCTTCTAGCTTGTTAACGTTTTTAAAAGACAAGTCACTGTCATTCACTGTGTAATTATCAAAATAAGCAAACTCACTCCGCAGCACAAATGCATCTATGGGTTTGCTTAAACTCGTACCAAGCATAGAGAACTTTTCATATGAATAAAGCGTGCGCTCGCTTGGCGACAAAGTGACGACAGGATCATCTTGATACCCGTGAAAAGCATAAAGGCTAACATCTGTAGCTAACGCGAATGTACTGTAACGCAAGCCTAATTCATATTTACCCCACTGTGTCTGCTCACTATTGGGGTAATAATTATTACCGAACTCGGCTCTAGGTGCAGGGTACTCATTACTCAGCTGTTGAAGCGTGGTGATAATGTTTAGCGTGTCACCATTTTCATACTCATAATCAAGCTTGAACATTGGCACAGCTAAACGGTAATCATCTATATCGAAAAAGATAAAGTCTTTATAATCTAATGGATTAATAACATCGACAACCCGTAAGTCATCCGCTTCACCCCATACAACTTTCTGATAACCAAACGACCAAAAACGATTACTTATTTCACCGGAAATATACGCTTCTTCGATAATTGCGCGCGATTCATATTGGTCTTGAGCGTCAATACTGAAGCGATCATTGTTGTTATACACAAAGTCATGCTCGACTCTTCCGTCAAAAGTGAAATCTATATTTTCGGTGCTAAATTCCAGCTTTGTTGCTAACTCGACTCTTTGCTCAGTCGCATAATGTTCTGAGACGTTATAGCCAAAGCTGGTGGTTAAATTAGGCTGAATATATAAGTTTGCATAACTACTGGTGCTAGCACTGCCCATTACGATTAATGCTAACCACCGCATGAACTGCCTCCATCAATAATCAGAGATTGTGCAGTGATCATGCGCGCCTGCTGCGAACATAAAAAGTAAGCACTGTCGGCAATATCACGACTTTGCACATAGGCACGCATCGGAATACGTTTTTTCGCTTTTCGCATTACTTGGTCTAAGGTCGAGCCAACCATATCAGCCTGCTTTTGCAGCTCACTTCTTAAAAGCGGTGTATCAACATAGCAAGGTAAAATAGCATTAACACGAATACCATGCCTTGCCCAGTCCATTGCCAAACCTTTCATCATCCCTAACTGCGCATGCTTTGAACTACAATAAGCTGTATTTCGAAGGTTGCCCATTTTTCCTAGGATTGAAGAGATAAATAAAACCGCGCTTCCCTTTGCTAGCTTATTTTCACATTGCGCAATAATTGACTGGCAACTAGTGACATTAACATCCATTACACGGGCAAAAATATCCCGTTCAGAAATTTCGTTCTCATCGGCAATACCATGGCTCAATACAATGGCTTCTAACTGACCCAGAGGCTGCAGCGCATCAGTTAGCTGCGAGTAATAGTCTTGGCTTGTTAAATCGGCAATGATTGCAATAAAAATAATGTCTTTATTACGATATTTATGTCGCATTTCATGTAACTTCACTTCATCTTTATCAAGTGCGATAACATAGCGACATCCCTGCTCTATAAACTTATCCACACACGCTGCGCCAATACCGTTAGCAGCTCCTGTTACAAGTACTGAATTAATTACGTTTTCCATTTCTTACCTTAACAACATCCCGCCATTAACATTAAATACTTCCCCCGAAATAAACTCAGCCTGTTGGCTTGCCAAATAGGCAACCAACGCACTGATATCTCGGGGCTTCCCAAGTCGCTTACTTAACAGTTTCGACTTTGCTTGCTGCTCATTTCCTTTTAGTAAATCAGACACCATATCTGTTTCAATGATGCCAGGAGCAATACAGTTGACCCGTATATTTTTTCGGGCAACTTCCACCGCTAAGGCTCGTGTAAAACCCTCAATACCCGCTTTACTTGCAGCGTAATTTGTTTGCCCTGGGTTGGGTTTCGTTGCTGAAATCGATGACATGTTAATAATGCAACCTTGCTTTTGTGGCAGCATTATCTTGAGCGCCGCTTGCGCACATAAAATAGGCGCAATAAGGTTCACGTGAATGACCTGTTCAAGCTCTTCTTGGCTCATCATTGCAAGGAGGTTGTCTTTCGTAATACCGGCATTATTCACAAGTAAATCCAAACCAAACTGTGCTGCGCTTAAGCTATCAAAAAAGCTGTTTATGTTTTTAGCATCAAACAAATTTAATGGTTGGCAAAAGACCTTAGCGCCCAAAGCAACAAGTTCTTCTTGTAAATTACTCGCGTAAATTTCATCCCGAAAGCCAAATGCAATGTCATACCCTTGCGCTGCTAGATGTAGGGCTATGTCACGACCAATACCACGAGTTGCTCCTGTAACACAGGCTACAGGGCGCGCTTTAAAATTAGCTAAATGCTGAGTCATTACATTGACCCCTCATTTTTACTTCCGGCTAGGGTAAATCCGTGGCGTGAAGCCATTGCTAAAATTTCATCGACTTGCGATTTACATAAATCACCATAAGAGTAATGTTGCTGAACACCTTCTAAACCTAGAATCACAGACTCAGCCATACATGCATATATTTGCCCTTGGCTAAGATAAGCACGTGCTCTGCCATCGAGAGACTCTCCATTTGGCGTACCAACAATTCCACCGCGAATACAGGTTATATCTGGGCGTAACGCCAAATCATTCTCACTTAAGTTATGTGGAATAGAGACATCACAGATAAGGGCATTTTTAGGGAGCTTTTGCACATCTAAAATGGCTTCAGATGCATTAGTGGCACACATGATAAGTGAGCAGTCATAGGCCTCACTGATGTCATCGGCAATGACAACAAGGCCTTCTTTACTTTGGCTAAATAATTCAAATAACGCAGCGGGTAAATCTACAGGTGCCGCTGCTTCATCAGCCAACCATTGTTGGCATTTTGGGTGTTCAGCAACCACTTTAACGATTCCTGTAAGCGGAGCATGTGATGTCACCATCTGCCAAATATCGCTGTAAATTTTATATGCCGCTTTTAGTAGGCGCTTTTTCGACCCCATTCGAGCGCTTCCTATCAACACTAACTGCTGGCAGTGTTCAGTCATAATTGTGGCGTAAACTGAGCCAATATTTCCTGCTGAGCCTATCACCGCAACTTTATCAATCTGCATATCATGGTTTTCAATATGCTCCAGTACGGCGAGTTTCGTCATCCCCACCGTCAGTGCATTACCCGACGTTAAGGCAATATCTGTTGCACGGATAGACTTACAATTATTGGTCACAACAGACGTAAACATCCCAAAACCTGCCACACTACAGCCATCTTGTTGTGCTGTTTGCGCACGCTCACTCACTGCACGTCGAATAGCATCAAGGTCATTATTTTCTAACATGACACTAATTTGTTCTGACGTGACGGATAAGGGATACAGGATAAAATCCACCGTTTTACCCGTTACCGAAGTCATTCTCATAGGTGGGAACGGCACGACTCGCCAGTCAAAACCTAAACGCTCAATAAGTAGCTTTGCCTCTACATCGGGCACCCCTTCCATTGCAGGGTCAACTTGCCAAATCCAATCGGCAGAGATTAGGTGGTTTACAAAAGCCACTTTAACGTCAGCGGGTGTGTGGTTTTGAGCTAAATTGGCATAAAAAGCTCGGTAATCAGCAAGCTCTGTACGCGAAGAACGCACCTCTGCCGCGGTCGTTAGATGCTTTAAGAAGTGATAGCTATCTTGGTTTTTTAATACCTTACATACATCATGCAGGCCAGCAATAAGCTGACTCAGTTCTTGCTCTGTTATATGGATTGTTGGTTCTAGTCGTAAAACATTTGGCGCACTAGAAGATGGCGCTACACGGATATTATAATTATTAAATAAATACCCAGTAATCATGTAGCCCATGAACCCCTGATACACGATTGATTTTAACCAAATTGAATCAAGCGGCATGTCGGCATTAAACTCAATACCGATGAGTAAACCTCTACCACGTATCTCTTTAATAATATCAGGATAAATATTTTGTAGTTCACCAAGGCGCGCTTTAATTGCCTCACCTTGCTGTTTAATGGCTGCCAATAAATTTAAGTTTGGATCATAAAGCTCGTCTAAAAATGCAAGCGCGATGTTGGCACTGTGGTCATCTTCGCCAAATGTTGAACTTTGAATGATATCAAAACCCGCTTGATATTTGCTTTTGCATATCGCAACAAGGCCTATTTTAGCAACCCCGCCCGCAAGCGCTTTTGAAAGCACAATATAATCCGCTTTTAAATCAATCTGGCTACCTGCGGTTAATGCCCCACAGCGACCTGAACCTGACTGAATTTCATCACTTATAATAGGGCAGCCAAGTGTTTGGCTAAGTTTTTTTAAACACAGACTATGTTCGGCTGTTAAGCAATGAATCCCCCCTTCACCTTGCACGGGTTCAACAAGCAGTGCGGTAGCCAGTCGTAATGGCTCAATGCTAACTTTTACTGTATGACCTTTGATTTTAGGCAGTAATAAAGTGGCATTATGCTTGTCATTAAGCATAGCTTCTGCACAATCAAGTTCGTTTAATGGTAAAAACTCAGCTTGTACGCCAAGGTGTGCAAATGGTGCCCGATACATCTCCCCATGAGTCAGTTGTATCGACGTCATCAATTTACCGTGAAATGCATTTTTAAGAACAATAAAATAAGGCTGAATATTTAACTGTTGCTCATTAAATTCACCCACAGCAGTAACAAAATCACTTAGTGTTGCGTCTTCGCTCAAATTTAACAGCTCTCGCTGCGCCACACTGAGTTCTAACTTACCTTCTGTTGGCAACCGTTTTATTTGTGACAGAGCAAATTGCATTTCTTCTATTAATTGCTGCGTTTCACTACGGCGTGCCATTTCGGCATGCTTAATGGCAACCTCTATCGATTCAGCCCCAGTACTTGTAAAAGAGAAATAAAAATCTTCCTGTTGATTATTTTCTTCTTTTAAAAGTGCATTTAATCGTTCAGCGAGTTTGCTCGCGGCATCGCGAACAGAAAACTGGTTGTGGAATGCAACTTGGTGCTGAAAGTTTTTCATCGCAGCATCTATCATACGAGGATGATTATGGCCAATTAACGCAGCACCATAACCACCAAGAAAATCAGTAATAGCTTGCTCATTTCCTTGCTCATCTAAATAGAATAAGGTGCCTTTTTCTGCACGATGAAAAACTCTATCCAACCCCATCGCATAAATGCCGTGGTTTAGTGATGGCTTACAATATTGACTATAACGATTCATTTTCAATCCTAACAAATGAGTAAAAACCAGCCTGGTCGCAATTCACACACACGCCTGTAGAGTGATTTTGTTTGCGAAGTGTTGATAAATTGCAGGCTACTGAGGTAACAACCCCTGGGCATATGTCCGAGCCGCTGTAACTATTAAGGTGATGGTTTGCGACATTACAAGAGGCTAATGCATCAGCTAAAATACGATTTTTACCTTTAGCCGACTCAATGTAATAACTTAAAAAATGGCTTGGTTTAACGTATTCAGCTATGAGTGTATTTAACTGCGCAGTATTTAGATGATAGCCACTTGCTAAAATGCTGAGTCTTGCTACGGCTTTGTGACCTGTTTTTGAAAGCCACTCTTCGCTTGCCAGAATTAACGTCGTAGCGCCATTTGTGACCTTTTCTGCCATTTCAGACTCAGAGTCTTGCAGCCACTTTGCCAATGGGTCATTGCTATTTCCTGCAATTGCAACAATAGCGAGCTGACATTCACCAGCGTCAATGGCGACTATCGCTTCTTGTAATGCACCAAATGCACCAAGCTGATCTCGAATAAACGCACATGCATCTCCATTTAATTGCCAGTTCAACCCCGAAATACCCAGCAAGTTATTGTTCAGGGCATTGGTAATTAAAAATGGATTAACTCGCTCACTAGACCATAATGCTTTAAAGGTCTGGGCGGCTGAATCCGCGCTCTCAGGTAATGCCGCACTAAACTCTGAATAAAATGGGCTACCGTAACCCGTTTGAGACGTGTATATGCCAACCTCTGTAGCACGCTCAGCCAAACTGATATGTGCCAAAGCCTCTGAAGTGGCTGTTAATGAATTAATTGCAGCAGGTGCCATATAACGCTTAAGCTTACGAGGCACAGCAATGTGTTCTGGTTGGTTATCAAACAGTAAAGAAAATTCACTGTCAGCAAAACTACTCGCTACCCCAACCAGTGCAACAGAACTTAGATGACTATTCATAGTACCTCGCAATAGCTAACGACGCGTTAATTCCACCAAACCCAAATGAATTTGATAGCGCATGATTAATGCTGGCCTCTCTTCCTTTTCCCATCACATAATCTAAATCGAGTCCCTCATCGGGTTGTGTTAGGTTAATGGTGGCTGGCATGAACTGATCACGAATGGCAAGAACTGTTGCAATTGCTTCTGGCGCACCAGCGGCCGCAATCCAGTGACCTATCATTGATTTTGTAGACGATACACCTAATGACGTTGCATGCTTTCCGAAAACCGATTTAATTGCTTTTGTTTCAATAACATCATTTAAAGGAGTGGATGTACCATGAGCATTTATATACTGAACATTTTGAGCACCAATACCGGCACTTTGTAACGCCCCTTCCATAGCACTTATCGCTCCTAATCCTTCAGGGTGAGGAGCTGTGACTTTGTAAGCATCTAAAGAGCTGCCGTAACCGGTAATTTCAGCATAAATATGGGCACCACGGGCCTTTGCATGCTGCTCACTCTCAAGTACCAACATAGCACCGCCTTCACCCGCTACTAACCCTGCACGGTCTTGATCGAACGGCCGACAAAGTTGATTCGCAAAACGCTGTGTTTCTGCTGTGGCACCTAATAGATGTAATGCAGATAGAGTACGAATGCTCAATACAGAATCAGCACCTCCGCATAACATGACCGATGCTTCACCTCGTTTGATTGCTCGATATGCAAGACCGATAGCTTGAGTTGCCCCTGCACAGGCGCCACTTACATTGCAAATAAATCCTGACGTATTCAACTGTTCAGCCAACGTGGTTGCCAATACATCATTGCTGCATCTAATTCCTGAAAAACGCTTTATTGCCTGCTCTCGCTCAGTCAATGCATAATTCATAATATTTGCCTTTGGCTGCTCAGCGAGGGCCAGTAATGATGCGTCATCAAGCTCAGGTACCCCACTGCACACAGCAATCCCTGCTTGACCCAACTCAGTTTCAAGACGTGCATCGTTAATTGCTTCTTTAGCAGCAATAAGTGCATAAATTGCACGTCTTTCGATGTGTTTTGGTAACTTAAAATCAACCAGCTCCTCAGCCACCAGCGCTTGTGTATCTTGCTTAATTGTTGCACCGTGCTGAACAGGAAAGCCTTCTGCTCCAGGAGGATGCCAAGCATCAACGGCATTTTCACCTGCCTTTACAGCAGACCAAAATGAATCAACGCCTACACCAAATGGGCTAAGTACTCCCAGCCCAGTGACCACTACTCGATTAGTCATTGTTAGCCTCTATCAAAAACATTCCAAATTCACCATGATCACCAAACGCAATCACAATAACGAAGCCCTGTTCGGCGTCTTGCAAATAGCTCAATGCACTATTGCACGCTATTGCTGTAGCCGCAGCCATGGTGTTGCCAACGTAACTATCCAATACAACCGCCCTGCTTTTAAGCTCACCACCTAATGCATGTAGCGTAATATCTTGTTGCTCAAGGTTTGCTCCAACGAGGATAACTTTTACAACGTGCTGATTTTCTATTAAAGGTGAACCCGTTATGCGATTAATCTGTGCAGTGAGTGCATGTGCATTATTTTGTAGGCGAGCTCGATATGCTTGACGCATAACACCTATCGCAGCGTGCTCATTTAAACGAGGTTCATCGCTGGCGATAAAAAAACTCGCCGCTTCACTTAGCCAGTAATTGTCTTGATTAGCCCAGATTGACTCATAGGCAAGTAAGGACCAGGGCGTTATTTTTTGACTCCCGCCACCACATAAAGCATGTTTCAAACGCCCTTCAGCAATCGCAAAGTAGCCCTCACATAGGGCATTTAAGCCCGCGCTCAGTAATGGCGAAAAACTCATATTTTCACCAGTAATACCAGCCAATTGTGCAATATGGCTGGTAGCACTAGAGTTGAGTAACGCTAAACAAACAAGCGGCCGCCTCTCTTCTAACATCGCGGTAGCTAAGCACTCAGCAGTCGGTTCTTGAACGAGCTCAGGATTATCCTCTTCATCGCAGTCAACGGTTCCTAAACCGATAAATAATCCCGCTTTATTCTGTGGCTCATTAAAATAAGTTCGCCACGTTCTTACCCCACTTGCAATAAGCCAACGAGCTTGACGCTCACTGGTTTTACGTACCATGCGCTCAGCGCCAACATCCTTGAGATTTTCGTCTGCTAGCGTAGAAATAAAAATGGAGTGATTAATTAAGTCAGCACTTTCAAAAGGCGTACTCATTAACCTGCCTTTATGAGTGAGTAGTGATTCTAATGATGTACTGTGCGCCAGCAGTGTCTCACCTTGAAATAAGTACACAGGTTTTAACATGCGCTATCCCTCGCTAAAACGATGCTTGTATTTACTCCTCCAAAACCAAACGAGTTACTAAGCAAATAATTGATTGCTTTAGGTGTCGCACTTTTCACAACACTCACCTTTGCATCATCATCACCAAGGGATTCAAAGTTTAAGGTCGGCAGCATGACTTGGTTTTTTATACTCAATGCAGATAAAACCACTTCAATTGCACCACTCCCTGCCAATGAATGCCCTAACGCTGACTTTGTTGAAGTAACAGGCGTATGGCTGCCAAAGACCTGTTCAATAGCACGACTTTCAGCACTGTCATTACTCTTGGTTGAGGTACCGTGTGCGCTAATGTGGTCAATGTCCTCAGCACTGACGCAACTTTTTTCAAGGGCTGCTTGCATGCATTCTGCATAAAACTTACCGCTAGGTTCAGTTGAGGTCATTTTGTAAGATTCGGTACATCGATGAGCCCCGCAAACATATGCATAAATAGACGCGCCTCTTTGCTTTGCCGACGCTTCACTCTCGAGTACAACAAAGGCTGCTCCGTCAGCAAGCACGACACCTGCACGATTGCTATCAAAAGGTCTTGATACTTCACTCGCACAATTAAATAATTGCGCTTGATTGAGCGCGCCTATGTTTTTGAAGAGCAACTGCATGACAGGTTGTGTTCCAAAATCGGCTGCGCCACATAATGCGATATCTAAAGCACCACGTGAGACTTGCCTAAAACCAGAGATCAAACTTGATGCACCGGCCGCACAAGCATCGGCACAAGATGTCACTGGCCCACCAATTTCGAAGTATTCAACCATATCCGCGACAACCGTTTGCGGATTGTAATAATCCACACTCTCTGGCGATTGATAGGGTAATTTTTCGCTTGCCGCTTTTTGTTGAGCAAGCTGATGTACAAGATCAACTGTTGGCAGTATTTTGTTAGTACCAAAATAAAGACCAGCTTGACGAAGTTGGTCTGGGTTTAAATCAGCATCTTTTACTGATTTAGTTAACGCATCAAATCCAGCAAATCCAGAGGGTGCTACCCTAGTTTGATCAAGTGATGGGTACCGACTTTGCAGCTGAATAACTTCTTCATCGCTAATACGACTACTGGCGACGCCCTCGATCCCCATTTCTTTTAAAATATGGTCATCTGCAATGAGAGACTGACCAGACTCTAAAGTTGCAAACAACGTATGAGGGTCTTGGTGATTTTTAACAGTTACGCCAATCCCTGTAATAACAACCTTGTGCATGAGTTTTCCCTAACAAATTATGCTGGTACGTTTATCAGCTCAATATCTCTAGATACACAGAATTGTTCGACATACTCTTGCAGTAACACATCACCATTTTGGCTAGCATGTTCACACACATCTTTAGCTAAATAGAACCAGTGCATAACGGTTGTCAAACTAAGTAAATCACTGACAGCCATGCCCACATCAATTTCACTTTGTGAATAATGACTTGGACTATTTATCAATAAATCAACGCCTGCAGAAGTAAGCTTGCCACCTTGTATAAAGGCCTTTTCATCTGCACAAAGCTCACTGGCAATAATTAATGTTGTTTTAGTTGGCATTTTAATTTTCAGCTTTTTTCCTAAAGAAAAAGAAATATCAACTAAATCTAAAGAATCCGCTCCCAAATCATCTACGATAGAGCTGTCTAAAGTGACTTCATCTTTATCAAGCTCTAATACCTCTGCAATAACATCCACAACAACATCTTTTGTAATTTCCACTGTAATTTTCCCTATGTAAGAAACAAAAATAAAAGCACGCACACACTAGGTCAACTGACCAATATTGTCAATAGAATGATAATTGAAACATTTTAAAGTTAACAAAAATTTAATATTTAAGATTTTTCGAGAGAATAATTTATTACTTCCTTAAACTCTCTACGAGATAGGTTATGAACATAAATAGTTGCGGTATGACAAAAAAATAATATTCTTTGCTAGAATGGTCGGAATATAAAATTCAACAACTGTGTGGTGAAAATGGAATCAAATAAAGAGATTATCATTCAAACAGCAACTAAAATGCTCAGTGAAAATGGCAATCAAGGGCTCACTCTCAGAAAAGTTGCTGAGAAAAGTGGTGTTACTCTCAGCAATGTGCAATATCATTTTGGAGACAGAGACGGATTAATTGTTCAAGTAATTGATTCTTATTTAGAAGTTTGCCTTGATCATATCCGTAGTTCGATGAGTGATATTGAACTAAAAAATAATCCTCAAGCCATTAAGAACTACATCAGTAACCTACTTGCTCTTGACGATATCCAAGATTGGTGTGAAGTTTTTCGAGAAATTTGGGCTATTTCATGCCGTTCAGAAAAAGTACTCTCCAGTTTAGAAAACTACTATAAAAAATGTGGTACGGAGCTTGAGTTACTGCTGATCTCGTTAGGCTTTAGCGAACAAAAAAGTAAGGTTGTCGTGTCATTACTTATTCCATTTATTGAAGGTTTTTCCATTACATCAAATGCACTACCGCTACCAAAAACAGAGGTTATTAACTTAATCATTAATTTGCTCGTTGATGAGATAAAATAATAGTTAAGCCATTTGCAACTTATTTTTACCCAGCTCACCAACCTTTGACTAAAAGTGTGCAAAGGTTGGTACAGCTAACTTTCAGCGTTGTTATTTTTCTAGCTTCAGTTCTAAACCAGCTTCACGCTTATCTAAATAACCACTGTATCTTGTTGCAATTAACGCCGCTAAACTGATGATAGCGCCTATCCATGCAGTGTCTTGCAATGAGCAGTTTTCAACGACAACGCCACCTAACACTGAGCCTAGCGCAATACCGATATTAAACGCTGCAATGTTTAAGCCTGAAGCCACATCGACGGCATTGGGTGTGAATTTTTCTGCAAGTTTAACCACATAAACTTGCAGCCCTGGCACATTACCAAATGCAAATGCCCCCCATACAAGTACGGTCAGTACCGCAGCGACTTTAGATTGCATGGTAAAGGTCAACACCAACAGCACCATACTCAAAGCACTAAAGATAATAGTAAGCGCATTAATGGGGCCTTTTTTATCGGCTAGCTTACCGCCGTAGATGTTACCAACAGCAACCGATACCCCGTAAACCAGCATGATTAAGCTAATAGTGGCTGATGCAAAACCAGTTTGCTGCTCTAAAATGGGCGCTAAATAAGTGAAGGCTGTAAATGTGCCGCCATAACCAAGTATGGTCATCAAATACACCAGTAAAAGCCTAGGTTGCACCATTACCTTTAATTGCTCACCCAACGTGGCGGGTTTACTTTGCTTTAAGTTGCTTGGAATTAAAAATGCGCTGCCAATATGTGCGATTAAACCCAATAAAGACACCACTAAAAAGGTCGCTCGCCAGCCAAAATGTTGACCAATCCAAGTCCCTAATGGCACACCGGTTACTAATGCAACCGTCAACCCCGTAAACATAATCGCGATAGCACTGGCTTCTTTATCTTTACTGACAAGCCCTGTTGCGATGGTTGAACCAATTGAGAAAAACACCCCATGAGCAAGGCCTGTTAGAATCCTTGCGGTGATCAAACTACCATAACTAGGTGCTTGCCAAGCCAGTAAGTTACCGATAACAAACAGGCTCATTAAGCTAAGTAATACATGCTTTCGATTCCAGCGTCCGGTAAGCGCAGTTAATACTGGCGCCCCCACCGCAACCCCTAATGCATACAAGCTAACAAGTAGCCCTGCACTCGGTAACGAAACCATCAAATCATCAGCGATAGTTGGCACTAAGCCGACAATCACGAACTCAGTGGTGCCTATGGCAAACGCACTGAGAGTTAATGCAAGTAATGCAATTGGCATCACATATCCTCTATTAATTTTTGAAAGTGCGGCTATTGTGACTAAAATTGAATTTGCAAAAAATAGCGATAGTGACAAAATACTTTTGTCAAAAATGAAAAGGTATAGCTATGAGCGTGATCTCCAACAGCCAAGATTTAGAAGCATTTATTAGCGTGGTTGATACCGGCGGATTCTCAAGTGCAGCCAATGCCTTAGATGAGCAAGTAGCCAAAATATCACGGGCGGTAACTCGGCTCGAAAAATCTTTAAACGTTACCTTATTCAATCGCACAACAAGGCGCATTGAGCTGACCGAAGAAGGTCAGTTATTTTTAGGCTATGCTAGAGAAGCACTCAGTCAGCTTGCACAAGGTGAAGAAGCCCTAAAACTTCTACACTGTGCCCCATCAGGAAAATTAAGAGTCGATGCCGCAAGCCCCTTTGTGTTTCACCAATTAGCGCCACATTTAAAGGCCTTTAACCACGCTTACCCTGATATAAAACTCGAGATCACCAGCCACGACAACATTATCGACTTGCTTGAACATAAAACCGATATTGCTATTCGGATTGGCGAACTCGCTGACTCAAACTTACATGCGCGTACTTTGGGCATCAGCAAACTACAGCTAGTCGCAAGCCCTGATTATTTACAAGCTGCCCCACCATTAAATGAGCTAACCGACTTAGCCTCACAACAACTTATTGGTTTTACCGATGCGCCGCATTTAAATCACTGGCCGCTAACCACGCCTTTAGATCTTAAATTTTCAATCAGTGCATCTAGTGGTGAAACGGTACGCCAGCTTTGTATTCAAGGTCATGGCATTACCTTGTTGTCGGAATTTATGATTAACGAAGATTTAAAAGCAGGCCGTTTAGTGAAAGTGCTTGAAGGCGAAGTGCTAAGTCCTAATCGCCGTGAAAAAGTGCATGCGGTGTATTATCAAAACAGCGGAGTGTCATCACGAGTATTAGCATTTTTAGACTTTATAGCACCAAGGTTAACGCTGTAGTTTTTTGCACTTTTAACAAAAGTATTTTGTGATTACTGGCATTAATTTCATAAATAATATTCGTTATGCTAAACGCATAGTCGCTTTCAAGGAGCCGTAATGAACAAATTATTCGATACCGTACAACTTGCCGGTCACACATTAAAAAACCGTATTGTCATGCCACCGATGACCCGCTCTCGCTCATCACAACCAGGTGATATCGCCCATCAGTTAATGGCCGACTACTATGCACAACGTGCCAGTGCCGGCTTAATTATTAGCGAAGGCACACAAATATCAGCCCAAGGTAAGGGCTATGCTTGGACACCGGGTATTTATACTCCCGAGCAAATCGCTGGCTGGAAGAAAGTAACCGACAAAGTTCATCAAGCAGGCGGCATCATGTTCGCTCAGCTTTGGCATGTTGGCAGAGTGTCTCACCCTAGTAACACAGGTGGCAAGCAACCAATTGCGCCCTCAGCTATTGCAGCCAAGGGCGTTAAAGTATTTATTGATGAAGATGATAAACCCGATTTTGTTGCCACTGCCCTGCCCCGCGCAATGAGCCTTGATGACATCATACGCGTTATAAACGAATACCGTCAAGCTGCCCGTAATGCAGTTGATGCAGGGTTTGATGGTATTGAAATTCATGCTGCTAATGGTTACTTAATTAATCAATTTATTGATTCAGAGTCAAACCAACGCACTGATGAATACGGCGGCTGTTTAGAGAACCGCTTACGTTTTTTACAACAAGTGACAAAAGCGGTGTGTGATGAAATTGGCGCTAACCGTGTAGGCGTACGCCTAGCTCCGCTCACTACACTCAATGGTACGGTTGATGATAACCCGTTTGAAACCTATATTGGTGCAGCGAAGGTACTTAATGATCTAAACGTTGCTTACCTGCATATTGCCGAAGCTGACTGGGACGATGCGCCATTAATGGAGCAAAATTTTAAACAAGCGCTACGTGAAAACTTTTCTGGGTTAATGATTTATGCAGGCAAGTACACTGGCCATAAAGCAGAACAAGCATTAAATGAAGGCTGGGCTGATTTAATTGGCTTTGGTCGTCCGTTTGTTGCAAACCCAGATCTGCCTGAGCGTATTGAAAAAGGGATTGCACTTGCACAGCACGACCCTGATACCTTGTTTGGTGGCGGTGCAAAAGGCTATACCGACTATCCTTTAGCAACGCACTAAAACAAAAAGCTCGCCAACTTATTTTGGCGAGCTCCTTATTGTTACCTCAGTAATAAGTAAATCAACTGGATCACCATCGAGATCATCACTAACGGCCATATATACTTAGCATATTTGGTTGCACCATCTAGTCCCATTTTTGAATGATACTTTTCAAGTAGTGGTATAAGAATAGCCAGTGCGATAAACAGGCATAATAAAATAACAAATACATTCATTGTGGCTTCCTTACACAATAGACAAGTTCAGGCTCTAGTCTATAGACAAAAAAAAGCGCAGTAAAATACTGCGCCAGTCGGTTGGAAGTAAACGACTTAGCCAACAATCGCTAACAAAATACCTGCAGCTACGGCACTTCCTAATACACCCGCTACATTCGGACCCATTGCATGCATTAACAAGAAGTTATGTGGATTGCTTTCAAGACCTACCTTATTTACCACCCGCGCAGCCATTGGCACTGCGGATACACCCGCAGCCCCCACCAGAGGGTTAATCGGCGATTTAGAAAACTTATTCAGACCTTTTGCCATAAACACGCCTGATGCTGTACCAATAGCAAAGGCCAAAGCACCTAATACCAAGATACCAATAGTTTCTACAGTTAAGAACTTATCTGCAGCAAGTTTAGAACCAACAGCAAGACCTAAGAAAATCGTAGTGATATTAATGATCTCGTTTTGTGCACTATTACTTAAACGATCAACTACACCGGATTCACGCATTAAATTACCTAAACAAAACATACCAACAAGTGGCGTCGCTGCAGGTAAAAATAAAATCGTCAGACTGAGTACCATCAATGGAAAAATGATTTTTTCTTTTTTTGATACAGCACGTAGCTGCGGCATTTGAATTTCACGCTCTTCTTTTGTTGTTAACGCGCGCATAATTGGCGGTTGGATAATAGGCACCAATGCCATATATGAATACGCGGCAACAGCGATTGCTCCCAGTAAATCAGGCGCAAGTTTCGAGGCTAAGAAAATAGCGGTTGGTCCATCAGCACCACCAATAATGGCAATCGCCGATGCATCTTGCAGTGAAAATTCAAAGCCTGGAATAAAGTTAAGTAAAATGGCGCCAAATAACGTCGCAAAAATACCAAATTGTGCCGCTGCTCCCAGTAACAACATACGTGGATTTGCAATAAGCGCGCTAAAATCCGTTAGTGCACCCACCCCCATAAAAATCAGCAATGGGAACACGCCAGAATCAATACCTATGTGATACACATAGTACAATAAGCCACCGGGGTCTGATAAACCAGCCACTGGAATGTTTGTTAAAATAGCGCCGAAGCCAATAGGCAGTAAAAGCAATGGCTCAAAACTACGAGCAATCGCTAAATACAGTAGCAAGCAGCCAACTGCAATCATGATCAGTGCAGGGAAAGTAAAGTTTGCAATCCCCGTTGCATGCCAGAGGTTTAATAATCCATCCATCCCTAGCCTCCTAAGCAAGTGCAATCATGGCGTCGCCGGTAGCAACTGAGTCACCTTCCGCAACTAAAATATCAGCCACAGTACCGTCATGAGCGGCACGTACTTCGGTTTCCATTTTCATTGCTTCCATAATGATAACGACATCACCTTGATTTACAGTTTGCCCAGGTTTTACTTTGATTTTAAAAATATTACCTGCCAGTGGCGCATTGAGTGTTTCGCCAGCTGACGCTGATGCAGATTGTGGTATTAACTCACTGTCTTTAAGTGCAACCTCTTTAAGCTCGCCACCTTTAGCAACAACAACATCGTAAACTTTACCATCTACTTTCACACTGTATTGCTCAGCTTGAACCTCACCATTTGAAGAAGGTGTTGTTGATTGATCAGATTTAGCTTTTTCACCAGTCGGCACAGGTTCGAAGGCATCAGGATTATGACGATTTTTAAGAAATTTCAAGCCTATTTGTGGGAATAAAGCATAGGTAAGCACGTCATCAATCACGTCATCAGCCAACTCTAAACCCTGCTCTTTAGCTTCTTTTAATAATTCAGCTTCAAGTTTTTCGAGTTCGGGTTCAAGTTTATCAGCAGGGCGACACGTAATTGCTTCGCTTCCGTCTAAAACACGCTCTTGAAGTTCTTTATTCATCGGCGCTGGGGTTGCACCATACTCACCTTTAAGTACACCTGCGGTTTCTTTAGTAATCGTTTTATAACGCTCACCCGTTAATACATTTAGAACGGCTTGCGTACCAACTATTTGTGAGGTTGGTGTTACCAGTGGAATATACCCTAAATCTTCACGTACACGCGGGATCTCTAAAAGCACTTGATCGAGTTTATCCGCAGCACCTTGTTCTTTCAGCTGGTTTTCCATGTTAGTTAACATGCCGCCTGGTACTTGTGCTAATAAGATACGGCCATCAACCCCTTTTAGGCTGCCTTCGAAAGCGGCATACTTTTTACGCACATCACGAAAATAAGCGGCAATTTCTTCTAACTGATTAAGGTTAAGACCAGTATCTCGCTCGGTTCCTTCAACAATCGATACTATTGTTTCTGTTGCACTGTGGCCATAGGTCATACTCATTGATGAGATAGCCGTATCCAACATATCAATGCCTGCATCAATCGCTTTTTGGTAAGTTGCTGTACTTAAACCCGTTGTAGCATGACATTGCATCGCGATAGGAATAGACACCGTCTCTTTTAGACCTTTGATCAGCTGTTCACAATCGTAAGGTTTTAATAATCCCGCCATATCTTTAATACAAATAGAATGACAACCCAGCTCTTCAAGCTGTTTAGCAAGCTTAAGCCACATATCGAGAGTATGCACAGGGCTCACCGTATATGAGATCGTTCCTTGCGCATGTGCGCCCACTCTAACCGCAGCCTTTATGGCTGTTTCAAGATTACGTACATCATTCATTGCATCAAAAATACGAAATACATCAACACCATTTTTATGTGCACGCTCGACAAACTTTTCTACTACATCATCAGCGTAGTGGCGATAACCTAATAAATTTTGTCCACGCAGCAGCATTTGTTGCTTGGTGTTTGGCATCGCCGCTTTAAGTTCACGAATACGCTGCCAAGGATCTTCGCCCAAATAGCGAATACAAGAATCAAACGTTGCGCCCCCCCATGACTCTATAGACCAATAACCCGCGTTATCGAGTTTCTCAGCCATAGGTAACATGTCATCTAAGCGCATGCGTGTTGCTAACAATGATTGATGTGCATCACGTAAAACTAGTTCGGTTAATTTTAATTTAGCCATTTTCAGCTGCCCCATTATTTTTGTTTATTTCTGAATTGAGCGATTGCAGCGCTAATAGCTGCGATGTGTGCTTGCGGCACCCCCTGCTGTGAGTGTATTTTTGCAGCTCGCACGGGCTCATTGCTGTTAGGTTCATCAAAACGATTCATCAGCCTAGACATTAAGGTCACGGCTGAAATCAAAATAGTTAAAAATATAAATACACCGATCATGCCCGTAATCATCAAGCTGGCCGCGGTTGAGAGTAACCCACCTATATCCATACTGCCCCCTCGCACTGTTATAAATAAAAAATCAATATAGTTAAATAAATATTCAACATAATAACAAACACATTCAATTTGTATAGCATCTTGTAAATTGGTAAAACCAATTTAATTTAAAATAACATGTAAAACACAAAATTAACAACCATAAAGGGAGCACATTAACAGCCGAATATAGATGATAAAAATACTCGATATAGTCATAAGTTATAAAGGTGATATGGTCGATTTTAAATAAAACCACGCTAACACAGGCTCTTGGGTGTATAAAAACACCGACAAGATAAATTGGTCTTACCAAAGAAAGATTTATAAGGGGTGTTATTTTACTCATTTAAGTTGAAAAATAATCACTATGAATAAGTTACAGGCTAATTCGTAAAAGTTACCAAAAGAAAAAATTCTACAACATCAAAAAAACAGTAAGTCGTTGAAATTACTTAACATTTAATAGTGGCATAGAACTAGCTTTAATCATACCAACCGAAACGAAAAATTATTAGCCAAGGAGATCACTATGTTACGCTGGACAATCACTTTTTTAGTAATCGCGTTAATCGCTGCAGTGTTAGGTTTTGGCGGTATTGCAGGAGCCGCAGCAGGAATTGCTAAAATTATCTTTTTTATATTTCTTGTTCTACTTGTTATTTCGCTGGTATCAGGTGCGCTTAGAGGCAACACCCCCAGATAACAACCGAACAACGTTTATAGATTAATTTACACTATTATAAGGAATTTAATTATGAAAAGTTCAACTTTAAAAGCCGCTACTATCGCCCTATTTTCAGGTCTTTTCATCATGGGTTGTGAGGATAACACAGCTGAAGATGCAGGCGAGCGCATTGATGAAGCAATTACTGATACACAGAATGCTGTAGAAGATGCTTGTGAAGAAGTTAAAGAAGGCGTAAACGCAAAAGAAACTAACTGCTAATCCTTCTATACACATTACCAACCAGAAAAGCGGCCTAAGAGCCGCTTTTTTTTATGATTTTCATTCTACCCCTCACCAAAAAACAATAAAATTTCAATATTTATACATTTTCTTATCAAAAACTACACATTTACCTAGGTTGTGTACTAATCTAAACATGCTAAGAATGGATATCGAGTAGTAATCCATTGTTTTCTAGCCAACTATAATTAAATATTGGGAGATAACAATGTTAAAAAACAAACTATCAAATGCTGTAAAGCTGGCGATTAGTACAGGGGTTGTTTCTACAGCTCTTATATACGCACCAATAAGTGCAGCAGAAGAGACAAGCGACGCAAAAAAAGATCTCGAAGTAATTTCAATTACGGGTAGTCGTATTAGACAACCGGGCGCTGTTTCTGCAAGTCCAATTGTCTCAATCGGAGAAAAAGAATTAGGTTACCAACAAGAGCCTGAAGTAGAACAAATACTAAGAACTTTACCTTCAACAATACCTGGCGATGGTAGTAACGTAAATAATGGCTCTGGCGGTGCAGCCACTATTAACTTAAGAGGTTTAGGATCGCAACGTTCACTTGTTCTAATGAATGGACGTCGGATGATCCCATACAACTACAATGGCTCAGTTGACAGTTCGACAATTCCAACAGCACTGATTGAACGAATTGATATTATCACTGGTGGTGCGTCAGCTGTATATGGTTCTGATGCGATTGCAGGTGCGGTGAATGTTGTATTAAAAGAAGACTTTCAAGGTGTTGATTTAGATCTTAAACACTCTCAAACCGGTGACAATGATGGTGACAAAAACAGTATAGCCTTAACAATAGGTTCTAACCTAGAAGATGATAAAGGTAACGTTGTACTCTCCCTTGGCTGGAGTCAACGTGACCAAATACTACTTGGTGACCGTCCTTTAGGTTTACTTGGTATTGAAACGGCTACCGGTGCTAACTATGAACAATTCTTAAACGGTGAACCACCGGTTCCAGCTCCAGCAGATTGTAGTGGCCCTAACTCGGTTGAAAGTGGTGGCTCAACAACCGCATTTCCTACACGATTTGCAATCGTTGGCGCAGGTACAACAGGCTCAGGTCAGTTTAGAAATGATGGTACATTGCAACCAGATACATGTAGTGTATTTAACTTCAATCCATATAACTTTTATCAAACACCTTCAGAGCGTTATTCAGCAACCGCAATCGCTAAATATAACTTAACTGATGATCATAAAGTATACTCAAGCTTTAACTACACCAATACCAGTGTTGATACACAAGTAGCACCATCAGGTACATTTGGCTCAAGCTTTAATTTACCTTTAGCAAACCCGTTAATTGGTGATCAAGCGAGGCAATTTATGATCGATGGAGCTTCCGCAGCATTGGCTGCTGGTAGCTTAAATGATAGTAACTGGCAAGATGTTAACGGTAACGGCATTGTAGATAGTGAAGACTATCTAAAAGTGCAATTACGTCGTAGAACATTAGAATTAGGTGCTCGTACAGAACGATTTGACAGTACTCAGTTCCAAATTGTGACTGGTGTAACAGGTTTCTTCCTAGATGACTGGGAATATGATGTTAGCTATCAGTATGGTGAATCTAACCGAACAACTGTACGTGGTGGTTATACAAACCTAACCAATATTCAAAACGCATTAGACACAACGGATGGTGTAACCTGTAAAAATGGTGATTCCAGCTGTGTGCCAATTAATCTATTTGGTGGCTTTGGTACCATCACTGAAGAAATGGCAGGCTATGCACAAGCAATTGCCCTTCAACAACAAAAGTACAGCCAAGAAATTTTCACCGCAACCGTTAATGGTGCAATCGAGTTTATCGAAATCCCAGGTGCTGGTGCGCCACTTTCGATGAGTTTTGGTTATGAAAATCGTCGCGAAAAAGGCTTATTTGAGCCTGATGAATGTTTAAAACTTGCCCCTGCTAGTTGTCAAGGTGGTGCAGGTGGTAACCAACTGCCTATCACGGGTGGCTTTAAAGTAGATGAGTTCTTCTTAGAAGGTTACTTACCTGTGTTAGACGGCCTACCGGGTGCTGAAACTCTTGATGTAGAGTTTGGTTTCCGCTGGGCTGACTACGATACAGTAGGTAGCAACGAAACATGGAAACTTGGCTTCAACTGGCGTCCAGTTAGCGATGTACTTATCCGTGTTATGCAACAACAAGCAACGCGTGCACCTAACGTTGGTGAAATCGCTTCACCTGTTGTAACAGGCTTAGACAACGCGCTACAAGATCCATGTTCTGTTGCTAACGCCGCTAACATTGATGCCTCGCTAAGACAGCTTTGTATCTCAACAGGTATGACTGACGCCCAAGTTGGTAACGTACAAGATGTAATCTCTGGCCAAGTACAAGTCATTAGTGGTAGTGATCCTGCTAACCCACCAGGTGCTGAAGAAGCAGAAACATTCACTGCGGGTATTGTTTGGACACCTGAATTCAGTGCTGTTGAAAACTTCACAATTACACTGGATTACTATGATATTGATATCGATGACATCATTGGTGAGTTCTCAGCTCAAGAAATTCTTGATGCCTGTTACGTACTAGGTGATGCTAACGAGTGTGCGAAGATCAACCGTATCGGTGGCGACTTAACTATCGCGGGTGCGGGTATTGAGCAATTTACCACCAACTTAAAAAATCAACGTGCCGAAGGTATCGAACTTGGTTTCAACTTTGGTATTTTGCTTGATGACATGGGAGAGTTGCAATTCTCAGGTAATATTAATAAATACCTAACGCAAGAGTCGCAAAGCTCTGATACTGCACGCATTATTGACTGTAAAGGTTTTTACAGCACAAGTTGCGACCCTGTCTCTGAATTACGCTGGGTACAACGTACTAGCTGGATTTGGGAAGATCTAACCGTGTCACTACAATGGCGTCACATTGATGGTGTAGATATCGAGCCAATCGAAGCGCCAAATGTTTTTGAAGAATTCAGAAGCATCGAAAGCTATGATTATTTTGACTTATTCGCCAGCTACCATGTTACTGACTACATGAATGTTACATTCGGTATTGATAACATGTTTGAAAAAGAGCCACCTGTGGTTGGTAATGAAGCAGGTGATACTAGTTCAAACTCTGGTAACACATTCCCAAGTAACTATGACGTACTTGGTCGTCAATTTAAAATGGGTATTAAACTCAAATTTTAACTTTCTAAGAGCGGCCTAACGGCCGCTCATTTTATTTACATGTCGCTGTTAACGCTTTACCCGTTGCAACACTGGTTATTTGCCAATCCCCATCTTCTAGTTTCACACTTGCGATGTCACTAACTACATAATCACCTGGCACGTTTAATCGCGTTAAATTTTCTGTGAGCTGTTGATAACAAAATGGCCCTGTATCTCCATGCATAATGAGCACAGGTTTTTTTGCAAATTTAGCAAATTGGGAAAAAGCATCGCGGTAGACTTTAAATGCATCACAGTTTGAGCGCAGTGTCGCAGTGCATGCTGATTTATTCGTTGCATTGTAAATATCAGCTTGAAAGCCAATGACATACGCTTTAACGCTTTGGTTATTTAAGCCCCGCTGCAACCACTCTAAGTTTAGCCTGTCGCGTTTATCTGCTGCATCCAAAGCATCATTTTTATCACTTTTCAGTATTTGCGCGCGCCCATTATGCGTGCCCGCTATATGCAGAGTCATAAACTCAATATTATTAAATTGCCAACGCGCATTCTCGTTCATATCGAGCTGATGAGTAAAACCTTGTAATAAGTTTGCTTTTTTATAGTAATCATCGTCATACATTAACCCTTTTACATATTCTAATCGCTCAAGCTCGTCAAACTGAGGGTTTAGGCTGTCACGATCGCAATCAGTCCATTCATTATCTCCCAAAGTATAGATAAAAGGCTTATCGGTAATAGCTGTTAAAAGCTGCTTATTTGCCTGCAGTAACTTGTTTGTACAAGGTAAAGACCCTGATTTCATATCACCTAAATGCATCAAAAAGCTATGAGGCGTGGATGCGACTGCACGTGCGAGCTTGCCGTTTGGCTGAGCGAGATTAATTTCATCTATTGGTGTGTATGGCATATCACCCATAACCAAAAAGGTATTACTAGCCATTGCGAGAGCGAATGAGGCTGAACTAATAAACATGCTATTTACACCTAAAAATACAATCATAGTAAGTTCTCATAATGACAACAAAATGAAAACCAACTGCGGCAGATTTTTTCTATCGGTGCTAAACTGCTGCCAGTAAATTAAGTAGGCCCCCGAATGACATTAAGTACAACTTACACACTAGATAAACCGTATTACTACGAATGCTTTGATGAGTCACTGCCCTACTCATCACAAGCCAAGCCTAAATACCCGCTACTGGCATTATTAATAACTCTGGGCTTATTAGCTTTTTATCAATTAGATAATCATTATTTAGGCAGCTTTATGATTATGCTTGCTGTCGTTGAGTGCCTTTCGTTTTATTACAAACGTCCGTGGTGGGTAGCAAGACAAATGATGAGCCGTGCATCAGGTAGCGAGGTGACCATTTTGTTTGACGATGAAGGGATTAAGGCTGAAAACCCTTATAAGAGTTACCAATTAAGCTGGCAGCAGGTAAGCGAGATTATTGAGACTGAACGAGGTTATATATTAAAAGCACAGCGCGGTATGCAATACATCTCTAAACAAGCACTTAGCGATGAAATAGTTGTTGAGTTAAATAAAAGAGCCACTCAATGAGTGGCTCTTAAGAATTTTTCGCTGATTAAACATTGCCCGGATTTGGGTTAGATTTCTCTGCTTGGATTCGCATATAGATTTCTTCACGATGTACTGATACATCTTTCGGTGCGTTTACACCAATGCGAACTTGATTTCCTTTAACACCAAGAACAGTAACAGTTACTTCGTCACCGATCATCAGGGTCTCACCTACTCTTCGAGTTAGTATTAGCATTCTCTTGCTCCCATGTTCCAAAAAATTAAAAGATTCCGCGTCAAAAACATTTTAATGAAAACTTGACTTAAAAGTAAGTAAAAACTCTAAATCTTATTCATTTTCAGTTAAAAAAACCTTATGAAGTGCACGCACAGCCAGCTCTAAATATTTTTCGTCAATTAAAACTGAAATCTTTATTTCTGATGTCGACACAAGCACTACTTTGATGTTTTCCTCTGCAAGGGCATTAAAAAATAAACTTGCTACACCTGAGTGCGATTTCATTCCTACACCTACAGCTGACACCTTGGCAACATTGCTTACTCCTTTAACAGACTCCGCTTTTATATTACTTTGGTTTAAAGTTAGAATTTCAAGTGCTTGCTCAAAATCATTTGTGTGCACAGTAAAAGCATAGTCTATTTTTTCAAAGTTATGATTAACTTGATTAATCATATCTATTTCGATACCGAATTCTGCAAAAAGTTGCAAAATTTTTGCAAGGTTTTCTACCCCTTGCTGCACACCATTGACATAAATTAAGCTTTCATCTCGATTAAAAGCAATACCCGACACAATATTGGTTTGCACATCCGGCTCCTCAAAACTGATCAAGGTCCCTTGATCCGGGTTAAAACTCGATAATACTCTAAGCGGTATATTGTATTTACCGGCTGCTTCAACACTACGTATGTGTAAAACTTTTGCGCCCAAGCTTGCCATTTCGAGCATTTCTTCAAAGGTAACATGGCTCATACGTCGCGCATTTGGTTCAATGCGCGGGTCGGTGGTGTATACCCCATCAACATCAGTGTAAATTTGGCATTCGTCGGCATTGATAGCACCCGCAATCTCAACCGCAGAGGTATCAGTACCGCCACGACCAAGGGTTGTGATATTACCTTCAATATCACGACCCTGAAAGCCCGCAATAATAGCAATCCGATTATGCTCAAGTTCATGCTTAAGACGAGTCGCCGCAATTTCTTCAATGCGCGCTTTGCCAAACATATTGTCGGTACGAATATTGACCTGATCGGCAAGTAAGCTTACCGCAGAATGGCCCCGTTTAATAATCGCCATTGCGAGTAAAGAGACTGACACTTGCTCACCGGTGGTTAGCAATACATCAAGCTCACGAGCACTTGGTCGAGAATCGATTTGTTTAGCGAGTTCAATAAGACGGTTAGTTTCTCCCGACATAGCCGAGAGCACCACCACAACTTGATGGCCCTGTTGCTTGGTTTTTACAACAAGGTCGGCGACGGCCTCAATTCGCTCTATTGAGCCAACTGAGGTGCCACCGAATTTTTGGACGATAAGTGCCACTAGTAGTTAAGAACGCTCAGATAACCAACCAGTTACACTTTCTAAGGCAGTAGCAAGGTTCTCTGGCTGAGTACCACCAGCTTGTGCCATATCAGGACGACCACCGCCCTTACCGCCTACTTGTGCAGCCATGTGATTTACCAGCTCACCAGCTTTCACTTTACCTGTTAGGTCTTTAGTAACACCGGCAATCAGGCTTACTTTGTCGCCATTGGCTACGCCAAGGGCGATAACACCTGAACCAATCTTCGTTTTCAGGTCATCAACCATGCCGCGTAGTGCTTTAGACTCAGTACCTGCAACATCAGCAACCAGTAGCTTAATCCCGTTCACTTCAACAACAGAATCAAGTAACGATGCACCTGCTGCACTTGCAAGCTTGTCGTTAAGCTGTGCAATTTGCTTCTCAAGGCCTTTTGATTTCTCAAGTAATGCGGTTACTTTTTCAAGTACTGTGCTGCTATCACCTTTTACTAGTGCTGCAACATCATTTAACTGTTGCTCTTGCTCACTTACATAAGCAACTGCTTCAGCACCCGTTACCGCTTCAATACGGCGGATACCGGCAGCAATACCGCTTTCTGATACGATTTTAAATAAACCAATATCACCTGCACGCTTAACGTGAGTACCACCACATAGCTCAATTGAATAATCACCAATGGTTACTACGCGAACTTCGTCGTCGTATTTTTCACCGAATAATGCCATTGCACCTTTTGCTTTAGCATCTTCGATAGCCATTAGCTCAGTTTCAAGTGCAAAGTTACGACGGATTTCATCGTTCACTGCACGCTCGATTTGACGTAATTCGTCTTTTGTTACTGCTTCAAAGTGAGAGAAGTCAAAACGTAAACGCTCAGGGTCAACAAGTGAACCTTTTTGATTTACGTGCTCACCTAAAATTTGACGTAACGTTTCATGCAGAATATGCGTTGCAGTGTGGTTTTTCTTGATGCTGTCACGACGTGCTGCATCAATCGTCGCCTCTGCTTTATCGTTTGTACCAATACGACCTTGTACACGACCATGATGTGCAAATGCATTACCAAGCTTCGTAGTGTTAGTAACGACAAACTCACCACCCGCTACTTTTAACACACCGGTGTCACCAACCTGACCACCTGATTCAGCATAAAACGGTGTGCGGTCTAAGATTGCGATACCTTCTTGACCATCTTCAAGTACAGAAACCGATTGACCTTCACAGAAAAGTTCGACCACAGTACCTGTGTAATGCTCCGCATCATAACCTTTAAAGTCTGTGTGTTTTTCAGACTTAAGTTGCTGGTTGTAATCAGCACCAAACTTACCTGCTTGCTGTGCTTGCTTGCGCTGAACAGCCATACATTCTTGGAAGCCGTGCTCATCAATCGTCATGAAACGCTCACGGGCCACGTCTGCCGTTAAGTCAGCTGGGAAACCGTAAGTGTCGTAAAGTTTGAATACTAAGTCACCAGGGATCACATCACCTTCGATGTCAGCTAGGCTTTCTTCTAAAATAGCCAGACCACGCTCAAGTGTTTTACCAAACTGCTCTTCTTCAATACGCAGTACTTTTTCAATAATTTCTTGTTGCTTAGCAAGTTCAGGGTACGCTTGACCCATTTGCTCAATGAGCGCAGCAACTAGCTTGTAGAAGAATGCACCTTTGGCGCCTAGCTTGTTACCGTGACGAACTGCACGACGAATAATACGACGTAGTACATAACCACGGCCTTCGTTTGATGGCATAACACCGTCAGATACTAAGAACGCACACGAACGAATATGGTCAGCCACAACGCGTAACGATTTATCACCTAAATCTTGTGCGTTGGTTACTTTAGCCGCCGCTGCAATAAGCGCTTGGAATAAATCGATTTCGTAGTTTGAGTGAACGCCTTGTAAAATTGCAGAAATACGCTCAAGACCCATACCTGTATCAACAGACTGCTTAGGAAGCGGCTCCATTGTACCGTCGGCATGGCGGTTATACTGCATGAATACTAGGTTCCAGATCTCGATGAAACGGTCACCGTCTTCTTCAGGTGAACCAGGAGGACCACCCCAAATTTCTTCACCGTGATCGTAAAAGATTTCAGAACATGGACCACACGGACCCGTATCACCCATTGACCAGAAGTTATCGCTGGTTGCAATACGAATAATGCGATCTTCACTTAGGCCTACTTCTTTATGCCAGATGTTAAACGCTTCTTCATCATCATGATAAATGGTAACAAGTAGCTTTTCTTGTGGTAGTTTCACTACTTCAGTTAAAAACTGCCACGCAAACTTGATTGCGTCTTGCTTAAAGTAATCGCCAAAGCTGAAGTTACCTAACATTTCGAAAAATGTATGGTGACGCGCTGTGTAACCTACGTTTTCAAGGTCGTTATGTTTACCACCTGCACGCACACAACGTTGTGAGCTGGTTGCACGCGAATAAGGGCGGCTTTCCGCACCTAAAAATACATCTTTAAATTGCACCATACCGGCGTTATTGAATAATAACGTGGCATCGTTACCCGGGATCAGCGAGCTTGAAGGAACAATTTGGTGTTGTTTAGAGGCAAAAAAGTCTAAGAACTGTTGCCTGATCTGTGCGGTAGTCATATGCTGCATGTGAAAATCTCACCCGTTTATTGCTGTGCTTGCATTGCAAAATCAATTTGTTCGTAATTAAAGCCTCGATACATCAAGTAGCGTACACGTTTCGCTCTTTCTTTCTGGTCGAGTTCTTTACCTGAATTTGAAAACTTCTTTAAATATGCGTCCTGTGCGAGTTCAAACCAATCGATTTCGAACTCCTCGAGCGTTTTGTCTAATAATGCTCGGTCTATCCCTTTTGCCATTGCTTCGCTCTGAATGCGTTTAGCACCATGATACTTTGCTAAATGGCGGCGTACAAACCCTTCGCAGTAGCGCTGTTCGTTAATAAAGTTGTGTGACTCACACCAATCTAACAAACGCTCTGTAAACTCGGGCGTCGCCTCTTTTTGCTGTAACTTTCGTGTTAGATCGCGACGCGAATAATCTTGTCGAGACAGTAACCAAAGTACGTAATTCTTTAACTTTTGTTCTTTATCATCCATTACGCGTCAAAGCGCCCTGATTGTGACTGCGTCTGTGGTGCTTTTGGTTGGTCATCACCCTTTGGTACAACCGGCATAAAAATAGCCTGAAAAGACACGAAGAAGCTAATGTAACAAATTGGCATTAAAACCAATAGAGGAATAAACGATAAAGGAATACAGATCACTATTAAAACGGCGCAAATGAGGCCATAAACACTCAGTGGCGCCATATTATGGTAAAACACCATGAATGAGGTTTTTAGAACCTGCAACATATTGCTTTGCTTTTGAAAATAAACCAATGGAATAGCATAAGCAAACGCAGTCATATACACACAGATTGCCAGTAGAAATACCGCCACTTGCCCCATGGAAATAGTGGCCAGTAAATCAGCAATATGTGTTTGATTTTGTGGGTCAAACGTTTGGCTTGAAATAACCGCATAAGCATCGGCAAAAATAAAATTCGATAACAGGGCTAATAAAATACCCGCCGCCATCTGGTACACAGCAACACGCACTAAACCAATACGATTACCTTTATTACTAAAGGGTTTAAAAATATCAACTTGGCTAACCGTACCGCCTTGTTGTTTTGTCAGCACTGCTTGATAAAAACCAGCCATTAAAAATGGCGCAACAAATGCACCGACGACTTGTAATAGCGGTAGCACTAACGATAAAAAGCCAACAACACCTATTAACAGGTGCATTAAAATAAACGTAACCGGTTGCAGCTTGAAGATTTCCCACCCTGCTTTAAACCATTTTACGCCTGCATCGGCTTTAAAAACACGAACTTCGATCGACATAGTTTCTCATTCAATAACGGCAAAACGCACCGAGTATAACTGGGTGCGCCACGGGTTTATAGTCACCTGTTGTGAAATTTATTCAGGCTTTTTAATTTTCTTAATATCAAGCATGTGCGAGCCATGTTTGATTTTCGTTTCAAGGTAAGCGCGGTTACCCACTACACCGGCTTTAATGTGTGCATGGGTACCAACCACTGAATCAACCTCAATGCCAGCATCACGCAATGCTTTAAGCTTATTCGGGTTATTTGTCATTAACTTAACATGCTTTTGATTAAGTGCTTCGAGCATTAATACTGCATCTGAAAAGTCACGTAAATCATCAGCAAACCCCAAATGGTTATTCGCTTCGTAAGTATTCATACCTTGCGACTGCAATACGTAAGCATCAATCTTGTTGTATAAGCCAATGCCACGCCCTTCTTGGCGTAAATACAGTAAAATACCACCTTGCTCGTGCATCATTTCAATGCACTCATTTAACTGCTCACCACAATCACAACGTGACGAATGAAATACATCGCCAGTTAAACACTCTGAATGCATACGAATTAAAGGTACGTCTTGCTCAGTGTCAGCTTGATTAAACACTAAAGCAACATGCTCTTGGCCATCATTTAAGCCACTAAAAGATACGATTTCTGCAGGAATATCACTGTTTTTGCCAACATTTAGCTGGACTCTTGCTCTTACTTGCGCCACGACAAATCCAAATTAAAAAATAAATGCGATACTGCAAATGTGATTACAACAGCTTGAAGGTTGTAAGAATGCAACATACGACGAGTGATAACTAATATTGAGGCAGTTACCAGCAATTCAAGTATTATACACTCAAAGCACTTAAAGATACGAGCTTTGCACTGTGTATTGCGGCTAAAATTGAAATACTGGCATGCAACTTTTAGTTGGAAAGTTTCTAAACAAGTGACAACACTCACGCCGTTTGCTACCATCGCCGAGGATAAGATTAATTCTCATTTACTCAACTTCCAACAATCTTATTCACGCACCTACACAGGAAAATAATAATAAGGATTATTATGAAAAAAATGTCTCTCGCATTATGTGCCACCCTGCTATTGAGCCAACCCAGTTTGGCGAGCCAAGATATAAACTCAGAATTTAATAACACTTATCGTGCTTACCTAGCCGCTATAGAGAAACATGAAGACGCCACCGAGCTTGCCAAAAAAGCCTATGCGCTTGGTCAAAAGGTATATGGTGAAGATGCTGAGAATACAGCGAATTTAGCAATCAACTATGCCAATACTCTACCTGAAAACAAGCAACAAGAGCGCTTTGAGCTATTCAAATATGCTTACGATATTCTAGCAAAAAATCATGGTAAGCTGAGCAACGAGGTTTACGACTCATTATTTGGTTTAGCTCATTCAACCAAATCGCCAAGACTTGCTTTTGACTACCTTGAAGACGCGATTGAAATCGCCACGATAAAAAAAGATCACAAACTAGTTGCTGATAGCAAACTCAAAGCAGCGCGTATTCTCGCTTACAAACCAAGTGGTGGTCGTTACTTCACAGCAAAAGCTTACCTAGAGGAAGCCGACGAATATTATAGAAATAATATCCCTGAAAACTCTGTTGAGCGTATTGAAGCTGACTTTTTAGTTGCCGCGTTTGCAGAACATAAAAAGAACTACGAGCAAGCGATAGAGCGTTTGACCCATGTCGTCACTGTTTTTGATGAAGCACTGAGTTTTGATCATAAAGCAGAGCTGGATGCTCACTCTAAACTTGTATATCTTTACGAAAAAGTGGGCAAACGAGAGGAAGCCACTAAGCATTGTGTTGCCATTGCCAAAATGGTGCCATGGAAAGACAGCCAAGAACAAGAACCCCTGTACCGTGTTAACCCTAAATACCCATTGATAAAAGCGCAACGAGGTCAAAGCGGCAGTGTTGTCATGGAATTTGAAGTAACCCCATCAGGCTTTGTTGATAAAATAACGGTTATTGAATCTAAAGGCGGGGGCGCTTTTGAGACAGAAGCCAAAAGGGCTGTAGAACAATGGCGTTATGCCCCTAAATTTGAAAACGGTCAAGCCGTTGCAGCGATTTCTAAGGTGCAATTAGACTTTAAAATCAACAAATAAATAAAAAGGGTCGCAGTGCGACCCTATCACAACGTATTAAGCAGGTTATCTGCTGCGTCTTCAATTAAATCGAGTACCTTTTCAAAACCTTGATCGCCACCGTAATAGGGATCTGGGATCTCGCTCTCCCCTGCATCACCATGACTTAAAAACAACGACAGCTTATATTGCAGGTGCTCAGGGCACTGAGCTTGTAAATCAGCAAGGTTTTGCTTGTCGGCCGCAAGAATTAAATCAAACTCATAAAAGTCAGCTTGAGTCACTGGTCGTGAATAAATCCCTTTAAAACTATAGCCGCGCTTTTCGGCTGCTGCTTTTGAGCGTGGATCTGGGGGATTACCTTGGTGATAACCAATGGTGCCAGCAGAGTCAACTTTGACATTGACCCCCAGCGCCTTGGCACGGCTACGAAGAACCGCTTCAGCAGTAGGTGAGCGGCAAATATTGCCTAAACAAACAATCAACACCTTTTTCATTATTCGTCCTTAAAATTGCTTTAAGATTGTCTCATCATAACGTTCTGCATCAAGCGAGAGATTGTATTTATCTGCCACACTATCAAGCTCAGCCTGCTTAATTGCCAACTCATCCATGGTAATAGTGTTGTCATCAAGCTGCCATAACAAACGCGAACCAGCATAGCTGTAATGAATGGCTAATAAAGCATCTGCATTGCCTTCACGCCCTGCTGCTTTTAACTTTGGCATTTTACGGGTGATTTTATTAAGGGCTTTTTTAAGCTCCCATACATACACTATTTCAGTCATGTAATCATGATTACGGTACTTATTAAGCACAAAGCCCACCAGCACACTACACACAACAACACCTAGTAAGTTCCAATGAAAATGGCTACCGCTTGGGTCAGGGAATAGCGCAATTAATGTTTGTGAAATGGCTAAACTGCCAACGGCTAAAGCAATTACGCAGGCAATAATCACGTGATTTAAATGTTTACGGTAACGGGCTTTATCTATTTGAATAAGTTTCATAACAACCTAAAAAGTCACACTAAAATTAGTGAAAAAATAAAAAATGAAAAAAATTTTCACCCCTTTTTTATTTGCCAGCCGTTTTAGCTATGAAAGCAATTATCCAAAGAGGAACGGCTATGCATACTTTACCACTAAACTCAGCAAGCTTGAATAACAGCAATACTGCTTTAAAGACAAGCGCAGCAATTATTGGCGGCGGTGTAATGACCTTTGCAGCATTTGCCTTCATGCAGTACTTAATTTCTGCTGAGCAAAGAGCCGATGTAAAGCTAGGTCCAGATATCACAGTTGAAATTTATGAAGTACCTGAAGACTCAAAAGTACAAGTAAAACAAACACTGCCGCCACCGCCAGTTGCTAAAATGCCGCCAAAAGCGCCACCACGCCCTGCGGCTGAAACCCCAAATACTATGGTCATTGCCGATGCAACACCAACAATGACTTTTGATGGCATTGGCGACACACTTAGTAAAACCATTAATCAACCAACGGGAGATGCAACGCCTATCGTGCGTATAAACCCGAAATATCCGCCGGTCGCAGCCCGCGATGGTATTGAAGGCTGGGTGCAAATTAGCTTTAGCATTTCACCAACGGGCGAAGTAATTGACCCTGTTATTATTGATGCTGAGCCTAAGCGGGTATTTGACCGTGAAGCAATTCGCGCTATTAAACGTTGGAAATATCGCCCTAAAGTTGTTGAAGGTGTGGCACAATTACAAACAAACCAAAGCGTTCAACTTGACTTTAAAATAGATGGATAACTGCCTATGCTAATGAGCATCAAGATATGGTTATTTGACAAGCCAAACACAGATTGTTTGGCGCAGTATGCCAAAACGGGCGACAACCGCTATCTTAACCAACTCGTTGCTCAATACGGGAACGATCTTTATCACTACCTAGTCACACAAAGTGATAAAGATCTTGCCCTCGATATATGCCAGCAAACCTGGTTAAAAGTCATTGATAAACGTGACTTTTACACTGCTCAAAACAACCCAAAAGCGTGGCTTTTTCGATTAGCACGCAATTTGTTAATTGATGAATTTCGTAAGCAGCAAAAGTTCGTTGAGTTAGAAGACAACCAACTATTTGCTGAAGCGCAGGATGCAAGTTATCACTACGACTACGAAGCCTTTGATAAAGCACTCATGGCACTTAGCTTTGTACAACGAGAAGCGCTGACCTTACAACAAGAAGGCTTTAGTCTCGAAGATATTGTTGCTATCACGCAAAGTAACCCAGAGACCATTAAAACTCGGCTGCGATATGCCCGTCAAAACCTGAAACAACAACTAGGAGGCCATCATGAAGCGTAACGACGAGCAACTCGATGCTGATTTAAAAGCACATTTTCAAAAACGTAAGGCAGAGCATAGCTTAAGCAGCGACGAGCTTTCACGCATGCAAAAGCCACTGTCAGCAACGCCAAGATCACAGCGCTTTTTAGGCCTACAAATGACCGGTGTTTTTGCTGCTTTAGTAATTCTTGGTTTTGTCATGCTGCAATACAACAACCGCGAGTTAACCGATGTTTATGCCGTGGATTTATCTGATTACCAATGGCTTGAGGTACACGAACTCGACGCCAAAGGCAGCTATGTGATTAATCTTAAACAGCAAAAACAAAACCTAGATACGAACTACCAACAAGCACTTGCTGATCACCAAACCCGCACCCGCTTCACCGGCCGTTTAGTAAGCGTTGATGACGACTGGTATATCGCCGACTGCAAGCAAAATGTCATAGTACAAATTAAACAATCACTCCTTGAAGAGCTACAAAAACACGGCACCCTAGATACTCATATTCACCAAGGTGACCTACTCGCCCTAGACCAAAACAAACAAGGCCAAATCATCGCACTCAAACAGCTAACCCAAGAGGCGAAAAAATGTGAAGCTTGAAAACAGCTATCCGGTTTAAAACAAAGTTAGCGAGTTACAAGGGGAAAGAGTAAAGGAGTGCCGTAGGCGTGAAATTTATTTCGCGCGATGGTTCAACGAGCCATCAGCTTTCAGCCGTCAGCTCTCAGATTTAAAACAAGTTAGCGGGCTACGAGAGTAAAGTCGCAAGTTTTTAAGTAGCAGCGGGTTTACCCCGCGTAGTTAGTTTTCAGATGTCAGATCATTCTTCTGACATCTGATACCTAATATCAATCTCACTCCCCTACCTTCGGTAGAATGCTTTTACTAATCACTTCAAATTTACCTAGGTCTATCAGCATTGAGTAAACTTCATCGTTGTTAATAAATACAACGAATAAATTGCCTTCAGCATTGAGGTTAGACTCTACAATGCGGTTGTAACCTGAAATAACTTCGCTGTAGTTTGAGCCATCAACCTTGCTTAGCGCGAAGGTGCGCTTATCTTTGCCATCGAGCAGTTTGTCGTTGTTGGTATCGTTTTTGATAACTTCATACGAAACTGCCTTAGGAGCATAGACTTTTTGCTCCTTGTAAGGACGAGTATCAAACTCTTTGTAATGGCTTAAAGCAGCAAACTCTATGATCAACTGATCCGTTGTGTTAAATAGCCACTTAGCGTGATTGGTTTTGTCATTAAGAAACAAGATGTTCTTTGAGCGCGTAGGTCTGTATTTATAACCACCGCTAAAATTATTGTAAACTGTTACGTCAGCTTTCACCTCAATATCCAGTTTTTCTGATTCCAACGGGATAAAGTAAAAATCACTCCCCTCGACCTTACGGGGGTAACCCAGTTTCCACTTTTCTTGCTGCTTTTCATCTTCAGCTAAGTTTAGTGTTTGTTGCTGTACATAGTTATCGGACTTTAGTAAGTAAGCAACAAAGTTATACCCTATTGCTGCTGCTCCAATGATTAAGCCTAAAAGTAAAATTATGCCGTTAACATTCCACACCCATTTAAAAAACTTTTCTGACTTCATACGACTTGTTAAATCCTTTTAAGAATAAGAACTTGCTAAGCTAGCAGATTTAAAACAAGTTAGCGAGTTACAAGGGGAAAGAGTAAAGGAGTACCGTAGGCGTGAAATTTATTTCGCGCGATGGTTCAACGAGCCATCAGCTTTCAGACTGACGGCTAAGCCTCCGCTCTTTACCTCGCTTTTCCTACCAATAATCGCACATTGCTCTAATGTTAATAACACTTTAATGCTGAACCAGCTAGGCTAGTAACATCGTGTTTAAATATTATGGAGTTACCATGAAAAGGTCTTTGTTTAACAGTTTAATCATCGCCTTGATTAGCTTGCCGAGTTTGCAAGCCTGTGCCCAGCCGGAGCAAAAGATTCCTCTGGATGCCAGCGCGAATAACTACAAACTAGAATTAGTAAGCGAAGGAATTCAAATTCCTTGGGGTATGGCTTGGCTTAACGAGCGTGACTTACTCGTTACCGACAGACGTGGCGAGCTTAGGTTAATTCGTGATGGCAAACTCGTTGAGCAAGTCGTTAAAGGCACACCTAAAGTACATGACGAAGGCCAAGGCGGCTTATTAGATATAGAGCTTGATCCGAACTTTGCCGACAATGGTTGGATTTACTTTTCGTACTCAGGCTATGAAGGCGATGGTGAAGGTTACAATACCTCGATTATGCGCGCCCGCTTTAAAGATATGACACTTGTTGACCAGCAACTGTTGTTTGATGGCGAGCCAAATATTAAAACAACGAAACACTATGGTTCGCGTATTGAGTTCGACAAAGAAGGTTACTTGTACTTCTCTATTGGCGACCGTGGTAAAAGAGACGTTCACCCACAAAGCCTAGACTATGATGCGGGTAAAATTCACCGTATCAATAGCGATGGCTCTATTCCTAAATCAAACCCGTTTTATAACCATAAAACGACTCACAAAAGTATCTATTCGTATGGACACCGTAACCCTCAAGGTATGGCAATGCATCCTAAAACGGGGGTTATATGGAGCCATGAACATGGCCCTCGTGGCGGCGATGAAATTAACATAGTTAAAGCGGGTGCAAACTATGGTTGGCCTGAGATCACCTATGGGATCAACTACATTGGCACAACAATTACCGACGAGACCAGCCGCGCAGGAATGGAACAACCTGATTGGTATTGGGTGCCTTCAATTGCCCCTTCTGGCATGGAATTTATCACCAGTGACAAATACCCACAGTGGCAAGGTCACATTGCCGTGGGTTCGATGAAGTTTGGCCACCTTGTTTTGGTGAAACTTGATGGTGACAAAGTAACTGGTCACAGTAAGGTATTTGAAGGGGTTGGTCGCGTACGCAGCCTTGCCACCCATCCTAATGGTGATTTATATCTTGGTGTTGATGGTGTAGGTGTTTATAAGGTTGTACCTAAGATATAACTGTAAGATGTGAACGTGCGGACTATCGCGTATTGTAGGTGTGAAATTTATTCCACGCGATGGTTTTGGCAATATCAAGCAATAAAAAACCACAGAGAAAGTTCTGTGGTTTTTTACGTATAGCTTACAGCGATTAACTTCGAGCTATTAATTATAAAACAATAATACTTGTCACTAGGTAAGCGATGAAGGTTAACGCGCCGCCGAATAAGGCGTATGGCATTTGGGTTTTCACGTGAGTTAATAAATCACACCCTGATGCAATGGCCGATACCGCGCTGGTATCTGAAATTGGCGAGCAGTGATCGCCAAACACACCGCCACCTAAAATAGCCGCAATCACTAATGAAGGTGGTAAACCCAAAGCTTGAATGAGCGGTACACCGATTGGAATCAGAATCGCGAATGTGCCCCATGAAGTACCTGTGGTAAATGAAATTACCGCACCGGTTAAAAATAACACTGGCACAACCAAGTAAATAGGTAAAAAATCACCTACTAGGCCAGCCACAAATACACCTGTACCTAAGTCTTTTAAGCTTGCACCTAAGGTGAGCGATAGCAATACAATAGACACTAATGGCAGTAACTCACCCATGCCTTTAAAGCCAATATCAACAAGCTTATGATGAGTAAATTCACGAGAGCTAATCATTAGAAAGTACGCCACAACACAGGCTAAAATAGTGGCATATAGCACTGATTTAGAACCACTACCACTGGCAATATCGCCATCACCAGTCCAGAACATAAAGCCAACCATACTACCGATTAAGGTAATAAGTGGAATAAGCATGTAACGGGCTTTAGAGCCTTTTACTTCTTCTGCAAGCTCCGTTTCTTGCTGTTCAAAATTCTCTTCTGCTTGCTTTAAAGGGCCATGTACTTTGTCGAAGGTAATCGTAAAAAACACGATAAGTAACGCGATAATAGCGTAGAAGTTATAACCAATGCTGCCCCACAGCACAGATACCGCAGACTCTTCCATTTCGTAATTACTCAGCAGACCAAGCACATATGCGCCCCAGCCATTGAGTAAAATTAAGATACACACAGGTGCGCTGGTACTATCAATAATGTAAGCAAGGCGCGCTCGGCTCATTTTAAATTTATCGAATAAGCCACGAGACAAAATACCCGAAGTTAGAACACTTAAGTTCGATTCAATAAATACCGCAATGCCCGAGAACATGGTTAAGTAACCCACTTGGCGCTTACTTTTTGCCACGCCCTTATTCATTAATAAATTAACCGTTGCAGCCACACCACCCGATTCACGAATGTAGGCAAGTAAAGCACCAATTAAAATACTAAAAATAAGAATACGGCTATTACCTGGGGAACTGGCAACTTCAATAACCCGCTCAATGGTATTGATAAAGGTGAAAAACAAGGTATTACCTTCACCATTCAGAGCAAGTAAAAACTCAGACGACGCAACCGCGACCAATAACGCCATGATCACTTCTTTGCGCCAAAACACAATTAAGATAGCAATCAAGGGTGGTAAAATTGAATACCAAGACATAAAAACCCTTTTAAATTAAGATCAATATTTTATTTTTATTATGCTAAAACCCGCTAAGCTTAATGGCTTTACCGCTAAACTCAACTTAAATCGACTAGTGATTTAATATACTCTCATAAATCAGTGAGATAATAGAGCCATACTTGCCTGTTTCGAAACGCTTTCCGACAAATTCGTAATTTTCTAGTGAGCCTTCAATGGGTGTATGCCGTGCATTGGTTAAAAGTACAATTGCTAGGTCATATTCGGGATCAATCACAGTTACTGTGCCAGTCCAACCTGTATGACCAAAGGCGCGGGGGCTGGCATAAGGGCCAAAATGCCATTTACGCGCTTGGTGTCCTGCTCTTCGCCACCCTAAGCCATACGTTTCATCACTCGCTTGCGGCTGAGTGAACTGCGCAAGCACTTGTGGGGTAAATAATTGTTTATTATCGTAGCCACCGCCGTTTAGCAAAACTTGCATTAATACAGATAAATCTCCTGCGGTACTAAAAAGCCCCGCATGTCCGGCTACGCCATCTAAGGCATAAAACGCTTTTTCATCATGTACTTCACCTTGCAGTACATCGGTACGAATATTTTCAAATTCAATACGTCCGCCGCGAGTGTTACCCTTTATTTCAGTGGCGGCAATTTGCGAGGTTAAAAAGCCTTTTTGTAATGGGTTATAAACCGTGTGCGTTAAACCAAGTGGCTGATAAATTTGGCTTTCAACATAAGCATCTAGGGGCATACCGCTGATGCGTTCAACCAGCACACCTAACAACATATAGTCGATATCAGAATATAAGTGCTTTACGTTACGACCCGCCACAAAGGGGACACCGGTTAATAGTAGGTTTTTGGTACGCAGGCTATTCTGTGAAAAAAAGCGCTCACCAAATTTATTGTCTTTACGGTGAAAATCAACCACAGCGGGGTAACCTGCGCTGTGGGTAAGTAAGTCTTTCACTAAACGCTGCTCACGACCGCTGCCCCTAAATTCTGGTAGGTAATAAAACAGCGGTTTTTCTACGTCGAGTTTACCTTCGCTGGCAAGTTTCATCAGCGCAAAGTTGGTGGCAAACATTTTTGAGTTCGAGGCAATATCAAACAAAGTATCGTTTTGCATGGCTTGTGGGGTTTTAAGCTCACTGCCATCAGCATGGTACTTTTTAGCTGCGCCATAATGGCTTAATTTAATCAGTTTGCCATCTTTAACAATTGCAAGCACAGCCCCTGGAAAGCCCTCTTTAATTTCTTGATTAATTAATTCATCAACGGCGCTAAAGCTATGTTGACTGCTACTCTTAACAAGTTTAGGAAAAGGGAAACGTAAGGTTAAGCTTGCATCCGCAGGCTGGATATTTTCAACTTTAAACGTATTGATGCCATCATGAGTACGTTTATACAAGCTGTATTGGTAGGTTTGCTCTGCGGTAAGTGGCGAGGCAATATTAATTTTTTCACCATTAATATAAATGTCTGCGCTAATCGCATCGTGATTTTCAATAATTATTTCACCACGACCTTTAAAAGCTGTAAATGTGCCTCGGTCGTTTACTAGCGCGCGACTACTCGGATCAAGTGCAGGAATACGTGCTATCACTTGTGCATTAGCCAGTGTTTTTGGCTCTGGCTCAACCGCTTGCTGTTGCTGCTGATATTCTGTAAATAACCGTTCAAGTTTTTTAGGAAAGTACTTTTCTAATAATGCAAAAAGGACGGATGCAGTTCTAGCATCATTATTACCACTTACATGCCAAGGTAAAAAGTGCATTTGAAAGGCACTCAAAGCATCTAGGGTTTGAAAATCTAGCTGCCCTGTTGCAATCACCTCATAGCCGTAGCTGCGCAGCGCTTTTTGCACAAGCTCTGTTGAAGGCTTTGATGCACTAAATAACTGCCAATATTTATCAACGGTGTCACTGTCGTACCACGCACCGATACCCGCTTTATAAAGTTGATACCAAGGAAAGCGCGGGCCAGGGTCGTTCTTCCGGCTTGGGGCAATATCAGAATGACCAACCACTTGAGTTGGACCAATATCAGGGTTTCGAGCAAGAATATCTTTACTTAATTTGATAAGTAACTCAATTTGCTTGGCATCGTAATCAGGGTAGATACATAGTTTACTTGCATCATTTTGCATCGCAGGTTTACTTTGTTCAGGTGTGTGACAGGTAGGTACGTTAACGATTTCAATACCAATTGAGTGATCGTTTAAGTCTTCTCTGCCTTGCCAAAAACTACGTCCTGCGTGCCATGCTCTGTCTTTTTCATCAACGAGCTGAATAATTTCTAAATCGTCTTTTGGGTAACTTGAATCGCCCGACTCAGGTAATAAGTAATGAGAGCTTAGGCCTCCTTCATCGACTAATGCACGCATCGATTTTTCGTAATCAATGGCGGTGTAATGCATCACTAAAAACTTTACCCGATGACTGTAGTTGGCTGATTGCGTATAGGTATATTGATTACTGGCACAGCTAACTAATAATGCCGCACTACAAAGATAGCACAGCTGTTTAAGTAATGTTTTCAAAGAGATAAAACTCATAACCGATTCATACCTGATGATTTAAGCGTTGACGATTCTCAGCAATACAGTAGCAACACCCATGTAACATGTAAAATATTTTATTTTACATAAATGGAATAAAAAGCATATTTTATCTTTCTCATGGTAAATATTGAGTACACTCAATAATTAGTGTTGTATCTATTATGGAATAAAACTATATTATTCCATCTAAATTAAGAAAAATATTCCAAACTTAAGTCAGCTAAAACAAAAATAAGTCGTCATGTTAAACAGCCAATGTGCCATATTCATATTTGAAGCATGCAATAAGCAAGACTAAGTTAAATAAACAAAGTGAGCCCTATGTCTACTTTTGTAAAAATTAAAGCCTTACGCCAATCTTTATCGAGCAGCGAAGCTAAGCTGGCTGATTTCACATTAAATTCGGCTAACGCTATTCGTAATTTGTCATCGGTTGAATTAGCTAAAGTGGTTGGTGTGAGTCAATCAAGCGTGGTGAAGTTTTCACAAAAATTAGGTTATAAAGGTTTTCCTGCTTTTAAACTTGCAGTGATTGATGCCCTTAATGATGAAAGTAGCGAACCCAAACTCCATGGCAAAATTACTTTAAATGATTCGCTTGAGCAAATCGCTGAAAAATTACTGAGCAGCAAGCTTGCTGTTTTAACTGAAACAAAAAACCTTAACGAAGCTGCTGCAATTGAAAAAGCTGTCGAGCTATTAAAATCAGCAAAACGCATTCTTATTTGTGGCGTGGGTGGTTCAGCACTGGTTGCAAAAGACTTTTCATATAAATTACAAAAGCTCGGTATGCCAGCAATCGCTGAGCCAGATGGACATGCGCAACTTGCCTATGTGGCCACCTTTTCTAAGGGCGACTTAGTTATTGCTATTAGTGAGTCAGGCATGACCCGCGAAATTGCCGAAGTAGTTAAACAGGCCAAGAAAAACGCAAGCTCAGTGATCTCAGTAACAAAATTTGGTAGCAGCCTAGTCGCCGACTCAGCAGATGTAAAACTCTACTCTGTCGCTGAAGGAGAATCTGTTCGCTTATCATCTATTTTAGCGCGAACAGCTCAGGACTTTGTAATTGATATTCTTTTTATCGCCCTTACACAATCGAGCCGCCAAGGCCGTAAATTGCTGGAACATTCTAACGAAGTTGTTGGCGAGTTTAAGAATAACTAATTTAGTTTTTTACGCTTATTTGAATAACAAAGCAGCTTAGGCTGCTTTTTTAATAATTTTTGTTTTAAATACGCTCCCCACCCCCATACAACTCCAAGCCCCAAATTTATACACTATAAAGCAGTGAGAATGTATTACAGAGTGCACAAACAGCATAGCGCCTTTGCATAGTATACAAACTGCCTATTTTTTACCTAAAACTACTTATATATTTTATTCCCAACAAACAACATTTAAATGAAAAAATATTCTTGACCAACACTAATAACACCTGTTTAATATGTGGGCAACATAATTTTAAAGTTCATGTCTCAACTGGGTAAGTAGTCCACCAAAGCATATAAATATAAGGACGGGAAACAATGAAACAACATGCATCCTCTCTCGCGCTAAGCTACATAGCAAAAGCGACCAATCATGCACTTCGCGCAAAAAAAACAGCCTTAACAGGTGTCGTTATGGCCGCAGCTTTAACAAGCGCACCAGCCTTAGCTAATCTAACGGGTGGGATCAAAGGTAAAGTATCAACACCAGCGGCACAACAATCATTGGCAGGGATCACAGTTACAGCCAAAAGTAATGTCATGCCTAAAGCACGAACCGTTACTACACGTGAAGATGGCAGCTACGACTTACCACAGTTAAAACCTGGTACTTATGAACTAACCTTCACCGACAAAAACGGCGTTTCACAAACCATGACGGTTGATGTTTTGCTTGAGCAAACATCGAGCCTCAATATTACGTTAGGTGGCGCAGACGAAAATGTTGAAGTTATCACCGTAACCGGTAGTAAATTATACCGCCAAGGTAAGTCAGCACTAACAAACTCTCTTGGTCAAGAAGGTATTAATAATGTACCTGTAGGCCAAGATTACCGTGATTTATTAAAACTTGTGCCAGGGGTAGAGCTTTCAGCAAATACAACATTAGGCCCCTCAGCAGGTGGCTCTGGTGTAGACAATTCGTATGGCTTTGATGGGGTAAATGTATCGCTGCCTATGTATGGTAACTTGGCGTCTGAACCTTCAACCCACGATGTTGCTTATGTAACCATGGACCGCGGTGGCGCGAAAGCGGTTGGTTTTAACCGCTCTGGTGGTTTTTCTGTTAATACCGTGTCTAAGTCTGGTACTGATGAATTCCACGGTAACATCGAATACAAAGCACAGCCAAAAAGCTTTGTTGCAACGCCAGTGGGAGAAGAAAGCTATGAGATGGATAAAAGCTGGCTAACAGCAAGTTTAGGCGGCCCACTTATCGAAGATACCCTCTATTTTTATACCTCATATTATCGCCCTGAAGAAACACGCTCTAATAAAGGCACGGCCTACGGTGATGTTAAAGACTATGAAAGTGTTCGAGATGAATACTTTGGTAAATTAACTTGGGCACCGACCGACGATATTTTAATTAATATTTCACAACGAACCTCGGATAAAACACTTAAAGGTCGCTCAATTGGTGCTTACGAAACAGATAGCGTCTCTGCAGGTGATAAAGCTGATCAAGATATCTTTACACTAGATGGTTCATGGATTTTAGGCTCTGCAACCACCCTATCATTCCAGTACAGTAAATTTGATTTAGAAACGGGTTCACAGCCTGATAACCCGCTTAGTGTTGTTCCTTCATTAAACGGCCAACTTGATGTCAATAATCTAACGGAAATGGGTTATTTTTCAGTACCTAGCTTAATAGACTATGATCCCGCTGACGGGTTCACCGAAGAGCAAATTGCGATACACAACGCTGGAGCCTCAGCACTCATCAACACCTATGGTTATCTAGAAGATGGCGTGATGAAAGGCAGTGGCGGTGTAGGTGCATTTGCAACTTATGATAATCAAAACTTCTATCGTGACTCTTTTGAAATAAACCTAGAGCATGAATTTGACTGGGGCGATACATATCACACACTTCATTTTGGTGCGAAGTGGGAAGAAGGTGAAGAGCAACTTACACGCTTATCAAATGGTTGGGGACGTATTGCATACATTGGTGGCTTAGTTGATCCTGATGCCGATACTGAAGGCTTTGACCCTGCTGATGCGGTTTACCGTGCCCATGTACAGCAAATGAGCTTAGCAACCGATGGCGGCACAACAGTTTCGGGGATTAAATCAGAAACGCGAAGCCTCAACTTTGAAATTAACGATACCATTGAGCATGGGGATTGGACCTATAACTTAGGTTTACTTGTTAGCCAAGACACTTGGTATGGCCAAGGCTTGAAAAAGAAATCTGGCACAATCTCTGGCTACGAAGTCGCTCCTGGCCACAAATATGAAATGTATCAAACAGATTGGAAAGATATGCTGCAACCGCGATTAGGTGCAACATGGACCTACTCAGGTGAAGACTCAATATTTGCCAACTTTGCAATCTATAACCCAGAAGCAAGCTCACTTTCACGGGCAGCATCTTGGGACCGTAATACCCGCGCCGAAATCGAACTGCTTTTAGATGAATCGGGTAATATTCTTTCGGCATCTCCGCGCCGTGGTTCATCGGGTAAAGCATTTCAAGAAGATATGAAACCTCGTCGTATTAACGAGTTTACATTGGGTACAACCAAGTATATTGGCTCAGACTTGGTATTGCGTGCTCACGTACGTCACCGTAAAGGTATGCACTTTTGGGAAGATATGCCAAATACAGCACGCTTAACAGACTACTCTGGCGTTGATGCTGACGGCGTACCACAGCATATTGCAGACAAAGGTTTATATATTGATAACCTAGATGCGATTCGCGATGAAATCGGTGGTTCTTCGTATGTAATCGCCGAGGTTGATGGTGGTGAAACCAAGTACTGGGAAGCAAGCATCGAAGCTGAGTACATGGGTGAAAATAGCTATATCAATGCCTCTTATGTATGGAGCCATTACTACGGCAACTTTGACCAAGACAACACCACCACAACCAACGATGCCAACAACTTCATCGGCTCGTCGTACTATGGTGATGGTCGCGGCCGTTATTCATGGGATAACCGCTACGGTAAGCTCTCAGGCGATAAACCACATCTATTAAAAGTGTATGGTTATTACACATTGCCTTGGGAAGCCAACTTAGGTGCTTATTTCGTATTCCAATCTGGTAGTGCATGGGAGAACTGGGATGGTACTCGATATGGTTACTCATCAACCACAATATCTAGCCACGTTAGCCGCTATGCAGAACCAGCTGGTTCTCGCAGAACAGCAAGTCATTGGCAACTTGACTTAAACTACACGCAAGACTTTAAGTTCTCAGGTGATATGGAATTACAATTGCGTGCTGACTTATTCAATGTGTTTAATCGTCAAACGGGCTATAACAAAAACCCATATGTATTTGATGAAAACTACGGTGAATCACGCAGCTACTATAACCCTCGCAGCTTACAGTTATCAGTTAACTTTAAGTTCTAAAAACCAGTTAAATCCTGTTGGGGGCCGCATATGCGGCCCTTTTTTATACTCAATAAACTGAGTAACATACCTACCTTGATTACGCTCTCGCTGCTCTATTTTTTAACGGATAGAGCCTGCATATTAAAATGTAGAGATAGAATTATAGAAAGCAGAAAAGCAGCCCCTAAAGGTAGCTTTAAGCGAGGAGTATTCTGATGCCTGTCAAGACATATAACCAAAGCCAAGGCGTTTCATAGCTGTTGTGTATCTATTTTAAGATTTAATTGAATCGTCAGGTTTGGCTAAAACTAAAAACGAGGCCTCTGCCTCGTTTAGTAATTATTACTGATAAAGTAAATAAGGTTGTCGCTGTCGTTTAAAGGTAGCTAAATCCTCCTGCCAGCTTTGCCTAATTTGCTGCTCAGTTTGGCCTGCTTCAATGGCTAAACGTAATTTATCAGTGCCTGCGAGCTTATCCATAAAGTCAGGACGTTCAAAAAAAGTCTGTTTGGTCTCTCGCAACGTGTGGTAGGCCGATATAAATACACTTAAATCTAGACCATGTATTGTTGAGTCACGTAAATCTTGACCAAATACTTCGACTCCTTTGAATTTAGGGTGCATTGAAGCACCTTTAATCGCCCTTGGCGTAAAACTAAACTCGCCGAGTTTAACTGGCGAGTAACCGACAACTTGAAACGGAAAGTCAGTGCCACGGCCAATAGTCACAGGGGTTGCTTCAAAGAAGCACAATGATGGGTAAAGCGCAATTGACTGGGCATTTGGCAAGTTAGGGCTTGGTTTTATTGGTAACTCATAAGCCATAGTGCGATCATAATTCACAACATGCACGACGCTTAGCTCAAGCTTACCTGCGTCATTTATCCAACCTTCACCTTTGATCATTTGGGCAAGTTCAGCCACTGTCATACCGTGTAAAACAGGAATTTCGTGCATGCCAACAAACGAGCGAAATTTTGCTTCAAGGATAGGCCCATCAACATAGGCAATATTCGGGTTTGGCCTGTCTAGTACCACAACCTCTTTATTATTTTCAGCGGCGGCTTCCATCACGTAATGCATTGAGCTTATATAGGTATAAAAACGCACACCAACATCTTGAATATCAAAAATAATAACGTCTAAATCAGCGAGCATCTCAGGGCTTGGCTTCTTGTTGCTGCCATAAATAGATACAACATCGATACCTGTTTTAGCATCTACTGTGCTTTTAACGTGAGCGCCAGCGTCATGATCGCCGCGAAAACCATGCTCTGGGGCAAATATTTTGCTAACGACAACGCCTTTATCTAGTAATGCATCAACTAAATGTTGGCCATTGACCACTGATGTTTGGTTAACCACTAAGCCAACACGTTTTCCTTTTAATGCTGGTACATAGGCTTGAAAATTGGCTGCCCCCACCTGTAGAGGCAGTGCATTTTTAGGCGCTTGTACAGGCGTTTCTTGGCAACCTAAAAGCGCAAAAAAACTAACGAGTAAAGCAGCTAATAAACGCATTATTCTTCAACCGCCTTACGTAAAAAGCCACCCGCTTTTGAAAGTAGTTGTTTTGCTTCAGGTGCAGGTTTTCCGGTTAATACGATTAAAATAGCCAGTTTTGCGCTTTGCTCAGCTTGCTTTAATGCATCCACGGCTTGCTGCTGAGAGCAATCTGTTGCTTGCATAACAATACGAATAGCACGAGCATGTAGCTTTTCGTTACTGGCATTCACATCAACCATGAGGTTTTTATAGACTTTACCGGTGCGGATCATGCTGGCTGTACTAAGCATGTTAAGTACGAGCTTCTGCGCGGTGCCCGATTTCATACGTGTAGAACCAGTCACAGCTTCTGCCCCCACCACGGGGCAAATGCCGATTTGTGGTAAACGCATCACTGCTGAATCAGGGTTACAAGTGACACCCACAGTGACACAACCAAGTGATTTAGCGTATTCAATTGCCGAGCAAACATAAGGAGTACGGCCACTGGCAGCAATACCAACCACGACATCTTTACTGGTTAAATTGGCATTTTTTAAGTCTTCAATAGCAAGTGTTGTACTATCTTCAGCGCCTTCTACGGCTTTTTTAACCGCAGTGTCACCACCAGCAATAATGCCGAGCACTTGCTGATCGCTCACGCTATAAGTAGGCGCACATTCAACCGCATCCAAAATACCTAAGCGGCCACTGGTGCCAGCACCAATGTAGATTAACCTGCCACCTTGTTGAAATGCTTCAACTACATGATCGACAGCTTCACTGATTTGCGGGATCACTAGTTTCACGGCACCCGCTACTTTGTGATCTTCATTATTGATTTTAGTGAGGATCTCAGTGGAGCTGAGCAGATCGATATCCAAAGTGTCTGGGTTTTGTCCTTCAGAGACAATACCGTTTAACTCTTCGAGTAACTCACGTTGTTGCTTAAAGACGTGCTCAGGGCTCATTGGGTTGTCCTTTTTCAATAATGTCATGGTAATGCTTTACCGCTAAAATGGCGGCACCAGTTAATGAATCTCCTTTACAAGGAGATAATTCGTTTTGTAAAGCGAGTGGCAATAACGGCTGGCTAACTTTCGCCAAACCACCAATTAAAATCACCGGTAATGGCGAGTTGCCTCGGCTTTTATTGATTAACCCAACTACCGATTGGGTATGCTCTGTTAATACCGTTTTTGCCGCCTCACAGTCGTTTTGTAAGCTAAACACCAACGGACTAAATGCTGCATAATCCGCGGGTTTTGCTTGTTTAAGCCAACTACTAATTGTTTGACGAGTGCATCCTAGCTGTTCACTCAAACGAATCGTTAATCGGCTTTTTGGTAAATTGTAAATATCTATATCATTTAATAATTGCTGCACAGCCATCAGGCCGATACGTGCACCACCGCCAAAATCATCAACGGTAAAACCCCAGCCGCTCACCAACTTAGTTTGCTTTTGCGCGTTTAATCGTGCCCCAACAGCACCGGTGCCGAGGGCAATAACCACACATGGCTCACCAAGATTAGCACCATATAATGACGTAATGGCATCGCTGGTGATTTGTAAACTGGCAAACTCTATTTCATACACCAGTTTCAGCATCACTTTAAATTGCTCAGCAAGGCTCTGCGATGAACCACCGGCAACCCCCATAACGGTGACGATTTCACTTGGCTCTGCGCCACTTTGCTGGCAAACATCACGGGTCACTTTAACAATGTTTTCTAACGCTAAATCAAGATCATTCGAGATTGATGCTGAACCAGCTTGAGCATGAAATGTAGCACCACTTGCCTGCTCTTTTAGCTCAGCTAACACTTTAGTGCCGCCACCATCGATGGCTAAAATATAGCGTAAGGCCATTTATGCGCTCTTCTCGTGCGCCGCTTTACCTAGGCAACACACCAATGTCGCAAGCAAAGTGCCAATGCATAGCTGCCAAGTAAAGCCTAAGTAAAAACGCATTGACTCAGGTAGTAACCAGTCAATCATGTACGGCTGCATTAATAAGGTCACCATAAAGCCCGCTATTAGCGCTGCTAACACTGAACCTTCACTGCCTCGTTTGGTGAATAAGGTCGTAAAATACACACCTAGTAAGCCACTGTACGAAAACACCATTACACTTAGCGCAAATTTTAATAATGGCATATCACTGTATTGCTGCCAGAAATAACAAAGAATAGCCATTAGCGCTAGGGCAAGGCTCACCAGTGCCATCCCTACACGACCCGCTTTTACAAAGTGATGGTCGCTTACTTGTTTGTTTTGTTTTTCTAAGCACGGGCGATAGATATCTTGTACGATGACTGAAGACATCGAACTAAGCCCAGAGTTCAACGTAGAAATAGCGGCAGCAATAATACCAACGCTGACTAAACCTTTAACCCCAGCTGGTACTTCGTTTAATACGTAGTACATAAAGATTGTGATTTTTTCGCCATTAAATTCTTGTACAACCGTTTTCCCTGCCTCGCTATTCATTAATGCAGGTTGCTGATAAACAATATAAAGCAGCAAACCAATAAAGATAAAAATAGCCATAACTGGGATCACCATCACCACCGATAGTAATAATGCTTTACTGCCTTCTTTTGGGCTTTTACAGGTTAATAAACGCTGCGTCATATCTTGGTCTAAACCAAAAGCCGCGATGTTTAAAAGCACAAAACCTGTTAATACAGAGGCCATGTTAAACACCCCTGACGGGCCAAAATCTAAGTCAAATTTAAACAGCGCAAGTTTTGAATCTGCACCTGGGCTTGGCTCATTCAGCGTTGCAATAATGGTTGAAAAATCAGCCGGAATTACACTCAGCAGGCACCAAATAACCGCTATAGCCGCACTCACGTAAACAATACTTTGCAACACGTCTGAGTAAATAACACTGCGAATCCCCCCCAAAAAGGTATAAAGCAAGCCAGCAAGTGCTAACACCAGAGTAGCTATAACCACACTGTCTGCATCTATATTTCCGTATAAAATCATCGCCACGGCAATGGCCGCCATGTACAAACGCGCACCACTGGCAAACACTCGGCCAAATAAATACATCAAGCCACTGCGACGCTTTGCCTTTGGACCGATGCGTTTTTCTAGTAGCTCATAAACAGTAAATACTTTTTGCTGATAGAACTTTGGAATTAAAAATGCCGATACGACAAAGGCGGCAATAAACGCACCTATATTGGTTGCAATGTAAGAGAAGTCCCCTTGATAGCCTTGATCTGGCCCACCGATAAAGGTTGCTGCAGATTGTGAGGTAGCTAAAACAGAAATAGCCACCATCCAAGTTGGCATACTATTTCCGCCTAGAAAAAAATCTTGGCTTGAGTTAGCGCGTTTGCGATTAAACCACCAGCCACTTAGCAATAAAATTGCACCGTAACTTGCGAATACGAGCCAATCGAGAAAAGCGTAATTTGCACTCATTTATTATCCTAACTCAAACCTTGTTGGAATATATTATTCCATCATTATGACAAAATTAAAATAGTTTTATTTTATTATTTTTATTCAGCTAAGCTAGGTAATTGCCACTGACTTTGCTTTTGTTGATATTGCGCCTTGGTCAAGCTGACTAATAGCGGCTTTTTACGCTCATCTAACCAAGCAAGTAGAGCATCCATATCGCTTTCTGTCATTGCTGTACAACCTGCTGTAGGCTTACTTGGCGCTCGCCATAAATGCATAAAGATACAACTGCCCGCACCATTAATATTGCTTGGGTTATGCTTAACTACAATGCCTTTTTTATAAAGGTTATCTTGGCTGTAAATATCACGACGCATCCATTCTGAAGAGTCTTTTACGGCATCTTCACCTACTTGTGCTTTATCAACCAATTGGTTGTAAAACGGTGAGCCTTTCACATCAATACAATAATCATTGGCGGTCATTGCTTGATAACTGAGGTTCGTTTGCAGTGAATCTAAATAGCCAAAGGCAGTACCTAGTTCAAAAACACCTGCTGGGGCTTTACCATCCCCTTCTTGTTTTTGCAGGCCAGGTTGTGCAGGATGCAGCCCCACTCCCCACGCAAGACCTGTACGGCCAAGCACCACCGCATGTTGCTCGCCTTGTTGTTGCCAGCTACCGGCGCTTTTTTCAAAACGATACAGTGTGGCATCAATAGCATCACTATCATTAGCGACCACCACCACGAGCTGCTGATGACTGTTATCAATAACAGGTTTAGGTAACTCTTTGCTGGCACAAGCCGATAAACTCATAGCTGCAATAAGACTGACTAGTTTTTTCATGCTGGCCATACTCCGTTTGTAATTGGTTCAAGTCCCGCTATTGATTCAATGCCAAGACCTGGGGCATCGGATAAGCGTATTTGTGGGCCGCTAAATTCAACGCCCCCTTGCACAGGGTCATACTGACCAAGGGCAGGGCCATCTAAATCGATTTTACTGATTTGCTGCGCTTTGGCTGAGGCTAAATGTGCAGCACCAGCAACGGCAATACTGCCCTCTAGCATACAGCCAATCATACATTCCGCTTGGTATTGGGCTGTAATATTAGCAATCTCAATTGCTCGGCTTAAACCGCCCGTTTTCATTAATTTAATATTGATAATATCAACTGCCCCAAGTTCTAAAAGTTGGATCACTTGCTTAGGTGAAAAGGCGCTTTCATCGGCCATAATCGGGGTGTTCACTCGCTCAGTAATATATTTGAGACCTTGAATATCACTGCTTTTTACTGGCTGCTCAACCAACTCTAATACCACGCCTGCTTGCTCTAGTTGTAGCAGTGCAAACACAGTTTGTTTGGCATCCCAGCCTTGGTTTACATCTAAACGTAACTGCACCTTAGCGGCAAAGCCTGCATGGATTGCTTTTACACGTTCAATGTCTTGATTAAGGTTATTGCCGATTTTTATTTTTAATACATCAAAGCCTTGCTCAACCGCGCGCTGACAGTCACTGAGCATTTTATCTATGTTGTCGACACTAATGGTGATATCAGTTTTCAGCGCTGACTTACCACCACCTAGTAACTTATATAAAGGCGCTTGGTAGAGCTTACCCCATAAGTCATAAACCGCCAGCTCTAAGGCCGCTTTTGCACTGTTGTTACCAATCACCGTTGATTGAATAATGTGAGTAAGCTGATTGATGTTTTCGATTTCTTGCCCGACTAGTTTAGGGGCAATAAATTGCTGAATGACCGCTATCATCCCTTGATGGGTATCACCTGTAATAACCGGTGTTGAGGCCGCAGAGCCATAGCCGATTTGGCCACATTCGGTGTCGATTAAAACCACTAAATCTTCGATAAAACTCACTTCTCTCAGTGCAGTTTTAAATGGGGTAACTAATGGCACTTTGAGCTTTGCAAAGCGAACAGCTTTAATTTTCATATTGGCCTCTAGCGAATACGCTTAATGTTATAAACACGGTCTAAATAGCTGGTTTCTTGAGATAATCTAAGTGGCAATAAGGGCGTGACCGACACCCCATTCAAGGCACTACTATAAAAGCTACCATCGCCTTTGTTATAGCCTAAGCCTTTAACGTCATGAATAACATAAGGCTCGCCGTGATGCTCCCCTAAGTACATCATCACATGACCCGGAATATAAATTAGATCGCCAATCGCCATGTTTTTAACCGTCGGCAACTTAGCATCCGCCGCGGTATTTTTATCAAAACGACTATTTTGTCCGTATTCGCTGCTGCCTTGCTGGCCTGAATTACGTGGCATTAATAGACCAAAGCTTTTATAAATCTCACCAACAAACCCAGTACAGTCGCGGCCATTGTAATCGTGCCCCCAACCATAACGCTCGCCTAAAAACTTAAAGCCTTGTTTAATCAGATTCTGCTCGTTGTAGTCTAGGTAGCCTAAATTTACATCGGCAGTTTTGCTGATCATCGCGGCTTTAATAACAAGTTTGCCTTGCTCATCGCGGGTAGGTAGCTGTACAACATGGCTAGCATAGCTGTTTTGGCCGTTGAGCAAATACGGTACTTGCTCATTATCAACTAAAGGTAAGCGTACTCCCATATCGAGCTGTACTTCTGAAAGGCTTTCATCGCTTGGCACATAAGCAGTATTTACTTTTGCACCAGTTACCACCAAGAAGTTATCTTGTTCGCGATAAGCTTTTATTTTATCTACATCAGCAAAGGCAAGATCTTCGGCAGGCGTCCACGCTAAGTAGTTGTAAGCACGTACTAACAGCCACTTTTTATCTGCGCTTTGATGCAATACAGCAACCGCTTCCCCTGGGAACATACCGCTTTCTTGAAAGCGATCTAAGTCTTGATCAAGGCCGCTATTTAAAACCCGATCCCAAGTTGGAAAAGTACGTAATGCAGTGCGCTTAACGACCACAGCAAAGCGTACCTCATTGCTATCTGCGAGCTTATTAAGGTTTAAGTTAGCCTGGTATTTTGCAAAATCTTTCGCGGTGAGTTGTCGGCCATCGGTAAAAAAGCGCGGGCTTTTTGGAATTGAGCTTGCCGAATGAATGGCGCGTGTTAGCTCGTCTTTAGTGAGCGATTTTTGAAATGACAGTGGATCAACAATGTATTTATTATCTTTAATTAATTTCTCGTTGAAGGCTGCAATTTGCGCCTCCGTCATGATCATTTTTGCTGATGCACCTTTCGCTAACCAGTAACTTGGTGAAAGCTGTGACTGCGTAACCCCGATAACATCTGATTGCCAACCCTCAGCATGCATAGGTGCACTAAAAGCAACACCTAAAGTAATTGATAAAGCGATAATTGAACGACGCATAGCTGTTCCTTAATTCTTAGTAAATGCGTGAATTTAATAATTTAGCAAATACATGCTGCCCCTTACTTGCAGTGCCAATAAGCTGTTCCGCACAAATAAAATTCACAATTATTATTTTTTTTGGAATATTTTATTAAATTTACCACAAATTTATTATGAAGCAAGGTAACTTAATTTTCATACTTATTAACTTATTTGCATCCAAGGTGTTAGCAACTACGTTTATAGTGTAAACCTCCCTTGAAAAGGAATTTATAAAAATGAACAAGTTATACCTATTGCTGGGCTGCATTAGCTGCTCAGGAGACGCGTTAGCAAATATAGAAAAAATCACTGTGTATGGGCATCGCACGGGATTGATAGGTGAATCAATTAGTGCCTCTAGCGGTGTTATTGGTCAAGGTGAAATTGAAAACCGTCCCATGCTGAGAAGTACTGAAATGCTTGAACTCATTCCAGGTATGGCGGTAACGCAACATAGTGGCTCAGGTAAAGCAAATCAATACTTTATTCGTGGTTTTAACTTAGATCATGGGACTGATTTTGCGACCAATATAGATGGTATGCCCATTAATATGCGTAGCCATGGCCATGGTCAAGGTTATACAGATTTAAACTTCATCATTCCTGAAACGGTTGCCACCGTTAGCTACCAAAAAGGAAGTTATGATGCTCGACAAGGTGACTTTTCTACAGCCGGCAGTGCCTATTTTCACCTTACAGATAATCCAAAACACCAGCAACTCGACTTTACTGTTGGTGAAGATAACTACTTAAGAGCAGTTGCCATAGGCCATATAAAAGTTGGCAACGGAAAATTAATAGCTGCAACAGAGTGGCAAGGTTATGATGGCCCTTGGCAAGACATTGATGAAGACGTAAATAAAAAGAACGCCCTACTTCGCTATGTGAACGAATCAAAAAGTGGCAACTTATCAATTACAGCTATGGCTTACGACAACAGCTGGAACTCTGCTGATCAAATCCCTCAAAGAGCTATTGCTCAAGGTATTATCTCTGAACTAGGGTCGCTGGACACCACGCTAGGTGGTGAATCGAGTCGTTATAGTTTATCGACGAACTGGCAAAACGAACACTTTGCAGCTAACGCTTATATTGTTGATTATGAGCTAAATTTATTTTCTAACTTCTCTTATTTGCTAAATGACCCTATTAATGGTGACCAATTCAACCAACAAGATAAGCGCACAATTACAGGCGGAGCTCTGAGCTATCAATTTTCCGATAAATTAAACGCTATACCTGTAAATCATAGTGTTGGTATAGAGCTTCGTAATGATAATATCGATAATGTGGGGCTTTATAATACGAAGGCCCGTAAGTTTTTATCTACTGTTCGTGAAGACAGTGTAGATGAAACAAGTTATGCCGCATTTTGGCAAACTCAATTAACATTAAGCGAGCAGCTTGAGGCGACTATCGGTGTTCGTTATGACTATTTAGATGCCAGTGTAGATAGCAACAATACGGCTAACTCAGGAGAAGCTGATGACGACTTGCTTGGTTTTAAAGCGAGCCTAACCTACTTATTCAGCGATAACTTGGCAGGTTATGCAAACTGGGGGCAATCCTTCCACTCAAATGATGCTCGTGGCGCGACAATTAGCCTAGACCCCGTCACGCTTGAAGCTGCTGACACTGTGGACTTACTTGTTAAAAGTAATGGTGCAGAAGTGGGTATACGCTACTTTGATGAAAAGCAATTCAACTTTTCTGCCGCACTTTGGTGGCTAGAGCTTGATTCTGAATTATTGTTTGTTGGCGATGCTGGTAATACAGAAGCCAGTGATGCTTCAAAACGTTACGGCTTAGAGCTCAGTGCATACTATTGGCTAGCCGATACACTAAGCCTAGATGCTGAGGCATCATTCACTCACTCTCGTTTGGATATTGATAGTAACAATGACCGTATTGAAGGAGCGGTTCCTATCGTTGCAAGCGCCGGTATAAACTGGCAAATAACTGAAAAATGGCAAACCTCATTACGCTTACGTCATATTGGTAAACGCATGTTAAGTGATGATGGCGACAAGCACTCAGAGCCGCTTACAGTCGTAAATGGTCTTGTTAGCTACCAACAAACTCATTGGAAAGTAGGCTTAGAGCTACTCAATCTGTTCGATAGTAACGACCATGATATCGATTATTACTATGCTTCACGCTTAGCGGGAGAGCCCGCAGAAGGCATAGAGGATAACCACTTTCACCCTATTGAACCTCGTACAGTGAGACTTAATCTAAGTTTATTGTTTTAATAATCGCTCTATACGTTTTAAAACCTACGTATAGAGCCCTACCGTGTGAGGTCGTCATTTATGGCGAAACTATCCTTAATGTGCGCGAAACAAGTTTCACGCCTACGGGGGTACATTTTTTGTATTTTGAGTTGGGAATTTAATTTGTGGTGTGGAAAGTGTGTGGTTTGCGAATTGCAGACACAAAAAAACCGACTTTCGTCGGTTTGTTCACTTTCTATTAGAAAGTGGCGGACGCGGGAGGATTCGAACCTCCGACCGCCTGGTTCGTAGCCAGGTACTCTATCCAGCTGAGCTACGCGTCCGCAGTGTAGTGATGCATGTTTGAGTCTTGCATTGACTGTATCTTAAAGACACAAAAAAACCGACTGCTTGTCGGCTTATGTCACTTTCTAAGAGAAAGTGGCGGACGCGGGAGGATTCGAACCTCCGACCGCCTGGTTCGTAGCCAGGTACTCTATCCAGCTGAGCTACGCGTCCGCAAATTGCATTTTATAATCTTGCAGTGATTTTTCAAAATTGGTGGGCGCAGGAGGATTCGAACCTCCGACCGCCTGGTTCGTAGCCAGGTACTCTATCCAGCTGAGCTATGCGCCCACTTTTTGATTTTAGTAAAGGATGGTGGGCGCAGGAGGATTCGAACCTCCGACCGCCTGGTTCGTAGCCAGGTACTCTATCCAGCTGAGCTATGCGCCCATTCTTTACTTTACAAGAAGACCATTTAAAAAATGGTGGAGAAGGAGGGATTCGAACCCTCGATAGAGCTACAAACCCTATACTCCCTTAGCAGGGGAGCGCCTTCGGCCACTCGGCCACCTCTCCATCTTGTGGGGCGTATAATAAAGATTTCAGGCAATATGTCAAACACTTTTCAAGGAAAATAGTGTAGATGGTCACAGAATGGTCATAACAACAAAAAACAGACAATTTTTTGCTCAGTCTTTCGCTGGTTTTTCCTTATTAGTCAATATATCTAAGCCTGTTAAAGGAATTAGCTCATCAGTCATTTCTGCGAGATATTGATCTTGATAACCCAATTGTTGAAATTCAGCAATACACGCACGATAAAACGCTTCACGCTGGTGCTCGCTTTTATTAGCTTCAGTAGACAACTGCGAAGGCTTCTTTTTCATTATTATAAAGTCCATTTACGCATTGGATGATAATCGCGCAATTTTCTCATAATCAGGTTAAAAATAACACTATTACAATTACACTTTAGAATAAAAAGTTAAAAATACGTGACTATTACAAAACAGCAATTCTGTAACTCTTTTTAGATCAGCTAATTAAAAAAAGAATGTAAGGGGACAAGCGGAAAATTTCAGAATTTTCTGATAACAAAACGCCGCTTAAAAGCGGCGTTTTAAAGACATTAGCTGATTAGTCAGCTTGAGGACGCATGTGTGGGAATAAAATCACGTCTTTAATGGTTGGTGAGTCTGTAAATAACATCACTAGACGGTCAATACCAATCCCCTCACCCGCTGTTGGCGGTAAGCCGTATTCTAATGCACGGATGTAGTCTTCATCGTAGTGCATTGCTTCATCATCACCGGCGTCTTTTTCTTCAACTTGGCGCGAGAAACGCTCAGCTTGGTCTTGTGCATCGTTAAGCTCAGAGAAACCATTGGCTAATTCACGACCGCCTACGAAGAATTCGAAACGATCAGTCACGAATGGGTTTTCATCGTTACGACGTGCAAGTGGTGACACTTCCCACGGGTAAGCTGTGATGAAAGTTGGTTGAATTAACTTGTGCTCAGCTGTCTCTTCGAAGATTTCACATAAGAACTTACCTGGACCCCAAACGCAGTTTTCTGGCACTTTAACGTGTACTTGCTTGGCGTACGCTTTAAGTTCTTCAAAATGATTTTCAGGGTCATTAAATACAGCCGCATCAAAGTCTGGATTGTACTTAAGAATAGCTTCGCTCATTGTTAGGCGTGCAAAAGGCTTCCCAAAATCATATTCTATTGAATCTACCACTTCACCGTTTTCGTCTTTCGTTGTATTAACAACAATTGGTGAACCAAGTACGTCTGTCGCAACAGTGCGTAGCATGTCTTCAGTGATGTTCATTAGGTCAATGTAATCAGCGTATGCTTGGTAGAATTCGATCATGGTGAATTCTGGGTTATGGCGCGTTGATAAACCTTCGTTACGGAAGTTACGGTTGATTTCAAATACACGCTCAAAACCACCAACAACTAAACGTTTTAAGTAAAGCTCTGGTGCAATACGTAAGTACATGTCGATATCAAGTGCGTTGTGGTGTGTTACGAATGGACGTGCAGACGCACCACCTGGGATCACTTGTAGCATCGGTGTTTCAACTTCCATGAAGTCACGATCAGCTAAGAAACGACGGATACCTTCGACAACTTTTGAGCGAATACGGAATGTTTCACGCGTCGCATCGTTAGTGATTAAGTCAACATAACGTTGACGGTATTTAGTTTCTTGGTCAGATAAACCATGGAACTTTTCTGGTAACGGACGTAATGACTTAGTAAGTAGCTCGTACTCTGTCATTTCTACGTATAGGTCACCTTTACCTGATTTATTTAGTGCGCCTTTAACACCGATGATGTCACCGATATCAAGTTGACCGTATTTTGCTTTTAATTCTTTTTGTACGTCTTTTGAGGCGTACGCTTGAATTTGGCCTTTCATGTCTTGTAACGCAAGGAAAGGACCACGTTTTGCAAGAATACGACCAGCTACTGATACAACGTGCTGCTCAGCAACTAATTCTTCTTTCGATTTATCACCAAACTCAGCTTGCAAATCAGCCGTGTAATGTTCACGACGGAATTGGTTTGGATGACCGTTGGCAGGGCAATTTTCGCGGATTGCGTCTAATTTGCCACGACGCTCAGCGATTAACTTATTTTCGTCTTGGATTTGATCAGTCATTTTTTAGCTCTTTTTTAGCTTGGTGGTTATAGGCCAGATTTAAGGCTGGCTTCAATAAATTTATCTAAGTCGCCGTCAAGAACCGCTTGAGTATTACGGTTTTCAACGCCTGTACGTAAGTCTTTTATGCGCGAGTCATCAAGCACGTATGAACGAATTTGACTACCCCAGCCAATGTCTGACTTTGCATCTTCTTGGCTTTGTTTCTCTGCATTTTGCTTTTGTAGCTCAAGTTCAAACAATTTCGCTTTTAGCTGTTTCATTGCTTGGTCTTTATTCTTGTGCTGTGAACGCTCATTTTGGCACTGAACAACCGTATTGGTTGGCACGTGAGTAATACGTACCGCTGATTCAGTGGTATTTACGTGCTGACCACCGGCACCAGATGCACGGTAAACGTCAATACGTAGGTCAGCCGGATTAATATCAATTTCGATATTATCGTCGATTTCTGGGTAAACGAATGCCGATGCAAACGAGGTATGACGACGACCACTTGAGTCGAACGGGCTCTTACGCACTAAACGGTGAACGCCTGTTTCTGTACGTAACCAACCGTATGCATATTCGCCAACGAAACGCACAGTTGCGCCCTTGATACCAGCCACATCACCATCAGTTGCTTCAACAAGTTCAACTTTAAAGCCTTTTGCTTCACCCCAACGTAAATACATACGCAGTAACATGTTACACCAGTCTTGTGCTTCAGTACCGCCTGAGCCTGATTGTAAATCAAGGTACGCATCGTTTTGATCTTGCTCGCCAGAGAACATACGACGAAACTCAAGCTTTTCAAGTTGTGCATTTAAATCTTCAAGTTCAGCTTCAGCTTCTTGGAAAGTTTCTTCGTCTTCAGCTTCCACTGCAAGTTCAACTAAACCTTCAACATCGTCTGTGCCCGTAACGAGATTATCAATGGTCTCAACGATAGCTTCAAGTGATGACTTCTCACGGCCTAACGCTTGCGCACGCTCTGGCTCGTTCCATACTGCTGAATCTTCAAGTTCTGCGTTAACTTCTTCTAACCGCTCTTTCTTAAGAGGGTAGTCAAAGGTACCCCCGAAGCAGTTCAGTACGTTCGCGAATTTCCTTGATCTGGTTAATCACAGGATTCACTTCAAACATGTACATTACTCCAAAATGGCTGATTTACCGCGCACAGCTTACGACAATAATTACGGTAAATTATCTACAAATATTAAAAACGCCCGATTTTAACAAAAAACCGAGCGTTTTATTAGCCTTTTATGCCGATAAAGACGATATTTTTATGTCACTTTTTGTAGCTCTCGAATAATCAGTTGTAACGAAAATTTGCCACGGAATTCATTTATATCGAGCTGATAAGCAGCTTTGACGTACCTCACTTCAGTGTCTGGCCATGCACGTACGTCAACACCAAATGCAATACCGTCAACTAAGCGCCCTGATTGATGCTTTAAAACCAGTTTTAGGTGCTTTTCACCGACAATACGCTGCTGTATTACTTCGAAAACATGTTCAAACACAGGCTCGGGAAATTGCTGCCCCCAAGGTCCTGCATTTTTTAGCTGATTGGCAAACTCCATCGAAAAGCAGTCATTGGGCAGTTCACCGTCGGTCAGCAAAATACTTTGTTTATGCTCATCAGTCAGTGTGTCGGTCACCATTTTCTCAAACACCGCTTTAAATTCATTAAAGCATTGCTCATTGATACTCAGCCCCGCCGCCATAGCATGACCGCCAAATTTGCTAATAAGATGTGGATACAGGGTATTTACTCGCTCGAGTAAATCGCGCATATGCAGCCCTTCAATTGAGCGGCAGGAACCTTTTATTTCACCATTATCGCCAGCTGCAAAAATAACCGTAGGACGATGATACTTCTCTTTTAAGCGCCCTGCCAATATGCCTATCACACCTTGGTGCCAATCGGCTTGGTATAAACAAATGGCATCCGGCACTGACTCAGTTTTAAATGCTAACCGATCAAGTACGGCTTGTGCTTCAGTTTGCATGCCCTGCTCTATTTCACGGCGCTCATGGTTAAGGCTATCAAGCTCGCCGGCAATACGGCGTGCTTGATTTATATCGGTTGATAATAAACAGGCTATGCCTAAACTCATATCATCTAAACGCCCTGCTGCATTTAAGCGTGGCGCCAATGAAAAGCCAAAGTCACTGGCACTTAAACGAGCTGCATTGCGATTTGCCACTTCGATTAACGCACTGATCCCTGGGCGTGTTTTACCACTTCGAATACGTGCTAACCCTTGATGCACTAAGGTGCGGTTATTGGCATCAAGCGCGACCACATCAGCAACGGTGCCAAGAGCAACAATATCAAGTAATTCGGCCAAATTAGGCATTGGATTATGCTGAAAATACCCTTGTTCACGTAAATGGCTGCGCAGTGCAATCAATAAATAGAACGCCACGCCAACCCCAGCAATGGATTTTGATGGGAATGAACAGTCATGGCGATTTGGGTTTACTATCGCATCGGCGTTTGGTAATGCTTCACCTTGCAAGTGATGATCAGTGACCAGCACTTTAATACCTGCTTGCTTTACAATAGCAATGCCATCAATACAGGAGATGCCATTATCGACGGTAATCACCAGCTCAGGCTGCATTGTCACGATTTGCTCAGCAAGTGCAGGGCTCAAACCATAACCAAGGCTAAATCTGTCCGGCACTAAATAGTCAAGGTTCTGTAAACCAAACATAGCCAAACCTTGCATCAAGGTTGCGGTGCTCGTTGCACCGTCGGCATCAAAGTCACCCACTATTAGCACACGGCTTTGTGATGCCAGCGCGTCTTGTAATAACAACACAGCTTTGTCTATGTCTTTAAACAGCTTAAAGTCATGTAATGTTGCTGCACTATTATCTAATTCTTTGGCATCTTGAACCTGACGAGAGGCATAAATTTGCTTGATAACAGGATGTAAGTGATGTGGAAGATATGAGTCATCAACACGAGGGCGAACTTGGATTATTTTTTCCATGTTGGACGTATTACTTTCTTAGCTTAAAGCGGATTAAAGGCCTACCTAAATAGGCCTTTTTATAAAAAGATTATGAAGATGTTTTTGGCAATGCATCAAGTGCTTGGCTGATTTGCGCTGCTGATTGATAACCTGGGATCATCGTACCATCTTCTAAAATAATAGCCGGCGTACCCGACATACCAAAGCTTTGACCAAGTTGGTAATGCTCAGCGATTGGCGCACTACACCCTTCAACAGTGGCAACATCTGCACCCGCTTTGGCTTCTGTAAGCGCTTCAGCGGGGTCTTTTGCACACCATACATTCATTAAATCTTGGTAACCTTTACCACGTAAGCCACCACGTGGGAAAGCAAGGTATTTAACTGTGATACCTGCATCTAAAAAGTCATCTAATTCACGGTGTAATTTGCGACAGTACCCACAGGTGATATCAGTAAATACGGTGATAGAATGTTTCTCATTCTTTGCTTTATAAACGATCATTGAATCTTCATATTCAGCAATACCCGCTTTACGTACATCGCTCAACGCATGCTCTGTAAGGTTTACGCGATTTTCTAAATCAATTAATGTGCCTTGCATTAGAAATTGACCATCAGGGCTTGCGTAAAGTACCCCTTTATCTGTAATCAGTTCTTTAAGACCAGCGACAGGGCTTGGATTTATTTGCTTTACGGTTACACCTAATTCGGCAAATTTAGCGATGATAGGCGCATCTGCAGCGTCGGTGGTCGATACACCATTGGCAATCACATTAAGACTTGTGCCAAGCAATGCCGTGGCTAAAACTAACTTTTTCATAACTATCCTATATCCTGATCATTTCTAGTATAGACCGGTACATCTTTAAAAATCTTGCACTACGCACGTGGGTGATGTTGCTCGTGTACCGACTTCAATCTCTCATTGGCTACATGGGTATAAATTTGAGTTGTTGATAAGTCACTATGACCTAACATCATTTGTACCACCCTCAAATCAGCTCCATGATTAAGCAAATGCGTTGCAAACGCATGACGCAGCGTATGTGGTGATAATGGTGATTCAACTGATGCCAAAATAGCATAGTGTTTAATACGATGCCAAAAGGTTTGTCGTGTCATGCCGATTCCACGTTTAGATGGAAACACAAAATCAGTGGCATGCTTAATCATATGCGAACGGCCCACTTTCAGAAACTGTTCTAGCCAATACATGGCTTCTTCACCAAGGGGCACTAAACGTTCTTTATTACCTTTACCTTTTACAAACACCACAGCTTGACGCAAGTTAATCTGCTCCATTCGAAGCCCCACCAGCTCAGTAACACGAAGTCCTGTTGCATATAAAAGCTCAAGCATGGCCTTATCGCGAAGCCCCATTGGATCTTCGATATCAGGAGCCCCAAGGAGTGCTTCAACCTCGGCTTCTGACAGCGTTTTAGGTAATGACTGCCCTGCTTTTGGCTGAGCAATATTGACCATCGGCGAATCAGCTATCGCTTTTTCACGTACAAAATACTGATAAAAACGTTTAAGTGCGCTAATACTACGCGCGGTACTGCGTGATTTAAGGCCTAAATCAACGCGATATGCTAAATACGCTTCAATATCTTCATTACTCACAGCTAGAAGATCTTTATCTTTTAAAAATTGACAAAACTTTTCAAGGTCACTGCGATAAGCAACGAGTGTATTTTCGCTGACTCCCTGCTCAAGATACAGCGTATCTAAAAATAACTCTAAATGTTCGGCGTTATTTGCTGTTATTACACCTTTTTGGGCTTGGGAATTATTATCAGCCACGCGTACTCTCATCCTTATCAAGGTATCAATTGATTATACCTTACGGTAAACTTACGCCTATCATATCAGGCAAATACACAGTGATAAATACGATGCAGATTGGTTTATTTTATGGTTCTACAACCTGCTACACAGAAATAGCAGCTGAAAAAATTCGCGATATTATCGGCCAAGACATAGTGAGTCTTCACAATATCAAAGATGAGCCATTAAAAAATGCTGAGCAATTCGATTTTGTTATTTTCGGCATTTCAACGTGGGACTTCGGTGAATTACAGGAAGATTGGGAATCAATTTGGGACGACATTAAAGATGTTAACCTAAATGGTAAAACCGTGGCTCTGTTTGGCATGGGCGATCAACAAGGTTACGGCCAGTGGTTCCAAGATGCGCTCGGTATGTTACACGATGAAATTTGCGACCAAACGATCACTTTATTAGGTAAGTGGCCAAATGATGACAGTTACGAGTTCGAGGCTTCAAAAGCACTCACTGAAGATGGTAAACAGTTTGTTGGCTTAGCACTTGATGAAGACAGTCAATATGAACTGAGCGATGAACGCATTGCCTCGTGGGTTGAACAAGTCATGACTGAATATAGCGAAAGCTTGTAAAAATAACGCCTATAAAGCCAAGCATTGTTTGGCTTTTCTAGTGTTTACTCTACACGCTGCCAATACTGGTTACGGTAGAAAAAAGCAATATAACCGCGAACTTCAAGTACTTGACCTTGTTCTTGTGGCGTCAGTTTTAAGGTATAGGTCTTACCGCTATTCGGGTCAAGAATCTCACCATCTTGCCAGCTTCCATCTCCCGCATCAGTTGCACCCTCGATTATTGTCATGCCAAGAATTGGTTGATTTTTCTTATCACCATCACACTCTTCACAGATAGCATCCTGCTTTGCTGGATTTAGAATTTTTTCTACTTTGCCTGTTAATACGCCATTTTGTTCGCTAATGCGTACCAGTGATTTTGCTTCATTTGTCTCTTCATTTATTGTTTTCCAAAGTCCCACAGGATTCAACGCAGCAAAAGTATATTGAGAGAAAAGTAATGCACTTAAAGTTATAGATAAACGTAACATAAACAGCTCTTATAATTTTAAAACGCCACCACTATAGCAAGGCTTGAGTAAACACTCTATTTTTAGATAGTTACATTTTTAAATAGAAATCCTTACACAAAGAAACATACTCATCACTATAGCCGCCATCTGCAGCATGAATAGTCAAAGAACGTGTCTGACACACCTCAGACTGTAAAGAAAATAACATTAAACTTCGGCTGGGTGGCTTTTTTAATGTGGTGCGTACATTACACATACGCGCCAAGTTCCACCCTTTACAGTTAGCTTGTTCAATAAAAGAAGATGCCTCTTTGCAGGGTAAAATTACATTTAGTAAGGTGTTGGCGTGACTTAACCTAGTACAACACTCAATTAACTCGGAAAAACCAAGACCATCTGTATGACGCGCCGTATTACGTGCTTCATTGTCCCCTTTTAGACTCGCATTAAAATACGGAGGATTAGTAATAATTACATCAAAGGGCTGTGTTGATTGAAAAGACTGTATGGCACCATGATGTAAACAAATTTCAGGCCAAGGACTATTTGCAAAGTTAAACTTAGCATCAATGCACGCCTCAGCATCTACTTCGATTGCCACCACTTTCGCCTTTGGCGCACGCTGTTTTGCCATCAAAGCAAGCAATCCCGTTCCTGTTCCTATATCGAGAAGGTATTTTGCATTTGCCAATTCAGCCCAAGCACCTAATAAAATACCATCTGTCGAAACCTTCATCGCAGAACGAGTTTGCTCAACTGTAAATTGTTTAAACACAAAGCCTGACATTTTTTCACCTTTTCATTCACCACAGTGCTGATAGCTAGTATAATCAACTCTAATTGTCCTCTATTTATGTCACTCTATGCAATTTTCTGAATTTGATATCGATAACAAGCTGTTAAATGCCATCAATAAAATGGGTTTTGATACGCCAACAAGTATTCAACAACAAGCGATCCCTGAAGCACTACAAGGTCGTGATATTTTGGCATCTGCCCCTACAGGTACGGGTAAAACAGCCGCGTTTTTGATCCCTGCAATTCAATACTTGCTTGACTTCCCACGTCGCGATCCAGGTTTTGCACGGGTGCTGATCATGACGCCCACTCGTGAACTTGCTTATCAAATTCATGAGCAATGTGAACTACTAGCTGCACAAACACACTTAAAAATAGGTGTTGTCACGGGCGGTATTAACTATGGGACACATAAAGAGATTTTTGAAAGCAATAACGACATTCTTATTGCGACACCAGGTCGCTTAATGGAATACCTTGAAACTGAGAACTTCCATGCTGAAAACGTCGAAATGCTTATTCTCGATGAAGCGGATCGCATGCTTGATATGGGCTTTCGTAAAGAAATGCTACGTATCTGTGATGAAGCACGTAATCGTCGTCAATGCTTCTTATTCTCTGCCACGTTAGAAGGCGACAGCGTTGAGTTGTTTGCCGAGCGTATTTTGAATGACCCTGCACTACTCGAAGCAGAGTCGTCACGTAAAGAAAAAGGCAAAATTCACCAGTGGGTGCACTTAGCTGATGATTATAATCACAAATTAAAGATGCTCATTGATACGCTTAACAGTGACGAGCTGCAAAAAGCCATTGTCTTTGTAAAAACACGTGAGCGCCTTGAAACTCTGATTGGCGCTCTAAACAACGAAGGACTTCGTGTAGCTTGGCTACGTGGTGAAATGCCACAAGATAAACGCATGAAAGCAATGGAAAATTTCCATTCTGGTCGCAATAAAATTTTAGTTGCAACTGACGTAGCGGCGCGTGGTATTGATGTAGCTGATATTAGCCATGTAATTAACTTTGATATGCCCCGTACAGCAGATGTGTATGTGCACCGAATTGGCCGTACAGGTCGGGCAGGTAAAAAAGGCACAGCAATTTCATTTGTAGAAGCACATGACGTTGCTATTTTGGGTAAGGTTGAACGTTATATTGAACAAAAGTTAAAGCGTCGTGTTATTAAAGGGTTAGAGCCACAACACAAAGAAGCAAAGATCCCGTCGAAAAAGAAAAAGGATCCAGTAAAGATGAAGGCTAAAAAGAAAGCAAAGGTAAAAGCGAAAAAGAAAAAATAATCTTCGTAGATACTGTAATAACTAAAAAATGCCGTGCTTGTCACGGCATTTTTGTGTGTACTTTTTGCTGCCGTTTTTACTAACTAGTGTGTAATTAATTCATAGCTTTTTTTCCTGAAATAACTAGTTAAAATATATTATCCTTTAAAATCAACACATTAAATATTGGAATAAAAATTGTAACTGGTTCAGCATATGCTCATCATTCACGAGGGAATCGTATGAACCGTTTTAAACTAACAGTAGTACTTACATCATTTTGTTGTATTTTTTTACTTGCATGCGCAACACAAGTTAGCGCTAATACCAGTGTATTAACTACTAGCACATCGGCTCAACCTCGACTTCAGCAATTAGCACTTCACAAGCTGATGAGTAATCCTAATTTTTCTATCGAGAACCTACAAGTTATTGTTAACGGTGATACGATTGAATTATACGGTTCCACGGAAACGGGCTTTAAACGCGCATTGGCACAAAAGTTTTTAGAGCACAGCCAAGGAGTTAGCCGTGTGAAAAATAACCTTAAAGTCAGCCAGTCTGATACCGCTAAGTTTTAAGGTTATTTTCTAAAAGAATAAGTAACTTAACGTTAGTTACTTATTCTCCTTTAGCGTCTAAATTGATAAATTTAGCAAGTTCTTCTGGTTGACCTGCTAGGCTCATAATTTGTTGGTTAATTTCTAGCATCGTTTTGCCCTCAGGTAAACTTGCAGACAAAGATAATGAAGATAAACCATTGGCAAAATTAGTAATCGCTGTCGCTAAATCTGCGCTAACAGGAGCTTGTTGCAGCTGCATTGTGACCATTTGCTGAAATTGCTCGTGGGTCATACCTTGCGCTTCTAAAAAGCTTTCTACTACCGCTTTTAATTCTCCTTGATCTTCAATCGCAAACTCTACACTGCGAGGCTCCAACTCAGACATGGCAGCCATCATCTTTGACTGCTGCTGAAGCTGTTGCTCAAGAGTTGGTTGTGCACCGCCAGAAGCTTTTTGTTGTTGGCTAATAGCAAGTGATGCTTCCATCAAAGGGGTAGACTTGGCTAACCCTAAATTAAACGTCACATCAGCTACATCCGCTGCGGTTACTTTCAGCGCAAAGTCACTATCACCTGAGTCTTTATTGTAATCAAGCGATGAGTCTACATTATAACTTTTTGAGGCTAGCTTACTGTTGGCGCTTTGTGGCAGCTGTGCCAAGAAAGAATCGCTAAAGCGAAAGTTAGTCATTACAAACCCAGTGTGTGGAGGAATGGCATCTTCCTCATAGCCTGTTACTTCAATGGTATCAATACTGGCAACTTGCTCATCACCTTCAACACTTTGCACTTTGATGCCAGATAGCTGCACACTGTTATTAAATACACTCGCTGAAATATCATCATACATCACCTCAACACCACTTTGGGCTGATAGTGCAGCAATTTGCTGATCAACCACTTTTTTCACTTCCTGTGTTGCTGTGTAGTTCGCATAATATGCGCCACCGGCAACAGCTGCGACAGCAACTGCAATTACTAACTTCTTCATTTTATTTCCTTTAAGTTGGTGCTAATTTCTTGAGAATGTTGAGCTTAAAGGTTCAACACAACCCTAGCTTATCAAATTGTCACTAATTAATTAATGACAAGAGCTCATGCACCGTTTTCACAGGCGTAATTTTTGCTCCTAAACCTTCCATTGATTTATGGTAGTTTCGATATGGAATAAATATTTCTGTAAAACCATGCTGTGCAGCCTCTTTTACTCGCGGCACACCACTATCTATAGGTCTGACATCACCGTTTAAGCTCAGTTCCCCCATGATGCAAGTTGTCCTAGGCACAACAAATTCATTGAGACTGCTTAACAGTGCCGCGACTAAAGCAAGGTCAATACAAGTCTCTGACTCATCTATCTTTAAGCCGCCAACAATATTGAAAAAAGTATCATGGAAAATTTTCGTTTTTGTATGTTTGCGTAATATACCGGTAAGCATTTTAATTCGATTCATATTCAATCCAACGCAAACACGTTGTGGAAACTCTGCTTCGGTTTCTGTTGTTAAACATTGAATTTCTAGGAGGAGGTTACGGTTCCCCTTACGAATACAAGTGATTGCTGAACCTGGCGATTCAGTACTTGAACCCGATAAAAATATCTCACTTGGGTTATCAACACTGAGCATACCGCGCTCACACATTCTGAAAATCCCCACCGTATCAATATCACCAAAACGGTTTTTGTTAGCACGTAAGGTACGTATTTGTCCGTCGTTAGTATCTATATGAAGCAGTGCATCAACAATATGCACTAACGTTTGTGGGCCCGCTATTTCATTGTTTTTATTAACATGAGCAATGATAAACATAGTCACGTCATGTTGCTTACAGTATTGTGTTAACGCTTGTGCTGCGCTTTTAACTTGCGATGGTGAACCGGGGCTGCCGTTTGCCGTTTCAGTTACCACAGCCTGAATTGAGTCAATAACAGCAAATTTAATTTTATTTTTATCAAGCTCTTCGATAATCGCTTCAACACTGGTTTCAGACAGTAAGTAAAGCTCATCTTGGTTATAATCCAAACGCAAGCGATTAACTCGGTTTTTAAACTGCGATAATGATTCTTCAGCGGTACAGTACAAAGAGGGCATTAATTTTGACATACGCGCAATTAAATCGGACAACAAGGTCGTTTTACCTGCTCCTGGATCACCAGAAATAATATTCACCGAACCTGTGGTGACACCGCCACTAAGCACGCGATCAAGTTCGCCAATTTCAGTCAGACGTTTTTCAGCTTCAGCCGTTTCGACCTCATTAATTTTTTTAGAACCGCCACCAGCGCCTCCCGCATAACCTGCCACCGCTGCGCGACTTGCAGCTTGTTTAGATTGCCCTGCTGAAGGTTTAAATTCTGCCAGTGTATTCCAAGCACCGCATTTACACTGCCCCTGCCAACGCTGATAGTTCATACCGCACTCTGTGCAGACAAATTCGATTTTTGCTGATTTTGCCATTGAGCTTTACCTATTTTGGTCGCTGATTTGTGATGTATTTAAATGTACAATAGACAACTGAACTAACGATTTAAGATGTCGGCATCTCTAGAGACGACACACAACGGACGTACCTCAAATCAATTCCCTTAAGGCTTTATTCGCTTAACTGCGTAATAACGCTATATTTTAGGGCATAGTTTTTGCTTACAAATAAAGTTTTACAGTGCTTGCCATTTATTTGGCGAATACCTATAACAATAACTAATGAAATAAAAAGTGGTTCGCAAGGCGTTTTAACACTGTGGTTGCCTGCTAGTATACCTACTTTTTTCGATTGACGGTGATGGTTTTATAAATGGCTGAAGACATACTGCTTAAATATGAAGACCTTGTTGAAGAGCTCAAGGCACATTTAGGCACTCCCCAGTTCGACAAACTATTTAAATCAAAGACAGCTAGCTTAACAAAGCCAGAGCAGTTTTTGATCAAAATGGAAATGTCACGTTTATCTCAGCCTGTGGCTCGCTTTATAGATTTACGAGGTCAAGTTACCGGTCAAGTTAGGCCTTACGAACACGAAGGCAAGCAACATTTTATGGACGACATGGCCATTGAGGTGTTCGAAGACGCAATCAAACGCCACGGTGGTTACACGCTTGCTGTATACGAAGCGGTTATGAATACCGAAAATAACCACAGAGTAATGCAAAAAAAAGCAAACGAAAATACCTCTTCAATCGAAGATAACGGCGACTTACCTGCCAAAGTAATTAAATTTGCCTCTTATGAAAGTCGTCGTGAAGAGCGCATGAACTACTCAATAAAAATTACTGTTGAGCTAGATAAGAGCGGCAAAATATCGGCTTCGACTTCAGACATCTCCCTAAGCGGCGCAAAAATCAAGCTCTCACCTAAATATAAAGTCACCAAGGGACAATTAATTGGTTTACGCTTAGTTGGGCTTGAACAAGACTTTGAGTTAGGTTTAAAAAACGGCATTCAATACGAAGTTGTTGCTGTAGAGCAAGTGTCGCGTGAGTACAATCATGTTCGCTTAAAACGCACCTTTATTGAGAATAATGAACAATTCGATAGCTTTCTAAAAAGCTTTATTCACGGCAATAAGCGCCGCTACAAGATTAACCTCGATAACACCTTGGATGCAGTTGTTTCGAAAGGCTATGAACAATATTATATCCCGCGTGTTACCTCGCTTTACACTTTTTTAAGCTTACAAGGTAATAAGTTATACCCCACTTTAGCGTTAACAACCGAAAATAATGCATTTATACATCGTTATTTTTGTGATGAACGTAAGCTGTCATGCTTATATAGCATTATAAACCAACAGCGAATAGGTCATCTTTTAAGTACTGTCGATGCAGTAAAAGAGGAGTACCTGTATACCTTTACGCATGTGGTCGCTGGAAAGATTTATTATTACTCAGCCACACGAACGGAACTTGATAGCCAACCTGAAATTCGAAATTTATTTTTTGGTTTTGGTAGCCAAAAAGAGAGCTGGCAATGCTTTAAGTTACAATTAATGCCAAGCCACCCTGAAGATTCATATATTCCGCTATCTTTACCGAGTAGTGCAGGTAAGGATATCGAAAAGCTAAATAAGCCACCAAGCCCTAGAGTTCAGGGGCTTATTAAAGATGTTAAGTACTTATTAATTCTAACTGCTGTTGGTTCGAAGTATGAGCAACACACTTACCAGCAACGTACATTCGACAAGCGGTTAGTGAATCAATTAAAGCAGTTTGGTCATACTAAACATAAAACGCCGCCGCCACTTACACCTGTCGCGCTTGAATACGTCAATTTACGCGCTCATAAACGTTATTTATATAAAACAGCGGTCTCTGTTACTCATAATGACAAATTAATTTCAGGCCATACTCGTGATCTATCGGTCATGGGTCTACAAATTGAGTGTGATAACCCTGTTGAGTTTAAAAAAGGCGATATAATTAAGTTAAGCCTTCCCGATTTACAAAAAATAACTAAAAAACATGACTTATCAAGCCTTGCTTATGAAGTGATGGCGATAAGCAAATCACTAACAACTGTTAACTTAAAAGTACACCGTCTTACTGACTTACCCCATATGGGCATTCAATTTTTCACGGCACTTATTGAAAACAATAAAGATAAGTTGCACGCCTGTGAAGAGTCCCCCAAAATACCAGGGCTTTCTACAGCACTAAGAAACATGGTGACTAAAAGTGTTTGCCAGCTTCCGTTGTACTTCCATAAGGAAGCCGCTCATTTTAAAGCAGGCGCGATCGGGCTTGGCTTATACCCGACGCCATTACATATACTTTTACAAAACTTTGCCCTGCTAAATGAGCAAACGCAGATCGATGGCTTTTTATCTACCGATCAGATCACAGAGGTGATCACACCACTGATTAAAGATCGTAGTCGCCAAGATCCACCTTTACCATTTACTTTATTTGTACGTTTTGATCCACGTAAAGCAACAATCAACGAAGCAATAACCAGCCGCTGTATTAGTGAAGATGACTATCAGCCACAGACCTTATTTATAAAAAAAGCACTCAAAAATGATTTAGTGTTTATCTTTCGTTTGTATGTGTCTCGCACTGGCCGTCCAGACATAGACTATTTATCAAATGAGCTTAAATATGTAAGCCAGTATGCACTACATAAAGCAAAAGACCTTGAAGAAGCACTCTGGGCTGTTGCAGGGGTTGGGGATGTAATTGACATAACAGATGAAGCGCTTACTCATTTTGATATTGATGAAGTACTCAAAACAGAAATGAATAAGCGTAAAAAAATATGGTTAAAGCGTGTAATCTAATGGGATTGCTAGTAGGTATGCAACTTGTAATAGAGAACCTTCATTAATTGCTGTATCTGCCTGTTCGACTACTTTAGGTTTACCATGAACAGCAACGCCAAGCCCTGCTTTAGCCATCATTTTTAAATCATTCGCGCCATCACCCATGGCAACGGTTTGACGGTTATCAAGCCCGAGTCTTTGTTGAATTTGCTCGAGCACGCGTGCTTTTTGCTCGGCATCAACAATCGTTCCAGTTACTTTACCTGTCAGGCGGTTATCTTTAAATTCGAGCGTATTGGCGTGCACTTCATCAAGACCAATAAGTGATTGAACGTGTTCTGCAAATGGCACAAAACCACCAGAAGCAATGGCAAGGTGCCAATTATGCGCTTTTAGATACTGGCACAATTCGGTAATACCAGGCATCAGAGGTAGATTTAGCTTTAGCTCATTGATTAACGCTACATCGATACCTGCAAGCTTTGCTACTCGTTGATTTAAGCTTTGTGTAAAGTCAAGTTGACCTGCCATCGCTTGCGCAGTGACAGCTGCAACCTCATCGTACACATCAGCTAAACGTGCTATTTCATCAATACACTCTATCGTAATCGCTGTAGAGTCCATATCCATTAATAAGAGCCCTGCTTCATTCACATTAGCAGGGTTTGTAAGCTGCACTAACTGATAACCTTGCTCAGCAGAAAACGCTTGCAATAACAAAGGACTCAATGGCTTTGCTGAATCACTGTAGAGGCACCATGCTGGTAACAATGTTTCTGTAGGCTGATAGCAACAAATAGAGAGATTACTAAAACCATGTTGCGACAAAAACTCTACAAGGTTAAGCAATTTAGCTGCTGAGAATTCACAACCAAATGCAACACTTGCTACGCCATGATTTGCTTTAGGTAGTAAATTGGTCTGAATAAGATGATTATTTTTAATTTCATACCAGCAATTTAGTATTATTTCTTCGGCTAAATTTGCTGAACTGGTTGCAGCTAAGCTAAGCTGTGACATAGTGGCTCCAATTAGACTTATGTCTGTGATTAAACGCGTATTTGCTACTCGTAATCAATTAACTAATAAGGTTATTATACAGACTTAGTTGTATCATCAATCATAAAAGCTGTCAGCAGCGCATTCGGTGACTATGAAAAATAACCATCTTAAGCCTCCTTTTTCCGCCAGCTATCGCCAACGACTGGTGCGATTAAGCTTAGCGGCCGCATGTTTTGTGCTTTTAAGTTGGGTTGCGGTTAATAGTAGTTTTCAATCTCATCAACTACTTTATGACAGTTCAAATAACACCGCTATCAGCCTCACTAAATTTATGGCACTCAATGCACAGACCCCTTTACAGGAGAAGAATAAGCCTGCGCTGAATATGCTGTGCAATAACATTGCTGAAGATGAGTTTGTTTTAGCAGCAACCATCTATGATCAACAAGGGATACAAATAGCCGCAAGTGATAACTGGCAAAGCCATCACACCTTTGGCTTACTGCCAGATTCAACACCAGGTATTAGCCGCTTAAAAACTCCTTTCGTAGAACCTGTGATAAGTGATGACGAGCGCCCTATTGGCTTTGTTGCTATTACTTATTTAACACAAGCTTCTATAGCGACAAGCCACAGCAGCTTTCATGATTTAGGCCGCCAAGTGCTTCTTATGCTTGTAATTACTTGTATTTTTACTTGGCAACTTGGCCGAGGGTTAAAACGCTGGCAAGTCAATCGTTATATGCGAAAAAGTGCGGAGCAAGATTCATAAAGTGCCTGAGCAAGCTCTTTTTGCGCATCGCCCGTTACATCTTTAAGTTCACACAAATGAGTAAATACATCACGCACTTTAAGTGGTGTATTTACCAGCCCTTGAAACCCTGCCAACGGCATTGATGGTGAATCGGTTTCAAGCACTAAATGCTGAGGCTCAATTGCGCTTATAACTTTACGAGTTTTAGCTGCACGTGGGTAACTTATCACGCCACCGACCCCCAACTTAAAACCTTGTTTTATATAACTCTGGGCTTGTTGTTCAGAGCCTGAAAAGGCATGAATAACACCACCGTATTTGGGTTTACAGCGCTTAAGTGAGCGAGCAATTAAATCGTGACTTTGTCTGTGATGCACAATCAGTGGTAAAGCAAGTTGGTTTGCAAGCTCTATTTGCCCTTCAAAAAGCTGCGTTTGTTTATCAAGGTCATCAATACTACGATCTAGGCCACATTCACCGACGGCAATAAATTGCCCTAAATGGGCTTTTGCTAGCTGCTCTAATTCAGCAAGGTGATGAGATTGGTGATCAGATAAAAAATAAGGATGTAAGCCTAGAGCAACTGAGATACTTGGCTCTGATTTAGCAAAAGAGAATAGTTTTGTAGATTGTGCCAAGCTCACACCCGGCACAATAAAGTGCTCGACCCCTATTTGCTTGCATGCTTTGATGAGCTCTGTGCGAGTCTCATCAAATTCGCTAAAATCAAGGTGGCAGTGGGAATCGATAAAACGCATTTAAGGATTTAAACGACCAAACTGCCAACTACCGTCGGCTTGGCGTTGATACATAAAGCGATCGTGTAAGCGGTGCGCACCACCTTGCCAAAATTCGATTTTAGTCGGTTCAACACAATAGCCTCCCCAAAAATCGGGGAGTGGAATTTCACCCTCAGAAAACTTTTGCTTCATTTTCGCGAATGTTTCCATCAACACCTTGCGTGATGACACTGGGCGACTTTGCTCTGATGCCCATGCAGCTAACTGGCTTTCTTTAGGACGCGATAAAAAGTACTTAGCCACAGCCGTTGTTGGTAAGGGTTTAGCCTCACCATAGACAATGACTTGTCGCTCCATATGGTGCCACGGAAAGTGAAGAGAAATTTTGTTATTACCTTTGAGCTCCTGCGCTTTGCGCGAGCCGGTATTGGTAAAAAACACAAAGCCATTTTCATCAAGATGCTTTAACAGCACGATACGCTGCGATGGCTGACCATGTTCATCAACCGTTGCTACCACCATCGCAGTAGGATCAGGTAAGTTAGTTGCAACAGCTTGCTCAAGCCATTTTTCAAACTGCTTGATTGGAGATGCATCAAGCATCTCTTCAGATAAACCATCCTGTAAATATTCACGGCGAATATCTTCAAGTTTCATAAAATTCCCTCTACGCTATCGGCTAAAGATTAATCAAGGTTATTGAGCTGTCAATTTTGTTGGGTTTCGCTGCGCTCAAAGCGAACTACACAAAGCAGAGTTCACCTAAGTAGTTTAGCCTAAGACAAGGCGAAAAACCGACTTATCCCTATGAGTTCTTACACTTTCTGCAAGTGAAGGAGTGCTAGCAAGGCAATGAGTTTATTTATGCCAAGGAGCATACGTGTTTTGTATGTGACTTAGGCTAAATAAACTCATTAACGCAGCTAAAGCGAACTACACGAAGCAGATTACATTTGCTCCATGACTTCGATACCTAAAAGATCCAACCCTGTTTTCAATGTCTTCGCAACCAAATTACACAGTACTAAACGGCTGTCACGAACACTTGGCTCTACGCCTTCTTTTAGAACTGGGCAGGCTTCGTAGAACGTCATATATAGGCTTGCTAGTTCATATAGGTATCCACATAATACGTGCGGTGTTGCTTCGCTGATCATTAGATCAAGTACTTCTTCTAATTGTAGAAGTTTAAGTGCCAGCGCTTTTTCTTGTGGTTCGTTGATTGCAACGTCTGCTGTTAATGACGCAGCATCAATACCTGATTTACGGAAAATACTGCGAACACGTGTGTATGCATATTGTAAGTAAGGCGCTGTCGCACCTTCGAAGCTCAGCATAGTATCCCAGTTGAAAATATAGTCGCTTGTGCGGTGCTTAGACAGATCCGCATATTTCACTGCGCCAATACCTACTTTGCGAGCAATTTCGCTACGCTCTTCGTCGCTTAAGTCTGACTCACGCTCAGCAAGTTTAGCTGCTGCACGGGTAATTGACTCTTCAAGTAAATCAGCAAGTTTAACTGTACCGCCCGTACGCGTTTTGAATGGCTTGCCGTCTTCACCCATCATGGTACCGAATGGGCAAAATTCATAGCTTGTTTCATCACGTAATAAACCCGCTTTACGTGCTGTTAGCTCAACTTGATTGAAGTGTAAGCTTTGACGAGCATCTACAAAGATTAAGATACGATCAGCACCCAGTTTATTCGAACGGTAATCACAAGCAGCTAAGTCAGTTGTTGCGTATAAGAAACCACCACCTGATTTCTGTACGATAAACACTGAAGGCTCACCGTCTTTGTTAGCCAGTTCATCTAAGAACACCACTTGTGCGCCTTCAGACTCAACGGCAATATCTTTGTCTTTTAATAGCGCGATAATGTTGGCAAGTTCGCTGTTGTAGGCACTTTCTGCCATGATGTCATCTTGCGTAAGTGTCACGTTCAGACGCTTGTAAACTTCTTCAGAGTGCTTTACAGACGTGGCAATAAATAACTTCCATAGTTTTTCACAGTGTGCATCGCCACCCTGTAATTTAACAACGTAATCACGGGCTTTATCAGCAAAGCCTTCTTCATCATCAAAGCGCTTTTTCGCATCACGGTAGAAGGTTTCTAAATCAGCTAACGCCACAGATTCTAAATCAACACCTTGCTTGATTTGATCTTCTAAGTGCGCGATTAGCATACCAAACTGCGTACCCCAGTCACCCATGTGGTTTTGACGAACAACGTCATCGCCACGGAACTCAAGGGCACGAACAACTGCATCACCAATGATGGTTGAACGTAAGTGACCTACGTGCATTTCTTTCGCAAGGTTAGGAGATGAGTAATCTACCACCACTTTTTGCGCCGTTGCATGTGGCGCAACAGCCAGCTTTTCGTCTTCATTTGCTGCTTTTAAGCTAGCTGATAAAAACTCAGGCTTTAAATGAATGTTGATAAAACCTGGGCCTGCGATTTCAGTTTTTTCTGCGATATCAGCAAGGTCTAGATTATCGATTATTTTTTGTGCTAGTTCACGCGGGTTTGATTTTAATTTTTTAGCCGCGCCCATTGCGCCATTGATTTGGTAATCACCAAACTGTGGGCGTGTGCTCTGCGTGACCGCAGGGTTAGTGTCTTCAGGTAACCCTGCTGCAACCATAGCAGCAATTGCCTTTTCGATTAAAAGAGTACGAATATTCATTGTAATTTTTACCTTTATGGCCCGCTGTGCGGGCACTTAAATTTGAAGCAGACTTAGCGTATTAGTTTTCGCGTGTATGGTTGAACTTGATGTCTGGATAGCGCTCCATCGACAAGTTTAGGTTTACACGACTTGGCGCGATATAAGTAAGGTTATCGCCACCATCAAGCGCTAAGTTGCTTTCGCACTTACGCTTAAACTCTTCAAGCTTTTTGGTATCGTCTGAGCTTACCCAACGTGCAGTGTTAACACTCACGCCTTCGTAAATCGCATCAACGTTGTATTCTGCTTTTAAGCGTGCAACAACTACATCAAACTGTAGTACACCGACCGCACCAACGATAAGGTCGTTATTAATAAGCGGTCTGAATACTTGCACAGCGCCTTCTTCAGAGAGCTGAACTAAGCCTTTCAACAATTGCTTTTGTTTTAATGGATCTTTTAAGCGAATACGACGGAATAATTCTGGTGCGAAGTTAGGAATACCACCAAACTTCATTTTTTCGCCTTGCGTGAAAGTATCACCAATTTGAATCGTACCATGGTTATGTAAACCAATAATGTCGCCCGCGTAAGCATCTTGCGCTCGCTCACGATCACCGGCCATAAAGGTTACCGCATCAGAAATACTCACTTGTTTACCAATACGCACATGGTTCATTTTCATACCTTGGCTATATTTGCCCGATACAATACGCATAAAGGCGATACGGTCACGGTGTTTAGGGTCCATGTTCGCTTGGATTTTAAATACGAAACCAGAGAAATTTTCCTCGGTTGCTACAACTTGGCGGTCTTCTGTTTCGCGCGGTAATGGCGCAGGCGCCCACTCAGTTAAGCCATCAAGAACATGGTCAACACCAAAGTTACCAAGTGCGGTACCAAAATACACAGGTGATAGTTCACCTGCTAAGAACAGCTCTAAATCAAACTCGTGAGATGCGCCAATAACAAGCTCGAGCTCTTCACGTAGTTGCTCAGCAAGATCACTACCAATTGCATTATCAAGTTCAGGGTTGTCTAACCCTTTAATAACGCGCACTTCTTGAATTGTATGGCCTTGGCCTGTGCTGTATAAAATCGTTTCTTCACGGTGAATGTGATACACCCCCTTGAATTCTTTACCACAACCAATTGGCCAAGTAACAGGCGCACAGGCGATGTTTAGCTCAGTTTCGACTTCGTCTAATAGCTCCATTGGGTCACGAATATCACGGTCACACTTATTCATAAAGGTTACAATAGGTGTAGTACGTAAGCGTGTTACTTCCATTAATTTACGAGTACGATCCTCAACACCTTTCGCCGCGTCGATTACCATTAAACATGAATCAACCGCAGTCAATGTACGGTAAGTATCTTCAGAGAAGTCTTCGTGTCCTGGGGTATCAAGTAAATTAACTAGACGCTCATTGTAAGGAAATTGCATAACAGACGTGGTTACCGAGATACCACGTTCTTTTTCCATTTCCATCCAGTCTGATTTTGCGTGCTGGTTTGAGCCACGGCCTTTTACGGTACCGGCTTTTTGAATCGCTTGTCCGAATAACAGAACTTTTTCTGTAATGGTGGTTTTACCCGCATCTGGATGCGAGATGATCGCAAAGGTGCGTCGTTTATTAATTTCGGTAGTTAAATTAGACATGTAAGCCGCTTTTAGTCAGAACAAAGTGCCACTGATACTCACTCCATAAAAAGTAAGCAGCGCACACTGTAAAAATAAAATAGAATTGTGGCCATTATACCCTGTTTGTCTTAGCCAAAAAAGCAGCGATTGTAAGTAATTATTCAACCTTTTTGTTGTTTTAGTTGTTCATCTTTTTCTAAGCTTGTGTAATCAAGTTGTAACGCATACTATTGGTAAATTACACGGAGGGAAATAAAGTTAGGTCATGAAAACCAGTAAACTCAGCATTCGATTATTATGGTATATCACGCCACTTGTGATCTTACCTTTGTTATTTTTAGGCGGGTTTACGCTGACCAATGTAACTAACTCCACAAAAAAACAAGCTGAACTTATTGTCAGCCGCTTTGTTGAGCAACAACAACAAAAAATATTTAACTATATTGACTCCTTCCACTCGATCACCCGACTTTTATCAACATCCCCTGTGCTTGCTGATTTTTTAGCTCGCGATACAGACTCAAAAACCCAATATATTGAACATTTGGGTGAGTTAATGAATGTATTTGCCAGCTATTCGGAGGCCTATCCTGATATTGTAAGTATTAACTACTTAGCGCCAGATGGAACCAGTGATGCCTTCTATTCGAGTCAATTAACACCCGCACCTAAAGAGTATCCATTTTTTAAACAAGTACAGCAGTCAAACTTACGGCAACAACAGTTTATGATCCCGAAAGAGGATGGCTCCACCAGCCTGTATTTTGTGCATCCAATTTACAACATAGACTATTATTTGAAGCGCCCGCAGCAACTAGGCTTTATTGTTGTACATGTTGAGCCCTCGATTTTAAACACTAGCATTCTAGAAGCGCCTTTTAATAACACCTTAAATTTGTTTTTAACCACTAAAGGGCAAATTCTCTTTAGCTCTGACTATGATTTACGGGGTAGTTATTTAAGTGAATATGAGCTAGAGCAAATTAAGAGTCTTGCTGACTATGGCAAACTTGCCAGTATTGAACTTTCTAGCATTGATAAAGAAGAGCGTATTATTTACGCAGTACAAATGACCGATGGTGATTACTTTGTATCAACCACACCTAAAAACCTTCTCTACCAGTCTGGCAAAGCGATTAGCCTGATCACCGCTTTAATTGTCATTATTTCAGTGATCGCTTTACCCATTCTTATTTATATTGTTGTTCGCAACCTACTCCTCACCCCTGTTGAGTTACTTGGTGAAGCGAGCCACCGTGTTGGGGATGGCGATTTATCCGTGTATCTGCCAGCCCATACAAACGATGAAGTCGGCGTGCTTTTCAACGACTTTAACCACATGGTGAATCAAATTCGTCATTATCAAGATGAGCTTGAAGAATATAAACATCACTTAGAAGAAAAGGTAGAAAGCCGTACAAAAGCCCTTGAAGCTATGAACAGCAAGCTTGAGGTGGCCATTGCGCAAGCTGAACAAGCAAACCAATTAAAAAGCCGCTTTTTAGCTAATATGAGTCATGAAATTCGTACACCACTCACCGCAATTATGGGTTTTACAGAGCAACTCTTACATAATAAAAATGCAGTCAATGATGAGCAGCACTTAAGCACCATTTTACGTAATTCAAAACACCTACTTGAACTGATTAATAACATTCTCGACTTGTCTAAAATTGAAGCCGAAAAACTGGCCGTAGAGTGTAGCCCCTGTCACGTTGTGCAGCTTGTACATGACATAGACTCAATTATTCGCCCTTTGGCGAATGAAAAACAACTGCAATTTGATATCGATTACAGTTTACCCATCCCCAAAATCATCAACAGCGACACCACTCGTTTAAAACAAATTTTGATCAATATTGCTAGTAACGCGGTGAAGTTTACTGAGCACGGCTCTATCTCTATTAGCATTTGTTACAACAGCAGCAAACAATTCTTAGAATTTGCAATTAAAGATACCGGTATTGGCATGTCTGAGCGTGAAGTCGAAAGGGTATTTAAGCCATTCGAACAAGCTGATGCGACGACAACTCGCCGCTTTGGTGGCACGGGACTTGGGTTATGTATTTCAAAGAATTTAGCGCAATTATTAGGGGGTGATGTCCACCTAATTAGTGAGCCTGGCAATGGAAGTTGTTTCACAATTCAAGTAGCTTGCCACCTAAATGCTAAACAATTACAGGATGACGCCTTTATCTATGACCATAAACAGCTTTCACCGGATAAAGACTTACTCTTATCATTTGCTGAAAATAACTTTGATGCCAGTATTTTGGTTGCTGAAGATAATCCCGATAATCAGTTACTGATCAAGCTATTATTGCAGACATGGGGGCTTGAGCCTGATATAGCCAAAAATGGCGCAGAAGCTGTAGAAATGGCATTAGTTAATGACTACCAACTAATTATAATGGATATGCAAATGCCTGTAATGGGTGGCTTAGAAGCGACCCAAATGCTTCGACACGCAGCCTATGATGGCCCTATCATTGCGTTAACAGCCAATGTCATGAAGACTGATGTAGACAGGTATATCAAAGCTGGCTGCAACGAAGCTTTAGCAAAACCCATTGACAAAAGTGCCCTAGAACAAGTTTTAGTTAGTTATTTAAATATAGAAAAAGACAGCCAGAATAAGTGGGAAAACTTACTAAAAAGTGATAAGTTTCAACAAATTAATGAAAATTACCGCTCAAAGTTACCAGATTATTTGGGTCAAGTTATTCAGCTTTATCGTGCTAAGGAATGGGAAGCACTGCGCTCATTAGCACACAGCTTAAAAGGCAGTGCGGGATGTTTTGGCTTTGAAGCTATTCATAAAACCGCAGGGCAACTTGAAAGCGCGCTACGTAGTAATGATACTGAGCAGGTTGATGCAAGCTATGAATCACTTATTAGTGCACTTGAAAACGCCGCCTAATGGGCTTAAAAACGCAGCGTTAACCCCATTAAAATTGCGTTTTCATTGCCTGTTGCAGTTGGGTAGTAATTTTTTCGCACTGACATATGTGAGAAGCCCGCACGTTCATATAAAGCAATCGCACGATTGTTAGATTCGCGTACTTCCAAAAATAGGTTCTCAGCTTCATGCTGTTCGCCATACTCAATAAACGCCGCTAGTAATTGCCTTGCTATTCCCTGCCCTTGGTATTTAGGTGCAACACAAATATCCATCAAGGTGTAATCAGGGCCTGCCTTCTCACCGATATAGAAACCCAGCATGTCGTCGCCTTGAAAAGCAGCAAGATTAAAATAACGACCCGCTAAACACGATAACATGGTTTTTTCTGTCCACGGATGACTATGACAGGCATTTTCAATGACCATTAGCTGTGCAATATCATTTGCATCAACAGCTCTAAAGTTTATCAAGTTGTTCACCAATTAAAGACCAAAGTTGCTTTTTCTGCTCACTAGTGAGCTTATCGCTTGGCAAGCTTAAACAGCCCTCTTGCCAACTTATACTGGTAGCCTTGACAATCTGCGTTATTACTATAGGAGACAACGCTTTTTCAAGATCTTGATGAAGCTGTAACGGAAGCGTTATGGGTGTTTGTTGAGGCGTAGATATGTGTTCAAGCGGAGCGTCAGACACCATTTGAAAGTGTTGATTTAACTCTAAAGGTTGTACAGAAAATATCGCAGCGTAACTTGGGTTCATAACAACTCAATCATGATTAAGAGCAAGTAATATAAGAAGATTTGCGATTAAAGTAAAGTAGGAAGAAATGGCAGGGGCGGAGAGATTCGAACTCCCAACCGTCGGTTTTGGAGACCGCTGTTCTACCAATTGGAACTACGCCCCTGCAATGACGGTGAATTATATAGAGCTTTTTATAAAGGTAAAGTAAAAAAACACGATTTGCAGTTCAATTGCTTTCAAAATAAACAAAACGGCGAATTAGCAAGCTAACAAAGCTCTTTTTAAACATACCCAAGCTATCTGCAAAAAGTAAAAGAGCCAAACACAGTTATAATCATTTAAAGCACTTCATTCGCTTGAAAGATAATGTTGCTGAATAACAAGTTGAAGGTACTCAATAAATGCTTTTACTTTTTTGAACGGATATCTACGCCCAGAATAAAAAGCATACAAAACCAAATCTTCAGGCTCATCAGCTAAGGAATCTATTTTTGTTAACAGCCCTTCTTCTAGCTCTTGTCTGCACGCTTCAAAAGGAAGTATCGCAAAACCTAACCCTTTGAGTGCAGCAGACTTTGCCATATGCCCACTATTTACTTTATAACGGGATGCAACATTAACTGTGCCTGCTCGTTTGAATTTCCATGGCATTCCTTGTAAGACTGATAAACTTGTAATACAGGGAAGCTTACCAAGTTCAGTCGTTGAATTTGGTTTAGGATGTTTATCTAGTAAAAAAGGAGAAGCTACGACACAACTTGGCCAACGCACTAGCTCTTTTGCAACCCATCCAGAATCCTCCACAGGGCCTCGTCCAAAACGTATCACTATATCAAACCCTTCTAATAGCCCCTCTTCGGGATTAAGCTGAGTATCACAACTTAACTGAATGTTAGGGTGTTTATAACAAAACTCAGCCATAGCCTCTGCCAAAAACGGTAAATCAGGTGTAATGACTTTTAAATGCCCCGAAACTAAATCACTATTTTGATAGGTTTCTTGTAAAACATCCCCCATCGCAACAAGCAGCGGAGTTAAGTTTTGATAAAGAAGTTCTCCCGCTTCTGTCGCGACCATTTTTCGTGTTGTACGTTCCAATAGCCGTACATTCAACGCGTGTTCTAAAAGTGCAACATGACGGCTCACATTTGATTTGGGAATTTGGCACAGCTCTGCGGCCCGCTTAAAACTTAATTGTTCAAATACCTTCTGGAAGCTAAGAAGCCACTGTAATTCAATATTGTTTAGCAAAACTATCTCATCAAATGGGATTTACAAACCAAAACTACCATATTTATCCTATTTATTGGACCAGTAATAATCATTTTTTTCTTAAACTGGGAAGATTTAAATGAGTTCAATTAAAAATATAGCCATTATAGGTGCAGGTGTTGCAGGCCTTGCGTTAGCGATATTTGCAAGAAAACAAGGTATCAAGGTTACCTTATTCGAAAGAAACACCAGCTTTTCTACAATCGGTGCTGGCGTTACGTTATGGCCTAATGCGACTTTTGTGCTTGAGCAGCTAGGTCTAATAGATGATTTCACCCAGTGTGGGGGTCAGCCAGTTGCTATGCGACAGTACGACAAACAAGCCACTCAATTGGGTGAGTTTAATATTCAAACACTAAACTCTCTGTGCGGCTTTCCAACTATTAGCATATTACGTCGTGACTTAATAAAGATACTCGCCGAGCGACTAGAGAAACTGGGTGCCACTATTCACTTCAACCAAGCCGTCAATACTCAGGACATTGCGCAATTAAAAGATAAGTTTGATCTTGTAGTAGGCTGCGATGGACGAATGCAATCGAAAGCTCGAGAGTATCTGTATAAAGTGCCTATGCCAACTAAATACCAAGGCTTCATTAATATAATTGGTACCAGTGAAATTGATCTGACCCCTTTTGAGCAGACAATTCATGACTTTAGAGTTAATAATGAACGCTTTGGTATAGTACCTGTAGCAAACCAACATTGTTACTGGGCTGCTGCATGGCCTAGTAACCTTGATAAAACGAAACCAATGGAGCAGTGGTTTGAAGAAATGCATGAGCGTTTTCAAGATTGGCCTAAAAAAGTTCAACAGGTACTTAATAGTTATAATCCACGCAGTTTAAAACGCATATTTGTACATGATATCGACCCACTTCCCTATTGGCACAAGGAGAATCTCATTATTATCGGAGATGCTGCACATGCTTCCTTACCCACATCGGGGCAAGGTGCTAGCCAAGCGCTTGAAGATGCTTGGCATCTAGCTCAATTATTTAAGACCGAATTTAGCCTCAATGTTATTTTGAAGAAGTTTTATGAAACTCGTATTCATAAAACCTCCAGCGCCCAAAACATGGGTAGACTAATAGCTCAGCATATCTTTCAACAATCATCTAATTCGGCCACAGATGCACCAAGTATATCCGCAGAAGAGCTCAGTCAACTCTATATGCAAGGACTAGACTTAACTCATACCAAATGATAACCGTCTAAATAACAAAAACCCGCTTCAAAAAAGCGGGCTTTGGCCCAAGTAGAAAATTCTGTCATATCACGACGAAGTTCTTGTTTCTCTTTAATACTAAGCCTCCACGGAGCAGAAGTGGTTCTATCCACCTTGTGTCGCCAACTTGTCGCTGTACATTTTAGATAGCGCATCAAAACATTGGTTACCAGCAAGAAGCCTCAAAGGGTTCATATATCCACTATTACAATCGATACCGTCCCATCGATATATTGGAGACGATAATTCTGTTTAGGCCGTGAATCGGCTTAACTTACTGTCGGGAATTAGTTGACCGCTACAAAGCTCGAGATAAAACCCCACACTCTCTGATGTGTGGGGAACTTTATGTAATAGGCTATTTACATAGCAGGTTGAATGCCGTTAGGGCAAGCACCTGGTGAGCCTGTGCCTGGAATAGTGGCCGGCACTGTTGGCACTGGGTAATCGCTCTCTAGTAATTGTATGGAATTGTGGTTGACTGCCGGTACGGTTTCAATATTACACCCGCGAGCGCCACCTGAATCGAAGCCACCACCGACTTTACCTTTACAAATGAAGGAGCAACTAAAGTGCGCATCTTGTAAATCGTGCACGTTATACTGCTGACAGCCAACAGCGGGGTCAGTGCCAACGGAAATGAGTTTACCTAACCATGCAGGGTTTTTTGCCCGACTCTCCAACTCTTTATTCACTGTTTCAGCGGTGGCACATCGACGTGTCACATAACGTGATCCATCAATGAGGTTTTCGACATCATTGATGCAATATTGATATTTGTAAAACTCAGCGGAAGCCAATGATTCAGGATTACCAGCAGCATCAGAGCCACAAACAGCAGTCTTGTGCGAGCGCTCGCAGATAAATTTCGGTCCACGGCACACATCGCATGATACTGGTGATGTCGGTGTTGGGTTAACCGCATCTCCTCCACGGCTGTTTTTGATAGGCAAGGTGGCGCTGACCGTTTGACCTTTAGTATCAGTGACCGTCAGCGTAATATCCCCTCCGATATAGGTGCATTCACTCGCAGGTTTGCTAATGGTTGCCGTTGGGTTGTCGGTTGTTTCACCACTTAGCACCACGCCTTTGGCTGGCGGTGTCCAGCTATAGGTGTAGGGTGGTGTGCCACCGGTAATTACCGGTGCATGCAAACTTACTAACTTATCGATACCATTTAGCGAAGTCAGATCCGCGTTTATGCTTTTAAGTGCGGCTGTCAGTTTGCGACTGTCGACTAACGGTAAAGTTGCCGGAGCTGCTGGTTTGATCAGCACTGTATAACTTTGGTTGCCAGCCTGATAATGACCTGGCGTATCACCAGCTACTATGTCGAGTTTATAGGTACCAGCAGTGCCTGTTTGCGGGTTGATGCTGATGGTAGCTGCATTTAGAGGAGCGAAGGCATCGGCTGGCGCGGTACTCGGCGTAACGGTCCACGAAATAGTCGTTGGCGTTATCGGTGCAGAACCTACGCTGCTTATAAAATCTACAGTAACATCTAACTTTGGATCACCTTCAGTTAAGGTTATGTCTGTTGCACTTTTTGGCATTACAACAATAGTCGGTTCATAAACCACGACATTTATCATGTCTTGCTGCGAAGCACCACCTACTATTGGCATCCCGACCACAGTAAAAGTGAGCGTTGTATCGCTCGTCACATCAGGTGCCGTAAATGAGGCGTTATATTGATTGGCACCACTTAGCGCAACTATTGGTATTCCTGCCGTTTGCGTCCATTGATAACTGGCGAGACTGCTGCCCGTTGCATTTAGAATAACTGTTTGCCCTGCGCGCACGCGCAGATCAGCACCAGCACTAATACTAGGCGCAGCCAATACTTCCACCATCGCCGTTTGTGATACTTTATTACCTGTTCCTTGTGCGGCAAAAGTGAAGATATATTGGTTCTCGTTTCCATAGGCTGGAGCGATAAAGGTACTGGTTAAACTGCGAACATCGCCCTTGACGCTGCTATTGCTGAGCGTAATGGTACTGGCCGCCGTAGGAAGTTGGCTCCACGTTAAACTTTGCACCGTTGCAGGGCTGCTTGAGTCTGCATCGATCACCGTACCGACTAAACTAACGATTTGTCCTTCATTGACATAAAGAACAGGAGTAACATGTGCCGATATATCGGGCTGGCCTTGCACTGTAACTGTTACTTGGTCTTTTTTGACTCGACCATTACTAGTAACCGAGAGTTCAAATACCAGGTCTTCGCTGGTGCCCGCAGCTTTAGCTGGAGAGGTAAATGATGCATTCAAAGTATTTGCATTTTTTAAAGGGGTGACATCTGAGCCTGAAATCTGCGTCCAAGTATAAACTGGTTCATTGGCATGTTGCACACTGCCGTGCAACTGTACATCACTTAAACTTTCAGCAATAGAAAAATCATTACCAGCGCTGACCAGTAAAGGTAAAGCGGGTACGGTCACGACAACGCTATCTTTAGCCGTATTACCCAAACTGTCGATTACCGTCAGGTTGTAGTTAAGCTCTACTTCATGGGTCAGAGACGGCGCGATAAATGATGGGTTCGCATCACTGATACTGCTTAGTGCGGCATTCGTATCATCTGTCCAACTATAGGTGTAGGGCGGTTTCCCTCCTGCAACATTCGCATTTAAGTACCCCGTTTGCGTGGGTGATAAATCAAAGTCGGCGCCCAAGTCGACACTCATGTGGCGATCTTGAATGGTCACTGCAACCGTGGCGGTAGCCGCATTGACCGAATCCGTTGCCGTAACTTGCAGTTTGATCGTAGTATCAGCATCCACATTGGGAAGGTCTAAGCTTGCATTCGCTGAGGATCCGTTGATAATGTTTGTTGTCGTCAGTGATGTTGTGCCGGCATCAGCAAGAGTCCATGCATAGCTTACCGCACCATCGGCATCTTTAGCCGATGCCAATAAATTGAGGGTATTACCTTCAGCCAATGTGCGTGTTGCTGCACCAGCTGTTACTTGCAAAGCATTGTTCACATGGTAAGTGACACTATCGGTAGCAGAGCCGTTAGCCGTATCATTTACTGTCACTTCAAGGGTCACAGTAGCAGGGCCATTCGGTGCGATAAAGCTTGGAGTAGCGGTGTTTGGATCTGTAAGGCTAATGCCTATACTAGTGGTTTCTACCCATAAATAACTGAGTGAACCAAAGGTGTTGCCAAGACTGACTCTCGGCTTCACTGTCTCATTTGCAGTTACGGTCGCATCATTAGAGGCGGTTACCATTAACGGCAACTTCGGTGGTGCGACTACTGGATCAACTGTCACAGTCATTTGTGCTTTTGCTACGGCTGACCCATCGCTCACTTCGACTTCTATTACAATATCTTGATGGCCGCTCACACTAGGAGCAGTGAAACTTGGCGAATCCGTTTTATCATCTGCAATCGTAATGGTTGGGCCACTTAATTGCGCCCACTGATAGTTTAAGGGACCACTGGCGTTCATCACTGTCGTTTTAGGGTGCACCACATGACCACTGTATACGCTTTCATGCCCAGCCATACTGAGCGCAAGTGTGGGTCTGCTTGGCGCATTAACAGGTACTGCCTGAAACTGAGTATCAGTAGTTTTAGTAATCACTTTACCTTCAGGTGAGGTATAGGTAATGGTTGCCTGAAGCTTAATGTTGGTATTACTGCTTACTGATGGCGCATTAATGATGGGCTGAGCTGTATTGTCACCAGCAATTATCAAGTCATTAGGTTTTGGATTTGGCTCAATCACCGTCCATAGGTAAGAAAGAGATGCCCCGTTATCTAAAGGGGGGACATGGATATCGATGCTTGGTTTAAAAGTTTTGCCGGATTCTACCTGAACGGGAGCTGCTGTACTGACTCCAGGGCCTGTTGCCAAGTGACTACCTATTTGGTTTTGATGAGGTGCCAGCTTAAATACAGGTTTAGCGGTATAAAGTAGCGAATCGGAAACAGTATTGGTGCCATCTGTCACAGTAACATTGACTCTAATACCTGTTTCTGAATTGACATTAGGCACAACAAACACAGGGTGCTCTGTTGTCGCATCTGTAAAGGCAACATCGCTACTCTCCCACAATACTGATACACGATCAAGCGTACCGGTGATAGTTGCTGCAGGATATACAAAATCCCCTTCTTCAACTAAACAGTTGGTGGTGCAGCCCTTTGGTTTAATAATCTGTACCGACAAAGGCGCAGTTGCCTTCACTTGAATATCGTGTGTAATACTCACTTGATGGCCATCGGCATCAGTTACTTGTACTACCCATTGAAAATCGGTGTCGGTTGTAACCTCTGGCGGCGTAACCTCGGTAGTTTTTCCATTAACACTACTTATCATAGCGTCTGGACCTTTTGTTTGCGTCCATTTATAGGTAAAAGGCCCTTTGCCACCATTAACCTCGGCAGTCAAACTAACAGAACCATGACCATTGTATACTTGATGCTTAGCACCTTGCTGAGGCTGTAAAGGTCCAGGCTTTATTTCTACTTGCTGTGTCTGTGATGTGCTTTTTCCGCTACTAATTTCAGTGGCTGTTACTTTAAATTCAAGTTTTCCCGGCTGCTTGGGCGCAACGAAAGATGTGGTTTGGCTGGCACTGTCTATTAAGTCTACTGTGGTACCGCTCACTTGCTGCCATTCATAGGTGAAGCTTCCACCGCCACCAGACTTTTCGGCTTTTGCTGTTAAGTGGACTGTTTGCCCTGAAGTGCTTTGCTTAACTGTATGTGACGATTGAGAGTTTGCATCAACTTTGCCCGTTCCAGTATTAACCTGGTTAACAAAGCTGATGCCCCTTGGCTTAACCGTGAGAACCACAATCGTATCAAACAACAAGCCGCTGGTGTCTTCAGTTTGTGCTGAGAAAAATAACTCTGTGTCCTGAAAAACATTAGGTGCTGTAACCTCAACTCGATTATCTATTTGTTGCCAAGATACTGTTTGTTCACTTAATAGTTCCCAACTTATCTCTTTGTCACTATCAACCAACCCATTAACCGTATAAGCCGCATTTAAAATGACCTTGTGTTCAGAAGAAACTTCCGTTGGGCCTGTAACCTCTAATGACTCAACATCTCCAATAACGTCAACCGGTGAGGTAATGTCTATGGTGATATCCTTGCTTAGCGACATACCTGAGAACCTAGCTGTTACACGAATACTAGCTTGCTCAATATTTGACGGTGCTACAAAGAACCCTTGGTTACTATTACTAACTAAGCCAAGTGGTAATACACTCTCTTCCATCCAAAGGTAACTCGCGCCATCAATATTTTGTCCATTTTGTTGTAACTGAACCTCAATCACTGCAGATTGACCCACTTCTACGGATAAAGGCGCTCGGACCAACTCAATTGTAAATTCTTTACTTGTACCTGATGACACTGAGGTTCGGTCACAGGCCACTAGAAAGAATAGCATTAAAAGTAAACCAAAACCTTGACTAGGCAATTTCATAAGTAACAGTATCCGTATCATAAAAAAGATAGAAAGTTTTAAGATTATTTAAGCCTAAAAAGCATAACCACACTTAAAACTTCGATAACCTAAATTGATACTAGACTCAAAATTAAAACTCTGCAATTTGTCCCTTTTTCATGAATCAAAAGAACACGATCTTACTGTTAAATTCAGTCCTGTTCTCGCAGTTCAGCTTATTAGGGTTGCCACACTCTTAGATAAACTAGCCTTGGAGTCTTGTGATGTGCCTGCCACTGGTGGTTACAGAAACCAACTGACCGACTATTCCAGCGAGTAATTATCCACCACATCCCCTCCAAAAGTGCCTACCATTACTAAGCTGGTATGACACAAATTCCATAGACCAACGTTGATTTAACACTATTGTCTTAGCTCTTTGCGTTTCTTCACACCCGCCCTCTTCAGTGTCGAGGCGATAGGCTTGCTTTTAGCTCTGAATCCAGCATTTTCCTTTGAGCAAATCCTGTAACATAAGCTACCCACACTGGGGATATTTAATCGCCAGCGACTGAGCCCAACAAACTTATAAGCCACACATTCAGTGTACCAACAGGCACACCGATTAATTGAAGAACGTTCCACCGCTACCACACCTGATATATCAGTGACGGTACATCCAGATGTCAAAAAAGAATCGTATGTAAACGACTATGATCATCTTTATCTATGGTTTTATATGTATTTTTATATTCGAAGTCTCTCGGAGCTGATCGGTAATGTTATAATCATAGCCTAGGCTCGATTTGGTTAAGTCAGTTGCGTTGACGATCAGGACGAGCGAGTCGAGTTACCTACTATTCTAAAAACTCTGTGTTTTACATTTAGGAATGATTAGTTAGCCAAACGAGTATAAGTAAAGTACTAAGAGAACTTTACAGGCTAATTAAAAATTATTTTAGCCTTTATAAAGTGTTAAATAAAACTGACTAGATATAATTAAATTTAAAGTAATTATTTTCGAAAATAGTTCTAAATATGTGTAACCTTGAAGAAAAGTGATGCTTAAAACCATTTCGATTTATTTTTAATCTTGTCTTAACTCAGCACCATAAAATACCCGCTACCTTACTCGCTTTATGTATTAGAGTTTTTACCCTTAGCAGAACAGCTTAATAGGTGAAAGGGCTCGAAGCTCGCAAAGACTAGGAGCTATTAATAGACATCAGCCTAAAAAGTCAAAGACACATAAGCGTATTTTAATCTATCTGATATATAGTCGTTCAAACCCTATCTGATAATTCCTTGTTTTTAATTGCTGCCTATACAACTAAGTTCTTACTACTCGTCGACGTTTTAGTTCAGCTTTGGCTTAACGTCTGAGCCCACTTTTTCTTCAGCAATTAACGGTCGTGAAACTGAACTTACTCTGCTTAGTTACCATTTTGCTTTTGATCCGATTTTTTTATAGCTCATTGATATTAAAGTATTTCCAATCAGTAGAGCACATTATAAATAATCAAGAATGCTACAGCACAAAAGACAGTATTATATTACTTTATCACTTTAAAACTTTTCTGTTAGCTACCACTTTTGCACTCTATCTAACGGTCAAATTTCCCAAGAGATATCAACTCCAGTTCAGCTTCTGATTTAATCTGTATTTATGTGACACTCAAATTATTGTTAGTCAATACACTATTCAAAGGTACTTCCGTATCTAACAGCTTTAAGCTTACCTATTTTATGAATATCCATCGCGCTTTGAATCATATTTTACGCTCAAAATAACAATTTTCATCATTTCCATGTTAACCATATCACTTACCCCATTCTAAGTTGTTATACAACGCTTCTTAAAAATCGCTCGGTGAGTTAGCAGAAGGTCGAGAAAATATAGGTGATTACCTTCTTCAAGACGAGTAAAATTTGCAGGGCGTTTTCTTGGTTGATGAACTGTAGAGCGGCTAGTTAGATCGGTACACCATCACTGACTACGTACGGCGACCAAAGGGCCAGCGTCTTATTTTGTCGATTTGATCGACCGATCCATCATAAACTCGCCCTACCATCTTCAACCTATTTTGGAATACCTCCATTTTGTCAGCAATGACTTTCATCTTCAGGCAGTGCCCAGTGTTACGCAGCCACAGCCCTAAAAATAGAAGCCAGCACTACAACGAAAACTAATATCTCCGCAAGGTTTTTTAGGAAAGTAAAAATTCATTAAAAAGGCCAGTCAGAAATACTGACTGGCCTTTTTTATCTAACAGAAACTAGATTAGGTTTTTACAACCAAGTCTACTCCCACTCGATTGTTGCCGGTGGCTTACCTGAAATATCGTAAACAACACGTGAAATACCATCGATTTCGTTGATGATACGGTTAGAAACCACACCTAGGAACTCGTAAGGTAAGTGTGACCAACGTGCCGTCATAAAGTCGATTGTCTCTACACAGCGTAGCGATACAACCCAGTCGTATTTACGCGCATCACCCATTACACCTACCGATTTAACTGGTAAGAATACAGTGAAGGCTTGACTTACTTTGTGGTAAAGCTCTGCTTTGTGTAGCTCTTCAATGAAGATAGCATCTGCGCGACGTAGTAAGTCACAGTACTCTTTCTTGATTTCACCAAGTACACGAACACCTAAACCAGGACCTGGGAATGGGTGACGGTAAAGCATGTCGTAAGGTAGACCAAGCTCAAGACCAATTTTACGTACTTCATCTTTGAATAGCTCACGTAACGGCTCAACAAGACCCATTTCCATGTCGTCTGGTAAACCACCTACGTTGTGGTGAGACTTGATTACGTGTGCTTTACCTGTTGCTGATGCAGCAGATTCGATAACATCTGGGTAGATAGTACCTTGACCTAACCATTTTGCGCTTTTCAGCTTTTTAGCTTGCTCGTCAAATACTTTAATGAAGGTATGACCAATCGCTTTACGCTTATCTTCTGGATCTGACTTACCTGCTAAGTCTGCTAAAAATTGATCTTCAGCATCTACTTTAACAATGTTTAGGCCGAACTTGTTGCCAAACATGTCCATAACTTGCTGACCTTCGTTTAGACGAAGTAGCCCGTTATCAACGAATACACATGTTAGCTTGTCGCCAATTGCACGGTGAATAAGCATTGCAACAACAGATGAATCAACACCACCTGATAAACCTAAGATGACTTCGTCATCACCTACAGTTTGTTTGATACGCTCAATCGCATCGTCGATGATTTTAGCCGGAGTCCATAGCTTTTCACAGCCACAGATATCAATCGCAAAACGCTCAAGTAAACGTTGACCTTGATGCGTGTGAGTTACTTCTGGGTGGAACTGCACGCCGTAGAAGCGCTTTTCTTCCCAAGACATTGCAGCATGTGGGCATGTAGACGTTTTAGCCGTTGTTTTGAAAGTCTCTGGTACTTCCATTACTTTATCGCCGTGGCTCATCCAAACGTCTAGTACGCCTGCACCGCCATCAGTAATGTGGTCTTCGATAGCGTCGAATAACGCACAATCACCTACTTTTTCAACCTGCGCATAACCAAACTCTTTCTTATCAGAGCTGTGTACGCTACCACCTAGTTGCGTTGCCATTGTTTGCATGCCGTAACAAATACCAAGTACTGGCACGCCTGCGTTAAATACATACTCAGGAGCACGTGGGCTGTTTTCAAGTGTTGTAGACTCAGGACCACCCGACAAAATAATACCTTGTGGATTAAATTCGCGGATTTGCTCTTCAGTTACATCCCATGCCCATAGCTCACAGTAAACACCAATCTCACGTATACGACGTGCGATTAACTGTGTGTATTGCGAACCAAAATCTAAAATGAGAATTCGTGAATCGTGAATGTCTTTGCTCATGGAGTATCTCGTTAGTCAGGAACTGCTCTCCCAAAGGGAGATGATAAATAAATTAGGGCTAGCAAATGCTAGCCCATTGTAATTTCAATACCTTAAGGTAATTAACCTAAGCGGTAGTTTGGCGCTTCTTTAGTGATTTGCACATCGTGAACGTGTGATTCACCCATACCAGCTGAAGTAACACGAACAAATTGAGGTTTAGTATTTAACTCTTCAATTGTTGCACAGCCAGTTAAGCCCATTGCACTGCGAAGACCGCCCACTTGTTGATGGATGATTGTCGCAATAGGGCCTTTATAAGCAACACGGCCTTCGATACCTTCAGGAACAAGCTTGTCTGCTTCGTTCGATTTTTGGAAGTAGCGGTCTGATGAACCTTCTTTTTGGTCCATAGCGCCAAGGCTACCCATACCACGGTAAGACTTGTAGTAACGACCTTGATATAGCTCAACTTCACCCGGTGCTTCTTCAGTACCTGCTAACATTGAACCCACCATCACACATGATGCACCTGCAACAAGTGCTTTTACGATGTCACCTGAGAAACGAATACCACCGTCAGCAATAACAGGGATATCACGGCCTTTTAAGCCTTCAACTGCATCAGAAATAGCAGTGATTTGTGGAACACCACAACCTGTTACGATACGAGTAGTACAGATAGAACCAGGACCAATACCCACTTTAACAGCGTCAACACCCGCATCAGCAAGGGCAATCGCACCTTCAGCTGTTGCAACATTACCTGCTACGATTTGTAGATCTGGGTATGCTTGACGTGTTTGAGCAACACGGTCGATAACACCTTGTGAGTGGCCATGTGATGTATCGATAAGTAATACATCAACACCTGCTTCAACAAGGGCTGCGATACGCTCATCGGTACCTGCGCCAACACCAACAGCGGCACCTACACGTAGACGACCTTGCTCGTCTTTACATGCGTTTGGTTTGTCTTGTGCTTTTTGATAATCTTTTACAGTGATCATGCCTTTAAGTTTAAAAGCATCATCAACTACGAGAATTTTTTCGATACGGTGCTCGTGCATTAGACCTAAGATTTCATCACGGTCTGCACCTTCTTTAACAGTCACTAACGATTCTTTTTTCGTCATAACGGTAGAAACAGGTTGCTCAAGTTTGGTTTCAAAGCGCATATCACGGCTTGTAACAATACCCACTAGGTTATTATCACCATCCGTCACAGGGAAACCTGAAAAACCTTTATCTTCTGCTAATGCCATGGCATCAGCAATTGTTAGATCCGCAGTCACAGTAACAGGGAAAGAAACAATGCCTGCTTCGTACGTTTTAACTTTACGTACGTTTTTAGCTTGCTCTTCAATTGTCATGTTTTTGTGGATGAAACCTAAACCGCCCTCTTGCGCTAGCGCAATCGCTAAACGAGCTTCTGTTACAGTATCCATAGATGCTGAAACTAGCGGCAAGTTAAGATTGATACCACGCGTTAAGCGAGTTGAAATATTTGCCGTGTGTGGCAAAACAGTAGAATGACCTGGTACTAGTAGTACGTCGTCAAAGGTAAGAGCTTCTTTAGCAATTCTAAGCATATTGGCAACTTCTCACATGTGGATCTGAGTATAAGGAATTGCGGCCAAATTTTATCAGCGTTCTAAACCCGAGTAAATAAAATTGTGCAATTATTTATGATAAAGTAGCCTTAGTTTATGGCAAAGAGATTAAATTTAGCTGCAATGGGTAATTCACAAGACATTTATACCGTATCACGCCTTAATAAAGAGATCCGAAGTGTGCTAGAACGCGGCTTTTCTTCTTTAGTGTTAAGTGGTGAAATTTCAAACTTTATTGCGCCTGCTTCAGGGCATTGGTATTTCACATTAAAAGACGATCGCGCACAAGTAAAAGCAGCTATGTGGCGCGGTAATAATCGTGGCCAAACATTTCGCCCAACGAATGGCGCACAAGTCACTGTGCGTGCCCGTGTATCTTTGTATGAACCGCGTGGTGATTATCAACTCATTGTTGAACATATGGCACCAGCTGGTGAAGGCTTATTAAAACAAGAGTTCGATGCGCTTAAAATGCGCCTTGCCGCCGAAGGCCTGTTTAGCTCAGCTTATAAAAAACCATTGCCAACACATATCAATCGCGTTGGCGTGATTACCTCGGCCACAGGTGCGGCCATTCGCGATATTTTAACCGTCTTGAAACGCCGTGCTCCCCAACTTGAAGTGGTGATTTATCCGGCCATGGTGCAAGGCGCTGATGCTCACAGCCAATTAATAGAAAAAATAAACATCGCCAATCAACGTAACGAAGTGGATGTACTGATATTGGGTCGTGGTGGTGGTTCATTAGAAGATTTATGGTGTTTTAACCATGAATTACTCGCACGCGCCATTTATGCCAGCAACCTGCCTATTGTCAGTGCTGTGGGTCATGAAGTAGACACCACTATCAGTGACTACGTTGCAGATATACGCGCAGCCACACCTTCTGCAGCAGCCGAGTTGGTCAGTCCAAATAGTGAAGAGTTACATAGCAGAGTAAATCAGCTTGTTAGGCATTTAAATCATGCCTTTAAACACGCGTTGGCAGTTAAACGTACTACAGCGACGCAATTTGAGCATCGCTTACAACTGTGTCACCCACGAAATCAACTCAATCAGCAGGCACAAAAGCTGGATGAATTGGGCCTTGCTTTACATCGTGCTATGCAAAGTACAATTCAGCGCCATGAGCGAGTACTTGGCAACCTTACTCCTCGTTTAATGCAAAGCTCACCAGAAAAGCAACTTACTCGCTATGAGCACTTGCTTACCCAGCTGCAAGGTCGTTTAACACAAGCTATACAGCACCAATTTACAACATCCCGTAATCATCTATCACTGCAGGCGAGCCGCTTAGATTCAGTCAGTCCACTAAGTGTATTAGCGCGTGGTTATAGCATTACTAAAAACAAACAAGGTCAGGTGGTGAAATCAGTGTCACAGGTTAATAGCGGAGAATTGCTCACCACCGAATTGGCAGATGGCCAGTTGCAATCAAAAGTGGTTTGATTAATCTGTACTTACAACGATGACTAGCTCATCGTCACTCGAAGTGGTGGAAGTGTATTTGAACTGTTTCCACCAGCTTTGCAGCATTAAATCATCTGTTATGTTTCGCCAATAATGCTCAGGAAGTACTGTAACGTCATCTGGGCGTTGTAACTTAAACTGACAAACTGAACTTTTACACTTAGAAACGCTGACATTTGGCTGTATAGGTAAGTCAGCCATAATTAAAAAGTCACTCATAGCTGTTTCAACTTGATAGGCCCATGTTTCATTGCGTTCTTGCTGTGCTAAAAGCGTGTAAAGCTGATCAAGGTGGGAGTCTATTTCATCGGATGTAAGTGCGTTAGTGCGATAACGTGCAATCACAGCCTGCTGGCTCTCGACTTGTAATTCAAGCTCGGCAATTTGCTGCTTAAGCGCTTCTTGAGTTAATTCTTCAGGTGAAGTTTGATGCCCAACATTAGAAACTCCGCTCACACTAATAGGTGCAACTGGCGCTGCCTGCTCAGAAATAGCCGGCTCTATAACACTTATTTGCGCCCGCTCTGAAGTTGGCACAACGGTGTTATTAGTTTGAAGCATAAACATGATGATAGCGCCACAAATAAATGACGCTACAATCGACAAACCAAAGGCTAATTTAGACAAGGTTCTTTTGCTCTTTATTATAAAGAACTACAGCATTGCACTGGTATGAGATGCATTGCTTGCGCTTGTGGTGCTGTCATCCAGAAAGTTTTGATTCATACTTTCCGCTGGACAAGGACAGCTCGGTTTACCCACCACTTTAGCAGGTACCCCAACAACGGTTGTATGTGCTGGAACAGGGCTTAATACCACAGAGTTTGCACCTATGCGTGCGCCCTCTCCTACTTCGATGTTACCCAACACTTTCGCACCGGCACCAATCAACACACCCGCGCGAATTTTAGGATGGCGATCACCTTGTTCGTTACCCGTACCACCTAAAGTAACCGATTGAAGAATCGATACATTATCTTCAATAACCGCTGTTTCACCAATTACAATCCCAGTTGCATGGTCAAACATAATACCATGACCCACTTTACAAGCAGGGTGAATATCAACACCAAATACCTCAGAAGTTCTACTTTGAATAAAGCGAGCAAGTTCTTTTCGATTCTGTAACCAAAGGCAGTTTGCAAGTCGGTGTGCTTGTATTGCATGAAAGCCCTTTAAGTTAAGTATCACCGTTAAGTAGCTATCTGCGGCAGGGTCACGATCTTTTACTGCTTTTATATCATGAGCGACATGGGTCAACATCAAATCACACTTAACAAAGGCCTGGTCAAACAATTCGCGAATTGTGAATGCTGAAACCACTGCATCCGCCAACTTATTAGCAACAATAAAACTTAGCGCCGAACCTAAGCACTCATGATTTAACACACACGAATAGACGTGACTTGCTAAAAGAGGTTCACGAGTAACGACTTCGTTTGCTTCTTCGCGAAGCTTTTGCCAAATTTCATGACGCATAATTTTGCCTTTCTGGTTGTACCTAACTGCTATTACTTAAGTTTAACGGATTTGTAGCAAGATGTACTAACCCGTTGTTTATTTGTTCTGGTTATATCTAATAACCAGAGCGTCATCGTTATTTGCTATTAAACATAAAAAATGCCCCTGATTAGGGGCATTGATTAGTTATTATTGAAATACTTTTTCGACATCAAGTACTTTAATATTTTTCGCCGGTATCGCAAGTTTATAGTCTGCAATCACTTTATCTTCAGCAACAAGCTCTGCTGGTTTTTCAGCGTTGTACACCATAGGCGATGTTTGCTCTGAGGCTAAGCGTTTTTGCATGTCTTTGCCGTCACTAGTAATAAACACATAGTGGATATTCTCTGTTTGCAAGTTATCGCGAATAACACGATTCACATCATCAAGGGTTAGCTTTTCAAGCTTGCCGCGCACATAGTCAACAAAGCTCTCTGTATTATAGAACTCACTATCAAGCGCATAACCTAATTGGCGATCTTGGCTTGCAACCATTTGTGGCACAAAGTTAATTAAGAAGTTACGCGTCGCTTCAAAATCTTCTTTGCTGATGCCATTTTTAATCAGCTTATCAAGCTCAAATAATGCCGTACGCGTTGCAAAGTGCGCATCGTTATTAGAACGAAGCGGACGTAACCACACTTGGAAAATTTGCTCTGAACGGCCTAAGTTAGCATCAGGTTTAGTTTGGAACATACCGCGCGGGAAGTACTCAATGTAGGCATAGTCACCATAGTTCATACCACGGGTTTGACGAATACGCTGATACAAGAAGCTATTTGAGCTACGGTGTTCACCAAAGTAAGAGCGCACTAACCAAAGTGCGGTCCAGTCATCGCTGCTACGAATTGTATCGATTGGGAAACCAAATGACACAGCGGTAGATTGCGCTGATTTTTCAACAATCGTTGCATGATGCCCTTGAAGGGCTGGCGCATCTGGGATCGTTAAACGACTTTCTTTACCTTGTGCAAGCGATGTTAAATCTTTCATCATAGTTGATTTAACATCACTCGGAATAGCACCAATTAAACCTACAGTTAACTTAGATTGGGTAAACTGGTTAGCATAAAACGCTTTTACATCGTCAAGCGTCAATGCTTCGAGATCTGATAAATCACCATAGTTATAGCTTTCATACGGGTGGCCTTTATAAAGCTGATGATACAGCACTTCTTTACCTAACTCTTCGTCATTTGACGCTTTAAGGTCTGCTTTAATGCTATCGATAAGCTCTTTTTTCAGACGCTTGAAATCATCTTCTCTAAAGCCAGGATTTAACAATTGATCGCTAACAAGTGCATACCACTTGGCAGCATTGTCTTTATGCACACGACCACGTAAAGAAATCATCTCTTTATCGATTTGATAGCCAAAGCTTCCTGCCAGTGGGTATAACGCTTTTTGAATATCTTTGTAGCTCATCGTTTCTGAGCCACCTTGCGCTAGCATTGCAGCAGTGAGTGCCGCTAAGCCTTTTTTGCCTTGTGGATCAGCTGCTGCGCCGGTATTAAATAACCAGTTAACATCAACCAGTGGCGAGCTATTGGTTTTATCAAGTACTTTAAAATGACGCTCTGTTGGGGCTTGCTCAATACTGGCAACCGCCGCGTTTAAGTCAACCTCTTGATCAAAACCTGCCACTTTATCAAGCGCCGACATTGTCACAGTAGTACGGCTTGAATCAACAAAATATTTGTTTGCTACCGCTTTGATATCCTCAGGAGTGATGCTATCAGCAGTCGCGTAAAGTTGGTTAATCACCTCAGGGTCGCGCTCAAAGTGCATGTAGCTTGCAAGTGTTGAAGCAATTGACTGTGATGAATCAAGACCATTGATAAAGCTGTATTTTAAGTTAGATTTTAAATCAGCTAACTTTTGTGCATCAACAAGCTCTGTGCGCGCTTGTGCATAAGTACGGTTAATCGCATCACGCGCTTTTGCAAGGTCCGCTTCGTTTTCGACTTTTACAAAAACATGTAATAACCCAGGATCTTTAGTATCTGGGTTATAGGTAAACATTTGGCTGGCAATTTGTTTATCAACAACCAGCTCTTGATAAAGTGCTGAGTTGTTAGAGAAATAAAGCTGTGAGATCAAATCAAGGGCTGCACGGTCTTTTTGAGTTGGATCCCATGCGGTGCCTTTGTAAGACACAAGCAACCAGTGACCTGGTAAACCATCATTTTTCTCATGTACATATTTTGCTGCTTGTTGTTTTGGCTCAACAGGAATATCAGCTTGGTAATCACCTTTTTTCCAGTTGCCCCAGTGCTTTTTCACCATTGCCATGGTTTCTTGTGGATCAACATCACCAACAATAACTAAAGATACATATTCAGGTTTATAAAACTTAGCGAAGAACTCTTTACCATACGCCATTTGATCAGGCATAGCTTCAATGTCTTCAAAAAAGCCCATGGTGGTGTGTTTATACGTATGTTTTTCGAATGCTTCGTTACGAACAGCAGAAAGTAACTTACGAATTGGGCTGGCATTATTCTTTAGATATTCCCCTTTTACGGTAAGCGCTTCAGTGCGGAACTGTTCTTCGCTGTAAGTCAGATTTTGAAAAATATCCGCTTCGATTTCGAGTACTTTATCTAAATGTTCTTTTGAGAAGTTTAAGTGGTAGTTAGTGTAATCGTTGGTTGTGTATGCGCGATTATCAACACCTGAGTTTTTTAGAATATCTGAATACACATCTTGCGGGAATTTTTCAGAGCCTTTAAACATCATATGCTCAAAGAAGTGTGCAAAACCGGTTTTACCTGCTTCAACCTCATTACGTGAACCAACCGATACCGGAATTTGCAGTGATACGACATCTGGGTAATCTGTTTTTACTACCATCACGCGAAGGCCGTTTTCAAGCTCTTCTAATAGGTAACCTTGACTAAATACACGATTATCATCTTGGTTTACTGACTGCTCAATGCCGGCTTCTTTAACCATAGTTGACTGTGAATTACTTGCGCATCCACCGAGCGCTAGCGTGACAGCAACAGCTGTTGCTAATAATCTAAATTTCATTATGTTCCCTTGTTAGTTATTTTTCTCATAGTTATTAATCGTTGATTATGCACCAAAGTACCAGAAAATATGAGGGTTGAAGGCAGAATTAATGTAAACAGGTGTGTCAATTTTTACGAACAACGGCCTCTTAAGTTGAGCAAAATTCATAGTCATTGAAAAACTTTCACGAAAAAAATCTATCTAGACGTCTAAATGGCTGCTATATTGTCCTCATAGACGCAACTACAGCTGGAATGAGGATTATGGCTTTATCATTACAAGAGAAAATTGAAGACACCAATCAAGGTGTTTACCTTATTGGTACCACACCGCCTAAATCTGGCACTGATAAAGCTCAGCTTGAAACCATTGCGCAAAAGCTATTAGGTCGCTTACACGAAATTGAATACGATGGTGTGATTATCTATGACATTCAAGATGAAAGTAGCCGTACGGCAAAACCACGCCCATTTCCATTCAAAGAAACCGTCGATCCACGAGAGTACTCTCATTTATTACGTAACTTGTCTCAACAAGATGTCATTACGTACAAAAGCGTTGCTCAACGCGGTGAAGCTGAGTTTAACGAATGGCTAGCAGAAACTCGTAATGATTTTGATTTAAAAAACTTAGTGTTAGTTGGTAGCCCATCATCTCATGGCGATATCAAATTGAGCCTGCCAGATGCTTATAAAACACTTCAAAAACAAGATAATGATATATTTTTAGGTGGCGTTACTATAGCAGAGCGCCATGCCAGCAAACGCAATGAGCATGAGCGATTGCTTGAAAAAACGGAACAAGGTTGTCAGTTTTTTATCTCCCAAGCTGTGTATAACGCACAAGCCACAATCGATTTAATCACCAGTTATGCGCGTAGCTGTAAAGCGCTTAGCATTTCACCGAAACGAATTATTCTTACTTTCACACCCTGTGGTGGTGAGAAAACACTTGAGTTTATGCAGTGGTTGGGCATATCTGTACCAGAAGCAACAAAATGGCGCATGCTTGATTCCGCTAACCCACTGAGCGAGTCTGTACGTATTTGTCGTGAGAATCTAGACCTAATATTACAAAGCTGTGCGCATTTAAATGTACCGCTTGGCTTAAATATTGAGAGTTTAACTAACCGTAAAGAAGAAATTGATGCATCTATCAATCTTTACCGTTTACTTAAAGCAACGATGGAATTAAACCTAGCAGAAAAGCAAATAGCCTAAACACGCTTAGAGGCTTGCTTTTTCTCATACATATCTTCATCTGCACGTTTTAGTAATTCAGCAAATGTTTCAGCACGATGACCAAGTGCGGCATAGCCGATACTAAGGCTAAGCTCTGGCAAGCCCTGACTTTGCAGGTTTGCCTTAAACGTGCTTTCAAGCTTTTTCATAATCGTATCGATACAATCACCATTATTAACTTGAAGAAGCGCAACAAACTCATCACCGCCTAATCGACCGATAATATCAGCCTCTCGTAAGGTGCCTTTCATTGTGTCAGCAAGGCTAATTAGAGCTTGATCTCCTACCTCATGACCATAATTATCATTAAGCGGTTTAAAGTCATTAATATCAATAAATAAGCAGCATACTTCAAAGCCTAGACGAGCTGCTAGATTTAATTTATGTTGCGAAAGTAAATCGAGGGCGCGGCGGTTATAGATATTCGTTAATGGGTCTAGCATCGCAATTTCACGCATTTGTGCGAAACTATCTAACAGTGCTAAATCATCTTCAACCATGTCTCTAAGTTGCTTTATCAGCTCTATTAGGCTTGGTTGATAATGGGTTTGTTCAAAATCCATCACACAAAATGTGCCAAATGGCTCTCCATTGGGCCAACAAATTGGTACACCCAAATATGATTCAATACCATCTTTAATGTAGGGACTGTCATGCCACTGACTGTCCTCACTCACATGCGGGACATAAAGCAGTGCTAAATCACGCACCACTTGCTTACAAAAGATATTATCGTCAGCACTTGATTCTGCACCAACATCATAGGGGTTTTCTTGTTGTTGGCTTGACACAATGATGCGATACGCATCATCACTTTTCTGCACGATAAAACCAGCTGGCGCAGAAAATAGCTCAGTCATTAAATCGATTGTTTTTTGCCACTTTTGTAGCGAAAACTGGTTGTCCGGTTGACGAAATGCACATTTATTGGCTTCAAACATACTACACACTCAAATTAACCAGTGGATAGTTTAAATATACGCCAAATTTAACGACGTCTCGGACTTTTTTTTCCTAAAATACGTTTTTTATCTCGTGAACGACGTGCTTTATTGGTGTTTTTTCTGATTTGTTTCGGCTCTTTGCTTAAGTCAGGTTCATAACTGGGTAACCACTGCGGTGTAAGGCGTGTATCGAGCAGAATATCAATTTCATCAAGCAGGTATTGCTCGTCAATACTCACAAGCGACATTGCAAAACCTTTTTCACCCGCTCGCCCAGTACGGCCTATTCGGTGCACATAATCCTCTGCAACATAAGGCAGTTCATAGTTTATCACGTACCTTAAAGAGGCAATATCAAGACCACGCGCAGCAACATCTGTTGCCACAAGTACACGCGTTGCGCCAGATTTAAAGTTTTGTAGTGCCTTGTCACGTGCGCCTTGGCTTTTATCACCGTGGATGGATTCGGTTTTTAGTCCATCTTTACACATTTCTTTAGCAAGTAAATCAGCGGTTTGTTTGGTACGGGTAAATATCAGCACTTGTTGCCAGTTTTTCATACCAATCATATGTGACACCAACTCACGCTTGCGATCTTCATCAACCGCATAAACAACTTGCTCTACTTCTGTCGCAGCGGAATTACGTTTATTCACTTCAACCAACTTAGGGTCATTTAAGAGCTGTTTGCTAAGGTTAAAAATGCTGTCATCAAATGTGGCTGAAAAAAGTAAGGTTTGACGCGCTTTTGGCACATGTCGCAAGATACGTTTTATCTCGTCGATGAATCCCATATCAAGCATGCGATCAGCCTCATCAAACACCAAGGCATTAATGCTTGAAAGCTTAATACTGCCTTTAATCACATGATCAAGTAAGCGCCCAGGTGTTGCTACCACAAGCTGTGCGCCTTTTATGGCTTTGATCTGTGGCCCAATACTGGCACCGCCATAAGCAAGTGCTGCTTTAATTGCGGTGTTAGCGCCATAGCGCTCTACACTTGCAAATACTTGCTGAGCAAGCTCGCGAGTTGGCGTTAAAATAAGTATTTTAACCGTGTCAGGGAGTACCTTTTCAGATAACAAATTATGCAGTAGAGGTAACACAAACGCAGCGGTTTTACCTGTTCCTGTTTGTGCACTGCCCATCACGTCAGCGCCCGATAAAATAAGCGGGATTGTCTGCGCTTGAATTGCAGTTGGGGTTTGATAATTTTCCGCTTGCAGAGCTTCTAAAAGTTCGGGGGCAAGGTTTAATTCTGAAAAAGTCGCTACTGACATGATATGAAGTACATTGGCTATAAAGCGAGTATTGTACGCACATGGCCACAAACAAAAAAGGCGCTAATGCGCCTTTTATCTAAAACAGTACAATTAAGCGTGGTTTAGTGTACTTTTACGTTGATTATAAAAACTAATTAATTCATCAACCGTTGCTTGGCAGTACTCGCGAATGCCAGAAACAACCATGTGCTTTTCACCTGAGCCGACTTTCTCACCATTTTCTAGTAAATTAAATCGTAAGATAATTTTTCCGCGTTTGCCTGTGTAAGTGAAATCAGGTTCAACAAACTCAAGCTCTGGCTCTTCAATATCAAGACGCTCTAGATTAATTAGCATTGATTCATAAATAACCATAGGTCTTGCAGGGTTAATCATTACATCTTGTTTCGCCATTAATGGGATAATAACATGCGGAAATGCGGCACCTGAAAACTCAACATAGTTCTTAATCAAACTATTTGTAAGTTTAGCGCATTGGCTTACAGCCCCTTCACGCTTCACTTTAAGCATGATTTTATCACCATCAGTAATGGCAAATTCATCAGCCCCAGCAGGAAAAGTTAATTGCGATGTTTCATCCACCATGCCTGCAAAAGTGAATTCCATTTTCTCACTGATGCCGTATTGGTTTAATACAAGTGAAAAAAGAAGATCACCGGGTACACAAAACTTTTTTGCGTCGATGTCGTGAAGTGGATTGAAATCATCCGCTACAGACTTAGCAAAACGACTTCCCTGCTCACGAGAGATAGAAACATAATCAGCGTGCTGCTGATAATAAGGACTTAACATAATTGTTCACTGCTTAAACTACTTATAACCTGACTATTCTACCAGAAAAAATGGGGAGAGAGGTCGAATCTGTTCACAATTCAACGTTTAAGAACAAAAAACATAAGAGTGCTTAGAAAACACTCTGGGCGATCTTGTATCTTTTTGTACACAACCGTTACTAAATAAAAACTGACGAACTATTTCCACACAAAATCATTTAATAAAAAATCAACTAAGGCATTAACATGAGTATTTTTCCATGCATAGCTTAAATGGTGATAACCACCTACTGAAGTAGATGGTTTAGAGGCGAAAACAATAAAGCCGAGCTGAGCTCGGCTTTATTGTAGATTGCATAGTAAAGCTATGCTTGTGGATAATCCCGATAAGCACGCTCAATATTTTTCGCTTGCTTCTTCGATACACCAATATGCGCGAGTGCCACACGTAAACGTGCACGTGAAAGGTCAGAACCTAAAATTTCCATCGCATCAAGAACCGATGTTGATGAAGTCTTCCCTGTGATAGCCACAAAAATTGGCTCAAGGAAGTCTTTAATCTTCAATTCATGGAAAGTTGCAACCGCTTTTGCAATCGCAAAAATCTCTGACTTCTCCCAGCTGCGTAAGCCTTCAAGTTGCCAGATAAAGAACTGTAATGCTTGGCGAGTTACATCTTCACCCGCTTTACCTGCCGTTAATAGCGCAGGGTCGTAACTTGGAATACCACCCACAAAGTGACCCGCAAGGTCAACCATGTCTGAAAGCGTATTAATACGTGTTTTTGCTTCTGGTAATACTTTAGCGAATAGCTCAGAATTAAATTTCCAATCAACAAAACGTTGCATTAGTTCTGCATCAGATAAATTCTCACGGATCCACATACCGTTTAACCAGCTAAGCTTATCCACGTCGAAAATAGGCCCACCCAGTGATACACGCTTCATATCAAAGTGTTCAATCATCTCATCTAAGGTGAACTTTTCACGCTCATCAGGCATTGACCAACCCATACGGCCTAAATAGTTTAATAGCGCCTCTGGTAGGTAACCCATTTCTTTATAGTAATTGATTGAAGTTGGGTTTTTACGTTTCGATAATTTTGACTTATCTGGGTTACGTAGTAACGGTAAGTGGCCAAGTACTGGCGCTTCCCAACCGAAGTCTTCGTATAATTTTAATAGCTTAGGCGCTGAGTTGATCCACTCTTCACCACGGAAGATATGGCTAATTTGCATGTGGTGATCATCAACAACGTTAGCAAGGAAGTATGTTGGGAAGCCATCTGCTTTAAGTAGCACTTGCATGTCTACGTTTTCCCATGGGATCTCAATTTCGCCACGTAGGTAGTCGTTAAACTTAAACGTGCCCTCGCTTGGGATCTTCATACGTATTACGTATGGCTTACCTGCTTCAAGGTTCGCTTTGATTTCGTCTTCTGAAAGATTTAAACCACGACCATCGTATTTAGGGCGTAGGCCTTCGGCCATTTGCTCTTCACGCATTTGGTCTAGCTCTTCGCTGGTTGCAAAACAGTAAAATGCTTTACCCTGTTCAACTAACTGATGCGCAAATTTCTTATATAAATCGCTACGCTCAGATTGACGGTATGGACCAAACTCACCGCCCACATCTGGACCATGATCCCAGTTTAAGCCTAACCATTGTAAGCTATCCATAATAGCTTGCTCTGATTCTGGTGTACTACGAACTTGGTCTGTATCTTCAATACGTAACACAAACTCACCGCCTTGCTGCTTAGCAAAACAGTAGTTAAATAATGCGATGTATGCAGTACCTAGGTGCGGGTCACCTGTTGGTGACGGAGCAACACGGGTGCGAATTGTCATGGTTATATCTCTCAAAAGACAATTAAAAATTTGCCAAATGCTAGCACAGCACGGGCTATAATCGAAGTGAAAAGCCGCTTTATGCAGCGACTTTATCTAAATAAGCAATGATATCGTTTGATTCGTACAACCAAGTTACTTGGCCGTTTTCTTCAATACGTAAACAAGGTACTTTAATTTTTCCACCCTGCTCGTGTAACTCTTGACGAAATTGCTGGTTACCTTTCGCATCACGGGTTTCAATGGCTAAGCCTTGACGCTTAATAGCACGACGTACTTTTACGCAAAAAGGACATGCTTTGAATTGGTACAATTTAAATTGCGATGTCACTGAATCAAGTGCAGCTTGCTCAGCCGCAGGACGTTTTTTACTGCGTGGTGTAAAAATAAAATCAAAGAATAAAATAATGCGACCGAGTAACCAACGAACAAACTTCATGTAAAATCTCATACTGATTAAAATTGATGGTGGGCAATTTTAACACAGCAATAATCGCGACAACAGATTCAAAAAAGCTCTATTGAGTCATCAGGGCGTTTGCTCTCTTGAATCCCTAGCTCAGCGTACGATGTTACCTGATTACGACCATTATTTTTAGAATGATATAGTGCAACATCTGCTTTTTGAACAAGGCTTGCGACCATTTCAAACTCACAAATAGGTAAAAAACCGCAACTGACGGTTAGATTTCCAACTTGAGGAAAAGGATACTCTGCGACACAAGCACGAAAACGATTAAGTGCATTGCGCGCATCTGTTTCATCAGACGCTTGAAACAAAACAGTAAATTCCTCACCACCGTAACGAAAAACATAGTCTTCAATGCGAAAATTATTTTTAAGCAATTGGGCTACCAGTAAAATAACTTCATCACCAATAACATGACCAAAATTATCATTAACACGTTTAAAATGATCAATGTCCACCATCGCCAGATACCAGTGAGGATGGTATTGATGATCTTTTGGCTCAAGTGTCGCTTCTGCTGCGATATCAATCACTTTCTTATCAAAGGTTTGTCTATTTAATAGCTCAGTAAGGGGATCTAATTTAGACTTGTGTAGCAATGACAATTGGTTAGCATAGATATTTAGCATATAAATGGCTAACATACTTGAGCGATCTGAAAGCTCTTTTTCAGACTCTATCACCAGCACACCCATCACATTTCCTATATGGTAAATGGGCACATAGGTAGAAATAACCCCATAATTGCGGCTAATGCGAATTTTGTTGCGACTGACTTTCTCTATTAACTCACTTACTTCATGCTCATTTAACTCTTCAATAACTGAGTCTTTGTTAAGTAAACGAGCTGGTAGCCCAGGTTTGAATAACTTGTTCACATAAATAGCGAACCGTGAAAACTCTTCGAGCTCCGTCACCGCATTGATAAGCGCCTGATCAAGTTCAGGCTCTTCTTCTTGTTGCGTTATTGAGATTATCCAGTCATGTCCGCAAGCGTTTGCTGGCATTTAGAAAGCCCCCTAAACTAACTATAACTTTAGTCTAGTTAACTTTATAAAAATTACTAAAAAACTACAGTAAAATCATATCATCTCGATGGATAACTTCACTGCTGGGTGCAAATGCAAGTAGTTCGGTTATTTGCGATGAATGGCAGCCTTTAATTTGATCAATTTCTTGGTGGTTAAAATTAACAAGACCTTTAGCAATACACTGCCCTTGATTAGACACTACTTCAATCACATCACCGCGCTCAAACTGTCCTCGCACAGTCTTTACACCTTTTGCTAGTAAGCTCGCGCCACGCTCTTTAAGCGCAAGGCTTGCACCATCGTCAATCACTAATTGCCCCGTACTTTTAGGCCCTGCAAGTAACCACTTTTTGCGGCCATCTTTTGGCGCTGTAAGTTTTAAAAAACGTGTACCAGGAAGCTTGTCGGCCATGCAATTTAAAATCACATTTTTGCCCACACCTTTGGCAATAATCACCTCAACACCCGCGCGACGTGCAATATCGGCAGCTTGCAGCTTGGTTGCCATACCACCGGTTCCAAGTGTTGTACCACTGCCACCAGCAAGCTCTCTGAGTTCATCATTAATATGCTCAACTTCGTTGATAAGTGTTGCATTGGCATCAGAGCGAGGATCGCCAGTAAATAGCCCTTCTTGGTCAGTTAACAGTAACAGCTTTTCCGCATTTGCTAAAATCGCGACTAAAGCAGATAAGTTATCGTTATCACCGACTTTAATTTCGGCGGTGGCCACGGCGTCATTCTCGTTAATAATTGGCACCACATTGTGAGCAAGTAGCGCATTTAAGGTATCGCGAGCGTTTAAATAACGTTCACGGTCTTCTACATCGGCGCGAGTCAGTAGCATTTGCCCAACATTCACACCATATAAAGCAAACAAGCTCTGCCAAATATGAATAAGCTGCCCTTGACCAATTGCGGCCAGCATTTGTTTTTCAATCAAAGAACGGCCACAGGGGGTAACTAGTTGCTCGCGTCCAGCAGCAACCGCGCCACTTGATACTAAAACAACCTGATAACCCTGTTTTTTTAATTCGCAACATTGGCGAACAAGTTCAACCATATGTGCTTTATCTAATTTGTCTGTACCGCCAGTCAATACGCTCGTACCTAGCTTTACAACAACGACGTGTGGCCTTTGCATGTGTGTTTTAAAGTCTGTAATAAATAATAGAGAATTTATATATACCAGTTAACAGTTTTTGAACAAGTAAAAAAAATTCATGCTAGGATCACGCTCTCGTTTTTTACTCAATATCGACACCTATGCCAGCCAGTATATGCTTAATTATCGCGACCTTTTTATGGGGTAGCTCTTACATTGCGTTAAAGCACGCAATCAATATTTACGACCCTGTGTTAGTGATTTTTTTAAGAATGCTAACCACATTACTGATTTGCTTATGTTTATGGCGCTATGTGATCCGCTTTGAGTTTAAACAAGGTGACTGGAAGTATTTAATTGGTATGTCATTAGCTGAACCCTGTTTTTATTATTTATTTGAAGGGCATGCCCTTGAATACACGTCAGCATCACAAGCAGGGGTAATCGTCTCTTGTTTACCAATTATTGTCGCCATTTTGGCGTTCTTAATATTAAAAGAGTACATCAGTAAAGCTATTGTCGTTGGTTTTACCTTGTGTATTGGTGGCAGTATTTTATTAACGCTGTTATCACCAAGCACTGAACAAGCCCCTAATCCACTACTTGGTAACTTTTTAGAACTGATGGCGATGGTGTGCGCCGCCTTTTATACCGTAAGCGTAAAACACTTAGTGACACGCTATTCACCCCTTACCTTAATTGCAATTCAAGGTTTTAGTGGTAGCTTGTTCTTTGCGCCTTTTTTATTTTTTATCGAACTACCGAGCGAAAATCAGCATGATTTAAGTGCCCTATTGAGCATTCTATATTTAGGCTCATGTGTCACGTTAGGTGGCTATGGCATGTACAATTACGCCATCAGTAAAGTGTCGGTATTAACAGCTGCCGCCTACTCTAACCTCATTCCTATTTTTGCGTTAATTTTGTCAGCCATCCTACTAGGCGAAGTACTAACTGTGTGGCAATGGGTGAGTATTGCGGTGGTATTCGCCGGTGTTATTGTTAGTCAACGTCATCAAGAGCTCAAAGTTGACGTAGACGACGATAATTTATCAGCGGATACCAATAGCCTAAATTCAGTTCCTGACGCTAACGAATCAAAAGGATAACAGGTTAATAAATAAAGGCCTGATTGCGCTAAAAAGCCCTGTTCGCTTTGATGAATAACATCAATGCTGCGAACTTGATAGTGTTCAATCTGGCCATTTTGCAACTGCATAGAGAATTGCTCACCTACAGCGACATGTTTTAGAAATGCAAAGTGGGTGTCGTTATGACCGGCAATCACTACCCCATTTTTGCTGCCAAGTTCTCCACTTGGTAAAAAGTGCCCAGGGGCAAACGCAAGGTTTCGCCCCGACGCACCAGCAAGTACCGTCAACTCTTGCTGCTGACTTGGCCAATTTATGCGCGCGGTGACATAACCATCGGCGTAAAACCAAGGCCTCACTTGCTCATTAGGTCTTTGCAAAGCTTGCTGCCAAGCCGACTCAATTAGCGTCTGCGCAAGCCAAGCTTTCGCCTGCATATAACCGCCATTGGCAAGTAATGCGATGCCAAGTAAGGCGCTGCAAACTGGCAACGCTTTTTTTAGCGTCGCCATTGCCATAACCCCGAAAAAGCAAGTAACAGTAACCCAAGTAGCATAAATACGCGGCTTTGTCCGTCGGTTTGCGGTAGCGTCATGCCGTTAGGGAGTTTGTTGGCTACTTGCATTGAACGCTCTGCAATCTCATTACCCGCATAGTTATCAACCGCAATAAAGGCTGTAAAAGGGCTGAGCAAATGGTGCTGAAGTGCCAATGCTTCAACTTCTGCGCGCACCGCATCCTTTTCGTTATAAAGCAGCAGTGACTTAATTTTTTGTCTTGCCCAGAGTCTAGCAATACCTTCACCGTTTGCAGCATTGGCCGTTGCTAAGTTAATGGTCATGGGTCCTGTGTTTGTTTGCCCTTTTAACGTTAAGTACTGACTGCCATCAAGCTTCATGGCAACCAAAACCGGCTCTGAAAAATACAAGTCAGGTAACGGCGAAGGCCAGTATTCAAGTGCTGCTTTATCGCCTTCAAGCGCAAGCTCTGTAACAGCAGGATGTGCCAGCTTATCAAAAAGCAACTGCATTTTTGGCTGTACTTGACTGGTGCTACTAATAAAAGTAAAGGTACCACGGCCAATATCAGCCGCTCTAGTCATAAAAAAGCTATTAGGCGCACTGCCAATACCCACAGTAAAAAGCCTGCTGTCACCCAAGTCAGATTGAATTTGCTTAAATAACTGCGTTTCGTTACCCACACTGCCATCGGTTAAAAACACCACTTGGCGTACAAAGCCATCATGCTGTTTGCCATCAAGTACCTGCGTCAGTGCTTTTGCGATTTCGGTGCCACCATCTGCTTGAAGGCCATAAATAAAGCGCTCAGCGCGGCGAATATTAAAATCATTAGCAATCATCGGCGTGTCACTTAATAGCGAGACTTCGTTATCAAAACCTATGACATTAAAACTGTCATTTTCATCCAGTAACGATAAGGCATAAAACAAGGCCTGCCTTGCCTGCTCCATAGATTGACCATGCATTGAACCTGAGGTATCAACAACAAACACCATCTCACGGGGAAGCCGAGCTTGCGAGGTAAAGTGATCGCTTGGCGGCACTAGCATTAATAAGCCATACTCTTGCCCTGCGACTGTTTCGGTAAAAAATGCAGCCTGTGAGTGAGCTTTATCAAGGGGTTTAAATGTTAGCTGAAAGTCTCTATCCATCGGAATGTCACGATTAAGCGATAATTGATAACGGCCAAAACTCGGGTTATCGACTTGCATACAGTCTAAGTTGGCGTTGATGTAACTAAGCTCTAGGCCAATATCCATCGAAATTGCAAGGTTTAGGCTCGCATCAGACTCTTGGCTTTTAGCATGGTGAAAAACAGGTTTTAGCCAAGCTGATGCCACTTGCTCTGTGTCAGTTGTTGGCTCAAACTTTTTCTCTGTATTAACTGTTTGCTGAAGATCTGCCGTTAAAGGTTCGTATCGCGGCGTAATAGTGGTCGGAAAACGCAACGAAAATACACCATCACGAAAACCGATGATCTCTTGGTATTGCAAGGTAATTTCAATTTCTTCCCCTGCTCCAAGATTTGCCACATCAGTAGAGAAAATATTAGCACGTTGCTGGCGCACTAAAGCGGCACGTTTACCCTGCTTTTGAGCTTGCACAAATTGCTGTTCAGCCTGCTGCTTAAGCGTAATATTGCCTGTGATAATGCGCTCACCAATTTGCATTTGCATGGCATGCACAGCACTTTCATCAGGTAACGGAAACACATAGCGGGCATTGACCGCAAATGGATGTGGGTTTTGATAACGTTGTTTAACAACAACATGATTAATCAGCCCCGTGAGTGTCATAGTGACATCGTTTTTCACTAGTAACCCCGACGACACCTGTCTATTTGAGTCATCATAAAAACGCAATTCGGCACTAGCGTTAGCAGCGAACACAGGGCTAACAGCATAACCTAACAGCAGGATGAAAAGGCTCATGTATATGAGCCTTTTGGTACGTTTACTCAACATAATTAGTCACTCCATCGACCGATGAATTAGTGGTTACTTTGCGCTGTACGCAAACTACTTTGTGTCACAGGGCGCGTCGTCAATGTTACGCGGCGGTCAAAGATGTTGTCTTCGTAGTTATTTGAATCGGCAACACTTTGCTGCTCACCAAAGGCGGTTGCAGTTAAGCGGGTATGCGGCACGCCTTGTTTAATTAAGTAGCTTTGCACGGCATTTACACGCTGCTTTGAAAGCATTAAATTAGCCAACTCATCACCGCGCTGATCTGCAAAGCCATTTAAATCGATAGCCAGATTTGGCTGGGCAATCAGTAACTGAGCTACTTTGTCGAGTTGATTAGCAAAGTGCGGGGCAATTTCACTAGAGCCCGTTTTAAACTGCACCGTCATGGCCAGTAAAGTATTAAGCTGGGCTTGTAGTAACTGCTCTTTTTCATCCGCTAATAATTCAAGCTGCTCACTTAGGGCGGCGTTATCGGCTATCACTTGTTGGTAATCTGCGGTTTGCTCTTTCATTACGACTAATGCGTGAGCTTGTTCATCAATGGTGTTTTCTGCCGCTTCTTTTTCACCAATTAAGCCGCCTGCAAATGCGCCCACAAACGCGCCAATTGGACCGCCGACTAAGCCGCCAACTACGGCACCAGCACTAAGGCCTATCGCTGTTTCTTTTGGTGTATCTTGCTTTGTTTGATTTGCAGCAACCGCATACTGTGTTGTTGATAAAGCAGTGGTAATGACAGCGGCAATAATTAATTTTTTCATGGTTTAATCCTTTTTTTACTTAATTGCTTGGCAACATTGGTTGGTGTTGCGAACTTGGTATGGAGCTATTAAAACAAGTCGAAATGGCAATAAAGGGGATCAAAAAAGGCAAACTGCTGAGCAATTGTGGCAGAAAAATGGCAATCGCATTTTTGCCAGTACGCAAGGCAAAAAATTAGGTATAGTTCGCTATAGAAAGAATTTAAGTAAGTATTAACAATGAAGAAAATAGCAATCGTTGAAGATGAAACAGCAATCCGCGAAAACTACGCAGAAATGCTCAGTGCTCAGGGCTATCAGGTGGTAGGTTTTGCTGACAGAGCAAGTGCTGAACTGGCATTTAGTCAATCTTTACCAGACTTAGCCATTGTTGATATTGGTCTTGGCCATGAAGTAGATGGTGGTTTTTTACTTTGCCAAACTCTACGCAGCCTTTCTAAAACTTTACCGATTATATTTTTAACCGCTCGCGATAGCGAAATTGATACCGTGTGTGGCCTGCGCATGGGTGCCGACGATTATTTAACCAAAGACATCAGCATGGCGCATCTTGCTGCGCGAATTGGCGCACTATTTAGACGCCTCGATGCATTTGATCAACCCGCCGATCAAACCGCTCTTTTGCATCGCGGCACGTTAAAGTTAGATACCCAACGCATGCAGGTTTTTTGGCAAGAGCAACTGGTTGATTTAACTGTAACAGAATTTTGGATGGTGCATTCACTTGCGCAGCGTCCAGGTCATGTTAAAAGCCGTAACGAATTAATGAGTGATGCGAAAATTTATGTTGATGACAGCACGATTACCTCGCACGTAAAACGCATTCGAAAAAAATTTATTGCTTTAGATGATGCATTTGACTGCATTGATACAGTTTACGGTATGGGTTATCGCTGGGAGCAAGCTTAATGCTGCGTTTGGGGCTTAGAACAAAGTTTATTTTCTTATCCTGCTTTTTATTTTTATTACCTTGGCTTGGCTATGAGTATGTGTGGGAAATGGAAAAGTTCTTAAGGCAAGGGCAAGAAAAAACCTTAGTAGGCACAACACGTGCACTCGCCACCGCATTACATGAGCGCCCCGCTTTGTTTGACTCGCAAACCAACTTTTTAGATCAAGTGGTAAAAGGCCGTGATTTATACGCTTACAACCTAAATAACCCGATTCAACTTGATGGTAAACTGTCGGAGTGGCAGCCTTATCAAAGCTTATTTTGGCATTATGATAAGCGCTACTTACAAAGTTTAAGCAATGATCATCAACAGAGTGATCTTAGTTTTGATCACATGGTGGGCAAATACGAAAACTACCTTTATGCGGCGTTTAAAGTCACAGACAGCTCTTTGGTGTATCGTGCTAAAAATGTGCTTAGCTTTACCCGCAACGATCACTTACAGATCATGTTAAAAACACCTGCAGGTGAATTTAAACGTTATGTGGTGGCTGCCCGTCAAGATGGTTGGGTCAATGCCTTTGATGCTTCAACACAACAGCCGGTCACTAAAATTCAGGGGTATTTTAAAAGCACCGACACGGGGTATAACATAGAGCTGCGTTTTCCGCTTTCGATGTTAGGTAATAAGCTCGGTTTTGCGATTGAAGATTGGGATGAAGGCAAAGCTGAGCCTCAGCTTATGTCGACCTCAAACCTACAAAATCCCAATGATATCGGCTCTGTTTTAGTGCCTTCGCCAGAAATTAACCGTATTTTGAAAGGCATGGGCCACAGTGGCAGTCGAATTTGGGTCGTCGATAACCATCATCGTGTACTTGCGCAATCAGGCTCAATTCATCATGCCGATGGCGTTTGGGCAGATGGCCTAAAAGATGCGCCCGCAACAACGTGGTGGCAACGCTTTGAGCAAGATTATTTGCATCCTCTTTACTATAAAATATTAACTCGCCCAGAAAATGAATTTATTGATACCTTACATGATGTCGCTGCGATGCAAGGTACTCATATAGCCAGTGCTTTAAATGGTAAACCCGCATCATCATGGCGCTTAACCCCAGATAACAAAGCCGTTATTTTATCTGCTGCCTACCCTATTTGGATCCAAGATAAAGTGATTGGTGCAGTAATCGCAGAAGAAACCACCAATGGCGTGCGCACTCTGCGTAATAAGTCGCTAGAGAAGCTATTTAATGTCATTTTAGCGGTGATGCTTGTGGGCACTGTGACCCTGTTCTTTTTTGCGTCACGAATTTCCAGCCGTATTCGCCGCCTGCGTGATAATGCCGAACAAGCCATTGATGCCCAAGGGCGTATTACTGGCAAAATAACCTATGCCGATTCGAATGATGAAATTGGTGACCTTTCTCGTAGCTTTGCCAATATTGTTAGTCGTTTAAGTGGTTATACTGATTACTTAGAAAATATGTCATCACGACTCTCCCATGAACTACGCACGCCTGTGGCTGTTGTTCGCTCATCACTTGAAAACTTACAGATGCAGCCGCAATCTGAATTGAGTCAAAAATACCTCGACCGTGCCAGTGAAGGGGTTGAGCGGTTGGGTAAAATTATTACCACCATGAGCGAAGCAACGCGTCTTGAACAAAGTATTCAAAGCGCCGAAGCTGAAGAATTTGATCTGAGCAAGGTGATCACAGGCTGCATGCAAGGCTATCAAATAACCTATGGTGAAAGCCTATTTACCTTGTCGCTTTGTAAAGAGCCGTTAAATGTCAGTGGCGCACCCGAGTTTATCGCTCAATTGCTTGATAAGCTCATCAACAATGCACTTGAGTTTAAAACTTCACAAAGCACAATTTCAGTCAGCTTAATCAAGCAAGAGCAACATGCATTATTAAAAATCAGCAACCAAGGACCTCTGCTACCTGACGGTTTAGTTGAACACATTTTCGACTCAATGGTCTCGGTGAGAAGTCAGCAACATCAACAGCAGCCCCACTTAGGCTTAGGTCTTTATATTGTAAGGCTTATTTGTGATTACCATCACGGTAAAGTAGCCGCTGAAAATTTAGATGATGGCACGGGTGTTGTGTTTACTGTGGAGCTGCCTATTAAATAAGCGAATTTGTGTTACATATGATTACAGTTTAATGACGCATTATTCACCGATAATTCAGCTTCAACTGCTTAGTATTTGTCGTATAAATGGCAAATTCGACATTAAGGGGGGTATCATGCAGTCTGGATTACAACGCGAGGAAATAGAGTTTATTATGGGACTGTATAACTGTAATGATACAGCTGACAAACCAGTCAAACCTAAAAAGCCTGTAAAAAAAGCGGCCAATAAAAAAATTGATGCAGCGCAATATAAGTCACCAAGTTATTTGACCTAATCAATCTTAGCTCATTACAATAGCGCACCTTTGCAATGTGACGCTTTGTTATGAAAAAACACTCTCCAAAAAAAGAACTGATCTTACTGCCTGTTTTATTCGTCGCTATTCTGCTTTGTGTCGTAGGACACTTCTTACTTCAGCCAAATTATCAAGACAATCATACAGTGGAGTATTTACTAGCTGCATTGCCTTTTGCTTTATTTGGCCTAGTGATTATCGCCTTTAAAATTGCTAGTAAAAGCGATAATCAGGATTAGTTTATAAAACGTGATAACCAAACCAATCCGGTTTCATTGCTTGTGATTGCCCGCTTGGAGTTAACTTGATTGATAAGTGACTATCGAGCAAGTCAATCGCAAAACAATCATCGACATCGTGTAAATCATCCTTATGGAGATGGCTTAGCCCTGCAAGTAAAGACTCTTTCGCACGTTGTTTAGCTTCTTCACTGCTGCGAGCAACATAGAGTGCAAAATCATGCTGCTCTGCCAACCTATCAGCACGATAGGCACCTAGATTCACAAAATATAGTTTTTCAGGTTGTCCGTGCGCTTCTTCAACAACCTCTACCTTGTATCCATCAATGTGCTGAATTTGCATGTAACTATCCATGTGCACATTGTTTTTATCACCGACCCACTGTGCTTTTAATTTTGAGTATGTTTGTTCAATTGTACTTCCCACCACAAATCGCACATCATGCGTTTCTATGTGGCAACCTTGAATACGTCCACCAAGGTAGACTAAAAAAAGTGACATGAATTTTCCTTATGCTAGCTCTACATTAAGTTTTCTACATTAATGTTGTGTTTTTTTATTAGCTTATAAAAATCTGAACGGTTCCGTTTTGCAAGCTTAGCGGCCTCTGCGACATTGCCGGCTGCCATCTTTAAGGTATTGATTAGATAGTCGCGCTCAAACTCTTTTTTCGCATCATTCAGCGAAAGTGGTTCCGCAATACTTACATTACTATTGAGTGCAGATTCCACCAGTTGAGCAGAGATGACTCCGCCTGGCGTCAAGGCAACAACTTGTTCAATTACGTTTTGTAGTTGGCGAATATTGCCCGGCCAATCATACCTCACTAGCGCATGCATCGCATCGCTTGCAAAACGTTTTTCGTCTTGATTCATGCGCTTTGCTATCTGCCCTGCAAAATGCTGTGCCAGTAAGCTTATATCTTCACGGCGTTCACAAAGAGGTGGTAGCTTTAAATTAACAACGTTCAATCGATAATAAAGATCTTCTCTAAACTGTTGGTTATTTATCGCTTCAGGAAGGTTTTTATGAGTGGCAGATACAACTCTGACATCAATTGGAATTTCTTCTTGGAAACCAACAGGGCGAATCGTTTTCTCTTGTAATACGCGTAGTAACTTCACTTGTAAGTTCAGTGGCATATCACCAATTTCATCTAAAAACAGTGTGCCGCCTTGTGCTTGCTGAAATAAACCTTGATGATCTTTCACAGCCCCTGTAAAGGCACCTTTTTTATGCCCGAATAATTCCGACTCTAATAGCTCACCGGGTACTGCACCGCAGTTAATCGCTACGAATGGACCGTCACTAACGTGGCTATGCTGATGGATTGCTTGTGCAAGTAGTTCTTTACCTGTGCCGCTGGCACCAGATATGAGTACGTTAACCTGTGTCGGCCCCAGTAACTTAACCTGTTCAAGTAAATGCAGCATCGCGCCGCTTCGCGTCACGATATTGGTTTGAGTGGGCGCTTCCTCTCCGTGCACGCCATGGATCTCTATTGCTTTTGCTAAGCTGTCAAATAACTCATCTTTATCAACAGGCTTTGTAATAAATGCAAAAATCCCCTGCTTTGTCGCCTCGACTGCATCAGGAATCGAACCATGCGCTGTCATCATAATGACAGGCATAGATGGGTAGCGGCTTTGCAACTGACGATGCAGCGCCATCCCGTCCATTTCGTCCATTCTTAAATCGGTAATTACCGCGTCGTAGGTTTTATTTTTAAGTTCTTGAAGAGCCACAATGCCACTTTCAGCAGTACTCACTTGATAACCTTTAGACTCGATTCTTATTGCTAACAGCTTTAATAAACTCGCGTCATCATCCACTAGTAACACGCGAGGTTTACTTACTTCATTCATACTTACTGCTCCTTAGTCTCTTCGCGAAGAAGAAGTTGCTGCTCAATCGTAGCCAGTGACGACAGTGTTTTTTCCATTTTTTCGGTTAATGCTTGCTTTGCTTGTTTCGCTTTTAAATGCTGCTTAACACTTTGCTTTTGAAGCCAAAGGTACTGCTTTATATCATCTGGCCAATAGTAAGCTTGATCTGTTTTGTCTAGTAACTCCAAGGTTTTTTCTGGATTTGCTTCGCTCTCTAGACACAGTGATTTAAACAACGCTTTGATTTCTTTTTCACCGACATAACTTACTTTTTTATGTGTGTTTTTATAGCCTCCGCATTGCTGGGCATGCCAAGCAATAACAATATTTGCAGGCGGATACATTGGCTCACTTTTCGGACGCGGCTTGGGATTTGGCTCTCCCTCTTCGGGTGTTACATGTTTTTTATTAACTACTTGCTGCGTTTGCTCTGTTACAGGCTTAGGTTCTAGCAACGAACAGCCCGAGAGCATTAGTGCAGCAATCATCATAAAATTGGCTTTATTAGCTAAGCCCATATCAGTTAACTCCCTGGGTTAATTGAATTGGTAATATTACGGTAAAACAGCAGCCATGTGGGTCGTTGTCTTCAAGCTTTAGTTCACCGTTTAATTGTTCAACTGTTTCTTTCACAATAGTAAGTCCTAAGCCACTGCCCATCTCAGCTTGGTTTTTGGCATTCTTACCTTGATAAAATGCACCAAAAATAGACATTTTTTCGGATTCATCGACACCAATGCCAAGATCGCTCACCGACACCATAAGCTTACTGTGTTTAAATGTCACCTTAATGGTAACTGCTTCTTTTTCTGGTGAAAATTTTAATGCGTTGGAAATAAGCTGCACTAAAATCATTTCTAATAATTCCGTTGAAATATAAAGAGAGCGGCTAGGTAACTCATTTAACCAAAGCAACGATTGGTCTCGCGCTATTAGGCGATGTTCAAAATGTCGCTCTATTTTGCTCATCATCACCGAAAAGTCTAATTCGGTGATGCTCTCCTTACTGGTGCGAATTGCATTATAATTTAAAAGGCTTTCAATCATAATGCGTAACCGCGCCATACTTTGCGTAATAAGCTCTAATACTGCTTGCTGCTCTGCATTAATAGGTCCAACTATTTCATCAACAAGTAGATCTGTTCCTTCAACCATAGAAGCCAATGGGGTTTTTAATTCATGTGTAACATGACGTAAGAATGTATCTTTTTGCTGTTCAAGCATATGTAGTTGCGCTTGTACCCACTGTAACTTGTTGCCCAACTCAATCAACTCAGCAGAACCTTTAACAGAAATATTTTGTTGCCAATGTCCTTGTCCCAGTTTATCGATAACAGATGTCAATTCGCGTAAACGCCCACTGATCCGCCATAAAAACCCGCCACTCACCAGCAAAGTAATAGGGATCAATGCCAATAGCCAATTTATAAATGACGCTTGTAAGGTTTTTAAGTGTTGTTGGTTTTTCGTGATGCGTAATTCATTCTGATCACGTAGCCACACCGTTTGCTCTGCAATTAGTTTACTGGCTGGTGCAAACAGCTCACCATCTTGCTTTTGTTCATCTACTAAGTGTTGCTGAGCAAAGCTCAACACATCAGCCAGCTGCTGCCATTGGTTAACGTAATCTGGTGAGGGACTCAAAAAAATTAGCTCATCAATGCTTTGCAAAGATGACTGCCATTTATTTGCAATTAAGGTATCAAGTGATTCACTTTTCAACACCCAGTTTTGCCTCGTTGCTCGCTCAAGGCTATTTAGGTCTTGCTTAAGACTATTAAATGTTTTGGTTACTAAGTAGTTATCGCTCACTATTTTTTGAGTGACAGCAAGCTGCTTGTTGAGCGCATTTAAAAATAGGATCACCACCAAAGATAAAGGCAATAACGATAAAAGAGTACTAAATACAAACTGCCCGATTAAGTTGGGACGCCAATCGAGTAGGTGTTTGAACTTGCTGCTAGCTTGCCTTTGCATAGGTTTCCTTCAAGGTGTGACAGGTATAAATTATCTATGAGCTAAGTTATACACTGGCTGAATTTTATCTGAAATTCAGCACTATTTTCACTAAAAAATCAATATCGTTGCAATTTGGAGACAAACTAAACAACTGATTTTAAAAGGTTAAATTTAAAAGTTTATTTTCCCGTTGCAAAAAAGACACAAAACCATGTAAGAATTTCTACCGACACACGCTCAAAAACACATAACAGTATGATAATTAAGAAATTTTAACTTTGGCATTGTTTTTGTATTAGAGTAAATAATTAATTTTCTTAGGAATTAAAATGAAGAAATTAGCCCTTGCTGTGCTGACGGCTGTGTGTTGTATCTCAACAGCGACTTATGCCCTTAATTTAAATGATTCTTTTAAAGAACTGGACAAAGACAGTAACGGCATTTTAAGTGAATCAGAGGCATCGGAAGACGCACTGTTACACGACAACTTTTCACAAATTGATACGAATCAAGATGGCCAAATTTCTTTTTCAGAATTTCAATTGTTTGTTCAATAGGAGATTGTAATGAAACAACTTATTGCCGCTTTCTCGCTGATGTTTTTAGTGATCAGCGCGACCGTTTTAGCATCACAAATGGATGTACGTTTCGCTAAATTTGATACGAATGCCGATGGTGAAATTTCGCTTACAGAAGCCACACAACATGAGGACTTACTGAAGCAGTTTGCTGATCTAGATAAAAATGACGATCAGGTTCTATCAGAGCAAGAGTTTGAGAAATTCAAACTTTAACGACTTAAAGTGTTTGCCATAATCCCTGAGGGAGTGTGTAAACGGATTTAATTTTGGGAATTAAATTATGGCAAGCACTTTCACTAACAAGGAGCGCAGTATGAAAATAGTCTCAGTTATTTCACTAATCCTTATTACGTTTAGCTTTAATAGCTTTGCATTAGATGTAAAACAACGTTTTAATCATCTCGATAAGGATAAAGATGGCTATTTAAGCCCTGACGAACTTACGCCTCAGCCTCATCTTAAAAAGCGTATAAGTCAGTGGGATCAAGATAATGACAAGCGCATATCACTCCTTGAGTTTAAAAATTATTTAACAAGTAAGAGCTAACAAACAATGACAAGATTAACCATCACCAGCTTAGTTTCATGTTTTCTTTTTAGTACTATGAGCTTAGCCTCTGGCAGTATTGGTGAGAAGTTTAAACAACTTGATCGCAATGATGACGGCTATTTGAGTCGCTCTGAATCAGCACGAGACCCAGCACTTTGGTCTCGTTTTCAAAGTTACGATAAAGACAAAGATAACAAGTTATCGCTCGCAGAGTTTGAAGTTTACGCTAGCAAATAAATTGAGGGTGTGCCAAGCACCCTTCCCCTGCCATTTTTGTTCAAGTAGTTGCAGTTTATTACAACTCTGATACTGTTTTTATAAATCAATAAAAACAAGACAATTATGAAATTCATCATCGGCTTACTCGCATCAGCATCACTATCCTGTTTTGCAAACACAACGGTCATCTATAACGTCAATGGCTACACACCGACCTATAAAGGGGATACTAAGCAGTTTTCAACACTGGTTATTAAAGACGGCAAGGTGGTCAAAACAGGCAATGACTCCTTAAAAGCCAGTTATCCTGATGCAACGGCCCTAGATGGTGAACAGGCGACTTTACTACCTGGGCTTATTGACGCTCATGGCCATGTTATTGGCCTTGGTAATAACCTATCACAACTGGATGTTAGAAATACCCGCTCAGTTGATGAGGTAGGAAAAAAGCTCGCAGAATTTGCGAAAGATAAACAAGGCTGGATCATTGGTCGTGGCTGGAACCAAGAGCAATGGCCAGGCGCGCAATTTCCTACGGCAGCAGACTTAGACCGCTATGTAAAAGATAAGCCTGTGGTACTGTCTCGAGTTGATGGCCATGCGGTGTGGGTTAATTCGAAAGCCATGGCGCTTGCTGGTATCGAAAAAGACACTCGCTCTCCTGCTGGTGGTGAAATTTTAAAACTGGATTCAGGGCTAGCTTCAGGTGTCTTCATTGATAAAGCAGAAACACTAATAACCCAACATGTACCAAAAGCAAGCCACGCCAGCATTAATACTGCTTTAGATAATGCAGGTAAACATTTGCTCAGCTTAGGCATTACATCAACTCATGATGCGGGTATTGATTATGATACGTGGCAAGTTTACAAAGAACGTGCCGAGCAAGGCACTCTACCGCTGAGAATTGTTGCTATGTTAAGCGCAAGCGACCCAAAACTAGACACCATGTTAAAAGCGGGTCGCTATAAAGATATGCATGACTACATGTCAATCAGAAGCGTGAAAGTATACGCCGATGGTGCGCTGGGTAGCCGTGGTGCTGCGCTAATTGATGAGTATGCTGATCGAAAAAATTACCATGGCTTAATGCTTGAAACACAGCAAAAACTCGAACAACTTTTCACCTTAAGCTTTGAAAATGGTTTCAGTGCGAACACCCATGCTATTGGTGATAAAGCGAACCGTATCGTATTAGATGCCTATGAAAAAGTATTTAAAAAATCAGGGGGAATTTTGTTACGTAACCGTATTGAGCATGCGCAGATTGTTACGCCCGACGATATTCCTCGCTTCAAATCACTAAAAATTATTCCCTCAATGCAACCTGTGCATGCCACGTCTGACATGCATATGGCTGAACAACGCTTGACCGATAAACAACTTACCGGTGCATATGCTTGGAAAACATTTTTAGAGCAAGGTTCAATTGTGGCTGCGGGCTCTGACTTCCCAGTGGAACTAGCTGACCCATTCGATGGTTTATATTCAGCCATTACTCGCATGGATCACAACCAGTTACCAAAAGGTGGTTGGCGGCCAAAAGAGCTATTATCGAGAGATGAAGCTTTGCGAGCGTTCACTTTAGGCGGCGCTTATGCTGCTCACCAAGAGTTTAAATTAGGCAGTTTAGAGCAAGGTAAATGGGCTGACTTTATTTTAATAAACAAAGACTACTTTACAGTTCCAGTTTCACAAATTCATGATATCAAGGTAAAGCAAACATGGATTGGTGGCGAACTAAAATATCAACGAGACCGCTAAACGGTCACTATTTAGCGTCAGTGGATGACTGACGCTTTAATTTAATAATATGGTAAATATTCACAAACGTCAGGAGTCCATTTGTGAATGCAACAGGAATGGCGTCAATTGCTATACCGTAACAAGTAAAAGCAATACATCCGGCCAAATTAAACCAACGCAGCTTAACCACATCACTCATTGTTAAAGAAGCGACCAACAAAGCAGACGCTAAATAGCCTAAATATTCCCAACTCAATTGTTCTCTCCTAGGCTTTAGGTTAGCATTAGAGCTTGTCATTTTTTTTGACTTACTCATTGCTACTTTAACAATGAAAATAAAAAAGCTAACTTACTGAAAACCTTATAAAGCACAGTGAATACTTTGCTTAAAATCATTAACACGGGAAATGAAGGTAAAAGCAAGGCATAGCCTAGCTAGCAAGTTAGCGTGAATTCTTAGAATCTTAATGCTAACGTCATTAAGGTGTAATAAATAGGACAATTGTCCGAAGAGCGGCGTTAATGTTTCAATATCATTTTTCAAGTTATCTCGTTGAGCAATTACTTACTTTTGCTGGAAGTCGTTACCAACAAGCAAAAAAAGAAGTGCTGATCCATCAAGATCAACCTCTGTCTAAACTTGTATTAGTTAGAAGCGGAACTGTGTCGCTTAGTTATGATGTGGGTAATGGCCGCAGACTCTTACTCGGCCAGCTTGATTGTAATAACACCTTGATTGGCGAGATTGAAGCGCTAAACAACTTACCCTGCATTTACACAGTGACCTGTTTTAGTGATGTGAGTTATAACTTAATTGAGCTAAAACATTGGCGCTCACTGTTGCTAGAAAAGCCAGAACTCAGCTTGTACACAGCACAAACTATTGCTGCTAAGTTTCAAGAGAATCAGAAAATAAATCTCGATAAACTCCTATTGCCACTGAGTTATAACATCGCAAAAGACTGTTTATTAAGGGCTGAGAATAATAACCCAACACTGCTACGCGCCTACCCTACGGTTAATGCAGAGGCTGAACGTTTCGCAACCACTGAACGCGCTTATCGCCGCGTAGTGACAGAGCTGGTAGAAAAAGGATTGATAGTAAGAAGCAACCAAGGACTTAAGGTTGTTGATATAGAAAAGCTAAGCAACTATGTTGATAGCTTTTCACAATTGTGAGTATGTGCCTACATACTCACTTTATTTAAGTAGCAATTTACTTATTTAATAATAAGTCTTGGATATTTGCTAAGTCTGACTTGCCTTCAATAATTTCATCTGGCGTTAAACCTGACAGCTCATGAGGGAAAACTAACCACTCATCAGACTCATGAATATAATACTCAGGCACCATGTCTACTTTTGAGTTTTTAGGCTTGTAATATGGGCAAGCAACACGAATATCGCGTGGCAGATTCAAGCGCATTAATTCAGAAAGTTTTTCTTTTAAAGCGAAAATACTACGTCCAGAGTCAAATACATCATCAACAATCAACAACGAATCATCTGCGTTGGCATTTTCGATAATATAATGCAAACCATGTACTTTAATTTCTTTTGATTGCTGGTTAATACCGTAATAAGACGATGTACGAACAGCAATATGGTCTGTCTCTATACCTTTGTAATCGTAGTACTCTTGTACTGCGATACCGATAGGAGCACCACCACGCCAAATACCAATGATGAAATCTGGACGAAAACCATCTTCATAAACTTTAGCAGCAACGCGAAACGAATCTTCAAGTAACTGCTGCGCAGTGATATAGCACTTATCTGACATAAATAGAGACCCCAGTGTGAATTGATCATTCAAGTGTAGTTAATGAAATTTAAACTAACCACCTGATGAGAAAATGTGGGGCGAGATTTTATACTAAATGATGAAAAAAATCTTGTATCAGTTTGTAAATCACATTAAAAAACAAAAAAGCGCCTAATAAAGGCGCTTTTGGTAATATACTTCGTGTAGTACTCAATTAAGCTTTTTCAAGCAACGTTCTAGCAACCGTGCGCATACCTTGTGTTGTAGCACCCGCGGCCCACTCACTCGTACTACCCATATTGAATGCTGCAGCAAGGTCAATGTGCACCCAACCTTTACCATCGTTAGGAACAAAGCGCGATAAGAAGCCAGCAGCATTTGACGCACCGCCGTAACCGCCGCCTTTTTGTGGGCGACTATTTGCTGTATCAGCATAAGGTGATGGGCAGTTTTGTTGGTGCCACTTTTCAAGAGGGAGTGGCCATGCTGCCTCCATTTCTTGCTCTGCAAAATCTTGTACTTCACGCACAAAGTCTTTATCAAGGCCAAATAATGCATTGTACTCTTGACCTACAGCCACAAGTGCAGCCCCAGTTAGCGTTGCCGCATCAATGATTAATGGTGCGCCAGTTTCACCCGCAGCCATTAAGCCATCAGCAAGTACTAAGCGGCCCTCAGCATCGGTATTAACAATTTCAACTGTTGTGCCATTTTTATAAGTAAGAATATCACCTAGTTTATAAGCATGACCTGAAATTAAATTTTCAGCACAACATAAAAACAGCTTAATGCGTTTATTCACGCCACGACTAATAGCAAGCGCTAAACCAGCAGTAACCGTTGCTGCACCGCCCATATCGCATTTCATACCAAGCATGCCTTCGCTTGCTTTAATTGAATAACCACCCGAATCGAATGTGATCCCTTTACCCACAAGAGCAGCATCAACAGGGGCATTGTCGTCACCGGTTGGGTTGTAATCTAGCTCTAATAATACAGGTGGACGCTCACTACCACGGCCTACAGCGTGAATACCTATCCATTGATGTTCTAAAAGTGCATCACCTTTAATGATTTGGTAACTAACGTGCTCAGGCGCTAATGACTGAATAAATTCAGCCGCTTTGCCTGCTAAGCTTTCAGGAAAAATATCATCGGCAGTGCCGTTGATCATTTGGCGAGCCCATGTCGCTGATTTTGTTAATGCAGCCAGTTCATTGCTATCTGTTTTTGCGTTTTCGGCAAACTCAACTGCATCTAAATTTTTTGGCGATACAAAGCCTTGATAAAAAGCCCATTGTGTTTCAGTGCACCAAACATCACCCGTTAGAGCAACATTCTTTAAGCCTTGATTCGCTAACGTACGCGCTGCTTTTTGTACGCTTTTAAGTGTATCTTGCTCCGTTAAATGAACGGTTGCGCCTTGTTCAGTAAAAGAAAGAGAGGCTTTTTCGCCCCAATGCGCGGCAGCACCCTGCTCGCTAAGTTGAACTAAAAATTTTTCCGACATGTTAGAATACTCTTTGCGCTGAAAATTGTTTATCGAGTTTACTACAGCGAACGCGACATCCCAACCGCTTGCGATAAATAACCTTTACTTAACAGACTAAGGGTGCATTCTATGTCGCTATTCATTTACAATGAGCGAACGCGTCTAATAAAAACAAAGTTATGCATTTTTTACCTCCTTTACAACCTGCTAAATTACTCAAACGCTATAAGCGTTTTTTAGCGGATCTTGAACTAGAAACTGGCGAGCAATTTACCGCCCACTGTGCCAATACAGGAAAGATGACTGGTTGCGCTGAACCTGGATTTAGCGCTTATTACTCAACCAGTGATAACAAAAAACGAAAATACCCACATTCTTTACAGCTTACTAAAAATCATTTTGGGCAGTTAATTTGTGTTAACACCGCGATAGCCAACCAAGTGGTACACGAAGCATTAGCACATAATGTAATAAAAGAGCTTTGCGACTACAGCACAATTCAAGCTGAAGTAAAATATGGTCAAGAGAACAGTCGTATCGATTTTTTACTCACCGCTAATGACAAAGAAAATTGCTACGTTGAAGTAAAATCGGTGACATTACTAAGTGAAGATAACCCCCAATCAGGACAAGGCTATTTTCCCGATGCGCAAACAGTTCGTGGCCAAAAACATATCAGAGAGCTTATCGAAATGGTGCAACAAGGGCATCGCGCCGTATTACTTTTTGCTGTGCTACACGAAGGAATTAGCCAAGTCAGTGGTGCCAAGCATATTGATGAAACGTATTGTTCGTTATTAACACAAGCCATTGATTGCGGTGTTGAGGTGTATGCTTATAAAGCTGACATCTCGGCCAGTGCTATTACACTGGCCAAGCAAGTTCCATTTATTGTTTAGTCATTGAAATATCTATTTCATCAATTAAGTTAAGTGCAATATCAGCCTCTTTGTAAAATAGAGGCCTCAACTTAGCCGTTTGCGAATAATAACGACTTTGATCATCAAAGTGCTCTGAACGTGAATCTGAACTTTGCGACATAGTCAGTAACCCTTTTGCAACCGGCCCATCTTCAGTAAAGTTCATCACAAACATCCAACTTGACCCATAGTTCACTGGGTAACCTTGTGATGATAAGTTAGAAGCCAAAGGCTTACCTGTTATTGCATCAGGTAATGTTTGATAATCTGCATAAGGAATTAATGTAGAACGCGTTAGGTTACTTCTATCAAACCGAAAGACATTGAACCCTCCTTCAACATGCATCGGCCCCGCCCATGGTAATTGTTCGCCGGAAGCATGACCACCAGCCAATGATTTTTCAACAAACTGCACATCCGCTAAACTACTCGTCAGCGATACACCATTTGACTGTAAATTAAGCATCGCATGCGCCAACGCTTTTAATGCAACATTGTCTTGGCGCAAAGTATGAGGAGTATTTGCAGGGTCTGTAACATCAAAATTAGTGTATAAATGAGTAGATGGATTAAACAAGTGAGCAAATTCACGAATTAATGCCGCCCCCTGAGTCTCTAAATTCATAGCCCCATTCCAGTTCGAAAAAATACCGCAAGCAGGGCTTACATCAACCGCAATATCGCTCGTCACCTGTACAGGTACATCACCTTGTGCCTGACACTGCATAGCAAGATCTGCAAATACAAGTTCGCCTAAATAAATACGGTTGCCTACCAGTGCTTGCTCTAATTCATCAAGAGTAAACTTAGCATCTTCGCCACCGCCATCTTGCAATAATTTTAGACCCATCCGCGTACGTAATGAGAGTGGTGTATGAACGTCACCATACTGAGCTGCAAAGCCAACAAGTGGCTCGTTTAGGTTTGTAACCCAATAACTATCATTTGAATTTTGTACATAGTCGGTGCGGGTGAGCTGAGGAGCTTCGGTAAATGGCACCTTACCCTGACTTTCAAATAGCTTCATATTTCCTGGCACTAAATCAAATCCAGTTGATTCTCTTAAGGCCACAAGTTCAGGTTGTAGACGGATGGCTAAATTGGCTGTGTCCTTTAATTTGAGAACGGTACTATCATCCACATAAAATACATTCCCAGCTTTATCTGCCGCCATGGTGTTGTTGAATGACACCCCATCAAACTTAGCGAACGACTCTTTCATATCATCAAGACTCACCGCCTGATTAAGCGCAGACCACTGGGCAACCACATCCATGTTAAATTCATTCGCATCTTTAATCGTAAATGCTTGGCTATCATTCCAGCCTAAACCATTAGCGGCGGGTGTCTCTAACATCAAACCATGATGGCTGTAATAAAATGGTTTTTGAAGCTCAATGGTCGTATTGGGGCCAATGGCAACCTCAACTGAAATTGTTTTACTGGTTATCGTATGCAGCTCATCTTCAACACGATAACTCATACGATCATCTTCATTTAATGCAAGTTGATAAATTAAAAAGTGACGTGCTGTTGAGAAGGTATGTGTCCATGCAACATGTTCATTAAAACCGATATTAATCACCCCTGGCATACCTTGCAAACTCCCTCCCATCACATTCATTGCACCGGGTACGGTTAAATGTGACTGCCAAAAACGTAGGTTTCCTTCATGGGGAAAGTGAGGGTTTGCTAATAATCCACCTTTGCCATTGGCCATCATCTCTTTACCCAAACCCCAACCATTAGAACCTAAATGCTTAAATTTCTTTTCTAATTTAAATTGCTTTGCTTGTTGATTGACATTTTTAACTAAACTGGAAACAGCGCTTGGCGCATTGCTACTTGGCGTAGGCAAATACTCATCACCGTCACCAGGGTTTGCAAAAAATGCGAGCTCTAAAAAGTTTGCTGAACTTGCCAACTGCACAGTTGCCATTGAATATGCCAGCATATCTTGTGCGGTTAAGCTTATCACCCAAGGTGCTGACGCACATTCAGGCGCTAGATTCGCAGCCCCCGTGTCATTGACATATTTATTAAAGCCTTGCACAAATCCCTCAAAGTGAGCACGGCTGGTTTCATCCAGTTCATCATAATGCTGTAATGCATATTCATTAACCCCTAATGCTTTGTAACCAAAATCAGAAATTAAGTGTTTAGAGTCACCACTACCAGCGACTTGGTCAGGGCCATAATATTTAGCACGTTCGCCGCGAGTTTTAATAATTTGATCCATCAACAAACAAGCATGATCTTTGGCATATGCATAACCACTACCAAATGCCAAGCTCTCAAGGTTTGTTGCCGTAATATGCGGCACACCGTAACTTGTCCAACGGATATTGGCCTCAAGTACACTATTTTCGGCAAAGTTCGGAATAGCCACCTTTACAACCTCTTCAGGTTCTGGGGTTGTCGTGACAGGTGGTTCTGTAACATCATTATTGCTATCAGAATTGCAGCCTACAGTGAGTAATGCTGCGGCAATACTGAATACTAAAGGGTGGAGTTTCATTGTGCATCCTTATTATGGTTATTGTATCCATTGACCAGCTTGCCTTAATTAATTCACTAAATCTTGACTCTCTACGCAATATATTGACTTTGCGCGCCAACTCATGCAGCTTAATATTTCTAATAATAAAAAATGAAATCCTATGTCTTATGTCAGTAGTCAAATAATTCGTTCGTTATTCTATTTTCTTCAACGTCAAGGACTTGAATCAGAAAAGCTAAACTCATTACTGGCAGAGCGTGCTCATTATTTAGATGACACTTGCTATCGGTTTCCTGTTTCTGACTATGAATCGTTAATGTGCTTTGCAGATACTCAGCTTAATAAAGAGCATATTGGTCTGTTATTCGGCCAATCTCTGAAGGCACAAAATTGGGGATTACTTGGTCATGTTGCACTTGTTAGTCAAAACCTTGAAAAAGCACTACAGCACGCGCAAAAGCTAAATTCTTTAGTGAGAAATATAGGCCATATTGAATTAGTACATGAAAACCAACAATGCCGACTTAGCTGGCATGCAAAAGAGACAATAAATCACTACATGGTTGATGAATTATTCAGTAGCTGGTTATCCTTTGCTAAGCATTGCTGCCAGCAAAACGCAGAGCTTGCACTCGAGAAGGTACAGCTTACAAGAAAGCCTCCTTCGCCTTTGTGCATGCTAGCTTATCAAGATACTTTTAATTGCCCTATCGAGTTTAATACTGCCATAAACTGCCTGATTTTTGATGAGAAACTTCTTAGCAGTCCTTTACTGTCTCCTAATCCAGAACTTGAGCAAATCTTACTCTCTCAAGCAGGCGACGTTAGCCCGCATACTGATCACATTAACGAATTAAATGCATTTATCGCCAGCCAATTGCCCTATATCCCAACAGTCGAACAAGCAGCACAGCTACTTGGCTTTAAAAAGCGCACCTTACAACGTTACTTAACTGACCAACAATTAAGCTTTTCAAAAATAATCGATATACAAAGGAAGCAGCACGCAAAACAAATGCTATTACAAGGTTTTTCTGTGCTTGAAGTCAGCAATAAGTTAGGGTTTTCAGAACAAAGCGCACTACAAAGAGCCTTTAAGCGCTGGTATCAAACAACACCGAAGAAGTTTTTAAACGAACATAATTTTTAAGTTGTATTATTTTTTTTTGCCCATATTACTAGGCAAGTTTATAAAAAATTGACTAACAGCAAGCGTTAATCAAACCAAGTAATTACTTTTTGCTCACTTCTTGGTTTAGGCACACAAGATTAATTAAAAATAAATTTGCCTCAACCTGTCGTTTCTGCTATTTATAGCCGCCGGCTAATGCTGGGCAATATATTAAGGATTTAGGAGAAAGTTATGCCAGACCAAAAAAGACTAGGGTTATTGGCTCAGGCCGGGTTAGAGCCGTATCAGGAACAGCCAGGTGAAGAGTATATGAATGATGCACAACGTGCTCATTTCAAAAAAATTTTAGAAGCTTGGCGTAACGATTTACGTAACGAAGTAGACCGTACTAAATCGCACATGCAAGATGAAGCTGCTAACTTTCCAGATCCAGTTGATCGCGCTGCACAAGAAGAAGAATTTTCATTAGAGCTTCGTACTCGTGACCGTGAGCGTAAACTGATCAAGAAAATTGAAAAAACAATTCAATTAATCAAAGAAGATGACTTTGGTTTCTGTGAATCATGCGGTATCGAGATTGGCATTCGTCGTTTAGAAGCACGTCCAACTGCCGATCTATGTGTTGACTGTAAAACACTTGCAGAAATAAAAGAAAAACAATCAGGCCGCGGTTAATTACTTTTTAAATTAACCCATGTCTACCACAGCCGTTAATACGCAAGCGCGTATATATCGTGGCCGTTTTGCGCCATCCCCGTCTGGGCCATTACACTTTGGCTCATTAATAGCGGCTGTGGGAAGTTTTCTTGATGCGAAAGTTAATCAAGGTAAATGGTTAGTTCGCATTGAAGATATTGACACAACACGTGTTGTCCCTGGTGCTAGTGATGATATTTTACGCACATTAGAAGCTTATGGCCTGCATTGGGATGAACGTGTCACCTACCAAACAAAGCGCCTACAAGAATATCAATCCGTCTTGGATCAACTTATTGATCAAGGTTTAGTTTATGCTTGCCATTGTACTCGTAAACAAGTTAAAGCAATGGGGGGGATATACCAAGGCCAGTGTCAGTTAAAAGGTCATTCCTTCGTAAATTCGGCACTGCGATTATCCCAACAATTTGCCACTAGCCACTACAGCGATCTCATTCAGGGAAAGGTAAAAGTCGACCAAGCTTTAGCCAAAGAAGATTACCTTATCAAGCGTAGTGACGGTTTATTTGCTTATCAGCTAGTTGTTGTGGTCGATGATATTGCTCAAAAAATTAGTCATGTTGTGCGTGGTGCTGACTTATTAGAACCCACAGCACGACAACTCAGTTTATTTAAACAACTTAACCAAACAGCCCCACAATACGCTCACCTACCTTTGGCAGTTGCAAAGCCGGGCTTTAAATTATCAAAACAAAATTATGCCCCTGCGATTTCAAAAACAGCACCTAAGCCTGCGCTTTTTGATGCCTTTCGCTTTTTAGGCTTAAATCCCGAACCAGCTCTTTTGTCTGCAACGGTCGAAGAAATGCTAAAATGGGCTATTGCGGCCTACCATCTTGAATGTATTCCCAAAGTAAAAGAGATTCAAGTAAGTGAGGATCCACATTCATCTTTTAGTAAATTTCAATCCATCCCAAAATAAATTGCCAATTTTAAAGGTCGAGTAACTTAATTTTTATGCCACGCTGGTATATGATAGCGACCCAAAGTGTGCGATTCATCAGCACCTAATTATAGCGCCACATTTTATGGACATTTACTGACTCAATCTCACACCGACGAAGTGAAAAAACAAACGCTATACTTGATGAGTTGCAAAGACCATGTCGTAGGAGACAGATTATTATTTCCAAGCTTTTTCAATTTTGTCGGCAAATTATTGGCCCAAATGCCACTGACACAAACAATGCCGTGCAAGCCAGCGAATTGCCTTTGGTGATCGAACGTAGTGAACATGGGATTTCACGTAAACAATTTAGCCCAAATGCAATCAAAGTATTGTACCGCTTAAAAGAAGGTGGCTTTGATGCTTACCTTGTAGGTGGTTGTATTCGAGATATATTGTTAGGTCAACAACCAAAAGACTTTGACGTAGTAACTAACGCAACACCTGAACAGATCAAAAGACTGTTTCGAAATTGCAGACTGATAGGTCGACGCTTTCGTTTGGCGCATATTGTATTTGGTCGTGAGATTATCGAAGTAGCGACCATGCGTGGACACCACGAAGCCGACGAAGCTAAAAATCAAATTAGTCAATCAAGCGAACATGGCCAATTGCTACGTGATAATGTGTACGGGAGTATTGAAGAAGACGCCGAGCGCCGCGACTTCTCTATCAATGCCCTTTACTACTCAATTAATGATTTTTGTATTTATGATTACGCTAATGGCATTAGCGCAATTAAAGCGAAGCAAATTGAGTTAATTGGCGATCCAGAAACGCGCTACAGAGAAGATCCTGTGCGTATGCTGCGCGCTGTTCGCTTTGCCACTAAATTAGGTATGAGTATTGCGCCTGCAACCGAAAAACCTATTGCAGGCCTGGCAAATTTATTAGACCACATTCCAGCAGCGCGTTTATTTGAAGAATCACTCAAGCTATTTTTAAATGGAAAAGCTGAAGAAAACTTCATTATGCTACGCCAATATGGTTTATTTAGAGCACTATTTCCAGCACTTGATAAAATCTTAGATGCCAATCCTGATGGCCTTGAACATGCGTTTATCCTGCAAATGTTTAAAAACACCGATAAGCGTATTAATGCAGATAAAAAAGTCACGCCAGCTTTCATTTTTGCAGCCTTGTTGTGGTTTCCATTACAGAGCATTGCTAAAAAGTTACAACAACGCGATCAACTGTCAGAGTACGATGCATTTGCACAAGCGATGAACAAAGTACTGAGTGAAAACGCGCAACATGTAGCTGTACCAAAACGCTTCACGCTAGGCGCTCGCGATATTTGGCATATTCAACAACGCCTTGATAAACGTGGTGGACAACGCGCTTATCGACTGACTCAGCAACCACGTTTTAAAGCCGCATATGACTTCTTACTGTTACGTGTTCAAGCAGGTGAAACTGAACTTCAAGAGCTTGCTAACTGGTGGACAAACTATTTAGGGCAGGACATAAATGGCCAAAAAGAAATGGTCAAAGCACTTGGTCATCAAGGTGGTCCAAAACGTCGCCGCCGTCCACGTAAGAAAAAAACAGAGCAATGATGAATCAAGTTTACTTAGGTTTGGGTGCTAACTTAAACGCACCTCAAGAACAAATACACCGCGCCATTACTGAGTTAAAAGCACACTCAGATATCGAGTTTATAAGTGCCTCTCATGAATACGCGAGTAAACCTATGGGTCCACAAGACCAGCCTGATTATGTTAATGCTGTAGTATGCATAAAAACAGAGTTAGCCCCAGAGCAATTACTCGATTTAACACAAAGCATAGAACTTAAGCATGGTCGTGTACGAAAAGAGCAGCGTTGGGGTCCGCGAACTCTTGATATTGATATTCTTTTATTTGGCGACCAAATAATTGATACACCTCGTTTGACGGTGCCACATTATGGCTTAACTGAGCGAGAATTTGTTGTGTATCCATTATTCGAAATAGCACCAACATTGGTACTACCAAATAGCCAAGCACTTGCTGATATAAAAAATACGTTGCCCTTAAACGATTTACAACAACTCCCTCAGCAGTAATTAACCAAGGCAAAGCCTCAGAGGAAATTATGTCTAAAATCACCGTTTCTACACTTAATAAAATGAAACAAGAACAACAAAAAATCACGGCATTGACAGCCTACGACGCCAGTTTTGCCAAACTGTTTCATGATAATGGCGTCGAGGTGATTTTAGTGGGTGATTCACTTGGCATGGTATTACAAGGTAATGACGATACTCTTGCTGTCACCAATACTGATATAGCCTACCACACCCGTTGTGTGCGCGCAGGCAGCCGCGACTTATTCGTTATTGCTGATTTACCGTTTATGACATACGCCAACCCAACAGATGCTTGCAACAACGCAGCTGAGCTAATGCGTGCGGGTGCAAATATGATTAAGCTTGAAGGTGGTGAATGGTTGCATGACAGTATTCGCGCCATGACTCAGCAAGGCATCCCTGTATGTGGTCACTTAGGCTTAACACCACAATCAGTGCATGTATTTGGTGGTTTTAAAATTCAAGGTCGTGAGCAATCTCAAGCAGATAAAATGGTTAGTGATGCTAAAGCACTCGAAGCTGCAGGGGCGCAATTGCTTGTTTTAGAGTGTATTCCGAGCGAACTGGCTAAGCGTATTACTGATGAGCTAAGCATTCCAACCATCGGCATAGGTGCAGGCAATAAAACTGACGGGCAAATCTTAGTAATGCACGACTTAGTAGGCATTTCAGCCGGTTACATTCCTAAGTTTTCAAAAAACTTCTTATTAGAGACGGGCACTATGCCTGCAGCTGTTCAAAAGTATTGTGAAGATGTAAAAAGTGGTGCTTTCCCAAGTACCGAACATGAGTTTAAATAAATGCAGTCAATCACCGAAATTAAATCGTTACGTAGTCAGATCAAGGCTTGGCGTCAAGCAGGCTTGAGCATTGCGCTTGTCCCGACTATGGGAAACTTGCACCAAGGCCACTTTTCATTAGTTGAAAAAGCAAAAACATTAGCTGATAAGGTTGTGGTCAGTATTTTTGTTAACCCTATGCAGTTTGGCGCTAATGAAGATCTTGATAACTACCCAAGAACACTTAGTGCGGATAAGCAAGGGTTAGCCGATTTAAATACTGATATCGTTTTCACCCCATCTGTAGAAACGATCTATCCAAATGGCTTAGGCGAACAAAGTTTTGTCGATGTGCCTGGCGTATCCATGGGCTATTGTGGAGGCTCTCGCCCTGGACACTTTAAAGGTGTGGCAACGGTTGTCACTAAATTATTTAACCTTGTTCAACCTGATTTTGCCTGTTTTGGTGAAAAAGACTTCCAACAACTGCAAGTCATAAAAACCATGACGCGTGATTTATCTATACCCGTTGAAATTATTGGCGTTCCTACATGTCGTGAAATTTCAGGCCTTGCTATGAGCTCTCGTAATGGCTATTTATCTGATGAGCAAAAAGACACTGCAAAAGCCCTGTTTGCCACGCTAAATAATACAGCAACGGCACTTAAACAAGACAACGCAGATATCGCAACACTTGAGGTAGAAGCAAAAACACAGCTTGAAGCAGCGGGGTTAAAACCTGACTACTATGCAATTGCCGAGCGCTCAACGCTAAAAGCTGCAACAAGCGAGGATAAACAACTCGTTATTTTAGCAGCAGCCTATTTAGGTACAGTGCGTTTAATTGATAATTTGCAAGTTGAGCTGGATTAAATACGCTTAATCTGGGTAAGATGGATTTAGAAGAACACAATATACTAGGGATCAGCATGAAAAAACTACCAGCCATTACAGCGTCATTGTTTTCTTTGACGCTTTTATCAGCTTGCTCAAACAAAATTGAAAACCCAGAAATGCAACAATGCGCTCAACAGAATTACCAATGTGAAAGCAGTTGTGAACAACAAAGTACCGCAGATGGATTAGTTCACAAAGTATGTAGTAATAAATGTATTGAAGCTTACAATCAATGTAAAGCGAATGCAGAAAAGCTTGGTGATGTAAAATAACCCCCCTTACTAGACACTGGTTATTTTTATAATCAGTGTCTTACTCTTAATAGAACCCTCGATTACAATTTTCAAACCTCAATTAAGCGTCTGCTAATTTTGTTCATATTTTTGCTCACCCTTTAAGCTATTCATATTAGAGCAAGCTTTCGTTCATTAAACTTACCCGTATTAGTGATGAACTGATTAACTAACAGTGTAATTATTTCTTACTAATCCCAAAATTACTTCTTACATTAGCAGTACCAACAAAAAAAATCATGATAAACAAGTGTTTATTTTAGGTCCGCTTTTTGCTGAGAACGTTAACGCAATTACAACAGCTCGACGTGATTATTTTAAGGCTAAAGGAAAACAGAATGAAACCAGAAACCCAGACTAAGCTCTTCAGTGCATTAAAAAAGAAGACCTACTTGGGCGTATTATTAGCCATCTGTGCAGGCAATGCATACGCTATTGAAGAACAAACTCAACCACAAGCAACCAAAGCAGAGGAAGCGGTTGTTGAGCAAAAGCCTGCGATGATTACTATTCCACAAGAAAAGCTATTTGAAGTTATCACTGCGCGTGCGAAGAAATTAGCTTCAGAGCCTTATGTTGCACCTAAAGATTTAGAACTTGAAGCTTTAACAAGTATTGGTTATCAAGATTATCGCGCAATTCGTTTTCGTACTGAACAAGCTATTTGGAAAGATGAAAGCCTTTATGAAATCCAATTATTTCACCCAGGTTTTTTATATAAATCACCTGTTGCGATCAATACCCTAGAGAAAAATGCCGAAGTTAAAAGCTTGCCATTTAAAACGGATTATTATCGCTACGACGCAACGGCAGCCCCTTTAGAGCAAGAAATCAGTAAAGCCACAGAAAATGCGCAGTTAGGCCATGCGGGTTTTCGCTTACACTTTCCTTTGAATAATAATGAGTACAAAGATGAAGTCGCGGTTTTTCAAGGCGCATCTTACTTTCGTCTAGTAGGTCCGCATCAGGTATACGGTATTTCAGCGCGAGGATTAGCGATTGATACAGCGTTAAGTTCAGGCGAAGAGTTTCCCGTTTTTAAAGAGTTCTGGCTAGTTAAACCGGCACCAGAAGACACCACTATCGTACTTTATGCACTTTTGGATAGTCCTTCAGTTGCAGGTGCTTATCGCTTTGAGCTGACTCCTTCAACCAATACTGAAGTAAAAACCGAGATGCAAATTTTTGCCCGTAAAGACATTAAAAAGTTAGGTATTGCACCGCTTACAAGTATGTTTTATCACGGTGAAAACAGTACCAAGTTCTTTGATGACTACCGTCCAGAAGTTCATGACTCAGATGGCTTATTAATGCAATCAGCACAAGGTCAATGGGTATGGCGTGCACTCAATAACCCGAAAAAACTGAGTGTTACTTCATTTAGCTATGATAGTCCGAAAGGCTTTGGACTCGCGCAACGTGACCGTGATTTCAATAATTACTTAGACACAGAAGCGCACTACCACAATCGTCCTAGCATGTGGATTGAACCTATCAATGATTGGGGCAAAGGACGTGTAGAACTTGTTGAAATTCCGACAGACACCGAAACTAACGACAACATTGTTAGCTACTGGGTACCAGAGCAAGCTATGAAGGCTGGCGATAATTTAAGCTTCAGCTATAAGCTATCAACCTTCAATGCAACCCTTGCAACGCAAGATAAAGCCAGTGTGTTAAGAACCCGCATAGGTAGCGCGGCATTACCTGGTGAGAAGAATCCACCGCCAAAAAGTCATCGCCAATTTACCGTCGACTTTAGTGGCGAAAATATTAACCAATTGTCTGCAAACTTCGCACTGATGGCTGATTTAAATATTTCAGCTGGCCAAATCAGCGATAAAACAGTGCAGCAATTACCAAATAATCAAGGATGGCGCGTGGCATTTAAGGTGGCGCCTGAGGGAGATAAGCCCGTTGATATGCGCTTATCGCTAAAACTACGTGACAAAGAAATTAGCGAGGTATGGAGCTATGTCTGGTATCCAAATGACGTCCAATAGTAAAAAACTAACTGCAACTGCAATGCCGTTTAAAAAGACACGTGCTTGGCTTTTTACGTGCCTAGCACTGGCCATAACAGCCTATGGCGTGTGGATCATGTTCGATATTTTAAATTCAAACGGCATGACATTACTTGAGTATGCATTATTGGCATTATTCTCTGTAACCTTTGCGTGGATTGTTACTGCCTTTTGTAGTGGGTGTATGGGCTTTATTTTACAGCTCTTACGCATTGACCCATTAACATTGAAACGTCAAAAACCAATCGACGTAAATGCTGATGCTATTGCCCAAACGAAAACAGCCATTGTTATGCCTGTTTATAATGAAGATACAGAGCGTGTTATTGCAGGCTTTGAAGTGAGCCTTCGCTCGCTTGAAAAAACAGGGCAAATGCCGCATTTCGATTTTTATTTACTCAGCGATACGCAAGATCCAGACATTGCCCGCAATGAGCTAAAAGCATGGAATGCATTTACAGCACGCTTGGGTGATTTAGCGAAACACACATTTTATCGTCGCCGTGAAGATAACAAGCATCGTAAAGTAGGTAACTTAACTGACTTTTGTGAGCGTTGGGGTAGCCAATACGAACATATGATAGTACTTGATGCTGACAGCATCATGACGGGTCAATGTATGCTTGAGCTAACATCAAGCATGATCAATAACCCTAATACTGGCCTTATCCAAACGATTCCGATTCCAGTTCGCCAAGATACTTTTTTCGGTCGTTTTTTACAATTTGCATCAATCTTATATAGTCCAATGCTAGCGACGGGGTCTGCTTTTTGGCAAACAAATCAAGCTAATTACTGGGGACATAATGCGATTATTCGCGTTGAAGCCTTTACGCAGTGTTGTGGCCTTCCAGTATTAAAAGGTAACGCGCCTTTTGGCGGTGAGATTTTAAGCCATGACTTTGTGGAAGCATCTCTGTTACACCGCAGTGGCTGGGATGTGCTATTACTGAGCGACATTGAAGGTAGTTACGAAGAAGTACCCAGTAATATTTTAGACTACGCAATTCGTGATAGACGCTGGGTACAAGGTAATATTCAGCACTTAGGCCTACTCCCTAAATCGGGCTTGAAGCTGATGAGTAAAATGCACTTTTTATTTGGTGCTACGGCCTATATTTCATCATTAATTTGGCTTTCAATGTTGGCATTAAGCACCTTAGATGCGGTAACACGTGCTGTAAACAGTGATGTGTATTTCAACCATGCGTACCAGCTTTTCCCAACATGGCAAATAGCAAAAACTGAATTAATCGACTCATTATTATTCATTACAATTGGTTTGCTGTTACTGCCGAAGCTACTGGGTATCATTGTCACACTCGTACACCGCAATAAAGCATTTGGTGGCACGATGAAGCTCATTGCTGGCGCACTCATTGAAACTGTATTTGCCATTATCATTGCGCCACTTATGATGGTGTTTCATAGCTACTTTGTAGTGTGTGTATTTCTTGGCAAAAAAGTGAGCTGGGATGCGCAACCACGCGAGGGACGCATGGTTCCGTGGAAAGAAGCCATTGGCTATACATTATTCTCTACGATTACGGCGTTTATTTGGGGTGGTGTTGCGTATTACTACACACCAACTTTCTTTTGGTGGTTATCGCCCATTTTAGTCGGTCTAATTTTAGCTGCACCAATTGTTCGATACTCAAGCAGTATTGGTCTTGGTGTTAAAATGCGCAAAATGGGTATTTTCCTTTGCCCTAGCGAGGTAATTGATGATGATACTCTCGCAGCACTGCGTGTTCATCAGCAAGAGATTGCCTTACCTGAGGACTCACAGGCAAGTTTTGATGTGCCAGCTTTACCTGACGAGTCACCAACGATCATGCCTATTCAAAGCTTTAAAGCACCTTCAGGGAAAAAGCGTAAGCAAGTTCGCCGTGCACAACAGCGGCTAAAAGCAAAACTACTTGCTAAGCTCTAAACTATAGACGAAAAAAAACCGCTCAAACTGAGCGGTTTTTTACTATGTCTGTTGGTTGTTACAGAAGGCCTAGCTTTTTAAGTTCAGCCATTGCCATTTTGCCTGAAAGTGGCACATAACCATCTTTCTCAACAATTTTTTGACCATCTACAGAAAGAACCATTTTTAAGAACTCTGCATCAATGGGTGCAAGTGGCTTGTTAGGGTGCTTGTTCACATAAACATACAAGAAACGAGATAATGGGTATTTACCAGTAGCAACGTTTTCTAGGGTTGCATCAACAAAGTTAGACCCTTTTTTCGCCAGTGGTACTGTACGTACACCTGATGTTTTATAACCGATACCTGAGTAACCAATCGCGTTTAGTGACGATGAAATTGATTGTACTACAGAGGCAGAACCTGGTTGCTCATTTACATTGTTACGGAAATCACCTTTACACAGTGCTTTCTTTTTAAAGTAACCGTAAGTACCTGATACTGAGTTACGACCATAAAGCTGGATGTCTTTAGCAGCCCAGTCACCCGTTAAACCTACATCACTCCAACGATTTGCTTGTGCATCAGCACCACATTTACGAGTAGAAGAGAAAATCGCATCAACTTGGTCAATACGTAAACCTTCAATAGGGTTATCTTTGTGTACAAAAACAGCAAGGGCATCGATTGCTACGCGTACTTCAGTAGGCTTATAACCGTAACGCTTTTCGAATGCTTCAATTTCTTTTGACTTCATACGACGGCTCATTGGGCCAAAGTTTGCTGTACCTTCAGTCAATGCTGGAGGCGCAGTTGAAGAACCCGCAGCCTGAATTTGAATGTTTACGTTTGGGTAGAAGCGCTTGTACTCTTCAGCCCAGAACGTCATCATGTTTGCAAGTGTGTCAGAGCCTACAGATGAGAAGTTACCCGAAATACCACTTGTCTTAGTGTATTCAGGCATATCTTTATCAACTGCAGCTGCTTGAGCTGATACAAATGTTGTTACAGCCACACCCATTGCGGCAACGAGGTTTTTGAATTTCATAGGGGTTACTCCGATTTGTTCGTCCCATTTCCTAACTGCCACCTACTTTAATTACACAAGATGACAGTTAGATTACCCTAAAATGACACTTTTATGACTTTGAATTATTTTCTGAAGAGCCTAGCAAACGAACAACTTTATCGCTGCCAAATGCAAACGAAAACGTTGAACCTTCACCGAGTTTACTTTTAATATCTAGGTGACTATCGTGACGTGTAAGCACGTGTTTTGTAATGGCTAAACCTAAGCCTGAGCCACCAGTTGTACGACTACGCGCCTTATCAACACGATAAAACCGTTCGGTTAAACGATTAATGTGTTCACTGGCAATACCATCACCATTATCCGTCACACTAAACGCAGCCAGATTATTTTTAAGCTGCCAATTAACCACTATTTTTCCACTAGGCTTGGTATAGTGGATAGCATTAAAAACTAAGTTTGAGAATGCGCTGCGTAACTCATCCTCAGCACCTTTAATATCCAAGGTTTCATCCACATTAAATATGAGCTCATGGCCTTTGTCTTGATTAAGTGACTTAGCTTCGGTTTGAATATAGGTAAGTAACTGCGGCACATTCACAGGCTTGTCGTTATCTTGACGACGCGCCCCTTCAATACGCGACAGTGAAAGTAATTGATTGACCAAACTATCCATACGCTTACATTGTTCAAGCATGGTTGTTTGTGCTTTTTCCCACATAGCAGGTGGCGGTAATGTGTCAGCATCAAGCATCTCCAAATAACCAGTCACAACGGTGAGTGGTGTACGCAGTTCGTGAGACACATTAGCCACAAAATCTTTACGCATCTGCTCAAGTTGCTTTAAGCGAGTAACATCACGTACCACCATCATCAGCTGTGAACTTGCATAGGGCATAACACGAAACTCTAGCGTTTGATCATAGCTATGGCCACCATCCAGTTCGAGCGGTTCATCAAAACACGCTTTATGCATGTACTTTGCAAATTTAGGATCGCGAATAAGATTATCTAAACGTTGTCCGTGATCGGTTGGCCACTGTAAACCTAATACCTTAAGTGCCAATTGATTACACCAGATAATGCTAAGATCTTTTTGTAACACCACCACCGCATCTGGAACGGCTTCTGCCCCGTCACGAAAACGACGAATTAAATCAGCCAGCTCATTACGTTTTTTACGATTTCGATGTTGTAAACGATAGATCCCCTCAAAGACCTGCTCCCACGCTCCCTCCCCTTCAGGTGGGTTAAAACTACGCTGATTAAGGAGCCAATCGCTAAGGCGATATAATTGATGATAGTGCCAAATTAGTAGTGCAAAAGAGCCTAAAAATAAAAGCAAAAAAGGCGCACCAACGAGTACGCCAACTAATAACAAGGGTAAGAAATACATAAACAGGCGTTTTGCTAACGCCTGTTTATTGACTACTCGATACATACACTCACTTAACCTTAAGTATGTAAATTAGCTAACTGTTGTCGGCTAAGGCACTTATAATTTACTAGAAAAACGATAGCCTGCACCGCGAACGGTTTGCACCAAACGGTCATGTCCAAGTGGTGCAATCGCTTTGCGTAAACGACGAATGTGCACATCAACAGTACGGTCCTCTACATATACATTTGTTCCCCATACATGATCAAGTAATTGCTCACGGCTGTAAACACGTTCTGGATGAGTCATAAAAAAGTGAAGTAATCTAAACTCAGTCGGACCCATATCTAATTCACTCCCTTCTGATGTAACGCGGTGTGAAATAGGGTCAAGACGTAAACCATGCACTTCAATGGCTTCTTCTAAAGAAGTAGGAGACACTCGGCGAATAACCGCTTTGATACGCGCCATGAGCTCTTTCGGAGAAAATGGTTTAGTTACATAATCGTCAGCACCAACTTCAAGACCACGCACTTTATCTTCTTCTTCTCCGCGTGCTGTCAGCATAATAATAGGGATTTGACGCGTATATTCGTTTTGCTTGAATTTTTTAGCAATTTGAATACCACTCCCACCTGGTAACATCCAATCTAATAAAACCATATCGGGGTATGGCTCTACCATCGCTTCAATGGCAGAGTCGTAATCTTCTGCTTCAATTGCTTGAAAACCATTTTGCTCTAAAACAAAAACCAGCATCTCTCTGATAGGTGCTTCGTCATCGACGACTAGTACTTTACGTGACATTCCAATTTATCTCTTTCGTTAGCGAACTGGTTTCATTATTATGACTAAGTATGACATTTTTATGAAAGTCTAACGAGTAATTCAAAAAGTACCAAAAAATCAAAGTATAAATCTGTATTTTTTAACTTTAAATGAGCTTTAATAACTAAAAGTCATACCTCAAGGTAACAGCTAGATGGTCTTGATCGGCGTTATTATCTAGTGAGAATTGCGTATACCACATGTACATCCTTGCCTGTTTTGACAAACTTCGTTCAATACCAATAGACGTACCGGTGCCTGAATCTTTTAACTTACCAAACTCGCCTTCCGCATCTTGATATTGCGCTAATAACTTATATTTATTTAGCTTATAAGAGGCGCTAAATAGAAAGCCATCTTCACTATCAGAGTCTGATATTTTTTCACTTTGTTGGTACATTCCACCTAACGTGAAATCACCTAACTTACCTTGTGCAGTAAACCGTGTGGTGTCATAACCTGCCACTTTGCTGTCGTGGGCTACACTAACGAAAAAAGGTGTCTTTTTAAATTTACTGTCGCCATACATGAGTGCTGCTGATACGCCCGTTTCATCTTTTTGCTTTGAGTTATCTTCGGCAATATAGGTGACCACAAATTGCATATTGCCAACAACAGGCGAGTTGTAATGAAGTACATCTCCAAGGCGGTTTTCACCATTAAAAAGGGCTTTTACATCACCGTTAAAATCATTCATTAGATCGATTTTTCCCTGTGATACTTTTAGCGCGGTATCGTGACGCCCTGCGACTATTTGCCCATAACGCCCTTGCAAGCCGACATACTGATTACGTGCTGTAATATTTTCTTCTGTTTTGCCATCACTATCTTGATCAGCGGCATTTACAGCAAACTCAAACTTATAGATAGCTTTAAAACCATCACTAATATCACCGCTTCCTTTAATTCCTATGCGAGAGCTGTAACTCTCAACGGAAGTGTCACTCCCCTCCCCTGTGTCACTATTTGCAATGCCTAAATGGGCTCGGCCATAAATATCAATCGCCTCAGCTGCACTATCAAAAGAAAATAAGCATAGAGCAAAGCTCGACAACATAATGACTGGTTTGTTCATAGGACGATCCTTAATTTAAGCAGTAACTTAAAAATCGAACATAAACTGTTATTGGTCAAGATATAAGCAAGTATTTAATATAAATATTTCAGATCACTGAGCTACTAACTGAAACAGATCAGGATCAGGTTTTTACTAAGTTGATCAGTTTCAGATCAATTTTATACTTACATATCAGGCTAACTTATTGATTTAATGTTAAGGCTCTTAGTATTTCGTTTAAAAGCTGAGCAGAGAACAGGCTGAGATCAGTATTGAACTAGTAAAATAATGATCTGTGTAGTTTAAGGTTAGTAAAACTCTGATCCTAACAAGCTTGAGTAAGTAAATCGCTGATCCAATTTGATCTAGACAATAAAAAACCGGCATAGAAGCCGGCTTTATTCATTTAGTATCAATTACTTAATTTTTGGATCAAGCTCACCAGATAAATACTTAAGGTGCATATCATCTAAAGAAATAGCTTTGATCTTACTTGCTTGTCCCGCGGTACCGAATGACTCATAACGCGCTACACAGATCTCTGTCATAGCTTTGGTTGCTTCAGCTAAGTATTTACGTGGATCAAAGTTAGCAGGATTTAAAGCTAAGTGACGACGAATCGCCCCTGTTGACGCTAAACGAAGATCGGTATCAATATTAACTTTACGAACACCGTATTTAATCCCTTCGATGATCTGCTCTACTGGTACGCCATAGGTTTCAGGAATTTCGCCACCGTATTGGTTAATAACTTCTAACCACTCTTGTGGCACTGAAGACGATCCATGCATTACTAAGTGAGTATTTGGGATACGCGCGTGAATTTCTTTAATACGATCAATCGCTAAAATATCGTCTGTAGGCGGACGAGTGAATTTATACGCACCATGTGATGTACCACATGCAATAGCAAGTGCATCTACATGTGTTTTACGAACGAAGTCAGCCGCTTCTTCAGGATCAGTTAGCATTTGCTCTGTAGAAAGTTTACCTTCCGCACCTACGCCATCTTCTTCACCTGCTTCACCTGTTTCAAGTGAGCCTAAAACACCTAGCTCGCCTTCTACAGACACACCGCAAGCATGTGCCATTTCAACTGTTTGACGCGTTACATCAACGTTGTATTCGTAGCTTGAAGGTGTTTTACCATCAGACATTAATGAGCCATCCATCATCACTGATGAAAAACCTAACTGGATTGAGCGCTGACACACACCTGGTGAAGTACCGTGATCTTGGTGCATTACAACTGGAATATGAGGCCATTCTTCAACGGCTGCTAAAATCATATGACGAATGAAAGGGGCACCGGCATAAGCACGTGCGCCAGCAGAACCTTGTACAATTACTGGGCTGTTTGTTTTATCAGCCGCTTCCATAATTGCACGCATTTGCTCTTGGTTGTTAACGTTAAACGCAGGAACGCCGTAACCATTTTCAGCTGCATGATCAAGAAGTTGTCGCATACTGATTAAAGCCATTTGGGATTCTCCAAATTGTATCGACAGTAGTTTCCTACTATCTAGTTTGAACGGATATGTTAGTTTTTGATGCATCACTGCATCACGAAAAGCCACAGCATTTACTATCGCTGACCGTTATAGCTGAAAATAAAATGAAGGTGAGAGGTATTTTATTAACAGCTAACCAGCATAACCAGACGACTGATTATGCTGGCTTCGCACTAATTACTTAGCACGTTCTTCAAGCATAGCAACCGCTGGCAGCTTTTTCCCTTCTAAAAACTCAAGGAATGCACCACCACCAGTTGAAATATAAGATACTTTATCGGCAATGCCGTATTTATCAATTGCCGCAAGCGTATCACCGCCACCCGCAATTGAGAACGCATTTGAATTCGCAATCGCATCCGCAATAGCACGAGTGCCGTTACCAAACTGATCAAATTCAAATACACCAACAGGGCCATTCCACACAACAGTACCAGCTTTAGCAATAATATCTGCAAGCTGCTTTGCTGTATCAGGACCAATATCGAAGATCATATCTTCGTCTGTTACTTCATTAACATCTTTTAATGTTGCAACCGCTGACTCTGAGAACTCATTACCAACAACAACATCGGTTGGTACCGGAATTTCACCGTTATTTGCTTTTGCCGCTGCACTTAATTTGTTTGCTTCATCAATTAAATCAGCTTCAAATAAAGATTTACCTACAGGGTGACCCGCTGCCGCAATAAAGGTATTCGCGATACCGCCACCCGTTACAAGCTGGTCAACGACTGTAGATAATGAATCAAGTACAGTTAACTTAGTCGATACTTTAGAACCACCTACAATCGCCACTAAAGGACGCGCAGGGTTATCAAGCGCTTTGCCTAGTGCGTCTAGCTCTGCCGCAAGTAGTGGACCTGCACAGGCAACATCAGCAAATAAACCCACACCGTGAGTAGATGCTTGCGCACGGTGAGCCGTACCAAATGCATCCATTACGTATACATCACATAATGCAGCGAGCTTTTTAGACAGTGCTTCGTCATTTTTCTTTTCGCCAACGTTAAAACGCACGTTTTCGAAAACCACCACTTCATTATCAGCAACGTCTACGCCTTCTAAGTAGTCTTTTTCAAGACGCACAGTTTGCTCAAGAGCATCATTTAAATAATTAACGACTGGGGCAAGTGAAAATGCTTCATCATATTCCCCTTCCGTAGGGCGGCCAAGGTGTGACATCACCATTACTTTAGCGCCTTTTTCTAACGCTAATTTGATAGTAGGTAATGCTGCACGAATACGTGCATCAGAGGTCACTTTACCTTCTTTAACAGGCACATTTAAATCTTCACGAATTAACACGCGTTTGCCGTTTAAATCTAAATCTGCCATTTTAATGACCGACATGGACTTCTCCTTAGTTAACGATACTAATATTATATTTATAAATTATTGACTTATAGCCACCATCGCACGCGCAGTATCGAGCATACGATTTGCAAAACCCCATTCATTATCGCACCACACCAACAACTTTATCAGTCGTTTATGACTAACACGTGTCTGTGTGCCGTCTATGATACAAGAATGTGGGTCATGATTAAAATCTACCGACACCAAAGGCTCTTCAGTGTAACTTAAAATACCATCAAGACGGTCTTTAGCTGCCAGTTTAAGTGCTTGATTAACCGCCGCTAAATCGACATCAGAATTAACGGTAACACTCAAATCCATGGCCGTCACATTGATTGTAGGCACACGCACTGCAATGGCTTCAAAGCGACTATGAAACTTAGGTAGTATACGCTCAATACCGCGAGCAAGTTTCGTATCTACCGGAATAATGGACTGGCTAGCTGCGCGTGTACGACGTAAATCATGATGATATGCATCAATCACTTGTTGGTCATGCATCGACGCATGAATGGTCGTAATTGCCCCAGATTCAATTGAAAATGCGTCATCTAATACTTTGATAACTGGCACAATACAGTTAGTTGTGCATGAGCCATTAGAAACGATTGTGTGCTCTGCTTTTAATTCATCGTCATTAATACCATATACTATGGTGGCATCAACATCGGCATCAGCTGGCTGCGAAAATAATACTTTTTTTGCACCGGCATTTAAGTGTAGCTCAGCATGCTCTCGTGAGTGATATACTCCTGTGCATTCAAGCACTACATCAATGCCAAGGGTTTGCCAAGGCAACTCAGCGGGGTTTTCTTCAGCAAACAGTGCTATAGAATCATTAGCGACTGTTAGCGTATCTTCACCTAGATTAACAGGAAATGAAAAACGACCATGAGATGTATCGTATTTAAGGAGATGGGCAATGCCCTTTGGGTCGGCTAGTTCATTAATAGCGACAATTTTAATCTGATCTTCAAGCCCTGATTCGTACAAAGCACGGACGATGTTGCGCCCAATCCGACCAAAACCGTTAATTGCAAGTTTGATTGCCATGAAGAAGAAAATCCACTCTAGTTGCTTGCAGATAAAGGCAGCTGCCTTTTAGATGGCGGTATTGTAATCGACCTGACACATTTTTATAAGAGGTCAGGTGAAATAAAAATTGCTTAGCGTGTTTTAGATGGCGCAGTTTTGGTAATCGACCTGACACATTTTTATAAGAGGTCAGGTGAAATAAAAATTGCTTGGCATGTTTTAGATGGCGCAGTTTTGGTAATCGACCTGACACATTTTTATAAGAGGTCAGGTGAAATAAAAATTGCTTGGCATGTTTTAGATGGCGCAGTTTTGGTAATCGACCTGACACATTTTTATAAGAGGTCAGCCAAAATAAAAATTGCTTAGCGTGTTTTAGATGGCGCAGTTTTGGTAATCGACCTGACACATTTTTATAAGAGGTCAGCCAAAATAAAAATTGCTTAGCGTGTTTTAGATGGCGCAGTTTTGGTAATCGACCTGACACATTTTTATAAGAGGTCAGCCAAAATAAAAATTGCTTAGCGTGTTTTAGATGGCGCAGTTTTGGCAATCGACCTTACACATTTTTATAAGAGGTCAGCCAAAATAAAAATTGCTTGGCATGTTTTAGATGGCGCAGTTTTGGTAATCGACCTGACACATTTTTATAAGAGGTCAGGTGAAATAAAAATTGCTTGGCATGTTTTAGATGGCGCAGTTTTGGTAATCGACCTTTGAAGTTTTTATAAGAGGTCTGCAGAAAAAGAAGTTGATTTATAGCGTAGGCGCGATTTTATATCGCGTTTTACTTTCTCATACACCTAAAAGAGGTAATTTCTTACGCTGCTGATACGTTAAAGCTATCTCCAAGCAGTGTTTAATTGCAGCTTCTGGTAGAGGCTCAGTGAGTGATAACACAATTGCCCTATTTCCCTGAAACACCAACGTTTCACTATACAATTGACGAAAGGTATCAATTAACTTGGTTTGGCAATGAAAGAAGAGGTAGTAATTAGTAGGAGACTTTAACTTCCAATCTAACCTTATTGGGCTACCTGTTTTAATACTATAACTAGGTTCTCCCCACTTTAGAGACTCTTGAACATCACCTAATTCTAGTTCAGCGGCAATGTTAAATACAAAACTTCGAAGCGCCATTAAACGAATTCGAGCATGTTCTGGGTATTTTTCAAAGTGCTCACTCACTTGTGTGTTGGTTATATTATGCAACATACATTATTCCTTTAAACAAAACACAGCTGCTAATACTAGCATAAGTAGAACCTACTTAGATGGGCGTAGAGCGTACATGCATCAAAGGGCGACTGCTCATTATCCCTGAAATCTCGATGATTATTTCCTATTGGGTCGAGGATGACATAATACGTGTCATGCGTGTTCTACATCAAAAACAAAAATTCCCTCGAGATTAACCCTTTTCAAATAACGCCTGCTAATCAAACCACCTCCCCTACTTTTAATGGTTTACCCCGGCTGATTTGATGGCACTGCGCTAAGAATAACTCGGCAGTTGCCATGGCATCAGTAAGGGCATGGTGCGAGCTGTAATGCGGTAAATTGTAACGTTTGCGACATTCGCTGAGAGTTAAGTCATCGTGGCCAATTTCATGACCTTGTTTATGGAGGCGCTTTTTTTCAATCACAAAAGTATCAAGAATCAAACGCGCTTTTGCCTTTAAACCGAACTTACGACACGCTTGTTTTAAAAAACCCCAATCCAGCGCCGCATTATGAAACACCAAAATACACTCATCAAAATACTCATGCAGCTTGCCAAGGATCGTTTCTAAGCTTTCGCCTGCATCTATATCTTGCTTAGCAATACCGTGATAAATCGGGCTTTGCTCTAAACTTTGCACATCTTTATTTATTAAGTGCTGAGCACCGCTGAGTTTAATACATTGATCTTCTATCATCACCCACGCCACAGAGACGATTTCATGCTTGCGAGGGTCAAGACCTGTTAATTCCATATCGATCACAATGTAGCGTTCTTTATAGGCATTAGACGCCAATAATTGCTTGCGTGCTAAATACCGACTTAACCAGCGTTTTACCATTGTGCTCTCCTATAAACTTCCGCGAGCAAATTTAAAGGCAGCAGCTTGCTGTGCTTGTTTAACCAAGTAAAACGCTTCTTTTAATTGGTGGCGCTCTAGGGAGTTTAAGGCATTTGGATTAATGCAGTTACTCGGTAGGCCTTCTTCATTTATTTGCGTACCTAAACGCAGCTGCGTTAAAAAACGCCAGCAATCTTTTAGGTTATACAAATCATCTTTATTGAGTAATGAAAATCTCATTAAGGCATCGATTCGCTCTTGCGTATTAGCCCGCTGAATACCCGCTTTGAGAGAATATAAACGCACTATATCGTTGATGATCACCACACCACGTTTTTTTAAATCAAGGTACTTATGCTGCTTGTCATCTTTTTCTAGCTTAAATTGATTAAACAATCCGATTGGTACAGGTGTATTTTTAATATCACTGGCCATAGCCGCATAGAATAAGTCATTTTTAGAAATACGTTTTAATTGTTCACAGAAGCTTGCATATAAGGTTGTTGAGCCTTCAATAAACCGTAAATCAAAAAATATTTTGCAATTGAGCATGGCCCCTGGCGTGGGGGAGGTAATCCATTTATAGAATTTTTCAGTCCATGCACTTATACCCATTCTGCACTGTGGGTTGCTCGCCATAATATTACCTGGGCAACGTTTAATACCGCATTCAGTCAACTGATCGCATACAAACTCGCCCATACGTCTGAAGTAATCTTGCTGCTGTTCAGTTAACCCATCTGGCAACAGTAAGCCATTGTCTTGATCTGAATGCAGGGTTTGTTCTTCACGGGCCTGCGAACCAAAGCAAATAAAGCTAAAGCTGGTTGGCGCAGCACCATTATCTTCTTGAAACAAACGAATTAAGCGCGAGGTCAAGGCATCAGTTAAACCACTTAATAATTTACCAATCAGTGAGATATCATCGATATTATTCGAAAAACCTTTTAATAAGCTCGGGATTTCTTGCGAATAGCGTTTTAAGTCAACCACACTATGCGCTTTATAAATACGACCAATCAATTGCACAGGGTCACTTTTTTGCTGACGCAATAAATCAGTGCTGGTTAGCATACCCAATGGTTTATGGTGCTCATCAAGTACAGGTAAATGATGAATATTGTATTTGAGCATCAAGTGCAACGCTGAAAACACCCGATTATTCTCAAAAATAAACTTTGGTTTAGCAGTCATAATACTGCTGACAGACTCTTGTGGGTCAACCTCATCGGCTAATACACGGTTGCGCAAGTCTCTGTCTGTAACGACCCCCACTAAACGCTCATTTTCTGTGAGCATAATCGACGAGACACCCTGTTTTTTCATTTTCTTAGCGATTTGTCGAATGCTCGCATCAGGTGCTGAGATGACTGCTTTTCGGTTCATCAACTCCGCTATTTTCTTTTCAGACCAACTCTCATTTTGACTCTTATAGTGAGATGAAAGCAGGCGATTCTTGTGAGCTCGCACAAAGTATTGCTCAAATACTTTGTATTCACGACGCAAATAGTCAAATGCCGCTTGGCCTAACATGTAGACAATGCCTTCCTTTTGCACAGAAATACTATTTTGAATGGCCTCGCCTGTTAGCAATGAGGGAAAGCCAAAGTAATCGCCAGTTGCCAACTTAGCAATCACATCGCCTTTTGCATCAACCAAATCGTAATCACCAGAGCGAATCAAAAACAACTTTGGATTTTCTGAGCTTAACCACTGATTTTGATTCTCACGGGTAAGGTAAATAATATCGAGATGGTTAACAAAGTACTCGCAGGCAGCCATATCAAGCTGATTAAAAGGGGTTTGCTGCATCACAAATTGGGCGACTTCCTGTTGCTCGGTATTCATGGTCATTCTCGCTATTCGATGGGGCAATATCTACACTACTCCCGTTTTAAATAAATAAAAAGCCCGACTTAAGTCGGGCTTTTAACCTTCAAGAGTGTGTTCTCATAAATGGCATTTTTAGTGCGCGTGCGCTGCGCTCGAACCTTTCGGGTTACGAATACTTTCAACCATTTCTTGGATTTCAACTGGCGTTTCAGCCGTTAGTTTAAGTACGATACCTGCCACTACAAAGTTAACAATCATACCAACTAGACCGATCCCCTCAGGAGAGATACCAAATAACCAGTGTGCAGGCGCATTTAGCTCAGGGCTTACGAACTTGAAGTAGATAATATAAGCCGCAGTGAAAGTAATACCTGTCACCATACCCGCGATTGCACCTTCTTTATTCATCTTCTTAGAGAAGATACCCATTATGATAGCTGGGAAGAAGCTCGCCGCTGCTAAGCCGAATGCAAAGGCAACAACCGAGGCCACAAACCCTGGCGGGTTAATACCAAAGTAAGCTGAAATCACAATCGCTATCATTGCCGCTAATCGCGCTGCAAGTAGCTCTTGTTTGTCACTAATATCTGGTTTTAAGGTACGTTTTAATAAGTCATGGGATACCGAGGTCGAGATTACCAATAGTAAGCCTGCAGTTGTTGATAGCGCTGCTGCGATACCACCCGCTGCAACTAATGCAATCACCCATGCTGGTAAGTCTGCAATTTCAGGGTTTGCAAGTACCATGATGTCGCGGTCAACATTCACTTCATTAGCGCTGTTTGGATCATCAATCTTACCTGCTGAGTAGAACATTTTGCCGTCACCGTTTTTATCATTAAAGGTAATAAGGCCTGTTCTTTCCCAGTTCTTAACCCATGCTGGCGCTTCAGCATACTCTGTACCGCTTCCATCTTTACCATTAATTGTATCGATCATGTTTACACGGGCAAACGATGCAACAGCAGGTGCAGTTGTATAAACAATAGCAATGAAAACAAGCGTCCATGCCGCTGAGATACGTGTGTCTTTAACACGAGGAACAGTGAAGAAACGAACGATTACGTGAGGCAGACCCGCAGTACCAACCATTAACGCACCTGTGATTGCGAATACATCAATCATGCTCTTCGAGCCTTCGGTATATTGCGCAAAGCCGAGTTCAGTACTGAGCCCATCAAGTTTATCAAGTACAAACTGTCCTGAGCCATCACTTAACGTTGCACCAAACCCTGTTTGTGGGAAGAAGTGACCCGTCATCATCATTGAAATGAAGATTGCTGGAACAAGGTAAGCAAATACCAGTACACAATACTGCGCTACTTGCGTATATGTAATGCCTTTCATCCCGCCTAATACAGCGTAGAAAAAAACAATCACCATGCCAATGTAAACACCGGTCTCAATATCAACTTCTAAAAAGCGAGAGAATACAACACCTACACCACGCATTTGACCTGCAATGTATGTAAAACAAATAAAGATGGCGCATAATATTGCCACAATCCGTGCTGCTTGTGAGTAATAACGATCACCAATGAAATCGGGCACCGTAAACTTGCCAAACTTACGAAGGTAAGGCGCAAGACATAAAGCAAGAAGTACGTAACCGCCTGTCCAACCCATTAGATATACACCACCATCATAACCCGCAAACGAGATGATACCCGCCATTGAGATAAACGATGCTGCACTCATCCAGTCAGCGGCCGTTGCCATACCATTGGCCAGTGGTGGAACACCGCCACCAGCAACATAGAATTCATTTGTTGACCCTGCACGGGCCCAGATTGCGATGCCGATGTAAAGCGCGAAGCTTAAACCGACAATAATAAACGTGAGTGTTTGAACATCCATTGCTTAGCTCCTATTCGTCTACGCCGTATTTTTTATCTAACGTATTCATTTTGAAAACGTAAACAAAAATCAAAGCAACAAAGGTGTAAATTGCGCCTTGCTGGGAGAACCAGAAGCCGAGTTTAAACCCAAAAAAACGTACTTCGTTCAGTACATCTACCAATAAAATGCCAAAACCAAATGAGACGACAAACCACACTGCTAACAGTTTAAATAGCAGTGAAATATTTTCCGCCCAATAAGCTTTTGCTTGTTCTTCATCTTTAAAAGCCATTTTTATCCCCTTATACATTACCAATGTAATGAGTGGTATTAGTTGTCATAAACTAAGTTAGCAAGGGTTCAGCAATATGGAATTGATACCATAGTCGTAACAACCAGTTTACGTTTACGTAAACTGTAAAATCGCATTTGTAAACAGTCAGTAAAAAGCAATATTTAACAAAGAGTTAACCTGTAATTATAAATCTGCGAAATACTGAAAATAGCAAAAACGAATGATCTGCGACATTAGTCTAATAAAAATACAAAAAAACATTAAAGACAATGTTTTTCAATAAGTTAAATATAAAACTTTGTATATAGAAAAAATCAACACATCGAAATTATTGATAATTCTGATAAGGTAGAGTTATTACAATAATTACTGAATTTAGACATGACAGCTGCGCTTATTTTTGTTGCACTCGCCTACATTGGCGTGTTGTTCTGGCTAGCTAACTGGGGGGATAAAACCACTCCATTAGCAAAACGTATTAGCCATCACCCCTTTGTATACTCATTCTCTTTAGGGATTTACTGTACGTCTTGGACTTACTATGGTTCGGTGGGCACAGCTGCTACCAGTAGTTGGAACTACCTGCCTATTTTAATCGGTCCTGCGCTGCTGTTTTTCTTCGGTCAGGGCTTTTTACGTAAACTCGTTTTAGTCAGTAAAAAACAAAATATCACCACTATTGCCGACTTTATTTCAGCCCGCTATGGCAAACGTCAAACTACTGCAATTATGGTTACTATCATAGCCTTACTTGCGACTATCCCTTATATCGCCTTACAACTCAAAGCACTTAGTAGTAGCTTTTTATTATTGCAAAATGATAGCCGTATTTCGGGTTCTATGCTGGCACTGTCGGCGACCTTAATCATGGCAATGTTTGCTATCTTTTTTGGCACACGAAAAGTGGATGTAACCGAATATCGCTCAGGGCTGATGCTCGCTGTTGCATTCGAATCTATGGTGAAATTACTAGCTTTGGTTGCCGTTGCGGGACTTGCTTTATACACATTATTTAATTTGAGTACGGTGCAAACTGAGCAATTAACAGGCTCTATTTGGCAGCATTGGCATAACTTTGATTTTCTGAGCTTCAATTTTATTGGCCAGTCTTTAATGGCCGCAGCCGCTATAATCTGTTTGCCAAGGCAATTTCATGTGACCGTTGTTGATAACCAAGACAAACGTCACCTTTATACCGCACGTTGGGCATTTCCACTTTATTTACTGTTAACGGCGGCAATGATTTTTCCGATTGCGACAGCGGCTATTCATCCTGGTATTGGTAGTGGCTTTTCACCCGATAGCTTTGTGTTAGCACTGCCTTTAATACATGAAAACGCGTTTTTAACCACCTTTGTTTTTATTGGCGGTTTATCTGCTGCAACAGCGATGATTGTGGTCGCTACACTTACCTTAAGTACCATGATCTCAAACGATGTGGTTTTACCTTTAATGTTGCGTCGTAAGTTTAAACGTAACCTCATAACAAGTAGTTATAAATCACAGATTTTACTTGTGAGACGCTTCACTATTGCTGGCATTTTGATCTTATCTTATTTCTACCAGCAATGGTTTGGCCATGGTAAAGCGCTGGCAAGCATGGGCTTGGTTGCCTTTTCACTGGTTTCACAATTACTGCCTGCTATCGTCGGTGGCCTATACTGGCGTAAAGGCCATGCTTATGGTGTGTATGCTGGTTTGCTTGCAGGTGTTATTTGCTGGATTCTATTTTTAATGCTGCCTATTTTAGATGCGGGTAACAGCCTAGATGCCGAGTTACAGCAAACACTTATAACACGAGGTACGCTAATCGCATTATTTGCGAATATCGGCTGTTATATTAGCTTTTCACTGGGTGCTGATGAGCGCTTAATAGATAAGATTCAAGCCGCTGCATTTGTAAACCCGAAAGAGCAAGCGGTATTTGCAAGACGCTTAAATAAGAACGTTAAAGCCACGGTATACGACTTTAAAGTACTATTACAAACCTTCTTGGGTATTCAGCGCAGTCAACAGGTACTTGCACACTTTGCATTAAGCAATAAACTTGATGACAACAATGCTCACCCAGAGCCTGAGTTTATTGCCTATTGTGAGCGCGCTTTAACAGGCGTACTAGGCGCATCGTCTGCCCAAGCGCTTATTCATACCGTAGCCTCAGGGAAACGCATGGCGTTTGAAGAGGTCGTCAATTTCTTTGACGAAACAACGCAAGCACTGCAATTTAATCAAAACCTGTTGTTCACCTCGCTTGAAAATCTCAGTCATGGTATTTCAGTTGTTGATAAAGAACTCAACTTGGTTGCTTGGAATAAACGCTACGCAGAAATGTTCCACTACCCTGAGGGCTTTTTAGAAGTAGGCCAAGCGATTGAAGAGGTGATCCGTTACAACGCAGAACGCGGAGAGTGCGGCCCAGGGGAGATAGAACGGCATGTAGAAAAACGCGTGCAACACCTTAAAAATGGCAGCCCACACCACTTTATTCGTCACCGTCGTAATGGCCAAGTCTTTGAGATGATAGGCAACCCACTGCCTGATGGTGGGTTTGTGACCAGTTTTTCAGATATAACAGCGCATATTGAAACCCAAAACGCTCTTGAGGAAGTCAATATGGATCTTGAAAACCGTATCGAAGCACGAACGCAAGAAATACGAACGATTAACAAAGATCTGCAAGCGCAAATTGACAGTCGAGTACAAACTGAGCAAGCACTCACTTTGGCTAAAAAAGAAGCTGAGCAAGCGAATGACAGTAAAACTCGCTTTTTGGCACTGGCCAGTCACGATATCTTACAACCGCTTAATGCTGCTCGACTTTATTTAGCAGCCATTGATGACAAAACCCTCTCGAGTAATAACTTAAACAATTTTGAAAAACTCGGTGCAAGTTTAGATTCAACCGTCCACCTGATGTCTGCATTACTTGAAATAGCGAAGCTAGAACAAGGTGCGATGACGCCAACTCCACGCCATTTTAGTATTGACGATATTCTTGCCCCCCTTAAAAATGAATACGCAATTATGTCGAGTGAAAAAGGCTTGAAACTCACAGTGCGCTCTGCAGGGATCATTGTACATAGCGACATCACTTATCTGCGCCGAATTATTCAAAACCTTGTTTCTAATGCAGTAAAATACACTGATAAAGGAAGAGTATTAATTGCGTGTCGTAAACGAAAACACCATCTTCGTATTGAAGTATGGGATACAGGTCCTGGCATATCACAGTTGGAACAAGCAAAAATTTTCAACGACTTTTATCGTATTGAAGCAGGTGACAATAAAGGGGTCGGTCTTGGCTTAGGCGTGGTAAAAAGAATGGCAGACTTATTGTCTTTACGCTTAGATGTAAGCTCAAACCTAGGTAAAGGAAGCCGCTTTAGTATTGAAGTCCCTTATGGAGAGAGACAGTTTATACAACAAAAACAAACGCCGAAAAAAGGCATGGAAAACCGCTCTGCCATGAATATTGTCGCAGTAGATGATGACCCTGAAAACCTTAATGCAATGGCAAGCCTTCTACAAAAATGGCAAGCTAATTATCAGTTATTCGATAACGTAAATGCGATTATGGCATATGCTAAAGATCATCGTGCCCCAGATGTAATCCTGATGGATTATCAGCTTGGTCACGACTGTGACGGCATTACGTTAATCAAAACATTACGTGAAATTTGGCAAAGCCCTGTTCCGGCAATTTTAATTACCGCTGTACGTGATGAAGCGCTTAAACAACAAGCAAAAGCTGAGAACATCCACTATCTCAGCAAGCCTGTAAAACCAGCGAAGTTAAAAGCACTGCTTAATCACAGTGCATAACCTACTCTCTCTTTAAGGCAAAGCGTGTGGCTTTGCCTTAAATTTTTGAAACAGCCAACTTAGTGCAACCAATGAAATACCTAAGCCAATAAATGACACAGCCCTTAGCAGCCCTGTTAGATTTGCCATATCAATCAAGAATACCTTCAACACCACTAAGGCCAGTAACCCTAGTCCAAGCTTTTGCAGATCAACGATAGAGCGCAAGTGCCCCGCAATCACCACTAATGCACCTATCAATAACCATATTAACGAATATGTATACAGTTCGGCGTCTGAGGTCGACTGCGCTAAATTAATAAGCTCACCTTGCCAGCTGTGGCGTATTTCAGCATTAATATAAAGTGCAAGAAAAGCACCTGCGAGGCAAATTAATGGCTTAACCAATTTAGTATTAATAGGCTTTATTAACTTTGCAACCCATAAGGTTATTAATGCAGGCACCAACCAGAGCAGTAATAACCAGTTAATAATTGGCCACTGACCGATATTTATAGGCTCAAAGAAAGGATTCAACGCAGTGAGTAGTTTTAATGCAAATAAACCAGCCAGTGTTAAAAGTACAATCGCCCCAGCCTGATAAAGCCTTACCAAGTGTTGAGTAAACCTTGAACGCAATAAATACACACAGCCTAACACGCCCCAGTTACAGGCAAGTAGAATGTGTTCATACACCGATAAATTCTCAAAATCAGGGTAACGTCCCACCAATTGATAACTTGTTTCAGTCGTTATAAACAAAGCAATACAATGTAAAGTGGCGCCTTCTAACCACACTCGAAGAGGTTGTTGATGCCAAAACCTTGCGGCCCAGTAAAACAAACATGCACTGACAGGGTAAACAATGAGACTCCAGTGAACACCAAACAGGTTTGTATCATTATAATCCACTAACCAAGGGGCTACACTCAAGCGTGCGAGTAAACCTGCCACTAACGCTTTTAGTGGCCAACTTGGCATTGTGATGCTGTGCTTGTTCACATAAAAACTAATCAATAGCACTTGCACCGTTAATGCGAGGGTTAAACTACTTCCTTCAAGTAGCATAGTTAGTGCTAAACTAATATTAGCATTAGCACCAAGCCAGTAGCAGAATACCTGCAAAGGATGGTTGTTATTTGCTGAGAGTTTAAATTGCAGCGCACTGACCGCTAACAACACAACACACCATAGCGGATAAGCGCTCATTAAAGCATGGTCAGGGGTAATTAAATATAAACTCGCTACAATCACAAAGGTTGATAGTGAAGCGATTAATGTAAACCCTAAACGTTTTGGATACTTGCCTGTAAAGTACCACCCATAACTTAAAAACAACGCACTAAAAAACAGCCCTACTCCGTAGTTTTGCCTAAAAACAAAAAGCTGTTCTGAAAAATCAACAGTGTTGTTTTGTGCAAGCAATAATATTACAACACATGCCAAAGCGAGCAGTAGCCAGTTATCCCATACACTATTTTTTAAAATCAAAAACAGTAATAAAACAACAAATAATAAAGTACTAAGCTGCCATACAAGCAGTGCATTGGTAGTGCTCATTAATAAAAGAACAGGGGAAATAATTGCCAGTAGTAAAGGAGTATCTGGCAGTTGCCTTAGCATTTTTGTAAAGCGATAAGGGCGATGCTCTACCTGCCTGAGCTTTAACCCTAAACGCGGTATCGCAATCAATAGTAGAATACTCAAAGCCGCATACAGATTAATAAACCATAAAAAATGGCTTGATGCAGTGACAGCCACCAACCAAAACCAACCCAAGTGACCAGCCCATAGCAAATACCATAACCAATGGCGTTTCACATAATGAGCCACTAAAGAGGCTGATACAGTAACAAAACCAACATAGGTCAGTAAGGCAATAAAGTCATTGCTTCCTGTGCTTACCCATATCGGCACACTGTAGGCGCCAATTATGCCGATAACTGCGAGCAGTGGGCCAAACCTTAATGCCATCCAACTGGCAACCAGAGATACAAAGGTCAAAATACCAAACGCAGATAAAGGCTGTAATAATTCGTAATGTGAATAAGCAAGTAAAGTTAAAGCAAAACAGCTTATAAAGCCGCCACTAGCAAGTGCCGCAGGTATGTAGTTACTAAATCCTTCAAAAACAATCCCTTTTCGGTGTAACACCTCGGCGACCGTAATTAAACTTACACCAAACACGGCCCCTAAAATAACCCGCATTGATTCTGATAATAAACCAGCTTCGAGTGAATAACGGGCAAGGAAAATCCCACCAAACGCCAGCGCTATTGCTCCTACCCACGTTAACCAATTGGCTTTAAATCGAGCAATAATTGGCGAGAAATAATCTGGCTTAGGCTGTTTTGAAACGCTAGGTTTAACAGTATGAGAATCAACTTTAAGTTGTTCAAGAGTGGTTGAGTCAGGCTCTGTGTTAGTGGGTGAAGGCTGTACATGCTCTCTTAATTGCGATTCAACATGAGCTGATACTTTAGCTTCATCAGCAAGATGCGGCTGATACGCCTTTGACGAAATCGTCTTCCTTAACGCTATCACTTCTTTTCTTAAATTTGAAAGCTGAAACAGGGCAACAATACCCGCCACTGACCCAAATAGAATTACAGCAACCAGTAACACTATTAACGCAATACCCTCATCCATACATCATCCTTGTGTCTATAAAGCAAACGCCCTAATTATCTCTACAATAAACACTTAGCGTAAGTAAAGCAACGAAGGTACGGAACCAAATCTGTTAAGGTTGATCGATGAGTGTTCGCTTTAATGTCATGTTAAAGTCAGAATCTGCTACGTCATCCTGATCTATAATGAAAACTTAAATCCTACTCACAAAAACCTCACTTTCATTCAAACCACCAATAACAAGTACTCTTTGTAATACAGTGAATTGGACTAGGCTATTCTGAAATTAATTATTAGATAGTTGAAATTGCGCTATGCAGCACTTAAAAATTAGCAAATAATAAAGGCCACAAAAACGGGATTAGAATGAGGACTATGAACACGATTTTAACCACGCAATGCGATGATGATGTTGGCTTAATTGCCAAAATCACAGGCCTTTGTCATGAGCATAATTTAAATATCACACGTAATAATGAGTTTGTTGACAAAGACGCTAAGCGCTTTTTTATGCGTACTGAGTTAAGTGGCACGGTGTCAGATAACTTTTTACCTAGGCTTGCAACCTTACTTCCAGATGGTGCTGAGCTTGCACTGCATAGCAGCGAGAAAACCAAAGTTGTGTTGCTTGCCACTAAAGAAGCACATTGTTTGGGGGGGGTTTTACTCAAACAATTTGAAAAAGCCCTGAATATTGAAGTATTAGCCGTTATCGCTAACTATCCAGACTTAGCCCCTTTGGCAGCCGGCTTTGATGTGCCATTTCATGTTGTTTCTCATGAAGGGTTGAGCCGTGCAGAGCACGATCAGCAAGTGGGTGACCTAATTGCCAGCTACCAACCTGATATTATTGGCCTTGCTAAGTATATGCGAATTTTAAGCCCTGAGTTTGTCGCTCGCTTTGAAGGTAAAATAATCAATATCCACCACTCATTTTTACCGGCATTTATCGGTGCAAAACCCTATCATCAGGCTTTTGAACGTGGCGTAAAAATCATTGGTGCAACAGCTCACTTTGTTAATAATGAGCTCGATGAAGGGCCAATTATTTTGCAAGATATAACCCATGTTAGTCATGCTGATACCGCAGAAATGATGGCAAAAATGGGGAAAGATGTAGAAAAAACAGTTTTTTGCAAAGCCTTACAGTTAGCCTCTGAGCATAAACTGTTTATTAACGGTAATCGCACCGTGGTATTTGCTTAAGTCATTTTAATGAAGAGGCTAATCGCCTCTTTATTATTTTTATTATCTAATTACGAGTTCGACTCAATAGGATCAAGTTGAAGTTTTGAGGCAATAAGGACCGCTTGAGTGCGGTTATATACACCAAGTTTTCTGAAAATAGCGGTAATATGTGCTTTTACCGTGGCCTCAGAAATATGTAATTCATAAGCGATTTGTTTATTCAATAAGCCTTCGTGTAAGTACTGCAACACTTTATATTGTTGTGGTGTTAATGAGGCTACCTGAGCGGCTATTTCTTTGTCTTCGCCATCAACCGCAGCGACTTTATCTTTAAGCTCAATGGGTAACCATACATCCCCTTCAAGAATATGGTTAATGGCTATAGCAATATCATCTGATGATGATGATTTAGGTATAAACCCCATCGCACCATATCCCATCACTTTAGAAACAATATTGATGTCTTCACTACCTGACACCACTGCTATGGGTAAGCTTGGATAGTCTTCGCGAATACGAATAAGGCCGTATAAATCGCCATTACCTGGCATGTGAAGGTCTAGCAGTAGAATATCAAGATCTTCTTGTTCGCTAAGCACTTGCAATGTGGTATCAAAGTTTTCCGATTCAAACACTTCTAAATCAGCGAACTTCGCACTCAATGCCCCTTTCAGCGCTTCACGAAATAACGGATGATCGTCCGCTATTAAAAACTGACTCATGGTTCACTCCTAATAAATTCGGCTGACACCTATTTCTAAGTGACAGCCGATATACTACGTTTAGAATCAACTTCTAATCAAGTTTTTAACGCATTTTTAACGATTTAATCTGTTCTCGATTAACTCATCAACCACACTCGGATCGGCCAGTGTTGAAGTATCACCTAACTGTTGGTGCTCATTTGCCGCGATTTTACGTAGAATTCGACGCATGATTTTACCAGAACGTGTTTTCGGTAGGCCTGGCGACCATTGGATCATATCTGGTGATGCAATTGGGCTTAGCTCTTTACGAACCCAGTTACGTACCTCTGCCGTTAACTCATCACTGACAGTCACGCCTTCATTTGGTGTAATATACACGTAAATGCCCTGACCTTTGATGTCATGTGGATAGCCAACAACAGCCGCTTCGGCAACTGCTTCGTGAGCAACTAATGCACTTTCGATTTCAGCTGTACCTAGACGGTGGCCTGATACGTTAAGCACGTCATCTACACGACCAGTGATCCAGTAGTAACCATCTTCGTCACGACGACAACCATCACCTGTAAAATACACACCTGGGTATGCTGAGAAATAGGTTTGCTCAAAACGTTCATGATCGCCATAAACTGTTCGCGCTTGTGAAGGCCAGCTATCTAAAATAACTAAGTTGCCATCAACTGCCCCTTCAAGCGTATTACCTTCGGCATCATACAATGCAGGCGCAATCCCAAAGAATGGACGTGTTGCCGAACCTGGCTTCATATCTGTTGCACCTGGTAGTGGTGTGATCATGATGCCGCCAGTTTCGGTCTGCCACCACGTATCTACGATTGGGCAATTTTCATTACCGATATGCTCGTAGTACCACGCCCATGCTTCAGGATTAATTGGCTCACCTACAGAGCCCATAATACGTAAACTAGTACGTTTTGATGTGGCCGTTGGCTCATCGCCTTTCGCCATCAAAGCACGGATAGCCGTTGGTGCAGTGTATAGGATAGTAACATTATGTTTATCAATGACTTCACCCATACGACCTGCTGTTGGGTAAGTAGGCACACCTTCAAAAACAACCTGAGTGCAACCATTAACTAATGGACCATATGCAATGTAGCTATGACCTGTGATCCAGCCCACATCGGCACTACACCAAAAGATATCATCTTCTTTTAAGTCAAATACGTACTCGTGGGTCATTGATGCATACACAAGGTAACCACCTGTGGTATGAACAACCCCTTTAGGTTGACCCGTTGAACCGGAAGTATAAAGAATGAAAAGCGGATCTTCTGCATTCATTGGCTCAGGTTCACATTCTGCCGGTAAATCTGCTACTAGGTCATGCCACCAAACATCATGGCTATTCCACTCAACATCGCCACCCGTTAACTGATGCACGATGACATGTTCCACACTGGTTACCGAATCTTGTGATACCGCTTCATCAACGTTTGCCTTAAGTGGCACGCAATTCCCTGCACGACGACCTTCATCAGAAGTAATTACAACCTTAGCGCCGGAGTCGTTAATTCGATCAGCAATCGCTGATGGAGAAAAACCACCAAATACAACAGAGTGAATGGCACCAATACGTGCACATGCTTGCATTGCATAGATAGCTTGTGGAGTCATTGGCATATAAATAGCGACGCGATCGCCTTTAGAAACACCTAATTTTTTAAGACCATTGGCGAGTTTTGCGACTTCATCATGCAGCTTTTGATAGCTAATGTTTTCGCTTTGTTCAGGGTTATCACCTTCCCAAATCAGGGCCGTTTTGTTTGCATTTTTAGCAAGGTGACGATCGATACAGTTATAAGAGGCATTCAATTGTCCGTCTTCATACCAACGAATATTAATGTGACCTTTATCGAATGACGTGTTCTTTACTTTATTATAAGGGGTCGACCAATCAAGACGTTTACCGTGCTCTCGCCAGAATCCTTCTGGGTCATCAATAGATTGCTTATACAGTGTATTATATTTATCGTTATCAACGAGTGCTGCATTCTTGATATGCGCTGGAACTGGATAGATACTTTGTGACATTGTTGTCGTCTCCATGTTAATTACTTGCCAAAGGCTTACTTCAAGGATCACTCAGCAAAGCGACTTAAAATATTAGACCTTAGTTGTATATCTCACCAATAAACAAAAAACTTCGTAATCACCTTCTATAATCAAGTCCAATGTACTAATACATCTGACTAACTACCTTAATTTAAACAAACTTTGTTGCTCATTAGTATTAGTACCACCTTAGTCTAATAGACCAATAGATAATTGAGAGAAATCACTTCTTAAACAACAGTGATACAACAACATACAAGTAGCTTTGACAGGAATACACATTATGACAACAAGAAAAGTAACAGCCTTGAAGACATTAACTGCATCAGCAGTACTTTGTGCGCTGACAGGCACAGCACACGCAGCCACCATAGGTAATACTGATATCACCTATGGCGGTTATGTAAAACTCGATGCAATGTGGAGTGATTACTCATCAGGTATACCAGACGGTTCAAGCGTTGGTCGCGATTTTTACGTGCCAAGTACGACTCCTGTTGGACCTGACGCAGACAATGATGCTGTCTTTGATATGCACGCCCGTCAATCACGTTTCAATTTTGGTACCGCAACCAAATTAGATAACGGAAAAACCATAAATACAAAGATTGAGATCGACTTTCTAGCATCAGCACCTGGTGGTAATGAGCGCGTTACTAATTCATATGCACCACGTATTCGACAAGCTTATGTCACGTATGACGGTTGGTTATTCGGTCAAGCATGGTCGAACTTCCAAAACGTAGGTGCTCTTCCAGAAACCCTTGATTTTGTTGGTCCAGCAGAAGGCACTGTGTTTGCTCGCCAAGCTCAGGCAAGGTACACAACGGGTAGTTGGTCTTTTTCAATCGAAAACCCTGAAAGTACCATTACCACACAAGGTGGTGCTCGCGTTGCAACCGATGATGCCGCAATGCCTGATTTTACAGCCCGTTATACTCACAAAGCGGATTGGGGTGAGTTAGTTGTGACAGGTCTTGCACGCCAATTAACCTATAAAAAGAATGGTATTGATGCCGATGAGTCTTCATTTGGTATTAGCGCGTCTGGTAAAGTAAACTTTGGTCAAAACAACCTTAAATTTATGCTGACACAGGGTTCAGGCTTAGGTCGCTACGTGGGTTTAAATGTTGCTCATGGTGCCGTGCTTGATGGTGATGATCTTGATGCCATTGATTCAACATCAGGCTTTATTGCCTATCAGCAACATTGGAATAGCCAATGGCGTTCAACATTCCTTTATTCATTCTTCTCTGCTGACAATAATAGTGACTTATTTGCGATCTCTGGCGATCCTACAGAAACCAGTCAAAGCTATAGTGCAAATATCTTATACTCACCTGTTAAAAAGCTTACGTTTGGTGTTGAGTATAAACATGCTGAGCGTGAACTAGAAAGTGGCACAGATGGCGATATGGATCGCTTGCAGTTCTCTGCAAAATACGTTTTTTAATCCCTAATCAGTTTTACTTCCTGAAGCGGCTTCGGCCGCTTTTTTTGTTTATTTTAAGCCAACACCGACAAACCTAATTGCAAACCATTTTCATTTAGATTACATTACGCATTAATTTACAATCTGAATTGAACTATTTGGGAATTTGCATGTCATCAACTAAATTTTTGCGCCTTTCACAATTAAGCTTAGTGACTTCAGCACTATTAAGTGGCCACGCTTTCGCTGCACAAGAAAAAGAACAACCTATTGAAAAAATAGCTGTTTATGGTCAGCACCATAAAAACTACATCACTGAAGAAGCGCAATCTGCAACAAAACTTGGGCTAACAATAAAAGAAACACCCCAGTCTATCTCTGTTGTATCTCGTGCATTAATGAATGACTTTTCACTTGATGATCTGAACTCAGTCCTTGAAAGTACACCAGGTGTCACTGTTGAGCAAATTGAAACTGATCGTACCTACTTTAAAGCACGTGGTTTTGAGATAACAAACTTTCAGGTTAACGGCATGGGTATGCCACAAGACAACGGCTCTATCCAGGGAACTTTAGATACCTCAATTTTCGATAGCGTTGAAATTGTCCGTGGCGCCAATGGTTTAATGACAGGTGCAGGTAACCCATCTGCAACTGTTAATATGGTTTTAAAACGCCCTACTTATCAAACACAAGTCAATGCATCTGTATCGTACGGCTCTTGGGATAGCAAACGCTTAGAGCTTGATGCATCAACTGCACTAAATGAAAATCACGCTGTGCGTGCTGTATTTACCAAACATAAAGCAGAGTCTTACCTTGACCGCTATGAGCAAGATAAAACAATTTACTACCTTGCTTACGAAGGCCAGTTAACGGATAGCACGGTAGTAACGGCTAACTACGTTAACCAGAAAAAAGATGCAGATAGCCCATTATGGGGTGCACTCCCTCTTTATTATAGCGATGGCTCAGCAACTAACTTTGATGAATCAACCAGTACAGCATCTGACTGGTCTTACTGGAACAACACAACAGAGCAGCTGTTCTTATCAATTGAACAAGCAATTACGAATACTTGGTTTTTAAAAGCAAGCTATGCGCACTTAGAAAATGAGCAAGATTCAGAGCTTTTTTATGTCTATAAAACACCTGATAGAGAAACAGGTTTAGGCTTAATAGGTTACGCAAGCGAATATGATCATAAAGATAAGCACGATATTTTAGATATCTATGCAACTGGTAAGTTCGACTTATTTGGCATGGAGCACGACCTATCGTTTGGTGTAAACCAAGCGGATATGGATAACGATGATATGTCTCTTTATGATAATGAAAATGGCTTCCCTCGCATGCCTGAACTTGGCGGTTGGGATGGCACAGCACCCACACCGACATTTGATGATGGTTTAACAGGTGCTGATATTACAAGTCGTCAGCGTTCTGCTTATATTTCTACACGAATTCGTGCCACAGACTCATTGAGTTTCTTAGCGGGTGTTAGCCATGTAAACTGGGAAACTGAGGGCGAGTCATATGGAAAAGCGAAAGATAAAGACAGTGATCAAACTGTACCTTATTACGGTGTAGTGTATGACATTAACGAACGTTTCTCTACATATGCAAGCTACACAGAAACTTTTGTACCACAAACAGAGCGTGATATTAACGGAGATTACCTAGATCCAATCACAGGTAAAAGCAGCGAAATCGGCTTGAAAGCACAATTACTCGATGACAACTTATTCGTGACCTTTGCGTATTTCGATGCTAAGCAAGAAGGCCTAGCTATCGCTATTGCTGGTTCTCAACCAGATGACACACGCTACTATGGTGCAGATGGCATCAATAGTGACGGTTTTGAAATAGAAATGAGTGGCCGACTCAACGACACACTTAGTGCTAGCTTTAGCTATAGTAACTTAAATATCGATGGTGATGAGTTAGTAAAAGATTACACACCAGAGAATCAAGTTAAACTTGCTTTAACCCAGAAAGTACCTCAAATAGATGGCCTAACCTTTGGTTTAAATTACCAGTGGCAGGATGACACGCAACGTGTGCAACCGACACAGCCTTCAGGTGTGGTACCGGTCACAAAACAAGATGCCTATGGCTTACTAAACCTGATGGCAACCTATGACATTAATGATAATGTGAGTGTTAACTTTAATATCAACAACGTAACCAATGAGAAATACCTTCACAGCTTGTTCTGGGAGCAAGGTTACTACGGTGCACCACGCGGTTATGCTATGTCATTAAACTGGCAGCTATAATCTTGCTTTAGCGTTTTTAATAATCCTATTAAACGTGCTATAAAATCGCAGCTACGCCCCGTAGCTGCGGATTTACCCCGCGACAGCCCAAAAAACAACTTAACCTAAAACGCGATATAAAACCGCGCCTACGCCACCTTGTAACAACGGGTTTACCCCGCAACAGCCCAAAAAACAACTAAATCTTAAGCGCGATATAAAACCGCGACTACGCCATCTTGTAACAACGGGTTTACCCCGCAACAACCCAAAAACAACTCAAGTTAAAGCGCGATATAAAATCGCGACTACGCCATCTTATAGCAACGGGTTTACCCCGCGACCAATCAAATAAACACGTAACCCGAAACGCGATATAAAACCACGACTACGCCATCTTATAGCAGCGGGTTTACCCGCGATAACCCAAAAAAACAACCTAAACTAAAGCGCGATATAAAATCGCGACTACGCCACCTTGTAACAACGGGTTTACCCCGCAACAGCCCAAAAAACAACTAAATCTTAAGCGCGATATAAAACCGCGACTACGCCATCTTATAGCAACGGGTTTACCCCGCGAGCATTCAAATAAACAACACGCGGCCACAGACTATTTCAGCCATAAAAAAACCGCTACATAGGGTAGCGGCTTTCTTTTGTTAAGTGCGGGTCAAATCACGCTTAACGATACTCTTTAAAACGATTTATAGCTCATCTTCTGCGATTAAGCCTGCATCTTCACCATCTTCTGGTTGTACAGTGGCTTGCAGTAATAGCATCTCGCGTAGTTTGCCTTCGATTTCATCTGCGATCTCAGGGTTATCTTTTAAGAACTTAATTGAGTTAGCTTTACCTTGGCCGACTTTATTACCATTATAGCTGTACCAAGCACCTGACTTTTCAACAAGTTTATGCTTAACACCTAAATCAATTAGCTCGCCATGTTTAGAGATACCTTCACCGTACATAATGATGAATTCAGCCTGTTTAAATGGCGGCGCAACTTTATTCTTAACGATTTTCACGCGGGTTTCATTACCAACGACTTCGTCACCTTCTTTCACTGAGCCGATGCGACGAATATCTAAACGTACAGAAGCGTAAAACTTAAGCGCATTACCACCCGTAGTTGTTTCTGGGTTACCAAACATAACACCAATTTTCATACGGATTTGGTTAATGAAAATACACAGTGTATTTGAGCGTTTAATGTTACCCGTTAACTTACGAAGTGCTTGCGACATTAAACGAGCTTGTAGGCCCATATGTGAGTCACCCATGTCGCCTTCAATTTCAGCTTTTGGTGTCAGTGCAGCAACCGAGTCAACAATCACTACATCTACAGCGCTTGAACGTACTAACATGTCACAAATTTCTAATGCTTGCTCGCCCGTATCTGGTTGGGAAACAAGTAACTCATCAATGTTTACACCTAGTTTTTGTGCATACACAGGGTCAAGTGCATGCTCAGCGTCAACGAACGCACATGTTTTACCTTGCTTTTGAGCTTGAGCGATAACTTGTAAAGTAAGCGTTGTTTTACCTGATGATTCAGGACCATATATTTCAACGATACGGCCTGTCGGTAAACCACCTATACCTAACGCGATATCAATACCAAGTGAACCTGTCGAGATAGCTTCAATATCAAGGGCTTTATTATCACCCAATTTCATAATTGAACCTTTACCAAATTGACGTTCAATTTGTGATAAAGCAGCGTCCAACGCTTTTTGTTTGTTATCGTTCATTCTGTTCTCCAAATCCGGCTAATGCAGACAGTATACTGTATGAAATCACAGTATCAAGCTAATTTTCTGATTTTATCAATTCAATTACTTTTTCTATTGAATAAACAATAGCTTGCTCTCTAATATTTGCTCTATTCCCAGAAAAAACCTGCTTGCTCGAATAGTTTTTCCCTGCAAAATGAATACAAAACCAGACTAACCCCACGGGCTTATCCAGTGTCGCACCTCCAGGGCCTGCAATACCAGAAACCGCAACCGCAATATCAGCTTTTGCTGCTTTTGCAGCACCCGGTGCCATTTCAAGGACAGTTTGTTCACTTACGGCACCGTAGGTGTTTAATGTTTGCTCGTTAACACCAAGTAGTTCATGCTTTGCCTGATTGCTGTAGGTGACAAAAGCACGGTCAATATAATTAGAACTTCCTGGCGTATCAGTAAGCGCATAACTCACGCCCCCGCCCGTGCATGATTCAGCGGTAGTGATCCATAAGCGTTTATCCGTTAAAATAGCTCCTAATTTCGCAGCAAGTGTTTTAATCTCTTGATGTAATTCCATATTCAGCCTTTGGGTAAGTACATGTCGTTTGATCTTTATGCACCGCACACTATAAAACAACAAACCCCTATGATGCAGCAGTATCTTAAAATAAAAGCAGAGCATCGAGATATTTTGCTGTTTTATCGAATGGGTGACTTTTATGAACTGTTTTTTGATGATGCCAAACGTGCCGCACAATTACTTGATATTTCTCAAACTCACCGCGGCAAAGCCGGTGGTGACCCAATCCCAATGGCCGGTGTCCCTTATCACGCTGTAGAAAACTACCTAGCCCGCTTAGTGCAAATGGGCGAATCCGTTGCTATTTGTGAACAAATAGGCGACCCTGCGACGAGTAAAGGCCCTGTAGAGCGCAAAGTCGTGCGCATTGTTACGCCTGGCACAATTTCTGATGAAGCCTTACTGCAAGAACGTCAAGACAACTTATTAACGAGTGTGTGGCAAAGCAACAAGGGTGTTTACGGAATAGCGTATCTTGATATCAATTCAGGGCGCTTTAATATTCTTGAAGTCAATACTGATGAAGCATTTAGCTCAACATTACAACGTTTAGCGCCTGCTGAGCTGCTTTACAGTGAAACATTTGCAAATGTGCACCTAATTGAGCATATAAAAGGCGCGCGTCGCCGTCCAGAATGGGAATTTGATTTAGATACTGCCCAGCACTTACTGTGCGACCAATTTGGCACTAAAGATTTAGTGGGATTTGGAGTCGATAAAGCTCATAACGCACTCATTGCTGCTGGGTGTTTAATGCAATATGTTAAGGATACTCAGCGCATTGCCCTGCCACATATTCGTGCCATCACTCTTGAACAAAATGAACATGCAGTGATCCTCGACGCTGCAACTCGTAAAAATTTAGAGCTCACGGTGAATCTTTCTGGCGGCTACGAAAACACCCTCGCGCAAGTACTTGATAGAACAGCAACAGCCATGGGTTCTCGCTTACTAAAACGCCGTATTCACACTCCAGTGCGCAGCAAAACTGAGCTTAACTCTCGTCTCAATGCAATAAGTGCGATTATTGATGCGCAACTATGCGGTGAGCTACAAGAATCATTAAAGCAAATTGGTGATATTGAACGTGTTATTGCTCGCTTAGCACTTTGCACCGCAAGACCCCGTGATTTAACGCGCTTGCGTAGCGCTTTGCAGGCTTTGGCACCACTGCACGAACTGCTAATGGATGCCAACAATCCACGTATTAGTCAGATCATCGCAAACTCGCAACAATTGCCTGAACTGCAAGATTTACTGGAACGTGCTGTTATAGAAACTCCGCCTGTACTTATTCGTGATGGTGGCGTTATTGCCCCTGGTTATAATAGTGAACTTGATGAATGGCGTGCGCTGAGCCAAGGTGCGACTGATATTCTTGAAAAACTTGAAGAGCGTGAACGTGAACGCACTGGTATTAGTACACTAAAAATTGGCTATAACAAAGTACATGGTTTTTTTATTGAAGTTAGCCGTGCCAATTCACATTTAGTGCCTGCGGATTATATTCGTCGCCAAACGCTTAAAAATAATGAACGCTACATCATTCCTGAGCTAAAAGAGCACGAAGATAAAGTACTGGGTAGCCAATCAAAAGCATTAGCCCTTGAAAAGCAACTTTACGAGCAGTTATTTGAATTTATTGCTCCGCATATCGAGCAGCTACAAACCATGGCAGCTGTGTTAGCCGATTTAGATGTATTAAATAACCTAGCAGAACGAGCACAAGCACTTAATTACGCTAAACCAACACTTTGCGATAACGACAATATCAGCATTAAGCAAGGCCGCCACCCTGTTGTTGAACAGGTCATGAAAGACCCGTTTATTGCCAACCCAGTAGAGCTCAATAATGACCGTAAAATGCTAATTATTACGGGTCCAAATATGGGTGGTAAATCAACTTATATGCGCCAAACCGCGCTTATCGTCCTAATGGCACATATAGGCTCTTACGTACCGGCAGATAGCGCCGAAATCGGTAACATTGACCGTATATTCACACGCATTGGCGCAAGTGATGATCTGGCATCTGGGCGCTCAACCTTCATGGTTGAGATGACAGAAACAGCCACAATTTTGAATAATGCTACCGCACAATCGTTGGTGCTAATGGATGAAATTGGTCGTGGTACGTCAACCTATGATGGCTTGTCACTCGCTTATGCTACTGCAGACTATTTAGCCTCAAAGATTGCAGCTAAAACCCTATTTGCAACTCATTACTTTGAATTAACAGAACTTGCAGAACAGCAACAAGGACTGGTTAATGTGCATTTAGATGCCATTGAGCACAACGACACCATTGCCTTTATGCACACAGTACTTGAAGGAGCTGCAAGTAAGAGCTTTGGCTTGCAAGTTGCAGCACTTGCCGGTGTGCCAAAAGCAGTAATTCAACAAGCAAAACAGAAACTAAAAATGCTCGAAAATCACCAGCCAGTCACAGCTCCTGTGCAGCAACAGCAAGCACTGGCTTTTGATAATGAGCCATCAGAGCTTGAATTAACCTTAAAACAGCTTGATCCAGACAGCCTCACGCCAAGGCAAGCACATCAGCTATTATATCAGTTAAAAGATTTACTTTAATTACCACAATAAAAAAGCTGACGTAACGTCAGCTTTATTGTGTGTTCTGAACCCGTAGGTTCTATACCCTTGATCAGGTATGCATTGTTGTCAAATTAAGTGAATTGGTCGAACAGGCTATCAGTGCTTAAACCTTCGTGTTGCAAAATATCTTTTAAGCGACGTAATGCTTCCACTTGAATTTGTCTTACACGCTCACGTGTTAAGCCAATTTCACGACCCACATCTTCAAGCGTTGATGGCTCGTAGCCAAGTAAACCAAAGCGGCGTGCTAATACTTCGCGTTGTTTTGGGTTTAATTCACCAAGCCAATCGACTATATGCTTGTTGATATCATTATTTTGTACTTCGCCCTCAGGGCCAGAGCCTTTTTCGTCAGCAATAATATCGAGTAAGGCTTTATCATTCTCACCACCAATTGGTGTATCAACTGAGGTGATTTTTTCGTTTAGACGCAGCATTTTTGTTACGTCTTCAACAGGTTTATCTAAACACTCTGCAATTTCTTCTGCTGTTGGTTCATGGTCTAGCTTTTGCGTTAATTCTCGTGCGGTTCTTAAATAAACGTTCAGCTCTTTAACAACATGAATGGGTAAGCGAATAGTACGGGTTTGATTCATGATGGCACGTTCAATAGTTTGACGAATCCACCACGTTGCGTAAGTTGAAAAACGGAAACCACGTTCTGGGTCAAATTTTTCAACAGCTCGAATAAGACCAAGATTACCTTCTTCAATAAGGTCAAGTAATGCAAGGCCACGATTGTTATAGCGACGAGCAATTTTTACCACTAAGCGTAAATTACTTTCGATCATTCGTTTACGAGAGGCTTCACAGCCTTTCAACGCTTTACGCGCAAAGTATACTTCTTCTTCTGCACTGAGCAGAGGAGAGAAACCTATTTCACCGAGATATAGTTGCGTTGCATCTAAATTCTTGGCTACTTCATCCTTTGCAAAAATATCTTCTTCGTTATCCACTTCCTCTAGTAAATCAGAAGATTCTTCTTCGACTACTGTATCGTCAAATTTATCGTCAATCGTTTCTGTTGTTTTCTCAAGTTTTGCTGTGTGACCCATAAGCGTCCTCCCGAGCAAATATGTGATTGAGCTAAATCACTTTATCAATACCCGTGGCTAAGGTAGATATTTAGCAGGGTTGACTGCTTTTCCTCGATAACGAATTTCAAATCTCAAAGCCGTTACTGAGGAGTCGGAACTGCCAATTTCTGCTATTTTCTGGCCCGCCTTTACTTCCTGTTTTTCCTTTACGAGCAACTTGGAGTTGTGCGCGTAGGCACTTAGGTAATCATCATTATGTTTCAAAATAATTAAATTACCGTATCCCCTTAATGCGTTGCCAGCATAAACCACCGTTCCGTGTGCAGCAGCTAAAACAGATGCCCCTTTTTTATTAGCGATTTGTAAACCTTTGTAGCCATTTTCTTTAGTAGAAAAACGGCGAGTGACCTTACCTTGAGCGGGCCAGCTCCATATTACTTTCGTACTAGATTTACTACTTCTTACACTAACTTTTTTGTTGGCTTGTTTTTGAACATACTCTCGTTGTTTTGGCTGATCAAGCTCTTTTTTTAATTTTTTGTTATTTTTTTGTTTCGAAACAGTAGACTTTTTACTCCATTTCGTATATTTTTTCGTCTTTTTTGGTTTTACCGCTGCTTTTTTAAGCAAAATGCGTTGCCCAGGGTAAATTGTATAAGGTGCTGGAATACGGTTTATTTTTGCCAAAGAACGGAAATCTTTCTGAGCGCTAAACGCAATTGAGTAGAGCGTATCGCCTTTTTGTACTCGATAACTTGAGCCTGTGATATTAACTTTACGTGTGGTGGGATTGATTTGATTATCTAAACTACTGACCGGCGCAGGTGCATTACGAGAGGAGCAGCCAAAGAGCAAAATACTAAGAAACAAAGCAACATAGACTGTAAAATGCTTTCTCACTGTAAAATGCTCCTTGAAATGCTAACTGAAGGTTTTAAGTGCTATCGTAATAAAAAGTATGCAACCACAACTAAAATAACTAAACCCCAGCCAAGTGCTTCAACATATTGACGTAATTTTTGCTCCATTTTAACCCCACCCCACTTCATTAAAGCGGAAACCAAGAAGAATCGTGCACCACGACCAATGGCTGAGGCAATTAAAAAGGGCAAAAAGGCCATCTGCATTAACCCTGCCCCTATCGTAAACACCTTATAGGGGATAGGCGAAAATCCAGCGATAAATACAACCCAAACACCATAGGTTTCAAACCAACTAAGTGCTAAGTCAAACTTTGCTTGCCAGCCCATTTGAGCAATAAAAGGCTCTACAACTGGCTCAAATAGCCAATAACCTAACAGATAACCTAAAACACCACCAATGACAGATGCAATGGTAGTAAAGCTTGCAAAACGCCATGCTTTGCTTGGTTGTGCAAGCGACATTGGCGCCAGCATGACATCGGGTGGCACCGGAAAGAAAACAGATTCGGCAAAGCTCATCCCTGCTAAATAGCGCTCTGCATGGCGGTGCTTTGCCCACACAAGTGCCATATCATATAACTTAGTAAATAACTTCAAAGTATGACGTCCTATTCAATATCACCAGGTACCAAAGGTACAAATCGTACTGGTGCAACTACATGTTCACTAAATGTATCGCCATTTCTGACAACCATCATTAATTGTTGGTCTTGCTCGCCCACAGGGGCAATCATGACTCCGCCATCAGCTAACTGTGCTAATAACCCTTTTGGCATTGTTGCAGCCGCAGCTGTCACAATGATGCCTGAAAATGGAGCTTGAGACTGCCAACCCTGCCAGCCGTCACCATGTTTCATTGTTACATTATATAAATCGAGTTTATGTAAACGCCGTTTTGCTTGCCATTGCAGTGCTTTAATTCGCTCAACAGAACAAACTTTGCTAAATGTTTTGGCAAGGATCGCTGTTTGATAACCAGAGCCTGTGCCTATTTCAAGCACTTTGTCTTTAACACCAGCCAAACGTAAAAGCTCAGTCATCCGTGCAACAATATACGGTTGTGAGATAGTCTGCCCTTGGCCAATGGGTAATGCGGTATTCTGATACGCTTTGTGCTGCAATACATCATCAACAAATAAGTGTCTGGGTGTTGTTGCTATTGCTTCAAGTACGATAGAGTCCTCTACCCCTTCTCGCTTTAATAATTCAGCCAACGCTAACGCACTGCGATTATAATTAGTCAGCACCATTAATCTCCATATTTGCCAACCAGCTATCAACCGCTTGCAAGCTTTCTTTCGCTGTCATATCAACACTTAATGGTGTCACCGATGCATAACCATTGTTGATGGCATAAAAGTCAGTGCCTTCACCTGCATCGCTTTCAGCGCCTAACGTACCATACCAATATATATCACGACCCCAAGGGTCTTGCTGTTTAGTCATGGTTTCAGCTTTATGGCGAGAACCCAAACGCGTCACCTTCACGCCTTTTAATTCTGTTAGAGGAATATCGGGAACGTTTAGATTAATTATTTGATCTTTTGGTAATGGATGAGAAGCCAGCTCTTTAATAATGCTCACGGCAACGGCCGCTGCAGTTTCAAAATGGTTGCCTTCTTTAGAACATAACGAAACAGCAATGGCTGGCAATCCTAAATGACGTCCTTCAGTTGCTGCTGCTACCGTACCAGAATAAAGCGTATCATCACCTAAATTAGCACCATGATTAATACCTGCTACAACTAAGTCAGGCAGCTCGTCAGTGAGCTCGTTTACACCTAAATGAACACAATCTGTCGGTGTACCATTAATCGAAATAAACCCGTTATCTAGCCTAGTCGCTCGTAATGGGTTCATTAAAGTAAGTGAGTTACTTGCGCCACTGCAATTGCGATCAGGTGCAACTAACGTTACATCTGCAATTTGAATCAAAGCTTGGTGCAAAACTGCAATCCCTTTAGCATTGACCCCATCATCATTACTTAATAAGATTTTCATTTACGCATCCTTTTGTTTTTGCTCTCTAGGGCTAGCGTCTTGATAGTCCACCAGCTCACGCAGCAAGGCGGTAGCAAAACAGCCTTTTGGTAAACCAAAGCTTAACTTTAAAGTAGTTTCGTCTATGGTTTCTACTGCTAATGAATCGGGTATTAAGCGTAACATTCTACGCTCATTCTTTAGACCTAATTCAGCAAGCCCATCAATCCACGACTGATAAGGTGTAAGCCATTTTTTTTCAGTCTCGGTCAGGCCTTTTTCACCTTTGCCTACCATAGGCGCCGACATCACAATATCACCAGACGCTAAGCGTGCAATATTGTCGTCACTTATATTGTCTTCAAAAAAAGCATTACTACCGCTAAGCATAAACACTTCGCGGTGCATTGTTTTAGCAAGGCCATGCTCAGCAACCCGCATGCTCACTATTTCATTAAACACATAAGAGCGCGCTGCTGAAATCACTAAACCACGCAGTTTTTTATCGCGAATGCGCTCTCCCGCAAACATCCGTTTAGCCATCTCAAGGTTATGACCGCCATGACCAAAGCGCTGCTCACCAAAATAATTGGGGACGCCTGCTCGCACTGCATTGATACGACACAAAATATCCAAAGGCTTAGTCACATTACGTAACGTAATGGTAAAGCGATTACCTTTATGGCAGCCGGTTCTGAGCTTACGGTTATGGCGCTGCTGCGATATCACAAAGAACTGCTCGTTATTTAATTCACTAAATTCAATATGCTTTTTAATTGGTACTGGCACACTAAACCACTGGGTACAAACACCGTGGCGATCTTTTAGACCCGCGTAGCTTACATCGCGCGGTGATACACCTGCTTTTTCGGCAATGCGTTTAGCAACAAACTGTGTATTTTCGCCTTTTTTCACCACCTGTAAGCAGACATGCTCGCCAGAACCTGTAAACTCAATACCCAAGTCTTCATCAACCATAAAATCTTCAGCAAACGTTTTAAAGTCAGCCTTAGAAAGAGGTTTACCATATAGGTAGTTTAATTCGCTCATGAATTGTGTTTACTCATAATAACGACAGCGTGGCTTGAGATGCCCTCTTTACGTCCTTCAAAACCTAACTTTTCGGTGGTTGTCGCTTTCACATTAACCTGTGAAATGTCAGCTTCTAAATCTGCTGCTAAGTTTTCACGCATTGCTTGTATATGTGGCAGCATTTTTGGCGCTTGTGCAACAATCGTGACATCGGCATTGCCAAGTACGTACCCTTGCTGTTTAGCAAGCCCAACCACATGGCGTAATAAAATACGACTGTCGATGTTTTCGTATTCACTGGCTGTATCAGGAAAGTGCTTACCAATGTCACCCATAGCCAAAGAACCTAATATCGCATCACATAATGCGTGAATAGCCACATCACCGTCTGAATGTGCTAAGAACCCTTGTGGATAATCAATTTTTTCACCACAAATAACCAGCGGGCCTTCGCCGCCAAATTTATGAACATCAAAGCCATGGCCAATTCGAATCATGGGGTACTCTCATTTTGTTGTTTATTTAGTAGGAACTCAGCTAAATCTAAGTCTTCTGGTGTGGTGATCTTAATATTGTCGCTACGGCCTGGCACCAATTTAACGGGCTGCTTAGCCCACTCCATTGCAGATGCTTCATCCGTGATGGTTACACCATTTTTAAGCGCATTTGTAAGAGCATCTGTCAGCGCTTGATAAGGGAAAAACTGGGGGGTAAGTGCCTGCCATAAATCATCACGCGGCACTGTTTGCTTACAATGCGTCTCACCACGCTTTATGGTGTCTTTCACTTTTGAGGCTAAAATACCGCCTTCATTCACAGCAACACAGTCAGCGATCAAGCGCTCGATATCAGTTAAACATACCAGCGGCCTTGCAGCATCATGCACCAAAACCCAATCAGGAGGATTATCAGCAAGTGATAATAAGGCATTTAAGACTGAGTCAGCGCGCTCTTTCCCCCCCGTTACTCGCTCTATACGGTTATCAATGCGCGGTAAATCCGCAAAATAGCCGTCACCATCGCTGATTGCAACTTTTATGGTGCGAAGGAGGTTAAGTTCAGCAAGCTTGCTAAGGGTATGTTCTAAAATCGTTTTGCCAGCAAGTTCAATATATTGCTTAGGCGTGGAGTGTTGCATGCGGCTACCAACCCCTGCGGCAGGGACGATAGCGGTAATTATTTGCTTATCTTTCATTATGTTGTTGTCTAGGTAACACTCGAATAAATGTTTCACCTGGTTTAATCATTCCTAACTCGTTCCTTGCACGTTCTTCAATTCCCTCTTGGCCGAGCTTTAAATCTTTTATATCAGCTTTAAGCACTTTATTTCGCTTCAAAAGCTTGGCATTGGTATCTTGATGAGACGTAACCGCTTGCTTAAGGCGAGTGTAATCCTGTACACCATTATGACCAAACCATAAACGGTACTGAATAAATAGCGCCAAACATAACAAGGCGAATTGAAAAACCCGCATTGAACACTCCTTCGCGGTTAAATTAAGTCTTTGGGCGCTTTAGGTTGCGCCAATTTATATTGCTTGCTAATAGCATTTCTCTTAAAGATAAACGCTTAGGTGTTACTCGTTTATTAAACTGCCATTGGTGACCACAGCACGCCGCTATCATTACCGCTTTAGAAGGCTTTAATAATTGAGCGTGCCTTCCTTCCAATGACTCACCCGAATGATTAAACCAGCCAAGCTCATTGCAATGTACCTTATTGTCGCTTACTTGATCTAAGCTGTCTATGCGTACTGTGGTACATTGACCGTCATTAATTAACACGGGAACAATTAACCCGCGCTTAGCGTATTGACTAAAAAAACGCGCTGACTCATTTTTACTATGCACAGGAGGCTGCGTTTTTTGCTTCTCGAGCCAACTACCATTTTGTGAATCAAGTTGTAGAGGCGCATCCCCACTCACAATTCGTATAGCAAGCCGTTCAATATAAAAAGGTAAACTGGCTAATAGTCGTCTTAATCTTGCCGCATCTGGCTCTTCAACTAAACGTGGAATTTCACGCGCATAAAAAGCATTACACAACTGAGCATACAAAGCCCGCTCGGCATCAGTTTGCCAAATTTCGGCTTGTTGTAACGATTTGCTCTGAGAGTTTGAAGTAGACAATGCGCGCTCTTATAAAACAATTGCTTGACTGTTTTATAGCATAGAGCGTTAATTGAGCGCTACTTTACTGCGCCTTTTTTACCCAGTTTGGCATTACCTGACTCTAAAAACTGCACAACAGCATCGCGTTTTTTGCCCATTAACAAACTGCCATCAGCTAAAAACATAAAGTTTTGCCAACAACGTTTAAAGACAGCAAAACTAGTTTCGATGATATTGTCGCGTGCCATGCAAAAATACACTGTTGTGTTGGCTTCCCAATCAAGGTGCGCCAAAATAGCCTCGGGGAGTTGCTCTTCGCCGGCTTCCCATGCATTTTCCCAATTAAGTGTCTCGATAAAGCTCTCTTCTTTGCCACACCAATCTGTTTTATCAAAAAAATCAGGGTGATCATGCTCGCGGCTGACCATGGTGCTCCAAAGCACAGCAGCACGTTCACTTGTCATTGGCTTAATTTGCTGCGCATCATCTGCGCTGATAGGCATATCTTTATGGCGAAAAACCCACGCTTTCTTGTATTCATCTAACGAAATATAATTCATAGTGTTGGCGATTTATTTAGCATTAATAAAGTGCAAAACGTAATTATACAAGAGATCAAAACATGACTACAGCAATAAAACTTCATCCTCTCAAATCAGGTATATATCAACACTACAAAGGCCAAAAATACAAAGTTGAGTATGTTGCCACCCACAGTGAAACCGAAGAGCAACTTGTTATTTACCAAGCACTGTATGGTGAGTTTGGCATGTGGGCACGCCCACTTAGCATGTTTTTAGAAACCGTTGAAATCGATGGCAAAACAGTGCCGCGTTTTGCATACCTTTCAGACACAGAATAACTATGGCATCATAGCATTATTAATCACTGCTCAGACCAGATAAGGTGACATCGTGCTTTTTAATTCAACCGATAACTACATTGCAAGTTCTGCATTAAAACAAGCCGTTAACGCGGCCATATTGCTCGAAAAACCGCTGTTGATAAAAGGCGAGCCAGGCACGGGGAAAACCATGCTGGCCGAGGAGCTTGCAAAAAGCTTAGACACCACGCTCATTCAATGGCATATAAAATCAACCACTAAGGCTCAGCAAGGCCTTTATGAGTATGATGCGGTATCACGTCTACGCGACAGTCAGTTAGGCGATGAACGAGTTCACGATATCGGCAATTACATTGTTAAAGGGAAACTATGGCAAGCCTTTACCTATGGTGAGCAACATAATAAACGCCCAGTGCTATTAATTGATGAAATAGACAAAGCCGATATCGAATTTCCCAACGACTTGTTATTAGAGCTCGATAAAATGGAGTTTCATGTTTATGAAACCGGCGAGCGTGTTATTGCTAAGCAACGTCCGATTGTGATCATCACGTCAAATAACGAAAAAGAGCTGCCAGATGCTTTTTTACGTCGTTGTTTTTTCCACTACATTGATTTTCCAAGTAGTGAAGAAATGGCACAAATTATCGATGTGCATCACCCTCACGTTAAACAAGATTTAGTACGCCAAGCACTCGAAGTGTTCTTTAACCTGCGCGATGTTAACGGCATTAAGAAAAAACCATCAACAAGTGAATTACTTGATTGGTTAAAATTGCTGATGGCTGAAGATATTGACGCTAAAACACTGCACGACAAGAGCCAAAAAGGTGGCCTAATGCCCATGTTTGGAGCGTTATTAAAGAACGAGCAAGACATCAGCCTGATTGAAAAACTTGCCTTTATGAGCCGCCGTTAAGATGTTAATTGCGTTTTTCTTTAAGCTACGCGAGTACCGCTTACCGGTTAGTTTGCGAGAGCTACTTGATTTGATCAATGCGCTCAAGCAAGGAGTTATTTTTGCCGATGTTGATGCATTTTATTACTTAGCGCGTACCATCATGGTGAAAGATGAAACCCATTTTGACCGCTTTGATAAAGCCTTTGCTGATTACTTTAGTGGGATTGCTGACCTTGATCTGCTCGAAAGCTTAAAACAGCAACATGCCTTGCCTGATGATTGGCTACGCAAAGAGTTCGAAAAGCATTTAAGCGACGAAGAAAAAGCGCAATTACACGCTATGGGTGGCCTTGATAAACTCATGGAAACCCTCAAGCAGCGCCTTGAAGAACAGCAAAAGCGCCATGCAGGCGGCAATAAGTGGGTTGGCACAGGCGGCACATCGCCGTTTGGCGCCTATGGTTATAACCCTGAAGGTGTGCGCATTGGTCAAGACGGTAACCGACATCGCCGTGCTGTAAAAGTATGGGATAAACGCAGCTACCGCAACCTCGACAGTGACCGTGAAATCGGCTCACGCACCATTAAGCTTGCCCTTAAAAAACTGCGTAAATTTGCCCGCACTGGCGCTAGCGATACACTGGATTTAACCGAAACCATCCGCGCAACCGCAAAGCAAGGCGGCATGCTCGATGTAAAAATGGCACCAGAGCGCCACAATGCGGTAAAAGTGTTGATGCTGTTTGATATCGGCGGTTCAATGGATGACTACATCCATACTTGCGAAGAGTTATTTAGCGCCGCCCACAGCGAGTTTAAACACCTTGAATTTTACTATTTTCATAACTGTTTGTATGAGCATGTTTGGCAAGACAACGAACGTCGTCACACAAACGTGATTGATACCAAGACCTTGATTAACAAGTTCACCAGCGATTACAAGGTCATTTTTGTTGGCGATGCCACTATGGGCCTCTATGAAATCGCCTACCCTGGAGGCAGTGTCGAGCATTGGAATGAAGAGCCAGGCAGTGCTTGGCTAAACCGTATCACCAACCATTTTGATAAAGTCGCTTGGCTCAACCCACAACCCGTTGAACACTGGCGCTATTATCAATCAATTGATTTTATAAAACAGTTAATGGACAACCGCATGTACCCACTCACGCTAGATGGGATTAGTAATGCGATTAGGGAGTTGAGTTAGAGCCGTCAGTCGTCAGTCGTCTGATCTGTCGTCAGTCAAACAGCATAAAAACCGAGACATGAATGTAAAGTTACAATTGTTTATAAACACAAATAATTAAGCCCCTTCTCGATCAGCTATAAACTGACGGCTGAAAGCTGACAGCTCCCTTTACATTATCTTCCAAACCAAAAACACCAGCGCAAAGCCTACTAAATAAAGCAGACCTAGCCAGCTTAGGGTGCGTAATAAAGGTGAGTGATGAATGCTGGGTTCTGAGCGTACTAAACTAAAGTTCAGCCATGCAAATACGGGAGTTGTAACAAAAGCGAGGGTCATAGCAAAAGTAAGCATTGGCCCAAGGGCTGATTTAAAAAATAAAATCACTGCCATGCCTGCAAATGCTTGTAATAATAGCCACATATTCAAGCTATGTTTTGACTGTTTAACGGGTAGCAATTTATGCGACTCATTTAATGTTCTGGCGTAGCCGTCAAGTACCGTCAGCGTGGTACCAAACATACATAAAAAAGCGATACCTGAAACCAGCGGCCTTGCCCACTCCCCCATGGTGAGTGCATACATATCAATCAACTGTTTGGCAAACGCCACGCCACCTAATTGAACGGCCTGTACGTGACCATATTGCACCAAAACACCTAATGAAAAAAACACGAGCGCAAGTGCTGCGGTAAGCCAGTAACCCAAATTAAAATCAAACAAGCCTTGTTGTTTTGTCACCGCTTGTTGATGTTGCTTTTCTTTTAGCCATAACGAGCTAATCGCTGAAATTTCGATAGGTGCTGGCATCCAGCCCATAAGTGCCACCATAAAGCCTAGCATGGCAAGTTCATACGGCGATGGGCCCACATAGTCAGCAGGTGCCACTACTGCATGGTTTATAGCACCATTATTAATAGCTACAATCAACGCAGCGACGGTTGTTACAGTAAGTAGCCCCATAATAAGCTTTGAAACATTATCGAGCGCCTTAAAGTGCCCCAATAACAAAATAAGCAAACACACAGCCAAAATCAGCCAGCACAACAGTGTAACCGAGATACTTATGGGTAACGCATAGTGCAACAAGCTGGCCGTTAATAGTAATACTCCTGCGGTATTCACCACAGCCGCAACAATATTCAGCGCAATAAAACTATAAAAGTAGCCTGGTCCTTTTTGCTTATAACCCTCAACTAAACTTTGTTTAGTGGCTAAGGTGTATTCCATACCAAATCGAAAAAATGGGTACTTTAATATATTTACTACAATGATTAGCCAAAATAGCTGCCAACCGAATAACGATCCTGCTTGTGTTGATGCCACTAAATGCGAGCCACCAATTGCCGCTGTAGCCATTAAAATACCCGGCCCTAAAGCATTTAATTTAGATTGCCAATTTGATACTGCTGATTGCATAGGTTTTGTGTTTTTTATTCTTAGTTACAAGCAACTTACAGCGTTTTAGATGAGATTGGAAGTTGGATAAGGTAGAAAGTAAAAACCAAAAAAGCCAACCGCTGTGAAGCGGATGGCTTTTCAATTTTAGTATAGGCTAGCCACTTCAGGCTAGCGCATTGTAATTAGCTCAGATCCATTTCTTGAATGATTTCGTGGGCGATTTCCGGCGTGGTACTGACCGGTTTTTCATGTAATTTGGCTTTCATTTGCCCTTTTCGATGTTTAAGTGATGCATCGAGTTTTTTAGCCGCGCTTGCGATAGCCGGATACATCACGTCATCTTCTCCTTTAACTGATAAACGCGTACCTTCATAAGTGGTACTGATCTCAGCTTGATACTTGTGATGTTCTTTTGAAAGAATAATATCGAGTGATATTAATGATGGAAAATGGCTAGCAATTTTCGAGAATTTCTCGTTGATGTGAGCTCTAACAGCCTCAGTAACGTCAACATGATGACCAGAAATATTAATCTTCATAGGGTATCCTTTTTTCTTGTTACCTCACAGTTAGTATTGGGGGCGAATTGAATTAACACAAGCGAAAATTACAGATAATTAGTAATTGATTGTAACCACAGATGATTTAGATCATGCTTTGCAGATAAAATATGCAAAAGCCCGCATCACACTGGCTTTCCACAGAGGTTAACAACTGCTTGTTAAGTGTACGAGCAACAGTAATCAGCGAAATCAGTTACCTTGACACGGAAGGTAACGTTCGCATCTACATTAAATGAATCTCCCGCCTTCATCGTTTGCCACTGTGTTTCGTCAGGCAGTAATACTTGCCACTCACCCGCTAGCAGCTCCATGTGCTCTTTTTGATTTGTGCCAAACTCAAACTCACCTGGTTGCATAAAGCCCAGTGTTTTAGTACTGCCATCGGCAAAAAGCACAACACGGCTTGACACTTTACCATCAAAATACACATTGGCTTTTTTTACAACACTTACACTGTCAAACTGAGTCATACTCACTCCTGTTATGTTTTATTATTAACGTATAGACATTGCCAGTTGTTAGTTTAGTATTCAAGGGGAGCTGAGTGAGAAATAATCAAGTCCGTTTAGCCGTAGTTAGCTATAAGCCGATCTTGCAAGCATGGTAGGTCGTGCTTTAGCACGAATATCTCTCACTTTAATTTGCGTTCAAAAAAATATGGCTGAATACTTTATGCGCACCTTGAATTCAAGCCTAACTGATACCATAATTAGGTATATATTGGTATTAAGGGCTATATTATGGCTAAGAACACTAGCATTACTTTGGGTGACCATTTTGACAGTTTTATTGCTAATCAAATTCAGAGCGGTCGCTATGGCTCGGCAAGTGAAGTCATTCGCTCCGCTTTACGTTTACTTGAAACCCAAGAAACTAAAATGAACACTTTACGCCAACTACTTGTTGAAGGTGAAGAGAGTGGAGTTTCGGATTATGATCTTGATTCGTTTATCAATGAGTTAGATAACGAAGAGAGAAAATGAGACCCTTTCAATTAACTAACAAGGCGAAATCTGATTTAAGAGATATAGCTTTATTTACCTCTTTGCGCTGGGGTCGTGAACAGCGAAATATTTATCTAAAACAGTTTGATGACTCATTCTGGCTGTTAGCCGAAAACCCTGACATTGGTAAAACCTGTGACGAAATTCGCGATGGCTACAGAAAATTTCCACAAGGAAGCCACGTAATCTTTTATCGTCAAATCGGCAGTCAAAATATAGAGGTTATCCGTATTCTCCACAAAAGTATGGATGTGAATCCAATTTTTGGCGTATAACGCCTCATTTAACAGGCTCAAATCTAACTTCTGGTATTCAACCAAAAAGCATAAGTTTTCGCGCGAAATAAATTTCACGCCTAAGGTGAGGTAATTTTTAACTTAAAGCTTAAAACTTAAGGCTTGCAGCTAAAACTGACAGCTTCGAGTCTGTTTGGATTTCACTTCGCTCACCAAACCGCCATAAAAAAAGCCCGCGCTGTGGTGATACAGCGCGGGCTTTTAAATTTTAGCAGCTAAAGCTTAGAACAAAGCGTTTGCTTTGTTTACGACGTTTTCAACAGTGAAACCAAAGTGCTTGAATAGCTCGCCTGCAGGTGCTGACTCACCAAAGGTGGTCATACCGACTACTGCGCCATTTAGGCCTACATATTTATACCAGTAGTCTGCGATGCCCGCTTCGATTGCTACGCGGCGTGTTACGCTTGCTGGTAGTACGCTTTCTTTATATGCAGCGTCTTGCTCATCAAATAAATCAGTTGAAGGCATAGAGACAACGCGTACTTTTTTACCTTGTGAACGTAGCTCTGTTGCTGCATCTTGTGCAAGCTGTACTTCAGAACCTGTGGCGATAAGGATAAGCTCTGGCTCACCGTCACAGCTCAGTACGTAACCCCCTTTTTTCACGTCGCTTAGTTGCTGTGCAGTACGCGTTTGTTGCTCAAGGCCTTGACGAGTGAAAATCAGTGATGTTGGGCCGTCTTTACGCTCAATCGCTTGTTGCCATGCAATCGCAGACTCAACTTGGTCACATGGACGCCAGTTAACAAGGTTTGGCGTTAAACGCATGCTAGCAATTTGCTCTACCGGTTGGTGCGTCGGACCATCTTCACCTAGACCGATTGAATCGTGCGTATAAACGAAGATGCTTGGCTGCTTCATCAATGCCGCCATACGTACTGCGTTACGAGCGTATTCCATAAACATTAAGAATGTAGCACCATAAGGAATAAAGCCTTTATGCAGTGCAATACCGTTCATAATTGCCGACATACCAAATTCACGTACACCGTAGAAAATGTAGTTACCACTTGCATCGTTTGCTTCTAAGCCTTTTGAGCCATCCCAAAGTGTTAAGTTAGAACCCGCAAGATCAGCAGAGCCACCCATGAATTCTGGTAATAACGGACCAAATGCGTTTAATGCATTTTGTGATGCTTTACGTGTTGCTGGATTTGCTGGGTTTGCTTGCAGCTCTTCGATGTAAGCTTGTGACTTTTCAGCCCAATCAGCTGGTAATTCACCTTTTGTACGGCGTTTAAACTCAGCAGCAAGTTCAGGGTGTGCACTTGCGTAAGCAGCAAATTTTTCGTCCCAGCTTGCTTCTAGTTGCTTACCTTTTTCTTTGCCATCCCATTCGCTGTAAATATCAGCTGGGATTTCAAATGCTTCGCCAGTCCAACCTAGGAACTCACGAGATGCTGTGATTTCATCTTCACCGAGTGGCGCACCGTGACAGTCATGGCTACCTGATTTATTCGGTGAACCGTAGCCAATCACTGTTTTACAACAAATAAGTGATGGTTTATCGGTGATGCTACGTGCTTCTTCGATAGCGGCGCGAATTGCATCAGGATCGTGCCCATCTACATCGCTTACTACGTGCCAACCGTATGCTTTGAAGCGCGCTGGCGTGTCATCGCTGAACCAACCTTCCACTTCACCATCAATTGAGATGCCGTTGTCATCCCAAAACGCAACTAGTTTACCTAGACCTAATGTACCCGCTAATGAACAGGCTTCGTGTGAAATACCTTCCATTAAACAGCCGTCGCCCATGAACGCATAGGTGAAGTGGTCAACAATATCGTGACCTTCACGGTTAAACTGTGCAGCAAGTGCTTTTTCGGCAATCGCCATACCAACCGCATTTGTGATCCCTTGACCTAATGGGCCCGTAGTGGTCTCAATACCTGGTGCATACCCATATTCTGGGTGGCCTGGTGTTTTTGAGTGCATTTGACGGAAATTTTTAATTTCTTCTAACGGCAGATCATAACCACTTAAATGTAGAAGAGAATAGATCAGCATTGAACCGTGACCATTTGAAAGAATAAATCGATCGCGGTCTGCCCACTCTGGATTCGTTGGGTTGTGCTTTAGATAATCGCGCCATAGTACTTCTGCGATATCTGCCATGCCCATAGGGGCGCCAGGGTGACCAGATTTGGCCTGTTGTACTGCGTCCATTGATAAGACGCGAATAGCATTTGCAAGTTCTTTGCGTGATGGCATGAATTCTCCTACCTTTATGTATTTGCGCTGGTTGTGTGTAAGGCACCATTCTTACTTAATGTAAGGGTACAGTGCAATTAAAAATCCGTATTAAATGCACCTATTATTACTGTTTATTAAGAACGAAATGTTATTAGTAATTTTAAATAGACGTCTAGGCGTAAAATTACTATGCAAACATATTTGTTTTAGATAAAATACGCCCCTTAATTTTTTAGCGCTATTACCGACGTATGTGAAGCGCAATATTTGTGAGCAGAAATACAATGGCAAAACATTTATTTACTTCTGAATCAGTTTCTGAAGGTCATCCGGATAAAATCGCGGACCAAATCTCTGACGCGGTTCTAGATGCTATTTTAGAGCAAGATTCTCATGCCCGTGTTGCATGTGAGACTTACGTTAAAACCGGTATGGTGATGGTGGGTGGTGAAATCACGACTAGCGCTTGGGTTGATATCGAAGAAATCACACGTAAAACAGTACGTGAAATCGGTTACACACACTCAGACATGGGATTCGATGCTGACTCGTGTGCAATCCTAAACACAATCGGTAAACAATCTCCAGATATCAACCAAGGTGTTGACCGTGCTCGCCCTGAAGAGCAAGGCGCTGGTGACCAAGGTTTAATGTTTGGTTATGCATGTAACGAAACTGACGTGTTAATGCCTGCACCTATCACGTATTCACACCGTTTAGTTCAGCGTCAAGCTGAGGTTCGTAAAAGCGGTGAACTTAACTGGTTACGCCCAGATGCAAAATCTCAAGTGACGTTTGCATACGAAAATGGCAAGCCTGTTGGTATTGATGCCGTTGTTCTTTCAACTCAACACTGTGATTCAATCTCACAAAACGACTTAGTTGAAGCGGTAATGGAAACGATTATTAAGCCAGTTCTTCCAGCTGAGCTTATCTCAAGCGCGACTAAGTTTTTCATCAACCCAACTGGCCGTTTCGTAATCGGTGGCCCAATGGGTGACTGTGGTCTGACAGGTCGTAAAATCATCGTTGATACTTATGGTGGTATGGCTCGTCACGGTGGTGGTGCTTTCTCTGGTAAAGATCCATCAAAAGTTGACCGTTCAGCTGCATACGCTGCACGTTACGTTGCTAAAAACGTGGTTGCTGCTGGTCTTGCTGACAAGTGTGAGCTACAAGTTTCTTACGCTATCGGTGTTGCAGAGCCAACATCTATCAGCATCGAGACATTTGGTACAGGTAAATTAGAAGAAGCGCGTCTAATCGAATTAGTACGTGAGCACTTTGACCTTCGCCCATATGGCTTAATCCAAATGCTTGACCTTGAGCGTCCTATTTATCAACCGACAGCGGCTTACGGTCACTTCGGTCGTGAAGAGTTCCCTTGGGAGCGCACAGACAAAGCAGACGCACTTCGCGCAGCTGCTGGCCTGTAATAGGTTATATAAGATGAAAAAGCGCCTTCATTTGGCGCTTTTTTGTTTAAAACTGCATCATTATCTTTTCATAAATTGCCACTGCCCAAACCAGTAGCAAAATAATTAATGCCAACGTCACTGCCGCTGAGGCCATATCTTTAGCTCGCCCCGATAATACATGGTACTCAATACCGACTCTATCAGTCAGCGCCTCTATTGCTGAGTTGAGTAGCTCAACTATCAACAATAATAAATAAGGAATAAATAACATCAGCCAATGGCTTAATGATTGGGCAAGCAACACTGATAACGGAAATAATATCAGACCTAAATAGGTTTCAGTGCGAAATGCAGATTCTTCTTTAAAAGCAGCTTTAAAGCCTTTGATTGAGCATTTGGTGGCTTTTAAAACACGCCCTACCCCAATACCATTTGGTTTGTTTACCAAGGGAATTTTTGGCTCTTTCATTTTCTTCCTACGACTAAATAGACTAATAAAAGGTATTTATGTATTAATAATCTGCCTTTAAGAAGCACACTTCCCAGGCACGCTTGGTGTGTTTAGGCGCGTAAACCGATTATAGTGGAGTTCCTTACGTAGTGACTGTAAGGTCTTAAACACACTTTTTAATGATACCTTGTTACTCAACCAATGTGGAATAGAACCCGCGGGGTCTGCATAAGCTTGATGGCTAACCAGTAAGTCATTTTGCTGGTGTGTTAAGCGCCAAAAAGCGGTTAAATCTTTAATACGCACGACGCCATTTACTGCCGGTTTTGCATGGGGCTGACTAATAATTTTAAGCTCTGTTTTGTGCTCACTCAGGCGGTGGTAACACGAGTAGCTAACCAAATCGCGATCTGAAACAGGCCAAGGGGAATTAAAGTGAGTGTGTACAAGCGTTTCAGAAGGGCTTAAACGCTCCATTAAGGTGACACTTTTCACATTTTCGAGCCAATTAGGTGCATTGTCGGTATCGCTCAATAGCGCCATAAAGTCATCGGCTTTCGCATTTTTTACCAGCACCGAGGCGTTTATTTCTATAATACCGTTTTGATGCGTTTTGTAAGTGACGTTTATGCCATCTTGCTGTTTGTAAGTTTGCCATTCGCTTGAGTTAGCAAATGCCGATATACTCAACACCGCTAACCCTATCCATAGGCAAACAGGCACAGGCTTACAACCAATATGGATCAGTATTGAAAGACGCGTGACGGCTTTGCTCCATTGCACTGACCAAAAAATCAGATTTCTGATCTAACCAAGCCTGAATTTTAGCAAGCTCTTCATCATCTTGACCTGCACATAGCTGTTTTAAATACTCAAGTGTACTAAGCTCATAAATACCATGAGAGATATCTAACCATGGAATTCGAAACTCATTTCTGTCATCAGTATTAAATAGCGCACCCAAGCAGTTACCACTTAATAGTGAATTTTCAAGACGGGTTCTAAGTGATAAATAGTCTTTGTCCGTAAACACTTGCTGCTCAGGAATAAGCTCGTGCATATCGTGCCAATCTTTGGCAAATAAACGCTTAGCGATTTCAGCAACCGGTTTTTCTGCGGCTTGAAACTCCGCTTGGCCCCATGATTTACGCCACTGTTTTTCAATTAACCATGTTGTAAGTTGCAACAACAAACGGTTGTATCGCTTGCTGTGAAACAGCTCTTGTACATCTTCAATACTTGGCTGTAATTCTTTTAAATCGTTGATGACTTGAGTCAGCTCAGGGGCGCTATTAATCTTTTTGTAATAGGCATGTCGCTTCGAGGTATAGGTTTTTAGCTGTATAGCATTTTCAACCCAAGCAAGCTCACTTAAAAGCCATTTTAGTTCAACTCGCAATGAATCCGTATCATCTTTACTGACGATATCATCAAATAACCAAAATGCATGACGGATAAGTCGAATTCCATCCGTAACTCGCTTTAAGGTTTTTAAGCTTGGCTTAATGAAATAACACGCTTCATGTTTTTGTACAAAACGAATAGCATAGTTAATGCTTGCCACTAATGCCTGCTCTTGTGTCGCACCACTGTTAAGCGGTACAAAACCAATCGATTTGCTCGCTTTCAAAGGCGTGTTATCGGCAAGGCGGTAACCACGCGCAGCCTTTGAATAAAGTCCTAAGCGCACATGACTTTCACTGACCAGTTTATCTGCTAAAGCAAATAACTCTTGGCGGCTGCCTTCTAATAACTCAATTTCCAACTCAGAAATAAGCTCAACCTGACCAGAGGCTGCTATTTCTCCTTTATCTAACACCACTTCGATTTTAGCGCCGCTATCGGTTTCAATTAACCACGTGCGACGAATAAAGTTAGTGCTGAAAATAGGGTAAAGGTTATCGGCTATCGCATTAACTTGCATTGCGTGAGGCCAGATTGACGCATCAAAGGCCAATAAATCAGGACGATTCCCTTCAAGAGGCAAATTATATTCAGGGCGTTGATGCAACCCCCCTACTACTTCACCGGCTAACTTAATAGTTTGCTCACAGTCTGTATCGCTGCAGCGTGTACGCAAGCCTATATCCAGTGCACGTAACTCACGACTCGGCGTATCGTAATAGGCATTTTGTAAGCTGCGTGACGGTTTGTTGGTAACGGTTTTTGCAAATTGGGTAATTAATGCGGGGATCAGTGGAACAACGGCATCTGACACCAAAAACTTCAGTTCTATCTCAGTATCCATTCGCTTTGCGGAGTACATTTAAAATAAATAAGTGGTCAAAATAAACAAAGCAGCTACTTAATGCAAATTTTTTCCTGATTTTTACGATTAAGCCCATGCACGGATTACAATATCAGTCTTGCTATTAATAGTTGAAATCCCTACTATCTCTATACATAAAGAAATTATAAATTTAGCCACTTCTCGGCAAGATCACATTAACAAGGTAGATTGATGTTAAAACAGTGTATTTTTGGGTTGCTCCTTGCGGCCACCTCTTTTATTAGCTACGCAGAAGAAGCGCCAAGCAGCAACAACGAAAACACCGCCTACATAGTCGATAACCTGTACACTTTTATGCATTCAGGTCCGAGCAAAAACTACCGTATTTTGGGCTCTGTGGATGCAGGTACACAAGTAGAATTATTATCAGGTGAAGATAATGGCTACTTTAAAATTCGTGATGATAAAGAGCGCGAAGGTTGGGTAGAAGCAAAGTTCATCACTGAAAACGCTGGTATTCATCAACAGTTTCAAGCGCTGAATAACGACATGACATTAATGCAAGAGCAGTTACGTCAAGCAGAAATAGAATTGCCACAGCTACAAGAGCAAAACCGCTCTCTTAACGAACAAAACCAAGCCCTGACAGCACAAATCGATAAACTTAAAAATACTATCGAGTCTGAACGCAATGCTAAACAAGCAGCCAGTGCTAAAGAAAAGCGCCAATTACTTACATATGGCGGCGCAATTGCATTTATCGGCTTATTGTTGGGTATTATTTTAACGATTATGTTGTCTCGCCGTAAACGCTATGACGGCTGGGCTTAGTTCTAAACTTCCCATTTTAGATTAACAAGAAACCCTGCTTAGCAGGGTTTCCTTTTTTAGACTTAACCACTTTTACTACCAACATTGCTTTAAGGGGATTTTTGCTTAAGTGTATTAAGCACTTCTCGTTTTAGCACTAAAAAGCCCCCTTTATAACCTAAAATCAGTAGCAATAACATCAGCCCCCCTGGTATTAGTACGGCAATAAGTAAGGGGCCTAAAATAAAGCTATAAAAGAAAATACCGGGTAAAAATAATACATAGCCAATAAAGCGTTTTAATATGTCCATGGTGCTAACCTTTTATTAATTGAGCGCGCTCATTTTAAACTTGAGCGCGCTCAATTTACAATAGTCTTGATTGAGATTTTTTAAATTTCTGGTTAAATAGCATAAAAATTGGAGTGTGCAGTGACTAAGAAAGAGCAAACAAAACAGCAGATACTAACAGCCTCATGGCAGTTGTTTTCAGAGCAGGGTTATCATCAAACGAGTACGCGAGATATTGCAAAGGCAGCCAATGTTGCCAATGGCACCGTATTTAGTCACTTTGCGACTAAGGTTGCGATACTCAAGTACAGCTTTGAAAATGAACTGACAGACATTCTAAGCACCGCAGAGAGCTTAGATACCAGTACAACAGCCACAGATAGAATGTACCATTATGCTCGCTTTCTCTATGCTTTTTACTTGGCAAAAAAAGAGTTTAGCCGAGAGTTATTCAAAGAAATTATGTGGCAACAAAATGAACTTGAACCACAACTAAATGCTTTTAAGAAACGCTTGATAAATGATAATGACGCAACCCCTACAGATGCAGATATCATTATTGACCTTTACTTTATGACGCTGATGGATGGACTCAATCACGCTGATAGTTCTGTCGATTCAATGCTTGCGACTTTGAAAATAAAACTCGCTAAAATTAATATCAATTAGGCTGGTAATGGAAATACTTATGAGACTCCAGCATTCGCTGTTTATTTTTACACTGAAGTCACTTTTTAAAATACAAAAAAGGAAACCACGTAGGTTTCCTTATATTAAATATCGAATCGAAGCCCTGTGTCCTGTTTGATTTTTTCAATCACCATATAAGTATGGTGTGTGCCAACCCCTGGTATATCGACTAAATCCCCTAAGACTTGGCGATATTCGTCCATATCAGAAACACGCACTTTCAATAGATAGTCATAGCCTCCTGCAACCATGTCACATTCAACGACCTGAGGAATATTTAAAATATACTCTCTGAAAACTTTAAAAACAGAGGTGTTAGAAGTAACCAAAGACACCTGCACATGCGCTAATAAGCTCTGATTAAGCTTAGCTTCGTTAAGCTTAGCGTAATAGCCTTCAATATAGCCTTCTTGCTCTAACCGTTTAACACGGTCAAGGCACGGGCTGGGGCTCAAATTAACCTGTTTTGCGAGGTTTACGTTTGAGATTCTGCCATTTTTTTGCAGAGCGTCTAAAATTGCTAAATCAATGCGATCTAACATGCGTAATCTATTCGGGCTGGTCATAACAGAATTTTATGCGGCTAAGTTCAAGGTATGCCCTGTAAATTATCGTAAATTGAAAAATTTAACCAGCATATTCTGCTGGAATTTAATTAGAATGCACGAATTATATCAATGGTAAGAAATGCTTTTTTGGCGTTTCTAGACTCCACATACCAGAGGGTTACATATGCTATTTAATGGCGATTTGACAACTGAGTGTCCAATAAGACAAAAAATCCGTGATTTCTACCGTATTGACGAAAATGCGGTTATTGATCACATCTTACCGCTGGCTGAAGTAGGCGTAAAAGCACGAAGCCGTGCATGGGAACGTGCCCGTCAAATGGTTTTAAATATCCGTCGCGATCAAGATGGTCAAAGCGGTGTTGACGCACTGTTAAACGAATTCTCACTTTCGACAGAAGAAGGTGTGGTTCTAATGTGTTTAGCTGAGGCACTTTTACGTGTACCAGACAAAGCAACTCAAGACTCACTTATTCGTGACAAACTGGCAAAAGGTGATTGGAGCTCGCATTTAGGTAGCAGCGATTCTTTATTTGTGAACGCATCATCTTGGGGCCTACTAGTCACCGGTAAAATGGTTAACTACAGCGACAAATCGAAAGAACAGCAATTTGGTGTACTTAAGAAAACCATTGGCCGCCTAGGTGAACCCGTTATTCGTAAATCTGTGAACTTCGCGATGAAAATCATGGGTAAGCAGTTCGTAATGGGTCGTACCATTGACGAAGCGATTGAACGAGCTGCTGATAAAGAACAAAAAGGCTACGTATATTCGTACGATATGCTAGGTGAAGGCGCTCGCACGATGAAAGATGCTGAGCGTTATTTCCAAAGCTACATGACTGCTATCCACGCAATTGGTAAAGCAGCAAACGGCCGTGGTCCTATCAAAAGTCCAGGTATCTCTGTGAAAATTTCTGCAATACACCCACGTTATGAGTTCACTCATCGTGAGCGTGTGATGGCAGAAATCGTACCTAAGCTAAAGGAACTTGCACTTGCTGCGAAAAGCTACGACATCGGCTTCACTGTTGATGCTGAAGAAGCCGACCGTTTAGATATTTCATTAGATATTATCGAAGCCGTATTCAGCGATGATGAACTAGGTAACTGGAATGGCTTTGGCTTAGCTGTGCAAGCATACCAAAAGCGCGCTATTTTTGTAGTTGAATGGGTTGCTGACCTTGCGCGTCGCGTAGGCCGTAAGCTAATGGTTCGCCTCGTAAAAGGTGCTTATTGGGATACCGAAATCAAAACCACTCAACAAGATGGTTTAGACCACTTCCCTGTGTTCACACGTAAAGCAACAACAGACGTATCTTACAAAGCCTGTGCTATCAAACTACTAGAAGCTCGCGATGTACTTTACCCGCAATTTGCAACACACAATGCTTACACTGCAGCAACGATTTTAGAAGTTGCTAAAGGCGACCACGATGGATTTGAATTCCAGCGTCTGCATGGCATGGGCGAATCGTTGTTTGACCAAATTGTTGAACAAGAAAAAATTCAGTGTCGTGTTTACGCACCGGTAGGCCAACACGAAGACTTACTTGCTTACTTAGTGCGTCGTTTATTAGAAAACGGTGCTAACTCATCATTCGTTAACGCCATTGTTGATACCTCTAAGCCGGTTGAGTCACTACTGCCAGATCCAGTTGAAACTTTGCAAGGTTTACGCAACAAGTTCAATACACAAATTAATATGCCAATTGATTTGTACGGTGACGAGCGTGCAAACTCAAAAGGGATGGATTTAACGGATATTAATGTTATTACTCCATTCAAAGAGAACTTAGATGCATGGTTTGAAGAACACCGCATTGAATTAAGCGATGTACCTGAAGGTTCATTGCCAGTGAAAAATCCGGCAAACCACAAAGAAGTCATTGGTCATGTTAAGCTTCAAACATCAGAAGACATGACATCACTTCTAGAAAATGCCGAAAAAGCATTTGAATCGTGGTCACAAACCCCTGTAAAAGAACGTGCAAACCTACTTCGTCGTGTTGCTGACATTTTAGAGCGTCACCACGATGAGCTAGTTGCTATTTGTATTAAAGAAGCGGGTAAAGTCGCACAAGATGGTATTGATGAAGTACGCGAAGCCGTTGACTTCTGTCGTTACTACGCTGCACGTGCAGAAGAATTATCACAAGACGAGCGCTTTGAAGCCCGTGGTGTAATCTTATGTATCAGCCCATGGAACTTTCCACTGGCTATCTTCTTAGGTCAAGTTGCGGCTGCTATCGTGACTGGTAACACGGTTATTGCAAAACCAGCTGAGCAAACAAGTTTAATCGCTCTTCGTACGATTGAACTGATGCTTTCTGTCGGCTTACCTGAGCATGTAGTGCAACCTGTTATTGCCCGTGGTAGCGAAGTAGGTAAAACAATTGTACCTGACGAGCGTATTCAAGCGGTTATGTTTACCGGTTCAACTGAAACAGGCACATTAATCTCACAAACACTGGCTGCACGTAACGATATCCAAGTACCGTTAATTGCAGAAACAGGTGGTCAAAACTGTATGATCGTTGACTCAACAGCACTTCCTGAGCAAGTGGTTGATGATGTGATCAGTTCAGGTTTCCAAAGTGCTGGCCAACGTTGTTCTGCGCTACGTGTATTGTTTATTCAAGAAGACGTTGCTGACGGTATTATTGAAATGCTAAAAGGTGCGTTAAAAGAGCTTCATGTTGGTGACCCTTCGCTACTTTCAACCGATATCGGTCCTGTTATCGATGAAAAAGCACTGAAAAACTTAAATGAGCACGTTGAGTACTTGAAAGGTAACGCAACACTTCATTACGAGTGTGCTATTCCTGATAACAACGAGAATGGCGCTTATTTCTTTGCTCCTCGTTTATACGAAATCAAAGACTTATCTGTACTTAAACGTGAAGTATTTGGTCCATGTGTTCACATCATTCGCTTCAAAGGCACTGAGCTTGATAGCGTTATCGATCAAATCAATGGTACAGGCTACGGCCTGACAATGGGTGTTCACTCACGCATTGAAGAGCGTTGTGAGTACTTAGCAAAGATGTCTCGTGCAGGTAACGTATACATCAACCGTAACATGATCGGTGCAATCGTAGGTGTGCAACCTTTCGGTGGTCGTGGCCTTTCAGGTACTGGCCCTAAAGCAGGTGGTCCTAACTATTTACAGCGTTTAGTGAAAGAGAAAGCGTCACCAGACAACGTACAAATGACGAACCTATCACCTGATGAGCTAGACACTCACCACTATTCAGGTGCGGCTGAGCAAGTTGCTAAGTTAATGGAGAACTCACTACGCGATGAAAAAATCTGGCGTGCTACACCATTAAATGACCGTGTTTCTGCTGTTCGTCAGTTATTAGCCAAAGTTGCAACAGTTGAAATTATCGACGAGCTTGCTGATGACTTAGCATTAACACTTGCAGACGCACGTGCGCAGCTTAACCGCCTTGAAAAGCACATGCGTAAACACACTGTATTACCTGGACCTACAGGTGAATCTAATACGCTTCACCTTGAACCGCGTGGTTGTGTGGTTTGTTATGCTGATAAGAGCACATCATTTAACTTCTGGGCAATCTCTATTATCACAGCACTTGCCGCGGGTAATACAGTAATTACTGTTGCCTCTGAGTTGTTCTATGAGGAAGCTGTTGCGTTTAGAGATAAGTTTATCTCAACAGGTATTGCTGAAGGTGTTTTCCAAGTTGCCAAGCCTAACCAGTTGCAAGCTATCTTAGCGCACCCTCACCTTGCTGGTGCGGTTGTAGCTGCTCGTTCATCACGTTTAGGCTACTTCAGCCAGCAGCTAGCACAACGTAAAGGTGCAATACTGCCGGTAATTAGCTCTGAATATTATGACACGCTGATCAAACGTTTACTCACTGAGAAAACTATCAGTATCGATACAACAGCATCTGGTGGTAATACATCACTTATGACGCTTGTTGAAGATGACGAGTAAGCTTTAAGAATATCTTCTTAGTTAAGTTTTATAAGCCTCTGCAATTTTTGTAGAGGCTTTTTTCGTATAATCAGGTTAAACAATTGAAACTTTTCTGTTTTCAATTCAAAAAACATACTTATTACCTAAAAACTCACCTTTATTATTATTTACTCAGATACGAAATATCTGCTAGTTTTATAGTAATGTATTCAACTTGAAGTAATGTCCTTGAAAACACTTCCTATTAATCAACTTAAACTCGGCATGTTTGTGCAAAGCGTAACAAAACAAACAGGTAAGATCCGCATCAAAAACCAAGGTTGGGTAAAAACGCAAGGAAGTATAGATAAACTAATTAAAGCTGGCATTCTAGAAGTTGAAATTGATCCCGACAAAACACTCACTTTAAACAAAGAAAACAAAGTGGTGCAGAAAAAAGCCCCCCCTCCTGCTGCGGCTGAAAAAGTTGAGCAACATAACCCATGGCACACAACACACAGCGTTAGTGCGGAAATGACAAAAGCCAACAGCTTATACACTGAAGCCAAGTCATTGCAGAGCAAAGCCTTCGATGATATTCGAGCTGGCAATAAAATTGATGTTGCACCATTTCAAGAGCTAGCAAGTGGCTTTATAGACTCAGTGTTTCGTAACCAAGATGCCCTTGCCTGTATTACGCGTATGCGTGAAAAAGACGCCTACCTCCTAGAGCATTCAATCAATGTGTCTATTTTAATTAGTATTTTTGCTAAACACCTAGGTATTGATAGAGACATCATTCAAGAGATAGCAACAGGTGCCCTGCTGCATGATATTGGCAAGATAAATATTCCAGATCACATTCTCAATAAGCCTGGGAAATTGACAGATGAAGAATATCAAGTGATCCAAAATCATGCCCGTTTTAGTAAAGAGATTCTCGAGGAGTCAGGGCTAAGCGGAATAGCGGTTGAAATTGCAGCTTTTCATCATGAACGTTTAGACGGCAGCGGCTACCCTTTTGGCAAGCATGCCGATGAATTAAGCCAATATGTACGCATGGCTTCAATTGTCGATGTATATGATGCCCTCACCGCCGAACGCGTTTACAAAGCAGGTATGGAGCCGATTAAAGCATTCAAAATACTCAAAGATGGCTGCCCTGATAGTTTTGATGGTGATTTGGTCACAAAATTTATTCAATGTATTGGTATTCACCCTGTCGGTACTTTAGTTAAATTAGAAAGCCAAAAATTAGCAGTGGTGACACGTAGCAACCCAACAAGTCCTTTAAAGCCGCAAGTTAAAGTGTTCTACAATGCAAAACATTCTCACTATACAGAAATACATGACATAGACCTTGCTAACAGTCGCTGCCATGAAAATCTTGAAGCGGCCATAAAACCAACTGATTTTAACATTGATTTAATTAAGTTTTTTAAACACTCAATTTTACCTTAGAAGTTATTCCCAAAAATATCCCTTCATTCGTTAATAGATTTAAAGCAGCCATTCGTTGCTTTATAAAAAACAACAATGAAGGGAATAAAATGAAAACACACACACCTCGCTATAGAAAGCACTTACTAGCATTGGCAATCGGAAGTGCCTGCTTGAGCTTAAACCTACAAGCAGCTCAAAATACTGAACAAGAAACTAAGCCTGCATCAGAAAAGAAAAAACTTCTCGATCTTGAGCGAATTGTCGTAACAGGTAGTGGTGGCCGCGGCCAAACCAAGCTTGAATCATCCGTATCAATTACTACGCTAGATGCCGAGCAACTTGCTAGAGAGGCCCCGCTAGGCACCGCCGATTTACTTGAAACTGTGCCTGGGTTTTGGGTCGAAGATTCTGGCGGTGAAACCAACAACAATGTGGCTCCAAGGGGCTTACGTGGCGGTGAAGGCTTTCGTTATATAGGTGTTGAAGAAGACGGCTTACCGGTTGTTTATGACGGTGTGTGGGTCGACTTTTATCAACGCCAAGACATCACTATTGAACACATGGAAGCTGTGCGTGGTGGTACATCAGGCCTATTAACAACCAATGGGCCTGCGGCCTTGGTTAACTTTATTACACGAAAACCTGATAGTGTCGAAGAAGCAACCATTCGTCTGACTACGGCGGATTATGGCCTATACCGCAGTGAGTTTTTCTATGGCACACCTATTAGTGAAAACTGGAAAATGTCGGTCGGTGGTTTTTATCGTCGCTCTGATGGCGTAAGGGATACAGAATTTACGGCTGATCACGGCGGACAACTGAGATTAAACCTTGTCCGTGAGTTTGATAAAGGTCAACTTACACTCTCTGCCAAGCACTTAAACGACCACACCACATTCTTTGTACCTATCCCTCTACAAGATCAAAAAAATCCAGAAGGGATCGCTGGTGTGGATCCACAGCACGGAACCTTAATCGGAAATGGTCAACGTCTTTTAAATTACCTACAAGAAGATGGTAGCTACAAAACACGCGATCTTAAAGATGGGCAGCATACTAAGTTTACCACTTTAGGCTATAACCTTGATTGGGAACTAAATGATCGTTGGCTGTTAAATACAGCAGGCCGTTATTCAAGCTTTGAAAACGACATGTACATCCTACTCAATTTCGATAACTCCACTTTAGTAAATGCCAACGATAGACTTGGTCAACAAGATGTACTCTCCATGCTTGACCAATTTGCAGCTGACGGCGCTGTTGCAGCTAAATATCAATATGTTGATACAGGCGAAATACTCAACGATGTAACAAACTTAAACGGCAATGGTTTAGTGACAACAAGCTATCCGCTTTATTCACGATATGATGCCGAGCAATTCGTCAATAAACTCAATTTTACTTACGAAGGTGATCGCCACACGCTCACAATGGGCTGGCTATTCGCATACGTTGATGCAAACTCGCTACCCGTTGATAAATGGGAATCACAGTTCTTAACAGAAGTAAAAGATAATGCACGGCTTCTTGATATTGTTGCTCTGGATGACAACCAGCAAGTAGTCGGTCAATTAACCGACAACGGTTCAACAGGCTATGCACCTGGCTGGGGCCAAGCCACTGCATTTGGTACAAGCACATCACACTCACTGTTTATCAATGAGCAATTTCAAGCCACAGATAGTCTTCGTATTGACGGAGGCATTCGTATTGAGTGGTTAGAATTGGATAGTACCGCATCAGCAACCCAGTTTGCTGTGCCAGTGGATGGTGCTTTCGATGCCAATGGCAATGACATTGACAACAACCTTGCCAATAACTATGTTGATACCCCCTCGAACAACTACTTATCAAAAACCCGCGATGAAACGGAAACAGCATGGACGATTGGTTTTAACTATAAATTCTCTGACAGTGTTTCAATGTTTGGCCGCTATGCAGATGCGTTTGAGATGCCACGCTTGATGAGCTATGGACAAAATATACATGCCGGAATTGATGCAGACTTTAATGACAGTGTAAACCTTACCTTCAGTGAGTTTGGTGGACGTTATTCTGGCGACACACTCGGCGCATCAGTGACTTTATTTAGAACAAAGTTCAATGACCTAGTAGAGCGTAACTTTACCGGTAGTAATGGTGAAGTAGCTAATCAAACTATCGATACCGTCACCGACGGTATTGAATTTGAAGCCGTTTGGCAAGCACACGAAAACATTCAACTGGATTTAACGGGTGTGTTACAAAATCCTAAGATGGAAGGCTTCACCGGTGCTTTTAAACATTGGGAAGGCAAGCAAGTTAAACGTACACCTAAAATTCAGCTACGTTTAACGCCCACCTATTATTTTGATGATGGTGATGTTTATTTAACCGTACACCACTTAGGTGAACGTTATTCAGACGGCGAGAATAAGTTTGAACTCCCTGCATACACAACCGTCGATATGGGCGTTAATTATCGCTTTAATGACAGCGCTGCCGTTCATTTAAAAGCAACCAACCTAACTGACGAGTTAGGCTTAACTGAAGGTAATCCGCGTGCTATTAACGATGTCCAAGCTGGTTTCGACTATTACTACGCGCGCCCTATTTTAGGCCGAACCATTAGTGCTTCGTTAACCCTTAATTTTTAACCTACCCCTTGCTAATTTGCACTATGCCCAGTGCTGATTAGTTTATCCAAGCCCGCAAATGCGGGCTTTTCTTAGGAAATAACAATGATTAAAAATGCTTTTTACCAGTACTTGCGAAGCAGCTTTGTGTTATTCATTCTGCTATTAGCTCCTTATTATGTCAGCGCTAACATCACACCAAAGCCAACAAGCAGCCAATATGGTGAAGATCACTTTCACTTAATGCACAACACACAAATTAGCTATAACCACCAAGATGCAAAACAAGTGGCTCTGCAACTTGCTGAGTTTCTACGCCCACCAACCGGCTATGAATTACCTGTATTACACGCAAAAAATACGATGAAAAACACCATCGCTTTTAACATTACCGACTCAGTAGTGGCTAAGGAAGGTTATCAATTAATAGTGAGAAGTGGTTTTATTGAAATAAAAGCCAGCACAGCAAAGGGGTTATTTTGGGCGATGCAATCACTTAGGCAACTGCTCCCTATTGAAATAGAATCTCGTATGCCAATAAACCAACGAAGCTGGCTAATTACCAGTGCAGAAATACTCGACAAACCTCGATTTACCTATCGTGGCATGCATTTAGATGTCAGCCGCCATTTCTTTGATGTGAGTTTTGTAAAACAATATATTGATTGGCTCGCAATGCATAAGTTTAATGTTTTTCAATGGCATCTAACCGATGATCAAGGCTGGCGTATCGCCATTGATGCATACCCTAAACTTACTGAAATAGGCGCTACACGCCCTCATACAGTCGTTGGTCATACTTATGATTACAAACCTTTGTTTGATAACCAAAGCGTTTCAGGCTTCTATACAAAAGCACAAATCAAAGAAGTCGTAGAGTATGCTAAAGCACGTCACATCGAGGTGATCCCTGAGATAGATATTCCAGGACACAGCACGGCATTACTGGCTGCTTATCCTGAGCTGTCTTGCCACCAGCAGGCAGTCAACGTACAAGCACAATTTGGTATTTTTGAAGACGTGCTATGCCCTCGCGAGGATGTGTTTGAGTTTTTATCTGTTGTTTACAAAGAAGTCGCAGCACTTTTCCCTAGTAAATACATTCATATAGGGGGTGATGAAGTAATAAAAAAACAATGGTTAGAAAGCCCCATTGTGAAAAAATTAATGCAGCAACATGACCTCACTACGCCAGAGCAAGTACAAAGCTACTTTATTAAGCGAGTTGCTAAAATAGTGCAGGATCTTGATAAAACAGTCATTGGCTGGGATGAAATATTAGAAGGTGGAGTTGCTGATGATGCTGTCATCATGTCTTGGCGAGGAACCGAAGGAGGCGTGCAAGCAGCAAAAATGGGGCATCAAGTCATTATGAGTCCGTACCAGTATATCTATTTTGATGCCTATCAATCTCGTAACCTTGATGAACCCAAGGCAATTCACGGATTATCGCGTTTAAAAAATGTGTATCAATACGACCCTGAGCCTAGCCATTTAACCTCTCAACAGCGCGAATATATTATAGGCGCTCAAGGCGCACTCTGGACTGAGTATATTAAAACACCGCGTCATGCTGAATACATGCTATTCCCTAGACTCAGTGCGCTAAGTGAAACCTTATGGTCAAATAAAGAAGGTAAATCATGGCATGATTATAGTCAGAACCGCTTACCTAGCTTATTAAAACGCTATCAAAAAATGCATATCAATACCGCTAAAAGTAGCTATAAACCGATTATTAGTAGTACAGTTCAAGACAATAAACTGCTTGTCACAATAACCACTGATATCGAAGGTACCGCTATTTATTATACGCTTGATGGCAGCGAACCCACTTTAGCGTCTAATAAGTATCAAGCACCTATCACGATTAAATCATACACCCAAGTCCGTGCTCGCAGCTATGTAAAATCACAAGGGCAACTTATTGGCGATGCACGCCTTACACTTAGCCCTCACCTAGCACTGGGTAAAAGCATCACCCTAACCTACCCTGCAGCTGAGCAATCAGCGCATAAATTGCAAGATGGTCAGTTTGCATTTGATCAGTTTTATAGTGTCGAAGATTACGCTATTTTTTATGACACTGATCTTGAGGCCATTATTGATTTTGAATCACCGACTTTAGTTAAACAAGTGCAATTAGGCTATAACAGTGGTCGTCACCGCCAGCTGCATCCGCCAACAGAAATAGTCATTCTCGGCTCTGATGATAAGCAGCAATGGACAACACTGGCAAAAGTAACCTCACCGCAGGGTCCTATGTCGGTATTATCTTTTCAGCCAACAAGATTACGCTTTTTAAAAGTGATCGCTATCAATAGCAAGAAATCTCAAGATATTCAGATCCCTAAACTTCCTTTATATATTGATGAAATTGCAGTTCATTAATGCGCTTAGCCCTAATACAAAAGCAGTATTTAGGGCTCTTTTTAAAATTTTAATTCCCAAATATTCTTCTTAAGACGTTTATAACATTAGAGTCAACTTGCGGTACCAGCTCTATCTATACAATAACAATGTCTTAGGAGCCACCATGTTTGCAAAGAAGCACACAATTACAACAACACTATCGAGCTTAGCACTACTCACAGCAAGCCAATTTAGCATTGCACAACCTCACCCCGATAACCTTGCTTTAAGTTGGCAGGTCATTGACCATGGGATTGGTGAGAATATTTTTCTTGGTAGTTTAACAATCACCAACAATGGCTTAGAACCATTAGGTGAATCGGGCTGGTCGTTATTTTTTAGCTCAGTAAGACCACCAGCCAGTGTTCTGCCAGACTCTGACCCAAATGGACAATACGCACGCCAACATATTGCCGCACAAAAACTAAGTCTAGAAAATGCAGATGCCGCCAAAAGCGGTGACTACTTTGTTTTAAAACCTATTGCTGGTTTTACACCTATTCAACCTGGAGAGTCGCGTGAAATTGAGATCATTGCTCAATACTGGCAAATGCTGAAAAATGACTCTCCTTCTGGCTTTCATATCAGCTATAACGGACAAACGCCTCAAGCTGTACTTGTTGATGTGTTTATGGACCCTAGCGATTCTAAACAAACGACACAGGCCACAAATGATGTGATGCCCGTGCAAACCACCGCATTAAGATATGCTGAAAATAATGCATCGATTCTCTCATTGCCATTAAAAAACCAGCTGGTTCCACAACCTCATTCAGTCGTTACAATCGACAATGAGTTTTTAACATTGATGAGTCAGCTAACAACGATTTCTGCACCAGCATCACTTAATAAAGAAGCGGCTTTTTTACAAACTGCTTTAAGCGACATATTAAGTGGCACATTTGCAGTTAATACAACCACTCAAAATGGCCCAAATCATATCAAGTTACAACTTGATCCACATTTAGATACTAACCAAGATAATCAAGCTGATAAAAGTGCCTACAAACTAGAAATAGATCCATTTACAGGTATTACAATTACAGGCAGCGATGAGCAAGGTGTATTTTACGCAATACAAACACTACGCCAGATGATCCCCACATCAGTGTATAAAAATGCAAAAAACTCAAGCACCTTATCCGACAACACCATTCTACCTGCCACGACGATTTTAGACGCTCCTCGATTTGAGTACCGCGGCATGATGCTTGATGTTTCTCGTAACTTTCAGTCTAAGGAAACTGTGTTTAAGTTGTTAGATTTAATGGCTTTTTACAAACTAAATAAGTTTGAGATTAATGTCGCCAACGACGAAGGCTGGCGATTAGAAATTCCTGGTATTCCTGAGTTAACTGAATTTGGTGCTAAGCGTGGCTATGACCTCAATGAAACATCTATGCTGCATACATTTATGGGCGCAGCCAATGAATTTGCTCAAGGTGATGGCATTGACAATAAACCAAGTGATAAAACAGCTGCGAATTTAGGTACCCCGCCCAGTTTTCAAGGGTTCGAAATCGCGCAGCAAAACTACCTAGGTAAGGGCTGGGGTTTTTACACTGTTGAAGACTTTAAAGAAATTTTGCAATACGCAGCCGACCGTCATATTGATGTTATTATTGAATATGATTTTCCTGCTCATGCCCGCGCAGCAATTAAAGCGATGGAATATCGCTACAATAAGTACAAAAATACAGACCCAATCGAAGCGTCTAAATATAGATTAATCGACCCACTCGACCAGTCTCAATATTACACGCCACAGTTTTACACTGACAACTTTATCAATCCATCCTTAGAGAGCACGTTTACTTTCTTAAATCATGTTGTTGAGCAAACACGTGCAATTTATGATGCAGTACCTGATGCAACCATCACACGCCTGCACGGCGGGGGCGATGAATTGCCTCACTTAGGTCCAAACGAATGGTGGGCACAATCTCCTGCAATACAACAAAACCCTGCCACAGCAGGAAAAACAGATGCTGAAATTTTTGATTACTTCTTTCTTCGTTGGAAGCAAATAATTAATCAACACGGCTTCGATATGGCAAGTTGGGGAGACGTGTTGTCTCACAACGGCACAGGCAATGTTGACTACGGCGATATCTACCCTGTGTTTTGGAATAATGTCTGGGGCTGGGGAAATGAACATCAAGCTTATAAGTTCGCAAACCAAGGTAAAAAAGTAGTACTTGCACATGCAACTAACTTGTATCTTGATTTAGCTTACAACAAGCACCCTGATGAAATTGGTTATCATTGGGCAGGCTATACAGACACGAAAAAGACATTTGAGTACCGCCCATTTAATATTTATGCCAACGCGGTAAAAGACAAACTTGGCAACCCTGTACCATGGGATCCTAAGTGGGTTCTACTCAGTGAAACGGGTAAACAAAACGTGCAAGGTATTCAGGCGCAGCTGTTTGGTGAAAACCAAAAATCACCCGAAATATTAGACTACATGACATTTCCTAAGTTACTCGGCGCAGCAGAGCGAGCTTGGGTGCAAGATATGCCAGCCGAAGGTTTAGCCACTGAACAAGCATGGCATACATTTACAAACACATTAGGGCAACATGCCTTACCACTATTGGACTACTACCAAGTTGTCGATATTAATGCTCAAATACCTAAACAGTTTGGAGTAAATTATCGTATCCCACTTCCTGGGGCGACGATAGATAATGGCCAGTTAATCGTTAATACACGATTTGTTGGCATGCAGACCCAGTACTCATTAGACAATGGAATGACATGGCATGACTATACAGGACCCGTAACATTAACAACATCAAGTGCTGTTCAACTAAGAACAGTGAGTGATTCAGGCAAAGTAAGCCGAGTGGCCACCTTGAATTAATAGTCAACACTGACGAGCCGACTATGTTCGGCTCGCTACATGCAATACAAATGGAAGAGTAGGATGCGGATTCATGCCACGGTTATTATCTTTTAGACGCAAATCCATTGATTCAGTCGATACCGAATCAGACTGTCAGCGTAGTCGCCGCCAGCAAGTTGAGCAGTTGTTTTTAAAGCAACAGCAAAAACTGATACGTCATATCATGAGTAAAGGACTAGACAAACGTGAAGCAGAAGATGTTGCGCAAGAAGCCTTTGTTAAGCTGCTGGGGTTAGAGCAAGATAAAATAAGCAATTACATCGCTGCTTACCTGTATAAAATAGCGACAAATTTAGCAATAGATAAATTGAGACGTAAAGCACGCAGCCCATTTGATGAGTTTATCTCTGATACAGATAACAGCACGCAACCTGTCAGCTCTATAAACCCAGAGAAAACACATCATAATAATGAGTTGCTAAAAGAAATGGAAAAATCTCTCATTAGTTTGCCAGATAAATGCAGACTAGCATTCTTGTTATATAAAATACGAGGACAAAGCTACGAAGAAATAGCTTTAACCTTACAGATTTCACCCAGTATGGTAAGAAAATATGTTTTACGTGCAGTTCGTCATTGCTACCAGCAATTGCAACATGAGCTTTAGTCATGAGTTTTAAGGATCTTAGCATGAACCCATCACCGAACGACTTAGCAAATATCGAAGAGCAAGCTGCTGAGTGGTTACTTGTATTAGATGAAAAGTTTACTGAAAGCGAAACAAACCGCTACCCTGACGAGCTTAACGATTGGCTAGCTCAAAGCACAGTCCATCGTGAAGTGTTTGAAAAAATGCAGTCGCTTTGGACGACATCAACCGCATTAAGTGATGACTTTGTGACACAACAATTGGCTGAGCTTGATGCTGTTACCTCTAACAAAACAAATTCTAAATATCGCTCTATCACAAGCTATTTAGCCATAGCAGCAAGCTGCTTGCTATTTGGTTTTATTTTTTTAGTAAATCAAGAGTCGCCTTTAAAAACAATGAGCACTGTGAGCCCCCAAGCAAGTGCAAATGACAAAGTATCAAATGAATTTTTTCATACCACAATTAATGAACATCGCTCTTTTACTTTAGACGATGGCAGTCAAATAGATTTAGGTGCGAATACTCAACTTGCCGTTCGTTATAGCAGCGCATCTCGCGAACTAATTTTATACCAAGGCGAAGCACTATTTAACGTCAGTAAAGATAAACAAAGACCCTTTGTTGTACGTTATCAAAACAGTGAAGTAACAGCGTTAGGCACTGTATTTAATGTACGAGCAAATCCAGCCTCTATTCGTGTTGATGTACTAGAAGGCAGTGTCTCTGTAGCTCAACAAGACGCTGTCACACTCACTCAAGGACAAGCTGTCGAAATGACAAAGGCGGGTAAAGTCACACACACTAAAGCACAAGGTGACTCGCTGACTATGAGCTGGCAAAAAGGCTATTTAGTCTACCAAAACGCGCGCTTGGGTGATGTGCTTAATGATGTTGCAAGGTACAGTGAAGTTCAGGTTAACTTAAGCGATAAAAAACTAACAGAACTCACCTACAACGGCACATTCTTAACAACCGAGATTGAAGGTTGGTTAAGTAGTTTAGAAAAAATTTACCCTATTACAGTCACTCAAAAAGGCCGTGTTTTTACATTGACAGCAGATTAGCTAAAAGTGTCATAGCGAAAATAAGTTAAAAGTGGTACAAAGTTTAAACAATAATAAAAATATCTAATTAAACTATGTTGTTAAGACTATTAGCCACAACACTAATATGGTTAATATTATTTACTAGCAAAGCACATGCTACCACTGACTATGCATTCGATTTAGCTGAAGCAACCTTGCAACAGCGCTTGCTTGATATTGCAGCGCAAAGTGGCTGGCAGCTCAATGCTGCCTCAATCACTGAGCATAGCGTGCTTCCACCTTTACAAGGGGACTTCACGTTGAGTGAAATACTCACTGACGTCCTGCAAGGCTCTCGCTATCAGTTCACACTCGCTTTAACTGAGCAGCGCATCTTTGTCACGCTATCAAAGCAAACGCCCACTGATGATTTTGAACGCATCATCGTGACAGGCGTCAGTGGTAAAAGTCGTAATATCTTAAATTCTTCCATTTCTATTACACAACTATCCAGCTCTAAGCTTGAGCAACAAACACCTTATTCAAGCGCTGAGGTGCTTAAAAATGTCACCGGTTTTTGGGTTGAAGACTCAGGCGGCGAAACAAACAATAATGTCTCACCAAGAGGCTTAAGAGGCGGTGAAGGGTTTCGTTTTATTAGTTTGATGGAAGATGGCTTACCCATTACCTACGATGGAATATGGGGGGATTTTTTCTTACGACCCGATCTGACCCACCAAACCATCGAAGCTGTACGTGGTGGTAGCAGCGGTATTTTTACCCTTAATGGCCCTGCGGCTATGGTGAACTATATAACAAGGCAAGGCTCTGCAATACCATTTAACCTAATCAAATTAAGTCATGGCATCAGCTATGATTACACACGCTTTGACGGTGTCTTTACGGGCCCTTTAACTGATGAACTGTTTTATACAATCGGTGGATTTTACCGTACCTCAGATGGTATTCGTGAACCTGGCTATAAAGCGGATAAAGGAGGCCAATTAAGTGCAAAAATCAGTTGGTTAACTGACAGTTTTGAGTTTGACTTTAGCTACAAACACCTAAATGATAAAACCAGCTTTTATGCTCCGCTAATTTTAGAAAATAAACAAAAAATTCAACAACTCGATAGTCTTGCCTATGACGATGGCACGTTATTGAGTGACGATTTAAAATTGTTAGCGTTTCGCACTCCTGAAGGCCCGCTTGTTCATGATTTGGGTGATGCTCAGCACACACAAATGAATAGCTACACGTTAGTATTTAAAGCACCACTGAGTGACAAAGTAAATATCACTAACCGCACTCGTTACGCTAAGCTAAACAATGAACTTTACACGCTTATGAACTTAGGCAACCAAACCATTGTTGATGCCCAAAGCCGTTTACAACAACAAGATATAACCGATTTTAAACACTCTTTTGCAGATAAAGATTTAACCGCACAGTACCGACGGGTAAGCGACCACAAATTAATCGATGACCCTAGCCGCCTCAATGAAAATGGCTTAGTCACCTCCAGTTTCCCACTGCACTCACACTACAAACAACAACAGTTGATTAACCACTTTCGAATCAATTACCTTGATGATCACTGGTCACTCAGCTTAGGGCATATTTATGCGCGTAGCGACTTTAGCTCATTACCCCTTGACCAATGGCTTGGTGAATTACTCACTGATGTAAAGCATCAACCTGATCGTTTAGAAATTGTACTGATAAATAATCAAGGAGAAGTTGTTGGTAACTTCAATGAACAAGGCTTTTTATCGTATGCGGGTCCTGTGTATTTAAAAGGAGTCGGTTTATCTGAGTCCCATTCTTTTTATGCTAATTTTGATTGGCAAATCACAGACAGCCTTAGGTTTGACCTTGCGCTTCGTAATGAAAATCTCAACTTAGACAGCACCCTATTTGAAGGCGCAATATCACCAACCGATTCGCTAAAGCCTTATTACTCGCATTACCTTGCCCCAAGTTCACTACATGACACATTTAACCAAACAGCGTTTAGTGTTGGCGCGAATTATCAGATACAGCAACACCTTGCCGTATTTGCTCGCTACTCAGACGCTTTTGAAATGCCTCGATTAATTAATTTTGGTAATGCGCGTGGTTGGGCTTCCAACAATATTGAGCGAGACCAGCAAAACTTTGGCAAACCAATACGTTTAACCTTGGGTGAAATCGGCTTACGACTGCAAACATCACATTGGCAATTTAGTGGGGCTTTATTTGATACTAATTTTGACCCGCTTCCTTTTACTGTTTATAGAGGTGCAACGGGGCCACAAAAGGCAATTTTAATTAACACACAAACGCAAGGGTTAGAATTTGAATTCAGCTACCAATACAACGCATCTTGGCAATTCAAAGGCGTTGGGGTATGGCAAGATGCAGGGTTCTACGGGATCCCATCATCCCTTCCTCAAAGCGAGTTTAATGGTAACCAAATAACCCGTACACCTGAGCTACAGTTTCGACTGACACCGGAGTATAAGTCAGACAATTTTCAAGCTGCGATCACATGGGCTTACATCGGCGAGCGATACTCCGATACCGCCAATCAATTCGCATTGCCAGCTTATCAAACATGGGATTTTTTCAGTGAGTTCACAATGAATGAGCAGTTAAGCTTACAGCTAGAAATTAAAAACCTCACCAACACGCTTGGTTTAACAGAAGGCAATCCCAGAGATGATTTAAACCACCAAGATCCCCTATTTTATGGGCGACCTATATTTGGTCGTAATATAAAAGTCGCCCTAAGCTATCAGTTTTAGTAAAACCTATTCGGGCCAATCTTGTAGTGCTTTCAAAGTAAACTCGTAACCATCGTAACTGAGCAAACTTTGCTCTGGCGTAATCTCGACCACTGACAGCACACCTATACTGTCACCTTCATATAATTCACGGCCATTTAGCTTAATCCAACGTTTTGATGTTTCTGACGCATAAATATGTGCCTGATACTTAATCGTAGGTAACTGATTTTGTAACGATACAGGTAATAGCTCAATGGGCTCGGCATAGGATGAGTTTTTCGTACTGTGAGTGACTTCTGAAAAATGCTGACTATCAACATCCTGCACCGCTTTAGCAAATGCATCTTTCAACGTATCGGGCACATCTTTAAGCTCGTCATTGTCGAGGGTTTGCTGAGGGGGAGCTGATGGCTCGCTATTTAGCGGCTTACCCAATACCTTATATTTACTTAAATCAAGACCTTGGTCGCTTACCTGTCGCGAGCTATTATTTTGCGTCACTTGCACAGGCTGTGAAAACTGCGGCTGTGTTTGATAAACCGGTTGACCTTGATAAATTGGCTGTTGATAAACAGGCTGCCCCTGATTGACATACACAGGAACTGAATTTACTGGCACCTGAACCCATTGATATTGTTGCCCTTGCACAGGCATTTGCTGCATTGAAGGTTGCGGGAGTTGTGTTGACGTTACAGCCGCATTTATTGCGTGTGGCTGAGCAGCCGTTTGCGCAGCGTCAGTGGCAGCTTGTTCCGTATTCTCCACTGTCTCTTTTTTATCAAGCGTTTGCTGCGTGCTTGTAACAACTGCGCTATCCAATGACTTATTATTTTGTAGCCATTTGCCAATTGAAAACCCTGCCATCAGCGTCAAAATCGCAGCTAATAAAAGCCCAAATGACAGGGCAAGGCGTCTGTAACGAGTTAATTCCTGCTGCTGTTTTAATTGTAATGCAGCTTGGTCATGCTCAGCGGCGGTTTGCTCATGCTGACCAGATTGTTTAATTGCATCTAAAAGTAATGACATAAATGAGCACTCTTTATATTAGGTAGGATAAACCAATACCCACACCTAAGACGACTAAAAATGAAACAGGGTAAAGCCAAACATAATTGGATTGTGTATTGGCGGTTGCTGTAATGACTGTGCTACTTGGTGGCAAAGCTTCCTCGGCAGAACGCATCACCAGTTCACTATCTATGCTCAACTTTTGTTGAGAAAAAGCACCCACTAAACAGCGTTCACACAATAGGTTAATCAATCTCGGGACGCCCTGCGTCACTTGATAGATAGCCTTTAGAGCATCCCTGGAGAACAACGCTTGTTCGGTTCCTGCTTTAGACAAACGATGTTTAACATACGCAAATACTTGCCCTTCTGTTAGCGGTAATAGGTGATAGCGTGCTGTTATACGCTGTGCCAATTGCCTAAGTTCTGTGCGTTTAAGTAATGCTTGTAGCTCTGGTTGTCCCACTAAAACGATTTGTAATAGCTTTTTATGATCCGTTTCTATATTGGTCAATAAACGCAATTGCTCAAGTACATCAGGAGCAAGTAATTGCGCTTCATCAATAATTAAAATGGTGTGGCCACCCGCGCTATTATTTGACTCCAAATGCTTTTTGATCACATCGGTTAATGTTTTCAACGTCGCATTATTGCTGTCGTAAGTAATATTTAATTCATCACAAATACTGGCCAACAATTCAAGTTGCGATAAGGCAGGATTATGAATTTGTGCAACTTGTGTATTTTCTGGAAGCTGTTCTTGCAGGCTTCTTGTTAATGTTGTTTTCCCTGTCCCCACCTCACCTGTCAGCAATACAAACCCTCCCGCTTCTCCTAGGCCGTAAGTTAGATGCGCTAACGCTTCTTTGTGGCGTTCACTGAGAAATAAATATTCAGGGTTCGGAGCAATCGAAAAAGGTTTTTCTGACAAGCCAAAATAGCTTAAATACACCGTGATATTCCTTGCGTTTAAAATCACGGCCTATAATGGCAAAAAAAAACGCCACTTAAAACCTTGTTCGCATTTTAATGAATAAATAACGTAAAATACCAAAAAGGCAAAATAGCAGGTGAACTATGCAGGTTTATTTAGTGGGTGGCGCAGTCAGGGATGCCCTACTGGGTCGTGAGATAAAAGAGCGTGATTACGTTGTGGTTGGTGCGACACCAGAAGAACTACTTAAGCAAGGCTATCAACAAGTTGGTAAAGATTTTCCTGTTTTTTTACATCCAAAAACAAAAGAAGAATATGCACTCGCTCGCACAGAGCGAAAGCAAGGGGAAGGGTATACTGGCTTTATTTGCGACTTCGCCCCTGATGTCACCTTAGAAGAAGATTTAATACGCCGTGATCTGACCGTTAATGCCATTGCTCAAGCGAAAGACGGCACATTGTTCGATCCATTCAACGGCCAAAATGATATTAAAAACCGTATCTTACGCCATGTGTCTGATGCCTTTAGTGAAGATCCTTTACGCATTCTCCGTGTTGCTCGCTTTGCAGCCCGCTATCATTACTTAGGCTTTACCATTGCACCTGAAACTAACCGTTTGCTTCTGTCTATGGTGGCGAATGGCGAGCTTGAAACGCTCACCGCAGAACGTATTTGGCTAGAATGCGAAAAGTCATTAAGTGATGGAGCCTTCGCGGAATTTTTAAATGTATTATTCGCTATAAAAGGCTTACACGTAATCAGCCCTTTCCTTGAAAAGCAGTGGGACAGTGCCTTATATCGCACCTTACAAGCCCGCTTTAATTATGCACAGCAACGTGGAATTACCAATACTGCATTACTGTTTAGCCAAGTAACACTTTCGCTCAGTGAAGAGGCAATTAAAACGCTCGCTCAGAAAATTCGTTTACCCAATGAAGTACGAGATTTAGCATTAAACGCGCAAGCACACAGGCAAACACTGTGTGCTAATCAATTAGATAGCAATGCAGTTCTTAGCTGCTTTAATCAGCTTGATTTGTGGCGACGCCCAGAGCGCTTCGAGCAAGTTTTAGAAGCGCTTGAGATCAGTGAACAAAAACCACTTAACTTTGCTAATGAACTTGAACAAGCAGCCAAGCAAGCACGCGCTGTCAATCCTCAGCAGTTTATTGCTCAAGGTATAAAAGGGGCTGATATAAAAACTGCGCTTGAAAAAGCGCGGTTAAAAATAATTCAACGTTACTTTTCGTAACGAACTAGGCGTAAATACAGATCCGACGTTTTCGCATGTAAGCTATTTACGCCTTTATCAAATTGATAAACCCAAGCAAGATCAGTTCGTTCTTTACCTGAGGTACTGCTCCAGTAGTTTTGTAATTTGGTGGCATAGAAAACTTGTTCATTAATGCTCGGTTGAACACATTGATGTTCTAAAATGCTTGCCAATTCTTTTATGTTTGGCACATGCCAGTCGCTATACTGAGCATAATCACTCATCGTTGCGCCGCGTAATGCCTCACCCCATGATAATTGTTGGCTCGTTCCTTCACAGTTTAATGTTTCTGTATTATAGCTTTGACCAAAGCTACAGCGTTGCCACATTAACCCTGTTTTGCTATCGCTTACCGTGCCATCGTTATTAATAACAAACCGCGTTGTTGGCGTCGTTTCTGCGACACCGTCGTAACACACTTGTGCTTGAGCAACACCGGCTGATGCTGCAAATAATCCAACCGATACTAGCAAAGATAATTGACGCATTTTACTCTCCTGGTGTTCTGACTAAGCGAACAAACGCTGTATTGTTTTTTGGATACGCTAAATCGTTCGCGCTAGTCATATCAATAATATAGGCCTGCGATAGACTCGTACCATCAGCAGCAGTTTGTGATGTCCAGTACGGCATAAATGCGTCACTATTACTGCTTAACTGGGTCGCATCAGGTTGATTTGGGAAAAACTCACTACTCAGTAAGCTTGCTTCACCTTGTTTAGAGTAATCGAGCAAGCCTTGCAACTCAGTATAAGTAGGCACTCGCCAGTTTGTGCCCCCGCAAAAATCAGTGGCATTAACTTCTTCTACATAAGTTTGTAAACCACAGGCGGTATTACTTGGACATGTTGAATTTGGCGCACCTTGTACACTTCCTGTTTGTGCTCCATTTCCCTCATCTAAATACCAAGTGTAGTGATTTGTTGAGGCACGGACAGTCGTTGCCGGTGGTAGAGCTGAACTTGCCGCTTTTACTTCCCAAATTAACCCCGTCACATTATCTCGAACGCAGCTAAAGTTTGTGGCATCATCGGGCAACTCATCTGCAAATTGGTTTAATTTTGTGAAATCAAATGCCAAGTCGCCTTGCCCCACCTTATCAAGCTGATTAGCAACACTGTCTCTGCCTAAATCAGCATCTTGATTTGGGAAATCGTCACTGTTGCAATTAATTTTTTGCGAATTGTTATAACAATCATTCATGCCCGTATCGTTAATGTAACCAAGTGGTTTAGGGCTAATATCAATAACCACTGTATCAGTATCACTACGTGACTTACTATCCGTTACAGTGACTTCAAAACTGAGTTCCGTGTCTGAATCAACATCTGGGGCAGTGAATGAAGTGATACATTGATTTTGATTTGCAAGTGTCACAACCTCGCCCGTTACCTGCTGCCAAAAACATTGCTTGGTTGTGGTAACAACCTCACTATTAGTCGCATCAAGTGTTACGGTGTCAAACTCAATAACCTGCTGATCTTGCCCTGCATTTGCAACAATAATCTCGTTCGTTTTATTTAACGTAAACGTTTGTTCGATACTTGCTGAGCCCCCTTCGTCATCAGTGACAGTCAACTGCCATGTCATTTGTGTATTCGCTTCAAGCAGAGGGTGATTAAAGCGGATTGTTTTATCTGTATAGCTATTGATAACGAGATCTGGGCCTGACAGTTGTGACCAAAGATAACCGTTTATTGAACCATTTTCGTCAAGATCGAACGACTCTTCACCACTTAAAATAATTTCATCATTATACTGAGAAGGGAGCTCTTCAGGGGCGATTTGTGTGATCACAGGTTGTGGAAGCTGATTATTAGAGCTGATAAAAATGCTCACTTCATCACTCACTAACTGCCCATCAGCTGTTTGGTAATCCACACGAAGTACCAGTTCTGAATCGAGCTTAATATCAGGCGCAGTTAAAGATTGCTCAGCACCATCAGCAGGAAACCCTTCTATAGCGGGGCCACTCACCCGCTGCCAAGTAAAGGTACCATCCGCTGGCGAGCCTTTTGCCACGACAGTAAATTCACTTTTTTCTATTATTTGTTGATCTGCGCCTGCGTTAACTGTCGCAGCAGTAGGGGTATTGTCGCTATCACTACCACCACCGCCACATGCTGTTAGTGTTGTTATAACAATAGCAAGAAGGGGCACTCGTCTCATGTTAATCACCTTAGAAAACAAAGCCAGAGTCATTTCCAGCCGTCAAATTAGTGAATAGCAAGCAAGTAAAGTGCCAAATTAAAGAAGGGCTTAGAGATAGCTATCCTGATGAATACGCACAAATAGCTTAGTGCCTATTTTACTGTAATCCACCTTATATTCACGTCCATCTAAGGATTGAATAAAGAGCAACCGCTTTTCTTCTGCGAAAACATCTGCACTCGTAATATAAACCATTTCAAGGTAGCGCTCTTTCGCTTCACGACGATTTTTTGGCAGTTCTTCTTTAAAAGGTTCAAGCCCGTTTTGGGTCACCTTAATTCGTGGGTGGTTTTCGCCATTCACGATAACTAGATCGAGCTTTCTATCTTTATGAATTATCGTGTTTCGACCACTTTTAATAAAAGAACGTTCTTGACTCATAGCCTTATCCTGCTTACTACCACCTAACGATTCACATTTTTGTGTAATTGAGTATTTATAAACTCATTAGGATTTAATTTCCAACGATTTAAATATGCACTAAATTGCCAAATATCAGTATCGAGTACATTGGCAGGTAACAGTAGATCATACCCTGTCAATTGACCAAGATGCCGTGTTCGATTGGCAAACATAGCTATCAATCCTTTGTAACGCTGCCCGCTTGGAGCCGTGTATTGCGTATCCTCAATTAACCATTCTGATGGGCAATCCCCATTTTTGCAATGTTTTTGAACTACTTGCATAAACAGGTGACGCTGCTCAATCAATAATCGCCCTGCGATTCTTGGCTGTATCTGCATCAAAAACTCATCTATGTTATTGAGTTTAATACCAACTGCATTTAACTCAAGGTATTCTAAGCCTTGTTCCACTTTTGGTATACCACTATGATGAAAATTCTCTCTATTTAACTGCCAATATCCGACTTTATGACGATAAATGAGCGCATCTTCGCAGAATGTGAAACTAAAGTAGGGTTCCTGCGTTTTTAAATAACCAATGAATATCGCTGCAATACAGCTACTCGCGAGAAAAATCTCGATAATGCTAATTTCGCCAGGCCTTAGCAAATTAAATAACATAATAAATGTTAGCCCAATCCCACCCACTAGCAAAAACTCGATACCATGACGGGATGCGTGAGCACGAATATTCAAAATATCAGACATATTAACCATACACAGAAAAATAAAATACGAACATAACAATGCCCACTAACACGACTTTTCGTAACATCAGGCAGTAGTTACATTTTGACTCTTTACTCATAGCAAACACTCACTTTTAGTTACATTTCAGGAACAAACTCAGCCATTTTTTTACTTTTACGCCAAATGCACAAATTTACGGGATACCTGACATACTCGACACGTACTAATTTTGTACACTACACTCAACTAATTCTCTGGTAACACAATGATGTATTCTACACAATCTGGCAAAGCGCTTTTTCCTTTTATTATTACCCTGTTATTAGGGTTATGTGTTTATTTGTACTTACCTTCCAGCCAAGGTGAACAAACTGGCTTTGGTGATACTGCAACTCAGGTCAGCGCACACACCGTTACCTCAGAAGAAAATGCGGTACTTATCGAAGCAATAGGTAGTGCTCGCGCTAACCAAGCCATTTATATTCGTAGTGCCCAAAGTGATTATGTGACTGACATCTACTTTAATGATGGCGACTTGGTCAGTAAAGGTCAAAAACTCGTACAACTTCAGTCACAAGAAGAACAACTGACCGTTAAAGAACTCAGTATTAACCTCAGAGAAGAAAAACGCCAACTAGAGCGTTTAACCGAGCTTTCACGCTCACAAGCAACAGCTAAATCATTACTTGAAGAGCAATTATCACGTGTAGATGCAACCGAAGCTCAGCTTGAAAGTGCAAAAACAAAACTAGCCGAAATGACAATTACAGCGCCATTCTCGGGATTGTTAGGTAAACGAGAGATATCTATTGGTACCTATGTAAGTAGCGCCACAAATATTACCACCCTTGATGACATCAGCATTATTAAAGTTGACTTTAAAGTGCCTGAAAAATACCTAGCACAATTACAGCTAGGTATGAAAGTTATGACTCAAAACGATGCCTACCCAGAAAAAACCTTTAATGGCAAAGTGACCCACATTAGTTCACGCATTGATTCTGTAACACGCAGTGTTGAAGTAACAGCCAGCTTTGTAAATAGTAGCCGTTTACTACGCCCTGGTATGTTATTAAATACCGCCTTACAGCTTAGTTCAAACCAAGCGCTTATGGTGCCAGAAAAAGCAGTTATTCCTCAGCAAGATAAACACTATGTTTTCCAAATTGAAGACGGTGTAGTGAACAAGGTTGAAGTGCACGTTGCTGGCCGTCACAATGGCTGGGTTGCTATTGATAAAGGCCTTGAGAATGGCCAACAAGTTGTCACCGAAGGGATCATTAAAATCCGTACCGGCAGTAAAGTTAGTATCAAGGGCTAAAGCATGAAAATTACAGATACTAGCGTTAAACGTCCGGTCTTTGCGATCGTAATAAACTTATTGCTGCTTACCTTTGGTCTCGTTGCATTTTCAATGCTACCACTGCGTGAATACCCTGATATTGAAACGCCAATTGTGAGTGTAAGCACTGAGTATACAGGAGCCAGCGCAGAGATAATCGAAACCAAAATAACCCAAGTACTCGAAAACCGCATATCGGGTATTGAAGGTATCAAAAGTATTAACTCGTCAAGTCGCAATGGCCGCTCTAACATCACCATTGAGTTTAATATCAGTCGTGATATTGATGCCGCATCAAACGATGTTCGTGAGCGTGTAGCGAGAGCACTTGATAGCCTACCAGAGCAAGTTCGCCCACCCGAAGTATCAAAATCGAATAGTGATGAGAGTCCGATTGCTTGGTTCGTGCTAAACAGTACAACGATGGACTCATTACAGCTATCTGACTACGCACAGCGTTTTATTGTCGACCGTTTAGCCGTTGTTGACGGTGTTTCAAACGTTCGTGTAGGTGGTGAGCGTAAATACGCAATGAAAATTTGGCTAAACCGCAAAGCCATGGCTGCTCGAGGTATCACCAGCAGTGACATCGAAAATACCCTTCGTACAGAAAACGTAGAACTTCCTGCGGGTGAAATTGAATCGATTGACCGTGATTTTACCGTTCGTACTGCCCGTAGTTATAAAGACCAGCGTGATTTTAGAAACCTTGTAATTAAGCGTGGTGATGACGGCTACTTAGTTCGCCTTGGCGAAGTTGCAGATGTTCACTTAGAAGCGGCCGACGACGAAAGCCTATTTCGTGGTAATGGTCGAAACATGATTGGTTTGGGTATCGTAAAGCAAGCCAAAGCGAATACCTTAACTGTGGTTGATAACGCTCGCGCTGAGCTTGAAAAAATCAAACGCAACTTACCTGAAGGTACCACCATTGAAGACAGTTATGACTCGTCTGTTTTCATCAAAGAGTCGATTGATGAGGTGTATCGTACCCTTGCAATTTCAATGGCACTCGTTGTATTAGTTATTTACTTATTCCTTGGCAATATTCGCGCAACCTTAGTGCCGGCTGTAACAGTACCTGTGGCACTTGTTGGTAGCTTTATGTTCTTACTTGCAATGGGCTACTCAATCAACTTACTTACCCTGCTCGCTTTAGTGTTAGCTATCGGCCTAGTGGTAGATGACGCCATTGTGATGCTTGAAAATATCCACCGCCGAATTGAGCTTGGCGAGCCGCCTTTACTTGCAGCATTTCGTGGTGCCCGTGAAGTAGGATTTGCTATTATTGCCACCACACTTGTGCTCATTTCTGTATTCGTGCCGTTGGTATTTATGGATGGCCGAATTGGCGCGTTATTTACCGAGTTTGCTATGGCGGTGAGTGCTGCAGTGTTCTTTTCAAGTATCACAGCACTAACACTGTCTCCCGCTTTATGCTCAAAAGTACTTAAAGCCTCAGAGAAAGAAAGTAAATTTAGCCAATGGATGGATCGCTCGTTTAGCAAAATAGAGAATGGCTATCGCAATTCACTGCAATCGAACATGAGCCGTAAATGGGGTCTATTATTTACCATGATCTTGATGGGTGTTGTCAGCTTTATGCTATTTAAGCAGGTACCATCAGAGCTCACTCCAAAAGAAGACCGCGGCACTTTCTTTATCATGATGAGCGGCCCTGAAGGCGCAAGTTATGAGAATAACGCAGCAAACATGGCCAAAATTGAAGAGCGTTTAATGCCTTACTCTGAGTCAGGAGAATTAAGCCGCGTACTTATTCGTGTGCCAGGTTGGGGCGGCCAAGGTGGTGTAGCAATCGTTGGTATGGCCGATTGGGATAAACGTAAGCGTTCAACATGGGAAGTGATGGACGAAATTAGCGGTAAAATGACCGAAGTGACAGATATTAGAGCATTTGCAATTATGCGCCGCGGTATTGGTGGCGGTGGCTCATCGCGTCCAATTGAGTTTGTATTACAAGGTAACGATTATGATCAACTCGCCAAGTGGCGTGACCGCATCATAGAGCGTGCAGAGAAAAATCCTGGCCTTGTGCGTATTGACCATGATTATAAAGAAACGTTTCCACAGTTTTTAATCAATATAAACAAGAATAAAGCCGCAGATTTAGGCGTATCAGTTTCCGATGTAGGCCGCACTTTAGAGACCATGTTAGGGCAACGACGTGTCACAACCTTTATCGACCGTGGTGAAGAGTATGACGTAATTCTCAAAGGGACCAAGGAAGACTTTGCTAACCCAACAGATATCTCGAATATCTACTTGAAATCGCGCAGTGGTGAACTCGTTCCACTGGACAGCCTTATTACCTTAAAAGAAGAAGCAACCGCATCGCGATTAAACCGTTACAACCGTATGCGTGCAATCACGTTAAGTGCAAACTTAGCTGATGGCTACACACTAGAAGAAGCACTTAATTTCTTAAACCAAGTAGCCGCTGAAGAAAATGACATTGATGGAGCCATTGATTACAAAGGTGAATCGCAGTTGTTTTACGAAGGTGCATCAGCGATGACCTATGTGTTCATTCTTGCGCTCACAGTGACCTTCTTGGTACTTGCAGCCCAATTTGAAAGCTTTGTACATCCCTTTGTGATCATGCTAACCGTGCCACTTGGCCTAGTTGGCGCGCTCTTTGGTTTATGGTTTACAGATCTGACGTTAAATATTTACAGCCAAATAGGTATCGTGATGTTGATTGGTTTGAGCGCCAAGAACGGTATCTTAATTGTTGAATTTGCTAACCAACTACGTGACAAAGGCGTTGAATTTAACGAAGCCATTACCCAAGCGGCAACACAACGCTTACGCCCTATCATCATGACGTCACTCACCACTGTGATGAGCTCTGTTCCGCTTGTACTTGCAAGTGGCCCAGGTGCAGAGAGCCGAATGGTTATTGGTGTTGTGGTATTTACCGGTGTTATTGTAGCTACGTTACTAACATTATATGTAGTTCCCGCAGCGTACACAGCGCTTGCCCGTAATACTCAGTCACCCGAATACTTACAAGGTAAACTTGAACAGCAAGCGAAAGACAAACCGCTGGAAGACATTTAACGAGTCTTTAGCGATAATAAAACGCCGTCTTTACGGCGTTTTGTTTTTTCAGCTATAGTCAGCAAAAAGGTGAGGAAATTAAAATGGAAAACAACATACAAATAGCCACTTTTGGCGGTGGTTGCTTCTGGTGTATTGATGCCGCATTTAGACGTGTTAAGGGTGTGCTAAACGTCAGCTCTGGTTATGCTGGTGGTGACATTGAAAACCCGAGTTATCAGCAAATTTGTACTGGCTTAACCGGTCACGCCGAAGTCGTTCAACTTGATTTTGACAGCAGTATTATTAGTTACCACAGCTTACTTGAAATGTTTTTTACTTTGCACGATGCCACGCAACTAAACCGTCAAGGTAATGATGTTGGCACCCAGTATCGCAGTGTTATTTATTACCACGATGAACAACAAAAAGTGGCGGCTGAGACAATGATTGCTAACTTACAAAAGCAAATTCGCGAGCCAATAGTCACTGAAATAAGCCCACTCACTAACTTTTACCCTGCGGAGCAATACCATCAAGACTACTATACCGAAAACCCTAACCAAGGCTATTGCAGTATTCTTATTGCACCTAAACTTGAAAAATTCGCTCAGCATTACGCAGATAAACTAAAATAAAAAAAGCCCGCTAAGTAGGTAGCGAGCTTTTAGACGCAGAACTAATAATTTTCTTTATTAGAACTGATAACGGGCACCTACAAACAAGCGACGCTCAGCCGTGTTGTAGTAATAAAGCTCGTCGTTGATGAAGTCACCATCTAAGTCAGTGCCATAGGCATCAACGGCGTTGTACTGTTTATCGAACAGGTTTTCTACGCGAAGTGATAAGGTTAAATTATCAGTGGCTTGGTAGTGACCTACAAAATTCCACAGAGTATATGAAGGCAAGTGCGTGAGTTTACCATCGCGGTCTCCTCGGTACTGCATATCAATACCCGCATCAAAGTCGCCCCATGCTTTATGTAGTGACCAGTTCACGCTTTGTTTTGATACATAAGTCAGCGCTTCACCTGTTTCAGTATCTTCTGCTGATAGATAAGTAAAGTTAACACTATGATCAAAACCAAATACTTGGTTTTCGAAACTAAACTCTATCCCTTCGTGGCGAGCTTCATTGATATTTGTTGGCTGCCAATTACCTGATGCATTTGGTGCCCACGCAATTTTGTTATCTATTTCATTACGGAAAATAGCAATATCCAGGCTAATGTCATTCACATTTAATGATAAGCCTAACTCTTGGTTATCAGATGTTTCAGGCAATAAATTGGGATTTCCTGGGCTTGGTTCAGGGAAATATAAATCATTAAATGTGGGCGATTTAAAGCCAGTACTTTGGCTTACACGGAATGTTGCGATGTCGTTTAAGTGATAACCCACAGCAGCAGTATAAGTTGTTTCGTCGCCGAACTGTTGGTCATCATCTTGGCGTAGCGTTAAATTAGCAAGTACTTGTTCATCATCATAATAAGCACCAATAAATGCTGCAAACACTTCGCGGCTATCTTTTAAGTAAGTACCAGAGTTAGTATTTACTTTATCTTTATACCAATTTAAACCACCGCTTAGTGTCAGCGCTTGATTGAAAAAGTATTGACCGTTGTAATCGATTTGCTTACGTTCAGTTTCAAACTTATCGACCACAGCAGCACCTGTATAGTCGATACGTGAATCGTCTGAGCTGTCGCTTGAGATTGCAATATCAATCGCATGGCTGTGTTTTTCAAAGGCCTTTTTCCAACCTAATGAAGCTTGATAATTTTCGAATTCACCTTTTTCTACCCTGCTATCCGCAGGACTAAAAGAACTATCGTACTGCGCTTCACCTTCTGAGTACTGACCTTGTAATAAAAGCTCCCCTAGTTGCTCATTTTGATAGCCTAGGTTAAAGCCAAGGTTTTTATTTTCATAGCCATCTTCATCGGGTGCTACGCCTTGCAATACATCAAAGCCATCTGTTTTTTCATAACCAGCATTAACAGCAATATCAACACCAGCAAACTGACCACCAGTAGCCACTTGGTACTCTTGATAAGAATCAGAACCAAATGTAACATCTAAGGTCGTGTTTTGTGCTTTGCGAGTAATAATATTAATCACACCCGCTAATGCATCAGAACCATACACAGCAGCGCGAGAACCTTTAATAACCTCAACACGTTCAATACTGTTTAAAGGAATATTGCTAATGCCTTTATAGCCAAGCGTTGCAGACCCTGTGCGCACACCATCAATTAAGATAAGTGTATGACGTGTGCCTGAACCACGCAGTGAAACACCTGCGTTTTGACCAAAGCCACCATTGGCATTGATTTGAAAGCCTGCGCGGGTGGCAAGTAAACTTGGTAGGTCTCGCGCATAGCTAGCTTCAATATCAGTGCGGTTAATGACAGTTACGCTGGCCAATACATCATTAATTGATTGTTCGAATTTATTCGCCGTGACTGTAATATGCTCGATTGACTGCTCATCCGCAGACACAGAAAAAGACAACGCAGCAGCAACCGCTACGCCTAAGGTAGATTTATTTAGCATGATATCCCCTCGCCTGTGCCCACCGCACACGCAAATAGTAAGTTACTCCAAGGCCGGTCTCCGGACTTTGCGCATGCAGGGCACACACATTACCGTTGCGGGGGCAGTGTTGGCATTGTTTTCTCCATGAAAACGCACCAGCTTCCCGATTATCTTGCTGCTACTTCAACCTTTGAAGTATAGGTACCTTAGAAGGTACAGCAAGCACCTTGAAAATAGGCCGCTATTATGATGATTTTAGGGATAAAAGTCAATGGACGGCTATACTGCTAAAGGCTTTTTTATCAACAAAAAAGCCAAACGAATAGACCGCTTGGCTTTTTAGTGAAATTTAATTCATTTTTCATGCACTAGATTATGTATATAGTGCAAACAGCGAATTAATCGCGGAAGTTCTTAAATTGAAATGGCTGACCTAAATCAGCAGTACGCACAACTTGCATCGCTTCTTGTAAATCATCACGCTTTTTACCCGTAACACGTAATTCTTCACCTTGAATGGCTGCTTGCACTTTGATTTTTGAATCTTTGATTAACTTAACGATTTTCTTCGCTACGTCTTTTTCAATACCTTGCTTAAGTGCAACATCACGCATAACGTACTTACCACTGCGCGACTCATCTTTAAGCTCAAGGCTAGATACATCTAAACCACGCTTTGAAATTTTCGCAGCGAGAATATCAAAAAGCTGCATAACTTGTTGTGGTGCTTCAGCTTTTAGCTTGATTACTTTATCACTTAATTCGATTGATGCATCAACACCACGAAAATCAAAACGCGTCTCAAGCTCACGCTTAGCGTTGTCTACTGCATTTTGCGCTTCGTTCATTTCTACTTCAGAAACAATATCAAATGAAGGCATGGGGTTCTCCTAACAAATTTTCAAAATTAATATGGCAAGGATTATAACGTCAATTTTATAAATCTTTACATATTTCTGCACGCCGTTCAGGTGCGATAATAATTATGTTTGATATACTGCGGGTTCATTTTTAAACGACTTTTAGGATTTTTTCGTGACAAGGCGCGTTTACCAAGTTCTTTTTTTAATAAGCATTATCGGCTTCACTTTCTTATTCGCCAAAGAAATTAAAGGCGTGGGTAGCCTTTTTCCGCATATAGATAAAGTCGCACATTTTGGCATTTTCTTCGTGCTCGCTATGGTAATGGATAAAGCATTTAAACTCCCTCTTGTAGTGCAAATTCTGCTACTTGCAGGCTATGGTGCTGCTATTGAATTTATGCAAGATATGCTGCCTTACCGACAAGCTTCTGTTGGTGATTTTGTTGCTGACTTTATTGGTGCTGTAAGCTACTTTGTTATAAAGCTTGGTTTTCATTTAGGTAATAAGCAGCGCAATGGCTAAGACTCTCATTGTTGGTGATGGCGCAATTGGCTTATTATTTAGCTATTTTTTATCCACGCAGCATGACATCACATTACTTACCCGAAAACCAACCCTGACCACCCGCTTCTATCAAACGAGTAATGGTAAATCACACCCTATTAAAGCTCGCCTTATTAATCATCAAGAGCTTGCTGGGTCAGCCCCCTTTGACTTGGTGGTGATCACTGTTAAAGCATTTCAGGTGCAAGCGGCTTTTAAGCAAATAACACCTTACCTTAGTAAAGAGTGCCAGATCGTTATTTCTCATAATGGCATGGGTAATGTCGATGAACTCAATGCCCAGCTGTTACCTACTCAGGGGTTAGCGTTTTTAACAACGCGTTTAGCTGGGTTTAAAGTAACACCTTATAGTGTAAACCATACTGGAAATGGTGAAAGCGTGCTGGGCGCATGTAATATAGCGGCAAGTGAAAAGCTCAATGAGCTTAAACACCTATTTAGCAGCCTACCGCACTTTTCTGTAAGCGATGATATTCACTCATTGCGCTGGCAAAAACTGTTAGTGAATGTTGCTATTAACCCATTAACAGCCATTCATAACGTTAAAAATGGTCAGTTACGTGCACCGCAATTTAGTACACGCATCATTAATTTGCTCAGCGAAGCCTGCCTTGTGGCCAATAAACAAGGTATTAAAGTAAAGCTCAACGAGGCACTGGATCAGGCCTATTGTGTGATGACTGCAACCGCTGAAAACTTTTCATCTATGCAGCAAGACATTAGCCATAATAGAGAGTCTGAAATTGATGCTATCTGTGGTTATGTATGTGAGCAAGGTGCAAAGCTGGGTGTAAAAACCCCTCATAATCAAGCAATGCTCTGTTTGATAAAAACCAAATCAGCTGAGTTTTCATAAAAGTAAGCACGCTTCGAGGGAAAAAGTAAACGGCGCGCAGGCGTCAAACGTGTTTTGCGCAAAACAAGCCATTCCACCAGCCATAAAAAAAGCGCGAACGTGTCGCGCTTTTATCAGTATCCCTTATGGGCGATACACTTTTACGTTACTGTAGCCTTCTTCGTGCAGGATCAGCGCTTGCAACTGGCTCATTACCCCTTTCGCACAATATAGGTAATATTCTTTATCTTTTGGTAAGTCACCAAATTTAGTCGCTAAGCGGAAGAAAGGTAAATGCACAACATCAATACCTTCAAGCTCCAGTGGATTGGCATCTTCTTCCTCAGGTGAACGTATATCTACAACAACCGCCCCCTCAGGTAAGTCAGATACAGATTCAGCCTCTTTCACTTCTTCTTTTGCTTCGGTGTCGATATCACGGATATCCATCACACGCGCATTTTCAACGACCGTATTTAGCACGTCGAAATCAAACTTAGCTTCTTCGGCAAGAATCGTTTTAATTTTAGCTTTAACCGTAGGCTTTTTAGAGATCACACCACAGTATTCAGGCATGCTTTCTGCCATTTCGGCGGTACCAATTTGACGCGCAATATTAATAATATCTTGCTTGTCGTGTTGGATTAACGGACGAATGATTAAAGTTTCAGTCACACGGTCAATGACACTCAAATTCGCAAGTGTTTGACTTGAAACCTGCCCAATACTTTCACCTGTTACGAGTGCTTGCACACCTAGTTTTTCTGCAACTTGACTACCGGCACGCATCATCATACGTTTTAGAACCACACCCATTTGGCTGTTTTCTACGTTTTCAAGGATTTCAGCAACAACAGGTTCAAAATCAACCGTCACGAACTTAACTTTATGAGTAGAGCTAAATTGCTTCCAGATGTAATAGCTCGCCTGCTTAACACCGATTTCGTGGGCTGCACCACCTAAGTTAAAGAACAAGAAGTGAGTACGCGCCCCCTTACGGATCATTTGATAGCTGGCAACACCAGAGTCAAAACCGCCAGACATAAGCGATAATACATCTTCTTGTGTTGGCAGCGGGAAGCCCGCCATACCTAAGTGAGTTTCAGTAACTATATAGGCTTTATCATCACGCACTTCTAAACGTACTGTTACTTCAGGGTGAGATAATTTAACGCGCGCCCCTTCAACATGCTGGTTTAAACCACCACCTACGTAGCGCTCTACATCGCTCGATGTAAAGTCATGCTTACCTGAACGCTTACAACGCACGCAGAATGTTTTGCCTGCAATCGTATGGCCAATTAGCTCAAGTGCTTTTTGGTAAATATCGTCAATTGAGTCGAAGCCTGTTTCTGTTACTTCAATAAACTGTACGATACCAGGAATGCGTTTTAAGCCATCAATGATATCTAAGCGAACTTGCTCAGAGTCTAGGAGGCTTACCACTGAGATATTGTCCCAGTTATTTCTAACCTGCACTTTTTCGTCAACGCGACGTAAAACGATCTTAATGTTATTTTCTAATAACTTGGTGAAACGCTTACGAACAGACTTACTCTTAATAGCGATTTCAGGATGTAATTTGACGATAAATTTAAGCATAGTTCACTCTTAGACAGTGGGATTCACACGGCCCGAGGCATACCAACCTCAAGGGCGCGCGATTATAACAAAAATTATAGCGTCTAGGAAATAAACTGCTTTGTAGGATTATTGTTCGCTTTGCTCAGTGGCAGCAAGTGCTAAGTACTTTGCTCTTAAGTTGTTTACTTGTTCCAAATGTTGCTCTGTACAATGTGCTTTTAATAGCAATAGTACTTTTAAGATACCGTTATAGATATCTTCTCTGGCAAGCTCGCCGCTCAAGCGACGGGCTTTAATGTAAGGTGTCCAAAAGCTCACTGTCATTTTAAGCATATGGGCAAGCTCTGTTACATCGGCGTCATCAATAGTAATAATACCACCTGAACGTAATGCAAATAACACCTCTTTTACCTGCTCTAACAGCGCAGCTTGAAACTCGATATAGTCTTTTTTTAATACTTCATCACGGGATAAAATATCACCCAAATTATCGTAAAAAAATTGAAATCGCCACATCAGTTCAAACAAAGAGTCTAAATACCCTGCTAAGTTTTCAAGCGCATTATCTTCTGGTTTTAATGGCTTAAAGTGCGTATGGAGATGTTCACTGTATAAAGCAAAAATGTGACGAATAATGTCTTCTTTATTTTTAAAGTGATAATACAGATTGCCAGGGCTAATACCCATGTGTGCAGCAATGTGGTTAGTCGTAATAGCACGCTCTCCATGGAGATTAAATAGCTCAATGCTGGTATGTATGATTTTATCCTTTGTGCTCATATGCTGCTTACTCTATTTTTATATTTATTACGATCTGAAGTTCATTTTCAGCCAAGCAGTATAAACAAATGCGTGGCAATAAAATACTACCTTGAAAAATTCTAACTTCAATCGGCTTAGTACCTTATATAAAACCAAAAAATCTAATAGGATGCTCTTACTTCAAAGCTGCATACGAGTGAAAACACTGTTACTATAGCAAGCAAATTTTTAACTAGCTGATAGATATGAACGTTACTGCAATCTACCCAGGTACCTTTGACCCGCTAACGAATGGGCACACAGACCTCATCCATCGAGCAGCTAAAATGTTCGACAAAGTCATTGTGGCTATTGCTCATAATCCAAGTAAACAACCCTGTTTTACACTAGAAGAACGTGTAGAGTTAGCAAATACAATTTTAGCCCACCTTAAAAATGTAAGCGTGATCGGCTTTTCTGGTTTATTAGCTGACCTTGCCCGTGAGCATAAGGCTGAAGTACTCATTCGTGGTATTCGTGCTGTATCTGACTTCGACTATGAGTTTCAGCTAGCAAATATGAACCGACGCCTAAACCCTGATTTAGAAAGTGTGTTTTTAACACCCGCTGAAAAAAACTCGTTTATTTCCTCGACGCTCGTTAAAGAAGTTGCCCGTCATCATGGTGATGTGAGCGAATTTGTTAACCCTATTGTCGCCACCGCATTACAGGAAAAAATACACGGATGAAACTAAAAAAGTTCATTAGCTTAAGTGCTTTACTAATGATCTCTGCACCAAGCTTTGCTGAGCCATGGATAGAAAGTGATGACCCTTTGTTAAGGGCTTCTATAGAGATGCTATTTAATCAAGGAATTATAAAACAACCTATCAATAGTTACCCGCTTATGTGGCAAGGTATTGCAGGTGATTTAGCAGCTATCGACCCTAATAATTTACAGGAACGTAGTTTTTTCGCGTATCAGCACGTTAAGCACGCTCTCAATAACGCCAAACGAAAAAACAGTTCTGGGGTGCGCTTCAATTACAATAGTGAACCCGAGACACAACAGGGCTTTACGACACGCGATCAGCAAAAAAGTGGTATTAACAGCTATGGTTCAATAACCGGTAAGCGAGTAAGTGCCAAAGTAAGTGTGAACTATGCTGACGAGTCACTCGACGGAAAATACACAAATTATCATGGTAGTTATCTAGCCGTGTTAATGGGTAACTGGTCAATCAGTGCAGAGCGAGTAAGTCATTGGTGGGGCCCGAGTAACGACAACGCCTTGTTACTATCGAATAACGCAGCTCCGATGAAAGGCCTGCGCTTTTCCCGTGCAAACAGTCAATATGTTGGCCCTAGTTGGTTATCATTTATTGGTAATTGGCAGTTAACTGGTATTTACGCTAAACAAAAACCATTTTTAAATAGCAGTGAAGAAGGCGATTATTGGGCTTTAAGGTTTGCAAGTACACCATTAAAAGGGCTTGAAATTGCAGTAAATACGGCAAGTTCTGATTATCTTACTGATGAATATATCGATTCAGTTACACTCGAAAGCCAAACATCGACCCATCGCCTAACAAGTATTGATGTTAAATACTCAACATCCATAGCACAGCAACCTGTTGCATTTTATGCTGATGTAATGGGGCGTAATGAAAGTGGCCTTGCACCAAGTGATCCTTTTTATACTGTGGGTATTGAAAGCTACTTTGGTTCAAATGACAGTTTACTGAAAACCTATTTTGAATACTCAAATACAGAGCAACAATGCAGCCTTACAGCTGATTGTGTATACGGCTCGGGTAGCTACACACAAAAACAAAGACTTATTGGCAGCTCTGTGCCTAAGCAAAGTAAATCGGCTGTGTTAGGTGCTTATTACCATACTCTAGATGGTTATGGAGGTCATGCAAAGCTACGTTGGATTGACAGTGAAGCGGAAGAAACACCTGCAGATATGACGCAATTACAATTAGAACTTGGTTATCAACAATCTTTATTTAGTGGTCTTTGGAAAGTAACCGGACTTGTATCAAGGGATGAAATAGGCAATGACTCTGACACAAATACTGGCTTAAGAACAAGCTGGGAATTTCGTTTTTAAACCGCTATCACGGGTCAAGTAAGCTTTGCTTGACCCCGACCCCATCTATACAACTTTACAAGCCCTAGAAAGTCTTTGTTACATAGCAGCGCAATTATCATCATTATATCCATCGTATTAACTGTCACGGTGTACACATCCCAAAACCACCAATGACCAGTAAAGTGGGCATAGTTGGTGTCGTAATACATTGCCAGAAACAATAAAATATTCACCGAGAGCCCTGTAAAAATATATAACTTTGCAGGGACCTCATTTAGGTTTTTTTTACGGGTAACAAACCAAATGAAAGACAACATAATTAAGTCTGACGCAGCCCAAATTAAATATGCAAGTGTCGTATTGAGGATGTTGTAGCCTAAAGTAACGTTAAGGAGTGGATCACTTACCATATAAGATAAAAACATTGCCAATGCTATCCACATCACTGTTTTATCTCCACCCCCTACCGATGAAGACTTTTTTACCATGTTGTACAAAAAGGCCATCAGAAAGCCCCACATGATAAAAGTGGCAAGATACACACCTAAGTATTCTTGGAGATATTCAAGCATAACTAGCTTGTTTTTACCTTTCTAGTATTTAATGTAAGTAAATGAGCTATTTGCTCTAGCGCTTTTCTGAAAAGAAAAATATCTCTATTTACTATCATCGCAATGATCATCAATATATCTAAAAAGTTAACCCCGACTGAGAAAAATGACCATAAAGCCCAAGGCTCCCTATTATTTAGAATATAGATATCGATATGGAGTGAAAGTACTAAGCATGCATTTATAAATAAGCCAATAATCACATAATAAACAGCTGTAAAATATTGAACTTTCTTTATATAAAGCCAAGAGACAATTACAGTGATTGTGATCAGATCATATAAAAACCAATTAAAATAAGTCTGCCTAGATAACTGGATGAAATCTGTACAAAAATAAGAAACAACCATTATGATAGATAATTTGAGAAGCGACTTATCACGCTTATTTACACTAGATGATAAATTGAACAAGAAGGCCATAAGCACTCCCCACTCAATAAAAGTACCGATTAATTTACCGGTAATTGAATCAATATACATTCGAGGAAGTATTTATTTTTCTAGCTTTTGAAGAAGGTGAAATTAAATTTTTCAATTTATGAAGCCAAAAGATATCCCTATCCACAATCAAAACAATTATCATAGATAAATCAATAATATTCACCCCAAACGAGTAAATATCCCAGAAGAACCAAGGCTTGGTATTTCCATAGATGAACAGATCAAGGTACATTAGTAAAAATAGAGTTGTATTTATACTCAACCCAACAATCAGGTAAAGAAATGAAGGGGTTGTTTTTTTGAAAAAGAAATAAGTTAAACAAAGACATACAATAGTGACGATGTCATATAATGCCCAGTCGAGGTAAGTTGCGGGAACTGGTGATAACCAAGTGAAGAGGAAATCTCCTGCCATATAAGAAGTTGCCATTATAAAGGAACTGAGCAGTAAGGTCGTTTTTCTTTTTACACCCAATGCAAACACAAACACATTAAAAAAGAACGCCATCAACATTCCCCAGACAACAAAGGCTGACAACGAAAAAACGCCAAAAAGCTCAGTTAGAAACATCCATTACCTGTCATTTATTCTTCTTTCTTCTTATTAGGGAAAACAGCACCACCACCACGTTGAAGATCAGTACCGCCTGATAAAGAAAGCGCTTCACTAGATAAAGTTACTGTATCAGATTGTAAGGTTTTATTACTAGTAGTTTGTTCTAGTGCAGGCTTTGTTTGTTGCATTTGGCTGTAAGCTTGCATCTGTAATTGACTATTATTTGAAATTTGCATGATTTAAATCCTTTAAGTTTAAATTGTAGTTAACGTGTGACGAATCACAAACGTACTCAGCGCTCTCGTTTTATTGACGCTTTTTGTACATTTTTGCAGCATTTTTGCTACATATCAAACTAAGCAACTAACGATCCAACTTTTCGCTTAAACAGATCTTTTTGATCAACTCAGCAAATTTCAGGCATAAAAAAACGCACAGGGGTAACCGTACGTTTTTACTATCCAGGGAAATTAAGCTACGTTTTTACACGGGATCACCGCATTCTCACGAGGCCTTAAAATAAATTCCATTGCGACTTCATCGCAATTGTCTTTGCGAAGGCAAAGCTCACAATCTTTCATGACTTTTTCCGGTAAACTATCTTTGCTGCAATAGCTGAAGCCTTGTTTTTTAAAAAAATCTGGCACGCGCGTTAATACAATGACACGGCTAAGCGCCAACTTTTTGGCTTTAACTAATAAGTGCTCAACTAATTGTTTGCCTTGACCTGTGATACTCATCTTTGGATCAATCCCTAAAGATCGGATCTCTGCAAGTCCTGTATCGTAAATATACAATGAGGCGCAGCCAGCAACCTGGTCTGCAACCTCCGTGACTGCAAATTCATTAATTGAATGAATCATGTCACTTTTAGCGCGAGGTAGGTTTTCCCCATTCATTGCCCAGTATTGAATTAGTTGGGCAATGCTCTCAACGTCATTTAAATTTGCATCACGTACTTTTATTTGCCGTTTTTTTTGCATATTCAATTGCATTAGAGACTTGCTCAACAGAGGTACCACCTAATGCCTGACGTGCTTTTATACATGCGTCTATTTCTAATACAGGATAGACATCTGACTCGAAAATGCTATGTACAGATTTAAATTGTTCTAAACTTAAATCTTCTAAGTTATTCCCTTTAGAAATAGCCATTTGCACTAAGGTACCAACAATGTGGTGCCCTTCTCTAAAGGGGATGCCTTTAGCCACTAAATAGTCAGCAAGCTCAGTCGCATTTGAGTGACCGCCTTTTGCAGCAGCAAGGGTTTTATCTGCATTAACTTTAATACCTTTGATGCACGCTTGCGCCATATGAATACACGCAAGCCACGTTGGCATCGCATCAAATAAGCCTTCTTTGTCCTCTTGCATATCTTTATTATAAGCAAGCGGCAGTGCTTTAAGTGTCATCATCATGGCGCTAAATGCACCAAATACACGGCCCGTTTTACCACGGATTAACTCAAGTGCATCTGGGTTTTTCTTTTGCGGCATTAATGATGAGCCTGATGTTACTCCATCAGACAGCTCTATAAAGCCCGCTTCGCCTGAGTTATAAAAAATCAGGTCTTCGGCCATACGCGATAAATGAATCATTGAAATTGACGCGCAGCTTAATAGCTCAACCACAAAGTCACGGTCAGATACAGCATCTAAACTGTTACGTGTTGCTGCGGTAAAACCTAACCCTTCGGCAAGAGTTTGCCTATCTATTGGGTACGCCGTACCCGCTAAAGCACCGCTACCGAGTGGACAATAATTCATACGATTTTTGGCATCGGTTAAACGGCTTTCATCACGCTCAAGCATTTCAACATAGGCCATACACCAATGGCTAAATAATACAGGTTGTGCACGCTGTAAGTGTGTATAACCCGGTAGAATAGTGCCTAACTCACGCTCAGCTAAGGCAATAAACTCACCTTTAAGCTCTGCAATGGCTTCAAGAATATGCTCGGCAGTATCACGACACCATAAACGGAAATCTGTCGCTACTTGGTCATTACGACTACGACCCGTATGAAGCTTTTTAGCAAGATCGCCCACTTTATCAATCAGTGCTGACTCAACATAAGAATGAATGTCTTCATGCCCTGCTCCAGCCACTGCTTGTGGGTTTGCTTTAACTTCATCTAACAGCTTATTCAGTGCTGCAACGAGGTCATCATATTCTTGCTGATTTAACACATTAACTTGCTTAAGCGCTCCCGCCCAAGCAACCGAACCAATAATGTCTTGCTCTGCAAGTTGATAATCAAAAGGAAGTGAATCGTTAAATTGCTTAAACGCTTCATCTGGCCCCGTAGAAAAACGTCCGCCCCATAATGCCATTGAACTGCCTCCAAACTCGGCGATTGCCCCGCTTTGCAAGGCAATAATTAAATTACTTTTTCGTTAGTGCTGAGATTCTGCTAGATAGCGAGAATAAACGAATGAAGCCTTCTGCATGTGATTGGTCATATACATCATCTTCGCCGAAGGTTGCGAAATCTTCACTGTATAAGCTATTCGGTGATTTTTTCTGTACCGCAGTGACTTGACCTTTATAAAGCTTAAGCACCACTTCACCGGTTGCGAGTTTAGACAGAGATTCAGCCCCAGCTAGAATCGAATCTTTCAATGGTGTAAACCAACGACCGTCGTAGACAAGGTGTGAAAACTCACCACCCAGTACTTCTTTCCATTTACGGCTTGATTTATCGAGCACGAGTTCATCAACCGCTTGTAATGCGGCCATGATCACTGTGCCCCCTGGTGTTTCATAACAGCCACGCGACTTCATACCGACTAAACGGTTTTCGACGATATCAACACGACCCACACCGTGTGGCGCAGCAATGTCATTTAATTTAACTAAACAGTCATAAGGTTTAAGCGTCTCACCATTTACCGCAACCACTTCACCTTCGACAACATTTAATGTCACATATTCAGGTTCGTTTGGTGCTTGCTCTGGCGAGTTAGTCCAAGTCCATACTTGCTCACTTGGTTGGCACCATGGATCTTCAAGCTCACCACCTTCGTGTGAAATATGCCACGCATTAGCATCACGGCTATAAATTTTTGTAGCAGACGCTGAACACGGAATATCACGCTCAGCCAAGTAATCAAGTAGTGATTCACGGCTCGATAAATCCCACTCACGCCATGGTGCGATTACTTTAAGATCTGGCGCAAGGGCTGCGAAACATGACTCAAAACGCACCTGATCGTTACCTTTACCTGTACAACCATGTGAAAGCGCATCAGCACCTACTTTACGGGCAATCTCTACTTGGGCTTTTGCAATGATTGGGCGCGCCATAGACGTACCGAGTAAATAAGTACCTTCGTAAATAGAACCCGTTTTTAAGGTTGGATAAATATAGTCACTGACCATTTCGTCTTTTAAGTCAACCACATAACATTCAGATGCGCCTGAAGCGATTGCTTTTTCTTCTACGCCTTCTAGCTCTTCAGCGCCTTGACCTACATCAGCAACAAATGCGATAACTTCACAGCCGTAGTTTTCTTTTAACCATGGCACGATTGCCGATGTATCTAGACCACCAGAATAGGCTAATACGACTTTTTTGATTGAACTCATTGGTGTTCCTTAAACAAAATTTGGATTTAATAATGTGACAAGCAGTGCGTTTTGCGCGTGCATACGGTTCTCTGCTTGTTGAATAATTTTTGATGCTGGGCCATCCATTACCTCAGAGGTAATTTCAAACTCACGATGAGCCGGCTGGCAATGCAACACAGTTTGCGCACCAGTTTGCTCAAGTAGTGCTTGATTTAACTGGTACGGCATATATTTAGCTTTCACCTGCTCAAGCGGTGTTTTATCGCCCATCGATACCCACGTATCAGCATAGACTGCATTTGCACCCACTGCCGCTTCAATTCTGTCGCTAACCATGACAGACGCTCCATTCATCGCTGCAATTTGCTCTGCTTGCTTAAGAATTTGCGAATCTGGCGAGCTTCCTTTCGGGCACACAGCGACAAAATCAGTCCCTAAAGTAGCAGCTAATAGCATTAGAGAGTGTGTGACGTTGTTACCTTCACCTAAGTATGCAAGCTTTAGTTTACTGACATCACCATGCACTTCTTGTAGCGTTAAAAAGTCAGCGAGTGCTTGGCATGGGTGGTATAAATCGCACAGACTATTTACCACAGGGACTGACGAAAACTCAGCAAGGGTGGTTAATGTTTTATGTGCAAATACGCGAGCAACAATGCCATCAGCCCAAGTTGAAATATTTAAAGCAAAATCTTTTACTGACTCACGCGCACCCATTGCGCCATTTTGTGAATCTAAATAAACAGCATGACCACCCAATTTATTAATACCAATATCAAATGATAAACGGGTACGTAAGCTTGGTTTTTCGAATAAGGTAACCACTGACTTGCCCGCTAAAGCTTGGCTAAAATCGACTGGGTTTGCTTTAATTTTTTGCGCTAAACCGAGTAGTTTAAGCGCGCCTTTTTGGTCTAACTCAAGACCAGATAAAAAGTGAGTAAACATGTAATACCTATGGTGTAATTTTCGTTCCTACGTGCTCGCCTTGTAATAAGGCGACTAAGTTTTCTGGCTTTAGCCAGCTTGAGATATACACACCACGTCGTAAATGTTGGGCAGCAAGAAGGCTGGTCTTAACTTTGACCTCCATCCCGCCCTGAATAACTCCTTCAAGAATTAATGCATCTATTTGCTGCGTATCAAGTTGATGTAGCGGTTGTTTGTTTGTATCAAGCACCGCTTCTACATCAGTCATAAAAATAAGTTCTGCATCAAGTTCTTTTGCAATCGCTGCTGCTGCTTCATCGGCATTAACGTTGTACCAAAGCCCATCTTCGCCAAAGCCAATAGAGCTCACTAAGGGTAAGCGGCCTTGCGCAATTAAACTTGGTAAAACACTGTCGGTGCTATCAGCGCATTGTCCAACTTGCCCAAGTGCTTTTAATTTTTGCTTAACCACAACGCCCGCTTCATAGAGGCTCATCCCCACAGGCTTATGCCCTGAAACAATTGCTTGACTCATTAGCTGTTTATTCGCACAGCCAGCCAGTGCCCCAACAATATAAGGCATTTGTTCTTTTGGACTGATACGTAAACCTTGGTGCTTCGCACTGGCAAACCCTGCGTCTTTAAGCCACGCATCAACTAATGCACCACCACCATGAACAATCACAAAGTTGGCCTGTTGCTGTGCTACAAGGACGTCAAATAAAGCTTTTGCGGCATCAGCTGTATTTAATACTGCACCGCCTATTTTAATTACCCATGTTTTCATCATAACGCTCCTACTAACCCGGTATGATGAGGAAGTCCCATCGCTAAATTAATACATTGCAATGCTTGCCCTGCGGCCCCTTTTAATAAGTTATCAATGGCCGACATAACAATCAGTTGCTCACCTTTTTGTTGCCATGCAATATCAACAAATGGTTGTTTAGCCACGCCTTTGATGCTTGGAATTTTATTGCCGAGTAAACGAATTAACGGCTCATTCGCTAGCACTTGATATGCCGCGCTCACTTGCTCTGCTGTCACACCTGGTTTTAATTGCACATAAATAGTTTCTAAAATTCCGCGAGGAAAATTACCTAAATGTGGGGTAAATAACACAGGGTGGCCAAGGTACTGCTCAATCTCAGGTGTGTGTCTGTGGTTAAACAAGCCATAAGGAGCAAGTGACACTTCGCAAAAGTGCGTATTCACACTGGCCTTCCTACCCGCACCGGTTACGCCAGAGACAGCATTAACAATGATGGTTTGCTCAGCTAATAAACCCGCTTCTTTAAGTGGCTTTAAAGAATTAAGTGCCGCTGTTGGGTAACACCCTGCTACAGCAACAAGGTTTGCTTTACTAATCGCATCGCTATTCCATTCAGCCAAACCATAAGCCGCTTGCTCTAAAAGCTCAGGATGTTCATGCGCGAAACCATAATAAGTTAGGTAATCCTCATTCCCAGCTAAACGGAAGCCGCCCGATAAATCAAAAACTTTTTTGCCCATGGCTAAAAATTGTGGCGCAAGATCAACACTCACTTTGTGATCAGTACATAGACACACATAATCAGCAGTGTTATTTATTTCCTGAAAAGCCTCAGCTGTTAGCGGTTGCAGCGGGTACGCTAACAAGCCTAAGTGCTCGGGGTATAAATCGCTTAATAATTTATCTTTATCTAAGCTCCCTTCAGACACATAACACGCTTGTAGAGTCAGTTTTGGATGCTTTGCAACTAAACTTGCTAGCTCTGCGCCGCTATAACCACTTGCGCCAATAATCACTACTTTCATTGCTTACTTTTACCTATTAAATCTATTTATCGATACGCCTAAAATTACTCGCCTAATTGCGAATAAAAACACTGTCTAAAGTAATGAAATCAGGTTATCGTCGTTTTGTGTTCATAGTGCCGTTTTAAAATATATTTATGCTTAAAAAGTGAATTGATATTCATCATAAATACTTTTATATTGTTATGCAATTAGATTGAATAATTATTTTTGGATTTTTTATGTCATTCCCCTCTTTTTTATCTATGTATCAGCAGCTAATTGCTGCCCCCTCAATCAGTTCGATTGAAGACTCTCTGTGCATGAGCAATAAAGAGGTGATCACCTTGCTCGCTACTTGGTGCGAAAGCCTTGGTTTCACATGTGAAATAACAGAGCTCGAAAACGGTAAAGGCCGTTATAACTTATTAGCGAAACGTGGTGAGGGTGATGGCGGTTTAATGCTTGCAGGTCATACCGACACGGTACCTTTTGATGATAGCCGCTGGAACTATAACCCTTTTCAACTCAGTGAGCATGACAACAAACTTTATGGCTTAGGCAGTATTGATATGAAAGGATTTTTTGCCTTTGTATTGCAAGCAATCAGTGAACTCGATGAATCCCAACAAACAGAGCCATTACTAATTCTTGCCACCGCTGATGAAGAAACCACAATGGCAGGGGCGCAACAAATTTGTCGTCATCCTAATTTAAAACCAGCACGCTGTATTATAGGTGAACCAACAGATATGACCCCAGTGTTCACTCACAAAGGCCACATGAGCACTGCGATTCGTGTGATTGGTCGCTCAGGCCATAGTTCAGATCCAGAACGTGGTTTAAACGCCATTGAAGTGATGCATAAAATGATTGCAAAATTGTTAATCATTAAAGAAGAATTAAAGAATAAATATTCAATTGAACATTTTCAAATCCCGTACCCAACTTTAAACCTTGGCCATATTCATGGTGGCGATAACGCAAACCGTATTTGCGGCTGCTGTGAAATGCACATTGATATGCGACCTTTACCAGGTTTAAGTGTGCAAGAACTGCAAGCAATTTTGCTAACTGCTGCTGAAGAGATTAATGCACACTACCCTAATGCGGTGAGTGTTATTGACTTACACGAGCCTATTCCAGCATTTAGTGGCAGTACAGATACTGCGCTTGTTAAACTTGCCGAACAAGTATCAGGCCAGCCTGCCGTTGCTGTAAATTACTGCACTGAAGCACCGTTTATTCAACAGCTTGGCTGTGAAACAATTGTCATGGGGCCTGGTTCAATAAATCAAGCCCACCAGCCCGATGAGTTTTTAGCGATGGAAAAAGTCAAACCTTCACAAGAAATCATCAGCAAAATGATTAAAGCAAGTTGCTTTCGTAATGAGTAAAAAGGGAGCTTGATGCTCCCTTTTCTAATTCACTCACTAATCCATATATTTACTTAAGTACTTTTTAAAGACAGGGTCGGTTTTCGCTAGGGCTTTTTGCTCTGCTAAAATATCTTTGAGAATTGTTTTAGAGGTTAATGGATTAGCCAATACAACCCTAAACACAACCGTTGGTTGATGGTCATATTTTGCAGGTGTTAAACGTGTACGCGATACAAAAGAGCGTCCTGCTTCACGCTGACGCTTTTGCATACTTGCGGTAAAACGATTCAACGAAGCGTAAATATCTAACTTCGTTTCTTCGTCAGCATCTTTAAGCTTAGCTTGGATTTCTTTTGGTACGTAGCGATAGGTTAATAGGCAAAGCTCAGGCTCTGAGATTAATTCAAAATCTTCATCCTGCTTAATCATGTCGGCGAAAGTACGAGCTTTCACGATACTACGGTCAATCAACATTTCGTAGCCTTTACGGCCAATAACACGTAAGCAAGCATGCACTAACATTGCCATACCTGGGCGACTGCCCTCTAAAGTATGACTGCCTAAATCTTTAGAGCCTTTACGAAGAATATATTCCGCATGATGCTCTATTGCATCTGTGGCAGCAGGGTCTTTAAATAACACAAGGCCTGCGCCCATTGGCACATACATTTGCTTATGGGCATCAATGGTGATTGAATCAGCGCGTTCGATGCCACTTAATAAATGACGGTAATTTTTAGATAATAAAGTTGCCCCGCCCCATGCTGCATCAACGTGAAAGTGACAGCCAAGCTCTTCGCTTAAATCGGCCATTTCGTTAAGTGGGTCTATACTGCCGGTTTCAGTCGTTCCAGCTACCCCAACTAGCGCCATAACTTTAATGCCAGATGCTTCAAGTTCATGGGCTTTTTCACGCATGGCTTGAACATCAACCTTGTTGTTTTCACCTGTTTTAATAGCAACAATGTTATCGCGTCCGATGCCAAGTAAATCAACCGTTTTACCAAGCGAATAGTGGCCTCGCTCTGAAACGAGTACAGCAAGTCCTTTATAGCCATAGTGCAGCATGCCAGCAATTAAACCTTGTGCTGCAATGCCTTTATAGTCACCATCGGCTTTTAATAAACGGTTGCGAGCAATCCATAAGGCGGTAATGTTGGCAACGGTTCCCCCAGAACAAAATGCCCCTAGCGATGTTTTTGCACTATGCATCCACTTGTTATAAAACGCATCCTCTTCACCATAGGCTAAATGGTGCATCATCCCTAAAACTTGTCGTTCTAGTGGCGTAAATGCTTTTGACGTTTCTATCTTTACTAGGTTTTGGTTTAGACCCACCATCAATTTTGATAGCGGTAACACAAAATGTGGCAAAGCGGATGTCATGTGGCCAATAAAGCTTGGCGCAGCTGTGTGAACTGAGTGTGCAACTAACTGCTCCATAATGTCTTGCGCGTAGTCAGAGACAAAAGTGGGCTCTTCTGGGATATTTGCCGACTGAAAATCTTTTTCTATCTCATGCAATGGCTTTTCAATTGCCGCAATATTCTCATTTAAGAATCCTGCAAGATTGCTTGAAATCTCTGATTCTATTCTACTCAAGGTTGAGTCCGGTGCTTCAGGCACCGTAAAAATACGAATCAAACTTTCTTTAGAGGCGACGGCACAACGCTTTTGATCCATCTTAATACCCATTATAAGCAGCTAAAATGCACCTAATGCTGAAACAATAAGGTTTGAATTTAGCGGCACTGTTGCTACGAAATTGGCTAACTTTACTGGAATATCACAAAAATGTCTCGTTTAAAGCTAAAAAGCCACGAATTCGGTGACAAAAAAATGATGTATCAATGAAATTTGCGCTAATTTTCTACTATCAGCCAGTTATTTTTTAAGTATAATCATCACACCACTGATAAAGGAATAATTATGTCCAAAGGAATGCAAAAGACCGGTTGGCTGCTTTATGGATTTGCCACTTTTTTTATCAGCTTATTTGGTTATATCTACTACACCTATGAGACCGCCCGTAGTGAGATAATGGCTGGCATTGATTCCAAGCTTCTCAATGCGGCTGTGAGTGTTAACCATATTTTAGGTAAGGATTACCACAATCAAGTCAACGCTGGCATACCAATCTCTTCGGCTGTTTATAAGCAAAAAATGAGAGCCCTCTCAGAATACGCCAAGCAAATGGACTTAGCGTATGTGTATTCTATGGTACTTCGGGACGATACCGTTTTTTTTAGCGCATCGAGTTATACCCAAAAGGATCAAAACGGCGGCCGTATCACGCAGTTTATGGATCCCTACACCGAAGCAACCAAAATAAATAAAGACGCCTTTTTTTCTACAGAGCCAGTTTTCGAAGTGTCAAAAGATCAATGGGGACACTTTAAAAGCATTTTTGTTACTTTCATCGATGAGAATGGCCATACCTATCTTACTGGTGCCGATATAACAATTACTGACCTCAACCAACAGTTACAACTAAGCGTAACACGCGCGACTATTACAGGGTGCTTCTTCTTTTTTATTGCCTCCTTAATTGCAGGGCTTTACTTTTTACAACTTAAACGCTCTCTTTCTACGGATGCGCGTACAGGCTTTGCTAACCACGTAGCGCTGGAATATTACCTTAAAAAAAGCACCAAGCACCGCATGGAGCTTGCAGTCATTACAATTAATGAAGTTGAGGATATTAGTAGCTTTTATGGCACAGAAGTAAGCGACAAGGTAATGGCCAGTTTATTGAACTATTTTCAGTCTCGCCTACCCAACGATGCGCTGGTATTTCGTCTTGCTACCAATAAAATAGCACTGTTACATACACGCGGTGCAGAGCAAGACTTTGATGACACTATTAACGCCTTTAATCAATCAATCCCTGTACTTAACGAGCCGTTTATTTATGTTAGTTTGCATGCAGGCATTGCCTCTGGTAATAAGCTAATGCTGATTGAAAACGCACATATTGCTCTTCAACAAGCAAAGTTAAACAATCAACGTATTATTCGTTACGAGAATGTCTTTAAACAAGTAGAAGAACAGTTTAGATACAATGTAAAGCTGGCTAAAAAAGTAAAAGAAGCGTTTGATAACAATCGTATCGTTCCCTATTTCCAACCCATTTATGATACGCAAACAAAGCAGGTAACTCATTACGAAAGCTTAGCAAGAATGGCATCAGCACAAGGGCGCATCTATACACCAGATTACTTTCTAACTGTTTTGAAACGCTCTCGAATGGACGGATTACTAACACGTACCATGTTTACTCGCTGTATTGAGCAATTTCGAAAAACCTCAATTAGCTGGAGCATTAATATTACAGCGCAAGATATTCTGGACCCCAGCTTAAGTGAGTTTTTAGAACAGCAGTTAAGACGCTACCCACAACCCAACAATATTATTTTTGAGTTTCATGAAACAGAAGCAATTGCCTACTTTAGTGAAGTAAAAGCATTTATTAGCTTACTTAAAAATAAAGGTGCGCAGGTTATGATTAACGAATTTGGTGCAGGATATTCAAACCTCTCAAATATCTTAAAGCTTGAAGTTGATGGTCTAAAGCTAGACCGTGGCTTAGTTAGCCAAGCACATACCAATGATGACAGCTATATGTTTATTGAACATTTAGTGAAGTACGCCAAACAACTTAACCTTGATGTCGTTGCCGAACAAGTCGAGAGCGAGCAAGTGGCTGAAGCACTTTCCAAAGCAGGTATCACATTAATGCAAGGAAACCACTTCGCACCACCCACGCCTTATGTGCCTCAGTCATAATGGCAAAGACACAGTGCGTGTTATAGGTTTATTACTAAGCGATGACTCTGTTGGCCACTGGCCCAATATTTACGCTCAAATGGTGTAATAGCGGTATCGCTTTCATACAACTCAACATCGCACTTATGCCCTGCAAGCTCAAGCGAGCGAGCAAATTCCTTCACGTAAATGTCCCAGTTGCTTCTAAGCTCTAAACGCCCACCTAATTTAATAATAAATGGGAATATAGCAGCACCGTGCCAGCGCCTTTGTAGGTGTTTGGCTTTTGGCCAAGGGTTTGGATACAACAAGTAATGGTGCGTGGGCTGCCAGTTAGCAGCCACCGCTAAACGCCAAAAATCGTTTAAATCAGCTTGCACTAAAATGTACTGTCCTGCATCGGTTTGCTTGTACTCAATGTCATGCTTATCCAAGCGATGAGATGATTTATCTATACCAATCACTAACGCATCTGGGTGACGCTTTGCTAAGTTAGCGGTACTTTCCCCTACACCACAGCATGAATCAAGAATGAGTGGCCCAGCAAACGTCTGCACCTTTTCGTTTACCTGATCAAAAGCCGCTTGCGTATGCTCTGCAATCGGCTTCTTAAATTCGGCACTTAGGTGTTTTAAAACAATTTCATCCAGCTTTTCATGTAAGCTAGGTTGATTCGATACAATACTTCTCGAATTTGCATCCGTCATTAGTGTCTAAGCCCCACACCACGTTTGATTAGGGTTAATGCTAACGTAAATAAACCCACAATAAATAAACCAAGTACACCAAATGCCACCGATAAGTCGACATCAGACACACCTAAGAAACCATACCGAAATGCATTTACCATATAAATAATTGGGTTTACTTGCGATACGCCTTGCCAAAATTCTGGCAATAAAGTGATAGAGTAAAACACCCCACCAAGATAAGTCAGCGGCGTTAAAATGAAGGTTGGGATAATACTAATATCATCAAAGCTATTAGCATAAATTGCGTTAATAAGTCCGCCTAACGCAAACACAGCCGAGGTTAGTATAACCGTTGCCATAATCACAAAAATATTGTGAATTTGAATATCAACAAACAACAAAGATACACAGGTAACAATCAAACCAACTAACATACCACGCGTCATACCACCGCCCATGTAGCCGAGTACAATAATGTAATTTGGCACTGGCGCAACTAATAGCTCTTCTATGCTTTTTTGGAATTTAGTTGAATAGAAGCTTGAGGCCACATTCGAGTAAGAGTTGGTGATCACCGACATCATAATCAGGCCCGGTACAATAAACTCCATATAACTAAAGCCGCCCATATCACCGATACGAGAACCAATCAGGTTACCAAAAATCACAAAATACAGGCTCATCGTGATTGCAGGCGGTACTAATGTTTGCACCCAAATACGTAAAAAGCGAATACACTCTTTGATCCAAATACTTTTTAGCGCTACACCATATTTAAACATTATTCGCCTCGCCCCTGTTCTAATAATCCAACAAACAGCTCTTCTAAACGGTTTGCTTTATTTCGCATACTAAGCACTGTGTTACCTTGCTCGGTTAGCGCACTAAATACGTGATTTAAGCCCTGAGACTTTGCCACTTCAACTTCTAAAGTATGGTCATCAGTCTGTGTATAGTTGTAGCCTTCAATGCTAATTGGCTGCACAGGCTGCTTTAAATCAAGTACAAAGGTTTCTTTATCAAGCTTGGCAAGTAACGCTTTAATAGTGGTGTTTTCAACAATCACGCCGCTGTCGATAATCGCGATGTTTTTACATAGCAGCTCTGCTTCTTCGAGGTAGTGCGTGGTCAAGATAATGGTGACACCTTGTTTATTTATCTCACGAAGAAAATCCCACATTGAGCGGCGTAGCTCAATATCCACACCTGCAGTTGGCTCATCTAAAATAAGTAATTTAGGTTCATGCATCAGCGCACGAGCAATCATTAAACGGCGTTTCATACCACCTGAAAGGGTGCGCGCTTGCTTATCTTTTTTTTCAAATAAACCGAGCTGCTTTAAATACTTTTCTGCACGTTCATGCGCCAGCTTTCTGGGTACACCATAATAACCCGCTTGGTTAACCAAAATTTGGTTAAGCGTTTCAAACTGACTGAAATTAAATTCTTGCGGCACTAAACCAAGTTCAGATTTAGCGGCTTCTAGGTGAGTATCAATGTCGTGACCAAATACCTCTACGCGACCAGCGCTTTTGTTCACTAACGATGAGATAACACCAATGGTGGTTGATTTACCAGCCCCATTTGGGCCAAGCAAAGCAAAGAAGTCGCCTTGCTGAACTTGTAAATCAATGCCTTTTACAGCTTCAACACCATTTTTATAAACCTTTTTCAGGCCTTCAATATTTAATGCGATCGTTTTTTCGCTCACTGTTTGCCCTCTCCATAACCCCAACGTTTCGTCAAAGTATGTTCAATGTTTAAATGATCTAAAATTCGCGCCACCATAAAATCAACCAGATCTGAAATCTGCTCAGGCTGGTGATAAAACCCAGGTGCCGCAGGCATAATGGTGACGCCAAGCTTTGCTAGTTTCAGCATGTTTTCAAGATGAATCTCGCTAAATGGCGTTTCACGCGGGACTAAAATCAGCTGCCCACGTTCTTTTATAACCACGTCAGCGGCGCGCTCAAGTAAGTTATCTGATGCCCCAACTGCAATGGCAGACACTGAGCCTGCACTACATGGGCAAACCACCATTTTCTTCGGCGCAGCTGAGCCAGAGGCAACAGGACTAAACCAGTTATCTTTACCAAATACTTTTAGTTGTTCTGGCGCGGCATTAAAGAGCGTACTGAGCTGTTCAGTTGCTTTATCTTCGTTGCCCGACAGTTTTATATTCGATTCAGTATCAAGCACCACTCTTGCCGCACTTGAGATCAGTACATACACCTGAAACTGCTGCTCAAGTAATACCTCTAGTAACCGTAAGCCATAAGGGGCACCTGAGGCACCGCTAAAAGCTAAGGTTATTTTATCTTTAAATTGCATACAGTTATGCTCCGTATACTGGTTAGTTTTGTTCAAGTGTGCTGATTAAACGCTGATGAATACCTTCAAAGCCACCATTACTCATTATTAAAATATGTTGTGACGGCGCACTTCCTTCAGCAACTGCGGCAATGATTTCCTCAGTGCTTGGCATACAATGCATACCTGCTTTATCTGCGTATTCTTTTAATGACCAGCTTAAGTTTTCAGGTTCAAATAAATACACGTCATCGGCAGCTCTTAGAGAATCAATCAAGGTTTGTTGATGCACACCCATTTTCATGGTGTTTGAACGCGGCTCTAAAATGGCAATAATCTTCTCATCGCCCACTTTTGCACGTAAACCTGCAAGAGTTGTTTTAATTGCCGTTGGGTGATGTGCAAAATCGTCATACACTTTAATACCATTCACATCGGCTTTTAGCTCCATGCGGCGCTTAGGAGAAATAAACTCTGCTAAACCAGCAATGCTCACTGACACAGCAATCCCTACATGACGAGCGGCTGCAATGGCCATAATAGCATTTTTAACATTGTGCTCGCCCATCGCTTGCCATGACACAACGCCCTGCACTTCCCCAGCTAGTAACACTTCAAATTCACTGCCATCAGCTTTAAGTAAACGGTAATCCCAGTCACCCGACAGTGTTTCGCTCTCGCTCCAAAGACCTCTTTCAATCACCTCTTGTAGTGCTTCATCTTGGCTTGGCCAAATGACTTTGCCACTACAAGGTAGTGTACGCATCAGGTGGTGAAATTGTTTCTTTATTGCATTTAAATCTTCAAAAATATCCGCATGATCAAATTCAAGATTATTTAGAATCAAAGTGCGTGGTAAGTAATGTACAAACTTACTGCGTTTATCAAAAAAAGCGGTATCGTATTCGTCGGCTTCAATTACAAAAAATGGGGTTTCGCCAACACGTGCAGACACGCCAAAATTTTGCACTATGCCACCAATTAAAAACCCAGGTTTCATACCGGCATACTCTAATAACCATGCCAGCATACTCGCTGTGGTTGTTTTGCCATGCGTACCCGCAACAGCTAAAACCCACGAATTCTGCAATAAATTATGTTTTAACCATTCTGGGCCTGAGGTATAAGGCAAGCCTTTATCAAGCACATATTCAACACAGGGGTTGCCACGGCTCATGGCATTACCAATCACCACCATATCAGGGGTTGGCTCAAGTTGTGCAACGTCATAACCTTGAGTTAGAGTGATACCCAGCTCTTCTAATTGTGTGCTCATCGGCGGGTACACATTTTGATCAGAGCCTGTCACTGTATGACCTAACGATTTAGCGATTGCGGCGATACCACCCATAAAGGTGCCACAAATTCCAAGAATATGAATATGCATCTACTGTCCTGAGCAAAATGAATGATAGATAAAATAAGCCGTTATAATGCCAAATATAAGCTTTACTTACCATTACTACACGGCAATAGACTTTTGCCAAATAACCAACATAAAAAAACACCTCAATTTGAGGTGCTTTTCTAATCAAGCTGAATCTCTACCTACAGCATTAAAAATGCAAACAAACCGACACCAAGTAGTAAACGATAGATAACAAATGGCATCATCCCCATACGCTCAATCACTTTTAAGAAAAAGAAAATGCAGGCATAAGCAGATATAAAAGATAAGCCAGCACCAAGCATCAAGGTATTCCACTCAACGATATGATCGCCTAAAGCCAACTCTATTGTGTAATATAGTCCCATCATTAAAATAACAGGAATGGCCAATAAAAATGAAAAGCGCGCGGCACTTTGCTTATTCATACCCAGCATTAAACCTGCGGTCATAGTAATACCTGACCGTGATGTGCCTGGGATCATAGCCATCGCCTGTGCCATGCCGATCATCAGTGCGGATTTCCAGTTCAGTTGGTAAATCGTTTTGGTTTGCTTACCTTTTGCATCGGCATACCAAAGTAATAAGCCAAATAAAATAGTCGTTACCGCGATCACCCATGCACTACGTAGGTAAAGCTCTATTAAATCTTTAAAAATAAGCCCAAGAATAGCGGCAGGTATCGTGCCTACTATGATCCACCAGCCTAGCTTACTATCATCGGTTGCACCTTGTGAGCCAAACGATTTAAACCAAGCACCAAGAATATCGACCACTTCTTTTCTAAAGTACAAAACAACTGCACCTAAGGTTCCAACGTGAACAGCCACATCAAATGCTAAACCTTGGTCTTGCCACCCGAGAATCTGCGACGGAAGAATTAAATGCGCTGAGCTAGAAATAGGTAAAAACTCAGTCAGTCCTTGAATTAAAGCTAAAACAATTATCTCAATAATACTCATGGGTTAGTAAACTCCACCTTCCATAGTTTTTGTTGCGGGTTATCATAATTATCCCATAGCTGAGCCAGGGTTAGCTTCGCTACGGGGTGAAAAAAATCGGGAGCTATTTCTGCTAAAGGCTGAAGCACAAAAGCATTTTTTGTAATTTCATCTCGCGGTAATTGTGCAGGATAATCGCATATAACATCATCATAAAAAAGTAAGTCTAAATCGAGTGTACGCGGGCTAAACTTTTTATCTGCACGGGTACGACCATTATCAAGCTCAATTTGTTTCAATAATTTGCACAACTTCTCAAGAGGCATATCCGTTTTGGCCGCAACCACTGAATTATAAAAATTACTCCCTGCAAAACCAACCGCTTCACTCTCATAAACTGATGAGTGTACAAAATCGGGGAAGTAAGGTTTCAAGGCTATGAGCGCTTGGCGAAGATAATGCTCTTTATTGACATTAGAACCTAGACTAATAAATATTTGCGCCATTATTAGCCCACCTTACGGCGGGTGATCTCAACGCCCACCGTTTGCGCTTGTGGCACAGCGGCTGGTTTACTGACACGAATAGTCACTTGGTTGGTGGCAAATTCAGTAAGAATAAGTGCAGCTAATTGCTCAACTAAGGTTTCAAGCAACTCAACAGGCTTCGCCGTTGTATGTTCAATGACACGCTCACTCACTTTTGCATAATCAAGCGCAAGGTTTATATCATCGGTTGCTGCAGCGGCTGAGATATCACAAAGCATTTCAATGTCAAAATATAAGCTTTGTTTACTTTCTTTTTCAAAATCATATACACCGATGATGGTGTCTACGTGCAGTTGTGATATATATACCTTGTCCATTAAGACTCCAAATGACATAAATATGTAAGGTAAAACAACCTTATGCGCCTATTGATCTTAATAATACGCTTTATAAGCTGTCATAATGTTTTAATATATTGAAATTACCCCTACAATGACGGATAGATTGTTAGTATTTTTTTGTAACAATCTAATCGAAAAATAGCGGCAGACGGTTTTGCCGCCAATGATAGCCCAAAAGTGCCGATTAAAAAATAAGGAAGCGCGTGTTAGCAGTTTTAATGTTAGTTTTAGCCTATTTACTAGGATCGGTTTCGTCCGCTATCCTTGTTTCTCGGCTATTTAGGCTACCAGACCCACGCAGTCATGGATCGAATAACCCTGGAGCGACCAACGTTTACCGCCTCGGTGGAAAGTTACCCGCTGCATTAGTGCTTGTGTTTGACATATTAAAAGGAACGATCCCAGTTTGGGGCGCTTACTTTTTAAACATAGAGCCTCTGATGCTCGGTCTCATCGGTGTTGCAGCATGCCTAGGTCACATGTATCCATTATTTTTTGGCTTTAAAGGCGGAAAAGCCGTTGCCACTGCTTTTGGTACCTTGCTTCCTATAGGCTTATCTTTAGGTGGGATGCTAATCACAACTTGGCTACTAATTATTGCAATTACACGTTATTCATCACTCGCGGCATTAGTAACCGTCTCTCTTGCGCCTCTTTACACATGGTGGATAAAGCCACTTTATACATTACCAGTCACATTTTTAACGGTATTAATTATTTTTCGCCACAGAGCGAACATGACACGTTTAATGTGTGGTGATGAGCCAAAAGTTGGGGCTAAGAAAAAAGCCCCAGAAAATGAATAAGCCTTATAACGGCTCAAGTGAATCGATTGGCCAGCGCGGCTTAGTTTTCATATCAAGGCTCGCAAATTGCCCTGCTTTTAAGCGCTGCATACCGGCATAAGCGATCATTGCGCCATTATCTGTACAAAACTCTGTGCGCGGGTAATACACGCGCCCTTTCATACCTTGCATTACACGTTCTAGCTGCGAACGTAGTTGAACATTGGCACTTACACCACCTGCAATCACTAAACGCTTAATGCCTGTTTGCTTTAATGCACGTTTACATTTAATAATAAGTGTATCAATAACGGCTGTTTGGAATGCGTGTGCGATGTCGGCTTTAGTTTGCTCGTCATCATCATTATCACGAATCGCAATTGATGCTGCGGTTTTCAAACCACTAAAGCTAAAGTCTAAACCTGGTTTATCTGTCATCGGGCGTGGGAATACAAATCGCTCAGGTGTACCTTGCTCCGCAAGTTTTGCTAGACGAGGGCCGCCAGGGTAATCAAGACCTAATAATTTAGCGGTTTTGTCAAACGCTTCACCCGCCGCATCATCCACCGACTCACCTAATACTTCGTACTCACCAATACCTGACACTTTAACCATCATAGTATGACCGCCCGAGACAAGCAGCGCAATAAACGGAAATTCAGGCTGCTCTTCTTCAAGCATAGGGGCAAGTAAATGACCCTCCATATGGTGAACAGCCACAGCGGGGATGTTCCAGCCATAGGCTAGTGAACGGCCAATCGAGGTGCCCACAAGTAAAGCCCCCACAAGGCCTGGGCCTGCCGTATAAGCAATGCCATCTAAATCTTCTGGGCCGCAACCCGCTTGTGCAAACGCCGCATCAATTAACGGTAAGGTTTTGCGTACATGGTCTCGTGATGCAAGTTCTGGCACTACACCGCCATAGTCTGCATGCACTTTGACTTGGCTGTATAGTTGATGTGCTAATAAGCCTTGTTCATCATCGTAAATGGCAATACCTGTTTCATCACATGATGATTCAATACCTAAAATTCGCATCAATTACTCCGCCAATAAAAAACAAACGCGCATTTTACAGCGAAAATACGCATTACTGAACATTAAATTGCAATACCAATATTGGTTTGGCCGTCAGATACTGCAAGCTGCTTAAGCTCTTTAACGTTTTCTGAGGTAATTCGGCCCATTTGCTCTACAAAATCAATAAGTTCAGCAAGCACATCAATTTCATATTGCATTAAAGGGTGCTCACGTACGGCCTTGTTATCAGCCAACTCACCATCGACGGTCAGTTGATACTCAATATAACGTGCGACTGAGGCCTGAGAAATTTTACTGATGTTTAGAAATTCTTGTTCATCTTTTGCCATTAAACCATGCAGCATTCCAAGCAATGCTGTTGCCGTATCAATCGCTGGGTATACGCCAAACATATCAAAATCATTTAATTCAGGTACATTAGGCTCAATTTTCTCAATTTGCTTCTCAAGACTAATTTTACTTTTGGGTAGTAAAATTTTCTCCCAACACACACTTAACGCACTACGAAACACGGATCCGTCACCAAACCCCGTGGCTTCGCTAAATAGGGCATAGTTAGGCAACATACGCTCAAGCAATGCGCCACCTAAAACCGCCTTTTGTAAATAGTTTAATTCTCTAATACGTTGAAAATTATTCGCTTTCGTCATTCTTTACAGTCCCACAAGACCAACATATTTCAAACGTTGACCCATTAAGCTCGCTACATGTTGGGCAAACCCAGTCAGGAGCAGATTGTTTCACTTGCTGGTAGTTTATCAATATTTCGCGCGCCTGGCGCTCTTTTATCGCATAAACTAGTACTTCGACTCCCGTTTGCTCAAATGGGATCTCGCCGAGAGCGCCTTGTAACATTTCGCCTTGCAGCTCACATTGAATTCCTGCGCTTTCTAACAGTCCTTTAATTATGTTAGCTTGCAAGGCGTTCTCAGCCCTAAAAATCCCCACCCAAGTAAATGAATCACCAGTATTATCTTGATTTAAATTATTTTTTTGCAAATTGATTCTCTTTTACTTTGCACGACTTTAAACCTAAGCTACTCTAGCTATTGACCTTTGTGCAACCCATATTTAAAGGCGGCTTAATGACACTGACAACCCCTGGACTACTCTTCCCTGCAATTTCTCTTTTGTTGCTAGCATATACGAATCGCTTTTTAGTACTTGCTCAGTTAATTCGTGAGCTTAACGCACGTGAAGGTGACAGTATTCGTCCTTTAGTTGTTGCACAAATCGAAAACCTTAGAAAGCGAATTAAATTAATTAGAGTGATGCAAGTATATGGTGTAGCTTCATTTTTTATGTGTACACTTTCTATGTTTGCTTTATTTATTGAGTTTAATACCACAGGCATTGTGCTATTTGGGATAAGCCTTGCTAGTCTCGCTTTATCGTTATTAACGTCCTTGTATGAAATCCACATTTCGTGCGATGCAATCGAAATCGAACTTCAGAATATCGAAAAAAAACCACTTTCAGATAAGGCAGAGTAAATTTCTGCTTCTATACTTATTGTTACGAGAAACAACAATAAGTGGTACGTGCGTGGATGACTTTTTGTTTTCTGATGAACCATTAGAAGAAAGTAATATACAAACTGAAGAGCCTGAATATTGGCACATTCTTGTTGTTGACGACGAAGAAGATATCCATCAGGTCACTAAGCTTGTGCTTGCAGGTTTCACCTTTGAAGGGAAAGGATTGCGCTTTTACGATGCCTATTCGGCAGCCGAAGCCAAAGAGTTTTTAAAAAAGGACATCCCCTTCTCAGTGGCTTTGGTTGATGTTGTTATGGAAACCAATCATGCAGGGCTTGATTTAATTCAATATATACGTGATGACATTGATAATCACGATATTCGCCTAATATTAAGAACAGGACAACCTGGTGAAGCACCTGAGGAATCTATTATTCGTGATTACGACATAAACGACTATAAGAACAAAACAGAGCTCACTGCAATAAAAATCAAAACATTACTTTATTCTGCCCTGAGAGCGCATCGCGACATTCAGATCATTGACCGTCATAAACATGGTCTTGAGCAAATAATTAATGCTTCGGCAAACTTTTTAAAATGCGAGAGTGTTCGTGAGTTTGCATCAACAATTTTAAGTCATGTCACCAACGTGATGGGTATAAATGATGCCCAAATATATTGCGCTGCCGCCGTCAACTTGCAATCATCCCCCGCCACTGACTTCCAATTGCTCGCCGCATCTGGCGTGGGTCCAACGCCAAAACAAAGCACAATTCCTGATGAAGTAAAAAGCTTATTTATAGATGCCCATGATCGTAAGTCTTCATTAAAAACAAGTACTGACTATATAGGGTATTTTCCAACTAAAGCTGGCCTTGAAACCATGCTATACGTGCACAAAGGCACAAAGCTTCAGCCAACAGATCATCAGCTTCTTGAGTTTTATGCAAACAATATAGCACTGGCTTATGACAACCTAAAACTACGCGAGATGGTAAAAGATTCACAAAAAGAGTTATCGTATATCTTGGGTGAAGCAGTTGAAAAACGCTCAAAAGAAACAGGCTCACACGTAAAGCGTGTCGCACTTTACAGTGAACTCTTAGCAAAACTCTCTCAGTTAGATCCATTTCAGTGTGAAATTATTAAACTTGCCTCCCCATTGCACGACATAGGAAAAATAAGCATTCCTGACAATATCCTAAATAAACCTGGCAAATTAGATGAGCAAGAATGGGAGATAATGAAAAGTCACGCTCAAATCGGCTATGAAATACTAAAAAATTCAAGTAACGAGATTTTAAATTGTGGTGCAACAATCTCTCATCAACATCATGAAAAGTGGGATGGTACAGGTTATCCTCAAGGTTTAGCAGGGAGTAATATTCATATTGTCGGCCGTATTACCGCTATTGCCGATGTATTCGATGCGCTATGCAGCGATCGCTGCTATAAAAAAGCGTGGCCATTAGAAGACGCATTAACATTAATAAAAGAGCAACGCGGGAAACATTTTGATCCAACTTTAGTCGATATATTACTTGAAAATTTAACACTTTTCCTAGAGATTAAAGACCGATACCCTGATTAGTGTAACTTTTCGGTAAAACAACACTTTCCAAAATAGGTACTATAATTTACTATGCCATCGTAAAGTATAATTATTTTGCCTGGATGTAAGGGCTTACTTATAACAAGGGACTATTTAAAGTGAGATTTGAACAACTTGAACAATTCGTTGCACTAGGCGTGCTCAGGCATTTCCGCCAAGCTGCAGAAAAAACCCAAATTAGTACTTCAGCATTAACTCGCAGTATTCAAACACTCGAAGATGAAATCGGCTATGAGCTTGTCACCCGCTCTACACGTTCGGTTAAACTAACCAAAGAGGGTGAGCTTTTCCTAGAATACGCGCAACAAACGCTTAATAATTTAGAGGAAACGAAGAAACGTTTATTTGAATCATTAAATGGCTGCGTAAACGAAAAGCTTGTCATTGGTTACACGACTAAAGCGAGTACTGTTGTACCTGTTTCCTGTGGGCAATTTTTAGCTCAGTACCCACATGTCAAAATTGAAATGCAACTACAAGAGCAAGGCGAACTCATTCGTAAATTGCAACTGGGTGAAATAGACATAAGCGTGTGCTCGCAGGCAATGAATAGTATTGGCAGCGACATCCACTTACCAGACCAACTTATCTTATTTGTTTCAAAAGATCACCCGCTTGCTAATAAGAGCGATATTAGTAAACGTGATTTGGCTGACTACCCAATGTACAGTTGTTTTGCACAGTCGAAGCAAGTTCAGACGATGCTTACCGAAGCAGTTGACTCATTCAATAAATCATCAAGCATTAAAGTTGGTAGCATTGAACAAGTGATGGATGGCCTTAAAAAGTCAGATCATATTGCCATTGCAAGCATTGAACATGCTAACAGTGTTTCTTCTGACCCTGAGCTACTTTTATTGAAAACAAATAAAGGGATCGCTCATGAACAATTAGTTATTCAAACGAATGAGCAGGTTAATGAAAACTCGCACATTAGTCATTTATTAGATTTAATTGAAAAGACAGCGTTATCTAGTCACAACTAACGCATACATTTAAGCTAGCCTTGCAAACAAAGGCTAGCTCCCTTCTTCACTTAATCATCAACATACTGCATAAAAAGCGTGCATGATTCTTTTTTTCAGATACACTTACGCACCTTTTTTTGATTGTGCACATGAATGACCGCGCAACTTATTTCAAACACTTATTTAGACGCAATAGAACAAACCGGTTATGCTATTGTTGAAAACGCAATTGATGAAAACTTACTAACTGATTTAATTGCAGATTGTTATCGTATAAATCCGCATTTTCATACTGCGGGGATTGGCCGTTTGAACGATCAACAAGTTGATAAAACCATCCGTAAAGATAAGACCTTTTGGTTTGATAGTTCAAGCCAAGCACAAATTACTTATCTTGCGACCATGGAAGCGATAAAGACACAGTTAAACCGCAGTTTTTTCTTAGGGCTGTTTGACTATGAATGTCATTATGCAAAATATCAACAAGGTGACTTTTATAAAAAACATTATGATGCCTTTAAGGGTCGTTCAAACCGTATTTTTACAACCGTCTGTTATTTAAATACACCCGATTCAGGTGGTGAACTGATCATATATAAGCCTAAAAGCAAAGATATTGAGGTCATTGTAAAACCACAAGCAGGCACACTTGTGATGTTTGAAAGCGAACGCTTCATGCACGAAGTATTACCAGCAGAAGATGTTCGCTACTCGATTGCAGGCTGGTTTAGAAAAAATGCCTCGATCAGCGGAATTATAGATCCGCCGAGATAATGCCCCGTTAAAATGGCAATGGCAAGGAAGCTATTAAGCCTATAAATATCACTAAACCCACATAGTGATTATTTAAAAAAGCTTTAAAACAAGGATCTCGCTCTCGATTATGAATCAGTTTTTGTTGATAAAGTAAAAAACCAACTCCAGCAGCTAATCCAAGCCAATAATACAGACCGAGTTGGTTACTAAGGCCTATATAAGCAAGAATCGCTATAAACAAGGCATTAAGTAAAAAGATAATGTGCCTATCATAACTCGCAAACAAAATAGCCGTTGATTTAACACCTATTTTCAAATCATCATCTCTATCAACCATGGCATACATGGTGTCATAAGCCACAGTCCAAACAAGGTTAGCAATAAATAAAAGCCATGCTTCTACAGGAACTGAACCAATCGAGGCCATATAAGCCATTGGGATGGCCCAACTAAATGCCGCCCCAAGCACGACTTGGGGTAACTGGGTATAACGCTTCATAAACGGATAGCAAAATGCCAAGGCTAGTGCGCCAAACGACAGCAATATCGTTGACCATCCGAGCATTAACACTAAGCCAAATGCCACTGTGATAAGCAGCACAAATAAACTCAGAGCCTCACCACTTGAAACTAACCCCGCAGCCAATGGGCGCTGTGCTGTGCGTTTTACTGAGCCATCAATTTTACGGTCTGCGTAATCATTAATCACACAACCGGCACTGCGCATTACAAAGACCCCTAAGCTAAATACGACAAAATTTAGCAAACTCGGGGCGCCTTGATTGGCAAGCCAAAGTGCCCAATATGTTGGCCAAAGCAATAACAAAGTCCCTATTGGTTTATCGGTACGCATCAATTGCTTATAGTAAGGAATGTGTGCGACGTGTAATGCAGCTAATTTCATAAGTAAATATAGGCTCCAGGCAAGAAGACTTCAGCAACTAAAAAATGCGCACGAGATAGCGAAAACACACTGCGTCTACCCCATAACATCTGCGGTTCTAAACCTAATTCATTTATAAGAGAACCTAGTTGGTGTTGCTCTGAAAATTCAGCCACTTCAATTTCGGTGCGTAAAAGACTGGGATCTTGGAAAATAACATCGCCTAAAGGTCTTGTACCCATACTTAACAATTGCTGCTTTTTTAGGGTATCATCTGCTGGCAGCCAACTTTGCGCATATACCATAGGCTTGTTATCACAAAGTAATAATACTTCGCGGTTTAATGCGTGACTTAAAGATGTATTTAATAGTGCTTGCTGCTCTGAGGTTAAGTCAAAAGGTGCTTCATTGAGCACGTGAACAGAAAACTGTTGGCAATGACTTTTGAGCTTAGCGGTCAATGAGCCCGCTTCAAGCAACCAGCTTTGTTGCTGCTGCGTTAAATGTGGATAGGCTGATGCCGATTGCCAATCAGCAACTAATGATATTGGGAATTTAGTCACAACAACTCAGTATTTTAAGAAACCGCGCAAATGATATCACTGCAAAACGTTTGGCAAAAGCCATCATTTAATCTCAATAACAGTTAAAATTCTTACAACAACCTGTATCTCTAGTAAGTTTGGGTATAGACTAAAAACCATTGAAAGGGTGGACTATTTTTAACTATGAAAAAATCGTTATTATCAATTTATTTGATATGCCTATTAGCAGTTAATGCAACAATTAGTTTTTCGGCACATGCCGAGTCAAAAGTCGGTTATTTTGGTTTTGAACCAGACATAATTACCAATTATATTGGCCAAGGTAACAAAAAGCTTGGTTATGTACGTATTACGGTCGATCTTATGCTCAATGACATGTCAGATATCCGTGTCGTAGAACATCATACCCCTTTGCTGCGTGATGCGATTGTTGAAATTCTTTCTAAAGAGCCTGAAGAGAACATCAAGTCGCTTACCGGTCGAGAAGAAATTAGAAAACGCTGTACTGAAAAGTTAAAAACACTTTTAAAACAAGAGACTGGACAAGAAATAGTGCGTGAAGTGTTGTTCACTAAATACTTATATCACTAGCCATAACAAGTGACGGCAAACGCCGTCACAGATTACTTTAACGGCGCGAAAGTAACTTATCTGATAAAGCATAAGCCATACCTGATAAAAGCCCCGCAAGATGCGCCCAGTTAGCCATATTGACAGGTAACATTTCAACAAAGCCTAAAATCAGCCAAACAAGCATAAAGCCAACAATACTCTTGCTGACTAAAGGCGGCTCTGTTGGCCTCATTACACTGTATATCCAACAAAAGCCTAGCAAACCGTAGACAACGCCACTCAAGCCACCAAAATTAGGCCCAACCAATAAAAACTGAGCCCAGTTACTGATAAATGCGGTCACTAAAAATAAGCCGACTAAGGTTAACTTTCCACTGCGCTTTTCAATGTCATTACCTAGTGTCATCCACCAAATTAAATTAAAAATTAAATGGATAGCACTAAAATGCACGATTGCTGGTGTAAACCAACTAAGCGGTTGCGCAGGATTAAACTGTAGCATCCGATAAATGGTATCAAAACCACCGAGTAAAAAAGCCACAAAAATCGCTATTGATACTAACGTAACAGTGCGATTGAGCCAGCTTAATGCTTTAAAACGCGCTTTTAGGTTGAGCGACTGACCTTGATAAGAAAGTGATGACTGTGTGCTCCCCACTTGCCAAGAGGCTTGCAGATACTTTTCATCGTGTGGATTTGCCGCAAACTCTTGCCATAATGGCTGAGCTTGATGAAAATGCTCTGGAGCAACACAAATAATGACGGTTTTACCATCTTCAGAGCGAAGCTCACCCTGTAAGCCTTTGCTTTTAATATAGTCAATAAATCCCTGCGCCGCGCGAGGATTATTTATGCTGCCCAGTTCAATCATCGTTCAATATGCTCCGGAAGTTGTGTTTGCCAAGCTGTAAAGCCTCCATCCATGCTGTAAACATCTTCAAAGCCCTGCTCAACTAAGTAGCTCGCAGCACCTTGAGAACTTACACCATGATAGCAAACAATAATGATTGGCTGATCGAACTCTTTATTCATCATAAATTCGCTAATATTAGCATTTGATAAATGCTCAGAGCCAGGAATGTGCCCCGTTTGAAACGAGTTAGGATCACGAATATCGGCAATCACAACGTCTTCTTTATCTAAAAGCGCAAACGTGTCGCTTACTGAAATATGTTTGTATGACATAATACTCTCTAAACTAAAAAGGCGGCAATATGCCGCCTTATCACTATAAACGGCACTAATCCCAGTTAAGGATTACTTTACCAGATTGGCCTGAAATCATTGTATCAAAGCCCTCTTGGAAATCATCCACAGAGAACTGGTGAGTAATAATTGGTTTCAGATCAAGGCCTGATTGAATTAAGCTTGCCATTTTATACCAAGTTTCAAACATTTCACGGCCGTAAATACCTTTGATAATTAAGCCTTTGAAAATAACTTGGTTCCAATCAACCGCCATATCTGAAGGTGGAATACCTAGCATAGCGATTTTGCCACCGTGATTCATGTTATTAAGCATGCTGTTAAATGCAACTGGCACACCCGACATTTCAAGGCCAATATCAAAGCCTTCTGTCATGCCAAGCTCTTTCATTACATCTTCAAGCTTTTCAGTTGCCACATTTACAGCACGAGTAGCGCCCATTTTACGCGCTAAATCTAAGCGGTATTCATTTACGTCAGTGATAACCACATGACGTGCACCAACGTGTTTAGCAACCGCTGCTGCCATGATACCAATTGGGCCAGCACCTGTGATTAATACGTCTTCACCAACTAAATCAAACGATAACGCTGTGTGTACTGCATTACCGAATGGGTCAAAGATTGATGCTAACTCATCAGGAATGTTATCTGGAATTTTAAATGCGTTGAAAGCGGGGATCACAAGGTATTCAGCAAATGCACCTTCGCGATTAACACCAACACCTGTGGTGTTACGGCATAAATGTACACGGCCAGCACGACAGTTACGACAGTGACCACAGGTAATATGCCCTTCGCCCGATACACGGTCACCCACTTGGAAACCACGTACTTCTTGGCCCATATCAACCACTTCACCTACATATTCGTGGCCAACGACCATTGGCGTTGGGATTGTATTTTGTGCCCACTCATCCCATTTATAAATATGGACATCTGTTCCACAAATTGCTGTTTTGCGGATTTTAATAAGCAGATCGTTATGGCCAACTTCAGGCTTTGGCGCATCAGTCATCCAAATTCCTGGTTCTGCTTTTAATTTAGATAATGCTTTCATGATTCACACTCAATTAAACAAAACCGAAGCAAAGGCTTCGGTTTAGGAAATAAAATTAGATAACACCCATTTCTTTACCAATACGGGTAAAGGCCGCTATTGCGGTGTCTAATTGCTCTTTTGTATGCGCCGCAGAAATTTGCGTACGAATACGTGCTTGACCTTTAGGTACCACAGGGAATGAGAAACCCGTTACGTAAATACCCTCAGCAAGTAATTTGTCTGCCATGGCTGAGGCAACTTTAGCATCGCCTAACATTACAGGGATGATCGCATGATCTTTACCTGCACAGGTAAAGCCAGCCGCTTCCATTTGTTCACGGAAATATTTTGCATTGTCCCAAAGCTTAGCGCGTAATTCACCACCGTTGCTCAGCATTTCAAGTACTTTAATTGATGCTGTAACAATTGATGGCGCAAGTGAGTTTGAGAAAAGATACGGGCGCGAGCGTTGACGCAACCATTCAACGATTTCTTTCTTACCTGATGTGTAACCACCTGATGCGCCGCCCAGTGCTTTACCCAAGGTACCTGTGATGATATCAACACGGTCAAGTACACCACAGTACTCAGGTGTGCCTTTACCATTTTCACCTACAAAACCAACCGCGTGAGAGTCATCCACCATCACTAAGGCATCATATTTATCAGCTAGGTCACACACCGCTTCAAGATTACAAATTACGCCGTCCATTGAGAAAACGCCGTCTGTTGCGATGAGTTTTGTTTTAGCACCTGCTTCGTCAGCTGCAATAAGTTGCTTTTCAAGGTCGCTCATGTCGTTATTGGCATAGCGGAAACGCTTAGCTTTACAAAGACGTACACCATCAATGATCGAAGCATGGTTTAAAGCGTCAGAGATAATTGCATCATCTGGGCCTAGGATAGTTTCGAATAAACCGGCGTTTGCATCAAAACATGATGAGTAAAGAATGGTATCTTCTGTTTCTAAAAACGCAGAAATCTTTTCTTCTAATGTTTTATGAATATCTTGCGTACCACAAATAAAACGGACTGATGCAACACCAAAACCGTGATCATCAAGACCTTGTTGCGCAGCTTTAATTAGCTCTGGGCTATTTGCTAGACCTAAGTAGTTATTTGCACAAAAGTTGATAACTTTATCACCCGATGCAACTTCAATTTGAGCCTGTTGTTGTGAGGTAATAACACGTTCGCTTTTGTATAGACCTTCAGCTTTTACTTCGTCTATTTGTTGCTGAAGCTGATTAAAAAACGCAGATGCTCTCATCTGAAATCTCCAAATAATCTTTTAAGTAATCAGAGCCGATTAGCTGTGACTGTGAAATTTGCGCCTATTGTAAAAGCTTAGGCGAACAATTGCACTGTTTGTAGTTCGTCGCACGCCTTGAATGGGTGCGGATTTGCGAAATAAAACTGGTCTTACCTGCTATGAGTGTAAAACCAGAGCAGGTAAGTCGGCTAATGACTCACAAACGATATCAGCATGTTGTTCTGTTGACTCTGCGTAACTTTGCCCTGAACGCACCAATACACGCGTGGCAATACTTGCCCTTTCAGCTGCAATTAAATCCCCTAACTTATCACCAACCATGATACTTTTTTTAGGGTCAATATCATGCTCAGTAATAGCCTGTAAAAGCATTCCAGGCGCAGGTTTACGACAGTCACACTCTTGTAAATAACTCGCTTGTGCTTTTGTTGGATGATGTGGACAAAAGTAAACCGCGAGAATAGGCACGTCATGACGTTTAAACTCGTCTTTCATCCAAGCTGTTAGATTATGAAAATCCTGCTCAGAATAGTAGCCCCGACCAATCCCCGATTGATTAGTAACCACCACAATTTCGTAGCCATTATCAGTAAACTTTTTGCAGGCATCAAACACACCGGCAACAAATTCAAACTCTTGTGGTTTATACACATAACCGTGATCAATGTTCACCACACCATCACGGTCTAAAAATAATACTTTCTTCATTTCAGTTGCTCTTTCAACACGACAAGGTCAAACATTAAAGTGACATCTTGCACACTAATCTGTGTCATTAGATCAGCCCCTTTAACACGCGTCCCCCATGGTAATTGTTCAGCTGTTTTACCCGTTTGCTGAACAAGGTTTTGATGATAAACCTCAACCACGTAATCTTGGTACAAATAAGGCCCTGTGCGTTTAGGGTTTGAATGAGCGTATAACCCTATCACTGGGGTGCCAACCGTAACCGCCATATGGGCAGGGCCTGTATCAGGAGCAAGCACTAAAGACGCACGCTTTAACACACATAACAGCTCTTTTAGCTGAGTTTTACCGACAAGATTCAAAATAGCCGTCTTACTGTGACTAATTATTTGCTCTGCAAGCGTTTCTTCGAGCGGTGTTGGTCCCCCCGTAATCACTACCGAGAAACCTTGATTATGAGCGTAGTCAGCAAGTGCTGCATAGCGCTCAGGCAACCAATTTCGCTCTTTTTTACTTGCCGCAGGTGAAATCACAAAAATACGCCCTGCTAAACGCTCTTCACCTAATAATATATCAGCAGCTTGCTGGTGCTGTTCGGTAATTGGCATCTGCCAGCTTGGTTGATAATCAGGCACACCAATGGCGCTGGCAAACCCTTTAAAGCCTTCCAGTACATGAGCCTCGGCTTGTGGTGCAATGCGCTTGTTAATAAACAAGCTATGTAATTCTTTTGCACGCGCCCAATCAAAGCCAACTTTTACTTTGGCAGGAATACAACGTGCTGCAAGGTTCGCTCTCAGTGCTACTTGCATATGTAGTAACACATCAAATTGTCGCCCTTTAAAAACCTGTTTAAGCTGTTTGTAGGCTTGCTTACCTTGTTTTTTGTCGAACACCACAAATTCAACACCCGGTAAATCAGCCAGTAACATTGCTTCGACTTTACCAATTACCCAAGTAATTTTTGCCTTTGGATGCGCTTTTTGAATAGCTTGCACAGCCGATACCGCATGGCAAACATCACCAATAGCCGAAAGCCTTAATATACATATCTCTGAATACGAGGTTGAATGAGTCACATGTGCCCTTAGCAACAGCAAATAAAATGCGATCTTAAATTAACTTTGTGCTATTGCAAGTACTTATACGAAATACCAAAAATACGGTACTATAATAAGCATAGATCGTTAATACGTTAAGTTGTTATGTTTGAGACTCTGCATCAAGAAAATACCACGCTACTTTGTCACCCCGCTTATACCCAGTTACTCACGCGCGAGTGGTTTGATGCTGACTTTTGGCAACAGCAAAATAAAATTGTTGGTGCTAAAAAAGGCCGTGCAACGGCTTGGTTTTTTAAACATGATCACTTAACTGCCGTGTTAAGGCACTACTGGCGTGGCGGCCTTGTTGGTAAACTTTTAACTGATCAGTATCTCTACTTAGGTTTAGAAAAAACTCGTGTGTATAAAGAGTTCTCGCTAATGATGCGCTTATCTGAATTGGGTTTAAATGTCCCCACTCCAATAGCTGCGAAAGTCACGACTCATGGCTTGATTTATCGAGGTGATATAATTACACAAGCAGTGACAGGCGCGCAAAGCTTACTCGATATACTTATTACACGCACACTTAGTCATGATGAATTAAAAAAAATAGCAACAACACTGAGTGAATTTCATAACCACGGGGTGTATCACGCAGACTTAAATATCAATAACATCTTATTTGACGATAGCGGTAACGTCTTCATTATTGACTTCGACCGTGGCGAAATAAAGCAACCTGACGTTAGTTGGCAACAAGAAAATATGAAACGCTTGGCACGTTCATTTGCAAAAGAGCAAGGCCGTAACGAAATAATGCACTGGCAGCAAAGCGATTGGCAATTACTCATTTGTGAGTACCAAGCACAACTAAAACATTAATTAAAAGATGCGCACTTCTTATGGGAAGTTAACTGTATTTTCATTATTTAAGGTTTCTAAGAAAGCGGCTATATTTTCAACCTCCTCCTCGCTGAGCTTTTTACCTAATTGATGCCAGCCAGTTAAGTGAATAGCTTCTTGTAAGGTTGTTGCAGCTCCATCATGAAAATACGGTGCTGTGTTTGCCACATTCCGCAAGCTTGGCACCTTAAATAAGTAATCATGATCTTTTCTATTGGTCACCTCCCCCATCCCCCTATCATCTCGATTAGGGTATGGGTTTACGATCCCCATTTTCATTGTAAACTGCCCACCTAAAAGACGGCCACTGTGACAACTTGCGCAACTATTCTCTTGAAACTGTAAAAGACCTCGCTTTTCTTGTACTGTTAAAGCGTTATTATCGCCGCTCAGGTAACGATCAAATCGATCTTGTGTGATCAATGTTCTTTGAAAGGATGCTAAGGCTTTGGTTATATTTTCAAAAGTGAGCGCAGGGCTTGAATCTGGAAAAGCATATTCAAACTCTTTACTATATAAAGTACTAAGTTTATCAACAGCCTCTTGCTTACTCGATAACGCCATTTCGTGTTCACTTAATAATGGTTCAGAGGCTTGCTGCTCTAAGTTTTCAGCCCGTGCATCCCAGTTTTGGGCAAATTGAAAACCAGCATTCCATGTAGATGGGGCATTTCTTCGCCCTTTTATGCCTAAGGCACCTACTGAAACAACCTTAGCGTCGTGACCTTGTCCTTCGTTTAACAAGTTATGGCATGAATTACACGATTGGCTATTGTTACTAGATAAACGAGTTTCAAAATAGAGTTTTTTGCCTAACTGAATTAATGCGGGTGTATCTGCATCACTGCGCGGCATTTTTTCAGGAATAACACCAAATACAGATAGTGCATTATTACGAAGTACTTTGTCATCTATATCGGCTTGCTTTGCTCGTGCATTTAAAGTTAAAGAAGCTGATAACACAATAAAAAGTGTTAACTTCTTAAATAGGATAACAATCAACTGATTTATACTCATATTGCTTCTGGTTAAAAAAAGCGGCTTTAAATAAAACCGCTTTGTTTCATTACTTAATTATTTGAGATCGAAACGATCAGCCTGCATAACTTTGACCCATGCTTTGATAAAATCGTTAACAAAACGTTCTTTTGATGTATCGAAAGCATAAACCTCTGCAACGGCTCTAAGCTCGGCTGATGAACCAAATATTAAATCAACCGGTGTGGCTGTGTATTTGAGCTTATCAGTTTTTCTATCCACTCCTTCATAGATATCACCATTTCGTTTCCACTTAGTAGACATATCTAATAAGTTAACGAAAAAGTCATTGCTTAGTACACCAGGTTTATCAGTAAAGATACCGTGCTTGCCGGAATTATTCGCACCAAGTACGCGCATTCCACCCACTAATACTGTCATCTCAGGTACCGTTAAGGCTAATTGGTCAGCCTTATCAACGAGTGCCTCAGTGGGAGACTTGTAATAGCCTTTTTGGTAATAGTTTTGAAATCCATCCGCTTTAGGCTCTAACAAAGAAAACGAGTTGATGTCTGTTTGGGCTTGGGTTGCATCACCTCGTCCTGGTGAAAATGGCACTGTTACCTTGAACCCAGCCTCTTTAGCCGCTTTTTCAATGCCTGCTGCTCCTGCAAGTACAATTGTATCAGCGAGGGAGATCTTACGGCCTCCTCGCGACTTTTTGTTAAAGTCATCTTTCACTTTTTTCAGCTTAGCGATCACTTTTGCTGTGTCTTTTGGTGCATTCACTGCCCACTCTTTTTGCGGCTGTAACGCAATTCGTGCGCCGTTAGCGCCTCCTCGCATATCTGAATTTCGATAAGAAGCAGCCGATGTCCACGCAACTCTTACTAACTCAGAAACGCTTAAACCCGAATTTAAAATATTACTTTTCAGAGTTTTAATGTCTTTTGCATTAACCAGTTTGTAACTTGGTTTATCTATTGGGTCTTGCCAAATTAGCTTCTCTTTTGGAAACGCATCACCTAAATAGTTATCTCGAGGTCCCATATCACGGTGAGTCAGTTTGTACCACGCTTTTGCGAATGCTAAGCGGTATTCTTCAGGGTCGGCTAAGAACCTTTCTGCAATTTTTCGATACGCAGGATCAAACTTCAATGCCAAGTCAGCTGTTGTCATAACAGGCGGATTGAACTTTCCTTTAACATGCGCATCTGGAACGACTTTATGTAAAGACTCATTCGTCGGTACCCAAATAATCGCCCCACCAGGGCTTTTTGTTTTTTTCCACTCAAAGTTTAAAAGATTAGATAAATAAAGCGATGTCCAGCGAGTTGGTGATTGCGTCCACGCTCCCTCAAGACCACTTGTAACAGTGTCTTCAGAGTGACCTTTACCGCATTTATTTTTCCAGCCTAACCCTTGCTGTTCGAGCCCAGCAGCACCTGGCTCAGGGCCGATACATTTTGCCGCTTTATGCGCACCGTGCATTTTTCCAAATGTGTGACCACCGGCAATAAGTGCTAACGTTTCTTCATCATTCATCGCCATACGGGCAAAAGACTCTCTGATGTTAGCCGCTGAACCAACAGGATCAGGAACACCATTTGGCCCTTCAGGGTTCACATAAATCAACCCCATATGAACAGCTGCAAGTGGTCTTTTTAATTTACCATCAGCCTCTCGGCGGTCACTTGCTAACATTTCAACTTCAGGGCCCCAGTAAACCATATCAGGCTCCCAGTCGTCTTGACGACCTGCGGCAAAACCATATGTTTTAAAGCCCATATTCTCAAGAGACACATTGCCAGCAAGCACTATAAGGTCACCCCAAGAAATAAGTTCACCGTATTTTTGTTTCACTGGCCAAAGTAGTCGACGCGCCTTGTCTAAACTTGCGTTATCTGGCCAGCTATTTAGCGGGTCAAATCTCTGTTGGCCTCCACCGGCTCCCCCTCGACCATCAAGCGTTCGATAAGTCCCCGCGGCATGCCATGTCATACGTATAAAGAAAGGACCATAATTTCCCCAGTCTGCGGGCCACCAGTCCTGAGAGTCTGTGAGTGTTTTATTAATATCGCTTTTCAATGCATTCATATCGAGCTTAGAAAATGCTTTCTTATAATCAAAGTTTTCTCCTAGCGGGTTAGAGCGAGAGTCATGGTCACGCAGCGGGGCTAGGTCAACCTGATTTGGCCACCAAAATAGGTTTGATTTTGCCTGATTTTGAGCAACATGGCCGCTGCCAACAGCGCCTTTAGGCTTGCTCATTTGAGCTTCAGCCGCAATCCCCTCAAAATTAATAATAATAGCCAGCGCACTGGCTATTAAAGTGTACTTGCTAACAATACGGTTATTCATAACATAATCCTCAAACTAATATAATTTTTAAACTAACTATTTAAAATAAAGCCAAACACCTAAATAATCTAAAACTAAAATATTAGAAATTTAGAAAGTTTTAAGCTCAATAGAATTCAAATTCACAAAAATAAACTAATATGAAAACCAACCTCCTTCATATCGACAAAACGATATAAAACGACCTACCACCCCTCTAACTTGCTAATGTGTAACTTGTGGTAGGTACGTTTTAAACCTTGTAAAGCGCTGAAAGTGGTTAGTTACTGCAACTAAAAATTTGCTTACACGATGCAATACCGTTTATGAATTTTTATGTCGCAAAAATGAAAGAACCTCATTATTAACAACGTACTAAAACCTAACCAACAACAAACCCTTTTTAGATACATTAGATGCAAAATACGTTTAAATAAAATCGATTTTATAGATTATATTAATTTGTTTTCTTGATTAAATAATGATAAACGACTAGAAATAAAAGCAGGGTATAAAATTTTAAAAACAGATATATAGTAAAAAATAACGATGATAATTTTAATTTTTAAATTTTAAAAATTAAAAACAAGCTCATAATGAAAAATAAATAGAACACAATATCAGTAAGTTAAAGGCGACTGTTAAATATGAAAATAAGCAGGCAGCAAAAAAACAGAACTTTAGTTTTATAGCGAGTTGTAATTTACTAGGAAGTAAGAACTTACTTTAAAGGTAAGATTAAAATATGACTATAAAGACTAATCACTGCTGTCATATTTTTCAGCTTGAATTGCCCCTTGCTTGATCTAAATCAGGCTTTTACTTATTAACTAATAAGTAAAAGCCTTTATAAAAATCAGCTACAGACTGGTTGCTTCGTAAAGGGCGGAGAAAAGCCCAGCACTTTAGGGTTAAGGTTGTTTAATTTTACTAATCACGTTAGAGGTTGAGCACCCGTCAAGAAACTCAAGCACTTCAACTTTGCCACCATGACGCAGAACATGCTCTGCACCTGCAATTTGCTCAACGGTGTAATCCCCTCCTTTTACGAGTACATCAGGGCTGATCGTTTCAATGAGTTTGGCTGGTGTATCATGTTCTTCTACGCTACCAAATGGGATCACCCAATCGACAGAAGCAAGGGCACTTAATACCATTGCACGCTCTTGTAATGGGTTAATTGGTCGCTCAGGGCCTTTTAATCGTGAAATTGATTCATCGTTATTCAAGCCTACAACTAAGCGATCGCCTCTGGCTTTTGCTTGCGCTAAATAACGCACATGCCCTGCATGAAGGATATCAAAGCAACCGTTTGTGAAGACTATTTTCTCACCATTTTGTTTTGCAAACTCAATATGTTGTAAAACATCGTCAAATGGCGTTTGATAGTGCTCACCTGTTTGCTGTAAGTATTGGCCAAGTTTACGGCTAAGCTCTTCAGGAGACACGGTTGCGGCACCAAGCTTACTAACAGCAATCCCCGCCGCAAGGTTGGCAATTTCAACAGCATCCTTAGGCGTCATTCCAGCACCTAACATGACCGCTAAGGTCGCGATAACCGTATCTCCCGCTCCGGTAACATCACTCACTTCAAGCTCTTGGGCTGCAAAGTCAAACTTTTCAGCTTCGCTTATTAAGGACATGCCTTGTTCTGAACGTGTTAATAACATAGCCGCAATACCTGCTTCGCTAATCAGCTTACGCGCGCTATCTGTTAAGCTTTGCTCTGAACCTGTTTGTCCACCAGCAAGTTTAAACTCGTTTAAATTAGGCGTTATGTAATCTGCACCACGATATAAATTCAGATCCGATGATTTTGGATCGACAAGTACTGTTTTTCCGGCTTTTTTAGCAACCTGAATCATCGCCTGAATCAAGCTAAGTGAACCTTTGTTGTAATCTGAAAACAATACGAAATCGTAATCATCAAGCACTAGCTCTAAGCGGTTAAGTAATAATTGGCTGTGCTGCTCAGTAAAGGTTTCTTCTAAATCAAGGCGAACAACTTGTTGATGTCGGCTTATGACACGCATTTTAGAAATTGTAGGTAGCTCACAAACACTGACTAGCTGAGAATCTATTTTTTCCGAGCTTAAAATTGTTTCAAGGATCTGCCCACTTTCATCTTCACCGATCAGACCCAGCAACCCGACCTTGCCATCTAAACGGGCTATATTCTTTGCAACATTTGCCGCACCACCCGCCTTGTCTTCAAACTTACTTACTTTAACAATAGGTACCGGCGCTTCAGGTGAAATACGCCCTGAATCGCCATGCCAGTATCTATCTAGCATGACATCACCAACAACCAAAATACGTGCTTTAGAAAGATTTTTTAGTAACGCTAAATCCATTACTGTTGCTCCGCTACAACCATATCAATGGCTTCACACAACCAATGACCAATAAACATGTGCGCTTCTTGAATACGTGCTGTTTCGTCATTTTTAATAATGATCGGTAACTTCGCGATATCTTTCACTTTACCGCCATCACGGCCTGTTAAAGCCACAGTATACGCGCCAATTTCATTTGCAGCAGCCAACGCAAGATTAATATTAGGGCTCGTGCCTGAAGTCGTTAAGCCAATCACTAAATCATCTGGCTTACATAGCGCTTGAACTTGGCGTTCAAATACCGTGTCAAAATGGTAATCATTACTATGTGCTGTCAGAATAGAGGTGTCTGTTGTAAGCGCAATAGAAGCAAGCGGACCTCGCTCTAATTTATAGCGAACAACAAACTCTGCAGCAAGATGTTGTGCATCAGCTGCACTCCCACCATTACCAAACCAAATCACTTTTCCGCCTGCTTGTAATGTACTATGGCATGCTTCAAGAAGCTGCATCACTTCTGGGTGGTAGGTTTCCATCGTTTCAAACAACATTTGATGACGGTTTAAACTCTCTAGGTAGCTTGCCGCTACAGAATCAAGATTAGACATAGATATTCCTCAAAAATAAATAACGGCTTCGCTTACCAAAATAATGCAACGGATAACCAAGTATAGTTCTCTCCAAACACATCTTCACCATAGGTCAGTGTTGTCTCGAGTGTGTGTTCATTCCATTGACGTGTATTACTCAATTGAAGTTCAATTGCTTTTTCATAGTCTGCGCTTGTTTGCCCAAATTCATTTAAATAATTACTTTCGTTTTCAATTAAGGTTAACTTACCACGCCATAAAGAACTAAGGCTCTCATTGTAAGTAAGTTCCATACTATGTACTTGAGTAGGGGGCGCATCTGCATAAACCTTCGCAACACCATCTGCATGAAAATCACTATAACGCTGATCAGCTGCATAGTGGCCAGTCACAAATCCACCCACCGTATTGCCGTTAACTGGATAAATTTCATTTACATACCATAGGCTATGCATATTGGTATATTCATACCGTAATGACATGGCATCTGTCATTTTCGGTAAGAAAAAGCCAACATTGCTTACTGTGTTGCCAAATTGATAGTTTTTATGGTTTTTAGTGTCCTCACCGCCATACTCAAAATAAAGTTCAATGGGCATGCCCCAATTAAAGTTTACGCTACTGGTAATCGTCGCGTATTGATCGCCAAGTTCATTATCTTTACTACCTGTAAGGCCAGAGTTGTCGTTTCCAGCAGGGTCAAAAAATGCATCAAACACATCACCTGCATCAACCTTACGAGGACCACCACCAAATTGCATCATACGGTTGATGCCAATTTTCCAACCATCGATTGGTTCAATACTAAAATGAGTACCTGCAAGCTTAGGTGTACCACTATGGAGCTCATTTTGATAAAGGATACCGTTATCAACATGTTCTAATTCTGAATAGTACAGCTCAAAGTCGAAATTCCACCAATTATGCGCCGGTTGAACCATGCCTATCGATACCGATGGTGCTGTTTTTGCATTGGTAGAAATCACTTGTGCAGCGTGTTTAAATGGTGAGAACCAATGCTCTTTGTAACCAATATTTAATTGTAGATCTTCACCAGCAAAACTAACGAACGTATTGTAGTTTACAAACTTATTTGCTTTAGCACGATAATCAATACCAACTTGCACTAATGTGTAATCGTTAGCACGCCATATGCCTTCAAAAAAGCCTTGCCCCCATTCATCAGAGCCCAAGCCTCGCTGGTTCGCTATTTGTTTGCTTGTATCAGAGTCAACCTGAAGTTTCACGCCGACGCGAGTTATAGCATCATCACTTTGATAAGGTTTAATCTTAGCGCGAATAGCAGCGACCAATGCAGGCTCTGAATTTTTTAGTTTAGTGAGTGCTGCCTCGACTTCGGCCAACCGATAAGGTTTGGCCATCGGCGTACCAGAGGTCAGTGCAAATAGTGTATCTAGTTGATGATCAAGCTGTGCGTCCATGCCTATAGGTAAGTAGGCTGTGGGTGTTGCAAACAGTGGAGAGGAGCAACTAAGTAACACACCTACAATTGAGGCTTTTATCATTTTTAATTTCATAACTACATAGTCCCTATACAAAGTATTTGAAATATTACCAAATTCGACGCGTCGAAACACTTAAAACTCTTAAAGATAACTGTTTTTAACATTTTATATTCAGCTGAGCTATGTTCCACGTTATCATAGCGTTTTATCTATGTTGTAGGCACAGTGATGGCGCGTATTTTATACTCCTTGATTTTATATCTACTTAGCCCGCTTATTATCTTCTATCTATACGTGCTAAGAGGTAAAAAAAATGGCGGTTATCGTCATCATTTTGCGGAGCGCTTTGGTTTTTTAGCAACTAAAAAGCAAGATATTCTTATTCATTGCGCATCGGTTGGTGAGGTGCTTGCAGCAACGCCGCTCATAAAAGCTATCAAACAACACAATCCCAAGTTAAGTATTTTAGTAACATGCAATACCCCTACTGGCCGTGAGCAAATAAAAAACAACTTTCAAGACTCTGTTAATTGCTGTTATTTACCTATTGACTTTCCTTGCGCTACTCACCGCTTTTTAAAACGAGTTAAACCTCAATTACTGTGTATTTTGGAAACAGAGCTGTGGCCTAATTTAGTGGCACAAAGCAATAAACGTGGGATTAAAGTGCTTATTTTAAACGCTCGCCTTTCTGTTAAATCACAGCAGGGTTATCAAAAGGTGATGCCACTAACAAAAGTGATTATGAATTCAATAAGTGCTCTTGCAAGTCATAACCAGGATGATGCTAATCGTTTTATTGAGCTTGGTTTAAAGCCTGAAAAGGTGCGGGTATTTGGCTCTATTAAGTTTGATATCACGCCAACAAACGAGCAATTACATAAAGTCGCTGCTCTTAAGGAGCAGTATCACAACGAGCGCTTTATCTGGGTGGCAGGCTCCACTCACCCTGTTGAACATGAGCTTATTTTGAGTGCTCATGAAAAGCTGTTAAAAGCCTTGCCCAACGCTCTTTTAATTATTGCCCCGCGTCACCCTGAACAATTCGATAAAGTTGCTGAGCTATTAAAAAATTCAGCCATGAGCTTTAGTCGTCGAAGTGAGGATAACTATCGTAACCAACAGATCGTGCTAGCTGACACGTTAGGCGAGTTACAATGCTTATATGGTGTAGCGAATATCAGTTTTATTGGTGGAAGTTTAATAAAGCGAGGCGGTCATAATCCGTTAGAATCTGCTGCATTTTCTGTTGGCGTATTAGCAGGCCCTCATACATATAACTTTGACCATATTTATCCTGAGCTAATTAGTGCTCAAGGAGCTGAAACCGTCACAGATGAAAATCACCTTGCTGACACACTTATCGCTTTAAGTAATGATGCAGAGCAAACTATCAAGCTCGGTCACCAGGCTGCGAAATGCGTTGCTAATAATCAAGGTGCTATTAGCAAAACCGTCAATTTAATTGAGCTTTACTTAGAAAGTTAGAATAGATAAATAGAGAAATTACGTGAGTTCAAAGCACACTATGAATCGCCCAGAAAAACAAATGCGCGAATGGGTATCCAGCGTAATTGTAAAATACAATTTTTGCCCCTTTGCTCGTAAAGAAGTTGAAAGCAATTGCATTCATTATCAAATCAGTCAGTCAGTAACGATTGATGATGCAGTAATGGATATGCTTCACGAGTGTAACGAGTTAGACCGACAAGCACTGCGCGAAACAACCCTTTTGATGTTTGAGCAAGGCTTTAAGGACTTTGAAGAGTTCTTAGATTTAGTCGATTTAGCCAATGCGCTTTTAGTGGCGCAAGGTTATGAAGGTAAGTATCAAATAGCCAACTTTCATCCTGACTATGTATTTGCTGACAGTGATGACAGTGATGCTGCTAATTACACCAATCGCGCACCTTACCCAACGCTGCATTTAATTCGTGAAGCCAGCATGAGCGAAGCGCTAGAAAACTACGATGAACCTGAGTCGATTCCTGAGCATAATATTAAACTTGCAAGGCGCAAAGGCATCGATTTTTGGCAGCAGCTGTTAAAAAGCTGTATCGATAAAAAATAAAGCCAGCATTGCTGGCTTGTTAGTTAGTTCAAAGGCTATTTTTTTACCCACTCACCATTTACTTCAATATAATGGCCAGACTTTGTTTTCTCGATGGTTTTTGCTGCAGCAAGGGATTCCACTTGCGATAAAGACAGGTTGTTCTTTTTCGCGAGTTTTAAATACTGCTCTTTACGCTTAGCATTAATATCGCTAATAAGCGCTTTTGCTTCACTATTATTTACCACTAACCCTAAATACCCCGAGCTATCTTCACCTACCAAACCTTGGTTCTTTGCATCATCTAGGCTAATTGCCCAAGCAGAAAATGATAAACAAACAGCACTAATTAAAGTGATCACATTCAATTTTTTAAGTTGTAATTTACGCATGTTTGCTCCTTAGAATAATTCACTGTCATCACTGAATAGGGTATCAAGTTCTTTATCCACTTTAACGCGGATCTCATGGTCAACTTTTACGTTTAAGTTGATTGTAATTGGCTCTTTAGCCGCCACCTCAACACGGTGAGTACAGGCACTTAAAAGCCCCAAAGCCGTTAGCATTACTAACCATTTAGCCATCATTGCTTCCTTTTTTTGCATACTCTTTTTCAACTTTTTGAGTAATTTCGTCACTTAAGCGTAGTGCCCTTAATAAGGTGAAGATATTCTCTTCGTGGTTATAATTAAAATTAACCGCTTGTTGCTGTTGTTCATTATAACCTTGTAAGTTTACACCTAAATGCAACCAACCATCAGATTTAAGGTCAACGCTACTCTTTAGCTGTTTGATATCTAGGTTTTCTAACAAACTAAGTGTCGTACTCAGCTCTTGTTGTTGCGCTTTTACTGCTTCAAAACCAGCATTATTGGTGATTAGTAATTTACCATCACCTTGATTAACTAACTGCCCTTGTTTTACCTCTATACCTTGCTTACTTATTACGACAGGTAGAGTGCCAGCTAAGCGACCAGTTAGGCTAATTCCAGACTCAGCATCAAGGGTGACCAATTTGCTGGCATCAATATTTTCAAACTTAACGGTCGCGGTTTGGTTGTCTCTCAGTGGACAAAACTTATTAACCACAAATGCGCCACCCATAACCTGTCCGGTCAAATTAGCTGCGCAAGGCTGATTAGCCGTTACTTGCAATTGACCCTGTATGTTTTTGACCACGGCACCTGCACGCAGTTCATTGAGAGTAAATTTAGTTGGCACAATATTAAGCTGCCCTGAATTAAACTCCCCTTCAATCTCTATAGCAAAGTCATTAGCAAGGTAGTCATTATAAAGCGCGCCTAGTTTTGCGATCTGAATATCCCCCTTTGCCTGCTGTAAATTCACATCGCCTTTTATGATCCCTGAAACAACACCATCAGTAATTGTCACGAGCGGTTCGAATTGGGAGATGATAGGGTTGAACTTCGATATAGCTTGTTCTGGTATCACTAACTCAAATGGGTGCGCAACCTTGGACATATGATGGCTGACAAGCGCCTCTAAGCCATCGGCAAACACATGGTGCGTTGCTTGTAAGGCTCGGCTTTGCAAAGCGTTAGTCACTATTGAGAGCTTATTTAAGGTAATTTGTGGGGTTATTAATTTAGCAGCTGTGGTTTTTGCATCAATATCGGCAAATAACTCACCCACACTTAAGTCGCTATTTACACTGAGCTCATTATTGATTTTTAATACTTGAATCTCATTGTAGTTTATAGACTTAGCCTGACTACTTAGTTTAGCACTTAAGTGCTGCTCATCACTTAGTTGAGTAACAATGTGGCTAGTAAACTCTGTTATTTTTAGATCTGCTAAAAGCGCATTTTTAGCACTGATATCAGCGCTAAGTTTTTTAACTACGAGCTTAGAAAGCAACTCATCAACCCTCAACTTGCCACTAACCTGAATGCTATCAGCCTGAAAATCTAAAAACGTAGGGAGTGAATCCAATGACAGCTGAAAATCTGCAGTAACGCTTTTTTCATTCAAATGAGCATTGAGCTTAAGTTCATCAATATCTCTACTAATAAAATCAACCCTAACTTGACTATTAAGTGATGTAAGCGGGTTTTGTAAAGAAAGTGCCGTATTACTTACTGTAATCTCACTTTGCCCTTCAGTTGTTAGCAGTTTTACCATTGGGGCTGATAGCCGCTCACCTTCTATAGTAACAGGTTGTTCAATTTGTAACTGCCAATTAAGCGGTAACTGCGCTTTGATAAATGATTGATGTTGTTGATTTGCTATGTTGTTTAAACACTCGCGATTAGCGCTAAGCTGATTATTTAAAGCTGATAAATCAGCATACATAAACTGCTGATTTAATTGATACTTTGCACTTGCTTGTCCTTCAGCCGTGAAACTTAGCTCACATTGCTCTATAGCATGCTGATATCTTGCATTAATTACGCTTTCAATCGCAACAGTAATGCCATCAAACCTAAGCTGTGACTCGCTAGTAAAATGGCTACCTTTTGGTAACTCAATGAATCGCTCAGCTATTTTATCATCAAGGGCAATATTGGCTTTCACTTCATAATTAGATATTGCAACATCTGCGTTAAAGTCCCGTGAAACCGTAAATTGATTTAGGCGTTTTTCATGTATTGCCAACCTAACAGGGTTGTCGGTAAACGGTGAGACGACATCAAGCTGTTGAATGCTTATCAGCGGCCTTTGCTCAGGCAATGTTAGAGCAAGCTTTTTAAATTCAGTTTGCGTAGAGTTTGGTGCTTGTTTGCCAGCCAAGTTACTGACAGTCAAATTAGCTCGGGAAATTGTCACCTGCTGCTTATTCGCAATAATGCCTGCTAACTCAATTTGCTGCCCTTGATAGGTTAAGCATAATTTCTCGATATTTAAATCAAGCTTGCTGCTCAATGACCAGTCAATACAATGAAGCTCAACGCCACTTTTACCAAGCATAGGTGTTAAGAACCAGGATGTCAGTGGTAACCTGAATAGGTACGCCAAGAGCACAATGCTCAGTATGAACCCTAGCAACCCAACACTTACTCGCTTAAAACTCAAAAAACTCTCCTTGCCTTTGAACTTATACTCAGTCACAACTAACTTATTATAAACAAAAAGGCCACACATAATAGTGCAGCCTTTTTAGTTTAAACAGCTTGTATGAACCTAGCTTGTATAGCTAGGCACATAACTAAGTTCTAGCCAACGTTTTTACGTGCGTTGCGGAACATGCGCATCCATGGGCTATCCTCTTTCCACTCATCTGGGTGCCATGAGTTAGCAACAGTACGGAATACACGCTCTGGGTGCGGCATCATAACCGTTGCACGGCCATCAGTAGAGGTAATACCCGTGATACCTTCTGGCGAGCCATTCGGGTTAGCAGGGTATTGCGTTGTTGGGTTACCGTAGTTATCAACAAATTTTACTGCCACAGTACCTGACTCAAGCGCTGCTTTAATTGCATCGCTGTTTGCAAACTCAGCATGACCTTCACCGTGAGAAACAGCGATAGGCATACGTGAACCTGCCATACCATTAAAGAATACCGATGGGTTTTCTTGCACTTCAACAAGGCTAAAGCGAGCTTCAAAACGCTCTGACTTATTGGTTACGAAACGTGGCCAGTGCTCAGTACCTGGGATCAATTCTTTCAATGTTGAAAGCATTTGACAGCCATTACACACACCTAAGCTGAATGTATCTTCGCGGTGGAAGAAGCTTTGGAACTGCTCACGCGCCATCTCATTAAATAAGATTGACTTAGCCCAGCCTTCACCGGCGCCTAGTACGTCACCGTAAGAGAAACCACCACATGCCACTAAGCCTTTAAATTGCTCAAGTGTTAAACGACCTTCAAGGATATCGCTCATGTGCACGTCAACCGCAGCAAAGCCAGCGCGGTTAAATGCCGCCGCCATTTCTAAGTGAGAGTTAACACCTTGCTCACGAAGAATCGCCATTTTCGGCTTCGCACCTGTTGCAATGTAAGGCGCTGCAACATCTTCGTTTAAGTCAAAGTTTAGTTTTACGTTAAGACCTGGGTCTTTTGCATCAAACTTAGCATCAAACTCTTGCTTTGCACATTCTGGGTTATCACGACGCGCTTGCATTTGGTAAGTTGTTTCGGCCCAAATTGTACGAAGCTCTGTGCGTGTATGATTAAGCACGACTGCATCACCACGAGTGAATACCACACGATCATCAGCGTTTAATGTACCAATTTCATGGCTGATAGCTGCTAAGCCGTGGTCAGCAAGAACGGCTTTAACTGCATCTAAATCTTCATTTGCCACTTGGATAACCGCACCTAGCTCTTCATTATAAAGCGCTTCGATGTCTGAACCTGTTAAGCCTGCAAGGTCAACAGTGACACCCGTGTGGCCCGCAAATGCCATTTCAGCAACCGTAGTGAATAAACCACCGTCTGAACGGTCATGGTAGGCAAGTAACTTGTTATCAGCAACAAGCGCTTGCATTGCGTCATAGAAGCCTTTTAATAATGCAGGGCTATCAACATCAGGTGTTACATCACCTAGTTGCTTATAAACCTGTGCAAGGCTTGATGCACCCAGTCGGTTTTGACCCGCACCTAAATCAACTAATAAGAGTGATGAGTTACCTTTATCAGTACGTAGCTGTGGCGTCACTGTTTTACGAACATCTTCAACACGACCGAATGCAGTGATGATCAGTGATAATGGTGCAGTAACCGATTTTTGTTCACCGTTTTCATCCCATTGAGTTTTCATCGACATTGAGTCTTTACCCACAGGGATTGTTAAACCAAGTGCAGGACAAAGCTCTTCACCCACCGCTTTAACAGCCTCGTAAAGACCCGCATCTTCGCCAGGGTGACCTGCTGCAGCCATCCAGTTTGCAGATAGCTTAATATTTTCAAGGCCACCGATGTTAGCACACGCGATGTTCGTTAGAGACTCAGCCACCGCTAAACGAGCAGACGCACCGTAGTTTAAAAGTGCAGCTGGTGTACGCTCACCGAGTGACATTGCTTCACCGTGGTAAGTATCAAACGCAGCGGCTGTTACCGCACAGTTGGCGACTGGTACCTGCCAAGGACCCACCATTTGGTCACGCGCAACTAAACCCGTTACCGTACGGTCACCAATGGTGATTAAGAATGTTTTCTCAGCAATCGTTGGTAAGCGTAATAAACGTTGTGCAGCATCTGCAGCATCAATGTTAGCAACGTCTAATGGTTGCGATTGTGCTTTTTTCGATTCCACTTCGCGGTGCATTTTTGGTGCTTTACCTAGTAATACATCAAGCGGAAGATCGACAGGACTGTTACCGAAGTGGCTATCTTCAACCGTTAAGTGACGCTCTTCTGTTGCTTCACCAATTACCGCATATTCTGCACGCTCACGTTTACAGATTGCTTCGAAGCGCGCGAAGTCTTCTGCCGCAACCGCTAATACGTAACGCTCTTGAGATTCGTTACACCAAATTTCGTGTGGTGCCATACCCGGCTCATCGTTTGGAATATCACGAAGTTGGAATTTACCACCACGACCACCGTCGTCGACAAGCTCAGGGAATGCGTTTGAAAGACCACCTGCACCCACATCGTGGATGAAAGCGATTGGGTTTGCATCACCTAACTGCCAACATTTGTCGATAACTTCCTGACAACGACGTTCCATTTCTGGGTTTTCACGTTGTACAGATGCAAAGTCTAAGTCTTCGTTTGATTGACCTGATGTCATACTAGACGCAGCACCACCACCTAGGCCGATGTTCATTGCAGGGCCACCGAGTGCAATTAATTTTGCACCTACTGGGATTTCACCTTTTTGAACATGCTCAGAGCGAATATTACCTAAACCACCAGCAAGCATGATTGGCTTGTGGTAACCACGTACCTCGATACCGTTATGGCTTGATACTTTCTCTTCGTATGTACGGAAGTAACCAAGTAAGTTAGGGCGGCCAAATTCGTTATTGAATGCCGCACCGCCTAGTGGACCTTCAGTCATGATATCAAGTGCATTAACGATACGACCAGGCTTACCAAAGTCAGTTTCCCATGGTTGCTCGTAACCAGGAATACGTAAGTTAGAGACTGTAAAACCGACTAAACCCGCTTTAGGTTTAGAACCACGGCCAGTTGCACCTTCATCACGAATTTCACCACCCGAACCAGTCGATGCACCTGAGAATGGCGCAATCGCTGTTGGATGGTTGTGCGTTTCAACTTTCATCAAGATTTCGATGTTTTCTTGATGATATGCGTACTCGCCTTCATTGTTCGGGAAGAAACGACCCGCTACTGAGCCTTTCATTACCGCTGCGTTATCTTTATAGGCAGATAACACGTTTTCAGGGTTTTGCTCGTAGGTGTTTTTGATCATTTTGAACAATGATTTTGGCTGTTCGATGCCATCAATTGTCCAATCAGCGTTAAAGATTTTGTGACGACAATGTTCAGAGTTTGCTTGTGCAAACATGAATAATTCGATGTCGTTCGGGTTACGCCCCAACTTTTGGAAGTTTTCTACCAAGTAATCAATTTCGTCATCTGCAAGTGCAAAACCTTGCTCAACGTTTGCTTTAGCAAGTGCTTCACGGCCACCACCTAAAATGTCAACTGATGACATTGGACGCGGTTCATCGTGACGGAATAATTTAGCTGCGTCAGCCATATCCGCGTGCGTTGCTTCAGTCATACGGTCATGTAATAACGCTGCGACTTCAGCTGTTTGTTCAGCTGATAGCTGACCTTCAACGTAGTATGCAATACCACGCTCAACACGGTGAACTTGGCTTAAGCCACAGTTATGCGCGATGTCAGTTGCTTTTGATGCCCAAGGCGAGATAGTACCTGGACGCGGCGTTACAAGAATTAACGTGCCAGCAGGGGTATGCTCGGCAATCGTTGGACCATAAGTAAGCAGCTTTTCTAGCTTTGTTTGCTCATCGGCTGAAAGTTCAGCAGTAAGATCAGCAAAATGCATGAACTCGGCATAAACGTCAGTGACTGGAAGTTGTGCCTGTTGGCAACGCGCTAAAATTTTCTGAACTCTAAAATCGGAAAGTGCTGGTGCACCACGAAGGATCAACATAGGTATTTTCATCCGGGGTTAGGGATTGAACGATATTTTAGGCGCGTATTATAGTGCAAATAACGCCTAGATTTAACTCAAAATTGCGCTTTTATTTAAATAATCTTCATAACCGCTTTTACGTTTGCAACAATCGAGCACCCTAATACCCGTTATTTTTTCGCAGGTTCTTGTTCTGTATGACTTATCTATTTGCAACCTTGATGCCTTTATTAATTTAAAATAGATATATAAAACTATTCGCCAAGTGACGCAGCTTTGAAGTTTTGCTATAACGGTAAGGTAATGGTTTAAGGGGCATTTATAATCTATGCAAAAGTTACTCGCTATTTTTAGTTTAGTGCTCATGTTATGTGCATGCGATATGCAACAACAGCCTTCGCAACTAGCTCATATCAAGGCGCAGAATAAAATTAGAGTTGGTACTTTAGCCGGCGCGAGTAATTACTATCAAGCGCCACAAGGTGTACAAGGCTTCGAGTATGAGCTTGCTCAAGAGTTTGCTAACTATGTCGGTGTTGAACTTGAAATGGTGCCCTTTTTTAACTTATCAGATATGTTCACCCGCCTAGAAAATGGCGACTTAGACGTAATAGCTTCAGGGCTTACGTACAATACGATTCGCGCTAAGCATTACCGCTTCGGTCCAACTTATCGCACAATTAGTCAGAAACTAGTTTACAAACAAGGCCGTGTCCGCCCCCGCGAATTCGACGATTTAACTGGCAACTTAACTGTGCTTGCAAAAAGCAGTCACTCACTTGCTTTACAGCAATTAAAACAACTTCACCCGACTTTGAGCTGGAATGAAACTGAGGACATGGATGAAGAAGAATTGTTGCAAGCTGTGATTGATGGTGAGATTGACTACACCCTCGCTGACTCGCATACATTGTCACTGTTTCGCCGTTACCATCCTAATTTAAGCATTGGCTTTTCGGTCACCCGAAACGATCCAATTGCATGGGTTTTAAGAAAAGATGGTGATGACTCTTTATATGCTTTAATGGTGCCTTTTTTTGGCGATATAAAACAAACGAACCAGCTTTACGTACTTGAAGAAAAGTACTTTGGTCATGTACGCCAGTTTAACTATGTAAATACCCTTGCCTATATCGAAGCGATTAAAGAAACCTTACCAAAGTACCAGCCTTGGTTTGAACAATATGCTGGTAATATTGACTGGCGCTTACTTGCTGCACTGAGCTATCAAGAATCGATGTGGAACCCTAAGGCTAAATCGCCTACTGGGGTCCGTGGTATCATGATGTTAACTCAAGCCACTGCCAAACAAGTTGGCGTAACCAACCGTTTAGCACCAGAGCAAAATATCAAAGGTGGCGCTGAATATTTAGCCCAGCTAATCTCTTGGATCCCTGAGCGGATCCCACAACCTGACCGTACATGGTTTGCGCTCGCTTCATATAATGTAGGTTGGGGGCATGTAAATGATGCGCGTATTATTACCGAACAAGAAGGTGCAAGCCCGGATAAATGGGCTGATGTGAAAAAACGTTTACCGCTTTTAATTAAAAAACGCTATTACCGTAAAACTAAATATGGCTATGCACGTGGTGATGTTGCCGTGAAATACGTTGATAACATTCGTCGTTACTATGACGCTTTAGTTTGGCTTGATGAAAATGACGCTATTTCAAACCCGAGTGATGAAGAAGCAATAACGCAACAAGAAGACCCTAACTTGCCGGATAATGACAACAAGCAGAGCAAACCTGACAATGAGCAACAAGCTGCTAATACTGAACAAAACAAGTTAAACAATAACTAACCAATACAGCAGAAATCAGTTTACTTGTCATCAAATGATCATTATCTTCTAGAACAATATCCCAATTCATGCCATGCTTTCTCTCACTTTAGGAGCTCACATGTTAAAAAGAAGACGTACCACACATAAATTTAAACGTAATGTGATTTACTCTACAGCGACACGCCGTCGCATCATGCTACGTAACACACACAAAAAAGTTATTTGGCGCCGCCGTTTATTTGCCATGCAATTAATGGAAGCACAAGAAACCCCAGCAACGCCGGTTGTTTAACTAGGCGTTGCGAGCAGCAAGCTTCGCCGCTTTTTTCTCTTTTCTACGGCGTTTAAAAAACGCTGAAATTACCGCGCCACACTGTTCACTCATTACGTCACCGGTTACTTCAACTTGATGATTTAGTCTTGGTTCTTGTAATAGGTTCATAATTGACCCTGCAGATCCTGTTTTTGCATCTTTAGCACCAAATACCAAACGTTTGATACGACTATGCACTAACAATCCTGCACACATAGAACAAGGCTCTAAGGTCACATATAAAGTACAATCAATCAAACGATAGTTATTAAGTACTTTACCCCCTTCACGTATAGCCATCATCTCAGCATGAGCAGAGGGGTCATTATCAGTAATTGAGCGGTTATAACCATAAGCAATGAGTTGATTATCTTTTACCAGTACTGCACCAACAGGAATTTCATCAATCGCTTCTGCTTTACTTGCAAAAGTGAGGGCTTTTTCCATCCAATACTCGTCACTATATTGTTCGCTCATAAATCACACAAAACTTGTAAAACTGTGAGTAATTATACCTAGTTAGTCAATAAAAAGGGCAATAAATACTGCTACACTTAAAAATTAACGCAAATTTTAGTGGCTTTTTCATGGCTCAACGGACCCATATTGCGCTATAATCTCGCGCTTTTTTTATTTCGCTAATAGCAATTCAACTAGGTAAATTTGTTGATTTACAATTTGCAATTGATATCAATACACGGGTAGCAAATGAAATTTCCTGGACGCCGCAGGCATAAACATTATTTTCCAGTGGAAGCTAAAGATCCACTTACTAATCAACTCAACTCAACGGAACGACTACAACGTAGTTATATAACCGGTATCGATCAAATTGTGGTCGACATTGAAGCTAAAGTTGATCAAGCTTTCCTTGATGAATTTCAATTGCGCCGTGGTATGTCGCAAGTCATTGATAACGATATTACCAATGCCCTATACGACCGCCTAAAGCTCAATAATATGGTCGATTATGAGTTCGCTGGTGGCACTATTGGCAACACAATGCACAATTACTCAACACTTGCTGATGACCGCTCAGTACTACTTGGTGTGATGAGTGAAAATATCAAAATTGGTAGTTATGCATACCGCTTTTTATGTAATACCTCTAGCCGCGTAGATCTTAATTACTTACAACCGGTTGACGGACCCATCGGTCGCTGCTTTACCTTGATTGACGAAACGGGTGAACGTACTTTCGCCATTAGTGCAGGCCTTATGAACCACCTTCGCCCTGAATCAATTGATAAAGAACTCATTGAGAACTCTTCAGCACTGGTGATCAGCGCCTACTTAATGCGTACACAAGGCGATGAAACCATGACCGACGCAACAATGCAGGCTGTTAAGTATGCCAATGATGCAGGTGTCCCCGTGGTATTAACACTCGGCACTAAGTTCTTAATTGAACAAGACCCTACTTGGTGGGCTAAATTTGTTAAAGAACACGTTGATATTCTTGCGATGAACGAGGAAGAAGGTCTCGCCATTACAGGTTTTGAAGATCCGCTTCTTGCAGCAGATAAAGCCCTTGATTGGACTGACTTAGTGATATGCACAGCTGGCGAGAAAGGCTTATTTATGGCCGGTTATGTAGATGATTCATTCAAGCGCGAAACAGAATACCCGCTTCTACCAGGTGCAATCGCAGATTTTAACCGCTACGAGTTTTCGCGCGCAATGCGCAAAGATGACTGCCAAAACCCTATTCGTGCCTATAGCCATACCGCACCGTTTATGGGTGGTCCTGATAGCATCAAAAACACAAACGGTGCAGGTGATTGTGCGCTTGCTGCGGTATTACATGATTTATCAGCAAACGTTTACCACAAACTCAATGTGGCAAACTCAGCGAAGCATCAGCAACCTGCTATGACGTACTCATCGCTTGCACAAATTAGTAAATACGCTAACCGTGCAAGTTATGAAGTGCTTGTTCAGCACTCACCACGTTTATCGCGTGGCTTACCTGAACGTGAAGATTGTTTAGAGCAAGTATACTGGGAGCAGTAATCGCGACTAAAAAATCGAAATATCCAGTTTCTGGGATAAGCGCTCAAGGGCCGCTATCCCAGCCACTGAGTTACCATATGAATTTAAACGTGGTGCCCATACCGCAACCGTAAACTGATTAGGTAGTACTGCTAAGATTGTTCCAGATACCCCTGATTTTCCGGGCATACCGACACGGTAACCAAAGTCCCCCGCTGCATCGTATAAACCACTGGTAAACAGTAACGAGTTAAGTTGTTTATTTTGCCTTGCACTCAGCACTTTATTGCCGTTGGCATCTTTGCCCTGATTAGCGAGATAATTGTAAGCTTTTGCTAATTCAACGCAGTTCAATTCGATGGCACAGAAATTAAAATAAGCCCATAAGACATCATCTACTTCGTTATTAAAATTACCAAATGATTTCATTAAATGTGCCATGGCCGCATTGCGATGACGAAACTCATATTCAGAGTTAGCCACTTTTTTGTCGATTATGACGCTTGGATTCCCTGATAACTGCCGAAATGATTCAAGCATAGAATGCATCGGTGCAGACAGTCGACTGTAAAGCGCATCACATGTCACAATGGCACCAGCATTAATAAATGGGTTACGCGGGATGCCATGTTCAAACTCAAGTTGGGTCAATGAGTTAAACGCTGTACCAGAAGGCTCTTTACCTACTCGCTGCCATAATTCATCCCCATAACGCTGAAGCGCTAAAGTCAGGGTCATCACTTTAGAAACTGATTGAATAGTAAAACGCGCACTACAATCACCACCGCAGTAAGTTTGACCGTCTACGGTATGAATCGCTATAGCGAACTGATTTGGCTCAACCTCTGCTAACGCAGGAATATAGTCAGCAACCTTACCTTGGCTCAGTAATGGCTGAACTTCTTTGGTTATTTCATCTAATACATGTTGATAATCAATCTGTGACATACCGCGTCCTTAAAACAAAAAGCCCCGCATTTGCGAGGCTCTGTAGTCTACTAGAGATGGTTTGCTATAGCGATCGCTATTAGCTCATTGCTGATTGCAGCTTTTTCATCGCTGTTTTTTCTAGCTGGCGAACACGCTCAGCTGACACATTGTATTTTTCAGCAAGCTCTTGCAGTGTTGCTTTATCATCCGCTAACCAGCGCGCACTAACGATATCTTGCGAACGCTCATCTAGGGTTTTTAATGCGCTAAATAAACGTGCATGAGATTGCTCTTGCCATTGCTGCTCTTCAATATCATCAGCAAGGTCAGCACTGCCATCTGTTAAATACTGTACTGGCGAGTATGTGCTTGTCGGTGCGTCATCATTGTCGTCGCCCGTTAAATCGAAGCCCATATCTTGGCCACTCATACGTGATTCCATCTCACGTACTTCTTTTTCGCTAACACCCAGCTCGTTTGCAACGGTGCTAACCTCAGCTTGGTTGAACCAACCTAAACGTTTTTTGTTTTTACGTAGATTGAAGAATAACTTACGTTGCGCTTTTGTTGTTGCAACTTTCACGATACGCCAGTTTTTCAATACGTATTCGTGAATTTCTGCTTTGATCCAATGTACTGCGAATGAGACCAAACGAACACCGACACTTGGGTCGAAACGTTTTACCGCTTTCATCAGACCGATGTTACCTTCTTGAATCAAATCGGCTTGCGGTAGACCATAGCCTGAATAGCTTTTTGCAATGTGAGCAACAAAGCGAAGATGTGACATAATGAGTTGCTTTGCAGCATCAAGATCACCTTCTTCCTGAAGACGTGTCGCTAACTGTTTTTCTTTCTCAGCATCAAGCATAGGAATGGTGCTAACAGCTTGAAGATAGCCATCCATACTTGCGCTTTGTTGACCTACAGTAAGTGCCATTGCGTATAAATCTTTACTCATTTTTCACCTCAGTGATAAACATTTTAAAACCATCTTAGCACTCTTTAAGCGAGAGTGCTAATTTCAATTAAAAACTTTTTTGAACCTCAGATCAAGTGGTTTTTTTTATCTATTTTTAGTTTACGCTAACACGCTGAATATGCGGTGAATTCTAGCTTTGATTGAAAAAGCGATAAATTAATTACTACTTTATTTAGCGCTAATAGAGCAGTGTAACAACGAATTGTTACACTTTATTGTTATACTTTATCGGGTTCTATTTCTTTTATATAGCGGCTAACTGATAAGTAAGACCCGACAAAGCCGAGTGCTGTTGCAAGTGCAACTAAAACGCCGAATTCCGACATTGTCAGACCGATTAAATCAAAGCTGGTTTCATAGACGCCCGCCACTTCACTAACCGCACTGCCTAGCCACCACATCATTAAAGCAACACAAATAAAAGAGAACAAACCACCAATAATACCGTACCACACCCCTGTCCATAAAAATGGCGCATGAATAAAGGTGTTTGTCGCACCGACAAGCTTCATCACTTGAATTTCTTCTTTTTTGTCCATTATCGATAAACGGATAGTATTACCAATGATTAAAGTAACAGAGGTTAATAATAGTAGGGCAATAGTGATGACGCTCTCTTTTAATAAACTTAATAGTGCATTCAAACGTTCAAGCCACGCGATATCAAGCTTACCAAAATCAACCTCACGCTCAGCCTCTAGTTTTTTAAGTAATTGCTCTGCTGCATTTGGTTGACGGTGACGAATGGTAGGCGTAACGATAACAACATCAGGCAGTGGATTTGCATCAAGGTATTCCAGTGCTTGGCCAAAACCAGATACCTGTTTAAACTCAGTAAGTGCATCCCCTTTTGAAATAAACTCCACTTTATCGATTTCAGGATAAAGAGCTAAACGTTTCACTAGGGTTTGCGTTTGTTGCTGAGTCATACTTTCTTTAACAAACAACGAAATTTCTGCCGCGTCTTCAAAACCACTACTCACTTGAGATACATTTTTAACCACTAAATACAAAGTGGCCGGTAAGGTTAAACTCAAGCCTAAAACAGCAATCGTCATCAGTGATGCAAGAGGTGTTCGCCACATTTCACCGAGGCTGTGCACACCTTGTCGAATAAGGTTCATTATAAAAAAGTAAGGCGAAGCAAAAAGTGATTTTTGTTGTCCCTCTGTTTGGCTTGAACGACTTTTGAATAATAAGCTCATAGTGTTTCCTCCGCTAACGGATCTTGAATCATTCGACCATCCTTTAACGTGAGGCTGCGGTAACGCATACGGGCAATCAAGCCAATATCATGAGTTGCAATTAATACCGTTGTACCATGGTGATTAAAATCCTCGAATAAGCGCAGGATATCCATTGAAAGCTCAGGATCTAAATTACCTGTTGGTTCATCAGCTAATAAAATTGGTGGCGAATTAACAATCGCTCTGGCTATTCCTACACGCTGTTGTTCACCACCAGATAAAGTAGCAGGGCTACATTTAGCTTTATCGAGCAAGCCAACCTTATCTAATGCACCATGAACACGTTTAGCAATTTGCTTGTGGTGCGTTCCTTCAATCACAAGCGGTAAGGCAACATTATCAAATACAGAATAACGCTCTAAAAGGCGATGGTTCTGAAAAATAATACCAATATCACGACGAATATACGGCACCTGGCGTGACTTAACGGCATTTAAATCCACACCATTTATTAGTACCTGCCCTGCTGATGGGCGCTCCATGAGGCTAATGAGCTTTAACAAAGTACTTTTACCAGCACCACTATGGCCTGTTAAAAAAGCAAGCTCGCCAGGCTTAATATGAAAGCTGACTTTTTCAAGGGCACGATGGCCCCCCGGATAGGTTTTACTGACTTGCTGAAAATTTATCATTTTAATTATCAATCATCTTACAGCTAAAAAGGGAGTTAACTCCCTTTTTAATTAGTTATGCATCGTCCTCATCTTGGCTAAACAGCGCATCAATGAAGTCATTACTGTTAAAAGTGCGCAGGTCGTCAATACCCTCACCAACACCTATGTAACGAATTGGAATATTAAACTTATCTGCTACAGCAAAGATGACCCCACCTTTTGCCGTACCATCTAACTTAGACAATGTGATACCAGTTAAACCAACGCATTCATTAAAAAGTTTTACTTGGCTAATCGCATTCTGACCCGTACCCGCATCAATTGTTAACATGACTTCATGCGGCGCATCAGGGTCTATTTTTTTCATTACGCGGGCTATTTTTTCAAGCTCTTGCATAAGGTTATCTTTATTTTGCAAACGCCCTGCTGTATCAGCGATTAACACATCTACATTACGTGCTTTTGCCGCTTGAAAAGCATCAAATACAACTGAGGCACTGTCTGCGCCAGTATGCTGAGCAATGACCGGAATGCTGTTACGCTCACCCCATACTTGTAGCTGCTCAACAGCAGCAGCACGGAAGGTGTCACCTGCGGCTAACATGACCGACTTACCTTCACTTTGGAATTGCTTCGCTAGTTTACCGATAGTCGTTGTTTTACCAACGCCATTGACACCCACCATTAAGATCACAAATGGCTTTTTATCACCTGAAACAACCAACGGCTGCTCAGCAGTTTTAAGCATATCAGCCATTTCTTGCTTCATTAACTCATAAAGAGCATCACCATCTTTTAACTGCTTACGATCCGCTGCATCAGTTAGGTTATCAATCAACTTCATTGTTGTATCAACACCTAAATCTGCTGTTAATAGCTGTGTTTCTAGTTCTTCGAATAACTCATCGTCTATTTTCTTACCACTAAAGATAGAGGCAAAGCCAGAGCCAATATTAACGCGAGTTTTTAATAGACCTTTTTTAAGGCGTGCGAAGAAACCTTCTTTCTTTGGTTTTTCAGCTGCGGCTTGTGCAGCTTTCTCTTGCTCTAAACGTTCAGCTTCAGCCTTTTCTGCTGCAATACGCTCTTGTTCTAGACGCTCAGCTTCCGCCTTTTCAGCAGCAATGCGTTCTTGTTCAACGCGTTCCGCTTGTGCTTTTTCTGCTGCAATGCGCTCTTGTTCTACACGCTCAGCTTCCGCCTTTTCAGCAGCAATGCGTTCTTGTTCAACGCGTTCCGCTTGTGCTTTTTCTGCAGCAATGCGCTCTTGTTCTACACGCTCAGTTTCCGCCTTTTCAGCAGCAATGCGTTCTTGTTCAACACGTTCCGCTTGTGCTTTTTCTGCTGCAATGCGTTCTTGTTCAACGCGTTCCGCTTGTGCTTTTTCTGCTGCAATGCGTTCTTGCTCTAAACGCTCTGCTTCTGCCTTTTCTGCAGCAATGCGTTCTTGCTCTAAACGCTCTGCTTCTGCCTTTTCTGCAGCAATGCGTTCTTGCTCTAGACGCTCAGCTTGTGCTTTTTCTGCTGCAATACGCTCTTGCTCTACACGCTCTGCTTCTGCCTGCTCTACTGCAACTTGCTCGGCTTCACGCTGCGCCTTTTCAGCAGCAGCTTGCTCAGCTTCACGCTCTGCTTTTTCAGCGGCAACGCGTTCTTGCTCTAATTTCATTGCTGCTTCTTGCTCAGCGAGACGAGCTTGTTGTTCCAGACGTTGTTGCTCTGCCGCTTGCTGCTCTTGAGCTAAACGTTCAGCTTCCGCTTTTTCTGCTGCAATGCGCTCTTGCTCTAAGCGTTCAGTTTCCGCCTTTTCGGCTTCAATACGCTGTTGTTCTTCTAATTGCTTCTGGTTATCAGCCTCTTTTGCTGCTTGCTCTGTTTGTTGTTTTTCTGATTTGCCAAAACCAAACCAAGACAAGAATTTATTTTTTTTTGCCATACTTGCTAATAACCACTTATAAAAATCTGATAAACTTACATGAATAATAGGTTGGTGATAGTTCAGCTACTTTCAGCCAAACCAAAACGGGTACCATCTATCGCTAAGACACTAATAGTAACACTTTTAGTGCAGTAGAAAAATGACACACTAGCTATAAAGCACAATATTATCTGAGCTAGGTATCAGTTACCATTTATTAGTGAGTTAAATGAGAAAAAAATCAACACCTAATCGCCAAATTAAAGCGACAAGCAATAAATCAAGCCATGGTTTTATTCGTATCATTAGTGGTCAATTTCGCGGTAGAAAACTTCCGGTCAAAGATGTACAAGGCTTACGCCCAACAACGGATCGAATAAAGGAAACCGTGTTTAATTGGTTAATGCAAGATACCCGAGGTGCAAGCGTACTCGATTGCTATGCTGGTTCTGGAGGGCTTGGTTTTGAAGCGCTTTCTCGGTTTGCTGCACATACGGTCTTTTTTGAACTTGATAAAAGCGCAGCGGCACAGCTAAACAACAACATAGCCACTTTGCAACTTGATAATGCCACTGTAAAACAAGGTAATAGCCTAGCGCTATTAGATAATAATGATGAAAATAAACAGTTTGATCTAGTTTTTGTTGACCCACCCTTTCGCCAAAATTTGGCCGAAAAAAGTTGTTTATTACTCGAATCAAATCAATGGTTAACTGAGCAAGCGTTAATTTATGTGGAAGTTGAAAGCGAACTAAAAAGCCTAGAGACTCCTAGTAACTGGTTGCTATTAAAAGAAAAAACCGCTGGGCAAGTAATTTGTCGCTTGTATCAACGCGCGACAAATTAACGCTGTTTTGCCATCCCAGTTTCTGTTAATATTATCCTTTACATGTGGTGTTGCTTCGGATTACAATACCGCACCATTTTTGAACCACTTGATCGTTATTCGATCAACTTGAGCAACGCTCATTATTTAGGTAGGTGAATTTTTAATGCCAGTAATTAAAGTAAGAGAGAACGAACCGTTTGACGTAGCACTTCGTCGCTTCAAGCGTTCATGTGAAAAAGCAGGTATCCTTTCAGAAGTTCGTCGTCGCGAGCACTATGAAAAACCAACAGCTGAGCGTAAGCGTAAAAAAGCTGCTGCAGTAAAGCGTCACATGAAGAAGCTTTCTCGCGATAACGCACGTCGCGTTAAATTATACTAATCAGTATTTGGTCTTGTATAAATGAGCCTTTTATTAACGCTAAAAGATGCGCAAAAAGATGCGATGAAGGCAAAAGACAAAGAACGTCTTAAGCCTATCCGCATGGTACTTGCTGCAATCAAGCAACGTGAAATTGACGAGCAAATCACGCTAGACGACGACGGTATTACCGCTGTTTTAGTGAAGCTTGTAAAACAACGTCGCGACTCTTACACCCAGTATATTGATGCGGGTCGTGAAGATTTAGCTGAAATTGAAGCCAATGAGATTAAAGCTCTTGAAGAATTCTTACCTCAACAATTGAGTGAAGAAGAAATCATAGCACTTATTGACTCGGCTATTGCTGATACAAACGCAGCGGGTATGCAAGACATGGGTAAGGTAATGGGAGTGATCAAAAGCAAAGCTGAAGGTCGTGCCGATTTAGGTAAGATTTCTGGCTTAATCAAGCAACGATTAACTGCCTAACCCCCACATACAGATGTATGATTCAAGCAAACCGAGCCTAGTGCTCGGTTTCTTGCTTTTGAGCTTTTATATAATCACCTTTTGTGTTCAAATCTTACTTTAAATGCAAAAATAGTGCAGGAAAAAACAACAGCCATGGCCGGAAAAATCCCTCGACAGTTTATTGATGATTTACTCGCTCGTACCGATATTGTTGAGTTAATTGATTCAAAAGTTGGCCTAAAAAAAGCGGGAAAAGACTACCAAGCTTGCTGTCCTTTTCATAACGAAAAAACCCCTTCTTTTACCGTCTCCCAAGATAAACAGTTTTATCATTGCTTTGGCTGTGGTGCGAATGGTAATGCCATTTCATTTGTCATGGAATATGACAAACTAGAATTTGTTGATGCTATCGAAGAATTAGCGAGTATGCTCAATTTAGACGTACCTCGCGAGCAAGGCACAAGCTCAGGTCCGCAACGCACCGCTGAACAAAAGCGCTCTGATTACGATTTAATGCTCCATGCTGCACGCTTTTATCAGCATCAACTAAAGCATCATGCTAATTCTAAAACCGTGATTGATTATATTAAAGGTCGTGGTTTAAGTGGCGAAACAGCAAAAAAATTCATGATTGGCTATGCCCCGAGTGAGTGGGAAGCACTGTGTCAGCAACTCGGTCGCAATAAAGAGCAAAAAGAACAGCTAGTAGAGTTAAAGCTTGCCTCTGAAAAGTCGCCTGGTCGCCAATTTGACTTTTTCCGTGACCGACTCATGTTCCCTATTCGCGACAAACGCGGTCGGGTAATCGCGTTTGGTGGCCGTGTAATGCAAGCAGATCAAGGGCCTAAATACCTCAATTCACCAGAAACGCGTATTTTCCATAAAGGTTTTGAACTTTACGGCTTGTACGAAGCTAAGCAAGCTCATAAAAAACTGGAACATATTTTAATTGTTGAAGGCTATATGGATGTGGTTGCTTTAGCTGAGCAAGGCATTGAATATGCCGTTGCAGCCCTTGGTACAGCAACCACCGCAGAGCATATGCACACATTATTCAGAACCACAGATAAAGTGATTTGCTGTTACGATGGTGACCGTGCTGGTCGCGATGCTGCTTGGCGTGCACTTGAGAATGCACTTCCTTACCTTGCAGATGGAAAGTCATTACAATTTGTATTTCTACCTGACGGTGAAGATCCAGACTCGCTGGTACAAAAAGAAGGCAAAGACGCTTTTGAAGCACGATTAAAGGACGCGGATGATTTTAGTAAAGTGCTCTTTAATAAGCTCAGCCAAGAGGTTGACTTAACCCAGGATGCAGGTAAAGCAAAATTACTGAGTGATGCCCTGCCGCTGATTGAAAAAATTCCCAGTGATTTTTACCAAGAGAATATTTTAGAACACCTTGGCCGCTTAATTGGTCGAACGCGAGAACAGTTAAATAACCGCGTAAAATCACCAAAGCAGCAACATGCAATTGAACGTAAATTTAAAATCACGCCAATGCGCCAAGCAATCGGTATTTTATTGCAACATCCAAACTTAGCGACCAGCATTGCTTATATGCCAGAGTTGGCAGAAATGAAAATTGCCGGTATTGAACTTTTTTTGCACATCCAACACTTAGCACTAGAGCGACCAGGAATAACCACGGCACAAATTCTTGAGTCATTTCGTGATAGTGCGCAGTATGATGCCCTTGTTAAATTAGCAACTTGGCAACATCAAATAAATGACGATCGTTTAGAAACTGTTTTTAAAAATACTTTTAAATTTATTGAAGACCAGTGTTTAAATTATCGACTAGAGACCCTATTAATAAAAGACAAGACCCAAGGGTTAACAAGCGAAGAACGTCTTGAGTGTCACTTACTGACACAAGCGTTAAAAGGCAGCAACAGCTAGTCAGATTTGAATTATGCTGTTATACTGTGCTATTCACTGCGTCTAGTTAGTTTTCGTTTCGCTTATAAAGCGAGCTGGCGCCTGTTGTATCAACTTTCAGAGTGGAAGAATAAATCTCTATGGATCCAACTCCTCAGTCACAATTAAAGCTTCTGATTCAAAAAGGTAAAGAGCAAGGTTATTTAACTTTTGCAGAAGTTAATGATCACCTTCCACAAGACATTATCGACTCAGATCAGGTAGAAGATATCATTAGCATGATTAATGATATGGGTATCAAGGTAAGTGAAAACGCACCTGATGCCGATGAATTAATGATGCAAGAAACAACGACAGACGAAGACGCAGCAGAAGCCGCGGCCGCTGCACTTGCGACTGTAGAAAAAGAGATCGGTCGAACAACTGACCCTGTCCGCATGTACATGCGTGAAATGGGTACTGTTGAACTACTTACGCGTGAAGGCGAAATTGTAATCGCTAAGCGTATCGAAGAAGGTATCAACCAAGTTCAGATTTCAGTTGCTGAATACCCTGAAGCAATTACTTACCTACTCGAGCAGTGGGATAAATTTGAAGCTGAAGAAATGCGCTTAAGCGACATTATTTCAGGCTTTTTCGATCCTAATAATGAAGACGAATCACAAATTTCGGCAACGCATATCGGTTCTGAGTTAAACGAAGAACAGTTAGACGAAGAAGACGATGATAGCGACGATGAAGACAGTGATGATGATGACGACGGTGATGATGATGAAGCTGATACAGGACCAGATCCTGAAGAAGCACGCATTCACTTCGAAAATCTACGTGATCTTTATAATAAAGCGCGCGATACATTTGAAGAAAAAGGTCGCTCTCATCCTGACTCATTAACTGCTATTACCGAAATCGGCGAATTATTTAAAACATTTAAGCTAGTTCCAAAACAGTTTGACCGCATGGTAAATAACATGCGCGAAATGATGGACAGAGTGCGTGTTCAAGAACGTCTTATCATGAAGCAAGCGGTTCAAATTGCTAAGCTTCCAAAGAAAACGTTTGTTAAGCACTTTGCTAATAATGAAACAGATACTAGCTGGATCGACCTTGAAATTGCAGCTAACGATAAACACTCAGTTAAGCTTGAAGAAGTAAAACCTGAGATCATTCGCTGTATCCAAAAATTAAGCGCTATCGAAGAAAGTACGGGTTTAAGTATTGAACGTATTAAGGACATCAACCGCCGCATGAGCATTGGTGAAGCGAAAGCTCGCCGTGCGAAAAAGGAAATGGTAGAAGCTAATTTACGTCTTGTAATTTCGATTGCGAAAAAATATACCAACCGTGGACTACAATTCCTAGACCTTATTCAAGAAGGTAATATTGGTCTAATGAAGGCGGTTGATAAGTTCGAGTATCGTCGTGGTTATAAGTTCTCGACTTATGCAACATGGTGGATCCGTCAAGCAATTACACGTTCAATTGCAGACCAAGCGCGTACTATCCGTATTCCTGTGCACATGATAGAGACGATCAACAAGCTGAATCGTATTTCTCGTCAAATGTTACAAGAAATGGGTCGCGAACCTAATCCAGAAGAATTAGCTGAGCGTATGTTAATGCCTGAAGATAAAATTCGTAAGGTATTGAAAATCGCGAAAGAGCCTATTTCAATGGAAACGCCAATCGGTGATGATGAAGATTCGCACTTAGGTGACTTCATTGAAGATACGACCATTGATTCGCCAATTGATTCTGCAACGATGGAATCGCTACGTGGCGCAACCAACGACGTATTAGCTGGCTTAACGGCCCGTGAAGCGAAAGTACTTCGTATGCGTTTTGGTATCGATATGAACACAGACCATACATTAGAAGAAGTAGGTAAACAATTTGACGTAACACGTGAACGTATTCGTCAAATCGAAGCGAAAGCGTTACGTAAATTACGTCATCCTTCTCGCTCAGACTTACTAAAAAGCTTCTTAGACGCGAAGTAATTACACTGCACTATTAATAACTAAAAGGCCGCTGTTGCGGCCTTTTTTCTATTCGAGAGATTATCATGGCTTGGATCCAAATTCGAATTAATGCAAACGCTGATAATGCTGACATGATCAGTGATTTACTGATGGACACAGGTAGTGCATCAGTGACTTATGTCGATGCAAAAGACACCCCGATTTATGAACCAAAACTGGGGACCGTTCAACTATGGGCTGATACCACAGTGATTGGCCTCTATGACGCTAACCATGATATGGACAGTGTAGTGGCGACATTAAAAGCAGAAGCGACACTCGCTGACAAGCTTGTTTATAAAATTGAACAACTTGAAGACAAAGACTGGGAACGTGAGTGGATGGACAACTTCCATCCGATTCAATTTGGTGAACGCCTTTGGATCTGTCCGAGTTGGCGAGATATTCCTGATCCTGACGCTGTTAACGTATTGCTTGACCCAGGCCTTGCATTTGGTACGGGTACACACGCAACGACTGCACTATGTTTAAAGTGGCTAGAAAGCCAAGATCTAACAGGTAAAACTGTGGTCGATTTTGGTTGCGGCTCGGGTATTTTAGGCATAGCGGCCATAAAATTAGGTGCTGAGCGTATGATCGGTATTGATATTGACCCACAGGCCATTGAAGCGAGCCGCGATAATGCCGAGCGTAATGGCGTGGCCGACAAACTTGAAGTTTACTTGCCAGAAGATCAGCCTGAATTTAGCGCTGATATCGTCGTTGCAAACATTCTTGCGCAACCATTAAGGGAGCTTCATGAGATCATTTTAGGGTTGTTGAAACCCAATGGTAAAATTGCCATGTCAGGTATTTTAGAAGAGCAAGCGCAATCAATTGCCGACGTTTATGCCCCATTTTTAGCCCTTGATGATATCGCCATTGAAGGTGAATGGACACGCGTGAGCGGCACAAAAAAGGCATAAAACACACAATACTTTTAATCCATAACACGCAAGGTAAAGCCACTATTTAACAGGCTTTACCTTATTTTTACATGCGTAAATTTTACCATTTTAAAACGGCTAAATTTTTTTTGTTTAAATAACAAACAAATCGACCCGCTCGTCAAACTGTTATCAAAAGTCAATACAAAAAGGGCAAAAAAAAGTCACTTTTGTTCAATTTATAGCCTTTGATTTTTGGAAAAAAAACCGTAAACTTAGCGCCCCTTGAAAAGAGGCCTATTGAATAACAGTGCGTATCGGTTCATACCAACTTGAGAACAATGTAATTGTCGCGCCTATGGCAGGCATTACAGACAGACCATTTCGACAACTTTGCCGACGCTTAGGCGCGGGGCTTGCTGTATCTGAAATGCTCTCGTCGAACCCGAAAGTGTGGAAAACCGAAAAGTCGATGAACCGTATGGATCACAGCGGTGAATCGGGTATTCGCTCGGTGCAAATTGCCGGAGCCGATCCTGAGCTTATGGCACAGGCAGCACAATTCAATGTCAGCAATGGTGCACAAATCATAGATATTAATATGGGGTGCCCTGCTAAAAAAGTGAATAAGAAACTCGCAGGCTCTGCCTTATTACAGTTTCCTGAATTAGTAGAAGAGATACTCGATGCGGTTGTTAATGCAGTCGATGTCCCAGTAACACTGAAAATCCGCACTGGATGGGATCAGGATAACCGTAATGGTGTCGAGATTGCGAGCATAGCTGAACGCTATGGCATTGCTTCACTGGCTGTACATGGACGCACGCGCGCATGTATGTATAAAGGTGAAGCGGAGTACGCCACAATTAGGGATATTAAACGTTCAGTATCTATACCTGTTGTCGCCAATGGTGATATTACATCACCAGAAAAAGCAAAACAGGTTTTAGATTATACGGGTGCAGATGCCATTATGATTGGTCGAGCCGCCCAAGGTCGCCCTTGGATTTTTAGGGAGATAGACCACTATTTGCGAACTGGAGAACATTTGCCAGCACCTGAAATTGCAGAGGTGCGAAGCATTTTGATGGAGCATTTAGACAATCTTCATCAGTTTTACGGGGAGCCAATGGGAGCGCGTATCGCTCGAAAGCATGTATCTTGGTATTTGCAAACCCATGACAGTGACGGTCAGTTTAGGCGAGTATTTAATGCGTTAGATAACCCACAGGCACAAATCGACGCATTAGAAGAATACTTTAAAACACTAGCAGCTAACTAAGAAAGAAAGAGACATATAACGATGTTCGAACAAAACGTGACTTCTCCATTTATCACAAACCCTCATGTACAGTCACACGAGAAACCACAGCCGTTGCGTGATGCAGTGAAAAAAGCGGTTCATCACTACTTAAAGCAACTTAATGGTCAAGACGTACAAGACGTATACGACCTTGTTCTTTCTGAGCTAGAAGCACCATTACTTGAAGAAGTAATGACGTATACGCGTGGTAACCAAACTCGTGCAGCAATCTTACTAGGTATCAACCGTGGTACTTTACGTAAGAAGCTTAAAAAATACGGCATGAACTAATACCGGGTATATGGAAACCGTAATCATTCTAACGAGTTATCGTTATAATTGCTTACTAATCCAATACAACTGGTATAAAAGTTTTTTTAAGAACTGGTATAAGAGTTTTGAAAAAAGCACCTTCGGGTGCTTTTTTTATAACAACAAAAACTATGCAAAATCCTCATCCTTTAAACATCGTCTTTTGAGCCATATTCAGTTAAAATACCGCCTTTCTAAGCTAGCTCAAACACTGAGGTAATCAAAACTACAATGGATACACATCGTCCAATTCGTCGCGCACTATTAAGTGTGTCAGATAAAACCGGTATCGTTGAATTTGCTCGCGCTCTTGAAGCTCAAGGCGTCGATATTTTATCAACGGGCGGTACTTGTAAATTACTTGCTGATAATGGCATTAAAGTCACTGAAGTATCTGACCATACTGGTCACCCTGAGATCATGGATGGTCGCGTTAAAACACTTCATCCAAAAATTCATGGCGGCATTCTAGCGCGTCGCGGTCAAGATGAAGACGTGATGAGTGAGAACAACATCTCAGCTATCGATATCGTTGTAGTTAACTTATACCCCTTCGCAAACACTGTTGCGAAAGAAGACTGCAGCCTAGAAGATGCAATTGAGAACATTGATATTGGTGGTCCAACGATGGTTCGTGCTGCGGCGAAAAACCATAAAGACGTGACTATTGTTGTCAATGCAAAAGATTACGACCGTGTAATCAGCGAGATGCAAAGCAATAATGGTTCAACAACGTATAAAACACGCTTTGATCTAGCTATTGCAGCCTATGAGCACACCGCTCAGTACGATGGCATGATTGCAAACTACTTCGGTAAAATGGTTCCTGATTATACTGAGGAAGCCGCTGAAGACACTAAGTTCCCTCGCACAATCAACATGCAGTTTACTAAAAAACAAGATATGCGCTACGGTGAAAACTCACACCAAGACGCCGCTTTTTATGTTGAAAGCGAGTTAACTGAAGCGTCTGTTGCAACGGCGGTACAACTGCAAGGTAAAGCACTTTCTTACAACAACATTGCTGACACTGATGCAGCATTAGAGTGTGTAAAAGAATTCGACGTACCAGCGTGTGTTATTGTAAAACATGCGAACCCTTGTGGTGTGTCAATTGGTGATAACATTCTTGAAGCCTATGATCGCGCATTCAAAACTGACCCTACATCAGCATTTGGTGGCATCATTGCATTCAACAAAGAATTAGATGCTGACACGGCAGAAGCGATTGTTGCGCGTCAATTTGTTGAAGTTATCATCGCACCTAAAGTATCTGAAGCAGCAGCACAAATTGTATCTGCTAAGCAAAACGTACGTTTATTAGAGTGCGGCGAGTGGACAGGTAATGCAACAGGTCATGATATTAAGCGTGTTAATGGCGGTATCCTAGTTCAAGACCGCGACCTTGGCATGGTAACGCAGAGCGATCTTAAAGTTGTCACTAAGCGCCAGCCAACTGAACAAGAGTTAAAAGACTTACTATTCTGCTGGAAAGTCGCTAAATTCGTTAAGTCGAACGCGATTGTTTATGCACGTGACGGCATGACTATCGGTGTAGGTGCAGGCCAAATGAGCCGTGTTTACTCAGCGAAAATTGCAGGTATCAAAGCAGCTGATGAGAACTTAGAAGTAAAAGGCTCTGTTATGGCATCTGATGCATTCTTCCCGTTCCGTGACGGTATTGATGCCGCTCGCGACGCAGGCATCACAGCTGTTATTCAACCTGGTGGTTCAATGCGTGATGAAGAAGTTATCGCCGCAGCTGACGAAGCAGGTATGGCAATGGTATTCACAGGTATGCGCCATTTCCGCCACTAATCACACAAAGGGTTAAACAGCGTGTTTAACCCTTTTTGTTTGCTACAAATTCACGTATTCTGATTACTAATTGCTTAATTAATGAAGGAACAGACGATGAAATTTGCTCTAAAATCTATACTTGTTGCAAGCCTTACGCTTGCTTCTGCTCACGCTCTTAGCCAAGACCTAAACTCAGCACTCACTAAAGCAGTCAGTGCAGCTGAGCGTAGTGATAACAGTGCCCGTGATGAATATCGTCACCCGATCGAAACGCTTAACTTTTTTGGTTTTGAGCCATCAATGACTGTCGTTGAGATTGCGCCTGGCGGTGGCTGGTATACTGAGATTTTAGCTCCAGCATTAAAAGGTAAAGGGACTTATTATGCAGCACATTTCCCAGCTGATTCCTCAGTAGGTTACTACCAGCGTTCACTCGCAGGGTTTAAAAAGAAAATTGCAGGAGATGCACGTTTCAGTGAAGTAAAACTCACAGAATTTGCACCGAGCACGCATCTTGATATTGCTCCTGCTGGCAGTGCTGATATGGTTTTAACCTTCAGGAATGTTCATAACTGGTACATGGGCAAAGATAAAGAAGGTGCATTAAGCGCATTCAAATCGTTTTATAAAGCTCTAAAACCAGGCGGTACACTTGGTGTTGTTGAACACCGTTTACCAGAGCAGCGTAGCGATGAAGATCAAAAATCATCAGGTTATGTGAAGCAAAGCTATGTAATTGATATTGCCAAACAAGCTGGCTTTGAACTGGTAGCAAGCAGTGACATTAATGCAAACTCACTTGATACAGCTGATCACCCTAAAGGGGTGTGGACACTCCCACCAAGCCTTCGTTTAGGCGAAAAAGATGCCGCGAAGTATAAAGCGATTGGTGAAAGTGACCGTATGACGCTGAAGTTTAAAAAACCGCTTTAAATAGGATTATTTCGCCATGAATGTACTTGTCATCGGCAGTGGCGGCCGCGAACACGCACTTGCGTTTAAGGCTGCCCAAAACAGTAAAGTAAACACCGTTTTCGTTGCTCCAGGTAACGCAGGCACGGCTCTAGAGCCAAAACTTGAGAACGTTGCAATCAATGTTGAAGATCTTGAAGGTCTTTTAGATTTCGCTAAAGCAAACAACGTTGAACTCACCATTGTTGGTCCTGAAGTACCACTGGTACTGGGTGTTGTTGATACATTCCGTGAACACGGTTTAGCTATTTTCGGCCCTACAGCTGGTGCGGCACAATTAGAAGGCTCTAAATCGTTTACTAAGGACTTCTTGGCTCGCCATAAGATCCCGACTGCTGATTACCAAACCTTTGAGCAAATCGACCCTGCCCTTGAATACCTTAAAGAAAAAGGTGCACCAATTGTTGTTAAGGCTGACGGTTTAGCAGCGGGTAAAGGTGTTATTGTCGCCATGACAGAGCTTGAAGCTGAAGAAGCTATTCGCGATATGCTTGCTGGCAACAGCTTTGGTGAAGCAGGTAGCCGTGTGGTTATCGAAGAGTTCTTAGAAGGTGAAGAAGCGTCTTTTATTGTCATGGTCGATGGCAAAAACGTACTGCCGTTTGCAACAAGCCAAGATCACAAACGTGCTTACAATGGCGATAAAGGTCCAAATACTGGTGGTATGGGTGCTTACTCACCTGCGCCTGTTGTGACTGATGAAATTCACCAACGTATCATGAATGAAGTGATTAACCCTACCGTTGAGGGAATGGCAAAAGAAGGCCACCCTTACACAGGTTTCTTGTATGCAGGCCTTATGATTGCTGCGGATGGAACACCAAAGGTTATTGAGTACAATTGTCGTTTTGGTGACCCTGAAACGCAACCTATGATGCTTCGTCTTAAATCAGATCTTGTTGAGCTAATTGAAGCGGCTAACCGCGAAGAGCTTGATAAAACAGATATTGAATTTGACCCTCGTGCAGCAGTGGGTGTTGTTTTAGCTGCAAAAGGCTACCCAGGCAGCTACCCGAAAGGTGATGCGATCAATGGCTTACAAGTAACCTACCCTGAAGGTGAGAAAGTATTCCACGCAGGCACGAAGCAAGATGGCGAGCATGTAGTTACAGCTGGCGGTCGCGTATTGTGTGCAACAGCACTTGGCAATACTGTCACTGAAGCACAACAACGTGCCTATAAGCTTGTTGATGATATTAGCTGGGAAGGTATGGAATACCGCACTGACATAGCTTATCGCGCAATAGCGCGCGAAAAAGCGTAAGGTCAAACCAGTTAAATCTAAGAAAAAGCGCAGTTTATCTGCGCTTTTTTAATGCTACACTATTGAGGAGCCAAACTAAGCTAAGAAGTCATTTTGAATAGTAAAACGCTAAAATATCATTTTTTGTCATTTTTTATTCTTGCGATCTTATTTTTTATTATCTGCACTTTATCGTCTCACTTGGCGAGCCCAACTCGTTACACCATTGACAAAACAGCCCCTGTTTACTCTCAAAATGCTTACCGCATTGATGAGACTAAGTCGCTTACTCTTTTACAGTTTTTAAGTGAACCGAGCAAACTTGAAAAAAAGCCTTTTAAGCACATTGAGTGGGGTTTAGCCGCAAAAGATTACTGGTTAAAACTCGATTTAGAAAATAGGCAGCCGCACCCGATTGATTTGTTTATTCATTTTGATAACCCTATGGTTGACTACCTCACTGTATATCAACTCAATGAACAGCAACAACTTATTAGCACGATTGAACTAGGTGATAAGGTCAGTGGGCTGTCTTTATTTCAGTACAGTACACCACACACCTCTTTAACATTAAAGGGCAGTGAAAAAGTCTCTTTGGTCATAAAAGTAGATACTGTCGGGATAAGCAAAACACCCATCAATATTTACGGTAAAAAAGAATTTCAAGACTTATTGCGTTCACAAGCTGGTATTTGGGGAATATTTATTGGCGTGCTGATTATGGCTGCTCTTTATAACCTTGTACTTTTTTTGGGTATCCGTGATCGTGTTTATCTCATTTATATTGGCTACATTCTTTCTGCCCTGTTACTAATGGGTTCTGTGCTTGGGTTTGGCTTTTATCTTTGGCCACTGTCGTGGCAATTATTTTTTAACGAAAAAATAGTGTTTAGTAACTACGCCATTGCCTTTTTTACGGTTGCATTTTGCACCATGTTTTTGCGCTATCACAAAGATAATTGCCGACTATATAAACTCAGCCTTAGCTTCTTGGCTGTTCTTTTCAGCTTAGGCTTAATGAGCTTTTTTATGCTGGAATATAACTCCTCGAAGATCTTTTTTGCCATTATGGTCATTCTTTATATTTTATGTATTACCATGATTTATAAGAAACTAATTAGTGGTTTCAGATGGGCGAAGTTTTATGTCATGTCATGGATACCGCTTATTATTGGTGCTGCTGTACAGCCACTGGAATTAACTGGCTTTATTCCCTACAGTTTTACAACTCGTCACTTATTCTTAATGGCTATACTTTGCGAAATTGTTTTAATGGCAATGGCACTGGCTGACAGAGTGCGTTATCAACGCGAAAAAGCGCTGTATCACGCAACTCACACTCAACAAACAAAATTATTAAACCAAGCCATGCTCAAGCAAGGATACATGAGTTTAATAAATGAAAAACGCAGCGCACATTTGTGTTTAATTAAGATTGAGCAATTCAATGCATTACTTAGCATCTTAAACCCGAGCCAAAGTAGTAAGATTATTACAACGGTTGCTCTTTCGTTAGAAAACCACTTAGCCAAGCATAGGCAGTTTATTAACCTTGAATATGCACTGGATAATAGCCCTAAAATAGCTGATTTAGGTAATGGTATGCTGGCCTTTATATCAACCAAAATCCAGCCTAAAAGTGACTTATACGATGAGTTAGGTAATATCGCTAAACAGCTGCCAAAGCAATATAAAATTGCAGGCCTCGATTTGCAGCTTTATTACCGATTCAGTGTTACCGAGCCCATTGAAAATGATGGCTTTGATTCTTGGTTACAACGGGGGTTTCTCGCAATTTCTCAAAAACAGGCAATTAAAACTCTCGACTCTGCCTATGTTGATATGGATTTAAGCTTAGCTGCATCATTACAGCACGCTATTCGTAATGAGCAATTAGCGATATATTTACAACCAATCATTGATTTACGCACGGGCAAAATTGCAGGAGCTGAAGCCCTACTACGCTGGCCAAGTGCTGATCAAAATTTAAATATCGAACAACTAATCCAGCTTGCTGAGCGAACGGGACTTATCAATGAATTGAGCTTATGGGTAATTGAGAAAGCATGCCAAACCATAGCAAAACTCAATCAGCACGGGCATAAAGAACATACGATTAGTGTTAACTTAAGTGCCAAAAACTTAGCCATTCCTAAACTGGTTGAAAAAATTGAAAATACCATTTTAAAACGAGGTATTTTTGCCAATCAGTTAAAATTTGAACTGACTGAATATGCATTGATAAAAAACCACAAGGATATGATACGCTTTGTTAATGAGTTAAATAAATTAGGGAGCCAAGTGATTTTAGATGACTTTGGCACTGGCTACTCTTCCCTTAATTACTTAGTTAATTACTCGTTTAGCACAATTAAAGTAGATAAATCGTTTATTCTCGATTTAACCAATAACGATACTCACCAAGTGATCGTAAAAACAGCGGTTGATATGGCCCATAACCTTGACATGAATATCACGGTCGAGGGGATAGAAGATCAAGAAACAGAGCAATTGCTTATAAAAATGGGCGCTGATCATGGCCAAGGCTACTTTTACAGCAAAGCCTTGGCAGTTGATGAATATCTTGAGCTTATCGACACACAATCGAAATAGAGCGTGTTACACTACCCCTTTTACATCTTTAGGGGCCAAGTAAAGATGCAAGGTACATTGCGTAAACTCAAGTCGACTCACAGTACACCTGTACAATATCAACTACCTGTTGGTGATGAACTAGTACCTTTAAACGACTATATAGGAAAAACACTCACACTTACGCACACCGGCAATATCTTTTGTTGTAACTGTGGTAAGAAAACCAAAAAAAGTTACTCACAAGGACACTGCTTTGTCTGTATGCGCAAACTAGCAAGTTGCGATATGTGTATTATGAAACCCGAAACTTGTCACTATGACCAAGGCACGTGTCGTGAGCCACAGTGGGGTGAAGAAAACTGCATGATCCCGCACTATGTGTATTTAGCAAATACTTCTGGCTTAAAAGTGGGGATTACCCGTCATACACAAATCCCGACCCGCTGGATTGATCAAGGGGCAACTCAAGCCCTACCTATTTTTAAAGTACAGACTCGTTTGCAATCAGGTTTAGTTGAAGTCGCGTTAGCCAAGTTTATTGCTGATAAAACCAATTGGCGTAATATGCTAAAAGGGCAATCTGACGTGCTCGACCTAAAGGCTGCTGCCACAGAGTTACTGCCACAAATTGAAGAAAAGTTAGATGAACTTGCCGAGTTATTTGGTGCAACAGCCATCGAAAAACTAGATGAGGACGTTGTGACTCTTGATTACCCTGTCGACGAATATCCAACCAAGATCAGCTCATTCAATTTTGATAAGGCTCCAGAAGTCTCAGGTGTTTTAAAAGGCATTAAAGGCCAATACTTAATTTTTGACACTGGCGTCATTAATATTCGAAAGTTTACTTCGTATGAAATCACCCTAAGCTAAACTATGTTTGAGTATTAAGATAAAAGTCATACCACTGCTGTTTCGTAATGGGGCGGCAGAAGTAATAGCCTTGAATCGTGTCGCAGTTAAGCCCTTGTAAGTAGTTTAACTGCTCCACTTTCTCAACACCTTCTGCAACAACGTGTATATTTAAGCTCTTAGCTAGTGTGACAATCGCCGAAACAATCTCACTATTGCCATATTCATCGGGGACCTTAGCAATAAAGCTGGCGTCAATTTTAAGTGTATCGATAGGTAATTTGGTTAGGTAACTCAATGCTGAATAGCCAGTCCCAAAGTCATCAAGCGTAATATGAACGCCCAGCTTTTTAAGTGCCAGCAACTCTTGTTTAGCTTCACTAAAATGACTTATGAAGCAGCTCTCAGTGAGTTCGACTTCAAGTTTGCATGGGTCCACCTCATACTCTCTCAATAAGCGTTCAACATTAGAAGCCAATTGCCCTTGCCGTAAATGATTAGCTGAAATATTAATCGCTAAACGCCCTGCTTCAATATCATTTCGCTGCCATATAGCTAACTCTTTACAGGCTTGTTCTATAACCCACATATCCAGCTTTACAATTAAGCCAAGTTCCTCTGCCAATGGAATGAATTTAGCTGGAGAGATAACACCTAAGCTTGGCTCCTGCCAACGCAGTAAGGCTTCCACGCCAGATATTCGGCCACTTTCAAGGTGTTGCTTCGGCTGGTAGTACAATTCAAACTCATCGTTCTCTATGGCTGTTTGCAAACGACTCATCATTGCAAGACGCTCAAGAGAGCGTGCATTCATGGCCGGCTTAAACAATTGAAATGAGTTTCGACCCACCTCTTTTGCCCGATACATTGCAATATCAGCATGTTTAAGCAAGGTAGCACTATCGATACCATCATCTGGAAACACTGCGGCCCCAATGGAAGCGGTTATCGCCACCACCTGCTCATTAATTAACAAAGGCATACTGACTTGTTGCAAGACCTGCTCTGCAAATCCAAGTAATGCTTCAATCCTCTCAACTTCGCATAAAAGTACAAACTCATCCCCGCCTAAACGAGCTAGGGTATCCCCCTCAGGTAGTACAGATGAAATGCGCTCTGCTATTTGTTGTAAAAGATTGTCACCCGCATCATGACCTAGGCTGTCATTCACCTCTTTAAAACGGTCTAAGTCAACAAACATAACGGCTAATAAATCTTGATTACGCTTGGCTGCACTTAACGCAATTGACAACCTATCGTGAAATAACCGTCTATTTGGCAAACCGGTTAGTTCATCGTAATACGCCAGTTGTGAGATTTTTTCTTCCGCTCGCTTACGCTCTGTTATATCACTAAAAATAGCCGCATAGAGTACTTCATCAACATTTGGATCTTTAATTTGAATAATCGTCAGCCATTCAACAAACTCTTCACCGCTTTTTTTACGGTTGCAAATTTCTCCTTGCCAAACCCCTTCATACTCTATGGCATGCCACATTTTTTGATAAAATGAACGGCTGTGCATAGACGAGCTTAAAATGCTCGGTCGCTTGCCAATCACTTCATGCTCTTCAAACCCTGTGAGTTTAGTAAATGCAGGATTAACTTGAATAATCGTGCCATCTTTACGAGTTAGCATGATGCCATCCAATGACGCATCAATAATTTTATTAGCTAAAAATAAATTTCGTTGCGACTTTTGTAAGGCAATATCGCGCTGCTCAATCGCTCGTTCCAGTTCGCAGCAATACGCTGACTCTATTTCTGTGATTAAATCTGCAAACGAAATGACTCCACAAATATCAGTCTCTCTCACCGCTAAATGACGAACATTATGTTCAGACATAAGACGATATGCATCAAACAAGCTGCTGTCACTGTCTATCTCTATCAATGGATAACTTGCGTATTGCCAGCAAGGGTTAAGCCATTCAGTTTGAATAATTAGCCCAACAATATCTCGCTGTGTGATAATGCCATGAATAGCTAAGGCTGAATTATAAACAAGCACACTTTCTAGGCGGCTCGTGCGCATAATCTCTACCACGCTTTCTATTGGCAAATTTGCATCAACAATGTCTAATTCAGTGCGATATTGTTCATGAATAGGACGAAACTGTAGGTAGTGATCAAGCCCTTGATTGTGCACAATGTCCGACAAGCTCAACATACCAACAGGCTGTTTATCGCTATTCATCACTAATAAGTGTCGAATACCATGCTGTTGAAAGCGCAGTGTCGCATCGCTCAGTAAACACTGACTTGGCACGGACACCACCGGTGCTGACATAACCTCATGAATAGGTACATTTTTAAATTCAGGGCTTGTAATATCAATGTTTAGGCAGTCCGCCTCAGTCCATATACCAACAATGGATTGGTCGTGTTTAACAAAAATAGCCGTCACACTATGAACATGCATCAACCGCACAGCATCAACCAAAGGGGTATGTGCAGGGCACGATACCAGCTTTTGCGAAATAACATCCCCGACCTTTTGATGCCGTCTTGGTTGACTCATAAGTAGACTTACCTAGTTCTTACAGGAATTAGCAATTATAATCATTTCATTATGTCGGGCTTTGATACAGGACAATAAATGCAATTATCATTTCCTTTGATCATTTTTAGTAAGCAAGAAGTAGCGTACCTTGAAGGTGAGAGCGACTTAAATGATTTTCTCTATAGTTTAACTAAGGAGCAGCGAAACGAGCTTTTACTATTGAATAAAGCTGGAAGGTATGTTGATTTATATAACAACGACGTGACACCAATCACAAGCACAGAACTGGCAAAACGAGTGACGCAACAACTTGCACAAGAGGGGAGCTGCTGCTTGAGTAAAGTGACTCAATTAACGCCGGAACAAGCTTTTATGATGCTAGATAATTAAACTGTATCCACCAGCGCTTTGATATGAGCAACAGCACTACGCCCTAGTGCTGACAAGGCATACCCGCCTTCTAAAAATGACACAATGCCTTTGCAGCCTTGTTGCTGGCATAGCTCCGCTAATTGTGACGTAAGCCAAGCGTAGTCATCTTCAACAAACTTCAAACTTGCCATATCATCTTCTAAGTGTGCATCAAACCCCGCACTAATAAACAATAGCTCGGGTTTAAATTCAGTTAGTTTAGGTAACCACTGCTCATAATAAACCGCTTTTAAATCAGTCCCATCGCTGGCAATAGGTAAAGGTGAATTTACCAAAGTCGGATTATTTTCAACCGCTGTATTAGGATAGAATGGATGCTGAAACAAAGAGCAAAACAGTACATTGTCATCGTTTAAAAAGATGTCTTGTGTGCCGTTGCCGTGGTGAACATCAAAATCAACAATGGCAATGCGTTTCACTCCTTTGCTTTTTGCATACTGCACGGCAATTGCTAAGTTATTAAACACACAAAAACCAGCAGAGGTGGTCCTGTTTGCATGATGACCAGGCGGCCTCACTGAACAAAAAGCGGCATCTAGCTTATCAGCAAGAATTTCATCAACAGCTAATAACCCTGCTCCAACAGCACGTTCAATTGCTTTCATTGAGTCGGGACACAGCCATGTGTCACCATCAAGTTCTGCAAGGCCTGACTCTGGAATAGTTTGCTCTACGTGACGCACCAAAGACTCATCGTGGGCACGTAAAAAGTCTTCACGTGTGGCTTTAGGAGCTTGTAAATGAGTGACTGCGATATCAACACCGCTTGCCAATAAGCGGTCAGTGATCATATCTAAACGCGCAGGACACTCAGGGTGATCTTCAATCATTTTATGTTTTCGACAAAATGGATGAGAGATAACGGCCGTTCTCATTACGCGCTCCTTGAAGTAATTGTCAGCCAATTATAACAAAGCCGCTTTTGAGCGGCTTTGCGACTTTGGTTTACTTTTTAGCTTGTAGATCTAGGTTTCTAAAATCAAAGCTAAAATCTGTCACAGCAGTTGAAACTGCTCGCATTTTGGCACTTTCAACGCGGTTTTCGGGACTCATTTGAAACTCAATAAATGCATCGGCTTCAAGTAGCTTTTCATCCCACTTCACAATAAACGTATTACCCGTGTAATGTTCAAGCTGGCCTTTCAAGCGTTTAGTATGCGTAAAGTCGATACGTAACTGCCCATTAAGCTCTTCGATTACCACATCACCATACCAGTTATCATGCAGTGTGCCTGTGTAATTTATATTTGGTAGCTTTGGTTGATAATCTGCCGGTGTTTCTGGTTTAGCATTTGCGTAGGCTTTTTCTTTACCTTCAAAGTGCTTTTTAGCTAACTCTTCGACCCAATCTTTATCTTCCAAATCCAGCGCATCTTCAAGCACTTCATAAGTAACTGCAGATAACGCACTAAACGCTTGCTGGTTGGTTAGAATAACGATACCTAGGTTTTTTTCTGGTAGTAAGGTCACCTGAGAGACCATACCTAAAATCCCACCACCATGACCTAATTTTTTAATGCCATGAAAATCTTCAATACTCCAGCCTAAACCATAGCCTCTAAATTGTTGATGGTATGACTCGTATGCACTTTTCGATGCTAAAGAGGTAATATGCGGGTGCCACATTTGCTGTTGCTGCTTTTCAGTAAATAACTGTTCGCCATTTGGCATTTGGCCATGGGCAAGTTGCGTGCGTAGCCACTGGCTCATATCATTGACACTTGAAGCGATCGCACCGGCACCACGAAAGTCTTCTAAATAATTAACAAAAAACGGGTGTAACTGGCCATCCATAGGAATATGCCCTGTGGCCCAGTTTTTATTACTTTCTGGAATGCGTGAAAAGCCAGCTCGAGAGTTTTTCATATCAAGTGGCTCTAAGATATTTTTCTCAATGTAATCATTCCAGCTCATCCCTGACACACGTGCCACAACTTCACCAGCGGTCACAAACATTAAGTTGTTATACGCGTATTTACTACGAAAACTACTGGCGGGTTTTAAGTACTTAAGACCGGCAATGATTTCATCAATCGATTTATCAGTGTCAGGCCAAATCATTAAATCGCCCTGTCCTAAACCTAGGCCACTACGGTGACTCAATAAATCACGAATCGTCATTTCACGTGTTACATAAGGGTCGTACAGGCGAAACTCAGGTAGATGATCAATTACTTTGTCGTCCCAGTTTAACTTTCCCTCATCTATCAGCTTCGCTAAAGCGGCTGCAGTAAATGCTTTCGTATTTGAGGCGATACCAAATAAAGTGTCTTTATTAACCTTTTTCCCCGTATCAAGGTTGGTCACCCCAAACCCTTTTGCCAAAACGACTTTGTCATTTTCAACAATGGCAACAGCCATACCAGGCACATCAAAACGTGCCATTGATGTTTCAATTACTTGCTCAATTTTTTCACTGTCGATATCAGCGTAACTAAAGAATGAACAGCTTGATAATAAGGCCGCAGCAACGGCTAGTTTACACAGTTTCATAATGTCCCTTGATCATTTTTATTGTTGTGAATAGCGAACTCTCTCGCTGCTCGGGTTTTATCTGGATCATCGCAACTTTCGCGCGCGAGTATTGAATCACTGTAATCATTTGGCACGCCAGCTTCAAGCGCACCGCGATGAACATGCTGTAGATACCAGTCGAATGGCAAAAGTGCAGCGTCTACTGTATTGGCGATATAACAATGTGCTGTTAATTGCTCTCCATCTAACAATTCAACAGACACATCAACGCAGTCATAGCGAGGGCCTTCAATCGTATCTAGAATCGCTTTTTCATCTTCATTAAGCTCATAGACGACCCCATAAACCAGTGCGTCTGGCTGAGAAGTTTGGCGAACACTGCATTTCGCTGAGCCATCGGTACTGACCATATCAAATGTCAGCTCATAGCCTCTGAGTATGGCCGTACCGATACGTTTTGCTTGAGGTAATCGTGCCAACAACCGATTTGATGACATGTTTGAACCAAACGAAAAATTATAAATAGTCATAATTCACCTTACACAACAACACGAATAGCCAACGCAATTAAGATCACGCCGATACCTCTATCAAACCAAAAACCACTTTTTAAGAAAAATTCTCGCACAGCGGCTTTTGTTAACACCAGTGATAAACATGAAAACCACACCCAAGTTGCCAAAGCCATATACACCCCATAGCTTGCTTGCACTAATACTGGGGTCTCAGGGCTGATAACTAACGTAAAAAGCGACATAAAAAACAGCGTTGCTTTTGGGTTCAGTGCATTGGTAAAAAAGCCACGCCTAAAAGCTTTATACACCGACTCAGGCTCAGCCTGAGCAAGCGTTGGCTGTGTGTTATCAGCCGGTTTTGCACTACGTAAAGCGTGTACGCCTAAATACGCTAAATAAGCACCCGCCAGATATTTTAATGCCATAAATAAGCTCGGCGATTGCGATAGGATAAGGGCAACACCCAATACACAATAAGCAACATGAAGTAAAATGGCTGCCCCCACCCCCGCACTTGTCCATAGTGCATTTTGACGGCCATGCTGAATACTTTGTTTAAGCACAACAGCAAAGTCAGGGCCAGGACTTGCAACAGCAAAAAAATGCGCGACAGCAATTAATAAAAACTCATCTAAATACGGCACTGATTATTTACCCTACTTTTTGTTCATCCAACGCAAGTAATAGCGGGTTAGCACTACTATTAACTAATAACTTTATTTGCTTTTGCGCTTTCTTATACTGACCTCGTAAATGAGGCTTTAGGTATTTTTTAGACTGATTATCGCCTTTAAAATGCGATACCAAAGCATGCATAAATAAGGTTTGCGGCTCCGTTAACGCGGCTTGGCGATTGGCATAGGGGTTATAACCACACCCACAGCCCCCTTTAAATTGATACACAGTATTGCTCATCATCACACCAAATCCTAAAAAACAAGCAAGTGCGTCGCTGGCCTGTGGTAAAAACTCTTTACCTCCAGGTGGTAAAACACCAACGTGATGAATAAGTATTGTCGCAAGTGTTCCAGCGAAGCTTGCAACTAAGTCTTGTGGCTGATTTATTTGGTTTGGGTTAAAAGACACATTAATTAAGTGATTCGCAGGCACGATTAACTGAGCGTGCTCTCCTCTTAGAGAAGCCTGAAACTCAAAATGCGGAAATACCTGTGGAACAAGCTGTGAGGGTGATACCAAACTTACAGGCCACGCCTTCATCCCCGCATAGCCAACAACGCGAGAAAATACTGTTTTAGCCATATCTTCAACGCTCGTGACACTGTCTGGGAAAAACTGGCTATTGGGTAATACAATCTGCGTCTTCTGTAAAAAGTAATCGCTATCAAAATGCTCAACAGCCCATATAAATGTGTCTATTAGCCACTGTTGCTCCTGCTCGTCAAGTAAGGGAGCAGATTTAAATAGGGTTAACATATTTTACTCTTGTCCTTGCGCCCACTGCCATGCATCTGTGTTATAAAGCGGAACGGTTGATAAAGCATGGTGATGACTGCCTGATGATTCTTTTGTCGAGTATGATAAATACAAAAGAGTACGGGTTGGTGCATCGTAAATACGACGCACCTTCAATGATTTAAATAAAATACTCTTTGATGATTTAAATACCACATCACCGGATTTACTGCGGTCTATTTTTTGTAACTGTTCAGCAGTAATGGGACCAGTTTGACGACAGGCAATTGACATATCTGAAGGATCTGCAAAATCAAGATTTGCTTCAATATGGCTGATATGACAGGTAACACCACTAATGATTGGGTCTTGTTGCGACACCACTTTAATATCTTTAGTCGTAAACAATCCTAAACTTACAGAAGCCGCGTCATCCGAACAACCATTCAACAAGATGATTGAGGCTGTCAGTGCAGCAAGTTTTAGTGTCTTCATCTTCGTTATCCTTATTAAAAAGCGATAGTTGTCCATTTACAACTATTTGCTTGCTATGTTTCAATACTATCTCAAAATATCTTCAACAACGAGCACCTAAACCATGAAAAAACCGCTCAGTTTACTGTGTTTAATGTTCTTAAGTAGTACCGCTCACGCTGGCTACTCTATTAGCGCTGGTTTCGGCAAAAACTTTACTAACTCAGTACAGACCGAAGAAAACCTTAAAATCGAGTTAGAAAATGATAGTCACTTTACGGTTAGCCTAGACAGAACCATTGATAATGCTCGTTATGGATTCTTTTATTCAGCAACCGAACTTGATATGAAAGACCAAGCCAATAAGCAAATCGAGATGCAATACCTGCTATTTCAAAGTGCCATAGAGGTGCCATTAGCTGACCATATAGTTGGTTTTGTTGGTGCCCAAATTGGCGCAAATCACGTCAGTACTGATTTTGCTGATTCCGACACTTTTTTTACTTCAGGCTTATACGGTGGCGCTGAGTACCTATTTACAGACCAAGCGCGAATTTATGTTGAAACTCGCTGGTTGGCGACTATTGTAAATAATGCAAGTAACATCTCATGTACTTTGCCTGCATCCGAAAACGAACAATGCCTTTGGCACTTCGATGGTGATGTATTAAACCAATTTCAAACAAACATCGGTTTTAGTTACCGCTTTTAAGGAAGAGCCTCATGCCGCATATTGTTATTGAACATTCAGAAGATCTCCCTATTCTTCCTCAAGTGCTGGTTGAAAAAGTCCACCAAGCGGTATTCGATTCTGGTTTATTCGAATTATCGACCATTAAAACACGTGCTATTGCCTACCAACACTATGAGCTAGGTGAAGGGAAAGATGGCTTCATCCATATTGCTGCATCTATCATGGAAGGTAGAACCGTTGAACAAAAGCAGCAACTAAGCGAACAACTACTCAATTGCTTAAGAAAGTACTGTCGCCGTTCTTATAGTTTAAGCGTAAACATTTATGATATGAGCCCTGATATTTATCGTAAGTGCTAATTTTACTGCGGCAGAAATGCCGCAGGAAGACGCTTAATTTCAATCTCAGGTGACAGGTATCCCGTGTATACAAGCCAGCGTTCATCATCCACATAGGTCAGCCCTGATGAACGACTATAAGCACGCTCGGGTAATGCCATCACATCAAAATGCTGTTTTTTCGCCAAATCATAATAACTAATACGATAATCACCAACGCGTACTTTAAAGTAATAAATACGCGCATCATTGTATTCATTCTTCTCGACAAATAACCACGAAAAATGCCTCGCTAAATGGATATCGTCAACAAGTACCTGTTCTTGCCCCGTTCCATGGTGTTTTATCCATATAGCCTTATTGTTATCAGTAAAAAGAATATCACCCGATGATAACTCAACAGCATATTTAGCAGGAGAACTTATCACTTTACCAAGGTTATTACCTTTTAAATCAAATCGATAAACATAATCGTTGTCAGACACAAGAATAGATTGGTTATCACTAGACCACGTTGGTTTGCGTGCATAGGCAAATGGAATATTTAACGCTTGCCTCTTATCGAGCTTAAAGTCATATAGATAAAGTGTACTCAGCCCTTTATCCAGCACTGAAAACAAAATGTAGCGCCCATCCTTTGACCACGTTGGGTCAAGTATTTGCCCAATAACATGTGGAAAGCTCGTCAACTGTTTACGCGAGCTTGCATCTGGGTTAACTATCCATAATTGAGAGCTGCCAGACTCATTTGATACATATAATAGCTTTTTCTGCGCCGAATTATATTCTGGAAAAAGCGAACTAAAATTAGTGGAAAGCATAGAAAAAGGTGAACTGGCAACTTGCTCATCAATTTTTAGCCGTGTAATCACCTTGTCTATATCCCATTGATGAAAATAGACACTGCCATCAGCGCTATACCTTGGCGAACTCATCCCTGCCACTTGAGTGTTAATCAGCTTTTGCTGTTCAATATCGTAGAAAAAACCATAACGCTTACCGCCTTTAGTTGCCGAAAAAACCAGTAAGTTCTTACTCGGATGCCAATCAACACCATGAATAAAGGCAAAGTTTGGAGTAAGTCGTTTAGCTTGCCCTGTTTGTACATCAATCATAAAAAGTGCTTGCTGGTCGTTTTCAACATTACGAGTAACCACGACATGTTTTGCATCAGGTGAAAACGACACGGACTCATCGTTAATATGGCAATAATCAACACAAGGAATAGATGTTTCATGTAGGTTATCTGATGCAAGGCTCAGTAACTTAGTGCGGCTTACCGTTTCGCCGGCTTCGGTTACATACTCACCGATATAAGCGAGTGTTTTACCATCGGCACTGACATCAAGATCAGTTCCACCTTCGCGGCGACATTCACTCAGGACAACGCTCGTCGCATTTACAAGTGATAGTTTCACTATTTCGCACGCACTGTTTTGCGTATAACGATAGTAATATAAGGTGCTTGAGTCAGGACTAAACACGGAGCGCCCTTCAGTCTCTACACTGTCGGTTAGCTGTTTTGCAGGATGCTCAGGAAAATGGAGGTCACGTAAATATAAATCCGCAGATTTATCTAAACGGCGCCATGAATAAACCAAGTAATGTTGATCATTTGATACGGCAGGATAAATTTCACGCCCAGGGCTTGCTGTTACACTTTCTATACTATTTATCGGCATCACAAAGGCCGTGTGCTGCTTTGTTTGATAACTAGAAACATACCAAAATACACACGCAGCAAATACGCAAAGCATAAATACAGCAGCAACACTATAAACTTGAGCACGTTTGAAACTGGGTATATTTTTTTTAGGTTGCTGTTCAATTTTTTCAGGTGATTGAACCAATCGATACCCTGTTTTACGCAAGGTTTCAATGTAACTTGAGTTTGGGTCTAATTCTTTAAACGCCTTACGTAAATGCCAAATAGCATTTGTTAACGCCTTCTCTCCTACAAAATGGTTACCATCCCAAACAAGATTAATTAGCTCTTCGCGAGTAATTGGCTCAGGATAACGGGCAACTAAACAACCTAATAACTCGATGAATTTAGGCTGTAAAACGTGCTCACTATCATCACAAACTAGTTTATTTTCAAGGGGATTAATTGTACACCGACCCAAACGGTAGGCGTGATGAGTGGTTTCCATTAAGTCTAAACTTAACCTCTTTTTAGATTTCTAGACGTGTATTTAGCTATCAATTTATCTCAAATAACAATGATTAACCAGCATTATAATTGTCAATAAGTTGACAGCGCAAAAATAACAACACATTGATTTTAAACGAATAGATATTAAATAGATATAAAATAGAGAGATAAACGAGTCACTAAAGATTGCAGTTGTATTCACATTTTTATAAAAAATTTTACGTCAATACCGACAAACCAGGGTGTTGTTCACTGTAAATTTTAACTGCCCTTAAAAGAGCAGCGCTCTGGTTTCACACAACTAAAAATAAAATAAGTACAACTAGGAACGCCTGTGAGAAATCTACTAACTAAGCCGTGTGCAATAGCGCTTGCTGTTGCCAGTGGTTTTAGCCAACATGCACTTGCTAATGAAGCAGACATTGCACGCACAGCTAATACCAGCCCTGCAATCAAAGAACAAAACGAAACACCCGAAAAAATTATCGTTACGGGCTCACGTATAAAACGAGACAGCTTTTCGATACCCACGCCACTGGTTACTATGGATCGTGACGCTATCTTGGATACTGGGTTAACGAATTTATCTGATATTTTAGTCGATAACATGCCTGCGCTTAGTGAAAGCATTGGTAATACCACCAGCCAATCAAGTGTTTCTGCAACTGGTTTATCCACTGTTCAATTACGTGACTTAGGTGCTAACCGTACACTGACACTGATTGATGGTCGTCGCGTTGTTTCAAACAGCTACAGTGGTAATTACGTTAGTTTAAATACCATTCCTAGCGGCATGGTTGAACGCGTTGAAATAATTAGTGGCGGTGCATCAGCAACCTATGGGGCAGATGCGGTCGCAGGTGTTGTAAATATAATTACTCAATCGAAAAAAGAAGGCTTCGACTTTAAAGCCAATACAGGTGAAACCACTGATGGTGGCGGCAAAGAGTTTACCCTTGATTTAAATTATGGCACCTCATTTGCCGATGATCGCGGCTATGCGTATTTTAGCGCTAACTGGGACCGTGATTTTGGCATGACGTTTTACGACCGTAAACGTGCCCAGATTGAAGATAGCTACGATTATGACCCTGATCGCATGTGTAATGTGATGCAAACAGCCAATGGCGACCAATGTATGCGTGACATCACTCAAGCTGACTGGGTAAGTAAGAGCGACGGTATTCCTGGCGGTGTGTTCTTAGAAAACGGTAATAACGACACCCAGTTTTGGTACGATGGTCAAACTCTTCGTGATGACTGGAAAGGCAACGAAGAAATTTACGGCATCAACTCTAACCAATACGTGATGTTGGATGTGCCAAGTGATAACTTCTCAACGGCACTGAAAGTCGACTTTGACTTAACAGATGATGTCATGCTGTACGCACAGGTACAATACAGTGACAGTGGATCATTTAACAATAAGTCTCCAGAGGATGAGTACGAAGGTGCTTTTGTACCTCGCTATGATCCCGTCACTGGCGATCCACTTTCGGATGTTGCACCAGGTTATATTCCAATTGATAATCCTTATGTGCCGCAAGAAATCTTAGATGCCAACCCATATAAAGATCGTATTTATTGGGATCGTCGTTTTAGTGAAGTGGGTAATATCAGTACTGATAACACACGTAAAACGATTCGTAGCTGGGCAGGTTTACAGGGGACACTCTTTAACGGTGAATGGGATTGGGATGTATCAGCCAGCTACGGTCGCTTCACTCAACATCAAGTTCGTAGCAATGAGTTAAACACAGTAAAACTAAGCCAAGCTTTACAAGCTGAGGAGCTTGCTGATGGCACAATCCAATGTATTGATGAAGCAGCTCGCGCAGCAGGCTGCGTGCCTATCAACTTGTTTGGCGAAGGGTCAATCACTGATGACATGGCGGCATGGATACGTACTAATCCGGTTATTGATACCGAAATAAAACAATATGGCGTAGTCGGTTACATTGCTGGTGACTTATTTGAACTACCAGCAGGCTCAGTGTCGGCTGTATTTGGTGGTGAATACCGTAAAGATAGCCAAGATCTGAAAACCAGTGATGATATGAAATCCGGTGGGATCACCTTTAACTATGTACCAAACTTCTACGGTGAAGTTGAGGTCTATGAGGCCTTTGCAGAACTTGCAATCCCACTGTTAAAAGATGCACCACTGGCAAAAAACTTAAGTGCTGAAACGTCACTTCGGTTGGCTAATTACAGCATGGAAAACGTCAATACAGTTGCCAGCTACAAACTTGGTATTTTTTGGGAGCCTATCGAAGGCTATGCTTTTAGAGCGAATTATGCACGTGCACAACGTGCGCCAACCATCACTGAACTTATGTCACCACCGCGTGGCGATTACGACAGCTATGATGATATTTGTGATGGTTTAACTGCAACATCGACTAAACCTGGTCACGATAACTGTCGTAAAGAGCCCACTTTAGCTGCGCAACTTGCTGCCGATCCTGATTTCGAATTTAACGATGAAAATAACAGTTATTCTCCGGGTGCTGGTAATGAAAACTTGAAAGAAGAAACTGCCGATACGTATACGTTTGGCATCACAGTGGCACCTGCGTTCTTAGACAATTTCAACCTTGCGGTTGACTACTATGATATTGCAATTGTCGATGCAATTTCGCAAATCAGTAATGAAAACATCATGCGTGAATGTTACGACTCTGAAGTTGCGTGGGGAGCTGAAAACACCTTCTGTAATGATATTACCCGTAATAATGAGGGCAATATTATTAAGGTTTTACAACGTCAATATAACCTCGATGAGCTCACAGCTAGAGGCTATGATGTGGTTGCACAGTACAAGTTTGATTTTGACAGTTATGGTCAACTCTCGTTAAAGCTTGATTATAATCATGTGATTGAAAACTCACAGACCTATGAAGGCCTCGATGGTAGCTTAGTGACCAGTCATTACGCAGGCTATGGTCGCACTAAAGATAAAGCGTCAATGTCGATTACTTGGCGTAATGATGATCTACGTATTCGCTGGCGTACAAATTTCTTAGGCTCGTTTAAAGCAAGCCAGAGTCTTGAAGAAGATTACAATGAGTATGTAGCCGAAAATGATGCCCGCTGTGAGGCTGGTGAAGATACCTGTATTAGTAACCCAGAAAAGCTTGCCTACCAAGATTATGGCTCGTTCTTAAAGCACAGCCTTTCAGCGTCTTACACTTTGTCACTTGGTAAACAAAGCCAACTACGTGTATTCGGTGGTGTAAATAACGTGTTTGATAATAAAGGTGATTTTTATCCTTCAGGGCGTGGTAATTATTACTCTGAGTATGGTGGGGGTAAAGGTCGTTATGTGTATGTAGGCGCACAATATAGTTTTTAACATTTTCATATAAACCCCAGCTAGACTGACAACAAAGGCGCACTTTTTAATGCGCCTTTTATCTTTTCCAGCTTTGCATCTCGACTAATCGAGACTCTGTACGCGCATACTCAAATGCCAGTTTCTGTCCTTGATATATATCACTAATGCCCGCCTCAGCCGAGATCACCAGTAATCGACCTCGGTCATAAAACTCATCAACCAAAGCAATAAAGCGCCGGGCTTCATCATCTAAAAAGTGCTCTTGTAAATCCTGTTTTTCACGTTGATAACTGTCTTCAATACCATGCACAATTTGTTTACCCGTTGCTCCGCGTCCCATTACTGGCACATTGAGCAAATAAATGCGCTGAAAGCGCTCTGCTAAATAAATGTAATCTGCTGTGCTTCTAGCACCTGAACATAACGCCATAAAGTCAAACATAATGGCATCTTGAGCTTGCAGCTCACAGCTAAGCTGACGATAGCAAACCTCTATCGTTGTTTGCTTTTGTACTGCTTGCTCTTGCTTTAAAAAGCGCCCTATTAGGGCACTTTTGTTATCAATAAAGTAATGTTCGGTTTGTTTACCAAAGCGAAAGCGATGATCGGTATTGCCTTCAACACTTAAAATATGACAATGATCATTTAACAAATCGATAGTGGGTAAAAATCGTGCTCGTTGTAAACCGTTGCGATACAACTGCTCAGGTTGACAGTTAGACGTCGCCACTAACACCACTTGGTGCTCAAACAAGGCTTTGAATAAGCCACCTAAGATCATGGCATCGCCAATATCAGAAACAAAGAACTCATCAAAGCAAATCAAACGAATGTTCTGTGCCCACTCCTTAGCAATAAGTGTCAGCGGATTTTTCTGCCCTTGCAGCTGAATCAAACGCTCATGCACTTGCTTCATAAAATGGTGAAAGTGCAAACGCTGCTTCGCATCAATGTTAACCAGCTTAAAAAACACATCCATCAACATGGATTTGCCACGCCCTACTGGGCCGTATAAATAAACCCCTTTTATTGGCTTAGCGCTTTGCCACCAATGTCTTGGCGCAGCCAATTCTGTGGCTAGATTATCAAGCGCATTAATCGCTGTGCGTTGAGCATGGTCTTCATGCAGCTCGCCTTTGGCTATTTGCGCTTGGTAATACCTTAATATTTGTCCTTGCTGTACTGTCATAGGTCACCAGTATCCGCTATACTCGCGGCCATTGTAGCCGACTAAAAATGTGATCCCAATGAAATTCCCATGCCGTTTAGATAAATTTATCAGTCATATTGCTGAATTACCTCGCAGTAAAACCAGAGCTGGTATAAAACGTAAATACGCCACCGTAAACGGTGAGGTGATCACCTCTTTTGACTTTTCAGTCACTGAACAAGATGATATCCGCTGGCAAGGCGAGCCGTTGGTCTTTTTAGGCAAGCGCTACTTCATGCTCCATAAGCCTGCAGGCTATGTGTGTGCCAATAAAGATGACCTTCACCCGACAGTATTCGACTTACTCGATGAGCCAAACATGAGTGACTTTCATGTTGCTGGTCGCTTAGATATAGACACCACCGGCTTAGTTATCATCACCAATGATGGTGACTGGTCGCACAAAATAACTTCACCAAAGCACAACAAGTTCAAAACTTATTTAGTTGAAACGCAAGAACCGATTAATGAAGAAGCAATAGTAGCGTTAGAGCAAGGGGTGCAATTACACAACGAAAAAGAGCTAACTCGCCCAGCCATTGTTGAAAAACTTGCAAGCTACAGCTTACGCCTATCCATTTGTGAAGGTAAATATCATCAAGTTAAACGAATGCTGGCCGCAGTTGATAACAAAGTTGTTGAACTACACCGTGAAAAAATTGCCAATATTCATCTTGATGAAAATCTAGCTAGTGGTGAATACCGCCCCTTGACCGCTGCTGAGCTTTCACTCTAAATAGGTACTTGAACAAATATCATGATAACGCTGTCATTTTTACTTAATAAAAGCTAACAAGTTGCCGATAAACATGGTAGAAAAGTAGAGGGGATATAATAAAAGGAGGCTAACTGTGTTATCAGGACTAGCTTTAAAAACAAAAATTAGCTTATTTGCTACCGCCATTTTTATTGCACTTTGCGCAATAGCCTTGTTGGGTTTACAGTCGTTACGTCATGCAAGTGAGAGCGATAACATTGCGCGTATTAACCAATTGATGAAAAGCACAACTAATATCGTTGAGCAATTCGAATTGATGGTAAAAAATGGCCAGCTTGATGAAACTCAGGCTAAAGAGTTGGCAACTCAGGTTTTAAGAGAAAATAAATATCACGATTCAGAGTATGTTTATGTCGTCGACAATAATTTAGATTTTGTTGCCACGCCACATGACCCAGAATTGCATGGTACTAGCTTTAATGACTTTAAAGATGCCAGTGGTAACAGCATTGGTCGCATGGTCGAGCAACTCGTGGGTAACACAACAAATAAAATTATCACTTACCACTGGGACTCTGTCCGTGATGGTGAAACAGTAGACTTAACGTCTGTTGTACAAAAAACACCGCTGTTTGGCTGGTATGTTGGCACAGGAATTAGTGCAAAAGAAGTCGATGAACGATACTGGAGCACAGCAAAGTGGCTATTGGGTTTATCTATGCTCATTGCCATTGCCCTCACGTTTGCAATTGCACGCTTTGGCTCATCACTGACCAATGCATTGGGAGGTGAAATCAATGAAGTTATTGATATCGTTAAAAACGTATCACGTGGCAACCTCCACTCAACTATCCGCCAAGATGCGCCAAGTGAAAGTATTATTGCGGCCATGCATTACATGCAACAAGGCTTACGCGGCGTTGTTGATGGTATCAAAGATGTAACTGATAGCCTCAAAAATCAAAGTGTTGATAACGAGTCTCGCTCTATTGAGCTTGATAAACTCACCCGTAGTTTAAATGAAGAAACACAAATGGTTGCCTCAGCCATTACTGAGCTAACCGCCTCAGCGCAAACAGTTGTTGAGCATGCCGAACAAGCAGCTTACTCAGTACAAGAAGCTGAGAACCAAGGGCAAAGCGCAAGCCACTTAACCAACGAAGCAGCACAAACAATCGCACTTTTAGAGCAACAAATTGACAGCGCTGGTAATAACATTCAAGTTCTTGATGATGAAGTAAATAATATCGCTAATGTGCTAAGTGTTATTCAAGGAATTGCAGAGCAAACAAATCTATTAGCCCTTAATGCAGCCATTGAGGCAGCTCGTGCTGGCGAACAAGGTAGAGGGTTTGCGGTTGTTGCTGATGAAGTCCGTGGCCTTGCACAACGAACACAAACCAGTACCGAAGAAATCCGCAACATGATTGGTAAATTACAATCAGCAACACAAGATGCTAAGTCATCTGTTGCACTGAGTATTTCGACCAGTGAACAAACTGTGGCTAAATCAACCAAAGCCAATGAAGAACTAAACCGAGTTGCGAGTTCATTAAGTGCAATCGCACAAATGAGCCATCAAATTGCTATAGCAGCTAAAGAGCAATTAGACGCAGGTGAAGATACAGCAAAACGTGTGGTCACCATTTCAGATACTGCCTCACAGACGGCTAACGTATCCAGTCAGGCACATACGGCAACCGATTCAATCAAAGGCCTTACCGCTGATTTAGAGACAGAAACAGCTAAATTTAGCTAACTATTCACGTATCAAAAGCCAGACATAAAAAGCCCAGTAAGTTTACTGGGCTTTTAAGACTTAATCTGTACCAAATCGAAATCGGCCATTCCTGGCACTATTTTTTGTAATCGAGATTCAGTGACATCTAGTGAGTTTAAACACTCACAGTATTCAGAGGCTTTCATTTCAAGCTGCTCCGCTTTCTTTTGCAGTGACTTATCTATTTCCTTAGAGATAATATCCATACGCTGACCCATGTCGTTAATACGATCTTCGATATTTCCCTCACGTGATTTAAACGCATCACCTAATGAAACTAAAATAGCCCCTAATGAGCCATGTACAGCTGAGTGAATTTTTTGGCTGATCTCTTTGGTAAAAAAGTCATCGATTTTCGACAATGATTGCGGGGCGATAAAGAAAAAGTCATCGCCACGCTTAAACTTATCCATCAAAGCACGTTCAACATACTGTAATTGCGTTTTAAGTACTTCAGGTTCTTTGTCGGACATGCCCTCAACGACCTGCTCAATAGCACTCAAACCTAAATTTACACCGTCAGTGGCCAGTTCAACTAATTCAGGCACAGTGTCACGAATACCTAAACTAAACTGCTCCACGACTTTGCTTTCTTCTGGATTAAGGTCAACCCAATAGCCACGAATAAATAACTGAGTATTGTTGTTTATTTGTACACGGGTTTGGCCTTTATCAACAATACGAATAACATCATCTGTAATGATCAAGCCGTGACTAAGCTCAACTTCGCATTGCTTTTTAGCTAATGAGGCATAACTTGAAAAACTCGAGAATGTAATAGCTGCCGCAAGCAGCGAGCGAGAAAAAAACGCCATATACACCCCAAGAAGACAAAAAGAGAGGTCGCTAGATTAGCAAAAATCCAGTTTTATGCAAGTAAAACGCCTAGCTATGCTAGGCGTCTTAAAATAAAGGTGGGTTAAATTGGTGAACCCGGTGGCATTGGCAATACTTTAAAGTTTGCAGGCCACTCACCGCTTGCTAAAAAGTGGCTGATTTGTTCGCTTAAATATTGTTTGAAGGCGCTATCACCTACTGATGCACTTCCTAGCATTGATTCTTGCTGGTAACTCTTTGCAAGCTTGGCAAGATAATAACGAAACTGTGCTTGTACCTCGGGGGCGACTTTATCACTCGTTACTAAATCAGCAAATTGCTTAGCCGTTAAAAGCTGCACTCGTTGGTTAATCTTACCCGCCATCCCCTGGGCAACTTTTTGCTCGAAAATTTGCTGATAAGTTTGAGCTAATAATGAATCTAAACTATAAAATGCATCGCTACGCGCTTGTTGCTGCGCGAGACGATTAACACGCTGGTTATTAAATAATAGGCTTAAACTGTGTGCAGCCGCGACTTCAGGCAGTGCCATAGCATCAAGGGTTAATCCTGTACGACCGACGATGCTCTCGCGTGATTTAGATTCCCCATACGCTTTTGGTGGAATAAGCGCTAACACTGACTCAGGTAAAACTAGATTCTCAGCTTTTAGTGTAGCAAGGAGTGCATCAACAGCCGCCTGCTGGGTTTGCTTAGCTACAACTTGCGCCCCTTTTGGCTCTGAGCCATCACGTACTTCATATTCGTAATTAACACCGGCAATTAATTTAACCGCAGCTTCAACTTGATAGCGATGGAATAAATAAAGTGGCACCAGCATTTCTTCTAGTTGCGATAACGCAGTCCCCGTTTTGATATTTTCAATACCAAAGCTCGTCAGCGCTTGTTTGCGAACATCAAGTACACGCATTAACTCATCACTTGGTGAACGACCGTTATCCCACAAATGCCCCGTTGGATGAGCGCCCCCTTTAGCACGTGCATCACTGTCCGAAATGAATTCCAGCCCTTTACTTTTATTTTCAGCTAAAATTGCGGCCAGTTGTTGTGGTTCATCTTGGTTTGTAAAATCGCTATAACCGTATTTTATCACTTGTGTGTCCCACACTCCCATACCAGAGGCATAGCCTCGGCTCACATCCAGTTTGCCTTGCTCATTGAAACTAAGTAGCGGGTGAGGATAGTCCATTACCGATGCTCTATCAGCGACCGACGCTGAAAAGTTATGTGCAATCCCTAACGTGTGGCCTATTTCATGAGCGCTTAGTTGACGAATACGGTCAAGAGCCATTGCTTGTAAACGAGTAGCAACTTCATTACCTTCAAAATAAGGGGCAGCTAATGCCTCAGCGATAAGGATATCTTGACGTACACGTAATGAACCCAGTGTTACATGGCCTTTAATAATTTCGCCCGTCCTCGGGTCTATCACTGAGCTGCCATACGACCAGCCACGTGTTGCACGGTGTACCCATTGGATCACGTTGTAGCGTATATCCATAGGATCAGCATCATCAGGTAACACTTTAACGATAAATGCGTTCTTATAACCAGCAGCATTGAATGCATCATTCCACCATTTAGCGCCCTCTAACAAGGCTGTTTTAACTGGCTCAGGCACGCCTGGATCTAAATAGTAAACAATCGGTTCAACGGGTTCGCTAATTGGCAAGCTCGGATCTTTTTTTGCTAAACGATGACGCGGAATGTAACGCACATACATAGACTCACCAAGTGGCGCGGCATAATCTTTATGCTCAATACTCCAGTAACCGGATTGAGGATGGAATTGACGTGGTGTGTAGTTATCATCAGGCAGTTCAATAAAAGAATGATGCATATGTACTGTAAGTACGTGAGGATCAGCGCTCACTTGACGAACAAACTCACCAGGGTTACTACCTTGAAAAGTGAGTATTGCCTCTAACTCTGTATTTTTCACAAATGCATTTGAACGAGCTAAATAGACTGCGCTTCGATTACCATCTAAATTAAAGCTCCCCTGCGAAGTTGCAGCTAAACGACGACTTACACCGTGCACATCACTCAATAAATAAGGAGTATAGTCTACAAGTACCGCTGAGTCTGACTCTGCAACAACACTAAAGCCCGCAAGAATACTCGAAGCAAACGCTTCTTTGATACTTTGCTGCTCAGCCAAGTTGGCCGTATTCGCCCGATAATAAGTATTCAATGCTCGTAACATCACCTTATCACCAAAACGTTCAAATTGTACTAAATAGGTATTGCCAAGTTGCCCTCGATCAAGCCCTATATCATTTGAGCCGACCCCATAAGGTAAGCTTTGCTGAAGTAAAAAAGGTTGCTTGAGTTTATCAACTGCAACGTACACTTTGCCGCTTTCAGAATCATAATAGAAAGAATAATAGCCCGAAAAATGACTCATTTTTTCAGTAAAATCATTTATAGGCTTAATTGCTGCGTGTGCTTGAGTTATTATAGTAAGCAGCACAGCTAAGAGCAGGTATCGTAGTAATGGTATTTTTTGCATAATCTTATCTTTGTTATTCGCGTTTTAAATACTGTACAGGTATTTGGCAGTATAAAGTATCGCCAACAAAAAACAGCTATTTAAGACGAAATTCAGCGCTTGCTAAGACATTCTCTCTCACACTTAAAAATGTCTGGCTACAACGTTATCAGGAAAATAGAATGCGTAGACTCCCACCGGTATTATTAGAAGATGGTTGCCCTCGTGAACTGATCTCATTGATCAGAACAGTGCTTGCGGCATGTAAAGAAATTTCATTCCGTGTTGGTCAAGGTGCCTTATCAGGTGTGTTAGGTTCAACTCTTGATGAAAATATTCAGGGTGAAACACAAAAGAAATTAGATGTACTTACCAATCAGCTTCTAAAAGACATTTTACTCGAATCGGGCTACGTAAAAGCCATTGCTTCTGAGGAAGAAGACTTTACCGTTGCGGGTAATCCTGATGCTAAATACATCGTTGCCTTTGACCCGCTTGATGGCTCTTCAAATACCGATATTAACTCACTGGTTGGTACGATTTTCTCAATTATGGCAGCGCCTGATGGCGCGGATCCTGCTGATCCAAGTATCTTTATGCAACCGGGTAAAAACCAAGTTGCAGCGGGTTATGTATTATATGGCCCATCTACCGTGCTGGCATTAACAACTGGCAAAGGCACACGCTTTTTCACCTTAGATAAAACGCACGGTACCTTCTTATTAACAGAAGATTTTGCAAAAGTACCTGAAGACACCAGCGAATTTGCTATTAATGCCTCTAACCAGCGCCATTGGCAACCGGCGATGCAAAATTACATCAATGACTTAATTGCTGGTGACACAGGCCCTCGTGGTCGTAACTTCAACATGCGCTGGATTGCTGCAATGGTGGGTGATGTGCACCGTGTTTTATGTCGTGGTGGTATTTTCACTTACCCGACCGATACGAAAGATCCAAATAAGCCTAACAAATTACGTTTACTATACGAAGCAAACCCTATGGCAATGTTAATCGAACAAGCTGGCGGTATTGCCTCAACGGGCACAGAGCGCATCATGGATATTCAACCTGACGCTATCCACCAACGTGTTGCGGTGATCTTAGGCTCGAAAAACGAAGTTGAAACCTGCTTGAACTATCATAAGTAGCAACAAGTACATACCTTAGGCTGAAAGATATAAGACTCTTTCAGCCTAAGATCAGTTCTAATAACTTCTTTAGCGTACTTTTACTCAACTCACCCATTTGTTCGTTATTACTTAAGGCAAAGATTGCGCCTTCAACCGCACTTTCGTCGATGTCTTGACGAGACTCTAATACATTTGCCCAAAGTTCTAATTCATCGATATCTATTTCACCGTCAATAACACGCTGTAAAACCTGACAAAAAACGTCTTGCGTAACAATATACACATCACCTTGATTGTCAGGGCTGCTGGTAATAATGGCGATTGCCTCAAATCGGTTTTCACCAAATCGAGCAAACTCATCTAATGCGTCTAATTTATCCATTTGCTATGCTTACCTTTTCAATCTCAAAGCATCTTTTTACAGAATGACAACCCTTACTTGCTCACAATGCAAAGCAACACTTAACTGCCAAGTCGACAATATAAATGCGTGTTGGTGTAATGAGTTACCCGCCATTTTACCACTTGATGAAGCAACTACATCCTGTTTGTGCCGTGATTGTACGATTAAGAAAATAAATTTATTTTTATTCAAACTATACCAACAGCCTCTAAAGCAACAGCTCGCTTTTGCCAAACCTTTCTATGATCAAGGTAAGTTAATTGAAAATCTCGATTACACGATGCAAAACAACTACATGGTATTTAGTCGCTGGTTCTTTTTAAAGCGCGGCCATTGCTGTAAAAACGGCTGCACCCATTGCCCTTTTTCCGATAGTTAACATCCAGATAGAGTATTTATTCAATTATTTTGCATTTTATTGCAAATAACGCATGACTATAAGAATAAAAATACACTATAATTGGATATAAATTCACTAAATCAATCTCTTTTAAGCTTGAATTACTAGCTACGCCTATTTTTTAAGCATAAATTTACTGTAACTACATCGGAATCAAACATGAATACCTTTAGGCCTGCTCTACTTGCAAGTGCAATTTCTGCGGTTTTAATCAATAGCAATATGGCATTTGCAGCAGAAGATGCTATCGAAGTCGATAAATCAATTGAAACAATTCAAATTACTGCAACACGACGAGCAGGTTCTGTGCAAGATGCACCACTCAATATTACGGCCCTAAATGGCGATGTCATTAGCGACCAAAATATTAGTGATTTAGAAGATGTTGCACGCTGGGTGCCAGGCCTAACGATTTCTGATCAAGGTGGCCGTGAGAGTTCTCCGATTATCGTTCGTGGTTTGAACACCAATACCTCTGATCGTATTTCTGATAGCGGCACAGTCGCAACTTATGTTGGTGAAATTCCACTTAGTATTGATTTACGTTTAACTGATGTTGATCGCATGGAAGTACTCATCGGCCCACAAGGCACGCTATACGGTGCAGGCACTTTAGGCGGTGCGATTCGTTACTTACTAAAGCAACCTGAGCTTGATATTACTGAGGGCAAAGTAACAGGCGATGTATTTAGCATCAACGAAAGTGACGGTACCGGTGGTGAGTTTGGCGTGGTATTCAACACGCCACTAATCAACGATAAACTAGCATTACGTACTAGCTTAAATTATTACGATAACCCAGGTTACATCGATTACACCCATGTAGTTCAAAAGCCGGGTGTATCAAACCCGGACCCTGATTTTTCTGACAGCAGCGATGTAAATGCCAACTTAAAAAGCGTCAGTGATGTTAACGATGAGCAAATCACCACAGCACGTTTATCACTTCGCTGGCTTGCAACCGAAGATGTTGATGCAACGCTTAACTACTTCTATCAAAAACAAGAAAATGGAGGCAACTCGACATCGCAATACGGCTCACTTGCTAATAGCAGTGCGCTGCAAGGTGTGCCAGGTAAATACGAAAACGTAGCCCGTGTACTTGAGCCTGGTGAAGAAGAAAATGATTTATTAAGCTTAGAAGTAAAAGCAGATCTTGGTTTTGCTGAGCTGGTCTCTGCATCTGGTTGGTCTAGCTATGAGCAATCTGGTCAGCGCGATCAAACCGATCTACTTTACGATATTTGGTCAGGTTATGCCGACTTCCCTTCATTTGTTGGCTACACGCACGATACCTCAGAGCGCGATACCTTTACGCAAGAACTTCGTTTAGTATCAAATAGTAGTAGCGCTCTTAACTGGATTGTGGGCGGCTTTTACAACAAATTAGAAAGCCACTCAGATGATCGTGAATACACACCTGGTTTAACTGAGTACTGGGGTGGCGGCATTCCTAACGTTGAACAAGATCTTGAGTATATTCTAATTTCAGACAGCGAAACCACTGAAAAAGCACTTTTTGGTGAAATTGGCTACAGCATCACAGAGCAATTTGATGTGACCTTAGGTGCACGTTTTTACGAATACGATGTTTCTACAACATCAGGTTCTGCAACACCGCTCTATTCTGGTGATTTTGATTCACTAGATAACCTTGTTATGGAAAATGTGAGCGCTAGCGATAACGGTAACTTATTTAAGTTTAATGCTAACTATACATTCGATAATGGTGTACTTGCTTACTTTACCGTGAGTGAAGGTTTCCGCATTGGTGGTGGTAACGGTATTGCTCCTTGCCCTGATGTATTACCTGAACAACAAATTGTTTGTGCCCTGCCAAACGAAGAAGATTACAAACCAGATACCACAGTCAACTACGAGCTAGGCTTTAAGTCATCATGGTTACGTAACCGCCTACACTTCAATGCAGCGCTCTTTAACGTTGATTGGAAAGATGCGCAAGTTGGTAGCAGTACGGTAAATGGTCAGGAGTTAATTACTTCGAATGCGGGTTCTGCTAATTCAAAAGGTATTGAGCTTTCAAGCCGCGCTATGATTGGTGATAACTGGGCTGCCTATGCGACATACGCTTATGCAAAGGCTGAATTAACCGAAGATGCCCCCTACTTATTTGGCGTATTAGCCGACGACTTAGCGCAATACCAAAGCTACTATGATGGTACTAAAGGCGACCGTTTACCAGGTGCGCCTGAGCATCAATTCTCGTTTGGTCTTCGTTACGAGCAAGATATCCTAGGCGATAAACTATTAAGCGTAAACTACGGTATTACAGCGCAAAGCGATGTGATCACCAAAGTCGGCCTAAAAGCAGACGGCGAAGTATTACCAGGTTACGCACTAAGCAATTTATCAGCCAAAATTACCGGCGATATGTGGTCTGCAACCCTATACGTAGATAACTTATTCGATAAATATGCGTTTACTTCTGTACGTCGTGATAAGTCTTGGGCTGGTATGTCGCAATATGCTGAACTTAACAAAGAACTACCTGAACTACAGCGTGTTTATGGTCACTACACCACAACACCGCGTACTATTGGTATGAAGTTTAGCTACAACTTTGAGCTGTGATTAAACATACCCATAAAAGCCTTGCCATCTTTAGGCAGGGCTTTTATTGGGATTGGTATAAGCCTTAAAATAATTAAGTATTATTGTGAATTGGTATACTATGCGCTTATGCTAAATGATACCCAACAAGCGCTTCGCGCTCATATCCAACAGTTGTTAGCCAACAAGCAACTAAACGATGCACATTTTCTACTTGTGCAGCGCCTAAAGCAAAACCCTGAAGACCACGTTTGTTACTTTTTACTTAGCGAAGTCAACGCTGCTGCGGGCGATATCAACAAAGCGATTAAACTGCTTGAAAAAGCGCTCAGCTTAGCCTCTTTTGCGATATACCATTTAGCCCTTGCCAAGGTATACGTACTGTTAGGCAAAGTAAGTAATGCAGCTGTGCATTATCAAGACGCTTTGCAAACAACTGACTTGAGTGCCGCTGACTTTGATACCTTAGCCAATATTGCGACCCGATTAGGGTATTATGACGACGCCCTTAGCTTGCAAAAAGCAGCCTACCAACGCAACAAAGATAACCTACAAATTAGCTATAATTTGGCGGTGTGTAATAAAATTCACGGACTGTTCGATGAAGCAAAAAACGTGCTACAGCAACTAACTACAAAGCAACCTTACTTTTATCAAGCCCACTATTCACAGGCTGAACTCAATACTGATGTAGATGCCAAGCTACATATCCAAAAACTACAAGCCTTGGCGAATAAAGAAAAAACCATTATAGAACAACAAGTGTATTTTCATAGTCTTGCGCTTAATTATGAGCACCTTGATGACTACAAAAATGCATTTAAATACTTTGCACTAAGTAAGCAAGCCATAGCCAGTAAAGTTAATTATCAAACCACACAGCATCGCCACTTTTGTCAAAAACTTATTACCAAGAGCAAACAGCAAGCAATTGAAAGTAGTGACTCTGCGTTCTCGCCCGTTTTTGTGGTTGGTATGCCCCGCTCTGGCACAACCTTAATTGAGAAAATCCTTAATCAAAGTGAGCAGCTAAAAGGCATCGGTGAGCTAAACGATATTGCGCAACTCATACAACACGCCACACAATCAGTTCATGTGATTGATAGCGAAATGCTCGATAAAGCATATACATCTAAGGCAATAAAGGCAGCACTTACCAACTATCAACAAAGAGCCGAGCAACTAAGTGATGGCCTTAGAAGTTGTGATAAACAGCCATTTAACTTTTACTATATTGATTTTATATTAGCGGCTTTTCCTAATGCTAAAATAGTTTGTATGCAGCGGGACTGGCGAGATTGCAGCATTGCCAACTTTAGGCAGCTGTATAACCCGCAAAGTGTGTTTCATCACTACAGCTTTGCAATTGAAGATATTGCCTCATACCATCAAGATTACTCTGCATTAGTCAGTCATTTTGCCAACAAGTATCCTGAAAACGTTTTTTTACAAAGCTATGAACAACTCGTGGCAGAGCCTACCCAACAGACTCAAAAGCTCTATGCTTTTTGCGATTTAAGCTGGCAAGAAAGCTGCTTATCCTTTTATAAAAACAATGCAGCCTCAGCCACGGCGAGTAAAAAGCAAATTCGCCAGCCTTTGAATAAAAGCAGTATCGGCAGCTGGCAAAATTACGCTAAATTTATTGATGCGGACCTGTTTCAATAGGTAAGTCGTGACGAGCGCCCCACTCACTCCATGAGCCATCGTAGACACGTAAATTGGTGTAACCGCATTCATCGGCGCACAATGCAATTGCACAAGCTGTTACACCTGAGCCACAGCTAAATTGTAACTGGGTGTGATGCACTGCAATATGTTGCTCAAATAATGCCTGTAATTCACCCAGCGGTTTTAGCTCACCGTTATCCAGTACACTTGCAAGTGACAAACTGCGACTATTTGGAATATGACCACTGCGCATGCCTTCGCGCGGCTCTGCGTGTTCGCCGGTAAATCGCTCATAAGGGCGAGCATCCAATGTTAGTGTGCTTTGTTCATCCAGTGAGTTAAGCACTTGCTCTGCACTGATAAAGTAATCAGCACGGGGGCTAGCAACAAAGTTACCTTGACCAGTCGCAGCTGAATAGCTTGCTTGTGTTGCAAAACCAAGTGCCTGCCACTTAGCCAAACCGCCGCTTAAAACTTTAACGTTGTCAAAGCCCATTGCTTTGAACATCCACCACGCACGTGCAGAGCTGAATAAGCCTTGGTCTTCATAAATGACTACCAGTGAGTCTTGGTTTACACCGGCAAGCTGCATATGCTCTGTAAACTGCTCGCTACTGCACATCATACTTGGTACAGGGTTAGTGCTATCTGCTAGCGTCTTTTTAAAATCAAAACGCTGTGCATTAGGCAGCATTGCTTGAGGCACATACTCGCCAAGCATACCAGGGCGCACCATTCCCGCATCAAAAATAATGATATTTGCGTTATTATAATTTTTATTGAGCCACTCTGGCGTAATTATATTTTTCATTTTGACCTTCCAACTGGAATAACTAACTCAACTTTAAGCTCAAATAAGTCTAGATAATACGTTGTATTTAATGTCATATTCATACGCACTTTCTTATTATGATGATAAACTACAAATAAATACATAACTGGGCAAGAACTCGATTAGAAAATAACGGTCTAACCCCAGCAAAATTGAGCCTTATTCTTTCAAAAAATGAGCTGGGTATTGTCATTCATACTCTCTATCATCTTTGGAAAAATAAGATAAAAGTAAACTTATTGAGAATAAAAAAGCCCTTGCTAACTCACTAATCTGACGTTAAAAAGATAAGCATTAGCAAGAAGTAGTTAAAGATTAATCTCTCAAGAATATAGCAAATAAAAACGTCTCGGCCTCATTCAAATGCCCAAAAACCAAACAATTGATAGTAAAAAAATCCAAGGAAATATACTGGTTGTACTTCCCAAGTTCATTGGCGATACAATTAATTGCACCCCAGCAATAAAAATGCTTAAAACACTTTACCCGAACAAAAAAATCTATGTGTTAGCGCGCCCACATCTTGTTGAAATGCTATCTCGAGATCACTCGATTGAGGTTATTGCTGATAATCGCTTTAATACGCATCAGCCTTGCTCACTTTTAAGCCAAGCGAGTATATTAAAAAAAGCCGATATTGACTTAGCAATCATACTCAGAAACTCTCTTTCAGAAGCGCTCCTTTGTTTTGTAGCTAAGATTAAATATCGTATTGGCTATGCACAAAATGGACGTTCGCCACTACTAACTCACGCATTAAAGCTTAATAAAAATCACCATTATATTTACCGCTATTGCCGTTTAATAAACGAGACACATGGGTCTCCTTTCTCTGAAATCCCCAATACCGAAGTACAAGCTAAAAAAAGTAGTTTTTTAAAAGGTGATAAAAAGAAAAAGCTGGGGATTTACTTTGGTGGTAAAAATAAACGATGCCGTCATTACCCTGAAGATCTCGCCATTCAAACCTTAGAAAAACTCAGTGAAGAGCACCCTGACTTCGACTTTTACATTGTTGGCGACCCTTCTGAGAAGGATGAAGCTGAGCAGTTAATCGCCAAACTTAATAAGAGTAACGTGTCAATCACAAACCTAGCCGGTCAAACTTCTATGTTAGAAATGCTCGACTTAGTTGCGTCTTTAGATTTATTTATCACCATTGATTCTGGCCCTATGCATATCGCAGCCGCCGCAAATATCCCGTTTGTAGCATTAGTCGGGTTAGGCACATCGCCTTGGAGTACCGTCGCTCCGAAGCAAAAGAATTACATTGCCTTGATTGCCAACGGCCAGCAATTAATAGACAGTGAACTAATAAGAGACATCAAGCCTAGCCAAATTTGTGAGGCGGTTAACCAGCTAATTTAAATATTGATCACTTCTGAACGCATGGGCGCTAAGCGCTCTAAAAGCGTGTTTTGCAGCCGTTGAGGTATTTGCTGCTCGTCCATTGCGTTTATTAAAAGCTCAACCACGCGGTTAAAGTCTTTTTCAGATATATTCATACCGGTATGAATATCAATCATCGAATCGCCTGTATAGCTGCAAGGCCCATCAGTGACTGAGCATAGGTGCAAAATGAAACCTTGGCGAAAGTGCGCTACATTTGCTTGCTTAAAATACTCAAGAATCCTGCTATCGTGCCCGATTTGGTTAATAAAACTATCAACCAGCTTTTCTATACCTTGCTGTCCATCTAGTTGTTGATAGAGGCTAAGCTGGTTTGTTGCTCTACACCCACTCAGCAATACCACAAGTGCAAAAACATAAAGACCATATTTCATTACCAATATCCTGTCACTGACAAATACCAACCTGTTTGATCATCTGCCCCCGCAATACGCCCTAAATCAAGCCATGCAGCAGTGACACTAATATGTTTATTAGGAAACCAAGCAATAAATATATCTTTCCAATCTTGCTCCGAAAGACCAAGGTTATTGCTTTTTTCACGGTACTCGATACCCACTGCCACCTGATGCGTTAAAAACACAGCACTGGATGCTTCAAATAACAATTTTTCAGCACTGTTTTCCCCGCCATATCCTAGTAAGCCTAACTGGTTAGCCTCGCTGTAACGCACAGTAGTGTTCCAAAACCAATTATATCCAGCAAGTGCCCCTAAATGGAGTTTACTTGCTGCAATATACACATCCGTGCCTTTTGTATCCTTAGCGCCTAAAAGTGAAGCAAGCGCACCGTTTTGTAGTTCCTTATGCTGCATGCCTAAGCTTACTTGTGGCCATTCACTGTAAACAATATCACCATAAAGCCTTATTTTAGCCGCACTAATTGATTGTTCAATTTGAGTGTCCAGTGCAGGCACATCAAACTGCTGCTGCGCATAGCTAAGTTCTACACGGTCGAATAAGTTAAACTGCACGCCACACACATCTAAGCGGTAGTCAGTTACATCTGCACGACTACAAAAACCGTTGATTGCCACTTCATCAGCGCTTGCATAACCCGCTAATTGCGCCCACGGTACTAACCCGCCCCCAGCACTTCCTTCAACTTGCGAAACCCCAGGTGTTGCCAGCAACTTGCCCGTTGCTGCAAGGCTTGAAGCTACATTAACTAAACAGTATAAACCTATAAGCCATTTACAATGTTTCATTGTATTGTGCTAACCATTGAATAAATTGTTCGGACTTGAGAGGTCGACTTAAATAATACCCTTGTGCATAGTCACACTGTATTTGTGTAAGTAAATCAAGAGATGCTTCATTCTCAACTCCTTCTGCCACAACCGAAAAGCCAAGTTGATGGCCCAGGCTTACGGTCGATTGAACTATGTATTGGTCTTGCTTAGATTGATCTAGCTTTAAAATAAAACACTTATCTAGCTTTAACTCGTCAATAGGCAGCGACTTCAGGCGTCCAAGTGATGTTTGTCCCACACCATAATCATCCAAAGAAATCTTAACACCTAAGCTCTTTAGATTTTCAAGCGCTTTTATCCCTTGCTCTTCATTTTCTATCATGTCACGTTCTGTAAGCTCGATTGTGATTAAATGGCCACTTAACTGGTGTGCTTTAAGTTGTTTAGACAAATGAGAGTAAAAGCTTGGGTAAGCAATATCCTGCGCCGATACATTGATGGCAGCCTGCATCGAAATTCCCATTTGCTGCCACTGTGCAACTTGTGATACTACCGTTTTTACCACCCAAGACGTTAACTCAACAATCACACCGGATTGCTCTGCTAAATCGATAAATAACTCTGGGGAAATCCATTGACCATCTTTACGCTGCCAACGAATCAGTGACTCAACTTTATCAATACATTGCGTTTTAATATTTAGCTTGGGTTGATAGGTCATAAAAAGCTGCCCGTCATCATCAAATAACGCTTGCTTTAGTTCATCTATAATAGCCAATCGTTCAAGATGCTCTTCATCCTCACCTTCTTGATAGTAGTGCACATTTTTTTGTTCAGATGAGGCTGTATCAACAGCAATTAATACACGGCGCATTAAATCATCAGGGTTCACGCCTTGTGACATACAATGGACGACACCAGCGCTAAACCGTAAGCTTATATTTAATCCTCGGATCAAATAAGCCACTTGTAATTGAGCCATTAACTCCATCACACTACTTTTTAGCTGCCCTGCTTTTTGGCTTGGAAATAAAGTTAAAAACTCATCGCCACCAATTCGAGCATTCACTCCGCCAATTTGCTCTGAGTACTCACAAATTCGCTCTGCCACCGCTTTTAAGCATTCATCACCAATCCGTGGGCCCAGTTTATCGTTAATATGTCGAAGGCCTCTGATATCAATTGCCACTAAGGTGTAATCAATGCCAAGTCCTAACAAAGACTCCATTTTTTCGAGCATGGCACTGCGGGTTAAAAAGCCAGTTAAAGAGTCATGGCTCGCTTGAAAGCTGATTTGCTGCTCACGCTCTTTAATATCATTACCCATGTTATTGAAAGCGTCGATAAGTGTTGTAATCTCACTACTTTGCTTTTTACCAACAAAGTCTGCCTGATAATTACCACGGGCAAATTGTTGCGCCAGTAATGTCAGCTGTAATAAAGGCGTCGTTAAATTTTTAGCTAAAAAGCCACTGGTCAAAACCCCAATAAACACCGTAATAACCGCTAAAATAATGATAGTAAAAAAGAGCTGCTCAAATTCTCGGTAACTTAGCGTTAAATCTGCACTAAGTAATACCGTAACCTGATGTCCTGACAATGAAGGTAGCTGAATTATACGATTACGATAAACTGGCTTCTCACCAAAAATACGATGTGTCATTTTATTATTGAAGTGATCAAGTACTGAGCTTTCATAAAGCTCATCAGTGAGCGATGTTTCGACAACATCATCCTCTTGACCAATAAAGCTCACATCCATAGTGGTCAGGTTTTTCAACTCTTTAGCGACTAAATCTGTAATTTTGAAACCAACGAGGCTGTATGCCACTGTACGAGGCGCTCGCACTGGCAGTAGGATCACCTGATATAAAGTTTTATCAATTATAATAAAATTTGATTGCTCAGCATGCTTCAGCAGTTCACGCATCAAAGGGGTAAACTCATCAGAGGTATGATCTAAGTCAGTATTTGCCGATACAAGTTGACCCGACAAATCAATTAACATCATTAAATCTGCGTTAATACGTCGACTGTGATTATTTAAAACGCTACTGATTGTGTCGGCATCTTGCGTGGCAATAGCTTGTTTAAAACCAAAATCAGCAGTCAGCACTTTCGCAGCCGTTAACAATAAGCTTTCTTTGGCGCTAAGATACTGCTTGAACACATTCTCAGCAACATTGATATCTTCAACTAACTTTTGATTATTAAAACGATTTGTTGACCACCAAGAACTCAATAAACTCACCAGTGTGGTAAGTAGAACTAAACCCACGCATAGCGCAATAATTCGCCCTCTTAAACTATTAACCATTATTTACCTTAAACATCTCGCCAAATGTATTTCGTGGTGCAGGTTCTACAGTCTCAACAATAACTTCATAAAACTTTTTAGGAGGTTGATTTACAATCAGTGACTGCTTAAAAGTAATATCACTTACTTGGTTTGGGTGCCAAATAGTTAAACTTAGTGGATATATAACGTCGTTAAGTGTTGCCATTCCCTGATGATTTGTTTTTGTAGCCCGATGATTTTTAGCGACATAGATATAGCCCACCATTGAATCATGGATATTACAACCAAGTACCACAACACCTGAGGTATCAAATTTTTCAGGCTTTTCGGGTTGCCCCGCATACAGTTTTATATCAAAGACTTTAGCAGGCGAAAAAGAGTAAACATGATGGCGAATATCATCACTATTAGGAAAGTCCACTAACTGCCCTTGTTGAACAATCAGTACCGTAGGAGAAAATTGTTTATTAACTTGATCCATTACCGCGACTGGAAGAGGCGTAGATTCATTATTTTTTATTGCAACCTGCTCAATAACAGCGTCAGATAACGGATTTCCTAGCTGGTCACGAACAACAAATGAAATATCCGCTGCAAACAAAGTTGAACTGGTAAAGAGTGCAAGACCACACGTCGCGCGAAGCCAATGCGCAAATAAAAACATAGGTTGGTTCCTTGCTTAGCTTATTCTGCTAATTAGTATAGATTAATCTTGTGTTAAGTTAATGACTGAAAGCAGGAAAAGCAAGAAAAAAGCCAAGCAGATGTACCTAAAATACAAACCTGGCTTAAAAATAATAAAGGCCTTGGAGGAATGTTAGGCCTAAAAAGGTATTTAACTGTGTTTAATCAAACCGTATTCACTGTCTAAAATAGCAATCACTTCACCACGCGGGTCGCTTGGTATCGTTATTTTTTCGCCCACTATTTTACTTGCGATACCAACATAAGTATCAGACACTTCAAGCATCACAGATTCAGGCAATGTGTAGTCTTTTGCTAATTGCTCCCGCTCACCCATGCGATCTTTATTTAACAATACATCACTGTCTGGCACATTATTAATTAATAATTGGCGGAAACCTTCTTTTGAATTTTCAACTATTTTACCATCACGATAAGCAGGGCCATCCCAAATACGTGATGAGTCAGGCGTACCCACTTCATCAATATAAATAAGCTTGTCTGAGCCATCGATATCTTCTACGTAACCAAACTCAAACTTAGTATCTACGAAGATTTGGTCAAGCTGTGCTAACTCATCACTAATAAGCTTAAAGCCCTCAACTAGCAATTGCTCATATTTAGCGACATCATCTTCAGATTTAAAGTTAAATACTGATAGATTATTCGTAATGTTTTCGCGAGTGATATTAACATCGTCCACCTCAGGAATTTCGGCAACACCTGTAATAATCCCTTTTGTTGATGGTGTAATAAGTACATCATCTAACTTTTGATTAGCTGTTAGCCCTTCAGGCAAATCAATACCACAGAAATTGCGTGTGCCTTTCGCGTAATCACGCCACATGCTACCTGTAATATATTGGCGAGCAATTGCTTCAACTTTTACTGTACTTGCTTTACGCACAATCCACACATAAGGATGTGGAATATCAACAATATGATTACCTGCAAGACCTGCTTTATCAAATAACTTAAACCAATGTGATGCCACTGAGTTTAAGGCAATGCCTTTACCTGGCACACCATTTAAGCCATTTTCACCTTGCCAAATACAATCAAACGCAGAAATACGGTCTGAAATAACCATAATAGCTAGCTCAGTTCCCTCTGGAACTTGGTAACCTTTTTCATTAATTAAACGAGCGCTGTCTTCATCAGTTAACCAATAAACTGAACGCACTTTACCACTGTGTACCGCACCTTTGGTACGGATCGGTAAATCATCGTTTACGTCTAAAACTTTATAGCTAGTCATGCTATCTCCGAAAGTATTTGGCATGCTCAAATGAGCACGTGTATGGGATTGGGGTTATGGCCGCCTATAATAATCTAGACGCTATGAAAGCTCAATCATTGCGCTACGATCCGCTTTTCAATTCTCATAACAAAATCAATAAACTTTAAATGTTCTGTAATTTTGCTGTCATAAACAAAACTTCGCTATAATAGCGCCCTCACAATAGGAGGTTTTCTTGGATTACTTAGCAGCTACCGCAGAAAAAAAATACTTAATGTATATTTCACAGAATTATTCATACGCCATCTTGCGCCCTCTACAGCAAGAAATTTTAGCTCATGGCGGTGAGGTTAAGTGGTTTCTAGAAGGAGACGAGGTTAACCCTGATTTTCTTCACCAAGAAGAACAACGTTTGATGTCATTAAACGATGTAAAAAAATGGCAGCCCGATATTGTCTATCTACCAGGAAATATTGTTCCAAACTTTATCCCTGGTAAAAAAGTCAAAGTTTTTCATGGCTTTAACTCAGGAAAACGCGTTAATAATGGCCTAGATAATCATTTTAAAATTCGTGACTGTTTTGATTTATATTGCACGCAAGGGCCATCAACTACGACCACCTTTATAGAGCTTGCTCAGAAGCATGGCTACTTTCAAGTAAAAGAAACAGGTTGGCCAACACTTGATCCCTACTTTTCTGAGATTGAAAATAACCCCTATGAAGATAAGCAAGATCCGCGTAAAACATTGCTCATTTGCTCGACTTTTTCTAGGCGTATCTCACTTGCTCCAAAGCTTTATGAACAAATTAAAGCCTTTAGCGAGCAAGGAAAATGGCGCATTTTAATGCAGTTTCATCCTAAAATGCCAAGTGAACTCGTTGCGCAATATAAAGCGCTACAAAATGAAAACTTAACCTTTGTAGAAACCGACAATGTTTTACCGCTTCTAAAAGCAGCGGATGTGATGCTCTGTGATACCTCATCGATATTACTGATGTTTATTTTACAACGTAAGCCTGTGGTGACCTTCTGCAACCAAAACCCAGGGGAACATCTCGTTGACATTACAGATGCAGACAAAATCGAACAGGCCATCGATTATGCTCTCACAGAACCCGATGAGCTAATGGCTAAAATTGAGCACTTCTGCCAACAGTTACACCCATATCAGGACGGCTTATCGAGTCAACGTGTACTTGCTGCCAGCAATGAATTACTATTGACTAATCCAGCACTTAAGCCAAAACCACGTAATTTTATTCGTAACCTAAAAATGCGTAAAAAATTAAATTACTGGCGATGGTAACAACTTATAGGTCGTTATGATCACGCTTTCAAATGTGCTATTTAAGTGGCACTCACAACAAACGGCGCCAACGATCAATATTGCACAATTGCAGATTGATCAAGGCGAACATGTTTTTCTTCATGGCCCGAGTGGCTGCGGTAAATCAACGTTGCTGTCTTTGCTTGCCGGTGTTGCTACTCCTAACAAAGGCACAATAGAGTTACTTGGCAAAGCAATAAACCAACTTAGTAATAGCCAACGCGACCGTTTTCGTGCCGACCATATTGGTTATATTTTCCAAAACTTTAATTTACTGTCTTACTTATCACCCATTGAAAACGTGACATTAGGCTGCCAATTTTCACCATCTCGCAAACACCATGCGCTTCAAAACAATGCCACTATTAGTGCAGAAGCGAGCCGACTGCTTACAGCGTTAGGGTTAACAGGCAGCTTACAGCATCAAGCTGTCGGTGAATTAAGTATTGGCCAACAACAACGTGTTGCAGCAGCCAGAGCATTTATAGGTAGCCCAGAAATCATTATCGCCGATGAACCAACCTCGGCACTGGACACACAAAACCGTCAAGCATTTGTGAAGTTACTGTTTGCCCAAGCCACAGCCACTAATAGCACACTCGTGTTTGTCAGTCATGATGAGACCCTGCGCAGCCTTTTCAAACGCAGCATTGACCTTGTTGAACTACAAGGAGGCAGACATGCTACTACTTAAACTTGCCGCAAAAAGCTTATTCAATCGCAAAGCCAGTGCTTTGCTTACGTTATTCACTATTGCTATTAGTGTGATGTTGCTCATGTCGATTGAGCGTGTTCGTATCGATGCCAAAAGTAGCTTTAGTAATACCATTTCTGGCACAGATTTGATCGTTGGCGCTCGCACGGGCGACATTCAATTGCTGCTCTCTTCTGTATTTCGTATTGGACATGCTAATAACGGCGTCAGTTGGCAAAGTTATCAGTATATTGCAAAGCAACGAGGAGTAAGCTGGAGCATTCCACTGTCGTTAGGTGATAGCCATAAAGGCCTTGCGGTGCTTGGCACAAACAAGGACTACTTTACTCACTATCGCTTTGGTAAGAAGCAGCCATTAAGCTTTGCAAACGGCCATGAGTTTAATCACTTATTTGACGTTGTTCTTGGTGCTGATGTAGCCAAATCCCTTGGCTATCAACTGGGTGATAAGGTCGTGATTGCTCACGGCATGGGTAATACTAGCTTTCATAACCATGATGATAACCCATTTACCGTTGTTGGTATTTTACAAGCAACAGGTACACCCGTTGATAAAACCTTGCATATTCCACTTGCAGCGATTGATGAAATTCATGGTGGTCATAGTCATCAACATGAAAAAGCCCACGACCACGACCACGACCACGACCACGACCACGACCACGACCAGCATGATGCTGTCGATCTCATCGGCACACCAAAACAAATAACCGCTTTTCTACTCGGTTTTGATTCGCCATTGTACACCCTACAAGTACGCCGCAATATCAACCAATACAAAGAGGAGGCATTACTTGCCATCATGCCTGGTGTGACCTTACGCGAATTGTGGGAAATGCTCTCAATTGTCGAAAAAATATTATTACTTTTTTCAATTGTGGTGGTCATTATTAGTTTACTTGGCATGTTGACCAGCCTGCTGTCGAGCTTAAATCAGCGTCGCAGAGAATTGGCTATTTTGCGCTCGGTAGGCGCTAGGCCTTGGCATATTTTTACATTGATAAGCGCAGAATCATTACTCATCACTGGGCTAGGCTGCCTTGTTGGTGTCGCCTTGTTCTACGGTTTAATGCTATTCGGCGCAGGTTACTTGCAAAGCCATGCCGGAATAAGCCTTAATATAGCGCTATTATCGGCCTATGAACTCATGCTATTAGCTGCGATAATGTTTGCAGGTTTTATCGTCGGGTTGATACCTGCAACCCGCGCATATTTTTACTCACTTGCCGATGGCATGAGTATCAAAATTTAAGGAATTTTATGCAATTTTTTCAAAAATTTATTGCTGTTGCCATGCTTTTATCTTGCACTTTTGCGAATGCAGGCAAACCTAAAGAAATTTTTTGGGAAGACTTAATCCCTCAAGGGCATGTACAAATTGACACTCAAGCACAAGCTAACCATGAGGGTTCAGAACAAAATTGGGTGCAACCTGATTTAGATGCGCCGGTTGTTAAAGAACTGAACGGCCAATCAGTAAGTTTGCCTGGCTTTGTAGTGCCACTAGAGGGCGACAGCGAAGTGATTACTGAGTTTTTACTGGTACCATATTTTGGTGCCTGTATCCACGTACCACCACCGCCACCAAACCAAATTGTGCATGTCACAATTGAAGGTGGTGTGCCTATTGAGAGCCTTTATGATGCAATCGTTGTTACAGGGGTGATTAGCACAGAAACGTGGTCGGGTGAAATTGCCCAAGTTGGCTATAAAATGAAAGCGGTCGGTGTCGCACCATTTGAACTATAATTTAAAAGCACACCGAGGCGTGCTTTTTCATGGTTACTTTCAGAGTCACTTTTGGCAATTAGCACAGTAAACTGTGCTTCTTTGCCCTAATCTAATTTCCTTTAGTGGCTCTTTACAGTTAACGCACGGCTCGCCTTTGCGGCCATAAACCAGCAATTGCTGCGCAAAATAACCAGGTTTACCATCACTTTGGGCAAAGTCTTTTAATGTTGTGCCACCTTGTGTAATCGCCGCTGCAAGGGTTTCTTTAATAATGGGCACTAATTGCTGATAACGCTTTAATGATACCTTGCCGGCTTCACGTTTTGGATGAATTCCGGCTTTAAATAGCGACTCATTAGCATAGATATTACCTACACCAACCACCACAGCGTTATCCATAATAAATTGTTTAATAGGTACTTTTTTGTTGCGTGACTGCTCAAAAACGCGCTTTGCAACAAACTCTTCTGTTAACGGCTCAGGCCCTAGCTTTGACAGCAAGGTATGGCATTCATTTGGCGCTTGCCATAAGCAAGCCCCAAAGCGACGAGCATCATTAAGCCGTAACGCTTTACCAGATGCTAAAATAAACTCAATATGGTCATGTTTTTTTAAGGGCTCTGTAGCATCCACAACACGTAAATTACCCGACATACCTAAATGCAAAATAACACTACCCAGTTCACAGCCAAGTAATAAGTATTTTGCTCTACGTTCAACGGACGTAACTTTAAGCCCTTGTAATTGATAAACATCATCAGGCACAGGCCAACGCATGCTGGCGTTATGAATATTTACTTTGGTTACTGTTTGGTCAAGCACATGCGGCGTTATTCCCAAACGGCTAACTTCAACTTCTGGTAATTCAGGCATCTATGACTCTCTTAAAACGGGTATAGCGGAAATAACTGAACGACATCGGCTTGCTCAAGCACAAACACCCGCTGTAACCGCTTATCCAATAAATAGTATTGCTGCTCAATGCTATATAGCTGATACACCGCTGGCAATTGCTCACCAGCAAGCCATACAGAGGCAACATAATCCGCTGACGCCTTTGAAATTTTACTCACTGGCAGCGCTGCGATGGTTAATTGCTGACGCTGCCAACGCTCAACTAATTGCTCTAGTGTTTGTTCATCGGCTTGCCAGGTAATGCTTTGTAACTTTTGGCTCCGCCACGAAGTTCCTATGCGCTCAATTTTCAGTTCAGGAAAAGCCATTGCTAAAATAAAGCTTTGCTCAGGCAGTAGAGCTTGAACGCCCTCATTCGCAGGGGGAGTATTGAGCTTTTTGTGCAAACCGTTAAAGAAAAAAATCATCAACAGCATCGAAATAATCACCACATTATTCCATGCTTTTCGGCTCAAACGCATCGTATCTTCCTCACTTTTCAATACCTTAAAGTGTAACTAAAAAGCCCGTTAATTGGCAGTTGTAATTGATCAACAAAATTTCATGTCTGTTATGTATCAATCTGTAGAGACTTTGCTAAAATATCCGCCAAATTTAAAGGAGTTCCGTCAATGTCAATGTATGTAGTGGGTCATAAGATCCCTGATTCAGATTCAATTTGCGGTGCAATTGCGCTTGCTTATTTAAAAAACCAAATCGAAGAACCTGCAATACCAACGCGTTTAGGTGAAGTATCGCCTGAAACACAGTTTATCCTAGATAAATTTGGTTTCGAAGCCCCTGAGCTAAAGCTTAGCTACGCAGGTGAAGACGTTTATATCGTTGACCATACAGAAAAAACGCAAGCACCTGATGACATCGATCAAGCACGTGTTGTCGGTGTTGTTGATCACCACAAATTGGGCGATTTAACATCATCAACACCGCTTGAGTGTTGGATCCGTCCTGTTGGCTGTTCAAACACTATCATCAAAATGATGTATGACTTCTATAATGTAGAGATTCCAAAAGATATCGCTGGCATCATGCTATGTGCAATTTTAAGCGACACAGTAATCTTTAAATCACCAACGTGCACAACGGCTGACATCAAGTGTGTTGAAGCACTTGCTGAAATCGCAGGTATCGAAGATTTTAAAGAGCTTGGCATGGAAATGTTCAAGGTGAAATCAGCGGTTGAAGGCACACCTGCACGCGACTTAGTCATGCGTGACTTTAAAGACTTCAACATGAACGGTAAGCTAGTAGGTATTGGCCAGCTAGAAGTGATCGACCTTGCTGTATTTGATGAGATTAAAGCAGACCTTGAAGCTGATATCGCAAAGCTGAAAGAAGAAGGCGGTCGTCATTCAGTGTTACTACTACTAACAGACATCATGAAAGAAGGCTCGCAAATGCTGATCGCATCGGATGACACATCGGTTATCGAAACAGCTTACGGTGTTGAGTCTGAAAATGACCAAGTTTGGTTAGATGGTGTACTAAGTCGTAAGAAGCAAGTAGTACCGCCACTACAAGACGCTTTTGCAAAAATCTAATCTCACGAAATAGATACAAAAAAGCCGATGTAACTTCAAACATCGGCTTTTTTATTACTCTATTATTTAAATTTTATCTAGATGTTACTAAGGCTACCTATAATAGGTGCTTTTTCAAAAACGGCGTTATCTCAGAGAATAACTTTACTTGGCTTTCTTGATCGTCAAAAAAGTGTGTTCCATCCTCTATTTCAACATATTTAATATCTAACTGCTTTCTCGCTTTGTCATAGAAATCTTTCGATTGATTATAATTAACGCGCGTATCGTTATTACCATGTATTAAAAGAATAGGTGCCTTAATATGGTTTATTTTTCTTATTGCTGATACCTCAGCTAACGCATCGATAGACTTATCATCTTTAACATCAACAATATTACCTAAGTATTTCCCTTGTCTATCGGTTTTAGTAACAAAAGTTTCAAGGTCAGAGACGCCTGATATACTCACCACACATTTAAAGCGCTTAGGCTCTTGAAAGGCTGCTGTTAAGGCAACATACCCACCGTAACTTGCACCAAAAATACAGGCATTGTCTTTTTTAGCTAAGCCTTGCGCAATTGCCCAATCCATTGCCTCATACACATCTTGTTGCATGCGTTTACCCCACTGGTAATAACCAGCCGTTTCGAATGCGCTCCCAAAGCCTGCAGAGCCCCTAAAGTTAACTTGTAATACAGAAAACCCTAACTCAACAAGGTACTGAAGCTCTTTGTCAAAATACTTATAATCTCTGGCATGCGGACCACCATGCGGCATAACGATCAATGGCGGATTTTTAACATTTGCTGGCTGCGTAAAGTAACCCGTTATTTCCAGACCATCACTGGCTTTAAAGCTATAATTTTGTACAGGGCTAAATGACTTTCTGACTAAATAAGGGTATTTCGATAACCAAACACCTCCTTTTTGAGTATTTAAGTCAAAGTAATAATAAGTTGGCGGCGTAACATCGTTAGTGACTGACACTAATAATCGCGTATGATCTCGGCTACGGCTGCTGATTGTGGCTTGCTTTCCTTTAAATAGGCCTGCTACCTCACGCTCTTGTGCGCCATCTTTGTCATCAAAATAGTGAGTGCGATAGTAGTCATCAAAAAAAGATACACCGATAAACTCGCCCTCATTATCAGTTATTGCGCCATCGAGATCATATTTATCATTACTAAAAATCAACTCCTCAAACTTGCCTGCTTCTATGTTATAGAGCCAAAGAGCTTCACGTCCAAGCTCCCTATTAGAGAGCACATACGCTTTCGAGCCATCTTTTGATAAAGCTTGAATAGAAAAAGTGTCATCTTCGCCCCACACCTGTGAGTGAATTTTTTTTAGCTCTGCGTCTTTATTTGCTCTGTACCAAATTGATGCGGTAAATACGTCGTCTTTTTCTTCAACGGCTAGTCCAAGTCTGATAACCCCTTTACTATCAGCATACCAGCTACCAATATCATTTTTATTACCCTGAACTTTATCAAAGTCAGATGTGCCTAAATGCACACGATAGACAACATAGCCCTTATCATTTTTGTCGTAGGTGGAAATAAGCGCGTAATCGGTTTCATCCTTGAGTGATGATACTAACTCAAACGACTGATACTTATACCAACGATCATCTGTAAAACGTGGAGATGTGAGCACTTTAGTTTCAGAGGTTTCTACATTGATAGAGTACAACCTAGATACTCTGAAAAACTGACCATTTACATATTCGGGATAACTTGCCGAAACGATAATGTAGCGATTGCCTGACCAGCGAATAAAATCAACACGGTCTTTGTTTTTCTTTAACCGTGCCAGCACCTTAAAATCAATATCAGGAAACTTAGTAACACTAATCGTTGGGCCCGAATCAGTATTATAGAGTGTCGCAATAAGCTCACCATTTGGCGATAAGCTTGGCTGCTCAACCATTGGAAGTTTGGCGTATTGTTCCCATGCAGGGGCTTTTGCATTGACAATGAATGTTGCCAAAAGCAGGATTGTCACGATTCCTTTTAACATATTTTCCCTTTTGAATTAATCAGTTAAATGACTAATAAAAGGATAACACACAGGAAAAGCTAACACAGCATTAATTTTTAGTTAACGTTTTTGAAGAGCTTTTAGATATTAAATAACCACCTTTATAAAGGTGGTTATTTAATGATATTCAGTGGGTTGCAGTCAGCTTTATAGCTGGGTCGCATTACGCTGGCGTAACACTTCAAATAAACAAATACCGGTCGCCACTGATACATTTAAGCTAGATACCGTGCCTGCCATTGGAATTTTAACAAGTAAATCACAATGCTCACGAGTCAGGCGGCGCATACCATCTCCTTCGGCACCCATAACAACAGCCATTGGCCCTGTCAGGTTTGCATCAAATAATTCCGTATCTGTTTCACCGGCAGTGCCAACCACCCACACGCCGGCGTCTTTAATTTCACGCAAGGTACGTGCAAGATTAGTGACTTGTACCAATGGTACTGTTTCCGCTGCGCCGCATGCTACTTTGCGTGCTGTACCATTGAGTTTGGCAGATTTATCTTTAGGCACAATAATCGCGTGTACACCCGCGGCATCAGCGCTACGTAAACAGGCCCCTAAATTATGCGGATCAGTAATACCATCAAGCACCAATAAGAAAGGCGTTTCTTCACGGGCAATGATCTCATCTAGATCTTTCTCGTTATACATACGCGCCGCTTTTACATTGGCAATAATGCCTTGGTGTTGCTCACCATTGGCTTTATTATCAAGCGCTTTACGCTGCATAAACTGTACAGAAATACCGAATTTACGTGCTTGGTCAATAACCGGATTTAAACGTTTGTCTTCACGGCCTTTTAAAGCATAAATTTCTAAAAAGCGCTCAGGCTCTTTTGCTAAAATTGCTTCAACTGAGTGAAAGCCAAAAATTAATTCATTACTCACGTATTATTTGCTCCTCGGCCATTACGTTTACGGGCATTCTTACCCGGTCTTTTTGCCTTTTTAGTGGCTTTTTTCTTACTCTTTTTGTTACTGGCTTTTACTGCATCAGCTTTTTTACTACTTGGCTTTTTGCGCCCTTTAGAAGGAGAAGACTTGCCACGTTTTTCGTTGTCTTTATCGCCTGATTTTGCTTCAAAGCGACTTGATTCAGATTTTTTACCAGGAATTTTACCTGCTTTTAGCTGGGCACGAACACTTGGTTTTGCAGGGGCGCTACGGCCACGACGACGGGCATAACGGTCTTGCTGTGCTTCGCCTGCTAACACTAAGTTTATGCGTCGCTCATCAAGACTGACAGATGATACCTGAACCGTTAATTTATCGCCTAAACGATAAACAGTGTGGGTTTGCTCACCAATCAAGCAATGCTTAGCACCATCGTAATGGAAATATTCATTGCCTAAGTTGGTTACGTGGATCATGCCATCGATTTGTAAATCGTCTAAACGCACAAACAACCCAAAGTTAGTCACCGATGAGATCACCCCACCAAATTCGTCACCAACATGGTCTTGCATAAATTCACATTTAAGCCAATCTGCTACTTCGCGAGTTGCGTCATCAGCACGGCGTTCAGTGGTTGAACACTGCTCACCTAACATATCAACTTCGTCATCAGTGTATGCGTACTCACCCGATGTTTGCTGGCCTTGCGCTTTAAGCACAGCTTTAATTGCACGGTGTACCACTAAATCAGGGTAACGACGAATTGGCGATGTAAAGTGGGCGTAAGCAGGTAACGCTAATCCAAAGTGACCAATATTATCAGGCTGATAAACCGCTTGCTTCATTGAGCGTAGCAACATGGTTTGAATAAGCTCAGCTTCAGGGCGGTCGCCTAATTTTGCTAACACTTGGGTTATTTCTTTTGGTGTTGGCTCATCAGAAATCGCGGTTTCGATACCAAGCTCTGATAAAAAGTTTCTGAAAAAACCAAGCTTTTCAGCATCCGGTTCATCATGCACACGATATAGCGCACTCGCCTCGTGTTTTTCTAATAATCGGGCTGCCGATACGTTCGCTAAAATCATGCACTCTTCGATAAGTTTGTGCGCATCATTGCGCACCACAGGCACGATTGATTCAATCTTACGGTGTGCATTAAACACAAAACGTGTTTCTAAGGTTTCAAACTCAATCGCACCACGCTCTTGGCGTGCAGCTTTAAGTGCCATATACATTTGCTGTAAGTCAGTTAAGTGCGGCACCATCTCGGCATAGTCTTCACGCAGCTTTTCATCGCCTTGTAAAATCGCATTCACTTTAGTGTAGGTAAAACGAGCGTGTGAGTTCATCACTGCTTCGTAAAACTTATAGCCAGACAACTTACCCGCATCAGACACCGTCATCTCTGCAACCATACATAAACGGTCAACTTCTGGGTTTAATGAGCATAAGCCATTGGATAATACTTTTGGCAGCATCGGAATAACTTGCTCAGGGAAATACACTGAGTTACCACGCTCGATCGCTTCTTTATTCAGTGGTGTGTTCATACCTACATAATGCGACACATCGGCAATGGCTACCCACAAACGCCAACCACCCGATGGTTTACGCTCACAATAAACGGCATCGTCAAAGTCACGGGCATCCTCACCGTCGATAGTAACCAGTGGTAAGTCACGTAAATCTACACGACCTTGCTTTGCTTGCTCATCAACAAATTCCCCTAAATGAGCAACTTGCTTTTCAACCGCTTCTGGCCACACATGGGGAATATCGTGATTACGCAGTGCAACTTCAATTTCCATCCCTGGTGCTAAGTGTTCACCGAGAACTTCGGTGACTTTGCCCACTGCATTCATATGTCGGCTTGGGTTTTGGGTAATTTGCACCTGCACCATTTGATTATGGCGCGCGCCATTTTCACTGCCGGGCAGTATCATAATATCTTGCGTTATGCGTGGGTCTTCCGCCACAACAACGGCGATACCATGCTCAACAAAATAACGGCCGACGATGGGCGCGCGTTCATTAGTTAATACTTTAATAATACGTGCTTCGCATTTGCCACTTGAACCTTTGCGATTGCCTTTAGCAAGCACAATGTCACCGTGCAACACCATATTCATTTGGTGCTTTGCGATAAACCAATCTTTACTCTCACCTTCAACTTCTAAAAAGCCGAATCCGTCACGATGACCAATGACCTTGCCTTTAACGAGGCCTGATTCATCTATCAATGCGTAGCATTTAAACTTATTGAAATACAGTTGACCATCGCGCTCCATTGCACGTAAACGACGTTTGAACGCAATTTGACGCTCTGTATCATTCACCTGTAATTCGTCACAAAGTTGTGTGAAGTTTGCTGGTTTAGCGCGAGATTCTAAGTGAGTAAGTATAAACTCACGGCTAGGGACGGGGTTTTCGTACTTTTCTTGCTCTCGACTGAGATTGGGATCCTGTTTTGACATTCACTATCTTGTTAGTTGGTTATGTTGTTATTTTAACCCATAACCTAACAATGAGACAGGCAAAAGCTATGAAACTTTTAAGAAATTGATTAATTCTGCTAAAAATGGGGCTTTAATATTCTTTGCAGCAAACACTCTGTGTTAATATTTTCGGTAAATAACAACACACTAACAAATTTATATGGATATTAACTTAACCCACTACCTATCAACGATGGCCTATAACAGCGCCTATATTGGTTTGTTCATTGCGATTATAGCCGTTGCAAAATTGTCCTATAACCTAGCGACCCCTTATAACACCACCAGCCAATTAACCGACAATGCCAACAGTGCTTTAGGTTTATCCATTGGCGGCTACTTAGGTGCGATTACTATTATTTATGGTTTTGTGTTAGCAGGGCCTAGTCAAGGTCTACTGAGCGATTTAATGAATGTATCACTTTACAGCGTATTAGGTATGGTGCTACTTACTTGCTCACGCATTTTGAATGACAAGTTACTACTGCGCTTATTCTGCAATGAAGCACAATTAATCAACCAACAAAACGAGGCGGTTGGCCTAGTACAAGCGGCTAACTATATGGCCGCAGCACTGATTATTGGTGGCGCATTAACAGGCGAAGGAACGTGGTTATCAGCCATCGTATTCTATTTACTCGGGCAACTGATGCTGATCATTTTTGCCAAAGGCTATGATCGCCTAACAAGTTTCAACCTTCATGAGCAACTCGAAAAAGGTAATAAAGCCGTCGCACTTAGCTTTTCTGCCACTATGTTGGCATTAGCCATAATCTTATGCCATGCGCTGATTGGTGGCTTCCACAGCTGGCAACAAAGCCTGAGTTTATTCTTTATTGACGCATTATTTGGCTTTTTAATTTTACCAATTGTGCGCTACCTCGTTGATAAAATTATCTTTAGTAAAATCTCCCTCGACCAAGCAATGCACGACAACAACACTGCGGTGGCGGTTATTGAAAGTAGCATTGCAGTGTGTGTTGCTGTAATCATTACCATCGCTATTTAAGCTTATTTATGGAGTAACGGATGAACATCTATAAGCTTTGTATTATCGCTGCCATCACATTTTTGGCCTGCTTAATAATACGTTCAGACCTACAGACGCCCCTAATCAGTGACCAAGATGGTAATTTTAAAGACTACGATGGACAAGACAAAGCCTACCTATTTACAGTGCCTGAAGATGGCCAAATGATGCGTTTAGAAATAACAGGTAGCCTGCCTTTAAATTCATGGAAAGCCATTGATATGGAAATTTTTGACCCTGAAGGCAACTATCTATTTAGTTATTCTGATGAGCTATGGTCTGAATCAGGGCGTGATTCTGAAGGTGAATGGCGAGAATATAAGAGCAGGGCTTATCATGATGTGCACTTCCCTAAAAAAGGCCAATATAGTGCATATGTGAGCAGTAGCTTTGGCCCCAGTAATAGCGCTAAGCATTTCAATTATACATTTCGCATCATTCCAATCAAAGGCAACATCAGCTTCATCGACCCTCTACTTTGGATCACTGGCATAATAACAGGCTTCTCTTTCATTGTTATTTTGCATCGACTTGGCGCAAAGAGAAAAAACTCTGAACTTACTTATAAACCAATCAACACGTTAAGCCCAGAGGCTATGAAAGCAATGGAAACCCATATCCCAGCTTGGCCAATTGCATTGTTGTTTTTCGTGCCTGTGCTAGTTGCATCTTTGTTGGCTTATAGCAAAGGCGATGATGAGCACGATTGGCAAGTTTATTCATATCACCACTTCAATATAAACGTTGATAAACAATTACGTGAGCAAAGTATTGGCAGCGCAGGTTTCCGTTCACGAGGCGGCCCAGGTGGTAAGTAAGTCAATTCGCGAAAGCCACATTTTACTGTTTAGTATTTTTGTCGCCGGTCTTTGCTCTATAATTTATGAATTATTAATTGCGACCACTGGCGCCTATTTTTTAGGTGATAGCATCACCCAATTTTCCCTGACAATTGGCGTGTATATGGCGGCAATGGGGGTTGGCTCTTATTTTTCTCGCTTCGTGCCTGATAAGCCATTGCTGGTTTATTTTATCGGTTTTGAGTTACTACTAGCATTACTAGGTGGCTTGAGTGTGCCATTACTATACTTCGCTTATGCGTATGGCTTACCACTACAAGCGATTAGTATTTTACTCACCACCTTAATAGGTATTTTAATTGGTTTAGAAATTCCACTGTTAAGTCGCTTAATGGAAAAGCACTATGCGCTAAAAGCAAACCTTGCCAATGTACTATCAATTGACTACTTTGGTGCCCTGCTCGCAACTTTACTATTCCCTTTTCTATTTTTACCTTGGCTGGGGGTATTTAAAACAGCCTTAAGCTTTGGCCTAATGAACTTAAGTATTGCGCTGTTATTGCTGTGGTACTTTATTGACCATATCAGCACCCATCGTCGACAGGTGCTAAGGTTCACGCTCATTTTAGTTAGTCTCATATTGGTGCTTTGTTTATTTGCTAGTAAACAACTCACCCACCTTTGGCAAAGCCAAATCTATGATGATCGTGTCGTCCACTCAGAGCAAACGCCTTATCAACAAATTGTTCTGACTCGCCATAAAGATGATATTCGGCTTTATTTAAATGGTGGCTTACAATTTTCATCGATTGATGAATATCGCTATCACGAAGCGCTTATTCATCCAGCTATGGTGCGCCATGGCAACGCAAAACGAATTCTAATTTTAGGCGGTGGTGACGGCTTAGCAGCTAGAGAGCTTTTGAAGTACCCGCAACTAGAGTCTATTACCCTTGTCGATTTAGACCCTGCTGTTGCCAAGCTTGCAAGGACTAATCACAACTTAACAACCCTTAATCAACAGTCGCTAAATGATCCAAAGGTTAAAGTTATTCACCAAGATGCCTATGTGTTTATTGAGCAAGGCAAGCAACTGTTCGATATCATTTTTATTGATTTACCTGACCCTAAGGCGATTAACTTAGCACGACTCTACAGCAAACAATTTTACCAATTAGTAAAAGCTAGCTTGCCTGACAATGGCATTGTTGTGACCCAAGCAACGAGCCCGTTTTTTGCGAAGCAGGCATTTTGGTCTATCAACAATACGCTCAATGCAGCAGGCTTCGCCCATACTTTGCCTTATCATTTGAACGTACCGTCGTTTGGTGAATGGGGCTTTGTCATGGCGTGTAACCTGATGTGTAGTAACCACCAGTTATTGCCTGTTAACACTCGCTTTTATCGTCCAGAAAATGATGCTCAACTGTTTATTTTCACCCCCGATATTAGCGCTAACAATGAAAAAGTATCGACGCTTGATGAGCCTAATGTGCTCCACTATTACTTGCAAGGTTGGAAATATTGGAACTAACCGAATGGATTAGCCTATTTAGGGAGTTTACAAAGTAAAGGATTACCGTTACAAAGAGAGTTAATAACAACAAAAGCAAGGTTTGTAATGCAGGCGCACAAACAGAGCCTTATGTACTTACATATTGCAGTGCTACTATTCGGTGGCACCGCATTGTTTGCCAAATTGGTCAGCCTAAGTGCATTAGATATTACCGTTTATAGGACAGCGATTGCGGGCTGTGCCTTGCTGATTTTACTCACAATTCAACACAAAGCCATTAAGCTTCATTCTCGCCGTGATTACCTAATAGCCTTGTTACTTGGCATTACGGTTGGAGTTCATTGGCTCACCTACTTTGCTGGTATGCAATTGGCAGGGATTGCAGTGGGTATGATTGCCTTTTTTACTTACCCTGTGATTACGGTATTTTTAGAGCCTTTTTTTCATGGCAGCAAACCGCAACTCAAAGATATAGCAAGTGCCTTGGTGGTGATGTTGGGTATTTACTTACTCATTCCTGATGCCAGCTTAGGAAATGATGTGACTCTAGGGATTGCCATTGGTATTTTGTCAGCGTGTTTTTTTGCTTTTAGAAATATTGTGCATAAGCGTTACTTTAGCCAATATGGCGGCCCACAAACCATGCTTTATCAAACTTGGATCGCGTGTATTATGTTATGCGCGTTTGTCGAAGTACCACCATTACAAGTTGATACAATAAATTGGCTGCTATTAATTACCGTAGGGGTTATTTTTACAGCAGCACCGCATTCACTGTTTGCAGCAAGCTTAAAACATTTATCCGCTTCAACCGCTGGTTTAATATCTTGTTTGCAACCTTTATACGGTACGTTTTTCGCTTTTTTAATTTTGCATGAGCAACCTACAATTAGCACACTTATTGGTGGTACATTAGTGATTAGTGCCGCTTTTTATGAAACATGGTCAGTGACTCGGAAACATAAGCAATGATGAAAGTATTCGCTCACAGAGGTGCCAGTGGTACCTATCCAGAAAATACCAAAAGCGCCATTATTGCCGCAGTAGATTTGGCAGTAGATGGTATCGAAATTGACGTACAGAGCTGCCTTGATGATTACATGATCATTCACGACACTTGGCTCGATCGCACAACCTCTGGTCGCGGTAAAGTAAATGCCTGCACAAAAGAGCAAATTCAACAATATGATGCAGGTAACGGAGAAGTTGTTCCCTGTCTGCAAGATGCCATTGACTGGGTAGAAGATAAAACGCTTTTAAACCTTGAACTAAAACACACTTTTTCTTTAGATAAGTTTGTTGAGATGGTAGAGTCAAATATTAGTATTGGAAAAATATCAAGAGATAATATTTTGGTATCATCTTTTGATCATCATCAACTCATGTGGCTCAAACAAAAGTTACCATGGGTAAAAATTGGCGCTCTTACGGCTTCAATTCCAATCAATTACAGTGAATTTGCTCAAAAACTGCATGCCTACAGCATTCATATAGATAAAAACTTTATAAACCATGAATTTGTTGCAGATGCAAAACAACGAGGCCTTCAAGTTTATGCTTACACGGTCGATAAAGTAGAAGATATTGAATTAATGTTAAGTTATGGCGTGGATGGTATTTTTACCAATTTCCCCTGTCATACACAAATGACACTTCAATCACTGTAACTCAGCAAGAGTAAGCTATACTGTTGAATTGAGTGGCATTGAACAAGACTAAGAAACGTCCAAATGAATCAACACAACACCTTAATGAGTAGCTATATGCGCATGTATAATTTTATCGAACAGACTTTCTTTTACACCTTAACGCGTAAAATTGTCGGTAATTTAGGATTCGTGTTTGCATTCCAGGCGATCACTTTAATCTGGCTTTACAATAGCCTTTCAGAGCAACAAGCAAGCATGAGCTTGTTTTGGTTAATGGCACTTATCATCGTCGCGAGCTTTATTTTTACTATTTTCTATATGCGTTTTTTAATTGTACGCCCAGTCCAAGCCATGCGTGACACACTAGCGCACATTAACCGCCATGATGCTGATTTATCTGCTAAGTTACCACACTTCACATTTGATGAATTCAGAGATCTCAGCGAACAATACAATACCTTTACGGCACACTTAGGTGAGCTACTTGCGACAACTTATCAAAGTGCGCAAGCCAGTGCTGACAGCAGTTCAAAGATGACTCAGTCAATGCAACAGACGGCAGAGATTAGCCATCAGCAGATTAAATTTAGCCATACAATTACTGATTCAAGTAACCAAATTACTTCAAGCTTAGAACATATTTCGGCTAACACAGACAGTGTACATACGATTAATAGTGAGCATCTGACATTTGTAAAAAATTCAGCTACAGAGCTCTCTGCACTTGTAAATAAGGTTGCGATGATTAGCCAGATTTTAGCTAACTTCTCTGCGACTATTTCAGGTTTAAAAGAAAACAGTGAAAATATTCGCGCTATTTTAAAAATGGTTGAAGAGTTTTCCGATCAAACTAATTTACTTGCATTAAATGCAGCCATTGAAGCGGCACGCGCTGGCGAAGCTGGACGAGGCTTTGCTGTGGTTGCAGATGAAGTGAGAACACTTTCAGTAAAAGTGAATGATGCGACTCGTCAAATAAGTGACTTCATTAATCAAATGAATACATTAGTTAATGAAACAAACAAAGAGTCTGAGCAGTTAATTAGTCATTCTAGCGATGCAGAAACAGCGATCAGTGATACCTCTGCAGGGTTTAGTAATATGCTTGGCGAATTTGAGCAAAATCAGCAGCAATTACAACAAATAGTCAGTGCAGTACATTTACTGGAACAAACACAAACACAAACTCATCAAAGTGTTGAACAAATTGTGACATTAGGTGAACAAGCGAAACAGCAAATAGATGAGTCACTGGCTGATTGTGAGCAATCACATTTACTAAGTCAACAAACACTACAACAATTAAAACGCTTTGTTTAAGGTCTGTTTTAGCTCTTTTGTTTTAACTATTTATGGTAAAGTAGCCACTTCTTGGCTACTTTTTTATTGACTGTGACAACTCCTACTACCGATTACCAACAACTCGCTTTGCAAATTAAACAATGGGGTAAAGACCTTGGTTTTGCCGAAGTGGGGATCACCGATATCGATCTCACTAAGCATGAAGCACAGCTTCAGCGCTGGCTAGATAAAGGTTATCATGGTGAGATGGAGTACATGGCTGCCCATGGTATGAAGCGTGCTCGCCCTGCTGAATTAGTCCCCGGCACACAAAGGGTCATTTCAGTTAAAATGAATTACCTGCCCCCCGATGCCAGCTTTGCAAAAAACTTAAAGCAAACAAACAAAGCGTACATCAGCCGCTATGCCTTGGGTCGGGACTACCATAAGCTACTTCGTAATCGCCTAAAAAAGCTCGGCCAAAAGATTGAGCAGCATGTTGGCGAGCTAGGGTTTCGCCCATTTGTCGACTCTGCGCCAGTACTTGAAAGGCAACTTGCTGAAAAAGCAGGCTTAGGTTGGCGAGGTAAGCATAGTTTGTTAATCAATAAAGAGGCAGGCTCTTGGTTTTTTTTAGGTGAGTTATTTGTTGATATTCCACTGCCTATCGATGAGGAAAACACCTTTGAAGGCTGTGGTAAATGTGTCGCTTGCATGACGTTATGCCCTACAGGCGCGATTGTAGAGCCTTATGTAGTGGATGCTCGTAAATGTATTTCATACTTAACAATCGAGCTACAGGGTGCGATCCCTGAAGAGTACCGTCCTTTACTCGGTAATCGGGTTTACGGCTGTGACGATTGCCAGCTCGTCTGCCCATGGAATCGTTATGGTCAAATAACGGATGAAGCTGATTTTCACCCGCGAAAGCAATTAAAAGATCAAGACCTGTTAACTCTTTTTGCTTGGGATGAAACAACATTTTTAAAAAATACTGAAGGTAGCCCTATCCGACGAATAGGCCACCAGCGATGGCAGAGAAATCTCGCTGTAGGCTTAGGTAATGCTGAATATAACGAAGAAATAGTGGCAACATTAAGCGATGCGCTTAAAAGCGCAACTTCACTTGTAAAAGAGCATATTGAATGGGCGCTTGATCAACAGACCCATAAGCGCCAACAACAGTTACGTAAAACAGCGCGCTTAATTCGCATTATTGAAAAAGGCCTACCCAGAGATGCTTGATAGCTTAAAATCCAGACTATTTGAGCCAGCGCCACTAGATGGTGGCACTGACACAGGTTGCACTGCGCTCACTGCAAGTTCGCTGATTTATTGAGGGTTGTTCCCGAGCATTTTATAGCTTTTTGTTCGGCAATAAACAGGAACAAGGCAAGATGCGACCCCATTTTTGAATACATGATTATATTTCTACTTGTTTACAGCTCCTTGTTGAGCAGCCTGATAATCTTTAATCGCTTTTACCTTGGAACATTAAACAAGCTGGGTGTCGTTAGCTAAACGCTACGTTCAACTTTAAGTTTTCTTAAGATCCAACCTATGCTCTAAAACTAAGGTTCGCTACTTTTAATTTTACTAAAACTTAAAGTAGATTATTTTGGAGACTTATTAATTAAATACTGTTTTATTGCATGGTTGTTTAACATCGATTTATATAAAGCTGCTTCCCAGCAATTTGGGCTTAATTTCTTAAGAACCTTTTGCTGCTCTGTTAGTAAGAAAACCATATCAGTTGCCTGTACATCAGCTTCATCTAATTTTTCTTCGTATTTTATTCTTGCATATTTTTCTGCATAAGAGCTGACAGATAATTCTCGTAAGTGGAGCCTAACTCTTTTTCTATGTCTAGATTTGAGCTTATTTGAAATAATAAATCGCACTTTAATATCAACATCAAATAGCTGTAAAGGGTTATAAACCTTTAAGTCAAAATCAACCCGAACATGGGTTAAAATGTCAAAAAAATAAGGATGTACAAACTTCACTACGTTGCTTTCATCACAGTAATAGTCATTACCTTTTTTACTTGAGCAGCTTTCACATTGATTAACTAAATTATTTGGAAATATAGAAAACTCAGGCCATTTACTCTTTGGTAAAAAGTGATCCAAGATTCTTGGCTTACAAGGTTTTCCGCAATAAGGACAATGCCGAAGACGGCGTTCTCTTCTTTCATTAAGTTGTTCTTTAATTTTGGAAGGAGCACGGTCTCCGAAATAATCCACTAACATATCATGATGTTTTAATAGATTAGAATCTGTAGGGCGTTTATTAAATCTTAGTATTGTCTGCTCATATACTTGATATCTTCGTCGTATAAATGGAGATAACCGATTAATGTTTCGAGCTGATTTTTTTCTTGAATTAATAGCAAATCCAAGAAAGCCATCGTCATAATTATTGGATAACTTGAATTCGGTTACTTTAATCATTAAGTTTTCTTTTTCTTTTTAGTTCATATATGTATGAAATACCTTTACTTCCGAATTCAGAAGTAAGCGCCTCTATTGTTTTATCGATGTCTTTGGAGTTAGAAAGGATGTCATCTATCATTTTCTGGAATGGTTTTTCTATATCGTAGTCTCCGAAGATTTCGCCCGTTATCCTGTCCAATGAATTCCCAATTGTTTCAACTTCGGGTTGTTCTATTTCTAAACTATCTCTGATTACGTGAATATAATCACTTTTAACTTCACGAGCTATAACTGATGAATGTGTTGCAACAATTGCAAATGATTTAGTATCTCTGAGGATCACTTTCAGCATAGAAATTAGTCCTACTTCTAATTCTGGATGGAGATATAATTCAGGTTCATCAATTAAGATTAAAGACTCTTCTTTTATTTCACTTACTATTCGTGGAGTAAAAAGTGAGTAAATCATTTGACCTGAACTAAGCTTCATTTCTTTTTCATCTTTCGTTAGAAAAATTAGTCCATGAGAGAAATCAACTTTGTCGATTAAAGTAAAGTCATTATAAATACACTCAGACTTTATTAATTTACCATCTAAACCCCTGAAAGATATAGAACTATATTTCATAGCTTGCTTAAGAGTCTCATCGATTAAATTTATTTTGCTAGTTGGTGCCCACCATGAATTTGCTCTATCATATTTTATGGCATCAATATAAGAGCGAGCGCTTTTTTCTTTTATACTCGAAAGGTCAAATCGTGAAGAACTGCTTTTCAAACCAACGTACGTATATTCGTTGATTAAATCAGGTCTTTCTTCTATTTCTTCCTCATGACTGAGCATTCTTCGTAGTTCACTTTCAGAATAGAAATTCTCAAATGGTGAAAAAGAGACAACTATTAGTTTATTAAAATAAGGCCAAGATTCTATATTTCTTTTTAAGCCAACAAAAATGTCGGAAATGTTCTGCAAAGTGGCAGTTTTCCCATTGCCATTTTTTCCAATTATTAAATTGATGTTTCCTGATAGTTGATCTTTTCTATCAAAGCTAAAAGATAGGTTCTTTTTGAAAGGGGTATCAACTGAAAAAGTAAACTTCTCTAAATGTTTGTAATTTCCTTTGGCTATCGCATAGCCCTTCTCTAAAATTGAAGTTCCGGATGAATCTCTTAAGAGAGAATCTTTGAAGCCATTCCAACTAGTATAATCGTCCCCATTAAATTTTAAGTAGCATGCATCATTAATTAACTTTAAATAAGTATTGATATGCTTGTTATTATTAAAGTATTTATTTAACCTACGATAGTAGGTAATTTCGCTACCTATAGACACAAATTCATAATGACGTAAATTACTCAATACATAAATACCATTCACTTCTGGAAATGTATTTTTAATAAACTCATGGCTATTAGTTTTATTTTTGAATAGAATTTTTGCGAAGCCTAAATCAAAATTAGTCTTTTTATGAACGAAATAAACTCTAAATGTAGTTTTATATCCATAGTCATCCCAAAGGTATGAAAACCCCTTACCATAATGGTCAGGTAAGAAAACAAGGAAATCACTAGATAAATCCGCAGGTATATCATGTTCAGAATAGTAAATTTTCATTTAATTCAGCTGGTTAAAATGGATTCATGTTAGCTTAAGAATTGACTAATTGCTACTTAAGAGTTATTAAGTTAAGGTATTTTTGAATTTATGGAGTGAAATTAATAACAAGTATGTTGGATAGATAGAAGTGTGTATTTAGATTTTAATAGCAACGAACTTTGTTTTGATCAATTCCAGCCGGACACTTTTCTTAAAGAATTATCATGCACTACTGGGGACTGATCGTTATTAGCTGAGTGTAGCCTTTCCAGATTGTAATACTTCATATATTCAGCAACATCATTTTTCATTTGCTCACGAGTTGGTTCAGTCACTTTATGCAACCAGTCATGTTCCAAGCTACCAAAGAACCTTTCTACAACAGCGCTATCCCAACACGCCCCTACATCACCTACGAATCATGGGGTCAAGGCTTGCTTTTTGCCACTACCTCACGCATGGTTCAAAAAGTGATTTAGCTTATCCCGAATATTTTTAGTTAACCACTTGCTATATGCGCAATTTATAACCAGTTCATATTCAAAAACCTTATCGTTGTTATAATTTCAAGTATACTGCTCGTTGAGGCGAGAAAGGCAGGAGTAGATGTATTGAGTTGTAGGTCGCCATTTACGGCATCATATAAAACGCGCTAAAACACGACCTACAAGGAAGTGCTAACCCAGCACCTAGAGCCTAACCTCTAGCTACTTTGATTATTGCTTTAATAATTGCGATAGGTCATTTTCAATTTCTTTAAATGCCGCTTTAACACCTTGTACTGACTCTTCACGTGCAACTGAGTTTTGAATCGTTTCATCAACTTTTTGATAAATGAAAACCTCTTGGTCTTCATCAAGGCCCATTGTTGGTATTCGCTGTTCAAGGTCTTCCTGTAGTTGTTTAAAAACAGCTTCATTATTGAGACGGTTCTCATTTAACAGCTCAATCAAACCACGAAACTTACTATGTACTTTACCCACCGCGTCATTTAATTGCTGTTGCTGACGAATAAGCTCTTTTTTAGTAATAATCGCTTTAAGCTGTTGCTCGGTAACACTCACCAAAAAACAAATATGATCTCGAATTCGGCCATGCTTATCAGGGTCTTGTTCAGGCATATTGAGAATCAATAAACTGATCATTTCATAGTTCACTAAAATGCGGCTCGAAAACTCATGTAAGCGGCCTTTATTTTTTAGCATTTCAAACAGTTCAACCACAATAGGTGAGCATATCCCTGTTACAGAAAAATGCTCTACCCCCGAATCAAGACGAAACTCAACATTGCTTTGTAAATCAAATGAGCTTAAACAGTGGAGCAATGCCTTTCCTAGCTCTTGTTCATTATCAATAGAACCAATATGTTCAATATAATTAACAATTTGCCCCATCTCACTGCTATTTGCCATCGCGTTAAACGCTGTCGATGTTGCATCCTCGACTTGTTGTTCTAAGGACTCTTTTTCAATCAGTACTTGGTGTAGATGCTGAAGCTTCAGTTTTAATTCTTCATGCCCAAATGGCTTCACAATATAATCTTCGGCACCAACAGAATACCCTTCCATACGCTCTTCAACTGTGCCTCTTGCCGACACAAACATAACAATAATATTTGCTGTGTTTGGATTTTCTTTAAGCTTTCGGCATACCTCATAGCCACTCATTTGCGGCATACTCACATCAAGTAAAATAACTTGTGGGTCAAACTCTTCAACTACAGCTAAGCATTCTGGACCACTATTAACCATTTTTAATTCAAAATCGAGCTCTTCTAAGATCTCTTCAATGATCTCTAAATTAAAAGGCTCATCATCAACTGCTAAAATTCGTTTTAAGGCCATCTCACCCTCTTCCATTTTAAATTAAGCTTCATAATTACTTTGCACTCGCTCTTCATTTGTTAAATGCTGAGGAAAGTCAATTTCTAAAGGTAGGGTCACTAAAATAGTGGCACCACCGTATTCGTTGTTACTTGCCACAATAGTGCCTTGATGTAGCAAAACAAACTCACGGCAAATTGCTAAACCGAGTCCGGTGCCTCCTGCACCGCTATTGGTTTTACTGCTTTGTTCAAACTTTGCGAATACTTTTTCTAATTCGTCGTCAGGTATACCTATACCACGATCAACAACTGCAATTTCAGCCGATCCATTGCTTAGCGCCAGCTTTATGTCTATATCGCTATTGGGCTCACTAAATTTAAGCGCATTGCCAAGTAAGTTACGCATAATTTGATTAATTTGTTCTTCATCACACTCAATGGTGATGTTTGTATTAGGTGCAATTAATTTAATGGTGATATTACGTTCAAGTGCTGTACCCGAGACATCATCAATACTGGTTTTTATGATATTCATCAGGCTATGCTTCTGCGGGTTAAAAGGAAATTTACCAACATCAAGCTTAGATAAGTCGAGCAAGTTATTGAGTAAAGAAAGTAACCGTTCACCACTTTGCTCTATTCGTGATAAATACTTATTAAGCTTCTCTTTACTGAGGTCATCATTAGCTACTTTTTCTAAGCCAAACCGTGCGAAGCTAAGAATAGAATGCATCGGTGTTCTAAGCTCGTGAGACATATTAGCTAAAAACTCTGACTTACTGTGATTGGCAGCTTCAGCGACATTTTTTGCGTGCTCTAACTGGGCTGTGCGTGCTTTAACTTCTTCTTCTAGGGTATCTTTTGCTTCAAGAAGTAGCTCTTCTTTCTCTTTCAGGTGCGTAACATTTTTAAAGATTACAGCAAGTGCTATTTCACCGTGATGGTCAATTTCATTGAACGAGCCCACCAATGGAACCGATGCACCATTTTCCTTCAGTACCTTTAAATCACAACTAAATTGACGATTTTTATTAAGTGTACTGACCTTGTCTTTTATACGTGTAGTCGAAGCTAAGTCAAAAAAGTCATACACCGAGCAATTTTCAAACTCTTTTAACGATTTCTCAAATAATGACTCACAGGCATCATTGGCCTCAATAATTTTACCGTTACGATCAAATAGAATGATCGCATCGGGGGTGTGCTTAAAAATAACACGTAATAAGCTGTCTTTTTCGATTAATGCATCAACCGTGTTTTGTAGACGCTCTACCAACTCTGCATTGTGGCGTTTTAACAATTCAGTTTGCCAAAGCTTATGGACCGATTGCAGCAAGCTATTGTCATCTATTGGCTTAATTAAAACATCTTCAACACCTTGACGAATGGCTGCAACCATAGAGACTTGATCAGGCTTAGAGGTATAAAGTAAACAACGGCAATTAGGTTGCAATGTTTTGAATTTATTAAATAGCTCAAGACCTGTACCATCTTCAAAGGTAAAGTCACTAATTAATAAATCAATTGCATGCTGGTTCACTAACTCTACCGCTGAGAATATATTTTCTGCGGTGAAGGTTTTAATATGTGCACCTTTTAAATTGTGCGCGATCGTATTTAATCGCTCAGGGCAGTGATCAACAAGTAAAACCGTAGGAAGTTTTAAGATATTATCGGAATCAAGTTCAAGCACGCCTTCTAATAGAGCGCTGATCTCTTTGTTGGCAAAGAAAGGGTATATGACCACCGCATTAGGTAGTAAGCGATTAATTTCACTAAAGTGCTCAAGTAAATCACTGCGCTGTGCTTTAGGTGCCAAAAGTAAAAGATGCTCTTGAGAAAATACCGCCATTAGCTTTTTGATAGTATCTGTTGGTACACCGTGTGAAGCAGCAACAAGGTCAAATTGCTGCGCTAAAACAGCATTATCAACCATTGAAAAGTGTATCAGCTCAACCCTACACCCTATGAGCTCTAGTAACACCTTTACTCGCATTGCTAAAACACTATTACTATCAACAATTAATATCTTTCGCACTTTACGCTACGCCCAATTAATCATATTACTTAATTAGCGTAGTCGAAAAAAATCGATGCAGCACAATTTACACCGTATTTTTTTATTAGTTTATGAACAAACTATGAATCTAAATGTTTTCCCAAAATAGTTAAGCTGTAAGGTTTTCCATCCATAATTGCCACACTTGGCAATTCACCCCATACTTTATAATTAAATAGATTAAATAACTTAATACTCGGTAGGTTATGACTAAAAATAAATGCTAAAAGTACTTTTATTTTAAGTGTGCTTGCATGGGTCTCCGCGAATGTCAGCAATCGTTTACCTAGCCCTTTTCCTTGTGCACTTGCGGTAATATAAATGCTCACTTCAACAGTTCCATCGTAAGCGGGCCGTCCGTAAAAAGACTTGTAACTTATCCATGCTAAAACCTTTCCTTCTTGTTCATATACAAAAATAGGCCGATTAATAGAATGGGATAAAAACCATGCTTCTTTATCTGTAACAGTTACCTCTTCGGTATCGGCTGTTACCATACGTCCTGGGATTGTTTCATTGTAGATTGCGACGATTGCCGCTAAATCATCATAGGTTGCTGTACGAATAGTCATAAAACGAATATTTGGTGATCACTTTTGCGCATATTAGCGTATATTCGATTGGAAAAACTAGCAGGAAATAACCATGTATAAATTTGCTTTGTTACTTAGTGCAACTCTTCTAACCACTCAGGTTGCAGCTCAAACGCCCGCATCATCAAACACAACACAAGCACAATGTGATGATTTCACTAATGTTGAATTACGGAAGCTTCGTTCCAAAGAAACGATAAACCTATGCCAATTTAAAAATAAACCACTGCTAATCGTTAATACCGCAAGCAACTGTGGTTTTACCCCGCAGTTTGAAGGCTTAGAAGCACTAAACAAAGAATATAAAGACCAAGGCTTAGTTATATTGGGTTTTCCATCTGATGATTTTTTCCAAGAAGAAGATGATGAAAAAGAGACTGCCGATGTATGTTTCATAAACTATGGGGTCACTTTCAACATGTTCGCTACCAGTGAAGTGAGAGGCAGCGGCGCAAACCCTGTATTTCAGCATTTAAATAAGGTAACTAGCTCACCAAACTGGAATTTTTATAAATATCTTGTTTCCGCCGACAGAAAAACAGTGACGCGCTTTAACAGCAAAACCAAACCGCAGTCAGAGAAATTGCGCAAAGCTATAGAAACAGCGCTAGCTACACAATAAATTTAATTGTTCGTTCGTTAAATATTGAACTAGACTATTCATTTAATTCACAAAAACACACATTGTGGGGAGTAATTATGGCAGTAGCCAGCGCGAGGCATATCTTAGTAGACAGTGAAGCACACTGTTTAGACTTAAAACAGCAAGTAGAACAAGGTGCAGACTTTGCAGATCTTGCACGAGCTCACTCAAATTGCCCATCAGGCCAAGATGGCGGTGCATTAGGTGAGTTTGGACCCGGTATGATGGTGCCAGAATTCGATAAAGTGGTATTCTCTGCTCCAGTAAACCAAGTACAAGGCCCAGTTCAGACTCAGTTCGGTTATCACTTACTTGAAGTCACCAGCCGTACAGATTGATACAAATACCAACAAATGAGCCGCTCACAGCGGCTTTTTTTTCGACAGGAGATCGTCATGGAATTACTCGGTTCAACAACCTCCCCCTTTGTGAGACGTATTCGAATATGGGCTGATTTAAATGGACTTGCTTTAGTATTTAAAAATTTAGATATATTTTCTGAGCAAGATAGGCAGACGATGATAACTCATAGCCCCGCAAGAAAAATTCCTATTCTTATTGATAATGGCTTTAGCCTATCCGATTCAAATTCAATTATTCGCTACCTATTCGAAAAAAACAATCAACCACTGTTGAGTTGGCGACAAGAGAATTTTCTTACCATCATTAATGCCTGTAATGACTCATTAGTAGAAATGCTTCTATGTCAACGCTCAGGATTCGACACACACACTGACACACTGTTTTTTAATTTACAGAATGAACGAATTGCTGAAACATTAGCCTATTTAAATAATCATTTATCTGAGCCAGTATTTAAAAGCTGTGAATACCTCAACATCAGTTTATACTGCTTGCTAGATTGGATCCGCTTCCGCGAATTAACTGATTTTAGCCAACTAGAAAATTTAGTTGGCTTTTACCATCAATTCGCAGATAAAGCGGCGGTACAACAAACAGATCCACGAAAATAAAGGTAAGGGTTAGGCAAATGAGCGATATCGAAATTGAATCAGAATTAGTAAGCTTCGTTGAAAAAGTTCGTCTCAACGAAACGATGTGGGCACTGGGTGCTGAAGATGGTGGTTTTGTTGTCTGTGAATCAAACCAATTTAGTGACACTGATGTCCTATTACTTTGGGGCACCGAAGATGCTGCAAAGGCGCAATGCAAAGACGAATGGCAAGACTATACGCCAGTTGAAATTGGCCTTGATGAGTTTCTTGATGAATGGGTTGAAGATCTAAACGAAGATGATGCACTGGTTGGTTTAAACTGGAATGATGACCAAGTATGTGTAGAAATTGAGCCTGTAGGACTTGCAAAAGCACTTTGTGATTAATTTTATCACGACACTATGCTCTATGTCGTAGTGTCGTTAGGCTGGAAACTAAACGTTGTTCAGGTATACTCCTTAAAGCGTCTTTATTATCAAGGTATTAGGTTGAAGTCCCATCTCGGTCGCCGGCCCTTTTCGGCCATGGAATTACATACCCTGTATAACGGTTACATCTACAGTGACCAACGTCTTCCTCGTGAGCAAGCAAAGCATTGGCACTTTTGGCTGCCTTTGTTCGCTTATTACACCGGTGCCTACAGCGATGAAATTGGTCATTTAACTCTTGATAACATTGTCACGTGTGATGGTGTTCGCTGCTTTGATTTTCACACTCATGGTAAGATAAAACCACGCTATGTACCCATCCACAATGCATTACTTAATGCAGGACTTGATCAGTACTTAGACTTTTTAAGCGAACAAAACCAACAACGGCTAATGTTTGATTTACCGGCTAAATCAGGCCGCTATAGCGAAAAAGTACGCATTTGGTTTTCCGGTGAAGGTGAACGTGCTGGTTATTTACAAAAATGTGCTATTCCCAGTGTTGACCAACAAGGAATGAAAACGGCGATTAGTAGCTTACGGCTCAACTTTGAACAACAAATTCGTATTCATGCACTGCAAGCAAACAGCAAAGATGCCTTTAACTACTTACTTGGTTTTAAAGATTTCAACGAGCAACGTTTTACGGATATGCCACTATTAAACACCGTGCTACAAAATGTGCGACAAATCAACCCGCAACTACATTGGCAACGTTTCATCGACCGCCATCATTAGCTGACAAACTTTGTTACTAACTATTTATTACTGTTCAAATTAAAACCTGATAGCATGGTATTTCGCCCCTCATAGCAGGTGCCTTTCTAACAACAAAAAATCAGGGATACTTATGTTCTTAAAAAGCCTATTAACAGTGAGTGTTGCACTTGCTGTTAGCTCAGCCCATGCCAATGAATATGTTATCGAAAAGCTTGCCAAGCCTAGCTCACAACAAGTAAAACTTACGCTTGATCCTGCAAAAGACAATTTTTCTGGTCATACCGACATTGCCCTTGAAGTACTTAAAGCAACGAATTATATCGAACTAAACGGTATTGATTACGCTGTGAGTATGGCCAAGATTTTAGGTGCAGAGAACTGCGACCTCAGTGCTGAAATGCTAAAAACAGGTAAAGTTAAATTCACCTGTGATGAAAAAATTCAGCCTGGTAAATACACTTTAAAAATTGATTTTACAGCACCTTACAACCGTCAAAGTGTCGGTTTATATAAAACACTTGATCAGGGTACGCCTTACCTATTTACTCAATTTGAAATGAGCGATGCCCGCCGTGCATTCCCTGTATTTGACGAGCCTAGCTATAAAATTCCATTCCAGCTAACAATCACAGCGCCCACATCTCAAAAAGTGTATGCCAACACACCTGTATTAAAAACCAAAGTTGATGGCGAGATGACAACACACTTTTTTGATAAAACGCCGCCTATTCCTTCTTACTTAGTAGCAATGGCTGTAGGCCCATTTGAAGAGCTTGAAATTAAAGGCATGCCAATTCCTGGTCGTGTACTGACGCCGCAAGGTAAAATTCATCTTGCTGATTACGCAAAAGAAAATATGCCACGCGTATTAAAAGCACTGGAAGATTACTTTGGCATCCCTTACGTTTATAAAAAACTTGATTCAGTTGCAGTACCAGAATTCCCATTTGGCGCGATGGAAAATGCAGGCCTTGTTACTTACCGTGAAGATATTCTTCTAGTCGACCTTGCCACTGCAACACGTAGTAAAAAAGAGCGCAATGTATCAATCATTGCCCATGAATTAGCTCACCAATGGTACGGTAACCTAGTCACCATGAAATGGTGGAATGACTTATGGTTAAACGAAGCGTTTGCAAGCTGGATGGCTGCGAAAATCACCGCACAAATCAACCCTGAGTTTGAGTCACACTTAGACTTACCACAAAACCATGTAATGGCACTCGATGCACGCTTAAGTACTAAGCCTATACGTAAGCCTATAAAAACCGAAGCTGACATCATGGATGGCCTTGGCCTTGCTTACAGTAAAGGCAGTGCGGTGCTTTCAATGGTGGAGAACTGGATTGGTGAAGAGGCATTCCAGCAAGGTATTCAAGCTTACTTGAAGAAGTTCTCATATAAAAATGCAGAAGCGGCAGACCTTTGGCAAGCATTAGGCGAAGCCTCGAATAAAGACGTTGCAAGTGTATTAAAATCGTTTATTGAACAATCATCTTTCCCACTAATCAAAGTAACCCAAGACGGAAAGAAAATTAATATTAGCCAAAGCCGCTTTGTGAATGCCGGTGTTGATGCGCCAGCACAACTTTGGAATGTTCCGGTGGCAATTAAATATGGTGCAGGCGATAAAGTTGAAACAGCGAATATATTGCTGAACAAAGAGACACAACAGCTAACCCTCGATTTTGAACCAGAGTGGATTTATCCAGATCAAGGCGCCATGGGTTATTACCGCTGGCTATTAGATGACGCACAGTTTAGTGCCCTACTCGACAACGCAGCGGATAAGCTAACCGTGCGAGAGCGCCTAGCGCTTCTTTCGGCGGTAGACTCTCTATTAGATGCAGGCGTTATTTCCGCTGCAAATCTAATGCAAACTCTTGAAGCATTCGTAAGCGATGCGCACCCGCTTGTTGCTAATACAGCCCTTGGTTATTTAGCGTCGCAAAAACGTGTCTTTGAAGATGACAGCAACCGTGATTTATGGCCGAAATTTATCCGTAACAGCATTGCACCGGCGGCGAAGCAATACGGCCTAACAGCAAAAGCAAATGAAGATGCTGCTGTATCACAATTACGCGCACAGGTTATTAGCCGTTTAGGTTTTGATGGCGAAGATCAAAAAGTGATTGATACAGCAAAAGCACAAGCAGCGCTTTATTTGAATAACCCTGAAAATGTTGACCCATATTTAGCTTCAACCTACCTAAATTTGGCAGCCTATCACGGCGATGCAAAGCTCCTTGAAAAGTACAAGCAAACCTTTAAAACAACCAAAGATCCGCAAGTACGTACTAAAATGCTAGCTGCGATGGGGTATTTCGGAAAGCCTGAGCTACAAAAAGCGGTATTAGATTATAGCCTAACAGATGAAGTAACAGCCTCAGATATGCGTACTTTATTAGGTGGCCTAAGTTATGGTAAAGAACGCCAAGCGTTGTTCATTGATTGGATCTACAAAAATTACGATGCTATCACTAAGAGCTTACCGCCGTTCTTTATACCAAACTTGCCATTCTTCACAACCGCAAACTGTGATGCGAAAAGTTTAGAAAAAACCAAAACCTTCTTTACTGATAAAATCTCTGAACAACCTGGCTATGCTCGCACTTTGAGTAAGTTAGAGGAAGGAGTGAATGATTGTATCGCACTGAAGAAACGTGAGCTAAGCTCAGTGAATAGTTTTCTTAAACGCTAACAACCAGCCACATTAGATTAGGGCCACATCTGTGGCCCTTTTCATTGTGCTAAAATAGCACTTAACCGCTTAATAAATAATTCAACGGCTTGGGTGGTTGTCACTTTAAAAGCAACACCATAATGAATGGGCTGAGCACTTTTATAAATCCGCGTAGGGAAGCGTGTCATTTCACTACTATGAAAGTAGTCTTTAACTCTAGAGATACCTTCCAAAGCTTCAAAATCAGCGCTAAACACTTCAAAAGCAGGCCTTATAATTAATTTAGCCTGACCACTTTGCTCATGCACATAAAACGCCTCTTTGGAGTGAGCAAGCATGAACTCGTTAATATTTTTTATTTTAAAATTACTACGACAGCCTAATTTTATAAGCTGTTCACTAAGTTGTGCTGCGGATAAAGACAAGTGCGCGCCTTGTTAAAAATGTTCAATAATAAACACAGTACAGTAATCTATTGAAAATCGTTACTTATTTATTGCACACAAATGCAAGCTTACGATTATGATAACTTAATCGTGTAATTGAGGTTTCACAATAACGACCTAAATCAAGCCACTGCGACACCCCCCCTGCATCATTCAAGTCACGTTTATAAATACGGCTTTGAACCGCATACGCCACTGTGTTGTGATTCACTAATGTAAAATCTTGTACTGCGTCAGGTAGTCGGAATAAATCGGCAACTTCATTCGTCTTAGCTGAAAAGCGTGCCAACCAATGCTGGTTATCTTTTTTATAACTAAACAAAAAGCTGTTTGTGTGTTTATCAAAAATAAGTGTACGACCTATATCACCGGCAATAATTTGAGGATTAGCAGCAGCGAGTGATGTGTATTGTAAGGTATGTGGTTCGCCTAAAATAAACATAACAAGATCATTGTCGGCTCCCCATGCATGGTAGCCAACAGGCTCAATCCATTCAAAAATACGACTTGCTTGTTGGTCTGATTTTAGAGGGTATTGCCACAATTTTTGCTTACCATCCTTTTCCACTACGATGGCTGATAAAGCCTGTTTGTCAGGCATTAAAGTAGGTGAATATTCACTAACAGGAGAATTTGTTAGGTTAGAGGCACTTTGACTGGCAAAATCAAAATAGTACAAGTCAGTTTGTGATTGCCCCTGCTCAGCAATTACTTCATGGGTATAATAAACACCTTGGTCAATCAAAAATGGTTGATTGTTATAGCTTGTATCATCGGTAATACGAGACACCTTCATGCCATAAGGTGTATCAAGATCCGCTAATAATATTTCGCTTTTCGGCATCGCAGCATCCACTGCAGTTGATAAAAATGTACTTGTCAGCGCAAAAAATAAAGGCGAAATTAATTTCATGTTGCTCTCTCGTTTTAATTCTTATTCGCTCATGATAGCGTTATTTAATTGGCCAGTCACTTGACCTTACTATACTCGACCTTTATAACTAAGGCGTGTTTGTTTTTTGTTACTTTAACTGAGTGCTTGAGCAAATAACACGACTTCACTAATAACGAGAACAATTATGTCAGCTAAACACCCAATTATCGCAATTACCGGCTCATCTGGTGCAGGCACAACCACCACCACGAATGCCATTAAGCATATCTTTAGAAGCTTAAATATTGATGCGGCCTTTATTGAGGGTGATAGCTTTCATCGTTATACGCGTCCTGAAATGGATAAAAAAGTTCGTGAAGCACAGCAAGAGGGCAAGCACATAAGCTATTTTGGTCGTGAAGCTAACGACTTTGGTGCACTCGAAGAATTATTCTACCAATATGGTGAAACTGGCCAAGGAAAAATTAGACGCTACTTGCACACTTTTGATGAAGCCGTGCCTTACAACCAGTTGCCTGGAACCTTTACTCCTTGGCAAGACCTAGAAGCCAATACCGATATCCTCTTTTATGAAGGCTTACATGGTGGTGCAGTTGATCAAGACCATGATGTAGCCAAGCATGTTGATTTGCTTATTGGCATGGTGCCTATCATCAACCTTGAATGGATCCAAAAACTAATCCGTGATACCTCAGAGCGAGGCCACTCTCGCGAGGCTGTCATGGGCTCAATTGTGCGCAGTATGGACGACTACATCAACCACATTACGCCACAATTCTCACGTACTCATATTAACTTCCAGCGCGTGCCAACGGTTGATACTTCAAATCCATTTAGCGCTAAAGATATTCCGTCACTAGACGAAAGCTTTGTTGTTATCCGTTTTCGTGGCATTGAAGATGTAGATTTTCCATATTATCTACGCATGATTGAAGGTAGTTTTATGTCACGTATAAACACCCTAGTTGTACCAGGTGGGAAAATGGGCTTAGCGATGGAACTTGTTTTAACACCGCTAATCAAAGACATCATTTTGAAAAAACGTGCACTGGAAAATTTAGCCCCAGTTGACTTGCCGATTTAAATCACTCGGGTACACTGCTGACTCAACCAACAATGATGGAGTCGTCAGCTTGAAAGAAATATTACGTGTTATTGTCGGTTCAAAGAACCCTGTTAAAATTAATGCAGCTAAACATGTCTTTAGCCTTTACTTCCCAGACCATATCATTGAATGCAAAGGTGAACACGCCCCTTCCGATGTGCCTGATCAGCCATTGGGGGAAGATGAGACCCGTATAGGTGCTGAAAACCGCGTAAAATACTGCCAAACTCACTTTAACGCTGACTTTTATGCAGCAATGGAAGGTGGCGCAGAACAGTTTAGTTATGGTGCAGCAACCTTTGCATATGTAGTTATTGCAAATAAACAACAATTTAGTGTTGGTCGCAGTAGTAACCTCCCCTTACCGCAACCTTTTTACGATGCCTTATTGGCCGGTAAAGAACTGGGTGATGTCATGGATGAGGCATTCAATACAGTTAATATCAAACAACAAGGGGGCGCTATTGGCTTATTAACCAATCACCTTGCTACCCGCGAAAGCACCTATATACAAGCGCTTACACTCGCAATGGCGCCATTTTTACACCCGAGCTTATTTAATCAGTAGTTAGGATAACCATGAAGTATAGCCACGTATTATTCGATGCCGATGAAACCCTATTCAGTTTTAATGCATTTGAAGGGTTAAAGGTGATGTTCGCCAATTATGGCGTAAAATTTACTGATGCAGACTATCAGCATTACCAAGCCACTAATAAACCTCTTTGGATTGCCTATCAAAAGCATGAGATCACTGCCAGTGAGCTACAAATAACCCGTTTTACCCAGTGGGCTAACAAGCTCAATGTTCCCGCTAAAACTCTTAATGATGGCTTTTTAGATGCGATGGCATCAATTTGTGTGCCACTGCCTGGTGCTGTTGAGTTGTTGGCAAAGTTAAAGCCACATGCAAAGCTGGGCATTATTACTAATGGCTTTGCTAAATTACAGCAAAAACGCCTAGAGCATACAGGTTTACAAGATATGTTTGATTGGCTCGTTATTTCGGAGTTAGTAGGTAAAGCAAAGCCTGCTCCTGAAATTTTTCAGCACACGTTTCAATTAATGGGCAATCCGCCAAAAGAGCAAATCTTAATGGTTGGTGATACAGCAGCCAGCGATATTTTAGGGGGTTATAATGTGGGTATCGATACTTGCTGGTTGCAACACCCAGGTGTTCTATTACCTGAAGATATTAAACCAACTTATCAAATCAATCAGTTAGTAGAGCTTGAAGCTATTCTTGGATTATAAACAAGGCAAAAAAAATGACGCTAAAAGCGTCATTTTTTATAACTGTAATATGCTTGCGATTAAGCTGTCGCTACTTCTAGGCCTGGTGCAGGCATAGTCACTGGGGTCTCAAATGTTGCCCATTCCCATGCTGACTCAGTCGCCATAATTTTACGAAGTAGTTTATTGTTTAAATCATGACCTGATTTATAAGCCGTGATTTTACCTAGAATGTTGTGGCCAGTCATAAACATGTCGCCGACACAGTCTAAGATTTTATGTTTAACAAACTCATCGCTATAACGTAAGCCGTTTGGATTTAGTACTTTAAAGTCATCCAAAACAACTGCGTTATCCATGCTACCACCTAATGCTAGGTTATTAGCATGCATATACTCGATATCTTTCATAAAGCCAAAAGTACGTGCACGGCTGATTTCTTCAGTGAAGCTCTGCGTAGTAATATCTAAACCGATACGTTGACGGCTTTCATTGATTGCTGGGTGATCAAACGCAATTTCAAAGTCGATGTGAAAACCATCATAGGGTTCTATTTCAGCCCATTTATCGCCTTCTTCAATACGTACTTTTTCTTTAATACGAATAAAGCGCTTAGCTGCATTTACTTCTTTAATGCCGCCTTTTTGTAACAAGTAAATAAATGGTAATGCACTACCATCCATAATCGGCACTTCTGAGCTATCTAATTCAACAATTAGATTATCAATCCCCATTGCCGCAACGGCAGCAATAAGGTGCTCAGTCGTTGATAAACGAACACCATCTTTGTTTGTTAAACAGGTACACAATTGCGTATCGCCAACGGCTTCAGGTGTTGTTTCAAAATCAACAACCGGGTCAAGGTCCACACGACGAAATACAATCCCAGTATTTGCGCTCGCAGGTCGGAGAGTAATAGTGACCTTCTCACCTTTATGAAGTCCAATTCCTATGGCTTTGACTACTTCTGCAATCGTACGCTGTTTAATCATAGGTTCGCTCACTTATAGTTACAGTTAGACGGCGGATTGTATCATAAATACACTCAACTGCCAAATTTGTTTACTTTTCAGGCAAAATACCATAAAAAAATCTTAGTCAGCTTGTTTTCTCAAAAACGCTGGAATGTCGAAATAATCGCCACCTTCTGACTTATCAGACTTTTTGCTGCTTTCAGTATTACTTGATACTGAACTACTTGCTGTATTTTGCTTCACAGATTCTTGCTTATCAACACCTGCTGACACGCTTACATCGTCGCTACTACCTTGGCTTGCAAAGCTTGGCACGTACATGCTGCTAGTCGATTGGCTTGTTGTGCTTTGCACATCTGAACCCGATGCTTTTTTAAAGCCATTATCAACAATACCAAACTGTGGACGACGCTCGCCACCTAAACCAGTTGCAACGACTGTAACGCGTAACTCATCACTCATTTCAGGGTCAATTACCGCACCAACAACCACCGTTGCGTTTTCTGACGCAAGCGCTTTAACGTGATTACCAACAATCTCAAACTCTTCAATCGCAATATCCATACCTGCTGTGATATTAACTAGAATGCCTTTAGCACCGGTTAAATCGACATCTTCAAGTAATGGGCTTGAAATAGCGGCTTCTGCTGCTTCTTGCGCACGGTCTGGGCCAGACGCTGACGCAGTCCCCATCATCGCAGTGCCCATCGCTGACATAACAGTACGTACGTCGGCGAAATCCACGTTGATTAGACCAGAGCGTGTGATTAATTCTGCAATACCTTGAACCGCACCAAATAACACATCGTTTGCTTTTGCGAAGGCATCTAATAATGTCGTGCCTTTGCCTAAAACTTTAAGCAATTTATTGTTCGGAATTGTAATAAGTGAATCAACAGTTTCTGACAATTCATTAATACCTTGTTCAGCCGCTGCGGCACGCTTTTTACCTTCAAAGTCAAACGGGCGTGTTACAACTGCAACAGTTAAGATCCCTAACTCTTTAGCAATTTTAGCAACCACAGGAGCCGCACCGGTACCTGTACCACCGCCCATACCTGCAGCGATGAACACCATGTCAGCACCTTCAAGGCTTGCACGGATTGTTTCAGCATCTTCTTCCGCTGAATTACGACCCACTTCAGGGTTGGCTCCAGCACCTAAGCCAGAAGTGATTTGCGTACCTAGCTGTACAGTGACATCTGCTGATGAATTACGCAGTGCTTGTGCATCGGTATTCGCCGCAATGAAGCGTACACCTTCAATTTGTTGTTTTACCATGTGCTCAACAGCGTTACCGCCGCCACCGCCCACGCCAATTACTTTAATGACAGCTTCTTCGCTGTGCTGTTCCATTATATCAAACATCTTTACTCTCCGACTTGAGTCTTAAAACTCACCTTGGAACCACTTCGTAATACGGTTCCACCAATTATTATCACCTTCTGCTTTCGACTTTTGTGCATTCATCGATTGCATTGTACGGCCGTATTGTAACAAACCAACAGCGGTTGCGTACGAAGGATCATCAACATAATCTGTCAAACCAACTATCCCAATTGGTTTGCCAATTCTTACAGGCATTTGGAAAATGTCTTCTGCCACTTCCATTGCGCCTGTCATTTTTGCCGTCCCGCCAGTTATGACAAGACCGGCAGCAATTTGGTCTTCTAAACCTGAGCGGCGTATTTCTTCCATTGCCAACTCAAATAATTCTCTAAATCGTGGCTCAACAACCTCAGATAAGGTATGACGCGACATAATACGTGCAGGTCGACCACCCACACTCGGCACTTCAATAGTGTCTTCATTGCTTGCCATTTGGCTGCTTGCACACGCATATTGTACTTTGAGTGATTCAGCATGCGATATAGGTGTTCTAAATATTTTTGCAATATCGCCAGTCACCTGATTGCCCGCAACCGGAATAACTGCTGAGTGACGAAGCGCACCATTAATATAAATGGTGATATCCATCGTTCCGCCACCGATATCCATAACAGCCACGCCCAGCTCTTTTTCATCATCTGTCAGAACGGAATAGCATGACGCTAATGCAGTAAATATCAGTTGATCAACTTCTAACCCACAGCGCTCAACACATTTTTCTATGTTTTTAGCCATGTCATTTGAGCAAGTAATGATGTGCGCACGCGCTTCCATACGTACCCCACTCATGCCTAATGGGTTTTTAATCCCCTCTTGCATATCAATACTGTATTCTTGCGGTAACGCATGTAGCATTTTTCGTTCCGCCGAAATAGGCACTGAACGTGCAATGTGAATCACATTCTCAATATCTTCATCAGTGACTTCAGTGTTGTTAATCGCAACCACGCCGCTTTCGTTTTGACACTGAATATGTTTACCAGAAATACCTAAATAAACAGAACTGATACGGCAATCTGCCATTAGTTCAGCTTCATCAATAGCGCGACGAATCGATTCAGAAACAAGGTTAAGGTCGTTAACGCCACCTTTGTCCATACCATGCGAAACTTGGCTGCCAACACCCACAATGCTGAGTTTATTATCTGCGGTGATTTCACCAACGGTGGCCACTACCTTTGAGGTGCCAACGTCTAATCCAATCACTAGGTTTCTTTCTGCTGACTTAGTCATGCCTTACTCTTATTTTCTAATTGTTCCTCTTGCAATGGCTTCCAGCTCACTGCAAGACCGGTATCGTACCGTAAATCAACAACATCAATTTGTGCATCTACACGTTGTTCCATGCGCGGATACACATCTATAAAACGTTGTACACGCTTTGCTTTTTCTTTACGCCCCAAATTGAGGCGAATGCCATTATCAAGCCACAGCTGCCATGAAAAACGCTCTGAAAGCGCGAGGCTTGTTAGCTCTAAATTATTCACTTTTAGCATCGCTTTAAATTGACCAAATGCCGTCCATGCTTCTACCTCACTCCCTTCAGGGCCATAGAGCTTAGGTAATGTGTTTGGTAATTTATCACTGCTTGCTTGAAACACTTCACCAGACTGATTTAACAATAAATCATCATTCCAATGTGCAACCGCTTCATGTTCAACCACATACACTTGAATAGTATCAGGCCACTGCTTTCTGACCGATGCCGTCGCCACCCAAGGCAAACTTTGTACTAAGCGTTGCACATGTTTAACATCCAATTCAAAAAAACTCGATAAGTCGGCTTTTTTTATTGCGCTAATAATAGCCTTTTCATCTGTATACTTAGGCTCACCTTGTACAGCTAAGTGCTTTATTTGCGCATCTTTATTTTCAACCAACCAATCTGACACACCGGTAGTGATTTTAATCAAACTAAAAATCACGATAAGAAAAAAGCTCACGCCAAAGATCAACGACCAATTGAGCCGCTGCTTTAACTGTTGTGCTTTTTCTAAAAAGTGATGCATATTAAAGGGTTTGCTCCAAAATGCGAACAACTAATTGCTCAAAACTCGCTCCGTTGGCTTTTGCTGCCATTGGTACCAATGATTTTTCAGTCATGCCAGGAACTGTATTGACTTCAAGTAAGTAAAAATTACCTTGCTCATCGCGCATCGCATCGACACGCCCCCAACCACTGGCTCCGACTAAATCAAATGCTTTTAATGCCATATCTTGCAACAGTTCAGTTTCTTGCACAGATATATCCGCAGGGCAATGGTACTGAGTTGTACTTGACTGATACTTAGCTTGATAGTCATAAAAACCATTTGGCGTGGTCATCTCAATGACCGGCTGAACATCGTGTCCAAGCACAGCAACGGTAAACTCACGCCCCGTGATCCACTGCTCAACAAGCACTTGGCTATCAAACTTAAATGCAGCGTTGAGCGCAGTATCTAGTTGCTCTGCGCTGTTTGCTTCTGCCATACCAATACTTGAGCCTTCATGTGACGGCTTAACCATCACTTTGCCAAACTGATTAATAATTGCTTGGCTATCAAACTCATAACGGCTATCAACAACAGCATAAGGAGCGGTACTTAAGCCCATTGCTTTAAATAAGTGTTTACAGCGTACTTTATCCATCGCCAGTGCTGAGCCTAAAACATCACTACCGGTATAAGGAATCCCCATAAATTCAAGTGCACCTTGAATCGTACCGTCTTCACCACCACGACCATGTAGAGCAATGAACACACGTTCAACATTTAACTCTTTTAATTGCCACAGCGGCTGGTCTTTTGGATCAAAAGCAATGGCATCAACGCCGACATTTTGCAAAGCGTTCAACACAGCTTGGCCTGATTTTAGAGAAACTTCTCGCTCAGCAGACGTGCCGCCAAAAAGTACTGCTACTTTGCCAAATTTGTCGCTTAACTGGCTCATACATTTACCTGCTTAAGTTGTTCAATAGATAAGTTAGTAGCCGCGAGCGTCTTAACTAACTGACCAATATTACCAGCACCTTGAGTTAATACTAAATCGTTATCTTGCAGAAGGTTAGCAAGAACGCCTGCAAGCTCAGAGCTATTGGCAACATGAATAGGCTCTTTGCCTCGTTGACGCAAACTACGACATAAACTCTTACTATCTGCTCCGACTATTGGCTCTTCACCTGCTGAATACACATCAAGTAATAAAAGTTGATCGACATCTGCCAATACCTTCACGAAATCTTCATACAAGTCACGTGTACGGCTATAACGGTGAGGCTGATAAACCATCACTAAACGCTTATCAGGCCAACCTTCGCGCACTGCCGCAATGGTTGCTGCAACTTCAGATGGATGATGACCATAGTCGTCCACCAACATGACATTACCACGTTCATTATCAAAAGTGCCGTAATGCTGAAAACGACGACCCACTCCTTCAAACTGCGCAAGCGCCTCTAAAATCGCTTGGTTAGCAATATGCTGATCTTTGGCAACAGCAATAGCCGCTGTTGCATTTAAAGCGTTGTGCTTACCAGGCATATTTAGAGTTACAGGTAAGCTTTCACCTTGTTTATTCACAACATCGAACGAGCATGTGTTAGCTGTTTGACTGAAGTTAAGCATTCTATAATCTGCATCCGTTGACTCACCATAGGTGATCACTGGGCGGCCAAAACGTGGAATAAGCTCAGCAGCAACGTCTGAATCGATACACACAACAGCGAGACCGTAAAATGGCAGGTTGTGGATGAAATCGACATAGGTATCTTTCATCTTCTCTAAACTGCCACCATAGGTATCCATATGATCTTCTTCAACATTCGTGATCACCGATACCATAGGTTGTAAATGCAAAAATGATGCATCACTTTCATCGGCTTCTGCAATCAAGAAATCACTCTTACCGACTTTGGCATTACTACCTGCGCTATTTAAGAGACCACCAATTATAAAGGTTGGATCAAGACCTGCTTGCGCATAAATGCTCGCGATTAAGCTGGTTGTAGTTGTTTTACCGTGCGTTCCTGCCACAGCAATACCGTGGCGAAAACGCATTAGTTCAGCGAGCATTTCTGCACGACGAACAATAGGAATACGCGCTGCTCTGGCCGCTTTAATTTCGGGATTTTGCTCATTGATGGCACTTGATACCACCACAACGCTGGCATCTTTTACATTGTTTTCATCATGGCCAATAAACACTTCTGCGCCAACATGAATTAGGCGCTCAGTCATTGCACTATGCGCAATATCAGAGCCGGTAATACGGTAACCTTCAAAAGCAAGTACTTCGGCAATACCACCCATCCCTGCACCACCAATTCCGACAAAGTGGATGGTGTCGATACGACGCATCGCAGGGCGCGTGTTGTTTTCTTTTATCATGCTTTCTTTCACTACGAATCTCTTCTATCTACTAGCTGCTCACAGCGGTTTGCAACCTTGGCTGTGGCATCTAAAATAGCAAGCTGTTTTGCTTTGCTTGCCATTATGGAAATTTTTTCTGGTGCAATTAAGTACGGTGTCAACAAATCCACCACCGCCTCTTTAGAAAACGCGTTTTGCTGCATCATCAGTGCAGCACCTGAATTAACTAAATAAGCAGCATTAGCAGTTTGATGGTCATCCACTGCATGTGGGAACGGCACAAATAATGCCATTCGACCTGCTGCGGCAATCTCACTAACCGTTAATGCACCAGCACGGCAAATTACCAAATCAGCCCATTGATACGCACTATCCATATCATCAATAAACTCAGCCACTTTCGTATTTTCAGCAAGACCTAGTTGTTGATAGTCTGCCGTGACTTTTTGTTCATTATTTTTTCCGGTTTGGTGCCATATATTAAGCGTTGTTTGCGCTGAAAGTGCACTGAATACAGCAGGTAAAGTGTGATTAAGCACCTGCGCTCCCAACGATCCCCCCACGACTAATATATTAATGGGTGTGCTTGTTTGTTTTGCACTAACTTGAGCAACACTTGCCCTCACTGGATTACCGACTACCTCGCACTGCCCCTTAGCAAATGCTGAAGGAAAAGCCGCCAATACTTTACTGGCAAACTTGGCTAGCCAACGGTTACTCATACCAGCGACTGCATTTTGCTCATGAATCACTAACGGGATACCTAAACTTTTTGCTGCAATCCCTGTTGGGCCTGTCACATAACCACCCATTGCAAGTACCACATCAGGGCGTTGTGCTTTTAAAATTTTACGTGCTTGAAAAATCGCATTCATCACCATAAATGGTGCTTTAATTAACCGTTTAATGCCATTACCTCGCACCCCTTTGACATCGATAAAATCAATTTCAATGTTGTGCTTAGGAACCACAGTTGCTTCCATTCGATCAGGTGTACCAATCCAGCTAACCTGCCAGCCTTGCTGTTTGAGAAAGTCAGCCACTGCAATGCCCGGAAAAATATGTCCACCAGTACCACCGGCAACAACAAGTAATTTTTTACTCATCGCTTACCTCCTGAAGTCGCTTGCTTGGTGGCCATTTTAGTTTCAAAGTCAATACGTAAAAGTACACCTGTGGCTATCGTCATCACCAATAAACTCGAACCACCATAAGAAATAAATGGCAGTGTTAAGCCTTTGGTTGGTAAAATACCAGCACTTGCACCGACATTTACCATGGTTTGAAAAGCAAACCAAATACCTATCGCAAACGCAAAATAGCCTTCATACTCTTTTCCGCATTTAAGTGCCTTTTGACCAATTAATAATGCCCTGAATACCAAAACAGCCAACACACATAAAATACTCATAACCCCAAAAAAGCCGAGTTCTTCGCCAATTACAGCAAAGATAAAGTCATTATGCGCTTCTGGTAGATACTGCAATTTTTGTACGCTGTTACCTAAACCTTGCCCAAACCAGCCCCCTTGGCTATATGCCATTAGTGACTGCACGAGTTGATACCCCTTACCAAACGGGTCTTCCCACGGCTCTAAAAAGCCTACAACACGTGCCATACGGTAAGGTTCAGCAATGATCAATCCGACAACGGCAGCAACGCCTGTTAAAATCAAGACAAAAAACTGCCATAGCTTCGCACCGGCTAAAAATAATAGGCCCACCGTCGTAACAAATAGTACTACTACGGTACCCAAGTCAGGCTGTAATAAAATTAATAAAGCATATGCACCGAATACCACCATAGGCTTTGCAAAGCCTTTTAAGTTTTCTTGCACTTCTTCTCGCTTACGAACCAAATAGCCAGCGATGTAACTAAAAAAGTATAATTTAGCGGCTTCAGCAACCTGAAAACCCACAGGCCCAATCGGGATCCAGCGTTTTGCTCCATTCACTTCGCGACCCACAACAAGGACTAATAAAAGCAAAGCAAGACCAAGCAATAACAAATAGGGATTACTTCGTTTCCACCAATCCATAGGTACATTGGTTGTGATCCAAAATAAGATAAACCCCATAACAAGGAACATCGCATGGCGAATAATAATATGGTAAGGGTCGTCAAATAACCTTTCAGCGGTAGGCATAGAAGCACTGGTTACCATGACAAAACCAACACCAATCAGCATTATCATGCAATACAATAAGGGGACGTCATAAAGCTGTGCGGACTGCTTAGGCGTTAATGCGTCACGGATATCTGCAAATGCAATCATACTGCCTCCGCCAATACGCATTGCGTAAAATCATCACCACGTTGCATGTAGTTGTTATACATATCAATACTGGCACAAGCTGGCGCTAAAAGTACGATATCACCATTAACACTGAGGTTTTTCGCTAGCTGCACAGCTTCATGCATACTCGTGGTTAAGTGACCTTTTTCACTCAGTGCCACGAGGGCTTTGGCGTCTTTACCAAAACATACCAAGGCTTTGACTTTGCTGCTTAAATACGGTTTTAGAGCATCTAAATCAGCCCCTTTCGCATCACCACCCGCAATAACAACTAACTGCTTTGCTTGATCAGCTAGGCTTTCAATGGCTGCGATGGTTGCGCCGACATTGGTCGCCTTTGAGTCATTAAAATACTTTACACCCTTAATTTCAGCAACAAACTGACAACGGTGCGCAAGTCCTGTAAATGCGCCGAATGCTTGTTCATAATGCGCCGCTGTTATGTCAAAAGGACTGAGCAATGCCATTACAGCTAAGGCATTTTGTTGATTATGCGAGCCCACCACTTTCAAGCTGCTTGCGGGTAACACGGGTTTCCCATAAGCTGCAAAATATTGCTCACCTTGATGCTCAATCAGTGCATAGTCAGCATGCGCAAGGGCAAAGCTTACTTGTGGTTGTTTTGCTGTGTGCGTTGCCACATCAATAGCATTGACGACAGCAAGCTCTGATCCGTTATAAATACTTTGTTTTGAATCTATATAAGCTTGATAGCTTGAATAACGATCTAAATGATCTTCGCTCACATTAAGTACGCAAGCGCTCTTGGCTTTTAAGCTGTGCGTGGTGTCAAGCTGAAAGCTCGACAGCTCAAGTACATACACATCGCAGTCTTGCGACAGTAAATCAAGCACCGCAGTGCCAATGTTACCGCCAAGGCCTACTTTATAACCCGCCGCTTTAAGCACTTCAAACGCCAATGTAACAACGGTCGACTTACCATTTGAACCCGTCACTGCGACAATGGGTTTATTTGTTAGGCGCGCGAACAACTCAACATCACCAATCACTTCAACACCAGCATCAATTGCGTTTGCGACAGCCGGTGTCGCTAAGCTTAAACCAGGACTGATGATAATAATGTCATTGCTGCTCAGCTGTGCATTATCTAAATCACCAAAGTGAGTCGTTAACTCACGAGCATGCTCGCTTAACCAATCTGCACCTGGTGGCTGTTGACGACTATCAACTACCCTAGGGCTGATGTTCTGAGATAATAAAAAACGCACAATGCCCAGACCGGTTACACCGAGTCCGAGCACTGTAATTTTTTTATTTTTTATCTCGTTAATAACTGTCATTTACCTGATCTTCAATGTAGCAAGGCCAGCAAGAACTAGCACGATTGAAATAATCCAAAAGCGCACAATTACACGTGGCTCAGGCCAACCTTTCAACTCATAGTGATGATGAATGGGTGCCATTCTAAAAATACGTTGGCCGCGTAATTTGTAAGAGCCTACCTGTAAAATCACCGATAATGCTTCCATTACAAATACACCACCCATAATAATTAAAATAAGTTCTTGTCGAACGAGTACCGCAATAATGCCAAGTGCTCCGCCCAGCGCTAATGAGCCGACATCGCCCATAAAGACTTGTGCTGGGTAAGTGTTAAACCATAAAAAGCCAAGGCCTGCACCAACAATCGCGGTACATACCACAACCAGCTCACTTGCCAGTGGTAAATGCGGAATATGTAAGTAGCTTGAGAAATTCACATTACCGGTAAGGTAAGCAATAATAGCAAGGGCCGAAGCCACTAAAATAGTAGGTACAATCGCTAAACCATCTAGGCCGTCTGTCAGGTTTACTGCATTCGATGTGCCGACGATTACAAAGTAAGTCATGACGATATAAAACAAACCAAGTTGCGGCAGTACATCTTTAAAAAATGGCACAACCAAAGACGTTTCACTTGCTTGCTGGGATGTAAAGTACAATGCACTTGCTACGACTAAAGCAATGACTGACTGCCAAAAATACTTCCATTTAGCAATCAGCCCTTTTGGATCCTTACGAATAACCTTGCGGTAATCATCAATAAAGCCAACGATACCCAATGATCCCACAACAAATAAGGTTGCCCAAACATACTTATTAGATAAGTCAGCCCACAACAGTGTGCTGGTAAAAATCGCACCTAAAATCAAAATGCCACCCATGGTTGGCGTGCCTTTTTTCGACAGGTGAGACTCTGGTCCATCATGACGAACAACTTGACCAATTTGCATCTTTTGCAAGCCACGGATTAATATTGGACCAAAATAAAGTGATATCAGTAATGCTGTTAAAATACCTAAAATCGCGCGCAGCGTTAGGTACGAAAATACATTAAAACCACTGTAATATTGTGTTAAATACTCTGCCAGCCAAACTAACATGACGATACTCCATTGTTGCCATTTTGCTGGCTATTAACTAAATCTGCGACGACTAGTTCCATACGAGAACTACGTGACCCTTTTACAACTATCGTGGTTTTTTGCTGAGACTGAGCAAGCACACTCTGCAATTGTTGTAGTAATTGTTCGCGGCTTGAGAAGTGGCGGTTTGGCTTTTCAAATACATCACTGGCTGACTTGCTCAATACGCCTAAGCTATATAGCTCATCAATCCCTTTTTGCTGTGCGTACTCGCCGACTTGTTGATGATAAAAACGCGCTTCTTCGCCAAGCTCGCCCATATCACCTAGTGCAAAAATGCGACGACCAGGCATATCACTTAATAAATCAATCGCCGCCTTTACAGACTGTACATTGGCATTATAAGTGTCATCAATCACAGTCAGGGTGTCAGAGACTTTAAGCACATTCACACGACCTTTAACTTCACCCATGGTTGCCAGTGCCGATGCAATGCTTTCAAGGCTTACGCCAAGCTCAGTCGTTAAGGCTGTGGCAATCAATGCGTTAGCAATATTGTGCTTACCAGGTAGAGCAAGGGTGACAGGTACTTTTTTATCTTGATTACACAGCATAAAAGATGCGCGAGCCTGTTCATCAAGCACCACATCTTCTGCCCAATAATCTAATTGCTTGCTGGTAGAAAAACGTTTTACGTTGCGATCATTTAGTTTGGCGAGCCAAAAATCAGCAAAATCGCTGTCACAGTTAACCACGGCTACACCATCTGGCTTTAAGCCATCATAGATTTCGCCCTTTGCTGTTGCTACACCTTGTAATGAGCCAAAACCTTCTAAGTGAGAAGCTGCTACATTACACACCACGGCGACATCGGGTTTAGTCATTGCAACAGTGTAAGCAATCTCACCGATGTGATTCGCACCCAATTCAATCACCGCATATTCATGCTGTGGTTCAAGGCGTAATAAAGTCAGTGGCACACCAATGTCATTATTAAAGTTGCCTTTCGTCGAAAGCACTTCACCGTGCCCTGACAAAATTGCCGCACACATTTCTTTTACGGTTGTCTTACCAACACTGCCTGTAATCGCAATAGTTTTAGGTGCAACTTGTGCCATAACGGCTGAGCCAATTTCACCTAGCGCAATGCGTGTATCAGTGACCACAAACTGCACAATATCGACATTAACAGGATGTGCCACTATCACGGCAATCGCCCCTTTTTCTTTGGCTTGTGCTATAAATTTGTGGCCATCAAAGTTTGGGCCTTGAAGCGCCAAAAACACGTCTCCCTCACAAAGTGTGCGCGTATCTGTATTTATATTTTTAACTTGTTGATTACCACCTTGGTAATCGGTTGCTAGAACCTTTGCTAGCCAATCAAAATCCATAGGGATCATAACTGCGCCCCTTGCGATTTTTCTTTTAATTGTTGTTGTACATATTGACGATCACAAAAATCGATACGTTGCTCGCCAATAATTTGATAATCTTCGTGGCCTTTACCTGCAATAAGAATGACATCATCAGCACTTGCTTGTTCTATTGCGTAGCTGATTGCACGCGCGCGATCTGCTTCACTATGCGCTTGCTCTGGGTGTTCAAGCCCAGCAATCACATCAGCAATAATCGCATCAGGATCTTCACTGCGTGGATTATCGCTGGTGACAATAATACGGTCTGCATTCCCTTCTGCAGCTTTTGCCATCATTGGGCGTTTGCCTTTATCGCGGTCACCGCCGCAGCCAAAAACACAACTCACGCCACCCGGAACATGTTTTTGCAATGCTTGTAATGCAAGTGCCAGCGCATCAGGAGTGTGAGCGTAATCTACAATACAGGTTGGTTGACCTGGCGCACTAAATGCCTGCATACGCCCTGCAACAGGCTGCAAAGTACTACACGCATCAGCTAATAATTTAAGTGGATACCCTAAGCCAAGAAGCGTTGCGAGTGCAGCAGCCAAGTTATAAAGATTGAATTCACCAAATAAAGCGCATGTAATATGTACATCGCCCCAACTGGTTTCGAACTTAGCGGAAATACCTGTGTTGTCATAGGTTACGTCACTGAAATAGACAAAACGTGCATTTTCAGGTGTTAAGTTTTTGTGTCCATAACAAACAAGGTTATTAAAGTCGTATTTTTCTAACCACAATTCAACTTGCGCATCATCTTGATTAAGAACGACAAGTTCAGGATTATGGTCACGCATTAACATCAATTTAGCGTCACCATACGCTTCCATTGAGCCATGATAATCTAAATGATCCCGTGAAAGATTAGTAAATACTGCCGCCTTAAACTGGCAATGATCAACACGTTGTTGCACTAAGCCATGGGATGAAACTTCCATTGCCACAATGTCAGTGTGCTGTTGTTTTAATTCAGCTAAAATACGCTGTAAGTCAACACTTGAAGGCGTAGTATTCATCAGCGGCGTTAAATTATCAGGATGACCATAACCTAAGGTGCCTATAACCGCAGCTGACTTGTAACACTGCTGGGCTAAATGCGCAATCATAGCTGTGGTTGTTGACTTACCATTGGTACCCGTAACCCCCACTAATTCGAGCTGTTTAGAAGGCTGACCATAAAAAGCAGCGGCCAAAGCAGGCAATTTTTTAGCTAAATCAGTAATTAAAAAAAGTACTTCAAAATGGCTCTCAAACTGACATAAGCGGTCAGCAATGATTGCCACAGCACCGTTTTCAATGGCTTTATCTATAAACTGGCCACCATCAAGTTGGTGTCCTTTAATTGCCACAAATACATCGCCAGGTTTTACGTCTCGGCTATCGAGACGAAGTTGGTTAACCAATAAGCTATTAGCTTCAACATCAATATGATTAAGAATCGGTTTTAAATCACGCATCGTTATCTTTGCCTTCTACGTACGCAACCGCATCTTTGTCCGGTGCGACGTTTAAAATTCTTAAGGCATTGGAGACAATCTCTGCAAACGCAGGGCCTGCCGTCGCACCGCCATAATACACATCTCCACCGGGTTCATTAATCATTACTACAACAGCTAAACGAGGGTTACTAGCCGGCGCGACACCTGCAAAGTAACCGACATATTCGTCACCATAGCCACCCACAGCAGCTTTTTTAGAGGTGCCGGTTTTACCCGCTGCACGATAGCCATCAACTTTAACGCTTCTAGCCGTACCATCTTTTTCAAATACGCTCTCCATCATGTGAACTACGGCCTCAACGTCTTTTTGTTGAAAAACACGCTCACCCTCAGGGATTGAATCTTGCTTTAAAACTGTTAGCGGACGCATTACACCACCCGAGCCAAGCATGGCGTAGAAACGGGCCATTTGTGCTGTGCTAACCGCTAGGTTATAGCCAAATGAAAGCGCTGCTATCTCATGATCTGACCAACGTCGATTAGGGTAAAATAAGCCACTACTTTCGCCGACCATGCCTGTTCCACTATCGCTTCCGAAACCTACTTTTTGATAAAGACCAACAAAGTAGTCTTTCGGTACGGTTTGGCTCACTTTTGTAACACCCATATTACTTGAATACTTCAAGATTTCTCTTAAAGTCATTTCACCATGGTTTCGTGTGTCTTGTACTAAGCTGCCACCTACGCGCATCCAGCCTGGGTAAGTATCAATGATGTCATCCGGTTGGATCGAGCCGTAGTCTAAACCAGCTAAAATGGCTAGCGGCTTAACAGTTGAGCCTGGCTCAAATAAATCTGTAATAGCACGGTTACGACGCTTATGAGGTGCTGCATCGTTAAGGTTATTAGGGTTAAACGAAGGGCTATTAACCATCGCTAACACTTCACCTGTTTTTACATCAACAACCATCGCTGATCCTGAGGTTGCTTTATATGTCAACACTGCCGACTTAACAGCCTTATAGGCGATTGCCTGAATACGTTGATCAATACTAAGTTGAATATTTTCGGGTTCAACACGCTCACGCTCATCAAGTACTTCCACTTCACGACCTTGCGCATCTTTACGGATAGTACGTTGCCCTTCGACACCTGTAAGTTGTTTTTCGTAAAGTTTTTCAATGCCTTCAATACCGTGGCCATCAATGTTAGTAAAACCAATAACATGCGCAGTCACTTCACCGGCAGGGTAATAGCGTTTTGATTCATCAAGTAAATGGATACCTGGTAAACGTAAATCACCAATATAATTTGCTACAGCGGGAGTCACTTGACGCTTTAAATAAACAAAGCGGCGTTTAGGGTTATCGCGTAGGCGTGCATTAATTTTCTTTGGCTCAATACGAAGCACATCAGCCAGCTCTCGCCAACGTAAATCGTGGTTATAGTACGTGGCAATACGTTTATTGAGCTCATTGGTGTTTTCAGCAAGGGCATTTTGGTCTTCACCATTTTTACGGGCTTGACGGAGTACTTTGCTTACTAAAGATTTATGAAGTGCTTTTGGATCTGCATAAACGCTAACAACAGGAACACTAACAGCAAGTTCTTTACCATTGCGGTCAAAAATCATACCTCGTTGTACATGTTGTTTTTCAACTCGTACTGTGCGTTTATCACTTTCTGAACGGGCTTTATCAGGCTCAATCACTTGCAAATAGGCAGCACGAGCAACTAACGTCATAAAGACGAGTAGAACAACTGAACACACGAGCGTAAAGCGCCATGTGATCAAGGTATTTGTTGGCTTTTTCCCTCTGCTTCTCATTGCAGTACTACCACCTGTTCATCTTGGCTAGTTGGCCTTTTCATTTCAAGCTGCATGGTCGCAACTTCTTCGATGCGTGCATGCTGTGAGTAAAACTCTTCTTCTACCAACAAGTAGCGCCACTCTAAATCGAGTTCATCACGCTCTTGCAATAATTTATCCTGTTCAATTAGCTGTTGACGCGCTAAGTGTGTCACTTGAACCACAGCTAAGCTCGATGCAAGGATCACAACCAACAAGGCCAAGGTCAGCTTATTCGCTCCTAGGCCTTTAAAAATTTCTTTAAATAAATTTGGTTGGCGATGCGTCGCTTTAGCTTTCATTACAATCTCTGCGCAACCCTTAGTACCGAACTACGCGAACGAGGATTCATTTCAATCTCCGTTTTGCTAGGCTTAATGGCTTTACCCACTGCCTTTAACGTCAGGTTTTTGTTTATTTGTGCGTCCGTTAAAGGCAGACCTCTGGGTATCGCCTCTCCCTTACTCTGTTTTTTAATAAACTGCTTAACAATGCGATCTTCTAACGAGTGGAACGAGATAACGACTAAACGCCCACCTGGTTTTAAAACGTCAACAGCGGCTTGCAGTGCAGTTTGAATTTCTTCAAGTTCACTGTTGATATAAATACGGATCGCTTGGAATGTGCGTGTTGCAGGGTGCTTATGTTTATCTTTTACAGGGACTGCTTCATCGACCAAATCAGCAAGCTGCTTGGTACTAGTAATCGCAGTGTGCTCACGAGTCTCAATAATTTTATGAGCAATACGGCGACCAAACTTTTCTTCGCCATAGGTTTTGATCACATGAGTGATGTCTTCAAGTTCAGCTTCAGCTAGCCATTGTGCTGCGCTGCGACCACTGGTTGGATCCATGCGCATATCAAGTGGGCCATCTTTCATAAAACTAAAGCCGCGCTCAGCATCATCTAGCTGTGGTGAAGAAACACCGATATCTAACAAAATACCATCAACCTTGCCGATTAAATTGTTATCTTCAGCAACCGTTTTTAAGTTTGAAAAACGGGTATGGGCAATTGAAAATCGCGTATCGTCGGCAAATTTTTCGGCGGCTTTAATCGCTTGCGGATCTTGATCGATTGCTTGTAAGCGACCTTGGTCACTTAGACGCGCAAGAATTTGACCTGAATGTCCGCCGCGACCAAATGTGCCATCCATGTAAATGCCTTCGGGTTTAATGTCCAAAGCATCTATGGTTTCGTCCATCAGTACAGAGACATGTTCAAATTGCGCTGTCATTAGCTATTTTTTGCCTTTTTATTATTGTGGTTAGAGTGAAAAGTTATCGAACTCAGGGTTCGCCTCAAAATCACCTAGGCGTTCAATTTCAGTATCTTGGCGCATTTGCTCATGCCAACGATCTTCATCCCAAATTTCAAACTTATTCATCAAGCCAACCAACATGATTTTTTTTCCAAGTTCTGCATGAGCCCGTAACGACGGCGCAAGCAAGATTCGGCCATTTTTATCGAGTTGATATTCTGTAGCATTACCGAGCAACATTCGTTGCATACGGCGTGCGCGTGGATTCATGTTAGAGATCTTTAATAATCGTGATTCAATTTCTAACCATTCAGCTAATGGATACAACCACAAACAAGGCTCGTTTAAAGCAACAGTGCAAATAACCGTGCCCTGATCTTCAGACAAGATCGCATCTCGGTACTTGGTTGGTACCGCAAAGCGTCCTTTATCATCCAAACTCAGAGAGCTCGCACCCCGAAACATAGCTTGCCTTAAAATTAGGTTGTTAATCGCTGACGATTATTTCCGATCCAATTTGATCCACTAAAAACCACTTTTTACCACAGTGCTCCAGTTTAGGGCTTGACAAGCCATTTTGTCAAGTAAGCTGATCATCATACTCGCCTTCTAAAGCCAGAAAAAATAAGGCCTCAAGCAAAGCTACTGAATTAAGTGGGAAAAAGTGGCAAACAAAGAAAAAATTTTTTTTACCTGTTTTATTGGCATGCTATTGGGCAAAAATGATGAATGAATGAGCAATGAATAGTTACACTATTTCTATCGCACTGTAATTTTTACTCAGTTACCCTGCAAGAGTTACGAGAAAATAGTGCTAAAACAAAAACCATTCAATTCGAAAAACCATAAACCATTAAAACTTAAGGATATTTATATTTGGTATGAAGGTTGCGACATGTTGTTTACCAACTAATGGCAATATTTAAGGAATGATTATGACTACCGCAACGACAAAATCGAACTCAACTGCAACAAGCAACAGTAATGTAGATCCAAAAGCGGCTCAAGTTGAAGCGCCATTCACAGATAAAGCAACTGAAGCAGCACATCACGCTGTGGATGCTTTATCGACTCGTGCAGCCAGTGCCGAGCACAGTGTTCGCCAAGGTGCGTCAAGCTCTGCTAAAACGCTTTCTGAAAAACAAGCTGTAGCGCGTGCTAAATTTAATGAATACAGCGGCAAAACACGTCAGCTTGCCTCAGAAAACCCACTTGCAACAGCAGGTATTGCGTTTGCAGCGGGTATGCTAGTAACTGCACTTATTCGCCGTAAGTAATTGTTATGCAATCTTCTCAACCTACAGATGAGAAAACGCAAGATGCCACTGATCAGAAGTCAAACGCTGATCAGTGGCAAGATCATCTTGCCAAACTCTCAGACTACTCTAAGCAGCTATACGTCGACTACCGAAAACAAGCGGGTATATGTAAAGAGTTAGCAGCCGCTGAGTGGCGTTTATCAACACGCTCGTTGGCACTCACTATTATTATGCTGGTTTGTTTCGCAGGTGGTCTAGTGTTGTTATGGGCTGGTTTACTTGCCACAATCGGCATTGCGATATTCACCCTAAGTCAATCGCTAATATTATCAGCGATTTCATTAATCGCTTTGCAATTACTTTGTTTAGTATGGCTTTGGAAGAATATAGGGTATGTCAGCAGCAAGATTGGGTTTGATAAATCAGTACGTAGTTTTAAACAGCTTCTTAATATTGATAAGGATGAATCATGATTATTGATTATTTTATTAATAAGCCTCAAAAAAATGTACGCTCACTTAGCGAACAAATGGATTTGGCTGATGAATTAAAACGCCAACATCATCAAGCTTTTAATTATCGTTTAAAACGCTTTGCAGTAAGCAAAGCCGGTATCGCAAGTGCTTTTACCGCAGGGATGGGTTATCAAGCAATGAAAAGTGATGAACCTTCGAAAGGTCCTGTTAAGCAAGTCACTCAGTTTGCTTGGTTGCTAAGATTGCTATAATCATGATTTATATCATCTAAATCTATTTTGCTACTTCTCATTTTCACTTTATGCTATTAACTTAAAGCTATTATGACTAATAGGATAGATAAATTGTGAAAAAACGGATTGTGTTAACAGGTGGACCTGGTGGTGGTAAAACAACGGCAATTGATTTATTACGACGTGAGTTTTCAAATCAAATTGTAGTTGTTCCTGAATCCGCAACTATGCTGTTCAGTGGTGGTATAGAGCGTAATGATTCGCCTAGTCTAATCAAAGCACAACAACAAGCAATTTATAATCTCCAGAAGCACCTTGAACATATCCAACGCACCAAACATCCAGACCGTTTAATGCTTTGCGATCGTGGCAGTTTAGATGGGCTCGCCTATTGGCCCGATAACCCTGATGAGTTTTTCAAATACCTGAACACCGATTTAAACACCGAGCTCGCGCAATACGACGCTGTTATATTTTTCGAAACCGCGGCTAAATCAGGTCAAAGCATCCACTCAAATAACCCTGTTAGAAATGAATCAGACAACCAAGCAATTATACTTGACGACAAACTTCAAGCCGTCTGGTCGCAACACCCAAATTTTAACTTAGTGAAGAGTTCAGAGTCATTTATTCAAAAGGTGATGTTTGGCATCAACACCATTCAAGACGTAATGAAGGGTTATCAATAGCAGCTGAAATAGCTGCTATTGCGTGCTGTAATTAGCCACGATTATGTGCTCGGTTGTAATCTATTTCAGGACCTTTTGGCACAACTTGAGTTGGGTTAATCATGGTGTGGCTAAAATAGTAATGACGTTTTATATGATAAAAATCAACGGTCTTACTCACACCTTCAAGTTGATATAGCTCACGTAAATAGTTGCTGATCGCCGGATAGCTCTCGATAGTACGTAAGTTACATTTAAAATGCCCCACATACACACTGTCAAAGCGGATCAAGGTGGTGAATAAACGCCAATCAGCTTCTGTCAGTGTTTCGCCCACTAAATAACGATTAACAGTTAAACGCTGTTCAATTTTATCTAAAGCGGCAAACAGATCATCAAAGGCTTCTGTATAAGCGTCTTGTGTCGTTGCAAAACCCGCACGATACACACCGTTATTGATGTTGTGATAAACAAACTCGTTTATTTCATCAATTTCAGAGCGTAGCGACTGTGGATAAAAATCTCGCTCATTACCTGTAAGGGTATTAAACGCACTATTAAACATTCTGATAATTTCAGCAGACTCATTACTGACAATGCGCTGCGTTTTTTTATCCCAAAGCACAGGAACCGTAACACGGCCTGAATAATCAGCTTTATTACGCGTATAAATTTGATGCATAAAGTCACTATTGAAAAGTGCATCACCGGTGCTGTGATTGTCTTTATCAAACGTCCAGCCGTGCTCTAGCATATCAGGGCTTACAACCGACACACTGATATAATCTTCAAGGCCTTTTAAATGGCGAAAAATCAAAGTGCGATGCGCCCAAGGACAGGCTAAAGAGACATAAAGGTGGTAACGATCTTTTTCTGCTTTAAAGCCAGCATCACCACTTGGTCCTGCACTGCCATCTGCGGTGATCCAGTTACGTAACTGGGCTGCCTCTCGCTTAAATTCACCTTGGTTGTTGTCTGTGTCGTACCATTTATCTTGCCATTGGCCATTTACGAGTAATCCCACAATAACCTCCTATAGTGTGCCAAATTTACCTTGTTGATAGTCTTGTACTGCTTGATGTAATTCTGCTTGAGTCGTCATTACAAACGGGCCCATATGGGCGATTGGTTGCTTAAGTGGCGAGCCTACAAGTATCAAAACGCCAGCACCTGTTTGTGAGTTAAATTCAATGTCACTACCAGGCTCTAAAATCAGTAAGCTGCCAGCTTTAACTGGACCGCCCTGTTCAGTATGAATTTCTCCGGTATGGACATACAGCATCACCTTGGTTTGTGTAAGCGGCGCATGGTAAAACTGTGTACCAGCCGGTAAAGTTACATCAGCGAGCATGCCATCAGCTGCTAAGTCTTGTAGACTAGAAACCTGCTGCTCACCGGCGAATTGCCAGCTCCCAGCAAGTGCTTTAAATTCTACACCTTGCTCATTGCGAGTCATTGGCGCTGGCGCTTCTGTAGTATCTTGATAGCGTGGCGCTCTGAGTTTTTCTGCACTTGGCATATTTAGCCAAATTTGAAAACCATGCATGCCCTCTTTAGCATCAGCCAATGGCATTTCACTGTGAATGACACCAAAGCCGGTACTCATCCACTGCACATCGCCTGCACGGATGGCTTTTTTGTTACCCATTTGATCTTGATGCTCAAAGCCACCTTTAATGATATACGTAAAGGTTTCGATACCACGATGAGGATGTGCAGGAAAGCCCCCCATAAAATCACTGTGATCATCTGACTTAAGCTCATCGATCATTAAGAAGGGGTCTAAATATTTACCATCAAAGCCTGGAATACGGCTAATATTTACACCATCGCCATCTTGTGTGGCACGGCTATTTAGCTGTTGAATCACTTTCATAACTTTACTCCCGTAAATTGTATGAAATGATTGTAGGCGCTAATTTAACTAACAACCATGCGTAAAATTCGCGCTAATCATTCTTTTTATTAGAATGCTCATTTTGTTGCCTAGTTAATCTATCAGCCACAGTTGCTCCGCGCTCGCCGACTTCTTTTACTGGCCCTACAGTACTATCAACCAGTGTTTGCTGTTCTATACTGGCATTAACGGCCGCACCAAAAACAATGAAATAAGCACTGATATAAAGCCACATCAACATGATCACAACACCACCTAACGAGCCATACGTTTCGTTGTAACTTGCAAATTGCGAGACATAATATGAAAAGCCAATGGATGCGAGAATCCATAATAAAGTGGCAATAATCGAACCTGGCGTAATCCAACGCCACTTTGCGGGGGTACGGTGAGGTGCGTACCGATATAAGAATGCCAGTGCGCAGTTAAAAATAATAGCTAGCAACGGCCAAGTAATGAGTTTAATCATTAAATCAATAAGCTCAGTTAAGCCTACTAAATTAAGCACTATCGGTAAGATACCAATGATCAATAATGCCACTAGCGCAACAACTATCGCGCCAAGTGAAAATAGAAAACGTACCAGTAATGCCACAAAAAACTGTCGTTTGTTATATTGATGATAGGTAATGTTACAAGCTGTGATTAGCGCTTGGCAGCCTTTACTGCTACTCCAAACAGTCAATAACAACGTACCTATTGCACTCATACTTAACACTTTTTGCGACTGCTGTGTCACCTCACTGACTTGCATCAGAATAATATCGCGACTACTAGCAGGTAAGATGGCAATCACTTTATCAAGCTGATCATGAATATCGGTTGGTGAGGCAAAGTAAGCATAAACAGATACAATCGCAGCCAAAGCGGGAAAAATAGCCAATAGTGCATAAAATGCCACACCAGCCGCTACAAATGATAAGTTATCTTGTGATAAATTATGGTACACCCGCTTGCTAATATCCCACCAACCTCGCATTGGAATTTCCACCGGCGAGTGAGCCTGAAAACCGCGATTGTCTTTAGTCATATGTGACCTAAAAAATTGCTTAGATGATTATAAAGGTGCAAACAACTTGCCAATCCTAATGGCGCCTAATTTGCATTGAGCTAAGCTTATAAGAGTAAAGCAATTATCCAGGGAACGGTGCAATGAGTTATTATTTAATCTTTAAAAATCAATTAGCTAATCTACTTATATCGAACACACCTATAGTACCAAAGGCGGTCGTAGATAGTTTATCTTGGCAAGATTTAAACTCACAAGTTACGCAGTTCTTACACACTGCATGGCAAATGTTACCCGCACTGACACTCGGTATTACAGCCATCATTATCTGCTACTTATTAGCTCGCCCTTTATCGTATCTATTGATAAAGCCGCTTGGTTTTGTAAGTGAAAGTAAACTATTACATGTGGTGACACGGCGTTTTTTTAGCATCATTATAATCTTGTTTGGCGTGTACTTATTTTTGCGTCTTGCAGGGCTCACCAGTTTTGCTGTAGCCATTATGAGCGGTACAGGATTAGTCGGGCTTATTTTAGGTTTTGCCTTTCGCGATATTGCCGAAAACTTTATCTCAAGCATGCTGCTCAGTGTACAACGCCCTTTTCGTATTGATGATGTTATCGAAGTGGATGGTCGTTTAGGGGTCGTTAAAAAGGTTACGGCTCGCGCTACTACCTTGGTTGATTTTGATGGTAATCACATTCAAATACCCAATGCGACCGTGTATAAAAACGTGATTAAAAACCTCACAGCCAACCCCAAAATGCGAGGCCATTTTACTGTTGGCATTGGTTACGACAATGACATTCGCTACGCTCAGCAACTAGCGATGAAAGTGGTTAATCAAAACCCTGCTGTTATTAATGATCCACCGAGTCAGGTCTTGATTGAATCGCTTGGCTCTGCCACTCTCAACTTAACAATATATTTTTGGGTGAACAGCAACGAGCATAGCACTGTAAAAGTCGCCTCACAATTAATGCGAGAGCTGGTCAATACTTACTTAGCCGAGCAAATAAGCATGCCTGATGATGCTCGCGAGCGAATTATTTTAAATAGCGATACCGATCAACCAAGCAACACCGAAAGTGCGCCTGTAAAAGCAACAAAATCACTCGACGACCACAGCCTTGATGACGTTAGCAGTGACGCCGATGATATTCGCGAACAGGCAGATCAATCTCGTGACCCTGAACAGGGGAGTAATATAATTTAAAGTAATTGCGAACTAGGCTTCATCATTAGGTTTATCTTGCATAGCGCGTTTAAACCCTTTGACTGACGTCCCTAAATCGCCACCTATTCGAGATAGTTTTTTTGTGCCAAATAAAAGCACCACAATTGCGGCAATAATGACTAATTGCCAAACACTAATTCCTGCCATAACGACCTTTTTTTAAATTAAAAGCGCCCTTGCAGGCGCTTGTACAACACTAACATTAGGAATACTAAAATTAGAAACTAGCTCGAACACCCAAGGCAACTTGAGTACCAAAACGCTCAAGATAACTCACTTGGTCAGTACGCTTTGTGTAACCCCAATAACGCTCATTTGTTAAGTTCGTTGCTTCGGCAAACACAGTGAATTGGTCACTGATGTTATAGCTCATGCTGGCATCTAACTGACCATAATCAGAGATCCAATATGGACCACCCCATGCATCAGGATCCGACAAGAATTTGCTACGCCAGTTATACGCTAAACGCGCTTGGAAACCATATTGCTCATAGTAAACCACGGCGTTGTATGAGTTTTTCGACATACCTCTAAATGGCAAGCCTGACTCTTTCAGCTCTGGCTCCTCGTAGCTGCTGTCAACATAAGTGTAGTTAAGCTGAAAACCTAAGCCATTGAAGGGTTCAGGTAATAAGTTCTCAAGCGATTGCTGATAAGCAAACTCAGCTCCTTTAATAGTTGCACCATATTCACTCTTACCAGGGTAAGATGCAAAGTAACGAACGCCTTCGATTTCAACCGGGCTTTCGACGTAATCGATAAATGATTTCAGGTCTTTTACAAACACCCCACCACTCAACGAGCTGCTGTCTTCAAAGTACCACTCTAAGGTCATGTCGGCTTGATTAGCTTCTTCTGGTGTTAACGATGAATCCCCCATCGAAAGTTGTGGTAAACCTTCACGATAAGTATCAAAGTTTGGCGCAAGCCATGGGCGTAAATAAGCTAAAGATGGGCGGCTAATGACTTTAGCGGCTGAAAAACGATAAATAAAATCATCTGTCATACTCAGTTTAAAGTTCATGCTAGGTAAAATATTGCTGTAATCACCTTTAAATGATTGCTCAACGGTATCGCGCCAGCCATTTTCGAGTGGTTTACCATCATCTTGTAAATCAATTAACGATAAATCATACACCGACCCTTTAGAGCTCACTTCCGTTTGCGAACCGCGAATACCGACGTTTAACATGTACGGCATTTTTGCAAGGGTACTTTCGAGCGTCACTTGCGCATACGCAGTAAGAACCTCTTCGGTTACCTCATAAGTACCCGATGAATTAAGCGATGCAACGATACTTTTATCAGTTGCTTCAGCATTAATTGAACGATAGTAAGCAAGTAACTTATCGTAATCAAAACTTGGCCAAGGCTCAGGTGTAATGCTACTTTCGCCTTCTAAGAAGTTATCGAAATTGGCCTCAACGAACACATCGCTTGGAATTTCAAATAGGTTAAAGTCACCGACATTCACCACGGTGCTGTCATCAAATTCATAACCATCGCGCTCTAAGTATTGACCACCATTGCTAAATTGGCTGGCATTTTTTGATGCATATTCAAGTTGACTCTTAGTTTGTTCAAGATAAGTTAAACCAAAATCAACACGGGTAACTAAATCACTTTCCGGCACAAACGTACCGGTAAACTTAAAGTCATTAACCGTGTCTTCAACACCGGTACCTGTGTTACGGCTATAGTGAGCACCGTAAGATTGATCCGCAGTTAAGCCTGGCGATAAAGTCACATCTGGTAGCATATTACCTGTGGTGTAATCGATACCAATCGAGTCAATAAAACCACGCGCTACCACGAAGCGATTATCACCACCGTTTTCGTTTTTCGCTTTTGAGTGTGCAACATCCACAGCCAATGTTAGACCATCCATTGGATACCATTTGGCATTAAGGGCAAACTGATAAGTGTCGGTTTTACGAGGGTTGGTTAAGTTGAGTAACTCCACCATGGTATTACCGGTTTGCGTCATTGATACTACACGGCCTGTGTCATCAAATTCTGCATCAGTAAACACTGGCGTGCCTGGCGTCCAGCTTTCATCATAGTTTACAAAACCGATTTGATAGCGATGACCATCAGTATTGTAACGTGAATAAAGAGCATCAAAGTTTATATCTAGGGTATCTGTTGGACGCCATTGCATTGCTAACGTCGCACCGAAGCGCTCACGCACATCCTGCGCGTTCGCAAAATACATGTAACTCGGAATTTTTGAGGCAAATATTTCACTTTGCCCATCAATTTCTCCGTTGCCATTCATATCGACTGGCACACCTGCGCTGTCTGCCCCCCAACCTTCTTCTTCGTCAAAAAAGCCGCTAGCAGAGTATGTGTCTGCACGTAAGGTTTTCTTTGAATAAGCACCCGAGAAAAGTACACCAAAGGTATCATCATTAAAGTTGTCACCAATGATGAATGAAGCATGCGGATGTACATCGCCTGTTCGTGATTCATAAATTCCTTTTGCAGAAGCGCTCAAAGTAAAGCCGTCTTGGTCTAATGGTTTGCGAGTTTCAATATCAACAACCGCACCAATGCCCCCTTCAATTAAACGTGCTTCTGGCGACTTATAAACCTGAAGCGCTCCTACTAATTCTGAGGCAATTGTGTCAAAGTTAAAGTCGCGGCCTGAGTTTTCAGACGCCAGTTTACGACCATTCAAAGTGGTAATGTTGTAGCCACCACCTAAGCCACGCACGAGGATATTTTGCCCTTCACCGCCATTACGAGTAATGGTGATGCCCGGAATACGCTGCAATGCTTCGGCTAAGTTTTCATCAGGGAACTTACCGATATCATCAGCGACAACGACGTCAACGACTGTCGTTGCTTCCTTCTTTCGAAAGTTTGATTCTTTAATACTGCTACGGATCCCTGTAACTTCAATAACCTCAACATCCTCTTCGGCCTTACTATCTTTTTCTTGTTGTTGAGCAGTTGCAGCAAAACTGATTGATGAGGCCAGAATCGAGCTTATCAGCACACTCAAATATGTTTTTCTAGTTGTTGTTGCCATGATGATTTCCTGTTTTTAATGTTCAGTTTTTTTCACCATTAAAATGGTAATGAGTAAGGCCTTATATTTAATCTATAACAAAACGAAACAAATTAGCAACAACAAATCACCTACCGAAACTTTCGATAGTTACGAAACAAGTTTTAAAAATGACAGAAATGGCTTTAAAAGCCTTTATGGACGTGAATTTAATTTCGAAAGTTACGATAACAATTTTTTTTGAAGGTTGTCTTTTAAGTGAGCTGGTACGGTTTTTTAGGATAATAAAAAAGGCAGCTAACGCTGCCTTTTCATGATCCTATTTAACTAGAAAATTAAACGGTAATCACCTCAATACCTAAGCTTGTTAATGACTCAACGAACTCTGCCGGCATACTTTTATCGGTTACCAGCACATCAATTGATTTCAGCGGCAATACATTATACAAAGCACGCTTACCAAATTTACTTGAATCGGTTACTGCAATGACTTTATCCGCGCGAGTGCACATAGTGCGATTCAACATTGCCTCGGGTTCATAATGGGTGGTGATCCCTGCTTCTGAGTCGATACCATCAACCCCTAAAATAACCTTTTTAAAGTTATACTTACTGAGTGCTTGTTCAACTTCATTTGAGTAGAAAGACATTGATTTCTTTCGTAATTGTCCACCCAGCATAAACACATTTGCATCATCAATATCAGCCAGTACATGGGCAATATTAAGGCCGTTTGTCATCACGGTAAGGCCCTGTTTATTGGTTAATGCTTTAGCAACTTCTTCTGTTGTGGTGCCAGAATCAATAATTAATGAGTCGCCATCATCAACTAAACTTGCCACAGCTTTCGCTAATAACACTTTCACAGCGTAGTTTTCGTTATGCTTATCTTTTACCGAAAGCTCTTTAGCCAATTTATCGCAGGCAATTGCCCCACCACGTGAACGGACAACTAAGCCTCGTTTACCGAGCTCGTTAAGATCATGGCGAATACTAACCTCCGAAATATCAAAGATCTTTGCAAGATCTTTAACATTTACTTTGCCATTTTCCTCGGTCATCAGAACGATTTTTTGTCTTCTTTCTATTGTGGTTAACATAGCTGGCCTGTTGTTTTAATAGCTGCTTTCAAATTCGTAGTTCAATATTACACAATTTACAGTTCCAAAGCCAAAATTAGTTTCGAAATAAAATAAAACTTTCAAAACTTACGGAATATGTTTTATGATTATTTCACAATAAACTTCTTTGGTGACAAAAATGACAACACAAAGCTCACTGTTAGAGCAAACAGAACACACCAATCGCACGCAATTACTGCCTATGATGATTATAGGTGGCTTGTTTTTTTTATTTGGCTTTATAACCTGGCTAAACGGCTCCTTGATCCCATTTTTACAAATGGTCTGCGATCTCAATCATATTGAAGCTTACATGGTGACACTGGTGTTTTATATCGCCTATACTGTGATGGCACTGCCAAGCGCGAAGATTTTGCAAATCTTCAGCTATAAACAGGGTATGTCATTCGGTTTAGGCACCATGGCATTTGGTGCAATGCTGTTTATTCCTGCAGCACAAATTCAAGCGTATTGGTTGTTTTTGGTTGCCTTATTTACTCTCGGTAGCGGCCTCACCTTATTACAAACCGCTGCGAATCCTTACATTGTACTCATTGGCTCTAAAGACACGGCTGCGGTGCGCATTAGCATTATGGGTATTCTCAATAAGAGCGCCGGTGTGGTTGCTCCACTGCTCTTCTCAGCAATGGTGTTTAGTGATATTGCGAGCTTTAGCCCTGAAGCCCTTGCTCAATTAAACAGCATTCAAAAACAATTGCAGTTACAAGAACTGGCTAATCGTTTAATTACTCCTTACTTTGTAATGGCAATCGCATTAGCAATATTAGCGGCGTTAATCATGCTGGCCCCGCTACCTGATATTGAGCAACCAAAAACCAGCAACAACAGCGAGAGCAAATCAGTACTGCAATTTCCACACTTAGTTTTAGGCGTGATAGCCCTATTCTTTTACATAGGTGCAGAAGTCATTGCCGGCGACACTATTGGCCTTTACGGCAAAGAACAAGGGGTATTGCAGTTTGCTGATCTCACATCTTACACCATGGGCTTTATGGTGCTAGGTTATGTTTTAGGTATCGTGTTAATTCCTCGTTTTTTTAGTCAGCAACAGGCGCTGATATTCTCTGCGTTAAGTGGTTGCGCGTTTTCACTTGGTATCATTTTGATTGAACCGCAACAAACTGCGATTTCGAATTTAGTGCTCTTTTGGCTTGCTGATAACAGTTTTCCAGATACCGTGTTATTTGTTGCATTACTTGGCTTATCGAATGCGCTGGTATGGCCGACCATTTGGCCTATGGCCCTTGCAAATCTTGGCGATAAAACTCAAACCGGCGCAGCATTACTGATTATGGGGATTTCTGGTGGCGCTCTATTGCCTTTGGTATACGGAGTATTTGCACAGTACACCGGCAATGCACAACAAGCTTATTATCTGTTGATCCCTTGCTATGCGTTTATTCTTTATTACGCACTGATTGGTCACAAACTAACAAGTTGGCGTAAGTAACGACATGGGCAGGCTTAGTTGTTTTACTATTTAACTAGCCTGCAATTTTTCTGATGTGAAATAGCCCAGTAGCAAAAATTCACGCACGGTAAAAATACACTTATAAATTAAATACTCGTCACGCTTATCAGGGCTCACTTCTGAAAGAGGTAAGGCTTGCTGCGCTATTATGCGCTGTTGCTGCTGCAAAGAGATAGAAAATAAACCTGTGAGTTTACCTGCTAATTGCGACGATGATAGAGTACCTTCTGCAATTAGCTTTGCGCCTTTTAAGCATGCCATACGCTCAGTCACACTTAGCGTATTTGCTAGCATTAAATCTGTAAAAGCGACTAAATTAAAGTACGGCTGCTCATTGGGCTCTAGCTCTAAAATAACCGCCTGCATTTGCGTGACCACATCCCGGTGAGCCGCTGCTGTAAGCACCTCAAAATGATTGTCATCCACTTTATCAAATAGCTGAGTCGCAGCCACTGGCGTAATAGCCGCACCGAATAATGCTGCTAAACATTTAATCGCATTTCGCCTTTGTAAATCAGCCATTGAACACCCCATTTTGATAATGTCGTGCAGCATGATCGGCGGCTCTTGCAGTAAATGCCATATAGGTTAACGAAGGGTTCTGATAAGCCGACGAGCACATAAACGAGCCATCAGTGACATAGACGTTACGCACACTATGAATTTGGTTATAGCGATTAAGCACAGAGCTTCTCGCATCATGCCCCATTCGCGCAGTTCCCATTTCGTGGATGGCCTGCCCCGGCGCTGAGCCTTTATCGTACGCTTGCACATTTTGGTAACCTGCTTTGGTCAGCATCTCGACGGCTTGCGCTTTCATATCCTCGCGCATGCGCTGCTCGTTTTCAGCAAATTGGCAATCGAAATTAACTAAAGGTAATCCCCATTGATCTTTTAATACCGGATCTAAGCTCATTTTATTACGATGATAAGGCAAGCATTCACCAAAGCCTATCAATGCAACTTGCCAAGGCCCTGGTTTGGCGAGCTCTTCTCGATAAGACTTACCAAAGCTAAGTTCTTTAAAACCGCGCCGCCAATCTTTACGTGTTGCATACCCTTGATAGCCATAGCCACGAATAAAGCTATGCTGCTCTTTATTATTAAGGTTTCGAAAACGCGGGATATGAAAGCCAACGGGTCTATCGCCATCATTGAGATCATTATCAAAGCCTTTAGGCTCACCCGTTGCGCCAACCCTAAAATGGTGATCCATGAGGTTATGGCCAAGCTCTCCACTGTCGTTCCCTAAGCCATTAGGAAAACGTGCAGAGGTTGAATTTAATAACAAGGCTGTTGTTGCCACCGTTGATGCACAGCAAAAAATAATGTTCGCTCGTTCAATACGCTCTTTTTTAGATTCAGCATCAATCACAGTCACACCTGTGGCTTGCCTAGTTTCTGGGTTGTATATAATCTCTTTGGCAATGGAGTGAGTCTGAATGGTAAGTCGCCCAGTGCGCATTGCAGCAGGCAAGGTCGAGGCTAAACTACTAAAGTAACTACCGGTTGGGCAACCACGCATACAGCGGTTGCGCTTGGTGCATGCGGCACGACCTTGCTCAGGTTTTGCCTTGGTTAAATGCGCCACTCGCCCGATTGTTAGGTGCCGATTAGTGTAGTGGGTTAATAAACTGTGTTTAAGTTGCTGTTCTACGGCATTAAGCGCGAAGGGAGGCAAGTAAGGTCCATCAGGTAGCTGAGGTAAATTTAGCGCTTCGCCAATAACCCCGATGTAGGCTTCGACTTTATCGTACCAAGGCGCAATATCTTGATAGCGCACTGGCCAATCAACGCCGTGACCATCTTGTTTGTTGGCTGCAAAATCTATATCACTGAGGCGTAAGCATTGCCGCCCCCAAGTTAATGAGCGCCCACCAAGGTGATACCCTCGGATCCAGTCAAAACGTTGCGATTCTAGATAAGGGTGCTGCAAATCATTCACAAACCAGTGTTTTATTGACTGTTTGGTGGCATAGCCAGTGCGTGCTTGTTTAGCTTGATTCCGCTTTTCTAGCAGGCTAGGTCTGCCGCGAAATGGCAGTTGCCAATCGTCTTTAAACGCAGTGAAATAGTCAGAACCGTGCACAACCTGCCTGCCACGTTCAAGTAGCAGTACATTGAGCCCTTTTTCAGTCAGTTCTTTGGCAGCCCAGCCGCCTGTAATGCCACTGCCAATAACAATGGCATCAAATACTTTTGCCTGCATTCGTATCGTTAACTTTTAAAAGATTTGCTTACCCGCACATATCGTTGCTTGAACAGAAAAGTCTTTATCGAGCAGTGCAAAATTAGCGTGTTTACCAACCGCAATACTGCCTATTTGCTCCGCTTTATTTAAAAACTCAGCGGGTACTAAACTGGCCATTTTAGTTGCTTCAACTAGGCTTGCATCAGTTAGGTTATAAAAACGTTCAACGCCCACTTCCATGGTTAATGTACTGCCCGCTAAAGAGCCGCTTTCGGTTCTTGCAACCCCTTGCTCAACCACAATAGGAAGCTCTCCTAAGCGGTAGCGACCATCTTGTAAGCCTCCGGCACTTACACAGTCTGTAATTAGAGCAATTTTATCTGCCCCTTTTAAGCGGTAAACCATGTTCATGATGCTTGGGTGCAAATGAATACCATCAGGGATAAGCTCAACCATGGCATCGTTGTCCATCAACAGTGCGCCAGTACAACCAGGGTCACGATGATGAATACCGCGCATACCATTAAAAATATGCACACCACCGCAGGCACCATGGGCAAGAGCGTGTGTTGTTTGCGCAAAATTAGCATCTGTGTGGCCCAGCATCACCCGTACACCTTTATCAGTGATATAGCGGATCATGTCAGGTGATTTAAGTAGTTCTGGCGCTAATGCAAAAGAGCTTAAGCAACCTTCACATGCGGCATAAATTTCATCAAATCGCTGTTTAGTCAGTTCTAAAAAAAATGACTCGTTATGCGCGCCTTTATGCGCTTCTGCAAAGAATAAACCTTCGTTATAAGCCCCCAACAACTGCGCACCCGCTAAGCCTTTTTGATAGGCACTCGCCATATTTTTATAAGCTTGAATTGATACGTCCCAGTCTGCGGTCACCGTGGTGCCAACAAACCCCGTTACGCCATGCTTTGCTAAAGCACGAGAAATAGTTTCTAGTGATTCTGGGGTGCCATCCATAATATCGCAGCCTTCACGGCCATGAATATGCAAATCGATAAAGCCCGGAAATAAACTGTGCTCACCTAAGTCTATTACCTCGATCTCGGGCTCTATTTGCGTGGTAATAGCACTAATTTTACCTTGCTCGACCAAGACCACATGATCGAGTAAAACCGCATCAGCAGTCACCACGTTTGCGGCTTTTAAGTAATAACGATTAAGATGCGCTGGAATTAGCATGAACACTTCCTATTATTGCAGCGCCTCTTACGCCACTTGAATCACCAAATTTTGCACGTTTCACCTCTGGTACGGCAAAACCTGAAAATAAATGAGTTTGAATCGCGTCAGGGAGTTTTTCTACGATCGCATCGATGAGCGACAACCCGCCCCCAAGCACGATAACTTCTGGGTGCAAACTTTTACTAATGGCAGCAAAGGTTTCACCAAGAATATCTAAGTAACAAGCGAGCACCTTTAAGGCTTGCTCATCAGAGCGTTTGATATCATTCGCCCATTCAATCGCAGATTTAGGAGATTGCGTAATATGCTGATACAAGGTTTGTACGCCAGGCCCTGCAATATAACTTTCGACACAGCCATTTAAACCGCAGCCACATTTCAAAATAGGCAAGTGGTATTTTTGTTGTAAATACGCAGAAAGCGGTAAATGACCATACTCCCCCGACATACCTAAACCTTGGTTAAACAAGCTTCCATCAATGCACATACCACCCGCCGCACCTGTGCCAACAATGGCACCGAATACTCGGCTATAACCTTCACCAGCACCGCCATTTGCTTCAGATAAAGCAAAACAACGGGTGTCATTTAATATCGCAACAGGGCGCTGTAATAACGCTTGTAGATCGTTGGCAATTACTTTACCTGTGGCACACGGCACATTAGCCGACAACACTTTACCTGCATCATTAACAATACCTGGCATACCTATACCAACCACACCTTGGCAACCTGTCAGTTCATCGGCTTTGAGCACTTGCTGATAAATTGCCTGTAAAAACTGCCGATAATCATCAGTTGGCGTAGTAATACGCCAACTTTGCTGTTGCTCTAAATTATCATTAAAAATGGCGGTCTCTATTTTTGTACCACCAATATCGAGTCCGTAAACAGCCATACTTTACCCAACACGACTTAGCGAAAAGTTAACGGGTAAATAGTTACCCCTTTTACAACACGGTTAACTTCGCCCGTAGGGCAAGGGTTATCAGGTGTTAATCCGAGTGACATTGATTTATAAAATGCAAAAATCTGACAATAGACAATATAATACAGACCTTGCCAAACATCATCTAGCTCGACCAGTTCAGTATTTAAAGCCAGCTTTTTAACCGCTAAACATTGTTGGTCATTTAATAGTTCATTAAATAAATCAGTATCATACGAACTGCTATAAGCATCACTTGAGGCCATTAACAACACTGCGGTTTTATCATTAATGATGGTTTTAGGACCATGACGAAAGCCAAGTGGCGTTTCAAAGTAACTTATTAAATCCCCATTGGTCAGCTCCAAGCACTTTAAAGCCGCTTCTTTCGCATAGCCAAGTAACGAACCAGCGCCTAAAAATACCAAACGTTCAATATCAGTTTGCGCAAAGTCCTTGATCTCTTCAAGTTGAGTGTCGAGTAAGTGCTCTGTTTGCGTGGCAACTTGTGCAAGCTGATTAACATCAGGGGTAAAAATACATAATGTTGAAAGCAGCATCGAGGTGAAACTACTGGTCATAGCAAAGCTTTCATCTAGGGTTTCTTTTGGCATTAGTACACTAAAACTATTTTTTTTAGCTGCCGCCCTTTTAGCTAACTCACCGTTTTCATTACAGGTAATCACTAAGTGGTAGCACTTTTCAACGACTTGCTCTGCGATATCGACCGCTGCAACGCTTTCAGGGCTATTACCCGAGCGCGCATATGAAATAAGTAAAGTTGGCGTATTCTTTTGTAAACAACCATGTGGGTTAGATACGATATCAGTGGTGCTAACTGCACGCACATTTAAATCAGTTTTAGCATTTAAGTGAGGTGCTAATGCTTCGCCAACATAGGCTGATGTACCCGCACCAGTTAAAACTATTTTTAAGTTTTTAAATGCTAAAATCGGCACTAAAAAGTCATTAATTTCAGCGCGATTATTATCAACCAGTTTTGCTGTATTACGCCATGAACTTGGCTGTTGTGAAATTTCTTTTGCTGTCCAATAAGCGCTTTGTTGCTTAAGTTCTGTTTCGTTTAATGATAGATACTGCGTCATAATTAATTCTCTCTCAACACCACTTATTGATTGCAAGCAAGCGAATAGGTATTCGTTACTTCCATTATTTTATTAAGTACTAACTCACGCGGTGATGAGTTAATTTTGCCATTATTCAATGCCTTGTATTGCGCTGGCATAAATTGGCTAAGCAAAGTCTGTGGAATAGTTTGCGCTTCTAAGTTGGCAAATAAGGTTTCTACTGTTTGTTTTATTTCATCTTCAGGCCAGTAGTAGCGAATACGGTCGCTATAACTATAAGCTCTAAACAGCTTAGCTTCAGCACCTTCTGTTGGATAAAACTTATTCCAGTAATGTGGCTTTTCTAGCATGATACGCTCACACACATCCCGCAAATGAGAGCGTTTAGCAGGCTCAACTAATTGATCTTCAATATAAGATAAAGCAAACAACCCTTCGCGTAGTGCGTAGGTAAGCTGTGGACCCACTTTTAATATGGCAAAGTGATCTTGCACCAACTCGTGGTAGCAATGTTCTGGCTGATAATCAGTAGAGTGAGCCTCATAAACAAGATTATCGACAGTAGTAATAAGCTCTTTCAGTTTTTTCGCTTTATTACGTTGATAGTCAAAAACTTGATGGTTATCAAATTCAACGCCTGGCTGCACAACAACAGCAATAACACGCGACCACACATCACTCATGTTTAAGTTAGCAAACGCAGCCTGATGTAATTCAATTGTTTGCTGTACCCCCTCAACATGCGATACCTCAATAACTTCATGCTCTTCTGTAGCGCCACCCGGAGGAGGAACCTCAGTACCCACTACATAAAGAATATCGTTATCTTTTGAGACTAACTCAGCAGCTTGGCACATCAATGCTGCACGCTTCGCAATTTCAGCATCAGCTAAACGCGCACCATCATCACTACATGGCATACTGGCATCTAAGTGAATTTTCTTAAAACCAGCACTTGCATAGGCTTTTACTAGTTCTACAGCTTTTATCATCGCAACGTCTGCAGGCTCATTCACCCAACACACTGGGCCTAAATGATCACCACCTAAAATAATGCGCTGGGTATCTAACCCTACTTCTTCGGCTATTGCATGAACAAACTCAACAAAGTCATGGGGCTTCATACCTGTGTAACCACCAAACTGGTTAACTTGATTCGCTGTAGCTTCAATTAAAATTTCGGTGTCATCATTGAGAGCTTGCAACATTGCTGCTTCGATAACGAGCGGGTGTGCACAGCACACAGAATAAATACCCTGCGCTTGCCCTACTCGATTGTTATTTATAATCGTTTTTAATGCATTCATGGTTTTCTCCAAGCAGCTTACGCTAATGGTTAGATATCTGATTTGAAATTACAGTAGCACAGAGCGAAACCACACACAATATAATGAAAGAAAATGAAAGACAAAAAGTAAGCTTAAAATACACTAAGCACGCTATTTTACAAGGATTGAAATAGTAAAAACCAAATTTACGAAAGAATTTGAAAGCATTTAATTGTAATTAACTTTGAGTTGCGATATAACAGAAACAACTGAAACACACTATTAAAATAATCTCAGTGATTTAGGTATCGTTATGACAATAGATAGACGTAGTTTTTTAAAATCTGCCGCAGCCATTACCGCCGCGACAGTCGTGACTGGCTGTGCGAAAAGCCAACAAGGTGATAATCAGAGCACCCCACTTGCAGCACAAGGTAAAAGCGTAATGGGCTTAGCTGTGCCAGCAATGGATGTGGTACGTGTTGGTTTTATTGGGGTTGGTCAACGTGGTAGCGGCCATGTAAAACACCTTTGCCACATTGAAGGTGTTGAAATTAAAGCGATTTGCGATACAGATCAGCTGATGCTAGACAAGTCTGTTAACTATGTTGTTGAAAAAGGCTTACCTAAACCTACTGCTTATACGGGGTCTGACAAAGCCTATTTAGACATGCTGGCTCGCGATGACATCGACATTGTGATCATTTCAACACCTTGGAAATGGCACACACCGATGAGTGTTGAGACCATGGAAAGTGGTAAACATGCCTTTGTTGAAGTACCTGCAGCAACTACGATGGAAGAGTGTTGGCAACTAGTGAACACTGCTGAGCGTACGCAAAAGAACTGCATGATGATGGAAAACGTTAACTACGGCCGTGACGAGTTAATGGTATTAAACATGGTTCGTAAAGGCGTATTTGGCGAATTACTACACGGTGAAGCCGCTTATATTCATGACCTGCGTTGGCAAATGAAAGAAATTGATCGCAGTACTGGCTCGTGGCGCACTTACTGGCATACAAAAGTGAACGGTAACTTATACCCAACCCATGGCTTAGGCCCTGTATCTCAGTATATGAATATCAACCGAGGGGATCGCTTTGACTTTGTTACATCAGTCAGTTCACCAGCACTTGGCCGCGCCGCTTATGCAGAGCGTGAATTCCCTGCAGGCCACGAACGTCGTTCACTTAAATTTACTGCTGGCGACATGAACACCAGCATTATTAAAACAGTGAAAGGTCGTAGCATTATGGTTCAGCACGATACCACTAGCCCGCGTCCGTATAGCCGCCATAACCTAATTCAAGGTACTAATGGTACATTTGCAGGTTTCCCTAATCGTATTGCCCTTGAAGATGTGCCACCAGCGATTGCAAAAATTTATCAACAGCAATATGAAGCTGAGCTCGCTGCGTGGGAAAAAGCCGGCTCGCAAGGTCGTAAGCCACATATGCAAAATTTCCATAGCTGGGATCAAGATATGGAAAAATGGCGTGCTGAATTTGATCATCCACTGTGGAAACGCATGGGTGAAGAAGCGGTTCGTAACGGTGGCCATGGCGGTATGGACTTCATTATGCTTTGGCGGATGATCTACTGCTTACGTAATAATGAGCCACTCGATCAAGATGTATACGATGCCGCAGCATGGTCATCAATCTTCCCGCAAAGTATGGCATCGGTTGCAGATAGAAGTAACAGCAAAACAATTCCAGACTTTACCCGTGGCGCTTGGCAAACAGGCAAGCCTCTGGGGATTGTGGCTTAATACACCTTAACTAAAATATAAAGCCCGCAGCGTATGCTGCGAGCTTTCCTAATCAATAATAATTATTCGTTAATTTGCGACGCAATATCAGCATAGTTTGCTTGAAACTCAGCGTGGCGAGTTTGCGCTGCATCAAATGCATTGAAAGTGACTTGTTGCCATCCACCTGAGTTTGGTTTTGCTGTATTTGCTTGATCTATCATCATATTTTCTTGACGTGTTTTAAAACTTGCTGAACCAAAATCGCTGGCCTCGAGTGTTTCACGGTAAGTTCTATTTGCCCAATAGCGATCCCAACTGTCGCTATAAAATGTATCTGTACCACGGTAATGACTAACAATCACTGGCGTATAGAACACTCCCCAGTTACCTAAAAATTCGACTGTTTCTTTGTCTTGCTGATTTGCATAGCGAAATGCATGAGTACCAATACCATCTTTATGATAAACAACCATAGGATGACCGTTTTGCTGGAGCACTTCATTAAACGCTCGCGTATCATAATTACCATGGGCACTGGTGCTTACGTGACTAATATACTCATTACCCCTTTCTTTCACAGTCCAAACGATCACCGTTTCAACGTCATGACGATGTCCACCCGCAAATGACCAGTGAACTGATTGATCCTTTTCAAAATAGAGCTCATAAAAGTGCGCACAGTATTGGTCTTGGTTATCTGTTTGATGGCATAACTGACGATGCATAGTATTCGCGAATAGCTCCCAGCCAGTATCTCTACATCCTCCCCAAGGCGTTTTCCATGCCGCATCTTCGCCTTTGTTTTGCGCCAAATTATTATTTTTATCAAAAGGTGTGGCTGGATAACAGCCGTCCGAGTCAAAATCAAATACCGGTGCAAAATTACGTACTGCTGCTTGATTATACCAAGTCACTGCTTCATCTAAACGAGGCAATTCTTGCCCAAAAGCAGCATTCGTTATTAAAAGGCTTGCCGTGGTTAATGCCATTAATTTATCCATATTATGTTCCTTATTCTCTGTTGATGAGTGACACTTGAGTGCCACTATTTAGACGAAACATTTCCCATTTAGTGGACAAGAAATTCAATGAAAGTTTTCTTACAGAGTTAATGAAAGGCTAAGTACAAAACGGCGACCAAATTGCTCAACCTTCATAAGAGATGAAGCATCGTTTGTTTGCACCTCTCGAACAAGACTTTTGTCTGTGGCATTAAAAATATCAAAACGCAATGCTACCGCATCAGAGAAAAACCAACTGTAGCTGAGATCAACACTGGTAAACTCATCAATATATACATCAGCATTATTCGATAAGTCTCGTTGCTCTAAAAACTCGCTTCGATAATTAACGTTAACAGCACTTTGCCATCTCTTAGCATTAAACAAGAAGCGCAGATTTGCTGTTAGTTCAGAGACCCCTTCAATCTCAGGGTTGTTAATTTGCTTAGCCGTTAATTTAGCGTCCAGCAACTGACTAACACTCGTTATCATACGACTTTGCAAAAAAGAGTTTGATAGCATAGGCAAACTCAAATCAGCACTTAATTGCAGCCCATTTATTGTTGCTTGGCCATCATTGGTTGCCTGTAAAGCTGGGTACTGTTGCTGTTGATAGGTAATGGCTTTAATTTGTTCAACAATAAAATTATCGAGTTGGTGATTAAAGGCCATGAGTTGCAGGTTATTTTCTTCTGTTAACCAATTGAGCGATAGACTTGTCGTATCTGCTACCACGGGTTTTAGAGTTGGATTGCCGACTTCTGCATAAGGTAATCCTCCAGAATTAACATGAAGCTTTGGGTTTAAGTCAGAATAATTAGGTCGATTCACTGCTCGGCTATAGCCTAATCGACCAAGCCATTGGTCAGACAATTGCCATTTAATATTCAAAGAAGGCAACCACATAGAGAATTTAACTTGCTTATAAAGCTCTTCTAATTGGTTATTCTCATTGAGCTGATACCCTAATGTTTTACTCCTTGTATCACTATACCTAAGTCCAAAAGCAGCCGTTAAGCTTTCAAGTTCTGGTATCTGCCATAAACTGTGAATATAGCTTTCATAGGCAGTAAATTTGTTTTCATAGCTATTCAAGTAATCATTGGTGTGTCGCTCAGAAAAGGGCAGCTCAATATCATAAAGCTGCAAAAGATCACGTTTTGGGATCAACCAAGCTTGCATTGGCTGCGATAGAAAATCAGCTTTAAATGGCTTATTCAGAGGCTCCAACCAACGGCCATCAAGATCAGGTAAAGCAGCTAATTGTGCTTTAGATAAATTAATATCTTGGCGCAGGTATTGATGAGATTGTGCTGATTTTACGGCACCAAACTGCACACTCGACAACCCCCAACTAGATGAAACTTGCCATGTATTATCGACTCCCCACTCTGTTACTTGGTCATTGACCTCTATCATACGTCGACTCAACTGCGACAACTGCGAGTAACTATTAACCAGTGCCAGATTTGTAGCAAATTCATACTGAGCCAATTTTTTGCCTGAAATCGAAACCACTGCTGGCACAGGCTTTAAATCAACATGAGTTCGAGTAATAGGGGCTTTGGTTGCACTAAGTGATTCACTATGGCTATAAAACGGACTTATTTGCCAGTGGCTACCGTCTTTTGCATACCATGTTGGTATGATTTGAAAGGTCTGATTACGGTAATAAAGACCGGATTCTTCTCGTGAGGATTTACTTTGCGTGGCGCCAAACTGCACATTTTGAACACTATTGTTCTTTTCATCTAAGGTGGCTTTAGCCTGTTCACTTAGAGGATTAATCGAGAGACGATGCTCATCGTAAGTAAAATCTGTATCCGAACGAAGCCATAGCGTATCTAACTCGAACTGCGGGTGCGGTCGCCAAGCTAGGTTTGCATAGTAACTCGTTCGTGTCCTGTCTTCATTTTCGATGGTCAGTGCTAGCGTATCGGTAGGTACTAAGCTATTACTTTCTAATCCCTGCCAATAATAAGCTGCGGGAGCTCCCTCATTATTGCCCCAGTGCCACGTTTCAAATTGAAATTGCCTTTGTAATCGGTTCTCGTAATTAAATTTAACAACCGCAGCTAACTCCTCATCAGCTGAAAGAGTATTCGCTGTTAAGCCAAAACTTGGTTGAAAGTTACGCTCACCTGCAAGTGCAGCACTGGTCAGAGTTACCTTTAAATGATCACCATCAAATGAAAGCGGATCATCACTCACCAAGTTAACTGTCGCTCCTGCCGCTCCGCTTGGAAACCTTGAGTCAGCCAATTTGTATACCGCAATATTAGAGAAAAGTTCGGCGCTAAATGTATCAAAACGGTACTGCTGACCGTATTGATTCGAGTTACGAACGTTTTCAGTATTCGCTAACCTGTGACCATTCAATAACGTTAATTGATACTCTGGTCCAAGTCCCATCGCACTTATATTAAGTGCTTCGCCGCGATCTCGGGAAATACTCATACCAGGAATAGCCTGCAATGCCTCAGCTAAATTCTCTGCGGGCAATAAAGAAAGCATTGCGCCATTAGCAAAGTCAGCTTCACCTAAGTAATTTTGCTTTTGTTGCTGTGCATAGTCTGCACTTTGTTGATAGTTTCGGTCATAAAGACGTGTATAGGCTTTGCTATGCTTATCGCCCCTCACCGTCACTTCTTCCATCACAAGCTGTGATGGAGTTTTACTTTGTATTTTAACAGACTTTGAAACCACAATTCCCGATGGGGTTTGCTGCCAAATAAAGCCATTTTTTAGTAATAATGTATCAAGGCGTGCTTCTATACTGTTAGCTTTAGGAACTTCAGCTGACGGTAAAACCACGTCACTCACTAACTTATCTGGGTAAATGATTGCAACTTGGTACTGCTCAGCCAGTGCATTAAGCGCTGCTTTTAGGGTGCTTTGTGCAGCATATAGCTGCTTGGCATACACACCAAACAGCATCAAAGCAAAGCAGAAAATACGCCCCATTAACTTGCATCCTCATTACTAGAGGAAAACATTGTGTCTATTTTCGATGAAAGGTTTATGACAAAATCATGTCAATTTCGAGCCTTTTTACTTAACTCAATGCTATCAGGATACTGCTTGACATCGAGTGTATTTAGCTGAGCAATTAACTTTGCGGCCCCAAATATATCGTTAACAGCAAAGCGACCACTTACTTGTATATCTGCCGACACATTTTTTAACACGACAGGTTTTTCGCTATAACGGTTTAACTGAAATAGAGCATCATTGATAGACACGTTATCTAAGTCCAACCAGCCTTGCTGCCAATCAGGTTGTAAAGCATTAAATTGCGATACCTGTATTGCAGAACCGCTCACTCGGGCACGCTGTCCTTTCACTAATTCAACATGCTGCAATCCATCTAAACTAGTCACTGACACTTTGCCATGAAAAACCTCGACTAAGGTTTCACGCAATGTTTTATCCACATTAAAAGCCGTACCAAGCACTTCAATCGTGGCATTGCCTGCATCAATAGTGAATGGCCGCGATTCATCACGGTGCACAGAAAAGTACGCTTCGCCTTTAGTTAAGATTGCTTTTCGAGTTTGACTATTTTCAGTAAATTCAAGTTGAGCATGCACATTCATTGCAACCTGTGTCCCGTCAGACAAGCTGACTTGCTGTGCTGTATCACTACTAAATTGCTGCACAGCTACAAGATTAGAGGCTGGTATCGAGCGCTGTTCATTTAGTGGCATTAACGTCCACATGAAAATAGCAAAGCACGCTGCTACAGCACCGCAGCCCCAAGAGTATTGCGCTAAACGACGACGTTTTTTAGCTTGTTCAAGTTGTTCATTCTGTTGCGTATCCACCAGCTCAAGCGCGGCTAATAATGCAGGGTCGTCCCAAATAGCCTTTTCTAGCGCATTATCCGATTCGTAATCATGTTGGTGTGAAGAGTTCATCGTTATCTCAATTACTCGTAATACTAATGTGACGGATTAATCGCCCTAACGGGGACACTCATGCATTAAAAAATACTCAGTCATGGCATTTTTTAGCATATCCATTGCCCGCGAAATATGTTTTTTTACCGCTTCTTCAGAGATCCCCAAACTGCTTGCGATCTCAGAACGAGTTTGGCCTTTAATCCGACGCCGAATAAACACGTCTCTACGCAGTGCTGGCATTTGTGACAAAATACGCTGATAGAGCGCAATACGCTGCTCATACTCAAGCGCGGACTCAAGAGATAACGCCTCACAATGCGGCTCATGCTCTAAGCTTTCTGGTATTTTCTTTTGCTCACGATGATGATCAATAACCAAGTGCTGGGCCATTCGATAACCATATGCCAGTGGATTATCTATCGGATCTAAATGCTCAGAGTTAAGTGCTTTTAGCAGTAACTTTTGAAATAAATCGTCCGCATCCGCACGCTCTGCAACGGCTTTGCAAAAAAAACCTTTAAGCGCGTCTTGATTGGCTATAAAGCACTGCAATAAGGTTCTGCTATGCGCTGTAACTGTATTATTCAAACCGTTAGTCATTGAAGGTAAAGCCATAATTTAGTGGTGAAGGCTAGCTTATTTATCTAGATATGACGTAAATGCTAGCCTAAAGGGGACAGCTGTTTGATGATCATTTGGTTACAGTTTTAAGTAATTATCGACTTAAAAACGTCACGAAAGCTTCACGAAAAAAGGCGTCCCCTTCTTTGTTATTGCAGCGTCTTTACAGGCGAATTTAAACCAAATATTGCATTTAACAGGAATTAACTCACATGACGTACCGTGGATTTTCATTATCACCTTTAGCACTTGCTGTTGGCTCATTATTAATCACTCCCGCTTACGCAGAAGAAAACCAAGAACCGATTGAAGAAATTGTTGTCACTGGCAGCTACATAAAAAGTTTAGAAAAAGCGATTGATTTAAAACGCACAAATATTGGCTTCTCAGATTCAATAGTGGCATCTGATATTGCTGACTTCCCAGAGCAAAACTTAGCGGAAGCTTTACAGCGTATGCCAGGTGTTACTATTGAACGTAATAAAGGCCTAGGTCAAAAAGTCAATGTACGAAGCTTACCGTCTGAGTTTACATTTGTTTCTATTAATAATCTTGCCACAGCCTCTGGCAGTGGTGGCCGTGATGTTGAATTTGATATGTTCGCTTCAGAGATAATTCAAAGTGTCACTGTAAAAAAATCACCAACAGCAGCAGACGAAGAAGGTGGCATTGCCGGCTCTGTAGCCATTACCACTGCGCGCCCATTTGACTATGATGGTCGTCAAATCGTAGCATCAGTTGAGGGGGCATATAACGACATCTCAGAAAAGAGCGATCCTAAATTTGCATTCTTAGCAAGTGATACCTTTGGCGACTGGGGTGCGCTTGCCTCACTTGCATACTCGGAACGTACCAACAGAACAGATAGCAACTCTGGTATTGATTTTCGTCCTTTATCACGCTGGCTAGAAAAGTCAGGATCCTCGCAATGGCAATCAGATCAAGCTGCTGATGTTCTAGAACGCGATACGGGTATCACTATAAATGATCGTTTCGATAAAGATGAAACTAGCCGTGTAGTGTTTATGAATAAAGTCGGCGACAGAGCTTTCTTAACAGAACAAGAAAAGTGGGGCGCAACCTTATCACTGCAATATAAACCGAGCAGTGAGTTCAGCCTCACCTTTGATGCTTTACTTGGTAACTTTGATAATCATGAGGATCAATATGACGCAGCGGCCTACTCTGCTTCAAGTATCAGCTCATTAGAAAAAATAAACAATTACGATAACACCACCCTTGCTGACTATGGTATTACCGTTTTAACTGATGTTAACTATGCCGCAACGCAGCACGAATTTTTAAGTAAGGAAAATAGTAGCGATACAGACTACCAACAATTTAGCTTAACCCTTGATTGGATGCTGGGCGATTGGGAAGTTTACGGAGTAGTTGGTTACAGTGGTGCAGACAAACTAGCAGAAACAACTAATTTAAAGCACACAGCATACCGCCCAACTCGTACTCGCTATACATCAACTGGTGGCGAAACGATTCCCAGTGATAATCCAGATACATTTGACATGTATAATTCTCCTGAAGCTTATACATTTGACTATTATGAGGTAAATTTAGAAGATATCTCTGATGACAAATATGCGGCTCAGCTCGATTTTAGCCGCCATTTTCAACTAGACTTCTTCCCTGCATTATCAAAAGTACAGTTCGGTGCGCGTTATACAGATAAATCTAAACAACGTAATTATGGTAGTAACAGAGTTACAGGCTCTTCTGCAGGTGATTCATCATGGGTAGGCACACGTACTTTAGCTGATAGCGAAATCCATGATATTTCAGATTTAGTGTCAGGTGGTGAGTATCTATCTGATGTATCGTCTAAACAAGACTGGAGTCAAATTTCAAATAATTATGCACGAAATGAATTACGTTACGATGGTTTTGCAGTAGATTTCGCACCGGATGAGTTTTACGAAGTATCAGAAAAAACCACCGCTATTTACGCTATGGCTGACTTTGTATTTGATATTGGCACATTACCAGCTACTTTAAACGCGGGTGTCCGTTATATCGATACCGATGTTAATTCTTCTGGCTATCACCAAGTACAAAGTGATGACGGTAGCACAGGCTATACGCCTGCGCCTATTTCAAAAGAAGGTAACTACAAAGAGACCCTACCAAGCATTAACTTTAGTTTAGAGCTTACAGACAACCTATTATTCCGCGCTGCTGCATCAGAAACATTTATTCGCCCAGCACTGACTGATATTGCCTACAAACGTACAGTTAGCTTAAGTGAATTTAAATATCGTGACGGTAACCCTGATCTTAAACCTACTTACGCAGACCAATGGGAAACCGGGCTAGAGTGGTACTTAGAAGAAGGTGGTTTACTTGCTGTGTCTTACTTCGAAAAAGAAATTGAAGGTGTAGTACGTGAATCCCTAACAGGTGTTGTAAATGACGTAACTAAATATAACGACAATGGCACTGTCGATGGCGTGTATGATTTTGACGTTTATCAAAAAGTAAACGCTGAAGGGTCTTATGATGTAAGTGGTCTTGAATTTATTGCACAAATTCCATTTTCCCGCTTCCACCCAATGTTACAAGGTTTTGGTATAAATGCTAACTATACGACGCTTGATAACTCGCTCACTGGCGCGTCTGATTTAGCGATTCCAACACCACCAGAAGGCTTAGCTGACGAAACCTATAACCTTACCTTTTATTTTGAGAATGACAGCTTTGATGCACGCATTTCTTACAACTACAAAGATAAATATGTTGAATACATAGAACGCGATATGTATCCAGTTTACCGCGATGCTTACGGTCAAACAGATGTTTCGTTTGGCTACAAAATAAATGACACGATAAAAATCACCCTTGAGGGCATCAATATCACTGATGAGGAGACCACGGGCTACACCATAGCACCTGCTTTCCCAACTATGTATGAGTTCTCGGGTCGTCGCTTCTCATTAGGCTTACGCGGCAGTTTCTAAGCGGATCATCGGGGCGGTGCGCCCCGATTTTTTCAGTAAGGCTATATTAATGCGATTATTTGCACTACTTTCACTGCTTTTTGCGACGTTTCAACTCTATGCCAAAGAGCTAAACACGCAAATTGCTTTTATACCAGATATACATTTTCACGATATTTACGCTGACTTTAGCCAAGCTGGCTTCGCTGGCATTAAGCTCGATAACCAATCGAAGCCTGTCTCTATTCGCAGCATGAAATCTCAGCTTCACTCAACTCGATTATTTAATGAAAACTACTTTGCTCTGATAGCAGCGCTAGATGATATTGCCGCACGCGGCGTGAAATTAGTGGCATTACCGGGGGATTTTACCGACGACGGACAACCTGTTCACCTAAAGGGATTAAAAACTCTTTTAAGTGATTACAGCAAACGCTATGGAATGCGCTTTTTTGCTATTCCAGGCAATCATGATCCTGTTAAGCCAATAAGAAGTGCGGCTGGTAAATCAGACTTTTTAGATGAGCAAGGCCGTGAGGTGGCAATTTTTAGTAACGACCACGCTATGTGTAAAACCCCTCATACTGATTTCTTGTTTTGCGATGATGCTATTAGCCACGGTGGCTATCAAGAAATCATGGACGCGATGTCTGAATTTGGTTTAAAGCCACAGAGCCAAGACTTGCTATGGCAAACACCTTTTTTAAATAATCACGCTTCTTTATCCGAGCGGCAGTACCAACAGTGCACTAATGATAATAAGCACTGTGTAATGCTCCCTGATACGAGTTACCTTGTTGAACCTGTTGCAGGGTTATGGCTTTTAGCTATCGATGCCAATGTTTATTTACCTGAGTTTAAGAATAACCAACTTACTTTCAAGGGATCAGGCAATGCAGGATACAACAAGGTCTTAACGGAAAAGCCGTACTTATTAAGCTGGATAAAACAGCTTGTTACCGCAGCAAAAGAACAGCACAAAACACTGATTGCATTTAGTCACTTTCCAATGGGAGAGTTTTACGATCAGCAAAGTGAATCAATTAAGGACTTGTTCGGCGACAACGCTTTTCAACTAACTCGAAAACCCACAAATCAGACGCAAAGTGCGTTAGCTGAAACTGGGCTACGTTTGCATATTGGCGGCCATATGCATATGAATGACACCCGTATAATTAGAGCAAAGAAAAACACGCTTTATAATATTCAAGCTCCATCCATAAGCGCTTACCGCCCAGCTTACAAGCTCGTAAGTATACTTGGAAGTGAAGCCAAAGTTGATACAGTACTACTTGATTCCATAGCTAACTTTGACACATTATTTCCTGCTTATGAGAGAGAATACGATCACTTAGCAGAGCATAATCCAGATGAAAAATGGCTTGCGGATATTCTAGGCAGCGAAAACTATCAGCAATTTACTTTGCAACACCTAGCCGGACTCGCAAAATGGCGATTTATACCTAAAGAGTGGCCTGACAGTTTTAAAACCCAGCTAATCTCATATAGCTTCCAGGAGCTATTAACACTTTACGATAGCCCTACAAGCCCTCCAATAACGCAAGCTTCAGATGCTTTGTTGAGTAAAGTCACTTTATTTGATTTTATTCGTGACTTTTACCTACTACGAAATGCAGGTTCATTAGCATTTGAAGATATTTCAAAAGAACACTTCAAAACTTATAAGCTGATAACACAGCAGTTAAATGCTATGGGGCAATGCTTACCAAGGCAAATGAGTAAAATAGCGCAAACAGTTGATGTCTGTACTCTACAAGTGGGCCTTAGCAAAGCGCTTACTATTTTTGAAAAACTAGCAGCAGGTGAAAATGACCGCTGCTTGATCATTGATCTGAATCTAAAAACTAATAAGCCAGCAAAAACCTGTGATTCCATAAATAAAAGCGGCACCTAAGTCGATGCCGTTTTTATTATTTTTTGCGATTACTGAGCATGTGCTGCAGCACGGAAAATTGTGTTAGTTAGCAGTACATTCATACCTTCAAGGTAAGCACGATAGGTTGGTGATTGTGTAAAGCCAATCACCATGCCTTTACCTTGCGATTGATGAACTAATAATGGCTTATACGCAAGCTGTGCTTTATTTTGCTGCCATAGATAACCACTTGCTAGCACATCGTCCTTACCTGTGAACCATGCTAAGTTTTTACCTGAGTTCAGTTTTATTGGTGTGTAAATATCGTTACCGTAAGCCACCGCAACGAGGTTTTTATCAACCCCTGCTGTTAACCAATGCTCTTGGTCTACTTCAACATTAGCAAGTACACCCGCTACATAGTCTGGCGATGTGTGAGGCTCGATGCTTGCTGCTTTTAAATCATCACGAGATGTGAACAGCTGCCCTGCCACTTTACTGCTTTTATCATCGCTGCTGTCGGCTTTATCTTCACGGTAAGCTTGCTCACGCTTAACATCTAATAAGCCGTAATCGGCATTACTAGTAAAGCGGTTTGCATTACCAAGGGCAATCAACACGCCGCCTGCTTCAACCCAGCTTTTTAAATTAGCCGCGCCTGATTTAGCGAGCACTTGCTCGTAATCACCTTCCGGTAAAATAAGCACCTGGTAATCACTTAAATCAGCCCATGCGAGCATTGGCGTGCGAATCGCCGTGACTGGGTAACCTAGCTGCCTTTCGATAACAAAACGGGTGTTACCGGCGCTTAGGTCACTGGTGGGTGCATCCCATGCCATCGCCACTTTTGGCGCCACCATGGGCACTGTTTTGTTACTACCAAAACTTGGGCCTTCAATCACCCAGCTAGAATTGACACCATCAACAATTGCACCTGTTTGCTCCGCGATTTTGCTAATTTTAGCAAGTAGTTCTTTGTCGTTTAAACGCTTTTCGATTACTAAACTACCCGCTGGGTACTTAGTTTTATCGCCTAATACAAATGCTTGGTCAGCACTTTTCAGTTTAATGCCTGCTTGCAATGCTGCTGTTAAAAAGCGTGCTGCAGCCGTATCACCCCAGGCAACAACATAAGCCACTGAAGCTTCTGGATTATTCACTTTACCAAGCAATGTGTCATCGGCCAGAACCGCTTTGCTGTCTGCGCTAACAGTACGGTCACAACTATCGCTATCAACATTAAACATCATCGGCAGTGACCAACCTGTGACATCGTAAATTTCATCGTCAAGGTTACGCGCACGGCGTCTTTCTTGCTCTTTTACAAATGCCTCAGCCATATCAACTTGGTCTGTAAACGTGGTACGCACAAATACACCACGCGGCTGTGCGGTATCAATAAAATAGCTACCCGCTTTATACTTAACGCCACATGCTTTGAAGTCTTCAGTTGCTTGTTTAACTTCAACACCATGTTCAGCCATTAAGGTTGCGAGTCTATGAGCGCCTTCACGGTTACTTTGTTTAGGTAAGATATAAACACGCTCTTTGCTATCTTTACCCGAATCAATCGCATCAACTTGATATTGATAAAAATCACCCAGTAATTTTTCACGTTGATTGGCGGCACCTTCTGCGGTTGAAATTGACGCTATAAACTGACGTTTTACGGTATTAAAATAACTGAGCAGTTCACCGGTGTTTTTCTCAAACACGTGCCCTCGAGCTGAACCTACTTCGTAAGTTGATGCAGACGCCCCATAAAATACGGGCCAGCTATCGCCGTAGCCTGGGTAAAAGGCATCAAAAATTTCACGGGTAAAATAATCAAAGCCAAACTCATCAAAATACTTCGCATGATTTTGACCAATCGCATCCATATTGGCGATTTGTGTTTTTGTCATATGTGGGTTAAATGGCTGAGCAGCTGGTGCAAAGTAGTAAGATTGATCGCCGCCCATTTCATGAATATCAACCACCACTTGTGGTTTATATTTATTGATTGCAGCCACTCTTCCCTTTGTTTCAGGCTGAGTAAGTGCTAACCAATCACGGTTCATATCAAACAAATAATGATTTGTTCGACCTCTTGGCCACGGCTCATTATGCTCTGCACTTAAGCGATCGGCACTGTGCTCAAGACCGACGGTTGCATAGTAACGAGTAACAAATCGCTCACGACCATCTGGGTTTTGTAATGGGTCGATAAAGACCACTGTATTGTCTAAAATTTTATTGTTAACAGCATCATTAGGGGCTGCTAATAAGTGATACGCTGTAAATAATGCGGCATCGGTTGAGCTAATTTCATTACCATGCACCGCGTACTGAAGCCACACTGATGTCGGTAAGTTTTTAATCAGCGACTTAGCTTCTTTTTCAGAAGTAATTCGCGGATCAGCCAAAGCTTGTGTGTTATTCGCAAGGGTTTCTAGTGAGCGAATATGCTCAGCGGTGCCAACCACCGCATAAACCAGCTCACGCCCTTCCCAGCTATTTGCGTACTTAAACACTTTAATACGATTAGGTGCCGCCTTTTCAAGGGCACTGAGGTAACGGCGCATATCGTTATAATTAGTAATACGCTCACCTACATCATAACCAAGAACCTGCTTAAACGTAGGTATATCGGTATTGTAAACAGTACCAGGCCACATCACTTCGGTATTGTTAATACTTGCAGTGGCACTAAAGCTGACAGACATTGCCATCATGCACATTGAGACTGCTTTGATTGCTCCCTTTGCTAACATATGAATTCCACCCATTAGAAAAACGTAAATAAACTAGTTATCAACATATAAAACTATTGAAAATAAGGGAATTAAAAGCGTTAGAAAGGCTTAAATTAGAGTTAACTGGAAATAACACCCCTTGTCAGCGAGAGTCATAAGTGCAAGGGGCATTAGGTGTGATTTGATTTTATGCCTTGGTCTTCAAGAAATCATACAGCTTATCTTTCAGCGCCGCTCTTTGATGTTTCTTTTCATGCATTTCACTGTCATCAATCGGAGAACTATTGAGCTCAAGTTCTCTAATTTCTTTATCCATATCATCATATCGCTGCATGGTATTTTTAAAGTGCGCATCACTTTTAGCAAGGTTGTGGATTAATTCATTAAACTCTGGGAATTCATTCAATAACGAGTGTTTTTCGCCTAGCATGGGCAACTCCTTTGATTAGAATTAGATTTCAAATTCACTGTAACATTGTGCAAAATAGAGTCAACGTCGCAACCTTGTTCGAGATCAATAATGGTGGCGATTAGGGAATAATAGTACTTGGTTAAAAATTGCTTGTGATTTAGAAAGCAAAAAGCCCCGCATTACTGCGAGGCTTTGATCTAATTTGATGAGTCAGCCAGTAAGCGATGTTTTGTATGCGCGGAGTGGATTTTCTTCCCCAAAAAAACAAAAGCCCCGCATCGCTGCGGGGCTTTAATCTAATTTGGTGAGTCAGCCAATAAGCCGGGTTCTGTCGTGGATAATCATTCGTCTAGGCCATAAATTGCTCTATGGCTCAAGCAACCTACCCGGTTCTCACGTGGGCCACGCGTTCATTATTTAAAATGATAGAACCCTATTTGGTCTTGCTCCGGGTGGAGTTTACCTTGCAACCAACTGTTACCAGTGGCTCGGTGCGCTCTTACCGCACCCTTTCACCCTTACCAACCGAAGTTGGCGGTCTCCTCTCTGCTGCACTTGTCGTAGGCTCGCGCCCCCCAGCCGTTAGCTGGCACCCTGCCCTGTGGAGCCCGGACTTTCCTCCCCCTGCGCATTTTCGTTGCAGGCAGCGATTATCTCGGCTGACTCGGCGCGCAGTATACCTGAGCGCGCACGTCTATGCAGTAAAGAATTAGTCTTTTTCGTCAATAATTGCTTTATAAAGTGCGTTTTTCTTCAAACCAAAATACTCAGCTACAACACCACAAGCTTTTTTCAGTGGCATTTCGGCTTCGAGTAAACCAAGCATACGGCGCGCATCTTCTGGAATATCATCACTTTGCTTTACCTTACCAGGGAGCATAAGCACAATTTCGCCGCGCTGCTTAGTTGGATCATCTGTTAAAAACTGCTTTAGCTCGGCAACGCTGCCGTTAAAGAAGGTTTCGAAGGTTTTTGTTAGCTCTTTCGCAAACACCACAGGCTGCTCTGAGCCGAGCGCCTCTTCTAAATCATCAAGGCTTGCCATAATACGGTGGGTGCTTTCATACATGATGCTGGTTATACCTGAGTTTACCGCTTCCATAAAAAAAGTTTGTCTGGCTTTACTTTTTGCTGGCGTAAATCCAATAAACTGAAAACGGTCAGTTGGTAAGCCTGAGCAGCATACCGCAGTGATCGCAGCACAGGCACCAGGCACAGGCGTTACATGTGCGCCTTGTTCACGACATAAATTGACAACTGCATAACCTGGGTCGCTAATTAATGGTGTGCCGGCATCTGATACCAGTGCAATGTTCATTCCCTGCTCAAGCCAGTCAACTATTTGCTGCGCTTTTTGTTTCTCGTTATGATCATGTAAAGCAAAGGTTTTTGCTTTGATATTAAAGTGGCTTAACAACTTCCCCGTATGACGAGTATCTTCAGCGGCTATTAAGTCAACCTCAGATAGGGTTTGAATGGCACGCTGGCTAATGTCATCAAAGTTACCAATAGGCGTGGCAACAATGTAAAGAGTGCCGATTTTATCTGAATTGTCCTCATTTAACATTGAGGTCTCCTGCGTCAGTCAGTAATATAAGCAAATCGCGTTAACGTATTGGGAAATCATTGTGCGACTTAAACTTGTTAGTCTATTAATTGTATTGTCAGGGTTATCGGCTTGTAGCACAACCGAAAAACCATCAAATAGTACAGAAAATCCATCGAGCCAATCGAGTAGTGCTCTGTCACAATTAACCGACGCACAATCTATGTATCAAACGGCACTTAATCGCCAAGGTGCTGATAAAATCCAACTACTTTATACAGCCCGAGATGCAGCGATTAGTGAAGAGCGTTGGTCTCTTTTAGAAAATATCTGTTTAGAGCTTGAAGCAACTCCCAGCGTAGACCAAATTCAAAACAAGCTTTATATTGCGTTAGCACAAGAGCAGCAAGGTAAAAGCGATCTTGCACTTGAGCAACTACGAGTACTTGAGCCTGAGCTAAGTCTGCCTGAACATAAGGCTTGGCATCAGTATTTAACGGGTCGAGTTTACGCATCACAAGGTTTGCCAAAACAAGCCATGCCCTATTATTTTGCGGCTTCAACAATTAGTAATGATAACAACTTTAGCGTTGCAAATTTAAATCAGGATTTATGGCATAGCCTTACTCAGCTTTCATCGTATGCACTAGAGCGCTTTAACCGCGGTTCTGTTGTGCAACAAGGTTGGGTTAATTTAGCGCTTTATCATCAAGTATATTTAGGGGCGCCGGTTGAATTGCATCAAGCGATGAACAACTGGATGCGACGCTATCCAGGTCACCCTGCCGCAGAGGTTTTACCTAAGAAAGTCACTGAGCTTGTGCAAGTTGAGCCTCTTAATGTCAACCGTTTAGCGGTGCTTATTCCACAGTCAGGCGCGAATGAACGTTTAGGCGATGCACTCAAAGCAGGAGTACTCGCTGCACTTGATAACAATCCGCTAGAAGAAACCTTATTTATAGACGAATCGCTGTCAGCGGCAGAAATTGCCCTAAAACTCAGTGAATTTAAAGCCGATTTTGTTATTGGCCCTTTACTCAAAAGCAATATTGAAAAATTAAGCACAGCGCAAACACTTATTGATTACCCTGTTATGCACCTAAATACGTTTGATGGTGAACGAGTGTCTCAACAGCACTTTTTCTTTGCTTTAAACCCTGAACATGAAGTGCAACAAGCACTTGAGCGCTTTTTAACAGCGGGTTACCAAAAACCTATGCTGCTGGCACCAAATAATAGTAATGGCCAACGCTTAGTTGAATACTTCAACCAGCAGTGGCAACGCTATAGTGAGGTTAAACCACAAGTTGGCTTTTACGCTAGTAAAGATGATATGCCTAAAACTATTACAGGCTTATTAGAAGTAGACCAAAGTAAAGAGCGCATTAAAGTAGTTAAGTCATTATTTAGGCAAGAGGTTGAGAGCGAAACGCGATCGCGTAGCGATGTGGATGTTATCTATATTCTTGGAGATGCAACTGAGACACGCCTAATTAAGCCTTACTTAGATGTTAATGTCAGTACTTTTGCTGAACGTATTCCGCTTTACGCTAGTTCAAAAAGTCATAGTAAGCAAATAGATAGAACTGACAAAGGTGACCTAGATGGCCTTTATTTCACGGAACTCCCTTGGATGCTCGAAGGTCAAATAAAGCAACATAACTTGCGTCAGCAATATGAGCGCCTTTGGCCTGAAAATGCCGATATTAACCAGCGTTTATTTGCGATGACCTATGATGCAACCAGTATGCTAGGAAGCGTAAAACAATTGAGTATGGTTGCAGGCAAGCGCTTTAATGGTATCAGCGGCGAGTTGAGCATTGCCAGCAATGGCCATGTCACACGTTCTTTAGATTGGGCGCAATATAAGAATAAACAAATTATTGCTGTTGATTTAGCAACTGAGCAACCTATACCGTTATTCATGCAGTCAGCTTCAGGAATTAGCTCTGCAGAATAGCCAATAAGATTCAAGGATGAGGTCATGTCGTGGTTCAAAGAGTTATGGCAAAATAGCCGCGAGAAAGGTTTATATTATGAAAAGCAAGCCGAAAGCTACCTGAAGCAGCACGGCTTAAAAACCATTGAGTGTAATTACTTATGCCAATATGGTGAGCTTGATCTCATTATGCGAGAAGGCAATACACTCGTATTTGTCGAAGTGAAGTTTAGAAAGAACAAACTTCGTGGTGGCGCAAATTATGCGCTTAGCCAACAAAAGCAGCAACGGCTTAGGCGAACTATCGCCCATTACCTTGCAGATAAAAAATTACCCAACCAGCGTATGCGCATTGATTACGTCGCCATAACAGGTGAACAAGATAGTGAAATAAACTGGTTTAGAAATGTATATTAACATCAAAGGCCAACAAGCCTTACTGGTAGGTTATGCAAGAAACTATTAAAAAGATTTTTACCGAAAATATTCAAGTCCAAATAGCCGCTGGTGAAGTTTTGCCAAGTGCTCTTGAGTCTGCAGCATTTACCATTGCACAAAGTCTTATAAATGGAAATAAGTTACTTTGTTGCGGTACCGCCAGCTGTCATATGCTTGCACAACATATGGCAGGCTTACTTATTAACTTTTATGAAACTGAACGCCCTTGCCTACCCGCTGTTGCGCTTGCGCAAGAGCAAGTTAACCTTGGCCAAAGCAATCATAACGATGAACATGAAGCTTTTGCGAGACAAATTCGCGCTTTTGCTCAAGAAGGTGACTTACTACTCGCTATTGCAGTGAATGGCAATGAGAAACAAATTATTTCTGCTGTAGAGGCTGCGCTAACCCGCGATATGAAAGTCATTGTATTAGTCGGTGATGATGGCGGAGAATTAGTTGGTTTATTAGGCCCTAACGATGTAGAGATCCGCGTCCCTTCAAAACGCCCAAGTCGAATTGTTGAATCTCATCTCGTTAATTTACACTGCTTAGGTGAGCTTATTGATTTAACCTTATTCCCACAGGAAGAAAACAATGTTTAAACAGTCTCTTATTGTCATAAGTACCGTATTACTTCTACAGGGTTGCGCTGCAGCAGTCGTTGCTGGCACAGCAGGTGCTGTCACCTCAGCCAATGATCGCCGTACAATAGGCTCACAAATTGATGACAACAACATTGAAATTAAAAGCTCTATTGCTATAAGTGAAAATGAGCGCCTGCACAAATTTGCTAATGTCAATGTAATCAGTGTGAATGGCATTGTACTGATGATTGGGCAAGTTGCTAACCAAGAAATGAAAAACGAAGCACAACGTGCTATCGAAGGCGTGGATGGCATACGTAAAATTCATAACCAAATTCGTATAAGCTCAAATATTGGTATGAGCACACAAACTCACGACTCATGGCTAACATCAAAAGTAAAAACGCAATTACTCACCACAGAGAACATCAGTAGCAATAATATAAAAGTGGTCACAGAGAATGGCGAAGTCTTTTTAATGGGCTTAGTGAGCAATACAGAAGCTAATTTAGCCGTTGAAGTGGCACGTAATGTTTCAGGTGTTGAACGAGTCATTAAGGTATTCGAATACCTATAACTTTTACCACTAATAATAAAAAACCCGCTACGAAGCGGGTTTTTTGTAAGTCTGAAAGGTTATTTAATCACTCGTAAGTGAGACCCTTTTTTCTTCTCTGGTTTAGTCGGCGGCTCATCATCTGGCGTAATATCGTCAGGTGTTTCAACACTTTCTAATACCGGAGCAAACTCTTCTTCGTCCTCGATGAATTCTTCTGCAGTAAATACAGTCCCTTCACCATTCTCACGTGCGTAAATTGCGAGTACAGCGCCCATGGGTACGTATACTTGCATAGGCTGTCCACCAAAGCGCGCATTAAAGCTTAGCTGTTGGTTATCCATAGCAAAATTTGTAACTGCCGATGGGCTAATGTTTAAAACGATCTGGCCGTCTTGAACAAACTGAGTTGGCACTTGTACAGCAGGAAAATCAGCGTTCACAACTAAATGCGGTGTGCACTGATTATCAACAATCCAATCAAAGAAAGCGCGTAGTAAATAAGGACGATTAGGCGTCATTATAAACGGATCTCACGCTCAGCTTCAGTTAGTGAAGCTTGGAATGATTCGCGCTCAAATAAACGCAACATGTATTCTTTAAGCTCTTTCGCGCCTGCACCAGTAAGCTCTATACCAAGTTCTGGTAAACGCCAAAGTAGTGGCGCTAAGTAACAATCAACTAGGCTGAACTCTTCACTCATGAAGTAAGGCGCTTCAGAGAAGATAGGAGCAATTGCAAGTAATGCTTCTGTCAGCTCTTTACGCGCTTGAGCTGCTTCACTGCTACCGCTTGAGATTTTGTTAGCTAAGCTATACCAGTCAGTATCAATGCGATGCATCATTAGACGACTACGGCCACGCATAACCGGATAAACTGGCATTAGTGGAGGATGAGGAAAACGTTCATCAAGGTATTCCATGATGATGTTTGCCTGATATAAACCAAGCTCACGATCGATCAGTGTGGGTACTGTACCGTAAGGGTTAATTTCATGAAGTGCTTCTGGCAGGTTATCCTTTTCAGCCAGGTGAATGTCAACACTTACACCTTTTTCAGCAAGTACAATACGTACTTGATGGCTATACATACAGTTAGCACCAGAAAACAGGGTCATTACAGGGCGCTTATTGGCAGCTACGGCCATGCCTACCTCCATTATATTACAAAAACAGCAATAGGGGCTTAAGCCCCTATCACAAAATTACCTTTCAACATGCCCAGGATTAGTGAACATCTCTCCAGTATTCTTTCTTCAGCATGAATGCCAAGATAAATAGAATCACTAGGAAACCAATTACCTTAAGACCTAACGCTTCTGACTCTAAACGTGACGGTTCGCCAACATAAGCCAAGAAGTTAGTTAAGTCACGAGCAGCACGGTCGTACTCATCGTCACTCATTTCACCGGTACCATCTGTTTCAGTGCCAACAACTTTAGTCACAGTATGACCATGTTCTTCGACTTCTTCAGTGATTGGTGTTGGTAAACCCTGCAGCTCTTGAAGAACATGAGGCATACCTACCGATGGGAAAACAATATTATTTACGCCAAACGGACGTGATTCGTCTTTATAGAACGACTTCAGATATGTATAAATCCAGTCAGTTCCACGAACACGTGCTACAAGTGTTAAGTCTGGTGGCGCAGCACCAAACCACTTAGCAGCATCTTCTTTACCGATCGCGTTTTTGATATGGCTACCTACTTTTGAACCGTCAAAAATAAGTTGTTCTTGACCAATTTCAGTAGGAATACCGATATCGCGGAACGTACGTTCATAACGCTGATACTGCATTTGGTGACAACCAAGACAGTAGTTCATGAACAATTTAGCACCACGTTGTAAAGACGCATTGTCTTTTAGGTCAATGTTCGCATCCATTAACGGAACCGAAGGACCTGCTGCCATTGTCAACGATGGCAACAATGCGAATAAACCGATAATTAGCTTTTTCATCATTTCGTCAACCTCGTTGGTAATGGCTTAGTTTTCTCATTCTTACTGTAAACAAATAACAATACGAAGAACATGAAGTATGTCACAGTCGTGATTTGTGATAACAGCGTTTTGAAATCAGTTTGTGGTGTTGCACCAACCCAACCCAAGATAATGAAAGTTACCACGAATTGAGCAATGTTTAACTTGTGTAAGCCACAACGATAACGAATAGAGCGAACCGAACCACGGTCAATCCAAGGTAGTAACGCAAGCACTACGATAGATGCACCCATCGCGATAACACCAATTAGTTTATCTGGGATAGCACGCAGAATCGCATAGAATGGCGTGAAGTACCAAACAGGGAAAATGTGCTCAGGTGTTTTCAGTGGGTTCGCAGCTTCGAAGTTTGGCGCTTCTAAGAAGAAACCATTCATCGCTGGCATAAAGAATACAACCCAACAGAATAAGATTAAGAAACCAACCACACCCACAATATCTTTCACTGTGTAGTAAGGGTGGAACGGGATTGCATCAACAATGTCTTTCTTGTTGGTGTAATACTCGTGGAATTTGAATTTAGGTTTATCTTCTTCAGCAACAGAACCTTTCTTACGCTTGATTTCAACACCATCTGGGTTGTTTGAACCCACTTCGTGAAGTGCAACAATGTGTAAGAATACTAAAATAACGATAACTAAAGGTAACGCAATTACGTGAAGCGCGAAGAAGCGGTTAAGCGTTGCACCAGAGATTACGTAGTCACCACGGATCCAAAGCGTTAAGTCATCACCAATAACCGGAATCGCACCGAATAGTGAAATGATTACCTGTGCCCCCCAGAAAGACATTTGTCCCCAAGGAAGTAAGTAACCCATGAAAGCTTCAGCCATAAGTGCTAAGAAGATGAACATACCGAATAACCACAGTAACTCACGTGGTTTTTGGTAAGAGCCGTAGATCATGCCACGGAACATGTGCAGATAAACAACGATAAAGAACGCTGAAGCACCTGTTGAGTGAAGGTAACGAAGTAACCAGCCGTATTCAACATCACGCATGATGTATTCTACCGATGCGAAAGCACCCTCAGCAGACGGCACAAAGTTCATTGTTAACCAAATACCCGTTACGATTTGGTTAACAAGTACTAACATGGCTAATGAGCCAAAGAAGTACCAGAAGTTAAAGTTTTTTGGTGCTGGATACTGTGCGATATGCATGTTCCAAACACGTGTCATTGGAATACGATCGTCGATCCAACCAATAATTTTACCAAACATTATGCCACTCCTTCTTCTTCACCGACTAAGATAGTCGTGTCATCAATGAAGGTGTACGGAGGGATTTCTAGATTTAATGGCGCAGGTACAGATTGGAATACACGACCAGCCATATCAAATTTAGAACCATGACACGGACAGAAGAAACCGTCATCTGTGCCCTCTACTTTTTCACCAAAGCCACCTTGTAAGAAGCTCGGAGAACAACCTAAGTGTGTACAAATACCCACAGCAACGAAAATCTCTGGTCGTTGTGAACGGTATTCATTGGTTGATGATTCAGGTTGTTGAGGCTCTTCAGATGCAGGATCACGAAGTTGACCTTCATGCTCTTTCATCTGTTCAAGCATTCTCGGGGTACGTGATATAACCCATACAGGCTTACCACGCCACTCGACACGTATTAATTGTCCTGACTCAAGCTTGCTGATATCTACTTCTACAGGCGCACCCGCAGATTTAGCTCGCTCACTTGGATTCCAAGACGCAATAAAAGGAACAGCAGCCCCAGCCGCACCAACACCACCAACAACAGAGGTAGCTATGGTTAAAAAGCGACGTCGGCCATTGTCTACAGGCGCATTGCTCATCCACTTATCTCCACTATGATTCCCAACACTTGCCATATTGAGAACATCAGTTACAGCAGGTTAATTTTTAGAAATTTCAAAATAGACGCGATCATAATTAAAAGCCTTGATTAAAACAAGGTTATTCACAGTCTCATGCTTGAATAAACCCGTTTTAATACTTTATTAATTTGGGTTAGCTCGAGTATGAAGCCGCTATTTATGATAACGCATATAAAAAAACAATATACTGACCAAGATCAACCTCACTAAGAGGAAACAGAATTCTGTATTAGCTGTTGTTGAACTCACTCACATTACTTGCCCTCCAATTGTAGCAAAAAAATTCATCAATTAACTGATGGATTTAAGCTAATTTTGCTAAATCATGAAGTTTTTTTACTGTAATACGTAGGAATTACTAAGAGCGGTTAAATATCGAGCGAAAAAAAGAAACATCTGTGCGTAAAGGATGCTTGATTTTGCTCCCCCTCTATCACGAATTGAGAGTCAGCCACTTAAAGTGAGGAATGAGAATATGGTTTGTGAGTTAACCGTGGCGGCTGAATAAATCAATACACTTTTTACACGAAAACAAAAAACCCAGCCGAAGCTGGGTTTTTGGTATTCTGATAAACGTAAATATTAACGTTTTGAGAATTGTGGACGCTTACGTGCTTTCTTAAGACCCACTTTCTTACGCTCAACTTTACGTGCATCACGTGTAACGAAACCTGCTTTACGAAGTGTAGGACGTAGTGACTCGTCAAACTCCATAAGTGCACGAGTGATACCGTGACGGATAGCACCAGCTTGACCAGTAGTACCACCACCTGAAACAGTGATGTGTAGGTCAAACTTTTCAGTCATTTCTACGTGCTCTAATGCTTGACGAACAACCATGCGAGCAGTCTCACGACCAAAGTACTCTTCTAGAGAGCGCTTGTTGATTACGATGTTACCAGTGCCTGGGCGTAAGAATACGCGAGCACTTGAACTTTTACGACGACCTGTACCGTAGTATTGATTTGCCATGATAGTGCTCCTTAAATGTCTAGAACCTGAGGCTGTTGTGCAGCATGGTTGTGCTCAGTACCCGCGTAAACTTTAAGTTTACGGTACATTGCGCGGCCTAAAGGACCACGTGGCAACATGCCTTTAACAGCTTTTTCGATAATCATTTCAGGCTTTGCAGCTTGAAGCTTGTCGAAAGTAGTAGACTTAAGACCACCTGGGAAACCAGTATGAGCGTGGTACATTTTGTCTTTTGCTTTATTACCAGTAACAGTCACTTTCTCTGCGTTGATAACGATGATGTAATCACCAGTATCTACGTGAGGAGTGTACTCAGCTTTATGCTTACCGCGTAGGCGACGAGCGATTTCAGTAGCGATGCGACCTAAAGTTTTACCTTCAGCGTCAACTACGTACCAGTCACGTTTTACTGTTTCTGGCTTAGCAACAAACGTTTTCATTTATTAAAATCCAATGTTTTCTTATTTAAAACCACAGGTAATTATCATTAATTACCGCTCTAAGTTGAATGCTTTAACCCCTTCGAGTTTAAGACTTTGAGCCATCAATTAGAGGCTAAACTAATATCAGGCAATAGAACGCAACGTGGCAGACGCGGGAGTATACCAGCACTTAAACCACATTGCTATATGATGGTCGTTTTTTATTCTAAAAAATAAAGCATAGCTGCTAGGCTTGTCAGGCACATTTCAAAGAAAGAAATTGCGCCAACAGCTTTATGCCAAATGCTCTTTTGCTAAATATTCGAGCGATTGCATTTCTTGTAATCGGCTAATGCAACGCTTAAATTCAAAATTTAAATTTCCCTCGCTATACAGCTCGGTTATTGGCTTTTCAGCGGAGATAATCAGGGTTACATGACGCTCATAAAATTCATCCACTAAGGCGATAAAACGACGTGCCGCATCATCATTAGCCTGACCAAGTGCTTTTACGTTCGACAAAATCACCGTATTATAAAGTCGGCTTATTTCCATATAATCGACTTGGCTGCGAGCTGTTTCGCACAGTTCACTAAACTCAAACATGGCAATACAGTCTGAAACTTTACGGGTTTTGATCATCCGCCCTTCAATTTCAATTGCCTTATCAAGCACACCTGGCTCAGGCGACAATTTATCGAAATATTCAAATAAATTTTCATCAGCCTGCTTATCAAGCGGGCTATGGAAAATCTCAGCCTGCTCTAGTGTACGTAATCGGTAATCAATGCCAGAATCAACATTGACGATTTCGGTATTCGCTTTTACCAACTCAATCGCTGGTAAAAAACGGGCCCGTTGTAAACCGTTACGATACAGCTCATCAGGCACAATGTTTGACGTCGCAACGAGCACAATGCCGCGTTCAAATAATGCTTCCATCAAACCACCTAGCAGCATTGCATCGGTAATATCTTGTACAAAGAACTCATCGAAACAGATAATGTCTGTTTCGGACTTAAAGATATCGGCAACAACGTTCAATGGATTACGGGTGTTTTTTAACTTTTTAAGCTCATCATGCACGCGATGCATAAAACGGTGAAAGTGCACACGCATTTTACGTTCGGTGGGTAAAGCTTCGTAAAACGTATCAACTAAATAGGTCTTACCTCTGCCCACTCCGCCCCAAAAATACAGCCCTTTTATGCTAGGCGTGCTATCTTTAGAGAATAGTTTGGCAAACCATCCCTTCGCGGCGGGTTTGTCTGCCGTTAGGTCATCATAGAGTCTTTGCAAATGGCGCACTGCATTTTCTTGCGCTACATCATGTACAAAGTCTTCTCGCTGTAAATCTTGTTGGTATTTTTGCCAAGGAGTCATAGGTCGTTACAATAAAACACAGTTAAATTTGCACAGTATATTAACACGCATCGTATCTCAGGGTATATTAACCCGCAGTATGATTTCACAATCACATTAAGCTTTTTTTAATATAGATTGGACTATAAAGGCTTCAACAGCATAGTTTTTGTTATTTTTCCCAAAGGGGTAGGTTTATGGGTACTATTACCTGGATAGGTATTTTAATCATTGTTGCAATCTCGGCATTCTTCATTGGCGCATTTGTAACTAAAAAGCAATTTAAACAAGACGAATTAGAAGAGCAAGTTGAACAAGCCAACAATGCACTTGAGCAATATCGCCAAGATGTTGCTGATCATCTCGCAAGCACAGGTAAACTAGTATCTAAAATGAAGGATAACTATGACCAATTGCTTAACCATGTTGAAGAAACAAATAAGTTATTACTTGCTGATAAGAAGCAGCACCCTGCTGAGCCTTTCTTTTCGAAAGAAACCACTGAGCAGCTACAAAACTCATTAAAAGATCGCAGCAGCGATCGCTCAAACGCCGAGGCTCAGCCAGCTGACTACGTTGTTGGTGAGAGTGGCTTGTTTGCCGGTGAAAATAAAGTTTCAGAACATTCTAAAGCCTCTTGATGAACTTTTTTTTGACCCCATAGTCTTTAGGTATAACAGCTTTATATCTAAACCAAGAAAAGGGCTGCTTACGCAGCCTTTTTCTTTTTGGGCGAGTTAACATCAAAAATTAACACGCCTCATTTGCTTTAACTCTGAAATCTCTGAAGTGGAGTAAACCCAGACTATGAAAATGAAATTATCTGTTATTAGTGCTGCCCTTTTATCGTCAAGCTTATTATTGAGTCCGGCGATTGCAACTGCAAAACTTCCTATTGCAGTTAATGGTCAACAGTTACCTACCTTAGCGCCTATGCTTGAACAGATCACCCCTGGGGTTGTCAGTATCCAAGTTTCTGGCTCAAAAGAAGTACGCCGCCGTGCAACACCCTTTGATGACTTTTTTGGTGTCCCCCGAGGTGGTAGCCAAAAACGCCAGTTTAGCGGTCTTGGGTCAGGTGTAATCATTGATGCAAAAGAGGGTTATGTAGTCACCAACAACCATGTGATCGAAGACGCAGAAAAAATGGTCGTCACGTTAGAGGACGGTCGTGAGTATGAAGCAACAAAAATCGGTAGTGATAAAGAGTCTGATGTCGCATTGCTGCAAATTGATGCCGAAGACTTAACAGCCCTGAAGATTGCCGATTCAGATAAACTTCGTGTGGGTGACTTTGCCGTTGCGATTGGTAACCCATTTGGTTTAAGTCACACCGTGACATCAGGTATCGTCAGTGCCCTTGGCCGCAGCGGTTTAAATATAGAAGGCTATGAAGACTTTATTCAAACCGATGCTGCTATTAACCAAGGTAACTCTGGCGGCGCCTTAGTTAACCTAAACGGTGAACTAATTGGTATCAATACGGCTATTTTAGGCGCCTCAGGCGGTAACGTAGGTATTGGTTTTGCCATTCCATCAACCATGATGAAAAACCTTGTTGACCAAATTATTGAGCACGGTGAGGTTCGACGTGGCTCACTAGGTATTTCAGGTCGTCCACTTGATGCAGGCCTTGCTAAAGCGCAAAAGCTCGATGTGAAACAAGGTGCTTATGTGATGCAAGTAATGGATGATACCGCAGCGAGTAAAGCAGGCATAAAGGCTGGTGATGTCATTATTAGTGTTGATGGTAGCGAGATCAGTGGTTTTCATGAACTGCGCAGTAAGATAGCTACCCTAGGTGAAGGTAAAAAAGTCAAACTGGGCATTTATCGTGATGGTAAAGTTAAAACAGTGAGCGTTACCTTAGATGGTGCAGCAAGCTCAGTGTCCGCTGGCGAAGAAACCCACCCTGCTTTCCAAGGCGCAACCCTTGAAAACACGCAAAAAAGTGATGGTAAAGGCGTAGAGGTTACCTCGGTAGAAGCTCGCTCACCAGCAGCACGAGTAGGCTTGGAAGAGGGAGATGTGATCATGCAAGTCAACCGACAACGCGTTGAGAATATCCGAGATATGCACAAGATTATTGAAAACACCCAAGGCAATATTGTCCTAGGTGTAAAACGTGGAAGAGAGCTTATTTTTGTTCTTATCCAATAAACTTAATTGATTAATCATGAAAAAATAACAGTGGTGCTTGCCGCTGTTATTTTTTTTGTGCCATCATTAAGGGATTGCTCACTGATAATAAGAATACTGTGCTTAAACTTTTAAAATTTATTCTTCCACCACTTTTCACAGGCTTAGGCATTGCCTTTTTAGTCGTTTTGCTCAGTCCTACGATGCGCGCGGCGCTGTTTCCGAATGTCAGCCTACCGGATGCAATATCCACTCAACATATGAGTTTTGCGGACGCAGTCCATCGTGCAGCGCCTTCGGTAGTGACTATTTTTTCAGAGAGCATCAGTAATCAACCTCGTTACAAGCGACAAAATACCATTCAAGAGCTTGGCTCTGGTGTAATCATGTCGCAAGACGGGTATATTTTAACGAATTACCATGTCATTAATAATGCCGATCAAATCATTGTTATCTTAACTGATGGTCGTCGCTTCTATGATGTTCAGTTAATTGGCTTTGATACAATCACTGACTTGGCCTTATTAAAGATCAATTCTGATCATTTACCTGTTATCCCGATTAATGATGACTTCAAGCCTCGCGTTGGTGATGTTGTTTTAGCGATTGGTAACCCACTTAATTTAGGGCAAACAATTACTCAAGGTATTATCAGTGCAACAGGAAAACAAAAAATTACAGATAGTCCTTACAATAACTTGCTCCAGATGGACGCTGCGATAAACGTGGGTAACTCCGGTGGTGCATTAGTTAATTCTCGGGGTGATTTAGTTGGTATTACTTCTGCACAATTTAAGACCCGTGAAAATTTAGATATACAAGGTATTTTCTTTGCAGTGCCCTACTCACTGGCGAAGGATATTATGGACAAGCTGATTAAACACGGCCGAGTTGTCAGAGGCTATCTTGGCTTTACGGGTACAGCTGTTGATAGCACGGGTAAAGATGTGAGTGACAACTACACCCCCGTCACTGGAATGCGTATTAATAACCTCGATCCCCTAGGCCCTGCCTGGCAAGCGGGTATTAAAGAGCAAGATATTGTGATTAAGATCGCCGGTTTATCGGTCGCTAACCCACAGCAAGTTCTTGAAAAAATTGGGAACACGGAACCTGGTAAAGAAATTGAATTTGAGCTCTACCGTGATGGTAAAATATTGAAAATCATGGTGACAGTTGCTGAACTCGAAACCAAATTATAAGCACAAAAAAGGCCTAACTTAGTATTAGGCCTTTTTTACACTTAACGTTTTCTAACTAATTTGAGCGGCGCTTAATATTAGCACCCAGCGCGCTAAGTTTATCCTCAATGCGCTGGTAACCACGATCAACGTGATAAATACGATCAACAATCGTTTCACCTTGCGCTACAATCCCCGTTAAGATAAGGCTCGCTGAAGCGCGTAGATCCGTTGCCATTACTTGTGCACCTGACAACTTATCGGTATCTCCACAAATCGCTGTATTGCCCTCTAAACGAATATTAGCCCCCATACGCTGCAACTCAGGCACGTGCATAAAACGGTTTTCGAAGATAGTTTCTGTGATTGTTGCACTGCCTTTTGCCACAACATTGAGTGCAGTAAATTGTGCTTGCATATCTGTTGGAAAACCTGGGTGTGGCATGGTTTTGATATTCACGGCTTTTAAATCACGGCCGCGCATATCTAGGTAAATACTGTTATCTGTCACTTCAACCAATGCATTGGTAGCACGCAGTTTTTCAATCACAGGGTCAAGGCTATGGTAGTGGGTATTTTTACACAGTACCTCGCCTCCGGCCATTGCCGCAGCAACCAAGAAGGTGCCTGTCTCAATACGATCTGGCAATATGCTATATTCACAGCCAGAAAGCGACTCAACGCCTTCAATTTCGATTCGGCTCGTACCTGCACCAGTGATCTTTGCGCCCATTGCGATTAAGCAATTAGCAAGGTCGGTAATTTCAGGCTCACGGGCTGCATTCTCAAGTACGGTTTTACCATCAGCCAGCGTTGCCGCCATTAATAAGTTTTCAGTAGCGCCGACACTGACCATTTCCATGAAAATCTCAGCACCTTTTAAGCGACCGTCAACTTTGGCATTTATATAACCGTTTTCAACCTTAATCGCCGCGCCCATGCGCTCAAGGCCCTGAATATGGATATCAACCGGACGAGCACCAATTGCACAGCCGCCAGGCAGTGATACTTGGGCTTCGCCAAAACGCGCAACCAGCGGCCCTAAAGCTAAAACCGAGGCACGCATCTGCTTTACTAATTCATAAGGTGCAAGTGTCTTATTGACGGTTGCGCCATCAATTACAAGCTTATCTTGTTGCCACTCTACATCAGCACCGAGGGTTTTAAGCAAGGCTTCTGTGGTACCGATATCGCGCAAGCGAGGGACATTACTAAAGGTACTTTTGCCTTGTCCCAACAGTGCAGCAAAAAGAATTGGCAGAGCGGCATTTTTAGCGCCAGAGATAGTGACTTCACCTGCCAGTGATGTACCACCTTGAATAACAAATTGATCCATGAGGAGGTCCTGTGACTATTGTGGAAGTATAAATTTTTGTTCGCGTTTCCACTCTGTTGGTGTAAATGCTTTGATTGACACTGCGTGGATGGTACCGTCTGAGATAGTCGCCATTAATGGAGCATATACCAGTTGCTGCTTTTTAACGCGAGATAAACCATCAAAACACTCACCAACAGCAATCACTTCATAGTGGCTACCGTTTGCTTTAACAATTACTTCATCTAATTTTAATTCGTCGCGTAATAACGTTTCGACTTGGCTTGTTTCCATAAATCTCACTCAAAAAGGTTTGTGACCTGACCTAATTGCATTAATTTCTGCAGTTGATCAGGGCTGTTTTTCAGCTCAAGGCGCACACCTTGCTGCTTTAATTCTGCGAAAGAATGAATTAACCAAGCTAAGCCCGCCGTGTCAACCCTAGAGACCTCAGAAAGGTCAAAATACCATGTTTTATGCTTAGTTTGTGGCTTCATATTCAGAAGTCGTTCATGACCGATAGAATTTCGAGTCAGTTCACCGCTGACGCGAAATTGGTCATCATCGAGTTGAGTAATCGATACTTTACTCATTCCCACCTTCACCTCTAAATTGCACTGGCAGTTGGCTCTTTTGCTCTAGTAAGTCACTCACATGCTCAATACCTTGTTGACGTAAGATACCTTGGAACTCACTTTGCTTTGCATCCAGTAAACTGATCCCTTCTGCAATCATATCGTAAGCGCGCCAATCACCATCACGATCTTCACGTACTTTAAAATCAATTTTGATATCAGGTTTGCCCGACTCAACAATTTTTGTCTTAACTAAAACAACGTCTTGACCTTTAAAAGGCTGAGCAGGGCCAAACTCTACACTTTGATTTGTATATTGTGTGAATACACCTGCATATGTCGCAATTAAATACTTTTGAAACACGTCAATAAAGCGCTGTAACTCTTTAATTGCTTTTGCTTTTTCAGCCTTATCCTCGATTGCTCTTACTTTTGAAACATGATTACCCAAAACACGCAGCGCTGCGTATTTATAATCAATGTATGGCATCAATTCTTCTTCAACGATAACACGCAAGTGCTCTTTGTCTTTAGCAATTAATGGCTGATCTTTAGTAATGCGTGCGAATGTATTGTCAGACACTTCACGCACCATTTTATATGGATCTTTTAAATCGACGGTTGGTTCAGCCGCGTTGGCACTTAGTGCACTTAGTGCACATACAGCACTTAAACATAACAAAAATTTCTTAAACATAATTACTCACCACCCTGGTTGAATAAGAACTGACCGATTAGTTCTTCAAGTACTAATGCTGATTTAGTATCAGTAATATAATCACCATCAGCTAATGCTTTACTCTCGACACCAAATAGTTCATCTAAGCCTGCATCTTGCTCATCGGCAGTGACTTCACTTCCCATGCAACGTTGCTCAGCTGACTGTGGCGCAATAACAGGATTGATACCTAAATATTGCTCACCCAAAATACCTGACGTTAAAATAGAGATTGATGTCGTATCCGAAAACTTACATAAATAGTTCGCATCAATAGCCATGTTAACCACAGGAACAAACTCTTTAGGATGAATGGAGATAGACTCGACACGCCCCACAACAACACCACCCACTTTAATTGGCGCACGCGCTTTTAAAGAGCCAATATTTTCAAACTTTGCATTAAGCTGGTAGGTCTCACCATTACCGCTGATCCCCGCATTGGCAACTTTAAATGCTAATAGCGCAAATGCAGCAATACCAAGGGCTACAAAAAAGCCAACTAAAATTTCTAATTTCCGTGAATTCATCTTTATACCCTAATTAGCTGGTAAACATTACCGCTGTTAAAATAAAGTCAAAACCTAATACTGCCAGTGACGAGTGCACAACGGTTTCTGTTGTGGCTTTGCTTATCCCTTCTGAGGTTGGGATACAGTCATACCCTTTATAAAGAGCAATCCAAGTCACGATCATGGCAAAAACAAAACTTTTAATCATGCCGTTTACGATATCTTGTTGAAACGACACCTGCGATTGCATGATTGACCAGAAGCTACCCGAGTCAACACCAAGCCAATCAACACCCACTAAATGAGCGCCTATAATAGCTACCGCAGAAAAAATAAGTGCTAATATGGGCATACTAATGAAGCCAGCCCAGAATCGAGGTGCAATAATTCGCTTGAGCGGATCAATTGCCATCATCTCTAGACTCGATAGTTGCTCTGTTGCTTTCATTAGACCGATTTCCGCCGTTAAAGCACTTCCCGCTCGACCGGCAAAAAGCAGTGCTGTAACCACAGGCCCAAGCTCACGCAATAGGCTAAGTGCAACCAATGGACCTAAACTGTCCTCAGCACCATAACCAACTAATACAGTGTAGCCTTGGAGCGCAAGTACCATGCCTATAAATAAGCCTGACACCATAATAATAAGCAGCGATTGCGACCCCACCATATACAACTGACGTATAAGTAAAGGCGTGCCCTTTTTAAAGTTCGGCTTATTGACTAAGGCGCCAAATAACATTTGTGTAGAACGACCCAGTGCCGCAAAACGCCCTAAGGTTTTATGTCCTAGCTTTTGCAAAAGATCAAACATTGCGCACTCCTAATAACTCTTCACTGTATTCAGGAGCAGGGTAATGAAAAGGCACGGGGCCATCAGACAAACCTTTTAAGAATTGTTGTACTAATTCAGACTCGTGGTTCTGCATTTGCTCAGGGGAGCCTTCGCCTATCACCCCTTGTTCAGCAATTATAATAACATGGTCTGCAATGCTTAAAACTTCAGTGACATCATGTGTCACAATTAAAGAGGATAAACCGAGCACCTGATTAAGTGATTTTATGAGTTTCACTAACACCCCCATCGAAATAGGATCTTGGCCAGCAAAAGGCTCATCATACATAATGAGTTCAGGATCAAGTGCAATAGAACGCGCTAGTGCAGCACGCCTTGCCATACCACCCGATAACTCAGATGGCATCAAATCTTGTGCACCACGTAAACCAACGGCTTGTAGTTTCATTAACACGACAAGACGAATTAAGTCTTCACTGAGTTGCGTGTGTTCACGTAAGGGAAAAGCAATGTTATCAAATACAGTCATATCAGTGAACAAAGCGCCACTTTGAAATAACATGCTCATTTTTGTACGGGCAGCATAAAGTGCCTTGCGTGACATATTAGGGATACTCTGCCCTTCGAATAAAATGTCACCCGCGTCAGGCTTAAGTTGGCCACCAATTAAGCGTAACATGGTGGTTTTACCAATGCCGCTTGGTCCCATAATAGCGGTAATTTTGCCTTTCGGAATGTTAAAAGTCATATTTTTATATATGATTCTATCGCCCCGTGAAAAGGTTACATCCTTGATTTCTACTATTGATTGCGACAAGTCGCTCTCCATAACTTTTTTCACTAGTTTTGCCATTTTAAGGGTTTTTTAGTCAAGATGGAAAAAACAAATCGTAAAATTTTGTAATATTTTCTATCAAAATAATCTATGCTAGAAATGTCGAACTTAATACACGCTTAAATTTAGTTTCCAAAAAACACCCATTTAAAACATTCAGTCTATTCTTTTACTTATACTTTCAGGTTTGCTTTTGTTACTATTTGCAGTCATCTGTTTAAGTAATATTGGCGTATAAAAATGGTGACTTCTTTTGTCATTTTAATTATCGGTTTTGCCGCACTTGTATGGAGTGCAGACCGTTTTGTTTACGGGGCAGCGGCACTGGCAAAAAACATGGGGATCCCAACCCTAATCATTGGCCTTACGGTTGTTGCCATGGGTTCATCGGCACCGGAAATGATGGTGTCAGCATCAGCAGCCCTTGCAGGCAAAACAGATACCGCGGTAGGGAATGCTGTTGGCTCTAATATTACTAATATCTTACTAGTATTAGGTATTACAGCACTGTTAAGGCCTTTATCTGTTTCTTCAACAACACTCAAACGTGAGATGCCACTAGTACTATTAGTGTCGGTGGCTTCTTGGTACATATTCTCTGATAACTTCTTTTCATTTGCTGAGGGTGTTGCGCTCCTTATTGGCTTTATTGTTTTTATTGCAGGCTTAGTTATTATTTCTTTAAGGGATAAAAACCAAGCGGATGACCCTTTCGTTTCTGAAGCGTGTGAAGACATCCCTGATAATGTTTCTACAGGTTCAGCTTTATTTTGGCTTGTCGTGGGTATGATCCTTCTTCCTATCAGTTCACACTTTCTGGTTGGTTCGGCAGTAGATATTGCAAAATACTTTGGCTTAAGCGACTTGGTGATTGGGTTAACCATCATTGCTATTGGCACCAGTTTACCTGAACTAGCAGCCTGTATAGCCGGCGTACTAAAAAATGAAGATGATTTAGCCTTAGGTAATATTGTTGGCTCAAACTTATTCAACCTATTGGCGGTACTGCCTCTTGCAGGGATTATCAACCCATCAATCATCGACCCTTCAGCGGCTAACCGAGATGCTTTGATTATGATTGGCGCAACCATTGCTTTAATCGCTATGTCATTGAACTTAAGAGGTGCTCGTCGTATCAATAGAATTGAAGGTGGTTTATTGTTAGTCGCATTTATTGCATACCAAGGCTATATTTTCAGTCAAATAGGATAACAAATGACGCAGCAAAGCTTTATTGCGCAAGGTAAGCGAGTTCTTGAAGTTGAAGCGCAAGCATTAAGAGAAATTGAACAGTATATCAATGCTGATTTCGAACATGCTTGCCAATTAATGTTTCATTGCACAGGTCGTATTATTGTCATAGGTATGGGTAAATCAGGCCATATCGGCAACAAAATAGCCGCTACATTAGCAAGTACAGGCACCCCTGCATTTTTTGTTCACCCAGGTGAAGCGAGTCATGGTGATTTAGGTATGATCACACGTGAAGATGTTGTGATGTGCATTTCAAATTCAGGTGAAACCAGTGAAGTGCTTGGTATTATTCCTGTTATTAAGCGTATTGGCGCAAAAATGATATCTCTAACAGGTAACCCTAACTCAACTATGGGGAAGCTATCGGATGTCCATGTGTGCATCAAAGTTAGCCAAGAAGCGTGTCCATTGGGCCTCGCCCCGACTGCCAGCACCACTGCGACATTAGTTATGGGCGATGCGATAGCCGTTGCCCTACTTGAAGCGCGCGGTTTTACTGCCGATGATTTTGCTTTATCTCACCCGGGGGGAAGCCTAGGTAAGCGCTTATTACTGAGCCTTGAAGACGTCATGCATACTGGCAGTGCCACACCTATCGTTACCGAATCCCAAAGTGTTAAAGATGCACTAATAGAAATGTCAGCCAAAGGCCTCGGTATGACAGCTATTGTCGATGAAAACAAAAAGCTTGCAGGTCTGTTTACTGACGGTGATTTACGCCGTATTTTAGAGCAACGTGTCGATATTCATAACACATCGATTAGCCAAGTAATGACGCGCTCATGCACCACCGCACATGCTGATATGCTCGCTGCGGAAGCATTGAATATTATGGAACGAAAACGCATTAACGGTTTAATAATAATCGATGAAAGTAATACACCGATTGGCGCACTTAATATGCAAGACCTTTTAAAAGCAGGGGTACTTTAAAGATGACGTTTGCCGAGCTTTATCAGCCATTAAGCACCGATGTAAGCCAACGTGCTCAGAAAATAAAACTACTCATTTGCGATATTGATGGCGTTTTCTCTGATGGCCGTATTTACTTAGGAAATAACGGTGAAGAACTCAAAGCGTTCAATACCAAAGATGGCTTTGGTATTAAAGCATTAATAAATAGTGGCTTTGAGGTTGCGGTTATTACAGGGCGACATTCACAAATAGTTCAGCAACGCATGACTAGCCTAACAGTACAACACATTTATCAAGGTCAAGAAAACAAGCTTATTGCGTATCAAGAATTAAAAGACAAACTGACTTTGAGCGATGAGCAAATAGCCTATATCGGTGATGATGGCCCTGATTTACCTGTCATGGAAAAAGTAGGCTTTGCGGTTGCTGTAAACGATGCTCACCCACTTATAAAAAGACTCGCTCATTACACCACCATGTTACCCGGAGGGTTTGGCGCTGTGCGAGAGCTTACAGATTTATTAATGCTGGAAAACGCGAAAGCGTTAACAACTGATGGAACCAGCGCATGAATATAGCCCGTATTTTACTGAGTATTGTTTTTGTTTGTTGCATGATCTGGTTATGGTATCCGTACTTTAGCCAACCAACAGGCGCAATAAACAGTGAAGACGAGATAATCGCAACACCGGATTACACCGCCATTGCGCTAAAGCAAACGGCGTATGATGAGCAAGGTAACATCAGCCATAAAGTCGCTGCGGCTAAAATGGAGCTATACCAGCAATTAGGGTTTACTTTTTTTGAACAGCCTATTTTTACCATTTATGGGGATCAACAGGTTTGGCAGGTGAAAGCAAAAGAGGCTACCTTGTACGAAAACGATCAACTTATTTTTGAAGGTGACGTTGTTGCAAAAAATCTAACTCATAATGGCATGATTGAAGATATCAACGCAGAAAATATCAATGTTGATATTGAAAAAATGACTATGTACTCAAAACAACCTGTTACATTAACAGGCCCAAACTTAAAGATTACCGGTAAAGGTTTAAAAGCTGATTTAAAAGCCGAAATCGTCGAGTTAACTAACCATACACGAACCATATACTATGACCAATAAACTTAAAAAATTACTTCTAATCCCAAGCTTATTGATTGCGTTTTCAAGCGCTGCTGCAGACCAAGCGGGTACTCCTATCAGCATTAGCTCAGATCGCCAAGTAGGTCAGTTAAAAAATGGAGTCGGGATTTTTGAAGAAAATGTAGAAATAACCCATGGTAATCGTCGTATTACCGCAGATCGCCTAGAAGCACATGCTGGTGAGGTTGATGGTACTGTTTCACTTATCATTGCCACAGGTAAGCCAGCCTACTTTGAAGAAAAACAAGAAGATGGCACGGTTATGAGCGCCAGTGCAGACGAAGTACGTTACGATGTAGCAAAGCGTTTACTCACTTTAGTTGGCGATGCACAAGTGACACAAGCAGGGCAAAAAGTCAGTGCAAAAAGTATAACTTATGACATGGAACAACAACTCATTAGTGCTGAAAAAGACGAAAATTCAACGGATCGTGTGCATACAATCTTAGTGCCTGTTGATAATAAAAAAGATGATAAAGGCCAGCCATGAGTACATTAAAAGCAGAGCTGTTAGCAAAGAGCTATAAAGGCCGCCAAGTTGTCAAAAATGTGGGACTAGAAGTCGAAGCTGGCAGTATTGTTGGCCTACTAGGCCCTAATGGTGCAGGTAAAACCACCACCTTCTACATGATTGTTGGGCTAGTGCCAAGCGACAAAGGTAAAATTAGTATTGATGACAACGACATCACTTTATTACCCATGCACAATCGCGCTCGATTAGGTATTGGCTATTTACCCCAAGAATCATCCATTTTTAGAAAGTTGACGGTCTACCAAAATCTGATGGCGATTCTTGAAACACGTAAAGATCTTAAAAAACAGCAACGAGAAGAAACACTCAATAACCTGCTTGATGAATTTAGTATTCAGCACATTCGAGATAGCCAAGGTATGGCGCTATCAGGAGGCGAGCGTCGCCGTGTTGAAATCGCGCGAGCATTAGCCGCAGATCCAAAATTTATTCTGCTAGATGAGCCTTTTGCTGGTGTTGATCCAATTTCAGTGTTAGATATAAAGAAAATTATAGAGCATTTGAAAAACCGTGGTATCGGTGTACTAATAACTGACCATAATGTTCGAGAAACCCTTGATGTTTGTGAAAAAGCCTACATTGTTTCTCATGGGGAGCTAATTGCATCAGGCACGCCTGAACACGTATTAGCAGACCAAACCGTACGCGATGTTTATCTAGGCGAGCAATTCAGGTTGTAACCAATACACCACCGACTAGAGCATCTGCTAGACTTACAATAATGACAACATATTGATATTGACTCAAATTAGTATCAATAAATGATTTAAAAAGGATTGTTAGGGATACATGAGGCAATCATTACAGCTGCGCATGGGCCAGCAACTTACAATGACTCCACAACTGCAACAAGCCATTCGCTTATTGCAACTTAGTACATTGGATCTCCAGCAAGAAATACAAGAAGCGCTTGATAGTAATCCTCTACTTGAAGTGGAAGAAGCGGATTACAGTGAAGACGTAATCGGTAAAAACGAACAAAAATCTGACTCTGATGATTCACAAGTCACTGCTACGGCAGAAGAAGCACCAAGTGAGTACGAGCAAGAAAGCAGTGATGCACTCAATAAAGATACCGTTAGTGACGACCTAGCAATGGACGTCACGTGGGATGAGTACATGAGTGCAGCTCCTTCAACCTCTTCAGGGCCAATGCCAGAAGATGAGTCTATTTATCAAGGTGCGTCAACCGAAACTCTCCACGAATATCTGATGTGGCAACTACAGTTGACCCCATTTAGTCCAACTGATGAAGCAATTGCTGTTGCTATAGTCGAAGCTATTGATGACTCAGGTATTTTAACCGTCAGTTGTGAGGATATTGTTGAAAGCTTTAATCAAAACGATGATGAAGAAGAAGAAATAGAACTTGATGAAGTCGAAGCGGTCCTAAAAAGAATACAGCTATTTGATCCTGTCGGCATTGGTGCTCGCAGTTTACAAGAGTGCCTATGTATTCAACTTCGTCAATTCGATGCAGATACACCTTATTTGGCTGAAACTAAAATGGTTTTATCTGAGCACATCGAATTATTAGCAAGTCGCGACTATCGTACTTTGATGAAAAAGACTAAGCTTAAAGAAAACGAGCTAAAAGAAGTCATGACGCTTATCCATAGCTTGAACCCTAAGCCCGCGGATAGCATCGTACGTGAAGAGTCTGAATACGTCATACCCGACGTATCAGTAAAAAAAGTAAAAGGTCGTTGGGTCGTTGAGCTTAACCCTGACTGTATGCCAAAGATCAGAGTGAATAGCCAATATGCGGCTATGTCACGCTCTGTAAAATCAAGCAGCGACAGTCAGTTTATTCGCTCTCATCTGCAAGAAGCTAAGTGGTTTATTAAAAGCTTAGAGAGCCGGAATGATACTTTATTAAAAGTAACGAACTGTATTGTTCAACAACAACAGGCTTTCTTTGAACACGGCCCTGAGGCGATGAAACCGATGGTGCTAAATGATGTCGCTGAAATGGTCGAAATGCATGAATCGACGATTTCACGGGTTACAACGCAAAAATATATGCATACCCCAAGGGGTATTTTTGAGTTGAAATATTTCTTCTCAAGCCACGTCAGCACAGAAAATGGTGGCGAGTGTTCATCAACGGCAATACGCGCTTTAATCAAAAAGCTTATTGCCGCAGAAAACTCAGCGAAGCCATTGAGTGATAGTAAGATTGCAGATATATTGGCTGAGCAAGGAATTAAAGTAGCTAGACGTACAATTGCAAAATACCGAGAGTCTCTAGCAATACCGCCGTCTAATCAGCGTAAAAGCTTGATTTAGACGTTTTACATAGAAGGAAAATGCTTATGCAACTAAACCTAACTGGTCGTCATGTAGAAATCACAGATTCATTAAAAGACTATGTAAACACCAAGTTTGCGAAACTAGAAAGGCATTTTGATCATATTAATAATGTTCATGTCATTTTAGACGTAGAAAAATTAAGTCAAAAAGCAGAAGCAACTTTACATGTAAACGGAGGCGAACTGTTTGCCTCTACAGAGCATCAAGATATGTACGCGGCCATCGACTCGCTAATTGATAAGCTTGATCGCCAAGTAATTAAACACAAAGAGAAATTAGCTCGACACTAAATTATGAAACTTAGTTCACTTACTAGCCAGGACTGCAGCAAAGCTGCGGTCCTTTTTAATAGCAAAAAAAGAATTCTCGAATTTATCAGCGAACTCGCTCATGAGCAGCTTCCTCATCTATCGCAGCAAGATATTCTTAATGCTTTACTCAATCGAGAAAAATTGGGGAGCACAGGAATTGGTAGAGGTATTGCTATTCCGCATGGTCGTATGTCAGGTGCTGATAAACCGCATGCGTTTATTATAGTGAGCGAATCTCCAATTAACTTTGATGCAATTGACAACCGCCCTGTTGATATTTTTGTTGCACTCATCGTACCTGATGGAGACTGCCAACTTCATTTAAAGACCTTATCAACAATTGCTGATAGACTAAAAGACAAAGAATTTTGTAAACAGTTACGCAGCGCTAAAACCGATCAGGAACTGTTTCAAGTTATTGCATCAGAGGCATAAATGGAATTAATTATTATCAGTGGCCGTTCTGGCTCAGGTAAATCAGTCGCTTTACGAGTCCTTGAGGATCTTGGTTATTATTGCGTTGATAATATTCCTGTAAACCTATTACCTTCGCTAGTGCGCAGCGTCTCTGATAATTACGACAAAATAGCAGTCAGTATCGACGTACGTAACCTGCCAAAAGAGCAACAAGAATTTAATGATATTCTTGAATACTTGCCAGGTTTCGCCAATCCAACCTTATTTTACCTTGATAGTGATGATCAAACACTCATTAGACGTTTCTCTGAGACAAGACGTTTACATCCGCTTTCTTTAGATTCTTTACCACTCGATTTAGCAATTAAGCAAGAAAAAATACTGCTCGATGTACTAATTACCCGCGCCGACTTTATGATCGACACAACGGATTTAAGTGTACATCAGCTAGCAGAGTCAATTCGTGAGAAGATTCTCGGTAAAAAAGACAAAAAGCTTATTATTACCTTTATGTCATTTGGCTTTAAGCATGGTATCCCGAAAGAAGCTGACTATGTATTTGATGCACGCTTTTTACCAAACCCACACTGGGAGCCAGATCTTAAGCCACTTACGGGTCTCGACCAACCAGTTAAAGATTACCTTGCAAGCCATAGCATAGTGCAAAAATTCACTTGGCAGATTCAAACCTTTGTGCAAACGTGGTTACCACACCTTGAACGTAATAACCGCAGCTATTTAACGATCGCAATTGGCTGCACAGGTGGACAGCATCGCTCGGTTTACTTAGCACAGACGATTGGTGAAAGTTTCGCGAAAAGCCATGCAAATGTAAAAATTCGCCATCGTGAGCAAGACTTATAATAAGGGCTTTAACATGTATGCTGAAAATACGTTTTTAATTCAAAACAAACTTGGCTTACACGCTCGGGCAGCAACTGTACTTGCACAACTTGCACTTCAATTTGATGCTAAAATTATGTTATATCAAGATGACAAAGAAGCTGAAGGTGACAGTGTACTTGCTCTAATGTTATTAGAAAGCAGCCAAGGTAAAGAAGTACGCGTTGTATGCGAAGGCCCTGATGCAACTGCTGCACTTAATGCAATAGGTGAATTAATAGCACAACGCTTTCATGAGCAAGAATAGCATTTGCTAAGCACGAAAGATTTGCGTTAAACTTAACTTAGGTATTTAAATTCCTCTTAAATATCTTACTTTTAAGTCATTCGTTCATCTTATATAACAAATATTCTTAATATAATGGTTGCTTTAAACGATAACTCAGCAAATTTATTATTGTGCAACTATGCTGTATTTATTTAGCCAGAGCTCACTTTTTTAGTTGTAAGGACGCCAATGCCAGAAGCCTTTGAACAAGATTACCCACTACAACAACTTAAACAGGTGACCAAGTCACTTAATAGTGGTCAATTTGTTCAAGTGCGCGGTATGCTAGCTAAAACAGCACCTTGCGATACAGCACTGTTACTTGAGTCATCTCCTCATAAAATCCGCCGCATGTTGTGGCAACTCGTTGATCCAGATGTACGTGGTGACGTACTTGAAGAGCTTTCAGAAGATGTACGCCTTGGCATTATTGCCCAGATGGAACCTGAGCATATTGCCGCCGCAACTGAGGACATGGACGATGATGACTTAGGTGAAGTACTTCGTAGCTTACCTGATACTGTTTATCAAGATGTTGTCGGGGCTATGGATACGCAAGATAGAGAAAGAGCGACCCAAGCACTTTCTTATCAGGAGCGCTCTGCAGGCGCACTAATGAATAGTGATACCGTCACTATTCGCCCCGATGTCACATTAGACGTTGTACTGCGTTATTTACGTCTACGTGGTGAGCTACCTGAAGGTACAGATGATCTGTACGTGGTTGATAAACATAATTGCTTTTTAGGTGCCTTGTCATTAACAACACTTTTAACCAGCCCATCAGACAAAATTGTTCGCGATTTAATGGATGAAGAATGTGAGTCTATTCTCATTTCGATGGACGAAAGTGATGTTGCTCAACTATTCGAGCGTCATAACTGGATTTCAGCGCCTGTTGTGGATGATAACGCCCACTTGCTTGGTCGTATAACCATCGATGACATCGTTGACGTCATTCGTGAAGATGCAGAGCATAGCATGCTTAGCCTTGCGGGTCTTGATGATGAAGAAGACACCTTTGCACCCGTTCTGAAAAGCTCGCAGCGTCGCTCTATTTGGCTTGGGGTGAACCTATTAACCGCATTGTTAGCTGCCATCGTTGCAAGCTTCTTTGAAAACACCTTAGCAATCTTACCAATCCTTGCGGTACTTAATGGAATTGTGCCTTCAATGGGGGGAGTTGCTGGTAGCCAAACACTTACCTTAGTTATTCGTGGTATAGCCGTTGGCCATATTAATCAAACCAACCAACGCTTTTTATTACTCAAAGAACTCGCGATTGGGGCGCTAAATGGTGTTATTTGGTCGATATTAATCGCCGGTGTTGTCGCACTCTGGCAGTGGGACTTTAAGCTCGGTGCGGTGCTTGCCTTTGCGATGTTTATGAATCTCGTTGCAGCAGGTATTGCTGGTGCGAGCATTCCTTTGATCTTAAAGAAAATGAAAATTGACCCTGCTCTTGCAGGCAGTGTCGTGCTGACCACCGTCACCGATATTGTGGGTATTTTTGCCTTTTTAGGCACCGCAACCTGGTTGTTGATCTAATACCAATTCGCAATAATACTTAATTAAGCGAATTGGTATAAATAAAAACGGCCCTTCTAAGGGCCGTTTTTATTTCTATTTACTTGCACGCTGCTTATTTTTACCAACTCTAGGTTTAGTATTGGCCTTTTTAAACTGGCTAAAACCAGTGTGACGTGTCAGTGCTGCACGGCCTTTACCGCCCTTTCCTTTCGCTGCTTTCTCATTGCGGCTCTCTTCAGGTATCAAGCAATTTGGTCCTTTACCAATTAAGTTCGCCTTACCCATTTTTTTCAGCGCTTCACGGATCATTGGCCAACCTGCTGGATCATGATAACGCAATATAGCCTTATGTAAGCGACGCTGACGTGCACCTTTTGGTACTGGCACTTGTTCAGTATTGTTTTTAATATTGCGCAGCGAGTTCATCTCAGTATGATAAATCGTTGTTGCATTGGCCATGGGTGATGGATAAAAATTCTGCACTTGATCAAGTTTAAAGTCATTACTCTTTAACCACAACGCCATGTTCACCATATCTTCGTCTTTGGTGCCTGGATGAGCAGAAATAAAATACGGGATCAAGTACTGCTTCTTACCCGCTTCTTTCGAATACTTATCAAATAACTCTTTAAACTTATCGTAGGCACCCATACCCGGCTTCATCATTTTAGAGAGCGGGCCATCTTCAGTATGCTCTGGGGCTATTTTCAAGTAACCACCAACATGGTGAGTAACTAATTCTTTTACGTAACGAGGATCTTCAACTGCTAAGTCATAACGAACGCCAGAGGCAATTAAAATCTTCTTCACGCCTTTAACGCCACGAGCCTTTTTATAAAGTTCGATAGTTGGCGTGTGATCAGTGTCCATGTGCTTACAAATATCAGGGTATACACAGGATAAACGACGACACGTACTTTCTGCTTTTTTACTCTTACAACGCAGCTTGTACATATTCGCTGTCGGCCCACCTAAATCAGAAATAACCCCTGTAAAGCCTGGCACTTTGTCACGAATTTGCTCAATTTCATCAATGATAGATTGCTCAGAACGACTTTGGATAATGCGTCCTTCATGTTCAGTAATCGAACAGAATGAACAGCCGCCGAAACAACCACGCATAATATTCACTGAGGTTTTTATCATCTCGTAGGCAGGGATTTTCTCATCACCATAACTTGGATGTGGAATACGCTGATAGGGTAAACCGAATACCCCATCCATCTCTTCTGTTTCAAGTGGGAATGCAGGCGGATTGACCCAAATAGAACGATCGCCATGACGCTGAAATAACGCACGCGCACAGCCAGGGTTTGTTTCTTGGTGTAAAATACGCGATGCATGGGCATAAAGTGGTTTATTCACACTGACTTGCTCATACGCTGGCAACTTTACGTATGTCTTTTCCCATGGCTTAGGCCGTGCAGGTTGAATAGTAATTGGTTTAGCAGCCTCGGCGGTTAAATCAATACCCGCTTGTTTAAACTCAGACTTACTACAACCAACATCATCGGCACCATACGGATTTGGAATGGGATCAATCTTACCGATTTTATCGATGGCAGTGGAATCACTACCACGCCAGCCAGGTAAAGGCTCTTTACGAATAACCGCAGTACCGCGGATATCTTGAATAGTCTCTATGGCTTCGCCACCAGCGATGCGGTGGGCAACCTCAACGAGTGGACGCTCAGCATTACCGTAAATTAAAATGTCGGCTTTGGCATCAAACAACACACTTCGACGTACTTTTTCTTGCCAGTAATCATAATGAGCAATTCGACGTAAACTCGCCTCAATACCACCGATGATCAACGGCACGTCTTTATAGGCCTCGCGACAACGTTGGCTATATACAACCACCGCACGGTCAGGACGTTTACCGCCTATGTTACCTGGTGTATAAGCATCATCATGACGCATACGCTTTTCTGCGGTATAACGGTTGATCATTGAGTCCATGTTACCCGCGGTTACACCAAAGAATAAGTTAGGCTTACCTAACGCCATAAAAGCATCTTTAGAGTTCCAATCAGGCTGGGCAATGATACCAACACGAAACCCCTGTGATTCAAGCATGCGACCAATCACCGCCATACCAAAGCTAGGATGATCAACATACGCATCACCGCTGACGATAATAATGTCACAGCTATCCCAGCCCAACGCATCCATCTCAGCGCGAGTAGTGGGTAAAAATGGCGCTGTGCCATAGCATTCGGCCCAATATTTAGGATAAGAAAACAGGCCGCGCTCGGCTTTTAATGCGCTCATAAAATGTACTCTGCTACCAAAAGGGGGCGAATTATACCCCACTATGAGTCATTATTATAGAAAACAAAACGCCCTTCAATTTGAAGGGCGTTAGCATGTGGGTGCATTTTTTAAAGAGCCACTTAATGCTTGGCTTGCAAATACGTTATTAACTCTTTTTCTGGCATAGGCTTAGCATACATAAAGCCTTGTACTTCATCACAGCCAAGCTCTAGAAGATAATCAGCTTGAGCTTGTGTTTCCACCCCTTCTGCGATGGTTTTCAAGCCGAGTCTTGCACCTAAAGAAATAATTAACGCTGCAATTGCTTCACTATCTTTATCTGGTAAGTCTTTGACAAATGCCCTATCAATTTTTAAGCGATCTAACGGGAGTTGTTGTAAATAACTGAGTGATGAAAAACCAGTACCGAAATCATCAATCGCAATCTCTATGCCAAACTCTTTCAATTCTTTTAAGGTGGTAATGACACCTGCAAGTTCGTCCATAACCACGCTTTCTGTTACTTCTAACTCTATAAATTGCGGCTTAACTTGGTATTGATTTAATGTATCTTTTACCTGCTGCGCGTAACCTTTCACTTTAAACTGAGGCACTGACACATTAACCGCTATACTAATTTCGATGCCTATGGCTTCAAGTCGCTTTTGCTGCATACATGCTTGTTCAAGTACCCATTGGCCAATATCAACAATTAAGCCAGCATCTTCGGCCATAGGCACAAAAATAGCCGGAGAAATATATTGACCATTACCAGAGGGCCAACGCAACAATGCCTCACAGCCAATAATCTTAAGGGTCGTTAAATCAAGTTGTGGCTGAAACCATACTTCTAGTTTACGTTGCTCAAAGTCTTGACGTAACTGTCTAATAATTCCTAATCGCCACGCCATTTTTTCTTCCATATCAGGCGTATAAGTTACCACAGCTTCCATTGACTGCTTTTTAGCTTGGTTTAGCGCGATATAACCTAGTTTTAAAGTCTCAATCCCTGCTTGCTGAAAATCACTTTGGTTACATAAACCTATTTTAAAATTAATAGGTAAAATATGTTCTCCTGCATTGAATGGCAAACTCAAATGCTCTCGAAGTAGCTCAAGATCATACTGCTCTTTTGGCAATAGTAAACCAAACACATCCGCACCAATACGCGATATTAGCTCTGCATTAGGGTATTCTTGCTCAAGCCTTTCAACGATGGCCATTAATAACAGGTTGCCAATTTCTTGACCTAAGCCATTGTTTATATCTGAAAAATGCGCAACATCTATTAATAAAAATACGTAATCATTTTTATTTGGCTGGTAGAAGCGTTCAATTTTGTTCATAAAATCATTGCGGTTAGACAGGCCCGTTAAGATATCTTTATAGGCAGCATCACGCAGTCGATTAAATAAACGCACATTATCTAATCCTACACTGACGTTGGTGAGGAATATTTCAGCAAACTGAAGTTGTGACGGGCTTGGAATATGCTCTGTTTCCAAGTAGATTGCTGCTTGACGGTTTTTACTTTTCAGTAAGTAAGTGCTATCGATATCTGTATGTTGGTGCTGTGACTGCTCTAGGCAATTTTTAACTTGTAAAATAATGCGACCATCATCAAGTTGTTCAATACCTTGTCCAATAAAACTGTTATATTCTGCACAGCCCCCTAACACACATATTTGATTATCATCTTCTAAGGAGCCACACACGACCCCTTTCGGCTCACAATCTAAAATAAACGATAACTGTTTAATCACAGCCATCGTAAATGCTTTAATATCAGTAAACCCTAAAATAGCTTTTGAAGCATAAAGAATGTTATTCAGCGCACGACTTTGAAACTCAAGTTGACAAACTTGCTCATAGGAGCGAATAGCAGTAACCAGTGATGTAATCAGCTTACTACGTGTTAATTCTGTTTTCGTCTTGTAATCATTAATATCATACTCACGAATTACCTTTTCTTCTGGGGCATAACCTGGTTGTCCTGTTCGTAAAATAATGCGTACGTTATGGTTATTTAGGCATTCGCGAACTTGTTTAACCACCTGCAAGCCTGCATCATCAGACTCCATCACAACATCAAGTAATACAACAGAAATTGATAGGTTTTCTTTAAGGACAGTGAGCGCCTCGGCTCCTGAGTAGGCGTGATGAAAGCGTAACGTTTTATCCCAAAACTCTACACCAGAGAGGGCAAGTTTAGTAACAGAATGTATTTCTGGGTCATCATCAACGATTAACACATCCCAAAAATCCGAAACAGACTCCTCTAACGGCTGTTCATCATCCTGATCACTAAATAAAAAGTCGTTACTCTCTGATGCCATTAATAATTCCTTAGACTACCCATCTAAAAACTGCAACGATGGTTCCGTCCCATTTTACAGCCTTGATGGAAAATTCTACCACTTAATTTGACTATGATACATTGCTGATAACTTATATTGTGTAGATTATAGTCTATGATACGTATAATGTTATGAAAGCTATAAAATTATTACCTGAGGTGAGATTATTAAACTCTTCGTTCTGTGTATAAAGACACTGTTTATATGTGCCCTTATAATTTTAGTAATTGGGCTGATGCTTGCACAGCAATATACTGTGAATAAAGCAATAACAGTCACCGCTAAGCGTGACGATATTGCCTCGCTCGTTACGGACTTGAACCAATGGCCACAATGGCAACCTTGGGAAGCAGTCGATCCGAGTATTCAGTTTACAATAGCAGAACCAAGTCAAGGTGTCGGCGCCCATCAATTTTGGGATAGTCGCTGGGGAGCGGGTGAAATGACAATTACACAAATGAACGACGAAGGAATGAGCTTCAACATTTTATTTAACCAAGAACACATTGCTCGAGGTTCTATTCGTTACTTAAATCAAGGCAATGATGTTGAAATCATATGCACGCTTCATGGTGAGGTAAACACCCCAATTATAGGTGGCTACCTTGCCCTTTTAAGCCAATACATACTTAACAACACGGTAAAGCTTGCGCTTAATAATATAAAAACACATGCGCAATTAACCACTACCAACAAGGCCAATGCCAGCGATGACAGTCAAAACGGCACAAGCAAGAGTTAACCTTGCCAATATTATAGAAAACCAACTCGGGTATTCTATTCATAAGTCCCCTTCTGCAAGAATTAATAACCTAGACAGTGATAGCTATTCTTCACAAGGGCAACAACAACTTCCCTACAAAATAAAGGCTGATGTCGGCTTATTAGAGCGAGCTCACACTCGTCAAGAGATTCAATTTATTAAACGCCAAGAAAACATAGAAACAATCATGGCTATGGCAATGGGCTTTTGCCCTGATGTAACAGGACGCCATCAACCTGACTCGGATTGGATAGAGCGTTTCATAAGTTTATGCGAAGATACGGCCAATACTTCAATGCAAAAGCTCTGGGCTAAGATATTGGCAGGTGAAACTGTTTCGCCTGGTACTTTTTCCATAAAAAGCCTGCAAACACTCAAGCATATGACTCAGCGTGAAGCTGACGCACTTCAGCGCTGCACGTCGCTATGTGGTTTTAATGAAAAAGATAACAGCAACCTTATTTTGTTGGGCTTTTATAAAAAGCCTTCCTTGTTTGATTTACTACGTAAAGGTAACAAGGTGTCATTAAACTTAGGTAAAACACCTGTCAGTTTTCCTGATATTTTGACACTGATGGATATTAACCTGTTATACCGAAAAGAGATCGAATCGGCTGTTTTAAAGGCCGGACAAGAGTTTAATTTAAGCTTTATGCATCAGCGCCTAACCCTAAAAGCAAAAAGTAATGACTTAGTACTGAGCTATTATAAATTTACACAAACGGGGGATGAGCTAAGAAAACTTATCGCTTCACCTGTTAACAAGGCCTACAAGCAAATAGTATCTACATCGTTGGAAGAGGAATTCGAAACTAGCTGGCAAGTAACCAAATAACCTGCCAGCTGCTTTTACTAAGTAAAGTACTTAGAAGTGTACTTGAATACCCGCAAATGGGCCTGATGCATCAATATCTGTATAAATATCATCAACATCATCAAGTTCTAAGGTCATTGAGCGGTAACCGGCTTTAACGTCTAAATCAATCGCAAGATTATCAAGTAACGCATACGCGATACCCACTTGGTAGTCTTGTACTTTGCTATCATCAATCGCAAGCATACTTCCTTCAAAGAAAACGCTCATACCTGTCAGTGGCAAACCCACTTCCGCACGACCGTAAACTAAAGGAACGAAGCCAGAAAAATCAACACGTTCTGTTGATGCAGGGCCACCATTTTGTGACGTACCAGTGACAACGATATCACCATCAAATTGCTTAGCGTTTAAGCCTAAATCAATCGAAACGAGATCATTATCAAAAATCTCGTAATAAAGAATATAATCGATATGAGATAAATCACTCACCGTGCCTACTTGCGTACCAACAACGTAATCAGCATCACCAAAACTAAACGTATCATCTAAGGTTGTTGAGCCATTTAGCTCAAGCTCAGTGTACTTAAATTTAAAGTTAGGAACTAAAGGTACGGGATGCTCTAGTGCCGCGTAATAACTAATGAATGTCTCATCATCATAATTAAAGTTTTGTAAGTTGTCGTTTTGAGCAAAACTACCACTATTATCTGACCGCCAGCCATCAACACCCAAGTACAGGCCCAATAAAGTATCAGCTTGTGCTGTAGGTGCTAAACAGGCCATCGACAGCGCGGCCGCTAAACAGTACTTTTTCATCATTTTATCCTTGCGCTAAAAGTTCGCTAAGTTCAATTAGAGCCGCATTGGCTCGCGAAATATAATTTGCCATCACCAGTGAATGGTTTGCTACAAAGCCAAACCCACTGCCATTGAGAATCATCGGGCTCCACACTATTTCTTGTGTAGCCTCTAATTCACGAATAATTTGCTGCAGGCTCACTCGAGCATTTTTCTTTTCTAGTACATCGGCAAAATCATACTCCACCGCTTGTAAAAAGTGCAGTAATGCCCATGTTGCACCTCGCGATTCATAAAATACATCATCAATTTGCCACCAAGATGTTTTCACTTGATTTTGCAATGGCGTGTACGTTGCTTGATGAGCCGCTGTATCGCCGGCTAAGTCTGTGTTTAAACGTTCTTGACCGACACTGGCACTTAATCGTTGGCTTAAGCTACCAAGGCGCTTCTCAGCCTCTTTTAGCCAGCTACGCAAGTTATCTGCACGAGCATAAAATTGACTGTCTCTGTCATTTTGGTCGGCAATTTGGCTACGGTAAACAATGAGGTAATTGATACCTTTTTGATACTCTGCTTCTGCACTAGGCCATGCCCACGCCTCAGAGCTAATATTAAATTGTGGTTGTGCCTTTTTAAGTGCTGCATGTTCTGTTGATTGAGATTGTGAACGGCTAAAATCTTTTCGCATCGACAACACTAAGTCTCGCGTCATCTCAAGCGCGCCATATTCCCATGCAGGCATATTATCCATCATTACACTCGGTGGCATAATATCATTAGATAGATAACCACCCGGTTTATTTAACAGTGTATCAGCAACGTTGATCAGTGTGCTTGTCGTGGTATAGCCCGTCACAAATTTATCGCCGCGCATTTGTGCTTCTTGCTTCGCCTTGCTTACCACATCCATACGAGCAGGCTCACTACTCCAATAAACGGCAATTGCATAAAAAATAATTAAAATTATAAGCAACGCACTGGCTATTTTTCCTTTGTGTTCAGACATATTATCTCCTAGTGATGTGAGTGCTCTTTACTTTTTTGCGGTTTTTCTTCTGTCATTGTTTGTAAAGATACAACTTTAGCTTGAGTAAAAACGCGATTTCCATCTTTAAAATATAGCGTGAGTTTTCGTTCTTGCCCTGCTTGTAGCTTATCTTCTGGCTCAAACACCATCAAATGATACCCCCCAGGTTTAAACTCAACGCTGCTGTGGGCATCAATCTCTAATGATAAAACCTGCTCCATTTTCATCATGCCATCCACATGTGTATGCTGATGAATTTCAACGCGCCCCAAACCATCTAGTTCAGCCTTCGTTAAAACAGCAGCATGATTGCTAGGGTTTGTGATAGTCAAATAGGCAACACTGGCTTTGCTCGCGGGTAAAAACTCACGGACTTGCGCATTACTGACTGAAATTTCAGCGCTATCAGTATGGTCATGACCACTATGAGCAAATGAAAAAGTGCTATAAAGTAAACTTGCAGTAAGAAAAGAGAGTGCGGGTAACAGCTTCATCGTGCTTTAATCCTTGTTAAGACATCAACTTACCCGCTAAATTTAGCATACTTTGTTTATTAAGGCAGTTTATTAAGGCGCTAAGCCGCTGATTTTTTGTTATCAGCAATCAACCAGCATAATGCGGCGATTAACAACAATGGCCATGCAACCATCACTGAGCCAAATAGAAACGCAAGCACAACACCTATCACAGCAACAACACCAGCGCCAAGTAGGCCAATAGTGAATAATGCAACACCTGCCACAACGGCAATCACTGCCACTATCGCACCGATGACTTCAAGCCCTGCCCAGCTCATATCAGCAATTGATAACGGCAACTGCCATGAGTCAAACGATACGAATGACACTGCATCGGTACATAGCAATAGCATTGCTAAGACGATGATAGCTAACGTTTTCATGCTCTACTCCTAGTAACCTTTTACTGGTAAAGAACAGTGAGCAACTAAATAACCCACGCCTATTAACAGCGGCATATTAATCAGTAATATGATCATCACCAATCGCGTAGACCATACTGGAAACCCTAAGCGCGCAGCGAGTCCACTGCACACTCCCGAGATTTTCTTATTGCTTAAATCTCGGTACCAACGTGATGATGTATGATAAGTGTTCATCATTAACCTCCTAAGCTGACTGCTTCATCGTAGCTTTTAAATCAGCAAGCTCTTTATCGATTGCCTCATTTTTCTCTAAGGCAGCGATTTGAGCAGCGGTTGAGTTGGCAGCATCTGCGTGCGTTAACTCGTACGCTTCGACTTGCGATTCAATGTTTTCAACGCGCTGCTCTAAGTAGTCAAAACGCGCTAGTGCATCCGTCACCTTATTGCTATGCAACTGCTCTTTTACTCTTAAACGTGCTGTAACGACGCGCTCTTTTTGCATATAGGTCAGTTGCTTGGCTTTGGCATCTGCAAGCTTGTTTTGTAAACGCTGACAATCTTCAGTTAATTTAGACAGTGATTCAGCCACCTTATCCATTTCAGCTTGCTGCGCTTCAATCTCTGTAATTAAGCGCTGCTTTTCTACTAGTGCAGCTTTGGCAAGGTCGTCACGCTCTTTACTCAGCGCTTTTTCTGCTTTCGCTTGCCAGTCTGCTACTTTCGTTTGTTTTGCAGCTATTTCACGCTTCATTTGCTTTTCTTGCGTTAAAAATGTCGCAGCGGTTGCACGGCATTCAGTTAGTGCATCCTGCATTTCTTGCACGAGTAGATTAAGTAACTTTTCAGGGTCTTCCGCTTTATCGAGTGCTGCAGAAAGATTTGCCTGAATAATGTCATTTACGCGATTTAATACACCCATGTGACTCTCCTGTTGATAATTGGGTTAATACAGCTAGGAGACTCCAATTCTTGTGCCAACTAACAAATAAAATTAATTTATTAAATAAATACAAAGAGTTAAATGACTTAAGTTTAGTTTTCGGCTGACTAGTGACTGAATGAAAAATAACTAATTTGACTAAAAAGCTAACTTTTTCACCAAATTTTAGGATCAAAAAAAGCCACAAAATGTGGCTTTTTTAACGAGATATATGATTAGGCTTCTGGGACAAAACTTAAGGCTTTATCCATAACAGATAAGTCAGCCGCTTTACCGTGCCCGTTCTCAGACAAATGACGTCTAAAACCACGCGCACCTGGTTGCCCTTGGAAAATCCCCAACATGTGACGAGCAATATGCCAAAAATTAGCGCCGTTACTCATTTCATCTTCAATATAGTCATACATAGCGCGCACAACCTGATGACGATTAAGCATAAAAGCTTCATCACCATAAATTTTTTCATCCACTTCAGATAAAATAAATGGATTACTATACGCTTCACGGCCAATCATAACACCGTCAACATACTCAAGATGAGCTATGCTATCAGCGATGGTTTTCACGCCGCCATTTAAGCTTAAGTGCAGTTGTGGGTAATCTGTTTTCAACTGATAAACACGCGGGTAATCTAGAGGTGGGATCTCACGGTTTTCTTTTGGACTTAGACCATTTAACCATGCTTTACGGGCATGAATAATAAAGTCATCACACCCCACATCATGACTTGCTTCTATTAAGGCACACAAAAACTCATACGAGTCTTGCTCATCAATACCAATGCGAGTTTTAACCGTAACAGGAATAGTTACCTCGGCCTTCATTGCAGCAACGCAGTCAGCAACGAGTTTAGGCTCAGCCATTAAACAAGCACCAAAACGACCATTTTGCACGCGATCAGACGGACATCCCACATTTAAATTTACTTCATGATAGCCGCGTTCAGCCGCTAATTTAGCACACTTCGCCAACGCTTCTGGGTCAGAGCCACCAAGTTGCAGTGCCACTGGCCCTTCATGCTCATTAAAGTGTAAGTAATCGCCTTTACCAAATAAAATAGCGCCGGTTGTCACCATCTCAGTGTATAGCACAGCATGCTTAGTCATTTTACGGTGAAACGTTCGACAGTGACGATCAGTCCAATCAAGCATGGGTGCCACGCTAAACCGTCTAAACCCTGTATTACCTGCTATTACTGGGCTAGAGCCCTTATTTAGTGTGTTACTCATATAGTCTGAATTGCCTTGAATTACCTTAAATCGCCGCGAGTTTCGATATAGAGAGCCCCATAGTCACCCCCGCGGGGTAGGACTGAGCAAAAACTTAGGGTTAAATCATGGCTTCATAATATCGAAAAACGCCGCCTTGCCTCTGGTGACTACCGCTATAAAATATATAGAGTGCGAGAAGTCTAAAGAGAAGATTATACACAACGAAAGTAAAACATTCAGTAAAAGAGTTCTGGCAGAAAGCCTAGACAAAAAACACTTCCGAATTAGACGTAGCCTATGCAATTTTGAGTGATGATATGCACTCAATGCATATTCTTTCTATTGGAGAAGCGCATGATTGGATACAAGAATACTCGTTATGTTACAAAGGTCATCAAAGTGCAGAAGTAAGGAGTGCTATTAAAACGTCCCTAGACTCCTAGATAGAGAATTAAAAGTAAATTATAACTGACTTTTAAAGAAAAAAGGCTTTTTAAAACCTATAAGTTAATTATATTTGACTTATAACCAATTCAGCATTACTTTATATTTAAAAGTAAATAATAATTAACTTATATGGGTAATTTAGCCAAAACAAACAGAACAGGTAAGGCGGTTAAGGCAACAGCCATGCCTAACTTATCAGAACGCTTTACCCCGACTCAACTCGCTGAAGCGATCACTGCAAAGCGAACAGGTATGAAGCTGTCTTTAGTAGATGTATCTGAAGCATTATCGATTTCAAAGCCAACGCTGGTGAAAATAGAAAAAGGCAATACCAATGTAAAGTTAACGAACCTACTCAAAGTAATGGAATACCTTGGTCTTTCATTTAGCCTTCTTTGTGATGATGCTACTTCCAAAGAAGGAACAGAGGTAAGTGATGACTGGTACTGATCTAAATACCCTGAACGTTTATATCGGTCATGGTCGTAAAATTGCGATAATAACCATTCCTGTAGGCTCTGAAACCGAATTAACCTTAACTTACGAGCCTGATTGGATCAAAGAGGGTTTTGCTATCTCGCCCCACCTGCCTTTGAACGGTGAGTTTGATCACAGGGCTGTCCGTAACTTTTTACAAAACTTGTTGCCTGAGGGTAAAGGGTTAGAAGAGATCATTAGTAATACAACTATCTCCAAAAATAATACCTTTGGGCTTATCAAGATCATCGGCGCTGACACATCTGGCGCGTTATCATTTACAAGTCAAAACAATGAAGAAACCGAAACTTCATTTCGAGAAGTCACTAATGAAGAACTAACCGAAAAGCTAGCTCGTTTTAAGAATGCTGGAGAATCTATTACTTATTGGGATGGTCGTACAAGGCTATCAGTCGCGGGTGCACAAGATAAACTCAACTTATTAGAAATTGAGGGCAAATTAGGGTTTGGTGAAGGCCAGCTTTGCTCCAATAAGATCTTTAAGTTTGAAACGGGAAAAGCACCTTTTATCGCCGTGAATGAGTTATTTACCATGTTATTGGCAAAGCATTCGGGTATTGATGTACCAAACGTAGCAGTACGAAAATACGGAGAAGTCAGTGTGTTTGTGATTGACCGTTTTGACCGCAAGTTAATAACTGAGCAACAGCGTGTTATGCGCCGTCACATTATCGATGGCTGCCAAGCAACCAACCTACCCCCATCATACAAATACGAACGTCAACATGGTGATGAAGGCGACGGTATTTATATTCGTGATGGTGTGTCTTTTGTGAAGCTATTTAATGTACAAACAACTAATGCCGAAGCGTACCAAACACAACTTATACGCTGGATGACCTTTAATATTTTGGTACGCAACTATGATGCGCACGGCAAGAACATCAGTTTCTTTGTGGGTAAACAAGGGCTAAGTCTTACGCCATTTTACGATTTAGTAAATATTGAGGCCATTATTCGAGAGATCCAAGCAAGACAAGCTGAGGAAAATTCTAAAATACCAATGGCAAACCAATTTGCGATGTCTATAGGTGAATATGGTTCTGGCAGTGCAGGTAATTTTAATCACCCATTTACCGCTTACATGTTGGCTGACTTCGCCCAAGAATTCGAAATATCGCTCGCACGTCTGCAATTGTTGATGAGGCAAATGATTAAACAAGTGCAAAGCTCTGTTGATTTAGCCAAAGCTGATGCGCTTAAACAGCAGTTAACTGATTCTGAAATACAGCATGTTGATACCTGTATTCAAATCATCGATGAAACAGTTGAAAAGCTAAGTTCAGAAGTGGATAAAATAACGGAAATGAGCGACTTAATTTAGTGTGGATTTCTAGCTATTTCTATTTATTTCATTAAAGTGGCATGACAATAAGTAGACATCGAATAAAAGTACTTATAAATCATATTATTAAATCGATTTTTTTGCGTGTATGATTACTTTCTAACATGGGTGCTACAGAAAAATGGCACATGGCTTAATCGAAGATCAGATGATGAAAAGAGGCGAAGAAGTGTACTGCAATCTCACTTCTTCGATGAATAAAATAAAAATGTAAAGACTAAATTTTCACTTCGTTTAGAAGGTGCTCAAGGTTTTTGCCTGTAAGCTCTAAAACAGTGATTTCAAGCTCTTTATAATCTTCATTTTTCAGATTAACCAATTTAGCACCCACTGCAATGCGAGCAACTTTCTGGGCAGGATCTATCTCTACAATTTCAATGGATGCATGTGTATCATGATCTTTTGACTGTACGTAATACTCGCTAAAGAAAGTACCATCGGCACGCACATTTGAATTGTTATCAGACTCAGACTGCAAAAGTGTGCCCTTTTTAAGATCACTTTTACGAATAGAAAAGCTGTATTCCGCCACATTAGCATGGCCTACAATTATCGTAACGGCGCTCTCCCCATTAATTTTAAAATCGTGGTCGGTCACTTCAATCACTTTTAGCTTACCACTATCATAGGTTGGCTCCATGCAAGCGCCTAAACTAAAAATCAGAAAAATAGATAAAATAACATTTTTAATGAGCATTCTTTGTTCCTTAAATTTTATATTGCCTTCCTTTAAGTTAGATAAAAGCAGGCAATAATTCAAAATTTAAATTACTGAAAATGCACTTTAAATTTAAATTATGCTGTCACAGCTAAACCAAAGTAATGGGCAATCCCCCCCAAAATATTAGTCACAGCCACGGAAGATAAAATTAATCCCATTACTCGGCTAATAATACTTGCCCCACTATCGCCAATTAACTTATGTACATGTGTTGCGAGCAATAATAAAACCAACACAATCACTAATACAGAAAGCATGATTGATGATGTTACAAGCTGCTCATACCAAGTGTATTCTGTATTTCGAGTCATTAGCACCGCACCAAGCATGGCACCTGGACTGGCAATAGAAGGAATGGCTAATGGAAAAATAGCCGTTTCGGTACTGTCGCGAACGCTTTTGATTTCAGTTTCAGGTTTACTTTCACCGAATATCATCGACAAGGCAAAAATTAATAATACGATACCTCCAGCAATCTGAAACGCTGAAAGCGGAATATTGATCGCGTTTAAAAGTAGTTCACCAGCAATCACAAAGAACAATAAAACTAATGCAGAAACGCCAACTGCCTTTAACGCAACTTTACGCTTAAATTTGGCGTCATCCCAGCGTGTAACAGCAATAAAAACAGGCACTGTACCGATAGGATCAATGACGGCAAAAAAGAAAATGAATGCAGCAAGCAATTCATTCATTAAGAAAACTCCCTATAAAACGTGTTAGCGAATAAAAACACTGCAACTACAATACAGTATGTTAGTATATCACGGTAGCGTAAGGATAAGAGAAGATGAATATAGAATCACTCGTCAGTAAAGCAAAACAAGTCTGCGATAATCGTGGGGCACGTTTCACACCTATCCGTGAGAAAGTATTCCGCCTGCTAGCAAGTGCTCAGGGTGGCGTTGGTGCTTATGACTTATTAGAACAACTTAAATTAACAGAGTCAGGCGCAAAACCTGCCACTATTTATCGTGCTCTCGATTTCTTGTCAGAACTTGGCTTTATTCACAAAATTGAAAGTACCAACTCATTTATGTTGTGCCATCATTTTGATCATATTCACCCTGTACAATTACTCATATGTGACAGTTGTGGCTATGTTAAAGAATTACACTCAACCGTTATTTCACACGAACTAAATAACCTAGCCGCAGAGAGTGGGTTTATTGTCTCAGGACAAACTATCGAAGCTCACGGTAAATGTGAAAATTGCAAAGATTAAGTGCGCTGTCACATACAGCCACTACACTTATAGTTAGAAAAACAGTTTAACTGCGTAATCTGAGGGAAAATAAACAATGAATGTAGAGTTCATCAACCCTTTTTTATCATCATTATTGAATGTATTGAGCACCATGGCTCAAACAGAATTAAAACCGGGTAAACCAAGTTTAAAAAAAGATGAGTTAGCCCGTGGCGATGTGTCAGGCTTGATTGGTATGGTGGGGCCACAAACAAAAGGCTCACTATCAATTACTTTTGATGAAAATCTAGCATTAACCATTATGGAAAGAATGCTAGGTGAGCGACCAGACTCAGTCAATGAAGAAGTCACTGACATGGTGGGCGAAATTACCAATATGGTAACAGGTGGCGCTAAAAACCTACTCGGCGAAAAAGGCTATGAGTTTGATATGGCAACACCTGTCGTTGTGTCTGGTAAAGGACATACAATCGCTCATAAATGTGAGGGTGCTAAGGTGTTAATTCCATTCACTTCAGCTGATGGTAACGCTAATATTGAAGTTAGCTTTGATAAACTATGAGCTGGCAGCAAAAAACCATTCAATTGAAGCCTCGTTCACGAGGCTTTCACATCATTGATGACGAGCTACTTCGTCAACTTCCTGAAATAAGGCAATACAAAGTTGGTTTGTTACATCTTTTCATTCAGCATACTTCTGCAAGCTTAACTATTAACGAAAATGCAGATCCCACAGTAAGGATGGATATGGAAAGTCACTTCAATCATTTTGTGCCAGAACGACAAAGTTATTATCGTCATGATTATGAAGGTGATGATGATATGCCAGCCCACATAAAAAGCAGTACATTAGGTGCTGAGCTCACCATTCCAATTAATCAAGGCCGTTTAATGCTAGGTACTTGGCAAGGTATCTATTTAGGTGAACACCGAGATCAGGGTGGTGCAAGACGTATTGTCGCGACGATTCAAGGTCAACTCTAAAAGCTGTAAGTAAAACTTAGCTTTTGATTGTATTGTTTTGAAAAAGTGTTTTGGGATTTGTCTAGAGATTGGAGCGGCACACGAGGCTCGAACTCGTGACCTCAACCTTGGCAAGGTTGCGCTCTACCAACTGAGCTAGTGCCGCTTTATAAGTAGTCAGTAATTTGTCCGTTGCTGCACAACCTTGAAGGTTGCGGTAAAACATTCTGGCAACTGAGCTAGTGCCGCATTCAAAAGTAGTCAGTAATTTGTCCGTTGGCGCACAACCTGAAGGTTGCGGTTAAACATTCTGGCAACTGAGCTAGTGCCGCATAAATAACTTGTAAGCTGCAAGTTTCTAGTTTCAAGCTCATGCTTTTAACTTTCCCCTTGAAACTTATATCAATTTCTTTTGGTGAGAAATTGGAGCGGCACACGAGGCTCGAACTCGTGACCTCAACCTTGGCAAGGTTGCGCTCTACCAACTGAGCTAGTGCCGCACAATAAGTTACTAGTTATAAGACTCAAGTTAAAAGTTGGAATAGCTTGGAGCTTTCAACTTTCCCCTCGAAACTTGCCAATTTCTTTTGGTGAGAAATTGGAGCGGCACACGAGGCTCGAACTCGTGACCTCAACCTTGGCAAGGTTGCGCTCTACCAACTGAGCTAGTGCCGCATTTTTCTAGTTTCAAGCTAATGCTTTCAACTTTCCCCTTGAAACTTAAGCCAATTTCTTTTAGTGAGAAATTGGAGCGGCACACGAGGCTCGAACTCGTGACCTCAACCTTGGCAAGGTTGCGCTCTACCAACTGAGCTAGTGCCGCTTTATAAGTAGTCAGTAATTTGTCCGTTGTCGCACAACCTGAAGGTTGCGGTAAAACGTTCTGGCAACTGAGCTAGTGCCGCATTCAAAAGTAGTCAGTAATTTGTCCGTTGCTGCACAACCTTGAAGGTTGCGGTAAAACGTTCCGGCAACTGAGCTAGTGCCGCATTCAATTACTTAGAGACATACGAACCCCACGAGGGTTAACGTCTTAAGCGGGGCAGGATTCTACAATAATCCGATGTGTTTGCAAATGTTTTTTACAAATTAAAGAATTTTTCTTGGTAAACCTTTAATTCCATGATCGAATCTTTGATATCGTCGAGGGCTAGATGTGAACCTTTTTTGTTCACTTGCGCTAATACGTCAGGTTTCCAACGACGTGCAAGTTCTTTAACTGTACTCACATCAAGGTTACGGTAGTGAAAGTAGTTTTCCAATTCAGGCATGTACTTATTCATAAAGCGGCGGTCTTGGCCGATAGAATTACCACACATAGGTGAAACACCCGCAGGTACCCATTGCTTTAGAAATGCCAGTGTTTGATCAATAGCATCTTGTTCAGTGAATGTGCTTGCTTTACAACGAGCTGTTAAACCAGATTGACCGTGCTGAGTTGTACACCACTCGTCCATGCCATCAAGCAGTTCATCACTTTGATGAATAGCAATAACAGGGCCTTCAGCCAAGATGTTTAAATCACTGTCGGTGACAACAGTGGCAATTTCGAGTATTTTATCTGTTGCTGGTTCGAGGCCAGTCATTTCCAGGTCGAGCCAGATAAGATTTGATTTATGAAAAGACATAGTTACCTTAGCGGTGCTTTCCTTTAGATCCAACGCATTTAGATATATCATATTAGTATCATCAGTCGACCTAAAGCTTTTTTTTCAAAAAGCCCGACATTTAATCAAGTTATGGGCCAAAAGTGGCAAAACAAAAGAAATTAAGTAAAGGCCAATCACGTCGAATTAAGGCCAATCACCAAAAACGCCTCTCTAATGCAGATAAAAAGCAACAGAAAGGGGCTGCAGTGCAATGGCAAAATGATAATTTAGGCCCTGCCGAAAATGCGGTTGTGATCAGTCGATTTGGCCAACATGCCGATATCGAAACCGAATCAGGCGAAGTGCTGCGCTGTAATATACGCAGAACCGTATCAAGCCTTGTGTGTGGTGATGAAGTTATTTTTCGCCGTGCAAAAGTCAGCGAAGGCGACTTAGCAGGCGTTATTGAAGCAACCCATGAACGTCGCTCACAACTAACACGCCCTGATTTTTATGACGGAGTGAAAGTCGTCGCTGCCAATATCGACCAAATTTTAATGGTCTCGGCGGTACTGCCTGAGTTTACGCCAAACATTATTGACCGTTATTTAGTTGCCTGTGAAGACATGGGTATTGAGCCTATTTTGGTACTTAACAAAATAGATTTAATAGACGATGAAGGCCTTGCTTTTATTGATGAAATTCTCGATATCTATCGTGAGCTAGGTTATCAAGTACTGTTAGTCAGTAATAAAACAGGTCATGGCATAGATGAGCTAAAACAAAAGCTGGTAGATAAAAACAGCATTTTTGTTGGTCAAAGTGGTGTGGGTAAATCAACCTTAGTCAATACAGTGCTACCCGACGCTGAAATTTTAACTCAAGAAGTCTCTGAAAACAGCGGCCTTGGCCAGCATACAACCACCGTATCGCGATTACACCATTTACCAAGTGGCGGTAACCTAATCGACTCACCAGGAATTCGTGAGTTTGGCTTATGGCATTTAGATGTTGAGCGCGTTACGTGGTGCTTTAAAGAGTTCCGTGATTTTATTGGTGGCTGTCGTTTTCGCGATTGTAAGCATTTAAACGATCCTGGCTGTATAATTCGCCAAGCTGTTGATGATGGTGAAATTTCAGAACTTCGCTTTGACAGTTACCACCGAATTTTAGAAACTATGGCCGACGGCCGTGCTGGTGCACGCGCTCCTCGCGTATAACTATTTAGGAAATAACAAGTGAGTTTAGATAAATTCAAAATTGCTATGCAATATGCCATGCCAAAACATTTCATTTCGCGCATGGTTGGCAAGTTAGCAGCAGCAAAAGCGGGTGGCTTAACAACGGCCTTAATTAAATTGTTTATCAAACAATACAAAATTGATATGAGTGAGGCTAAATACCCAGATCCAGCTCATTACAAAACTTTTAATGAGTTTTTCACTCGCCCATTAAAAGAAGGCATTCGTCCACTTGCTGAAGAAAGCGACATTATTGCTCACCCAGTTGATGGTGCAATTAGCCAATTAGGCGATGTAGTCGACGGTCAAATCATCCAAGCAAAAGGCCACGACTACAGCTTACAAGCACTACTTGGTGGCAAAGAAGAAGACACAGCGCCGTTTTTAGGCGGTAAGTTTGCGACTATTTATTTAGCACCAAAAGATTACCACCGTATTCACATGCCTGTTGATGGTACGCTGAGCAAAATGATCTACGTACCGGGTGATTTATTTTCGGTAAACCCGTTAACAGCACAAAATGTACCTAACCTATTTGCTCGTAACGAGCGTGTTGTGGCTATCTTTGAAACCGAAATTGGCCCACTAGCTATGGTGCTGGTTGGTGCGACAATTGTTGCTAGCATCGAGACTATCTGGGCAGGCACAGTCACGCCACCAGCGGGTAAAGATGTATTTAGTTGGAATTACCCAACTGAAGGCGACAATGCGATTACCCTTAAGAAGGGTGAAGAAATGGGTCGCTTTAAGTTAGGCTCTACCGTTATTTTAGCTTGGGGTGCAAATCAAGCTGAGTTCTTATCAGATCAACACCCAGAAACAGTGACGCGTATGGGCACACCCTTTGCGAAAATTAACGACTAATAAGTTCAATTAAGCAAACCACTTTAGCAAAAGTGGTTTGCTTAAAATTCACTATAAATCGCGCCTACCCTCACGATTACACTCTGAGCATTCACTATCTTTTTGCATATTAAAGCGCTGCTGTTTTAGTGTTAGCCCATCAAATTGAATAAACTCACTGCCCGCTTTATGGCCAAGTAATATATTGATAGCCAATAAACTTTGCATGCTCCCCATAACCCCCAGTAACGGGCTCAATACCCCAGCATTGTCACAATTAAGCGCTGTTTGCTCCTCCATTTTCGGGAATACACAACCATAGCAAGGGCTATATTTATGACGAAAATCAAAACTCATCACCTGCCCCTGTGTTGCAATAGCAGCAGCTGATACAAGTGGGATAGATTTAGCTAAACAATAACGATTAACCAAATAACGGGTAGCAAAGTTATCACTGCAATCAAGGATGATGTCAGCACCCTCAAGAAGCTCAGCACAGTTACTTTCATCAAGCTTTTGGCATAAAGGTTTAACCGTTATTTGATTATTTAAACTGCTTAACACCTTGGCAGCTGCCTGTGTTTTTGCCTGCCCCATATGGTTTATTTTATACAGTATTTGTCGCTGTAGGTTTGAAAGCTCAACCTTATCATCGTCTATTAAAGTGAGCGTTCCGATTCCAGCCGCCGCTAAATAAAACAGTGCTGGAGAGCCAAGTCCCCCCGCCCCGACAACCACAGTATGCGCAGACTTTAACTTTTGCTGGCCCGCATGCCCCACCTCTTTTAATAGTAAATGGCGGCTATAACGAATTTGCTCTTTGTCGCTTAACGCGCTCATATTAAGACTGACCTTCGACCAGCAGTTTTAACTTGGCAATGGCTGTTTGGTAGTCTTCGGCTTCAGTAATCGCACGTACTACTGCAACACTGCCAACCCCCGTACTCGCAACTTGCTCTGCACGTGATAAATCAATCCCACCAATTGCGACTGTTGGATAATCGGCCATTAGCGGCACAAATTTTTCGAGCTTTTCTAAGCCTTGAATTTGCCCCGTCATGTCTTTAGTGGTGGTTGGGTAAATAGCGCCAAATGCCATATAACTTGGTCTGTAATTGTGCGCGCGTAGCATCTCATAAAAACCATGGGTCGAAACACCTAAACGTAACCCAGCCTCTTTTATGGCAATTAAATTAGCGGTTTGTAAGTCTTCTTGTCCTAAATGCACACCATAAGCGCCGTGCTTAATCGCCAATTGCCAATAATCATTAATATACACCTGCGCATCGTACTTCTGCCCCAGCATAACCGCACTTGCAATCGACTCTTCAAGTGCTGCATCGTCTGCATTTTTCATTCTTAATTGAACCGTTTTAACCCCTTCGGCTAAACACTTCTCTAACCAATCAAGGGTATCAACAACGGCATATAACCCAAGCTGTTTCGAGTCACATTCTGCAAAGCCTGCTGCCATGGTAAAATTAACTGGGCAATCAAAGTCGAGCTCATCACCTAACCAACTCCCCGCTTCGATGACTTGTGGGTAATCCGCCAGCGTTGTTGGAAAGCAAGTGTGTGCAACAGGACCAATCCCTTCACCATATCGAACGGCTGCTTTTAAACCTTGGTTTATATAGGCTTTCGCTAAAATAAAGGCATCTTTGAGTGGATACTGTTTGGCTAAACACGCAGCAATAACAGAAGCCATACTACATCCAGTGCCATGACTATGCGGAGTTTGAATTTTTTCGTTGCCAAGCCAATATGCTTGTTCGCCTTGCACGCAGTAATCAATGCAATAGCCACTTGGGTAATCCCAATGACCCCCTTTAATAATCACCGCTTTTGCACCATAGCTTGTTAACTTTTCAGCGGCTTCTTTCACTGCGCTTGGGCCAATCAAATAAACACCGGTTAATAACTGCGTTTCGTGGGTGTTCGGTGTTACTACATCAACTAATGGTAATAAGCACTCTTTGATGGCACTAACGGTATCTTCTTCTGTTAATAAATCACCACTCGAGGCAATGGCAACCGGATCATAAACAACCAAAGGCGGTTCTGCCCAAGTTGCTTTATAATGTTTTAAATGCTCACTAATAAGCTGTATTTGCTGCACATTGGCAAGCATGCCAATTTTAATCACACTGGCAGGCATATCACTGGCTAAGGCTAATAGTTGCGACTCAATCACTTCTGTTGAAATCGGGTTTAGCGCTTCTACACCTAAACTATTTTGTGCCGTTAAAGCAGTAATAACTGTACAGCCATGTACATTAAAACTTTGCATTGCCTTAATGTCGGCTTGAATTCCTGCACCGCCGCCCGAATCTGAGCCTGCTATGGTCCATACAACCTGATTCATGTTATTCCTCACATTTTATTCTTGATGCCAAAATGGCATACCGAGCGTCGGCGTTGATGGGCTTGCTACGTCTTTCTCTGGCATCGCTTTGGCCACATAGCTATACCGCCCCGCCTCTACAGCACTCTTAAACGCTTTACTCATCGTCACTGGGCAACCTGCACCTGCAATTGCCGAATTTAATAATACGGCATCATACCCTAATTCAAGCGCTTGGCAGGCATGAGATGGTAAACCTAAGCCTGCATCAACAATTAACGTATGGTTTGGCAAGCGCTCACGGATCATTTTTAAGTTGTAAGGATTCAGCAAACCTTTACCCGTGCCAATCGGTGCGCCCCAAGGCATAAGTACTTCGCAGCCTAAATCTGCGAGGCGCTGACACAGCACTAAATCATCGGTGCAATAAGGTAAAACTTTAAAGCCATCAGCCAATAAAATTTTAGTGGCTTCGAGCAGTGCAATTGGATCAGGCTGTAAATTATATTCATCACCAATCAGTTCTAACTTAATCCAGTCAGTGGTAAACACTTCTCGGCACATTTGCGCCAAAGTCACCGCTTCTTTCACACTATGGCAACCCGCCGTATTTGGCAGCACTTTTAACCCGGTATTTTTTATCAATTGCCAAAAATCATCACCCGCAGCAACGCTTTGCTGGCGTCTTAGTGAAACGGTTACAATCTCAGCCTGTGAGGCCACTATCGAATCCTGCATAACACTCGGTGAAGGATACAATGCTGAGCCAATCAGTAAACGACTCGTGAATTGTTCACCATAAACCGAAAAACTATCCATCCTAGCCTCCTTGAATTGGCGACAATAGCTCAATGCTGTCACCTTCGTTGAGGGTTTTAGCGTCGCACTGGCTGCGCGGCACAAAGTCACCATTAACGGCAACGGCAAATGGCGGTCTTGCGCCAAATTGACTTAACGCCTGAGTCAGCGATGTATTATCATTCACTGTAACTGACTGACCATTAATTAAAATATTCATTTTTATCCTTAAGCAATTAAGCTCACTGCATCATCGACCACCTGAGGCGCAAGTAAATAGCCATGACGGTATAAGCCATTAATACTGATCACTTGACCTTGTTTTGTGACTTTCGGGCGGTTATCTGCAAACGCTGGACGAAGCCCCGATTGCAAGCTCTCGATACGCCCTTCAGCAAAGCCGCTATGCACCGTATAAGCAGCAGACAATAACTCCAGCGCCGAGCGTACGGTGACTTTACCTCGGTCTTGCGATTCGATTTCAGTCGCACCAATCACAAATTGATGATTTGGCTTAGGAGCAATATAAATTGGATAGCGCGGATGCATCAGTCGTATCGGTCTGGTTAGGTTCACCTCTGGTGCATATAAACGCGCCACTTCCCCTCTTACTCCACGCAGTAAAGGTTCAGATTGTTTAGCACCTAAGCCGCGGCAATCAAACACATAATCATAGCTTTGCCCATTCACTTGATGAGCGTTCAAAGCAATTTTACAGCCAAAGTTAAATTGCACTCTTTGCGAGGTAAGCTTTTTAAAACTAGCGCTATAAAATGCCTGATTATCGAGTTGCCCTTCACAAGGTAAATACACACCTTGATGGAACCGCCCAGCTAGCTCTGGCTCAAGGTCAGCGATTTGAGTGCCAACCAATGTCTGTGCTTGATAGCTTTCAAGCGGTTTTAAGCGACTCACAAAACTGTGTAAATCGCCCTTATCTTGCTGATGAGCAACCACCAAGCTGCCTGTTTGTTGAAAATACACAGCGTCATCAAGTTCACTTAAAATTTGCTGCCAACGAGTGATGCTATTAAGCCCTTGTAGGGCTAAATCCTGTTCACACAGGACTGATTCAGCAAGGGGGGCTAACATCGCTGCAGCAACGCTACCAGCACTGTTGCTAGCATGTTCATCATCTTGCTCAAACACCGTAACTTGATGCTGCTTACTTAACGCCAATGCCGCTAAGCGCCCCGTTAAGCCAAAACCAATCACTGCAATGTTGTAAGACATATTAACCTCAGCCTTAAACGATAAGATTTAAGCAAATAGCGCGATATAAAATCGCGCCTACAACTAGCCTAAACTGCTTTGTGGTATATCTCAGAGCCTGTTTTTTTGAACTCATCTGATTTCGCTTTCATCTCGGCTTCGACATCAACCATTTTGATTTCGATGCCCTCACCTAAGGTATTAAAATCAATCCCTCTTTGCTCAAGATCTTTGGCATAATCACGTACTTCTTGAGTGATCTTCATTGAGCAGAATTTAGGACCACACATAGAGCAAAAATGAGCTATCTTGCCCGATTCTTGCGGCAGCGTTTCGTCATGATATTCGCGAGCGCGTTCAGGGTCTAAACCGATGTTAAATTGGTCGTGCCAACGAAACTCAAAGCGCGCTTTTGATAGTGCGTTATCGCGCTCTTGCGCCCCAGGGTGGCCTTTTGCTAAATCGGCGGCATGGGCAGCAATCTTGTAGGTGATCAAACCTTCTTTAACGTCTTCTTTGTTCGGTAAGCCTAAATGCTCTTTAGGGGTTACATAACACAGCATGGCGCAGCCGTACCACGCAATTTGCGCAGCGCCAATACCTGATGTGAAATGATCATAGCCAGGGGCAATATCCGTGGTTAATGGGCCAAGAGTGTAAAACGGTGCTTCTTCGCAGTGTTTTAGCTGCTCTTCCATGTTCTCTTTGATCATATGCATTGGCACATGGCCTGGGCCTTCGATGAACACTTGCACATCATGTTTCCAAGCAAGTTTGGTCAGCTCACCTAAAGTACGTAATTCGCTGAACTGGGCTTCGTCATTGGCATCGGCAATAGAGCCCGGACGCAAGCCATCCCCTAATGAGAAACACACATCATACTGTTTTAAAATTTCACAAATATCTTCAAAGTGAGTATATAAAAAGTTTTCTTTATGATGCGCTAAACACCATTTCGCCATGATTGAACCACCACGCGAAACAATACCGGTCACACGCTTTGCGGTCATTGGCACGTAACGCAGTAATACCCCAGCATGAATAGTAAAGTAATCAACACCTTGTTCTGCTTGTTCAATCAAGGTATCGCGGAAAATTTCCCACGTTAGGTCTTCGGCAACACCGTTTACTTTTTCAAGGGCTTGATAAATCGGCACGGTACCAATTGGTACTGGTGAGTTACGTACCACCCACTCACGGGTTTCGTGAATATAGCGACCCGTTGATAAGTCCATTACCGTGTCAGCGCCCCAACGAGTAGACCACACCATTTTTTCTACTTCTTCTTCGATTGATGAAGTGACCGACGAATTACCAATATTCGCGTTCACTTTAACTAAGAAGTTTCGGCCAATAATCATCGGCTCAGTTTCTGGGTGATTGATGTTGTTAGGAAGCACGGCACGACCACGGGCAATTTCATCACGCACAAATTCAGGGGTAATAAAATCAGGAATGCTGGCGCCAAACGATTCGCCTTTGTGCTGGGCTGCGAGTAACTCTTCACGAATTTTTTCGCGTCCCATGTTTTCACGGATCGCCACATATTCCATTTCAGGCGTCACGATACCTTGTCGCGCATAATGCATTTGGGTAACGTTTCTACCCGCTTTGGCACGGCGGATCTTTGGTAGATGTTCAAAGCGGATATGATCTAACCCTTCATCTGCCATACGCTGCTGAGAAAATTGCGACGTCACTGAGTCTAAAATTTCAGTGTCACCACGCTTTTCAATCCACTTTTCACGATACTTTTCAAGACCTTTACGTACATCAAGTTGAAAATCAGGGTCAGTGTATGGGCCCGAAGTATCGTAAACACGAATTGGCGCATTGGGTTCAAATACGGGGTTCTCTTCAGTACCACCGATAAAGGTATCGCTAAGGGTGATTTCACGCATTCCCACACGTACGTTTTCTTGTGTGCCTTCAACATAGACTTTATGTGAGTTAGGAAAAGGTTGACCGGTTAGGTTGTAAATATAATCTGATGCAGCCGCACGTGTTTCGCGGCGAGACGGTTTAGTTGGTGTGTTTGACATGACTTACCTCATTGCTTTAAGGGTTGTCTTGTCAGATATTGCAAGTGCAATAGAGAGTGGCAAACGCCATTGGATCGTTAGTAAGATAAACACTTACTGTTGCAGCCTATATGCCGCTTATGCCCCTATATTTGGCGCACAAGCGCCCGGTGAGGCAGCTTGTTCCCTACGCAGGTGTTAGCCTGATCAGGTTCACGGATCCCGCTTTCGCGATCTCAGCCTTATTAAAGGCACTCCGACAAGTTTAAATTCGTTGTTTTATAAAAACACAATGAGTGTACGTGAGTTAAAAAATAGCTGCAAGCTAAGCGTTTTAGTTTTTAACGATAAAAGTGAAGTGATGCTCGCCTTGTAACACCAACTTTTCATCATTCAGTGAAATTGCTGCGCCTTGCTTTAAAGTCATTAATAATTTCTGTTCTAGCTCATCCACTTTTTCACCGCATGACTTACGAGTCATACCTAGCTTATTTACTTTCAATGTGTCTTCGACGAGCTGCCCTTCACCAAAAAATTTATTACAGCCCGCAAAGCCATTGATTTGCATGGCTTCAATAAAACGCATTGATGCACTTTGTGACACAGGGATAGATAAACCATTTATTTTTGATAGCTGCCATTGTGTGTATTTTAAGTGTTCGCTTGACACGCTCCCAGTTGATGAGCATCCCACACAAAATAATACAAAAAGAATTGGCAAGGCGACTAGCTTCATATGTTTTTCGACTTTATTTTCAATTTAGTAATGATAACAATATTTAACGTGTTTGATCGTTAAAAAAACATGTTTTATCTGTAAAAAAATGTTCTAAGCTAGCTCTTTATAGAACAACACGGGTTATTTGAATAACTTATCGATTTCTTCTGGTAAAAAAGGACGACCTTTTTCATTAACTGACGTGCCAATTACAAATGCTTGCAACATAACTTTATCATCATATTTACGATAAATAGTTTGTCTAAAAGCAAACTTTAGTCGACTAACTCGCTCAGGTTCTACCACAACATAAAATTCATCGCCAGGTACTAAAGAGGCTTTGTAATCCATTTCACTGCGAAGCACCACAAGATTCACTTTTTCTTTGGCTAATTTTGCAAAATCGATATCTTTAGCATGTAAAAACTCATGACGTGCGTGCTCAAGATAATTAAAATACACACTGTTGTTAACAATGCCTTGTAAATCGCACTCATAATCTCGCACTTTAAAGTCAACTTTAAAGGTCATAGTCGTATTCCTAATCAATTTACGTATAATTGCCTGCGTTTATATCATAAATACCTAAACAACCTAAAGATTCACTTTGTTTGGGTAGCAATAGCCATTTGGCCAGCAGGCTTGCTAGAATAGCAGTCCCTAAAATAGAGTTAAGAACCGCATGAAACGACGTTTATCATTATTATCTGCTGCTATTTTGCCATTATTTGCAGCATCAACAATCGCTTATGCTGAAGACGGTGAGCTAGAAAAAATTTTAGTCACTGGTGATTTCCAAAAAGAAAGTATTCAAACACTTAGCGCCAGCGCCAGCTTATTTTCTGATCATGAGATCAATCAGCGAGGCGCTAAGTTTTTAGATGAGATGCTAGCAAGTGCCGCGAATGTGAACTTTACGTCTGGCGCATCACGTGGTCGTTATGTGCAAATTCGTGGTGTTGGTTTGCGCTCACAGTTTGTTGACCCAATTAACCCATCTGTAGGTTTGGTGATCGACGGTATTAACTACTCTGGCCTTGGTGGTAGTTCATTATTATTTGATGTTGACCAAGTTGAAATTTACCGTGGACCTCAAGGCACACGCTTTGGTGCTGATGCGCTTGCCGGTATGATTCAAATGGAATCAGCGGCACCAACCCTTGATCCAAGTGTAAAAGTGCAGCTTGGCGCAGGTAATTACAACAGCTATGAGGCAGGTATTGCTGCCGGCACGGGTATTACCGACGACACCGCAGTGCGCGCCAGCATTTATCAACGAGAGTCTGATGGTTATGTTGAAAACCGTTATTTAAATAAAGATACCCAGCGACAAGACGAGCTCGTTTCTCGCTTTAAATTACACAGCCAGCTAACAAATAACTTACGCACAGAACTGAGTGTTCACTATATTGATATTAATAATGGCTACGATGCATTCACACTCGATAATAGCCGTTACAGTGTTGCTGATGAGCCTGGCGAAGATAACCAAGAAAGCATTGCAGTTGGCCTTGCCAATACGTACACCGGCTTCGATTTATTTGATGTAAGCCTTAATGTGTCAGGTATCGACAGTGAGCTACTTTACAGTTTTGACGAAGATTGGGTGTGTAACGATGAAGCTCAGCCAGAGCTTTGCGCCGCAGGTTTACATGAGTGGGGCTATAGCTCAACAGATACTTACTTGCGTGATCGTAAAGATCAAGCGGCCGAACTGCAATTTAATGGCAAGTCTGGCGAATGGGTAGCGGGCATTTATTATCAAGGTCGTGAAGTTGATTTAGAACGCCAATACACATGGCTGACACAACCATTTACCTCAAATTATGAAACCAGCAACATCGCTGCATATGGTCAAGTAGCAACCCCTATAGGACCAAAAACAACCTTAATTACGGGTCTGCGCGTTGAGCAATACCAAGGCGACTACATTGATAACAATGGCTTTATTGAAGAAACCGATGATGTCATGGTAGGTGGTAAGCTTGCACTTGAATACCAAGTGATTGATCGCACCATGATCTACACCAGTATTACTCGTGGCTACAAAGCGGGCGGTATTAACTCTGAAGCACTGGCAAAAGCAAAAGATGAAGGCTTAAATCTAGATGCTGATTTCTTTGCGAATCACACATCATTTGCCCCTGAATATTTATGGAGCGGTGAGTTTGGTGTGAAAGGCAGCTCACTTGACGATAGATTTGTATTACGCCTCGCCGCTTTTTACATGTATCGCGAAGATATGCAGCTAAAATCATGGCAAGTTGAAGGTCAAAAGTTCACAGGCTATATCGATAACGCAAGCTCTGGCGAAAACTACGGTTTAGAAATTGAAGGCAGCTTCCAAGCCACCGATAATCTGCTACTCACTGGTAGTGCGGGTTATCTACACACTGAAATTAATGACTTTGTTGCACAATCAGGCCTTGATCAAGATGGTCGTGACCAAGCACAAGCACCTAAATACCAATATGCATTCACTGCGCGCTATAACTTTACGCCAGCACTTTACGCATCAATTGGTGTAGAAGGCAAAGACGATTACTACTTCTCTGATAGCCATAACTCAAAAGCGCCAAGCACTAACTTAGTGAATGCTTCGTTTGGTTATGAAAGTGATAATTGGAGCATTAATGCATGGGCACGTAACTTATTTGACGAAGACGTACCAACCCGTGGCTTTGAGTTTGGTAACGACCCATTAGATGGTTACGCGACTCACACTTACACACAACTAGGCGAACCTATGGTTGCCGGCGTGACATTTATTTACGAGCTATAAATCGTAGGCGCGACTTTATGTCGCGCTTTTAAAATCAACGAAAATCGCGGGGTAAACCCGCTCTACAATTAAGCCCTTTCAACATCAAAGGCGAGTACGTCTTTAATCTTTTGCTTATTGGTTGCCAGCATAATGAGTCGATCAATTCCCAGTGCCACACCCGCACATTGCGGTAGCCCATTTTCAAGTGCTGCTATTAAACGCTCATCCATTGGCACTTGTTTTAAGCCATTCGCTTCACGGTATTGGTTATCTTCTTTAAAGCGAGCAGCCTGCTCTTTAGCATCCGTTAATTCATTAAAGCCATTTGCCAGTTCCATATTTTTAAAATACAACTCAAAGCGCCCTGCTACCCGCTCATCATGCTGGCAAATTTGTGCAAGCGCTGCTTGCGAAGCCGGAAAATGATAGATAAAACAAGGCTTTTCTTGGCCAATCGTTGGCTCTACCTTCATACAAAATAATAGCTGCAACAAGGTATCGCGATGTGTTTCATGCGCAGCAATATCGGCAAAACCCTGCTCTGTTGCTAGTTGCTGTAATGTGCTGATATCAGCCGTTAAAGGGTCTACAGCTAAAGCATTAATAAAGGCTTGCTGATAAGTTAGTCGCTCTGCGGGTTCTACGCCGAGCACTAATTGCATAAGCTCATCCATTTCATCCATAAGCGCAAATTCATCAAAACCAGGGCGATACCACTCAAGCATTGTAAATTCAGGGTTATGATGGCTTCCTGCTTCTTCATTTCGAAATGCTTTACAAAGCTGAAAAATAGCACCAGAGCCCGCAGCAAGTAAACGCTTCATGGCAAACTCAGGTGACGTTTGTAAATACAATGGCAAGCCACCAGCATGGCCTGGGCCAACAAACTTTGTGCTAAATGTGGCTAAATGCACATCGGTTACACTGGCAGCACTAAGGCTGGGCGTTTCAACCTCCATCACATCACGAGTGTAAAAAAACTCACGAATGCAGCGAATGATTGCAGCGCGCTCGCGTAATGTTTCAATATCGGCGCTTGGTTGCCAAAGGACATTAGACATAAAGTGATTCCCAAAAAAAATCCCAGCAGAAGCTGGGATTTTATAATAAATTGCTTAATTAAGCCTATTACTTAACACGGCTCACGTATTCACCGCTACGTGTATCAACTTTGATCACTTCGCCGATTTGAACGAATAGAGGAACACGAACAACAGCACCTGTGCTTAATGTTGCTGGTTTACCGCCAGTACCCGCTGTATCACCTTTTAGACCTGGATCTGTTTCAGTAATTTCTAATTCAACAAAGTTTGGTGGCGTCACAGCGATTGGGCTACCGTTCCAAAGTGTGATTGTACACACGTCATTTTCAACTAACCATTTAGCATTGTCGCCAAGCGCTTTTTCATCAGCAGCGATTTGCTCAAATGTTTCGTTGTTCATAAAGTGCCAGAACTCACCGTCAGTGTATAGATACGCTAAATCTGTATCCATTACGTCTGCACCTTCAACTGTTTCACCTGACTTGAATGTTTTTTCTAGTACTTTACCTGTGATAAGTTTACGAATACGAACACGGTTAAACGCTTGGCCTTTACCTGGTTTTACCATTTCATTTTCTAAGATGCTGCAAGGTTCGCCGTCTAACATAATTTTTAGGCCGCCCTTGAACTCATTGGTGCTATAATTCGCCATCGTTTCCTCTGTCTAAATAATTTCGAGTAGTCTACGTGTCAATGATACAAAGAAATGAAGTAAATTTGCATAAAAACTGGCAAAAAGAATTGGCAAATGTTGTCACTTGCCCTGAACGCTTGCTAGAAATGCTAGGATTATCAAGCAAAGTAGACGAAAAAGACCTCAAAGCACGCAGTCTTTTTCCTGTCCGCGTGCCGCAGCCTTTTATCAAAAAAATGCGTTATGGCGACATCAACGACCCACTTTTGCTGCAAGTAATGCCAAGGCACCAAGAATTTTTAGCACAAACAGGATACAACAAAGATCCATTAAAAGAGCAAGATAACGACCAACCTGGTTTATTACACAAGTATCGCTCTCGTGTTTTGGTTATGTTTAAAACAGGCTGTGCGGTCAATTGTCGTTATTGTTTTAGACGCCACTTTCCGTATCAAGAAAATCAATTGAATAAGCGCAGCTTAATTGAAGCCCTCGCCTATATAAAAGCAGATACCAACATTAACGAAGTTATTTTAAGTGGTGGCGACCCATTAATGGCTAAAGATGATGCTGTTAGTTGGTTTATGGATGAGTTAGAACAGCTTCCACAAATTAAACGCCTACGTATTCATAGCCGCTTGCCTGTGGTGATCCCAGCAAGAATTACCGATGAGCTGTGTGCCCGTTTTGCAGCATCACCTTTAAAAGTGGTGTTTATCAACCATATTAATCATGCAAACGAAATTGATGATGACTTTAAAGCGGCTATGCAAAAGCTAAAAGTAGTGGGGGTCACTTTGTTAAATCAAGCGGTGTTATTAAAAGATATAAATGATACAGCAAGCGCGCAAATAGCCCTCAGTGAGGCTCTATTCGATGCTGACATACTGCCTTATTACTTGCACCTACTCGATAAAGTGGAAGGGGCGAGTCATTTTGATATACCTGAGCAACTAGCAAAAAAAATAATGTCAGACATGCTAGCAGCATTACCTGGGTTTTTAGTCCCCAAACTAGTTAGAGAGATCGGTGGCGAAAAAAGTAAAACCCCTATCGACCTCAATCTAGTTTAGTTACACGTATACGTTTATATTATTACCCAGCGTTGCGGTTACAGACTTTGCAGGTGTTTGTGCGGCGCTCGTATTTACTGCAGCACCTTCAATAAGCGCAAGTGCAGCAGCACCTTCAGCTTTTTGCTGTTTTTTTGCAAGAGCAGCACTATAAAGCTCCGCACTTTCGCCACTGCCACTCATTGCCGGTAAATTTGATCCTGATATATTCATAGTTCACTACCTGACTTTTTATAACAATCCACGTACTATATCGGCATTGCAGTCTAAAGCTTTAGGAAAAAAATGGATTCGATCATTGAACAGCTCAATGCTAATTTAAAAATTGTTTATCGTCAGGCACTTGATGCCGATAAAAAATTAGATGACCTACAACAACAAGGCCATGGTAAGTTTAAAGCCTTATTTGCACAAGACGCTGGTTTTGAATTTGAAGCCAAACGCTTTAAACCTTATGTTCTCGATGTTGCTGCTGATGTAGAAAGCTTAAGCAACGACGGGATGGACGAAGAAAAACTGAAAAAAACAGTTATTAAGCTTCAACAGTTATTACAACTATTAGCGACGTTCAAGTAACGTAGAAGCCTCTATTTCATTTATTGTAAATAGAGGCTATCGCGCGGAATAAATTTCACGCCTACATCAAACGTAGACGTCAAGCCTGCTTGGCCGTGCCTAACTGATGGCTGACGGCTTACAGCTTATAGTGATTACTCGCCAAGGTTTAACGATGGTAATAGCTCATCTTCAAACCAATCCGTGATTAAACGTTTATCGTAATAATAAGCTTCATCACGGCCCATTTTCATACGATCCATAAAGCCCATGTCCTTGAGTTTTACATCGTTGGCCTCGCTTAATACCTTGCCACTTTTGTCTGTCACTGAATAATTTAAATCGATTCTAGGAAAATAAATTGGCTTAATAATGCGCAGTTCGTTCATCGAACCAAAACGAACATCACCAGCAAGATCAAGATCCGTCACCTCAACATTCAGCGTATACCCTTCTGGTAGTTTTTCAGCAAGCTTGCTAAAGTGTTTTTCAAGGTTGTTCGCTACACTTTTATGAAATGATCCTTTAGTCGAGTTATTCCCTGGGCGTACATCCCGATAGTCATCAAAATCGTGCCATTTTATCTTTGCCTCTCCCGCATAAGTGAAGGCTGGCAATACAAATATCATAGCGAGAGTTATTTTCTTTAATGTATTCATCTTTCTCTCCATCGAAATACGATTATATAAACTAAACAGTCACCTTTAACTATAGCTTAACCACATCGTTCACTTGTAACCAATATGGTATAAAATGTAACCCAAAGCAAGACAATAGACACCCCTTACTATTGTAAATTTAGAATATAATTTTGCTACAAAGTATGATGAAATAGAGGCTATTCAACCACGTATTAATCTTAGAGCTTTTATGGCCATTTTAGTCACCGGCGGAGCTGGATACATCGGTTCTCATACAGTGTTAGAGCTACTCCAACAAGGCAGTGAAGTTATTGTTCTTGATAACTTAAGTAACTCATCCAACGAATCGCTTAAACGCGTTAAGCAAATCACTGAAAAAGAAATTACTTTTTATCAAGGAGATGTACAAGATAGAGAATGCCTTGATGAGATTTTCAAGCATCATAACATTGATAGCGTCATCCACTTTGCTGGTTTAAAAGCTGTAGGCGAATCTGTTGCTGAACCTATTGAGTACTATCAAAACAATGTACAAGGTACCCTTACATTAGTGGATGCCATGCGTGATGCAGGTGTATTCAAATTAGTTTTTAGTTCATCTGCAACCGTTTATGGTAACCCTGCGAGTTTACCTATTCGTGAAGATTTTCCTGTGGGTGGCACAACCAATCCATATGGCACATCTAAGCTTATGGTTGAAATGATACTGCAAGACATTGTTAAATCAGATGACCGTTTTGCCCTAGCATTACTACGCTACTTCAATCCTGTAGGGGCGCACAAATCAGGCCTCATTGGTGAAGACCCTAATGATATTCCAAATAATTTATTGCCGTATATTTCACAAGTTGCTGTAGGAAGGCTCGAAAAACTCAGCGTATTTGGCGATGACTACAATACAAAAGATGGTACCGGTGTTCGTGATTATATCCATGTGGTTGATTTGGCATTAGGCCACTTAAAAGCACTAGAACGCATTGCCGATAATACAGGTGCCCATATTTATAACCTTGGCACAGGAAACGGCTATTCAGTACTAGAGATGGTCAACGCCTTCGAGAAAGCCAGTGGTCAAGCCGTACCTTACCAAATATCACCACGTCGCTCTGGCGATATAGCCGCCTGTTATGCTGCAACTGAAAAGGCATTCAATGAACTAGGTTGGCAAGCTGAGCGAGGTATTGATGAAATGATGCAAGATACGTGGCGTTGGCAAAGCAATAACCCTAATGGTTATAAGTAATCAGCCAGTATTAGCGCTTTAAATATGTTTTTAAGCCGGTGTTTATGCCGGCTTTTTAAGCGGCGAATAACTTTTAATCTACACTAAACCTCAAGCTGTATAAGTGAGGTTTACTTAAATGGTTATTCAATATTGAATTAGTTTTCGGATGAATCATATTCCTCACGAGGTCTATTTGATACTAACTTTTGCAACCAGTAGCCATCATGCTTTTCAAAAATATTTAGCCCTTCCCTAGTCTTCACTAAAATATTATTACCAACAGTCGTGTAATAAAGCGGGTTTGGATCAATCAATATCAATGCATGTACCCTACCTATCATGTCATCCGAAAGGTGTTTTTCTAAAGCATTTACATCTTCGATGCCCGTTGTGATGTAATCATAAAGCTGTTCTACTGTTATGTCAGACTTTAACTTTTGTACAGAGGCATCTGCCACACCCACACACTTATCATAAAAATCCACCCCTAGCATAGTTTGCTTATCCTCACACAAAGATAAATCTGAAAACTGTGCAAAGCATGTACTTGGTAATAATAAAACTAAAAACTTTTTCATTGTGCCACCTGATAACGCTCTTCGATGTTACAGCTTCTCCAATCGGCGAATAACTTTTAATCTGCGTTAAACCTCAAGCTGTATAAGTGAGGTTTACTAAAATGGTTATTCAATATTGAATTAGTTTTCGGATGAATCATATTCCTCATGAGGTCTATTTGATACTAACTTTTGCAACCAGTAGCCATCATGCTTTTCAAAAATATTTAGCCCTTCTCTTGTGTTCACTAAAATATTATTACCAACAGTCGTGTAATAAAGCGGGTTTGGGTCAATCGATATTAATGCGTGCACTATACCAATCAAGTCATCAGAAAGGTGTTTTTCCAAAGCGTTCACATCTTTGATGCCCATTGTGATGTAATCATAAAGTTGCTTCGCTGTTATATCAGACTTTAACTTTTGTACAGAGGCGTCTGCTACACCTACGCACTTATCATAAAAGTCCATACCTAGCATAGTTTGCTTATCCTCACACAAAGATAAATCTGAAAACTGTGCAAAGCATGTACTTGGTAATAATAAAACTAAAAACTTTTTCATTGTGCCACCTGATAACGCTCTGCGATATTCCAGCTTCTCCAATCGGCGAATAACTTTTCAAACTGCATGGGACTTTGCGCAAAGCTACTTTCAATCGCCTGTATATCCCACATGGTTTTAATTTGAATACCTGCACTTAATGCATTCAAAACAGCTACTGTTTTAAATGCAGGTATACCAGTTTTTAATTCTAAAGTCTCGCCAGCAGCATCAGCTAATGCTTCGGACATAAAAGCTACTTCAGATAAATCTGAAGTTGGATCTGCAGCAGATAATAATTTGGGTATAGCTTTCTCTGTTATTAATCTAGTTAAATCTTTATATAAAGCGATTTTAATTAAATTACATCGCTGAGGGTTATTAACAATATGACTATATTGTGACTTAGATAGTTTTGCACCAGATAACATATCCGCGCTCGTTGCAATCGCAACACAGCCCATAACGGTTTTTGTATCTGCATTTCTGATTTTATCGCGCAATACACCTATTATTTCGTTCGATCATTTTTTCAGTTGACATAATATTCCCTCGTTAATAAAAGAAAAAGGGGACATCAATTTTTGATTACTTTCTATACTTGAATGTTCTTGTTGGTCAAAAGCCAATACAGCTCGTAAATTATTGTAAAAATAGTTTGGGTAATTTCTGTTAGTAGGTGTTTACTTGAGAAGCTTGTAAAAATGGTGGCCCCTCCCAGACTTGAACTGGGGACCTAACGATTATGAGTTGCAAAATAAGGACTTACTACGAGTTACTTTTTGATATAACCATTTACTAATTTTCATAGCTATATCATAGGGTTATTGAATAACCCATACCTCTGATGCATAAATCATTATGTATTTCAGAACGTTAAATTTTACGTTCAAAGTAGCACAGAGGTAGCACCATATGTCTGACACAAAATTTCGCTTCACAGAATTGTCGCTTGAAAAGATTGAATCAAACGGTAAACGCACTCGCTATTATGACAGCCTATTGTCAGGACTGATTTTAGATGTGAGCGTAGCTGGTAAAAAATCATTTAGAGTTTATAAAAAGATCCCAGGGAGAGACACCCCTATTAATGTCACCCTTGGTTACTTTCCATCAATTGCACTCGATGATGCAAGGCGAATGGCTAGAAAGGTAATGGCAGATATCGCTGAGGGTATTAATCCTAATGACCTTAAGCGCCAGTTTAGAGCGGCTTCAGTTACCTTGAAAGAAGCTTTTGATTCGTACATCGAATCTAGAGCTCTTAAGCCTATAACTGAAAGAGGTTATAAGCAAAAAATGGACTGCTATCTACCGGACTGGCATAACAAGCGCTTAGCCGATATTAATCAAACAATGATTTTAAAACGCCAACGAGAAATCACCTCAAGAAGCCCTGCTCAGGCAAATTATACCATGCGCCTAATGCGTGCTTTATTTAACTTTGCTAAGGCTGAATACAAATCTTCAGAAGGTCGTTCATTATTTCCAGAAAATCCTGTAGATGCTCTTTCTGAAAAACGAAGCTGGAATAATGTAAAGCGTAAAACAACAAGACTGCGCCGTTCACAACTAAAACCATTCATAGACGCGCTATATGAAGTTAGAAATGAAGCTGCCAAGTATCGTCAAAATAGCCGCGTTGCTTTTTGTGATTACCTAGAATTTTTAACCTTTTCAGGCCTAAGAAGATCAGAGTTACTGCAACTTCCTTGGTCACAAGTACACCTTGAAGATAGGATATTCATTTTAGAAGATACAAAAAATGGCTTGGACGTCGAGTTTCCTATTACAGATCGATTAGCTGAGATATTTAATCGACGAAAAGAATACAAAGTATCTGACTATGTGTTTGGGACAAACAGTAAAAAGGGCTACCTCACTGATCCTAAAAAAACGTTGAAACATGTATGCCAAATTGCAGGAGTAAAAATCACTTCGCATGATTTGCGCCGTACATTTACATCAATGGCTGAGAGTAGCGGAGTATCAGGATACCTCCTGAAACGCCTTCTAAACCATATTACAGATAAAAGTGATGTAACTGCTGGCTATTTAATTTTAACCGCTGAAGAGCTTAAAGAGCCCGCAGAAAAGGTAACAGAAACAATAGCCAAATATGCTGGTTTGATTGAACGAGAGCCAGAAAATAAAATGAGTGAAATGAAAAGTCTGTTGGCAAGCTTTACTAAGGAACAGAAGGTTGAGTTGATGAGCACTTTGTTAAGTTGAGTCTGAGCTAGTACATGTTAAACAAAAAAGTCCCTTTTAGGGACTTTTTATTGACGATCCTCAAATTGCAGCTTCTTTACTTTTATAATTTTCTGCAAGTTTAACTAAATTAAAGGTTGAGTATCTTTCTTTTGTTTTAACAGGGTATGTGGAATAAACGTAATCAACAAATTGATTAAAATACATCGATTTAGTCTTTTCCATAACTGCATTCAATATGTCTTTATCTCGTTCTGCTAACTTAATAGCATCTTCCTTCCCATTATAAGACAAAACATATTTTGATGAGCCATACATCGTACTTTGATGCTCTATTTTAAAACCAAAAGAACTATGCGCAGCATCAACCACATCATCTACATAAGGCCCATAATGATTAAATACCCATTTAATATCAGTCATCTGTTGTTTATCAAGAAGTGCGGAAAACCAATCAGCTAAATAAACAAGTTTTGTTACTCTTGCTTTCGTTAGCTCTGATTTGTATGGGTAATGCACACAAATAAAAGCGATAATATTTTGTAGTTTATTCATGATCCCCCTCCTAACACTTCTAATAAATCATCTTCAACTGATAATTGAACGCCAGAACGTTTGATTGTTACCTCTTTGTCAAAGTTCAAACTATCTCTCACAAATTTAGAAATTTGTCCTTGATGGCTCTCACAGTAAGTATTGACATCTACTTTCAGAGTACCTTCAAGGAAATCTGTTTGCGTACTTTCAAATACTATAACACCAATATGAACATCTGCATCCACAATTGCTTTCGCGTAATACCTACAACTATTCATCGCTAGAGCATTTATTTTATCAATTTCGTACGAATAAGTATCTTTTAAGTATTGCCGATATGCATTAAAGTCAGCACTTGCGGATGGACAATTATTCTCCTCGTGGCAATTATGCTGCCAAGCCTTACTTATAACCCCTTGATTTAAAGGGAACTTTTGCCTATGAATTTTAGAGTACGTGGGATTTGCCGAATACCTAGCCAAAATATAAAATTCTTCATCATGCTCATAGTAAAGTGATACTCTAGCATGAGTATTTAAGTCTAGCTGCCTGAATACACCTTTTAGAAAAGTAGTAACGAGCTCATTATGCTTTTCAATTAGTTTAGACTTAGTTTCTTGTACCTCTTCTTGAGCAGTATTGAGTGCACTTTTAGTCTCAGCATGCTTCTGATTTTCGACTGAAAGCTCATCCATTCTTTTATTTTGTTTACCTTGGTCTTGATATGTGCCTATTGCGCCCAACAAAAAAAGTAAAGCACCAAAGCCTAAAACTGAATATGGATTAAAAAGAATAAAGCTCACACTGTCAGGGATACCGCTTACTTCACCCCAGCTTTTATTTAAATCGAAGCTGCCAGCGAAAGCACTACCAAAAGACAGCAATATAGTCCCTGATGTCGCAAAAAAAATAAACAACCCTTTACCAAAGCCATCTCCAAGTCTTATGAAAATGTCCGATTTACCACTAAATCCAAATTTGCTAAACAATCTAATCTTCCCTGAAAGTTCAAGTATTAACTATACGCTGATATTAACACCCCCACCTTACTTTTTAAAACGGAATTAAAAAGTGTGGTATCAAAAAGATATTAACAATGTAAATAAAATATTTTTTAGATTCCTCTAAATATATTTTTACTAATCATTACCTATTTTGGGTTTATTTATATATTTAAATACGTTTCACAACCCTACCCGTTTAGCGCTTCAAATATGCAGTAAATACAACGCTTCCAGAAAAGATAAAAAATCAAAAGTACGACTCATAAAAACTAAAAGTACGATGGTTTGGATCAAAAGTACGATACTATCCAAAACCAAAAGTACGATTCTTATCTGCCCATTACCCTTTTCGTAAACGTTCAACTTCAAACTTTGCAAGCTGTCTTCTGCCGCTTTCAGTATCACGAAAAATTAATACGTCATCGCTCTCAACTCTAATTCGATAATCTAAAATTTTTTTAATTTTTTGGATACGATTCTTTAAAGCTGATAGCGGTAGCCTTACACCGATTCTTTCTCGTAAATTATCTAATTTGATAACTTGCTTAGAAGGCCTACCGCAGCGCTTCCGGCAGACTTCATAAAGTCTGCGATCAAATGGTTTTGATAATTGAAAGTAGTCTTCATGTAATGTTAATACATCATTGTCATCAATCGTCTCAATGAGCCAATCGGGCAATGTTACTTGCCAGCGGCTTAAACCACTACCTTCGATTAACTTAAAGCCTTCGATGAGACCCATATTTTCCAAAAATCTTCGGCCATTAAACTTGTAATCAGTCGTAATTAAAGTTCCTGCGAGTCGATATAAAGCCTTTTCAACAAGTTTGTACTCTTTTCCTGATGTTCCTCTCCCTGTAGCCTTTAGGAAATCATAGGTGTTGAAGCGAACTGTGTTACTGAGCTCTAACTTAGCATTTTTTGCAGCCATGATATGGCTCAAGCAATAAATGAGTACTTCTTTATCTTTGATGGTTGCTCGACCCTGGACGCTCGGAACAATTTTTATCGATACACCTTTATATGAGAAATCTAACGTACCTTTAGACTTTCCGTCTAATGCAAACACAGGCCACACCATTGAAAACATATCTGATTTCAAATTGACATGAGTCATTTTGCACTCGAAATACGCCATAACTAGCGTTACTTATTTCTTGGTTGAGAAGCTAACCAGTTGTGAAAGTCTTCAACAGGGAAAAGTAATCGAGCGCCAATTTTAATATGCGGTGGTAATGGGTAATTTCCACAGCCTTGTTTGTTCTTAGAGATTTGATTAAAAAGAGCTTGTTTGCTGATAAAAAGTAAGTCGGCTACTTCTTCCGAACGATAAAATACCTTTTCCATTATTATTGACCTCAAAGCGTAAGTGTTGAGCTCAATTATTAGCTCAACACATTATTAATTAGTTGAGCAACAATGGTAATTTAGTGTTCCAACAGTTGTCCTTTAAAAGCTAGGGGAACTTTCGGGGGGTTTTTAATGTTTTAGGGGAAAGCAACACAACTTAGTAACTATAAAAACTAACCATTTGATTTTTATAGTTATTATTTTTTTAAAATGGGATTAGCTAATAAAAACACCTACAAAAAAATTTGCTTGATAAGCTTTTTAAGTAGGCTTTTGGAGAGGCTCTATGCAATATCACTTACATTTGAAATAAAACAAAACAGCGAAGAAGATCACAAGGCTTAAAATCAAAGCGCAACCAGCGAGTACAGGAGCCATGTTTAAATCCTGCCTTCTTTAATTGCTGCAAAAAGGCTATTTTTTAACTTGTCGTAACGACGAGTGGCTCTAATAGCTAACACCATTAAAATCCACATTTGAAACCATTCGTATATTGTCATAACTGCAATCTCTGCTAATGCTTTGCACTTGAGTATAGAAAAGATCCTTCCCAATTACACAAAGCAATAATCCACTCACTAATATTTTGTTGCTTCTGCTCATTACAACCCATAAAGGGAAAAGTTATTTTTTTGCTTCGAGACTTAAAATGACTGAAAGGCTCTAATCTAATATCCCAAACCTCACCGGTTTCATTTGTCACATCGAAAGCAAACGCTTTTTGAGAAATCAAAGCAAAAAACATTTCTTGCTCTGATTGCAATTCTTTCTCAAATGATAGCCCTAATGGTTCACATTCAGCTTCGATACCAGCCAAGCGGCTTTGAAACTCAACGACTACTGGGATGAATGGCCTTAGCTCAACATTTTTGTATAGCTCTAAAAGTAGCATAAATTGCTCCTTAAAATTAGGCATGCCTAATTTTGCTCCCCTATTCTTTAAGTGATTAGTAATAGGTGTCGTAAAGCTCACCACGTGATTGAGCATCTTCTGCCTCTGCATGCGACATAAATTCACCATCAGCGATAATATTGCCCATACCATCATTCAATTTATCTAGTTGCTCGTTTTCTTTCGACGACTGCTCATCACTTGTAAATATACTTACCAACAAGTAGATAGTCCCGACTGATATACACACAAATGTTTCAAGCATATTCATTCCTCCAAACTAAATTCGTTACAAAAGCAAAAACTAAGGATTCCTTAGTATCTAGATTCAATTAAAGCTAAGAAACTCTTAGTTTTCAAGCTAAGAACAATAAATAATGAAAACTAATGACGAATCACCATTTCCAAAACGCTTAAAAGAGGCAAGAAAAGCCAAAGGGCTATCGCAAAAACAGTTGGGAATTTTGGCTGGAATGGATCAGTTTGCAGCATCAGCAAGAATGAACCAGTACGAAAAAGGCGTACATTCTCCAGACTTTAAAACAGTGAAAGCTCTGGCTGATATTTTAGAAGTGCCAACTGCGTACCTGTTTTGTATCGAAGATGAATTGGCTGAAAGTATATTAACTTGGTCTGTGAGCTAATAAACTTAGGCATAGTAAATTTTTAAAAGGAGTTTTAATGAGAAAGCCCACAATCTCATTCTGGTTGTTAATTTTAGTCATTCTATTAGCTGTAACATGGATCTTTTTTCCCGAAGAGAACTTAGAACCAATAATTGTTTTAATGTTAGCAATCGTTAGTATCTTTCCACTTATTAGAAGTGACTTAATTCCTTGGTTTGAGCACATCAAACTTCAACAGAAGAACTTCAAAAGCCTATCAGGCTCAAGCAAGATTAATGCATGTGAGCTAACTATCAGTGAAATACTCAATGGCGATATTTTGAAACTTAACCTGATTAAGCAAAAATTTCACCAGTACCCAACAAAAATTTGCGCTTACTTTGAACAAACAGACCTGAGATTTAGGGTATATTTTGACAGGGGTCAATCGATTGAGTTACCTAAGTTCTTCAATGTTGGTTACGAAGAAGTAGATGAACCACCTTTATGCCCTAAAAATACAAATGAATATATAGTTGCACAATTTGATATCGATGGTGATGGGATAGATGAACTTATATTAGGGGTAATTGATTGTGATGAACAAATACACAATGTGCAGCTGTCCGTTTATAAATTTCATCCGCCTCTTTTTGCAGAAGATCTTAATCGAATACAAAACTGGCAGAGTTTAGGAACACTCACAGCACACGGGATTATTGGCGCTGTAAAAATAGAACTTGATAAGGGAGCTATTTGTATTCCCAGAAATCACCGAGACTTTTATTATAAGTGGACACTTGCTGACAGCAAATTTATAGACATTGGAGACTATTAAATTAGGCATGCCTAATTTTATAGCCTCAAAAATAAGTGCTGTGATACTTCACACGTTTAATGATCAGCTCCCCAAATATGTATACGTAATACTAAACCGCTCATGTCCAAGCTCACGGCTAATTATCATTCGTGCCTTGTAATCTAGCTCTCGTTCTTTGCCTACTAAATGCATACGACGTGGCCCTCCATTAGCGGGGCATTGCCAACCAGTTAGTTCTAGATAACGTTGACGGGCATAGTGATGGCGTAAACCATGATTTTTGCTAAGGCCTACCTTATTAGTTTCGCGCTCATAGCGGCGCATTTGGTCTACGTAGCGGTCTGTCACGCGAATTAATGATGAGCGTGTAAAAAAGCGAACTTCATCAAGCAGAGAGCGCTGTGACTCTTTCAGGATAGGTAAGGTACGGGGTTTACCGCCTTTAGTCCATGAGCCTTTTAAGCGGATATAATTACCTTGATCTGCATAGCTGACATTGAACTTTATCGCCTCTTCTCGGCGTAGTCCAAACTCTTGTTGTAGGCGCAGTGAAAACTTTACGTATGGGCAATTAATCTGTGCATGCTTCTGCATATCAAGCTCCTTGGATTTCCCCAAAGGACTATTGCGTACCTTATCAATACCGTATTCATCATTAGTACGACCGACTACATTACGTTTACCTACTTTGTCTGCCCACCATCTAATGGCCGACATTCGATTTTTGATAGTCTTGTTTGCAAGCTTTTGATCTTGCCAATGCTTTACTAAAGCATTTACGTGTTTAGGTTTTAACCCTTTTGCATCTTTTAACTTAAAGCCAAAGCCATGAAGCTGTTTAGCAACAAGATTAAAAATGCTCTTCCTATTTTGACGTGTAGCATGACTACGCTCTTTGTTATTAATGTTTAACTGATTTAGTGAATATCCCAACTGGCTCATATCAACTCCTCAAAATTTAAGTGGAAGATAGAAAACCAAAACCGAAGATCAGGGGGCGTAAGCCAATAAAGGTAAGTTTTAAAGCCACTTAGTTAGTGCATAACTAAAAAAGTTGTCATAAGACACATGGGCTGGCTGATCAAAAGCAAACAAGCAAAGCGGCACTGAGTCTGTTGATTCAAGGCGCAGACTATAGTGGTTTTGGTAATTACTATTCTGGCTCTGTTGAGCCTGACAGCTACGGTTGTAGCTCCTCTTGACGTGTCGAGGGCAGTTGGAAAACGCCCGTTTTCTTATTTGCTCAAAGTGAGCTATTTCATATTTAAATTAGCATATTGATCTTAGATTGCAAATAGCTATTTTTTCTAGTGGATACCCTTCCCTCTTCTGGCCTTGCGATTTTGCGGTTTGATAATAGTTCTCAAGGCATCATGAGCAGTGGCCTTGAGGTAGGCGACTCTGTGAGTCGTCCCTACCTCTTCGAGTAGGTACGACTAAAAAACTTCACATGTTGTTACATCTATTGAAGTAACTTTATGTGGAGTTGGAGTTTGTATCTCTAAATCACTTCCTGAGAAAAGTACGACATTCTTCCCATTTCCATAAGAACTGTTAAAAACAATCCCATCATAAGGTCCAATTGTCCGAATATACTCACATAAAAACTGAGTTGGTATATACTCCAAGTGAGATTTCTCAGGTAAAACTGGCTTGGATAACTCATCAGCAAATTGCTGCAATAAATTAAGGAACTTTAAAACTAACTCTAATTCGTCTTCCACAAACTTAAGAAGGGAGATTTTTAGCTTCGGAGATGTCAGATCTACTAATTTCAATTCTCTGCAAACTAAAACTTCAGAAACATAAAGGGTAGCACCATTACTTGGCCTAACCTCTCTGCAACAAGTATTAAACTCTTCAGCTAAATATAAATAAGGAATGCCTATCGGGTTAGCCCTTCCCGCAGCAGCTTTATCTGGAGGAGGAGCCCCCATATCCTTAGAAAGTAACTCTTCTTCGGAGATTCTTGCTCTATAAAACACATGGTTTCTATGACGTGTTTTACTTAATGCTTCAATTGTATTTAGAAATACACCAGACTCAACTGTGGATTGATCTTCAATCAATAAATCAGAAGTAAATATGCGACTATATAAAGAACTTCGAGGAAAAAACCTATTTATCTTAATAAGTTGATCCTTAAAATCATCCCATGCATTTTGATAATCAGTAATAGACTCTTTTAAAGAATAACATCTACCCAAATACTCATCGTCCATAATTTCATTCAAGAGTGTTTGAGCGCATTCGACCCTGTTACTAATAAGCATCAGATCAGATTGATAGAGCTCATGTAACTGCTTACCATTTTCATTTGGAAAAAGACAAATAAGAGGCAATTCTAGGATGTTACTTATTCTCTTTGGCTCCACACATAGAATATCGTCTGAATGACAAAAAGAACAAAAACCAAATACCCCCTCCCTTTGAATGAGCTCTATTATAGCTTTATCTGTAAAGCAATTTAGACAACAAGAACTCATTTAATTATCTGACTTAAGGTAGTGACATACAGTTTCTATATGATGCTCTATTGATAGCTTTTTTACATGCCCTAAACCAGGAAAATGTCCACGCTCATGTAATTTTCTAAACTCATCCAATGCCCTAGACTGGAAGAAAATGCTGTTTATTGCATTCGCATCAGCTACCATTTTTTGAAGCGCTTCGGCAAACTTAGCAGCAGGATCCGCTGGAGTGCCATCATCTGTTGATGAGTAATGCCTTATAAACATTTCATCGAACATAGTTTTATTAATATAAGACATATGAATTGTAACGACGAAAGCAGGCCCACCTGACTCTGAGTACTCACTACTAACAATAGTATAATCACTAAATCCCACAGCATTAGCTAGATTAGAAAAAGTTGTATGAAGATGAGAAAACCCCGACTCTAATTTATAATCAGCATTTCTTTTTTGCTTTTGGAAAAAGTCACCAAATAACACTACATTTCTAATTCTAGTTAACGCTCCTGGAGGGAAATCACTATCTACAATATTTAACTCTGAGTTGTTAGCTATATCGATACATTCAGCACTTATTCCATCTGTAATTTGCACTGCATAAGGCTTATTTATTTTACGAATAGTTTCTGTTGCTAATTGGTAATTTCCACCTTTGATAACTACACATGGTAGGTACTCCAAATCATCACCAGCTAACCCATCCAGAAGGTAATCAGTTTCTCCTACACAATCACCAACTTGAGGAGTAACGATAATAACAGGAGAAATATTATTATTATTCAAGTGCTTTATAGTTTTTAGTAGAGGTGCAAGATTAGTTCTAACTGGCTCAATTATTGGGCAAAACAATTCTTTTGGTAAATTATCAGAGAGCTCTCTAATAGCTATCAGATCAAACTGTTTACCTCTGAGGTAGGGGAAATACATTGTTCATCCTTGTTCACATTGAAAATGTTCAACAACTGCTTTTCTTGTCTGCTTGAAAACTTATAGCTAATTGCTGCATTAAGAAGAGAAGTTGGTAGGCCATTTATTAACCTGTCATTATTTAAACGTTTTTTCTTCAAAACTTCAACAAAACTTTTGCCAACTTCAATATTACAAGCTGTTGATAACATTTCTGAACATGTAGCAACAAGCTGGCTATTAGGAACATTAGGTACTTGTCCTATCACCCTGGAAGTTAGCGCTATATATTCTTCTTTTCTCATGGACTTTAACAACGTTGGTACATTTAGTGTTGTCTTTCTGTATTTTGCATTTCTTTTAACGCTGAGGTAATTACGAGAAGTGAGCTCCAAAACTCCAATGTGTTCACATGTATTTTTCAAGACACTTGCAATGTGGTTTGGGCTACAAACAACAAAAACTTCATCAAAAACCTTTGAATAATCATTAAGCTGATCTTCTAATCGTGCTAGTGAGTCGTATTCAGTCTTTATCTCATAACATGTAGATTTACCGTTTAGAATCACACAATCAGCTTTACTATTACCAACTCTGAACTCTGTAAGCATAGTGGCTGTTTTTAATGAGTGTCGTCCAACTAAATGTCGTTGAGCGACAATATTTTTGAATATATATTCTGAACGATACTCTTTAAGCAGTTTTTCAAAAGTTAAATTAAAAATACATCGAATTTTACTTTTGTCGAACTCTAGATCTAAAAAGTTATTAGAAACTTGATGGATGAATGAAAAATCACCATCCGCGATTGATGATAAGGTTTTGCTATTAAATAACTTTGAAGCTTCTCTTGGTGAATAAGTCATTTTAGTGTCCAAGTAACATGTTCTTGTCTATATGAGATCGTAAAATATACGATTTCTTATTCCTTGATTTAAACACTATATACAAAAACAGGTTCTGAACCAATTTATATAATTTATGGTTATTATCATAGAGTAGAGTATATAATAAAAAGTAGCACAGAGGTAGCACAGGGTAATTTCTGTTAGTAGGTGTTTACTTGGGAAGCTTGTAAAAATGGTGGCCCCTCCCAGACTTGAACTGGGGACCTAACGATTATGAGTCGTGTGCTCTAACCAACTGAGCTAAGGGGCCATGCTATTAGCGAAAGCTAATTTTTTAGATGCGTTTATAGACATAAGTCTCTAAAGCGGGTTGCAGTATAAAAACTTTTTTTAGCCTTGTCACTAGCAAAACTCTTTATTTTAACAATCAATACTCTAACTGCTCAAATAGTAAACTTATCTATTTTTCAATTACCTCTGCTATGCTGGCTAGTTTGTAGGCGTCGATATTGTCCTAGATCAAATAGCAGAATGAGTAAACTCGTTAAAATGGTCACTCTATTAATTGCGGAGTGCTGACTGTGATAAATTTACCAAGCTGGGATCAATCTTTGATCAACAAATACAATATTTCTGGGCCTAGATACACTTCTTACCCCACTGCATTGTCTTTAGCTGATGGTTATAAACAACAAGATATGATCAATGCGATTGCGGCCTCGAAGAGCCGTTCTTTATCTTTGTATATCCATATCCCATTTTGCAGTCAGCTTTGTTATTACTGCGGTTGTAATAAAGTAATCACTCGTCATCAATCGAAAGCCGATTTATACCTAGATAACTTGGCGCTTGAGATTGCTGAGCAGGCAACGCTATTTGCTGATTATAGCGTTGAACAACTGCATTTAGGGGGGGGAACACCAACCTTTCTATCGGCAGAGCAAATGAGCCGTTTAATGGCATTGGTTGAGCAGCACTTTAATTTTGCTGATGATGCCGAGCGCGGTATTGAAATTGATCCTCGTTCTTTAGCTGATGACATGCTAGTACACCTGCGCAAGCTTGGCTTCAATCGTGTCTCGTTTGGTATTCAAGATTTCAATGATGCTGTACAGCTGGCAGTTAATCGCCCGCAAAGCGTGCAGTCAGTAAAAGGTTTAATCAGTGAGGCTCGTGAGCTTGGCTTCAAATCAATTAATGCAGATATGATTTACGGTTTGCCACTACAAACTCCAGAGAGCTTTAAAGAGACGATTGCGCAGTTAATTGAATTAAACCCAGATCGCGTCTCGGTATTTAACTATGCTCATTTACCAGATAGATTTGCAGCGCAGCGTAAAATTAAGGATGCCGACTTACCGTCTGCTAGTGACAAGCTCACAATGTTTAAAAATACGCTTGAGCAGATGTTAGCTGCAGGCTATCAGTTTATCGGTATGGATCACTTTGCCCGTAAAGATAATGAGCTAGCTATTGCACAAAACGAAGGTCAGTTACACCGCAACTTCCAAGGCTACACCACGCATGGTCAATGTGATTTATTAGGCTTAGGTGTGTCGTCAATTTCGCAAATTGGCAATGCCATTTTACAAAATGAAAAAGAGCTTAAGCACTATTATAAAGCTGTGCAAGAAGGTTTTGGCAGCGCGGTATGTAAAGGTGTTTTACTCAGTGATGACGATACCTTGCGTGCAGCTGTAATAAAACAACTGATTTGTCAGTTTGAGCTTGATATTCCTGTAATCGAGCAGCAGTTTAAAATTAACTTTACAAGCTATTTCAGTGAAGCTCTACTCGCTCTCGAGCCATTACGTGCTGATGGTTTAGTGTCAGTTAGCCAAGATAAAATCACGGTCACTGCACGTGGTAACTTATTTATTCGTATTATTTGTATGTGCTTTGATGCGCACTTACAACAACAAATCAAACAAACACGTTTTTCACGGGTTATTTGATATTTTCACGCCCAAACTAAAAAGCAGAGCAATAAAATGCTCTGCTTTTTTATAACGGCTTTACCAACCCGCTTAATTGAATACGACGTTTTCACTGCCAGGTGCAGCTTTAAATTCTTCGATCAAACGTGCACAATCTGCTTTTATCTCGTCGCTATGTTGTTCTTCTGCACGCCAACGAGTTGTATCCATCTTGAAAACCTCTTTTTTAGAGTATTTTTTACGGGCATCGTGAGTTGGCATATCTTTGACCACTTCGTACATTTTAAAAATGCCAGGATAGCGCTCACTCAACTCGAACTCTTCAGCAAAGCTGTATTGAGACATCAATACCCAGATACGTAAGCAGCCTTCTGAAAATTCACACTGCTCTTCATTCATAGCACGCGCTATCAAGTGAATGCTATCAGCCAATTTTGCGTTACGTTTCATTTTTGATGCTGCAAGCTGCTGCTCATGCTCAGCCTGCTTCTTGGCGATCAGCTTATTTTGCTCTTTTAATTTATACAGAAGTTGTCCTGCATAAAACGCAAGCCCTGCGATAATTGCCGCACCAATTACTATGGCAATAATCAAGGTTATGCTCATCGCTCATCCTCATCGTCTTCATCAAACCACTCATTCGCTAAATCGTCTGATAAGTACTTATCAAAATCAGACTCGCCTTCAGCATCAAAATCATCTTCAAAGTCGTCTTCGTAATCATCTTCATCTTCGATACCTAAAAGCTCACAGAGCGCTTGGTGACGCGCAATACGGCTGTTAAAGTATTTGGCATCTTTGCCTGTTAGTAACTCGCCACGTTCATGACGCTCAACAAGCTTAAGCAGGCGCTCGTCACTTTCAAGTGCCTCTAACTCTTGCTCTGGCGTTAACTCAGGCTCATTCACCTTTTTGAGCTCAACCATTGGTTTTAAGTTACGTTTCATTTCAACTTTTGGTTCAGCTTTTGGTGCCACCAATGAAACAGGCTTTTTACTGCCCGTTCGCTTATCTTTAGGCTGACTGTTTGTTGTCGCTTTATCATCTTTTAAAGCATCAGGTGCATTGCGAGTACCGGCTTTTGCCCCTTTTGTTTTCTTTACTCGCTGCTCTTTTAATGCGCGCATTTCTCTAAGCTTTTCTTTACTTAGACGTACTGGACCATTCGATGGAATTTTACGCGACTTTTTCTTTCTACTCATATCTTGATCGTCTCACTTAAGAGGTTGTGCACAACGCCTCTAGGCATTGTAATGCTGGCATAACCAGAAGAATTTGGTGTGTGCGGATGATATTGGTCAACACGATAACCTGCGCACTTTTTATACTTATCGTATAAACGGGGGCTATTGTAACAGGACAAATAAAAAGGCGGTAGAGAAAACATCTCTACCGCCTACTAATCTGAGCGCCAGTTATCTGGACACTTCTCCCTTCGACTTTTTTAGTCTTTATTATTTTTATTATTATTGTTTTCCATTTTGTTATTATTTTTACCTTCCGTGTAGCATTCCATTTTGTTTTTATTATTAAACTTCCATGAGCTTTTATTATTCTCGGTCAATCCTGACACTTTTTTGTTATTTCCTTTAGGACACCTAACCAGTGTCTACCCCTAAAGATTCGCCGCAATGACTTTCCTTATTAACATTGTCCATGTTGTTCTATTGTTTCAGCGACAGTGGTTAATTTACTTATTAATAATTTTGTTACAACTAATTTATATAACTTTTCTTACATTGAAGATATTGAAACAAGCTCATTTCATTCAATAACAATAAGTTACATTTAAAGATAAAATAAAAATAAGACTTAGCTCACACCAAGGTATGGTCAATGTCTCACACAAGAGTAGGATATTTCGACACAGGATAAAGATAAAAAAAGCAGCTTACGCTGCTTTTTACAAACTAAATAAATTTTAGTGCGAAGCAATACAGCTCGCAATCAGACTTTAGTGTAAGCCACCTAAGTATTTTGAAAGCACTTCGATGTCTTTATCTGTTAGTTTTTTAGCGATGTCTTGCATCATACCGTTTAAGTCGTTATTACGCGTGCCATCACGGAACTTTTCAAGTTGCGACTTAATATATTCAGGATGTTGAAACGAAACTTTCGGGAATTTAGCAAGTGACGTGCCGTTACCACGAGGACCGTGACACGCCGCACATGCTGGAATGCCACGCTCAGCATCGCCTGCTTTATAAAGCTGTTGACCCACTTCGACTACATCTTTAGGTGTTGTACCTTCAGACATATTTAAAGAAGAGAAGTAAGCTGCTAGATCTTTCATGTCTTGATCGCTAAGTGGCATTGCCATGCCACTCATGACTGGATCCATACGACCTTCTTTGCCACCAGATGTCATACCTAATTTAAACTCTTGTAATTGTTTATAGATATAATCTGCGTGTTGGCCTGCAATTTTAGGGTAGATAGTAACCGGTGCATTACCGTCTGGGCCGTGACAAGCCGCACACGTTGCCGATTTCTCTTTACCTGCGTTTACATCGCCATCAAATGCTGTTGCGTTGCTTGCTGACAACGTACCAAGCAATATAGTTAAAGATAGTGCTATTTTTTTCATGGTGAATTCTCTGTTTCCGACCCTGTATCATCTACAATATGGATGTTGTGATTTCTATATTCTACACGATAATAAATTCTCTGGCACGTTTTCTGCCCACATTAAGCTCATAATTTATAGGGATTTGACTTAGATTAAGTTTCTACCTAGAAATTTTCCTCGTTCAAAGCCAGCTTAGCACTCTTAAATACGCTTTTGAATGCTGCTTTAATAGTATAAAATACGAGCCTTGAGTGGATTTAGGCCACTGACTACCATTATTTTTAAAAGACTAGGAGAGCCTGTGCTCAAATCTCGTATCAAATATAATACTGCGTCCTTTGTTACTAGCGCACCTGATATCTCACGCTTACCTGCTGATACGGGGATTGAAGTCGCGTTTGCTGGTCGTTCGAATGCGGGTAAATCAAGTGCCCTTAATACCTTAACAGATCAAAAATTAGCACGTACTTCTAAAACACCAGGTCGTACTCAGTTGATCAATACCTTTGAACTTGATGCCGATAAACGCCTTATCGACTTACCGGGTTACGGTTTCGCTAAAGTTCCTATCGAAATGAAGAAAAAATGGCAAAAGTCGCTAGGTGAATACTTACAAAAGCGTCAAAGCTTAAAAGGTATCGTTGTTTTAATGGATATTCGCCATCCGTTAAAAGATTTAGACCGTGACTTAATCGACTGGGCTGTGGGCAGTGAAATTCCTGTGCTGGCACTATTAACCAAGTGCGACAAACTCAAACAAGGCGCACGTAAAGCGCAAGTTTTACACGTTCGCCGTGAGTTAAGCAGCTTAGAGGGTGATATTACAGTTCATGCCTTCTCTTCATTAAAAGGCACAGGCTTACCTGAAGTTGCTAAAAAGCTAGATGAGTGGTTTTTAGGACCAATTGAAGCTCAAGCACCTGAGTCTGAAGAACAACCAGAAGCGTAACCAATCAAGCTAAGTAATAACGCTTGGCTAATGATGCTATGTAATAGCCCTGCTCGTCTGAGCAGGCTATTTCCGCCCACTGATAATACACCTTTCTCGATACCCTTGCAGCCAAGCCATGGGCCAATTGTAAGTAAGGTACACTCACCCCAGCAAATTCACGTAGCTCTAATGGCTGTTTTTCTGATACCAACCAGTTGCGCTGTAAATTATCAACACAGCAAAGCGCACGACCTTGTTCAGTCTCTTCAAAACGCCAATCAACAATAATAAAGGGGACATCATCGACTGTAATAGCCATTTTCTCAACAGGCGTTTTTAAAAAATAGCTGTCAGCTTCTTGGCAAAGCACGGAGGCAAAGAGTTTAACCATTGCCTCGCGTTTTATTTCACTGCCGGCATAAAACCACCGCCCTTGCGCATCAATCGTTATTGGCAATTGCCCACAACTTTGTGGCTGCCATTGATCAAACGGTTTATCGGGTGTCTGAAGGGCGGCTTCTAACTCAGCAAGCGATTGCATTACTTTTCTTTATCAAGCGTGAGCGAAAAAGTAACAGGGACAGCTGTTGCAATGGATGGTAAACCCGCTAGCTTTTGTAATTCGCTGATGCCTTCTGTTACTTTGAAATCACTTGCATTAATAATAACTGGCGTAAGAGATGATACGGTTACATCGCCTTTCGGTGACATATTAGCAAGTACATCAATCGTTAACTCTTTCTTATTACCATGAAAGTCTAATTCAGCCTTTAAACCTTTTAGTACATGTTGGCCTGATTTAAGGGTTGCAAGTGTTTTACTGAGATCTGCCGTCAAAATTGCGTTTGGAAATTCATGTGTTTCAAACAGTAATTTAGTCATACGCTCGTTACGAATTGGAATGAGAGTTTCCACAGACGTCAAATCAATCATTAATTTTAATTGACCTTGCTCGTTCAAGCCTCCTGATAGCTTTTTAAAATGGTGTGCTTCAGCGATTGAATTCTTCTTGATAGAGACAAAGCTCACTTTGCTTTGCTCATTATTAACTTGCCAGTTTGCGCTGGCTAAAGGGGCAACTAATAAACTCGATAATGAAAAGGCAGCAATTGCCATAGATTTAAACATAACGCATTCCTTCGAAAGTAAATAAGAATCACTTTTGATGGTATCATCTAGGTTAATTTGTGCAATGAATTGTATGATAAGATAAAGAAAAAGCGACTCACTCAACAAGGAGTGAGTCGGTATAGCAAACTGGGGAGAAGCTATCAATACGTTGCATCTTTTCAGATGCATCATCAACAGGATGTCCTACAGGATGAGGACGGCGCGGACTTTAGCAAATACTCAGTTAAAAATAAATTAAATCTGCTACTAAAAAACACGAATTGATAAACATATAACGAAACGATAAAACGGTCTTTTCTTGTTAACTTTAATTTTACAATAAAAGCCGTTTTACATTATCGGTTATTCAACGTGTGGCGTAAGTAACTTTTCCTTTATAAGGAGTCGTTTTGCCGTGAAGTACTTAATCATTTACGTGAGTGATCTTGTGGCTGTAAGTCGGCCAAACTGGGAGGAGTGATTGTATGTCGCGAAATCTATAAAAGTGAAAGCGCGGGATAAACCCGCGACTACATTTTAATCCTGCAGAGCCACTTGTATTTTATACTCGCGACTCCTAATTCAGCGATTAGTGAGCTTGTTGCCAGTTGTCACCACTGTCGGCTTCAACAATCAGTGGTACATCAAGCGTGGCGGCTTCAGACATTAGCTTACAAATTTCTGCTTTATAATCGTCCACAGATTCTTCTTTAATTTCGAACACTAATTCATCGTGTACTTGCATAAGTAATTTAACAGAACCTTCAGCTTGTGCGTTTACCCACTGGTGAACTTTCAGCATCGCTTTTTTGATGATATCAGCAGCGGTGCCTTGCATTGGTGCATTGATAGCAGCGCGTTCTGCCGCTTTACGACGAGCCCCGTTTCTTGCGTTGATTTCTGGTAAATGTAATCGGCGACCAAAAATAGTCTCTACATAGCCTTTATCAGCTGCTTTTTCACGGGTTGTTTCCATGTACTCAAGCACACCTGGGAAACGCTCAAAGTATTTATCAATATAATGCTGTGCTTCATGACGTGGTACATCTAATTGACGTGATAAGCCAAACGCCGACATACCGTAAATTAAACCAAAGTTAACAGCCTTTGCTTTACGGCGCATATCGCTGGTTACGTCTTCAAGATTTACCCCAAAGACTTCTGCGGCCGTTGCACTGTGTACGTCTAAACCATTAGCAAACGCGGTAAGTAGACCTTTATCTTGTGATAAATGCGCCATGATACGTAATTCAATTTGGCTGTAATCCGCAGCCACTATCTTATGCCCCTTTGCAGCAACAAAGGCTTCACGAATACGACGTCCCTCTTCCGAACGAATTGGAATATTCTGCAAGTTAGGATCCGTTGAGCTTAAGCGCCCTGTTGCTGTTACTGCTTGATGGTAAGAGGTATGTACTCGCTTTGTGCGTTCATTAACCATTAGCGGTAGTTTATCTGTGTACGTTGATTTTAGTTTAGATAAACCACGGTGTTCGATAATCACCTTAGGTAACGGATAGTCATGAGCCAGCTCTTGCAATACTTCTTCAGCTGTTGAAGGTGCGCCTTTTGGTGTTTTCTTAATAACGGGAAGTGCTAGCTTTTCAAACAAAATTGCTTGCAGCTGCTTAGGCGAGCCTAAGTTAAACTTTTCACCAGCCATATCATAAGCTTCTTGCTCAAGCTCTAACAGGCGTTCGCCTAAGCGTTGGCTATGAGCAGCAAGCATATTACTATCAATCGCTACACCGGTACGTTCAATATCAGACAGCACAGAAACGAGTGGTAACTCAATGTCTTCGAAGACTGATTTTAATTGGCTGTCAGCATCAATTTTTGGCCATAGCACTTGGTGAAGACGAAGTGTTATATCAGCATCTTCTGCGGCATACGGCGCCGCTTTTTCTAGCTCAATTTGATTAAACGTTAACTGCTTTTTACCTTTGCCTGCGATATCTTCAAAGCTGATATTTTTATGGCCTAGGTATTTAAGTGCCAACGAGTCCATATCATGACGGCTACCCACACTATTAAAAACATACGACTCCAACATAGTGTCGAACTTAATACCGTTTAATTCAAAGCCGACGTTAGCTAATACGCTTTTATCGTACTTAAGATTTTGTCCGACTTTGGCTTTGTTTTCATCCGCGAGGATTGGGCCAATTTTTGCCATAACGGTTTCTAAGCTTAATTGCTCAGGCGCATCAGGGTAATCGTGAGCAACTGGAATGTACGCTGCTTCACCCGCTTTAACCGCAAAGCTCATGCCAACCAATTGCGCTTGCATATAATCAAGGCTGGTTGTTTCAGTATCAAAAGCAAAAAGTTCAGCGTCATTTAATTGCTTTACTAAAGTATCAAGTTGCTCTTCAGTTAAAATAGTTTCGTAGTGTGCATCAGCGACTTTTGGTAGTTCGTTAGCTTCTGTTGGCACATCCAAGTGTGTATCAGCGTCTTTAGGGTTATCCAGTAATTCTGCCAACCAACGGCGGAATTCACATTCGCCGTAGAGTGCAATCAGTTCATCACGATTAGGCTCTTGTAGTTTGAAATTTTCAAGCTCCGATTCAACTTCAACATCACATTTAATCGTCGCTAATTCATAGCTAAGTGGTAGATGATCAAGTGCTGCAGCAAGCTTTTCACCAATCTTGCCTTTGATTTCACTAGCATGATCAATCACCCCTTGTAATGATCCATATTTTTGTAGCCATTTCACCGCCGTTTTTGGACCACAACCATCAACACCAGGAATGTTATCGACTTTGTCGCCCATTAAGGCAAGGTAATCAATGATCAGCTCAGGCCCCACGCCAAACTTCTCAACCACGGTTTCTGGATCTGAAATGCTATCGGTCATCGTGTTAATAAGCGTTACGTGTTCATTAACAAGCTGCGCCATGTCTTTATCGCCCGTGGAGATCAACACATGACGTTGTTGTTCAGAGGCAATACGTGCAAAGGTACCAATCACATCATCCGCTTCAACACCTTCAATACTAATAAGTGGAAAACCCATTGCTTTAATAATGTTATGCAGTGGTGCGATCTGTGTGCGTAAGTCATCCGGCATTGGTGGGCGGTTGGCTTTATATTCGCTGTACATGTCATTTCTAAAGGTTTTACCTTTGGCATCGAACACTACCACCATGTGTGATGGATCATATTGTTTGATCAAACTTTTCAGCATATTAACTACGCCATAGATTGCGCCTGTCGCTTCACCTTTTGAGTTAGTAAGGTGTGGTGGCGAATGATATGCACGGAATAAATAAGAAGAACCATCAACAAGAACAAGTGGATTTTCAGGGATCTGAGCCATGGTGAAATTGGATCCTAATTGAATAACATTAAATTGTCTGTAAGCATGCCATAAGGCTATGAAGAAAACGACTGTGAATTATTAACCAATAACGGTTTCTATAATAGCAAGCTGTGGATAACTTTGTAGATAAAACCCACAAGCAATCCTCCCGAAGAAGATTTACACTTAGGAATTTCATGTAAGTTTATGTTTTTATTTAAAAAAGATAATACGAGGTTCTTTTTTTATTATTTTACCCAATGTGGAAAACGGTTTTATCTATTCACGTCCTGTGTCTATTCGACAACGAATATAACGTCCCTTTCCATAACCGGAGGAGTATTCTAGCACAATGGATCAAAGATCATAGCGATCCTTTATACTTTTTTTAACGTTAGTATTTTATGAAAAGGCATAAACAGCGATTCATCGTGTGTTGCGAGCATTTTAACGACAAAATTATTTTATTTTGTGGTCTTACTTAGATACTTGCTACACTAAACCCAGTTGCATTAAGGAGAGATATCAAATGAAAAAAGTGGCTGTTATTTTAGCAGGTTGCGGTGTTTACGATGGCGCAGAGATTAACGAAGCAGTACTTACCCTGTTGCACATTGCAAAAGCAGGTGCGTCTTATCAATGCTTTGCACCCGATATTGACCAACTACACACAATCAACCATTTAACCGGTGAAGAAATGGCGCCTAATCGTAATGTGTTAGTAGAAGCTGCTCGCATAGCTCGTGGTGATATAAAAGCAATTACAGAGTTAAAGGTAAATGAATTTGATGCGTTAATTGTCCCAGGTGGCTTTGGTGCCGCTAAAAATCTATCTGACTTTGCAGTAAAAGGCCCTGCAGCTCAGGTGCAAAATGACGTACTAAAAGCCTGTACAGATTTTGTTAAAGCTAATAAAGCCGCAGGTTATATGTGTATTGCGCCCGCTATGCTACCTCTTATTTACGGTCAAGGTGTTAAAACAACCATTGGTAATGATACAGACACAGCCTCTGCCATCGAAAAGCTAGGCGGCGATCACCAAGCGTGTGCTGTTGACGATATTGTTATTGATGAGCAACATAAAGTCGTCACCACACCCGCCTATATGTTAGCGCAGAGTTTATTAGATGCTGATGCAGGGATTCAAAAACTCGTTAAAAAAGTACTCGAATTGGCATAGTGCGCTATTTAAGCAGCTAATTTTTATTGCGCTAACGCAAAAAATGACGCTTTTTATAAAGAAAAAGCCTTTCAGATCATTTTATAAATTGTGGCTTAGCGTTATAATCGTTCTAATTTCCGTCATATATATCGTGATTGATCACGTTCAAATCGAAGTGAGCAAGGCAAAATGAAAAAACTATCAGCTGCATTATTACTGCTAGCAACAACGGCATATGCGCAAGCATATGACAACTCTTTGACTGAAGATGCCATTAAAAAGCGTCTAGCGCCAATTGGTTCTGTATATCTAGAAGGTGATAAAGCGGCTGCAGCTGCTGAGCCAACAGGTCCACGTTCTGGTGAACAAGTTTATCAAGCCGCATGTTTTGCATGTCACGGCACAGGTGCTCTTGGCGCACCTAAATCAGCAGATGACTGGGCTCCTCGAATTGCGAAAGGTAAAGATACCTTATTAGATCACGCAATCAATGGTTTCAATGCCATGCCGCCGAAAGGGACGTGTATGGACTGTTCTGATGAAGAAATCAGTGCAGCAATCGACTTTATGACTAGCAAATAATTGCTAAATAAATAACGATGAAGGGCTTAACTCTGTTAAGCCCTTTTTTTTGCTCTTTAACTCCTCTCAAACCCAAGCAATTCGTACCTATAATCGCATATCTTCACTACTAATAGAGACCATCATCTACTTGACGATCTACGAAAAAAGTGGAACTATAGAGAACAATAAATAAACAAAAATAATAACTGGTTCTAAATCATTGGAAGATTCAGCAACACACATTGAAAAGCTAGCCCATAAAAATGCTCGCTTAAAATCGCTTATAAAGAAATATAAGCAATCACATCACTTGCAGCATGCTCTACTACAACTTTCAGAGCAAGCAAGTACTGTTGCCGAATTAACCCTGCTCTACCCTGCTATTCATAATATTCTTCAAGACTTTATACCCAGTAAAAGCTTTTATGTCGTACTAAATAACCCTGTTACAGATAACCTTGAACTTTCTTATTTTGCCGATGAAAAAGATGGCCTGTCTGTCCCTCTAAAATATGAACATTTCTTCAAAGATGGTTTAACTGGGTACGTATTTAAGCACGGCAAAACAAGCTATTTTTCTAAACAGCAAACACAAGAAGCCGTTGAGAAGGGGTTGTTTAAAGCATACGGCACGCCAGCAGAGCATTGGGTAGGCGTACCCGTTTACCGTGAGAAAGCCATCATTGGTGTCATGGTCGCGCAAAGTTATGACAAGGCACAAAACTATACAGAGCAGCAAATAGAACTACTAGAAGTCATGTCGCTTTACCTTGCAACAGCAATCGAACGGGTGAAAAAACGCGAGTTACTTGAGTCTGAAGTAAAAATTCGCACCCGTGCACTGACGCAAAGTAACCAAGCTTTAAATGATGAAATTTTACAACGTAAAAAAGCACTCGATCGCCAACAAATTTTATTCAAAATCTCAGAGCTGGCAACTTTGAGTAAAAACGTTGAAGACGTCTATGCCCATGTGCATGAAATTATTAAAACCATCACCTATGCCGATAACCTATACATTGCCTTGTATGATCAAACAACTAATTGGTTAAGCTTCCCCTATTGCGTCGATGAATTTAATGACAACGCAAAACCTAGGCCTTTCGCCAAAGGCTACAGTGAATTAGTACTTAGTACAGAAAAGTGCCAAGTGATAGATGAGCAAAGAGCAAAAGATTTAATAAAACTAGGCGTCATTGAACGCCCTATCGATGTCCCACCACAAAGAAGAGCAACCAGTTGGTTAGGCGCTCCACTAAAAACGTCACAAGGGGTCATTGGTCTTATTGTTTGCCAAGCTTATTGTAATAAACATGAATTTAGCCAAGATGATTGCGAATTAATTACTTTTGTATCACATCAAATAGCAAGCGTAATTCAGGCTCATTTAGCAAGCCAAGAGTTAAAGCTGAGCCACCAAAAACTTGAGCAACGGGTTACAGAAAAAACGAAAGAACTCCGCCAAGCAAATATGCATTTACAAATGCAAATTGAAGAGCGTAAAAAAATAGAACAACAGCTATATCATGATGCACATCATGACTCACTAACCAGCTTGCCCAATCGTAGCTTATTCTTAACTCAACTTGAAAAAACATTACAACATTATCAACGTTATCCTGAGCAACAATTTGCGGTTTTATTTATTGATTTAGATAAATTTAAAGATATAAATGATCAACTTGGTCACCAAGCAGGGGATCAATTTTTAATTGGTGTTGCCGAGTCTTTCTCACATTGTATAAGAGAGCACGACTTATTAGCTCGCCTAGGCGGTGATGAGTTTGTGGTACTGTTAAATCATTTAACCGAAAGACAGCAAGCAGAAGATGTTGCAAAACGTATTATTGAGATAATGAAAAAACCTTTCTGCATGAAAGGTCAGTGCGTTCAAAGTGGCGCAAGTATTGGCATTACTTACTCAAAAGCAAGTTATAAACATACCGATGAAATTATTCGTGATGCAGATGCTGCGATGTATTATGCAAAAAATGCAGGGCGTAACCGTTTTGAGTGCTTCCACCCTTTATTGAATACAACCACTTCTCAACATGAAACCGAGAGTATGCATCATCTTGATGATCTGCCAATGCATTTTAGAAGCGCAGAAATCATCACACTCAATGAGGAATCTAGAGCTGAGTCATTATTGGAAGCATTTGGTGAACACCCCGTGCTTGGCAGTACCAGTTTTGAGGTATTGAAAAAGTTTGCAACCGATAAAGTTCAACATTTCGAAGTGGAGCTTAGCTTATTAAAACAAGCTTTCGAATTAGCCCATAATGCTAACTTACAAAAAGTACTCTTCCCCTGTTCAGGCTTAGTGTTAGAACGTATTAATTTTCAATCGTTACGCCAATTATTAAATGCACACAATGCACAGAGAATGTGTTTGTTATTTAATGAGCAAGAAATCCGTTATGCATCTGCGGTACAAATTGAAAACTTAAAAAGCTTAATTGAACAAGGGTTTTCGGTAGGACTAAACGAGTTCGCAAAAGACAGATGTGAGCTTAATTTACTGACTGAGTTTAACTTTGATTACTTACTACTTAGTTCTACTTTCAGTAAACGTGTGCTCCAACAAGATAATTATCACCTACAATTGCAAGGCGTGTTGGCCATTACGAATATCCAAAATATTCAGGTAATCGCCAAGGGGCCATCGATTTTTAACTACCGCACCTTGTTAGATAAGCACGGTTTATCCTTGTTTATAGGCAAACAACACGCCCTAGCCCCTTTTAGTCCTTTTTCACAAACAGTACAAAGTATTACTTCTTAAGCATGGCTCTTAGATTAGCGACTCGTGCTTGGCCTTTCTCCATACGCTCAGCCTGTGAAGACGGTGGTTTCTTCGCTTCAAAGGCTAGATCATCTTGTGGTAATTCTTGCACAAAGCGACTCAGCTCTGTGTCTGAGGTTTCACCAAATTGACGGCGTAACTTAGCATAGGTCATGACCAGCTCTTGCTGAGCACGCGTGATCCCTACATAAGCAAGACGACGCTCTTCTTCAACGTTATCTTCATCAATACTCACTTGGTGCGGTAATAAGCCCTCTTCCATGCCTACCATAAACACATACGGATACTCCAAACCTTTTGAAGCATGTAATGTTAGTAATTGTACCGCATCAGATTCATCTTCTTCTTCGTTACGCTCAAGCATATCGCGTAAGGTCAGTTTACTAACCACCTCGGCAAGGTTCAGTGGTGGATTGTCTGCGTCCCCTGTTAACATATCGGTGATCCAACGATAAAGCTCAGAGACGTTTTTCATGCGCATTTCAGCGGCTTTTGCACTCGGTGACGACTCATATAGGTATGCTTCGTAATTAATTTGCCTAACTAACTCTTTTACAGCTTCAAGGGTATCGCCCCGTACCGCATTATCAGAAAGCTCAACCACCCAGCGAGCAAAGCCAGCTAAGGCATTAAAGCCACGCCCTTTTAATCGGTGCGCAAGCTCAGGTTCAAAACAGGCAGCAAATAAACTAATGTGTTTTTCATTAGCTAGGGTGCCTAACTTTTCCAGTGTCACCGTACCAATCTCACGGCGAGGCGTATTTACAATACGTAAAAAGGCATTGTCGTCATCTTGGTTCACTAACAAACGTAAATACGCCATGATGTCTTTGATTTCTGAACGAGAGAAAAACGACATGCCGCCGCTGATCTTATAAGGAATGCGGTTGCTCATGAGTGCTTTTTCAAACACACGCGCTTGATGGTTACCACGGTATAAAATCGCGTAATCTTTATAGCTAGTGCGCTTCATAAATTTATGTGAAATGATCTCAGCGACCACTCGTTCAGATTCATGCTCTTCATCACGACAGCCAATCACTTTAATAGGCTCACCATAACCTAGCTCACTGAATAGCTTTTTATCAAACTCATGAGGATTATTGGCAATCAAAATATTCGCCGCTTTAAGAATTCGCCCAGCACTTCGGTAATTTTGTTCAAGCTTAATTAAACGCAAGCCCGGAAAGTCTTTACTCAATAGCACAAGGTTTTGTGGCTTAGCACCACGCCAAGAGTAAATAGACTGGTCGTCATCGCCTACCACGGTAAAACGAGCGCGTTCACCCACCAATAGCTTAACCAGTTGATACTGACTGGTATTAGTATCTTGATACTCATCCACCAGCAAGTAACGAAAACGCTGTTGCCAACGTTCACGTGCCGTAGCATTTTGGCCTAACAATAAGGTGGGGATCATGATCAGATCATCAAAATCAAGGGCGTTGTAAGCACGCAATTGATTTTGATAACGCGCATACAGCTGAGCAAACAACGCTTTTTGTGGCTCACGGGCTTCGCGAATAGCACGCTCTGGTAGAATCAATTCGTTCTTCCAGCTACCTATTTGCATCTTCAGAAGGTTGAGTAGATCTTTGTCTTTTTTAAGCTCTTCTTCGGTCAGTTCAGCTAATAGCTGGTTGGTATCTTGATCATCAAATAATGAGAACCCAGGTTTAAAACCTAACGTCGTTAACTCTTTTTTGATGATCTCAAGCCCAAGGGTATGAAACGTTGAAACCCATAAGCCTTTCGACTCCTGCTTGCCAAGTGTTTGCGTTACACGCTCACGCATTTCTTTTGCCGCTTTATTGGTAAAGGTTACCGCAGCAATATTGCGTGCTTGATACTCACACTTTTGCACCAAGTAAGCGATTTTATTAGTAATAACACGCGTTTTACCTGAGCCCGCACCGGCTAATACTAAGCACGGCCCACTAATATACTTTACCGCTTCATCTTGTTTTGGGTTGAGTTTCATAAGCCCCTAAAGAAATTATCCAAAGACAGGACGGGCAATTTTACCGTAATCACTACACTACGCCTAGCCAATAAGGTAAGATTGTTTTTTTACGTGACTCAAAGGACGAAGATGATCAACCCAGCAAAACTTGAAGAAATCGCTAAGCAAATCACCGATAACATGCCGCAAGGCGTGAAAAACCTTGCCGAAACAGTCGAAGGTAAAACCAAGCAAGCTATTCAAAACAAACTTGCTGAGATGGACTTTGTAAGCCGTGATGAATTTGATATTCAAAGCCAAGTACTTATTCGTACTCGTGAAAAACTCACTGAGCTTGAAGAAAAAGTGGCTTTATTAGAGCAACAACTTGCTAGTAAACAAGACGAACAATAAAAAAGGAGAGCGAATTCGCTCTCCTTTTTTCTATCTAGCTAGTTTTGCTTATTAGCTTTTTTCAGCAACACGTTCAAAAACGCGCTTTACTGCAATGCCATAGGTATCACTGGCTTCTTCAGCACAGGTTACGACCGACTCTAGGTCGTTCAAATGGCCATTTGCTAAACCATACACCCAACCATGAATTGTTAACTCTTGGCCTTTCGCCCAAGCATCTTGCACAATATTAGTACGGCATACGTTACGCACTTGTTCGATAACGTTTAGTTCGATCAAGCTATTTAAACGCTCTTGCTCAGGTAATGCATTGAGTTGTTCGATATGTTTTTCTTTTACATCACCCACATGGCGTAGCCAGTTATCGATTAAGCCAAAACGTGCTTCGTTTAATACCGCTTGTACACCACCACAGCCATAGTGACCTACTACCATGATGTGCTTTACTTTTAGCACTTCAACAGCGTATTGCATCACTGAAAGGCAGTTATGATCGGTATGTACAACCACATTTGCTACGTTACGGTGGACAAATAACTCACCCGGTAACAAGTCTACGATTTCATTTGCAGGTACACGCGAGTCAGAACAACCGATCCATAAGTACTCTGGATTTTGCTGCATTGATAGAATTTTAAAAAACTCAGGGTCATTTTCACTCGTACGTGCTGCCCAACGTCTATTATTTTCGAATAAATTTTTTAACTTTCTCATTGCGCCTCTTTACGGTTTTTAATAATTAGCTTGGATCAAGATATTTCTTGGTGTCAGCTGTTTCTCGCAAAACGTGCTCACCGTTACTTGATATCCTTGTTGTTGCAAATATAAAGCACGATCGAGCACGAGCCAAACTTCAATTGCCCTTCTGAACACATGTCGGACGAGTTCAACTCGCTCGGTGACCCTTTTGCGCTTTTTGCCTACCTCTAAAAATTCATTGTAATCAATACCTTTAGGTAGGGGTAATGATTTTTTCTCAGCCGCCCATAAACAAAATGATTCAAAAGAATCAGAGAAGATTGCCTTGTTCACTGACGGCACACTCACATAGTGTAATTCACCAGTGATTGATTTACGTAACGCATCAAACCCAAGACGCCATTCAACCTCTGTTTTTCTTACCTTATCGACGCGACTCGGTGCCGTTACCGTTTCTTGTAGTGCCAGTTTTAAATCACGATGCGTAAGCGCAAGCTGACTTTGTTTTGCTGGCTCGCTCATTGCTTGATAAGCGTTATCTGTGAATAAATGATAACAGCATGGTGAAAAGCTGATTTGCTGGGTTTTCGCTTTGCTTGCTTGCTGCATAAATGTTTGATGCAAACGACCACAGGCATGGAGAGCCACAGCATGCTGCTGGCTTTCAAAAAAATCATCGGTGTTGTCGGTTAATACATCAGCTTGTGAAAACTGCATTGCCAAGTGCTGTTGTGTAGCACTGTGCTGGCCTTGTTCACATAAGTGCTGTTGCAGCTCAATGCTATGTACACTTGGCGCACCATTGAATGCCAGCATACGACCTAAATGCCCTTTACCTGCACACCACTCTAAAACAGGCCGGTTTAATGACTGCTGACTAATCGCTGCAACAAAGTCTTGTAGTTGCTCAAATTTACGACCTTTAATGCCATTACTTATCCAAAACGGAAACTCATTACGGGCAGTACTGATAGCTGGCAGTTCACACAACAGAGCCAACTGGTCGATGCCCTCAATTGCCTCAGCAAAATAACGATATAAAGCTGGCTGATCGGCATCAAGCTCGCTAACTTGTTGGTCATCCAGCGTCCATAGTAAGTTGGCTAATTCAGGCCAAGGAAGATCATCAAAATCGAAGGCGGTGCATTGCCAGTATTGGCGAGTTTTAAAAAGCAGCGTATCTAAGGCAATAAATTGCTGAGCAAGCGTCATAACTTCTAAACGACAAAAAATAAAAGTGATTATAACAGTTTTTCACCCTTTAACGCCTACCACTGCTGATTAAACGGATATAAAGAGGGATGCATAAAATACTCAGTACAATAGCTAGAATAAGCATCCAAGATAATTCAAAGCCGCCATCATCTTGATGTTGATACATAAAGTTTTTAAACGCGCGGTCAAACTCGGTTTGATCTAGGCCATATAATTCAGCAATTAAACGCCACTTTGCCATCGACATACTGCCAAGATTTACGCCTGGCGGCTTAATATAACTCGTTAATACATTTGCTTCATAAGCAAGCTCTTGTAAGCTTTTATGAGTAGCATAATCATGTTGAGTAACGGCAATACTCTCTTCTAAATGTAATAACGCGTAACGCCAACCTTTAATACTTGCATGATAAAAGCGCTCAACGATATCTGGATTTTTTTCAACCATTGCTTCGCTGGTATATAAAATATCACCATACACATTCAAACCAAACTTTTGCGGACAAATGAGTCGATGACCCACTCCTTGTAATGTCATCGTGTAGGGCTCATTGGTGACATAAACTTGCACCGCATCTAAGTCACCGGCAAGCCACTGTTCAATGCCCCCTTCATGACTTGCAGCTATTAAACTTTGTTGATCAAGCCCCGCGCGTTGCAACATTACCAATAACTCTGCATTTTCAACTGAACCGATTTTACTAAGCTTCTTATCAGCAAAGTCTCTGGGCTGAAAAATATCTGAGTTATTTTTTACCATCCAACAATATGGCGAAAACTGCAGTATGGCTCCAAGGGCAACAACTGGCGCGCCTTGCTGGCGCTTTTGTAATATGCCTGAGTGAGTGATGGCAAAATCGGCTTCGCCACTTAACAGTTTTGGGAAGGTATCTGGCGCATTCGGATCGGCAGGTATTATGGAAACATCAAGGCCCGCTTCCTTATAAAAGCCTTTTTTTGCAGCCATATAGTAGCCTGCAAATTGAAACTGGTGAGTCCATTTTAGTTGTAGGCTAACTTTATCAGCGCATTGTGCGCTCATAGAGAGCATTAAACAGGTTAACCCTAGTAGGCCTTTTATACCTTGCACGCAACATCCTTGCTTGAAACCGTGCATTAACTATAGGAAAAATAGAGGGAAAATCAAGACTCCTCATTAGCAGTCTTGATTATATTTAGTTACTGATTAGCTGCTTTGACTTCACTCAATTCTTGACCTTGGCTAGTTAAGAACTGGGTGAAACATGGATTGTTCGTTTCATCTTGAACGTTGTATCCCAAACGGTTCAAATGCTCATTGAATACCTCATAATCACTCGGTTCAATCGCAAAGGCAGCCAGCACATTACCAATCGATCCACCATGATTGCGGTAATGGAATAAAGTGATATTCCAATTGCTACCAAGGGTATCTAAAAATCGTGCTAATGCACCTGGGTATTCAGGAAACTCAAAGCGCAGTAATCGCTCATGAAGTTGGGCTGGCGCTTTACCTCCCACCATATAACGAATATGCAATTTAGCCAGCTCGTTATCTGATAGATCGCAAAATGTATAATCATTTTCTGTCAGTGCCGCTTTTAGCTCATCAAGCTCTTGTTGGCCTTGCCTTAGTGCTATACCGACAAAAATTTGCGCTTCGCCAGGGCCTGCATAGCGATAATTAAACTCGGTGATGGCCCTGCCGCCTAACGAGTTACAAAACTGCTTAAAGCTGCCCTTCTCTTCTTTAATCGTCACAGCAAGGAGTGCTTCGTTCTTTTCACCTAGCGCCGTTCGCTCAGCAACATAACGTAAGCGGTCAAAGTTTAAATTCGCACCCGATAAAATCGCAGCCACGTTTAAGCCTTTCACCCCATTTTGTTGGCACCACTTTTTCAGACCCGCTGTTGATAGCGCCCCTGAAGGCTCCGCTATAGCGCGGGTTGAAACAAAGATATCTTGCATTGCGGCGCAGATTTCATCGCCCGTTACAGTGACAACCTCATCGCAAAATTTTTGTGCTAAACGAAACGTTTCTGTGCCGATAACTTTTACGGCTACGCCATCTGCAAAGCTACCAACACGATCAAGCTCAACGGGCTTGCCTGCTTCAAGCGCGGCTTTTAGGCAAGCACTCTCATCAGCTTCAACACCAATGACTTTGATATCAGGACGTAACGACTTTATATACACAGCCATGCCTGCAAGTAAGCCACCACCGCCAACAGGAATAAAGACGGCATCAAGGTCATTCAGTTGCTGCATTAATTCACGGGCAACCGTACCTTGGCCAACAATCACATCGGGATCATCAAACGGTGGCACAAACACCCCATTACGCTGCTCAGTAAGCTCTAAAGCATGGGCTTTTGCTGCATCAAAATGATGGCCGTGTAATACCACTTCACCACCTAACGCACGCACTGCATTCACTTTAATTTCTGGTGTTGTGACTGGCATTACAATCGTTGCTTTATGCCCTAAAAATGAGGCACTGAGTGCGACACCTTGCGCATGGTTACCCGCTGAAGCGGTGATCACATCAGAGCCTTTTGGCAACTTGCTCAGTTTATGAAAGGCACCACGAAGTTTAAATGAATAAACCGGTTGTTGGTCTTCACGCTTTAACCACACATGGTTGCCTAGCCGTGCACTAAGATCAGCCATTTCGCTGACCTCGGTGACTTTTGCAAGCGGCTCCATGTTCGCTTGGATGATAGCGCGAAAATAATCGAGCTCTTGAGAAACCATAATTAACTAAGCTCCTCAAGTTTTGCTAAATCGCGCACAGCCCCTTTGTCTGCACTGGTTGCAAGTAACGCATAAGCTTTAAGTGCAGATGAAACATAGCGATCACGGTCCAGTGGTTTATAAGCATCTTTACCGCGTGCTAATTGCTTTTGTTTACGTGCTTCAAGCTCTTCATCAGACAGGGCTAGGGTGATTTCACGGGTTGCGATATCAATTACTATTTTATCGCCATTTTCAACATAGGCGATTGCCCCACCGCTTGCTGCTTCTGGTGAAACGTGACCAATGGATAAACCTGATGTACCACCCGAGAAACGACCATCTGTGATAAGCGCACATTTTTCACCTAAGCCCATTGATTTTAAGTAACTCGTTGGATACAGCATTTCTTGCATGCCTGGGCCGCCTTTGGGTCCTTCGTAGCGAATAACAACCACATCACCCGCTTTCACTTCACCGTTAAGAATCCCTTCAACTGAATCATCTTGTGATTCGTATACAACTGCGGGGCCTTCAAAGTGCAGCATTTCTTCAACGACACCGGCACTTTTAACAATACAGCCATCAAGGGCTAAGTTACCTGATAGTACTGCTAAGCCGCCATCTTGACGAAAGGCATTTTCAACACTGCGGATACAGCCGTTTTCACGGTCATTATCAAGTTCTGGCCAGCGGCATTCTTGACTCATTGCTTTTGTTGTACGGATACCCGCTGGGCCTGCTTTATAGAATTTTTGCGCCACTTCATTATTAGGGTCAGTCGCATCCCATTTAGTCACCATTTCAGCCATAGTATGACCCGCCACGTGATCAACAGATAAATCGACAAGGCCTGCCTTACCTAATTCACGAATAATTGCCATCATGCCACCAGCGCGGTGTACATCTTCAATGTGATATTTATTGGTTGCGGGTGCCACTTTACAAAGGAAAGGAGTTTTGCGAGAAAGCGCATCGATGTGCGACATATCAAAATCAACACCTGCCTCTTGCGCTGCAGCTAATAAGTGTAAAACCGTATTTGATGAACCACCCATGGCAATATCAACCACCATGGCATTCATAAAGGCAGTGCGATTAGCAATAGCACGCGGTAATACTGCTGCATTATCTTTTTGATAATACTCACGGCATAAATCAACAATGCGCGCACCCGCTTCAACGTAAAGTTGTTTACGGTCTTTATGCGTTGCAAGTGTGGTACCGTTACCCGGCAGTGCCAAGCCAATCGCTTCTAATAAGCAGTTCATTGAGTTGGCAGTGAACATGCCCGAACATGAACCACAAGTAGGACAGGCAGAGCGCTCAACTTTGTCTGAGTCTTCATCGCTTACTGAGGTATCAGCGCCTTTTACCATGGCATCCACTAAATCAAGTTTAATGTCGATATCAGCAAGGCGTGTTTTACCCGCCTCCATTGGACCACCTGATACAAAAATAACGGGGATATTTAAACGCAGTGCTGCCAGCATCATCCCTGGGGTGATTTTGTCGCAGTTAGAAATACAGATCATGGCATCGGCACAGTGTGCATTAACCATGTATTCCACTGAGTCAGCAATTAAATCACGCGATGGGAGTGAATACAGCATGCCGCCGTGACCCATTGCGATACCATCATCGATTGCAATGGTATTAAATTCTTTTGGTACACCACCCGCTTCGGTGATGGTTTCGGCCATTAGCTCACTGAGTTGGTTAAGATGAACGTGCCCTGGTACAAACTGAGTGTACGAGTTAACAACAGCGATAATTGGCTTACCAAAGTCTTTATCTGTCATCCCTGTTGCACGCCATAAAGCACGCGCCCCAGCACGTTTGCGACCTTCTGTTGTTGTTGCACTTCTTAATTTAGCCATAATTACCTCAGTTGTTGCAGTGGCATGCCACTGACTTCCTCATTCCTAATTTATTTCTCACTAAAACATCAATCTGATTGCTCTAGTTACCTGTTGATTTTTTTACTAGATTGCTTGTTGTTGAAATTGGTTTTCAACATTAACGTGTATAACATCGACCAATTTATTTAATTGTGATGTTAGTAGATAAATTGGCTTATCGCTGTCTACCGTCATAGTGACGTGAAACGCTTCGTCAGCCATTTCTAAATTCATGGTTGTTAGGTCAAAGCCGCGATGACGCGCTACGCGTAAAAAGCGCTCTACCGCAACACTTTGATTCTTTAGTGCAATCGTTAGGGTGTGTTTCATTTTACTGTCTCCGTCATCATTTCATCATTGGCAGCACCGGGCGGTACAAGCGGCCATACATTTTCTTTATCATCTATACAGGCATGCAGAATGTATGGGCCTTCACTATTTACTAACGCATCAACCGCAGCATCAACTTCATCTGCTTTAGTGATAGTTTGACCTGGAATGCCAAACACCGCTGCTAACTGCACAAAATCAGGATTATCTGAAAGGTTTGTTTCAGAATAACGACCTTCAAAAAATAGCTGCTGCCATTGACGTACCATGCCTAAGCGCTGGTTATCTAAGATTAGAATTTTAACTGGCAGATTGTTACGGCGAATTGTTGCCAGTTCTTGAATGTTCATCATGATTGAGCCATCACCCGAGACCGTGATCACAAAGTCATTTGGGCGAGCAACTTGCGCGCCAATAGCGGCTGGTAAACCAAAACCCATGGTACCAGCTCCACCACTACTTAAATGATTACTTGGGTGGCTAAACTTCATGTGCTGTGCCACCCACATTTGGTGCTGACCCACATCACAACACACAACACCCGTTGATGGCATTTTTTGGCTTAGCTGGTTTAATAAGTAAGGGGCAAACACTTTTTCGCCTGGATAGTCATAACGCCACGCATGCTCTTTCATCATGCTTTCGATATGCGTTAGCCACTCATCTGGTGTAACAAAACAATCAAGTTGCGGTAAAGACGTTTTTAAATCTGCCACTAATGACGCTTTTGCAGGCTTACGCTTACCAACCTCTGCCGCATCAATATCAAGGTGAATAACCTTTGCTTTTGCCGCAAACTTGCTTAAGTTGCCAGTGACACGGTCGTCAAAGCGGGCACCAATACAGACCAAAACATCACACTCTTGCACCGCTAAGTTAGCCGCTTTACCGCCATGCATACCTAGCATGCCTAAGTCATATTCATAATCAGGTAATACACTACCCAACGCTTTTAACGTTGATACTGCAGGCATATGTGTTTTTTCTAAAAACTGCATTAATTCATCTTGCGCATTGGCAGCTTGTACACCACCACCGATATACGCTACAGGGCGCTGCGCTTCACTTAAGATTTGATTGGCAATAGCAACTTGGTTTGAATCTAATGTTGGTAAGTGATCTTCGGCGGCTAACCAAGGGTGGAATGGTACTTGCGCCATTTGGATGTCTTTAGGGATATCAACTAACACAGGGCCTGGGCGGCCGCTTTGTGCTATATGGATGGCTTCTTGTAGGATTTCGGCTAAGTCTTCAGCTCTTTCAACCATGTAACTATGTTTAGTGCATGATAACGACATGCCTAACACATCCACTTCCTGAAAGGCGTCGGAACCTATCGCTGCGGTTGGTACTTGACCTGTGATAGCAAGTAATGGCACCGAATCCATCATCGCATCGGCAAGCGCGGTTATTAAGTTGGTCGCCCCTGGACCGGAAGTTGCAAAACACACGCCTAACTTACCTGTGCTTCGCGCAAAGCCCACCGCTGCAAAGCCAGCCCCTTGCTCATGGCGCGTCAAATAATGTTTGACTGGCGCACCATACAAAGCGTCGTAAATAGGCATGATGGCACCACCTGGGTAACCAAAAACATCCTTAACGCCATGTTTGGCCAATAAATCGATTGTTAACTCTGCGCCTGTCATCGTAAATCCTCATTCCTCAGTGACATTGTGTATTTGCTGCAACTCAAACCTTAAAACGAAAAAGCCCCCCGAACTGTTAAGTGCGGGGGGCTTTTTAAATGCTTCACTTTTCTCTAAGCACTAACTCGCCCCCGCGGTAATAATAATCACCACGACGTTAATCAGAATTAGAGAAAGTTTGTTTGTAAGCATTTATCTGTAACCAAATTTTGTTCATTTGTAGCGGAAATCTAGCCATCCCGCTGCCTTTTTCTATTAGTACCGCGCTAAGCCCTTCAAGTCAACAATAAAATTAATTCAAAAAAACATATAAAAAACACTTAAAAAGGAATTAATATTCAAAATATGATTTAAAAAGGGTTTATATTTCACTTTTATACAAATATGGAAACTTCATACCTGTTTATTAGCTATTCTATAGCTGATTAATTTTTAGCTCTTGTCTGGTATTTTTTCTGCTTTCATTCGATTTAATTTAACTGCTTGTGGAAAATTAGTTTAGTATTGAAAACAGTCACAATTTGAAAGGGAAAATTATGAGATTCATTCAGCGCTTTAATGCTCTGTTTTTTATGGTGCTATTACTTGGTTTTAGCCAATGTGCATTGGCAGAACCAGGACTATGGAAAATAGAAAAAAACGGTATTTCGTCCTATTTATTTGGCACCGTGCATGTGGGTGATAAAAGCATGCAAGGTCTACCAAATAAGGTTACATCTGCAATTGAGAGCAGTGATGAAGTGATTGTTGAGGTAGATATCAGCACCATTTCAGCAACCGAAATGCAGCGCCGCTCATTGCCTTTTATGATGCTTAAAGATGGAAAAACACTGCAATCAGAGCTTTCTGTAGATAACTTCAATAAGCTACAAAAATACTTTGCCGATAAGTCTATCGATATCGCAATGTTTAAAAACTTAGCACCGTGGGCTGTGATGGTCACCATGATGCAAATGGAGTTTCAAAATGTGGGATTCTCTGACCAGTATGGTATAGACAAACAAGTACTTGCTTATGCGCAAGCACACAATAAACCTATCGGTGAATTAGAAACTCTTGAGCTACAAATGGAAATGTTTACTCATTTAGCAGTTATGAACGATAAGATGATTGAAGAAACATTTGAGCAGCTAGCTGATGTCGACACTTACTTTTTTGGCCTTATCAATGCGTGGAAATCTGGCGATATGAAAACGCTAGCAAAGTTTTATAACGAAAGCTTTGATGATTCTCAATATGGTGAACTAAGTGAGCAAGTAATGCTAATCGATCGCAATAATAATTGGGTAAAGCAACTTTCATCACGTATCGGCAAAGAAAAATTATTTATTGCCGTTGGTGCTTTGCACTTGCCTGAACAACATGGTTTGCTAAAGCAGCTAACTGATAAAGGCTTCACGGTTACACGTATCTAAATGTTCTATAATCAAATTCAAATTTTATAAGCGCCTTTTATGGCGCTTTTTTTGTGAAATCAGCCATCTCTAAATAGTGTTCAATACCTGTGATTTTGTCACTTGCATGATGATTAACGTACACAACAGTACTTGTCCCTGCGGCGCAGATTTTTTCTATCAGTAATAGCACTCGCTGCCTATTTGCTTCATCAAGACCAAGGCAAGGCTCATCTAAAATTAATAAATTAGGGTGTTTTATCATTGCCCTCGCAATCAATAATAATCGCTGATCACCAAAGGATAGCTGACTAAAAGAGCTATTTTTTTTGTCACTTAAACCCAGTAAAGCTAACCACTTGGTGGCAATTTCTAGTTGTTTATCAGTGGCTTTTTGATAAAGGCCAATACTGTCATAAAAACCCGATACAAGGGTATTGAGTGCAGTGATACTGACTCGATAATCCATATGCAGCGCATTAGAGATATAACCAATGTGCTGTTTAATTTGCCAAATACTCTCACCACTGCCACGCTGAAAACCAAACACCTTAATATCGTTGTTATAACACTGCGGGTTATCGCCAGTGATAAGGTTCAGCAAGCAGGTTTTACCTGAGCCATTTTTGCCGGTTAACTGCCAATGTTCGCCTTGATTTATTTGCCAGTTTAGGTTTTCAAAAACTGTCTCACCCGCATAGCTCACTGAAGCATTTTTTAGTTTTACTAACATCGAATCAGTCAGTGTGGGTGCTTGATGATCACTATCTGCGTCAGGTATTCGTAGCTCTGTATGAGTTAGATGCAATAGCTTTAATAAATCATCGCGCTGCTCAATTGTGGGGTTTGCTAATTGCTGAGCCATATCACCCGCTTTAACATAGCCGTAGTGATCAACAAAATCAGGGATTTCAGTTAATCTATTGAGTACAAAAATGAGAGTTATTGTTTCGCTTAACCTTGTTAATAATTGATTTAGCTCAGCCATCGCTGTGACATCTAAACCATCAAACGGCTCATCAAGCACAAGTAAATCTGGTCGCCCTACCAAAGCCTGAATTAACAATAATTTACGGGTTTCTCCGGTTGATAAATCGCGAAATGCCTTGCTAAGCTTATCTTTAAAATCAAACATGGCAATTAATTGTTGTAGCAACTCATTATCAAGCTGCTGCTCATCACGGCCAGCAATCATAATCTCGTAAACGGTGCTAGAGACAGTAACACCCTCAACAATGTCATCTTGATCTTTTGTTAGCTCCGCCGCGAGTAGCTGCTTTTGGCTGTCTGGTGAGACCAATGCAACGCGCTCAAAGCTATTCTCATAGTGGCCTTGCTCTATTTTAGCAAAACCGGCAATGGCTGCAGCCACTGCTGATTTACCCGCGCCATTGGCGCCAAGTAAAACCCATTGCTGCAATGCCGATACATTAATATTGAGATCATCTAAAAAATAAATATCATTACCCTGCCCCTTTAGGCTGGCTTTAACATTAACCAACTGCACTTGTTGCACGTTGAATCCTCATTCTAAGTTACCGTTAGCTTGACGTTACCCCATTCGATAAAAAATTAAAAATCGTTTAAACCTTTTTTGAATACAGCTGCGACTAAGGTATAAAAGGTCATTTACAGGAAAAAAAACAATGAAAAAATTACTTTGTGTGGCTGCAATAGGCCTGATATTGGCAACCTCAGACTCTACAGCAAAAGATTCACGAGAGCTCAATCACACCTTTGCAATTAATGGCGCAAGCCAGCTTGAAATCGATTTTCCAGTTGGCAGCTTAGAAGTACAAAACTACGCAGGCAGCGAAGTGGTGGTCACAGTGCGTATTGAGCCAAAAAACGATACAGGTTGGTTTGGCTCTGAAATGGACTTATCAGATATTAAACTAAGTCATTCACAAAGCGCAGGCTCACTGAGCTTAAAGCTTGATAACGATGATATTCAACAAAATTGGTTAGTAAAAATGCCCAGCACTATGGCGATTGATGTAGAGCTAGGTGTAGGTGACATTGAAATAAATGATACAAGTAACTCTGTGGATATTGAGCTTGGAGTGGGAGCGGTGCGTATCGATAGTGCACTTGATGACTACAAACGTATTGAGCTGGAAACAGGTGTGGGTGATACAAAAATTCGTGGCATGCTAAATGAAGCAAAACAAAGCAGAAAAATTGTCAGTTCACACTCAAAGTATAGTGGTAATGGGCAATTTGAGATTGATGTTGAGGTGGGCGTCGGCGATATAAAAGTCAGTAATTAAAACCTTTAATGGCGCTTATTCTGGTCTATTTTCAGCAAACATAATCGTCAAGGCTTTTTCTACTGTATCGGCTGTTATTGGTTTATATAAGTGAAGGTTTGCACCTAACGCATAGATGCGTTGCAAATCTTCACTGGAGGTATTGGCTGTTACAGCCAAAATAGGCGTCAGTTGACATTGCTCATTTCTAATTATGTCGATTGCTTGAAAGCCATCCATCACAGGCATGTTGAGATCCATGAATATCACATCATATGGCTTAGTTTCGGTCATATCTGTCGCGATTAAACCGTTTGGCGCTATATCATAAGTATAATTAAATTGGCTCAGAATGCGGCCTAATATTGTCGCATTTAAAGTGTTATCTTCAACAATTAAACAATGCAAGCTACTAGGTAATAATGCCTTAGTTGCCTCTTTGGGTGCTTGCTTAAAGGCTAGCTTTACTACCACTTTCACGCCATGGGGCTGGACATTAAAAAACTGAATATCCCCTTCAAGCGCTTTAATAATTTGTTTTACCCTAAGCAGTCCCGTTTTTAAACCTTGAAAATTCTGCTCTGCATCTTGCTCGTCATTTAAAAAATCACTGGATGAGTGGTCAAACCCTTTACCATTATCTTGCACCTCAAATACAAAACCTTTCTCACCTTGGCAACTGGCTGTAACCGCTATACGCCCTTGTGTTGGAGTGAACTTGACAGCATTGTTTACAAGCTCTGCAAATACTTGTTGGAGTCGCCCATGATCACTAATAACCTCTTTGTTTACTGATTCTGCAAAGTTAATCGTAAAAGTAATTTTTTTATCATTACACGCATATTCAAACGGAGTAACGGCCTGCTGAAGGCTAGTTAATAAATTGCCTTGTGCTAAATTCAGCTGCCACTCCCCTGTAGTAAGCTTCTGCAAATCAAGTAGCTCATCCAGCATTGAGACTAACCTATTTACGCAGTATAAAGCCTGCTTTTTTGTGAATTGCTGATTATCATTAATATCCAGCGCCCCTATTGACGCTGTCAATCCTTGCAATGGTGTTCTAAATTCATGACTGGCGCGAGCTATAAAACGCTCTTTATTATGGCTAACACGCTCTACCACTTCTTTTTGTTGCTGATATTGTTTTATTGTTTTTGCAATGAGCTTTTCCATTGGTTTGAAGATAAATATAAGCTCCACAATCAGCAATACAATCGCAATAACCCAAAAAACAATCTCTAATATAGAAATGACTTTTACCTTGGTAACAGCGCTTTGCTCTAAGAGATAAACAGCTTTATCTAAGTCCATTAAAAGCTTTTCTAAATGTTCACTGCTAAATGGGGAGCGACCTTGAGTACCATAATTAGAGCGACTATTTAATAGCTGCTGCGCTTTACTAATGTATTGCTTAACGTGCAAGTCTAGCTGTGTTGGAGAAGAGAAATAGTGAGCCTTTAGCGCATCATTTAAATAAAGAAACTGTCCACTGCTATCTTTTTGAAGTAAAAACTGATGACCCGCCACGAATTGCTCTACAGCGTGCTGCAATAGCATGCGATGCTGCTGTGTTTGCCCTGATGGTTCGAAGATAAGCGCATTTCCATAAAGCGCTATTTTTTGTGACAACATGCGCTGTTTACCAGCGATGTTAATAACTTGCGCATCACCTTTTTGAATATAAAGTAAATACTGCATCAAAGACACAGATACCGAAATTAAAATGGCGATTGCCAACAATCCCCAGCGATATCGTTTCCTGATATCTACAACCAGATCTAACATATCCGACTCAAGTATTTTTTATATTCAGTGTAGTATAAAAAGATTTATAAAGCCTATAGCTGTAGGCTTTATAAATCAGACTACTTACTCGTTATTACCTATTCTCTAAGCGGTTGTAATCGAATAGGCCAAACTCAACACCACGGTATTCTTTCGCTGTTTGGTGCAAAATATCACTGTACTGCCAAAACTGCGGATGGGTTCGGCGAATTGCAAACTCACTTTTTAAATCTCGATATGCAGCTTCATCCGTTACTTTTGCAAGTCCAGATGCAAACGCAGCGACTTGCTGTTCATTGTGTAGATACCAAATAGCTTCAGGGTAATCACCAATAAAACCAGGCACAATAGTGACAGTGTCTTCTGCATAAGCACGTTGCCCTTCTTCATTCAACAAGCTCGAAATATTATAGTGAGCATTATGATGAATAAGTGTGTATGCCTTGTGTTTATCGCTGCCATTTTTTACTAACACAAACGATATTTGTGGCAATAGATTCACTGCCTTAACAGGTAAATGATTAATACTGGCTAACGGCTCTGGTACCTTTGTATAGTCAAATCGAGGGCTCAAAACAGACTGCAACTTTGCTTTTAACATAGTGAACAACTCAGCTTGCGGATCTGATGTTTTATAATCAATGCCTGTTGGTTGACTAAACGATAACTCATCTTCGAAGAAGTTAGTTAAGCTAGGTGGCGATTTACGATACCACTGCGCTTTAATTTCCTTACGTTTTGCCTCTGGTAGCAGTGCCAAATAATTAGCTTCACCTTCTAAACGTAAAAAGTCCATATATAAACGGGTAAGTAACTGATGGCCTATATTGCCATACACGTCGAAGCCTGCCACCAGCAAGTAGTGAATACGTTCAAACAACGCATAATCAAGCACCCACGCTGTTTTTGGCTGCTGGCCTATCCAACCTTTGACAACCGTTGCGCTATCAAAATGACGGAAAACTGTTAGCGCCGCATTTTGGTTATGCCCGTCACCTTGCCAAAGTAAGTCTGTTGTTAAATGTTGGCCATTTTCAAACATTTTATTGGCCAACGCGACTTTTGCCGACAAATACTGGTTTTGACGTTTAGAGTATTTTACCCAACTGGAAATTGGTAAAGCATTACTCTCTTCTTCAGCTGGCAACGCAAGTGCATCTTCGTGCTGTAATAATAACTCACCCACTTTAGGTGTAGCTGCCATTTCAGGCTTTGCAAAGGCCACCCAAAATTGATCATTAATAACATTTAAGGCTATTTGACCACGGCATACAGGCCCTTTTATGAAGCCCATAATTATCAGCTCAGCTTCATCAAGCATAAATTGATAGCGTGAGTTAACAGGGATTGCAGCAAATGCTTTAAATGGGTTTGATGCAACCTCAGGTTTATAACTCGGTAGCTTATTTACCTGATAGTCAGCCTCAATGAATTGCGAATGTAAGCGTTCAAGCTTCTCATCATTAAGTGCTAAAGGCAGGTGCGTTTTCGCTAAAATAGTTGAGCGATCATGCATTAAGCGATAGTAAACTCGTTCAACTTTAGGATCTTCATACGGGCGACGAGTACTTATTACTTTGATATCTTGCCCTGGCGGAGTTGATGAACGCACGAGTTTAAAATAACTATGCTTATCAGCATGCTCAGGGAAGTAAATATGAGCCAAATACCAATGTTCATAAATATAGCGCGCAGCTAGCTGAGCTTTTAGATCATCTTGATTAAAAAATGCTTCCCAACGCTTAACCTGTTCAAGAACATCGGGCTCTGGTGGCTCGATGTGAGCTAAATAGCCCCCCTTTCTTAACCATTTAGCAAGATGCTGAAACTCTTCAGTTGAAATCCCCGGTAAACCATAAGGCATACCACTGTGAGGGTTATTTTTAGCAAATGAATCGAATTCACCCATTGTGGTACAGGTTTGCTCGCGATCAAGGCTGAAATCAAATTCATCGCCTAAAATTGCTTGCGCAGGTAATGGGCTGCTTTGTTTAAGCACTAGGGCATTATAAAGCACACTGCCTGCAAGGTTGGCTTCTTCAGTTTGAATGCGCTCATTGAGCACCGGAGTAAAACCTTTTTCACGCCACTGAGCAGTATCAAGTGCGTCAAACAGTAGTCGGCTAGGCTCCTGTGCAAGTAAACGTGTCCCATCATAAACGCGCTCTTTACTAAGGCCACGATCAATTCCTTCTACTGATGACAGTTTTAACTGACACGGTGCATCATAACAGCCATGGCACACAACACATCGGCTATCAAGCACAGGTTTTACATCCGTTAAAAACTCTACACCTTCAGCTGAGGCTGCAGCGACTACTCGTTCTTGAGGCTGCTCTTTGCCAAAAAGTTCATCGTAATGCGCTGCACCTAAATAAGCACAACCGCTTAATAATATTAAACCAAACAGCGTGGTTAAGGCCTTTTTCATCCTTCTTCCTCACTATCTTCGATGTCATCACCCAAATCAAATGTTGGCATCATATCGACTTGTGGCGATACAAAGCTATGCTCCCCTTCGGTGCTTAACATTGCACTTAGTAAGGGGCCTCGAACAAGGGTTAATTGGGCATCGTGTTCTGTATCAATAAGCGATTGGTAATCAACGCTAAGAACATCAACACGGTAATCTGTCAGCGTTATAGCTACGCTGCTATCTTGCGCAGGGTTTTGACAAAGCTGAGTCAGCAACTCTTCACTGAGCGTGACATGCAAAAGTAAATCTGGGGACTCAATGTCACGACGGTGAAGGTTCTCGTCAAAATAAAAAAGGGGAAGAGTTAAATCGCTATTCTGCTCTAATTCCATGTGCTGCTCTCTACATCGATATGGCTTTCAATTATACGAGTATAGCAAACAATAAGTTCAAAAATTAGCGAAAGTTATCAGTAGTTAGCAGCAATTTAACCACTAACTACCCTATTTTTTAAACAAGGTGAGCTTGCCTTACCAAGGTAAGGTTTCACCATTGGAATGCCAAAAGCCTCCGGTATTACTCAGGTTTAGTTCATCAATACGTTTTATTAAACGCTCTACTGCTGTGTCGGGGCTAATATCACCTGCAAAATTAACCATTTGCGTTTGCACAAACCCAGGATGAAATAATCCAACCGCAATTTTTTTATCTTTAAGCTCGTGCGCCAAACTTACCCCTGCGGCATTCAGTGCAGCCTTAGACATGCGATAACCAATATAACCACCAGAACTATTGTCGGCAATTGACCCCATTCGTGATGTGATCATCGCAACCTTCGCATTAAGGCCCAAACTTTGTAGTAGTGCGTGAGTGACTCGAACAGGGGCGATAGCATTCACGTGAAGTTGTTTTTCAATTGCACTAAAGTCCATATCGTCTAAAGTTTCGTTATGAAAAACACCAGCGTTATTAATCAAAATATCAATTTTGTCACCATGGAGGTGATTTGCTAACGTGGTAACATCATCGGCGTTGGCCACATCAATATCACTAATGATTTTGATATCTAATGCTTTAAGCTCTTCACTAGGGGAACGAACAACGGCGGTTACTCGATACCCTTTCGTCACGTATTGCTTGCAAAAATTAAGGCCAATACCTTTATTTGCACCTGTTACCACAACATGCTTTGTCATCACACACTCCTAAAATTATCTTGTATCCTATAACCTTGGGGTTAATAAGAAAAAACCAAGAGCTAAAGCTCATAAGCAATTATGGCCAATAACTCTTATTAATGATGATGTTTGTGTGAGCCTTGTAACTGGTTACCTTGAGCATCATAAAAACCACTGGCGCCATGTTCAACAAAGCCTTGGTTAATCATTTTTGCGAGGAATGGGTCGTTTTCATTGTCGCCAATGTCTGCGTAATCTGTGGTTTGATAGTTATCCCACTCTGCAAACTGTGCCTTCACCTTTTGTTGATTATGATTGCTGGCTGTTAAAACAATTTCACGACTATAGCTTGGTGATGAAATGCGAATTGATTTTAGTAATTTTTGATTCGCAAGCCAGCTTAGCTCTATCTTGCTCTCACCTTGCTGCTTTGTATAATACTCCACCAGCTCACAGCCTTCACCTGTACTTTTCTGGTGCGTCATTGAGGCTAAAAGCTTATCGCTGACTAACTGATACTTACTACTCCAATCTTGCTTGCCTTGCACTTCTGAGGGTTGATACTCAATACCGCGCTGCGCCTCTTGAAAGTAACGAATTGGTCTTATTTGTTGATTCCGTAACTCTTGCCATAATTCAATAAACTGTGGGTTTTGTTTAGCCACTTGATGCGGCGTACGCCAAAGAGTAAAAATGCTTTCTGTGTGCTGTTTATTAGTAATAGTACCTGTCGTCACTTTGTAGTTGGCTTGCGTAAAACCTGTGTTCATGTTGCATTGGCCAGCAACGGCGAGTGGACTCATTAATGTGGCAATTAAGATAGCTGCTTTCACGGTATTCTCTTTTTATCTGCGGTTTTCTATCAATAACTTACAGAGTAAGGGAGGCTCTAAGTGCCTCCCAAAAACTCATTACTGTGCTAATTTAGCATCGGCTTGTTTAACAAGGTCAGCGGCATAATCCATTACATGGAAAATAAGGCTTTGCTCATTAGTACCCGTTACTAAATGCGCGCCAGGGCCTACTGCATACACACCCACATCTTCTGCAGCATGTGTTTCAGAACCCAATGGTACAACAGCCTCTTGGTGGAAGCCTGGTGTTGTTGTGTCAACATCGGTAAGGTCAACGCGACCTGTCACCGGTGCAAAGTTATAACCTGCATCAGCATCGGTTTCATCACCTAGGTCACGGAAACCACCGCCATTGGTATAACCAACCGTTGTGTACGGCATATTATCGGCGGCAAGTGATGGTTCATCACTCCCCACTGGTACCACTTTACCTAGTATTGGGTTACCACGTTTTGGGTAGCCTGCAATGGTAAATACGTGGCTGTGGTCAGCTGTTACGATTATTAACGTGTCTTCAATACTGGTTTTATCAAGGGCAACTTGCACAGCTTTTGAAAGCTCAACTGTGTCGCTTAATGCATTGTATGCATTGCCCGCATGGTGAGCATGATCAATACGACCAGCTTCAACAGTTAAGAAGAAACCATTGTCGTTGTTATCGAGTACATCAATTGCTTTTGCGGTCATTTCAGAAAGTGACGGCTCACCAGCAACATCGTTCGCGCGGTCTGCTTCGTATTGCATATGTGATTCATTAAACAGACCAAATACGCGCTCTGTTGTATCTGCATTGATTGCATCAAAACCTGCTTGGTCCATCACGTACTGACCCGCTGGGTATTTCGCTTTCCATTCTGCAGTTAGGTCGCGACCATCGGTACGGTCGCCTTCCACAGAGCTCACAGCATCTGCTGAGTTAAATGCAGCGTCTTTAGGTAAGAAATGACGACGACCGCCGCCCATCACAACTTCTAAACCATCAACATTTAAGCCGGCATAGCGTGCTTCTAAGTTTGCCTCAAAATTAACTAACTGCGATGCAATATCTTCACAGCCAGCAGTAACTGCAGCTTCAGGCATATCTGATACGTCTTCCCAGTTACGATCTGCCGATTTTGCATACGTTGCAGCAGGCGTTGCGTGTGTAATACGCGCAGTCGATACAATCCCTGTCGACTTACCAGCAATCTCAGCCAGCTCCGTTGCCGTTACCAGCTCATTGCCCGCAACCGTTGCACAGTTGCCACGTTCGATATCTTCATCAACGCCGATAACACCTGCATCGGTTTTTACACCTGATGCCATTGCCGTCATCGTGCCCGCTGAATCAGGTGTTTGCGCATCCACGTTATAGGTTTTAGCAAAACCAGAAAACGGTAAAGCTTCAAAGCTAAGTTGGTGCTCTTCACCTAGCTTACCTTCTAGCTGACCTGCCATAATACGTGCAGCAGTCACGGTCGAAATACCCATGCCATCACCTACAAACAGGATCACGTTTTTCGCTTTACCTGAGTCTTTCGCAACTGCAGCAATGTTTTCTTCGCTAGTAGCCACTTTGACTTGCGCTTCTTTAAACCAGTCATTATCCGTAAGCGGCGCTAGCTGTGCTGCTGTTAAGGTGGTTGCCGGTGCATTACATGACAAAGTTGTATCGGTAACTTCTGCTGAGTCTAATGTACCGTTATCATTGCTATCGGTGCCAGTTAGCGTTTCTGTACCACCGTTTACACACTGCTCTGACCCCACAGCGAGTGTGTTTTCAACCGTTAACGTTTTTGGTGAGTTGTCATCATCATCAGAACAACCCGTTAATGCCACTACTACAGCAAGAGAAATTAAATTTAGTTTTTTCATCGTCGTCGCCATTATTCTTCAATTAGTTCGAGAGCTTGATTAATGATGTGGAAAATTACATTCTGCTCCACAACCCCTTGCGCAAGTTGCGCACCTGGACCTTTCGCATGCAGTGAAATATCTTCACCAGCATGAGTCTCTGAACTTAACGGCACGATGGCTTCTTGGTGATAACCTGGTGCAGTCGTATCAACCCCCACTAAATCAGCGCGGCCTGCAAAAGCAGCGTCGTTATATGATGCATCTGCATCAGTTTCATCGCCTAAATCACGAAACCCTAAACCATTTGCATAACCAACAGTGGTATAAGGCATACCATCTGCAGCAAGACTTGGCTCTTCGCTACCCACTGCAACTACTTGACCTAGGATTGGATTACCACGCTTGGGATAGCCAGCAATCGTAAATACATGACTGTGATCAGCAGTAACAAGGATTAATGTTTCTTCAGGGTTCGTGTTATCGACTGCTGATTGCACCGCTTTAGCAAATTCAATAGTATCGTTTAACGCGTTATAAGCGTTGCCTGCGTGATGGGCATGATCAATACGACCTGATTCAACAGTTAAAAAGAAGCCTTTTTCATTATTCTTCAATATATCGATTGCTTTAGTTGTCATTTGTGAAAGTGAAGGCTCACCTGCAACGTCATTATCACGATCTGCTTCATACTGCATATGTGATTCGTTAAACAATGCAAAAACTTTTTTCTCATCGCCAACCAGTGCATCGAAGCCAGCTTGGTCCATCACATACTTGCCATCAGGGTACATTGCTTGCCATTCAGCAGTTAAGTCACGCTCATCGGTACGGTCACCTTCAACACTGCTGACAGCATCTGCCGAATTAAATAACACATCTTTTGGTAAGAAGTGGCGACGACCGCCGCCCATTACCACATCAAGACCATCTACATCCGTACCAACGAAACGCGCTTCTAGATTTTTCTCAAAATTAACCAGTTGTGAGGCAATATCTTCACAACCAGCTTCTATTGCATCCGCTGGCATATCTGATACATCTTCCCAATTACGATCAGCCGATTTTGCATAGGTCGCTGCTGGTGTTGCGTGTGTGATACGTGCTGTTGATATTACCCCAGTTGCTAGGCCCTTAATTTCAGCCAGTTCAGTCGCCGTGATTAACTCATTGCCAGCAACTGTCGCACACTTGCCACGTTCAATATTTTCATTAACCCCAATTACGCCAACATCCGTTTTAACCCCTGAGATAATGGCCGTCATCGTCCCCGCTGAATCAGGGGTTTGCGCATCAACGTTATACGTTTTAATTTGCGCAGAATAAGGAAACTCCTCAAAGCTAAGTAGGCCTTCTTCACCCATCTTACCTTCCATTTGCCCTGCCATGATGCGGGATGCAGTAAGCGTTGAGATACCCATACCGTCGCCAACAAATAGAATGACATTCTTCGCTTTAAACGTTTGCTCAGCCTGAGCTGCCGCTTCTTTTTTTATTACTTTAGCTTCTGCGGCACTATACCAATCATTTTGTTTTTGACTATCTGGTAACACGCCCGCATTGGCGGTGGCTGAGAATGCCAACGTTAAGCCAATTGCAGTGGCAATTTTATTAATTTTCATCGTTACGTTCCGTTAGTACGTTATTTTTAAAGAGTTAGAGTGCTAACTAAACTGCACAAGAGTAATCAGCGCGGTTATGGTAAAAAGGTTTTGTTACTTAAAAAGTGACTTTTCATGACGAAATGATGAAACAAAAGAGGAAGCCTAGGGGTAAAGTGATCAGTTTTAAAAAATAAAAAGTGGTAACAACGATAAGGTATCAAACTGTCTTTGCACATACGTCAGGCAATAAGTCGTTTTATTATCGGCTTATTAGAGGAATGCCTCGAACGCCATATTAACTAATAAGCGGTTGCACAGAACCTGTTACTGGGTCCAATAATCATTGCCGCACAGAATGTCTTGTTAATATAGTGCTCTTCTGGTGAGCAATATCAGTAATCCTTATGTTTTCTTGCTCTATACCCACAAGCATAAAGGACACACATCATTCTATCCATAACGATAACTCTTATTTTTGTTAACTAATCGCGGTTTTGATTTATAAACAATAATAATGGGTAGTATACAGGTACAAATCGTTTTATACTGAATAAGTAATTGGCATGCATTTAAGTACTAAAACGTTCAAGTACATTATTTATCAGTATCACTGATGTATTAAAAACTTCGCAAAGAAGCTGGGTTTCATATGAGTTTGCAACTTACTTCTATTTTTAAAAACTACTATCTCAATACCTTTGCACTGTCATTTGTCATTGTGCTATTTTCTTCGCTATTTTTTATAAAATCAGGCATAACTATTCATGATTTCATCATAAACACTCTTACTTGGTTATTCTTAGTTTTCCTTATACCTCTTTGGACAAGCGTTTATTGCATCACGCACCTAAGAAAACAGACCAAAAGTTACGTTGCCATAGAAATCATTATTTTGTTAGTTTTACTTTTTCTTGGTTCAATCATGAAATCGGCCTTTGATCGCTATTATTTCGGCGCCCGAGATACTGACATTCATAGCCTACTTGCCATGAGTATTTGGTGGACCGCATTCTTTTACGGTACCGACAGATTTATCATACTTAGTAAAAATCTGGTTGCACTTAAGCTTCAAGAAACTATCGCCAAAATTGAAGCTCAACGTTATCAAATCAATCCACATATGTTGTTTAACAGCATTAACTCTATCTCCAGCCTCATTTACACTCAACCAGAGAAAGCAGATCAAATGCTCCACGATGTGGCTGACTTGCTCCGCTATACCTTGAGCATGTCCCGCAAAACACGTGTTCCGCTTTATGAAGAGCTTGGGATTCTAGAGAAGTTTATTGAACTTGAGTGTGTGCGTTTCGGCGATAGCCTTCAATACACTATTTTAGTCGACGAAGAATGTTTAAATATTCGTGTTCCACCTCTCATTCTACAACCCTTGGTTGAAAATGCCATCAAGCATAACGCTACTAAGTTACAGTTATATATTAACATTACTTGTTTTATAGACAATGGACGAGTAAATCTGATGGTATCAGACAACGGCAAAGGGTTTCAAAACGAGCGAAAAGAGAGAGTTGGCGGTATAGGGTTATCAAACATCCAAGCACAAATAGCACTGTTGCGTGAAGGGCGAGTAAATTTTGCTAATCACTCTGAAGTTTTAGGTAGTGGTGCCAACATCACAATATCGTTTGCTATTGCGTAAGTATATCAGAACTTATCAAATAGAGAGGTAGTTATGGAGCATGATCAAAAGCTGCGCGTGTACATCATTGATGATGAACTCCCTGCCATTAATAAACTTTCGATGCAACTTTCAAATATTGATTCCGTTGAGCTAATTGGCTCATCACAGTCACCAAGTAAAGGTGTAGGAGAGATCAAACAACTCAAGCCTGATCTTATTTTTCTCGACATCAATATGCCCGAACTTGATGGTTTCGACATCATTTCATTTATACCTGAAACCTGTTTATTTACTTTTGTAAGCGCCAGCCAAGAGTATGCAGCAGACGCATTTGATACTCCTGCTATCGACTATTTATTGAAACCAGTAAGTATTAAGCGTCTATTAAAGTGTCTAGACAAAGCATTGTTAGCATTGACTACTAGACACGCTAACCACCCAGATACCAGTAATAACTTAATGCAACATAGGAAACTTATCTCAAAACAAGGCGAACGCATGTTTTTCGTCAACATCGATGACATCTATTACATAAACTCATCACAAGGTTCGGTTATGGCACACACTCAAAGTAAAGCTTTTCCTATTGCCATGAGCATGGAAAAGCTAGCATTATCACTTCCTACCAAAGATTTCGTTCGCTTCCACCGTAGTTTTATTATTAATGTAAACTACATCAAAGAAGTACAACGCTGGTTTGGGGCAAAACTACTCGTTATCATGTCGGATAACGACAAAACAGAAATTACGAGTAGTCGCGATGGCGCTCGTATCCTCAAACGACAGTTTCATTTTTAAGAATAGGCATCTGCTGTTGATACCAGCGACAGAAACTTGCTGAATCTTCTTCCATCTGTGTATAAACTCCGGGCCGCGCTTCAAAGCTCTCTACCTGTTGTTGTACCAACTCACACAAAGCGGCATCTTGTTTAATCGTTGGCTCCCAGAGCCAACAAATCGCATTTTTGTTGATTAACTCTCGATTATTATTCAGCGCTTTCACCCACCATGTTACTTCTATATCAGTAGTTGTCGCAGAAGTGGGTATAAAACTGAAAAAAACACAGTAGTCAGAGTACAAACTAAAATGAACTAATGGTCCTAAGGAGCCATATAGAAAACCGCCGTCTGAGGTTTTCTGCTCTCCCATCAATGGAGCCTGAAGCTTGCCATCTTGCGTACCCGTTTCAACATCGCCGCACAATGGTACTGCATTGATGACAGCATATTCTTCAGTGCTACTATCAATGAACTGTGAAGGAGGAATGGGATGTCCAAGCGACTCAGCACGTTTAAAATACGCCTGTTGCAAAGAGATAAACTTTTGAATATTGTTCGACTCTAGCAACTCTACGTGTTTTTCTGCTTCCGACAATTGGGGATGGTTAGACGAACAATGAAAGCACTCTAAGAAATTCTCCACCGCTATTTTCCAATTTGCTTTACAAGTGATGATCTTATAATGAAGCTTTTCGGCTGATTCCATACCATAGAATTGCCAGTAGGGAGTGAGTGTATCAATCGCTTTATTATTTGATTTCTGTTTTTTCTTCAACCGAAGCAGAATCACTCCCGCCGTTTCTGTTGCTTCAAACCGAGGTAAAGCAGAGTTGTCTTCCAAGTTTTTGGCTTGTCCGCGAGTAGACTTCAGTGTCCCATTTTGCGTGAAACACCATCCGTGATAAGGGCATGTAAAGCACTCTGCCCGACCTGATGATTCACTTACAATCGTTGCACCTCGATGTATGCAACGATTCGATACGGCTTCAATTCGCCCCGTTTCTTGCAGAACAATTAGCACATCCGTTTTTAACAAGGTTACGCGTTTAAAGTCACCCACAGATGAAAATTCACTTCTATGCCCAACAAAAAACCATTGATTTGCAAGTATTCGTGTGCGCTCAGATGAAAATATACTGTCATCGAAATAATAAACAGGGGCTAGCGTATGTTGTAAGACGCGATGTGTCTGCATGATAGATCCTCTTATCACATAAAATACCGTAACGTAAGTTGTATAGAACTGTTAATAGGTATCAGGCCAAACTCATCCTTATCTTCACCCATATAGATTTGTATCGATGAGAATAGATTCAGTTTTCGGTTTAATTCTTTAGTGTAGGAAAACCCATAAAATCCACTTTTATCTTGCATAGAAATTCGAGTGAATAATGAAACACTACCATCTAAAAAGGGTCGCTGAAAATTGACAAAAGCATAGCGCTGTTGAGCCCCTGTAGAACGCAAAGATTGACTATCATAGAACAAATTCATTGCTGCAAGCTGTTGTAAGCTAGGGTCTGTATCATTTACCACCGTATTACCATGCAAATCAATAAGTGAAGTTAATTGAGACCATTTTTGCTCATCAAGGTTACGTTCATCAAAAGTAAATTCAAAAGTAAAATCCCCTATAGATGTGCTCAAAGAAGTACCGACTACGCCTCGCCAAAATGGAACATTTGCTTGCTTTAGGTTCGTTTGAAAAGGGTAGAAATCAGCAAACACCGGCATGTTAGCTTGTAACAACATATTCTGAGGCTGACGTGTCCCCTGACGATAAAATGCAGAAAAATATGATACCGTATGCTCGTTAAACGATGTAATAACACTCGTACCTATACCACTATTTTGACCTGATGGTTTTTGTATAACTAATGACCAGTCGAAGCTATCACTCATCCATTGTATACGCGAAGCCCATTGCTCAACGCCGCTATTAAAGCCATCATCACTTGACCAGTAGTCATTGCTATATACAAAACTAGTGCTCCAACCGTCGTTCAAATAAGTAGCTGCAACAAGTGGTAAACCGCCGAATAAGCTTTGCTGATCATTCAAGTCAAATAAGTTTTGCGTAGGTTGAAAAAAACCTAGCGGTTGAAAGGAGCTTCCCATATCCCAGCTAATTTGGGTTTTGCCCGCATTAAAAAGCCACTGTTCAAAAGCAAAAGTGCTTATAGAGAATTCTTGCACTTGCGCATCAAACCGGTTTGCCTCTTGCGCTTGGTCGTACTCAAAGCGCACTCGGTAATTAAATATATATTCTTCGGCTATCGCCATACTGTCCGAAGACACTAACGCAGTCTTATTAACAGGAGAGCGAATCGAAATTGCACCTGAAGGATCAAGTAATGTATCTTGCTGCTCAGTCCAAGTTACTGTATGAAGAAGCTCATTTGTCTGGCCAGATACTTGTACAGAAAGAGGCATAACCACATATAACAAAAATAGTCGCCTAAATATCATAACTTCGCGTCCTATCTGTTAGACATGAGCAAGTAAGCCTTAGTAAATGTCACTGAAGGAATTGAAACTAAAGAAAATGATGAAGCATTTATTTTAGTGACATTCTCGGGTTGACTTGGACTATATAGTAGCCATTCTTCAATTACTGGCGTATTGTCTTCAATTCGCACCGAAGTAAAGCGCATACTTTTCAATTGCTTGCCTGACGCTGCATACAATTCGGCGCTAATAGGAAGCCAGTTTTTGGCATCCACATCAAGTGTAATAGCAGCATAAGTAGATTGCGCATTTAAGCTTTTTAGCACCAGCTGACATATGCGATTCGTACACATTATTTCTTTGGTCTCGTAATCTTTCGAGAAACGCAGACGGGCAACATCACCAATACTTGCGTCTCCAAACAGCTTTTGAATAGATGGAATTTTTATTGCTCGCTTTGTTTTATTTGTAAAAAGCCATGTTTCATCTTGTGTTGTGAGTATGCGTTGTCCTTTTTGACGCTCATCAAGAAAGTATAAAATCGACTTATTCTCTCCATTGTCCACTAAGCGATATTTAAGGGTACTATTTTCCTTTTCATTTGACACTTCCATAACGGTTTCAAATGCAGAGTCTGCCGTTCTGCCTTTATCTATAAAGGTTAAAATAGCTTTTGCCTTTTCAAGGCTATCAGTGCTGTGCTCGGCTAATGCTAAAGGTGAAAAAACTAAACTGATACTAAGTGAAATAAAAATGTACTTAATCATTGATTGCCTCCAAAAGACTAATTTTTGAAATATGGCTTGTCGCAAACCAAGCAGCAATGACACAAAGTATTGCCACAGCTAGAAGTAATAAGACACTAGAATTCAGGTCGAACAGTACGAACAATTGATATCCCTCGGTTCTTCCTGGGGGGGGCGGCATGTCAATAGACAATGAATTTATACCTAATGACGAAAAGTAACTAACTAAAAGTCCAAGAACACCCGCACACACGCCTAATATTCCGGCCTCCAGTAAATAGCTTGCACGAATGCCATATTGAGGAAGTCCCATACTGGCCATAGTGGCAAGTTCGCGCTTACGCTCGAATAAGTTCATCAACATAGCGTTGCCCATGGTAAGCGTAACGACTAACCCCATAATTACACCAAACACAAGAAATTGACGAGTGTACAGTGCCACCATCTGACCATAGAAAGGAGCTAGTTGCTGCCATGCTCGTGTTGATAGTTCAGGCGATGTTTGAGATAGACTACCTTGAAGATTTTTAAGTTGAGATTCGTCATTCAGTAGTATAACTAAGCGAGATACTTTATCGGTAAGCAGTAGCTCTTGAGCCATTTGCAATGGTGCTTTTAGCTGCATCTTATCAACTTCAGGACTTCCTGTTTTACTGATACCCTGAATTGTAACGTCTATAGCATTAAGTCCGCCAAGGGCTGTAACGGCCATCAAAGTAACAGAATCACCAGGCACAACGCCAAGCAAACGTGCCAAGTCACTACCAATCACAATATGATAAATATCATCATTAGCTAAATATTCGAGGCCTCGTCCGTCTACAGTACTTATAAAAGATTGGGATAAGCGACGCTCTTTTTTCGAATTCACTGCATCCCCAACAAACACTAAACTTTTATCGCCGTGGCTAATAAGTCCATGAAAAGCGATACGAGGTGTAACAATATCTACCGCACTATTACCATCAAGCTGAGCCATTACTCGATTCACTTGGTCATCATTCATGCCATTTTCTAATGTCGACTCCTCAAAGCTATCAAAGTAGTCTGCCGTCGCTATCTGAAGATGCCCTACACCACCTCTAATAGTTCCTTCTTTCACAAGCAAATAAGTGGCATTGATATACGCAATACCAACAGAACAAGCCACTGTACCTATAATGATAATCAATAGTGTGAAATAAGATTTACGTGTATTTCGGATAAAGTTGCGCCATGCCAATGTTAACCAAATCATTACATAAGCACTCCATCGGTAAGAGAGAGGGTTCGATCAACCTTGCTCATTAATCGTGCATCATGTGACGAAACCAAGAACGTTGTGCCCTGCTCATGCGCCAATTTACGCATAAGTTGCACAATTTGACTGGCTGTTTCCGAATCAAGATTTGCGGTTGGTTCATCAGCCATCACCAATTTAGGGTTATGCACCAAGGCCCTGGCAATACCTACACGCTGTTGTTGCCCACCAGATAACTCGCTTGGGTAGTGATAAGCACGTTGTTCCAACCCGACTTTTGCCAGCATAGCTATTGCAGCCTCTCGCATTTTTGTCTTGCTAAGCGATAGCCCATAGAGCGACAACTCAACATTCTCTACCGCACTTAATACCGGCAAAAGATTAAAGTTTTGAAAAATAAACCCCATATAACGACGACGCATAGATTGCTTTTCGTTGCGAGACATACTGTGACACGCTTCACCAAATAGGTGAAGCTCTCCATCGGACGGTGCGTCAAGCAATCCTAATACATTGAGTAACGTACTTTTACCACTGCCAGATGGGCCTGTAACGGCAACTAACTCTCCGCTGAAAAGAGATAAACAGGCTCTTTTCAGCGCAGTTACTGTGAATTCGCCCTTTTTATAGTATTTTGTTACCTGCGAACAGGTTGCTATTTCTTCGCGCTGATTAGTCATGACTTCCCTTAAAACACACTGATATAGAGTCTTACTTCGCTGTTAGCGGTAACAGAAAACTTCGTAGCCTCAAAACTTGGAGGCCCATTAGTTGCAGGTACATTGTTACTTACACCGGTAGGCTCTTTAGGAATACCGAACATGTTGGTATCAAGCTTTTCGTTATTATTAACATCGTAAAACAAGCTCACTGCATATTCACCTTCGTCCACTTGGCTAAATGTCAGCACATGCACATTAGCCGTTACACGGCGAACTATTTCAAAATGGCATCGGCCCTTAAAAAACCTGTCACGAGTGCATAAGCTTGCATATAGCTTTCCCTTATTAGCTTGAAGGTTATTAACAGTCACTTCAATATTACCAGCCTCTGCAGAACCACTAAACGCCACTAACACTAAGCCTATCAAGGAAAGTTCTGTATTCAATTTCCCCATTATGACGTCCTCCACTGGAATAATTTTGATGAAACACCAAGTGTCAGCGCAGCCACCAAAAGAAGCGTAACTGACGGAATCATAAGTTCAGAAAGCACAAATTCGGCTTGTGTCACCCCTCGCATTGCGTTAACGAACAGGTATACTGGTGACCATTCAGCGATACTTCGAATAACCTCTGGCATTGACGCTACAGGAATAAAAAGATCTGAGAGAAAAATGATTGGTAAGTTGATGATGTTTATGATGGCGATGGCGGTAGCCCCTTTCTTAACCATACTGACTAACAACAAGCCCACTCCAAGAAACGCTACTATACCCAAGAATAAAAGCCACGCGAAACTAGCAACATGTAAAGCTGATACACTCACATTTGTGCCAAGTACCCAATTGGAGATATAAAAGAATAAGACACAAAAAAAGGAAAGTACTAACGTTCTAGAAAGCACAAACCCCGCTATAAAATGATGCTTTTTCATGGGAAAGACCTGAAACATCTTTAGTGCACCATTTTGTCTCATCTCCACCAAAACAGAGGTGAAGCCAAACATAGCCGTCGATACCACTGTCAGTGCCGTAAGTCCACTTACTAAGAATGCATTGTATCCTTGTCCACTCGATTGCTCGAAGTTACTTTGCGAATAATCTAAATAAAACTGTTGCGGTGAACCTGTTGTTGCGCGGTTATATACTTCAGTAGCTTCAGAGATTATTGCTAGCAACCCACCTATATCTGGATCAAGCGCACCTTTGACTATTACTTTCACTGCTGATGGCATTGACTGCTCACCGAAACCTTTAGGCAAATGTAGGCGGATTACACTAGGTGTTATGGGTTTGTCTAATTTGACATAGACCGTGGCTAATGACATTCTTGGCACCATATCAATTTTGTCATGTATAGTGTTTAGATAGCGCTCTGAATATATATTTTTCGCCTCATCAATGACTTCGATCTTTGCTTTAACGGTATTAGAGCCACCAAAAACCAAACTCAAAATCACAAGTAACGCAACAGGATATGCAAAAGTCCAAAAAATAGCAGTCCAATTTCTGAGAAAAGCTTTGATCTCAATCATTGCTAACGTTGTTATTATTGGCATGGCTACTCTCCTTTTCGAGTGTGTTGTTTTTGTGATACAAGATTTAGAAAGTCGTCATAACAGGTCTTACTAAATGAGAAATTCTCAAGATGGTAACGCTGAATGAGCGCAAGTAGTGATTCACGAATAGTTTCCTTGCCATAAATCAGCAACTCTCCCTGCGATGAAGCATCTATGCGCTGTATACCTTTATAATTTTGCAGTTCATCAATAATAAGGCTTTGCACCTTTGAACAAGGAAATGTAAAGCTGGCCTTGAATTCTCCTAAGTGCTTATTCAGCATTAGAGCAGCAGGTGTAAAGTCGACAACCTTCCCATCTGCTATCCACAGAATATGTGACGCCTGCTCTAGTTCTGTTGAAGTGTGTGATGCCATCAACAGTGTATTGCCTTCTCTTTGACGATATTCGTTAATAAGGTTGATAAACAAATCACTGTACTTTCGGTCTAAACCAGTGCCTGGCTCATCTAGAACTAACGTAGAAGGCTGATGTGCCATTGCAACATATAAATCGACACGTTGCTTCTGACCACGAGATAACTTCCCATAGCGCTTATCTACAAGTTCACTCAAATTAAACGCTGTTTTTAACGCGCTATTTGCAACGCGATATACACATTTATGCATCGCAACTACATCACTCACCAATATCTCTGGGTTATATGTTACATTTTGTAGCTGTACGCCGAGATCTTGCTTGTCAATTTGTATAAGCACTTCTCCATGATGCGTTTTACGCAACCCCAATACCGTCTCTAAAAACGTTGTTTTACCCGCACCATTACCCCCGACTATGACAATTTGACTTCCCTTATACATATCTAATTTAGGAATATCGAGCAACGTACCTTGACTATATAAAACCTGCAACTCAACAATAGAAACAACAGCTTTCATAGAAACACTCCTAAATATACTTTCTCACGAAACGCTGTATATACTGGCCAAATTCAGCGTCTTCTTGTGCTTTTATAAAAAACGTTTTAGCTAGTTCACGATCACCGCCTTGTGAAGTAGGTGTATCATGTAGACTTTTCGCTTTCATCAGCGCAAGCTCACCATTGTGGGGAAACTGTGTTAACCCCTCATCAAAGCAGTAATTAATATGCGTAACCAGTTCCTGAATTTCGATGTAAGACGACACAGAGCGCATTTGGATACATGCGACCATAATATTCACTGAGTACACGGTAGCACTTGGCGCTGAATGCTGCTCACAGTAGCGTTGTGCCAACGCAATAAACTGAGCTTCGCGCTGAGCGGTGTGATCATTGAAATAATTAATGCTGGCAAATAAGCCACGCAGTAATGCGGCAAACGCTCGAAGCTCCAAAACGTCTACATGGGTTTGTAACGTAGCTAATGGTGACGAGATATTATCTAAATTGCCGCTAAAATAAGCTTCATTTAGCTCATTAATAGAACGCTCAAAACCATTGTTTTGTAATCCCTTTTCTTTGCTACGCAACGCATCTAAATTGACATTAAAGTACTGTTCAATTGTATTTCTCACACTTTGCCCTGCAGTTAAGTAAGAAAATTGACGACAGTACTCATAGACACTTGCCACACTACTATGTGCCACGAGCCAATGAATAAATGCAGCCCCATCTTTATACATCGCCTCAGCAACTGCTCTGTCTTGCACTACAGACTCGATGTGCTGTAATGCTAGCAATGATTCCACATCCACTAGCTTTGGTGTAGGTAGCGATACCGTATTATCCTGTGTGCTCTCCATGTAGTATGCTAGAGCCTCATCAATACCATGGTGACCTGTTAATACTGCAGCATGTGTGAGCTCATGAATAACGACTTTTTCAGAGTAGCAATATTTATGCGCTGCAAGTACACCGACACCTGAAGAAAGCTGCTGAAAATAAGGAGGAAGCGATGCATCATCTAGCATATTGATCAATATAAGGGGTGACGCACAACCAAATTGCGACACAACTTTTTCCCTCATTCTGACTATCATTTCTACAATAGAAATACTGACATCCTCAACTTGACCTGTGAAAAACAATCCGCCTCTTTCTACGAAAGACCGTTCACCATTTGCGATGCTTACTAACAATGCAGCCATTTCGCCAGGCCCCGCTACTGCCGTGAGCAAACGTGCAAGTTCATCACAAATAACTAAATGTCGGTCTGCAGCTGCTTTACAAAACGTTGTGAAGATGTCATTGATGGTATTTTTGTGTATGTTGTTTACTGTGGTTGTCGGATTGATCATTGTTTATCTCCCAACCACATGAAATTAGTCACTATCTCTTCAACACCGTCTACGCCAAGAATGTCATGAATTTCGTTGTCGTAATAACTACCCCAGTATAAGTTGCCAACATTTTCAGCAGTAGCAGCCAGTGATAAGTGCTGCCCAACGATACCTGATTCAATCATTGAAAAACGATAACCAAGTGACTCGTACTTAACCGTAATTCTTGGCAGTACAGCTGTAATAACCACAGCGAAACTTGCCGTATCAATACACATACTGTCGTGATCACCCACCATATAACGTAGTTTTTCCTTTTTTGGTAAAGGATTAATCAAAGCTAATTCTTGCGTATCAAAATCAAAGTGATATACACCCTGCGGTACGTCTTCACTGTTAATCGATAGAATATAAACTTCTACAGGATACAAACCACCTGGAGAAGGATATGAACGCATAGCCATTGGCACTTCTTCAAACTCTGTCGAGTAACCACGACGTGTTACACGTAGTGAGTTCAAAATATTTATAAGTGACTGAGCACCTATATCTTTGCCGGAAAAAGCACGGCACGATGCTCTGTTATCAAACACGTCATCAAGTGCCATATTTAGGCGTTTAGGTATAGGTAGCGTGACGACTGGACATGTCTGATACAATTTTTTATTACGGCTCGCTTCAAGCACACAGCGTGGATCGTAAAGGTAAGCACCTATTCTTATATCTCGTTTAAGCGCAGTGGTGTACATTACCTTTGATGATTCATGAAACAGCTCAAGCAAATCAGTATCCGCTGCACTCAAGCCTATATTGGTCATATATTGTTGATAGTCCGTGTTCATCGTTGTTCTCCTATGGGAAGGCATGTAAGGTTTGATTAAACTTCATAGGCGCCTCGTAACCCATGTTTTCTGTGAACTTGTTCAATCTGCGTGGATCTAGATGTTGATTTCCATAGCCGCAATAAAGTGGCTGAAGACCTGGGACCACAACCTTCACAACTTTGAAACCCAACGAATCAATATCATCAGTGGTCAAATCGGTCACGAATACTTGATAGCCATGTGTGGCAAGCATATTAACTAGCGTATTTAACTCTGTTTTATCGCCAAAGGCTGAAGCGGTAAAATCTTCTGGCGCAACGCTAAATATCGTAGGTGGTTTCAAATTCATCATAAAGTCTAGCTCTTCATGACGAGATGAATCTAAATAATATGCAACGTGATCAGCAAAAGAACGTATATCCTCTGGTTTAGTGATAGGTTCTTGCCAACGGTTGATATCAAGCACCCAGTTAAAAGTATGAAATGACTCAACAACAGCTTTCTCAAGCGCGATACCCGCTTTTGTATGACAGCACGTGCCTGTAGAAAATCCCAATTTTTTTCCTGACTTCAATACAGACATCACAGTTGGCACGTTGAACTCAGTAGTAATATTGCTAATGCTGTAGTCAATATTCGATACCGACATCGCTTTTTGAAGCTTTTCAGGTAAGTTGTCCCAAATCAGCTCCTTAGCAATCCTCGGTGCCGAAATACCATTTAGAAAATAACAAGAGAAAGCGTCACGCTCCAGCACCTCACGAATACCTGAACAAATTGCAGACTCTATTGATGGGCCAGCAGCCAAGCCTGTGCTATATCCATTATCTATATTCTCGTGTTGAAAACGTGAGACATAGTTAAGGTAGACAAAACGTGCCGGTAAATAAGATTCGACATTCTTTGTAAGATTGAATCCTTTCACCCAACCAAACGGCTTCGTTTCGTCAAACCGTGCGAAAGGAAAGTCGGCTTGCTCATATTGCCAATCCGCGAATAGAATCATGTCTTGGGGATCAAGAACATTACCGCTTAGTTCATGCAGTGATGCATATACCAGATTGCTCGTATCGACAACACTGCTTGCATAACGCTCTATAGCTTCACCAATCGTCGACCATAATGCAGACTCGCGATCTAAACCGGCTCCCGAGGCTTGCCGTTCATCCATACTTTTCAAGTTTAAATGACGTGTATATTCCGACACCTTTATAGAATCTTGATATTCGGCTACCGCTACAAAAATATTGGGTTCGGTTGCTTGAATTTGCACTTCACTCACATATGTCAGAAGCCCGAAATGTGGCGCAACTAGACGCGCTAATATATCAGTTAATTGTTCCATGATGACAATCCACTTAGCTGTTTAAGTCACGGATGGCGCGAATAGGATCAGAAGCTTTTTTCCGACCGCACACATCACAGCGAGGTACTTTCAAAACCTCACCGATATGCTTCTCGCCTTTAACAACATCCCAAGTTTCAACTTCATTGGGCTTAATTAGATGGAACATACCCGTGGTAACAATATAGAGGTATCTACCAATTACGAAACCTGCAAGCTGGGATATTACCTTATCCAGTTTTAATTCATGTGCTCGTTGTATCTGGCTGTTTAATGATGCATCCACCTCTATGAGGAAATTTGTGGCGGCACGACGGCGAACCGTTAAACATTCATAACATGCAGACTCATTAGGAATATATAGTGGCCCAATTGATAGCATCTCATCGCTCCATTGCACCGTTAGCATGGGAACCCCATCTTTTACAGCCTTTCTGTTTTGTTCTCGAAGGTATTGTTGATCACCAGGTGTTGAACACACCACTCGCAATGAGCGTAATTCAGAAGGCTGGTTGTATGCATTTAAAAATTTCCTAACGTCCTGAGCAACGTCCTCAGTTAGATGTTTCAAATCCCCCTTTCCAGAAACCTCAATATGATTGAAATAGGGAAACGGTAAACCTGAACGAAGTGCTTTGCTTGAGTTAATATTAAAATCCAGAACGCTTTTGAAGATACTTGGTAATGAAGTATCGTTATTGTTTGAAGTCTCCAAAATAATCGAGTATTCATTCAACGTGCTTAACGCTATATCCAATACTTCAGGGTCAATATTATTTTTCAGTGCCCATTGCACAGTGTTATTGTACGTATGAGGCTTACTCAAACGCTGTAAAATTTTTTCGACCTCGTAAGATGACTCATCAATGGTTAGGTTCTGCCCATCTGGTACACGAATTTGGAGGCGTTTATCATCGCACTGTAACCAAGAAACAGCTGAGTGAACGTATAGTAAGCTTTCTACCTGTCTCATACCCTTGCCTTTTTTATTATTGGAAAAGGAAGTCTTCATTGCGAAGACTTCGCCTTGAGTACTACTGGGGGTTAGCTGATGCGCAACAGCAACAGCATGTGCTTGATGTTGATGAACAGCGTCCAGCTTTAATCGCTAAGCCAAAGGAACTCACTCCACGAGACCGATCATTAGAAACATAGAATGAGAGCTTTTTAGAAGTTTTTACATTTTTCATTTTTATTTCCTGTTATTAACGTAAATTTTGTCAGTCAGTTATTTGCCGACGATACTAAACTAAAGAAAAATTATTATGAAAAACTCAAACTTCACATTAACCGACACAAAAACAACTTAAATCGACAAAATAAGTATGTGAGAAGAAAAATCATATAAATATACGTACAACTGAAGATACAGCTTTTCATACATAGCAAGGGGGCGTGTAAGTTGAATCAACTTATAGTTATAAAAGTTAATTTATAGGTAAATAGAAATAGTAATGAAAATGTATCTATCAAAAACTCACTTAAAGTAGTGAGCATACAGTTTTCATTAATTTTAGAAAGTTTTGAAGTTATTTGTTTAAGTTAAGACATTTTTGTTTGGATAAATTAATAACATATTGATATCAAGATTGTTTACCTCCTCTTTTAGGAACAAGCATACCTTGCCCAAACACACCAACCTGTATAAAGATTAAGTCAACTTAATTCACACTAGGTAACATATTTTTCACCCGTTTAGCACGGAAAGAAAGTCATTCTCATGTTTGAGAATTCATCGACTAAGCTCATATATTTAAGTAGATTGGTATCACTTTATTCGCTGCCCTCGTAGCTATTCACAATTTTGCTACCTGAGCATCATAGTTATTTAAGTTGTAAAACCATATATAAGCTTAGTTAAGCACTAGTCTTAAAGCAGTCAAAGAGATCCCTAGTGAAGATGCGATGAGAGGCTCAACATTAAAATAGGCTTAAGCACTACAAAAATTAAAGATGTGATAGTAAACGATAGTTGCAACAGCATAAATTGTACGGCCTACGGCTCATCGCTGAGCTCTTTGACTTCACGGATAGCGAAGCGTAAATCTTCGTCCATTGAGAATGTGAAGGCGGAAGATTAGCCTTTCATCAGCGAATACCTTTTCCACAGCCATAAAAAAACCCGAGACTAAGCTCGGGTTTTTCTTAATGCTTAATGCATCACTATAGTTGATTACTCAACGATAGTAGCTACAACACCAGCACCAACTGTACGGCCACCTTCACGGATAGCGAAGCGTAAACCTTCGTCCATCGCGATTGGAGCGATTAGTTCTACAGTCATCTTGATGTTGTCACCAGGCATTACCATTTCAACGCCGTCTGGTAACTGTACGTCACCTGTTACGTCAGTTGTACGGAAGTAGAACTGTGGACGGTAACCTTTGAAGAATGGCGTGTGACGACCACCTTCATCTTTAGAAAGTACGTATACTTCTGAAGTGAACTTCGTGTGTGGAGTGATTGAACCAGGCTTAGCTAGTACTTGACCACGTTCAACGTCTTCACGCTTAGTACCACGTAGAAGTGCACCGATGTTCTCACCCGCACGACCTTCGTCTAGAAGCTTACGGAACATCTCAACACCTGTACACGTTGTCTTCGTAGTTTCTTTGATACCTACGATTTCAACTTCGTCATTCACGTTGATGATACCAGCTTCAACACGGCCAGTTACAACTGTACCACGACCTTGGATTGAGAATACGTCTTCGATAGGCATGATGAATGGCTTATCGATGTCACGCTCTGGCTCTGGGATGTAAGAATCTAGTGCTTCTGCAAGCTCAACGATTTTGTCTTCCCACTCTTTTTCGCCTTCTAACGCTTTAAGCGCAGAACCTTGGATTAGTGGTAAGTCATCACCTGGGAAGTCGTACTCAGAAAGAAGTTCACGAACTTCCATCTCAACTAGCTCAAGTAGCTCTTCGTCGTCAACCATGTCACATTTGTTCATGAATACGATGATGTAAGGTACACCAACCTGACGAGAAAGTAGGATGTGCTCACGAGTTTGTGGCATAGGACCGTCAGTCGCAGCAACTACTAGGATTGCGCCGTCCATTTGAGCAGCACCAGTGATCATGTTTTTAACATAATCGGCGTGTCCTGGACAGTCTACGTGTGCGTAGTGACGAGTTGGTGTATCGTACTCAACGTGTGAAGTTGAGATTGTGATACCACGCTCACGCTCTTCTGGAGCGTTATCGATTGATGCGAAGTCTTTCGCTACACCACCGTATACTTTTGCAAGTACGTTAGTGATTGCTGCAGTTAGGGTAGTTTTACCGTGGTCAACGTGGCCGATTGTACCTACGTTTACGTGCGGTTTTACGCGTTCAAACTTTTCTTTTGCCATCTTAAAAAATTCCTATAAAGAAATTAACGCCTGACCCACTATTGGGCCAGACAAGCTAAATCATGTAACAGCGCGAGCTGCAATTATTGCATCTGCAACATTCTTGGCGGCTTCTGCATACTTTAAGAACTCCATAGAGTACGATGCACGGCCTTGTGTTGCAGATCGCAGATCAGTTGCATAACCAAACATTTCAGAAAGTGGTACTTGCGCATTAATTTGCTTAAGACCACCAAATGCTTCTTCCATGCCTTCGATCATGCCGCGGCGACGATTTAAGTCACCAACTACATCACCCATGTTTTCTTCAGGAGTGATAACTTCAACCTTCATTACTGGTTCCAGAAGAGCAGGATTTGCTTCAAGCGCACCTTTCTTCATCGCCATTGAACCTGCAATCTTAAATGCCATCTCATTCGAGTCTACATCATGGAATGAACCATCAAATAGAGTCGCCTTGACGCCAAGTAATGGGTAGCCTGCCAGCACACCTTGAGTCATTTGCTCTTGGATGCCTTTATCTACCGCAGGGATGTATTCCTTAGGAACCGCACCACCAACGATTTCGTTAACGAACTCGTAAGTTGGCGCTTCATCTTCCGAAATATCCATCGGTTCAAGTTTAAGCCAGACGTGACCATATTGACCACGACCACCTGATTGACGTACGAACTTTCCTTCAACTTCAACAGCTGAGCGGATAGCTTCACGGTATGCTACCTGCGGCTTACCAACGTTACATTCAACACTGAATTCACGTTTCATACGGTCGACAATGATATCAAGGTGAAGTTCACCCATACCAGAAATAATAGTCTGGCCTGATTCTTCGTCAGTTTGTACGCGAAAAGACGGATCTTCTGCAGCTAGTTTACCCAGCGCAATCCCCATCTTATCTTGGTCAGCGATTGTGCGAGGCTCAACCGCAACAGAGATAACTGGCTCTGGGAACTCCATACGCTCAAGCGTAATGATTGAGTTCGGATCACACAGTGTTTCACCTGTTGTTACGTCTTTAAGACCAATAGCCGCCGCGATGTCGCCTGCGTAGACTACTTTGATCTCTTCACGTGAGTTTGAATGCATCTGAACGATACGACCAAGTCGCTCACGCTTACTTTTAACTGGGTTATATACCGCGTCACCCTGTTTAACTGTACCAGAGTAAACACGGAAGAAGGTCAAGGTGCCAACGAACGGGTCTGTCGCAATCTTAAAAGCAAGTGCGGCAAACGGTGCGTTGTCATCAGCAGGACGTTCTTCCTCAGTACCATCTTCAACGATACCTTGGATTTGTTTCACTTGTGTTGGTGCAGGCATATATTCAATAACAGCATCAAGCACAGCTTGAACACCCTTATTTTTAAATGCACTACCACACGTCATGGGAACAATTTCGTTTGCTAATGTGCGCTGACGTAAAGCGGCTTTAATTTCAGCTTCAGTCAGGTCTTCACCTTCTAAGTATTTTTCCATCAGTTCTTCAGATGCTTCAGCTGCACTCTCAACTAAGTGAGAACGCCATTCTTCAGCTAATTCCTGAAGGTCTGCCGGAATAGCCTCATAAGTGAAAGTCATTCCCTGGTCTTCTTCATTCCAGTTAATGGCTTTCATCTTAATAAGGTCTATAACACCTTTAAAGTCGTCTTCAGCCCCAATTGGAAGCTGAATTGGAACAGGCGTTGCTCCAAGACGAGATTCCACCTGCTCTACAACCGTTAAGAAGTCAGCGCCTGTGCGATCCATTTTATTTACGAAGATCATTCTCGGAACTTCGTATTTGTTCGCTTGACGCCAGACTGTCTCAGTTTGCGGCTGTACACCAGATGAAGCACAAAGAACAACTACCGCACCATCTAGTACGCGTAAAGAGCGCTCTACTTCGATAGTGAAATCTACGTGTCCTGGCGTATCAATAATATTGATACGATGGTCGTCAAATTGAGCGTCCATCCCTTTCCAGAAACACGTTGTTGCAGCAGAAGTGATTGTGATACCACGCTCTTGTTCCTGCTCCATCCAATCCATAGTTGCAGCGCCATCATGTACTTCACCGATCTTATGAGAAAGACCCGTGTAGAACAGAACTCGTTCTGTTGTGGTGGTTTTGCCTGCATCTACGTGAGCACAAATACCAATATTACGGTAACGCTCAAGTGGAGTTGTACGTGCCATATGATCCTCTTAAAGGTTAAGGGCAGATTACCAACGGTAATGAGCGAATGCTTTATTCGCTTCAGCCATACGGTGAACGTCTTCACGTTTCTTAACCGCAGTGCCTTTGTTGTCAGCAGCGTCAACGATTTCTTGAGCTAAACGTAAGCCCATAGATTTTTCGCCACGCTTACGTGCAGCGTCTACTAACCAACGCATACCTAATGCGTTGCGACGTACTGGACGTACTTCAACTGGTACTTGGTACGTTGAACCACCAACACGGCGAGATTTAACCTCTACCTGTGGGCGAACGTTTTCAAGTGCAGCTTCAAAGATTTCTAGGTGCGACTTGCCTGATTTCTCAGCAGCCACGTCTAACGCACCATAAACGATTTTTTCAGCAGTAGATTTCTTGCCGTCTAACATTACTACGTTAACGAATTTAGCAAGAAGTTCCGATCCGAACTTAGGATCTGGAAGAATTTTACGTTGACCTATTACGCGTCTTCTAGGCATTTTGTATCTCCGGTATCTTCAGGTTTGCTCTTTTAGAGTCAATACCCAAAACAATTAATTAAAAATTTAGTGCTTGGCCTTACTAACGGAGAACCATTAGCCCTTAGGGCGTTTAGCACCGTATTTAGAACGAGCTTGACGACGGTCGCTAACGCCTGCACAGTCAAGTGCACCACGTACAGTGTGGAAACGCACACCTGGTAAGTCTTTAACACGACCACCACGGATTAGGATTACACTGTGCTCTTGTAGGTTGTGGCCTTCACCACCAATGTATGATGTTACTTCGAAACCGTTAGTTAAACGAACACGCGCTACTTTACGTAATGCAGAGTTTGGTTTCTTAGGTGTAGTTGTATATACACGAGTACATACACCACGCTTTTGCGGACACGCTTTAAGCGCAGCTGAGTTACTTTTAGTAACCTTGCTACGACGTGGCTTACGCACTAGCTGGTTAATAGTTGCCATTTAAATAGCTCCTGAAATTAAAATTACTACTGAAAAAATAAAAAAATCCGCCCTGTTTACATGCTCGTTACAAAACGTGCAGGCAAATGGGTGGCGGAATTTTAATGAGCAAAGTTTAACCTGTCAACCTTAACTCATCGTAAGGCAGCAGATAACTGCCTTACGATTACTTAATCTATTGATTAAGCTGAGATTATTGGTTTCCAGAGATATCAGCATTAAGTGCGTCAGTAAGTGCTTGAGTTGCCTCTTCAGCGCTTACTGTTTGCTCTTCGATGATTTCACCTTGCTTGCGACGATTCAAACGGTCTTGGTGATACGCAAAGCCAGTACCAGCTGGGATCAGACGACCCACGATTACGTTCTCTTTCAGACCACGAAGTTCATCGCTCTTACCATTTACAGCTGCTTCAGTTAGGACACGAGTTGTCTCCTGGAATGATGCTGCAGAAATGAAAGATTCTGTTGCAAGTGACGCTTTAGTGATACCCATTAACTGGATTTCAAACTTCGCTGGGATCTTACCTTGTTTCTCAAGTTCACGGTTCGCGATGTTAACGCGTGCCACTTCAACTTGTTCACCGGCTAAGAACTCAGTGTCACCGCCGTCAAGGATGATACATTTACGTAGCATCTGACGAATAATTGTCTCAATGTGCTTGTCATTGATCTTAACGCCTTGCAAGCGGTAAACCTCTTGCACTTCGTTAACGATGTAGTTAGCTACATGAGTTACACCACGTAGGCGTAAGATGTCATGTGGTGACTCAGGACCATCGGCGATAACCTCACCTTTAGACACTTGCTCACCTTCGAACACGTTAAGTTGACGCCATTTAGGGATCATCTCTTCGTATGCGTCACCCTCAGCTGGCGTGATTACAAGACGCTTCTTACCTTTCGTTTCTTTACCGAAGCTGATTGTACCTGTGATTTCTGCAAGGATTGCAGGATCTTTCGGCTTACGTGCTTCGAATAAGTCAGCTACGCGAGGTAGACCACCCGTGATATCACGAGTCTTCGAACCTTCTTGCGGAATACGTGCAAGTACGTCACCTGGGTTTGCAGTTGCGCCGTCTGTTACTTCAATCGTGGTGAATGAAGGTAGACGTGTTTCTTGCAGACCACGCTCATCGCTTTCGATGATTAGTTTCGGCTCTTTCGCATTCGCTTTACCTAGGTCTTTAACAACCACACGTGTTAAACCAGTTAACTCGTCTGTTTGTGCTTCGGTATTTGAGTCATCAATATCGCTGAATGAGATTTTTGACTTGTGCTCAAGAACAATTGGGTGACTATGCGGGTCCCAAGTAGCAACAATGTCGTTACCTTGAACTTCTGCATTATCTTGTACTGTTAACACCGCACCGTAAGGTACTTTATAACGCTCTTTCTCACGACCGAAGCTATCAATGATAGTGATCTCTGTTGAACGAGACGTGATAACAATCTTACCGTCTGTGTTTAATACGTACTTCGCATTGTGTAACTTCAATGTACCGTTAGTTTTAACTTGTACACTGTTTTCAGCAGATGCTCGAGACGCCGCACCACCGATGTGGAAGGTACGCATCGTAAGCTGTGTACCCGGCTCACCGATTGATTGTGCCGCGATAACACCTACTGACTCACCTGGGTTGATGATATGGCCACGTGCAAGGTCACGACCGTAACACTTAGCACATACACCAAAGTCATTATCACAGGTGATAACTGAACGAACGCGTACTTCATCCACTGAGTGCTCTTCTAAAAGATCACACAGTTTTTCGTCAAGCATAATGTTACGCTCAACAAGTACTTCGTTCGTACCAGGGATAACAACATCTTCAGCAACAACACGACCAAGTACACGCTCGCGAAGTGCTTCTACAACGTCACCACCTTCGATAAGCGGTTTCATTGTTAAGCCATCTTCTGTGCCACAATCGTCTTCATTGATTACTAAGTCTTGTGCAACGTCTACTAGACGACGCGTTAAGTAACCCGAGTTTGCTGTTTTAAGTGCTGTATCGGCAAGACCTTTACGCGCACCGTGCGTCGAGATGAAGTACTGTAGTACGTTTAGACCTTCACGGAAGTTCGCCGTGATTGGTGTCTCGATGATTGAACCATCTGGACGTGCCATTAGACCACGCATACCCGCTAGCTGACGGATCTGAGCGGCGCTACCACGGGCACCTGAATCGGCCATCATAAACACTGAGTTAAATGAAGATTGCTCTTCTTCTTCGCCTTTCGCGTTGATTACAGTATCTTTTGATAAGTTCGCCATCATCTCACGTGATAAGTTTTCATTTACACGTGACCAGATATCGATAACTTTGTTGTACTTTTCACCAGCCGTTACAAGACCTGATTGGAATTGTTGGTTGATTTCAGTAACTTCAGCTTCTGCTGATTCAATGATTTCTGCTTTAACCGGTGGGATAACTAAGTCATCGATACCGATTGAAACACCTGACTTCATCGCGTAGTGGAAACCGGTATACATTACTTGGTCAGCAAAGATAACTGTATCTTTAAGACCTAGACGACGGTAACACTCGTTTAATAAGCCAGAAATTTGTTTCTTACCTAGGGCTTGGTTGATTAGCTCAAACGGCATGCCTTTTGGTAGGATGAGTGAAAGAATCGCACGACCTACTGTTGTTTCAACAATAGATACTTGCTCAACTGCATCACCCTCTTCAGTACTAACTGTCTCGCTGATACGTACTTTTACGCGTGCATGTAACTCAGCGTTACCGCTGCGGTATGCTTTTTCAGCTTCTTTAGGATCTTTAAATACAGTACCTTCGCCTTTCGCATTAATGCGATCACGAGTCATGTAATAAAGACCTAATACAACGTCCTGTGAAGGAACGATGATTGGCTCACCATTCGCTGGAGATAGGATGTTGTTAGTAGACATCATTAGAGCACGTGCTTCTAACTGTGCTTCAAGCGTTAACGGTACGTGTACCGCCATTTGGTCACCATCGAAGTCAGCGTTGTACGCCGCACAAACTAATGGATGTAAATGGATCGCTTTACCTTCGATAAGCACAGGTTCGAACGCTTGGATACCCAAACGGTGAAGTGTTGGTGCACGGTTAAGTAATACTGGATGTTCACGAATTACTTCGTCTAATACATCCCATACCTCTGCCACTTCACGCTCAACCATCTTCTTCGCAGCTTTGATAGTCGTAGCCATGCCGCGACGCTCTAGTTTGCCGTAGATAAATGGTTTGAATAGCTCAAGTGCCATCTTCTTAGGAAGACCACACTGGTGTAGTTTAAGCGTAGGACCCACTGTGATTACAGAACGGCCTGAGTAATCTACACGTTTACCAAGTAAGTTCTGACGGAAACGACCTTGCTTACCTTTGATCATATCAGCAAGCGATTTAAGAGGACGTTTGTTAGAACCTGTGATCGCACGGCCGCGACGACCGTTATCAAGTAGCGCATCTACCGCTTCTTGTAACATACGTTTTTCGTTGCGTACGATAATGTCTGGTGCTGCTAAATCTAATAGACGCTTAAGACGGTTATTACGGTTAATAACACGACGGTATAGGTCATTCAGATCAGAAGTCGCAAAACGACCACCGTCTAGTGGTACTAATGGACGTAGATCAGGTGGCAGCACTGGAAGTACAGTCATGATCATCCACTCAGGGTTGTTGCCTGACTGGTGGAACGATTCCATTAATTTAAGACGTTTAGTGATCTTCTTACGCTTCGTTTCAGAGTTAATTGTTGGTAACTCTTCACGCATTTCAGCAATTAATTGGCCAAGATCAAGTTCACGAAGCAAGTCTAAAACTGCTTCAGCACCCATCTTCGCTTCAAACTCATCACCGTGCTCTTCTAGTGCATCTAGGTACTCTTCTTCACCTAAAAGCTGACCACGCTCAAGCGTTGTCATACCAGGCTCAGTTACAACGAATGATTCGAAGTAAAGTACGCGTTCGATGTCACGAAGTGTCATGTCTAGCATTAAGCCGATACGTGACGGTAATGATTTTAAGAACCAAATGTGCGCAACTGGGCTCGCAAGCTCAATGTGACCCATACGGTCACGACGCACTTTAGTTAGCGTTACTTCAACGCCACACTTTTCACAAATAACACCACGGTGCTTAAGGCGCTTATATTTACCACATAAACACTCATAATCTTTCACTGGGCCGAAAATACGGGCACAGAATAAGCCGTCGCGCTCAGGCTTGAAAGTACGGTAGTTGATTGTCTCAGGTTTCTTTACTTCACCGTATGACCATGAACGAACCATATCTGGCGAAGCAAGACCAATGCGAATTGCATCGAATTCTTCGGTCTTATTTTGTTGCTTCAGAAACTTAAGTAAGTCTTTCACCTTAGCTCTCCTGTCGGAGGTTAATCTTGAGGGCGAACCAATCGCCCCTACATTCTATTCGGCCTAACAGGTGCGGCTTACGCCGCACCTAAATGGCTTAATTTTCTTCCAACTCGATGTTGATACCCAGTGAGCGGATTTCTTTCAACAATACGTTGAACGATTCTGGCATACCTGGTTCCATCTTATGGTTACCATCTACGATGTTCTTATACATCTTAGTACGACCGTTCACGTCATCCGATTTCACTGTTAGCATTTCTTGTAGAGTATATGCAGCACCGTAAGCTTCTAGTGCCCACACCTCCATCTCACCGAAACGCTGGCCACCGAACTGCGCTTTACCACCCAGCGGCTGCTGAGTAACAAGGCTGTAAGAACCAGTTGAACGTGCGTGCATCTTGTCATCAACCAAGTGGTTAAGTTTCAACATGTACATGTAACCAACAGTTACTTGACGTTCGAACTGATCGCCAGTACGGCCATCATAAAGTGTAACTTGACCGCTTCTTGGATAACCACCAAGCTCAAGTAAGTCTTTGATTTCGCTTTCACGAGCACCATCAAAGGCTGGAGTTGCGATCGGTAAACCACCTTTCAAGTTTTCAGCTAAGCGACGAACTTCATCATCAGAGAACGAGTCGATATCGACTTTCTGACGACAATCACCTAATTCGTAAACTTTCTTAACGAAGCTACGGATTTCGTGCAGTTCACGCTGCTCTTTCATCATTTCTTCTAAGCGCTCACCCACACCACGTGCAGCAAGACCCATGTGTGTTTCTAGGATCTGACCGATGTTCATACGTGATGGTACACCTAGCGGGTTCAGAACGATGTCTACCGTACGACCTTTGTCATCGTATGGCATATCTTCTACTGGTACGATAGTCGAGATAACACCTTTGTTACCGTGACGACCCGCCATCTTATCACCCGGTTGGATACGACGTTTAACAGCTAGGTATACTTTAACAATCTTAAGTACGCCTGGTGCTAAGTCATCACCTTGAGTGATCTTACGACGTTTGTTTTCAAACTTCTTATCGTATTCAGCTTTAAGCTCATCGTACTGAGCGGCTAGTTGCTCAAGCTCAGCTTGCTTGTCTTCTTCAGCAAGGCTTTGAGTAAGCAGCTTTTCAGCATTTAGTGATGCAATTGAATCTGCGTTCAGACCAGCGTCAACAAGTAACTTACGAGCACGGTCTAATACACCGGCTTCTAAGATACGGAACTCTTCATTGAAGTCTTTCTTCGCTTCGCGAAGCTGCATGTCTTCAACTTCTAACGCACGCTTATCTTTTTCAACACCGTCACGGGTGAAAACTTGTACGTCGATTACAGTACCCGTTACAGAGTTTGGTACACGTAAAGAGCTGTCTTTAACGTCTGACGCTTTCTCACCGAAGATAGCACGTAGTAGCTTTTCTTCTGGCGTTAATTGCGTTTCGCCTTTCGGAGTCACTTTACCTACTAGGATATCGCCGCCTTTCACTTCAGCGCCGATATAAACAACGCCTGATTCATCAAGCTTGCCTAGTGCAGACTCACCCACGTTAGGGATATCTGCTGTGATCTCTTCAGGACCTAATTTAGTATCACGTGCGATACATTGTAGTTCTTGAATGTGGATAGTCGTTAGACGATCTTCTTGAACTACACGCTCTGATAATAGGATTGAATCCTCGAAGTTATAACCATTCCATGGCATGAATGCCACGCGAAGGTTTTGACCTAGTGCTAAATCACCTAAGTCAGTCGAAGGACCATCTGCTAATACGTCACCACGTGTTACCGGCTCACCAACCATACACGTTGGTTTTTGGTTAATACATGTATTTTGGTTTGAGCGTGTGTATTTAGTAAGGTTGTAAATATCGATGCCCGCTTCACCAGGGATACGCTCATCTTCATGTACATTTACAACGATGCGGCTCGCATCCGCATACATTACTTCACCACCACGCTTAGCAACGATCGTTACACCAGAATCTTTCGCTAGTGTAAGCTCAATACCTGTACCTACTAGCGGTTTGTCCGCAATAAGCGTTGGTACAGCTTGACGTTGCATGTTTGAACCCATCAATGCACGGTTAGCATCATCGTGTTCTAAGAACGGGATAAGTGCGGCCGCTACAGAGATCACCTGCTGTGGTGATACGTCCATATATTGCTGGTCCATTTTGCCCATAAAGGTTGATTCACCTTTGTGGCGACATGGAATGAGTTCATCAACAAACTCATTGTTGTCGTTCAAGTTTGAGTTCGCCTGAGCGATAACAAACTGACCTTCTTCAATGGCTGATAAATAATCTACTTCATCAGTTACGACACCGTTTACCACTTTACGGTAAGGTGTTTCTAAGAAACCATAGTCGTTAGTACGTGCGTACGTAGACAATGAGTTAATTAGACCGATGTTTGGACCCTCAGGCGTTTCGATTGGACATACACGACCATAGTGAGTTACGTGAACGTCTCGTACTTCGAAGCCGGCGCGTTCACGTGTTAAACCACCCGGACCTAATGCAGAAATACGACGCTTGTGCGTTACTTCTGAAAGCGGGTTATTTTGGTCCATGAACTGTGACAACTGAGATGAACCAAAGAACTCTTTAACGGCTGCCGAAATAGGCTTAGCGTTAATAAGATCTTGTGGCATTACCGCATCAAGGTCACCTAAGCTTAAACGCTCACGTACAGCACGCTCAACACGTACTAGACCAACGCGGAATTGGTTCTCAGCCATTTCGCCAACACTACGGATACGGCGGTTGCCTAAGTGGTCGATATCATCAACATCGCCAACACCGTTACGAATAGCGATAAGCACTTTCATAACAGCTACGATGTCTTCTTTCGATAATGTGCCAGGGCCTGTATCTGAGTCATAACCTACACGGCTATTGAACTTCATACGACCTACTGTTGATAGATCATAACGCTCTTCAGAGAAGAACAAGTTATCAAACAAGGCTTCAGCCGCGTCTTTCGTCGGTGGCTCACCTGGGCGCATCATGCGATAAATTTCTACTAATGCTTCTAAACGGTTGCTTGTTGTGTCGATACGTAATGTATCTGACATGTAGGCGCCGCTGTCCACTTCGTTGATATATAATGTATCAATCTTAGTGTGACCTGCTTTAACCAATTCAGCCATTAGCTCAAGTGATAGCTCATCATTCGCGTTAGCGATGATCTCACCCGTTGATTCGTCAACATAGTTTTTAGCTACAACACGACCAATGATGTACTCATGCGGTACTTCTAATTGGTTAATACCTTTTTTCTCGATGTTCTTGATGTGACGCGCAGTAATACGACGACCCGCTTCAACAAGGACTTCACCGTCTTCGCCTTTGATATCAAAAGCGGCAGTTTCACCGCGTAAACGTGAAGGTACAAGTTCCATAAGAACTTTACCGTCAGTTACTTCAAACGCAGTGGTATCGAAGAAGATATCTAGGATTTCTTCCGTAGAGAACTCTAGAGCACGTAAGATAATTGACGCCGGTAATTTACGACGACGGTCAATACGTACATATAGGTTATCTTTTGCATCAAACTCGAAGTCTAACCATGAACCACGGTAAGGAATTACACGCGCGTTATAAAGTACTTTACCTGACGAGTGAGTTTTACCGCGGTCGTTATCAAAGAATACACCAGGGCTACGGTGTAGCTGAGAAACGATAACACGCTCTGTACCATTGATTACAAAGGTACCGGTATCAGTCATGAGCGGAATTTCGCCCATGTAAACTTCTTGCTCTTTTATGTCTTTAACTGTGCCTGGTGCTTCTTTGTCCATCACCACAAGACGCAATTTTACGCGAAGTGGAGCAGAATAAGTCACACCGCGAATTTGACATTCTTTTACATCGAATACTGGCTCACCAATACGATAACTGACGTATTGTAGCTCAGAATTTCCCGAGTAGCTTTTGATCGGAAACACAGAACGGAAAGCAGCTTCCAAACCGTGATCGCCATCAGCGTCAGGGACTAAGAATTTTTTAAACGATTCTAACTGCGTCGACAGTAAGAAAGGTATATCCAAAACTTGTGGACGTTTACCAAAATCCTTACGGATACGTTTCTTTTCAGAATAAGAGTAAGCCATGGGGTTCCTCAGCTTGCTGATCTTTGACCCGACCTGTTCTTGTAAGAACAGACTTAACTGGCATCTATGCCAAGATATACAACATTAAATTGTTGTTCTATTTTGCTCTGTCACTTTCAATACCAAAAAAGGTAACAACTTGAAAATAAAGAGAAAACTAGATTTTATTTGCGCTACAGGATTGCATCGCTCCATAGCGCAAAAAGGCCGGTGATTAAATAATCACCAGCCCTTGCCTGATTACTCAGGCAGCGAACCTAGCGTAAGCTAGATTACTTAACCTCAACTTCAGCACCAGCTTCAGTAAGGTCTTTTGCAAGCGCTTCAGCTTCTTCTTTAGATACACCTTCTTTAAGAGGTGCAGGAGCTGATTCAACAAGAGCTTTCGCTTCTTTAAGGCCAAGACCAGTTGCACCACGTACAGCTTTGATTGCAGCAACCTTGTTAGCGCCAGCGCCAGTAAGGATTACGTCAAACTCAGTCTTTTCTTCAGCTGCTTCAGCAGCAGGACCAGCAACAACAGCAGCAGCTGCAGTTACGCCGAATTTCTCTTCCATTGCTTCAACTAGAGCAACAACGTCCATTACTGACATTTCAGCAATAGCATCAAGGATTTGGTCTTTAGTTACAGACATTACAAATTTCCTAATTATTACGGACTAATACTAGCCCAAAAAAAATATTACACCGAAAGTGAACAAAAAAACAGCTTAAAATTAAGCAGCTTGCTCAGCTTTCTGTACACGTACTGCTTCAATTGTTTTACACAATTTGCCAGCAGACGCTTCTTTCATAGCGCTCATTAAGCGTGCAACAGCTTCGTCGTAAGTAGGTAGAGTTGCTAGCATAGCTGCGTCTACTACATTACCTTCAAATGCAGCCGTCTTAACTTCGAATTTCTCATTCTTTTTCGCGAAATCTGAGAAGATACGCGCAGCAGCACCTGGGTGCTCTGATGAGAAAGCGATTAAGCTTGGACCAACAAGTGAGTCAGAAAGGCACTCAAAATCTGTACCTTCAACAGCACGTTTAGCTAATGTGTTACGAACAACTTTCATCCATACACCAGCTTCACGAGCTTCTTTACGAAGGGCAGTGATAGCACCAACTGTTACACCACGAGAATCTGCAACAACTGCAGAAAGAGCACCAGTGGCTGCTTCGTTGACTTCAGCAACAATTGCTTTTTTGCCTTGAAGATTTAAAGCCATGGGTGTTACTCCTGGTTTAATGGGTCGCCTACATAGGCTTCCCTGTTCTACTCTTCCCCATCAATGATGGAGATGCTTTTTACGGCGAGAGCCAGAAGATTAGGAAAAATCTATCTGGGGATTCACACCGTCTACGTAGGTAAAATTCATTAAGGCCGAAGCCGCCTACGGTCTTGGACGGAAGCCCAATTTATCGTTTTTACCCGAAGGCAGTACGAAATTATGGACTTCAACCCGAATTCTTTACTTGTTTCGAAATTAACTTTCTCAACAAAATGGCGCAAAATTATAGTTTAAATTTCGCGCCATGTAAACTCTTAATTAAGCAACAACTGTGCTTAAAGAGTTTTGGTCAACAGCAACACCTGCGCCCATTGTTGTAGAGATAGTTACTTTTTTCACGTAAGTACCCTTTGCTTGAGAAGGTTTAGCCTTCTTAAGCGCAACAATAAGAGCTTCAAGGTTTTGTTGAAGTTGCTCAGCAGTGAAATCAACCTTACCGATAGTAGTATGGATGATACCGTTCTTGTCGTTACGGTAACGAACTTGACCTGCTTTCGCGTTTTTAACTGCTTCTGCAACGTTAGGTGTTACAGTACCAGTTTTAGGGTTTGGCATTAGACCACGTGGGCCTAAGATTTGACCTAGTTGACCAACAACACGCATAGCGTCTGGAGATGCAACAACAACGTCAAAGTTCATCTCGCCTTTCTTAACTTGTTCAGCAAGATCTTCCATGCCCACTAATTCAGCACCAGCTTCTTTCGCAGCATCTGCATTAGCGCCTTGTGTGAATACAGCAACACGAACTTCACGACCAGTACCGTTAGGTAGTACAGTTGCACCACGAACGTTTTGGTCAGATTTACGAGCATCGATACCAAGGTTAACAGCAACGTCAACACTTTCTACGAATTTAGCTGTCGCTAACTCTTTTAAAAGAGCAACGGCTTCGTTGATTTCGTAATCTTTAGTCGCATCCACTTTTTCGCGGATTGTACGCATACGTTTAGTTAATTTTGCCATTATCTTAGTCCTCTACGTTCAAGCCCATCGCACGCGCAGAACCTGCGATAGTGCGAACTGCAGCGTCCATATCAGCCGCTGTAAGGTCAGGTCGTTTTGTCTCAACGATTTCTTCAAGTTGAGCACGAGTAACTGTACCCACTTTTTCAGTGTTAGGACGGCCAGAACCTGATTTGATACCTGCAGCTTTCTTAAGTAAGTAAGCAGCCGGTGGAGTTTTCATGTCGAACGTGAAAGAACGGTCACCGTAAACAGAGATCACTACAGGAACTGGAGCGCCTTTTTCGATAGACTCTGTACGTGCGTTGAACGCTTTACAGAATTCCATGATGTTTACACCGTGTTGACCTAGTGCTGGACCTACTGGAGGACTAGGGTTAGCCATACCAGCGGCAACTTGTAGCTTGATAATAGCTTCAACTTTTTTAGCCATAATAAATACCTCATTTGGTGGGTCATAGCCTTGTGCGCGCGAGGACGCGTACTCTAACGGCTTCCCAGTTTAAAAATTGGTTCTCACTTTTCGTGATAAAACAAGTGATAACTTGCCCTAACACAAAAAGGCCGCTGATTATAAGTTAATCAACGGCCTTTTTCAAGCTTATTGCCAAAATATTAAGCGATTTTGACAGCTTTAATTTTTTACTTATTTGTCTTGTTCAACTTGACCAAATTCAAGCTCAACCGGTGTCGAACGACCAAAGATAAGTACAGATACTTTCACGCGGCTCTTTTCGTAATCCACTTCTTCAACGACACCGCTGAAATCAGCAAATGGACCATCAATAACGCGAACAACTTCGCCTGGTTCAAATAATGTTGCAGGTTTTGGTGCTTCAGCGTTTTCTTGCAGACGATTTAAGATGCGATCAGCTTCTTTTTTGCTGATTGGTGCAGGACGGTCTGATGTACCACCAATAAAGCCCATTACACGCGCAGTGCTGTTCACTAAGTGCCAGCTTGCATCGTTCATGTCCATTTCTACTAATACGTAACCTGGGAAGAATTTACGCTCAGATTTACGCTTTTGACCAGCGCGCATCTCAACAACTTCTTCAGTGGGTACTAAAACCTCACCAAAACTATCTTCCAAACCTTCGATCTTGATGTGCTCAAGAATAGTTTGTGCAACACGCTTCTCATAACCCGAGAAAGCTTGTACTACGTACCAACGTAGTTTCTTTTCGTTCTTCTCATCCGACATGGGATCAGATCTCCAATCCAGTTAAAAAGCCTACAGCGCGGAATAAAATGCCATCTAATCCCCACAGGATAAGTGCCATAATCACAGTTGCAACCATAACAATTAAGGTCGTATGGGTTGTTTCTTGGCGCGTTGGCCAAACAACTTTACGCACTTCAATACGTGCCTCTTTTGCAAACGCAATAAAAGTACGGCCTTTTTCAGTAAGTGAGGCAATACCTAAACCTGCTGCAACAGCAACTACTACGCCAATTGCACGTAATAATACAGATTGGTCTGCGTACATGTGGTTACCAACGACTGCGCCTGCTAGTAGCGCTATCGCTACAATCCACTTCACTGAATCCATCGCACTTGATGGTGTTTCTACATTCGTGCTCATAATATTATTACCTTAACTACAGACACAACAACCCTGCTCTTTGGCAGGGTTAATCCATTAAAATCTAAACTTAAAAACTGACTATTTAAACCGATTTTTAATTTTAGACTTCACACACAGTGTAAAAGTGGCAGGGGCGGAGAGATTCGAACTCCCAACCGTCGGTTTTGGAGACCGCTGTTCTACCAATTGGAACTACGCCCCTGCAAAGTGGATGCCTATTATACTTACGCAATTCATTAACACAAGTGTAAAAGATACCCAGAAGTTAAATTCTCGTCAGTCTATTTAAAAATCAATATTAACATTGATTAAAAAGCAGTTTATTATAACCCAATAAAGGAACTGAAAACGACATGGATACATGTGTTGCCGTTAAAATTTGCCCGCTACGTTGTATTGTTTACTATCACTTTGCTTGTTAGTCAGCTTGCTAATGCTCGCCCATTACACCTGACAACTTTTAATAGTCAGCAAGGTTTAAGTCAAAACTCCATCAATTGCAGTATAACTGATCAACAAGGCTTTTTATGGCTGGCCACACAAGGCGGGTTAAATCGTTTTGATGGTTATGAATTTAAACGTTTTAAAGCCAACAAGCATAGCAAAAGCATCTCGGGAAATTGGATCACTTCCTGCCAAAAAGATCAGCATCAACAACTCTGGTTTGCAACTGCAAGTAAGGGACTCAATCGCCTTAACACGCATACTGGCGAGTTCGAAGTATTCTCCTCAGGCAAGAATTCAGGGCTGAGTGACGATAAAATTTGGTCGATGGCATTCACACCAAGGGGTAATCTTTGGCTTGGTCATGAGCAAGGTAAATTAAGCTATTTTGATTTAAGCACTAACGAGTTCAAACATTTTCAATTTAAAGCACATGCTCAACAAAACACCCTCATTCGCGATATCATCGTTACTGATAAACGGCTTTGGCTTGCTACCAGCCAAGGGTTACTTTCATTTAATCCAAATACGCAGCAATTTACTCAATACGCTAATATCAGCTCACCGTTATGGCATCTCAATTTACTTAATCACGAGAAGTTACTCGTTGGCGGCAAGCAAGGACTCTATACGCTTAATCTAACAACGTTAGTGAGTGAACCAATTAAGCACTTTAAAGGTATCTGGATCACTGACAGCCTTATTGATGCTCAAAACAATCTTTGGCTAACAAGCTATGGGCAAGGTTTATACTTTTTGCCTGCTGAGGCAGACTTGCAAAAAGAATACATTCAATATCGCCATGATAAACAAGAGCAAAATAGTTTAAGCAGTGATTATCTCCTTTCACTTTATCAAGACCCACAAGGTATTATTTGGCTAGGGACTGATGGCTATGGTGTACATCGGTATGACCCCAAACAGCAGCAGTTTTCTCATCAATCAACAACCTCTCAGCTACATTCTTTGAGCCATAATTTTGTTCGCTCAATCATAAAAAGAGCCAATGGAGAGGTATGGATTGGCACTCGTGATGGACTCAATCGTAAAACAACCCAAGGCTATCATCACTATAAAGACGCACTACCAAACAGTAATATATTTGCCCTCCATGAAGATAACAATCATCAGTTATGGGTAGGCACTTACGGTGGCGGCTTAGTTAAGTATCAGGATGGTAGTGATAGCTTTGAAATTTTCACCATGCAAAGCCACCAGCTAGCGAGTGATCGTGTTTACGCGATAACCAGTGACAAAACGGGTGCACTTTGGCTTGGCAGTAACCAAGGACTTACTCGGTTTGAGCCTGAATCAGCTAAAGTAACTCACTTCAAGCATAACGACACAAGCAACAGCCTTGCGAACAACACTGTATTTACACTTGCCTATGATAGTGATGACCATGCTCTTTGGATTGGCACCCGAGCAGGGCTCAATAAGTTAGATATTGCAAGTGAGCAATTTAGTTTATTGGATCAACAAAGCTCAGCCGATACAGGGCTTAGTCATAACATGGTGACTTCTTTACTGCTAAAAAAGAACATCATTTGGGTTGGTACAATGCAGGGACTGAACCAAGTCAATAAAGATAATTTTAACGTTAAACAAATTACCGAGCAGCACGGCTTAGCGAATGATAATATTTTTGATATTTTAACTGATCAGCAAGACATGCTTTGGCTAGCAACCAACGGCGGACTAACACGCTATAATCCTGTCACAGAACAAATGCAGCAATTTTTGCCAGAAGACGGTATTCAGCACCAATCATTTATACTGGGCGCAAGCTTTCAAGCAGACGATGGCGAATTATTCTTTGGCGGTATTAATGGTTATAACCACTTTTATCCTGAGCAGTTAACCTTATCGCACGCTCCCCCTACTCCGGTATTAACTGAGCTATTACTGAACAACCACGCAATTGAGAGCAATCACTTCGGTAAGCAAACAAATACGCTTGCCAGTTCCACCCATTCACTCTCTTTTGAGCAATCAGCTGGCGTTATTGGCTTTAAATTTAGTGCATTAAATAATGCAGCCACGCCAAAACATTATCAATATGGCTACAAGTTAGCAGGCTTTGATAAACAGTTTTTGTATACAGATGCCTCTCTTAGGCAAGTCAACTACCCACAACTTCCAGCTGGTAACTACCAATTATTAATCAAGGCAAAAGATCAATACGGCCAGTGGAGTGACAGTGCCGCCTTGCTAAAGTTAACTGTTGTGCCTCCTTGGTGGCAAAGTAAATTAGCCTATGGCATCTACCTAATCATGGCATTAACGCTAACTTGGCTACTTTTAAATGCACTGTACCAACGCAAACTCGCTGAGCAAGAAAAGCAAACTGAAATTGAATTAAACAAATTAAAAGATCAATTTCTAGATAACATTAGCCATGAGCTAAAAACACCACTGAGCTTAATACTTGCTCCGATAAGTCAGTTACAGCAGAGTAATACTGACCAACATACACAAACGCAACTTGCTAGTATAAAGCGCAATTGCCAGCGTTTGCTTGAGCTCATTAATCAACTTTTACAACTAAGTAAACGTCCAAGTACAGCTATTTACACGGTATCACCGTATTCATTAAATGATTTTCTGACCAACCTGGTAAACGATTTCACGCCGCTCTTTAAGCAAAAGCAACTGCAATTTAATTTTCACACTAATACGGCAGAAGAATGCATGATTGCCCTTGCTCCCGAGCATGCTCACTCTATCTTTAGTAACCTAATTAGTAATGCCCTAAAGTACACCCCACAAGGTGGTAAAGTTAGTATTAGCCTCTCGATGGAACAGCAACGGGCAATATTTAGCATTATTGATACGGGTATCGGAATTGCCGACAAGCATCAGCAACAAGTTTTTAAACGCTTTACCCGCGTGGCAACATCAGAAGAGTCAGGAAGTGGAATCGGCCTAACCTTGGTAAAGCAGCTAGTTGAAGAATATGGCGGTATAATCACCCTACAAAGTCAAGTTAACAAAGGAAGCTGTTTTAATGTGTCACTTCCTCTTGCAATCGCCTCTGGTAAACATATAAATAACTCAATTGAACTGCACTCCTCACAGCCAACTATTCTCATTGTTGAGGATAACCAAGACATGGCTGAGCTATTACTTTCGTTATTTAATGAGGAGTTTCGTTGTATCTGCGCAATTGATGGTCAACAAGCTATTGAACTATGTCAAACGAGCCTGCCAGACCTAATCATTAGTGATGTCATGATGCCTAATATGGATGGCTATCAACTATTGACTAAACTACGTGCCAACCCCGCCACCAGCCACATTCCTGTCCTATTGCTTTCTGCAAAGGCAGACAAAAATAGTCGTTTAAAAGGCCTCGATTTATTAGCCGATGATTTTTTAAGTAAACCGTTTGAACCAGCAATACTGATCAGTCGTGTTAAGGGGTTGCTTAATTTAAGACACATCTTAAACCAGCATTTAACGGCGCAGCTTGCTGCCCCGCTACACACAGACTCATCCGCACAGATTACGGTTCACAATAAAGACTACTCCTTTACAGAAAAGCTTAAGCAGGTAGTGCAAACTCATTATCAAGATGAAAGTTTCTCCGTCGAACAACTTGCCTCTGCATTATGTTTAAGCCCCCGTGCACTTCAATTAAAAATGAAAGCATTATATTCACAAACTCCATCAGACTATTTGCGCAATACACGTTTAGAGTTTGCAAAAGAACACCTAATCAATAGCACATCAGCAATTGGTCTGATAGCTGAACAAAATGGCTTTAGCTCGCAAAGTTATTTTGCTCGAAGCTTTAAAAGTTATTTTGGCCTCTCACCAAAACAGTATCGAGATAACCATCAAAAACGCGCTAATTTCGTGTGAGTGAATAAACTTTTCGCTTGAGTGCTATTTTTAATGTACTGATTTTTATAACTTATCCTAATAAACATTCATAAAAACAAAGCCCGTATTGTGGCGTTATTTACTGCATGAGATATAAGTTAAGGAAAGTCATATGCTCACCAAAACACACAAAGCGATTACGCTCACTTTAATTGCTGCTGCACTAACTGCATGCCAAAGTACGACGACAACCACAAGCAATAACAACAGCCCGAATATAAACGAAGTCGCACAACAACAATACAATGGCCCTAAAGCCAGAGTCGCTGTGGCACGCTTTACCGATAAGTCCAACGACTCGCGTTGGTGGCGTAAAGAAATTGGTGAAGGTATGGCAGATCAGCTAACAACTGCACTAGTTAGTACCAATCGATTTATCGTTTTAGAGCGACAAGCGCTTGATGCTGTTTTATCAGAGCAAGACTTAGCGGTATCAGGTCGAGTAAGTGCAGCATCAGGTGCAGCCTACGGCGAAATAGAGGGTGCCGAAATTGTGGTTGTAGCAGCGGTCACAGAGTTCGATGACGACAACTCTGGTACTCGTGTAGGCAGTGGTGGGTTTATTGGTGATGTATTTAGCTCAGTATCAGCGGGCTTTTCAAGTTCACACATGGCTATTGATTTACGCTTAATAGACACCCGTACCTCTCGTATTCTAGCAGCCACTAGCGTAGAAGGTGGTAGTAAAGATTTTAATTTTACCTCTGCTGCAACTAACTTTGGTGGCGCCCTAGTCGGCGGCAACCTGAGTAGTTGGTCAAACACGCCAAAAGAAAAAGCATTACGTGAAGTGATTATAAAAGCGGTTGAGTTCTTAGAATCAAAAGTGCCAGCGACCTATTATCGTTACAATAGTGATAACACGATAGCGGCTGGTCACACAGCGCCTGCACCACTAAAAGTAACTGCAGCTGCAGCCCCCACTAAAGCAGCAGTGGCATCAGTTACTGTTCCTAATCATAGAATGCCTTACTACGAAAAAACAGACTTGGCGATGTCACGACTGAACTTGGTTTGTTTGGGTTATTTGAAAAGACAGCCTCACTACGAAGAATATGAAGTAGAAGACGTAGAGTACGATGAAGCAACCGTGATTGCACTCACTGAGTATCAGCAAGAAAATAAGCTCAAAGTGACTGGTCTTGCGGATGAGACGACCAAAAAGTCTCTTGATGATTCAGGGTGTATTGCCAAAACAAACAAATCAAGTTTAGAAAGCCTTGGCAGTATTTTTAAATTCAACTAAGCAAAATAACAGCCAGTGCTAGCACTGGCTGTACATGCTTTCGTTTATCACTACAAAATTTGTATCAATTCGCCACGGTAAAAATCACACAGTAGCCAAATTTGTTGAAATGGGTGCTCTGCTGGCACTTTTAAGTTAGTAAGTACTGACTTAAAATCTTCTAGATGCCAAATCGTACTGGCATTTCGTATCAATAACCAAGGGTGAGTAGACTCATAATGCTTTTTCGCTTTTTGCGCGAGCAAACGATGTAACGCACAGTGCAAACGTTCACTACTTGGTGCTAACGCCATTTCCGCAAGGTCTCGTTGCATGCCAATCGATAAAGGTCGGCCAAGTACCGCCATCGCTTCTGTTTCACTGGCATATAAATGCGCTATTTCGATATCGAGTCGCTCATCACCTTTATAGCAACTTACATCGGGCTTACTCGGTGTGTTATGCCAGATATTACGCATAGTTACACCAAATTGCTTTTCGTAACAGCGTAAAAATAGCTTTGCCGCACCGTGCTCTAGCGCTATTTTTTCTTGCTCACTTTCACGATTCATTTAATATCATATACACATCACTTAATAAGCCTGAAGCGCCAAATCGAAAAAGATCGGGTTGTAAATACGCTTCACCCATAATTGACTCAGCTAAAGCCAAATACTCAGCAGCGTCAGTAACAGTTCTGACTCCACCCGCCGCTTTAAAACCCACCTTTTTATCGCTTGCTTTAATGGTCTCTAAAATAACCTTAGTCGCCGCAAGGGTGGCATTCACAGCGACTTTACCGGTACTGGTTTTAACAAAGTCGGCACCGCCTTCTATCGCCAGCTTAGTTGCTGTAGCAATCAACTCATTGGTCAATTCACCGCTTTCAATGATCACTTTGAGTTGCACTTGAGTACCGCAGGCATCTTTTGACGCTTGAACATACTCTAAAACTTTGCGTTCATCACCGGCAATCAGTGCTTTGTATGGAATCACTAAGTCTACTTCATCGGCTCCGCGTTCAATAGCAAACAAGGTTTCACTAATGACTTGTTCTAATGGCTGCTCCCCACCAGGGAAGTTAGTCACAGTAGCCACTTTAACTTGTTGTAACTCACGCTCAGCGAGTGCAAGCTTAGCGTCACTAACAAACTGACTATACACACAAACCGCAGCAGGAATGCCTAACTTTGGCTCAATACTCGCAACTAAGTTATTAATAGACTCTGTAGTGTCGGTGTCATTCAGTGTTGTTAAATCCATTAGTGCCACCGCTTGGGCAGCGATTGTTTGCATATTAGTCATTGATCTTATTTTGTGTTGCCATATTAGTACCCTATAGTAGCAAATTTTTATGATCTGGCTATAAATCATAACTAATCACCATAAGGCATTTAATTTCCTTGTAACTCGCCGCAATCCCTTGTTAACTAAGCCTTAAGCCAAACAAAGCCACCAAATATAACTTTTAGTTATATAAACTTGGTTTTAATTATTTTTTACTTTATTTAGAGCACTATATTCTGCTTGCCTGCAATAAGCAGTTTCTTTGATGTGTTTTAGGGGTGAGAACAACGTGCAATATTTACCTATCTTTACCAAGTTAGACGACAAACCTGTATTGGTAGTCGGCGGTGGAGATGTTGCGTTACGCAAGTGCCGTGCATTTTTAAAAGCACGTGCCAATGTAACGCTAGTCGCCCCTGAGTTTTGTGATGAACTTACTGCGCTTGCAACGCAAGGTGAAGTAACGCTTATCGTTGATACATTTAAAGAACAGTATTTAGATCAACAAATGCTAGTTATTGCGGCGACGGATATCGACAGCGTCAATAATGACGTTTTTGAACGTGCCAATGCGCGTAATATTTTCGTTAATGTGGTTGATGACCAGCCTAAATGCAGCTTTATTTTTCCTTCGATTGTTGACCGTGATCCAATCACAATTGCTATTTCAAGTGCTGGCACTGCCCCCGTACTTGCACGTCGGTTACGTGAAAAACTCGAGACCCTTATTCCACAACATATTGGCCCACTTGCTACGTTAGTTGGTAGCTTTCGCGATAAAGTAAAACAGCGTTTCAAGCACTTTGCTGACCGTCGCCAATTTTGGGAAGGGGTGTTTGACTCATCGGTCGTGAGTAAAGTGCAAGCGGGTAATACCGAGGCAGCAACTGTGCAGTTAGAGCAACTGTTAGATGCAAAGCCAGAGCCTGAAGGCGAAGTGTATGTTGTCGGTGCAGGCCCTGGCGACCCTGAGTTATTAACACTAAAAGCACTGCAATTAATGCAACAAGCCGACGTCGTTGTGTATGACTATTTAGTCTCTGATGAAATTATGGAACTAGTGCGCCGTGATGCTGATTTAGTCTGTGTTGGCAAACGCTTGGGCGATCACAGTGTTGCACAAGAAGATACCAATCAAATGCTGGTAGATTTTGCCAAACAAGGTAAAAAAGTATGCCGTATTAAAGGAGGCGACCCGTTTATTTATGGTCGTGGTGGTGAAGAAGTACAAGTGCTGGCCGCAAATCAAGTACGTTACCAAATCGTACCGGGTATCACTGCTGCTGCCGGTTGCAGTGCTTATGCTGGGATCCCTCTAACACACAGAGACCATGCACAAGCTATTCAATTTGTGACAGGACACTGTAAAAAAGATGGTCAAGAACTTGATTGGCAATCACTCGCAAAACCAAATCAAACTTTGGCTATTTATATGGGTGTCATTAAATCTCCCCATATTCAAGCACAATTATTAAAACATGGCCGTGGTGCAGAAACACCAGTTGCCATTATCGAAAATGGTACGCGAAAAGAACAGCGTGTCGTTACTGGGCAACTGGGTGAATTGGCGGACTTAATCGCCCGTCATAGTATTATCTCACCCGCTTTACTAATTATAGGCGAAGTTGCATCATTGCATCACCAGCTTGCATGGTTCGGACAAACCGAACAAACCAGCAGCTTTGCCCAGCCTATTACAGGCGTAGCGTAATTTAACTTTTAATCATTTTAGTAGGACGACTAACAATGGCTTTAACACACCTTCAGCAATTAGAAGCTGAAAGTATCAAGATCATGCGCGAAGTGGCTGCTGAGTTTGAAAATCCGGTGATGCTTTACTCGATAGGTAAAGATTCATCGGTGTTATTACACTTAGCACGCAAAGCGTTTTACCCAGCAAAGATCCCATTTCCATTATTACATGTTGATACCAACTGGAAGTTTAAGGAAATGATCGAGTTTCGTGACCGCCTAGCCAAAGAATACGGCTTTGATTTAATCGTCCACAAAAACCCTGAAGGGTTAGAGATTGATATCAACCCATTCGTACACGGCTCAGCAAAGCACACTGACATCATGAAAACCCAAGGTTTAAAGCAAGCACTGGACAAATACGGCTTTGATGCTGCGTTTGGTGGGGCACGTCGTGACGAAGAGAAATCTCGTGCTAAAGAGCGTGTTTACTCATTCCGTGACAAATACCACAGATGGGATCCAAAAAACCAACGTCCAGAGCTTTGGAATACATATAACAGCCAAGTTAACCCGGGTGAAAGTATTCGTGTTTTCCCGTTATCGAACTGGACTGAGCTTGATATTTGGCAGTATATCTATCAAGAAAACATTGAAATGGTTCCACTTTACCTTGCCAAAGAACGCCCAGTTGTTGAGCGTAACGGCACGCTAATCATGGTTGATGATGAGCGCATGCCTCTTGAGGAAGGCGAAGTACCAGAAATGAAATCTGTGCGTTTCCGTACCCTTGGTTGTTACCCGTTAACGGGGGCTGTGGAATCAACGGCAGGAACCTTAACGGAAATTATTGAAGAGATGCTACTTTCAACCTCTTCTGAGCGTGAGGGCCGCGTGATTGATCATGACTCAGCTGGTTCAATGGAAAAGAAAAAACGTGAGGGCTATTTCTAATGTCTAAAACAAACGACACGATTAACGAAGTAAGAGAGTTAGGCATCGACGCTTACCTTGCACGTCAACAAGATAAAAGCCTTTTACGCATGCTGACATGTGGTAGCGTTGATGACGGTAAATCAACGCTGATTGGCCGCCTTTTACATGACAGTCACCAAATTTATGAAGACCAACTTGCAGCCCTGCATAAAGACAATGAAAAAGTCGGTAATGCCGGTGAAGAGCTTGATTTAGCACTCCTTGTTGATGGCTTACAAGCTGAGCGCGAACAAGGTATTACGATTGACGTTGCTTATCGTTACTTCTCAACAGCAAAACGTAAATTCATCATTGCTGACACACCAGGGCATGAGCAGTACACACGCAACATGGTAACCGGTGCATCAACCAGTGATGTAGCTATTATCTTGGTGGATGCGCGTTACGGTGTACAAGTACAAACAAAACGCCATAGTTTTATCTGTGATTCGCTTGGTATTAAGCAGTTTGTAGTTGCTATCAACAAGATGGACATCGTCGACTTTGATGAAACTGTGTATGAGAAAATCAAAGCGGATTATCTTAAATTTGCGGAGCAGCTAAACGTTACGAATATCAAGTTTGTGCCTATGTCTGCACTTAAAGGTGACAACGTAGTAACACGCTCAGAGCACACTCCTTACTACACTGATAAACCACTGCTTGAGTTACTTGAAGACTCACCAGCTGCTGAAATTGATAACGGTTTTGAAGCACGCCTTCCGGTGCAATATGTCGTGCGCCCTAACTTAGACTTCCGTGGCTTCCAAGGTACTTTAACCTCTGGCAAGTTCAGTGTTGGTGATGCAGTGAAAGTGCTACCATCGGGTAAAAGCTCAAGTATCAAAGAGATTGTGACTTTTGATGGCAACTTAGATACCGCTGAAGCAGGTCAAGCAATCACTTTAACATTAAACGACGAAATAGATATCAGCCGTGGTGATGTGATTGTACCAGCCGCTTCAAAAGCCGCTGTTACAAATCGTATTCAAGCTAAATTAGTATGGATGCACGAAGCGCCGCTTGTATTAGGTAAAAGCTACAACTTTAAGTTAGGTAGCAAGAATACCTCAGCAGTGGTAAGAAAAATCGATCACACCATTGATGTAAATACCTTAGAGCATGGTCAAGCTGACTCATTACAGCTGAACGAAATTGCTATTGTAACCTTAGAGCTGACAGAAACAATTTTGGCTGATGAGTACCACAGCAATCATGAAACAGGTGCGTTTATCCTAATCGATCGCCTATCAAACCTAACTGTGGCAGCAGGTATGATTGAGCAATTACTTAACATCGAAGAACAGCAAAGTAACTTTAGCGACTTTGAAGTTGAATTTAACGCTTTAGTACGCAAGCACTTCCCTCACTGGCAAGCGCTTGATATAACTAAGCTTAAATGATCACTTTTCGCCTGTTATAGGAAGTAATAGCATGTATCAACAGCTGGTATTAACAGGCATTATGCTGGTATTAGTCGGGTGCCTATTTGGCACACGACTAAAACCAGCATGGTTATTTGTTGGCGCCATTGGTATTAGCTATCTAGCAGGGCTTATAAGCCTTGAAGATATGCTGGTGAACTATGCAAACCCCTCTTTAATTACTTTAATACTGCTTGTATTAGTGTCTATTGCTGTAGAAAAAACCACGTTAGTACAAAAACTTGCTCAGTCACTTTCTAAAGGAAGTCTAACCAGCTCAGTGACTAAACTTGGTTTATCTACCGCTTTTTTATCATCATTTACTAATAATACGGCGGTTGTGGCCTCACTGATTAGTGCAATAAAAGACAGTCCAACTCATTCCCCGTCTAAATTGTTGTTGCCCTTGTCGTACACTGCAATTTTAGGGGGCACGATTACCCTAATTGGCACATCAACTAACTTAATTGTTAATGGTTTTGCAGTAGAAGCTGGCATGGCGCCCCTAGGCTTTTTTGATTTTACATTAGTGGGCTTGGGTGCTTTAAGTGTTGGCTTAATCACTATCATTGTGATGTTGAAATACCTTCCTGATAATGGCAAAAACGATCAAGAAGTCGTCCCTTTCTATCTAGAAGGTAAAGTTGAAACTGGCTCACAACTCGCGGGTAAAAGCGTTGAAGAAAACGGCCTTCGTGAACTTAAAGACCTATTCTTAGCCGAGATCATCCGTGAAGATAAACGTATCTGTGCAGTCACACCAAAGCAAGTGATTAAAGAAGGTGACGTGCTCTTGTTTGTCGGTGACATAAAATCGGTACCTCTGCTTACTCAGTTTGATGGCCTAAAAGTCGTTCACGACAAACACGAAAAAGATGTTGAGCACTTAGTTGAAGTCGTTGTCAGCCACTCCTCTAAATACATAGGTAAAACAGTTAAGGAAGTGCGTTTTCGTGAGCAATTCCATGCGGCGGTTATTGCCATTCGCCGCGGCCACGACCGTTTGCAAGGTGGTTTAGGTAAAGTACAACTACAAGCTGGTGACTCACTCATTCTTGCACCAGGTAAAGAGTTTTACTCACTTCCTGACCTTAAAAGAGAATTTGTTTATATTTCAGGCCTTGATTTACAAACTCACTTAAAGCCAAAGAAATCTAATATCGTATTGGCCAGTTTTGCGGGGGTTTTAGGCCTGAGCATTCTTGGAATCGTCCCCTTGATTAAAGGTCTACTTGTTTTACTGATCGGCCTAATGCTAACTGGCACAATTAAACTTAGTGAAGTAAAGCGCCGCTTTCCGATTGAGCTACTCGCTGTGGTAGGCAGTGCTATCGGCCTAGCTAAATTAATGATAGGCACAGGCCTTGCCGGTGAAATATCATCAGGTATGTTATACGTGCTTGGCGATTTTGGACCTTATGGTGCTTTCATTGCCATTTTCTTAATGACCGTGATGTTTACCGAGCTCATTACCAATAATGCAGCCGCGGCACTTTCGTTTCCAGTTGCCTACTCATTAGCCATAGGTTTTGATGTATCGCCACTTCCTTTTATTATGGCTGTCGCTTTTGGTGCATCGGCTAGTTTTATTTCGCCATTTGGTTACCAAACTAACCTAATGGTATACAGTGCAGGTAACTACCGTTTAAAAGATTACATTGCAATGGGCTTACCGTTATCAATTATTTATTCAATAACGGTGCTGACATTAATACCACTGGTTTTTCCATTTCAATAATGAGAGTAAAAACAATGGATGAGAATATCGTATGGCATAACTACGCTACCACTAAAGCACAGCGTAGTGAGCAAAAAAAACATAAGCCAACTATTTTATGGTTTACTGGTTTTTCAGGCTCTGGCAAAAGCACCGTTGCCAATGCACTAGAAAGTGCCCTGAATCAATTAGGTGTGCACACATACCTATTAGATGGTGATAATGTACGTCATGGTTTATGTAAAGATCTTGGCTTTAGTGATGAAGACCGTATTGAAAATATTCGCCGAGTGGGTGAAACCGCAAAACTCATGGTTGATGCAGGACTTGTGGTACTCACCGCATTTATTTCACCCTTTAGAAGTGAACGCGATATGGTAAGAAACTTAGTTGAAGAGGGTGAATTTATCGAAGTATTTTTAGATACTCCATTAGACGTTTGCGAAAGCCGCGATCCTAAGGGTCTCTATAAAAAAGCCCGTGCAGGTGAGATAAAACACTTCACTGGTATCGATTCTGATTATCAACCCCCTATTTCACCAGAAATTAAAATCGATACGAGCGCAAACACCCTAGACCAATCGGTGCAAGAACTGGTAGCGTATTTAAAACAACAGCAAATTATAGGTTAAGCCATGAATCAAACGGAACTGCTAGAAGAAATCTTACTCCTCGCGCGCCAAGCGGGTAGTGCAATTATGGGGATTTACGAAAAGGACTTTAATGTTGAGTACAAGGCTGATGAAAGCCCTGTTACCGACGCTGACCTAGCAGCTCATAAAGTGATTGTGAATGGCTTAAAACACCTTACCCCAGATGTGCCAATTCTAAGTGAAGAAAGCGCTGATATAAGCTGGGAGGTCCGCCAAACATGGCAACGCTACTGGTTAGTTGATCCTATAGATGGCACCAAAGAATTCATCAAGAAAAATGGCGAGTTTACCGTCAATATTGCACTGATCGAAAATGGAAAGCCTGTATTAGCTGTGGTTGATGCACCCGCTTTGGGCGTCTCATATATTGCAAGTGAAGCAATCGGTGCCTTTAAAGATAAAGGCGATGAACGAATCGAACTAAAAGTTACCCGCAAACCAAACAAAGGACTTATTCGTGTTGTTGGCAGTCGCTCACACCCTTCTCCAGATCTTGCTGAGTTTGTAAAACAGTTCGATGACGTAGAAATGGTCTCAAAGGGCAGCTCACTAAAACTATGCTTAGTAGCCGAAGGCAGTGCAGATATTTACCCACGCCTTGGCCCAACTTGTGAATGGGATACAGGTGCAGGCCATGCAATTGCCGAAATAGCTGGTGCAACGGTTAGTAAACTCGATGGCAGCCCACTACTGTATAACAGTAAAGAAGAGTATCTGAATCCATATTTTGTTGTATCAGCGTTAGAAGAATAAACGAAGCTATAAGAAGCCGTACGTTTTAAGTAGTAAGTTTAAGAGCAGTGCGGCGTTAAATTTATCATCGTAGGCTGGCTGGAGCGAAGCGAAAACCAGCCTAATTTAGTCAGAAGCAGTAGAGCTTTAAGCGGTAAGTTTTAAGCTCGGCTCTGTACAGAGATCTAGTATTTCCGTTCTTTTGTAGGTCGGGATTTATCCCGATACATTTTTCAGGCTAAAGCCTGAGCTACAAGACATTAAAGCGTAAGTATAAATCCCCTTAGGAGATGGCTTCAACCACGAAAGCTGCTCTGTATTCTAGCTTGAAAACAATTTCACCATAGAGAGCACCAAAGCAATGCGCGCTGCACAGAAGATTATACCCCCTCAATGAAACTTAGATTTTTTATTGCTAAATCAATATCTGAATTACTTTCTTGATTATCATTAAGCTTTGCGAGTGTTTGTAAAATATCTCTTTTCTGCTCAGGTGAAAGCTCTGAAAAGTGCTCTTGCAAATGTTTAATCGTTAAATGTTGTGACGAAGCTGCTCTAACTAAAAATTCAACAGTCCGTGTATTTTTATTATTGATAACAACTCCCAATAAGTTTTTCATTAACCTATTTAAAAAGTCAAATTCACCTTCAGCTAACTGCGCAAAAGCTATAAACCTTAGACACACGTAAAAAGATTGTTCAGATAACTTATGCGCATTTTCATTTAAAAAATTAACTATATTAAGACCTTGAAAAAGCTCATTACTATAGGTTGCAGCATCCCTTCTATCAGCTTCATCTTTAATATCCTTGTAATATCCATTACCAAGCCTTATTTCGCTTATCCCTTCAAAATTTCTTTGCAATCTTTCCAATTGTCGCTCAAGCAACTTTTCTCCACTTTCTAAATTTACTAACTTGTATAAAACTCTTTCAAAATTTTTATCATCGATGGTTTGCTTTGTATATTCTTCAAAAAGACCTTCTGTCAAAAAGCCTTTTGGATCTTTTCCAATATGCTCTAAAACATCAAAAACAATTTGTTCTACTCTATCTTGGTTTTTATCATCTGAAAAAAGTATCCTACCAAAACGATCAAATGCCTCTTGCCAACGATAATCACTGCAGATATTTTTTGCTAATTCCTGCGTTGGTAAAGATTTTATAGAATCAATAACAATTTGATCCCTGAGCTCATTTTCAGGAACTGTTTCCAGTAAAATACGTTTTAAATAATTAACAGTGTCTGGTTTTACACCTAAGTGTTGCTCACTGCTTTTGTTGTTACTTTTAAAGCCGTTTCCATTTTTATCAGTAATATCTTCTTTAAGCTGCAACAACTCTTTAAAAAGTGCACTATATAAATGTACCTTACCTGCACTTATAAAATCAGCAATCATTCCGAAAAGAGTATCATTAACTGTTTGTTGCTCACCATCTTCAATTTTGGCTACTGGTAATGTCTTACCATTAACTAAGCCTCCATATGAATTTACAAAAGCATTAAATAATGCTGGTTCAGCCTCCCTTAAAGTAGCTAGTAATAACAGAGATCCTAAATCAACCTCACCCATTAACTTCTCTTTTGTCCAGCACTGATCCACACGACGTATTATCCGTTTCAGCATACGAATTGAAACTATAAGACTATTAGATATAATTGCTGGCCGATAAAAGGTCTCATGATAGGCAAATGGGTTTTGTTTAAAGTATTGATCAGCAGTGCTTATTCGCGAATGTGTTAACACCATACCATTATCAAATACTTCTTTTGTGTATAATTTTGCCCACTTACATAGTATCTTTTTATAGTCTTGGGTTGCTATTGTCTCTATATGATCAGCAACTTTACTTAAAGCCTCTGCATATTCAAGCTTGTCATTACCCATCGCGATAATGAAGTTTATGTTGCTTAAATCGCTACTTTTTAACCTATCGAGCAATACTGCTATATCGTTTAAACGCTTGTCACTTTCATCAACCATACCGCGATCTACATCCTGCAAGGTGATCAGTAATTTATGATTGGTTGCTTCTAGAACATCATTAAGCCTTTTAAAGTTCGCATCTATATCAACTGGGCCTGCTAATAGTGTAGATGCAAATTGAAAAAAGCTGCCTCCAGATTTTAAAGCCTCGGTATAATGCTTTGGTAAAGAACGAAAAGCACACATATCTAAATGCTGGCTGATGTCATCAATAATATGGCTAAGTACCACATGAGCAACACTACCACTTGCTGCACCCCATGTAGATATATCACTATGAATCCAGACCTTGCCTTGGACTGAACTTTTTGCCAAATCATTTGATATACAATCTATAATGCTACTTTTTCCACATCCAAAAGGTCCACATAGTGCAATATGTTGGGCTCCCCTTGCTTCATAGCCTACCTTGTCACCGCCTAAAAGTAGCCTCTCAGTAATACGATTAGCATAAACCTGCAAGTCAGGCTCTAATTTCTCAGTATATTTAATAGTTGAATCATCTTTAAACCATTTTCGAAAATCTTCTAAGCTCTCAAGCTTTAATTCTACTTCTTGTTTTGATTCGACTATTAACTCTGTGTTGGATACTTTTATCTGTTCCCAGAGCAAATATACCGACATACCCAAATAAGCAATTGCTATACAGAAAAACACCCAGAATACTTGTTCTACCTCAACTAGGTTTATTGCTGAAAATAAATAAAATGCTGATACCGCGCACAGCACCCCTGAAAATACAGGCTTTTCTGTGTAGAGTTTTGTTTGATAGATAGTAGTCGCTGCAATAGCTAAAAAACTCAGTACTATAAATTTAAGAGCACCAAAGGTTTGGGCAATTAGTTGCTCTACTGCTTCATCTGAATACGTTGAATACACATAACTGACAATGAAAAGTAAGCTAAACAATACACTTATCGTCACCGGTGGATATCGCCAATTAAACCCAATACTACGTTTGGCGTGGGAGATATAAAACTTATCTAGTAGCAACTTGATGCCAATACCTGCAAGAAAAGCAAAGCTATAATGCAGTACAGGGCTCGTATATAAAATACTGCCCCACTTCATATAGGCTTGTTGTACAAAACTGACGTTACTTAAAAATACTGTAATCGCGGCCGCGGTCATTGCGCACAATAAAAGTGATAACCAGCGCTGGGCTGGAATAGGAAGAGGCTGCGACAATTTAATATCCTTATTATAAGTAAGCCGTATAAAGCTTTGATATTGTATACCTAATGAACAGAAATTAGAATCAGCCCACAATTCACACTGTTTTAATTGTTATAGCTATTAAGAATACTGATAGCAAAACATTGATGTTTTATCCCCTATATGGATAATTATGGAAACATGGATTATTAACAAGGAACGATAAATGCTCGGATTAATTCGCTATACAGTAGAACTATGCCCCGAAGTAAAAGGTCAGATTTTTGATAATGGAACCCCATTAGCCAATCAACTTGTTGAGCGAAGCTTAACCTACGACGATGAAGAACTAGATAGTGTTTATACTGATGAAAACGGTTGTTTCTCATTTCCTGCCAAATCTCTAAAATCTCGCAAACCTGGCAGTATTTTTCATGAGCCCGTGGTCAGAATTATCATAGATTTAGAAAAAGGTGGTGAGGTTTACAATCTCTGGTTAGGTTTTCAGCATGGACTAAAAAACCCAAAAGAGTTTAAAAATTTTTTGAAAAACTTAAAAGCTGACTTGACGGATAAAGAAGTAAAACATCACCTAATTAACCCTGAAGATCCATTAGACGAACACTTTATCAAAAGTATTGCTCGCTGGGAAAAACAAAATTAAAAGGACTTATAATGGCAACTTTATCACCCATTTTATGCGCTGAATTAGCTAAAATTTCTTATGACATAAAGAAAGCAGATCGAAGAGGTCGATACTCAATAATTGCGTCAAATTCTTTAGAAAAACATTTTTCTTTTGACCTGTCAAACGGCCCAATAAAAGGAGTATCTGGCGGAGCAATGGCTCATGCTACAGGTCATCAAACAGGGTTTGTACTCGTTGGCAAAGGAACTTCTTCTACAGGGCGCATGAATCCATTTAAAAATGATTTGGTATTGGCTATTCGAGGTACAGCCTCGTTATATGACGCATCAACTGACTGTAGAGCTAACCTAAGTGTTTGCGATGGAGGTCATAGTGTTCATGCTGGCTTTAATACTTTATTTGAAACCTTAAAATCAGAATTAGCACCTTTTTTGAGTGAACTTAAGCCGAGTGCTACTGTGCATTGTGTTGGTCACAGTCTAGGAGGTGCGGTTGCATCTCTAGTCGCGGATTGGGCTAAACGACGTTTTAATGCAAACGTTAAATTATATACTTTCGGTGCGCCAAAAGTAGGCTTAACTAATTTCGCATTAAGTACCACAAACGCCCTGAAACCAAAAAATATATTCCGCTGTGTAAATGGTGGCGATGTAGTGCCGATGGTGCCTTTTTGGCCATTTATGCAGGCTCCGTACAATGCCCCTGAATATAGGATGGACAACAACCAAATTATAGCCCCGTGGCATCACTTGATGAAATACTACACCCGAAATTCACAAAAGCAATCTTGGGATAGCATCAACAAAAGAGTGACATTTAATCCGTTTAAGCGTGTAACTCTAGACATTAGTCATGCAAACCAAGTACAACCTTCCATTTATTGGATGAATCGTTTAAGTGAAGCTTTAATGACAGTATTGCGTCAAGCAAAGCTAGGGGCGCTGAATGCGCTGCAGTCCGGTACTGCAAACGGTTTGAGTTTATACGACAAAATCGCGATGATTCTAGCTAACAATAATTTTCATACTGTAGACTTAACAGGCCCCATAAATGGATTACTCGCATGTATGCTTGCATTTGCAGGATATGCTAAAGCAAAGATAAAAGAGTTATCAGCAGAGTTCATAAAGTGGGTATTTGAACAAACATTAAAAATGGTCAATAAAATAGCCCACAGAGCGCTTTCTTCAGTTGGTTAGTCCACATTATTAAAGCAAGCTATATTCTAGCTTGCTTTAATATGTTAAAACTTTGACCTCTATTATTATTTATTTAGGAATAGCAGTGACAACGATTGAAAAGGCAATTGAAGCAGCGTACGAATCACAAATTACCTCGCTTTATAAGGCTCTCTCACAAAGCATTCTTGCCGCAAATGGCGATGAAGCAGAAATCAGTGCAGCTGAGGCTCGTTTTAAGAAAGGGTTAGCATTTGCTGCTGATATAAAAGCACGTGCACTAACGGCTGCACAATAACACTCTAAGCTGGGTGGAGCACTGCTAAACTCAGCTATCCAAATAAGCAATATTCCCTTGTGTAAGTCTCCCCTTACAGCATAGTTATTTAAATACAACGCTAAAACATGCATTCTTAGGCGCTTTTCTATATGCTGCGCGACAATTATTATTCTAATAGTGGAGTGCTAATGAACACACATCAAGATGCTATGCCGTATGATGCATCGACAACAAGTAGTAACTCGAAATGGAATCTTCATGACACCCAATGGGTATTAAGTTTATTTGGTACCGCGGTCGGGGCTGGTATTTTATTCTTACCAATTAATATCGGTATCGGCGGATTCTGGCCGTTAATCATCATGGCATCCCTTGCCTTTCCAATGACTTATTTAGCTCACAGAGGCTTGGCCCGCTTTGTATTATCATCTAAACAGTCCGATGCTGACTTTACAGACGTAGTTGAAGAGCATTTTGGTATTAACGCCGGTCGCTTAATTTCTCTTTTATACTTTCTTTCGATCTTTCCTATTTTACTTATCTATGGTGTTGGCTTAACAAATACCGTCGACAGCTTTATTGTCAATCAATTAGGCATGGAGTCGCCACCACGCGTTTTATTATCAGGGGTTTTAGTTGGTGGTATGATTAGCTTAATGCTTGGTGGTGAAGCACTTATGCTTCGCGCTTTTTCTATTTTAGTTTATCCTCTGGTTGGTATCTTATTCTTCTTATCGTTATATTTAATCCCCAGCTGGCAAATGCCTGACATCACTATTCCTGAGTTCTCAGGTTTTATGAAGACGCTTTGGTTATCTATTCCTATTATTGTTTTTTCGTTTAGCCACGCAGCTGCAATCTCAAGTTTTGTCCATGTACAGCGAGCCCATTATGGCAATAATGCCAAAATGAAATCTGAAGCAATTCTTAAACGTACCAGCTTGTTACTGATTGTATTTGTATTGCTGTTTGTATTTTCGTGTGTGTTGTCTCTATCATCTGAGCAAATGATCCAAGCTAAGGCTGATAATGTGTCTATTTTGTCATTTCTAGCCAATATCACAGATAACTCTTTTATTGCCACACTTGGGCCTCTGGTTGCTTTTATCGCAATTACATCATCATTCTTGGGACACTTCTTAGGTGCTCGTGAAAGCTTTAATGGCCTAGTGAGTAAGCAAACAGATTTGAATCCAAAGTTAGTTGATAAAACCGGCACTGTGATCATGTTCTTTGCTATTTGGTACTGTTCAGTAATTAATCCAAGTATTTTAAACATGATGGATCAGCTATCAGGCCCAATCATTGCTATGATCCTATTCATCATGCCCATGATTGCTGTTTATAAAGTACCAGTTTTACACAAATACAGAAACCGCTTAAGTACCCTGTTTGTTCTAACAGTTGGCTCTCTAGCAGTATTTGCGCTTATTTATAGCATGATTAAGTAACATACTGCTTACTACAAAAAAAGCCCAGCAGTGAATCTCTGCTGGGCTTTTTTTGTTATGTGTCAGGTGCAAAGCTAAGATTTGGCCTTAGTATTAGCCAACCACTTTACAGATAACCTCTGTATTCTACTACCGAACAGCCAGTAGGCTCATCCCGTCCCCAATAAGATCTATACCTGCGAGTCTCTATCACGCAATATAAAATCGCGACTACACACGTGTTGGGGCGGGTTTATTCCACGTCATGGGGTGTCTATTCGCGGGTAGCGCGCGATGTAAAAGCGCGACCACATACGAAAAAACCCGTTGCATTGCTGCAACGGGTTTCTCTAATTAGGAGCCATGGTGCGCTACGCAGTAGGATGTCCTACTTTCACATGGCAAATGCCACACTATGCCTACAAGGATAGAAGTAGTAGGGTCTTGGTTGGGTGTTTTATTTTTCTACAGGCAACAAAAAACCCGACTCTTTCGAATCGGGTTTCTCTAATTAGGAGCCTGGCGATGTCCTACTTTCACATGGCAAATGCCACACTATCATCGGCGCTGTTTCGTTTCACTACTGAGTTCGGCATGGGGTCAGGTGGGTCCAAAACGCTATTGTCACCAAGCGTATTCTGTTTGTTAATCGCCTTAGCAATTAACTAAAATTCGGAAATCTGATAATCGTAAATCTACTTTAGTATACTAACTTCTGCTTTGCGTTGTTACGCTGTCACAAAACGCGTTTGGCGTTGTATGGTTAAGCCTCACGGGTAATTAGTACAGGTTAGCTTAATGGCTCACACCACTTCCACACCCTGCCTATCAACGTTGTAGTCTTCAACGGCCCTTCAGAGACTTTAAAAGTCTAGTGAGAACTCATCTCGAGGCCTGCTTCGCGCTTAGATGCTTTCAGCGCTTATCAGTTCCGAACGTAGCTACCGGGCAGTGCCATTGGCATGACAACCCGAACACCAGCGGTTCGTTCACTCCGGTCCTCTCGTACTAGGAGCAACCCCTCTCAATTCTCAAACGCCCACGGCAGATAGGGACCGAACTGTCTCACGACGTTCTAAACCCAGCTCGCGTACCACTTTAAATGGCGAACAGCCATACCCTTGGGACCGACTTCAGCCCCAGGATGTGATGAGCCGACATCGAGGTGCCAAACACCGCCGTCGATATGAACTCTTGGGCGGTATCAGCCTGTTATCCCCGGAGTACCTTTTATCCGTTGAGCGATGGCCCTTCCATTCAGAACCACCGGATCACTATGACCTACTTTCGTACCTGCTCGACGTGTCTGTCTCGCAGTTAAGCTGGCTTCTACCATTACACTAACCGTACGATGTCCGACCGTACTTAGCCAACCTTCGTGCTCCTCCGTTACTCTTTGGGAGGAGACCGCCCCAGTCAAACTACCCACCAGGCACTGTCCGTAATCCCGATCAGGGACCAACGTTAGAACATCAAAACTACAAGGGTGGTATTTCAAGGACGGCTCCACAAAGACTAGCGTCTCTGCTTCAAAGCCTCCCACCTATCCTACACATGTAGGTTCAATGTTCAGTGCCAAGCTGTAGTAAAGGTTCACGGGGTCTTTCCGTCTAGCCGCGGGTACACAGCATCTTCACTGCGATTTCAATTTCACTGAGTCTCGGGTGGAGACAGCGTGGCCATGGTTACACCATTCGTGCAGGTCGGAACTTACCCGACAAGGAATTTCGCTACCTTAGGACCGTTATAGTTACGGCCGCCGTTTACCGGGGCTTCGATCAAGAGCTTCGTCCGAAAACTAACCCCATCAATTAACCTTCCGGCACCGGGCAGGTGTCACACCGTATACGTCATCTTGCGATTTTGCACAGTGCTGTGTTTTTAATAAACAGTCCCAGCCACCTGGTCACTGCGGCTCCCGTCCGCTTAGAGAGCAAGTCTCATCACAGATAGGAGCGTACCTTCTCCCGAAGTTACGGTACGATTTTGCCTAGTTCCTTCACCCGAGTTCTCTCAAGCGCCTTAGTATTCTCTACCTGACCACCTGTGTCGGTTTGGGGTACGATTCGGTATAATCTGAAGCTTAGAGGCTTTTCCTGGAAGTATGGCATCAACAACTTCACACCCTTGGGTGCTCGTCTCGTGTCTCAGTCTTAAGAGTCCGGATTTTCCTAAACTCTCAACCTACTCACTTTCACATGGACAACCAACGCCATGCTTGTTTAGCCTGCTCCGTCCCCCCATCGCAATTATACCAAGTACGGGAATATTAACCCGTTTCCCATCGACTACGCCTTTCGGCCTCGCCTTAGGGGTCGACTTACCCTACCCTGATTAACATGGGATAGGAACCCTTGGTCTTCCGGCGTGCGGGTTTTTCACCCGCATTATCGTTACTCATGTCAGCATTCGCACTTCTGATACCTCCAGCATACCTCCCGGTACACCTTCAACGGCTTACAGAACGCTCCCCTACCACTCAAACAAAGTTTGAATCCGCAGCTTCGGTGCATAGTTTAGCCCCGTTACATCTTCCGCGCAGACCGACTCGACCAGTGAGCTATTACGCTTTCTTTAAAGGATGGCTGCTTCTAAGCCAACCTCCTGGCTGTCTGGGCCTTTCCACATCGTTTCCCACTTAACTATGACTTTGGGACCTTAGCTGGCGGTCTGGGTTGTTTCCCTCTTCACGACGGACGTTAGCACCCGCCGTGTGTCTCCCGGATAGTACTTTACGGTATTCGGAGTTTGCAAAGGGTTGGTAAGTCGGGATGACCCCCTAGCCTTAACAGTGCTCTACCCCCGTAAGTATTCGTCCGAGGCTCTACCTAAATAGATTTCGGGGAGAACCAGCTATCTCCCGGTTTGATTAGCCTTTCACTCCTAGCCACAGGTCATCCCCTAACTTTTCAACGTTAGTGGGTTCGGTCCTCCAGTTGATGTTACTCAACCTTCAACCTGCCCATGGCTAGATCACCGGGTTTCGGGTCTATACCTTGCAACTCAACGCGCAGTTAACGCTCGCTTTCACTACGGCTACCCTAATCGGTTAACCTCGCTACAAAATATAAGTCGCTGACCCATTATACAAAAGGTACGCAGTCACATAACAAGTATGCTCCTACTGCTTGTACGTACACGGTTTCAGGTTCTATTTCACTCCCCTCACAGGGGTTCTTTTCGCCTTTCCCTCACGGTACTGGTTCACTATCGGTCAGTTGGGAGTATTTAGCCTTAGATGATGGTCCACCTATATTCAGTCAAAGTTTCACGTGCTCCGACCTACTCGATTTCACTTAGATTGCATTTTCGTGTACGGGACTATCACCCTGTATCGTCAAACTTTCCAGAATGTTTCACTAACACAAAATAAGCTTAAGGGCTGGTCCGGTTTCGCTCGCCGCTACTTCCGGAATCTCGGTTGATTTCTGTTCCTACGGGTACTTAGATGTTTCAGTTCTCCGCGTTCGCCTCTTACACCTATGTATTCAGTGCAAGATACCTGCAAGCAGGTGGGTTTCCCCATTCGGAAATCCTAGTCTCAAGCGCTTTTTACTAGCTTGACTAGGCTTATCGCAAGTTAATACGTCCTTCATCGCCTCCAACTGCCAAGGCATCCACCGTGTACGCTTAGTCACTTAACCATACAACCCAAACGGGTCTTTGTTAGTGACAGCTGTTAACTTCGCCAGAAGTTAATTCATCAAATAATGATGAGAATACTAAAGTAGATACCAATTAATCATAAATGATTAATGGCATTTTTTTACTTTTGAAAACTCTTTATAGATACGAATATCTATAAGAATTTTAATATCAGCTTTCCAAATTTTTAAAGAGCAAGAGAATTAACTTCTCAAAATTAAACACACTCTATTCTCAAGCAGTTTATTACCTGATTAAGAATGTTTATTTTTAAGGAGTAAAAGTGGTGGAGCTAAGCAGGATCGAACTGCTGACCTCCTGCGTGCA
>NZ_CP091442.1:3262500-3290000 GCF_021729425.1 Pseudoalteromonas sp. CF6-2
GCTTAGCCTTAGACCCTGCGTTGTTGTTTGGTGCAGGTTTATTAATTGGTGCTTTAGTGATTGCTGTTGTTGCATCACCGGCAAGTGAGGAGGCTGAAGTAAAAACAAAAACACTTTATGTTGGCAATCTTCCTTACCGTGCTAATGAAGGTGTCGTTCGTGCTTTGTTCGAAGAACAAGGCAAAGTGTTCAACGTCCGTCTATTGAAAGATAAAAACACTGGTAAGCGACGTGGATTTGGTTTTGTTGAAATGGCTGAAACCGATGCAGACAAAGCAATCAATCAGTTGAATGATAGTGAATTCCAGCAACGCACTTTGAAAGTGCGTGAGGCAAAACAAAAACAAGAAGGTGAACCTAGTCACTTTCGTCAGGAGTCTGATCAGTCAACTCTATAAGCTCGATGCTTAATTGCGAAGCATCAATAGGGGCCGTTGCGTAATAACGCAGCGGCTTTTTTGTGTCTATTGATAAGGCAAGTTGATGTTTCATTAATAAGCTACTTACCCTATTGGCAATCGCTTTACCGGAATCAATTAACTTTACCGGCTTCTCAAAGCACATCGCTAATGTATTTGCTAATAATGGAAAATGTGTGCAACCTAATACTAGCACATCAATATCATCAGCAATATTGAGTGCAGCTATTTCTTCATTAAACTCATAGTTAGACAATGAATGAGTATGAAACAATGTTTCAGCTAACTTCACCAGCTTGGTTGATGCATATAAGCTTACTTTCGTATTTTTACCATGTTCTTTGATAAGTGCTTTAGTGTAATGACTATTTACAGTTGCGGGAGTGGCAATTAGACCGATATGTTTTGTTTTACTTATTAGGCAAGCGGGTTTAATTGCAGGTACCACACCTACTATTTCAATATGAGTGTGCCTACGAATGATGTTGAGTGCAGAGGTCGAAGCGGTATTACAAGCTATTACTAAGATATCAACTTGCAATGCGCTACTTTCAATAAAATGAATTAAAGCCAGTAAGCGTTGAATGATCTTTTGCGGCGGTTGAGCACCATAGGGCAATAGTACATTGTCCATAAAGTAACTATAAGTGGCTTCAGGTATCAGTTGTTGAATTTGCTCAAGTACAGTAGTACCTCCAATACCTGAATCAAATACCATGATATGAGCTGACAAACTGCTTTCCCCTGAAAATCAAAGGTCAGAAGTTTGCCATGCAGTTATTTAAAAAGAAAGCTTACGATTTTAGCTCTTCGATGTCAGCGTTGATCTTATTCATCTGCTCAAGCATGGTCTTGGTATAGTCGACTAACTTGCTCACTTCTTCTTTATCTTGATTTAACCACTCTAAAATACCAGCAAGTTGATTTTGTAAACCAAGTTCATTTGCCTTATTCAAGGTTTCTTTCAAGTCATCATTAAATGGCGCTATCTTTTCTGCGACATCTTTTTCAGGAGTAGGCCTGACTTGTTCATAGCCTTTTATGCTTGCAACAGTCTTCGTTTGTTTAAGATCCATAGAGAAGGCAACAAGCTGCTCATTACCTAAACTAAGTTCCTGCGCCTGTTTAAATGCTTCATCTAATGAACCTGAGAAAAAGGTCTCGCTCACTCCTTGTAAATCTTCCATAAGCGCATTAATTGCTTCTTGCTCTTGTTCATTTAGTTCACCATTCACTGACATCGAAAATGAAAGCTCGCGAGATTGTGATGACTCACTTACAAATGCTTCATTTCCACCACGCTTGCTATAAGCACTGGCAGATTGGCTAGTATACGCATCTGCAAAACTGATACTCACTTCATCGCCTTCTGCTGTCGTGAATGTATACTCAGCATTATTTCGTAAACTTATATATTGTGCTTGGCTTACCGACACAGAAGCTGGCTTGGGGTTAAAAAGACTTTCCTCAAGTTGATCTATACCACTGAAGATACCTTCTTTTGATTTCTCAATACCTTCTTCAATATCGTCATTTAGCAGATTTGAACCTTTTAGCTCTTCATAAGCCTCATCAACTCCCATTTGAACGCCTTTTCGGGCTTCACCCAGCATACTTTTAAGTTTTTCATCATCTGCACCATCCGCTTTTGCTTTGCGAATAGCGCCGCCAACGAAATCAAGTACATTCTTAACGATTGCTTCAAAGTCAAACAGGGGCTTATCTTTTTTCTCTTCTACAACAGGTAACCCTAACTCAGCGGCAAGTTTATCGCCGAGTACTTTAGCGGCCAACTCTCGCCCTCTTTGCTGATAGCTATCATGAGCACTTTGAATTTTAGGCTGCTGCAATGGTTGCTTACCATTGTACTTATTTACGTTTGTATTAGGCATATAGCCTTGGTTGCCAATTTTCATGATCCGACTCCATGTGATGATTACCTCATTATCGGCTAAAAGTTAGAAAACTTAAGTTTTCTGTATAAAAAAACAACACCAAAAATAAGTAACAAAACTAGACAAATCTTCTATGCCCCCTACAATAGCGCCGATATAAAGCTAAGAGATAAAAGGTAATCAGCCATGGCGGTTATAAAAATTGATACAACTCAATATGATGCACAACTAAGTGAAAAGGAGCAGCGCATCTTTTCTCAGTTTCAACGTTTCGGTGTTGAAAAGTTAGAAGTATTTAGCTCTGATCCAATTCACTACCGTCAACGAGCTGAGTTTCGCGTTTGGCATGAAGGTGATGATCTATTTCACATTATGTTTGATCAACAAACCAAAGAGAAAATTCGCGTTGAAAATTTTGACCCTGCTGCGCCTTTAGTCGGTGAAGTTATGCAGGCAATGATTGAAAACTTAAAAGGGTGTGAAATCCTGCGCCGTAAGTTATTTCAAATTGATTACCTATCAACTTTAAGTGGTGAGATTCTTGTCAGTTTGCTTTATCACAAGCCCTTATGTGATGAGTGGTTAGAGGCAATTAAAGCACTAAAAGCAAAACTCAGTACACAATTTAACATCGACTTTATTGGCCGCGCACGTAAACAAAAAGAAGTGATTGGTAATGACTACGTCGTAGAGCGCCTAAACGTCAATGGAAAAGAGCTTATTTATCAACAAGTAGAAAATAGCTTTACCCAACCAAATGCCAAAGTAAATATTAAGATGCTTGAATGGGCACAAGCACTTTGTGAACCATTAGAGAATGATCTACTCGAACTATATTGTGGTAACGGTAACTTCTCGATTGCTTTAGCGAACTCGTTTGATCGTGTACTCGCAACTGAAATTTCTAAATCATCTGTTTACTCTGCACAATATAATATTGCACAAAATAAAGTGGATAACTTAGATATTATTCGCATGTCGAGCGAAGAGTTCACGCAAGCCATGAAAGGTGAACGCACGTTTTCTCGCTTAGAAGGCATTGATCTGAAAAGTTATAATTGTCAGAGTATTTTAGTTGACCCACCCCGTGCAGGAATGGACACGCTCACCTGTGATCTCGTGGCCAATTACAACAATATTATCTATATCTCATGTAATCCAGATACGCTTGAACGCGACCTTGAGCACCTTTGTAAAACACACGAAGTTAAGCGCTTTGCTATATTTGACCAATTTCCATACACGCATCACATTGAGTCTGGTGTATTTTTACAACGTAAATAAGTTTAGTTTTCTGCCAGCGCAGCAAATAGCGCTGGCAACTGCTCTTCACTGAACACCTCTATATTATTACTTTGTAATAACTGTGCGGTTAAACCCATCCCTATAACTTTATGCCCCGTATGGCTGCCATCGTAGATTGTGTTACGCCCGCAGGAGGGACTGGACTCTTTTAGTAAAGCAAAACGAATTTTATGCTTTTGGCAAATTTTTAAGGCTTGTTCTGCTCCTGCGATAAATTCAGCAGTGACATCTTCTGCATCTTTCGTTAACACTCGACCCTCTTTAATTTCAGCGGGCGGCCTTGGGATAGGTAAACCACCAGCCACTTCAGGACAAAAGGAAACTAACCTTTTTTGTTGTTTGAGTGATTCTAATCCTGGGTCTAATAGGTTTTGCGATTGGCCATCGTAGCGTACAGGATTACCCAGTAAGCAGCTTGATACTAAAACTTTTTCCATGTTCATCACCAATAAAAAAGCTCCGCGAGCGGAGCTTATTAATATATTTGCTTATATTTATTTATCAGCTAAATAGTTGATAAGGTCAGCCATACCTTTTGCATCACTAATACCGGACTCAGCACCTAAAATTAAACGATATTTGCCATTCACAATGAATGTTGGTACGCCTTTCAATGCGCCTTTTTGTTTGTAGTACTCTTGATCGCGTTTCATTTTTGATGCCATCGTACGTACAGAAAAGCTATTGTAGTATTTATCAAAATCAGCTTCCGATACACCTTGTGATACGAAGATATCTTTCATATCTGCTAATTCATTGATTCGTGCACGTTTACCATGAATGTGATTAAAAATGGCAGCCACTAAAGCATCTTTTTGTGGTAACACAGCCGCAGTTGCATAAGCTTGAGCTAACATAGCCTGAATTTCTGGATCACGAGGTCCTGAAAAGTCTACATGGCTCTTTTTAAAAGCAACACCGTCATTCAAAAGCGGCTTTAGCTGCGCAACGATTGATTCGAAGCTATTACAATGCGGACAATAAAATGAGAAAAACTCTTTTACTTCAGGCTTTTTAGAAGCGCGCGCATCAAATGCTTCGTAATGCTTACCTTCTTCATATTGTGCAGCAGTTGCATTCGCTGCCAATCCTAATGTCATCGCCAATAAGGTAGCTTTAACTAACTTAATCATTACTTTTACACTCCAAAATTATTGTTTTAGTAAAAACTTAACCAGCTCATCAAGCTGCTCTTGGCTCTTGATAGTGTTTAAGTTAATTTTATATTTATCATTTACAATAAATGTTGGTACGCCTGTAAGTGCACCGATTTGTGAATACTTATTTTGTTTGTCTTGCATCGCTTTTTCTGCACTAATTACTGGCATACTTGCAATTTCAGTATCAAAGACTTCATTACTAATACCGTTCGTTGCCAGTAATGCTTTCACATCTTTAATATTTTGCAGTGGTGCACGTTGAACATGAATGCTATGAAAAATTTGATCTGCCACTTGCTCTCCCTTTCCTTGTTGCTTAGCAATAAGGTAGGCATAGCTTAAGTTACTTTGTGTTTGTTTTGACACCCCACCTAAAAAGTTAACGTGGTTTTTAACAAACTCAGTGCCCTCTGGCAGCGCTGCGGTCAGTGCTTTCGCTACTGGCTCAAACTTAAAGCAGTGTGGGCAATAAAAAGAGAAAAACTCAGTCACTTGCGGGGTAGCACTTTTTTCAACTTTCAATACTTCATACTGGTTACCTGCTTCGAAGTCAGCCGCAAATGCAGCAAAAGGTAAACATAGAATGAGTAGACTTAACTTTAATTTTTTAAACATTATTTTCTCGTCTTTACTTATCTTTTTAAAATTTATGGTAATAATTTTAACGGGGCTTCTTGTAATGCCGCAAGCTGTTCTTTTAGAGCAAGTATTTGCTGCTCCCAGTATTTGTCTTCTGCGAACCAAGAAAAGTTCCGTGGAAATGCAGGATCATCCCAGCGTTTTGCGAGCCACCCCATATAATGCACCATTCGCATGGCACGTAATGGTTCGATGAGTTTAAGCTGATTATGATCAAAATCACAAAACTCTTCGTACGCCGCAACTAAGGTGTCTAACTGTAACAGTTGGTTATTACGATCGCCACTGAGCATCATCCATAAATCTTGAATGGCAGGACCTTGACGACTATCATCCAAATCTACAAACATAAGTGCATCACCTGACCAAAGAATATTGCCAGCGTGACAATCACCATGCAGGCGGATTGTTTCAACATTTTTATACTGAGCCGTCGTCTCGTTAATAACCAGATCCAAAATAGTATAAAACGGATGTTCAAGGGCCATAGGCACTAAGTTACTCGCTTGCAAATGAACTTTCGCTGTCTGCAAATATTCTTCGCAACTCATTTCAGGGCGATGAGAAAAGGATTGTGCCTTTGCAGTTTGATGCATCCGCCCTATTAGGCGGCCAAGGACATCGAGTTGATCTAAGTTATCAACTTCAAAAATCCGCCCTCCTACACTTGGGAATAATGCAAACAAATATCCATTATGTTCGAAGAGACTTTCACCTTCTCTACAAACCGGCGCAACAACAGGCACTTCAGCTTCCGCGAGTTCAAACGCAAAAGCATGTTCTTCAAGTATTTGCTCCTTAGTCCAGCGTTCAGGCCTGTAAAACTTAACAACATAACGATAACCATCTTCAGCTTTAAACTGATAAACACGATTTTCGTAGCTATTTAAAGCCAATAGCCCTGACTCTGCATAAATTCCGATACTTTCTACGGCATCTAAAATTGAATCTGGCGTAAGGTCAACAAAACTAAATTTACTCATAAGGTCCCATTATATAAAAAAAGCGGGAAATCCCCGCTTTTTATTGTATGTGCTCAGTGTACTTAATTATTGTCCCTTAAAGAAGTTGCTAGGCTGTGAAATCTGTACATCAGGCTCGGAATCGACAGAAAGTACAAACTCAAACTTAGTCATTGGCTTTTTCAAATCATAAGGATCAACGACTAAAGAGAGAGGCACATTGTATGATTCCCCAGAAGGAACGGTGAATGTTTGTTTACCTATATATTCAAAGTTATCTAACCCTTCTACAGCAATATTAAAGGTTTGCTCATACTGTGCTTTATTGATGACTTTAAGTGTATAGGTGTTCTCTACCAAGCCATTAAAGTCAACGCGATAAAGTTGATTTCGGTCACGAATAATATCGAACTCCATCGGTTTACGCATCGCAATATTTGCAACCAGTGCCCCAGTTAAAACAACAAGAATCACCATATAACCTATCAACTTAGGACGTACTGCATGTGTTTTATTTTCAGGTGTTTCTAAGTTACGTTCTGTTGTGTAGGAGATAAGTCCTCTTGGATAATCCATTTTATCCATGACTCCATCACACGCATCAATACAAGCACCACAGTTAATGCATTCATACTGCAGACCGTTACGAATATCGATACCTGTCGGACATACTTGCACACACAAGTTACAGTCAATACAATCACCTAATCCCAGCTCTTTCGGGTCTTGTTTACGTGAGCGAGGGCCTCGGTTTTCGCCACGTGCTTCATCATAACTCACCGTAAAAGTATCTTTATCAAACATAGCCGATTGGAAACGTGAATATGGACAAATATGTAAGCACATGATTTCGCGCATCCAGCCAGCATTCCCATAAGTACATACCGCAAATAAGGCAATACAGCCATAGGAGTAAGCCGTTGCATCGAGTGTAAATACGTCAGGAAGTAAGTCTCTTATCGGCGTGAAGTAACCAACAAAAGTCAAAGCTGTATAAAATGAGAATAACCACCAGCTGCTATGCTTTGCGGTTTTGCGCCAAAACTTATCAAAATCCATTGGCCGTTGATCGAGTTTTTTCCGCTGATTAGCTGTGCCTTCAAACTTTTCTTCAAACCAAATAAAAATAAATGTCCAAACCGTTTGTGGGCATGTGTATCCACACCAAACTCGCCCGTAAAAGGTCGTCACTAGAAATAAAGCAAACGCAGCCAACATCAAGATAAACGCTAAAATAGTGAGATCTTGAGGCCATAGAGTTAAACCGAAAATATTAAACTTTTGACCAACAAGATCAAATAGTACCGCTTGTTGACCTTGATAGTTAATCCAAGGTAGCAACATAAAAGCGAGCATGCCAATAAAGCCAATACGCTGTCTCAATAGTTGATGTAAACCGGAAACAGCCCTTACGTATATTCGGTTGCGAGGGTTAAATCTATCATCAAGGGAAGCGTTTTCCGGTTTCTGGATCTTTACTTCCGTTGGGATATTTTTAACCTTAATTTGTTTATCCATTAAAATTCCTCAACGCCACTAGGAAATAAATACTCAAACATTATGTTTGTAGTTTACAGATATAGACAATCAGTGAATAAATTAGAATGCATCTCATTACGTTCAAAGATTTCTGAAATTTCCAACTCATCAAAATCATTATACTCAATCTCTAAAAAATTTCAGGGATTGATCACGAATATGTCTGTTTAAATTATTTCATCGTATCTGCTTGCTTTTAAATTGGCCATTTTATTAAACTTGCAGCCATACCTTATTCATTCAGATCAAAGTTTGTTGTGCTATGAAAAAATTTCTTATTTTAGTGCTTATAATTTTAGCATTATTCACTATTGATCACCCATTGATCAAAGAGCCAAGAGAGAAACTACTCGGTGATGGCATTGGCTTTCTTTCAAATGCTAGCAAAGTCAACAGAAGCCCTGCCGCAAACATGGCAAAGAATACTATTAAGTCACAACTAAATTTATCAGCTTCTGAGCAGGAATACGTCGAAGAAACATTCATAACCGATGAGAAGTTGCAGGTATTTCACCTACGCTATTGCCGAGAGAAAGATATCAACATCTACTTTTATGGTGAGCGTTTAGAGAGTGTATGTAGCATTGTTTCAAGTGCATTGAAAGAAAGGCTAAATAAGTGATGGATTTTTCGACTCTGAATAAAAAAGCCAGTGATTCATTTGCAAAGCAACGCAACTTACTAAAAAAATTGGCTAAGGGACAAACACTACACTGTGAAACCTGTAAAGGTGTTCTTACTCTTGATTTGCAAACAGATCAACCAGGAAGAGGCGTTGTACGCTGTAAAAATGGTTGCACTGATATTATTTTGGAATTAGGTAGTTAACCTAATTCCAGCCCTCATCATTGTACAACTGACTGTTCATAGCAACCACCTCAATTAACTCAGCAAAGCCCGCTGCAAACTCCCCCATCAACTCGTATTGTTGCTGACAAAGCTGCCCCTCTGTTAATTCATATTCACAGGCAATCGCGGCAATATCCGATTGCGATAAGCTAAAAAAGCCTAAACTCTGATGAGCGGTATCTAGTGCGGCTTTAAACTCTTCACTAAGCAAAGGCGCAGCTAATAATTTAGCAATATAATCTTTTGCTCCAAGTAAGAAACCTTGACTCCAATGCTGACACTCTTGAATATCCAAATATTGTTGCTGTTTCGAATTGACCTGCAAACTGACAGGCAAACTAAACCCTGTTCCAAAAACCTGCTCACTGATCTGCTGATACAATGCCATAAATGCAAACAACACCTGTTCATCCATTTGCCCGTCACATCCTGGACAAACCTGTTCGAGCCACTGATGAACATCAAGAGGCTCTGGCGCACAAATAACAGCAAATAAGTAGCCTTGTGTTTGCGCTAAAGACAGGGCATTTTTTTGCTCTGAAAGAAAGTGTGTTAATAACACGCTTTGCTCAGGTGAAAACTCAGGAATTTGCATATTACTTCTACTATTTACCTAAATTAGAAATTTAATGGGTAACGACCTTCACTATCAGGGCGACCAAGAAATTTAGTTGCATCATGTACTTCTTTAGGAAGACTTGCTTCTGGTTTGATATACCCTGCAACCTTGAAGTCTAGATTCGCTTTTAACGTTGCATCCGCTTCTAAACCTAAGCGGTTTTCAGGGTCAACTAATACAGCGATATCACCAGACTTACAGCTTAAACGACCACTCAAAGGCCCAACACTGAACCAGCCATTCAATCCTTTGACATCAATATTTGGACTCGCTATTTCACCTGCTAATGTATCACAGTACGGTTGGCCCGAGCTGTATTCATCTAAGTCAACAATTACACGCCCTTGCGCACTCACAGGGAGTGGTAATTGTAAACGCGCCATTGCACGTTCAACGGTTAATCTTAAAACTGCATTTTTGATATCTATGGCTTGGTTAAACAAACCATATGAAAAGTCAGCACGACCCGAGATATCAGCTTTGTCTCTAGGGTCACCAAAGCGCACTGTACCAACGAGCTTGCCACTAAAAAGTGACCAGCCCGAAATCTGCCAACGCACATTATTCAGCTGTTCATTTTCAAAACGCGCTTGCATGACACGACCATCCCATAATGAACCGCTAGCTTTACCTAGTTGTAATTGTTTAGGTAGGTATGGAGTGGCTAAATCAAGCGCTACAGCAGCTGGCGTTTTCACTAAAGTGAAGACCAAAAAGCACAGTAAAAAAATGGCGACTAATAAAATTGTTTTCTTCATCGTCTACTTCTCTAATACCAACCGACTTACACGAACAAAGCCTGATTTATCATCTTTACTCAAATCCAAATTCTCAATAAGTACTCCTTGAGAATTAACAAGCTCATCAAGCCATTCAACTAATTTATTAAATTCGACAGAGTCAATTGTCAAACGAAGCGAGTTATCGTTTGGTTGCATTTTACTAATAGTGATTTGATAGCGATTACGCGTACTATTTACGATTTGGCTTAAGCTGCGATCATTGGTTACACGAGCACTTCCACTGGCTTTAAGCTTAATGATGCTCTCATCAACCCAAGCAAGCAATTCTTGCTGTTTTATGTTGTCTTGCTCTGCTTTTTCTATTGCATTGTTGAGGGGTCTAAAAATACCCATCACTAATACAAAAATAACAAAAACAGCACCGGCAATCATTACAAGTTGTTGCTCTTGCTCTTTTAAAGAACGCCAGTAATTGACTAATTGCTCTTTCATGCCGCACCTCGCAATTTAATCTCTCCGACAACAAAGTCGCCATCATTATTTAGCGATCCTTGATCAACGGTTAAACCTCGTTGCTCCAAAATTGCTTTCACCTTACCAAATGACTGAAAATCTTTACCTCTAGCACGGATCCGTAATTCATTTCGTCGTTGATCATAGCGAAGTGTTTCAGGCGAAAAATCTTTTACTTCATCGAAAATCGATACTAAATCACTCGTTAAATCTAAGAAACCTGCTGTACTACCACCATCTAACAAGGCCAGCTCACTGCGGATCTGGCTACGTATTAACTGTGGTCGCACTTTCTTATCGGGAAACGCACGTTGGTAGTTAGACACCACTTGAGTCTTTGTTTGCTCTATTTGGCTATTGAGTTTATAAAGCTCTAGCGATTTAACGCCAATACTACACACTAACGCAACACCTGCTGCAATAGCGGCTTTTTTCCAGTATCCCCACCAAATAGCAGACTTCTTCTTTAACTGATACATACCTTGGCGTAAGTTAAAGCTGATAGTAGGTAGCTGTTTAGCAAACAATGCTAATGGTAGGTCATAAGACTCTGTTTTAGCTATCAGATTAACCGTATCAGGAAAGCCTACAGCAGGACTGTAATGTATGACATCAGGGTTATTTAAAGCTCTCAGGTAACCTTCTAACCAATCAGACTCAACCACTGCCACGTGCCAATCACCTAATTTGCATAACCACTGTTTATTTAGCTCAATCACACTCAGTTGATTAACTTCATCCGAGCTTGGTAATAGCAACGCATCAGGTAGTATTTTAAAGACTTCTAAATTATGTTCGTTAAACTGGACTAACCATTGCTCAAACCATTCCCTGTCTGCCATGGCTATATTAATCGCATGCTTGTCACCAACCATTGTTGGCTCTGCGATTGCGATGAATAGCTCATCAACATCACACGCTATCTCTTCTTCAAGCATGTAAGGGAGGGCTTGTTCTAACTTACGGTTCCACTTTGTTGGGAGCTCAACAGTCTTCAGTTGTACCTGATCGCTTGGCAAGAGCACTATCACTTCTCTTGATTGTGCTTTTTCTGCTAATTCACCTAATTGTGTCGCTGCTGCTATTTCGCCGCTAGCAATGATTTCTTGTTCTGTAGGTGAGTAAATAAGCCAATTTAGGCTATCTGTTAATGTTCGACCCGTACGGATCAACAATATTTCTGTCACTGTACGCCTCCAAATTTTCGCGCCAGTATCGTTACTTTACCATTATTGGCATGCAGTAAGGTGGTCATCGAAAAACGCAGCTCAACAAATTCAGCTTGCGTCTGTAGTTTAAAGTATTCACTGTTGATGGTGAGCAAGTCTTTCACGGCGTCCACATTTTGTCCGCCTTGTTGCTTAACTTCCTCAAAAAATTCTTCTATACCATCAAATCCTTTTTCTGGTCGTGATGATAAAACACTTTGTGCACCTGACAGGCTTAAACCGTCTATCAAGGAGCTTAAAATAATTGCACTTTCTGTTGGTAAGGTATTAACGTTAATGGCCAAGTTCTCGTTGCCAGGAATGACACATACAAATGGCAGCACCTTTTCCATGACCAAAGGATTAAACCCTTTAACCAAGCGTAATTCAGAGGTAGAAGCAAATAAGCTATTTGCGGTCATATACGGATATTTACGCGATAAATACTCATCTTCTTCTGCTCCCGAGCGATAGGTGATGCTGTCTTCATCTAACCAATCGTATACACTATCAGCCATCGCTTCTTCTGATTCATCAGTAGGCAAATCTTCAATATTCTCAAGTAGGGCTAGTAATGCTTTGTGTGCAGGGTTTGTGGTGTTCGATGAACCACTTTGTTGCACCGGTTTTGCATGTAACGCATTGAGGTTTAAACAGGCTTGTAGATCAGTAATAGTGCCACTTAAGGTGCCATTATCAACAGGATAAGGAACACCGCCTTGCTGGGCCCAAATTTGCCCTAGATTAGTACTATCAGGATCATCTTTCTTGGCTTGGTTTATCGCCTTAATAGCCAGTTCCTCAGCGGCAAATGCATACCACTTAGCCTGTTGGTGACTTTGGATGTTTGTGCTGCGCTGAACTTGCACCATTAGATTTGCACTCATTTCGACTGCCAACATGGCCGCAAGTGCAACAATAAATAGAACAATAACAAGTGCTGCGCCTTTTGAACGCTTTAAAGATATCATGATTGACTCTCAACACCCCCTTCGCCAGGCACTAAAAAGACGCGACGAATAGGCTCTTGTTCTATTTTCTGGATTGTAACAGCAACTGCTTTAGGCAATGCTTTTATTTGCCATTGCTCTTGCCACTCATTTTTGTCATCAAGAAATTCAAACTTTAAGTCTTCGATATCTTCAAGCAGTATTTGTGAGCGTGGCTCCATATTGTCTAGTTGATCAACATACACGCGATATACACGCTCTAGTTTATCGTCAATAACGCGGTAGCCAACGGCTTGTAATTCTGAACGTGGCAACAAGTTAATGGGATTTACCCAGCCATCGCGTACAAACCCAATCCCATCATACTGGCTATCCAAAACATACCGTCCTGTCAGAATATAGGTTTCTTGAAAGTCTCCAGCTTCATTACGCACTTGTCTTTTCGTCATTTGACTGAAGTCTTGGTCCATTAAACGAAATGTTGTTTGAAAACCATTAAGCTCGGCAATTGTTTCATCAGACGCGTCTTTTGCTTTTGTGGTTGAGTCTAAAATTTGATGGGTCGATAAAACCACAAAGGCTAGAATCCCCATGGCTATGATTACTTCCAGTAAGGTAAAACCGCGCTGCTTCACTACTTATCACCTTTGTTTAAGTAAGTGGACAACTCATAAACTGGATCCGCAAGTTTTTCATCAGTGAATATATTAATAGTCACTTTTACAAAGCTTTTATCTGCCGTTGGTACGACATCTTGACGCCAATACCATTCATAACCAGCGAGTGTTTCAGTCCCTTTTGTGCCGTTTTTTCCCTGCCACTCACGGCCTTTAGCGCGTTGCTCAACCATCACATTCTCAGCAACCCATGAAGCATATGTCTGTTCTTCAATCGTAGCGAGATGATTTATATGCTCACCCGTTGCCTGCATTGCTGCAATACCTGCCATAGCGCATATAGCCAAGGCAACCATCACCTCGAGTAAGGTAAAACCAGTTGCTCTAATCACTATTCAGGCTCCCTACGAAATTGGACCGGAGCCATAAACTCACCTTCAATAAAATAAATAGGCTCTCGCGCATTCTCAAGTTCGTAAGTAAGTTGAAAGGCACTCACTTCACCCGAGGATAAAATAAGTACTTGCGGTATTTTTAACTTTTTGAGTTCAAGTAAGCTATCTTCATCCCCACCACTCATAAGCTCACGCCAATTAGATTGCTCTAATAAGTTATCCTGTGCCCATGCCAAATCCTCAAGGTTTAAGGTGAGTTTAAAGCGGTTATCAACCTCTACCGGCTCGAATAGCTTTTCGCGATCAAAGGTGACCCATTTTTCACCATCAAAAACGAGAAACTCAAATACGTTCTTATCTAAATGAAAACCTAATTCAACTTGATTCAATATGGCAAATTCTGATGCCAAATTGATTGTGGTGTGTAATCTTAGCGCTTGCTTTTCTAGCTCTTCTTCAGCACCACCATCAAAACTATAGGCGACCATTTTAGTAACAAAACCGATCACTACCAGCACCATTAGTATTTCGATGAGGCTAAAACCTTTTGCGTGTTTTACGCCTCGAGCCAAATGCAAACGACCAAGGCTTACCATAACAGTAAGCCTTGATGTGTAGAGTGAGTAAACATCTGGCTGAGTTTACACATTATTGCTTTTCTTCATCCCAGTTACCGATATCATCATCAGTACCCGCTTCACCATCTGGACCCATTGAGAAAATATCAACTTTACCAATTTCTCCTGGGCTAATTAGCTGATAAGGATTTCCCCATGGATCTTCCGGTAGTTTTTCAATAAAACCGCCTTCGGGAAAACGGCGAGGAATAGGCTCAATGCTTGTTTTATTTACTAATGCTTCAAGACCTTGCTCAGTGGTTGGATACGCTTTGTTTTTAAGCTTATAAAGACTCAGCGCATCCTCGATTTGCTGAATATCTAAATGTGCTTTATCTATGGCAGCTTCTTCTTGCTGACCCATAATATTTGGCGCTACGATCGACATAATCATACCGATGATAACCAGCACCACCATAACTTCTAGTAATGAGAAACCTGATTGTTTATTCACAAAATACCTCTAATTTTCTTCAATATTTATTATAAAACGTCACACCCTCATGATGCGTCGTTTTAACCTTCCTTAATTTAAAGACCAACAGCCTTGTTCATTGCCATAATAGGCTGGAGTATTGCCATAACGATAAACAATACAATAACAGCCATTGATGCGATCATCGCTGGCTCCAAAAGTTTTAAAGAGACATTAACCATACTCTCAAACTCTCGATCTTGGTTATTCGCAGCACGTTCAAGCATTTGTTCCAACTCACCGGACTTTTCACCACTGGCGATCATATGAAGCATCATAGGTGGGAAAAGCTTAGTTTGCTGTAAAGCAGCACGGAGACTTGCGCCCTCACTGACGCGAGTTGCTGCATCTTGCACAGACTTCTTCATTTTTTCGTTGACTAATACCCCACCTGAAATACGCATACCTTCAAGTAATGGTACAGAACTCGACGACAAAATACTTAAAGTTCGCGCGAAACGCGCAGTATTAACGCCACGTGCAACCTTGCCTATACCAGGCATATGTAGCACTTTATCATCAAACCAAAAACGAATTTTTGGTTTCTTTAAAGCATGCTTGATAGCCACAGACACAGCTGTAATTACGATTAAACTAATAAACCAATAATTTTGCACAAAGTTACTCGCCGCCATCACCCATTCAGTGGTCCAAGGTAATACTTGTTTAGACTTTTCGAATGTTTTTAATATTTTTGGAACTACAGTCCCTAATAATACAGATACAATGGCAATCGCAAATACCACCAAAATGATTGGATACACCATTGCCTGTGTTATTTGACTACGCATGTGTTGGCGTTGTTCCGTGTAATCGGCTAAACGATTTAAAACCTGATCTAAGTGACCTGATTTCTCACCTGCTGCTACCATAGCACGGTATAGGTCATCAAACACATGTGGAAACTCGCTCATCCCATCGGCGAGCGTATACCCCTCTACAACCTTTGAACGAACCGACATCAACATACGCTTTAAACGGGGTTTTTCGCATTGTTCGGCAACCGCCATTACAGCCCCTTCAACAGGCAATGCAGATTGAATTAAGGTCGCTAGTTGGCGAGTGATTAAGGCTAAATCGGAAGTCGAAATTTTTGCTTTGAAAAAGCTGCCAAGTAAGGTTTTTTTTGCTCCTTTAACTTGCTTTTCACCTTCCGCTGCTGCAACAACCTCTAAAGGCATTAACCCTTGATCACGTAGTGTCTGGCGTATTTGCTTTACCGTATCGGCTTCAAGAATGCCTTTTTTCTCTTTTCCTTTGCTATCTAGGGCACGGTATTCAAATGCAGCCATGATTAACCTTCCTCACGTGTCACGCGTAGCACTTCTTCCAGCGTAGTCCGCCCTGCTAATACACGGCTACAACCATCTTGGCGAATACTTGGGCTGCGAGTTCGAATGTATTTTTCAACACTTTGTTCGCCTTTGCCACTGTGAATCATCTCACGAATTGTCTCGTCAACAACAAGCAGTTCATGAATACCTGTACGACCACGATAACCATTAAAGTTACACTCTTCACAACCCACAGCGCGATAAATTGTCGGTGGCTCAGTCGGGTTAACGCCTAATAATTGGCACTCTCGCTCGTCTGCAACATGTCCTTCTTTGCAGCTATTACATAATGTTCTTACTAGACGCTGTGACAGCACACCCAACAGTGATGATGATAGTAAGAAGGGCTCTACGCCCATATCTTCCATACGCGTAATGGCACCGGCAGCCGTATTCGTATGCAGGGTCGACATAACTAAGTGACCCGTTAGGGATGCTTGCACACCAATTTGAGCCGTTTCAAGGTCACGGATCTCACCAACCATTACAACATCAGGATCCTGACGAAGAATAGCCCGTAAGCCACGGGCAAATGTCATATCCACTTTCGTATTTACTTGAGTCTGACCAATACCAGGGATCTCATACTCAATCGGATCTTCTACGGTTAAAATATTGCGGTCACGCGAGTTAATCTGACTCATACCTGCATATAAAGTGGTACTTTTACCAGAGCCTGTCGGGCCAGTTACCAAGATGATACCGTGCGGTTTACTGATCAGATCTGCAAATAGCTCCCGGTTACGCTCTGTCATACCTAAATCTTCCAGATTTAGGCGGGCATTATTTTTATCTAGTAGACGCAGTACTACACGCTCACCAAAACTCGATGGCATGGTTGATACACGCACATCAACAGCACGACCTGCAATACGTAAACTAATACGACCATCCTGCGGGATACGCTTTTCAGCAATATCGAGCTTAGCCATAACCTTTATACGTGACACCAATAAAGAGGCAAGTTTACGATTTGGTTTTAATACTTCCTTTAAGACTCCATCAACCCTGAAGCGAATAACTAATTCTTGCTCAAAAGTTTCAATGTGAATATCGGACGCACCTTCTTTAATCGCTTCACTTAGCATCGCATTAATCAGTTTGATGATTGGCGCATCGTCATCACCAGCAAGGAGATCTTCTGTTTGCGGCAACTCATCAGCTAATGAGAATAAATCAACCTCATTGCCAATATCTTCCATCATTTGCTGTGTTTCAGAACTATCTCGCTGATAAGATGCTTCAAGCAGTAATTCAAACTTATCATCTGCCAGCTGTTCTAAAGTAAAGCTATGGCCTGCAATTCGTCGCACTTCAAGCAAAGCATTTACATCTAGTTCGCCACGATAATAAACCGTCCAGTTATCAGCATTTTTACTAAGTAATACGCCAACACGACGCGCATATGAAAATGGCAAACGTTTAGCTGGCAAACTGACAAGATCATCGCTTGTTAAAAGCTCAGCCGGCTCGTTATGGACTAGCTCGTCATTAATCTCTGTAATTGCATCAGTCATCTTTGCGATCATCTGCGTTTTGTTGCTTTAAATATTCTTCGTACGTTGGTGGCAAGACTAAGGCATCATTCCACTCTGGCAAGATTGGCATTTCCGTCAATGGCATTAAGTCAATCCCATCTTCTTTTTGTTTATGTTGCTCACCACGAATGAAATTATATTTCACATGACTGAGTTTATTCATACTCATGCCATCACGTACGATTGTAGGGCGAATAAATACAATTAAATTACGCTTACGCTTGCTGGTACTGGTTGAACGGAATAAATGACCAAGTACTGGAATGTCTCCAAGTAATGGCACTTTTGACACACTTTCTTGAACGTTTTCATCAATCAAGCCGCCTAATACAACCATTCCACCATCATCGGCCATCACTGTGGTTTTAATTGCACGCTTGTCTAATGAAATATCAACCGCTGTTGCACCACTGACACTCGATACTTCCTGCTCTATCGTTAACTGTACAGCTGAGCCATCATTAATTTGTGGCGTTACTTTAAGCTTTACACCAACTTCTTGACGTTCCACGGTTTGGAAAGGATTTGAGTTATCTGAGCCTGTTTGAGACCCCGTGATTATTGGCACTTCTTGACCAACAATCATTGATGCCTCTTCGTTATCCATAGTGGTTACTGACGGAGTAGCAAGAATATTTGAATTGGTATCAGAAGACACAGCTTGGATAATCGCGCCCCAGTCATTTTTGACAATACCCATAGCTAAACCATTAATACCACCAAGCAAGGTTGCAAGTGGGCCTAAGTCACCCTCTACAGTTCTTTCGATTGGCGTAACGTTACTTGTTTCAGTGCCAATGACATTATCAGTAATTGTTTTGTCTCGCGCTTGTTCAGCGGCAACAGCCAATGAGCCCACTGGCACTGTAGTACCATTATTAAACTGCATCATCCCGCCTTGCTCTGAAATCCATTGCAGGCCAAAGTTAATACCATCAGCTTCAAAAACTTCGACAATAATAGCTTCAACTAATACTTGAGCACGACGTATATCTAGACGCTCAATCACCTGTTCCAATGAACGCATGGTGTCTGGTTGTGCAGTAATAACCAATGAATTTGAGTCTGGGTGAGCTTCGATACTGGTTTCGTTTTGATTACGTGTACGGGTTTTAGTTGCGCCGCCTTGAGCATCTTCTGCTAGTGTCTTGCTAACACCTTGTAAAACCTTAACGAGGTCGTCTGCTTTCGCATAATTTAAATAGATAACCTTAGTATTACCTTGGTTCTCTAATTCACCATCTAAGCGACTAATAAGTTCAACTGCACGAGTTCGGGCTTGGCCTTCACCACTAACAATCACGCTATTGGTTCGACCGTCGGCCACCACTTTAGGAATTAAAAACTCAGGAACACTTCCCTTACCACTGTCTTTATAAATATTTTCAACAACAGAAACAACATCGTCCGCCGTTGCAAATTTAAGCTTTACTATATCAACACGTTTGTCACCGGCTTGGTCAACCGAGCGAATAATTTCAACTAAACGATTTACTGATGCAGCATGTCCAGTGAGCATCATCACGTTGGCTGCATTAAAGTTTGCTACATGACCACCATCTTTTTGATCGCTAAATTGACGTACTAATGGCCCTAACTCTTGAACGCTCACATTTTTAACACGTACAACGCGTGTCACCATCATGTCGCCGCTTGCTTGATTATCTTCTGTAATCAAAGGAACATTAGACTTTTTAGCGTCAGAGCTTTTCTCAATTTTGATGATACCGTTATCCATCTCTACCGCTGAATAACCATACACTTCAAGTACATTTAAGAAAAATTGATAATAGAGCTTCTCGTCCATTAACTCATAACTACGCACATTGACTTTACCGCGCACGTTAGGGTCAATAATGACTGTTTTATTTAGGTTTTTCCCAACAATATTAATGAATTCATTAATATCTGTTCCTTTAAAATTTGCAGCATACTCTACAGCCGAGACTGAAAGCGATAATCCTGTTAACAAAAAAAGCGCTGCATATTTAGCTAACCCTTTTTTAATTTTTTTGAGGTGTAGCGCGTGAACCATTTTATAAAAACTCCAAAGCTAGTTATTGCAGGCTAAATTGCACATCAATTTGCTCACCATCCCGCTCGATAGTGATACTTGCGTCAGTACTATTACGTAATTCGTTTATAGCCGTCATCGCCTGTTTTAAATCATTTAATTGATAGCCATTTATTACAACAGCTAAATCATTATTCATTAATCCCATTTGCTTAAATAGCTCTGGATCTTTACCAGGGCTTAAGCGATAACCCACAAGCTCACCATCAACCATCGCTTGCGATACACGAATATAGTCGAATAGTTTGCCAGGATCGTTTAATATTTCTTCGCGCGTTTCAATAATCGCTTCTTTAACGTCTTCATCTGCCGTTGGATTTATTTCTCTTTCAGTATCAAAAGGCTGAGGGCCTTCTTGTAATTCAGGCTCTGTCTTTGCGGCCAACACAGGCATAGAGACTGTCTTTGTAAAATCAAGACCATCTAACATCAATGTTTCAAAACGACCACTCACATCTAAAATAACCCGATCAGGCAAAACTTGAGCTAATTTAGCTCGTGTGCCTTGAATAGCATCATCGACCACATACGTTTCTTGTCTTCCCTGAGACTCAATAATTGCTAAACCAGCTTGGTCATCTTGGCTTACAGCAACAATGCCGGTTAGATTAATACTTAACCGTGTTTCTGGCGCATTATTAATAACGTGTGTTTGCTTTGCGGTAGGTTTTTTTGAGTCAACAATTACTTTCCCGAATAAATGTTGATCAATAATTTGTTGAGAATTTACAGTATCTGTGCGAGCCGCATTCAAACTTACTCGATTTGTGGGCAATACTTTTGAACTAGGCTCAGGCCATAACAACCAAAACAACTTAGATGACAAAAATGCTATATAAACAACAACTAACAGCACTACAAATGCACTCAATTTGGCATGTGGTAGGCCATTCAAAAATTGTCTAACTTGTTGTAAGTGTTGATCCATAAACTTTAATTCTTATTTTAATTTACTGCCTAATAGCTGGCTTATAGTACCTTTTCATTTTTCATTCAACAAGCGCACATATATTAAACTTTGTAAACAGAGTGATTCTAACGAGTAGGAGTTCAAAGCAAGGCTTTGACTGTTTCTTTATAATTAAGTTTCATGATAAATTTTGCCTATATATTGAGTAGCTTTAGAAGAGCGTAATTGTGTCAAAAGTTAACACTAAACAATCGCAAGACAAACAAGACGAGTTAAGCGTACGCCTGGATAAATGGTTATGGGCTGCACGCTTTTATAAAACCCGCTCAATAGCACGAGACATGGTACAAGGCGGTAAAGTGCATTATAATGGACAACGTACTAAACCAAGCAAAATAGTCGAAGTGGGTGCAGTAGTAAAACTACTACAAGGGGTCGACGAAAAGATAGTCACGATTGAAAAAATCCTTGATAAACGCCAAGGAGCCCCCATTGCACAAACCTTATACCAAGAAACTCAAGCAAGTATTGAGAAACGCGAAGCAAATGCTATCGCCCGTAAGAACAACAGCTTCTTTGCTCCACACCCTGATCGTAAACCAGATAAAAAGCAAAGACGTGAACTGTTAAAAATGAAATCAAGTTAGGTAATGCTCCATGCAACAAGATTTACTTCATCGTTATATATTTGATCAACTCGATGTACGTGGTGAACTCGTACAAATAGACCAAACCTATCAAGAGATGATCGCTAACCACAATTATCCTGCCCCTGTGCAAGCTCTACTTGGAGAGTTACTTGTAGCAACTTGTTTACTCACAGCAACACTTAAATTTGAAGGTGAAATTGCTGTTCAATTACAAGGGGATGGCCCAGTAAAATATGCTGTTATCAATGGTGATGACAAGCAAAATATGCGTGGTGTTGCGCGTTTACAGGGTGAAGTGCAAGGGAACACCATTAAAGATTTAATCGGAAATGGTTATATGGTCATTACGATTACCCCAACAAAGGGTGAGCGTTACCAAGGCATTGTGCCTTTAGAGCACGATAGCCTAGATAAATGCCTAGAAAGTTACTTTGAACAATCTGAGCAATTGAAAACACGCTTATGGTTTGCAACAGACGTTACAGCTGACTCTGCCAAAGCGGCGGGCCTTTTCTTGCAAGTACTACCGGTTAATAAAGAGAAATCTGTAGAAGACTTCACGCATTTAGAAGCACTCAGCAACACAATTAAGGATGAAGAATTACTTCACCTAGATGCAAATACAGTGCTTACTCGCCTATATCATGAAGATAACCCACAGTTGTTTGAACCACAAAAAATTACTTTTCGTTGTGGGTGCAGCCGTGAAAAAACAATTACAGCGTTAGTGAACCTCGGTCAAGATGCTTTACTTGAAGACGTAAAAGCAAATGGTGAAGTAAAAATTAGCTGCCATTATTGCTTGAAAGATTACATCTTTAACGAGCAGGATATTAAAGCTATTTTTAATTAAAGTTGCACTTAATAATAATATTATATTAAAAGCCGTATTTATTACGGCTTTTTTGATCAATTTCATGACACCGGTATCATAAAAAACCGCTCTTTCATGACACCGGTATCATTGAAATTATTCATGTTTTTTGCCAAATATATGTGTTTTTAAGCCCTTCACACTCTCGAATATCCCTAATCCTTCTGTTACTATTATTTCAGCTTAAGGGAAATAAGAACCCCAGAGCTATCCCGTTCAATCTCACACAATTTAGGTATAAACATGACTGCAAACGCTACTCGTTTTGTCGATCTAACTGCAGCTGAACTTGTCGAACACGCAATCCGTCGTGGCGAAGGGACTTTAGCCGCTAATGGTGCTTTTGTTGCAAATACTGGCCGTCGCACTGGCCGTTCACCAAAAGACCGTTTTATTGTTCAAGAACCAAGTACTGAAAACGAAATCCAATGGGGTAACGTAAACCGCCCTTTCGATGCTGACAAATTCGACGCCTTATGGGCTCGCGTAGAAGCGCATGTGCAAAGCAATGACCACTTCATCTCTCACCTAGAAGTTGGCGCAGATCCTGAGCACTATTTACCTGTTGTTGTAACAACAGAAACTGCATGGCATCACATCTTTGCCAAAAACATGTTTATCGAACCTGATACTTATAATGCATCTGATTTACCTCAGTGGCAGGTAATGAATGTCCCTTCTTTTGTTTGTGACCCAGAACGTGATGGCACAAATAGCGATGGCACAGTAATTATCAACTTTGCACAACGTAAAGTGCTACTGGCAGGTATGCGTTACGCCGGTGAAATGAAAAAATCAATGTTCTCTGTACAGAACTTCCTACTGCCTGCGAAAGGTGTATTACCAATGCACTGCTCTGCAAACGTAGGTGAAGCTGGCGACACTGCGCTATTCTTCGGTCTTTCTGGTACAGGTAAAACAACATTATCAGCTGATCCTACTCGTTTCCTAATCGGTGATGACGAGCACGGCTGGGCACCTGGTAGCGTATTTAATATCGAAGGTGGTTGTTACGCTAAATGCATCGACCTATCACAAAAGAATGAACCAGTTATTTGGAATGCAATTCGCTTCGGTACAATCTTAGAAAACGTTGTACTTGACGATAACCGTGTACCAGACTTCCATGATACAAGCCTTACACAAAATAGCCGCGCAGCTTACCCTCTAGAGCACGTTGAAAAACGTAAAGTAGAAAACCGCGCAGGTGAGCCTAAGGCAGTTGTATTTTTAACATGTGACGTAAGTGGTGTATTACCACCAGTTTCAGTACTTACTGAAGAAGCGGCAGCTTACCACTTCCTAAGCGGTTACACTGCAAAAGTAGGCTCAACTGAAATCGGCTCAACAAGCGATATTGAATCAACTTTCTCAACCTGTTTCGGTGCGCCATTCTTCCCACGCCCTGCAGGCGTGTACGCAGAGCTTCTAATGAAGCGTGTACGTGAATTCGGCGCTAAAGTATACCTAGTTAACACAGGTTGGACTGGTGGCCCTTACGGCACAGGTAAGCGTTTCGATATTCCGACTACACGAGCTGTAGTTGATGCAATCGTATCAGGTAAACTAGCTGATGTTGAAACTCAACACATCGACGTACTTAACCTAGATGTACCAGTTGCAGTTCCTGGCGTAGATAGCCAACTTCTTAACCCAATCAACACATGGGAAGATAAAGAGAAGTACGCAGAATACGCAAACAAGCTAGCATCTGACTTCACAGAAAATTTCGCCAAATACGACGTTTCTGAAGCAATCAAATCTGCAGGACCTAAAGCTTAGTAAAAAAACTTACTTCCTGAATAAAAACGCCAGCTATATGCTGGCGTTTTTGTTTTTACAGTAATAATGTGGGCATACAGCAGAGATTTTACTTTAGTATTAGCCAACCACTTTACAGATAACCTCTGTATTCTACTACCGAACAGCCAGTAGGCTCATCCCGTCCCCAATAAGATCTATACCTGCGAGTCTCTATCACGCGATGTAAAATCGCGACTACACACGTGTTGCGGCGGCCTTGTTGCGTAGCAGCGGGTTTATTCCGCGTCATTAGCTGTCTATTCGCAGATAGAGCGCGATATAAAATCGCGACGACACACGTGTTGGGGTAACCTTGTCGCGTAGCTGCGGATTTATTCCGCGTCATGGGGTGTCTGTTCGCGGATAGAGCGCGATGTAAAATCGCGACGACAAACGTGTTGGGGCGAGATTATCGCGTAGCTGCGGGTTTATTCCGCGTCATGGGGTGTTTATTCGCGGGTAGCGCGCGATGTAAAATCGCGACCACATACGAAAAAACCCGTTGCATTACTGCAACGGGTTTCTCTAATTAGGAGCCATGGCGCGCTACGCAGTAGGATGTCCTACTTTCACATGGCGAATGCCACACTATGCCTACAAGGATAGAAGTAGTAGGGTCTTGGTTGGGTGTTTTATTTTCTACAGGCAACAAAAAACCCGACTCTTTCGAATCGGGTTTCTCTAATTAGGAGCCATGGTGCGCTACGCAGTAGGATGTCCTACTTTCACATGGCAAATGCCACACTATGCCTACAAGGATAGAAGTAGTAGGGTCTTGGTTGGGTGTTTTATTTTTCTACAGGCAACAAAAAACCCGACTCTTTCGAATCGGGTTTCTCTAATTAGGAGCCATGGTGCGCTACGCAGTAGGATGTCCTACTTTCACATGGCAAATGCCACACTATGCCTACAAGGATAGAAGTAGTAGGGTCTTGGTTGGGTGTTTTATTTTTCTACAGGCAACAAAAAACCCGACTCTTTCGAATCGGGTTTCTCTAATTAGGAGCCTGGCGATGTCCTACTTTCACATGGCAAATGCCACACTATCATCGGCGCTGTTTCGTTTCACTACTGAGTTCGGCATGGGGTCAGGTGGGTCCAAAACGCTATTGTCACCAAGCATATTCTGGTCGTTAATCGCACTCGCAATTAACTAAAATTCGGAAATCTGATAATCGTAAATCTACTTTAGTATCTTAACTTCTGCTTTGCGTTGTTACGCTGCCACAAAACGCGTTTGGCGTTGTATGGTTAAGCCTCACGGGTAATTAGTACAGGTTAGCTTAATGGCTCACACCACTTCCACACCCTGCCTATCAACGTTGTAGTCTTCAACGGCCCTTCAGAGACTTTAAAAGTCTAGTGAGAACTCATCTCGAGGCCTGCTTCGCGCTTAGATGCTTTCAGCGCTTATCAGTTCCGAACGTAGCTACCGGGCAGTGCCATTGGCATGACAACCCGAACACCAGCGGTTCGTTCACTCCGGTCCTCTCGTACTAGGAGCAACCCCTCTCAATTCTCAAACGCCCACGGCAGATAGGGACCGAACTGTCTCACGACGTTCTAAACCCAGCTCGCGTACCACTTTAAATGGCGAACAGCCATACCCTTGGGACCGACTTCAGCCCCAGGATGTGATGAGCCGACATCGAGGTGCCAAACACCGCCGTCGATATGAACTCTTGGGCGGTATCAGCCTGTTATCCCCGGAGTACCTTTTATCCGTTGAGCGATGGCCCTTCCATTCAGAACCACCGGATCACTATGACCTACTTTCGTACCTGCTCGACGTGTCTGTCTCGCAGTTAAGCTGGCTTCTACCATTACACTAACCGTACGATGTCCGACCGTACTTAGCCAACCTTCGTGCTCCTCCGTTACTCTTTGGGAGGAGACCGCCCCAGTCAAACTACCCACCAGGCACTGTCCGTAATCCCGATCAGGGACCAACGTTAGAACATCAAAACTACAAGGGTGGTATTTCAAGGACGGCTCCACAAAGACTAGCGTCTCTGCTTCAAAGCCTCCCACCTATCCTACACATGTAGGTTCAATGTTCAGTGCCAAGCTGTAGTAAAGGTTCACGGGGTCTTTCCGTCTAGCCGCGGGTACACAGCATCTTCACTGCGATTTCAATTTCACTGAGTCTCGGGTGGAGACAGCGTGGCCATGGTTACACCATTCGTGCAGGTCGGAACTTACCCGACAAGGAATTTCGCTACCTTAGGACCGTTATAGTTACGGCCGCCGTTTACCGGGGCTTCGATCAAGAGCTTCGTCCGAAAACTAACCCCATCAATTAACCTTCCGGCACCGGGCAGGTGTCACACCGTATACGTCATCTTGCGATTTTGCACAGTGCTGTGTTTTTAATAAACAGTCCCAGCCACCTGGTCACTGCGGCTCCCGTCCGCTTAGAGAGCAAGTCTCATCACAGATAGGAGCGTACCTTCTCCCGAAGTTACGGTACGATTTTGCCTAGTTCCTTCACCCGAGTTCTCTCAAGCGCCTTAGTATTCTCTACCTGACCACCTGTGTCGGTTTGGGGTACGATTCGGTATAATCTGAAGCTTAGAGGCTTTTCCTGGAAGTATGGCATCAACAACTTCACACCCTTGGGTGCTCGTCTCGTGTCTCAGTCTTAAGAGTCCGGATTTTCCTAAACTCTCAACCTACTCACTTTCACATGGACAACCAACGCCATGCTTGTTTAGCCTGCTCCGTCCCCCCATCGCAATTATACCAAGTACGGGAATATTAACCCGTTTCCCATCGACTACGCCTTTCGGCCTCGCCTTAGGGGTCGACTTACCCTACCCTGATTAACATGGGATAGGAACCCTTGGTCTTCCGGCGTGCGGGTTTTTCACCCGCATTATCGTTACTCATGTCAGCATTCGCACTTCTGATACCTCCAGCATACCTCCCGGTACACCTTCAACGGCTTACAGAACGCTCCCCTACCACTCAAACAAAGTTTGAATCCGCAGCTTCGGTGCATAGTTTAGCCCCGTTACATCTTCCGCGCAGACCGACTCGACCAGTGAGCTATTACGCTTTCTTTAAAGGATGGCTGCTTCTAAGCCAACCTCCTGGCTGTCTGGGCCTTTCCACATCGTTTCCCACTTAACTATGACTTTGGGACCTTAGCTGGCGGTCTGGGTTGTTTCCCTCTTCACGACGGACGTTAGCACCCGCCGTGTGTCTCCCGGATAGTACTTTACGGTATTCGGAGTTTGCAAAGGGTTGGTAAGTCGGGATGACCCCCTAGCCTTAACAGTGCTCTACCCCCGTAAGTATTCGTCCGAGGCTCTACCTAAATAGATTTCGGGGAGAACCAGCTATCTCCCGGTTTGATTAGCCTTTCACTCCTAGCCACAGGTCATCCCCTAACTTTTCAACGTTAGTGGGT
>NZ_CP091442.1:3295000-3595000 GCF_021729425.1 Pseudoalteromonas sp. CF6-2
ATGTTCACTACACGACCATTAACTAAAATCGCTTTGTGGCTTACTAACTGACGTGCTTCAGCGCGCGTGCTAGCAAAACCCATGCGATATACAACATTGTCTAAACGTTGCTCTAAAAGCTGTAACAAGTTTTCACCTGTATTACCTTTAAGGCGAGCAGCTTCTTTGTAGTAGTTACGGAATTGCTTTTCTAATACACCGTAGATACGACGTACTTTTTGCTTTTCACGTAGCTGTAAACCGTAATCAGATAAGCGACCTTTACGAGCGCCGTGCTGACCAGGTGCAGTCTCAAGTTTACACTTAGAGTCGATAGCTCTTACGCCGCTCTTAAGGAACAGGTCAGTACCTTCACGACGACTCAGCTTGAGCTTAGGGCCCAAATATCTTGCCATGTTATTTCTCCTAACCTATTGTTAAACGCGACGTTTCTTCGGTGGACGACAACCATTATGAGGGATTGGCGTCACGTCAGTGATGTTGGTGATACGGTAACCAGCAGCATTCAAAGCACGTACAGCAGATTCACGACCTGGACCTGGACCTTTGATGAAAACTTCTAGATTTTTTAAACCGTATTCTTGAGCAGCAGTACCTGCACGCTCTGCAGCAACCTGAGCCGCGAATGGAGTAGATTTACGTGAACCACGGAAACCTGAACCACCTGCTGTTGCCCAAGATAGTGCATTACCTTGACGGTCGGTAATTGTTACAATAGTGTTGTTGAAAGAAGCATGAACGTGAGCCATACCATCAGCAACTTGCTTTTTAACCTTCTTACGACGAATTGGTGCTTTAGCCATAATCTACCCCACCTTATTTCTTGATAGGCTTGCGAGGACCCTTACGAGTACGCGCGTTAGTCTTAGTACGTTGACCACGTAGTGGTAACGAACGACGGTGACGTAGGCCACGGAAACAACCAAGGTCCATAAGGCGCTTGATATTTAATGTAACTTCACGACGAAGGTCACCTTCTACAGTGTACTTGCCAACTGCTTCACGCAATACGTCAAGTGTTTCGTCTGAAAGTTCACCGATTTTTGTGGTCTCGGCGATACCAGTCGCTGCTAAGATTTCCTTAGAGCGAGTCTTACCTATGCCATAAATAGCAGTTAAACCGATAACTGCATGTTTATGATCAGGGACGTTAATGCCAGCGATACGGGCCACTAACACATCTCCTATATTTGAATTTGGTTATCATCTGTTTGAAAAGCCCGCAAGGATACTCAAACGAAGACCAAATCACATTAAAAACACAGGCCGAGTGAATAACTCAGCCTGCACGACTGTTTACTTAGCCTTGCCTTTGCTTATGCTTAGGCTCACTGCAAATTACGCGTACTACACCAGCACGTTTAATAACTTTACAGTTACGGCATATTTTCTTAACGGAAGCACGTACTTTCATTGCTCAACTCCGTAAACTGACCTTATCGACCGTAGCCTTTAAGGTTTGCTTTTTTCAGCACAGAATCATACTGATGTGACATCAGATGCGTCTGTACTTGTGCCATAAAGTCCATGATTACAACAACGATAATCAAAATTGATGTACCGCCGAAATAGAATGGCGTTTGCCATGCCATAGTCATGAATTCGGGCACCAGACAGATAAAGGTTATATACAAAGCACCTGCCAATGTCAGGCGTGTCATCACTTTATCAATGTATTTAGATGTCTGCTCACCTGGACGAATACCTGGGATAAATGCGCCAGATTTTTTCAGGTTATCTGCTGTTTCACGCGGGTTAAATACCAACGCGGTGTAGAAAAAGCAGAAGAAGATAATAGCCGCAGCTAAAACCATCGCATATAAAGGTTGACCCGGAGTCAACGTTGTAGCGATTGCTTGTAGCACATCAGCGACCGGACCTTCACCCTGGCCGAACCAGCTTGCAATTGTACCAGGGAACAGAATTATACTGCTAGCAAAGATTGGTGGAATAACACCCGCCATATTTACTTTTAATGGTAAGTGCGTGCTTTGAGCAGCAAATACCTGACGACCTTGTTGACGCTTTGCATAGTTAACGACGATACGACGTTGACCACGTTCAAAGAATACCACGAGGTAAGTAACAGCGAATACGATTACAGCAATCAATAACAGTACAAGTACATTCAGATCACCTTGGCGCGCCATTTCGGCTGTCGAACCAATAGCAGACGGCAGGTTAGCTACGATACCAACAAAAATAAGAACAGAGATACCGTTACCGATACCGCGTTCTGTAATTTGTTCGCCCAACCACATCAGGAACATAGTACCAGTTACTAAACTCACTACAGCAGTGAAGTAGAAACCAATACCTGGGTTAACAACTAACCCGTCCATCATACCCGGTAAGCTGGTAGCAATACCGATTGATTGGATAGTAGCAAGCACAAGCGTGCCGTAGCGTGTGTACTGGCTAATTTTCTTACGCCCTTGCTCACCTTCTTTCTTAAGCTCTATAAACGGCGGATACATATGCGTTAATAGTTGCGTAATAATCGAAGCCGAGATATACGGCATAATACCCAGTGCTAACACTGAAGCGCGCTCAAGCGCACCACCGCTGAACATGTTAAACATTTCAACAATGGTGCCCTTTTGTTGCTCGAAGAAATCGGCAAGTACAGCGGCGTCAATCCCAGGGATCGGCACGAATGAACCTAGACGGTAAATAATGATAGCACCTAATACAAATAGTAATCGACGCTTCAATTCCGAAAGCCCACTTTGTGCACTTTTCATATCTTGACCTGGTTTAGCCATTAGTACTTCCTTAGTCTTCTACCTTGCCTCCGGCAGCTTCGATAGCTTCGCGAGCACCTTTAGTCACTTTAAGACCTTTAACGGTTACTGCGCGTGAAACTTCGCCAGATTTAACTACTTTAACGAACTGGATGTTCTTTTTAACTAGACCAGCTGCTTGTAACGCGTTTACGTCTACTACATCGCCTTCAACTTTAGCGATTTCAAAAAGGTTAACTTCAGTAGATACTAGTGATTTACGTGAAGTGAAACCAAATTTTGGTAGACGACGTTGCATAGGCATTTGACCGCCTTCGAAACCAACGCGAACTTTACCGCCAGAACGTGATTTTTGGCCTTTATGACCACGACCACCAGTCTTACCAAGACCAGAACCGATACCACGACCTAGACGTTTCTTTTCAGTTTTTGCACCTGCAGCAGGTGAAAGTGTATTCAAACGCATCGAATTAACCCTCAACCTTTACCATGTAAGAAACTTGGTTAATCATACCACGCACACATGCTGTGTCTTCTAACTCAACAGTGTGATTGATACGACGTAAACCAAGACCGCGTAATGTAGCTTTATGCTTCGGTAAACGACCGATAGAGCTCTTTACTTGTGTTACTTTTACAGTTTTATTAGCCATGGTTTACCCCGTGATTTCGTCAACGCTAAGACCACGTTTAGCAGCGATTGACTCTGGAGAGTTCATGTTCTCTAGAGCTGCAATCGTTGCACGAACGATGTTGATCGGGTTAGTTGAACCGTATGCTTTTGACAATACGTTCTGTACACCAGTTACTTCTAGTACTGCACGCATCGCACCACCGGCGATGATACCTGTACCTTCAGAAGCAGGCTGCATGTATACTTTAGAACCCGCGTGGCGACCCTTGATTGGGTGCTGTAGCGTGTTACCGTTTAGGTCTACACTGATCATGTTACGACGTGCTTTTTCCATTGCTTTTTGAATAGCAGCTGGAACTTCACGTGCTTTACCATAACCGAAACCTACTTTACCTGCGCCGTCACCAACTACTGTTAGTGCAGTGAAGCTAAAGATACGACCACCTTTAACCACTTTAGACACACGGTTTACCGCGATTAGCTTTTCAGCCAAATCAGGCTGTTGTTGCTTTGCTTCTACGTTAGCCATTGTCTACTCCTAGAATTGCAGACCGGCTTCACGCGCTGCATCAGCAAGCGCCTTCACACGGCCGTGATATTTAAAGCCACTGCGATCAAAAGCAATCTTCTCGATGCCTTTGTCAGCTGCACGTTCAGCAACCGCTTTACCAACTGCTTGCGCAGCTGCAACGTTACCTGTGCCTTTAACTGTTTCGCTAATTGCTTTTTCAACAGTAGAAGCAGCAGCCAGTACAGTACCCTCAGCGTTTACAACTTGAGCGTAAATGTGACGTGGCGTGCGGTGGATAACAAGACGCGTTGTGCCTTGTTCAATATAATTTCTACGAGTGCGTTTAGCACGACGTAGACGAGCTGTTTTTTTATCCATCGTCTTACCTTACTTCTTCTTAGCCTCTTTACGGCGTACATTCTCGTCCGCGTAACGAACACCTTTACCTTTATAAGGCTCAGGTTTACGGTATGCACGGATGTTAGCAGCTGTTTGACCAACTAACTGCTTGTCTACGCCCTTAACTAGAACTTCTGTTTGGCTTGGTGTTTCAACCGTAATACCTTCTGGTACTTCGAAGTTTACCGGGTGTGAGAAACCAAGAGTTAAGTCTAATACTTTGCCCTTAGCTGCTGCACGGTAACCAACACCTACTAACTGAAGCTTCTTCTCGTAACCTTCATGCGTACCAACAACCATGTTGTTGATTAGAGCGCGAGCAGTACCTGCTTGTGCCCATGCATTTGCTACGCCTTCACGAGGTAAAGTTGTAATAACGTTATCGTTAACTTGTACTTCAACAGCGTCGTTGATTGTACGAGTTAATTCACCGTTTTTGCCTTTAACTGTGATGTCCTGGCCTTTTAATGTAACTTCTACACCGGCAGGAACATTGATTGGTGCCTTTGCTATGCGAGACATAGTTCCCCTCCGATTAAGCTACAAAGCCAATGATCTCACCACCAACGCCTGCACTGCGTGCTGCGCGGTCTGTCATTAGGCCTTTAGAAGTTGATACGATAGCGATACCAAGACCACCCATTACCTTAGGTAATTCGTCACGTTTCTTATAGATACGTAAACCAGGGCGGCTAACACGCTGGATATTTTCAATAACAGCTTTGCCTTCGAAGTATTTTAACTCGATAGAAAGCTCAGGCTTCGCTTCGCTGTTTACAGCGTAATCTGCGATATAACCTTCATCTTTTAGTACTTTAGCTACTGCTACTTTCAGTTTTGAAGTTGGCATCGATACTGATACTTTCTTCGCTGACTGACCGTTACGGATACGTGTAAACAAATCCGCAATAGGATCTTGCAAGCTCATAGTCTTACTCCCGTGATTCTATTACCAGCTAGCCTTTTTAAGGCCAGGAATTTCACCGCGCATAGCTGCTTCGCGAACTTTGATACGGCTCATGCCGAATTTACGAAGGTAACCATGTGGGCGGCCCGTAACGTTACAACGATTACGTTGACGTGAAGAGCTAGAATCACGCGGTAAAGACTGTAGCTTTAATACCGCGTCCCAACGATCATCGTCAGATGTATTTACATCACTGATGATAGCTTTTAGTGCCGCACGCTTTTCAGCATACTGAGCAACTAATTTAGTGCGCTTTGCTTCGCGCGCTTTCATAGAATTCTTTGCCATAACCCTACCCTTATTTCTTGAATGGGAAGTTAAACGCTTCTAACAACGCACGGCCTTCCTCATCAGATTTCGCAGAAGTAGTGATTGTGATATCCATACCGCGTACACGGTCTACTTTATCATAATCGATTTCTGGGAAGATGATTTGCTCACGTACGCCCATGCTGTAGTTACCACGTCCATCAAAAGACTTAGCACTTACACCACGGAAGTCACGGATACGTGGGATAGCGATTGAAACCAAACGCTCAAAAAAGTCCCACATACGCTCGCCACGTAGGGTTACTTTACAACCAATTGGGTAACCTTCACGCACTTTGAAGCCAGCAACTGATTTGCGTGCTTTAGTGATTAGAGGTTTCTGACCAGAGATTGCTTCTAGATCCGCAACAGCGTTATCTAGGATCTTCTTGTCAGCTAGAGCTTCGCCCACACCCATGTTTAATGTGATCTTTTCGATCTGAGGGACTTGCATGACAGAGCTGAAACCAAACTTCTCTTGAAGCTCAGCAACTACTTTGTCTTTATATACTTCATGCAGTTTCGCCATCATTCTACTCCAACTATTAGATAGTTTTACCAGTAGATTTAAAGATACGTAATTTCTTACCATCTTCAATCTTGAAACCTACACGATCTGCTTTACCCGTTTCCGAGTTGTAGATCGCAACGTTTGATACGTCGATAGACGCTTCTTTCTCAACAATACCGCCAGCTTGGTTCAGCTGAGGAACCGGCTTTTGGTGCTTCTTGATTAAGTTGATGCCTTCGACAAATACTCGACCAGACTCAGTAACAACTGAAAGCACTTTACCGCGCTTACCTTTGTCTTTACCGGCTAGTACGATTACTTCGTCATCACGACGGATTTTTGCTGCCATGATAGACTCCTTATAGTACTTCTGGGGCTAGTGAAACGATTTTCATGAACTTGTCATTACGAAGCTCACGAGTCACAGGGCCGAAGATACGAGTACCAATTGGCTGTAAGTTATCATTTAAGATAACAGCCGCATTGCTATCGAAACGGATCAAAGAACCGTCCGGACGACGAACGCCTTTTTTAGTACGCACAACTACTGCGTTTTTAACATCACCTTTCTTCACTTTACCGCGAGGAATTGCTTCTTTTACAGAAACTTTGATGATATCGCCAACCGCTGCATAGCGACGGTGCGAACCGCCAAGGACTTTAATACACTGCACTTTGCGAGCGCCGCTGTTATCAGCAACGTCCAGCTGAGTTTGCATTTGGATCATGTTAATGACCTCCGGTGTAGATATTACAACACGCCTTAATTTTGTTTAAAATCAAGACATTTCGGTTAAATTCCACTCAAAAAACACGCGAGTTGTCTCTTAAGGGCGGGCAATTGTATCAGCAATGACAGTGAAGTGGTAGGTTATTTTTTAATTAATTTTATAATTACGTGTTGCTAAGTCGAGGGGTCTATATGGAATATCAGCACTTGTTATTGATTATAAAACAAACAGGGCGCTAATGCGCCCTATTTTGATTTACGTATTAAAGTTTTATTAATTTCCGAATAGGCCTTTTAATTTATCTTTAATTTTATCTTTTGCCTTTTCCTTTACTTCTTCCTTCGCTGCGTCACTAACGTCAAGCTTGAAACCAACATCATGGAAAGGACCTTTTATACGCAGAGGGATCTTGAAGCCCGTACTGTCATCAGTCGTGCCTTGGCCTTCAATTGAATCAACAATGCCTGTTACTAAACGATAATCGACATTGGTCATTGGTAAGTTAACTTTACCTGATCCTGTAATGCGAATTAATGGGCTAAGTAATGATAAGTCATTGTTAGTCCCTACCCCATCTGTAAAATTGAAGCGACCTGTAAGTGCTGAGAAGTCTGTTTGCTGAGAGTTATCGAAACCAGTATCTAACCCTTCAGACACAGCATTTAAGTTCCCTTTAATGAGCTCTTTACCTTTTCGCACCATCTCTGCCACATTCGCACCTTTAATTGCACCATCTGCAAACTCAAATGCTAACTGACCATCTAATGCATTAACAAAGTCTTTTTGACTTTGTCCTGTGGTCGCTAGATCCCAGTTTAAAGAGCCTTTACCCATAAGCTTATTGAAACCTGCTGCATCAGTCAGTAATGGCTGTGCATCAATTTTATCTAAAGCAAAGTTAGTGCTAATTTTATAGGGTGTTTGCTTAGCATTGACTGTGATCACACCTTTACCACTGCCTTCATAAGCAACAAATTTATCTAAGCTAATTTTTGCTAGTGCATTTTTAAGGTTCACCGTTAACTGGTTTTCACCGAGTGTAATATCATTTGCTTTTAGACCACTTGAACGAACAACAATATTTGCATCAAGTGCATTTAAGCCACTCATATCAATTGGTGTATCATCCCAAACAATTGGCTGTGCAGGCGTATCTGTGGCTGGTTCTGCTTGCTCTTCTTTAGCTACACCCTCTGGAAGGTAAGGGTTCAAATCAAGCATGCCTAAATCAATATCGGCATTCACAGCTAAGCGACTCCCTAAGTTAATGTCGCTTTTACCTTTAATTTGTAGCTCATCTAAGGTGGCAAGTAACTCAGTGAGCTTAAATTTATCACCTTTTAAGTGCATTGAACCTTTAACATTGAACGCATTAAAGGCATTTTCTTTTGCATTAAGCTCAACACCTTGCCAGCTTGCTATCTCTTTAACTGAGTCACCACTTACTGATAACTGACCTTGCACATCTTTACCCATTTGGGCAATCGCGCCTTTGAAGTTCACATCCACTAAACGTGAATCAACCTCAGTGCTGACATTAAAAGTTTCGCCTTCAATCGCTTTTACCGGTGTATCTAAGGTGACATCTAAGTCAAAGCGTTCACCCATATAGGTAATACCGCCTTTTAACTCAAGAGTCTTACGAAGAGAAGGTAATAAGATTGCTAATTCTAAATCGCTTATTTGTTGTTTTGCCCCTGTTTTGCCATCAAGGTAGGTGAAAGTCCCCCCATAAATGGCTACTTCACCAAGCTCGATATCAAAGTTATCTGGTAAGTTAACGGCGCCAGAACTTTTTTGCTGCTCTGTCTGTGGTCGCTCAGCAACTGCATCAAATAACTGCCAGTTTGCTTTACCATTTTTATCGGTTTCTAATAAAATTGTCGGTTCATTAATAACAAACTTATCTAGTTTGAAATCACCGCCAAATAACGACATCCAAGGAATACGAATTGCAAGTTGCTGCATGCTTGCCATATCTTTTTGCGAGCCAGTTTGCATATTCGCAAAATGTACATCATTCAATTCGAGCTTTAATGATGGAAATACCGACAGCTTTTTATCGCCATTAATAGTCAGACTACGACCTGTGGTTTGTTCTACTTGCTCCGATACTTTGTTAAATATGGCATCGGTAGGTATGAGGAATGGTGCGGCGACTACTAATGCAATCAGTAATACGAAAATGACACCAACAATTTTCAGTAGGGTTTTCATAATCATCCTTAAACATGGGCAAACAATGTTCATATCATAGCGGGAGTTAGGCGCAAATGCATTGCCCAATCCATAAAAAGGTTTTTGAACAAGCTTAGGTACAAGAATATGAATCAACGCTGAAATAACTTAGAGCCATATACAGAGAAAAATAACCCACAAATATAAATAAATAGTTTAATGAACAATCGAGGTGATCTAAGCATGCTTTTTACTATTAAATGAAAAGTCTTCACTGTAGGTTACATCTAAGGGGTGACTTCTGTATGATGCACGCCCCTGTTGTTTTTGCACCCTGTGTACTAAAATTAAACAACCTAATTTGGTCAAAACTGGAGTATCGATTAAGCATGAAGAAACTGCTTATTTCACCGTCAAAAATGGCGCTTGGCGAGCAAGAAAGTCAAATTTATCAAAACATCCTCAAGCAAGCCTCTGATATCAGCTTAAATCTAATGGCAGTTAAAGTAGAAAACCACCCTGAAGACTTTTTAGGTTGGTGCTATGAGCTATTAAGTGCAAGCCGCGATCGCATTAATTACGATCTATTAGAAGATAAGCAATTACCGACACTTAAAAAACTTCATGACTTATTAATTTCTGCAATCAGCTTTTTGCAGTTAAAAACGTTAAGAGTTGCGCCATGGCCAGTTATCGCAAGTTTCATCGAACAGCATAAAGAGCTTGTAGCCCTTGATGAGCAACTACGCTTAGCTAATTACATTGCCGCAATTAAATCACAATCACTAAAAGAGATGATCCCAGAAGACCGTTTAGCGTTTTCAGGTAAGCACAGTGCCTCGCTCGATCCAAGCAGCTATAACTTTGACGTTGAATGGTTTGCTTCTACTAAAAACGCCAAAGGTTTCCACCAAATGTTGAGTGATTTACCTGGTGCGTTCGATGAGGCTCTTGTACACATTCCACTTGAGGGTGAAGTAACTCAAGAACATTATCAGCATTTTATGGTTGCTTACTTCATGGCATTTAATGGCAGCGATGAAAAGCCAACGCTTGCGCCTGCTACTCGCTTACTTGCAATGCGTCGACCTGACGTGTTTACACCAATCGTAAATAGTAAACTTGATGCCCTTTGTGCAGCCCTTGGCATTACGAAGCTAAATAACCGCGATTTTGAGCGCTACTGGCAAGATGTTGTCGAAGCCATTCATAGTATGCCTTGGTACAAAATGGCTACTGCGGCTAATGAACTTGAACAATCTCTAGTTGAAATTAAAGCCTTGTTACCTAGCTTCTTTTATTATGCAGACAAAGCGACTGCTGATAGCTCTAACTATATTAAGTTACTAAACAAACCTAAAAGCAGCACAAGCTCTGCGGGTAAAAAGACTGTACGCCGCGGTAAAGAATCGGCTGAAATACTGGTAGATCGCGCCCTTGCAAGTGATGATATCCCTGAACATATTAAAGCTAAGCGCGATTCAATCATCAGTGAAGTTGAAAAGGGCCGTAGCGTTGAAGAAACCATTAGTTTAATGCGTGCCATTTTCGGCTAAGTCTCTATCAAGTAAGAAAAACCTGGTTGCGTCTTCATTGTGCAACCAGGAAATTTATTGCACCATGCAAGTGCGCATGAATAATTCAAATACAAGTCAACTTTAACCAAAAGAATACTTACAAGACTGTTTTAAAAGAAATAAAGCATAAAAATTCCCACCGTAAATTAACTTGGCACAACCAGTGCTATATCGTATCCAGACAACACATAAAAATAATGCCCCGACAAATAACCAGACTGCAATCTGAAATGGGCAAAATCAACATAACAACAGGATACAAAACATGCTAAAACTAAAAAAAGTGGTCGCGGCCAGCGCCCTCACGCTACTTACTTTAAGCTCGACGTATAGCTTTGCAGAAGTAACAGCTAACGCGGCAGCAACCTCAAACTACTTATGGCGTGGTCAAGAACAGACAGGCGGTGATGCCGCAATTCAAGGTGGTATTGATTACGCAAGTGAATCTGGCTTTTATGCGGGTACATGGATATCAAATGCTAGCTGGGCAGAAGATATGACCTACGAGCTTGATCTCTACGCTGGTTTTGGCGGCGATATCAATGAAACCTTTAGCTACGATGTAGGCTACATCTATTATGCATACCCAGATGCGGCCTCGTTTACCGATGCAGACTTTTCAGAGATCTACGGTAGCATTAGTATGGGTAGCTTCACGTTTGGCGCAGCCGTATTAGCTTCATCAGCAGCAAGCGGCGATGGCACCGACTTTGGAGATTCACTGTATTTAAATGCCGATTATAGCTTTCCAATAGGAAATAATGGCACAGAGCTGGCGCTGCATGTCGGCCATTACTCAGGTGATTTCATTGGTGATGACAATATCATCGACTACGGTGTTTCGGTATCTAAAGACGGCTTTACATTAGGCGTTTCAGATACTGACATTGATGGAACAGATGTGAAAGTGTATGTCGCTTACGCGGTAGATTTTACACTTTAAAAAGAATGTGTTACTTGCTGCAACACGAAGGGCCGCAAGGCCCTTTTCTAGTTTAGAAGCTTAAGGAACACTGTGGCCTGTTGAGCCCTGCCAAATACGATACCACTGCTCACGGCTTATCTTAAGAGCCTTAGCTGCAACAGCTGATTTAACGCGTTCAATGTTACCCGTACCTAGCACTACAGATGGCGCACTCGGATGCATCAATAACCAAGCATACACCACTTGATCAAGAGAACTTGCACCAACTTCAGTGCCGACCTGCTCTAACACTGCGCGTAAACGTATCGCTTTTTCATCATCACTTGAGAACAGACGTCCACCTGCTAACGGTGACCAAAGCATTGGTTTGATATCGAGCAATTGACATTGGTCTAAAGTTCCATCATCAAGGGCTTTCATTTCGTAAGGCGAAAACTCAATCTGATTGGTAACCAATTCAAAATCTAAACGGGATTGTAATAAGCTGAGTTGAGATGGCGTAAAATTAGATACACCAAAGTCAATCACATCACCATTCGCTTTGAGGGTATTGAATGCTTCAGCCATTTCATCAGCATTCATTAAATAATCAGGACGATGAATTAATAACACATCTAACCTATCTGTATTGAAATGCTTTAATGACTGTTGCGCTGAGGCAATGATATGCACAGCACTGGAATCATAATGGTTAGCCTTACCTTGTAACCCTAAACTTGCAAATGCGGGCTTGATACCACACTTGGTAATTATTTTAATCTCATCACGAATACTTGGCTTCAGCTTGAGCACTTTACCGAATTCGGCTTCGCAGCCATATTCGCCGTAAATGTCAGCGTGGTCGGTGTGTGAAACACCCATATCGATTGCATTTTCTAAAAAACTTAAACACTGTTGTGGCGTAACTTGCCAATCTAACAAGCGCCAAAACCCTAACACTAACTCATCAATACAACGTCTATTGTTATTCGTCATAACTACCTACTTACTTAAAAATATCGACTCATTCCAGTGCTTACACAATAACACAACTAACAGCATCACACCTGTTAACATACAGTTACAATATAAATTGCTAAAGAATCAACAATTAGGGTATTGATTGGTTATGGCGCCGCGTCGCTGATTTCGTTATCAGTGCCGAGCATGCCAGATGCCTACATACCGAGTTGGGCAGTTATACTGTCATTTGGCTTTACTTCATTGATTGGTATTGTGTTTGGCTTAGCGCCCGCTATTAAAGCGGCACGCTTAAACCCAATTGATGCTTTACGATACGAATAATTAATCGGCTTTATAGGGTACCTGAGCACAGCTTACTTCCACTGTTTTTGGGTACCAAATAGGCCCACCTATTTCATTAACCGCCTCGCCTGCTACAACATTAAGGAATGACTTGTAAGTATGTACACTTTGCCACTCGGAATTAGGACAGTATATTGATAAATCCACAGGCTTGGAGCCTTCGTACAACGCAGCAGCAAAATTGTGATGCCAACGTTCTGTAACTGCTCCCTTATTTGCTGAGGTAGGGCTGCCATTATCAAAATAAATATGTGTACAACCACTTAAAGCAGCAGCAAGAATTACAGTTAAGCATACATGTTTCATAATTGCTCCTGCCCATATTGTTCACACCATACTTTCACAGTGTGAGGCGCATAAATACCCAGTGTAACCAACCCCAAAGCTCCATCTGTAAATGTTTGCTGGGATTGCATTTGCATTACTTTTTTATCTTGGCAGACCGCTTTAACATCAACACGCTGTTCACCCACCAATCCCCACAAGTAGAAAGGTCTACTGTCTTGATAGTCAGCATTCCGTGTTAATTTGTCTGCCTTATTAGGCACGATAGTCACCGATGAACATGCTACTAACGATAGCGTAAGTAACACGCACACTAACTGCTTCATGTGTTTTCCTTCAGATATAATTTGAAGCTGCAGTGTACAACATGAAGTTTCTATAAAGGGTAAGAAAATATATAAAATTGTAAAAAAGCTACAGTTTCTCACAGGCTCAGTTTGAACTAAACTGGAAAGAGTAAAGACTAATCAGGAAGGTCTGTAAGTAAAGGTAATTATGACGTCGTATCTACATTTATTGTTCTTAAGTTTATTGTCTTGGCAAAGTATTGCAAATACTCCAAGCTCAGATGAGCAACAAGGCATTACCAAAACCGCAGCCAACCTAGCAAACTGTCAACAACAATTAGCACAAAGCCGCATGCAAACTTATGCAGCGCATTACATTTTACCCTATCAATTCACATTGTTGAGCTGGAACATCTACAAAGCACAAACAGATGGCTTACTCACAGATTTGCAAAAGCTAAATGCCAATGCTGATATTGTGTTACTGCAAGAAGCTATCAAAGAGCCTGCGCTTACAAAGCTCAAACCTTACTGGCGTTTTGCTAAAGGGTATAAAAGTGGCAGTGTGCAATCTGGTGTTATGACACTCAGCCGCTGGCCCGCCGCGGTGCATTGCACACTCACCCACACAGAGCCTTGGTTACGTAGCCCAAAAGCGACCAACATTGTTGAATATGCACTGCCTAATCAACAGTTATTACTAAGTATTAATCTACATGGCATTAACTTCACAATAGGTGTGAGTGACTTTAAACAACAGCTCGAAGATGCAGCGAGCATCATGCGAATGCATCAAGGACCGATCATATTTGCTGGTGACCTTAATACTTGGAGCGACCGAAGACAGGCTCTTTTGAAACAAACACTTAACAAGTTAGGGTTACATGAAGCTATTTATTTAGATGATAAACGTACAAAAGCATTTGGATTAGCACTTGACCAAGTATGGGTACGTGGTGTCAAAATAGAAACAACGGTCGTGCCAGAACTGGATAGTTCAGATCATAACCCAATAATTGCAACCCTAACCATAGAGCAAAAAGTACTGTGAAAATAACAATGAATGGATATTGGTTAATCGCATTAATGTTATTGAGCATTAGCCAATTCAGTTATGCAGCCACCCCAGAGCAAGAGATAAATCACCTCATTGACTTTGTCGCTAACAGCGATGCCGTATTTATTCGCAATGGCACAGAGCATTCAAGCCAAGATGCTGCTGAGCACCTTGCTATGAAATATCGAAAAGCGACCCGTTATGCGAAAACTGCCGAGAAATTTATAGAAAACCTAGCAAGTAAAAGCTCATGGAGTGGCAAGCCTTACAAGGTAAGATTTAGCGACGGTACTTTAATTAATGCAAAAGACTGGTTAAGTAATGAGTTGGCAGACTATCGCCGTAACCAGCATAGACAACAATAACACGATTTTATCACCAACACACAAGAAGCGAAAAGCCATGCAAGAACACAAAAATCAGCCACTCAATGACTTTATTGAGTACCCTCATGACGAGATGCTAAAACGCGCCGAAGAGTTTTTAGCAGTGAGTCAGCGTCGCCACAGTATTCGTAGCTTTAGCGACCGCCCTGTGCCAAAAGAAATAATCGAAACTTGTATTAGAGCGGCTGGCACTGCCCCAAGTGGTGCCAATCATCAACCTTGGCACTTTGTAGCAATACACAGCAGCGATGTGAAAAAACAAATTCGAGAAGCAGCTGAAAAACTAGAGCGCTCATTTTATGAAGGTCGCGCAGGCGAAGAATGGTTAGATGCCTTAAAACCACTTGGCACCGATGCCAGTAAGCCCTACCTTGAGCATGCACCTTGGCTAATTGCCGTGTTTAGTCAAAAGAAAGGCGGTATTTCTGCCGATGACAAAAATACCAATTACTATGTTCATGAGTCTGTAGGCTTGGCAACTGGCTTTTTAATTCAAGCACTTCACAGAGCGGGCCTTGCTACCCTTACGCATACACCAAAACCAATGAGCTTTTTAACCGAAATTTGTGGCCGTGATAAAGATAATGAGCGCCCTTACATGCTGCTTATTGCAGGCTACCCAGGCACAGATGCAACCATCCCTGAGCATGCCTTAGTGAAAAAACCGCTGGACGAAATAGCGACCTTTATTTAGCTTTAAAATCAACAGCCAGCACATCACCTGGGTTTAAACCTGAAACGATGTGCTGCTGTCCATCGAGCATTTCGCCAAGGCGAACGTAGCGACGCACGATTTGATTATTTTCAAGTAAATAAACCATACTCAATTGGCCATATTGATGCACCCAGCTTAAGTCAATCAACACCCCTTTTTCAGGGGCGAGCGGTAATTGTAATTGTGCGTAAAGGCCAGGCATTAACCCAGTTTGCGCATCTGTTTCTAAACGGATTTCCATACTACGCGCAGCACTATCAGCAACGGGCACAATTTCTGTCACTGTGGCAGGCATCGATATTGATAAAGCAGGTAATTTAACCGTTAGGGTTTGGCCAACAGCCAACTTAATTGCTTGCTGCTCTCTGACATTAAACGCTAATTGCAATTGCTGTGGGTTATACAGTGCGAGTAATGGCGTGCCAGGGGTTGCGGTGTCGCCAGGTTCTGCAAAACGCTCCACCACAACACCTGAAATCGGCGCTTTAATTTGCGTAAAACTCAATGCAACTTGTGCTTGTGTTTGCTGCTGCTTAGCAATGGCTAGATTTGCGCTTAAATTATCAAACCTTGCTTTCGCATCATCATAATCACTGACTGACACTAAACCTTGTTTGAAAAGGTCATTAACTCGCTTGAGCTGCTTTTCAGCTTGAGTAAGCGAGGCATTAATAGCATTAATTTGTGCATCACTTTGAGCAAGCCCTGCTTGAAAGTCATCTTGCTGCAAGGTAATTAGCACATCACCTTGTTTTACTGTATCGCCAGCGCGGACATTTAAACGCTCAACTTGTGCCATAACCCGTGATGAAATTTGCGTATTTTGTTTTGCAATCACAGTTCCTGGTACAACTTCATCACGCGCAATATCTGCCAGTCTCACTGTCACTAACTGACCAGTGTAATCATTTGCCGATGGGTTTTTCATGCCTGCAGCTTGCTTATCAGAAAAACTGCCCGCCATGTAAAGTACCGCCACAATGATCACTGATAACGCGATAATTGAACCAATAAGTTTTGATTTACCTTGCATGAGCTTGTTCCTCTTTGGCTGCATCCTTTGCAAACACTAAATAATAAACCAGCGGCACAACAAATAATGAGAACAATGTTGATGCCACAATCCCAAAAATAATCGCAATCGCTAGACCGCTAAATACTGGGTCTAGGGTGATCACCAAGTTACCTAATAAGGTGGTTCCGGCTGTCAGCAACACGGGGCGCATTCGCACCGTGCCTGCGGCGATTAAAGCCTGTTTAATTGCCATACCTTGGCTGCGAGCTTGATTAATAAATTCAACCAAAATAAGTGAGTTACGAACCACAATACCGGCAAGTGCAATCATGCCAATCATGGCTGTTGCAGTGAATAGCACCGGCTCTGGAGCACCAGCAATGGTGCGCTCTCCAAATTGATTTAATAACCAAAAGCCCGGCATGATCCCTATTACGGTTAATGGAATAGCCGACATGATGATCAGTGACAAACTGACAGAATTTGTTTGAATTCGTAAGATGATGAAAATTGCAGTGAGCGCAAACGCAAAGGCAATGCCCATATCTCTAAATACATCAATGGTAATTCGCCATTCACCTTCACCACTAAAGGTTACGTCAGTGCCAGCAGGTAATTGCCAAGCCTGGCTACCACCATTATTGAAAAAGTGCCTACTTTGCCAATCAGTTTGGCTAAATTCGTCTGCGCTGATACCTAAGTCGGCATTGACGTCAGCAATAATTTCAGCGGGTGTACGACCGTTTAGCTCAGCCATTACATACACCACATTACGCTGATCTTTACGCATAATTGGTTTAGCAACATCTTGATGCTGAAACTCACCCAATTCAGATAACGCCACCAGCGGACGCGGTGCACTTTGCAGCCCAAATTCGTCACTGGTTTTTGCAAGCTCTCTGTCACCGCGAACCTGCAATGCCAGCAATTGAGCAAATTGATTTCGGTCTTGATACGGCAGTTGCAGCTTAATATCAACAGGGTCTGTTTCACCGCTCACATATAACACCCCAACATTTTGCCCATGCGAGGCAATGGCTAAAGTCTGGGCAATATCTTGCGTAGACACCGCCGACAATGACGCTTTACTTTTATCAGTCACAAAACGCTGTAAGGGCGCATTAGCAGCAATACTGGTATCAACCTCTACCACATGCGGCTCTTGCTTTAACCTTGCTGCAACAGCAAGAGCTGCTTGATAGTGAATCTCTGTATCAACAAATGGCTCACTGTAAACTTCGGCCACTAAGGTACTTAAAACAGGCGGGCCTGGTGGTACTTCAACCACTTTAATAACAATGCCATCAGTTGCCAATGGCGCTAATGCGGCACGCAAGCGCATGACCACAGCATGAGATTGATGGCCGCGCTCAGTTTTATCAAGCAGAAGTACTCTGAGCTCAGCAAGGTTCGCTGCTTCACGTCGATAATAACCACGCACCATACCATTAAAGTCCATGCTCGATGGCTGGCCAACGTAGGCTGCCGCCTCGCTTACTTCATTTAATTGCCAAGTGATGGTTTGTACTTGTCGAGTGAAAGCCGCGGTTTGCTCAAGGCTCGTGCCTTCTGGCATATCGATTAAAACTTGTAACTCATTTTTATTATCAAACGGTAATAGCTTTAAAGGCACAACACGCATGACGGGTAACATGGCACTGGCGACAAACAAGGCTAATGTAGTCCATAAAACGAGTTTGGCACGGCCTTTAGACTCAAGTAATGGCGATAATATACACTCATATAAACCATGCTGATTGGCATCGAGTTGTACGCTGTCATCGACTGGCGCTTTAAGTAGTTTCATGGCCAACCAAGGCGTAACAAAAAATGCCACTATGGTTGAAACCATTACACTTACCGGCACATTGAATGCCATCGGTGCCATATACGGCCCCATCATGCCGGTGATAAACGCAAGTGGGATAAATGCCACCATAATAGTCAATGTTGACATAAACAACGCAACGCGTATTTCGCTCATAGCATCAACTATGCGTTGTTTTTTATCACCTTTTTGCGTTAAAAAACGACTTATGTTATCTATGCCTGTGATCGGATCATCAACCAATAAACCTAGAGAAAGTATTAATGCAAACAGCGTGACTCGGTTAATCGTATAACCAAAGGCAAAATCAAGTGTCAGGGTTATGCCGTAACAAATAGGCACAGCTAAACCAACCACAATTGCTGGTCGCCAGCCTAAAAATACACCAACAAAAATAACCACGGTAAATACCGCAAACACTAAGCTCGAGGTAAGGTTATTTACTTTTTCGTTCGCTGTTTGGCCATAGTCACGCAGTACGGTGTAGCCCACTTCATCTGGTAGTAGATTAGCCGATAAACTGCCCATCATACTGTGCACTTCATTCGCTACAGCGACCGCATTGGTGCCTGCTTGTTTAGCGACACTAATGGTCACTAAAGGAAGTTGTTGCTGATTATCTGATTGAGCCAGCCATTGATAGCTTTGTGCTTCGCTTGGGCCATCACTCACCTGGGCCACATCACTTAGGTAAACACTCTTACCGTTTACCACGTTGACAACAAGGCGTTCAATCGCAGATTGTGAACGTAAAACATCACCCACTTGTAAGGCAATTTGCTGCCTCCCCTCAACAACACTGCCCACATTCACTAATTGGTTAGATACGCTAAGTGCATAATACACATCGGTTAGGGTTGTTTGGTGTGCAGCGAGCGCGCTCGCATCAAGGTTAATCGTTAATTGTCGAGTTCTACCAGCAATCACTTTCACTTCGCTGGTGTTTTCGATGCGCTGTAAACTGTTAGCGATTTCGTTGGCAAAGCGGGTTAGTTGGTAATCATCGTAGAGTTTTGGATCTTTACTAAATAAGCCCAGCATCACAATGGGCACATCGTTCACTTCAACCGGACGAATTTGCCATGAACTGATCACTGACGCCATGGTGTGTTGATAGCTATAGAGTTTAGTGTAAGTGTCGAGAATGGCTCGCTCACGATCGTGACCGACTTCAAAGCGAAGAGTGACAACAGCAGCATTACTTTGTGTAGTCGAGTAAATATGCTCAACGCCCGTTAACTGCGCCAATAACTTCTCCAATGGCTCAGTTACCAGCCTAGCTACTTCTGGCGCTTCAACGTTTGGCGCTGCCACATATATATCAAGCATAGGAACCACAATTTGCGGTTCTTCTTCACGAGGGGTTTGCTTTAATGCCATTAAACCGAGCAATACCGACATAATAAAAATAATGACAGGGAGGCGACCGCTCAAGCTGTTTTTTACTGCATTATCGATAGCATTCATTACCTAACTACCTTTGCAAAATAAACCATATAAGGTTGCAAGAATAGCCACTACATTCTTATCTATTACACGGTAATAGATGGTTTGGCTTTCGCGTCGAGTCGCGACGATCTGAGCTTTTCTCAGCGCCGCTAAGTGTTGCGATAATGCCGACTGCGCCAACGGCACAGCTTCGTTTAATTCGCTCACGCTCATTTCACCATCTTGTAGGGAACATAAGATCATCAAACGATTTTTATTCGCCAATATCTTTAGCATTTGCTCTGCTTGTTCAACATTGTCGGCCATAGCCGCAAAATCGATGTTCATAATCACACTACTCTATATTCTTAAAATACCGCTAAAGTATAGATTGATATATTAGAAAAGTCTAATATTAGAATTTACTAATGTAGAATTATCTAATATATTAAATACATCACTCTGTTATCGAGGTCTTATTATGAAACTAAATGACGCGCTTCGCTTAATTGCTGGTGTAATGATCTGTATTTCATTGTTGCTACAACAGTTTCACAGTCCGCTGTGGATTTGGTTTACGGTATTTATTGCTCTAAACTTAATTCAATCCGCATTCACTAAGTGGTGCCCAATGATCACCATTTTACGCAAACTTGGCATGGAGGATTAGTATGCTGACCCCAATTCCTGACTTAATGAAAATTATTGCTCCAAACCAGCGCCGCATTAGCGCTGACCAAGCAAAACAAGAATTAAGCGAAAACCATGGTTTACTAATTGACGTACGTGAACCTGCTGAACACGCCACTAAAGCAGCGACAGGTGCAATTAATATCCCACGTGGTGTACTTGAAATGAAATTAATGGAAATTGAAAAAGACCCTGCTCGGCCAATCTACTTACACTGTGCAAGTAGTGCCCGTGCTACACTCAGTGCCGAAGCACTGACTCGTGTTGGCTACGAAAATGTCACAGTAATCACCTGTAATGCAGAACAAATTTGCCAAGTGTTTTAGCTTCATAGAATAGTAACACTGGTCGGATAAGCTCGTACTTTTCTACTCATAGGTACAGAGCAATGACTTTTACACGGAGACGTTTTTTAAAAGCATCGGCGGCGGGTTTTGGCGCCGCCGTTTTATCTTTCGGTTTAACTGGCTGTAGTCTTAATGACGATGATGATGAAACCACAAAGCAGACCCTTGTCAGCTTTGATCACGGTGTAGCCAGTGGCGACCCGCTCGCTGACAGTCTGATTATTTGGACTCGCATTACCCCGCTTGAAAACGTCACGAGTGTTAACGTAGTTTGGCAAGCCTCAACGGATGCTAACTTCACAACCATAAGCCATGATGGCGAGACACAAGTAAGTGATGCAACCGACTTTACCTTGAAAGTTGATCTGCAAGGTCTCGATGCTAACACTACTTATTACTACCGCTTCATAAGTAATGGTAAAACTTCACCCACGGGGGCAGGTAAAACACTCCCAACCAGCAACATAGAGCAAGTAAAATTTGCCGTTGTCTCTTGCGCTAACTACCCTGCTGGCTACTTCCATGTGTATGGTGAAATCGCAAAACAAACCGATTTAGATGCAGTACTGCACTTAGGTGACTACATCTATGAATATGGCAATACAGGGTATGCCACTGAAGATGCCGCCGAACTAGGCCGTTTATTACCTGATGACAACAGTGATGAAATCATTTCTTTAGCGGATTATCGCAAACGTTACGCTCATTACCGTAAAGACGAAAACCTGCAGGCTGCCCATAGTCATTGTGCATTTATTACTGTTTGGGACGACCATGAAATAACGAATGATACATGGCACAGTGGCGCAGAAAATCACAACGACGGCGAAGGTGAATTTAGCGAGCGCAAAATGCATGCGCTACAAGCCTACTTTGAATGGATGCCTATCCGTAATGTAGCCGATAAAGAACGTATTTATCGACGCTTTGAGTTTGGTAATTTAGTGTCATTACACATGCTCGATACCCGTGTTTTAGCTCGCGACGAGCAAGTTAATTACGCCGATTTCGATTTAACCAGCAGCCAAGGACAAACTGACTTTGTTACAGCAATCAGCTCTCCAACTCGTGCTCTATTAGGTAATGAGCAACTTACATGGCTAACCGATGGTTTAGCGACAGCAACAACACAATGGCAAGTGCTTGGGCAACAAGTGCTGATGACCAAAATGCATTTGCCATTTGAGGTTTTGCAGTTACTAATGAACATTCAAGTGACTCAAGCAAGCGGCGCTGATCCATCGGCATTACTTGCTCAAGCAAATACATTATTTAGTGAGCTTGCGCAAATTAAAGGACGCATTTTAGCTGGCGATCCAACGGTTACGAGTGAGCAGCGAGCACGCGTAGAAACAACAGCACCTTATAATCTTGATGCATGGGATGGCTATGCTTATGAACGTGAGGTAATACTTGGGACAGCAATTGCAGCGCAAAAGAACTTAGTCGTCTTGGCGGGTGATACGCATAACAGTTGGGCGGGACAATTAGTCACTGATGCCAGCAACCCTGTTTCTGCTAACGCCGCAGCCGGTGTTGAGTTTGCAACATCTTCGGTTTCTTCACCGGGCCTTGAGAACTACTTAGCATTAAATACACAATCGAGTGAAGCTGTCGCACAAGTTGAGCAAGTCATCGCATTGCTGGTTAACGACTTAGCTTACAACAACTTAGTTGAACGCGGCTACTTAACCGTCACCTTTACTCAGCAACAAGCGCTTGCCCAGTGGCATTATGTGAGCAGCGTTAAAACAGCCGATTACACACTGCTTAACGAGCGTCAAAAAGCGCTCAGCGTACAAGCTGGTAGCCCTACTTTACAAATGGCCTAACGCTTTTCATCTAATAGCGTAACTAACATTTGCTCAATGTTTTTTACGCTATAAGTAAGTGAACGTAGCAGTTCTAACTGACTATCTTCTGCTTGATGCTCAGCTTTAGGACTGGTTTGAGATATTTCATCTTTTTGTTTCAAGATTGCTTCGCGAAACGTCTCTGCATTAATCACTCCGAGTAATGATACCAATGCACCTTGCCCTGATTGACCTGCCGTTTCAAAGCTCAGTCGATAAAGGCCAAATTGACGCATCAAAGGACCTTGGCTTAGTGCTACATCGGTTATTTTTTCAAGAGGGATCGACTTTTCTTCTTTAAAAAAGACACCACGCTTCACCACTAATTTACGAGTTAACAAAGTAGCTGACATCGCCGCTAAAATACGCCCTGCCACCAGCCAGATTATTAACGCAACAATGGGAATGAAAGGGATACCTACCATACTAATCACACAGGTAAACATACCCAGTAATAACCAATACTGTTTTACTTTGGGATCAAAACTGGCACTCAATAAACTGCTTTCTGTCATTTCGAATTCCTTATAAAGTGATGACAACGCGAACTGCCAGAGCAATAAAAATCACCCCCAGTAGCTTTTCAAACCAAGGGTTTGCCTTGGTAAAACCAAACCGTTTTTTTGATATTTCGGTTAACAGTGCAACAAGTAGATACCACCCCGTATCGAGCACAAACACCGTTAAGCACATAATCAACCCAACCTGAAACGTGAGGTTTTCTGGGTCAATAAATTGCGAGAACAGCGCTAAAAAGAATACCGCAAGCTTTGGGTTCAAAAAGGCAATGGCAAAGCCATCTTGCAAAGCTGCACGAGGGCTTGGCTTCGCTTTCTCAACATGCAGTGTTTGCGAGCTGGGCCTAGCTAATAAAATACGAATCCCTAAATAGGCAAGATATGCTGCACCGCCATAAACAAGTACTTGATAAAGTGTTGGCAGTTGAGTCATCAATGCCCCTAACCCTAGCAACGAAGCACAGGCATAAAACCCGACCCCGATACCATGGCTAAGTGCTGCTAACATACCGTTTTTCATGCCACCATGCAGACTGTGCTTTAACACCACAGCTAAACTCGGCCCCGGTGACATTGCGCCCATAATGCAAACGGCGACTAGGCTAAGCCATAAAGGTAATGTCATTACAGCTGGTACTCAAAATCGTAATAATGAATCCCCTCTTCGACTCGAATGTGCATTTTCCCTGTTACACCTTCAAGTTCACCGGTTCCCGAGTCAGGCACAACTTCTAAAATCAAACGATCCGCCCCTTTATCCATCGTGCCAAAATGTTGCAAAACAAAACTGCCCTGCTTGCCATTGAGCTTTCCTACAACTTGTTCAATAGCAACATAACCTGCACTGCCTTGAGTTGCTGTCATGGCACTTAACATCTCACCTTGACTCAATGCCTCAAGTGCACCAGAGAATTCTTTATCTATTGACATACGTCCAAGATTCACACCATCTTGACCTGTCGCATAACCACCGATTGGGTTTAATTTAACGGTGAATTCACCACTAACAGTTATTGATTCCATACTAATCCCTTACTTTACTGTTGATTTTTAAAACAAAGATAACCATATCTATACCCTATTCACTTAAAAGAATCTAGCATGGCAAAAACCAAAGAGCAGGCCGCTTTTCGAAGCTTATTACCCATTTTAGCGTTTATAAAGCCTTATAAGTGGGTGGTATTAGCCGCCCTTGCAGCTTTGTTACTCACCGCAGGTGTCAACCTATCGCTTGGTCAAGGCGTTAAATTTGTCATTGATCATGGCTTTATTGCTGGCTCACAAGCCCAGCTCCAACAAGCTGTAATGGTACTCATTGGTTTGATTAGCTTATTAGCTGTTGGCACATTCTGCCGCTTTTATTTAATGTCGTGGATTGGCGAGCGAGTCAGTAATGATATTCGTAAAGCGGTGTTCGACCGTATCGTCACTTTGCACCCAAGCTACTTTGAAGAAAATCGTAGCGGTGAGCTAATGTCACGGTTAACGACCGACACAACCTTATTACAATCTATCATCGGCTCCTCTTTTTCAATGGCACTACGCAGTAGCTTAATGCTGATTGGTGGTTTGGCTATGCTGCTTATCACCAACTTAAAGCTAACCCTTGTGGTTGTTGCTTGCGTACCTGTGGTACTACTTCCGATGATGATTTTTGGCCGAAAAGTGAGAAAGCTCGCAAGCTCTAGCCAAGATGCCATTGCCGATATCAGTACTTACGCAGGCGAAATAATCCAGAATATTAAAGTTGTACAAAGCTACAGCCATGAAGAACGTGAAAAAGCGGCCTTTGCTAACGAGACCAATAAAGCCTTTCAGGTGGCTAAAAGCCGCATCAAGCAACGCTCATTTTTAATTGCAGCGGTGATATTCCTCACCTTTACAGCTATTAGTATTATGCTTTGGATTGGTGGCAGTGATGTACTTGCGGGCACGATGACAGGCGGTGAGCTTGGTGCTTTCGTGTTTTATGCCATCATGGTGGCGATGTCTGTAGCAACGGTTGCTGAAGTTTACGGTGAATTACAAAGAGCTGCAGGTGCTGCCGCCCGCTTGCTGGAGCTACTTGCCGTTGAAAGTATGATCCAAAGCCCAGCCAAAAACAGTGATGCACAATTTAATGCGAATAAAGTAAATCACCCTGCAATTCAATTTGAAAATGTGTCTTTCCATTACCCTTCAAGACCAGATAGCGCCGCATTAAATACGCTTAATTTAACCGTAAAACAAGGGCAAACAGTGGCGATTGTCGGCCCATCAGGGGCGGGTAAAACCACACTGTTTGAATTACTACAGCGCTTTTACGATCCAAGTTCAGGGAGTATTTCACTAGCAGGGGTTAATATTAAAGCGCTTTCACTAAATTGCTTGCGTCAGCAAATGGGGATGGTGGCACAAAACCCTATTTTATTTAGTTCAGACGTGATGCATAACATTCGCTATGGCAACCCTGATGCAACAGATGAGCAAGTTTATACGGCGGCAAAATATGCCCATGCTGATGAGTTTATTACTCAATTACCGGATGGTTATCAAAGCTTTTTAGGTGAACAAGGAGTCAGGCTTTCTGGCGGGCAAAAACAACGCATTGTGCTAGCACGAGCAATATTAAAAGATCCTGCCATTCTTTTACTTGATGAAGCCACCAGCGCTCTTGATGCGCAAAGTGAGTTTCATGTACAAGCCGCACTAGAACATTTAATGCAAGATAGAACAACACTGATCATTGCACATCGTTTAGCAACAGTTAAACATGCTGATGTAATAGTGGTAATGGATAAGGGGGAAGTGATAGCGACAGGAACACATCCGCAATTACTAGCTGCTAATCCTTTGTATAAACAGTTGTGCGAACTACAATTTAATCGTGATTAACAAAGAGGGATTGTCAGGTTTGAAAGGGCAAATCAAACCTGACCACAAGCTCAGGCTTTAAGCCTAACCTTGTGTGTTTGGTACAATTTGAATCTCTACACGACGATTCAGAGCACGACCATTTGCAGTATCATTACTTGCTACTGGACGTGTTTCACCATAACCTCGTGTACTTATACGGGCAGATAATATCTGCTGATTCACTAGGTAATCTTTAACGCTTTGTGCACGTTGTTGAGAAAGCGTCATGTTATAGCTATCACGGCCGGTGCTATCAGTATGACCTTCAACACTTAAGTAAGTTTTTTCGTACTTGTTCATCACTTGAGCAATAGCGTTCAGCGTATTATGAAAGCCCGATGTGATATAAGATTGGTCAGTTGCAAATGTAATATTCGATGGCATGACTAGACGGATATTATCGCCTTCACGAACAACCTCAACGCCAGAGCCTGCCAGCTCATCACGGAAAGCCTCTTCTTGCTTGTCCATGTAATCACCTACAGCCGCACCTGCTAAAGCACCAATTGCTGCACCAATGAAAATACGTTTATCATCATGATCGCCTGTTGCTTTACCTAAAACAGCTCCCGTTGCTGCACCAATAGCTGCGCCTTTACCTGTATTTGTTGTTTCACAACCTGTTAATAAAACAGCGCATACACCTACTGCTAGAACCGATTTGCTAAAAGTCATGTGTCTCTCCATGGCAATTACTAATATTGAATTATTAACAATTATGAACAAATAACGATGAACAAACCATGAAGAATAGGTTAATTGTTCACATTTACTTTTGTGACAGCCGGCAGGTTATAAACCTTAACTAACTCACTCAGCCGGCCATTTTCAACAATTGCATTCAGGTGCTCTTGAAACTGCCGTGCTAATTCAGTGTTAGCAAACTGTTTGCTAAGAGCAAGATGCCCGTAGATTACATCATCAAAACGATAAGGCATTTTAATAATTTGTTTTGTGGGTCGATGTAAAAACACTGACGCATTATCGGCTGTATCTTCGACACCGATGACTAATTCGACACGTCCCTTAAGTAACATCTCGAAGGCATTATTTTCACTAAGCGCTTCCACTTTTAGCAATCGCTTGTCTTGGTCAAAGCGAGGAAAGTGAACAGCACCACGCGTTACAGCTATGCGTTTACCACGTAAATCTTGATATTTATTGACAGTGAATAAGCTGCTAGCACGGGCATAAAACACAAATGAAGACGTCAGCATCATATAAGGAGGTGTTAAAAAGTGCATTGTTTTTTCACGCTTAGCAGTACGGATTAATCCACCTTTAACATCGATTTCATTTTGTTGAAGCATTTTCACACAGCGAGGAAATGGACAAGCAACAAAATCAACTCTAAATGGTAAACTTTTTTGCATGTCGCGCATTATATCAACCACTACACCACTAAATTTTCCATCTTTAGTCGCTATGCTATAAGGGGGCGCGTGATCTAACCCGACCGTTACTTTAGGCAACGGCGAAGCAAAAACAGCCCCTGTACCAAGTAGTAATAGCAGGTAAGTAAAATATTGTCTCAAAGGGCTACTCACACCAAGTTCACTCATTTTTGATAATGAAAGACACGTTAATGTCATAAAAACCACAAAAATGTCATAAAAACCACAAAAATGTCATACAATGTTGTCATAATAGAGTGGATTACCTGTATGGCAAAAGCAATGTTACTCATTATATTTAAACAATTTTTACTACTAGGCTGTATGAGTTTTGGTGGCCCTGCAGCTCACCTTGGTTATTTCAAAAGGCATTTTGTTGATAATCTGAACTGGCTAAGCAACGAACGATACGCGCAACTAATTAGTCTCAGCCAAGCTCTACCAGGACCGGGGTCCAGCCAAGTCAGCTTTGCTATTGGGGTCGAAAAAGCAGGATTGCTGGGTGGCCTTAGCGCATTTATTGGCTTTACCCTGCCTTCATTTTTAATTATGTTTTTCCTCGCGTTGAGCGCCCATCAATTTGGCAACCTTTACTTTGCCGTCATTGCGGGTCTTAAACTATTTGCTGTAGTGATTGTCGCCGATGCAACCTACAGTATGGCAGTGAGCTTTTGCAAAACCCACTTACACAAGCTTATCGCGGTGATGAGTACACTTGCGCTAATATTCTTTGCTCAGTTATCAAGCCAAGTTTTTGTGCTTATTGTGGCAGCTGCAATTGGCTGGTTTTACCCGCACATTAAACTCCCCCTCACCAATAATAGTAAAAAAGTGACTATCGCGTGGCTCCCCCTTGGGCTATTCGGCACCTTACTATTACTTAGCTTTTTACCTTTAGGTGAATGGTTTGAAATGTTTGCACCATTTTACCAAACTGGTGCGATGGTATTTGGCGGTGGCCATGTAGTGCTACCCATTTTGCAAGCAGGTGTACCAACTCTTGAGACTGGGCAATTCTTGTCGGCTTATGCTAGTGCACAGGCCATCCCTGGGCCTATGTTTACGATTGCCACATACCTCGGCGCACAAGTTACACCCAACAGCTCATTGGCAGGTGCAATCCTCGCAACACTTTTAATTTTCTTACCTGGTTTTTTATTAATGTTCGCATTTTTGAAAAGCTGGTTGCAGCTTGCTGATAAGCCCCGTTTCGCAGGAAGTATTGCTGCATTAAATGCCGCGGTAGTCGGCTTTTTAGCAGCGGCACTTTACTCGCCGATTTGGCAATCAGCAATACACACTGTGTGGCATATCATCGTTGTGGTAGTTGCGTTTGCTTGGCTTAGACTTGCAAAGCCACCTATTTGGTGGCTATTAGTAGGTTTTATTATGCTGGCGTTGGGGCAGCAATATATCAGCTAGTACTATTATTAACTCGCCGAGCTATTTACCTTAATGCTCGGTTTAATACCGCTCTGATCATTAGCGCTAAATTGTCCCGTGACACTTTGGTATGGGCGCAGTCCAAAAATCGGAATCACTGCTAGCAAATGGTCCATAATTTCAGCTTGTAGATGCTCATAAGAAATCCAACGTTTATCTTCACTAAAGCAATAAAATTCAATCGGTAATCCATGGTTGAGCGGTTGTAACTCACGCACCATCAACGTGAGATCACGGTTTATCTTTTCATGCTGTTTTAAATAGCCTTCAGCATAACGACGAAACAAACCAAGATTTGTAACAGGCTCAGGTAAACTAGAAACACGAATATAATCATGCAATGGAATCGCACTGTCGATTTGCTCGCGAAATGCTTCATCAACTAAGCGAATACTATTCATATCAATGTTCAAAGAACGTTTGATGCGACGCCCACCAGACTCCTGCATTCCTCGCCAGTTTTTGAATGAGCCAGCAACAAGCATGTAAGTCGGGATCGTTGTAATTGTGTTATCCCAGTTACGAACTTTCACCGTATTTAAGCCTAGATCAATGACTTCTCCATCCGCACCATAACTGTCAACTTGAATCCAATCACCATAAGTAACTAACCGATTAGCTGCAATTTGAATACTGGCAACAAAACCTAAAATCGTATCTTTAAATACTAACAAGGTCACCGCAGCTATCGCACCAAAGCCAGACAAAATATAGGTCGGTGACTTTTCAAGTAAAATACTGACAATTAAGATTGCACAGATCATAAACGTGATAAGTTTTACCACTTGAATAAGACCTTGAATCGGCACCTCTCTTGCGAAATCAAGCTGGTTGTAAATACCACCTGCAACACTAACAATACTGCTTATGATGAAGCCGCCATAGATGATTAGCACTACTTGCCCTATCGTTTTAAGTATAAGGGCTGCAACATCAGTAACAGGGTATACATTGTCAAACGTAGCTAAAAATAATACACAACATAACGTACCGGCAAAACGGCCATTAAGCTTAGTCAACAAAGGAGCTAGGGCGCCAATACGCTCAGGCGATAAACGCGTCACTGCTTTTTGAATACCAGGAAGCATAAGTTTGCGTGTAAAAACATACACAAACAGTAATGCACAAATGCCAATAGCCGTTGCCGTAAGTGCGCTAAGCAGCTGTGCATCAGGCATATTTTCAAACCAAGGCATGACTAATTTTTGCAGGTTAGTTTGCTTCATGGTGTTTCAACTTCCTCATTCATCGTTGCCATATAGTTGTCTTGTTGCGTTTGATGATAACTTATTAGCTGAGCATCTTTTTGCAACCATAAATCGTTAATATGCTGCTGAAAAGAGGTTCTAAAGTCACGGTCATGCTGATAGTCCCCAATCATCTGTGCAGCAATTGCTTGCACTTGCATATCCACTTTTATCGCATCAAGACGACCACAAATTAAATTGCGGCAGATATGCTCTCCCTCTCCTTGATAAATAATCGATGTATTCAAAAGTGCATCAAATTGCTCTCCCAATACTTCGAGGGCAAAAGCAATCCCGCCAGCTTTTGGTTTGAGTAAATGGGTAAAGGGACTATTTTGTCTATGGTGCTTTTGAGTGGTAAAACGCGTGCCTTCGACAAAGTTAATAATGGTTGTTGGGTGATTTCTAAAATCTCGACAGCTGCGCTTGGTTCTCTCAACGTCAAGACCTTTGAGTTTAGGGTTTTTAGCCAGCTGCGACTTACTTACACGCTTCATAAATGGCATGCCCATGGCCCATGCCCCCGTGCCGATGAAAGGCACGTACTTTAATTCATCTTTTAGAAAAAATTTAGGTGCTGGCAGTGCATCAATCGCACTCAATACAACAATATCAAGCCAGCTCATATGGTTTGAGATAAGTAAGTACCAACCTTTACGATTTAATGAGCCTTGAATATTAACTTCTATACTGGGGCACCCAAGCCATAATGCAAGACGGTTACCATTACACCAGCCTTTGTAAGCTAAATGCAAAGTATGGCTAACCACCTTAAACGGTAAAACCAATTTGAGCACACCTAATAGCAGCACAAGCGTGCCCCATAAAATGACATTGGCAAACAGCACAATACTGACAAGTAGCCCTGTTAGCCAATTAGGTAAAAATTTTTTTAACATATGTGTGCTCTCAATGGCGCAAGTAACTATGATTTTACTTGCGATTCAAATTGCGCTAATTGCTGATTTTTCTGCAACCAGATTTGGTTCAATTCAGCCTGAAAGTTCACCCTAAAGTCTGCATCGTTAGTGTAATCACCAATTAAGTTAGGGCTTACATCCATCACTTCAACACGGACATCAATGCATTTTACACGGCCGCTCGCAAAATCAACAAAGCTCGGGATCCCATCAGGGTAATGTATGGTGACATTGACCACTTTTGAGATTTGCTCCCCCATCGCTTGCATAACAAACGCTACACCACCTGCTTTAGGCTTTAGTAAATACTCAAACGGGCTATTTTGACGTTGATGTTTTTCTGCCGTAAACCGTGTTCCTTCAACAAAATTAACCACGCTTACTGGCATCTCTTTAAACTTTTCACAGGCTTTACGTGTTGTTTCTAGGTCTTTACCACGTAACTTGGGGTTTTTCTTCAATTGACTTTTACTGGTACGGGTCATAAATGGAAAATCGAGTGCCCACCAAGACAGTCCTAAAAAAGGCACATAAATTAATTCTTTTTTTAAGAAAAAATTTAAAAATGGAATACGTCGATTAAAAATGCGTTGCATCACCAAAATATCAACCCAGCTTTGATGGTTTGCAATCACTAAATACCAGTCTTTTGCTTGTAATTGCTCAAGCCCTGTAACGTTAAGCTTGTAAGGGGCAAATATATTTTGATTAACACTGTTACCAGAAACCCAAACTGTCGCACACTGCTTGGCAAGCCAGCTCATTAGTTTTTGCAATGGCTTGATTGGAATCAACTTAATCAGACCACAAATAAAAATCGGCACAAACCAAAAAAGTGTATTGATGGTATAAAAGAAAATACTTAACACACAACGAATAACGGACATTACAACTTATTCCTTTAACGCTTAATCTTCAAAATATGTGTAGCCTGCAAGGCCGGCATTTAGCTCGGACAAATATTGTGCCTTATATTGCTCATCAATTGCCAGTTCACTGACCCTTTTTGCGAAGTTTTCAGCAAGAATTTCGCTATCATAATCAACAAACTTTAATACGTCCTTAACGCTATCACCTTTTATTGCATTCGTTAGCTGGTAGCCGCTGTCAGTAAGTTCCACATGAACTGAGTCAGTATCACCAAACAAGTTGTGTAAATCACCTAAAATTTCTTGATATGCCCCCACTAAGAACATCGCAATATGATACTGCTGCCCAGGTTTATATTCAGGGATAGGTAGGCTGCTCTCAATTCCCGTGCCTTCAACATAATTACGGATTTGCCCATCAGAATCACAGGTAATATCTTGAATAATGGCGCGTTGTGTTAGTGGCTGATGTAAATTTTCAACAGGCATGACGGGGAATAACTGTTGAATCCCCCACACGTCTGGCAATGATTGAAACAATGAAAAGTTAACAAACAGTTTATCAGCCAACTTTTCATTGAGATCATCGAGCACCTCACGATGCGCACGTGCATTTTCGCTAAGCGAAGCACGAACACGGTGTAAAATAGTAAAATAAAGCTGCTCTAGCTTAGCCCACTCAAGCATGCTCAGTAAGCCGTGCACATATTGGTCGTGAGCTTCACTAAATAAATGCATAGCATCATGATAGATTTCTAAGGCCATACGGGGTGTTAAACGCTGTAAGCATTGCCACATATCTTCAAGCACTAACACACTATTTGTTTCTGGAGGCGCTGGGTTAGCATGATTAGGCGCACGCTCAACGTCAATCACGTCAGTAATCAATACCGCGTGGTGCGCAGTTAACGCACGACCCGACTCTGTTATAATAGCTGGATGTTTTAAGTCATGCTGCTGGCATACTTCAGCAAACGCATTCACAACATTACGTGCATACTCTTCAACACTATAATTCATTGAACATGCGCTACGTGAACCAGAGCCTTCATAGTCAACACCGAGTCCTCCACCAACATCAACGGTATTAAGAGGCACACCGAGTTGTGTTAGCTCAGCAAAGTGGCGGGCACATTCGCGTAACGCTCTATGAATGTCACGGATATTGGCAATTTGTGAACCGATATGAAAGTGCACTAGCTGCATCAGGTGTAATTTATTATGTGACTTTAATAACTCAACAGCCGAAAGCACCTGTCCCGCCGTTAAGCCGAACTTACCTTTTTCACCACCTGTGTTTTGCCACTTTCCTTTACCCACGGAGTTTAAGCGGATACGAATACCAATTGAGGGTTCAATACCTAAATCATCAATTTCAGTTAATAGCGTTGTTAACTCAGAAAGCTTCTCAACAACAATGTGAACTTTATGACCAAGCGCTTGACCTATGCAGGCTAGGCGCAAAAACTCACTGTCTTTGTAACCATTACAAACAATGGTAATGGGGTTTTGCGCAACACCCAAAATCGCCATTAATTCAGGTTTAGAACCTGCTTCTAAACCAACCAAGCCGCTTGGATGAGCCAGAAGTTTAGTTACCACAGAGCGCTGTTGGTTTACTTTAATTGGGTATACACAAGTATAACTACCTTGATAATCTCGTGCATTACGTGCTTTGGTAAATGCACTCGTTAAAGTGCCAACACGATTTTGCAGAATATCGGTAAAACGCACTAGAACAGGTAATGTTAGACCTTGCTTTTTAAATTGTTCAGTCAGTTCAGATAGGGAAATTGCCGCCTTAGCTTGATCGCCATCAGGGTAAGCAACCAGCTCTCCTTGCGCATTAATGTCAAAATAGCCGTCACTCCAATGAGCGACATTATACGTGTTGCGTGCTTTATCTAAACCCCAAGTCATGGCATTGTCTTCTGTAGTTTCTTTAATATAAACGCATATTTTAATACGCTACCCGCCACCACGCTAACAAAAAATACTGATTAAACCAAAGACAAGCCAAATTAAATGATGTTTATTATCTAAGTCCCCCTTATAAAATTCCGAAAGTAATAAACCTATCAGCTGTAGAATGAATAATATTAGGGCGCCGTGAGCTGGCCTTTATCTACATTCAAAACGCCTGTATAGGCTATGGGTGCCAGCTCTGGCTCACTTACGAGTAAAAGCGTGAAAGAATGTTGCTCAGCAACATCTTTCAGTAACTGCCTGATCTCAGGGTGAGCAATAAACACCGGCAAATCGATTACCAATACCGCAGGTTGTATAAGTAGTGCTCTCGCTAATAAAATTCTGGCGACTAAGCTTTGTGGACAACCGCGTCCAAGCTCAGCAACTTGGCTGTCTAGTAAAGATTCATTAAATCCTAATTTTGTAATGAATGTTTCAACCTCTGCACTGCGCTTTTTTCCCGTGCCATATAAAATATTGCTGTAAATTGATCCCTTAAAAAGCTGAGAAAATTCATCAATAACAACTATCAACTGCTGTAAGCGTCTAAAGTCTAGGTTTTCAAACCGTCTTCGACCTAACACTAAAAACCCAGAGACAGGCTCTCGTTGTTGCGCAAGAGCGCGACATAGCATTGACTTACCGACGTGCCCGCAAATTAAAATACGCTCGCCAGCAGCAATCTCAGCATTACACTCTGGCATTGCACTCAAAATACGTAACTGACGTAGTTTTAAATCATAACGTTGAAAACGCTTTAAACGATGCTCCGCACGCTTTGTTGTTAGCGTGCAGCGATCATGAGCTAATTTTAAACGCTTTCGAGCAACATAAAAGTTAACCCAATCGGCCCAGCTTCTAATTAAATAATCGATACTCAATAAACATAGAGATAAAATAAGTACGCGCACTAAACTCGACCACGCCATTATGTTCATATCTTTTGAGTTCAGTACGATTAAAGTGGTAACGGTGAGTGGTGCTAAGCTTCGGCATATTAAAATACCTCCTCGCCAGTACACAAGCTGCCATGCTAAATCACGTCCTCGACGATCAATACGCTTCACTTCTTTACCTTGATTCCTCATCCGAGCAACATTGAGATAACCAAAGCAACGCTCGCTCAAATGCCCACTTAAACGACCACGACTAGTACGAATATTACCCGCGAACCGCAAAGCCCACAGCGTAATGGACGCAATAAAAGCAAACACTATAATCACAGCAAGTAGTACACTAAAAGCCAGTTTTTGATTCTGCATAAACAGCAGCCAGCCAAAAACGATTAGCCCTATTCCTCCCATTTGTCCGTAAGCTAAGCCTCGTCCTGCAAAATGAGCAACACCATTAGCGTCACTAATTAAGCGGTTCATAGCCACGCCAATACGGTTGGGCCCATGTTCTATATTTGCACTCAACATCCGCTGAAAAAGCGCATTACGATAAGCTAAAACGAGTTTCTGTCCATTTTGCTCGGCAAGAACACTGAGGCAAAATCTGGCTACAAGATTAACTAAAACGCCCCCCAAAAGTGCTATGGTTAGCGAGAACACCTCGCTTTGCCAAGCATTTGAAAACCAGATTAACTTGTAGCTACTCGCTCCCACACTTAGCAATGCTAATAGAGTGAGGGATATAAGCCGCAACGGCCCAATCCCCGACAAAAATGTAGGAAATCCACTGTTCATACTAGGCTGTACCTGATGTGTAAGCGTCAGTTCCTAAAATATAACAAGCTGTTGTAGGGTCGCGTAAATCAGCTAAATCATACACCGTCATCCCTAATGCATTTGCCGCCTCACGTGTGGCTAATGGAGAAGCACAGATACGTCCACCAATTCCCTGCACATTGTATCCCTGGTTCACCAGCCAACTGGCACCACTTTGTGCACCCATAGCTTCGCGTGCAGTAAATAAAACATTTGGAAAATGTTGTTTAAAGTCAGGACTTTCTAGAATCGCATTTGTTTCTTGTTGATAGATACCATCCGCCACTTCAATCACAATTGCAGTGCAACCCTTGCGTATTAGTTCTGCCGCTAGAACAGGATAAATTTGCTTCGCTTGTTCATTACCAATATTAAAACTTGTTGGATAACCTGCATCAGTAAAGTCAAGTACGTGCGCGGCACCTGAGTCCTTCATTAGCCAAAGATCACCACCTGCTCCAGTGCCTGTAATTTTCATTGCCCCCACAGTGTGACCAGCAGCATTTAAACCATGAATTAAATGGGCCGCTGTGGTTGTTTTACCCGCATTCATCGAAGTTCCAACCACCACCACGCTTGGCACGCTATTGGCTACGAGTCCATATTGATGGCTGGGCAGTTTATAATCAGCGACATTTATAACCTGATCATGTTTATTGGTGATTAATCCTATTGGTTGAATAGCAGTGGGTACTGAAATGCGACTGTGCCAACCAAGTGCTAAACCAGCAATACCACCAGCAGCAACCATATGACAAGCATCTAAGTTATTGGGTACGGTCGCTTCAAATTGATCTGGAGCATAACGATTGCCAAAAGCGAGAATAATCTCATCACCTTCATATAAAGTTGCTTTACGACCATCAATTCGCTCTATTTTTGTATGATGACCAATCTCTGTCACTCTTGCTAATACAAGGTCACCACTTTTAGGTGACTGGTTTGTGTTTAATCCCTGCAAATCATTGCTGTCTACTCGGCGCGTTACAAAAGCACGCTTTGCAGACTGAAGGCGCTGTGACATAGTGTAAGATGATGCTGACATAATATAATTCCTATACATTAAGTGACTATAATTGGCCTCATTGCCAATCAATGAGTGCATCTTAAAAGCATCACCCTGACAGCTATGTTATATAACCAGTAAGCTTGCTGTAATATTCAAAAAAGACATTAGAAATCAAATAACTAACTATTTATTTTTTATTAAAATAATAAATTAGTAAACCTAAGTGGTGACTGTAAGGTTGCTGTAAGCTAAGGCTAAGTATACTCCTTTGTTGCTATCTTCTTTTTTAGGCGGGCTATGTCGTTATCCAACAATAAACAATGCCATTTTATCCCTTTAGCAATCGTTTTATTTTTGCTGACAGGGTTCGCTTATGGTCAAGATGAGCAGTGCACAGTTCAAAGCAACACTCCCTCAGCGAAAGTTTTTTATCGCTTTATTAAAAAGTTCAAAGCTGAAGACTTATTAAATGGGGAGACTCTTTTGAAATCAAATGTGCAGCAACTCGACTGTCAACAAGTCTTTAAGGTCAAAATTGTTAATCGTAGTGGTGATGTCAGTCATCGTTATTACCAAACCGACACCTTTGAGTTGATTTTAGATGATAGTAAAAAGCAATGGGATCCCATCAATCGTGTTTTTCAAGAATTAGATAAACTGGTTGGTGATAAGAGTATCAGCAAGGAACAACCATAAAAGGAAGCAATATGCGCGCGTTAGTCGTTGAAGATAATACTCAAGCTGCCGAGCAAATTAGTCACGCATTAACTGAACATGGATTTGCAGTCGATCAATGTCACGATGGCGAAGAAGCGTGGTTTATAGGTGATACGGAAGAATATGATATCGCTATTTTAGATATTGGCTTGCCAAAACGTGATGGCTTAAGTGTCTTATCTGATTGGCGAAGAAATGGTAATAAAATGCCCGTGATTATCTTAACCGCCCGTGACACATGGCGTGAGCGGGTAACAGGGTTAAGAGCTGGCGCAGATGATTACTTAATCAAACCATTTGAAATGGAAGAATTACTGGCACGCGTAGAAGCCCTTGTTAGGCGCAGCAATGGCCACGCTAGCAGCGTTTTAAGTGCCGGTTCTTTGCAGTTAGATACCGCAACTCAACGTGCGACACTAGCAGGAACTCATCTTGATCTAAGCGCATTAGAATATCGTTTGCTCGCCTACTTAATGAATAGACAGAATCAGGTTGTCTCCAAAGCAACACTGACAGAGCATTTATATCAAATGGACTTTGAACATAACTCAAATGTTATTGAAGTTTTGGTCAACCGTGTACGTAAAAAGCTAGGCACCACGCATATTCAAACCCGACGCGGACAAGGATATCTTCTCAATGCCGACGAATAAAACTTACTCGTTACGCGGTCGTTTAATACAGCGCATGATCATTTTCATGATAATTGCGCTGAGTGTGTTATCGGTGGCACTAGTCATGCTTTTCGACTCATACATCGAGCGACGATTTGATCGAACGCTAACAAATAAATCAAACTCGTTATTGGCTGCCACACAGTTCACGGCATCAGGGGAGTTACAGCTAGATCACATCTCTGCAGCAGCGCGATTTCAAGAACCTTTTTCAGGCTGGTATTGGCAAGTCATTCATCAAGGTGAGGTAAAACAGCAATCAGCTTCTTTATATGCCGACGCCCCGTTTCCTTTAATTGCTGAGCATAACAACCCGCAGCTAACTTTTATTGAATTTGAAGGACCAACAGGCCTAGCCTTACGAGGAGCCATTCGTCGTGTTCATTTTCAAGCTGTCGATCAAACGGTATTCATCATTGTCAGCGGCCCAAAAGATGATATTCATAGTGATGTGATTGCTTTCGCAACTCGCTTAATAGTCGCGTTCGCACTTTTAGGCTTGGTGTTTGCCAGCCTTTTACTCTGGCAACTAAAAAAAATGCTTCATCCGATAAAAGAATTACAACGAGGAATTCGCGCCATTCGTGATGGGCAGCAAGACTCCTTGACTTTATCTCTTCCGAATGAGCTTGATGAAGTACAAACTGAACTTAATCATTTGCTACAAAACAATAAAGAAATATTAGAGCGAGCTCGTTTGCAAGCATCAAATCTCGCTCATGCTTTGAAAAATCCAATTTCAGTGTTGAAGAATCATGCAAATCAGTTACCTCAAAGCGACGCAAAAATCATTCTCGAACAAGCTGAAAAGCTAAGTCAAAGCACGCATAGCCACTTGGCACGCGCTCGTTTGGCGGGCTCATTTGAAAAGCTAGCAGCAAGAACTAATGTCGCAGACACACTCAGTGAGCTGATTTTTAGCCTTGAGCTTTTATATAAGCAAAAAGGCTTGAAAATAGATTTCTCTTGCCACCCTCATCTGCAATTTAATGGCGATAACCATGATCTTGATGAGGTCTTAGGGAACCTAATCGATAATGCCTGTAAATGGGCCACACAACGTGTATTTATTAAAGCAACACATGTTGAGCGTGGTATAGAAATATGCATAGAAGATGACGGCCCAGGTATTCCAATCACTGAACGCCAAACTGTGTTTGCTCCTGGCAAGCGCTTAGATGAAACAACACAAGGCAGTGGCTTAGGCCTCAATATAGTTCAAGATATTGTTCTACTGTATGGCGGCACTATTTCCTTGCATGACAGTACACTTTCAAAAACAGGTTTAGCTATCACTTTGCTACTACCTGGCACGCAAATAATCATGGATTGACACTCGGAGTTCTTATGAAACAATTAATCTTATCAATTGCTTTATTTACCCTAACTGGATGCCAGCTCACTGAATTAGTTAAAGATCCTGGGGCAATTGAAACACAACTGAAAAAACAGCATGCCTTAGCAGCATTGGCGATCAACGAAGAGCTTGATCTGTTTTTAAGTGATCAAGGTCGTCAGCACCTGTTTCGTGAGTTGGCTCATAGCCTAAAAAAACCCACACACAGTAAAATAGTTAATCAAGACTCAGTGACTAAAACTCGCTGGACGGCAAGCATCGACGACACCACTTTACAAGCCTTTCAGCTACAACGTGTTGGTCAAGAAAATATAAAAACCAATTTTGAACTCATGTTTCTTGATATACCGGTGATTAGCAAAAATAAAATATCTCTTTTTCAGGCGCCATCGTCTGATTCAGTACCAATGGGTCAAATTGCCAAGAATGAATTAGTAAAAGTGCTAGCCTTAGAGCTTAATGAAGAATGGGCATTAATTGAGCGAGACAACCAGCTCATCGGCTATGCAAAGTATGCCGATTTTGAAAATACAATCAAAAAGCGAGATTTTCTAAACAGCCGTCCGTATGAGCTAAAAGTAACATATGATAACGATCTAACCCGCGATGGCTATGTATTACCTATTCACCACATTTTTGGCTTAGCACAGTGCCGCATTGTTAAATTACAATTTAAGCGCCAAGCGATACAACAGCAGCGCACTATCAATTTATGCCAAAAAACACCTGATGTTTGGTTTATTGATCCTCACCACGATAGCGCAACCACAGCCAATTAATAACCTGACACTCACCTTACAACGCCTCTAAGCATCTTGTCAGGAGAGGTTTTTTACCATGTCTCTTATTGAATTAATAAGAGACAAAACATGCGATACTCATACACTATTTTCCCTGTAACCCTACTACTCACAAGTGCACAAGTCAGCAGCAGTGACATACAATTAAAAGACTTAATAAATGAGCTTGATATTTCACCTTACGCTAATTTAAAAATTGCCGCGACTTATAGCAATAAGCAAGAAAAAACACATGAACGGTCAAACCGTTCTTCTCAACAGTGGCAATTAAAAGATAATGCCAGTAAAGCAGGAATTAAATTCAATTACCCTGTTGCCCAAAGCAAGATCTACGGTCGTTATGAATTAGGAACCAATGCTAATACTGATGACACGCCCTTTTTTAAAACTCGGCAAGCCTATTTAGGTGTACGCACCCAATGGGGGAAACTGCAGTATGGGCAACAAAATGCGATTGTAAAAAACTACGACAATTTTGACCGTAGCCACCGTGTGGGCGCATCGGTTCATTTAACAAAAGACGAGTTAAACACCAAGCGCCCTTCTCATACTATGCAATATCACACTCGCTTTGATGAGTTTCGCCTTTCAGGTCAATACAACTTCAGCCGCACGCTGGAAAATAGACCGCAGTTGAGAATTGGTAGCCAGCGATTGAGAGTCAAAGATACTAAGCTAGATTACGGGGTTGGACTAGGTATTCATTACACAGGTCTCAAAAATATCGAGCTTGAAGCTGGTTATCAAGCCAGCTATTACGAACAAGCCAAGTATCATACCCACATCGCTTCTGCTAAATGGCAAGCAAGCTCAAATTTGCAAGTTTCTATTTATGGCGCAACACACTCACTCAAAGATTTACAAAAATCTAAAACAGCAGAATCTCGACACTACGCACTTGGCGCTCGTTATCGTTTATTTGACCAGCATCGAATCTATGGCAGTCTAGAGTATGCTTATGGCGCTAATGACATAAAAGGAGCGAAGCAACGCGCCCTTGTCATTGGTAACGACTATCGATTTGCATCGCAAAAACACGCTTATGTAGAAATTCGAAAACGTTATTTCGATGCTGATAAGGCTGATGATATTAATGTGGCTCTTGGCATTAATATTAAATTTTAATTAGTCTTACTATTTGGATAATGATTTATTTTTGTAATGCCTGTAGTTTATTGTTTTAAATAATTATTAATTGTTTATCTCGATAAAACGACACCACCTTTATCACGGTTAAAAAGGTGCCAACTACAAGGTGAAGAAAAATTTTCGCTATACTGATTAAAATTTGATTGAGCAATTGGCCAAGCACTGGCAGAATTGCACCCCTTTTTTACCATTAACCAAAAGTGTATAAGCAAGATGGCTAATTTAGATCAAAACAACTGGTTCACTGAAATTAGTGACCGTGATGGTAGTGCCTTTTCACTTCGCATAAACAAAAAGCTTGATGAACAGCAGTCACCATTTCAAAAAGTAGAAATGTATGAAACGACTGACTTTGGTAATCTTATGATTATTGATGGCTGCACTATGGTAAGTAGCCGTGAAAACTTTTTCTATCACGAAATGATCAGTCATCCAGCATTGCTTGCACACCCCGCTCCTAAAAATGTAGTTATCATTGGTGGTGGCGACTGCGGAACATTGCGCGAAGTATTAAAGCACCCAGGTGTTGAAAGCGTGACGCAAATTGATATTGATGAAGTCGTGACACAAATGTCACTAAAATATTTCCCAGAATTATGTGAATCAAACCAAGATCCACGCGCCACTGTGATGTTTGACGACGGTATCAAATACATGCGTGAAGCAGCACCTGAGTCAATCGATGTTGTGATTGTAGACGGTACAGACCCTGTTGGTCCGGGTGAAGGTTTATTTAACCATGCTTTTTATACTAGCTGTTTAACGGCACTTCGCCCTGGTGGTATCTTAATTCAACAAAGTGAATCACCGCTTATGCACATGCCACTGTTAGTAGAAATGCGCGACGCGATGACAGAAGTGGGCTTTGTTGATCTACAAACTCTGCCTTTTCCACAACCAATCTACCCAAGTGGCCTATGGTCAGTAACCCTTGCACGTAAATCAGAAGCCTTCAATGGTTTTCGTGAAGATGATGCTGATACACTTTCGCAAAGTACAGAATACTATAATGCAGGTATTCACCACGGCGCATTAGCCACACCAAATTATATGAAACGCGCTTTTGAGAAAAAGTAGTTTTACTAAACTAAAAAAGGGCTCATTGAGCCCTTTTTGTTATCAATTAGTTTTAAACCTTAAACCGATTAACTAAATGATTAAGCTCATTAGTTAATTGGCTCATACGATTAGCCACCTCTTGAGTCGAGCTTGCCAAGCCTCCGCCTTGCTGAGTTTGATCGTTTAAGTCTGACAAGTTTTGGCTTATTTCATCAGCCACAGCGGTTTGCTCTTCAGTTGCTTGCGCCGTCTGCATTGCCATGTCGTTTACTTTCACTGACGATTCTTGCATCAAGTTTAATACATCATTTGTTTGCGCGAATGACTCAACCGCTTCATCAGCATAACGCTTACCACTATTGATAGCCTGTAGTGATTGTTCAACACTTTCCGCAAACTGCTCAACCATTGTTTGTATGTCATTTGTGCTGTCTTGCGTTCGCGTTGCAAGAGTACGTACTTCATCTGCTACAACAGCAAACCCTCGTCCTTGTTCGCCTGCTCGCGCAGCCTCAATGGCTGCGTTCAAAGCGAGTAAATTTGTTTGCTCAGCAATGGCACGTATAACTTCAAGTACTTTGGCAATATTATCAGAGCTTTGCTGTAATTCAGTAGAACGTTGACTTGCATGCTCCATATTTTCGGATAGCGCGGTAATTTTTCTACTTGAGTTATCTACTGCCGACAAACCCTGCTTAGCAAGCTGTTGCGAGTTATCAGCCTCATGGGATGAGTTTTGCGCTACATTTGCCACTTCACGGCTAGCGACACTCATTTCATGTACCGCGCTGACAATTGACTCAGATGCTTGGCTGAGCTTTTGATTTACTTGGTGGTTTTGATTGGCAAAACTGCCTAAATCGTTACCTAATGCATTTAACTCTTTTGCTTGTTCTAAAATATCTTTAATCAACTGCTGTAAATTATCCAAAAAGCGGTTGAAAGCAGTCGCAAGATCAGCAAATTCATCTTGTGTTTTTACGTTAATTCGCCCCGTTAAATCACCATCTCCAGAAGCGATTTCATTAATGCGCTCAGTGACATAGTTAATTTGTCTAGTTAATTGACGCGGTACAAAATAACTAAACCAACCTGCAATGGCTAATACGACGGCGATCATGATCATTAACATCACTTTAAAATTGATCACTTTGCTCATCAGCTTCTCGGTTTCAGCTTGTGATGTTTTATCCGCTGCTTCACCGGCTTTATCTAAAATATCACGTAGTGCCGAAAAGGATTGCTCTGCAGCTTGTCTTTGCGAAGCATCAGCAGGGTTATTTATGTAACTTGTTGATGCTGTGTACCATGCATCAAATGCGCTATCAAAGTTAGGGAATTGACTCGTAATCTCAGAGTATGGCGACATATAAGATAGATATTGTTTAAAACGTTCTTTAACTTGCTCGGCATTTTCTTGGTGATCTGTTAGTTGCTCTTTATCACCTTTCATTTGAGTAACAAGATGCAACTCTGCCACTTTTGCTTGATATAAGTCTCTGTCTGCATTTACGACTACCGATACGGCATTTACAAACCGCTCTGACTGGGCGTCTATTGCCACTCTTTGTATGTTTATTAAGTAGGTGTAACCTGCTATCAAGATTACGATAGCAATTGCGAGTAAAACGATAGGCAGTGAACTTTTGACGCGAATGCTTTGTAAATTCATACATTATCCTAATTCAAATTCTAATTAGCACGTTTATTAGAATGTTAGTAGAAAAACTAAAAAAGTGTATGAGGTTAAAAGCGCCAATGTGCAGATAGCATTAACTGTTGTTGTGAATTGCGCTCATTAAATCCCATACTTGGTCTATTTTGAGCGTCACTGCTCAGTACTGAATATTCAGCACCCACTTGCCACTGTGTTGACAATTGATACCGCCAACTAGCGGTTAAAGCATCTCCTCGGCTTTGGTTAGGATCAAACATCCAATCATCATGATCACTAACCTTAAAGTAATCATACCTAATTGTGAGACGATGCTGGTCTAACTTGTGGCTTAACATAACAAAATGACTGTAAAAACTGTTGTTTACTCCTCGATTTTTACCCATTGCGGTCTTACCATCTAGGAGCTGCATAATAATGCGCGTCTGCTTGGTAAACTTGTACAACCAGGCTGCACTCAAAAAGCGCGTATCCCAAGCATACTGACCAGTACGCGTATTTATTGCGCTCGGATCACCATTATTATCATAGTAGTAAATACGAAATTGTGAACGTTTTTGATAATCCCAATGTGCGCCAACATAGTAACCAAACCGACCATCGACTTCTTCGAAGGGCTGCACATAGTCGGCCTGCTTGGTAAGCTGTGAATGAGAAAAAGATGCCGGCACAGAAAAATCGATACGTTCATTAAATGTTGTTTGCCTATCATGAAGTGCAAAACCACGCCAAGACAACAGCGTTCCAGCAGGATCGTTACCTTTAAAGACCGCTGCAACACCCTCAAAACTATGCTCACTACGAAATTGTCGACCTGGGCGCTTTATACTTGCTTCAACACCAAAAGTACGTATTTCTTCTCCTAACCAACTATTAATGGCTGAGTTGGTGTAGTTATAAGGTGACATCCAGCCACTTTGCGGATTCTCAAGCGACATTTTCGGATAAAAGCCACCGGCTTTAATAGCTAACTTATAACGACTTTCTGTCAACGGCTGGTATTGCAGATAAGCTTGGCTAAAACCGATTGTCGTAGAAGGGTCAGCATGAACATTAACAGTGGAGTGCATAGACCAATCTCTATCTAACTCTAAGCGACTGCTGAGCATCGCTTGAGAAAGACGAATACCATCATGGTCATTATCGTAGCGATATAAACCAATACCGGTACGCTGGTAGCTGGCTAATTGATCGCCTGTTAGTGCGGATATTGCGATTAATCCTTCATGCTCTGCAAGTACAGAGCTAGGTAAACCAAAAAGCACAGAGCACATTACTACTTGCCACTTATTCATAGTCATCGAACTCGTCACTGCTTAATTCAAGTGCTGGTAAAAGCGCCTGCTTCAATTGATAACGTAACACACTGTTTTTGCTATTAAACGAAGTAATTTCTGGTTCGCTAATGTCAGACAATCGATCATGCCATATCGCTAACTCAAACGTCCCTTCAGGGAGATCTAAATCAACAAAACCTTGTTCATCAGTTTGCGCAAATGATGGACTATCAACCACAACAATATAACCCAGCATCCAGTCATGAATATTACACCCGAGTTCAACAACCCCGGTCTGCTCAAAACGAACCGGCTTTTCAGGTTTATCTCGGTAAAGTTTTAATTCGAAGTGTTTTGCTTTAGAAAATGAATACACATGGTGCATGATAGAATCTAAGTTCGGAAATTCAACATTCGCCCCTTTAGGCACCACTAATACATGAGGAGAAAAAGCTCTATTTTCTTGGCTCATGGTGTAACTAGCTTCCGTTGATGGACTTTGCGAGTGGCCTTTCAACCAAACAACAGCATTAGCAACAGGCTGACTGTTTTGGTCAACAACTTGAATTTTCTGTGCCATCAGTGTTGGACTAAAGGTAAGTAATAATAGGATTATTCTTATCATTTTTGATGAACCTTTTCATATGCTTGGCTTTTTAAAATCAGTGCGTACTTTGCTGAATACGTATGCAGATACCTCGTATTAACACGCAAGTCAATTTATGCTTATTGTGACAACAATCCACAACCATAAGCCGCCAAGGAACAACAATGCGATTAACTGCCTTAATGTTAGCAGCCTTTTCAGGTACTTGCCTAGCACAAACCACAACCGTCAGTTCACCTGATGGGCAGATCAAAGTAACTATCTCAGATGAACAACACACACCTAGCTACGAAATCAGCTTTGCAGGTAAACAAATCATTGCTAACTCTGCGTTAGGTCTTGTTTTTAAACAACAGCCAGCAATGAGCGAAGGTTACAAAATTAGTAGTCAAACTACCGATTCTGTAAAAAGCAGCTGGGAGCAACCTTGGGGTGAACGCCAAACTGTGGTTGATAACCATAACGAAGTGGCTGTTACGTTTAAAAAACCTCAGCCGCAAGGTGGCACTTTTACAGTACGTTTCCGTGCTTTTAATGATGGTATTGGCTTTCGATACGAATTACCAAAGCAAGCAGGCTTTGAAGATATAGAAATCACCAAAGAGCTTACGGAGTTTGCAATTACAGACTCATCACACGCAACGGCTTGGTGGATACCTGCACGCGGTTGGAACCGCTATGAATATGTTTATAACACCACGCCATTACATCAAGCGGCGCTGGTACACACACCATTTACCTTAAAAAACAAAGATGGCATCCATATTAGTATTCACGAAGCTGCCCTTGTTGACTATGCGGGCATGGTTCTAAATCAACGCCGTGACGGTACTTTTCAAGCCGATTTAACACCTTGGTCTGATGGCGTAGCAGTTAAAAAGCACGGCGCATTCAATACTCCTTGGCGTACCATTCAAATTGGTGATGAAGCTGTTGATTTAATTAACTCCGATATTATCTTAAATCTAAACGAACCAAATAAACTCGGTGATGTATCGTGGGTTAAACCCGGCAAATACGTCGGTATTTGGTGGGGTATGCATATCAATGAAAATACGTGGGGTAGCGGTAAAATTCATGGTGCTACAACCGCAAACACTAAATACTATATGGACTTTGCGGCTAAGTATGGCTTCGATGGCGTACTCGTCGAAGGCTGGAATACTGGCTGGGATGGTGACTGGTTTTATAACGGTGATGTATTTAGCTTCACACAGCCTTATGATGACTTCGATATTGAACAGTTAACCCACTACGGCAAAGAAAAAGGCGTGCAATTAATCGGTCACCACGAAACATCAGGTAACGTAACTAACTACCGCAATCAAATGGAAGATGCGTTTGCACTGTACGAAAAATCAAATGTGAGTCAAGTAAAAACAGGTTACGTCGCTGACGGCGGCAATATCAAACGTATTGATGAAAACGGTATTGTGCGTAAAGAATGGCACGATGGTCAGTTCATGGTAAACGAATACTTATATAACGTAAAACTGGCTGCAAAACATAAAATTAGCATTAATACTCACGAACCAATCAAAGATACCGGTCTGCGTCGTACATACCCGAACTGGATAACCCGCGAAGGGGCGCGCGGACAAGAGTTTAATGCATGGGGAACCCCTCCAAACCCACCAGAACACATTCCTATGCTTGCTTTCACTCGCATGCTGGCAGGCCCAATGGACTTTACACCAGGTATTTTTGACATGGGCTTTAACGGTTTAGGTGCCGATACCAACCGTCCACAAACGACGCTCGCAAAACAATTAGCCTTGTATGTTGTGATGTATAGCCCAATTCAAATGGCCGCAGATTTGCCACGTAACTACTTAGCGAAACCAGATGCATTCCAATTTATTCAAGATGTACCAACCGATTGGCAACAAAGTATTGCTCTACAAGGTGAAGTGGGCGATTACGTTGTGTTTGCACGTAAAGAGCGCAAGCGTGATCAATACTCAGGTAACGACTGGTATTTAGGTGCTGTAACAGATGAAAACGCCCGCACTTTAGAAGTGAAGTTAGACTTCTTAGATAAAGGTAAAAAGTTTGAAGCACAAATCTACCGTGACGGTGATAAAGCACAGTGGATAAATAACCCTTATGACTTAACAGTAGAAAAACGCATAGTGACTGCTGATGATAAGCTAACGTTAAAGCTTGCCACCAGCGGTGGCACAGCGATTCGATTTAAAGCACTGTAAGGCGACGAGTTTAAAAAACCTAAAAAAACGCGGCATATAGATGCCGCGTTTTTCTCTCAGTTACTATCTACAGTGGCAAATAGATCTGTGCGCTAAGGCCACCTTCTGGGCGATTAAGTAGCTGCACTCGCCCGCCGTGCATATCAACAATACGCTTGATAATCGCTAGACCTAAACCGCTCCCTTCACTACCGCGAGCGGCATCACCTTGTTTGAACGGCTCAAAGACAGTTTCAAGTTCACTTTCAGGAATACCTGGCCCTTGGTCATTTACAACCACCATGGCAAACTTTTTATTACTGCTCATGCGCGTTTCCACTTCAATATCACCGTCAGAGTAACGAATGGCATTTTCAATCATATTGGTCACAACACGCTTTATAGCTACCGTACTGACAGGTACGTTACTAATGCTGGGGTTTTCTTTAAAACTAATTTGCCGATGATGCTTTTGCTCGGCCTCAACGACTTCATTGACGATGGCATTAAGATCTTCAAGAGCAAGCTCTTCGCGCTTGTGATGACGCAAGTATTCAATAAATTGATCGATAATCGCATTCATATCCTCAATATCATGAATAATTCCTTCACGCAGATAATCTTCGTCGTCAGACATCATTTCTGTTGCTAAACGAATACGTGTAAGTGGTGTACGTAAGTCATGGGAAACCCCTGCCATAAGTAAACGACGATCGTTTTCTAATGCCGCAATACCACGCGACATTTGATTAAACGCACGGGTTACTTCTATCACTTCAGTTGAGCCTTGCTCTTCAAGTTTTGTTGAGAAGTCCCCAACACCTACTTTAACTGCCGCCTGCTGTAGCGCTTTTAATGGTCGGTTTAGATGGCGCGCAAACAACCAACCACCTAATACGCTTAAAAAGCCGATACTAGATAAATAAAAAGTGAGAAATTCAAGGTTATTCTCTTGTAACCCAGTCAATGGCACTCGCACCCAATAACCTGGGGCTTGTGGTGCTTCAACCCAGTATACAAGTGGATCTGTTTGGCTTATACGCACTCGCGCAGAACCGTTAAGTTGCTCCGACATGCTACGTGAAAGCATTGAATATTCTCGTGTTTCCGCCAGACCTTCACGCATAGCTTGGCGCTGCGTCATGACTTCAATGCCAGTGATTTCAAAAAATTTTTCGGACGCTTCTTTACTTACTTCAACGCCTTCTTCCCACTCAATAAACACCGTTTTAACTTGTTTCGAGAGGATCAGATTAACTTGCTCTATGGTGGGTTTAACCACATAAAAACTAACCGTTATATAGGACACTATTTGATTGATTAAAAGCAGTGCAGCAACCAAAAATACGGTTTGTCCAAAAGCACTACGTGGAAACATCCCCATAACTGTTACTTTTCACCATCTGGCACAAATACGTAGCCTAAGCCCCATACTGTTTGGATATAACGAGGATTAGCGGCATCCACTTCAATCATACGTCGCAAGCGCGACACCTGCACATCGATACTACGTTCAAGTGCGCTGTAATCACGGCCACGGGCTAGATTCATCAGTTTATCGCGACTAAGTGGCTCACGTGGATGAGTCACTAATGCTTTTAATACCGCAAACTCACCACTGGTCAACGACATCGTTTTATCGCCATGCGACATTTCTCGAGTAGCAAGGTTAAGCGTAAATTCGCCAAATGATATTTCGTTTTCTTCTGCTGCTGGCGCACCAGGTACTTCCTTTGCTCGACGACGTAAAATGGCTTTAATACGTGCTAACAGTTCACGGGGGTTAAATGGTTTTGGAATATAATCATCAGCGCCAAGTTCTAAACCGATAATACGGTCTACCTCATCACCTTTTGCCGTTAACATAACAATCGGTATATCATTTTCTTTTTGACGTAAGCGACGACAAATCGACAAACCGTCTTCTCCAGGTAGCATAAGATCAAGCACCATTAGATGAAAATTTTCACGCTCGATTAAGCGATCCATCTGTTCAGAGTTTGCCGCTGTACGAACAATAAACCCTTGTTCTACCAAGTAACGTTCAAGCAAACTACGCAAACGCATATCGTCATCAACTACCAATACCTTTGTCGTTTCGTGTCCCATAACTTTCATTCTTTTTGTAATATGTTACTTGTTAATATAAATGAAAAACTTAAGAATAAAAAACGAATTGAACGCTTAGATTGTTACTGAACATTTCAAAACGATCTCGACAAAGGTAAAAGACTTTTATACCTTGCATAGGTTTTCTTTAAAGGCTTAATAGATATGGCAAAAACCAACTTAATCACACGTGAAGGGTATCAGCAATTGCAACAAGAGCATGATTACCTATGGCATGAGAAACGCCCTGAAATCACCAAGATTGTGACATGGGCAGCAAGCCTTGGTGACCGCTCTGAAAATGCCGACTATCAATTCAATAAGCGTGTATTACGACAAATAGACCGTCGCGTGCGCTACTTACGTAAACGCATGCCTGACTTAAAAATCGTTGATTACAACCCACAACAGGCGGGGAAGGTGTTTTTTGGTGCTTGGGTTGAGATAGAAAACGAACAAGGGGAAACTAAACGCTTCCGCATTGTTGGCCCTGACGAAATCTATGAACGCAAAGATTATATTTCTATCGATGCGCCGATGGCTCGCGCGCTCCTTGGCAAGCAAGTCGATGACGATTTTTCAGTCACTACCCCTGAAGGCCAAAAAGAATGGTATGTCAATGAGATAAGCTATCCAGACGCGCCATAATTAATAAAATAAATTCAGAAAAGGTTAATTTGTGATTGTTTAGTCTAAAAATGTGATCTATAACTAAATAAGCTTATGACGTTTTAAGCTTGATGTTTAGAAGGTAGTAATTATGTCAAACGCAATACATCGCATATTAAGTAATGCCATTGTATTCGCACTTTTAATCAGTGTGAGTTTGATTTCTTACGCCAGCGACATAGAAAACCATTCTGATAGTGTTACACCCACCTCACATTTCATTGCGTGTGATAATGCAGACCTTGCTAACCTTGATACTGATTTAGATAAACATACTCCAGCACTCAACTTTTGCGCAGCCCAACCACTGCCTGATGTGCGTCTAGGTGTACGTGTTTTTACTCAGACTAAGGCCTCTGTATACAGTGCGCACCAGCGAGGCCCACCTATATTTTAATTTAACTACGTTTTTAAAAATCGATGCTTAATTAAAATTTATGGTGACAAATATGAATAATTTCAAAGAATTACGCCTTCAAGACGTATCAAATGGTGCATTATCTAACGCTGTTAATGAAGTAGAACCAACACTTGATCTAACATCTCCAGCATTAAAAGTACTAAATAGCTTTACTCAAAAAGATCCACTACGTGCTCACGCAAGCACCACCATTGTTGATGCGCTAAAACAAACAAGTAACCGCTGCTCTGACTTCATCTTAGTCGTTGATGACGCAGACAAGTTGGTTGGGATCACATCGAGTGCTGATCTACAAAGCTCTAAAATAATGATTCTTGCACAACGTTTAAACTTACACCGCGACGAAGTGACTTTGCATGATGTAATGACTCCATTGAATAATCTTGCTGGTGTTAGCTTACAAAGCATCAGCTATGCATGTATTGGAGATGCACTACAAACTATGGAACACCAAGGTATGATGTTTCTTTTAGTAACAAGTGCTGAACATGAAATTTGTGGGTTAATTTCTGCACGTGAAATTGCGAAAAAGCTACATATTCCTGTCAATATTAACCCTATTGCAAACAGCTTCAGTGAGGTGATGCAGCATATCGATCACCCTCACTAAGCCATAAATATTGCGTTGTGTAGAACAATTTTCGAGGGCCTTAAAAGCAGTGCTTTTAAGGCCTTCTTATTGTGATATTATTCAGGCAATTAATCTTCAGTTTACTGATTTTCTATTTTTAAAAAGGTTTATGCATGAGCAATATCTCTGCACGCTTAGCGACCGAGCTAAATGCCCAGCAACCACAAGTTGTTGCTGCAATCAAATTACTTGATGAAGGTGCCACAGTCCCTTTTATCGCACGTTACCGGAAAGAAGTTACAGGTGGCCTAGACGACACGCAATTACGACTACTTGAACAGCGTCTTTCGTACTTACGCGAGCTTGAAGAGCGCCGCAGCTTTATTCTTGCCACAATTGAAGAGCAAGGTAAGCTAACCGCCGAGTTAAGTAGTGATATTAATAACGCTGACAGTAAAACAGAGCTTGAAGATTTATACCTGCCATTCAAACCTAAGCGCCGCACGAAAGGACAAATTGCCATTGAAGCGGGTATTGAACCACTTGCCGATGCGCTATTTAATGACCCTAACCTCGAACCAGAGCAACACGCTGCTGACTATATTAATACTGACGCAGGCTTTGCTGATACAAAAGCGGTGCTTGACGGTGCTAAATTTATTTTGATGGAACGCTTTTCTGAAGACGCCAAACTGCTTGCTAAATTCCGTAGTCATATTGCACAACACGGTCAAATTGAAAGTACAGTAATCGCTGGTCAAGAACATGAAGGCGCTAAGTACCGTGATTACTTTGAACATCAAGAACCGCTTAAAAAAGTTCCCTCACACCGTGCTCTGGCCATGCTCCGCGCTCGCAATGAAGGCGTTTTACAATTAAGTATCAACCCAGAACCGAGTGCAGAAAACCCAGCACAGGTATGTGCACAAATGATTGCTGACTATTATCGGTTAGATGTGAGCAATAGCGCTGCAAGCAGCTGGTTAATGAGTGTTGTACAGTGGGCTTGGAAGATTAAATTAAGTCTACATTTAGAAAATGAATTTTTAGGTGCAATGCGTGAAAAGGCGGAAACCGGTGCGATTGACGTATTTGCAAAAAATCTAAAAGACTTATTAATGGCTGCACCTGCAGGGCCACGTACAACTTTGGGACTTGATCCTGGTTTACGTACGGGTTGTAAAATTGCTGTTGTAGACAGTACTGGTAAGCTGTTAACAACGCAAACAATTTTCCCACATGCACCACAAAATCATTGGGAAAAATCACTTCGCACTCTTGAGCAACTTTGTCGCCAATATAAAGTTGAGTTAATCGCGATTGGTAATGGCACAGCTTCACGTGAGTCAGATAAGTTAGTTGCTGAATTGATTAAAACCAACAGTGAACTTAAATTAAATAAAATAATGGTCAGTGAAGCGGGGGCATCTGTTTATTCAGCGTCTGAATTTGCTGCCAACGAATTCCCTAATCTTGATGTATCATTACGCGGTGCAGTGTCAATTGCACGTCGTTTGCAAGATCCACTTGCCGAGCTTGTAAAAATCGAACCTAAATCAATTGGTGTAGGTCAATATCAACACGATGTGTCACAAAGCCAACTAGGTCAAACGCTGACCTCGGTTGTCGAAGACTGTGTAAACTCAGTCGGTGTTGATTTAAATATGGCCTCAGTGCCGTTACTGACTCGTGTATCTGGCTTAAACAAAACGTTGGCGCAAAACATTGTTAGCTATCGTGATGCCAATGGCTCATTTAGCAAACGCTCTGAGCTTAAAAAAGTTGAGCGCCTAGGACCAAAAGCCTTTGAACAAGCAGCTGGTTTCTTACGTATTAGCACAGGTTCAGATCCTCTTGATAACTCATCAGTTCACCCTGAAGCCTACCCTGTTGTTAAGCGTATTTGTGAAAAGAACAGCTTAGATGTAAACAGCTTAATTGGTAACACTGATATTTTGAATAAATTGGTTGCTAACGACTACACAGATGAAAAGTTTGGTTTACCAACCGTTACCGACATTATTAAAGAGCTTGATAAACCAGGTCGAGACCCTCGCCCAGAGTTTAAAACAGCTGAGTTTAAGGCCGGTGTTGAAACCATTAACGATCTAAAACCTGGTATGATTCTAGAAGGTGTGGTTTCCAATGTAGCTAACTTTGGTGCCTTCGTTGATGTGGGTGTACACCAAGATGGTTTAGTTCATATTTCAGCGATAACCAACAAGTTCATTTCTGATCCACGCGAAGTGGTTAAAGCAGGTGATATTGTTAAAGTAAAAGTACTTGAGGTTGATGCAGCGCGTAAACGTATTAGTTTTACAATGCGTTTAGATGATGATGTAGATACAAGCAATAAAACAGCACCTGCAGGCAAATCAAAGCCTGCGGCTAAAGCGAAAAGTGCGCCTAAGCAAAAGCGTGACTTTGGTAATGCGGCCATGGGTAACGCATTTGCCGATGCATTTGCAAATGCTAAAGTAAAAAAATAGTTTTAGCTTAAAAACAAAAACGCGGTTCAAATTGAACCGCGTCTCTTATAAATCTAATAATTATATAACCGCCGAAAAATTATTTTGTTCCCCAGGCGATGTAGCCATTTGGTAAAAATTGGCTATTCGTGTGGCTCGTTCATCAACTTCCACATCTCGTTTGGCTGTCTTGGTCTGAGAAGTGCTCACTGCTTCACTTTCGTCTTCAGCACCTTCACGGTCAATTCTTAATGACGACGATTCATCACCACCCTGTGCTTTTTCGCGCGACTGCATAGCGAGTTCAGCCTGCGCTGCGGCAAGTTTCTGTGTCGCATCGGCTGCAATAGCACGGTCTGCACTAGATGGCTCTTGGGGGGCAAGTGCTGCCGCTCTTACCGTTTGCATTTTATCGATTGTTGCTTGAGGGTCACCACTTACCTCAGCCACATCAATTTGTACTTCCCCGCCAACCGCGTAGTTTGTGCCATCGGGGCCTCGTTGATACTCATAACTTGGCGAGCCAGCGTATTTACCTCCCACCGAAGCATGCGCCTGTTCATGTACACGCACTTCAGTGTCTCGCGCTTTCAGCTCTTTAATTTGTTCAAGCTCTAACTGTTCTTGCTGTGCAACTTTTTGCTCTTGTTTTTGCTCTTCTTGTTGCTGCTGCTCTGATTTCTCTTCGCTACCTTGTTCGCTTTGCTCTCGCTCTTGAATCGCTTTATCGTCCTCAAGGCGACCTTTAGCATCATAAGTACTTGCATCGCCACTTGGCTGTCTTGCTTTTTCGCCATCATTCAGTGCTTTATTTTCTGCGTTACTCGAATTAGTTGCCACAGGAGGCGGGATGACTTCACGCAACTGATTATCACGGCGCGCACTTTCGGTGTGTACATTCGCCGTGTTAATGTTGATTGCGGGAAAGGGAGTAACGATATTCATGGCTAAGCTTTTATATCAATTAGCGTGCCTAGTACTTCATCGGCAGTTTGAATCGTATTAACGTTAGCCTTAGCATTGAACTCTTCAACTTTTAGGTTCACCAATGCTTCATCAATACGAGCAGGCTGAGACACAGGTGGCGTAACAGCTTCCTCTGGTCTTGCACCTTGTAACTGTCTTTGCTGAGCAAGTTGGGCGTCGTCTTGCTGGTCAATAGACGCGCGGCTAATTTGCGCGCTTGCTTTTTCAATGCCTTGACTTGCGCGGTTGTAACCTTCCACGCCATTATTAAATACAGAACTGATTGGCATCATATCCTCCAACAGTGAGATCTTCCCTACAAGTATCGCTCACAAAACAATCAAAATAAAGTAAAATCCCCCTATTTTTGGGCTCTGCAGGGCAATATTTAATTAACACATTGATTTCAGAGCGCTTATAAATTCAGTTTTATGAGAAATAAAAGGAGCGTGAGACGCCTTATCGATCACCTCATATTCAAAGTTAGGTTGCAAAGCCTGCATATCCTTAATTGCACGGTAAGGGACTAGCGCATCTAAACGCCCAAATATACCGCGAATGGGGAGCGTTATTTTGCTAAATAGCTGACGTAAATCTTCTTGCTGTAGGATATCTAGGCCTGCACTGAGTGCGCGCTCTTGCGGTGCTGGATACTGTTTTAATAATCTTTTTAACGCTTTAATATCGTCACGAGCTGATTCGCTGCCCATAGCTTGAATCGCTAGGAATCGCTCAATGGTTTTGTCTGTCTGAGTGATTAATTGCTCTTTAAACGCATCAAGCACTTCAGGCTTAATACCTGCCCAATTATCAGCTTGAGCAAAAAAAGGGCTCGATGCCACTAAAATAACTTTTGATACTTTTTCTGGCCAGTGAGCTGCAATGTAAAGTGAAAATAATCCGCCAAGCGACCAGCCAACTAGTATTGAGTCGTTATGCAATTGTTCACTCAGCATCTTGGCTGCTTCATGCAAATTATAGGTGTTAGGTACTGACTGCGCTTCACCAAAGCCTGGTAAATCAAGGCAGCGAATGGTGCCCTCATATGAAAACTCAAGCTCTGGTAAAATCACTTGCCAGACCCCTTGGTTCATTCCCCAGCCATGTAATAACACCATTTCATTTTGCATATTTTTAAACTCTCAAGCACACTGATGGCTCATAATAGCGTTTAAAGGATTGAATGCAATGGCTCACCTAACGAAGATATTAAAACATGGCTTACATGCGCTGTTTCCTAACTTTTGTGTTACGTGTCAAACGCATATAAAAAGTAACTACGCACTTTGCGAGCATTGTTTAAACGACTTAAGATTATTTGATCTAAGCAAACATGCCAATTTACTTCATCGCCCTGATATTTGTGACGCATTCCCCGATTGTCATTTTGATCACCTCATAGCCTGTGCATGGTATGAAGCCCCAATGAAACAGTGGCTTAAACAGCTGAAGTTTAGTGATAAACAGTACTATAAAATTGCCCTACAACAGGTTATTTATTTGCAGTTGCAGCGCGCAAAGGCAGTCAATGAATCTTGGCCTGATGAATTTATTATTATGCCGCTGCACAATAAACGCTTTATAAAACGAGGGTATAATCAGGTAAGCCAAACTTGGCTACCGGTATTAAAAGCAATGAACTTAGTTGTAACTGAGCCGCTTGTTAAACAAAAAGCAACGATTGCACAATCTTCTCTCAGTAAAGCGAAACGAATTAAAAATATGCGTAATGCATTTGTGTGCGAAACTAATTTGCAGGGTAAGTCGGTCGCCATTATTGATGATGTAATGACCTCAGGGGCAACATTGAATGCAGCAACCGATGAGCTAAAAAAAGCAGGTGCCAAACACGTATGGGCAATGCTGACGTGTTTGACCCCTTTAGGAGAACCTTAAAATACGTTAATCACCCGCTGCATGAAAAGCATTACCAAAGAATAAAGCATTGCTCAATAATCGGCTAGTACCATACCAATACCCACGGAACACAGGGTTATCCGTCATACCAATAACACTGCCTTTTCCATATGAATGGGCTATTAAGCCCGCAGCACCGGCAACTTGCTCTACATTCACATCATCAGTAAAGCCCGCTAACAATGGCTTATCTGTGTATGTTAAAACATTTACAAACGGTGCATCTGACTTTTCAAGCAACCAAGTGCTATTTTTAAATACTGGCAGGGTATTACGGTTCAGTGAAAATGTTAGCGGGTGTGATAAATCAACAGACGTATTAAAGATTGCTCCGGCAATACGTTGACGGCCCGCTAAGTGATCTTTATCGGCATAAGTAAGCCCTTGCGTATTAAATGCGCTCGCTACATCACGACGAGATAAGTAACTGGCCTTTAATAATTGCTGATCAGCAAGGAACTTGGCCCCCCCTTTATGACCCCAAATAACACCACCTTTACGTACCCAAGCTTTGATCGCAACCTTGGTTGCATCATCAAGTGTATTGTAATTACCATGAGCCAAAATAATATGACTGTAATTTTCAAGGTCAAGACTACTAAGACGAGGCATTTCAACAATAGTTGGCGCAGTGCCTACAAAACGGTCGAGGTAATACCATACTTCGCCCAATTCATATTGGCTGGTGCCTGCACCACCCACGAGTAAAACTTTAGGCGCTTTTACAACGGCCATAGAGCGAGAGCCTAAATCAGCCCCTTTTACCGTTAAACCTGAGCTAATTGGCGTAATTTCAATACCGAACTCAGTCTGCGCTTGATTTAAGTAATCAACCCAATTACTGTCTGTTTGCAAACCTGCGGGGAGCAAAATACTACCGGGTTCAAATGCAACCTCACCACTGGGCGTTTTAGCAGTAAGAGGACTCAATGCAACACGCGCTTTAACACCTTGCTTTAGCAATGTATTCAACATTTTTGGTGCAAGATAATCGTCCCACTTGAATGCGTAAGCATAGCTTTGTGGCAATGTTGCATAACTTGACTTAACTCCTTTCTGCCAAGGCATTTTTGCAACATCAAGCCCCCATTTACTACTGACTTTTGCAAATTCTAAATTAAATGCATGCGCGAGTGTCCAGCCAGATACATCATAGAATGTGTTATCAACAAAGCGTTGTTGTTCACTAAAAACGGCTTTCACTAAGCGAAACTGTGGTTGTGCTAATGGTACGAAATAGCTGTTTTCAGAGAAGCTTTGACCATTCACTTTTAATGGCTCTTCAAGCATATACGCATTAATTTGATGTTGCTTTAATAGCTCTAGAAAGTACTGCATACGGCTGTTATCTGCACCGCCTTTAACAACATACCCTTTAAAGTCTTCATCACCAGCAAGATCAATCGCTTTGTTATAAAACTCAGCTTGGTAATCAAGCAGATCTTGGCGGTTTTCAATTGCAGCTTGAAATGTAGATAAGCTAGTTAGTAATTGATTTTTAATCGTAAACGGAAAGCTTAATGGGCCGTTGATAGTGTCTTGTAAGTGACCACGTGAGCTGGCTTGCTCAAATAAAATACCCACCCCACCATTCACGTCAGGGTAAGTTGAGCCTTTTCCGTAGTAAAAATCATCAAAACTTTCTTCGGTGAAGTACAAAGCATTATGCTCGTCAAGCGTCTTCGCATGATAGTTAGCAATTGCTTTAGTCAAAGTGACATTTTCTTCTGGTGTAATCGGGTGCTTACGTGTCGGAATACCAGGTTGAAAAAAGAAGGTGCTGTTTGGCCCCATCTCGTGGAAGTCTGTAAGAATATTCGGCTTCCATTGATGGAATTGAGCTATGCGTGCTCGTGATTCAGGGTGTTGTAGTAATAACCAGTCGCGGTTTAAGTCAAATAAATAATGATTAGTCCGGCTACTAGGCCAGTTTTCTCTATGCTCGCGAGTTTCTGGATCTGACGATAAATTCATACCGCGATTACTGTTTGCCCAGTTCGCGAAACGCGCTAAACCATCAGGATTTAAAGATGGGTCCAGTAAGATAACGGTATTGTTCAGTAAATTATCAATTTCTGGGCCTTGCGCAGCAGCTAAGTAATAAGCAACCAATAACGAGGCATTACTCCCTGATGACTCATTACCATGCACGCTATACCCCATCCATACAACCGCCGGCTGTTTGCTTGAGTCTGATGATTCACCGTCCAAACGTGCTAGGTGGGCTTTACGAATAGTCTCAACCTGCCCTAATTTGTCTGGCGCAGTGATAGTTAACATAACCAATGGGCGTTGTTCATGAGTACGACCGATCACTTGAAAGTTCATTCGGTCACTTTTATCGGCAAGAATTTGCATATATTGCACAAGCTGATCATGGCGAACATGCCATTCACCTACTTCGTAACCTAACACCTGTTCAGGTGTTGGAATGGTTGGATCAAATTTCACATCTTGTTCAAAGTAATAAGAAAGGGGTTTCGCTAATGCGCTAACGCTCACTAGCATGGTTAATATTGTTATTATTAAACGCATAGATAGCACCTGTACTTAATTGATGTTTTCACGCTACCACTAGACAAAATAGATGCAACTTTTTACGCTCAACACTGGCGACAATACGATGAGCGGAGTATGATACACAGTATCCGAGTAATTTAGTCAAGTATAGTCCGTTTTATGATCTCTATTTCTGAATCTGCACAATCTCATTTTGCTAAACTTTTAGCAGACCAAGCTGAACAAACAAACATTCGTGTTTTTGTTGTAAATCCAGGTACTTCGCAGGCGGAGTGTGGTGTTTCTTACTGCCCAGAAGACGCGGTTGAAGCGACTGATATTCGTCTACCTTTTAATGGCTTTGATGCCGTTGTTGACGCAGAAAGTGCGCCTTTTTTAGAAGAAGCTGAAATCGATTTTGTAACTGACAAAATGGGCACTCAGTTAACTCTAAAAGCGCCTAATGCCAAAGCACGTAAGCTTAGCGACGACGCAACGTTACAAGAGCGTGTACAACACATGCTTGAAACTGAAGTCAATCCACAACTTGCAAACCACGGTGGTCAAGTTGGTTTAGTTGAAATTACCGCTGACGGTATTGCTGTTCTGCAATTTGGTGGTGGCTGTAACGGTTGTTCGATGATTGATGTCACGTTGAAAGAGGGCATCGAGAAAGAAATGATCGCTAAGTTTGATGAAATCAATGGTGTGAGAGACATTACCGATCACCAATCGGGTGAGCACTCTTACTACTAATCGGTATCTAAAGCATGCTTAAACAATGGGTATTTCGCTTAGGTAGCGACCCCAAATTAAGCTTGAAACGCTTTCTTTGCGGCCTAGCACTGTTTGTGCTGGCCGTGATTTTTATTGCCACTGGTTATTATGGCCCTGCAATCTTGCAGCTGATTGGCTTACTTATTTTGGCCATCGCATTATTTTTTGCCGCTTGGGGTTACTTAGGTATTTTTGCCAACCGTTTTGCTCAAGTTCTTGAGCGAGCATCTCCCAAAGATGATGATCCTGACCTTTGGAAATAAACGCTTAATTCAACAAGCTATTTTGTTTAACGATATAACGATAGCGCAACCATAACGTTACACCCCGCATCAGCATAAAAATGGTCATTGCGAACCAAAGGCCATGGTTTTGCCAATCACTCACCAACCAAAACAACCCAAAAAAGCCGAGTGTTGCACTAATCAGCATCGTATTTCGCATATCTTTTGCACGCGTTAAACCAACAAAAACACCATCGAATAAAAAGCATGCCATTGCTGCAATTGGTAAGATAATCACCCATGGCAAATAATCTGCAGCCATCCTAATTACTTCTGGCACATCGGTTAATAAACGAATAATTGCATTACCAAAGATTAAAAATATTAAGCTGTAAAATAATGCAAACAGTCCCCCCCAGAACAAACTCAAATTAACCCACAGCTGTATATGCTGAGTGCTTTTTTCGCCTTTTGCTTTACCTACTTTAGCTTCACTTGCATATGCAATACCATCAAGCGCAAAGCTGACGAGCATTAAAAAGTTCAGCAGTACTGCATTCGCTGCCAGTGTTGTTTCGCCAATTCTTGCGCCATAAAAGGTCATAAAGCTAAAACACAATTGCAACGCCAGTGAACGAATGAAGATATCACGATTTAAATTGACTAATTCGAGCAGTTTAGCCACGTTAAACCACGCCTTTACCGCTAGGTTAATGCCCTGCTTTTTAGCCAACTGATAAACTAAACAAAGTGCAAAGGCAAAAGCGATGTAATCTGCAATTAGCGACGCCCAAGCCGCTCCAGCCACTTTCCAATCAAGAAAAACAACAAAATAGATATCAAGCACGATATTGGTAATATTAGTGATGAGTAATAAATAAAACGGCCCTCTGCCGTAATGTACCCCCAACATCCATCCTAATAGCACTAAATTACACAACGCAGCTGGCGCACTAAAAATACGGATTGAAAAATAGCTATGTGCTTGCTCTAGCACCGCTTGATTTGCGCCCGATAAATATGCCATTAAGGATTGAATAGGTACACTAAGCGTGATTAATATAAGCGCAACGAAAGTCGCTAATAACAAACTGCGCTTTAATAATTCAGCTAGCAAAGTATGATCGCCTCGACCGTAAGCTTGCGCTACAAGCCCCGTGGTGCTCATACGTAAAAATCCTGCTAGCCAAAATAATAGGGAGATAACTGCTGAGCCCAGTGCAATACCGGCTAAGTAGTGAGCACTGCCTAAATGACCGATGACTGCAGTATCAACTAATCCTAACAATGGAACAGTAATATTTGATAAGATCATTGGACCGGCTAATAACAGCAAACTTTTATGGTGTGCCTTATGACGTTTAAGAAAATGTTTCATGTAGTTTTTGCAGTCCTGTTAGGTTTATCAATGCGTGCCCACGGCGCCGTTATTTTACAGTATCATCACGTCAGTGAAACCCTTCCGGCTGTTACAAGCGTCAGCAGCGAGACGTTTACCAAGCACATGCAGTATTTAAAAGACCAGCAATTTAATGTTATCCCATTAAATAAGTTGATTTCTCAACTACAGGCAGGTCAAGAGTTAGCTGATAAAACCGTCGCAATCACGTTTGATGATGGTTACAAAAATAATTATGAACAAGCTGCCCCTATCCTCGAAAAGTTTGGCTATCCTTATACTATTTTTGTAAACCCTGAACTTATTGATAGTGGCAAAAGCTATGTCATGACTTGGCAGCAATTAAAAGAGCTGGCTAAAAAAGGAGCCTTGATAAGTAATCATACGCAAGTGCACAATTACTTGCATTTAAAACAAGAAGGTGAGACTGACGCTCAGTGGCAATCTCGCACTAAAGAAGATATTTTAAATGCTCAAAAACGCATTAAAGATGAAATAGGTCATGATTATAAATACCTTGCTTATCCCTATGGTGAATTCAATAACGAGTTACAAGGATTAATTAAATCATTAGGCTTTGTTGGTATTGGTCAACATTCAGGTGCAGTAGGTGTTCACTCTGATTTTACGCGATTACCACGCTTCCCTGCGTCTGGTTTTTATTCTAAGCTTGATACGCTTTCAACGAAACTTGACTCACAAGCTTTCACAATTAAAGCATTAAATTACACTGATAGTGTGACCAGCGAAAACCCGCCAAGTTTGAGCATCCAGTTCGATATGCAGGATTTTCACAAAAGCCAGTTTGCATGCTATGTGTCGGGTGTTGGTCAAGCTAACCTTGATTGGACAAGTAAAGATACTGTTCAAATTACCTCGCCTAATCAATTGAAAAAGGGCCGCTCTCGATTCAACTGTACAGCCCCTTCTATCAATAAAAAAGGCAGTTATTATTGGTTTTCACAACCTTGGGTAATTACACCTTAGCAGCCTGGTTAAGCATGTGTGCTGCTACTTTATCAAGCCTGACAATTTCATTAGCCGCATTCAATTCGATTGCGGCTTTTGGCATCCCCCATACCACAGACGATAGCTCATCCTGTGCCATGGTATAGGCACCAGCTTGATGTAAAGCTAATAATCCTTTTGCACCATCACTGCCCATTCCAGTTAATAAAGACGCTACCGTTGCTTTGCAATTTAAAGCTGCTAAAGAGTTAAATAACACATCTACAGCAGGCCGATGACGATTAACGGGCTCACCTGAGTCTAATTGGCAATACAGCGCAGCTCCCTTTTTCACCACACTTAAATGCTGATCGCCTGGGGCAATATAAGCCCAGCCAGCTTCTAACTTATCTCCTTGCTCTGCCTCTTTAACATTTATCGCACAGATTCGATCCATCCGCATCGCAAATGAAGTACTAAACACAGGTGGAATATGTTGTGTTATCACAATGGGTGGGCAGTGTTTGGGCATACGGATAAGCACTTCTTTGATTGCCTCTGTTCCCCCCGTTGAAGCACCTATGGCCATCACTGCATTACTTTTAAATTGCAGACTGTCGAGTGAGCTATCTTTTTCTAGTTTCTGCTCTTTAAATGCTCGGATCCTTGCACCTGCTGCTGTACGGACTTTTTGTTGTACTAAGTACGCATAGCGTTGCAAGTTTTCAGACACATTAGCCGTTGGTTTTGCGATAAAATCCACAGCCCCGAGTTCTAGCGCTTCGAGGGTAATAGGTGAGCCTTTTTGAGTCAATGTTGAAACCATAACAACCGGCATAGGTCGCAAGCGCATTAAATTTTTCAAAAAGCTTAAGCCATCCATTTTTGGCATTTCAATATCAAGCGTCAGTACATCAGGATTTAAACGCTTAATGAGATCACGTGCTTGATAAGGGTCTTCAGCGGCACCTACAACATGCATATCACCCGCTTGCTCAAGTACCTCTTTCAGTAAACCACGGATCAAGGGAGAATCATCAACAATAAGTACCTTGATCATACACTCTCCTAAAATAGCTCAATGTCTGTTCCAGCATCTTGCTGCTCGATTTCGTGTAAGTATTTAACTTCACGTTTTTCTAGTTTATCAGTATGCAGATCACGCAGCTTTTTTACTTGTGCTTGACCCGTCTGAGGGTTAAAAATTATTTTACGAGGCCAAGGGCCACCGACGTCATGTGATATTAAATCTAAACCTTCCTCAAGTACATATGCATTTGCAAAGCGAATATTACCGACGCCTATATCTGTCATTGAGCGAATAATTTTACCACCACCAAATAGCTTCACTTTTAAGTTACGTTTTGATGCACCATTTTTTAAAATTTCATTAATTAAAAACTCCATAGCCCAGTTACCATAACGGCAATTTAAACTGTGAGCATTACTCGGATCCACGCCTTTTTGTATCGGTAGCATAAAGTGGTTCATGCCACCAACACCTAACCCTTGATCATAGATACATGCAGCAATACATGAGCCAAGTACGGTGGTGATCAGTTCATCATTTTTAGAGACATAGAATTCACCCGGTAACACTTTTGCGACCACCTTTTGTCTGTGACTGTCCCAAAAACGCTTTACGTGCTCAAACCCTGATAATACTGGTTTGAAATGACTATTCATTAACCACCTTTTGATAAATCGTCTGGCCTAGGTTTTTAAATTCTTGATGGTCTTTGCCCATGGTTTCTGAATGCCCCAAAAACAAATGCCCCGCGTCATTCAATAAGTCAAAGTAACGATGAAAAAGCGTATCTTTTGTCGGCTTATCAAAGTAAATAACTACGTTGCGACAAAAAATGACATCAAATGCTCCCTTCATCGGCCACTGCTCAAGTAAATTCAACCTCTTAAAAAAGATATTCTCTTGTAACTGTGGTTTTACTTTATAGAGCTGACCATCATGACTTTTTAAAAACCAACGTTTTAGCTGACTTTTATCGAGCCCATTTACATTAGCTGCTGTATAAGTACCAGCTTGCGCCTTAGCAAGTACGTTTGAATCAAGGTCAGTGGCTAGAATTTTTACATCCCAATTAGTCGGGAACAGACCACTTAGGGTCATTGCTATCGTGTAGGGCTCTTCCCCTGTGGAGCAGCCTGCTGACCAAACGCGCACTCGCTTTTGCTGTACATTTGTAGTCAATAGTCTCGGCACTATCGTATTTTTTAGATAGTTAAAGTGATGTGGTTCACGAAAAAATGACGTCAAATTGGTGGTAATCGCATTGATAAACTCACTAAATTCTCGCTCTTTATGTTCTTCTAAAAAAGCTAAATAGTCTTTAAAACTCTTTAACTTAAGTAACCTAAGTCGCCTTGCTAAGCGTGAATACACCATTTCACGCTTATGCTCCGCAAGTACGATACCGCAAGCATCGTATACCTGAGATGAAATGTTTTTGAAATCACTATCCGTTAGTAAAAACTCTTTCATAATTTAACCCACCAGCCTTAGAGGGAATACACATTGTATTAGCGATGTAGAGTGGGAAGAGTTTTAAAACTCTTCCCATTCATCACTTGGGTCTACAAAGTTATTACCTTTTGGCGAAGCAGGTGCTGATTGGCTTGGCCGCTTAACGGATACACTCGAAGCACGGCTGGTTATATCTGTTTCTTCTTCAACAGAGAGAGAAAAGAAGTTTAGTAAACGTCGCATGTCATTTGCTTGCTCAGCCATTGACTCACCAGCCGCAGAAGCCTCTTCAACGAGTGCTGCATTTTGCTGCGTCATTTCATCCATCTGTGCAATCGCTTTATTAACTTGCTCAATACCTGAACTTTGCTCTTCTGATGCTTGGGCAATATCAGAAATCATGGCTGTAACTCTTTGCACAGCGGTTACAATTTCTTGCAGTGTTGAGCCTGACTCATTAACCAGTAAGGTACCGTCCTCAACTTTACCGACACTATCGCGGATCAACTCTTTAATTTCTTTTGCCGCTGCCGCAGAACGCTGCGCAAGATTACGCACTTCCCCTGCAACCACAGCAAACCCTCGGCCTTGCTCGCCCGCTCTTGCGGCCTCAACAGCAGCATTTAATGCAAGTAAGTTTGTTTGGAATGCTATTTCATCAATCACACTAATAATATCGGCAATCTTCTTGCTCGACTCATTGATGGCCGACATACTTGTCACCGCGCGATTAACAACTTCACCGCCTTTTTGCGCCTTAGCACGTGTTTCTTCTGCAAGTTCATTGACCTCTTTGGCATTATCAGCATTTTGGCGAACTGTACTGGTCATTTCTTCCATACTTGATGCTGTTTCTTCAAGTGACGATGCTTGCTCTTCAGTGCGTTGACTCAGGTCAGCATTACCTTGTGAGATTTCCTCAGCACCACTGGCTACTAACGTTGCAGAGCTATTAATGCGATTAATCACTTCAGTTAACTTATCAGCCGTGGCATTAGCATCACGTTTTAATTTCTCAAATGACCCTTGATACTCTTGTTCAATACGTTTTGATAAGTCACCGTTCGCCATTGCATCAAGCATATTACCAGTATCTTTAACCGCATCCTCAACAATACTGACCATGCTATTTAAGCCTTGCGCTAAGCGTAGAAAAAAGCCATTTTTACCAGTCTCTTCTACTCGGGCTTCTAGGTCTCCTTTACCTGCGGCAGCGACTAAACCAGCAATTTCTTTTTCAATGGCAACCTCTGCTGTTCTATCATCCCATTCCACCACTGTACCAATACGCTCATCATCAGGTGTAAAGATAGGATTGGCCACAAGACCAAAGGTGCGTCCACCGACAACAATCTCCGTGCTGTAGGTACTGCTAAGTTTTGCCAGCATGTTACGCTGATGAGCAGGATTTTTATGAAACACATCGATATTTTGACCAATCAAGTTGTTGCTATTGAAGTTAGGTAGGTCTTTGCGCAAATCACTTTCAGCAATTTTCATCATGTTCAATACGGCTTCATTCATGTAAATAATGTTATTACCCGCATCAGCAATCATGGTATTTGTTGCAACCCTGTCAAGCGCACGACGCACTCGCAGGTTTTCTTCGGCTTCACGCTTTTCAGCCTCAGCTTTGTTAACTCTGTCGGTAATATCTTGCCACTCAACAATAGTCCCCAAACGCTTTCCTGAGACACTGACCCAAGGTGTGGCAATTAAACTGAAGATTAAACCTGCAAGGCGTAAGGTAGTTTTATAAGGTTCAGTCAATGTCCTTAATAACTCACGCTGATGACTTGGTTGTTTGTGAAAATCGTCAACACAAGTCCCCACTAAATTGGCTACAGAGAAATTGGGTAAAACTGACTGTAAGTCACTTTCACGCGCCTTTAGCATTTGTTTAACCTGCTCATTAACAAAAACAATTTCAAGGTCATTATTAGCAATCATCACACTTGCTTGGCAGACACGTAATGCATTAGATAAATCTGCATCACGTTGTGATTGTTTGTCTCGCTCTTTTTGTGCTGATATATCACTGGCAAACTTAATGACTTTAATAACTTGGCCGTCATTATTAATAATTGGGTTGTAGGTCGCTTGGATCCAAATCTCTTTGCCATTTTTACCGATGCGCTTAAATTCATCAGAGATAAATTCGCCGTTTCGCAAACGCTGCCAGAACTGCTGGTATTCGGTGCTTTTAGACTCCTCTTCAGCAACAAACATCGCGTGATGCTGCCCTTGAATCTCCTCAAGCCGGTAACCCATGACGCTTAAGAAATTTGCATTGGCTGTCAAGATTGTTCCCGATGGTTGAAATTCAATCACTGCAAGTGACTTATTCAATGCAGTAACAATTAAATCATTATTTGACTCAACACTTTTAGGACTGCTAAACCATCCCATACCCTTCACCTTCTTGTTAATCAACCCAATTAAATGTCCATCGTTTTTTGTAGGTCTAATAATGCGACCATTTTTTCACCCACATTCACCAAACCTGCCACAAATTGCGCATGCTCAGAATCTGATAAGTGGGGCACTGCTTTCGCTTCATGCTCAGCAATGCTATAGACATCCGAAACGGCATCGACAACGATACCCATAATTTTACTTGTGCTTTCTAATTTCACCTTGAGGATAATCACCACTGTCAGCGGCCCATACTCAATAGCCGGAATCGCAAATCGACGCCGTAAATCAATAATAGGCACTATGGTTCCCCGCAGATTAATTACTCCTTTAACAAAATCTGGCGCATTTGGAATGACGGTTATTTCTTCCCAACTGCGAATTTCTTGAACTGTTAAAATATCAACGCCATACTCTTCATCTGCCATGATGAACGTTAAGAACTGTTTAACATCCTGATTTTGATCCAAAGTTAGTTTGTTATGTAAGTCGTCTTGCGATGTAATCATGACGCCTCCAAACTTGCTTTAGACTCGATGATAAGCTCCTGACTTCCCGGTTTTCTCAGTCCAGATAGCTTAATCAAGCCACTAATATCGACAATCAACGAAACGCGACCATCTCCTAAAATGGTTGCGCCAGACACCCCATCCACTTTTTGATAATTGGCTTCTAAGCTTTTAATAACCACTTGTTGTTGAGACAGTAAGTCATCTACCAGCAAACCTACTTTTTGGTTGTCACTTTCAACGACAACTAACAAGGTTTTATCAAGTGTTTCTATTGCACCTTGGTGATTAAAAATAGTGTATAAGCGTAAGATAGGAATATATTCATCACGCAGCCGCAATACGTCTAAGTCTTTTCCTACCCGACTTACTTTGCTGATATCAATTTGTAGTGATTCAATTATCGAAATGAGTGGGATGATGTAAGTATGTTCAGCAATACGAACTAACTGGCCATCAAGAATCGCTAGTGTCAGTGGTAAGCGAATAGTAAAGGTCGACCCTACACCTGGGGCTGATGAGACTTCGACTGACCCGCTCAGTGCTTCAATATTTCTTCTCACCACATCCATGCCGACGCCTCGTCCGGATAGATCGCTCACTTGATCTGCGGTCGAAAAGCCAGGTAAGAAAATGAGTTCATTGATTTCATTATCACTAAGCTCATCAGACTCGGAAATTAAGCCATTTTTTATCGCTTTTTCACGGATCTTCGTTGTATTTAAGCCCTGACCATCATCCATGATCTCAATCACGATATTTCCGCCTTGATGAAAAGCATTCAATGTAACGGTACCGACCGGATCTTTACCTGCTGCGACCCGTTTCTCAACTGTCTCTAAGCCATGATCAAGTGAGTTTCTTACTAGATGCACCATGGGATCAGAGATTTTCTCCATCACAGTTTTATCCAGCTCGGTTTGCTCACCTAAAAGCTTTAGTTCAACTTGCTTGTCGAGTTTTTGAGAGATATCACGCACTAAGCGTGGGAAACGGCTAAAAACGAAGCTAATCGGCAACATTCTTATACGCATCACATTTTCTTGTAAGTCCCGGGTGTTGTGAGCGAGTTGAGCAAGCCCTTCTTGTAAAGAAGCAATGGTTGCTTCGGTTATCTCTTGCTCACCCAACTGGCTAAGCATGGCTTGTGTAATAACGAGCTCGCCGACCATGTTAATTAGCGAGTCCACCTTATCGATTCCAACACGAATCGAAGTAGACTCTGTATTGGCTGCGGCTGATTTAACTGGCGCTGACTTCTTAACCTCCGCCGTAGGCTTAGCCGCAGTTTCTGTCTCTTTGATGTCTGTATCAGTGGCTACTTGTGCTACTTTTTTTTCTTCTAGTTCATCACCAAATAAGCCACCGCATAGTGTAATAGTGATATCAGCATCATCTTCAACCCACTCAAAAACCTCTTCGATGCAGCTTTGCTCTTTATCTGTGGTTAAAAAGAAGCGCCAAGATAAAAAACATTCTTCAGGCGCAAAGTCGGTAATATCTGGCACATCATCTTGGAATGCCTGAGTTTCAAGATCACCTAGCTCAGCAAGCTCGCTGATCATATACAGCGGTTCGTTACCTGTTTTAAATAAATGGTGATGAGGCTTAAAATCTATTTGAAAAGTGTTTCGACTACTTTCTGCGCTAGGCTCTTCGCTATCTGTATTGCTTGCCACGGCTTTTGCTGCTGCGCGCATACCTAAAATTTCTTCAAATTTTATACGTAGTTCATCAGCTTCCGCTAAATCAGGCTGTTGTTCAGCCTGCAGAGCACGTAATAACGCCCGCAAACAATCAACTGACTTTAAAAGGAGGTTTACATGCTCAGCAGTTAAGTCTCGTGAGCCTTCACGTATTTGGTCTAAAAGAGTTTCTAAAACGTGGGTGAAGTCAGCAACTGCAGTAAATCCAAATGTTCCGCTACCTCCTTTGATAGAATGCGCAGCGCGAAAAATTGTATTGATTGTTTCTAAGTCTTCTTCGCCTGGAACTAGGTTTAATAACTCAGCTTCCATTGCATCGAGTCCTTCAAAGCTTTCTTCGAAGAACACTTCAAAAAATTGGCTTAGATCTATACTCATGCCCCGCTCCTATTGTTAGCGAATCACTTTTTTTAATACCGCTAACAATTGCTCTGGGTTAAAAGGCTTTACTATCCAGCCTGTTGCGCCAGCAGCTTTACCCTCTGACTTTTTATCTAGACCCGATTCTGTGGTCAGCATGAGTAAAGGAGTAAATTTATAGTCTGGTAGAGTGCGTAACTCTCTTATCAGTGTGATCCCATCCATTACCGGCATGTTGACATCAGAAATTACCGCATCAAAGCCCTGCTGCTTTGCGATACTCAATGCTTCGCTGCCATCCTTTGCTTCCGTTACGTCAAAGCCCGCTTTTTTAAGGGTGAAACCAACCATTTGTCGCATTGATGCTGAGTCATCGACTGCTAAAATTCTTTTCATAAAAACCTCTTAATTGGTATTTTCAAGCACAAGGTAATGACTTAATCCCAAACTATTAATTGCCTGTTGCAATGGTTCGCTTTGTCCAACCCAAATAATTTTATGCTGAACCGAAAGCAAATGTTTTTGTAATGCACACAGCAGCTGTACTGACGCAGTATCGGCTCTCGTTACTTCACTGATATCAAGACATATATCATCATTTGACGACAACTCTTGTAGTAAATCTTGGTGTAACGACTCAACCTGAGTAATTGCGAGTTCAGTAGGAAGCTTTATCATTAACACGCTCTTCATGGCTTTTAATAATTCATAACAAAAGCTTAGACTGAGTTAATAAAATTGCCATTTTTTAAATTAAAAAATAGTAATTTTTTTTAATAGCTTAGAGGAAAAATAAAAAAAGAGAGCATCTGCTCTCTTTCAAAATACTTTACTGCTCTATACAAGTTATAAAGCATAATAGTCAGCAATTTCCTTAAACTCTTGCGTTAATGTTTTGGCATTAATCAAAGGCACACTACCTTGCTTAAATTCAGGTTTAAAAATCGCTCGCACAGCCCCAGCTTGATCAACCATCACCACCGAAGCACTATGGTCGACAGCATACTCTTGCTCATCGCTATCATTAATCGCATAAATTAAGCCAAGCTCCCGCACAAAGGGAAATAGCTGTTTATGCGACCCTGATACAGCTAAAAAATCAGTATTAAAATAATCAATATAAGCTTTACGTTTAGCCGTTGTATCTCGCTTTGGATCGACAGCAACAAACCACACCTGTACGTCATAATCCTTGCTTAATTGCTTTTGTACACTTGTAAGTTTTGCCAGTGTCATAGGGCAGATATCAGGACAGCTGGTGTAGCCTAAAAACAGTAAATTCCAATGCCCCTTTAACTGACTATTATCGGCAGGATTTCCATGTTGGTCGGTTAATAAAAAAGGGCTAATTGGCTTTGCCTTCTCATACACAAGCGCAGAAACATCAGGGGCAGACTTCTCACTACCGCAACCGATCATAATAAGACTAAGGCATGCCATTAGCACAGCTAAAAAATGTTTCATACAAGAAACCACTTATCAATAAATAGGGCGATAAAGAGTAGCATTAAATGTACGATTGAAAAACGAAATAAGTCCATTGCCGTACCCTCTTTAGGCGCAAACTTTAGTTTTAGCGCTTTATAAATAAAAACCGCATTTAAAGCACTTGCAGCAAATAAATAAATAATCCCCGACATACCTATTAGGTAAGGCAATACACATACTAAGGCCAATAAAATTGAATATGCCACTACACATGTTTTGCAAAACTCAATGCCGTGAGTGACAGGTAACATAGGGATTTTTGCTCGCTCGTAATCACTTTTACGCGCAATAGCCAACGCCCAGAAGTGCGGCGGCGTCCAAGTAAAAATAATCATCACTAATAACCAAGGCGCAGCTGCCATGTGCCCTGTTTCTGATACCCAGCCTAATAAAGGAGGCATCGCACCAGCAAGTCCACCGATGACAATATTTTGTGGGGTTGCTCGTTTTAAAAAAGAAGTATAGATAAAAGCATAGCCAACCAAAGCAAACAGCGTAAGCACAGCAGTTAACGTATTCGCCCAGATCATCAACATAATAAACCCAAGCACACCTATGATGGCGGCAAAACTAAGAGCATGTAGCTTACTTAAGCGGCCTTTTGCCACAGGACGATGTCGTGTGCGTGCCATTTTGCTATCAATCTCACTATCAACGACATGATTTATTACTGCCGCAGCTGCAGATAATAAACCTATGCCTAGTAGACTTGCTAATTGAACAAATACATCTCTTCCCATATCAGGGGCAAGTGCTAATCCTACCCAAGCTGTGAGTACTAACATCGCAACAACTTTAAATTTGCTTATTGCTAGATAGTCCTTCAGTAATTCAGTGATCTGCGCTGTTACTGATTTTTCAGTTGTTAAAATAAGTGCCATCCCAGCCTCCTAAGTTCTTGCTTTTAGATGAAAACAAAGTCTAACCATGCTCAAAAGCAACAACGCCGCCATTAAGTTATGAGCAAGTGCGACGCCTAATGGAAAATGCCAATGCACGACAGCAAGACCCAAGCAAATCTGGCATAACAAGGCCACCAGTACTGTTACAGTGCAGTGCTTGATCTTTCGAGAATAGGATTTCGAAAAGATTCGCCACATAATCAACGCAAGCACCACACAGGTTACCAGTGCCCATATGCGATGTAGTAAATGTATAGACATGCGTGCCTGTTGCGATAACACGCCATACTCATAGGTACTGTGCTCGAGCGGCAGCTGAAACACACTTGAGAGTGAAAACGGCTGCCCGTAACTACATAGTGGTAAACCATTACAGTGTGGGGCTGCATAATTAGCCGCAAGCCAACCGCCTAAAGCTATCTGTAATACCAACACCACTAACCCTATCAGCGCTAATCTGTAATAAGGCCTCGCCCCTGCATCACCGCCAGTAATAGGCTTAGAGGTCAGCCGCAAATATAGTAAAAATACTAAAGATAAAATGCTAAACCCACCCAATAAATGCCCCATAACAACCAAAGGTTGCAGATTCATGGTCACTGTCCACATTCCTAGAGCCGCTTGAAAAACCACCAGCAATAAAAGTGCTAGCGGTAGTTTCACTGGGGTAGTGGGGTATTGACGTTTCAGCCAAGCAAATACAAACAACGCCAATATAAATAGGCCTAATGCTCCTGCAAAATAGCGATGAATCATTTCTTTCCATGCTTTTGCTGCTTCAAACATCATATCTGGATAATTCTGCTCAACATGCAAAAGTGCAGTTTCATGCTTTGGCACAGTTAAAAACCCGTAACACCCTGGCCAATCAGGGCAACCGAGCCCTGCATCACTTAACCGCGTATATGCCCCAAGCCCCACCACTAAAACAGATAGAAAACACGTAAATAAGACTAAATATTTATAATTTTTATACATTATTGCCCCTTACCGAGTATTAACTTGAACGTGCGTAGTTGAGTAGTTTTTTTAAATCTTTCAGTAAGCCTTTTTGAATTAACCGATTCTCTTCAGGTTTGTTTTTATAGGGGTAATGCAAAACAACCAGTCCCATATGATCGACTAAATATAAGTCCCCCGCTTGAAGATCTGCGTTTTCTTCTAAATGGCGCCAATTCGCTGCTGTTTTTTGCTGCCGACTTAATACAGCAACATCCACTTTTTGCTGGTTTTTCCCTAACGCAACGTATAAGTTTTCAAGACTCGCAAGCTGCTCTTCACACCTTAATTGGCAATCATCTGGATAGTTAAGTGCAATTGTCCATTGCTTAGGGTCTCCTTGCTGCCAATCAGCGAGTTTTACTTCGGTCTTTAACAGCTCACCATGATTACTAGAGCCACTTGGCAACCACTCAAGCTTTAATGCTGCAAAGGCCAGAATAAGGGGCACAAAACAACACAGAGCAAACAAACTAAGTGGATTTATTTTCATGATGTCTCCTTCTCATCGAAAAATACGCAATAACAGCACAGGCCAAGCCAATTAGCAGCCATTGCACTGCATAGGCGTAATGTTTATCAGGACCCATCACAACACTTTTGTAATGGGGTGTCGCTAAGCCATCTGCTTCTTTACGATAACCAATAAAGGCGTGTAACGGCTGCTCTAGTTGACGACTAAAGATGGCTAAATCGACTCCCTGAATACGTTTTGGCCAGCCACTTTCTGCACCAATGTCATCCGCTAAAGTAAAGCCTTGCAGCTGGCCTTGTTTTATTTGAACTGTCGCTGTAATAAGCGCACTGCTAGGCCAAGCCACTGATGGCAATTGATTACGATCAGCGGGGGCTTTGAGCCAACCAAAATTAACAATTAAAGGGGCTGTCTCTCCTTTGATGCTTACAGCTGCAAGTAAGTCATAACCTACTTGCCCTTGATATATTTGATTATCAAGTAGCCAGTAATGTTGTTTATTAACCACCCCAGAGACTTTGACCTGTAAGCCCGTTTTGTTAACACCATCGGGTAAGTTTTGCAGTGCTTGCCAATCCATAACACCTTGTTGGCTTGATACAGCGAGCTGACTTAATTGCTGCTGCTTTTGCTCGCCGCGTTGATACTGCCAAACACTTAAACGCAAACAAATCAGCACCGCAAACACCACAACGCAAATTGCGATAATTGAACTAAGCTTTTGTTTACGCCATAAAATTAACTGCATCAAGGAAACCTAAAATGATAAAAATCATCATTGTGTTGTTATTGTTATATATTGTGTTTAACCTTTTTCGAGCACTGTTTGTAATGATGTCAGCAAAACAGACCGCACGACCCATGTCACACTATTTAGGACGCAGAGTACTTTTCTCTGTTGTTGTGTTGGTGATCATTATTGCCGCAATGAAATTGGGCTTTATTCACACCAACCCATCACCTCTTCGTCACGCTACAGCACATACACAAATACAAATAAACACAGCCAAACCACATCAACAAAATGCCAATACCAAGCTGCGGCCTGAAACGCAAAATGCTTTTCACTACTAAAATGACCTTTGAATATACGCAACAGTACGACAAGCAGAATGACCGTCCCCAAGGTCACGTGCATACCGTGAAAACCAGTTAATAAAAAGAACGTGTTGCCATATACACCCGCATCTAGGGTTAAACCGAGATCCTGATAAGCATGCATATATTCATATACTTGTAAGCCTAAAAAAACGACACCTAATAACACGGTTAGCGATAAGAATACTTTTAGCGCACCACGCTTATTGTTTTCCATTGCCACATGAGCAAAGTGAATAGTGACCGAGGAGGTAAGTAAAATAAGGGTATTAATTAATGGGAGCCCTTGCCAGCCCATAGCCTGTGTTGTGTCACCACTGGGGGTGGTTAAAAGAGGCCATACGGCTTCAAAGGTTGGCCAAAGTACTTCATTGGTCATGGCATTGTTACCAGCCCCACCCAACCAAGGTACAGAAATCATACGGGCATAAAAAAGTGCACCAAAGAATGCCATAAAAAACATTACTTCAGAAAATATAAACCAGCTCATGCCTTGTCGGAATGAACGGTCCATTTGTGCTGAGTAAAGCCCTTTATGCGACTCTTCAATAACGTTTCTAAACCAGCTAAAAACCATATAAATTAATATCGCAATGCCTAAATACAATACATATTGACCACTGCTGCCTTCGCCACTGACTTGCATCACAGTTAAACCAGCGCCAACAGCAATTAAAAACATCGCAATTGCACCGACAATCGGCCACGGACTTTCAGCTGGTACATAATATTTTTCGTAATTCTGACTCATTTTGTTTGCTCCTAATTAGCAATTAGCTTGGCGGCTTCATCGTTTTTAGCCACAACCTGCCCGCTAATATCAAACACGGTATAGGACAATGTCAGCTCTTCAACATCATCCGGTAGCTCAGTATCGACATAAAATAGTAAAGTAAACTCGATTTCTTCACCTGCTTTCATAGGCTGTTGATCGAAGCAAAAACAGGCTATTTTGTGTAAGTATTTAGCTGCTTTTCCTGGCGATACCGAGGGAATTGCTTGCATTATTTTGTCTGTGTTGCTGGTATTCTTAGCGCTAAACTTAACTTCACGCATAGCGCCTGGCTGCACAGCGACACTGTACTGCTGGGACTCAACTTTGAATGGTGCACCGCTTTGTGCATGTGTTGTAAAGCTTACATCTACAGAACGCTCAGTATTAACTGTGTCACTCACTACAGCCTTCTCAAGAGAAGGTTTGCCGTTTAAGCCCGTAACATCACAAAACACGTCGTAAAGCGGCACCAATGCAAAGGCAAATGCAAACATACCAAGGCATGCTAGCAGGAGCTTTTTGAGCAAAGGTGCATGATTCATTACTTAATCTCCGGCGGTGTCTCAAAGGTGTGGTAAGGTGCGGGCGAATCAACTTCCCACTCTAACCCCTCTGCACCATCCCATACTTTTGCAGGCGCTTTGTCACCACCTCTGGCACATTTAAATACCACCAGCACGAACAGTAATTGTGAAAGGCCAAACGCAAACCCACCAATACTAATAATGGCGTTAAAGTCTGCAAATTGCAGAGCATAATCAGGGATACGACGTGGCATGCCCGCAAGGCCAACAAAATGCATCGGGAAAAACAGCACATTGACACTAATTAGTGATAACCAGAAATGCCATTTAGCCAAGGTTTCGTTATACATATTGCCAGTCCATTTTGGCAGCCAGTAATAGGCTCCCGCCATAATAGAGAACACTGCGCCTGTAACGAGTACATAGTGGAAGTGAGCAACCACAAAATAAGTATCATGATATTGGAAATCAGCAGGTGTGATCGCAAGCATCAAGCCAGAGAAACCTCCCAAGGTGAACAATACGATAAAAGCAATGGCAAACATCATGGGAATTTCAAAACTAATTGAGCCTCGCCACATGGTAGCGACCCAGTTAAACACTTTTACGCCTGTCGGTACCGAAATCAACATCGTGGCGTACATAAAGAACAGCTCACCCGCAACCGGCATGCCTGTAGTGAACATGTGATGTGCCCATACGATAAAGCTAAGCAGCGCAATCGATGAAGTGGCATACACCATAGAGGCATAACCAAATAGCTTTTTACGTGAGAAAGTCGGCACGATAGTAGAAATAATACCGAACGCCGGCAAAATCATGATATACACCTCAGGGTGCCCAAAGAACCAAAAAATATGTTGGAACATCACAGGGTCGCCCCCCCCTGCGGCATCAAAAAAGCTGGTCGCAAAGTATTTATCAGTAAGCACCATGGTCACCGCACCGGCAAGCACAGGCATCACAGCAATCAATAAGAATGCGGTGATCAACCATGTCCAAACAAACAATGGCAACTTCATCCATGTCATGCCAGGGGCTCTTAAGTTCACAATGGTCACGATAACGTTAATCGCCCCCATGATTGAACTAATGCCCATAATATGCACAGCGAAGACAAAGAGTGCGGTATTATCGTTACTGTAAGTAGTCGACAGTGGCGCATAAAAAGTCCAACCGAATGCAGGGCCACCACCAGGCATCAGCAATGAAGCTAACAGGATTAAAAAGGCAAAAGGTAGAATCCAGAAACTCCAGTTATTCATCCTTGGCAAAGCCATATCAGGTGCACCAATCATCATTGGCACCATCCAGTTGGCCAATCCAGTAAAGGCAGGCATAACAGCCCCAAACACCATGATCAAACCATGTACGGTGGTCATTTGGTTAAAAAAGTGAGGATCGACAAGTTGCAGACCTGGCTGGAAAAGCTCAGCGCGGATCACCATTGCCATCGCACCACCAATTAAAAACATGGTTAGTGAAAAAATGAGGTATAAACTGCCAATATCTTTATGGTTTGTTGTATATAACCAACGCTTGAACCCCTTAGCAGGGTGGTGGTCGTGATGCGCATGCTCAGTGGCTTGCTCATTAATAACGTTACTCATTAGTTCGCCTCCGCTGCTGCATCAATCGCTGCTTGAATTTGACTCGGCTGGATAACATCACCCGTATCATTGCCCCAAGCATTTCGTTTATACGTAATGACAGCTGCAAGCTGCTTAATTGAAAGCTGTTTATCGAATGCTTGCATTGCTGTACCAGGCTTGCCATGAAGCACAATATCAATGTGATCTTTAACATCACCTAGTACAATAGGGCTGCCTTTAAGCGCAGGAAATACACCGGGTAGCCCCATACCTGTTGGTTGGTGACATGCTGCACAGCTAGCCATGTAGACTTGCTCACCGAGTGTCATTAACTCTTCTTTCGCGAGTGTTTGATCAAGTAATGCAGCATCCGCTGCTGCCGCATTCGCTTTTTTTTGTTTGGCATCAGCCAACCAAGTTGCAAACTCATCTTCAGGTAATGCTTGAACCACAACAGGCATAAAACCATGATCTTTACCACACAGTTCAGCACATTGGCCTCGGTAAACACCGGGTTCGTTAATGCGTGTCCATGCTTCATTGATAAAGCCCGGATTGGCATCTTTTTTCACCGCAAAGTCAGGAACCCACCAAGAGTGAATAACATCGTCAGAAGTCATCAAAAAGCGTACTTTTTTGTTGATAGGGAGGACCAACGGCTTATCGACTTCAAGTAAGTAATTTGCTGTCTTTTCAGCTTGGTTATCTATTTGATCTTTTGGTGTCGACAAAATCGAGTAATAGGCAATATCTTCACCCATATATTCGTAATGCCATTTCCATTGAGAACCCGTGACCTTAATGGTGATGTCTGCCTTAGAGGCATCTTCCATAGCGATTAAGGTTTTTGTGGCAGGCACAGCCATGGCAATTAAAATCACAAACGGAATGGCAGTCCAAAGAATTTCAACTTTTGTGCTTTCATGAAATTGGGCGGGCTTTGCCCCCTTTGATTTTCTATGATGTATTAAAGCCCAAAACATCACCGCAAAAACGATGACGCCGATGACACAACAGATAATAAATATCGTCATGTGTAACTCATAAACATTATTACTTATATCAGTTACCCCTTTACGCATATTAAATTGACTATTTGCCAATGCTAACTGCGGTAGAGACACTAAAATAAGCCACAAGGCATAACGCATTTTACCCATGTGACAGCTCCTTTAGATGCTATTGCAAGACGCAAAGCGAAAAGGCGTACAGCTAGGTGCCCATTCGTATTTTTATTGTTTAGAGCAAACACGTACCAACACGACAGAAATCTGATACAAGCTCATCGTTTAACACCACTGCACATTATTTTGTGTCTTTTTAGTAAAACGGTGTTAACACATTGTATTAACCAATTAGTTAAAAAATGAACAATAAGCAAGTTTTTAATCTAAGAAATGTTTATTTTGGTGCAAAAATAACAACTATAATCAGAGCGTTATTTGTAAAAAAGGGGAAGAGCAAAAACTCAAAAAGAAAGGAAAACTGCGCTATACATGGACTCCGAGCAACGCTAAGGGGTCACAAATCAATGCTAAATAGGTAAAAAGCGGCGTCGCACCAAATTAAATCAGTTTGACGCACCATTTTGAAAACATCTTACTCAGTACAAAACATTAAAACAAAAAACGAGCGCGACTGAAAACGCTAAAGTTACTTAAGTATATTAACGTTACATCCAATCAGCATTACGAATAACGCCAACTGCCAACCCTTCAATGTTGAAAGATTCGTGTTCGAGGTCAACCTCAATCGGTGAAAACTCTTCATTTTCTGCATGTAGGAGGACTTTTCGACCGGCTTTTTCTAAGCGTTTTACAGTCACATCTTCATCAACACGCGCAACGACAACTTGACCATTTTCAGCCACTTGTGTTCTGTGTACTGCCAGTAAATCACCATCCATAATGCCTATATCTTTCATACTCATGCCATTAACACGTAGTAAAAAATCTGCAGCGGGTTTAAACAAAGATGGATCAACCTGACAATGACTCTCCACATGTTCCTGCGCTAAAATTGGCTCACCGGCAGCTACACGACCAATTAAAGGGAGTCCTAGTTGTTCTGGCTCATCTTCCTCAACTAACTGAATACCACGACTCGCTCCAGGCTTCATTTTTATCATGCCTTTTTTAGCCAGCGCTTTAAGATGTTCTTCAGCGGCATTGGCACTTTTAAAACCCAGCGTCTGAGCTATTTCGGCACGAGTTGGCGGCATGCCTGTATCTTTAATAAATACTTTAATAAGTTCTAATATTTGCGATTGGCGTTTCGTTAATGGGCGCATACAACTGGTTTTCCATACAGTACATTTAACTGTGAGTATATACAGTTATCTGAAAATCGCAAATTTAAATTGGCCTCCTCATTTTGCTAAAAAACTAACGTTGAACAGCACAGTTATATGCAATATGGTAGTAGCTTTAATTAGCTTGCTAAGGAAATACCATGAGCATTTGGCACCAGCCAGTCACTTTGGAGCAATGCCAGCAATTTGCACAAGGCATTACAGGTGAAGGAACTTTAATGAAAACCATGGGCATTGAAATAACCGAAATTGGTGATGACTATCTAGTTGCCACCATGCCCGCTATACCAGCCCACCATAATCCAATGGGAATGGTACACGGAGGCGCAAATGTTGTGCTAGCTGAGACTGTGGCCAGTTATGCGGCAAATTTTGTTGTTGACTTTGAAAAGTTTTATTGTGTCGGCCAAGAGATAAATGCCAATCATCTCAAAGCATCACGCAAAGGCGTACTTACAGCAATTACACGCCCTATTCATCTAGGGAAAAGGACATCGGTTTGGGAAATTAAAATTAGTAATGCGGCAGGTGAACTGTGCTGCGTATCACGTATGACCGCAGCGGTGGTAGAACGAAGATAGCGAGCTTAGCTCTGAACTGGGTAAATGGTAATTTCGATCCCTGCGCCAATGGCAGAAATACGTAATAAGGTATCTGCGTGCAGGGCTTGATTAAAACATTTTGGCGAGTCACCTGACTCAAAACCAATATCAAATGTTCGTTTTGAACACGAAAGCCACTGTTTCAATGCATTGCGTGAACATGACTCAATTAATTCGCATAATTGATTAATTGCTTTATCTGGCGTGCTAATGTCAGCTGTTGCTTCAATACGAGCAAGTTGACGATATTCATCTTTGTCATAATGTAAGACCATGGCGTTTTTCTTTAAATCAGCCACCAGTGCACTTATATCGTGTTTTGATTCAAGCTCCAAGTCTACATTTAAAAATTGAATTTCCGACATACCTTCGTTTTACCCTCTATTAATAGCGATTGGAACTTTAACGCAGTTTTGTCTATATACCAAATCTAGAATACAGTTAATGCGACATTATGCCGCATTGGCAGCCTAGTTTAAGCTTTTACAATAGCGCCTATACAAAAATAACAAGTGGTTTTCTATGAATAAACGTATGTTCAAGTATGCCCGCAAAGTGCATAAATGGTTAGGTTACTTGCTCGCCATACAAATCTTTTTTTGGCTGCTGGGTGGCTTGGTAATGAGCGCCATTCCACTTGAAAAAGTACATGGCAAACACTTAGCTAAACGCAGCCTTAGTAATCCATTTAAAGTGCATGATTACATGGCATCAATTGATGCAATAACAACTCAGTTTGAGCAAATTAGTGATATAAAATACAGCCACTTACTCACAAAACCCACCATTGAAATTGCCACTTTAAACGGTACATTTACCTTTGATGGTATAACGGGTGAAGCAATGGCTAGGCCAAGTGAGTCTGAGATTATTGAAAATGCTAAAGCACACCTACTCATTAGTGCAAAGGCCTCTCAAGTACAGCTTTTAGCAAAAGGGCCCAGAGAAATTGCATATAAAGAGAATGTTTGGCAAGTCAGCTTTGATGATTGGCTGACAACTACCCTGTATTTAGATAGCGCTACAGGTAAGGTCATTACAGTACGCAGCACTATTTGGCGTATTTTCGACTTTTTTTGGATGTTACATATTATGGATTACGACGAGCGCGAGGACTTTAATAACCCCTTACTTATAAGCTTTGCAGCCACCAGCGTACTGTTTTGTATTTCGGGTATTTTATTATTACTACAAAACCTACGTATAAAGCGCCGTAAGCCAATTTCAACTAGCAGTAAGTAATCCTACCAGCATCGGCACCAATGTTTTGGTGCCTTGCTTATAACTTGTCGAAGTTTAAACTGCCTAGGCTGATTATCTCGATAACAATCAAACTCTTTTTCTTTTAGAGCTATCACTCTACACTAGCAAACCCTGTAGTTCACACATGTGATGGATATGCGTTTATTTTTCTCTTTACTATTTTGCCTTGGGGTTTGTTTTACTGCCTCTGCGGAGCAATTTTCTAGCTTTTCTAGTGCCAAAAAATATCTAATAAAGACCTTACCAAACGACACTAAGAGCTTATATTGTGATTGTGATATAAAACGCGAAGGTAAAAAGTTAGTGCCTGATCCAACGCGATGCGGCTACCTGCCGCGAAATGCTGTGACTCGTTCTGGCAAACAAAATATACGGGCACACCGGATTGAGTGGGAGCATATTGTGCCTGCTTGGGAGTTTGGTCATCAACTGCAGTGCTGGCAAGAAGGTGGTAGAAAAAATTGCCGAAAAGTGAGTAAAAAGTTTCGTCAAATGGAAGCTGACATAAATAACTTAGCACCAGCCATCGGTGAAATTAATGCTGATCGCTCTAACTATCGTTTTGGTATGGTAGCCAATAACATCAAACAGTACGGAGCGTGCCCTGTTAAAGTTGACTTTAAACAGCGTGTTGTTGAACCGCCAGTTTATGCTCGAAAGCGCATTGCAGATACTTACTTCTATATGCAAAAAACCTATGGACTCGCTATTTCAAACAAACAACAGAAGCTCTTTGAAGCATGGCAAAAACTTGAACCTGCAGACTGACATGATGCGCTGAAAATTTATACACTTATTTACACTATTTAGATCGCTCTTTATTGTCATCGCGTATACTTATTGATACTTTTTCAACAATCGTTTACAGGAAAGTAATCTCATGTTTAAAAGTAACAAACTCGCACAGGCGACTTTTTTTATCTTTTCAAGCCTTTATTTAACGGCTTGCGGTGGGGGTAGTTCGTTAGACTCTGACACAGATACAGTAACTCCACCTCCCGCTAACTCTTCCACTGTTTGGACAGCTGGTACATTTGCGCCATCCAGTGAGTTTAAAGATCAATGCGCCGTGCCTCGCACAGGAAATGATCCCTTCAATGAAAATCAGCCTTACCCCGACACTGCTGGTTCAGAGTTTACTGAAAAAATGTGGTTACGCTCATGGAGTGATGAAACATACCTTTGGTACGATGAAATCGAAGACAACAACCCTGACAACTTTAGTTCAGTTGCAGCCTACTACGATCAGCTAAAAACATTTCAAACGACAGACTCAGGCGCTAACAAAGACAACTTTCATTTTAGTCAGCCAACTGAAGATTTTTTCAAAGAGTCGCAATCTGGTGTTGTATCGGGCTACGGAATCAACTGGGCGTTTCTTAGTAACACACCACCTCGAGTACTACGCATCGCCTATTTAGAGGATGGCTCACCTGCCGCCAATGCAGGTTTACAACGCGGTGATACGATTTTATCGGCGGATAATGTAAGTATCAACGACAACACCGAAGCCGGCATTGAAATTTTGAATGAAGTACTGTTCAACCCCACAGCTGGTAGCACCCATAACCTTAAACTACGAAGCAATGATGGTACTGAAAAATCAATCAATGTGGTAGCAGGTAATATTACCCAAACCCCTGTGCAAAATGTGAATACACTGATCACAGAAAATGGCACCAAAGTTGGTTATATGCAGTTTAATAGTCATATAAGCATTGCCCAACCTGAGCTTATTAATGCTGTTAATAAGTTCAAAACCGATATGATCGATGAGCTTGTAATTGACTTTAGATACAACGGTGGTGGCGTATTGGCTCTTTCTGCACAACTTGCTTATATGGTTACAGGCCCTGCCAATAGTAGAGGTTTTGACTATTATCAAACCATTCGAAACGACAAACAACCCAATGATACGCCCTTTCCATTTATTGACTTTGAAATTGATTATTCAACGTTTCAAGCGACTAACAACACACTCCCCGATTTAAACTTATCAAAAGTGTATGTGCTTAGCACTGAAGGAACTTGCTCGGCATCAGAAGCATTTATTAATGGGCTTAAAGGCATCAACGCAGAGGTTATTCTAATTGGTGATAAGACCTGTGGTAAACCATACGGGTTTAATCCGACTCATAACTGTGCAACAACCTACTTTACTATTCAATTTTCAGGTGTGAATGAACAGGGATTCGGTGAATATTCAGATGGCTTAAGACCGACTCCGACCCCGCAATTTGACGCTGACGTGCAAGGTTGTCTGGCTGCAGACGATTTTAACCACCAGTTGGGCGATAAAAACGAAGGCTTATTATCTACAGCACTTTTCCATATCGAAAATAACCGCTGCCCTATTTCAACTCAAACGGCAAAAATCAAACAGCCCAACATCTCAGTCAATGCGTTAGCGGATACAGGCTTACCACTCGTTCCTAAACAACCACTATATAAAGAGAATATGGACTTAACACGCCCCACACCAGCAAAAGGAGATAGCGATGAGTAAAAAATACCTCTTCATTTCATCATTGCTGATGAGTTTAACTGCGTGTCAAAGTAGCCAAGCTGAGCAGCCTCAAGATGCGACGTTAACTCGTATCAATGCTGGCGTGATTACCGAGTTACAACAAGCCATTCAGTCAGCTAAAGGAGGTGCTTTAGTGACCTTAGCTGATGATGTTTTCACTAAAAGTGCCGTGCTTTTAATTGATCATGGTACAGGTAAAGGACCTGATGGCTTGCCAATAATGGGCGCCCATTCAATTCCTTCTGAGAAGTTTGTGTTGCAAAAAGCAGGCGAGCAATGCCTGCTTTACTACCCCAAAAAAGAGCGCCGTATTCCACTTCCTAATGTAGAGTGCGAAGTTAACTAACAATCAGGCGCGGCTTAGGCTGCGCCCTTTTCGTTATAGGGTTTGGTGAGGGCCAAACACCTCATAGTGAATGCATTCACTTGCAACCCCTAAACTTAGTAGCTGCTCTTTTATCATAGCCATAAAGGCGATTGGACCACACAGATAAAAGTCCCCTTCGCTAATTGGTAAGTTATCGGTGATGTGATTAACATCCATCAAGCCCGCAAAATCTCCTCCCTTGCCATCTTTAAACCATGTAACACAATTAAAAGCAGGGTGCGCTTGCTGTTGCTTTATTAAATACTCTTTAAAGGCAAACTGCGCCTCACTGTCGCATGCATGCAGATAATGAATTGGCTGGTTATGTTGTTTGCTCAATAATGTCTCAAGCATCGCCATCATCGGTGTTTGGCCAACACCTGCTGAAATCAATACGACAGGCGAGTCGATTTCGCGAAGCACAAAGTCGCCTGCTGGAGGATAAACTTCAATTACCTCGCCTTCACGCAAGCTATGTAAATGGTAGGAGACTAAACCTTCTTGCTTTACGCTAATACGGTAGTTTTCACCATTACTTTGCTGCGAAATAGAGTATTGGCGAATTTGAGTATTATCACTGTTTTCAGGTTTAACTTTAATACCCAAATATTGCCCTGGTAAATGCGACACCACCGCTTTACCATCACAAGGAGTCAGGGTAAAACTACAAATATGCTCTGACTCGATTTGCTTGTGTGAAATAGTAAATAAACGTGTACCAAACCAACCTCCTTGGGCTTGCTTGGTTTTGTTGTATAATGCCATTTCTTCTGTAATACAGACATCTGCAAGCAGTGCATACGCTTCTCGCCATGCGTATTCAACCTCTGGAGTAAACTGCTCAGGCAGCAATTCCTTAAGTGTTGCAATTAAGTGACCACCTACAATCGGATAGTGCTCAGGCAAAATGTGATAACTAGTATGCTTATGATTTATACGTGCTAAGGCATCTTTCAAAACAGCAAGGTTATCAATATTCGCAGCATAGGCAGCTAACGCATTAAACAACGCAAATTGCTGATGCCCTGATTGCTGATGGCTCATATTAAAAATGTTTTTTAACTCGGGATTATAACTAAACATACGATCATAAAAGTATTCAGTAACCTGAGGGCCTGCCTCTGCTAGCAATGGCACTGTACTTTTAACAATCTCGATCGTTTTTTCAGACAACATATCATTTCCTCTATTTTAAAGGGAGTAATTAACCCACGCGGCCATCTACACGACGTTTCACTAAAATGGGCGCACAATGAAATAAGAACAATAAAAAACCAGCTATCCACAGCATTGCACTCAGCTGCCACGCCAAGTGGTGCCCTATTACAGATATAAGCAGAGCGCGTATAATCGCAGCAACGGCAATACATACAAATGCTAGGGTAATGATAAATGGCACTTTTAGGGGTCGGCCGGTATGACCATGAGACACACGCACCATCATAGCTAAGATCATTAAGCCAACCGTACCTACAGTGATAAAATGCAGCGCATCTTTAAATAAAATGAACGAACTATAGGAGCTCAGTGCAATTAAGAGTAAACCTATACTCAAAGCCCAATATGAAAGGTGTAGTGACCATAACAGAGGCACTTTTAGTATCCCCTTGTGCCACCACGCAACACAGCGATAAAAATGTAAACAAGCAAGCCAAGCAAAAACCCAACCTACGCTCATTTGATTAAAGAATAATTGACTAAAAAAGAACCAAGTAATAGCAAATAAAGAGCTTACCACTACCAGTTTATCAAGCCTTGGTAGACGAACTTGCTCGGTAAGATTCAATCCTCGCGCAGTGAAAAATGGCACAACACGCCCTGCAACAATACCAACCAATAAAGTCATCACAATCACGGCGGTATCCACAACACTGAGCGCAAAGAGCATTTTTTCAGCAACCACCAATGCTAAAAAAATCATATTAAGAGTACATAGCATGGAGGCAATAACAATAAACACGTAATTCTGCTTACTACTTGCTTTGAGCAACATATTACTCAGGGTAATGATGCCGGCTAACCACCATATAAGCTGAAACACTCCCACTACATATAAATTAAAATTCGCTGTTATTATGGCAGGTAAAAAGAAACTCAAACGTGCTAATAACCACACACCAGTCATTAGACAAAGCTTGCTGCCACTGACACTCGGTACGCCAGTCCACGTTTGCGCCGCGGTCAGTAAAAACCCCATAGCAACAACACCTGAAAAACCGAATAGCATTTCGTGGGCATGCCAAAGCGTAGCTGGTACAGTTAAATGCCAGTTGGCATAACCACTTAACATGAGTAACCAGTAACTCATAGAGCCCACGGCTAATACACCGGCAACCAAAAAGTAAGGCCTAAACGCTAATGCCCAAATAGGCCATTCACTGACTTGATGAGCCTTTACTTTTTTTGGCATTGGCTCTGTTAAATTAATGACTTTCATTACCGCCCTCACTGATATCATTGCCATTGTTATTGCACACACCTTGCCAAAATTAAAAGCCATTAATTTTCAACAAGATAAGAAAATGGATATTGAATAAAAAGTCAAAATGACTCACCATTAATAACATTAAAAAACACAATAAGGTCAATATGACATGGCGAGTAAAAAGACTATGCTCGATATTGCAATCGCACTGGCAAGAGTAAGCCCTGAATATACAAACTTTAATTATTTACTGGATTGCATAAACGAGTGGATAGCCTGTGATGCGCTCGCACTACTTCTTAACAAAGGAGATGTGTTAAAACCGGTTGCCTTACAAGGCTTATCACATGACACGTTAGGCAGACGCTTTAAAATCGACGAACATCCACGTTTATATGAGATATGCCAAGCAACTCAGCCATTAAAATTTGCCAAAGAATGTGGGTTACCAGACCCTTATGATGGTTTACTTAAGCGCAAACATGGTGATTTTCCCGTACACGCCTGCATGGGTATTCCACTGTATAGCAGTCACCAAAAAAACCCGAATTTACTGGCTGTCATTACATTTGACAGCTTGGATGAATATGCATTTGATGACTTAGACTCCGCAGAGTTAAAACAACTAATGCAGCTCATTTCTGCACATGTTGAAAGTGTATTAACCTTGCAACACTATCAGCATCATGCGCAGCATAACTATCAGCTTGCACAACAGCTTAACCTTGCGGCTCTTACCAGAGAAGGAGTCGAGATCATAGGTAATAGCCATGCAATACAAGCACTAAAAAATGACATTCAATTGGTCGCAGCATCCGAATTTAGTGTGTTGATCCAAGGTGAAACGGGCGTGGGTAAAGAGCTGGTTGCCCGCAATATTCACTTAAATTCAAAACGCCGCGAGCAGCCTCTTATTCATCTCAACTGTGCTTCATTACCAGAGAATTTAGCTGAGAGCGAGTTTTTCGGCCACAGTAAAGGCGCCTTTACGGGTGCACATACAGCTCGTCAGGGAAAGTTTCAACTCGCCGATGGCGGCACGCTGTTTTTAGACGAGATTGGCGAGTTACCCCTTGCGATGCAAAGTAAACTACTACGCGTATTGCAAAGTGGTGAAATACAAACTGTGGGTGAAGATCAGACTCATTATGTCGATGTACGGGTTATTGCTGCAACAAACCGTGATTTAAAACAAGAAGTTGCAGAGGGGCGTTTTCGAGCAGATCTGTTTCATAGACTGAGTGTTTACCCGCTGAATGTGCCAGCGCTGAGGGCCCGTGATAACGATGTTATTTTACTTGCTGGCTTTTTCGTGGAGCAAACTGCACGTAAGCTTGCGATAAAACAACTAAAGCTAAGTGTAGACACCCAAGTATTATTGCGTCAATACGATTGGCCTGGCAACGTCAGAGAACTTGAACACGTCATTAGTCGCGCAGCATTAAAAGCAAAGCAACAACAGTGGCAGCAGGATATTATTACTATAGAGCCTGCGCACTGTAATATTGAGCAGCTATCAAATAAGGAGAGCTATACAGCAGTAGAGCACAAGAATGCGCTACCAGAGCTGTCGCTAAAAGAGGCCACTGAAGCATTCAACTACCAACTTATTATGCAGCAACTTGAGCGGCATAATCTAAATTGGGCAGCCACAGCACGCACCCTTAAAGTGGATAGAGCCAATCTAGTGCGACTCGCGAAACGCTTAGGTATCAGTGTTAAAAAGTCACTCTAGCTTGTTAGCTTTTTAAAGTAAGCTTTTAGTAACTGACTAAAAGCTTGCACTTTAGCAGTACGGTGCACCAAATGATGTGTCACCAGCCAAAGGTCTGTTGGCCAAGCAAGTTCTTTTGCTAATACTGGCACTAAATCAGGATACTGCTGTGCCACTTCGTGCTGCAAGCCACCAATACCAAGTCCCCTAACAATAGCGCGGGTTGCTTCTGATGTTTCTGATACTCTAAGTTTGATTTGTGCTGGTGATATGTGCTCATCGACCCAAGCAAAATAAGGTACTTTTCCATTATATCCTGCAACTCCAGATACAAAACTATGTTGCTCTAACTGCTGAATACTCTTTGGCATACCATATTTTTCAATATAGCTTTTTGAGGCATAAAACCCAGACGATAACTCCGCTAAATGCTGGGCAATATAATCGCCTTCATCAGGGCGCGGACCCGCTCTAACAGCAATATGTGCTTGACCATGGTCGAGTCGTAGACGATTTTGGTCAAGAATAACCTCAAGCTGCACTTGTGGGTGTAAACTTTGGAACTGCTCACAAACATCACTGAGCACATCAATAAAACCACTCACCGTGGTTAATAATAAGCTGCCTCGTAACTGGCTGTCAGCAGCAATGATATCGTTATGGAGCTTTTCAAGTTCTGCATTAATCGATTTAGCCGTGGCAAACAACTTAGCGCCAATTTCTGTCACTGTATAACCACGGGCATGGCGGTGAAATAACCGTGCATCAAGGTTATCTTCTAAATTGTTGATTCTTCTTAGTACTGTGCTGTGATGAACACCCAAGGACTCCGCGGCAGCCGTTAAAGTACCTCGTCTAGCTACTTCATAAGCGACCTTAACATCTTGCCAATCATCAAATTGAATTGCCATAACAGCTCCTCATGTGCATTTACGCACATAAGTTTTGCGTTTATTTAGCTTTTCTGCAAGCTATTTTTTGCTACAGTGAGCATATCAACAACAGTGAAGCTTAAAAAGGAACCCCTCATGACAGCGCCAAAAATTATTGCCCTCGCAGGCAGCCTACGTAAAGACAGCTTTAACCAAAAACTAATTAATGAGGCAGCACGCTTCGCCCTCGAAAGTGGTGCAGAAGTAGAAGTCATTAAGTTAAGCGATTTAGACCTACCGTTATTTGATGAAGATATTGAAGCGCAAGGCACACCTGCTGGGGCACAATTATTAAAAGATAAACTTCGTGCAGCAGACGGCATTCTGCTGGCAAGCCCCGAATATAATGGCTCAATTACGGCACCACTTAAAAACGCTATCGATTGGGCATCTCGCACTGAGCAAGGCGCGGTACCAGCATTTCGTAATAAAGTAACCGCGCTCTATGCTTCTTCACCAGGCGGTTTAGGCGGCTTACGTGGTTTAAACCACGTGCGTGATATTTTATCAGGTATTGGCAGCTTAATACTTGCAGATCAATTAGCTGTGTCTGCTATCCACACTAAATTAGATGAACAGGGCCGCATTAATGATGCTGATACAGCGGAACAAGTTGCCAGCCTAGCTCAACAACTTGTTAGTGTGGCAAGTAAATTAAATAAGTAAGTAAGCCTGATTTAATTTAATAGCCCTTAGCTGAGTTTTGTCGCTGCCAGTTTCGCAGCGATAAAATCTTCATGAGTCACATATAAGAGGCTAGCGACACGGCGAATCACAACCTCTTCATGTTTATCTAATTCACCATCAGCATAGGCTAAACGCCATAACAGCTCGATAATATCAATACGCTGCTCAGCACTACACTGTGCATTTATTTGTTTAGAAAACTGAAAATAATCAATCGCTTCATCTAAATTTTTAGAGGCGCTATCAATGAGCTCCTGAACCTCATCGTCTGTTAAAGAAAAATATTTCTTTAAGGTGTCATTCAGTGTTTGTTGCTCATCATCTTGTAATTCACTGTCGGCGCGCATAACCTCGATTAATAAAGCGGCAACCGCTGTTTTTAGGTCATGCTCAATAATATTAGATTGAGTATCGTCCATCGCTGAAAATAGCTGTTTTATTTTATTGAGCATCACATTTTACCTTTTGAGTGTTAGACTAGGTATAAGATATAAACTAACGTTACCCTAGTTTGACTGTCGAAGCTAATTCATGGTTCAACAACACGCGCTAGAATTATTGCATCAATCACATGGAGTTAGGTGTTTATGAACAAACCCCGTTCGATATTCGCATTATCAATCAGCGCCCTTTTACTTACCGCTGGCTTTTCCCCTGCATACGCTGAAGAAACCGAAACAGAAAAACTTTTCGACTTTGATGAAGAAGTCCACTACTACCAAACTAAATTAGCCGATGGCCGCTACCACCTCGAAATTCAGTCTGATGACTACAAGCACTTTCGCAATCAAAGCGTATTTTTGCTGCGCCATGCCAGCCGTTTATGTAGAGACAAACCGTTTATGTTAAGAGTGACTGATGGTGTACAGGAGTATGAACGCTTTCCCACTAAACCACGCCCCTACCAACCACCTTTAACGGTTGTTTTACAATGCGAGGATGACGCTAAATAGCGCTAGTCTTCATACCCCCACGGAGCACTTGGTGGTGTAATTGGCTTTGTTAAATCAAAATCAACGCGAAACTCACGCCCTTCTCGCACTAAACGATACGTAAATTGCTTGGGGTAAATATACATTTGCCACGTATTGCCCATTGATTGTGGAATACCTTGGCTCACAAACAACTGTTTTGAATATTGATCAGCCGGGAACGACTGTGCATTAGCAAAACCCGCATCAAGGGTATGGCCCCCATACATGGTTGATTTATCATCGCTGCCATCTTTATGGCGATGGTCATGCTTTAAACTCAAACCACTGCCCGTTTTTGTGATGATCCATGTACGAGATGCATCGTCACCCACATGAAATGGCACTTGTAACTCACGCTCGTTACAACGACGTACATGCATCACTAACTTTTTACCCGCAAATGAACTGGGGCCTGTCGCGTTATCAACGCTCACTTTACCTTCGTAAGCTTTGCCACAATGGGCTGCAATATTATCAAAAAAGCCATCATGGCTTGGAATTGACACTAACGGTGCAGGACGCGCAGCCGCTACTGATGATGCCGTCATGAGCACCGATGCCACTAAGTATTTCATGGTGTGTTCCTAAAATAAAAATATTAACCCTAGCCTAGCGATTTAAAGCTAATAAAGAAAACAATCACGATAAACTGCTTGTCTAAAAATAGTTACGATGGGTTTGTAGCTAGTTGTATGTCATGTTCAGCGCGCGATTTCATGAGTTTCAGAAGAGCTTTGTGAAAATCCTGAAAGATCACCTCTCCCCACACTCGTGAATAAATGCCAAAATTAGTGTTATCAAGTACAGTCGTTTTTAGGCTCAACAGCGTTTGATTCTTACCACTTGCAACTAATTCATAACCGCCATGTAACGGCGAAAAATATTCACCACCTAATTTCACATGCTGATCCAGCGCCTTATCAGGAATTAAGTCTGGGTCTATATCAAACTTATAAAGCATTTTCTCATTCGGCTGCCACTCAGTTATCACTTCTTTAAATACTACATTTTTCTGCCACTGACTGGTTCTTATTGCACCGACTCCATCCCCACTCATATCAGCTCGAATTGGCCTAGGAATACCAATTAAATGCGAAAATGAGCTCGGATACTCGCCCTCGTGAATTTGGCTAACATTAGCCAATTGTTGCCACACAACGTCAACAGGCGCATTTATAACAATCGTATTTTTAACTTCGTAAGTTTTCGATAGGTGTAAAAAGTTGAACTCTAAAGGAGAAAGAATTAACGGCAGCAATGCTACCGACATCACCGCTTTGTTGCTTTTCTTTACCCAAAGTCGATGGCAGAGCCCTGCTAACATACCGCCAATACTAGCAAAAAACATAAATGCAGGGAGTGCCATTGCAACGCAGATGCTGCCCTCTAAAAGAGTAATAACACTCACAAATAAGAAGATAAAAATAGGCTGCCAAGCGATCACTGCCATTCTTCCGTATGTCATCACAAGCAGCTGATTGTATTCAAAATGTACCCGTATAAACCCAATAGCAACAGGCACTAAAAACATAAACGAAATAGTAACAAGGCTACCGAAATTAAACGTTCCGCTAACTTCAAGAAAAATGCGTATGCAGATGCCGTAAAGAACACCCATCAAGATGCCGATAGATTTAGGAGAAAGAGGCCACATAGTTATTTGTTGTTTTCGTTATTTTACCAACCAAATTAACAACTTTCTTTTTTAGAAACAAATAAAAACGCGACTTTCGCCGCGTTTAGGTTCCACATGTAATAAAACCTTTTATTGCCAAGGGCGCTCAGCTTTAAGCTTAGTTTCAAAGGCATCAATTTGGCTGTTAAGTGTTTCAGTCACACCAATAAAGTCCAAGCCACTTAGTAAACGCTCTTTAATGTCATGACGAATATCAAAGTGAATGGTGTCAAACTTATCGCTACGAAGTTGTTGGTTTTCTAAATCAACTTCGATATGAATAGCATCATGCTGTTCACTCAGCACAAATAATTGCTCAAGTGTTTCTGCTGGTAATGCGATAGCAAGCATTTGGTTATTGCCGCAGTTATTAAAGAAAATATCGGCAAAACTTTCCGCTAAGATAACTTCAAAACCATATTGCTTTAATGCCCATGGCGCGTGCTCGCGCGATGAACCACAACCAAAGTTGTCGCGAGTTAAAAGAATTTGCGCACCTTGGTAACAAGGACGATTCAAAATAAACTCAGGGTTTGGCTCGCCGTTATCTAAATAACGCCAATCGTAAAAAAGCGCCGCATCAAAACCATCACGGCTGGTCGACGTTAAAAACTGCTTTGGAATAATTTGGTCAGTATCAACATTGTTTTTATCTAACGGGGCCATTAAGCCACTAAAAAATACGCTCATTAGGCTTCTCCTCTGATATCAACAAAACGGCCATGAATTGCAGCGGCAGCAGCCATTGCTGGGCTCACTAAGTGAGTGCGACCACCGCGACCTTGGCGACCTTCAAAGTTACGATTTGAGGTCGACGCACAGCGTTTACCAGCTTCTAATCTATCATCATTCATTGCTAAGCACATTGAACAACCTGGTTCACGCCATTCAAAGCCAGCTGCTTTGAAGATATCTGCAAGGCCTTCGTCTTCGGCTTGTTTTTTTACAAGGCCAGAACCAGGAACAATCAGTGCTTCAACACCCGCTGCAACTTGTTTACCTTCTACAATTTGCGCGGCAGCACGTAAATCTTCAATTCGGCTATTTGTACATGAGCCAATAAACACGGTATCAACAGTTGCTGAAGACAATTTATCACCGGCTTTTAAGCCCATATATTTTAGTGCGCTACGGATTGCATCCGCTTTGATTAGATCTGGTTCTTGCTCAGGGTCTGGAATGAATTCATCGACGCCAATCACTTGCTCAGGGCTGGTACCCCAAGTTATTTGCGGTTGAATATCAGCAGCCTCCAATTCAACAACATGATCAAACTCTGCGCCTTCATCCGTTTTTAGTGTTTGCCAGTAGGCAACAGCATTATCAAAGTCAGCACCTTGTGGTGCAAATGGGCGACCTTTTAAATAATCATAAGTTGTTTGATCTGGCGCGATTAACCCCGCTTTTGCACCCATTTCAATACTCATATTACAAAGCGTCATACGCGCTTCCATAGACAGCGCTTCAATTGCTTCACCACAAAACTCCGCAACATAGCCAGTACCACCCGCAGTGCCTAATTTACCGATCACCGCCATGATTAAATCTTTTGCAGTAACGGTTGGACGTAGGCGACCATTTATTTGAATTTTTAACGACTTGGCTTTTTTCTGCTGTAACGTTTGAGTGGCTAGAACATGCTCAACTTCTGACGTACCAATACCGTGCGCTAGTGCGCCAAATGCACCATGGGTAGAAGTATGGCTGTCACCACACACTATGGTTGTGCCCGGTAAGGTAATGCCCTGCTCAGGCCCCATTACATGCACAATACCTTGATTAATCGAATTTAAATCATAAAGTTGAATACCAAACTCTTTACAGTTTGCATCCAGTGCCATTAATTGATTTTTCGACACTTCACTGGCGGCATCTAATGAGCGACTTTTTGTTGAAACATTATGGTCCATAGTCGCAAAGGTTTTTTCTGGGCAACGTACTTTACGGTTTTTCTCACGTAAACCAGCAAAGGCTTGCGGTGAAGTAACTTCATGAACTAGATGACGGTCGATATAAAGTAAATCGGTTTGATCGTTAATGTTGGCGACTACATGAGCTTGCCAGATTTTATCGTATAAGGTTTGGGCCACTTGCTATTCCCTCATTTTAGTTACGCTGAGTGACGAGCTCAGCGCAAACAATGTTTAATTAAATACGTGCCACAATTGCCGCAGCAACATCACTGGTGGTGTACCCTGCATTTGGGTAGATATCTGGCGTACCAACTCCTGCTTCAACCGCTTCTGCTACCGCTTTTTCAATGGTACGCGCCGCTTCATCTTGACCTAATGAGTAGCGCAGCATAAGCGCAGCACTTAAAATTTGTGCGATAGGGTTTGCCACCCCTTTACCCGCAATATCAGGTGCTGAGCCACCCGCTGGCTCATATAAACCAAAGCCAGACTGATTTAAACTCGCTGATGGTAATAAGCCCATAGAACCTGTGATCATCGCGCACTCATCAGACAAAATGTCGCCAAATAAATTATCGCAAAGTAATACATCAAACTGGCTTGGCTGTTTCACTAACTGCATCGCCGCGTTATCAACATAAATGTAGTCTAGGCTTACTTCTGGGTAGTCTTTACTCACTTCAGTGACCACTTCACGCCAAAGTACACTAGACGCTAACACATTCGCTTTATCAACCGAGGTAACATGATTGCTACGTAGTTTAGCGGCTTCAAAGGCAAAACGAGCGATACGCTCAATTTCTTTACGTGAATATGTTTGGGTATCGAAAGCAGCTTCTTGCTCCCCTTCCCCACTGCGGCCTTTTTCACCAAAATAAATACCGCCTGTTAACTCGCGCACACATAAGATATCAAAGCCTTGTGCGCTGATATCTGCACGTAGCGGTGATGCAGCACTTAGTGCAGGTAATAATTGTGCTGGGCGTAAATTACAGAACAAACCAAAATGCTTACGCAGTGGCAGCAGCGACGCTCGCTCAGGTTGTTCGTTCGGTGGTAAGTTTTCCCACTTAGGGCCGCCTACCGAACCAAATAAAATCGCATCAGCATTTTCGCAGGCGCTCAATGTGCTTTGCGGCAGTGCCTGACCAAACTCATCGATGGCAGCACCACCAATCGCGTGGTGATGACGAGTCAAAGTAAAACCAAATTTTTCGCTTACAGCATCCAAGACGGTTTCTGCTGCAGCCATAACTTCTGGACCAATCCCGTCGCCTGCTAATACTGCGATACTGTAATTCGATTGACTCATCCTGCTTTCCTCTGTTGTTTTAAATCAGACACTTTTTGTGCACGATAAATTAAGTTATAAACGCGGATCATGGCGCGTACCGACGCTTCAACCACATCCGCTGCAATGCCCGCGCCGTGATATGGGCGACCATCATATTTAGCGATAATGTTCACTTGCCCTAGTGAGCTGGCACCTTGGCCTGTTGCTTCTAAGTTGTATTCAATCATCTCAACCGACATACCGGTTAAGCGCTCAATTGCTAAGAATGATGCCTCAACTGGACCATTACCTGTCGCTGCCTCTTGCTTAGATTCGCCATCAATAGTCATACCGATTGTTGAGCTCGCCACTGACTGCGAGTTAGACGTAGAGTTAACAAACTCAAGTTGGTACTTCTCGTCTTTATCTTTGATTTGATTAAAGTAAATCATCGCTTCTAAGTCGTAGTCATAGACAGTGCCTTTTTGGTCTGCTAATGCTAAGAAGCTTGCGTACAAGCTATCCATATCGTAATCCGATTTTTGATAGCCTAACTCCTCTAAACGATGCTCAATAACATGACGACCGGAACGCGAGGTCATGTTTAATTGGTTATTGGGTACGCCGACACTTTCTGGCGACATAATCTCGTAAGTATTTTGCGCTTTTAATACGCCGTCTTGGTGAATACCTGAGCTGTGTGCAAAGGCATTTTCACCAACAATGGCTTTGTTTGGTTGCACTGGCATATTACAAATCTTCGCGACTTGGCGCGAAGCGCGGTAAATTTCTTCACTGCGAATGTCAGTGTGAACTTTTAAGTGGTCTTCACGCATTTTCATGATCATCGCCACTTCTTCAAGCGAGCAGTTACCTGCACGCTCACCAATACCATTAATAGTACATTCGATTTGGCGAGCACCGGCTTGCACCGCAGCGATTGAGTTCGCAACCGCTAAACCTAAATCGTTGTGGCAATGCACACTTAAACGCGCCTTGTCGATGTTTGGCACATTGTTCATTAAGTGGTGGATCATCGCAGCGTATTCGTCTGGCGTTACATAACCTACGGTGTCAGGTAAGTTGATAGTTGATGCACCCGCATCAATGGCACTTTCAACGATGCGACATAAATCCCAATGCGGTGTTCGACCAGCATCTTCACATGAAAACTCGACGTCATCCGTGTAGTTACGCGCAAGTTTAATCGACTTAACAGCCATCGCTGTTGCATCGTCTAAGCTCATTCGTAATTTGTGTTCAAGGTGTAATGGACTGGTTGCTATAAAGGTGTGAATACGGCCTTGCTCAGCAGGGCGAAGTGCCTCACCACAAGCTTCAATATCTTTTGCTACAGCACGTGCTAAGCCACAAATAATCGGCCCTGTCACCTCAGTTGCAATACGCTGTACTGAGCGAAAGTCTGCCGGACTAGATACCGGAAAACCGACTTCCATTACATCCACATTTAAGCGGCTAATGGTATGCGCAAGCTGAATTTTGTCGTCTTCGGTTAGGCTGGCTTTTAATGCTTGCTCACCATCACGTAACGTTGTATCAAAAATCCAAACTTTATCTTTCATAAACTGTCCTCGTTCCCAATGACCCATTAGCGAGATAAAAAAAACCCCGCGTTTGCGGGGTTTTATAATATTTACAAATGCAAATACACTAAGCCCCACCTACTTGCTTAAGCAGTAAGAGGTTCAGTGTTAATGTAATTAAACGTGTCATTTGCATGTTAATTTTCTAAATGTGTGTTCAGTGAGCTGTATTTTTAACACCCAGCACACACTCTTGCAAGCATATTTTTTTCACTAAGCACAATGCAAAGGCATAAATATAGAAATAAAAATTCACAAAACAAATAAAAAAAGGATAAAAATGACAATTTAATGGTTAGTTGTCGTTAGAAAAAGTACGTAACGCTTACGGCCTGCTTAGATTAACTTTTTTCATTTCCACCGTTATCCCTAACATACAATAATGCACCACGGGCTATATAACGTAATTGCCAAATAACACGTTCTACCAACTCTTCACGTTGCTGCCCTTCAATATCAAGCGCTTCTGCCCCTGCGTTAAATACTAAAGTGACCATCGCTTCCGCTTGTATATAGGCATGGGTGGCATCGCATGGCGTTTCACTTTCAAGGTAATGTGCAAGCTCCAAGATGAAATGTTTTATCTCGCGAGCAACCGCGGCACGAAACGCTTTTGAAGTACCCGAACGTTCACGCAATAACAACCTGAACTGGTTACTTGAGTTATCAATAAATTCCATGAAAGTAACAATCGATGTAGTAATGACACTGCCACCACTTTCGATACGCCGACGGGCTTGGCGCATTAACTGGCGAAGCGTTAACCCCGCTTCATCAACCATGGTCAAGCCAAGTTCATTCATATCTTTAAAATGGCGATAAAAAGAGGTTGGCGCAATCCCTGCTTCACGAGCAACTTCACGTAAACTTAAATTAGAAAAGCTGTGATCGGCACTCAATTGATTAAATGCAGCTTCGATTAATGCTTGTCGTGTTTTTTGTTTCTGTTGCGCTCTAACACCCGACATGAAAACTCCCAAGGTGAACTTTTAATGATTTTTAAGTTAATGAGACAGTCTAATACTTGACGCGAAGAGTTTGAAACACTATTTTAGCGTACAACTGTACGCCGAGATTTATTATGATGAAAAAACCACCGATTATTTGGACCAATGTGTTATTTTTTAGCCTGACATTTTTGGCCGCCATTACACTTGTTCCTTGGTATGGATTTAGTTACGGATACACCACTGTGCAATGGATAGCTTTTGTTGCTTGCATGTTCTACGCAGGATTATCTATCACCGCAGGTTACCACCGCTTATGGGCACACAAAGCCTATGATGCACACCCTGTAATTGAATTTATATTCGCCTTGGGTGGTGCATTTGCGCTACAAAATAGTGCGCTTCATTGGAGTAGCGACCACCGTATTCACCATGGTCAAGTTGATGATCCAATCAAAGACCCTTATGCCGCAACAAATGGCTTTTGGTACAGCCATATAGGTTGGATGCTGCGAGACTATCAAGGAGAGGAATACGGAAATTATAGTAATTGCCGTGACTTACAGAAAAATAAAGTCGTTATGTGGCAACACCGCCACTACATGAAATTAGTGTTAGCGACCAATATTGGAATTCCTCTTTTGCTTGGATTAATGGTCGGTGATGTGTGGGGGATGTTACTACTTGCAGGGTTGTTACGTTTAGTATTAAGCCAGCATTTTACCTTTTTTATCAATTCAGTTGCCCATATATGGGGGTCTCGCCCATACACCGAAAAAAATACCGCACGCGATAATGGCTTTTTAGCGTTATTCACTTATGGTGAAGGCTATCATAATTTCCACCATATTTTTGCCAGTGACTATCGCAATGGTATTAAATGGTATCACTATGACCCAACCAAGTGGATGATCCGCACGCTCGCATCTGTCGGTCTTGCATCAAAATTAAAACGTACACCGGTTGAGCGCATTGAAAAAGCCAAAGCAGAAACCTTGATGAATAAAACCCAAGGCCGTCTTGCAAAATTGCCTTTAGCGCAAGATAAGCTTACATTATTACAATCTGAGTACGATTTACTGCTGAAAAAGCTGCAACACTTCTGTGCCCTGCAAAAACGCGTGTTAGAAATCAAAAAGAATAACATGATGAAACAATGCGAAAAATCAGCATTAATGACACAATATCATGAGCTTGAAGCCGCTTGGGAAAACCAAAAGCAGGCTTGGCTTGCACTAAATGCGAGGTTATTAAAAGCCTCTTTTAGTTAATATAGGAGCGGCTGTGGCCAAACAACAAGTAAAGCAAAAAGATACTCCATCTTATCAATATGATGCGATTATCATAGGGACAGGTCCTGGCGGTGAAGGTACCGCCATGAACCTTTCAAAGAGTAACAAAAAAGTCGCAGTTATTGAGCGCCAAGAAGCAGTAGGCGGAGGTTGTGTTCACTGGGGCACTATTCCATCAAAAGCCTTACGTCACTCAGTAAGCCGTTATATAGAATATAAAGCCAATCCTTTGTTTAATATCAGTGAACGTCCGAACCGCCTCACTTTTCCTGATATTTTGCGTCACGCTAGTAATGTCATATCTAAGCAGTCAAGTTTACGTAGTAGCTTTTATGACCGTAACCGCATTCATATGTATCAAGGTGATGCTGAGTTTGTTGACAAGCACACAGTAAAGATTACACACCTTGATGGTTCGCACGAAACACTTACCGCGCAAACAATTGTCATTGCTACAGGCTCTCGCCCATATCGTCCACCTGGCGTTGACTTTAATCATGCACGTATTTACGACAGTGACACGATTTTAGGCCTTGAACATGACCCACACCGTGTACTAATTTATGGTGCAGGTGTGATTGGCTGTGAATACGCCTCTATTTTTAAAGGTTTAGGCGCAAAAGTTGACCTAGTGAATACCCGCGATCGCTTACTCGCCTTTATGGATGCAGAAATTTCCGATGCACTAAGCTATCACTTTTGGAACAGCGGTATCGTTATTCGTCATAACGAAGAATTTGATAGAGTAGAAACTCGCGATGATTGTGTTGTGATGCACTTAAAATCAGGCAAGCGAGTTAAAGCAGACTGTATTTTATTTGCCAATGGTCGAACGGGTAACACCGATACATTAAACCTTGATGCTATTGGCCTAAAAGCAGATGGTCGTGGCCAGCTAAAAGTGAATGAAACTTACCAAACAGAAGTCGATAACATTTATGCTGTTGGTGATGTTATTGGCTATCCAAGCCTTGCTAGTGCGGCATTTGATCAAGGCCGAATCGCCGCTGATGCTATTGCCTGTGGTAACTGCGAAGAAAAATTGATTATTGATATACCCGCAGGGATTTATACTATTCCTGAAATGAGCTCAGTGGGTAAAACCGAACAAGAGCTCACCGCAGCTAAAATTCCATACGAAGTGGGTCGTGCCCAATTTAAACATTTAGCGCGTGCACAAATAGCAGGCACTGAAGTAGGTAGTTTAAAGATTTTATTCCATGTTGATACCAAGGAAGTGCTCGGCGTGCATTGCTTTGGCGAGCGTGCCTCTGAAATCGTTCATATCGGCCAAGCGATTATGGAACAAAAGAACGGCGGCAATAACATTGATTACTTTGTGAATACCACGTTTAACTACCCAACCATGGCAGAAGCCTACCGAGTCGCGGCATTAAATGGTTTAAATCGTTTGTTTAAGTAACAAAAAGCCCGCTTAATGCGGGCTTTTTTTGTCATTCGCTTTTAGCTTATTTGTGATACTTAGCGCTGAACTCATGCACTGCGTTAATAAACACACCCGCATTTTCAGGGTCAACATCTGGTGTAATACCGTGACCTAAGTTGAACACATGACCAGAGCCTGTACCAAAGTCTTCTAGAATAGTCGCGACTTCTTGACGAATACGCTCAGGCGTACCATGTAGCATGGCAGGGTCCATGTTACCTTGTAGTGCTACATTATCACCAACACGACGCTTAGCATCACCAATATTAATTGTCCAATCTAGACCTACTGCATCACAGCCCGTTGCTGCGATTGCTTCAATCCACTGACCGCCATTTTTAGTAAATAACGTCACTGGCACTTTACGGCCATCATGCTCGCGAATTAAGCCATCAACAATCTTATGCATGTATTGTAATGAAAACTCATTGTAATCACGTGGGCTTAATACTCCACCCCATGAGTCAAATACCATTAACGATTGCGCACCCGCTTTTACTTGCGCGTTTAAATAGTCAATGACTGAGTCAGCTAATTTATCAAGTAATAAGTGCAGTGTTTGCGGCTCAGCAAACGCCATTTTCTTGATTTTACCGAATGTTTTACTGCTACCACCTTCAACCATGTATGTGGCAAGTGTCCAAGGTGACCCAGAGAAACCAATCAGTGGTACTTCACCTTTTAGTTCGCGACGAATCGTGCTTACCGCATTCATCACATAACCAAGCTCATCAGTTGGATCGATATTTGGGATTTTTTTAACATCAGCTAAAGAAGAAATCGGACGTTCAAATTTAGGACCTTCACCCGTTTCAAAATAAAGACCTAAGCCCATTGCATCTGGAATAGTTAAAATATCACTAAATAGAATTGCAGCATCAAGCGGATAACGACGTAAAGGCTGTAACGTTACTTCACAAGCAAGTTCAGCGTTTTTACATAAACTCATAAAGTCGCCTGCTTGGGCACGTGTAGCACGGTACTCAGGTAAATAACGGCCAGCTTGGCGCATCATCCATACCGGAGTGACATCAACAGGTTGTTTTTGTAGTGCACGTAAATAACGGTCGTTTTTTAATTCGCTCATGCGTATAGGTCCTAGAACTGAATGAAATTTTGCTGGTGATTGTATCACCATATTACGCGACCCACTATGGATAGATAACCAAGCCTAGATATAGATCACGATTTTTAAACTTACTCCATCAAACAGAACAGGCTTTATACGAAAAAAAATATTTTTAAAACTTTTCATTAATAAATTTGCAACAAAGAAAAAAGCTTGGTATAACTTATCCCGCGTTAACAAAAACAATAATAAAAATCTTATAACAATAAGAACAAAAATCTTCCCATAACAATAAGAAAGCTTGTTTTAACAAGTCTAGAAAAAGAATTAAACCACCAATTTTGGTGGTTTTTTCTTTTCTGAATCATTGATTTATACAATCACCTCAGTATTTTCAACGTTAAAAATTAACACTAGTAGTTTTTAATTATTTCCCATACACTGCTGTTAAAGCAAAATTGACCTAACCTATTACGACACGCATTTTCATATAACAATATGCTGTCTTGTGTTTCTAGGTTGGCTTTTAACAGTTTGTTGTAACTAAGCACGAAGAATTAGTTGATCTTTGTGTCATATTTCCTTTTTATATAAAAAGGAAACCAACTCAGCGAGGAGATGAAATATGCTGACGCGTTTGGAAAAAGCTCAACAAAAATGGGGTGGAAGCCACTCTGTTATCGATAAGTGGCTCACAGAGCGCCAAGAATTACTTGTGCTATTCTGTCGTATAGCGGGCTTTTCACCGTATGAAAAGAAAGATCACGCCCTTCCAGATCAACTACAAATCCAAAATTTTTGTCAAATTTTAATGGACTACTTATCTGCTGGTCATTTTGAAATTTACGATGACATTGCAAAAGCATGTGAAGAGAAAGGCCCAGAAAGCCAAAAGCTTGCCAGTGCGCTTTATCCACGTATTTCAGAAACAACTGACATCGCACTCGACTTTAACGATAAATATGCTGAAGTAGATAAAGATGATTTACTGGATGAGTTTGATAAAGACTTATCTGCCCTAGGCGAAGCACTTGAGCTACGCTTTGAATTAGAAGATGAGTTAATCGATAACTTATATTCAAATCATACTAGCTAGTGCAACTTCACAGCAGCAGAGAGTAAATTCTCTGCTGAATGCCTCTTTTTGCCTTCCTTTAAAGAATCAATTATTCCATCCAAACAAAAATATTTGAAATAAATATTTAGATGCGATACTCATACTATAAAAACATGAGGTTCGCCATGCATAAACGGTCATTTTTAAAGTCACTTTCAATCCTTGCAGCAGGTGCAAGCCTAACATCAACTCCCTTAATGGCCGCACAGAATAGCAGTGGCCACACTTTAATTAAGCCAAAAGCACTTACAAAGGGAGGCACTATCGGTGTCTGTAGTCCTGCTGCGGCAACCGCCGAACATGCTGACATCATACTAGCAAAAGGGGTGATTGAAGCACTGGGTTATAAAGCAAGGCTGGCGCCTAATATTCTGGCAAGACGAGGGCATTTAGCTGGAACAGATGCCATGCGAGCCAACGATCTAAATAACTTGTTTAGCGATACGGATGTCAGTGCTATTTTTTGTTTGCGTGGTGGTTCAGGTGCAGCCCGTATTTTACCTTTGCTCGACTACACCATGATCCGCAACAACCCTAAGCCGCTCATGGGCTACTCAGATATCACCGCTTTACATAACGCACTGCTTGCCAAAACTGGCATGATTAGTTTTCATGGTCCGAACGCATCTAGTGAATGGAATCCATTTCATGTAGAGCAATTTAAAAGCCTGTTCGAAGCACGAAAGCACATGCATTATCAAAATTTACCCAAAGCAGACGATGAGCTGGTAAATACCAAGTACCTGACTCAAACTATCACACCTGGTAAGGCGACGGGTCGCTTAATCGGTGGAAACTTGACAGTACTCACCGCTTTGGCCGGTTCTGATTACCTTCCCGACTTTAACGGGGCCATTTTGTTTTTAGAAGATATTGATGAAGCACCGTATCGAATTGACCGTATGATGAGCACATTAAAGCTCATGGGTGCACTTGATAAGATTGCGGGTTTTGTATTTGGTGATTGTAATGAGTGCAAGCCAAGTCGTGGTTATGGCTCGTTAACACTTGATGATATTTTTGCAGATTATATTAAACCATTAGGCATTCCCGCTTATCGCGGTGCAATGATAGGCCATATTAAACGCCAATTTATTTTACCTGTGGGTGCGTTAATTGAACTTGATGCTAACAAGGGTACGCTAAAAATGAGGGAAACTGTATTTAGCTAGATGAGTGAAGTACAAAAAAAAGGGCCATGAGGCCCTTTTCTTCTGAGTAATAAATTACTCTGCAGCAGCTGCTTTTTCTTCGTCTTGGATTTCAAGTAATTCTACTTCAAAAACCAATGTTGAATTAGCAGGGATCTTACCAAGATCACGCTCGCCGTATGCAAGTTCAGATGGGATTGTGAACTTGTATTTAGAGCCAACTGGCATTAATTGTAAACCTTCAGTCCAACCTGGGATCACACGATTAAGTGGGAAAGTTGTAGGTTCGTTACGTGAGTATGAGCTATCAAACTCAGTGCCATCAAGTAAAGTACCTTTGTAATGTACTTTTACAACGTCAGTTGCTACTGGTTTTTCGCCTTCACCTTCAGTGATCACTTCGTACTGTAAGCCAGACTCAGTAACAGTAACACCTTCTTTCTTCGCGTTTTCAGCTAAGAACTTTTCACCTTCAGCTTTGCTTTTTTCAGCTTCTACTTTTGCTTTTTCTTCTTGCTTAGTACGCATGCTTTGATCAAGTGCAGTTAACACTTCACGAATTTTTTCATCGTCTAGTTTAGCGTTACCAGCAAGGGCATCTTCAAAGCCACGCTTTAATAGCGCTTCGTCTAACTCAATACCTAGCTCTTTTTTATCAGCTAAATCTTGGTTTAAGAAGTTACCAACAGATGCACCGATACCGTAGGCTTGTTGTTGTGCTTCAGTCTCTAGTTTAACTTCAGCTTGCTGTTCTTTTTTTGCTTCTTGATTACAAGCTGTTAGCGCTAAAACTGACGCTGCAATCAATGACAATTTAATCGTCTTTCTCATTTTATATCTCCGACACACTTTGCAGTTGTCAATTATTGTATTATTACTAGTTAAAGGTTAACGACCTATTATGGTAGGCTGCTTGTCTAATAACTAAACTTTATGCAAACGCATAATCTAGTGATTAGACTAACAACCTTGGCTTTTAACGAGCCCTAGTCTAACCTCTCAATCACTAAGAGTTAAGGGGAAATACCTGTAATATGTCGATATTTCGTACTTTTTTATATCTACTAAGCTTTGGCTTAGTTGTTGCGTGCACTGAGCAACATGAGCAATCCGCTGAACGATATGAACATGCGGCTAAAGGTGCGTTTGCATCTGCTCTTTCGCATGATGGCAAATACAGCTTGATCTCATCAATACACCATGGGGTCGCGCTGTGGGATAATCAACAGCAGGTATTAAAATACCAATGGTTTCAACAACAAGCTCAAGATAGCCTTGTGCATACAGTGGCAATCTCTTACGACAATAGCCATGCAGTCACCGCTGAAAAGTCCACATTTGCAGTATGGGACATTAGCACCGGTGAAAACACGGGCTACTATAAAATACATGCCTCAACAATTAGAGATATCGCCATAAGTAACCAAGGGCGTAGCGTTTTATATGGCCGCGCCGACGGTGTAGTCGTTTACCTCGACTTAGAAACCGGAAGGCGTATAGAGTTCCTCGGTCATCAAGAAAAAGTCAACGTTGTTGATCTATCTCCCAATGGCCACTATGCAATTAGTGGCTCAAATGATTACGTAGCTTACTTTTGGGATACTCGCACAGGGCAAGTAATCCACCGCTTTAATCACCCGACTCGTGTCACTCAGGTTGCGCTTGATCCACAGGGTCGATATGCATTTACAGCAGATAGTATGAAGCAAGCAAATGTATGGCAACTGACTACAGGTGATCTTGTTAGCAAACTGGCGTATATTGCGCGTCAGAAAATTTTTACCGCCGTGCGCTTTAATGATCAAGGCACCTTAATTGCAACCGGTTCACCGAATCGACTCGTGGATTTATGGCAACTGGACTCTGGTAAAAAATTACAAACGTGGCAAGTACTCCCTCGTGAAGGCAGTCGCCCAAAATCAGCCGTGGTGTTAGATGTTGCGTTTACAGATAACAACCAAGCGTTATTAACCGAAAGCTCCAGCGGATTCGCTGAAAGTTTTAATTTAAGAGAATCGAATGAATACAATTGAAGATCGTCTCATGGAACTTGAAGCGAAAGTCGCCTTTCAAGATGAAACAATTGAAATATTGAATGATGAGCTTAAAGCGCACCAACAGCAATTGGCAAAAATGAAGCGCCAAACCGAGTTGCTCGCAGAAAAAATTAAAGAGGCGCAACAGCCTTCTCTTATGTCACAGTTACAAGAGCCGCCTCCGCCACATTACTAAGCATACAATAATGGCCGGGTTAATCACCCGGCTTAAATACCCCAATTACCTGTTCAAATTGACGTGTTGAAGCTTGCACAGCTTTCTCTGGCTGGGTCATTTTATGGCCACACTGTACACACTCCACTTTTTCGACATCATGCTCTTTATAAAGCATCATGGTATCCATAGCCCCACATTCTGGGCAGGACGCACCAGCAATAAAGCGTTTTTTTTGTCTCATAAGTGATCTCCCGTGGCATGTAGGCCGCTATTTTAGCCTAATAATTCTCTGTTTGATACGATTGCGAAGCCTTATAGGATCCGTGTTATGATAACGCAACTTAACTAGGACTCAGCATAGTATTTTTCAATGATCCAAATCTCAGATATCGAACTACTTCGTGGTGGTAAAGCACTCCTTAAAGGAGCCAGCGCCACACTTTTCCCTGAACATAAAGTTGGTCTTGTTGGGGCTAATGGTTGTGGTAAGTCAACACTGTTTAGTTTGCTAAAGTCTGAGTTGCAGCTCGATGCGGGTGAATGCAGCATCCCTAAAGATTGGTCCATCGCCTCTGTTAAACAAGAAACACCGGCACTGGAAATAAGTGCGCTTGATTATGTTTTGCAAGGCCACCCTGAGTATTATGCGCTCAGAATCGCACTCCGAGAAGCTGAAAAAAATGACGATGGCGCAGCACAAGCCAAAGCGCATATCGGCCTTGAACATATTCAAGGTTATAGCATCGAAGCCAAAGCAGGTGAACTGCTACATGGCTTAGGTTTTAGTAATGAGCAAATAGACAACCCTGTCAGCGCCTTTTCAGGTGGGTGGCGTATGCGTCTAAACTTGGCTCAAGCGCTTATTCGTGACGCTGACTTATTGCTGTTAGATGAACCAACCAACCACTTAGATCTCGATGCCGTATACTGGTTAGAGCGCTTTTTACGCGCCTATACTGGCACCCTAGTACTGATTTCTCACGACCGTGAATTCTTAGACGCGGTGGTTGATCAAATTTGGCACATCGATCAGCAAAAAATTAATGTTTACAAAGGCCACTACTCGCAATTCGAACGCCAAAAAGCGGAGCGTTTACTGCAACAGCAAGCTATGTTCGAAAAACAACAAGAACAAATCGCTCATCTAGAAAAGTTTATTACACGCTTTAAGGCTAAAGCCAGTAAAGCAAAACAAGCACAAAGCCGCGTAAAAGCCTTAGAGCGAATGGAAAAACTAGCGCCTGCGCATGCCGACTCCCCTTTCGATTTTGAATTTGCAGACCCCACTGCGCTGCCAAACCCCTTGATGACACTCGACCAAGCCAAAGCGGGCTATGGCGACATCACTATTCTACATAGTATTAAGCTAAACCTAGTACCAGGTAGCCGTATTGCCCTGCTTGGTCGAAATGGTGCGGGTAAGTCTACACTTATCAAGCTGCTAGCAGGTGAACTTGACCCACAAGCGGGCGAAGTGTTCCAGCATCAAGGCTTAAATATTGGTTACTTTGCGCAGCACCAACTGGAGTCTCTTGATTTAACAGCCAGTGCTGTTACGCATTTACAACGTTTAAATCCGCAAGCAACAGAGCAATCACTGCGCGACTTTTTAGGGGGCTTTGCCTTCATTGGTGATAAAGCCCTTGAGCCAGTTGCGCCATTTTCGGGGGGTGAAAAAGCACGTTTAGTGCTGGCTATGTTGGTATATCAAAAACCTAACTTACTCTTACTGGATGAGCCTACCAACCACCTAGATTTAGAAATGCGACATGCTCTTGTCATGGCACTACAGGGATTTGAAGGTGCGATGGTTACCGTATCGCACGACCGCCATATGCTAAAAAATACCGCCGATGAGTATTACCTTGTTGATAACGGCGAAGTCACGCAATTTGGCTACGACCTTGATGCTTATTACCAGTGGCTACTCAATGCGAATAAAGAAGCGGCAAAAACACCAGAAGACAATGCAACAAAAGCTCATTCAAGTGTAAACCGCAAGGAACAAAAGCGCTTAGAAGCTGAGTTTAGAAAGTCAGTGCAGCCATTAAAAAAACAAATCGACACGCTTGAAAAGCAGCTCGATAAGTACGCAACAGAGCTTAGTGAAGTTGAAACTGCGCTCGGCGACAATGATTTATATAATGACGACAATAAAGCGAAGCTAACAAAGTTACTAGCAAAGCAAGCTGAGTTAACCCCAAAACTAAATGCCGTTGAAGAAGAATTATTGATGGCGCTGGAAGAACTCGAAGAAAAAGAACAGGCCTTCGCCGATGAAACCGCTTAATAGCGAAGCATTTTGGCAGTTTGCGTGTCGACTTTATGATGAAGAAGGCATGCAAACACGGCTGTTAGGTTATCAAAACCAGCAAGGCAAAAATGTGAATGTGTGCTTGTTGCTTTATTATTTAGATTCTCTTGAGCTTGCTTTAAACGAATCTCAACTTAATCAGCTTGAGTTATGCATTGGTGAGTTTGACCAGCAGGTATTAAAACCTCTACGCACGGCTCGCGCCTATCTAAAAGCTAATCAAAGCGAAATTGCTGACTACACCACAATTCGTAAAGAATTACTCAGTGCAGAACTCAAGCTCGAAAAACAACAGCAGCAAATGCTCATTGATAGCGTGAATACTTGCACACTTACATCAAACCCAAAAGCAGATAATTTAAAGTTGTATATAAGATAAAGGTGATTAGCAAACCCAACTCATATCACCACTACCTTACCCCGTAAAATTTCACAGCAATAAAATAACGCTCTCGCTCGAATAAAGGCGAGTACTAATAACTTAGACTCAGTAAACTTGATCCAAATCAACTTCTAAATCGCCTTGTGTAGCTTCAGGAAAATAGCTTGATCTGGATCATGTCAGGCTATGCCAAGCCAGCCTATGATTAACCCATAGACATTAGGAGGCACAACCATGAACGTATTCTTTAGAGATTTTTTTAGCGACCCAGTCTTATTTATGTCATTTGGCATTTTGGCAGTTGTTATCGTTTTATGCCTTTTTTACGTCGGGTATTTCATTAAAAAAGTACACGACGCTGAAGTTCCTAAGTAAGAATTAAGCACGACGCACAAAGCCCCTATCCAATTTTATTGTTTAGGGGCTTTTTATTTGCATAAGCCGAAATCGTTAAACTGTTCTAAAAAAGCAAAAACTTGCTACAATAGGCGCTTGTTTTGTCTTTAAAGTGTCAACTATGTTACCTGAGTTTAAACCTGCGTGGTGGATGCGCAATCGCCATTTACAAACCATAATGCCGCGCTTTTTTCGCCCTTTTCATAAAACACGTTACAACTTATCGACACTTAACACTCCAGATGGTGATTTCTTAGAGCTTGCATGGGCGCAACCCCACAATGACCACGCACCACTGGCAATCGTATTGCACGGGCTTGAAGGCAATATAAATAGCTTTTATGCCAAGGGCATGATGAAAAAACTAAAGCAGCAAGGGTTTGCGGTTGTGCTTATGCATTTTCGCAACTGCTCGCGGGAAGTTAATCGATTGGCTCGTGCCTATCATAGTGGTGAAACTGAAGACCTGCGCTTTTTTATTAATTATTTGAAAGGCAAATTTCCTTCTCGCCCATTATTTGCCGTCGGTTTTTCTTTAGGTGGCAATGTCTTAGCTAAATACTTAGGTGAACAAGGCCAATCCTCACACTTAACTGGCGCTGCGGTAGTATCGGCGCCATTTGACTTGTCTGCCTCGTGTGAAATTATTCGTAAAAGTTTGTGCAAGATATACCAAAAATACCTGCTTGATCGCATGAAAAAATCAATGCAAAGAAAGTTGCCACAAATTCAGCAACAAATAAATCTCACACCTGAAAAGTTAAAGTCGATTAATGACTTATGGCAGTTTGACGACATGCTGACCGCCCCCTTACATGGCTTTTCAGGGGCAGAAGATTATTATCAACAAGCCAGTGCTAAACCTTATCTAAAAACAATCGCGACACCGACTTTAATCGTACATGCTAAAGATGACCCCATGCTATCAGTTAAAGCAGTACCTAATGGTACAGATGTCAGTGACTATGTTACTCTGCGGGTGTCAGATAAAGGCGGACACGTAGGCTTTATTAGTGGTAATAACCCATTTAAGCCTGTTTATTGGTTAGAGCACATAGTGCCTAGCTACTTCACACAGATCGTTAAAAAAGAGCAGTTATGATCATCCCTCATGAACAAATTGATAAAGACACGCTATATAACTTAATTGAAAGCTATGTGCTACGTGAAGGCACCGATTATGGTGAGCAAGAGGTAAGTATTGAAAATAAAGTTGCGCAGGTTCATCAACAGCTTAAAAGTGGTGAAGCGATGGTGTTTTTTTCTGAGTTACATGAATCGGTAACAATAATATCGAAAGCTGAATTCATTGCTCTGCAAGCTGATCCTGAGTATCAAGCGTCGTTTAACGACTAAACTTGTAAGTTATACTGTAACCCTTCACAATGGCTTTTTAACTTAAAGAGCCATTAAAAATGAAAAAACTAAGCTCATTGGTTGCCGCCGTTTCGCTGGCTTTAATTAGCCAAGCACACGCTGAACAGGCTACTGCATCAGACAAAGCCATAAAACTGGCAAAAGACACTATTTTAATCGACACCCATATCGATGTTCCTTATCGCATTCATAATAAGTGGGCTGATGTAACAAAAGCCACCGATGACGGCGATTTTGACTACCCACGCGCAGTACAAGGAGGTTTAAACGCTCCTTTTATGTCGATTTATATTCCTGCAAACCTAGAATTTGAAGGCAAAGGGAAAAGCTACCAACTTGCTAATCAGCTGATTGATAGTATGGAAGCCATTGTGCAACGTGCTCCTGATAAGTTTGCTATTGCAGATTCAACCGCCGATATCAAAGCGCAGTTTAAACAAGGCAAAATGTCGATTGCAATGGGTATGGAAAACGGCTCGCCGATTGAAGGTGAGATGAAAAACCTTAAGCATTTTTATGATCGTGGTGTACGTTACATCACCCTTGCACACTCACAGAGCAACCACATTTCTGACTCATCTTATGATATCCGCCGTAAATGGAAAGGCCTGAGCCCATTCGGTAAAGAACTTGTTAAAGAAATGAACAACATAGGTATGTTGGTAGATGTTTCACATATTTCTGATGATGCATTTTATCAAGTAATGGAAATTTCAAAAGTCCCTGTGATTGCATCACACTCTTCACTTCGTAAATATACGCCTGGCTTTGAGCGTAATATGAATGATGACATGCTATTAGCGCTGAAAAAGAATGGCGGCGTTATTCAAATCAACTTTGGTTCAAGCTTTGTGACAGCACAAGCTGGCTCTTGGTATGACCAACTAAAATCAGCAAAAGCCGATAAGAAAAAAGACGGTACTAAGCTAAGCAAAGATTTTGACGCAGCTTATCGTGCTAAAAACCCATTCCCTTATGCAAGCCTTGAGCAGGTGCTAGATCACATCGACCATGTCGTTGAGCTCATTGGTATTGATTATGTTGGTATTGGCTCTGACTACGATGGTGTAGGCGACTCTCTACCTACTGGCTTAAAAGATGTAGCAAGCTACCCTAACCTTGTTCAAGGGCTTATGGATAGAGGCTACAGCGATAAAGATATTAAAAAGATTCTAAGTGGCAATATGCTACGTGTTTGGCAACAAGCTGAAGCGTATGCAAAAGCGCACTAATTTTTAATCACCAATCAAAGCGCAGTACTCACTGCGCTTTTTGTTTTTATCAGTACAAGTGATTGATCATACTAATTGCCTGTTTTAATCTGCTGGTATTACACAGCAACTTGGATTATGTGATATGTCGACTTGGCAAGGAAATATTGCACTTGCTTTGGCAAGCACTGCGCTTGGACTAACGGTTTACAACCATTTCAGTGTAGATAAGCAACGTGCTCCTAGCTCACTTCCCTTTACTATCGATGATTCAATTATTCCCAAACAAGATAGAGAAAACCTCGTTGCTCTACATGGTTATATTCTTGACTTAGAGACACGTATTAACGAGCTTGAAAATAGAACGCCCACGATTGAGCCTTCGCTTATCGAATCAAAAGTAAAACAAGTCATCGAAGAGCGTGAAAAAGCACGTATCGCAGAAGCAACGAAAAGAAATCCTTCCGTAAATTGGTTCCGACATTTACCTGAAGATTATCGACAGCGTATAAAAGCCGATCCGAACTACGCGAATAAATCGATTAATGATGCATTTACAGCGTTATTAAACATGAGTAATACCGACGATGATCGCCTAGCAGCTTATGGACAACTCAAAATGACCTTAGGTATGCTGAGACGAGACTTGGATGATACACAGGAATCCTCGGCCATTGATGCCATGATAAGCATCAGTGAGTATACAAACGAGCCTAAGATACGCATTCAAGCATTGGAGAATTTATCTCACTTAGATGCAGTTTCACCTAAACTAGCCGACTATTTTCAAAAGCTGTTATTAAATGATGCGAATGAGTACGTTAAAAATCTTTCAGCAAGTGCATTAGTGGCGCAGTTTTTCCGCGCCAAGCAGTTGGGAAAAACCCAATTAGCGACGACTCTGGCACAGCGCATCCAAATTCTAGAATCCAATGGTGATAGTAAAGTGGCGAATGCTATGACTAATAACCTTAAGCACCCGCACTTAAGAGATGAGCTCAATAAATTTATCGAGCAGTAGCTAAAACTTTCTGTTAGGCATTAAAAAAGGCCGCCTAAGCGACCTTTTTCACAGTGTTACTGCAATCTGTAGATTATTCTACGATTGTAGCTACAACACCAGCACCAACTGTACGGCCACCTTCACGGATAGCGAAGCGTAAACCTTCGTCCATCGCGATTGGAGCGATTAGCTCTACAGTCATCTTGATGTTGTCACCAGGCATTACCATTTCAACGCCGTCTGGTAACTGTACGTCACCTGTTACGTCAGTTGTACGGAAGTAGAACTGTGGACGGTAACCTTTGAAGAATGGCGTGTGACGACCACCTTCATCTTTAGACAGTACGTATACTTCTGAAGTGAACTTCGTGTGTGGAGTGATTGAACCAGGCTTCGCTAGTACTTGACCACGTTCAACGTCTTCACGCTTAGTACCACGTAGAAGTGCACCGATGTTCTCACCCGCACGACCTTCGTCTAGAAGCTTACGGAACATCTCAACACCTGTACACGTTGTCTTCGTAGTTTCTTTGATACCTACGATTTCAACTTCGTCATTCACGTTGATGATACCAGCTTCAACACGGCCAGTTACAACTGTACCACGACCTTGGATTGAGAATACGTCTTCGATAGGCATGATGAATGGCTTATCGATGTCACGCTCTGGCTCTGGGATGTAAGAATCTAGTGCTTCTGCAAGCTCAACGATTTTGTCTTCCCACTCTTTTTCGCCTTCTAACGCTTTAAGCGCAGAACCTTGGATTAGTGGTAAGTCATCACCTGGGAAGTCGTACTCAGAAAGAAGTTCACGAACTTCCATCTCAACTAGCTCAAGTAGCTCTTCGTCGTCAACCATGTCACATTTGTTCATGAATACGATGATGTAAGGTACACCAACCTGACGAGAAAGTAGGATGTGCTCACGAGTTTGTGGCATAGGACCGTCAGTCGCAGCAACTACTAGGATTGCGCCGTCCATTTGAGCAGCACCTGTGATCATGTTTTTAACATAATCGGCGTGTCCTGGACAGTCTACGTGTGCGTAGTGACGAGTTGGTGTATCGTACTCAACGTGTGAAGTTGAGATTGTGATACCACGCTCACGCTCTTCTGGAGCGTTATCGATTGATGCGAAGTCTTTCGCTACACCACCGTATACTTTTGCAAGTACGTTAGTGATTGCTGCAGTTAGGGTAGTTTTACCGTGGTCAACGTGGCCGATTGTACCTACGTTTACGTGCGGTTTTACGCGTTCAAACTTTTCTTTTGCCATGACGGAACCTATCAGTTTTGTGTATCTAGATTACATATGAAAATAATCCACCGAGGGTAGATTAATTTAATTTTTTCAAATTTCAAATAGTTTTTTCTGACAGATAAAGGAAGAAATTAAGATGAGTTCTCGATACTGGTGCTGATAGGCAGATTTGAACTGCCGACCTCACCCTTACCAAGGGTGCGCTCTACCAACTGAGCTATATCAGCAACACCAGAGTCTGGAGCGGGCAGCGGGAATCGAACCCGCATCATCAGCTTGGAAGGCTGAGGTAATAGCCATTATACGATGCCCGCATAGAAACCTGTTCTTAAACTACCTCTAACCGTCAAGAATAAAGTGGTGGAGGGAGCTGGATTCGAACCAGCGAAGGCTGAGCCGTCAGATTTACAGTCTGATCCCTTTGGCCGCTCGGGAACCCCTCCACGAAAATTCTTTACTAAGTCACTTCCGGTAAAAGGAAAGTGGTGCCGACTATCCGAGTTGAACGGATGACCTACTGATTACAAGTCAGTTGCTCTACCAACTGAGCTAAGTCGGCACTGCTTTAGTACGGGGCGAGATTCTAAGGTAAGGTTTATTGTGATGCAACAATAAAATTAAAAAAAGTGTGATTTTATGTGTTAAACGCTCACTATTCAGGCAAATTACCGCTTTTTTACGGTTTTGCTGTCAGTTCTCGCCAATAATTAAGGCCCTTAAAAACCAATAAGCTATCAAATTGACTGTGAGAAAATGAATCAGCTAGCAATTTTCCATAACCGCCGGCAAACAACAAGGTAACTGATGCATCATTTATATGCTGCTTAGCTTGTTCAATAGCACCTATCGTGGCCACCAGCGCACCATTTTTTAAGCCATTCGGTGTATTACAGCCTAATTCAGAACTAAAAGGTATTTGTGCATCATCAAACACCCGCTTAGTGTTTTGGGTCAACGAGGTCGTCATTAAATCAAGACCTGGTAATATCCATCCCCCTAAATGCGTACCTTCAGAGTTAAGTACATCAATCGTTGTAGCTGTGCCGGCATCAATAATAATGCAGTTTTGCTGAGGATACTCTACAAAAGCAGCAATCACTGCTAACCAACGATCGATCCCTAAATTTTGATACTGCTGATAGGCGCAGCTTAAGGTGGTAAGCTTAGCAGTGACCACCGCTTCAAAGTTAGGAATGGAATGTTGTTGTGCTTGGGCTAATAAAGGCTTGAGTAACTCTGCGCTACCCACACACGCATAAACCAGTTCTTGTATTTGTGACCAAGGTATCGCGTTAAGTTCGCATGCCTGATAATGGTTACCATCAAACAAAACCGCTTTAATTGCGGTATTACCTACATCAACTAACAGTTTCATAACTCAGCCTTACGCAATGAAATTTCTCCACCATAATAGCTTTTTACTTCGCCATCTTGACGAATACGAACGCCACCTTGGCTGTCAATCCCTTCACAAATACCACGCCAACTCCGATGCCCTGTATTAAGCTCAACGTATTCATTTGCAAATGCGTTTAACTGATTCCACGTCAGATACATATCATTTAAGCCTGTTTGTTGATACTGCGCTAAACGTTTTTCTAAATAAAAACATAAGTAAGCCACCAGCTTATTTTTATCAAGTTCCTGAACATGTTGACTTAAGTCTGTCCATGCTTGGTCGATATGCTGACTGGCACTTTCTGGCATATGCAAATTAATACCTATGCCTATCACAAGCTGGCAAGGCCCCTGCGGCTGACCATCAAGCTCAACTAATACGCCAGCCAGTTTTTCACGGTTTAAGTAAATATCATTAGGCCATTTTAGCGCTATATCCAATTGATATAAGGCCTTAAGCGTGTCGTAAACAGCAAGCCCAACGGCAATAGATACACCCATAGCCGCTTGCAAGCCATCATCCAAACGCCAAAAATAGCTAAAATATAAATTTGCACCAAACGGAGACTGCCAAACACGCCCACGGCGACCTCTTCCTGCTTGCTGCATTTCTGCAACGAGTACGGTGCCGGACGTGAGTGGAATATCGCTTTGTAAGCGACGCATTAGCTCACTATTGGTAGAATCTATAATTGGCTGTACTTCGACATTAGCTGTGGTGCCACCCAACTCATTATAATGCTTGCCAATTTTATCTTTGTTCAGTAAGCCCGCACTATTATTAAGGCAATACCCTTTACCCGTGACCTTGAAAATATCGAGCCCCATTTCCTGCAAAGAGTGAATATGTTTACCCACTGCTGCGCGGCTGATACCGAGCTGCTCACCCAATTGCTGACCAGAAATAAAACCACCGGTATTCAGAGCCTGTAAAATTGCCAGTTTATTGCCGTCTGGCGCTTTCATGATGAAGCTCCCAATTCAATATGGCATTCACATTCGGCGTTAATCAGTCGCACTTCGTGTTGCAGAGCAATTTGATATTTTTGCCAGACCTGCTGCTGAATATGTTTCACCATTTTAATTAAGTCATCACCATTACTATTACCGTGATTCACTAACACCAATGCTTGCTGCTGATGAACCTCTACCCCTGCAACTTTATAGCCTTTTAAGCCAGCCTGCTCAATCAACCAGCCTGCCGCAACTTTATGATGCTCAGAATCGACAAAATAATGAGGCAAGTTTGGGTATTGTTGTAACAATAATGCTAGCTGCTCATTACTGATCACTGGGTTTTTGAAAAAACTGCCCGCATTCGCAAGTTCGCTTGGGTTAGGTAATTTACTGTTTCTAGTCGCAATGATTTGCTCAAACACTTGTTGTGGAGAAGGTTGTGTAAGTTTTTGCAATGGCCCATAACTTAGTACTGGCTGCCATTTTTTAGGTAAGAGTAATCCTACATGAGTGATCACCGCTTTATTTTTAAGTGCATGTTTAAAAATAGAGTCGCGATAGCTAAATTGGCACTCGTCTTTGGCTAAACGTTTAATCGTCTTTGTCGCAATATCAAAGTATTCAACATAGCTAACAAACTTTTCCAGTTCTACACCATATGCACCAATATTTTGCACAGGCGCGGCTCCCACAGTACCGGGGATCAGAGCTAGGTTTTCAAGCCCAGGCATGCCATTAGCAATAGTCATAGCAACTAATTGATGCCAGTTCTCTCCAGCCGCCACATGCAATAAGAAAGCATCGCTTTGTTCTTGAATTGCTACCCCTTTGGTTGTCATGTGAATCACTGAGCCTTGGTAGTCAGATAAAAATACCGTATTACTGCCTTCGCCTAAAATACAAAAAGGGACAGAAAAGTCTGTAGTTATAAGCTGATTCACATCATCGATTTGATAGAAGTGCTGGCATTGGCTTGGCAAAGAAAAGGTATGAAAAGATTGCAGGGACTGAGCCACAAAACGCCTCAAAGGTTACCGGTAACTAATCGCATTAGTGTAACCTATCGTCGCAAAATACGCATTAGATTGTAAAAATCACTCAACCCACTGCACTAATCATGTTATAAAACAGGCTCTTTTCATTACCGTTCTAGGGTTATTATGAAGTTTAAACCATTACTTTTAAGTCTTGCTATGGCCGGTGCTTGCTCTCAAGCAACTGCTGACGCAATCAGCCAGCACACTTACGCAAACTTAGATGACGTAACAACCACTCACCTATTACTAGATTTAGATGTTGATTTTGATGATAAGCAATTAGAAGGTTTTGTTGAGCATACGCTAGATTGGCATAATGCAACCAGCAAAACGCTTGTTCTTGATACCCGCGATTTAGATATCGACAAAGTCATGTATCAAGATGACAAAGGCAGCTGGCACAACGCTGACTTTACCCTTGCTGCACGTGATGACGTAAAGGGCTCAAAATTAACAATTAAATTTAAAAGCCAAGCGGTTAAAGCGCGTATTTACTACAACAGCCGTCCAGAAGCTTCAGGTTTACAGTGGTTAACACCAGAGCAAACAGCCAGTAAGTCACACCCCTTTATGTACAGCCAATCACAAGCAATTCACGCTCGTAGTTGGATCCCAGTACAAGATACGCCAGCAATGCGCGTGACGTACTCTGCTCGTATTCACACACCAAAAGATATTCGTGCGGTAATGAGTGCAGACAACAAAGATGCGCTCTATAAAGATGGTGACTATTTATTCAATATGCCACAACCCATCTCGCCATACTTAATCGCAATTGGTGCGGGTAATCTAGAATTTAAAGCCATGTCTAAGCAAACCGGTATTTTTGCTGAGCCAACCATTTTAGATGCATCTGTGGCTGAGTTTAACGACACGCAAGCGATGATTGATAAAACGAACGCGATGTATGGCGAATATGCATGGGGGCGCTATGACTTATTAATGCTACCACCAAGCTTCCCATTTGGTGGCATGGAAAACCCGCGTTTATCCTTCATCACTCCAACTGTTGTTGCTGGCGATAAAAGCTTAGTAAATCTAATTGCTCACGAGCTTGCTCACTCTTGGTCGGGTAACTTAGTGACGAATGCTACGTGGGAAGATTTATGGTTAAACGAAGGCTTCACGTCTTATGTTGAAAACCGCATCATGGAAGAAGTATTTGGTCGTGACCGTGCTGTGATGGAACAAGCGCTTGATGCCGCTGGCTTGCGTAAGCTCATTAAAACGTTACCGGCACCAGATACACGCCTTAACTTAAAACTTAATGGCCGTGATCCTGACGACGCATTTAGCTCAGTACCTTACACCAAAGGCCAGCTTTTCTTAATCTACCTAGAAAACAAGTTTGGTCGTGATAAGTTCGATCCATTTGTAAAAGCTTACTTCGATGAGTTTTCATTTAAGTCTTTAACAACAGCTCAGTTTGTTACTTACTTAAAAGCCAACTTAATCGAAAAATATCCAGGCATTGTCAGCATGGATAAAGTAAATGAGTGGATTTTTGAGCCTGGTTTACCAAGTGATGCACCAAACCCAACGTCTGATGCATTCGATAAAGTCGACGCAGTTACAGAAACATGGCTAAACGGTGAGATTAGCGCAGCTGACTTACCAACCGCGGATTGGTCTGTTCATGAGTGGCTACACTTTTTAAATAACCTACCTCGTGATTTAAGCATTGAGAAAATGACTGAGCTTGATAACCAGTTCAATCTAACGCAGTCAACTAATGCGGAGCGTGCTTTCGCATGGTTTATGTTAGCAGTCGGTAATGGTTATCAACCTATCTACCCTGCACTTGATAAGCACTTATCTGGTATTGGTCGCCGTAAGTTAATTGTGCCACTTTATAGAGCACTTATTAACAACGGTAAAAAAGACTGGGCGCATGATGTGTACTTAAAAGCCCGTGCGGGTTATCACCCACTTGCACAAGGTACCGTTGACGACTTATTCGCAAAATAATAAGTCAAGCACAAAAAAGGCGCTGAAAATCAGCGCCTTTTAATTTTCCAATTCTTATTTTGTCACTTTATCTAAAAATGCACGACGCTCTTCAGGGCTTGCTTGTTGCCACCAAAACTCAAGCATGGACGCTGCGTTTGGCATATTTTTCAAGCCCGCCTGTCCGCCGGGTACTTTTGCTGGCAAAGTAACAGGGGCTGCCGTTGCCGGTTGAGGACTTGATGCAGCAACAGGCGCCCTCGCCACGGCTTGAGCAGGTGCTGGTGCTGGTGCTGGTGCTGTACGATAGCCTATGGTTGATAATGGCATAGCAAGCTCGCTACCTTTTGCTTTTAAACTTACTTGCGGTGATTCAGCAAACACTTCTGCTGCCACGGCATTGCTGGCACGATTAAACACTAAATCATAGTTTTTGCCGCTTTCAACCGTTACTTCAACCCAAAATGGCTCCGATTCAACAACTTGATGATCGTCATAACCTTGTTCATAAAGATCGGTGTATTTTAATTTTAACTGATAAGTACCAGGTGCAAGCTCAACATCGTCAACTCGACTAAAAAACGATTGTTCTATTAAACGTTCACCCACCTGCAAAGGCACAAACTCTTCTGGAAAGTGGATAGTTTCAGCTAGGCTGCTGGCACTGTAAAATAGTGCAAACATACTAGTTAGTAATACTGACTTACGCATGATCACTCCTTGGTTGTTTAACTTGCGGCAGTTTCAGTTTGACACTGCAAATAAAGTTTGTCATTAGTGGGCGGTCAATTAACTACGAATTAAGAGAGCTAAGTATGAGCCAAGAGACTATTTTTACAAAGATAATTAACCGCGAAATCCCTTCTGATATCGTGTATGAAGATGATTTAGCACTCGCTTTTAAAGATATAAATCCACAAGCACCGTTTCACGTTTTAATTATTCCAAAAACGCCTATCGCAACGATTAATGACATCACACAGGAGCATGCACCTCTTGTTGGTCACCTATATGTAGTGGCTGCAAAACTCGCGAAGCAATTTGGTTTTAGTGATGATGGTTTTCGCGTTGTTATGAATTGCAATGACCATGGCGGCCAAACCGTGTACCATATCCACCTACACATGCTTGCAGGTAAAGAGATGGGTTGGCCTCCTTATCAAGATAAGAAGAAACAACAAATCTAATACGTTTTAATGTTAATAATTGTAAAAAACAATACAAACTAACTAATACTGTCTATTATAAATAGATATCAGTTAGTTAACATAAATATTAAGGTTAACTAACGGTATTTTTTGAAACAAAATAGACACAAACTGTACTTTTCCTGCGCAAGACTCAGAAATTTCTAATACGAAAGGGGTGGATGGCGTGGTAGGATGCAAGAGTCAACTTTATTCAAGAGTGTATAAATATGAGTAGTTCAGCCTTTTTACTATTAGATTCGGAACCGGTTAACACAATTGGCATTAATGTCTTAGAACCTTTATTGAAGACTCAAGGCCTTGCGGTTACATCTGGTACTGATATTTCTGAAGTTCCGGAAGGTACACGCTTGTTATTCATTGAAACATCAAGCACCGACGCGTGGGGAAAACTTAAAGAGCAACTGGTGAATCTTCGTATTAAATGCGACATTGTATTGTTTAATCTTGATGAAAACCCAGAACTTGCGAATCGCGCTTTATTAACGGGTATTCGTGGTGTGTTCTACACAACAGATAATGCCGACGTGTTAATGAAAGGCATTCGTCTATTGTTAGAAGACCAACTTTGGTATCGCCGTGAAATAATGTGTAACGCATTAAATCGCATGTTGCAGTTCAACAAAGATGCATTACATAAATTGACTGATGGTGATATTGAACCTGTTAAACTAACTAAACGCGAAAAAGCGATCATTTCGCTAATGAGCAAAGGTTCTAAAAACAAAGAGATTGCTGAGGACTTAAGTATTAGTCCGCACACGGTGAAAACTCATCTATACAGTGCATTTAGAAAAACTAAATGCCGTAACCGTATTGAGCTTTTATCTTGGGCACAGCAAAATATTCCTGACGAAATTCGTTAAGATTTATTCTCTAAAAAACAGACGCACATTGCGTCTGTTTTTGTTTCTGGTTGCTAAACATAACAATAGACTTTATTCTCAAGCTGTTAATTAATGCCTCGGAAATACAATGCTCGACTCAGCGACCCTCTACTATGCAAGCGCAGCCATGATGGCTGTGATGACATTACTTAGTTATCTCACGTGGCGAACCAACAAAAATACTCCAGGCACCTTACTTTATATTTTTTACCCATTGGTGATGTTTATTTCAGTTATGAGCTTTGCACTGCATGGTCATATCAATAACATCGCGAGTATTTCCATCGCTAACTCATTTATGTTTAGCGCATCAATCATTCACGTTCTCGCAATTTGCCAATTTTTTAACGCGAAATGTATTGGTTTAAAAGCCTTTATTGGCATAACTATCGTGCTGGCACTGACAATGATTTACCTTGCCACAGACAATACCGAGCTACGTAGCCGAATCCTCGTCTCAGATTTACAGCACATTATTGAATCATTATTTTTGCTGGCTCTATTTATCCGTAACGGTCGGAAAAGCTATCCGAATGGCAGCATTGTATACATTATGATCTTAGTAATTATTCTTGCAGTATTCACTGGTCGCACCTTAATGATGGGTGATGTCAGTACAGCCAATTTATTATCTGAGAACTGGTTTAGTATCACGCTGTTTATCAATGGTGTCATTGCACCTATGTTTTACGCCACAGGTATGGCTTTACTTTGTAATGAAAGACGCGAGCAAAATTTAAATCAGCTTACCGAGAAAGCACATAAAGACCTCGAAATTAGAGGATTATTTTTATCGACTATCAGCCATGAAATTCGCACTCCTTTGAATGGTATTTTAGGCAGTGCGCAGCTTATTATGAACCAATCTAGCGATCCCCGAGATAAACCTTATTGCGAAGCGATTATTAACTCAGCTGAATCCCTTAATTTACTGGTCGATAAGGTACTTGATTATGCAAGTCTCGACCAGCGAGACGAAGCCCTCTACGAAGAAGATGTTGAGCTTAAAACATGGCTTAATAATTTGTGTCTATTGCTGAGTCCTCTGGCTGAACAAAAGCACTTAAAGTTTGAACTTATTTATGACCTTCCTGAGCAAGCATGTTACTACTGTGATCAACAAAAGCTCAGACAAGTAATCATCAATCTTGTCGGTAATGCGATTAAATTTACAGATCACGGCTCAGTCAAAATTCATGTAAAACTACTTAAAGAAGGTCAGTTTGAAAACCTCCTTCGCATCAGTGTTATTGACTCAGGCCCAGGCATTGAAGATGAAGAAATAGCATATCTAACAGAACCCTATGTACAAAGTAGCGCAGGAAAAGAAAAAGGCGGTACAGGCCTCGGCTTGGCGATTACTAGTCGCTTGCTTGAAAAGCTCGGCAGTAAGTTAAATATAAAAAGTGAGCTGGCAAAAGGTAGTACGTTTAGCTTTGATATTAACCTTGCTGTTGGTGAATTAAGCCTTGTAGAACAACGCCATCAATCTAAAGATTATGTCACAGGCCTAGATGTTCTATTAGTGGAAGATCTCGACTTAAACCAAAAGATTGCAATTGAATTTATGGCTGATGACGAGCATAAAATTAAGCTGGCAAAAGACGGAAATAGCGCTATTGATCTGATGCAAAAGCATCACTTTGATGTCGTACTTCTCGACATGAATTTACCGGATCTGACAGGCCAAGAAGTGCTTAAAAGGCTCAAGGCGATGGACCATCTAAACCAACGTACTCCTGTGCTTGCTTTTACTGCAAGCCTCAGCCCTGATGAAATAAAAGAATATTTGGCTCTAGGTATCAAAGACATCGTTGGCAAACCAATTAAACAGCAAAAGCTGCGCCAAGCGCTTAGTGATTCACAATCAAATCAAGCGGCGAGCATCGCAGTCGAGCTTCGAGATACCCTTTACGATGAAACAGCTGCCGCAGCACTTATTAGTTCATTCAATGAAGATGAAGTATCCTCTATTTATAATGAATTTGTTTTATCAGCTCGTAATAAACTAATTCGCTGCCAGCAACTCGTTGAAGATGATAAAGAGCAATGTATAAAGCTCTTGCACCGCCAAGCAAGTACTGCTTTACAGCTTGGCTTTAACCGCTATGGCTTAGAATTAAAAAAAGTAGAACGTAAATTACTCGATAATAAGCCCCTAAAGGAATCCCTCACCGGTGCGCTAGGCCTTTGGCAAGAAAGCTTGCAAGCATATTTGGCACATGTAAGAAGTGAGTTGAGCTAAATTAGATGTAGTTATAAGGCCAAACAAATTAAATATACAAAGTACCGTTACTCAAGTAATGATAATTAACGCACTACAGAACCAAGGATAGGACTTATGCTGATTTTTAAAATTTTAATTTTAGTTGCATTATTAAAGCTGTTAATAAATACCGAACGACCCAGTTTATGTGCGGGTATTTACACAGCTATTGTGTTGTTGTTTAACCTAATGTTCGGCCTTGGTTTCATTGCATCCATTGTTAGCGCTGCCATTTCTGGGGTACTCGCGTTAATTTATTTTTGGCTGTTGAACCATTTCAGAGAGACCGCTATTTTCTGGCTGGTACTCATTTTAGGGCTCGCTATTGGTTTAGTTTAGCTTGCCTCTTGAGTAAAGAGCATAATAGCGTTTTCAGTAAGCGCAACTTACTTAAGCGTCAAGAGTTGTGGCCATTTCGGCCATACTCATCTTCAAAACGTTCAATATCGCATTCATCTAAAACAGCACCGGTTTGCACCTCAATAACAACAAGTGGCTCATGATAATAGTTAGCTAAGCGATGTATTTGCTTTGCTGCAATGTAGCAAGACTGATCGGCACTTAGTTCAAATTCATCATCGCCCACACGTACACTTGCAATACCTGAAACCACAACCCAATGCTCTGCTCGATGTTGATGCCGTTGTGTAGACAGCGTAGCGCCACAATTGACGCTAATTTTTTTTACTTTAAAACCAACGCTTTCTACCAATGTGCGATAGTTACCCCATGGCCTAAATACGACTTGATGGTGCGTTAGTTTATCACTTGCTGATACAGTAAGTTGTTTGAGTAACTCAGGGAGTTTATTAAGGGCATTTTTATCAGCGACTAAAGTCGCATCATGGGTATGTATAATTGCTTTATTAGTCACCCCTAACGCGGCAATTGTATGATCGGCTTCGCTTATTAGTAGATTATTATCGCTATCAACGCTCACCCCTTGTGAGCTTAAGTAATTACCAAACGGGTCTTTATCAGCAAGTTTCGAAAGCGCAGAAAAGCTCCCTATATCACTCCAATTTAAATCAATCGGGATCACTGCGACCTTGTCACTACGCTCTAAAATAGCGTAATCAATTGAGTCACTTGGGCATGTACTAAGTACTGTGTTATTCGGCCTGAGAAAACCTAGATCTTCTTTAAATTCAGCAGCCTTAGTGACACTTTCTGCTATTTTTGGTGCAAAGCGGTTAAGCTCGTTTAAATACACATTAGGTAGAAACAAAAACATGCCACTATTCCAGTTATAGTCACCACTAAGTACGTATTGCTCTGCCAGCGTTTGAGCTGGCTTTTCTTTAAACTCTACAACCTTAAAACACCCTTCATGGCTTAGCTCTTCACCTTGGCGGATGTAACCATAACCGGTATGTGGTGCGGTCGGTTTAATTGCAAATGTTATTAGTTGCTGTTGTTCGCAAAGAGCAATAGCGTCATCTAAGCGCGCTATTAACTTTTCAAAATCACTAATATGGTGATCAGCGGGCATGACTAATAACGGATCCATTAAACCATTTTGCACTGCATATTCAGCGGCTAGTGCGATAGCTGGCGCCGTGTTTTTACCTTCTGGCTCAAGTAGCAAAGTAAAGTCATCAACGACTTCAGATACCTGTGACTTCGCAATAAAGCGATGCTCTTCATTGCATACCAAAATAGGCGGATTGAAGCGTGAGCTTATCACCCGTTTCAAAGTACTTTGTAGCAGTGACTCATCACTAAGCAAAGATAAAAATTGTTTAGGCATTGCTTTACGCGACAATGGCCATAGCCGAGAGCCGATGCCACCAGCAAGAATAACAGGCGTGATTTTGTAACTCATGATTGCTTACAGTAAAAAAAACAACCATGAGTTTAACAAATTTTTAAGGGTTCGGCTTAGAGTAACTGAAATTGATCAGCATCTAAGTGGGCAGGAAAAGTACGACGAAAATCCTCCAGCGGCGATTTTTCTATATGCTGAATAATAATACCCGACTGATTATCATCTAGCTTAGCAAGCGTATCCCCTTTAAAATCATAAATTGCTGTGCCACCACTGTGGGCAACATCATTGCCATCTTCACCGATGCGATTGACACCTGCAACATAACAAAGATTTTCCATCGCTCGTGCTTTTAATAATGTGTCCCATACATGACGTCTGGCTGCTGGCCAGTTTGCGATATTAATCATTACATCATAATCATCACTATTACGCTGAAACACGGGAAAGCGTAAGTCATAACACACTTGTGGGAGAATACGAAAATCATTGATGGTGAACACCTCACGCTGTTTACCTGCAATAACATAATCGCCTTCGTTACCTAAGCAGAATAAATGGCGTTTATCGTAAAATCTCACTTCACCATTTGGCCAAACCCAATAAAAGCGGTTTGCCTTTTTGTCTCCTTGCGCAACCAGCACAGAGCCAGCAATCACGGCATTCTTTTGCTTTGCTGTGGCTTGTAACCAATTTAGTACTTCACCTTGCTCTGGCTCACTGCAATCAAGATTAATCGCAAAACCAGTGGCAAAGGTTTCTGGTAATACGATTAAATCAACTTGCTCATTAAAACTATTAAGTTGCTCAGTAAAGTGTGCAAGGTTAGCGCTTTTATCAAGCCAATGCAGTGATGACTGTACTAAGGCTAAGGTTAAAGTTGACATAAAATCTCCGCGGCACGTTTTAACGTGTCATCATTTTTGGCAAAACATAACCGTATCACTTTATCGTGACTCTGAGTGCTGTAAAACACACTCAATGGAATTGCCGCCACACCTGCTTGCTCAACTAACCAATGACAAAACTCAACATCATCTAAATCAGACACGTCACTGTAATCAAGCAATAAAAAATAGGTTCCTTCACTTGGCAAAATAGTGAAACGGCTTTCTTTTAATGCTTCACTTAGTAAGTCACGCTTTTGCTGATAAAATTCATTTAACTGCTCAACATGCTCAGGTTTTAACTCTAACATATCAGCGAGTGCATGCTGTGCAGGAGTAAAACTAGAAAATGTCACGTATTGATGAATTTTACGAAACTCCTCCATTAACTCACTCGGTGCCACACAGTAACCCATTTTCCACCCCGTACTGTGGAAGGTTTTACCAAAGCTTGAAATGACAAAACTGCGAGCAAACAATTCTGCGTCAGTGAGTACACTTAAATGAGCTTCTTTATCGAAAATAATATGCTCATAAACTTCATCACTGATGACATATAAATCATGTTTTTTAACAAGATCCTTAAGTGCTGAAAAGTCTTCAGCTTTAAGCGTTTTGCTACTCGGGTTGTGTGGTGTATTGATAATAATAGCACGGGTTTTTTCACTAATAGTATTCGCAACGACTTGCCAATCAATACGATAATCAGGAGCCTGTAATGCCACATGAACCGATCGCCCACCAGCCAGCTCAATCGCTGGTTGGTATGAGTCATAAGCGGGATCAAACACCACTACTTCATCACCCTCTTTTACAAGCGTTTGAATGGCAACAAATAATGCTTCGGTTGCGCCTGATGTCACCGTTACTTGTTGCTCATAATCTATGTTGTTATGGTATTTTCTAGCTATCAGTGCCGCAATTTGCTGTTGCAGGCGCACAATGCCACTAGAAGGTGCGTATTGATTAAAGCCTTCTAACACATAATGGTTGAGCTGTTTTTTTAGCAATTCAGGCGCATCGAATTCAGGAAAACCCTGAGATAAATTAATAGCTTGATGCTGATTTGCCAAAGCTGTCATTTGACTAAAAATACTGATGCCTAAGTTTGGTAATTTACTTTCAAACACAGAGATTCCTTAAAGATGGTTTTGCGCCCGAAGCGATGCTATCATTGCTTAAAACAGATGTATAGCCGTCTAAAAAACTTTTAGAATGTCGAGGAATGTATGCATAACAATACCGCTATTTCAGAACTAATTGAAGCTGGTAAGTGGGTAAGCCAACGTGGTTGGGTTCCTGCTACTGGTGGTAACTTCTCAGCTCGTACAGAAAGTGGTTATGTGGTCACCGCCAGTGGTTTTGATAAAGGCCAACTTGGTACCCATGCATTTATTGAGTTTGATCATAACGGAAACCGCACTAAGGGCTCAGGTAAACCATCCGCAGAAACAGAGCTTCACTTGAACATGTATAAGCTGATCCCTTCAGCAAAGTTTGTTCTTCACACCCACTCAGTAGCTGCAACGGTATTATCTCGCGTAATCAAAGGTCATGCCATTCATTTACATGGCTACGAAATGCAAAAAGCCTTGAGTGGGGTAAAATCACATCTAGATACACTTAGTATTCCTATTTTTGATAATGACCAAGATATTGACCGTCTTAGCTTATTAGTCAGCGATCATCACTTGCACACACCAATTGAACATGCGGTGCTTATTCGTGGTCATGGTTTATACGTTGTAGGCAGAGACATTAAAGAAGTTTTACGCCACTTAGAAGGGCTAGAGTTTTTATTCAGTTGTGAGCTCGAACGTCTAAAACTAGAGGGCATTCAAGCTGGAGTGCAATTATGATCAAAGCAATTTTAACCGATATTGAAGGAACGATTACACGCATCTCATTTGTCAAAGATGTGTTATTTCCTTATGCTGCAGGGCAACTCCCTGAGTTTATTAAAACACACAAGAACGACCCTGACGTTGTAGAGCAGATAAGCGCAGTCAAAGCGCACATTGAGCAGCCAGAAGCTGACTTAGAAACAGTAATAAATACCTTGCTACATTGGATTGCAACAGACCAAAAAGTCACACCATTAAAACAATTACAGGGTTTAATTTGGCAAACAGGTTATGAAAATGGCGATTTTACAGGTCATATTTACCCTGATGCTTATGATTTCTTGCAAGCTCAAAAACAAGCAGGAAAAAACCTGTATGTGTACTCTTCTGGCTCAGTAAAAGCGCAGCACCTTATTTTTGAGTTTTCTGATTACGGCGATATTAGACCTTTGTTCAGCAACTACTTTGACACTAAAGTTGGCGCTAAGCAACAGCAGCACTCTTACGAGAATATTATTGCAGAGTTGCCATTTGACGCCGCAGAGGTGTTGTTCTTAAGCGATGTGGAAGCAGAGCTTAATGCTGCAAAAGCTGCGGGTCTTCGTACCTTGCACCTTGTTCGTGATGGCCAACAAGTGAGTGACGCGCACCCATATATTAATGATTTTACGACATTTAGCGCGGAGCTTTTAGCATGAGTCAATTAACGATTTTTAATGATAACAACGCTGACGATGTATTGTTTTATAGTGAAGACTTAAGCGCCATAGCAAAAGAACTTAAAGCAGTAGGGGTACGTTTCGAGCAATGGAAAGCAACTCAGCATATTGATGAAAGCACCAGTCATGACGCAATTTTAGCTGCCTATGATAACGATATAGAACAGCTTAAGAGCGAAGGGGGCTATCAAACTGTCGATGTTATTTCACTGGCTAAAGGTAACCCGAATGCAGCGGAATTACGTAGCAAGTTTTTATTTGAACATACTCACAGCGAAGATGAAGTGCGCTTTTTTGTAAAAGGCCAAGGGTTATTTTGCTTACATTTAAACGATAAGGTCTATCAAGTGCTTTGCGAGCAAGGTGACTTGATTTCTGTGCCAGAGCTTACCCCCCATTGGTTTGATATGGGCAGTAATCCTGAATTTACAGCAATTCGCTTATTTAATAATACCGAAGGATGGGTTGCTAAAAGTACAGAATCAGCCATCGCTAAACGTTTCCCGTTACTGGATTAACATGGAAAAGTTGTTTTCATATGGGACGTTGCAATACCCGCAAGTTCAGCTAGACACTTTTGGGCGCTTACTCGAAGGTCAGTCAGCTACCTTATTAGGTTATGTCATTGGCGAAATTGAAATTACTGATGCGGCTGTTTTAAAAAGTAGTGGGCAGCGTTTTCATCCTGCCCTATTTTACACTGGGAATCAAAACGACACAGTTAATGGCACAATTTACGCAATTACAAAGCAAGAGCTTGCCCAAGCTGATGAGTATGAGGTTGATGATTATCAACGGATTGCACAGCAGTTTCAGTGTGGAGCAAATGCGTGGGTTTATGTGGTGAAAAGCCCCCTTCAAAACCAGTAAAGCGCTTATAAGTAAGCGCTTTCCCAAATCGCTATTTTAACTCCCTTAATGCCCCACGGGCAATGTCTGCTTGATTATAAACGCCCGTATCAAGTACCCACCCTGTTACTAGCTTAGCCGGCGTGACGTCAAAAGCGGGATTATAAACCTGTGCGTTATTAGGAGCCCACAAGGCTTCGCCAAAGCTGCCACTCACACCACGTACCTCAATGGGGCTGCGCTGTTCGATTTCAATATCATCACCGCAGGCTGTTTTTGTATCTAACGTAGTGAGAGGCGCAACAACATAAAATGGGATATTATGAAAGTGAGCTAAAACAGCAAGATTGTAGGTGCCTACTTTATTGGCAAAATCCCCATTAGCGGCAATACGGTCTGCCCCAACAAAGATTTTATCGACTTTACCCGCTGCCATTAGACTTGCAGCCATATTATCGCAAATTAATGTGTACGGTATTTGCCAACATTCAAGCTCGAACGCGGTAAGTCGGCCACCTTGTAATAAAGGTCTTGTTTCATCAACCCATACGTGAATATCACCGTGGCGTTGTTGTGCTTTATATATCACACCTAGTGCAGTACCAATGCCCGCAGTAGCTAATGCACCTGTATTACAATGGGTAAGAATGTTATCGCCTTTTAATACAAGGTTTGCACCATGTTCAGCCATGCTATCGCAAAGCGCTATATCCTCATTAAATAACTGCTCTGCTGTTTTAACCATCTCTTCAACAAAGTCACTTTTTGCTAAAGCCTCTCGCAGCTTGGTCATGCAATGCATCAGATTCACAGCCGTTGGTCTGGTAGACTCTAACTCATCAATCGCATCTGCAAGCGCTTCTTTACTCATGCCTTGCTCAGCCAAATGAGCTACAAGCAAGCTGGCTCCTAGACCAATCAAAGGTGCTCCACGTATTTTCAACGTTAAAATCAGATCTTTCATTGCTGCAACATCGTGACATACATGCCAATGTTGTTGATGAGGCAGTAAATACTGGTCAAGCACTGTTAAAGTACCACTTTGGTATTTGATGCTATTTGCGATGAGGTCTTTCATAGTAAGTCCAAGTTACTTAATTAGCAGATTGCTATTCTACAGCAGTTTTCACAACTAACAAGCTAGATGTATGGACATCTAAACGCATGAAGGTATAGAATGCTTAAAGTTACTTTTCAATGAGATGAAACCATGGCGAACTACATAGCCTTCACTGCAGAGCATGCTATTGATTATATTAAAGAGATCATCAAAAAAGAGTTGATTACTGTTTTCGCTGATAATGCAGAGCTCAACGCGTATGAGTTTGGTGATGGTAATTTAAACCTTGTTTTTCGTATCGCAGATCAAGATGGTAACAGCGTAATTCTCAAACAGGCTTTACCCTACGCCCGCTGTGTTGGTGAGTCGTGGCCATTATCATTAGATAGAGCACGTATTGAAGCCGAAGTACTTATCAATCATGGTCAATTATGCCCCGAGCATACCGTCGCGATTTTGCATCACAATGCTGATTTAGCATTAACGGTTCTTGAAGACTTGGGGCATCTACAAATATTGCGTAGTGCACAAAACAATGCAGAGCAATTTCCAAAGCTGGCAAGTCATGTCGCACTTTATCTAAGCTATACAAGCTTTTATAACTCTGATTTTTATTTATCTGCAGAAGATAAAAAGGCCAAAGTCAGTCAATTTATTAACCCTGACTTGTGCAAAATTACTGAAGATTTGTTTTTTACAGATCCCTATATCGAGCATGAGCGAAATAACTTTCCCATCGAACTTAAAAGTCATGTAGAGAGTATTCGTAATAATCAGGCTCTAAAACTTGCAGCAGCCAAGTTAAAAGCTAAGTTCCTATCGAGCCCACAAACTTTATTACACGGTGACATGCACAGTGGCAGCATTTTTGTGGATGCAAACAGCACCAAAATGATAGACCCCGAATTTGGCTTTTTTGGCCCTATTGGCTTCGATATTGGTTCTTTTATGGGCAATCTGTTACTAAACTATTGTGCTCAAAATGGTCGTATTACTGAGCTTGCAAAGCGCCGTCAATATCAAACACATTTATTAACCTGCTTACAAGATTGCTATAACCAATTTGAACAACATTGGCTACGTCTTGCAAATAGCGAAACAACGGATGTTAGCTTTGCAAGTAACGCATTTACCGAAGATTATTTACACGATGTATTGCGTGACGCGATTGGTTATTGTGGTGCTGAGCTTATTCGCCGTACGATTGGCCTCGCACATGTTGCTGATATTGATGGTATAGAAGATGAGCAAGCTCGACTGGCTGTACAACAACAAACGTTAGTGCTGGGTGAACAACTCATGCTCAATGCAACAAGTTGCACCTCTAAAGATGAGTTTTACTCATTGCTTGTCAGCTTACTAAATTAAATAAAGGCGCATTGAGCGCCTTTGTTCTTTACTGATAATGTTCGTACATTTTATCGAGCGGCTCTGATAAGCCATTCTCTTGCACCACACGCACATGATGACGAGCAAGTTCTCTGGCACTTGATACGCCACAGGAATGAGCAATGAGCCCTGCACCGTAGTGAATATATTTATTATAGTTAGCGACGCGCTGTGCTTTATCCGTTACATCTAAACCTCGTTGTAAGCGTTCATTGTGCGTTGTTATGCCAGTAGGGCAAGTATCTTTATTACATTGCAGTGCTTGAATACAGCCCAATGAAAACATATGTCCGCGCGCCGAAACAATAAAATCAGCACCCAGTGCAAGTGCCCATGCAACCTTTGAAGGCACAATTAACTTTCCAGAAGCAATCACTTTAACACGCTCTCTCAGGCCATGTTTTTTCAGTAAATCAACCACTAAAGGCAGGCTTTCCTTAAGCGGCAAACCAACAGAATCCATTAAAGGTTGTGGTGCCGCACCTGTACCACCATCCGCGCTATCGATTGTTATGAAGTCGGGTGCAGACTCAATCCCGCGATTATTAATTTCACTAAATAAAGTTTCCAGCCACGCATATTCACCAATCACAGCCTTAAAACCGGTAGGTTTACCTGTTGTAGAGCGCACGGTTGCGATCATATCGAGCAAATGAGCGGGTGTTTTAATTTCGGGATGACCATTAGGGCTAATAGAGTCATGTCCCTCTGGGATCCCTCGAATTTTGGCAATTTCAGCTGTAACTTTACGACCTGGCAACATGCCACCTTTACCTGGTTTAGCGCCCTGACTCATCTTTATTTCAAACATCTTAACTTGTTCGTGTTCAGCGATGGACTTTAGCTTTTCGAGACTAAGCTTGCCTTGTTCATCTCGCACACCGTATTTAGCTGTGCCAATCTGAAATACAATGTCAGCCCCTCCTTCAAGGTGATATGGGCTTAATCCCCCCTCCCCCGTATTCATCCAACAACCAGCCAGTTTAGCGCCTCGCGATAATGCTCGCACAGCAGGTTTAGACAATGCACCAAAGCTCATGCCCGAAATGTTAAATAACGAATTAGTCGAATAGGGCTGCTCACAATATGGGCCTAAAGTGACATAACTAGGTTCAAGCGCTTCTTCATCCAACGTTGGAAATGCACAGTTCATAAACATTACAGTGCCTGTTGTTTCTAAACTTTGTGTTGATCCAAATGCGGTCGTGCGATCCACATTTTTGGCTGCTCGGTACACCCAGCTACGCTCTGCACGGTTAAAAGGAAGCTCTTCCCTGTCCATTGCAAAAAAGTACTGACGAAAAAACTCGCCTTGGCGCTCAAAAAAATAACGAAACCGTCCTATCACAGGATAATTGCGACGAATAGCATGTTTAGACTGGGTTACATCACTGATGTAAAAACAGATTATCACCAGCAATCCAACTCCAAGTAAAAAGATAAATAAGCTGGCAAATACATCAATACTGAAAATTATAAAATCACTCATTCAAGGCCCCTTTGTAGTGACGATTTCCTGCAAATCATATAAGTAGTTTAAAATACACGCAATAAACAAAAAGGCGTGTTTTAAACACGCCTTTTTTAAACTCTCTGTCTGTTACGCTTTTTTTGCAAGTTCAGCGTTAATATAAAGCTGAATTTGCTCTTCAAGTACAGACATAGGAACCGAGCCATGACGCAAAATTTGATGATGGAACTCTCGCACATCAAAATCTTGTCCTAGTGCTTGTTCCGCTTCATGACGCAAGCGCTTAATTGTTAGCTCACCAATTTTGTAAGAGAGCGCCTGCGCTGGCCAAGAAATATAACGATCGGTTTCCGTTTTAACGTTATGTAATGACAGTGCAGTATTTTCACTCATAAACTTCATAGCCCGCTCACGACTCCAACCATACATGTGCATGCCAGTATCAACCACTAAACGCGCAGCTCGCCACATTTCGTAAGTTAGGCGACCAAAGTCACTGTAAGGGTCTTGGTAAAAGCCAGCTTCTATGCCTAAAAATTCTGAATAAAGCCCCCAACCTTCACCAAATGCCGATAAATATGCATTGCGACGATAACTTGGTAATGACTCAAGCTCAGCATTGAGTGATATTTGTAAATGATGACCAGGCACAGCTTCATGAAGTGTTAACGCTTCGAGTACATAGAGTGGACGCTTATCCAGTGCATACGTATTGACCCAATAGTAGCCGGCTTGATCATCACGACGCGAACCCGAGTATCGTCCGGTCGTATATTTAGGAGCAATACTTTCAGGCACTGGCGCAACGCCATAAGGCATTCTTGGTAAGGTATGGAATAACTTAGGCAATTGTGCATCCATTTTTTTCGCAATATAAGATGCTTCTTTCAATAATTCTTTTGGTGTTTTTGCATAAAACTGCGGATCGGTACGCAAGAAATGTACAAATTCAGCAAAACTACCTTCAAAGCCTACCTCTTTGATTATTTCATCCATTTCAGCACGAATACGCGCCACTTCCTTAAGGCCCAACTCATGGATTTCTTTTGGCGTCATATCAGTCGTGGTGTAGTACTTTGCACGGTTTTCGTAAAATGCTTTACCGTTTGGCGTACTAGAAATACCAATATCAGTGCGTGCACCTGGTTGGTATTCATCATTAAAGAAGGTGAGATAATCTTTATAAGCAGGAATAACTTGCTGTTTGATAATTTTTTTTGCTTGCTGTTGTAAGTTCACGAATTTGCTATGACTCACACCAGCAGTATTTTTTAAAAATGGTTTGTAGAACTCAGACTGAGTGGCATCATCAACAATATAAGCAGTAATTGAATCTTGATACCCTTCTAAAACCGCCTTGGGCTGTGTTAACCCTACTTCAAGGCCTTTACGCATCCAACCAATGTTTTGTTCAAAAAAGCGTGGTATTTGCTGTAATTTTGCTAGATATAGCTCGTAATCACTTGCTTTTGTGTAGTCTGAGCTTGAAATCATAAACGACAAGCTTGAGTGAAAACCATACTCAGATGTCAGTGGCATATAATGCGTATTAAAGACATATTCATCGACACTATTTTGTACTTGCCCACGTAAAATCGTTAAATTTATGCGATTTTCTTCCGACAGCTTATCGCGGTCAATTGCATCTAGCTCAGCAAGAAATTCAGTATTTTTTTGATATTTTTTCTCAAGAAATGAGGCTGAAAGGTTCTCTAATAAATAACCATCAACACCTTCGGCCTTACCATATGGATTAATACTCGCTCGATAATCAACAATGTGTTGCGCAACTTGAGTAAACTGCTGATCAGCATCCACTTTTGTTATTTGACATGCGCTTAAGGTACAGGCGAGTGCAACAGCAATCAGTGAATGATTTAATGTTCTAGATAGGGTTTGTCTCATGGGCTTCTTATTCATTTTAATCTTTATCGATAAAGTAACGTAGCATGTAAAAAAACCCAAACAAATGCGACCAAGCTCACCTAAAGTACGGTCAAATAAACACCATTGCAGAATCAACAATGCACAGTGTTTATACAGCTTTCAGTTACACTTGTTAAAGTTGCCGATAAAATCAACTAATGAACCCAAACGAAACAAATTTATGTTCCAAAGTTAGCGATTTTGCTTTTAAATAGACTCATTACAGATTACTGTAGACTGGTATACCCAAATTAATTGAACACAAATTATCAATATAATTTGCGGATTATTGCTTGGAAGCAAAAGAAACCTTACGGAGGAGATGATTTTATGGTTGTTATGCGTATTTAGTGGTATTGAAAATGATGTTCCATGATTCCATGGTAATTGCCCAAGAAAAAATGACGAAGGTGTGTATCTTTTTAGAACATCACGCATTACCGCCGTCGCCGCTAAATTACCAAGTAGTTTACACTTACGTCAGCCAAGTAAATCCTAAACTCAATGCCACTCTCGACCGTGCAATAGCCCAAAAAGTCTCTATCGATTCAGTTTATATAGAACAGCTTTATTTTGATTTCATTGAGCAAGGCCACAAAATGAAAACGGCCATTGTTCGCAACGTTGACTCTGTTATTAATTCCTTATCTCGCGGCGCAAATAATAATGAACAACACATTGTTCGTTTTGCCGAGCATATAAATGATTGTGTTCATGCAATTGATGAGAACAACAAAGAACAAACACGCCACGCGTTAAAAATGCTGAGCAAGCAATCTGAGCAACTACTTGCTCAGCATCGTCAATTTAAACAAGAAATAGCCAAAGCCAAGTCGTTACAAGAGAAAACACAAAAACAACTCACGCAATTACGTAAGCAACACATAACTGATCAGCAAACAGGTTTATACAAGCGTCATTATTTAAACCAACAGACACAGTTATGGCTCGACCAAAACAAAGCGATATGTGCAATTGCGATTCATATCGAAAACCTTGACCATTTTATTGATAATTATGGTGATGTCATTGGCGAGGTTATTTTGAATAAAGTCGCCAAGCAAGTACAAAAATATGTACTTGAAAGTGGTTTACCTGGCCGTACAGGCAAAGATGAATTTACTATCTTACTTGCCGACATAGAGCCTGAAACGGCCAATGTCATTGCTGAAAAAGTCCGTAATGGCGTTGAGAAGCTTCGTTTTGTTAGTTCAAAGAATGGTACTAAATTACCTCCAATCCACTTAGCCCTTGGTATTGCCAAATATGAAAACGAGGGTGACTTTACCAATCTTGCCCGCAAAGCATCTCATGCAGCGGCGAAAGCTAAATCTCTGGGTCAAAGCAGTTTCATCGCAGGCCAGTAACCCTGCGCTTAATGATAAAAATAATCGCTAATCTGGTGATTTAGTTATAATCAAATTGCACCCTACAGCCACAATCAAGTACACTAGACTTTATTGCCACGATAGAGATTAATCATGAACGAGAATCAAGAAAAGACCACGCATTTTGGCTATAAAACCGTTGCTGAAAACGATAAAGCATCGATGGTTGCAGATGTATTCCACTCAGTTGCAGCAAAATATGATGTAATGAATGATCTCATGTCGTTTGGTATTCATCGTTTATGGAAACGTCAAACTATAGCAAGTTCAGGTGTTCGCAAGGGTCATCGTGTATTAGACCTAGCCGGTGGCACGGGTGATTTAACAGCTAAATTTAGCCAGCTTGTTGGTGACACAGGACAAGTCGTTCTTGGTGATATTAACTCTTCAATGCTTAAAGTTGGCCGTGAAAAGCTAAGAAACCTAGGCCACGTTGGCAATATTGAATATGTGCAAATGAATGCCGAAGCACTGCCATTCCCTGACAATAGCTTTGATTTAATCACTATCGCATTCGGCCTTCGTAATGTGACCGATAAAGATAAAGCACTACGTTCAATGTATAGAATTCTTAAGCCTGGTGGCCGTTTATTAGTGCTTGAGTTTTCAAAGCCTGAACAAGAAATTCTCAGCAAAGCTTACGACTTCTACTCGTTTAACATCCTCCCTAAAATGGGTCAACTTGTTGCTAATGATAGTGAGTCATATCAATATCTTGCAGAATCTATTCGCATGCATCCAGATCAAGAAACACTCAAAGGTATGATGGAAGACGCAGGCTTTGAGCAAACGAGTTACCAAAACCTAACCGGTGGCATTGTCGCCCTGCACCGCGGCTTTAAGTACTAAAAGGCATAAATTATGTTAGCAAATGCTCTATTATCACTGGTAGAACGAGTTGTTAATCATGTCTTGCAGCTAGATAACTCTTTAAAGGATAGATTAGCTGCTATTGCCGATAAGCAATTACTCATAGAGATCCGCGACTGGCAACAGCGCATTTTGTGCGTTTACAGCAACGAGCAAATCCATTTATACAGCACTGAAGAGCTGAGTTTTGATTGTATGATCAGTGCTGATATAAATACGCTTTTAACACTCAAAAATCCCGCAATGCTGACTCAGCTAATTCGCCAAGATAAATTAGATTTACAGGGCGATTTAAATATAGCGCAAGGATTCAGTAATGCGTTTGCAGAGCTTGATATTGATTGGCCAGAGCATTTCTCACGTTATATTGGCGACGCGCCGGCTCAACAACTATGGCTTTCATTACAAACGCTCAAAACACGTGGCGCGCAAATGAAAGGCAAACTTGAAAAAACACTCACAACGTTATGCCAAGATGAGCTAGCAGTTACAATCCACCCGCTTGAATTAGCAGAATTTAAACAACAAAACCGTCAATTAAAAAGCCAAGTATCTCAACTGGAGATGCGAGTCAATGCGCTATTGAAATCATGCTAGTTTGCTAAGGATATTGTGTGTCTACTACACGTCTATACTTCATCACCAAAACATTACTTTGCTACGGCCTTGATGAGCTCATCCCACAAAAAAAAGTACCTTGGTTTGCCAAACTAGCCCGCGGCAGTTTATTTTGGTTGCGTAACCAACATAAAGATAAACCTGCAGGGATGCGTTTGCGTTTAGCCTTACAAAAACTTGGCCCTGTATGGATTAAATTTGGACAAATGCTTTCAACCCGTCGTGACTTACTCCCTCACGACGTCGCTCTAGAATTAGCGTTATTACAAGATCAAGTCGAACCATTTGAAGGTGAGCTTGCTCAACAGCTGATTGAAAAAGCACTTGGCATTAACGATATTAGTGAATTATTTAGCGATTTCTCGCAAACACCACTGGCATCCGCTTCCATTGCACAAGTACATACTGCCACCTTAATTGATGAGCAAGGTGCGCCACAAGATGTGGTGATCAAAGTGATCCGTCCTAACATCAAAGAGCAAATTGATGCCGACTTAATGCTCATGCAAAAAGTGGCAAGGCTGGTTGCCAAGCTACTCAAAGAAGCAAAACGCTTACGTCCTATCGAAGTCGTAAACGAATACAAAAAAACACTGCTTGATGAACTTGATTTAATGCGTGAAGGTGCAAATGCGATTCAGCTGCGCCGTAATTTCGAAGAATCTGACTCACTCTATATCCCTTTTGTTTACAGTGACTATAGTCGCAGTAATGTGCTGGTTATGGAACGCATATATGGTATTCCTGTATCTGATACAGAGGCACTACTTGCACAAAATACCAACATGAAATTACTCGCTGAGCGAGGCGTTGAAGTATTTTTTACACAAGTGTTCCGTGACAGTTTTTTCCATGCAGATATGCACCCAGGTAATATTTTTGTCTCGCGAGAAAACCCGCACAACCCACAATATATTGGCATTGACTGTGGCATCGTGGGTACTTTAAACCGCGAAGATAAACGCTATCTTGCAGAAAACTTTATCGCCTTTTTTAACCGCGATTACCGCCAAGTTGCACAGCTGCATGTTGATTCAGGCTGGGTGCCCGCCGATACCTGTATTGAAGAGTTTGAATTTGCAATTCGTACTGTCTGTGAGCCTATTTTTAATAAACCATTGGCTGAAATTTCATTTGGCCATGTGTTGGTCAATTTGTTCAACACAGCTCGTCGCTTTAATATGCAGGTTCAACCACAATTAGTGTTACTACAAAAAACCCTGTTGTATGTTGAAGGGCTTGGTAGGCAACTTTATCCTCAACTCGATTTGTGGAAAACCGCTAAACCATTTTTAGAAGACTGGGTCAAAGAACAAGTGGGCCCGCTGGCTGTCATGAAAAAAATGTACGCAAACCTACCATTTTGGGCTGAAAAAATGCCCGAATTACCGGATTTAATCTATCAAAACTTAAAGCGTCATCAACAACCTGTACAATTGCCGCCACAGCCATCGTCAAAACCTTTACTTTTAAGTATTTTTGCGGGGAGTTGCTTTATTGTATCAGGCCTGTGTTATTTGCAGGATGACCTAATTGCTGCTGGTATCACAACAGCACTTGCAGTTATTGGTTTTATTGCTGCATGGCGAAGCGCATAAACTAAGTGCTATTTATGTTTTGGCGAGTATAATCTAAACAAGTAAATTCATTAAATTTGACAATAATTGGAGTAACCCATGGGTTTTGGTGGTATCAGTATTTGGCAATTAGTCATCATTTTAGCAATCATCGTTTTATTATTTGGCACAAAAAAATTACGTGGCATCGGCGGTGATTTAGGCAGTGCTGTTAAAGGCTTCAAAAAAGCAGTATCTGATGATGAACAAGCAAATTCAAAAAACGAAAAAATAGAGCAAACGTCGAATACTACGCAAAACAAAGAAACCACAGAGAAAAGCAAAGACGACCATAAGGTTTAATCAGCATGGGGATGTGGGAACTCGTTGTTGTAATGATAGTAGGTCTAATTGTTTTAGGGCCAGAGCGCTTGCCTGTGGCGATTCGTACGGTAAACCGCTGGATAAAAACACTAAAGTCAGTGGCTAACTCAGTCAAAGCTGAGGTGAATGAAGAGCTTCGTATCCATGAACTTCATGAAGACTTGAAAAAAGCAGAGCAACAAAACCTACAGGAGCTTTCTCCTGAATTGAAAAGCTCTGTGGACGAGCTTCAAAAAGCAGCCCAATCAGTAACTCACAGTTACAAGAAACGTACATCCGAACAACTAGAAACGAAGAATAATGATGAAAAAAAGTGAATTTAATTTCTGCTTTTGTGGTCAATGATAATGAAGATGAATAATAAACTATGACCGAGCAAGCTCATACAGGCTTTGTTGGCCACTTAATTGAGTTACGAAATCGACTCATGAAAGCGTTGTTAAGCATTTTGCTAATATTTATCGGCTTGGTGTATTTTGCCAACGATATTTATGATTTTATTGCAGCACCATTAATCGCAAATTTGCCTAGCACAGCCACCATGATCGCAACGGATGTAACATCACCGTTTTTTGCACCGTTTAAACTCACTTTATTTGTTGCGTTATTTGCTGCTATCCCAATGATATTGCATCAAGTTTGGAGTTTTATAGCACCGGGCTTATATCAACATGAAAAGCGTATGCTCATGCCTATTCTAGCCTCTAGCATTTTGCTATTTTATAGTGGAATCGCATTTTGTTACTTTGTGGTGTTGCCTATTATTTTAGGATTTTTTACTAGCACGGGCCCTGATATGATGACATTAGCGCCTGATATTAGTAGCTATTTAGGCTTTGCTTTAAAACTGTTTTTTGCATTCGGCATTGCGTTTGAAATACCGGTGGCTATTATGCTGTTATGTTGGAGTGGCGCAACAACAACAAAAAGTTTAAAAGAAAAACGGCCTTATATTGTGGTTGGTGTATTCGTGATTGCCATGTTCTTAACACCGCCAGACGTACTGTCACAAACATTACTAGCATTACCTATGCTGCTATTATTCGAACTAGGCTTAATTTTGGCTGCATTTTACACTGCTAAGCCTCAACAGGAATCAGAGGAATAAAATGAAAAAACAACTCATTCCCATCGTTGCACTTTTCACGATTACTGGCACTGCGCACGCTAACGAAGTAAATATCCAAGCACTTCAAGCCTGCACTTTCGTTGAAAATGATTTTAATCGTTTACTTTGCTACGACAACATCATGGCAGGTAAATCACTAACAAAGCCTGCAGCCAAAAAACAGCTAGAAAAACCTGCCGCAACCAGCTCTTCTGCTACGGATACTAAAGCGGTTGTAGCGGCAGCACCTACTCAACAACCTATCCAAGCGAAAAATGACAACTTTGGTTTAGAGCACAAAGAAGTCACAAAAGAGAACGATGACGAAATCAGCGCGGTTGTTAAAAGTGTTGAACAGGCTGCTTATGGTGAACTCATTATTGAGCTTGATAACGGTCAGCAATGGCGTCAAGTAGGCTCTGATCGTATGCGCTTAAAAGCAAATGACACAGTGATAATTGAACGTGGTGTTTTCAACTCTTTCTTATTGAAAATCAAAGGCCAAAATCGCTCTATTCGCGTAAAACGTACTAACTAATGACTATTGAGCTTGTTGATGCTGGCGTCAACTTAAGCAATCATCAATTTGATGAGCATCATGATGAAGTGTTACAACGTGCAGCTCAAGCCGGAGTAAAACAGATGCTATTGATTGGCTGTGATTTACAGAGCAGCCAAGCATCATTAGAACTTGCAAAACGCCACTCCCTGCTGTGCACCTCAGGTATTCATCCCCATGATGCAAAAACGGCTGATACAGCTTTAGAACAGCAGCTAACCTTACTAGCAAGTCACCCAGAAGTCGTTGCTATTGGTGAGTGTGGACTCGATTATAACCGTGATTTTTCACCTCGCGATGTACAACGTACTGTATTCAGAAGACAACTCGCTCTTGCTGAAACACTTAATATGCCAGTCTATTTACACGAGCGCGATGCAAGCAAGGATATGCTCGCAATACTTAGTGAGTATAGTGTAAAAGGAGTGCTTCACTGCTTTACTGGTGATGAGTTTGCACTACAACGTTACTTAGAGAAAGGTCTTTATATTGGCGTTACTGGCTGGGTGTGTGATGAGCGCAGAGGAGAGCAATTACAATCATTAATACCTAGCATACCTTTAGAGCGCTTGTTGATTGAAACAGACGCACCTTTTTTACTTCCAAGAACAATAAAACCGAAACCAAAATCGCGTCGTAATGAACCTAGTTATTTAACCTATATCTGTCAGCAAATTGCTGATTTAAAAGGCTGCGAATTTACTGAGGTGGCAAAACAAACTACACTCAACTTTCAGCAATTATTTTCCATTAGGGGCTAAAATGACACGCCTATGGTCACTGTGTAGCGTACTCTTTGTTGTTTTATTCAGTCCCTATTTAGTGGCTAATCCTATTAATGTTGGCATTGATTTCAAGTCTCAGCAGCTTTTAAATGTTGAGTACACCCTTGCGCCTAGCACTGAACAACAGATTCTTAATAACAATCAAATAGAGTGGCTAGACAGTGATGGAACATCCCTTAATTTAGGTATGAACTTAACTCCTGTCTGGGTAAAACTCGCAATAAATAATACTTCCCTTACAGATATACCCGTTATTTTATCTATTGATAACCCCCTCTTAGATGAAGTTAATGTACTGCATACTCAAGGCACTAAAACTATTTTTGTGACAAAGATAGGCGATGCATTACCGCTTGCTAATCGGCAAATAAAGAGTGAGTCTTTGCTAGTATCGCTCACACTCCCTAAAGCAAGTCATACTACGGTCTATTTACAAGTAAAGAATGATGCAGGACTGCGTATCCCTTTAAGTTTATGGTCACCAAACGAGTATCTAAAACATAAAACGAAGTTTAACTTACTGTATGGTTTGCTGGTTGGTTTTATCTTGTCGCTCGCCATAACAAGCTTTGTTTTATATGGGTTTTCTAGGCGACATTATTTTGCTTATACAGGCATATTACTCACTTTGCTTTGGCTCACACTCGCTTACTTATACGGCTATGGTTATCGCTACTTACAGCCTGATGGCATCTCATTCCAGCAACTCGCTATTCCTAGCTTGCTGTTTATAAGTAGCGCTTTATTTGCACCACTGCAACAGGCTATTTTTGGTCCAGCTAAGCGTCGGCTTATACATGGGTTAGGGTATGCAATAATGCTACTCACCCTGTTCACGTGGTTTGTACCCGTTCATATCGCTCTGTCGCTATGTTTATTAAGTTTACCCATTTTTCTTAGCTTAATTGCTGCCATATCAGTTAAACACTATAATTATCAGTACACGCAGCCTTCTATCGCTTACTTGATTGCAATCAACGCTTTTTTCTGTGCCATTATTTACAGTGCCTTAGGTGTATTTAATCCCTTTGATTTAAACATTGGCGTGTTATCACTCACCTTTGTGTGCTTCTTAATATGTAGCCTTAGTTTGAGTTACGCCGTGATAAAAATGTTTTTAATGCAGCGAGACGCTGAAGTAAGTGCTCAACAAAATGCCCTTGCCGAAAGTAAAGCCCAAGACACCCTCATGCGTGAGCGTTTAGCGATACAAGAGCAAGCGAGGCAAGACTTAGAAAGCAACATCGAAGAACGTACATTTGAGTTACAAGTAACATTAAGAGAGCTTGAAGAGAAAAACCGAGCCCTTGAGCAGCTCAATATGGAAGATGCATTAACAAAAACAAAAAACCGTCGTTACTTTGATAAAAAGCTATTGATGGATATACGCCGCTCGAGACGCGAACAAACCCCCTTAAGTATTATTATGTTCGATATTGATCACTTTAAAGCGATTAATGACAACTATGGACATTTAACAGGGGATCAAACAATTCAGGCTGCTGCAAATATTATAAAAGCCCACTTAAAACGTCCTCTTGATGATGTAGCAAGATATGGCGGGGAAGAATTTGTTGTGCTGTTGCCCAACACCCCTCATAGAGGCGCATTAGAAATTGCTGAGCAAATACGCAAAGCGGCTCAGAACACTGATATAATAGTCGCCGGAACAACGATTAAATTTACATTAAGTGCAGGCGTTTACAGCGCAATTGCTGAAGATATAAATAACCCAAATTTATTCACTGACTATGCCGACAAAGCCCTTTATCATGCCAAGCAATCAGGCCGAAATCGTGTAGTTAGTTATCCTCTACCAGACTAGGAGCATTAAAGAATGGCCCAATCAGGACTCGACCTCTTTCCTTATACACGCATGCGCCGTATGCGCCGTGATGATTTCTCTCGTCGCCTAATGGCTGAAAACCAACTTACCGTCAATGACCTTATTTTCCCTGTATTTGTATTAGAGGGTAAAAACCGTCGTGAAGCGGTTGAATCGATGCCTGGTGTTGATCGCCTCTCAATTGACCTATTACTAGAAGAAGCCAAAGAACTAGTGGATTTAGGTATTCCCGCAGTTGCTATTTTCCCTGTGACTCCAAGCGATAAAAAATCTCTGCTCGCTGAAGAAGCTTACAACCCTGATGCACTTGCGCAACGAACTGTACGCGCATTAAAAGAAGCATTCCCAGAGCTCGGCGTTATCACCGATGCTGCGCTTGACCCTTTCACAGTGCATGGACAAGACGGTATTATTGATGAAAATGGCTATGTCATTAATGACGTCACGACTGAGATTTTAGTAAAACAAGCCTTATCTCACGCCGAAGCAGGTGCTGATGTAGTTGCTCCATCAGACATGATGGATGGTCGTATTGGTGCGATTCGTGAAGCACTCGAAGCTGAAGGTCATACCCACACACGTATTATGGCTTACTCTGCGAAATACGCTTCAAGCTACTATGGTCCATTCCGTGACGCTGTTGGTTCTGCGGGTAATTTAAAAGGTGCAGATAAGAAAACATACCAAATGGACCCTGCCAACTCAGACGAAGCAATTCGCGAAGTTGCACTAGACCTTCAAGAAGGTGCAGACATGGTTATGGTAAAACCAGGAATGCCATATTTAGACGTAGTTCGCCGCGTCAAAGATGAATTCGGTGTTCCGACATTTGCTTATCAAGTTAGTGGTGAATATGCGATGCATAAAGCGGCTATCGACAACGGCTGGCTTGCTGAAGAGGCAATCATCATGGAATCGTTACTTGCATTTAAACGAGCGGGTGCAGACGGTATTCTGACTTACTTTGCCAAGCAAGCAGCAACATGGTTAAAGAATAACCAGTAAGTTATTTATATCAGCAACCTAATAAACAAAAAACCCGCAACGAGTGCGGGTTTTTTTATAAAGGTCAAAAGGCTAATTATTTAGCAGCTTTTTTCTCTTTTTCTGCAGCGATTACAGTTTCAGCTACGTTCTGTGGACATGGTGCGTAGTGTGAGAACTCCATAGAGAACTGACCACGACCAGACGTGATAGTACGTAAGTGACCGATGTAACCGAACATTTCTGAAAGTGGTACTTCACCCTTGATGCGAACGCCCATTGCGCCTGCTTCTTGGTCTTTGATCATACCACGACGACGGTTAAGGTCACCGATTACGTCACCTACGTTGTCTTCCGGAGTGAATACGTCAACTTTCATGATTGGCTCAAGAAGTTGTGCACCCGCTTTAGGGATAGACTGACGGAACGCGCCTTTAGCAGCGATTTCGAACGCGATTGCTGATGAGTCAACTGCGTGGAAAGCACCATCGAAAAGCTCAACTTCAACGTCTAATACTGGGAAGCCAGCTAGAACACCTTCTTCCATCATAGACTTGAAGCCTTTCTCAACTGCAGGCCAGAATTCCTTAGGAACGTTACCACCAACAACTGAAGATGTGAATGTGAAACCTGAGTTAGGCTCACCTGGCTTGATGCGGTAATCAATCTTACCGAATTGACCAGAACCACCAGATTGTTTCTTATGCGTGTAGCTATCTTCGATTTCTTTCGTGATAGTTTCACGGTAAGCAACCTGAGGTTGACCAACAACTAGCTCAACACCGTAAGTACGCTTAAGGATATCTACTTTGATATCTAAGTGAAGCTCACCCATACCTTTAAGGATGGTTTCGCCTGAATCTTCGTCAGTTTCAACTTGGAATGAAGGATCTTCTGCAACCATTTTACCGATCGCAATACCCATCTTCTCGTTACCACCTTTATCTTTAGGTGCAACAGCGATTGAGATTACTGGATCAGGGAAGATCATCGCTTCAAGTGTACATTCGTGCTTAGGATCACAAAGAGTGTGACCAGTTTGAACGTTCTTCATACCAACAACAGCGATGATATCACCCGCTTGTGCTTCAGAGATCTCGTTGCGGTCATCAGCTTGCATCTCAACCATACGGCCGATACGCTCAGTTTTACCTGTTGCTGAGTTAAGTACTGTGTCACCTTTTTTCATGCGACCAGCGTAGATACGGATGAACGTAAGTGCACCGAAACGGTCGTCCATGATTTTGAACGCAAGCGCTTTAAGTGGCTCATCAGCAGAAACTGTAGCAACTTCACCAGTAGGCTCACCTGTTTCAGGATCAGTTAGAGGCTGTGGATCAACTTCTGTAGGCGAAGGTAGGTAATCTACAACAGCATCAAGTACTAATTGCATACCTTTGTTTTTGAATGCAGAACCACAGAACGTTGGGAAGAACGCAAGGTCACGAGTACCTTTACGAATACAACGTTTGATGTCTTCTAAAGAAGGCTCTTCACCTTCCATGTACGCCATCATTAGGTCTTCGTCTTGCTCAACAGCAGACTCAACAAGCATTTCATGGTATTCATCAACTTTGTCTACCATGTCAGCAGGAACGTCTTGTACTTCATAGTTTTCAGGAAGACCAGTGTCATCCCAAACGTATGCTTTTTTCTCAAGTACGTCTACAACGCCGCAGAATTGGTCTTCGATACCGATTGGTAAAGTCATCACTAGTGGGTTAGCACCAAGTACTTTCTCAACTTGACCTACAACGCGGTAGAAGTCAGCACCCATACGGTCTAGTTTGTTTACGAAGATAACACGTGCAACTTCTGATTCGTTCGCATAACGCCAGTTAGTTTCTGACTGCGGCTCAACACCACCAGAACCACAGAATACACCGATACCACCGTCTAGTACTTTAAGTGAACGGTATACTTCTACTGTGAAGTCAACGTGTCCCGGAGTATCGATAACGTTTAAGCGGTGGCCTTTCCACTCACAAGTTACAGCTGCTGATTGGATTGTAATACCACGCTCAGCTTCTTGTTCCATGAAGTCAGTAGTAGACTCACCGTCGTGTACCTCACCAGTCTTATGAATTTTACCCGTAAGCTTAAGGATACGCTCAGTGGTGGTAGTTTTACCCGCGTCAACGTGGGCGAAAATACCAATATTTCTGTACTTCGATAAATCTGCCATTATTTTACTCTTAATAAAGTCGAAAAATTATTCGGCGGGAGTATAGCATTACTTAAAGCGAACATCACCATCGAAGTCGCTTAAAATGCAATCAATTTTATAAAATTTTTCTATGCTAAAGATAAGTGGTACTTTTTAAAGTAGCTTGAAATGATTTTACGCTGTAAAAATCACATAAAATCCGCGAACACACTAATAAAACACCGCTATCTAACCAGTAAGCATTTTATAACAGCGTTCAGGTCTACCAATACTGCCATAGCTTTGATCAGCACTGACTTTTTCTGCTTCCAGTAAATATTCAAGGTATCGACGAGCCGTTGAGCGACTTACCCCAACTAAATCACCCATCTGCTGGGCAGTAAAATCCGTTCCTAGGTTCGCTTCAAATGCTTTTAGAATTTTTTGCAAAGTAAGCTGATCGACACCTTTAGGTAATCTAACAGGCGTTTTTTGCTGCTCTTGTGAACCAAAAAGGGTATCAACCATAGATTGTGTGACTTCATTTGCATCTGACAAACATTGCTGTCTTGCTTCAAAGCGCGCTAAAGCTTGATCTAAACGATTAAGCATAAGTGGTTTAACTAAAAAATCGCATGCACCAAGTTGCATGGCTTTTTCCAATGTTTCGACTTCTTTTGCCGCAGTTAACAGCATCACTTCACTTTTAAGCTCATTACGTCGCAACTCATTTAACAGCTCAAGACCATTACCGTCAGGAAGGTGGATATCAAGCAGAATTAAATCTGCATCAACTGCTTGTAATAATGCTTTGGCTGTCGCTAAATTACCGGCAATACCCACCACTTGATATTGCCCTTGGCGTAATGTTTGACGCGCTCCTTGTTGACCTGCAATACCATGAGGAAGTAATAAATATTGCGCTAACAGCTGTGCAACCTCGACTTCATCTTCAACTATGACAACCGAATAAGTCATCTTCTTTACCTTTTATTTATAGGCTGATCATTTTTATTATTTTGGAATGTAGACACTTAAGCGTGCCCCCATCAGATCAGACTCACCTATTTCTAAACTACCACGACACGAATCTAAGTTGGTTTTAACTAAATAAAGACCTATGCCATGCTCTGCCCCTGACTTAGAACTGTATTGTGGTGTAAATATCACATCCTTGTCATCGCCCAAACCAAAGCCGCTGTCTTCAACATCGAACAGCAAGGTTTTACTGGTTTCATCGACCGTAACTCGCACCTTGGGTATACGTGTATCGCTGGCTCTAATCGCAGCTTCAATTGCGTTATCAATCAAATTGCCGAGTATAGAGACAACCCGTTCCAGCATATCTTTACGGGTGATCGATCCCAGTAAACTATCAGGATTGAGCTCAAGGATTACATTAAGTTCACGGGCTTTATGGTATTTACCAACCAGTAACCCAGCAAGTACCGGATCTTGGATCCTTTCGAGTAAATGATGGATCTGCGCTTGTGAGCCTTTGCTTTCTTGGCCTATTAATTCAATAGCTTGATCCGTTTGCCCCATTTGAATTAACGCACCAATTAAGTTTAGCTTGTTTGAGTAATCATGCGTTTGCACCCGCAATAACTCAGCAAAGGCTTGCACTTTGGTTAATTGCTGCGATAAATATTCAAGCTCATCAGCAGGGCGCATACTCAACAAAATACCATCCGCCTGACCTTGCACTTGCAATGCATATCGCGACAACACAATACGCTTATCGGCAGCAAACAATTCAAAACCAACAATCGGTCGCTGTTGGTTATGCATTAAAAACTCGGTATGTTCAGGAAGTAAGTCTTCAAGCTTAAGTGGCTGATGGATACAGCTAGTCGGTTTGCCAAGGATTTCGCAGGCACGTTGGTTTAAGTTACGCACATTGCCTTCTGGATCAAGGGCGATAATACCGCTACGAACCGTATTCAAAATAGCATCTTGCTCAGAGAACAATCGTGCTATTTCATCTGGTTGCAAGCCAAAAATAGCATTACGAACCCGTTGACCAATATACACCGCAGCCAAAATGCTCAACCCCACTAACAATAAGCCCCAAAGCATGATTTCGGCGCTTCGAGCACGAATGAGCGGCTCAATCGATTGCACCAAAAACCCCACTGAAACAAGCCCTATTATCTCACCTGATTCAGAATAGACTGGCACTTTTCCGCGAATTGACTCACCTAAGCTGCCTTTCGCAATAGATACGTAGCGCTCACCTCTTAGTGCCGCTTGGCTATCACCCCCAACCATGTGCTTACCCAGCTTATTAGCATCTGGATGAACAATACGTGTTGTTTGGCTATCGCCAATAACGATAAAACTTGCTTCCGTTAATTCACGAATTTGCTCTATTTCAATATTAAGCTTTGCGTGGTCTTTTTGTGTGAGTAACGCTTTTTGTACATCATCTCGCGATGCGATGCTCGTTGCTAACGCCAGTGCCTTGTCACCCATGTGACTATGTAGACTCTGCGCTGTGATCTGATACACCAAAGCGCCAAACAACACAGCTTGTAAAACACATAGACCGGTAACCCAAATAATGAGTCGCGTTTCTAAGCGCTTTGGCTTTTTAACCATATGCTGAAATGGGTTTAGCTTATTGGTGTATCTCATCTTATCGCCTTGTACTACGCATGCTGCTCTGCTTGCGTGGCTGCTTTTTCTTTTCGACGTTGGACAATATAGTCTTTCAATGGGAACAACAACACTAAGATTGAAATTACGAAAATACTGAGTGTTAATGGGCGGTCCCATAAAAAGCTCAATGAGCCATCTGAAATCATCATCGCACGACGGAAATTTCGCTCAATCATATCGCCAAGTATAAAGCCAAGTAACAAAGGTGCCATTGGGAAAGCTAGCAACCTAAGGACTAATGCCACCAATGCAAAGCCCACCATCATAAATAAATCAAAGGTGTTAAATGACACTAAATACACGCCAATTAAGCTAAAGAACAAAATCATCACGGTTAGCACCGATTTAGGCATAGCCAGCACTTTAGCAAAATATGGGATCAACGGCAGGTTCAGAATAAGCAGTACGATATTGCCAAAATACATACTGACAATGACAGCCCAAAACACGCTTGGGTTTTCTTGCATTAACATAGGACCTGGTTGAATGCCGTAGGCGATTAAGGCGCCTAACATAATCGCTGTCGTGCCAGAGCCAGGAATACCTAACGTCAGTAGCGGTACAAATGACCCCGTACAGGCTGCATTATTAGCCGATTCAGGGGCTGCTAAGCCACGCATCGAGCCCTTACCAAATTTATCTTTCAGTGCCTTTGGAGCAAGGTTACGTTCCGTGGCATAGGCCATAAAGCTGGCAATCGTCGCCCCTGCCCCTGGTAAAACACCGACAATAAAACCAAGTAAAGAGGAACGGCCAACCACAGGAGCCATGTCTTTTACTTCTTCTTTGGTTAATTTTGTTGAACCAATTTTTGGCGTATTAGGATCATCCAACTTGTTATCTGGCTCAGCCTCAGGGCGCGCCACATTAATCAGTGCCTCAGCCAACGCAAACGTTGCCATTGCCACTAATAAAAAGCTAATGCCATCTAATAAATCGGCTTGGCCAAAGGTAAAACGTTCAGTACCTGAAGAGGGATCAATCCCTACCGTTGCCAGCATTAAACCAAATACCGTCATCATCATGGCTTTTAAAAATTGCCCTTTATTAGAGAACGCGGCAATGGCCGTTAAGCCTAAAAACATTAGTACAACATAATCAGGGGATTGAAAACTTAACGATACTTTCGCTAATAATGGCGCAGCCACCATCAGTAAAATGGCACCAATTGTCCCACCTATAAAAGATGCATAAGCTGCAATAGCAAGGGCTTTACCTGCCTTGCCTTGTTTTGCTAGCGGGTAGCCATCAAACGATGACGCTACCGTCCCTGCAACCCCTGGCGCATTAATCAAAATAGAAGATGTAGAGCCACCGAAAATAGCGCCGTAGTAAACACCCGCCATTAAAATCATGCCCGAATCAGCACCAATGCTGTAAGTGATCGGGATCATCAATGCAATCGCAGTAATTGGACCAAGTCCAGGTAGCATACCGATAAAGGTGCCGACAAAGCAGCCAACAATCACATATAACAAGTTGTTCCAGTCGAGTACGGTCGACAAACCTAACATAATTCCATCAAGCATAACTTAACTCCACAGGTTGCCAGGTACTAAGTAAATGCCCAGTACTTGTGTCATTAAAAACCAAAAAACCACAGCCACAGGCACAGAGGCAAACAACAACACCGTTTTACGGCGTTCGCCCATAATAAAAAAGCCAGCAATTAAAAAGGCACTGGTGGCAATTAAAAAGCCAAACGGCTCGAGCATGGCGCTATAGGCAACCATTAGCACTAAAAGTGCAAAGGTACGTAGTAAGTTGCCCTTACTGAGTAGCTCTGCTTTTTCTGTTGGCGCTTGCTTTAATAAGTTGGCACCAATCGATAGTACACACACCACAATACCAAATACGGCATACACTTTTGGTAAGGTTGCAGAAGTAACGCTTTCATACTCTTCAAATGGCATGAGTGGAATTTGCCAAGCCACAAGGGCGTAAAGGGTAAAGAGGACCAAGAATAAACTTGGTCCAATTAGTTCACGGTTTAACATTAAAAAGTCCCAACTAACCTAGTCTACGAATAAAACCAAGCTCTTCCATGACCACTTTTAGCTGTGCTTCCTGCTGCTCAAGCGCTTTAATAAACGCTTCTTTCTCTTGAAACAGGTTTAACCAACCATTACGTGCACGAACCGCTTCCCACTCAGGTGTTGCTTGTAATTTACGCAACTTTTCTGTGTACTGAGCTAGTTTGTCTGCGGGTAAATCTGGGGTTGCAAAAAAGCCGCGCCAGTTTACGAATTCCATGTCGTAACCTAGCGACTTTAAGGTTGGAATTTCAGGATAATCCGGTAAAGCATCTGCTGAAGTCACTGCTAAAATACGCGCTTGACCGCCATTGGCGACTTCGAGTGCTTCACTTAAGCCCGTTGAAAGTAAGTTGACCTCACCCGACAACAAACCTGCTTTCGCTTTACCACCCGCATCATAGGGAATGTAACGTAATCGACGACCATCAATACCCGCCGCCTTTACAGCTTGTGCTGCCACTAAGTGATCCATACTGCCGCGCGCTGACCCTCCCGCCACTTTGACTGAGCTTGGATCTTTTTTCATAGCATCAATAACGTCTTGCCATGTTTTATAAGGCGAATCATTACGTACAACAAACGCGCCGTAATCGGCAATCATGCTGGCAACTGGCGTTAAATCACGATAGCTGTAAGGAATTTTGCCTGATAATGCGCGTAGTACGATAGGCGTTGAGTTCACCATCAACATATCGCCTTTTTTAGTACCCGACTCAATCAAATAAGCTATCGCACGGCCACCGCCGCCACCCGACATATTTTGAAACGACGCATTATCTTCAATCCCCGCTTTTACCATGGCTTCACCCACACCACGGGCTGTGGTATCCCAACCGCCACCTGGACCACCGGGTACTAAAAAGTGTAAGTCAGCTAACGCCAACGGGCTGGTTACTAATAACGAGGCTGCTAATAAAGAGCTCTTAATTGATTTAAACATAGTCATAATGCACGACTCCTAAAATAAGTACTGCATACGAGCGCTGATGCCCATACCTGAATCTTCATCACCTACCAGCGAAGAAGCGCCTGCACCATCAACATCGCTGTAAATCAGGTTGCCCATAAACTTAATATCGCTGCTTAGGTAATAGGATGTGCCTAACGTATAAGTGGTTACGTCAGTGCCTTGGTCTTTACTACTGGCATTCATTTGTGAAACACGGGCAACCAATTCCCATGCGTCTTTAATCCCTTTTGGCTGAACAAATAACGCAGAGCCCGCTTTGTAATTGCGCTGCTGACCACCTAAGAAGTAACTGGCAGAAACATGAAAACCATCAAAGCGCTCACCATCTAATGCATTGCTACTATCAATCGTATCGAGGTAACGGCTGGCATATTCAGCCTCTAGAGTGAAAGCATTTGCTTGGTAGGCAAATTCAAGACCTGTTTGCGACATACTATCGAGTGCAGCCGTTTCACCGCCTACTGCGTAATCCACTAAGCGCACATTGGTTTCACGCACTTCACCGCGGGCAAAACGAGCGCTTAAATCATTACCGCCCATATCGCGATAGGAGTGCCAAGCACCTAAATGAATCACATCACCAGGCGCCGCACTTGACCACGTTAAGCGACCTGTTACAGCCAATGTGAGTTTGTCGTCTTCGTCATGGCCTGATGCACCAAACGCATCATTTTTGTAAACACCTACGGCATAACGTAAGCCTGAGTCCTTAAAGTATTGATAAGCTGAAATACCCCAACGAAAGAAAGGTGAGAAGGTATTAGCAAGGGTGCTGCGCTCAATAGTGTTAATGTGCTTAGAACTGGTTAGCGCATTGAGCGACATGTCTTCACGAATTTTACCGGCTTTTACTTTTAAGCCGTTGTCGAATGCATAACGAACACGGGCTAGAACAATTTCAGCTGTGCCTTCTGCAAATTCGAGTAATAGTTTGTGATCCCAGTTACCATGTTCACTTTCAACATAAGTACGGATACGTCGAGGAAAGAAGTCGCTGCCTCCAGCGCCATCATTGTCGGCATTGTAAGCGCCGTCGAAATAGTTGTAATCAAGCTGTACGCGACCACCAAATTCTAGGTTAAAGCCGCTAGATGTTTTTAATGAGTCCACTTCTTTTTGAAGTGCATCGAGTTGTTGCTGTAGTTGTTCAGTGTCGCTTTGTGCGAACGCTGATGTACTTGCTAACGCCGCTGCAACGGCTAAAGCGAGCTGTGTGTTACTTGCTTTCATGAATTACTCCACACCAGATTATAATTATTTGTTGTCGTTGATCGGCCGACTGCAAATGGCGATCTGGTTTGGAGCTTAGTGTTAACGATAGATTAACGAAATGTTTAGGAGGTAAGTTGCATTGATGATAATAAATGGCTTTTTGCTCATAAAATTCATGAACAAAAAGCACATTACTAGGGTTTAGTATAAAATTCAGTCAAATTAGGAGCTTAATTGCTAACTAAAGGTCATTTCAGGTACATCTTCAGAGACAATAAGCTTACCTTGTGTCTTCGCTATAATCTCATCGACTGAGACTCCTGGGGCACGCTCTAATAAATGAAATGCACCGTCTTTAATTTCTAACAATGCCAAATCGGTGATCACTTTATTGATACAACCAACCCCAGTTAGCGGTAAACTACATTCAGTCAGCAGTTTTGACTCGCCATGCTTGTTGGCATGGGTCATAGTACAAATAATGTTTTTAGCACCGGCCACTAAATCCATCGCACCACCCATCCCTTTAACCAACTTTTTCGGGATCATCCAACTGGCAATGTTGCCGTTTTGGTCCACTTCAAACGCACCCAGAACGGTTAAATCTACATGTCCACCGCGGATCATGGCAAAGCTTTCTGCGGAGCTAAAAATAGCTGCGCCTGTTGCTGCGGTGACCGTTTCTTTGCCTGCGTTGATCATATCGGCATCAACTTGGTCTGCACTTGGGTAAGGTCCCATACCGAGTAAGCCATTTTCTGATTGCAGCATCACTTCGATGCCATCAGGGATATAATTAGCGACCAAGGTTGGAATACCTATGCCCAAGTTAACGTAGTAACCATCCTGTAGTTCCATCGCCACGCGTTTAGCGATTTGTTCTCGTGATAATGCCATCAGCGTGCTCCTTATTGATTCTCTTGCTTGGTGGTAACTTTCTCGATGCGTTTTTCAAATTCACCTTTAATCACTCGGTCAATATAGATACCCGGCGTGTGAATTTGGCTTGGCTCCAGCTCCCCTGGCTCAACAATTTCTTCAACTTCAAGAACCGTAATTTTGCCTGCGGTTGCTGCCATCGGGTTAAAGTTCATCGCCGTATGACGATAAATACAGTTACCGTAGCGATCTGCTTTCCACGCTTTAACAATCGCAAAGTCGCCGGTAATACTTGGCTCTAATAAATAATCGCGACCATTAATATTGCGGGTTTCTTTACCGTCAGCCACCGGTGTACCGACACCCGTTGCGGTATAAAATGCAGGAATGCCCGCACCGCCAGCACGCATTTTTTCCGCTAAAGTGCCTTGCGGTGTGAGCTCAACTTCAAGCTCACCATTTAATAGCTGCTGCTCAAATAACGCGTTTTCACCGACGTAAGAGGCAACCATCTTACTGATTTGTTTGTCTTCAAGCAGCACACCTAAACCAAAACCATCAACACCGCAGTTATTCGATACCACAGTTAAACCACGGGTGCCTTGATGTTTAATTTGCGCAATCAAGCCTTCAGGAATACCGCATAAACCAAAACCACCCGCTATCACTGTCATGCCATCTTCAAGGCCAGCCATCGCTTCGCTGTAACTTGTAACTACTTTATCAAAACCTGCCATTGGCTCCTCCTATTGTGCAGTCCAACCGCCATCAATGGCGATTGCTTGGGCGGTAATATTGCGTGCTGCATCGGCCATTAAAAAGCTAACGGTATGCAGTATTTCATCTAAGCCGATAAATGCTTTTTTCGGCATTGGTGCCAGCATAATCGTGTCGATCACTTGTTGCTCAGAAATGCCATGCTCTTTTGCTTGCGAGGCAATTTGTTGCTCCACAAGCGGGGTTTTCACATACGCCGGACACACCGTGTTGATTGTAATATTGGCATCACCCGTTTCTAAGGCCATGGTTTTTGCAAACCCGATTAAACCATGTTTTGCTGCGATATAAGCCGACTTATACTTAGACGCCACCATGGCATGGATTGAGCCAATATTAATGATGCGACCAAAATCTTGCTCACGCATGCGAGGGAGTACAGCCTTGGTCATCATCGCAGGGCCAACAAGCATGACTTGTTGTAAAAACTGCCATTTATCTGCCGGAAAATCTTCAAGCCTTGCAACGTGCTGAATACCTGCATTATTAATAAGTACATCTATTGGCTGATTAAGCTCAGTGAAAAACTGCTCTATTGCGGTGCTTTCTGCCACATTGAGTGCATACCCTTCGGCGCTGCCACCTTGCTCAACAATGTCTGCTGCCGCTTGTTGTGCTGCTTGCTGATTTAAATCAGTGACAATAATAGTGTGACCTTGCATCGCCAGCTGCTTTGCAACATATAAACCAATACCACTGGCTGCACCGGTAATTAAAACTGTCCTGCTCATCGGGCTACTCCTCTAAAAACTCACTGATAAGCTGCGCTTTAGGGGCGATTGAGAAGATGCCATCAAGGTGTCCCCAGCCCCCTTCAATTTCTGAAATCGCAACATCTTTACCTTGTGCATTCATGGTTTCATACACAGCGCGCATGTTTTCGGGGCGTAGCAATAAGTCGTTACTCGCAGGAAGCAGTAAGGTTTTTGCAGAGATATTTTTAAGTGCCGTTGTTAAATCGCTTTGCATGCCAGCGGTAAATAGTTGTGATGCCCGGACCAAATAAAGTACATGGTTTGCATCTTGCGTTTTCGCACGCGCCATTGCCCGCCCAGCCAATACTTGATTTAACTTAGGCAAGGTACGAATGTCTTTTAACGCGCCTTCATCCAATACGTTAAAGTCAGGGAAGCTCGCGTTATAAATAATTGGATGCATCGCATCTTGCGTAATATTAAGCATGGTTGCCGCTAAGCCATCTAACGGACGCTCTTTGCCGTAGTAATTACCTTGCTGCCAGTTTTTATCTAAACGAATTGGTAACGCCCATTTTTCAAGTGCAGCGACTGTCCATGCATCCATCGTTGCAGCGCCAATCACATGAATTAAACGCTCTACTTTATCTGGGTAACGCGTTGCCCACTCAAGAGCTTGAAACGAACCCATTGATGCGCCCATCACAGCATGTAATTTAGTGATACCTAGGCTTTCTAGTAAACGTTTTTGCACATTCACAAAGTCAGTAATTGTGACTACAGGGAAGTCCAAGCCATAAGGTTGACCTGTTTTGGGATTGGTTGACGCAGGACCTGTAGTGATTACATTTTCATCATGCCAGTTGGCATTCACTAAGGTATCTGAGCTAATCACAAAGTATTTATTCGTATCGATAGCTTTACCTGGGCCGATAATCGCATCCCAATAACCTGGTAAGGCATCATCCGCTTTATATTTACCTGCGGCATGAGACGTACCAGAGAAGTAATGAGTGATTAAAATCACGTTATCTTTATTGGCATTTAGTTTTCCGTAACTTTCCCAGCCAATATCCACTTGCTCTAAAGTCACACCAGACACAGTGGTAAAATCTTTTGTTGTAAAATGCTGTTTTTCCACCAGCATGGTGTCGGCTTTGTTTTCGGCGCCAAACGCAGTGCTACTAAATACAACCAGCCATAGCAAAATTATTAATTTGGTTTTCATTGCTGTTCCTTAAAAGAAAATAAAGAGTCCGAGTGCCAATGCGACACCGATAAGCGGAATGACCGCGGTGAGTGCTGCCATTGACCAATACGCTCGTTGATGCGTTTCTTTACAGATAGCACGTATCGTTGTGACCACATAGCCATTATGCGGCAAGGTATCGAGTGCTCCAGAACTAATCGCCACCACACGGTGTAGTTGTTCTGGATTCACACCCATATCTAAATAACCCGGTGCGACAAGTGGTAATGCGATGGCTTGTCCACCAGAAGCAGAGCCTGTTAAACCCGCAATGACACTCACTGCCACGGCTGCGCCAAGTAGTTCATTACCCGGCATATGGGTCATCACATCGACAGCGGCGGTAAATGCTGGTGACACTTTCGCCACGGCGCCAAAACCAACCACGGCAGCGGTATTACCGATTGCTACTAAAGCACCGGTTGTACCCACATTAATAGCATTACCCATATCGTGAAAATGCTTAAAGTTGATAATCACAATACTCAGTACACCACCAAGTAAAGCGACAATCAGCGCTGTTTGCTGCAGTACATCATGTAGTGTAAATGATAAAAGTAGCACCACGATTAGCGGGATCACACCCGTGATTGGATGCGGACGACGACGTTCAATAATGACAGGATCATCATCACGCGCTTCAAAGGTTTCGCCGTTAGCAACGGCCTTTTTGATCATCTTGTTTAACCAAAAATAACCTGCTGTCGCCATGAAAATAGCGACCACTAAGCTGACTTCCCATGCCGCATAGGGTGACGTACCAAGGTGTTTAACCGGGATCCAGTTTTGAATTTCTGGCGAGCCAGCTGAGGTCATGGTAAAGGTCACCGAACCAAATGCTAGCGTTGCTGGAATAAAACGGCGTGGTAAGTTTGCATCTTTGAATAGACTTAATGCCATTGGGTAAACAGAAAACGCAACGATAAAGACGCTCACGCCACCATAGGTTAAAACAGCACAGGCAATCACCACCGCAAGAACTGCGTGTTTCATACCTAATTTACCCACAATGTAGCTTGCAACACTGTCTGCAGCACCGGTGTCTTCCATAAACTTACCGAATAACGAACCCAGTAAGAACATAAAGAACCACGCACTTAAGAAGCCTGCAAAGCCATCCATATAGGCGTTAATAAAGTTTGTATCTGCCGATACAGGGAAAATGGCCATGCCACTACTAAGTGCAACTAACAGTGCACAGATTGGCGCAGCGATAAATAAATTTACCCCACGCAGCGTTAAAATGATCAGCAGTATTAAGCCGCCTAACAGTCCTATCATGCTCAGCATAGACATTCCTATAATTATTGTTATTACACAGATGAGGTGACATCGGAATAATGCTTTTAGTCTTACCTTAAGCGTTCAAAAAATACATAACACTAAGGTACTATCTGCTTTAAAAATAGCTTAATTGCTTGATAAATAAAGGGCTGTGGTGGGTATAGCACTATGGTACTAATTCAATTTTTGCAACTATCTTCTACATTAACTGACAGGTGACACGGGCAAATCTTATTCAGTCTTCGGCAACATCGATGTGAGTGGCCATAAGACTAATGACAACAATAACAAGGAATACAACATGATAAAGCTTAACCCAAAAGTCGCGCCACTTACTCTGGCTGTATCACTTGCTTTGGCAGGTGTCAGTGCTCAAGCGGCAGAACAAGCCGAACCTGCAGCAAAAAAAGGTGAACTTGAACGTATTCAGGTAACAGCACGTAAAACCGTTGAAAATCTGCAAGAAGTGCCTGTTGCTGTCACTTCAATTGGTGCTGAAGAACTGGCAGAAAATGGCATTGTCGTCATGACCGAAGTTCAGCAGTTCTCGCCAAATACTACCTTGCAAGCCAGTCGTGGTACTAACTCTACCATTACTGCGTTTATTCGTGGTGTAGGTCAGCAAGATCCTCTTTGGGGTTATGAGCCAGGCGTAGGTATTTATATTGATGATGTTTATCTTGCTCGTCCACAAGGTGCCGTGCTTGACCTACTTGATGTGCAACAAATCGAAGTATTACGCGGCCCACAAGGAACGCTTTACGGTAAAAACACCATTGGTGGTGCAATTAAATACGTCACCAAAGAAATGAGCGGTGATGCCACGTTAAATGTACAGGGGACTGTGGGCAGCTATAACCAGAAAGATTTAAAGATTACCGGCCAATTACCGATTGTTGACGAAAAACTTTACGTAGGCTTTGGGTTTGCAACGCTTAACCGTGATGGCTTTGGTGAGTTTTTAACATCGGCTCTTGATAACCAAGACCGCGAAAACTACAACAAAGACGTGACCGCAGCACGTGTTACACTGGAATACACACCGACTGATGACTTATTCTTTCGCTTAGCGTGGGATAAAACAGAAGACAAATCAAACGCAAAAGGTGGCTACCGTTTACTACCAAGCCTACTAACCGATGCACCAGTTCCAGACAGCGTGTATGACTCATACACCAGCTTACCAACATGGAACAAAGTTGAACTTGAAGGCTACAGCCTGACTGCTCGTTGGGATATGACTGACTACACCAGCATTAAATATGTAGGTTCAAGCCGTGAGAGCTACTCACCAACCAACATCGACTTTGATAATACTTCAATTCAAATTTTCGATGTTCCTGCAATTTACGATGATGAGCAAACCACTCATGAATTACAGCTAAACCATCAAGGCGATAACTACAAACTGGTTTCGGGTCTTTATTACTATGACGGTGAATCATGTGGTCAATTCCAAGCTATCTTGAAAGTATTAGGTCAGGCATTAGGTGGCCCAAGCTTAACCCGTGAAACCGGTGGCTGTAGTAACTCAACAAGTAAGGCAGCTTATATTCAAGGTAGTTATGACTTTAACGAACAATGGTCAATGACATTGGGCGCGCGTTACACCAAAGACAAAAAAGAAGCGAATGTTTATAACGGTTTAATTTTTGATACGGTCTATCCAGAGTCAGATTGGATCCCTGGTTACACTCGCCCTGAAGGTCAACTCGTACCGACGGTACTCGATGATGAAGAAGAATGGTCACGCTTCACACCGCGTGCAGGTGTTGAATATCAGTACTCAAACGACATCATGTTCTTTGCAAGTTACGCACAAGGCTTTAAATCAGGTACGTTCAACCCACGAGCAAGTACAGCAGAGCCTGCTGCAAAACCAGAAATCGTTGATTCATTCGAAATCGGCATGAAGAGTGAGTGGAACAATAACTTACGTGCAAACGTCACCCTATTCTCACTCGACCATAAAGATCGTCAATATATTTCTGTGTTACCCGGTGAAACAGATGCAGATCTAAACCAACGCTTAGGTAACATTGGGGAGTCAACATCTGATGGTATTGAGCTTGAGCTTAACTATGTAGCATCTGAATCGCTCAGCTTTGATGCATCAATAGGTTATATTGACAGTAACTTCGATAACGTGATTGATTTTGACCCTGTAACAGGTGAGCAGTTCGATAAATCAGACCGTTTTACGGTATCAAACACACCTGATTTAACCTTTAATCTGGGTGCAACATACCGTATGTACACAGAAATGGGCGACTTTGTAATTAATGGTAACTATTACCACAGAGGCGACTACGCGTTATTCGAAGAAGATAGCCTATTAACGCAAGATGCTTACGGTATTTTTAATATGGGTATTACTTGGTACAGCACAGATGGTCACTGGACTGCCGGTCTTTACGGTAAAAACTTAACGGATGAAGAGTACATGATTGGTGGTTACCAGTTCGTGGCACCTGATCCAACAGACCCAACAGATACCAGCAAATATACCCCAGGTTTAGGTGGTGATAATACGCTAATTGGTTACTACGGCGACCCTCGCACTGTCGCCTTCACTGTTGGTTATCGTTTCTAAAATAGAATCTAAATCCTTGTGTGAGAAAAGGTTTGTCTGAAACTTCCCTCAGGCAAACCTTGTTTCAAAAGGCAAAATCACTTATAACATAACGCATTGGAGAATAGAGGGAATGTCTTTAGCTGTGAACACTATAATCGCCGATGATCACCCGTTATTTAGAAGTGCACTGCGCCAAGCCGCCGCGACATCAGTGCCTGAAGAACATATTAAAGAAACCAGTGACATTGATGGTTTGTTTACACTGTTAAGCGCTCACCCTGAGATTGAACTAATATTTTTAGACCTCACCATCCCAGGTGCAAATGGTCTACAAGCCCTTTCGCAACTGCGTAACCACTACCCTGATATTCTAGTCATTATGGTCTCTGCCAATGAGACACCTGCCATAATCAAACAAGCTATGAGCCTTGGCGCTGCAGGCTATATTCCGAAGTCATCTTCTTTAGATGTTATTAGTGAAGCAATTAGCCATGTACTCAACGGCGATACGTGGTTACCACCCGAAGTTGATTTAACCGATGTGGTGATCAACGACGAACAAAGCGAATTTGCTCGTAACCTTGAAAAACTAACTCCGCAGCAATACCGCGTATTAGCAATGATTGCCGACGGTTTATTGAATAAACAAATCGCCTTTGAAATGTCGATTCAAGAAACCACTATCAAACAACATGTGTCAGCGATTTTACGTAAGCTTAATGTCTATAACCGTACCCAAGCGGGCATTTTGTTTAACCAGCTTTCGCAGGTTGGCAAAATCGAAGAAAGCTAATTTAAGCATTTACTCCCAGTTTTAATTTGAAATTCCCATAAATGGGAATTCCTAAACCAAGAAAAAAATAAAAACTATAAATTTCAAAACGTTAAATATTGGCATGCTCCTCGCTATAGTGCTCACATCAAAACTATCTAAGTAAAAAATAATAGATAAAAATGAACACTAAGGACAACATCGTGTACACAGCTTGCAAAAAACTAGCAAAAAAATTAATTCTTCCGACCATAACACTGCTATCAGCCAGTTTCTGCGCCTTTTCTGCACATGCAGATGAGCTTGACCAATGGGTGGTTGAGTTAATGCAAAAAAGAAATATTCCAGGGCTACAACTCGCCGTCGTTCGAGATAATAAAGTAACTAAAGTTGCCAGCTACGGAGTTGCAAATATTGAAGATAATATCGCCGTTGATGGCAACACTTTATTTGCCATTAATTCTGCAACAAAAGCTTTTGTTGGTGTGGCGCTGATGCAGCTTGTTGAGCAAAAGAAATTAGATCTTAATGCGCCTATTGGCACTTATCTGCCAGAATTGCCAACTGAGTGGCACGCTATAACAACCAGAGAGTTAATGAGCCATACATCAGGCTTACCTGACATAATAAAAGGTGAAGTTGCTGATTTAATCTCAGATCAAGGACCCGATGATGCATGGCAATTAGTTCAAACCAAGCCATTAGAATTCGAAACAGGCACTCGCTTTAAATACAACCAAACAAATTACGTTATTATTGGTAAGTTAATTAACAAACTATCGGGGATGCCATTTCAGCAATTTATCGAAAAAAACCAATTACAGCAGGCTGAAATGAGCAGAACACTTGAAGCGGGCTTTGGTAATCTCAACAATGTTGTAAAACATTCAGCTAGACGATATGAAAAGCAAGGCAACGAACTGTTCAATTCAAGAGAAGCCATTTTTTCTGAAATGTTACAAACCGCCGCAGGTATGGCCTCAACAGCAACAGAATTGGCAAATTGGCTAATCGCTTTACAAACAAATCAATTTATTAGTGAAGACAGTATGCAGCAAATGTGGACTCCGGCTCGACTAAAAAACGGTCGTACTCAAGGCTTCAATCAACGCTTAAATAGCTACAGTCTTGGCTGGCCAGTTATGGGACGAGAAGAGCATCCTGCATTAGCCGCTGTGGGCGGTAACAGGGCTGGTATCTTTGTTTACCCTGAAGATAATATGTCGATTGTGATCTTAACCAACTTAATTGGCGCAATGCCATCGCAATTTGTAGATGAAATTGCGGGCTTTTATATTCCACAAATGAAACAAGAGAATGGCTTTGGTTTACCGAAAAATATTAAACGCTTATGGCAAGTTCTTGAAGTACAAGGCTATGAAAATGCGATTACAGCTGCGGATCAATTAACTAAAGACGAGCAGATTCAATTTACTGAAAACGATATTAACTTATGGGGTTACTCGCTTATTAACCAAGATAAACTCAATGAAGCGTTAGCGATTTTTAAACTTAATACGCACCTTTACCCACATAGTTACAATACCTTTGATAGCTTAGCAGAGGCATATTGGTACCTCGGTGATCTCAAGCAAGCAACCACCAATTATAACCATGTATTAAAGCTTAAACCTGATAACGCACATGCTAAAAAGCAACTGGCTAAACTTGCAAAGCTGATGCAGTAAACAGCACATTATAATTTGTCCCACTTTTGATTTTATTAATCCCAAAAGTGGGAAAACCCACCTAACCACAAAAATATAACACTTTTAAAATCAATAAATTAAACCTTGGCACGTTCCTCGCTTTTGTGTTGCTAAACCTACAACATAATGAAATATCGCCAATGGATTTAGACAGCACACTAAAACGCAAACCTCAACAATCAAAAGCTAAAAAATGGCTGATTGGTGCAGCTATTGGCGTATCTGCTCTTGGCGCTTTAATGATGTATCAATGGGCGACACCCACTGTGGTTGCGGCAAGCCAATTGCAAATAGCAACCGTAGAACAAGCCGATTTTGTGGTAAAAATACGTGGTTTTGGCCGTTTAAAGCCAAAGTATCAACGCTATTTAACCAATACCGACACCGCAATGGTCGAAGCTATCCATGTTTACCCTGGCACTATCGTTAAAAAAGACACGGTAATTTTAAGCCTAGTAAACCCGCAGCAAGCACAGCGTCTATCGGTCGCTCGGCTAGAACTTGCTCGCCAAAAAGCCAGTGTTAATGAGCAAAAAATTAACCAGCAAAGCGAGCTACTTGAACGCCAAGCAAATCTCGCCATTTTAAAAAGTGAGCTGCAAAGCGCAGAGCTCAGAGTCGATGCCGAAAGCAAACTGATCGAGCAAGGAATTGTTTCAAGCCTCGATTACAAACGAAGCGTGCTAAACGTTGCACAGCTTACAGAACGAGTAAGTATCGAGCAGCAACGCCTTGCACAACTTAAAGAAATGCACTTACAACGTAGCAAAATACAGCAAGAACTATTAAGCCAATTTGAGCTTAATTATCAAGTTGAGCAACACGCTTTTGATCAGCTACAAATAACAGCAGGCATCGATGGCATGTTGCAAGAGTTGAATGTTGAACTTGGCCAAAATCTCGTGCCGGGTTCTCGCCTTGCCGTGGTTGGCTCAAACAAAGCACTAAAAGCAGAGCTAAGCGTTAAGCAAGCTGATGCCGAAAAAGTAGCACTCAATATGGCAGCGAAAGTAAACACCTTTAGCCAAGCAAGCCACAGTGAAGTTGATGCCAAAGTCACCCGAATTGATCCTATCGTTACCGATGGTCGAGTTATTATCGAACTTGATTTACAAGGCACACTGCCTGCTAATGCCCGCCCAGATTTAAGCATTGAAGGCTATGTAATTAGCAACATTATTCCCAATGCGTTAACCATTAACGTGCCACAAAAAGCACAAGCATACAGCGAAGCCACGCTGTTTAAACTTAATCCAAATACCCAGTTAGCAACGCCAACCAATATCGAATTTGGTACACTCAGTGACAATCAAATTCAACTTTTGAGCGGTGCCACCGTGGGCGAACAGCTGATCATTTCAGACCTTTCTAGATGGCAGCATTTGGCAACAATAAAAATCGAACAGGACAGTTTATGAAAACCAACACGCTTATCTCATTAAACAAAATCGCCAAAGTTTATCGCGGCCAAAATGTTGAAACCTATGCATTAAAAGACATCAGCCTAAACATTAACCAAGGTGACTATATTTGCATTAGCGGCCCTTCAGGCTGTGGTAAATCGACGCTGCTGTCATTATTAGGCTTACTCGATAGCCCAACTGCTGGCGACTATTTCATTAAAGAAGTCGACACAAAAACCCTCGATATGGATCAGCAAGCTGAACTTAGAAACCGTCACATTGGTTTTATATTTCAGTCGTTTAACCTAATTGATGAATTATCGGTATTTGACAACGTGGCACTGCCGCTCACGTACCGAGAGCCAGCCATGAGCCCAAGCGAAATTGAGCTTGCGGTAAAGCAGGCCCTTGATGAAGTTGAAATGGGCCACCGTGCTCAGCATAAACCAAACCAATTATCCGGTGGTCAGCAACAGCGTATTGCCATTGCCCGTGCATTGGCTGGCAAGCCAAGCATTTTATTGGTGGATGAGCCAACTGGTAACTTAGATTCAAAAAATGGTGATGCAGTTATGGACTTGCTTGATGAGCTGAATAAAAAAGGCACCACGATTTGTATGGTAACCCATGATTTACGTTATGCCGGGCGCGCTAAAACGCAACTTAAATTGCTAGATGGTGAAATTGTTTCCTACTCTGAAGCTCGCCAAGCACCTAGCAGCGACACTGCTGAGCATGCACTCGAAAGCGCCGAGGTGATGTAATGAAATTAACCAAAACACGCGCCCAACTGAGCTTAGCGTGGGCATCATTAATGAATGCACCGGGCTTTGTCACTGCGGTTATCGCAACGCTTGCTTTAACACTGGCAACCTTGTTTGTGGTGCTTAGCCTTGTTAACAGCTACTTTTTAAAGCCCCTTGATGTATACGATGAAAGCCGCATGGTGGTGGTAGAGCAATCACTTACTTATGATGACTACGATGCCACTGGCTTTCAAAGCTATCAGTCCATGGTGCATTGGCTTAAGCATAATCAAAGCTTTGAACAAAGTATGATGATCAATGCGGGTGAGCAAATTTTTGCAAACCTCGATGGCGAGCCAAAAGAGCCTGTGCTGTATGTTGGCGGCAACTACTTTGACTTATTAAACACGCCATTTTTAATGGGACAAGGTTTTGACCTTGGAGAAACGCTAGAAACTCCTGATGATCGGGTTGTTATCTCTGCTAACTTCTGGCGTAAACATTACAACAGCGACCCGAACATTATTGGTAAAACACTTTCAGTCATGGCGGGTGAAACCGATTATGTGCACCGTATCGTCGGTGTTGTTGATGACTCATTCAGCCCACCTTACATGTTTAAAGCAAGTGATGTTGAAGTGTGGTTTCCATCCAGTGCTGACCGCCGTTTCTTTCACAATGACGATTGGCAAAGCCCATGGACAAACACTTTCAAAAACTTAAAACTAATTGCTGCTTTAAAGCCTGGGGTCACCATGGATCAAGTTAAAGTCGATTTAAAACAGCAAATTGATACGGTTAAATCAGAGTGGCTAAACAATGGTGGGATTACCGATGTAAAACCTGAAGTAACCCCGTATCGTGACGTTGAGCTGGGTAACAACGATGACTTAAGCTTGATGATGTTAGCTGGTGCGGTAGGGCTACTGATTATTGCGGTACTTAATGTAAGCACTTTATTCTTCTCGCGCGCTCTAGCTCAACATAAAACCCTCGCTTTGCAGGCGGTGTTAGGTGCTAAACGCAGCACGTTATTTAAAAGTATCTTTTTACAGTCACTGATTTTAATGACTTTATCGGTCAGCATTGCGCTGTTTTTATCGGTATGGGGTATACGTTTATTTAAAATCTTGGCAGAAGGACGATTACCACTGGTTAACAGCTTGGCGGTTGATAGCACGTTGGTCATTGTTGCCATCATACTGTGTATTGCTCTTGCTTATATTTTCTCTGTAATTACAGCGCGTTTGGTAAATTACAAAACCCTAAATACGCAAATGCAGAACAGTGGTAAAGGTGGGGTTTCGCAGGTATCAGGCCGCACAGTACGTATTTTAATTGGCTCACAAATGTTTGTTGCCGCGCTACTTGTTAGTTTTTCTGTGATGGTAGTCAGTAAAGCCATGGGCACGATTAACCGCCCACTCGGCAGTGATACCGAAAACCTGTATTTTGCCAACCTGTTCCAGCCAAATAATCAAATGTCATTGGCTGAGCGCTACGAACATATGCTGCAATACAAGCAGGTTTTACTTGATAGCCAAGGCATTGATGATGTTGCCCTAGGTCACAGCCCTGTTTCGCAAAGACAAAACGCCAACACCCTGACAGATGTAAACGGTAAAAGCTCAGTTTTCTTCCCTAGTCAGTGGGTAGGACCTGATTACTTTGCGTTAGTTAATACCAAAATTCTCGCTGGCCGCACCTTTACCGAGCAAGCAATACGTGGTGAAACCAACGAGATACTGGTATCAGTCAGCGTTGCAGAAAACTTATTACCAGGCCAAGATTATCGAAATATTATCGGCAAGAGCTACCAAGGCATAGAAGAAAAGATGTATGAAGTGGTGGGTGTAACCGAAGATTTTAATCACCCTAAATACTACGACGAGTCGTTTGGTCGTCACATTTGGTGGCCAGCGACACCGTATAGCTACATGTTTACTATTAAAGCTTCTGAAGGCGTTAAGCTGACTAATAAACAAATACTTAATACGCTAAAAGAAAAGAACAGCGACTTAACCATGTGGCAGTTTAACGACTTACAGCAAGAGTACGACAATTTACTGTATATGAGCCGTCTGACCGTGGTTCTGTGTAGTACCTTAGCGTTATTTACTCTATTATTAGCAGCAATCGGTATTTTTGGGGTACTGAGCTATAACCTTGGTCTGCGCCGTTATGAGTTTGGTATTCGTATGGCATTAGGTGCGAAAAAAGCACGCTTATTCAAGCTGATGAGTGTTGAAGCTATTATCCCTGTGCTCGTTGGCTTTGCGGTTGCACTCGCTGTGGTAACGATGGGTTTTTACATGTTACAAGGCCAGCTAATGTCTTGGCTGATACTTGATGTAAGACTGCAATTACTCGCTTGGAGTATTACCTTATGTATTGCGCTATTCGCTTGCTTTAGACCTTTGGTTTTACTGCTTAAAGCAAAACCTATGGCCGCTCTGCGTAACGATTAACAGCACAAAATGGTGGCTTAAGTTTTGGCTTAAGCTACCTCAACAGGATAATAAGAAGAATCATGGATAAAATCTTAGTCATAGACGATCAAGCTGATGTACGTCTGGCTGCTACTGTTGCATTACAACAACTTGGCTTACACTGCCTTGAGGCCGAAGGCCCTGAACATGCCCTTGAGTTATTAAAATCAGAGCACATTAGCCTGATTTTGCTCGATATGAACTACAAGCTCGACACCACCTCAGGTGAAGAAGGGTTACGCTTTTTAAAACAACTAAATCAATTAGGATCGACCATACCTGTCATTGTGATGACCGCATGGGCTAGCATTGATGTTGCCGTTAAAGCCATGCAATTAGGGGCTGTCGACTTTGTTGAAAAGCCATGGAATAACTTACGCTTAACCGCCGTTGTGCAACAACAACTCAAGCTCAAGCAAAGTAATCACGACAACGCATGCTTAAAGGCGCTTACCAGTGACACACAAGCACATTACATAGCTAAATCAGAAATCATGCAACTGTTGCTTGCCAAAGCTGAGCGCGCAGCAAAAACCGATGCCAGCATCTTAATTACCGGCGAAAATGGTACAGGCAAAAGCTTATTAGCACATTATATTCATAAGCATTCTCTCAGATGTGATAAACGCTATGTAAGCGTGAATATTGGCGCTATTGCGCCAACGCTATTCGAAAGTGAACTATTTGGCCATAAAAAAGGCGCTTTCACTGATGCCAAAGAAGACCGCTTAGGGCGTTTTGAAATTGCCGAAGGCGGCACCTTATTTTTAGATGAAATTGCGACTTTAAGCCTCGAGCTGCAAAGTAAAATGCTCCGCGTGCTAGAAAGCAAAGAATTTGAAGTGCTAGGCTCAAGCCAAACCAAGACCGCCGATGTTCGCATTATTTCTGCCACCAATAGTGAATTAGCTACGGCCATTGAGCAGGGTGAGTTCCGCCGTGATTTATTATTTAGACTCAATACCATTGAACTGCACATTCCACCGCTTCGTGACAGAAAAGACGACATCGCTCCTTTAGCAGAACACTTATTATTGGTGCATGGTAAAAAATACCAACGAGCGAATATGGCGCTCAGTGATGATGCCCTAAAAGCGCTAAAAAATTACAGCTGGCCTGGTAATATTCGTGAGCTAAGTCACTGCATTGAACGCGCGGTGATCATGAGCGATAACAACAATATTCAAGCCAATGACCTCATTTTAGATCAACCAAGTTGCGAGCAAACGAATAGTAATGCAGAACAAGCTTTGCCACTATTGCCCCTTGAAGAACTTGAAAAACAAATGATTCAAAAAGCGCTGCTGCAATTTAATGGTAATGTTATCGCCGCAGGAGAATTTTTAGGATTAAGTAAATCGGCGATTTATCGTCGCATTGATAAACATCAGCTCGATTTAAAAGAAGTTGAACGCTAAATGAGTAGCAAGTTGTCGTTAGAGCAGCGTGTTCGACGCTATTTTTATCTGGTTATAGCGGTGCTATTAACGCTTGGCATTGCCCTTTCGCTCAGCTTAAAACTAGATTGGTTTGCCAGTATCAGCCTATTATTGCCGTTCATCGGAGTAAGCGCTTTTGCTTTAATTAAAAGCTACCGTGTGATCACCGATGTGGTTGAACGCTTTGGTCTGCAACTAGATGCACTGGCAAATGACGAAAGTAATAGTTGGCATTTAGCGTCTTATCAAAGTGGACGAGTCGCAGCGCTTAAGCAAGATTTTGCCAAGCTTAGCAATAAAATAGCCAAGAACAAACGCCATTACATGCAAACAGAAGAGTTTGTTTTTGAGTTTGCCAGCATGCTGGACTTACCCATTGTGATACTAGACCCTCATGGCTTGATTTACTTTAGTAATAGGGCGTTTAAAAACAGTATTAGCCATCGCCAGATTGAAGGTAAATCGGCTAGCGACTTAGGCATTGCCCTACATGATGGCGAATGGCAACAAAACAGTGACTCCCTGTTTAAACAACGCTTTCAAATCTCATCGCAGACTTTTTGGCGGACTGGCAGAAACTTTGAATTACTAACCTTCTTTTCAATTGAGCAACAGCTTCGCGATAACGAACAACTTGTTTGGCAACGTTTAATTCGCGTGTTAAATCATGAAGTGCGTAATTCACTCACGCCGATTTATTCCATGAGTCAGTCATTGCAAACCCTTAAGCGCCAAGGACAAATTAGCAGTCACGATGATCTCGCCCAAGATATGCTGCAAGTAATAGAAAAACGCGCTCAGCATTTACTTGATTTTGTAGCCAGTTACAGTGCGTTTGCCAAGCTACCACCCGCACAAAAACAGACAATCAGTAGCGAGCAACTAAACACACGTTTAAGCGCTATCTTTCCTGAACTAGTGATAAATAGCAGTGAAGAGTTTCATGTTAATGCCGACTTGGGGCAGCTAGAACAAGCGTTGATCAATTTGATAAAAAATGCCTTTGAAGCAGGTAGCGATTCTGCCCCAACCCTCACTTGGTTAAGGCAGGGTGATAACTTAAGTATTGCAATTAGCGACCAAGGCTGTGGCATTCAAAACCCCGATAACTTGTTCGTGCCATTTTACTCAACCAAGGCAAATGGCACAGGTATAGGGCTTGTGATCACCCGAGAACTAATACGCAATCAAGGTGGCGAGCTTACTTTAACATCGCAGCCAGCGCACGGAACGCAAGCAAAAGTGAGCGTGCCCTGCAGCACTATTTAACAAATGTTGCTTTAACACGCTGAGATAAAAGCATATAGGGGCCCCAAATTAAGGCTTGAATAACTCCTCTCATCAGCATAGTTTTCATTTCACTATCAAAAATACTGACACTCGGCACAAGTAAGCTCACGACAAAAGCATCAAGCACTATAAATGCTAGGCTACCAAGTAAGATAGCTAAATACCAGCTAACAAATGCTTTTTTATGCTTAAAGAACAACACAATCAAATAAAGTGATGCAAAAAATAACGTAACATTAAAGAGTATCTCAATAATTAAAAGAGGCTCCCACAACGGGTGATACATATCACCAAATTGTGAGGTTAATCTTTGCCACATATCAGTCGTAAAGATAGGCTTAAATGTGTTGATACTTTCATAAAAAACCCGAAGTGGGCTAATAACCACTCCAATAGCAACCAGAATCAGCCAACCTTTTATACCGACTAAGTCCTTATCTGCTTGAACGTCGGCTGTTTGAGTCACGCTTTGTTGTTTAACCTCTTCCATGACATCTCCTTTTTATTATTTTTTCACTATACGCCGATTTTTGAAGAATCCTATTTCCACCCACACTATTTAAACATCATCCACTCTTCATTTTCACCCAATGCCTTTATAACTAAAAAAGAGACAAAAAAGGCTAATTTTGGTTGGCTAATACTGTTTATTTCAGTAATTTGTCATATAAAACTAAACGTAATTAGAAAATAATAATGAAATGGACGCACCTACACCTCACGTTATCATCGCTTTTTTTACTTTTTATAAGCTGCTTGGTAGCTGCTGATGATTACCAGGTTACGCCAGCGGATAGCTGGGTCACACAGCATGAGCTACTAACACCGAATATCCCCAATGAGCATATTAAAGATGGGACCTTCTATCTTATGCTCGATACACAGTTTAAGGTGACTGAACAAGCACCACAGCAACGTTTTACTCGAACGGTTATGCAAGCTGCCAATCAATCTGGAGTAGATTATATTAGTCAACTCAATATTGATTTTGATCCTAGTTATCAATCACTTTCGCTCAATAGCTTAGGGATTATCCGAAATGGTGAATATATAGATAAACTGGATAGTGCTCAGCGACAGGTTTTACAACGTGAGACCGATCTAGCAAGTCGAATATACAATGGCACTTTAAGCCTAAATATCATTATTGATGATATGCGTGTCATGGATATATTAGATTACAGCTATACGATTTCGGGCAGCAATCCGGTTTATCAACACTTTAGTACCATGCGCACACTAAACTGGTCGGTGCCGATAGTGCAGCAATTTATGCGGGTAAAGTGGCAAAAGCCTACGCCCTTATATATCAACTTTATGAATAGCGAGTCACCAGTTACTAAAACCAAGCTAGATACGGGTTTTGACTACCAAATTAGCCAACACAATGAGCCGACTATTAGCTCCGCAAGCGAAGTTCCGCATTGGTATTCGCCTTACAAGGAAGTGTATTTTTCTGAAGTAAATAATTGGCAAGAGGTGATCAATTGGTCGTTACCTTTGTACCAATCAGCCATCGAAGTGAGCCCTGCTATTGAAACAATTGCCCGTCAAATCAAATTGCAGCATACTGATTTAGAGTCACAAATTGTGGCAGCCCTACGCTTTAGCCAAGACGAAGTACGTTATTTGGGGCTCGAAATGGGCACCAACTCGCATCGGCCAACTCCGGCATCAGAAACCCTTGCACTGCGCTATGGTGATTGTAAAGACAAAACAGTACTGCTTATTTCATTGTTAAAAGCACTGGGCGTTGACGCCTATCCAGCATTGGTAAATACTGAAGAAACAAAGCGTTTAGCGAGTTTACCTGTCGCCCCAAACTTATTTGATCACGTCATTGTTACACTTGAATATCAAGGGAAGCGCTATTGGCTTGATCCGACCATTTCGTATCAGCGCGGCGACTTAGCGCATTTAGCACAACCAAACTATGGCGTGGCTTTAATCATTAAAAAAGGTGAAACAGGCTTTACTGATATGCTCACAGAGCCAGCCCTAAAACGCATACAGGTTTTTGATAGTTATCAAATCCCAGAAGGTATTGACGAGCCAGTTAGTTTCTCAACTCAATATAAATACGGCGTCTTTGAAGCAATAAATCGTCGTAGTTCAATCGCTAAAAACAGCTTAAAAAGCGTAGAAGATGATTATCGAGAATATTATCAAGATACCTACAAAGGCTTAAAAACAGCCAAACCTATGCTGGTTGAATCTCCAGAGGACACCGGTCAGCTAATTACCAATGAGCACTATACTATTGATAACTTTTGGCGACCTGATGGTAATGATTTTAAAAACAACTTTTACGCCAGTGACATTCGAAGCTCGGTTTATAAACCTGAACAGCGAGAACGTAACAATGCACCAATGTGGTTTCGTTACCCCAATAATATCGAAACAACAATAGAGGTTACTTTTACGGACTCTAATTGGCAGTTTGATGATGAGCAGGTCACGATCGATAACCCATTTTTTCATCTCGAAAAACGCGTGACATTTAAAGACTCGGTGTTGACCTTATTCTTTGATTACAGTGCTAAGCAGGATCATATTCCAGCCGATCAAATAGACCTTTACCTAAACGAACGCAAAAAACTCAATAACGCGACCCATTACGGCATCATTAAATACGGCACAAATAGCGCCACAACCACACCAGTGGATAACGAAACCAACTGGTATAGCGTTTTTATTTTAAGTTACTTGGCAGCAATCATCTTTTTCATCGGTGCTTGGCGTATAGAAGCAAGTAACCGCCCAGTTTTCGCTGAGCAACAGTTCTACCCTGTCAGTAATAGTAAGTTTGTTATTTACAGCTTATTGAGCTTAGGAATATTCATTAACTACTGGAGCTATCGCAACTGGAAAGCGATAAAAGAGCAACAACAAAGCCATATAATGCCGATTGCCCGAGGTATATTTGCACCACTGTTTTTTATTCCGTTGTTACTTGAACTTTGCAAGCACAGCGAACAAACCTTTGGCAAAAATAAGATCATGCCCGTTGCGGTTGGGTTTGTGTTATGGCTGGCGATTATCATTTCTGAAGTCGTAAGCTATAACTGGGAATATGGTACCTGGCTGTTTTTAGTGACGCCTATTTTATGGTTGCCGCTGGTTAATTACATTCAAAACCTCAAGCAACCTGAACAGGCTCTTGAGTACCACTCTCAATGGCGAGCGAGGCAGGTTATCATTTCGATATTCATGTTGCCTTGGCTATTTTATGGCTTAATTTATGAGCTATATTTGCTGCCAAATTCAACCATAGTAACCGGCGATAAGCTATGGTCGTATCAAGTTAACTTTTTAAAACGAAAAGAGATCATCCCAGCAAATGAGAATGTGCAATACTTTTATAGTGATGCCTTTGTTGATTTTAAAACTGATGGAAACGGCATAACTGAAAACACCATTTTTAGTTACTGGGAAAATGAGCACGGTGTGCTTGAGAAAGATCAGCGCCGCTTTAGTGACATTAAAAAGCTCAACGTTGATTATGCTAAAAGCGCCCTACTAACCACCACGCTAACGGTCATTGACCACAATGGTGATGAAATGCTGTTATTTTTGAGCCATGAAGATGACTTAGATAAGAAGTTTGTCGCTGAGGTAGAGCGCTTAATTAAAGCCAATACCCCAGCAACTGAGCAAAACGCAGATTAAGTAAGTCGCTTAATCATGCGTTTTAAGGCGGGCGCTTTCAGAGGCTTATAAAGCAATGGGTAGCCCGCATCGAGCACTAACTCGCGTATTCCTTCGTCATGATTCGCGGTATTAACGATGGCCGGTAACGCAGTAAGGGCTGCTTGCTCAATCACTTCAAGGCCCGTTACCCCATCATCAAGCTGATAATCGATAATCAGTAATTGTGGTAGTGCTTGGCTTGCCTTTAACTGCTCAAGTTCCGCTAAATTAGTGGCCGTTGATATTTCGCAGCCCCAATTTTCGAGTAACTGCTTTAATGCCTCTAATACGTTTCGGTCGTTATCAAGCAGCCAAATGCGCAATTGCCCCAGCTCTGTTTCTTGTGATGCCTCAGCGCCTTTCGCTTGCGCTGGCGCAGCGCTCACTCTACAAGGCAGAGTTAGGGTAAATTGCGTCCCTTTTCCAATCTCAGAGCCCATCACTAAAGGGATTTTTAAGAGGTCACAAATACGCTTTGTGATTGCAAGCCCTAGCCCTAACCCTTCAGCACTTGGTTTAGCACCAAGCTGTTTAAACTCTTGAAAAATAGTTTGTTGATCACTTGCAGCAATGCCTATTCCTGTATCTTCAACAATAAAGGATACATGGTCGTCGTCGTACTGCATTTTTAAGCGCACTTCACCTTGCTCGGTATAACGAATCGCATTACTGAGTAAGTTTCGCAATACTCGGCGTAACAACGCTTTATCAGTATGCAAACGCACATCACAAGTCTCAATTATAAACTTTAAACCCTTATCAGTTGCGAGGGCTTCATAATCATTGCGCAGCGGCTCTACAAGTGAGCTGGCTGCAAACTCGCCCATTTGTACTTTAAACGAACCTGAATCGAGCTTTGTTAGTTCTAAAATACTCGATAACAGTTCTTCAGCGCTGCCTAATGAATTTTTAATATTTATTGCTAGCTCTTTAAGTTCAGTGCTTTGTGCTTTTTCATTCATTAATGAACAAAACAAACTCGCAGCATTAAATGGCTGTAATAAATCATGACTCGCAGCAGCAAAAAAGCGGGTTTTACTGACTGTTGCTTGTTCCGCCACCCGTTTTGCCTTTGACAACTCTTGGTTTGCTTGAGTCAGAGCTAAGGTGCGTGCCGCTACTTTTTCTTCAAGGCTAACATTGGCTTCTGTCAGCGCTTTCTGTTGCTTAACAAATTCAGTAATATCTGTATAGGTTGTTACAAACCCTCCTCCAGGCAGCGGATTACCTTGCATTTCAAACACACGGCCATCATTGTGCGAACGTTGATATTTATATGCACTGCCTTGGCGTAAATACGCTAAACGTTTTTCAACTTCGCTGGTCATACTTTCGCCCCTGAACAGGCCACGCTCAGCATTAAAACGAATAATATCAGCCACCGGACGCCCTATATATAAAGCATCGTCAGGGTAAGCAAACATATTCTTATAACCTTGATTCCACGCTACAAGTCGCAGTTCACTATCGACTACACTGATCCCTTGTTGGATGTTTTCTATGGTTGATTGCAGTAAATCACGATTAAATTTAAGAACTTGACTTGCTTCATCAACAAACTCAGCAACTTGTTCTAGTGGCTGGCGCTGCTCATTTTTAGCTACATCTAAAATAAGCCGTGCCGATGCCCCGCCAATCACCGCTGACATCTCACGCTCAACCAGTAGCTCTAATTCAACATTAGCAGGGCGTTTCCACTTCCCTTTATCATCAGGAAAATAATGGTTTACCAGAGATTGCGCGGCCTCTTTCTCGGCAAATCGCTGCAATAAAGCTCCTAAATCATGATAACTAAGTGGATGTAGGTGGTTGCTGATCCGTGAGTCACTTAATTGAGAAACAAATTTATTACTCTGCAAGCGCTCAGCCAATGTTGCACGACTAAACAACGGCACCAAAAAATACACTAAACAGTTCGCACCTAACGATAACAGCAAGGCTTGACTGATGCTTTCCATGCCTAATAAAAATAAATTGGTGGGTGCAAGCCAGCTAATTCCCCAAGGCCCATTCACGAGCCATAAACTATCGTTACCTAAGCCGCCTGCTAGGTTTGGCAGTAATAGTGTGTAACCCCAGATGATAAAGCCACTTAGTATACCAAGCTGCGCACCTCGACAAGAGGCTTGTCGCCACCACAGACCAATAATCATAGCTGGTGAAAATTGTGCAACCAAGGTAAACGACATTAAACCGACATTAGCAAGCGTTGTGCTCTCGCCCAGTACCCGGTGAGTGAAATAACTAAGTAATAAAATGAGTACGATAACGATTTTACGCGCATGTAGAAGGTTATTTTTATCGAGTCCACGGCTACTCGATGTAAGCTGCGAGCGGCGTAAAATAAACTGATTTATAAAGTCATTGGTTATCATCACAGAAAGTACAATTGATGACACAATTACCATACTAGTTGCAGCTGAAAAGCCGCCTAAAAATGCCAGTAATGCAACAAAAGCATTGTCAGCTGCCATAGGAAGTGCCAGTACAAAGGTATCGTAACCGACTTCTTGACCTTGAAAATAAATTAATCCGGCGTATGCAATCGGTAGAATAAACAGATTGATAAGCAATAAGTAAATCGGAAATAGCCAACGTGCCGAAGCCAATTCTTTATCGTTATTTTTTTCGATAAAGCTCATGTGAAACTGCCTTGGCAGACATAGGGTTGCCAAAATACCGAGTAATGTATGGGCAACATACACATAGGTTGGGCTTTGTGTTACAGCAACTTGCTGATCGATATTCAGCGCCTGTGCTTTTTCAAACAGTGCCATGGGGCTGTCAAATAATGCAAAGCACACATATAAACCCACTGCAGCAAATGCCAATAGCTTAACTACAGATTCAAAAGCAATACTCGCAATAAGGCCAGGGTTATGCTCACTGGGTTTTAGCCGTCTTGCACCAAACAAAATAGCAAATAACGCCAAGACAAGCGTGATGTAAAAAGTGCTATCGGCCCACACTTCATGGCTTTGTGTGACGGCTCTGTCGGTAAGTAAATTCATACTTTGTGCGGTCGCACTAAGCTGTAAAGAGATATAAGGCACAATCGCAATCACAGAAATAAGTGATATTAGCCCTGATAAACTTGAAGATTGTCCGTAGCGGGTGGCAATAAAATCTGCCATCGACGTTATTTTTTGCTGTCGACAAATATGTGCAATGCGACAATATACCTGCCAGCCAAAAATAAACAGTAAAATAGTGCCAGCATAAGTCGGCGCTAACCACCAGCCGTTATATGCAGCTTGTGCCGTGGTGCCAAAAAACGCCCAAGATGTACAATATACCCCAAGCGATAAACCATAGGTTAAACCTTTAAAAGGCAGTACTTTTCTTTTATCAGCCCAACCTGCAACCGCAAATAGAATTGCTAGGTAAACAATTGCAAGTAGGCTTATTGACCAAATTGAGAACATCGCATTTGATTATTTTAATTATTATAGCTTCAGCATAGTTTTTATTAGTCATAATTTACAGCCCAACTTTAGTGCTAATGCATTGTATTTGAGGGGTTAAAAAACAAACATAAAGAAATGAGAATTATTTGCACCTAGCTGTTGACAGATAGTTAAATCTAATTGATAATCACTATCAACAAGTCAGCAACGCTTTATGACTTGTTCGGAATAAACTGATTTGTTTCTCGACCCTGAAACGCGTGTGGCCCACGATAAAGCTAAGATCGCCTGTTGCTAGCCGCAACGCCCCTTGATGTTGGCAACAGGTGATCACCTACTTGCTACATTGCTCATATCGGTGACGGTAGATATGAAACTAAAAAAGCCCTTGCAGGGCTTTTTTTATGTCTGAAATAAAGTAGTCAATGTGTCGAAAAACAAAACATGGAAATGATAATTATTTTTATTTGGGTATTGACAGACCGCCAAATCTAACTGATAATCAATATCAACAAGACGAAAAAGCATTACGACTTGTACGGGATAACCTGATTGTTTCAAGACCCTGAAACACGTGTCGCCACGTTAAAGCTTAGCTCACATATTGCTAGCCGCAACGCCCCTTGATGTTGGCAATATGTGGGTACCCCTACTTATTTTACTTGCTACATTGCTCATATCGGTGACGGTAGATATGAAACTAAAAAAGCCCTTTCAGGGCTTTTTTTATGTCTAAAAATTAACGTTTTAATTTTAACGACGGTTTTTACGCGCACGGGCACGGCGTTGCTTTTTCTCTTCTTCTTTAGCGGCTTTTTTTGCCTCTAACGCGGCGCGAAGCTGTGCAACCATTTGCTCTTCTTCTTCTCGCATAGCCGGGGTTTCCATGGTAATACGACCAATAATGCCATCTCGTAATTCGTTAATAAGAATTTCAGACATTTTATAAGTATCGATCTGGTTTCCACCACGAATACAGCCACGCTTTTTGCCTGCCATTTCAACAAACTCCCAGTCAGACTCTGGTAGCTCATCAATTTTATAGCGGCTTTTTAAAAGCTCAGGATATGCATGCAGTAAATATTCGGCAGTGTAGCTTGCCACCTCTTCATAATCAATGGCCGTATCACGAATTGCACCCGTTGCCCCTAACCGATAACCTGAGTTTTCGTTTTCTACTTTTGGCCATAACATGCCAGGCGTGTCGTAAAGCATAATGCCATCATCAAGTTTAATTCGTTGCTGAGCTTTAGTTACCGCAGGTTCATTACCCGTTTTTGCTACAATTCGGCCTGCTAGTGTATTAATTAGCGTTGATTTACCAACATTGGGAATACCCATAATCATGGCTTTAATTTGCTTATCAGCACCCACTTTATGCGGCACTAATTTTTTACAAAGCTCATTAATACGATGTACTTCACCTGCTTTATCGTTACCAAAATCAATCGCTTTAACGCCACTTTGCTGCTCAAAGTAGTCTTTCCACGCTTGCGTTAATTTAGGATCTGCAAGGTCAGCTTTATTCATGATTTTAATGACCGGCTTATCGCCACGCAGCGCTGTTACCATAGGGTTTTCACTGCTGTAAGGAATACGGGCATCAAGCACCTCAATGATCACATCCATTTGTGGCATAATTTCTTTGATTTCATTACGGGCTTTATTCATATGCCCTGGGAACCACTGGATGGCCATATTTTACTCCTAAAAAATAAATTGCATGCTATTTTAACTGGCTCAGCTTGGAATTGCGCTATAATGACGCAAATTTTTTCAAGTAAACAGTTATGGCTCTTAAATCAACTATTATCAAAGCACAAATATCGCTAAGCGATATGGACCGCCACCTTTATCAAGATTTTAATCTAACCCTTGCACAGCATCCATCAGAGACCGAGCAAAGGCTGATGATCCGCTTACTCGCTTTTGCGCTAAATGCCCGTGAAGGTTTAGAGTTCACCAAAGGCTTATGCGCCGATGATGAGCCCGAGCTTTGGCACGTAAACTACAGCGAAGAAATTGAGCTTTGGATTGAGCTCGGCTTACCTGATGAAAAACGTCTGAAAAAAGCCTGCAATAAAGCCAAACAGGTTGTTTTGTATACTTACGGCGAGAATAACCAAACTATTTGGTGGCAAAAGCATCAACCTAAGTTGTATGATTTTAAAAACTTAAGTATTTTTAGTCTCGATTATGCCGCGACTCAGGCATTAGCTGCACTGGCAGATCGTAATATTAAGCTCACAATCACTATTCAAGATGGTGAAGTATGGGTTAGCTCAGATACAGCAAATATTGAAATTAAACCTCAGCAATTGATGTAAGGTATGCGATGGCAATTAGACAAGTTGTAGTGTTACATGGACTTTATATGTCAGGTTTTGTCATGCGCCCCTTGTGTACACGCCTTGAAAAGTCTGGGTTAAAAATACTTAATTTGACCTACAACACGCTATCCCCTAATAGAGCGGCTATTTTTGATAAGATTGATCACTTCATTGGCGACAAACCAACAGCCATGGTGTGTCACTCTTTGGGGGGGCTCGTTGCGCGCGCTTACCTTGAAGCGAGTTCTTCGCAAAGCAAGTATGTAGAAAAAGTTATTACGCTCGGCACTCCACACAAAGGCAGCCATATTGCTAAACAGATGCAGCAAAAAGGATTCGATATGCTACTTAAAAATAGTGTCGAGTTTTTATTGTCTGAAAACGGCGACTGGCCATTTAAAGCAAAGCTTTACAGTATCGCTGGGGATTTACCTATAGGGCTCATGCCATTAATTTCTAAAGGCAGTGTCTCTGATGGCACAGTGCTAATAGATGAAACCAAGCTCAATGGCATGGCAGAGCACAAGGTGTTTCATTTAAGTCACACCAGTATGATCTACTCACGCCAAGTAATGGATTACATTATAAAGCTTATCAACAAAGACTAATTGCGCCTTATTTTTCAGCACTTGCTGCCACTTTGTATGAAATCAATACGATAATACCCAGAATAAGCGGGATAGGCGCAGCGATATAGCCAAAGGTATCAAAATTTGCAAAGCTAGCACCTGCTAAATGCCCTACTAAACCAATAACAAAAGCAAGTAATGCAATCACAACAACCACTATTTCAGCTTTGTTTTCTTTCGCTGTTTTACCGTCCATTTTTCTTCTCCTAAATAAATGCGGTAAACTCATTATGCGCTTCTGAAATGTTGTTTTTTTGACCTAAATCAATTTCTAAATCAGACTAGTTGCTTGCCAATCCAAACCTTGTTTTAGATCATGTTATCTGCCTTATTTTAAAATAATCACGCATTTAGGTAGATTTTTTGCTCTCTCGCCCCAAACCTATGTAATAGGTCGTCCAATCTTATTTGATAGTGTGAAAATTAACTAAAACAGCCATTGATAGGTTTAAGCTATCACCATGTTCGAATTAAACCATTTTACAGATTACTGGAAATGGCTAATACTTAATCTCACGTACTAGCAAGTAAAGTAAAATATTAACAGCTATTTTTAAGGAGCAATCTATGTCACAGGTAAATGCAATTGGTTTAAACAGCGCAAAAAGTGAAGATATCGTAAAGTCACTAAACTCTTTATTAAGCTGCTACCAAATTCAATACATGAACGCACGTGGCTTTCATTGGAATATCAAAGGTCGTAACTTTTTTGAATTACACCTTAAGTTTGAAGAAATTTATAACTTATTACTTGAAAAAGTTGATGAAATTGCGGAGCGTATTCTGACTTTAGGCGGCACACCAGTACACGCATTTTCAGAGTACATTGAAGCAAGTAAGATAAGCGAAGCAAAAAATATTACTGAAGGCACTGCTGCAGTAGAAAACTTACTAGCAGGCTACAGTACACTCATTCAAATGCAACGCGATATTTTATCTCAAGCAGGTGATGCTGATGATGAAGGCTCTGCGGCGCTGATGAGTGACTACATTAAAGAGCAAGAGAAGCTAGTTTGGATGCTAAAATCTTACCTAGGTTAAGTATAAAAGCCCTCTAGGAGGGCTTGCGTAGGAAATATAGTTAAATAACGAATAACTCATCTTCTACATTAGACTCTGAGTATCAATACAGCAACGCCACTGTTATTAGTGGCGTTTTTATTGGGCTTAACGGGTTGCATTTATAAAGCGCATTTTAGCCTGCTCGCTATATCCTTTTTAAATCAGACTGGATGACCAAATAACTTGTAAATATGAATTAGCCATCATTCATATGACTTAATGACATTAAGTAAGCATGAGTATTTATAGAGTCGAAATGATAAAGCTTTGAGCAAATAAAAAGCCCTCAAAAGAGGGCTTTACGTAGGGAAAATCGTTAAACAACAAGCGATTCATGATCTACATTAAAGCCTCTTATTCGATACAACAACGCCACTGTTATCAGTGGCGTTTTTATTGGTATAAGTGGCATTAAATCACTTATTTAAAACTTACTTCTAAAACCTACATAGACAGTCCGACCGATAGGATCATACGTACCTGCATCAGTTTCAGCTCCTGTATCTGAACCAGTTACACCTGAAATGATACGTGGTGGTTCTTTATCAAATAAGTTATTTGCACCTGCATACAACTCTATTGAGTCAGTTATATGATAACTTGCCTGAACATCATGGTAAGTAACGGAACCAACCCCTACAGACCCTGCAGGAATGTTATCAAACGAATTTAAGAATTGATCATCAAAAGCAGCATCACCAATAAATGTTAAGCTCCAATTAAAGTCAAAATCATTATACTTGTAGCCAAAGTTCCAGTTAGCCTTATGCTCAGAAGAGCCTACCTCACCAGCAAACTCATCTTTATCGGCACCAGGTAGTGGAATTGTGTAACCATCAATTAAGTAAGTATACGCCAAACGCGTTCTGAATTGACCAGGACCGATGTCGCGAGAGTAAGTTAAGGTTAAATCAACCCCTTCAGTACCTAAGCCACCACTATTTGATACTCCACTGTCAATAAACTCAAGCGAGCCAGCACTGTTATTACCTGCTGCGGCACTGCGACGAGTAATAAAGTTACAGAAGCTGTCGTCACCGCCACCGTAACACTGCGAAAGTATAAATTGGCGTGGTGTAGAAACAATCGCATCCGTGACTTCAATATCAAAATAATCGATTGTGATATCTAAGCCTGAGATTAAGCTTTCTGGTGTAAACACTACACCCACGGTTACGGAATCACCTACTTCCTCTTTTAAATCAGGATTACCACGATTGAAACCACTGATACCCTGTAAATCTGACTGGTTTAGCGTAAACTCACCATTTGTCGCGATGTTATTTGCAATACCAACATCAGCACGGCACGCATCACCCAGAGCACCATCACCCGTACTAGAGACACCTACACAAGGATCATTTAAGCCACTAGGGAAAGTTTGAGAAGGTGGTGAAAATAGTTCATTAATATTAGGGGCACGAGTAGAACGAGCGCGTGTTGCACGAAGACGTAAATCCTCAGTAACTTCCCAATCAACACCCACATTCCAACTTTCTGTATTTCCTACTGTTGAATAATCAGACAAACGAATTGCTGCATTCATGGTAACAGATTCAAGTACTGGAATATTAGCCTCTACATAATACTCTGTTACATCAAACTCACCTTCTGTAGCAGGAATTGCATTACCTGCATTTAAGCCAGCTTGTTGTAGTGCATCAAACTCACTACGTGAGAACTCTTCACGATATTCAAAACCTGCTGCAATACCGACCATACCTGCAGGTAATTCAAATAAATCACCAGTGATATTACCACCGATAATCTCTTGCTCTACAGAAGTCGACAACATGCTTGGCGCTCGAACAAAGTCTATTGCACTTTGCGACATAGAGTTAAAACCAAAAATATTGACTGGAGCACAATTAAAGCTTCTCGCAGTGGCATCCAAACAAATTGCTTCGTTGGTAATTCCATCATTGTCTAAATCTTGGCTATCAATAACAGCCTCTAAACCTCGGCGAAAGCTTTGTACATTAACTAAACCACTAGAAAGCTGCGCTTCTTTTGTTTTACCGTATACATAATAGGTGTCATAAAACCAACTATCGTTAATTTCACCTTGGAAACCAACTGCTAGTCTGAAAGTATCACGCTCAGCTCGTGCACCGCGGTTACCAATATCAGAGAGTCGTTTTGCAAAGAAAATATCTCTTAAGCCATCACCATCAGTGTCTGTTGCTGCGTTATAGATTTCATCCGGTACAAATGCATTACGCAGTAGCTCATCATTAACCAAAAATTCGATAGGAACACGCCCGTTAGCATAAATATCATCTGAAGCAAAAGGAAAAGGTTCTAGCTCAGACTGAGTTGATGTTGATGCATATGTACCTTCAAAAAAGAACGTATGTTTATCGGTAATATCGTAGCTGCCGTTAGATGCAAACAAGTAACGCTCTGTAGGAATTGCGAGTGCCCTTACACCATTTCGGTTAAAGCCATTTGCTTCAACACCGTCACCACCATTGGTGCTGAATGAGTCTTGTAAGACGTTGTTGCTGTTATACGTAAAGCGCGTGTCACCCGCATCAAATCGTCCCTGTGGAGGAAACGATGAGAAAAATGGACGTACAGCTTCAAAAATATCACTCGCTTGTCCTGTTTCGCTATTTTCAAAAGCAATTTGAGCAATTTGGTCAACAGAAGAACGTGAACGGTCTCGAGCAAAAACACCACCTTGGTCAGAATAACCTAGGTGAAACATTACTTTCCCTTTATCATCCAAGCCACTAAAGCCAGAAGTCACTGAGAATTGTCTAGATTGATCATCCCCTTCTTTAGACTCACCATACTGGCCTTCAAACTCTATTCCTTCAAAATCATCTTTAAGGACAAAGTTAACTACACCCGCTACAGCATCAGAACCATACACCGACGATGCACCACCAGTCATAATTTCAACACGTTCAATAAACTGACTTGGTATGGTATTTAAATCAACGGCTGAGCTACCAGGAACACCGGCAACATAACGTCGGCCATTCACAAGTACAAGCGTTCTGTTCGAGCCTAAGTTACGTAAATCTACCGTCGCAACACCTGCACTTGAAGTATTGAAGTTTGAGTTTGTACGACTAATTGCCGGTGTACCAAATGCTGGGTTTTCAAGTAATAAGTCTTGAATGTTTAATGAACCTGAAGCATCAATAGCCGAGCTATCAACAACTTGAATAGGGGCTGAAGACATAGCTTCTGCAGAGCGAATTCGCGACCCTGTCACTTGAATACGCTCAACCTTTTCTAATTCTTCATCCTGTGCCACCGCATTTACCGACACGCCTCCCATCATTGCCATCGCAATTGCAGAATAGACAAATAATGGACGTGGATTTTTTTCGTTTTTTATCATGGTAATTCCCCTGAAAATTATTTGTAACCACTTAGTTACAGCTCGCCACATTATTGGGCTTTATGCATTTCAGATAGCTGCATTTTGTAAGCGGATTAAAATTAGGGATAAGCGGAATATTTTGAGGGACAACTAAATTGTAAAATAATTTGAATAGAAAATAGGAACAGACACGGTCTTATTGTTTTTAACAGGTACGCTACATTCGGAGCTACAATGCAAAGCATTTTATTTAACAGCATAATACATATCGCAGAGCCGCAATTTGCAAAAATGCTTGAAAGCGCAATAACACGGCACCATAGTTTTCACTCCATTACTGTCATTAATGAAATGAGCAGTTTTAATTTTGAAAATACTCACGTTGCTTTTTATCAACTCAATTCATCGCCTAGCTCTCTTGAGTTGCTACAACTAACAGAGCTTGCCAAGCATTTAAAGCTTGTTATTGTTGCTGATTCGGCGCAATTAGCTAACTTAGCTTATGAAATAGGTGCTATTGACTTTATACTTACAACTGCAAATTCTATGCGGATAAATCAGTGTTTTGAGAAGCTTATTCATTTATGCCCCCTTGCCAGCGCACATCATCAAGAACACGTGCAAGAACAAGAAAACTCCCATTTAATCGTCCGAGATGTAGGCAAAGTGAGGCTTGTTGATATTGAAGAAATCGTATGGATAAATGGAGCTGGTAACTATGTAGAGTTGCATTGCCAAGATAGTCCTCGCCCAATATTACACCGCGAAACGATGAAAAACTTAACAGAGAAGCTGGCAAGTAAGGGGTTTATTCGTATTCATCGCTCTACTTTAGTTCGTAAAAAAGCAATCAGTGAGTTGATACCGACCGACTGTGGTGATTATAAAGTCATTTTAAAAAGCAACGCGATTTTAAATTTATCGCGCCGTTTTAAAATGAATCTAGAAGGTATTTTGGGGATCTGAACAATAACCTATTGGGTACTTTGCAAGCTCATTTAATAAAAGCCCAAATGGGCAGGCTTATAGTTTATGTTGCTGACTCTAACCAAGCTCGCATTTCTTCACACTGCGGATTAATTTCAAGGAAGCTATTTATATCTTTATGAAAGGTCACCCTGAGTCCACTGTCTTTCCACACAGACTCTATCAAACTTTGAGCCACACTATTAGGTGCCACATAATCAACTTGTTTATAGCCACGTGATTTAACCGTTTCAAAATAAGCTTTTGCTATATGAACGCTTTCTGCGGTGGCTAATTCAAACTGCTTAACATTTATTATTAAATGATGAAGGTTTTTTATTGAGTTGCCTGTTATTTCGTCTGCTATTTTATTAGTGAAGTCAACAAACGCCTCTTTATTAACACAGCCTCTAAACTCAATAAATACGCAAGGAGGGCTTATTTTATAAAACCACTCCCCATGGGGCTTAAACATAACCAAACATCACTCTTACTACGTTTAAGGTAATATTAGCTTTAAAATGGTTATTTTCAACCTAATAGAGCCATAAAAAAGGCCATTTCAAGCGCTTTCTCTTCAAGGCTTTTAAAGCGTCCAGAAGCGCCTCCGTGTCCGGCATCCATATCCGTTTTAAACACAACAATATTGTCGTCTGTTTTTATCTCACGCAGTTTCGCAACCCATTTCATCGGCTCCCAGTATTGTACTTGCGAGTCATGAAAACCCGTCGTTACTAATATATTTGGGTAGGCTTGAGCCGTAATATTATCGTATGGGGAATAAGCGTTAATGACTTCGTAAAAGTCGGGATCATTTGGGTTACCCCACTCATCATACTCATTCGTTGTAAGAGGAATACTCTCATCAAGCATGGTTGTCAGCACATCTAAAAAAGGTACGTGACAGCCCACGCCTAAATAAAGCTCTGGTGCTTGATTTACCACAGCCCCCATTAATAAACCGCCAGCACTTCCCCCTGAGGCAAACACCTTCTGTGGATGTGCATAGCCTTGCTCAGTGAGTGAGCGAGTAACATCAATAAAATCGTTAAAGCTATTTTGTTTATGCTGTTTTTTACCTTGTTCATACCAATGACGACCTAGCATTTCACCGCCACGAATATGGGCAATGGCATAAACAAAACCACGATCAAGCAGGCTCAATAAACAACTAGAAAAACTCGGATCCGTGGTAACGCCATAAGCACCATACCCATATTGCAACAAAGGGTTAGAGCCATCTTGATTGAATTTATCAATACGATACACCAATGACACTGGTACTTGCTCACCATCTCTTACGGTGATCATTAGTCGTTCTGAACGATAGTGCTCTGGGTCAAATTCACCAAGTACTTGCTGTTGTTTTAATAACGTTTTGTTGCCCGTTTTTAAATCAACATCATACAATGAACCTGGTGTTGTTAGACTTGAGTAATAAATACGTGCAGAGCGAGTGTTAGGCTCAGGATTCATCGCTATTGCAGCATAATAACAAGGGTCATCAAACTCTAATGTGAGTCGCTCTTCCTGCTTATCAACAACCACAAAGCGGGTTTGACCAAGCTCTCGCTCAGTTAAAATAAGATAGTCATTGAATATTTCGACCCCTTCCAATAACACATTATCACGGTGCGCAGTATGCTCCTGCCACTGTTCTTTTGTAGCAATTGTGTCGGTTGTGGCAGTCATTAAACGGAAGTTTTTGGCTTGCCAATTTGTGACTATATAAAAAGTATCGCCTAGCTTATCAACATCAAATTCATGGCCTTCTTCACGCGGCATTAACGCGCTGAACTCCCCCTCGGGATTGTTAGCATCAAGTACCCAAGTATCGTTCGTTTCAGTCGTAGCTAAATCAATAATAATTAAGCTTTCATCTCGACTTTTGCCAAGTCCTAGAAAAAAGCTTTTATCCTGTTCTTCATACACTAAAACATCATCGGTTTGTGGGGTGCCTAAAACATGGCGATACACCTGAAAACCCAATAAAGTTTGTAGGTCTTTTTTGACATAAAAAACTGTTTTACTGTCGTTAGCCCAAACAATTTGCCCTTCTGTGTTTTCAAGTACATCGCTGAATATTTCGCCATTGGCAATATTTTTAAAACGCGCGGTGTAAATACAGCGGCCTTCGGTATCTTCAGAATAAGCAAGTAATTGCTCATCAGGACTAATTGCGACTTCACCTAGTTCATAAAACTCATAATCACTGGCTAGTTGGTTTACATCTAACAATAACTGCTTGTCACGGGCTTCAATTGAACGACTTCGGTAATGGCGCGCATATTCATCATCACCACGAACTTCTGAGTGATACCAGAACTGGCCATCCTTTACAGGAAAGGTATTATCATCCTTAACTATCTGCCCTTTTAGTTCGTTAAATAACGCTTCTCGTAGTGGTTTAATACTGGCAAGCTGTTTTTCACAATATTCATTTTCTGCATGTAAATGTGCCAACACGTCTACATTCTCGCGTTCATCATCACGCATCCAGTAGTAATTATCAGTACGAGTTAATTGATGAGCTGTTAGTTGATGAGGTTGTTTTTTAGCTACAGGGGTAGGCGTTAATAAAGACAAAGAATAAGAATTTTGCGACACAGGAAAAACCACGATTAAAAACGAATGACCCGAGTCTAACACAGAAATAAAAAAGCCCACTCAAATTGAGTGGGCCAAACAATGCTAAATAGCATTTAGGGGGAAACTATCAATGTGATACTTGCTGCCATGCCATGGGCCAACTTTTACCCACACCAGGTTCATAGAGTGGGTTGTGTGATTCTTTCACACGACAAAACTCTGTATACGGCCAAGGTTTACACATATAAATATGGCCAGTCTTTGGTTGTAGTACTTTTACACCTGAGCTGTAAGCATTGCATGCTTGCGGATAAACATAATCATACTCTTGATTTTTATCCTTTATTTTCTTTTCGCACTTCGCAATACAGTTAAATGCCACTTTTACATGGGTTATACCCGTGCTTTCTAATGCATAAATCTGATTGAGCCGATATGCTACGATGAGACCCTGCTCTGTTATTTTTCCTGCTCGAATCATGGGCATGTGCACATTTATATGCTCAGCAATTGAACGAGGCCAATTATGAGGCTCACCCTCATCAGAGCTAGTAATAGGGTACTGAAATGACAAATCAGCTAACTCACCTTGCGCATCATAAAAAGTCACAACCACCTTATCCCCAACAAAAAGCTGAGTATGATGATTTAAGCAACCTATCGGCAACCACTTTCCAGAAGCCAGTGACATATGCATAAACAAAGTAACACCCTAAGAACAGCTAGTAGGTACTATCCAATAACAGCCGTACAAAATAAATACAATTTTAGTTTGAGGCAATAGATCCAAAGCACGAAGAATGTGCGCTTTTCAGCGGCCCCGCTATCATAGCTTTGTAATCAAAACCTTAGACCGGAAACTTTGCGTCCTAACCTTTCGGTTAGTTTGCCAAAAACTGAAATGAGTATAATCCTCAGTTGAAAACAAATCAAACAAAAGAATGTAACCGAAAGATATGTATAACAAGCAATTACTAGTCACAAATAAGCTATAAAAAAGCCAACCCGAAGGTTGGCTTAGTCATTAATCTCTTACCGCACGTCGATTTGGTATGAGTTCTTTCACTGAACGGAAAAAACGTAAGAACACATGGCCTACATCACTCATCACAATATACAGGCAAGGAACAAGTACCAATGTAATGAGAGTTGCAAACATCACTGCAAAACCAAGGGCCACTGCCATAGGAATAACAAACCTTGCCTGCAAACTCGTTTCAAACATAATAGGGAGTACGCCAGCAAAGGTTGTAATTGACGTTAAAGTAATTGCTCTAAAGCGTGCACAACCTGCCTCAATAACAGCTTGACGAGTTGACATTCCCTCTCGTCGAGCTTGGTTCACAAAGTCAGTCATAACTAAAGAGTCATTGATCACCACCCCTGCAGCAGCAATTAAGCCAAAGCCTGACATTAAGCTAATATCTAAATCAAACCAATAATGCCCCCAAATAGCACCGGTCAAGCTAAACGGAATCACCGACATAACGATCAATGGTTGTGAATAACTTTTGAGTGGCACCGCAAGTAAGATATACACTAAGAACATCCCTGCAGCAAAAAACATTAATTGCTCATTCGCCTGTGCTTGCTGCTCTTCAATGGCACCGCCTAATTCAGTTTTCACTGATGGGAACTCTTCTTTAAGCTTTGGCAGTAGTACGTCGTCGACCTGCTTGACCACTTCACCTGGTTCTATGGTTTCTTCGTCAATGCTGCCGTAGATATATACAGTACGGTAGCCACCTTCACGGCGAATATAACTAATCCCTGGCTTTTCGGTTAGCTCAACCACATCACCAAGCAGTACTTCTTTGCCAGCAGGTGTCGTCACTACCGCATGTTTTAAAGAAGCAAATGCTTCACGCGTTAATTTAGGATAACGCACCATTACACGTACTTCTTCACCACGACGAATTACACGCTGGGCTTCTCCGCCGTAAAAACTTGCACCAACTTGATTGGCAATTGTGGCAAGGTCTAAGCCTAAATCATAAGCAACTGGTTTTAAGCTAAGTTGGACTTCTTTACTAGCAGGGTCAATTGTCGAGCTAATATCAAATAAGCCTTTTTGCTGTTGCAGCAACTGAATAAAACGACGACCCGCATCATTTAAAGTATCAACATCGGGCCCATAAAGCAGGTATCCAAACTCGCCATCATTGCCGCCGCCATTTACATCGTCGTAGATTTGCAATGATTTAACACCGGCAATGTTTGGCATCTGTTCACGCCAACGTCGCGATAGCTCGAAAGCATTATATGGACGCAAGTCCTCATCTACCAATGGTGCTAAGATTTGTGCTTCAGTACGCCCCTGATTAAAGACCAAAATATCACGTAATAATGTGTGACCAAACTCACGTTCTGTCTCTTGATCAACCTTTTTAACCATGGCTTCAATTTCACGAATTGCTTCAATGGTCTGTATATCAGATGCATTTTCATTCATTTCTAGGTTAATTTGCGGAAAATCATGGGGGACTTTTGGTGTTGGTACAACACGTACTTGATTTGACGAAATTAAAGCGAATGTCAAAATCAAAAGGCCAATAAATGAGAATAACACTAACCAACGCCATTCAACACAACGCTCAATAAAGCGTTTATACGGGCCATTCACAAAGTTAAAGAAGCGCTTGTTAAAACGTGCTCGCCAACTATCAGGGTTAATAGGCGGAAAGTGAGTATGGGCAATGTGCGCAGGTAGAATAAGCTTTGATTCTATTAAACTGAATACCAGACATAAAATAACGACGACCGCGATACCATAGAAAAAAGCACTCTCAGGGCCGCTTGATAAAGTAAATGGCGCAAATACAGCAATCGTCGTTAATACCCCAAACGTTGCCGGAGTTGCTACACGTTTGGCACCGTTCACAACGTTAACGACGCCGCCTCCTTTTTTCTCTATCTCAGTGTAGGCACTTTCCCCTATGACAATTGCATCGTCAACGACAATCCCCAGCACCATAATGAACGCAAATAGGGATACAATGTTAATAGTGATACCAAAAACAGGCATCATCATCATGGCACCTAAGAAACAAATTGGTAAACCAATCATTACCCAAAGTGCTAGTTTAAAGCGCAAGAAGATAGACAACATGATAGCCACTAAGATAGCGCCTTGAAAAAGGTTGCTTTTCATCATGTCTAAACGCGCATTCAAGTAATACGTCATGTCCATCAGTGGTTCTAGACGTAAACCCACAGGCAGCTCTTTGTTCTTTTTATCTATGTATGCTTTCACCGAGTCAGCAACGGGGATCATATTTTGCTCTTTCGTTGCTTTAACCGATAAATACACTGCATTTTCACCATTGAATTTAAAGTAACGCTCACCCTCTGTGAACTGGTCTTTAATAACAGCAATGTCTTGTAACAAGACTTTCGCACCGTTAGCTCCCACCTTTACAGGGATTTGACGGAACTCATCACCACTGTAATATTGGTTTTCAACACGTACAGAAATAATTCCTGCATCAGTGCGTAATTGACCTGCTGAAATATTCGCTGAGTAGCGGCGTACGGCATTAGCAACATCGCTTAATGTTAAGTTATATTGGCGCAGAGAATCTGGATCAATTTCAATTGCAATTTCATCAAGCGGCACATCATTTTGCACCAAAGACACATTTGATAACTGCAATAACTCATCTTCAATTTGATTAGCTATTGGCTTTAATTCTGTGAGTGGCACATCACCGACTAATGTCATCCCAATAACATCTTGACGAAACTCGACCTGACTAATTGTCACCGGCTCCATCCCCGCAGGAAAGGTCGCAATTCCGTCAACGCGAAGTTTTACTTTATCAAGAACGTCGGTTAATTCTGCATCGGTATTAATTTCTAAGCTAGCACGCCCATTGTTACGAAATGCGCGGTAAACACCACGTTTAATTTCGGTCACATCTTTGAGCGACTCTTCAATTTTAATCAGAATACTTTCTTCAATTTCTTGTGGTGATGCCCCTGGGTAATTAGCTTGCACCTCAATATAATTGATCTCAATATTCGGAAACATCTGACGCTGAATAGTAAAGTAACTTAGTATCCCCATAGCAAGGATAAAAAACATCATTAAGTTTGCAGCGACCGAGTTATTAGCAAAATAGGCGATTAAACCAGGCTGCTTCTGTGTTGTTGTATCACTCATACAGCCACCTTACAGCTTTTCGACAGCAGCAGTTTCACCTGCATCGCTTGTCATTTCTTGCATACCGGCTACTTTTACTTCCATACCCGCTTGCGGATACTCAGGCAGTGTCAGTACAAGCTGATCATCAATATTTAAGCCATCGCTAATATAAAAATATTCACCTTCTTCGCGAACAACAGTCACTTTACGTGGCTCTAGTTTTTGCTCATCGTTAACCACCCAAACGGTTTGATTATTAACCAATGATTGCGGTAAGCGATAGATATTTTGCAATGTGGCACCGGCAAAATTAACTTGCACATAAGCGCCAAATTTAATGGGTTGTACATCATGCTTTAAACCATATGGGTCATCGACACGAACGACCAAGTTGCTCATACGTGTTGCGTTATCAACGACACCCAAGTCACGGTCCACCACCGCTTCACGGGTAAAGCTATTTAGGCCTTTATTGATAATCGTAGCCTTAATGCCTTTAATTCGTTTAGGTAAAAATACGCTGTCGAATCCTGCGATAGGGACAATAATTTCAGCACTTTCAATATTGTTTAACTCAGCAACCTGACTGCCTACATTAATATATTGACCCACACCAATTTCACGACTTATCACCAACGCATCATAAGGAGCTTTAACTTCACATCGTGCTAAATCTCGCTCTGCACGTTTCAGTGCAGCTTGAGCCGATTTAACCGCAGCTTGCGCACTTAGAACTTGTGGCTTACGTAAAAATAAGTCCGTACGCTCACGTTCTGGATAACGCTTAGCTTCATCGAGCGCGACCTTTGCTTGTGCTTGCTCTTCAATTAATGCAGCTTGAGCACTCGCCAATGATGCTTCGGCTTGTAATACAGCGGCCTCGTAATTGTCTTTTTCAATCGTGAATAACACTTCACCACGAGCAACAATGCCACCTGCAACAAAGTTTGGATGCCAGCTTGTGACTTCACCTGCGACTTGAGATGCAAGCAGAGTACTTTCAAGCGGTCTAACTTCACCATAACTGTTAATAATAACTTGATGGTCATCACTTGAGATAGCTTCCACTCGAACAAGGGGTCTAGAGTCAACCACCTCTTTATCTTGTGGCTCTTGGGCAATAGCATTAATACCTACAAAACCAGCAATACCAAGGGCTAAAGCAGCAAATGGTAACATCCATTTCAATACATTCGTGCGCATAACTTACACCTTTTAAATTTTTACTGCCTCTATCATACCAAAGCTGACGGAAACATTAATGTGACATTTGTAAGTAACTGTTACAAAAAGAGCCTAATACACCTACAACAGCTAAAAATAATTTGTTACTAAATAAAACTCCCAACTTTTCATGATATTAGAGAGAGCGCTTTACACTTGTTAACAAACAAACTTCTATCAATTAGCAATTTCATTAAACTCGTGCCTGAAAAAAACAAATGGAACGACTAAAAATGAAAACAACCAATATTGCTGTGGCGTTAAGCATTGCTTTTGCCATAAATGGGCATGCACTTGCAGCCAAAAAAGAGGACAAAAAGCCTGAAACACTGGCTGAGATGATTAAAGATAAAACCGAATACTCAGGTATTTTTACTCTTTATCAAGATGAAAAAACAGGTGAAAACCTAATGGTCATAGACCAATCACAACTTGATACACCCTTTGTCTATTTTGCACATACCGTAGATGGTGTGACCGATGCGGGTCACTTCAGAGGCGCGTACCGTGAAACAAAACTCATTGAATTTAGAAAGTATTTTGACCGTATTGATATTATAAGCAAAACCCCTCGTTATAAATTTGATCAACACTCCGCTCTGGCTCGCTCTGCTGATGCAAATATCAGTGAAGCAGTGCTCGCTAGCATCAAAATTGAGAAAGAAGAAGACGATAAAATAGCATTTAATGTTGATAAACTGCTTATAAGTGAAGCACTACATAAGGTATCTCCTTGGCCAAATCCAGACGATAAAAATGCTAAAAAGCGTTTCAAATTAGGAAAATTAGACGATAAAAAATCGCGCATTGTTCAGCATCGTCCTTACCCAAACAATTTAGATATCACTGTCGATTATGTATTTACTAATGCCAATCCTAGTGTACGTGGCTCTACAGCAATAAGTGATCCTCGTAATGTATCGATTAAAGTACAACACTCCTTTGTTGCTTTACCAAAAAATAATTATCAGCCACGCCATGATGATGCGCGTATCGGTTACTTTACAAACCAATTTGATAATATGACTTCTGCTGACTGGGCACCTTACGAGGACGTTATCAAACGTTGGGATTTACAAAAGAAAGACCCTACAGCTGCACTTTCTGAGCCAGTCAAACCAATTACTTGGTGGATTGAAAACACCACCCCTATTGAGTGGCGTGACACGATTCGCGACGCCGTGCTTGCATGGAACCCTTCATTTGAAAAAGCGGGCATTAAAAACGCTATTCAAGTAAAAATTCAACCTGACGATGCAGATTGGGATGCTGGCGATATAAACTACAACGTATTACGCTGGACAGCCTCTCCACGCCCACCTTTTGGTGGTTATGGGCCTGCCCTTGCTAATCCAATAACCGGCGAGATCTTAGGCTCTGACATCATGTTAGAGTATGTTTTTATGAAAAATCGCTGGATGTACGAGACCTTATATACGCAAGGCGCAACCTCATTAACCTCTGACGAAAATAATCCTAACTTACACTGTTCATTAGGTCATGCTATTCAAGAAAACATGCTACTTGCAAAAGGCTTAGGGACTAGAGCAAGTATTGAAGATAAAGAAATTTTACGTCAAGGCTTAACCCAGCTTATTCTCCATGAAGTAGGTCACACACTGGGGTTAAACCACAACATGAAGTCATCGATTTTATGGGATGAAAAAGAAGTTCACGACAAGAGTAAAACGCAAGGTATCGTGACAGGCTCGGTGATGGATTATGCGCCAGCCAACATTGCGCCTATTGGCATGCAACAAGGCGATATATTCCAAACTAAGCCAGGCCCTTATGATGATTGGGCAATTGAATATGGCTACAGCCAAGCACTAGTCGATACAGATGCTGAGCAACAGCGCCTTGAAAAAATTCTTGCTCGCTCATCAGAGCATGCACTCGCATTTGGTAATGATGCTGACGACATGCGTGCTCCGGGTCGCCATATCGACCCTCGTGTAATGATTGGCGATATGTCATCTAACCCTGCAGCTTATGCAGATGATCGCATGACACTTATCAATACGCTGTTTTCTGAATTGAAAGATAAAGCCACCGTTGAAGGTGAGTCATACCAACAGCTTGTTACCTCAGCTAATATTTTATTTGCTAGCTATAGAACACAAGCAGGCGTGGTGTCGCGTCAAATAGGTGGTGTTTATGTAGAACGCAATGTCGTAGGTGATGATAAAAATGGCGCGCCATTGACTCCTGTGTCACTTGAACGCCAACAACAGGCAATGCAGATTTTAGCCGACAAAGTGTTCTCTCCACATGTACTTGCTAGCATGCAACCACTTTATAACTACCTGCTACAACAGCGCCGCGGTTTTAATCATTATGGTAAAAATGAAGATCCTAAACCACATGGTATGATTTTAGGCATGCAAAAGCTGGTACTTGCCCAGCTATTACACCCTGCTGTAATGCTGCGTATTTCAGACAGTGCTATATATGGTAATGAGTATTCACTTAACCAATTTATGAATGACTTAACAGCAAGCATTTTTGTCGACGGCAAAAAAGCAAATACGTTAAGTCATAACTTACAAGTTGAGTATGTGAATCAACTGATTGCCATTGCCGGTTTAACTAAAGCCAGTAAGCACGATAATCTCGCTAAAGCTGCGGCTCTTTATCAACTTAACCAAATTGCTGATATCAGCACTCCTTGGGGAGCAGATACTGCTGCTAAAGCGCATAAACAATATATTAATCGCTTAATTAGCAAAGCATTAGACGCTTAACCAACAGTAAAAAGGCTGCCAATTGGCAGCCTTTTTACTCATTGTTTCGCCTATGCCATTGCAGGGCGTGACTTGTAATATTGGATACAACCAAGTTGTGCCGCGTTTGTTAGTAAGATCATCACAAACGTTAAAATATGCGATACACTCGGTGCAGCCATCGACAGCTCAGCGCCAAGGCCACAACTACCAGCAACAAATTGCAGACTAAAGTAACGAGCACTTAAATTACTAATATCACCACTTTTAATGGTTTTATAAGTTTGCGGCATAACACGAATCGAACTCATCACCAAGCCAACATAAGTTAACCAGTTAAGCACAGTGGCCATATCAAGCGTCGGACTGAGCAGCAAAGTAAATGGTACAACACACAGTACCAACAATCCTGCTAACTGCATTCGCTGCTGGCAAGCTGCGTTATATCGAACAAAGTAATAGAGAATTAAACCGCTGAGCATGCCCGTTACAATAAACGGCAGTACCATGTAAAAACGTTGAAAATATAAATTGTAAGTAATGAAGTAGATGCTCTGCGCGACACCAAAACTCATCATCAACAGTGATACGCCCGACACACTACGATTTTTACGAATCTTATTTAATAGCGGATAAAAGCTAAACGCTAGAATAAAGCATGAAATAATCGGCAAAAAGTGCGCCAAAACAACCCCCATCTCGTTACAATTTAGTTAATAAGTTAGTAATTTATCAATCACTGCCATTAAACATGTAAACAACTGTTTTTTAAGTGATTTAAAAGAGCGCGGCATTTTAATGAGGCCCACAGAGAAAGCAATGAGGTAGAAAAAACAGCCAAGCTATAAGTGGCAAGAAACACATACAGACTGTAAAGTTAAAGCAGCATACTGCCGCCTTCGTTTACAGTCTATTTAGAATAAAATAAGACTTGAGATATTTAGCGTATGGACAAGCAGTATTTAACTGCGCATCTTGTTAGTATTACAACGAGTAGTAAAAGCTTAGCCAAGCGCGTAAATCATTTTCAAAGTCGTCGCTTTCTACTCGGGCGACGCCAAAGTCAATATTTACATCATTTAAACCCGCAGGTCCCAGACCAAAGCTAAAGTCTCCTCGCCACTTGAGACCGTAGCTTTGCGCATAGACTCGGTTATCAACTTGATGCTGTTGGTAGTAAAGCCAAGGTAATGAATCTTTGTAACTAATGCCCCCGCCATAACCTTTATAACGGTTACTAAGCTGGCTAAAAAATGGCAATTCAGGTGCACTAACAAAGCCACTTTGCGTGTCTTTATTAATTAGGTTTGACTCATAACCGCCAAGCGCAAAGGTACTGTCATCACGATATTGCTGAGCAAAATTAACATAAACCGGAATATCAAAGGCATAACCGCTTAGTACGGTCGCAAAGTTATAGCCCTGCCAATTATATGAGTCAGCATCACCGGATAACCATTCAGCTCTCAATGACTGACTAACACCATAACGCTGTCTATCATGTTGCCATTGTTGCTTAAGTCCTAGCTTTAGCCATTGATCGTCACCTTGGGCATGGTTACTGTAGTTGTAACTTAATGTCGGTGTGATATTTAACTGCTGAAACTGCATAGGGTAACTCATGGCAACATGTGCACCTGTGTTACTAATATTTAGCGGCGTTTGTGAATGGTACTGTTTTGCTGATTCAAGGTCGTAATCAAATAACAGCGCTTTAAATTTTAAATCAAACGCTGAGTATTTAGCTGCCGCGAACACTCCCTCTAGTGCTTTATCATGTAAATCAACACTATAGCCTGCTTGTAAATCGAGCTGCTTCAAGAAATCACTACTTTTTACCCCAAGGGTAAGAAGAGAAGATGAAGCCGAATAATATTGAGATGCTAACGAAAAGGTTGGTTTTTGTTGCCATACATCATAATTGGCTGGCTGGGTTGGACTTTGCTGGTAAATCTTCGCCTCAGGTAATACTTCGCTCGTTAACTGCCCTCGTGGTGGCGCTGCGCTTTTAGCAAATTTAGTAACCTCTGATCCTTGTGGTTGCTCTGCAAAATGCTTGATATTCGGCCCCTCAGCAGTGATCGATAAATACAAAAGTTCACCGTTATTCATTGCCATTGGGTGTGCGACGGCTTCTTGCCCTTGTGTTAATTGACGTAGTGAGTTGCTATTAAGATCAAAATGATATAAATCGAGAGCGGCATTCTTACCAGCGACAAAATAAAGCCCTTTGCCATCTGCTTGCCAATTAGGTTGTGACACATACTGATAGCCCACAGGCATAGGCACAGCTATTGATTGCTGGGAGTTTAGATCTTGTATATACAACTGCCAATTTGCATTCAGTGCCACTTTTAAATATGCAAGCTTAGTTTTATTAGGACTTAGTAATGGATAGTCATAAACCGTTTCTAGGCTCTTCTCAAATAAAGGCGTAGAGACACCCGTATTGAGATCAAAATGCACCAACTCCGAGAAACCATGCCTAGTTTGCTCGGCGTAAACAGTTTGTCCGTTATCGCTAATTGTAAAGCGACGCAGCCCCGCATGATGGGTTAATGCACTTATCTCACCAGTTTCAATATCATAGCGATATAAGTCCGAGATACCCTGAATTGAGCCTTTACCAACGGTTGTTGTAGCGCTAAAAAACAGTGTATTTTCGTCTAGCCACTGCGGATTCTTTATACCCTGCTTATTGATTTGATGAAGCACGTGCTTTTGTTTACGTTTAAACACACTCGGTGCTTTATCGGCAATATCAACAGGATCGTTATCAAGCAGCTGTTGTTGCTGCTTTGCAAAATCATCTGCTGCTTGTTGATTATCGGCTGTGCTATAAATAACTAGCCGCGTTTCATCATCTTTGTTTCGCTCTACAATAGCGAGTTTACTATTATCTAAACTTAAAACGGGGTTTGATGCATATAAATCAAGCTCTAACCAAAGCTCACTTGTAAGTGTTTGCTCACTCACCTCTTTAGCCATTGCTCTATAAGTATATTCAGCAATAAAGCGACGATAAAGCCGCTCAGGTGAGTCGCCAAATACACCGCTAAAAGCGTCATTAAAATCGCGCGATTTAACCGCTTGCATACGTGTCCACACAGCATCAAGGGTCTTTGGAGAATAGTTATCTTCTAACCAAGCGAGAAAACGAGCGCCCATTAAATACGCCATTGATCCGGCCATATAACTGTCTTCAGTACGATTTAATTGGCCATAGCTTGGCAGTGCGCCTTGCTGTGCAAATTCAACCAGTATGGCTTCGGAAAGATTATCGTATAAACGGCCACGCCCCGTCATTTTTGATTCTAATAGCGTTGCATAACCCTCTGCGACCCAGCGGGGCATATCGCTTTGTGATAAATCGTAGAGATCCCAAATATTTCTAATTGCTTGTCGAGGCAAGCTGCGTGTAGGCTGAGCCAAATGAACCAAATGAATGTACTCATGCAAAATGAGTAATTGCTGCCAGCTATCTGTATTGGCAATCATCGAATCTGATTGTGGAGGTGTCGTAAATAAAGCCATTAAAGGCTTGATTGTAACCGGTAAAGCAAAGCCATTAGATGCGTTAAATGGATCAAAAACAACAACATCAATCACTTCATCCAACGCGCGGTTTTGTTGTTTTAACACCTTATTGCGAACAATTTCCAGCTCGGTTGCCGCTGATTGAGCCCATTGCTGATTTTCTGTACTAAAATGGACATTGAAATGCTCAGTATGAATTGTTTGCCATACTTCTTGACTAAACGCTTGCCCAGCAACAAGTAAAGTACCAATCAACAATGCTTTTATCATCTTAATCCCTGACTGTGTTATTTCAGGATTAGTATGCGTGGCTTTTTGGCAAGTGGGTAGTTAAAAAATGTAAAAAACTATTCAATTTTAATCGGGCGAACCAAGCCTAATAATTGGTAAACAATAAATATTGTCGCTGCAAACATAATACTGCTTCTAAGTGCACCAAGACCCGCGAGAGCCATTGCACCTGTTACAAGCAAAGCAATACAAGTCACTGCACAGCTTACGCAAAGACCTTTACACTCCCTCTTATTACGCGCATAGCAAAGTAAGCCGACAATACCTGTAATGGCTAAAATAGGCAGAAAATATATCATCGCGTACCTCCTTCTGTAGCTTTGAGAAAGTATACTCAAAAACACAAACAGGTCAATGATATTGAGAATTATTTTCATTTAAAACCAACTGCGTTGTGTTGCTTCTATTTCGTGTAACACAAAGTCCACAAACTGATTAGCCTGATTACACTTAAGGTAAGGCATTGTGACGGAACCAGAAGCCAGTTGTATATACAAGCTTTTAAGCTCGGATCTGCGCATTAAATAAGTACTCGTAGTGGTAGCACTTTGCGCTTTATATACTTCAAAAACACGATATTGACTACCTAGCATGCCGGTTTTGAAAACAGCAAAATATCGATTTTCATGGTGATACAAGGCAATTCCTGTTTTCTGATAGCTAAGATACACCATCGATACTAAAGCTGGTAAAAGCAATAGACCCCAAAGAACAACGAGCAAATCAAACATAGAATGAAGAAATACAACAGCCACGCAGGTGGGCAGTAGCGCATACAAAACGGTGTTTTTGTAAAGTAATGCTCGCTCAGGCTTTATGAAGTTGAGCTCTTTTAGATCAATAAACCAAGGAAACAACCAACTACACACTTGCCTTACCTGCGATGCAGTAAGAACAGGCATAACCAAAGTTTGCTTATTTTTGTGAGCACTAGCAACGCCTGCCCCCCCACTGCTCACCTGTGGGCAAACAACTGTGTAGCGTTTTAGCAGACGAGCAATAACATTTTGCTTAATATGCACACTTTGTATTTTCTCTAAGCTCACCGAAAGTTGCTGGCGTTCGAATAACCCTGCAATACGTTTAAACTTTTCGTCCTGAAGGTATAACTGAAAGTTAAAAAAGCGAACTAATGCCATCACCACTGATAACAACACGGCAACTAATATCATCAGTAAAACAGCGACCATTATAGCCATCGTCGCGGCACTACCAATGAACACTGCTTGCTCATTAAAGACCGCTTCTAAGCGGTCAATAAAAGCCGTTTCGAGAAACTCAAAAATAGCATTAATAAACGGAGCAAGCGCCGCTAAGGCAAGAATCGCCATATTTGATATTAAGCCAAATTTAGCGATTTCAGCATTGCTAATACTTAATGTTTGCGACGATGAAACGGCCTCGTCGGGTATAACCTGCTCGTCTGAACTTTCCTGTTGTAACTGTGCCTTAAAGGCCATAACTTGTTCACGCACTTGTTCGGCATGGTTGAGTTTAACACCTGGAATAACAACTTCTTGTGCATTACTCCCTGCGGCATCAAAAATACAGTTAACTAAATTTAAAGGCTGAAAATAAAACGGCTCTGCGATATTAACGTTTTGCACTCTGGCAAATTTTAAAGTCAAACGCTCTTTCTTAAAGACCCCTTTATTAAGTAATATTTCTTGTTCACTGCTTATGCGGTATTTGAAATTTATAAAATATGCAAAGGCATACACAAACAAGCCAACGACAGCAACACTTGTTGCTATTTGAGCCCAAAACCACTTTTGCTCTACCTGAGTAACAAACACAACTAAAACAGGGAGTAGATTAAGCAAACCACCTTTAAAAAACCTTATCGCAAAATGCACAATAAAATAAACGAGCGCCCAACGTGACACCCTTTGCCATTCGTTGTTATTCATCAATTGACTCATCAGATTTTACACGCTCATCACAGCCATAGTTTTGAATGAATTGCCTGATATCATTGCAATACTTATCTGTGAGGCCACTGATATGCAAATCTGCACTCATGCCACCAGCGCTGTATAACCGCAACGTTGCAAGCCCGAGTTTACGCTCTATCGGCCCGCGATGGATCTCTGTGTGCTGTATCCGAGCAATGGGTAGCAAGGTAACGTGCTGCCAAATCAACCCTCGCTTAAAAGCAATGTCATGTTCACGAACGGCAATGCCTTTAGCGCGAACGCTATACACGTTATACAACAAAGATAGCAATACAATAACGGGCAGAACAAGGAGCCAATGCGGTGCGATTGAACTTGCAATATTCGTATTAAAATAACGAACAGCGATAATCACCGCCATCAAGGGAAGATAAAAAATTAACCAATTAATTTGCACATGCCAAATCGCATTATCTGCAAGTGATTGAAATTGTATGCGCTGATGCTGTGGAAGGGTTTCTATTTGTTGATTACTAAACACGATCGTTCCTTGTTCAGGCCAGTCTTAACTGGCCTTACTCATACTCGGTACTTTTTATACCCAGCGAAGAGAAGTGACAAGTGTATGCTTGTCACCCGGCGCTAACTCAACGCTGTCTTCAAGTACATTGGCGGCTTCTAAACACAACATCACGTGATATTCATCATCGGCAAAATTAGATAGCCTTTTTGATTTATCAATCCACGGGTTCCATAACACACATGACCGCGAATTTTCTCGGCTTACTTCAATGATCCCATCTGGCGTAATGATACGTTGTGTATCTTGTGCTTGGGTATAAACCATGTCGGTTTCACGAGCAAATGAAACCAAATCATGTTGCTCAAATGGACCTTCACCGAATTCTATATATTTAGAGCCCTGTAAACCATCAACTTTAGTTTCTTCAATCGCAGGCGTTGGGAAATAAGTATGTAATGCCTGTGTAAAATTAAGTGTTTCATTATCAAGGTTAGTTGTTGTTAAACGCACTTCTAAACTCGTTGATAAAATAAATTCCACCAATAATTTAGTTTTGTGTGGCCAATACTTTTCATCAATTTGATTCATTGGCAATGACAGGCTGATGTAGATCGAGTTTTCCTCTTCTTTCACCTGTTCAGCACGCCAAAGTCCCGTACGAGCAACACCATGAGCAGGCCAGCCTTCATGTTGGCTCACACCAAACCACGGCCAACAAATTGGAATACCACCACGAACGCCCTTACCTTCTTGATAATCTTCCTGCTGAGAAACCCACAGTAATGGCTTTTTACCTGTCGGTGTAAACTCTGTAATTTGCGCACCTTGCAAAAAGATAGTGGCATCACAAAACTCACTGGCTACTTTAATAAACTCAAGGCCAGTCTCACTTTGCTCAATCGTAACTGATGGCGATAGCTTCATAATTCGTCCCATTAAATGAAAGAAAAGAAATCGTTAAATAACCCCACCATACCCAAAGCCATAGTAGTTAGTAAATAATATTTAGTTATTTGATGAAATTGTTTACTACTTTGTGCGTGTGCAGACGAAAAGCGCTATTTAATTATAAAGAACATCTACATTATTATGTGATACACCAAGCGAGATTTAATTACTACTCAAATAAAAATTTCCTCTGAAAATTAGGTTATTTATAGTAAACATAGCCACAAATTATTTGAACTCAATTTATTTGATGTGTAATATTTCGCGGCTTCGGTCGTTCTAGGCCGCCTTTAAAGAGACAAAAACATGCAAAAGTATGACGAACTACTTGTGTCATTACGTAAAGTAATCAGAGCAATCGATCTGCACTCTAAGCAGCTCAACAAAACGTCTGGGTTAACAGGCCCGCAATTACTTATCATGAACGAAGTGGCACAAACAGACGGCATCACAGCAAGTCGTATTGCTCAAAACGTCAACTTAAGTCCAGCAACTGTGACCAATATTCTTGATCGAATTGAAAATAGAGAGCTTATCACCCGTGTGCGCAGTCAAATGGATAAGCGTCGCGTCAGCTTGTATTTAACAGAAAAAGGCAAAGCACTTTTAGAGCAGGCTCCTCAGCCATTACAAGAGCATTTCATAGAAAAATTTTCAGCCCTTGAAGAGTGGGAGCAAAGCTTATTGCTCTCATCAATGCAGCGTATTGCAGCAATGATGGATGCTGATCAGCTTGATGCTTCACCGCTATTAGAAGTTGGCGCCATAACAAAATCTCTCGAATCACAATAATCAACTGCAAAACTGGTTGATTAATATTAATTTTTTATGGCTCCCCTTGGGTTAAGTGTGAATATCAACTATGCTAATAGTACCCATTCCAACACTAGCGAAAATCATGCTTAAACTTTCAAAGTTAGCCCTCGCAATCGCCTTGGGCACTACTTCAAGTCTTAGTCAGGCATCTGAAATAGATGATCTTCAAAAACAGCTGCAATTACTTAAAGAGCAAATGCAGCAACTACAGAGCAAGCTGGATGCTGCCGAGGAAAAATCGCAGCAACAAGCCGATAAACAAGCACAAATTGATGCACAGGTTGCAAGGCAACAAAAGCAACTTGAGGAGCAAACTGCTGCTGTTGAAACCGTATCAGACAAAAAAGAATCTGGTATTCATGTTGGTGGCGCTGTGCGAACAAACTACAGCTATACCTCGTATGATGACGGTAACAAAAACCGTGGCGGTGACTTCGACTTCGATATCTTCAGACTGAATTTTTCAGGGGATGTCGGTGATGTGCAACTAAATGCTGAAATTCGTTTCTTTGACTACATGACAGCAGTTAAATATGCCTATGCAGCCTACGACTTTGCCGAAGACTGGCAAGTGCAGGCAGGTATTACCAAAGTTCCTTTTGGTAACTGGCCATATAATTCACACAACTACTTCTTTGGCACAACCTATTATGTGGGTCTGGAAGATGATCACGATTTAGGTGTGCTATTCAAACGAAAAATTGCCGATAACTGGCAGATTGATCTTGGCTTTTTCAAAAATGATGAGCTAGGTGGTGTCGACGGTTATGTTGATGACCGTAGCGATCGCTACTCATACGATGTAGTTGGTTTCCGTTCAGCAGACGAAGGTATTTATGCCGAGCCAAGCAATGCCATTGGTGAATACAACACTTTCTCTGGTCGTTACGGCTATCACTTTGAGCATGAGGGTGGCAAAACAGAGCTAGGTGTATCAGCCCTGTCTGGTGGCCTACACGATGGTGAAGACCGTGCCGGTGACTACTATGCTTGGGCAGTGCATTTAAATAGTACTATCGGCCCGTGGAACTTCCAACTGCAACATGGTGAATATAATTACGATATTGATAATGTAAATCGTATGGCGGTAGGAGCCTATGCTTTTTACGATAGTATCGCAGCTGAAGCAACCATGACTAATGCCAACATTGCCTACAGCCTCCCTGTCGAGTGGGGTCCTGTTACAGACTTACAGTTTTACAATGACTACGGCATTATTTATGACAAGTCAGACAATAGTGCCGATACTTGGATGAATGTAACTGGGGTATCTGTTGCAGCAGGTGGCTTGTTCACCTACTTTGATTTTGTTCAAGCGAAAAATCAGCCATTTGTAGGCGGCTCAGTTGCTGGTGACAGCGACGAGACTGAAACTCGCTTCAATATCAACATCGGTTATTACTTCTAGTAACCACTGGTAGTAAATGAAATATTAAAGCCCAGTTTTTTAACTGGGTTTTTACTAAGTATCCTGTTGGATAGAGACACAATTCGCTAAAAAATCTAAGCTAGGCTAAAGTTAAAAAGTAAGGTAAAAAGGTGATTAACAAGCATTTGCTTTTTTGAACTGTTCTGGCTTAACTCTATTTATGAATGTAAGAGCTGTATTAACTGCATCTAAAAACAGCTGCTATCAAGCGGTTGGTCTATTAATGGTAGCGCTTGGTATCATAGGTATTGCTTTGCCTGTCATGCCGACAACAATTTTCTTTATTTTAGCTTTAGCTTGCTTTACACGTTCTTCGCCCAAACTTTCTGCTTGGCTCCTAAATCACCCCCGATACGGAGAGTCACTTAGACACTGGCAAGAGCACAAAATAGTACCAACCCGTGCTAAGTTTTTAGCTGCTTTTGGTATGGCACTAGGTTATATATTTTTATTACAAAGCGCAGCGCCGGTTTGGGTTATGTATTTAGTTGCCGTTATTGAAATAGGCGTATTGGGTTATCTAATAAACCGTCCATCAGCCCCGAATAAATTACCACTTCTTCGAATAACCATTTCTTCGCAAGTCCGCTTGACACTACTTGCTTGCTTGATTTCATCACAACTCGCCATAATAGCTTACTTAGCGATTCACTTCTAAAACACAAATGTAAAGAACGTAAACCTACTTGTTATAGTAAATACAAATCATTATCATGCCCATATATTTAACGAATAGCCTGTTTTATGTTTTCTATTAATAAGCGCACGTTTTATAGCGTAAGTCGTGCTTTGCATATATACCTTTCAACTGCACTGTTCTTTTTGCTCATTCTTTTTTGTGTTAGCGGTATCATCCTTAATCATGTTGATTGGTTAGAAAACGACAAGCAAAACGGGCAAAGCCAACGACTAATCTCTGCTGAACTCTTTGAAAAAGCACAAGCAAATCTCGATACCTTACCGAGCCTCTATCCCGAGATTGAAGGTTACATGCAGCAGGAGTTTTCACTCAGCAATGTAAAAAGCATTGAATGGGAAAAAGAAGATGCGTTGGTGATGCTCGACTACCCGCTTCCGGCCGGCTTTGCCTACGCCGAAATCGATTTTCAAACCGGTGAGCTTAATATTGATTATCAAATCGGTGGCTTTATGAGTCTGATTGGCGACTTACACAAAGGCCGCCATACCGGCGAAGCATGGAGCTGGGTGATTGATATCTCAGCTGTTTTGATGATTCTGTTTGCTATCACCGGATTAATTATTCTCTTTCAAAACCGTAAAAAACGTGCCGCAGGCCTGTGGTTAACGCTTCTTGGTGTTGCCACGCCTTTGGTTATTTATCTAGTTTGGGTGCCTCAACTTAAAGGAGTATCTTAATGAAACAAGCCCACTTACTCGTTGCTCTACTAATTGGCTGTTTATTCAGCCCACTGAGCTTTGCAAAAGATCCCAACCTAACCGTTGAATTTACCTTACCTGAGCTAGATGTTTCCCCATATCATCGCCCTTACGTGGCGCTATGGCTAGAAACACCTGAACGTAAACACGTTACCACTATTGCACTTTGGGTCGAAAAAGCTGAATGGTTTAAAGATTTACGTCAATGGTGGCGAAAAGCAGGTCGTAGCAACGACAACTTTGATGGTGTGACGGGTGCAACAAAACGCCCAGGTACTTACACCATTGAATGGCAAGGTAAAGATTTAAAGGGCAACCCAGTTAAACCTGGTAGCTACCTGCTTAATGTCGAAGTTGTGCGTGAAGAAGGTGGCCGAGATTACACCCGCGTTGAAATCGACTTAACGAAAGACGGCAAAGTCACAATTAAAGGCGAAAAAGAGTTCGCGACTAGCTTTGTTACCATTACCAGTAATTAAGGACAAACAATGAAATTAAAATTATTAAAAACGGCGCTGATCGGCGCAGTAACCTTCACTGCACTTGCCTCTGGCTATGCACAAGCACACGCCCGTTGGTTAATGCCATCTCACACTTCTTTATCAGGTGAGAAAACTCACTATGTGATGATCGATGCCAGTATTTCGAATGAGTTGTTTAGCCCTGATAAAGCATACCGCCCGAAAGAAAAAGGCGCAGAGTATGACGACAATTTATTAATTGCCCTTGCTCCAAATGGTAAACCGGTTGAAGAAACGATTCGTGCATACTACTTAAAACGCAAAAACTCAGCGGCAGTAAGTTTATCTCAAGATGGTACTTACCATATTGCTATGCAGCAAAAGCCAATGCTAATGACTTTCTACAAAGACAAAGATGGCAATCGTGGTCGTGTGTTCGCAGGTAAAAAAGAAGCAGACCTACCAGCAGGCGCAACCGATGTACGCACTGTAAAATCTATCGCAACGGTTGATACTTTTGTAAGCCGTAATGGTACTTCTAAGCCAACATTGCTTGGGCAAGGTTTAGAAATTTCAGGCCCGACTCACCCAAACGATCTATTTGCTGGTGAAGAAGCTAAGTTCCAATTATTAATGGATGGCAAACCAGCTGCTGACGTTGAGCTTGCAATTGTGCGTGGTAGTGCGCGCTACCGTAATGAGCGTGACGAAGTTAAAGTAACAACCGATAAAAAAGGCTTCTTTACGGTGACATTCGCCCACGCAGATATGTATCTGATTGAAGCATCTGTTGATCAAAAGCCAACAGAAGCAGACATCGATAGTGTGCGCTATGCATTATTTACAACGCTTGAAGTTGCCCCTGAATAATCCACTCAATTAGGCCTTAATTGGCCTAATGCTATTTTCTAGAAAGACTGTAGGCAACTGCGCGCTCGCAGCTACTGTCTTTCTAATAATAATTCAAATTAGTCGCCAGCTCAGTCAATGACAGCTAAGATGATGCCAATCAGTTTATTAAGCGCACTAGACGCTTCAAGCTAACGTGGTGTTTAATTAGGCGTTAAACAACGAAAAGTAAACTTTTTACACTTTATAGATACTATTTTAGGCAACCGCTCTAGCAAAGGAACCTCATGCTAAGAATTACGCTAGAACAGTGGCGCATGTTTCGTGCTGTTGTTGAATTTGGTGGCTTTAACCAGGCCTCGCAAGGTATTCATAAAAGCCAATCGAGTATTCATAATGCGGTTGGCAAGATTGAATCGACACTCAATGTAAAATTATTCAGCATTCAAGGCCGCAAAACCGTGCTCACTGAAGCTGGTGAAATGATGCTGCGCCGCGCTAATTACTTACTTGATGAAGCCGCAAAAGTTGAAGCCATAGGCCAAACTTTAGGTGAAGGCATCGAAAGCAAGTTACGCATTGCTGTGGATGCTATTTTTCCACAGCAGTTGCTTTATAAAGTGCTTAACGACACCTCTTCACAATACCCACAACTGCGCATTGAACTCCATGAGTCTGTGCTGATGGGGGGTAATGAATTGCTCGAAAATGATCAGGTTGATATTGCCATTACTGGCTTTCCAATCGCAGCAAACTTTCACGAAGAGTTATGCGATATCGAATTTATTGCCGTGGCGCACCCTGATCATCCTTTGCATGGGATAGACCGCGTAATCACACTTGAAGATTTAAAGTCACACCGACAAATTGTTGTTCGCGATTCAGCCAATAAACACAAACAAGATGGTGGCTGGTTAGGTGCCGATCAGCGCTGGACGGTTACTCATATGCGCACTTCGATTGATATGATTAGTAATGGCCTTGGCTTTGCATGGTTACCAAAAATAGCGATCGAAAAGCAACTTGCCACGGGGCAAATGAAAGCACTTAATTTAACCCATAACAGTAGCCGCAGCGCTAAGTTACATTTGCTCTTTAAAGATGGTGACAAATTGGGCCCAGCAGCGCGGGCATTTCTTGGCGAATTGCGTTATCAAGTAATGGAAAACCTATAGCTTTAAGGGCGTTTCAGCAATCCCTTTAACGCCAGGCTCAAGTATAAATACGCCACCACTGTGCGGGTAATCAGCGAGTACAGAGTCTTCAAGGCCAACTGTCGCAGTGGTCACAGCTAAATGTGTGAGCTCTTCGCCAACAAAGGCGACACTGGTAACACGTGGTGCGGGCAAGCGAATAAACTGCACCTGCTCACCCGTTGGTGCAAAACGATAAACGCCATAGCCATTCCACGCGGCAACCCACAAATGCTCCTCGCTATCCACGGTCATGCCATCTGGAAAACCCATATTCTCAGTAAAGCGAATAAACTCTTTTTTATCAGCAAGCTCACCTTGTTCACTCAGAGTAAAGCGGTAGATTGTTTGTTTATCTGAGTCTGTAGAATATAGAAACTGACCATTTTTACTTACCGCAGGGCCATTACTAATAGTGTAGTCATGATCAACGACTGTCGGAGCCTGGCCATGACCAAAACGATATAACTTGCCACTATTGCTTTGCTCTTGAGAGTCCATTGAGCCAAAAAAGCCAAAGCCTTGGCGAGACGTTTTACCATCGTTTAAACGGTTTTGTGAGGGTTCGTGGTCAATTAAAAAAAGTAATTCACGGCTAAAGTTTTCACTGTTAAGTTTATAGATGCCTCTCGCAAAGCCTGCCACCAGACCGCCTTGCTCGGTTTCCATTACCCAACAAATAGGTTCTGGCATGGTAAACTGGCTAACTCGCATCGATTGGCAATCTAAACGAAATAAGCGTTGCCCTAAAATATCGACCCAAAATAAGCAGTTATGCGCTTTTGCAAAGTAGGCACCTTCGCCCAATTGGCACTGGCTAGAAATGATTATTTTAATGGTGTCATCGAGCATAGGCTTCATTACACGAACAGCGGAACTATTCTTATTCTATCTGTGTATGAAAATAAGTGCTAGACCAGATAAACCAGCCACCAGCAAGATAATGCCGCGAATGGCCTTTTCATTAAGGTTATTATTAATCACAAAAGATAGACCCCAACCGGTTAAAATTGCAGGCAAACATAAGAAAAACAGCTTCACATCGCTGATGTCGGCAGAGCCTGTCAGCATAAGTACAATAATGCCAAACAGGTTTATGAATACGAAAAAGGCACTCAGGTTCGCTTTAATTTTGTCTTTATCTTCAGCTTGATAAAGTAGTCCCATCGGTGCCCCACCAGCAGAGGTCGTGGTGCCTAAAAAGCCCGATGACATTGACGCAAGCAAGCTAGTGATGGTAGAGATTTTCGGTTTCATACCTATGATAGACAAAGCCACCACCACCAAAATACTCACCCCAAGCAATAGCTGATATTGCTTGGCATTGACATACCACATCACCACAGCTGCAAAGATAACCCCCACTGCACCACCTATGATGGATATACCCGTTTGTTTCATGTCTATCGCACCGCGGTGTTTAATCATTAACACTGAGGTTAAAAACAGCGCATTCAAAATCATAGGTCCAGGCACTAGCTCTGGCATTAGCCAATAGAGCACAGGAACACATAACATGCCTAAACCAAAGCCAATAACACTTTGTAGACAAGCGCCAATAATCAAAATTAAATAAACAAGAACAAAGTCGGTCAAACTTTCTTACCACCTTCCTATGTATAAGCTGTGTTAATTCTATAACACGTATTTTACTATTATAGTATTATTTGAGTTGTGTAAAAAATTTTATTACAGATTAGCTATTTAGCAATTACTTCAAAAATTAAGTCCAACCTGCATCCACGATGAGCGATTGTGCTGTCATCATACAACTGTCATCAGCGGCTAAAAACAATGCAGCATTGACAACATGGTCTGGTTGAATTGTTTCGTTAATACATTGACTTAAACGAACATCTTCAATCATTTCTGGGGTTAGCCAATGCGTGATTTGGCGTTCTGTCATCACCCAGCCTGGCACCAGTGAATTCACACGAATATTATCTTTACCATAAGAAGCAGCCAATGAGCGGGTTAACCCTTCAATACCCGCTTTTGCTGTTGTGTAGGCTGGCATGCCAGTTTGCTTAATACGCCAGCTTACCGACCCCATATTAATAATGCTACCACCACCTAAACGCTGCATGTGCTCAACCACTGCTTGCGACGAAAAGAAACATGGGCGTAAGTTGACTGAAAACTTGTCTTCCCAATATTTCACATCCATATTTTCAGCGGCGTGACGGGTGTCATCGGCTGCGTTATTAATTAACACAGCAATGTCTCCCTGTTGCTGGCGAGTTTGCTCTATAGCCGCTTGTAAAGCTTCAACGTCACGTATATCACAATGAATAAATTGTGGGTCAAACTCATATTTACCAGCTAATTTCGCGCATAAAGCATTGCTCTGCTCACTTGCAATATCAACAAAAGTGACTTTCGCGCCCTGTTCGCAGAACCGCGTTACCATTACTTCACCAATTCCCGATGCACCGCCAGTAATAAACACACTTTTACCAGCAAGGCTTGGGTAAACTGTTTTTAGCTCGTTTGAATTTGGCATGATAACCTTTTGTTTTAAAATAATTACAACGTCAAGAAGCGATGTTTATCTAGCCGCTTCTTTGTCAGCGATTTCTTTTTCAATAAACGCCATCGCTTCGTCAATCATGTACGTCATCATGTTTTTAGCGCGCTCAGGGTCACCGCTTGCAATCGCGTTATACACTTTAAAGTGTTCTTCTGCGATGGCCTTCTTATTGCCTTTAGCGGGTGTGGTATGTTGAATACTCACGTGCAGCGCAGTGCGAATAAAATCACGTAATTGATAGAAAAAACGGTTGCCACTGGCGTGCAAAATTGCCGTGTGGAACGCAAGGTCAGGCTCATGCATCACGCCTTCTGGCTCTTCTGCTGCCGCTTGCATTTTATCTAATGCAATTTTAATTTCTGCGATGGCTGCTTGATCGCCTTTTCTTGCAGCAAGTGCCGCTGCTTGTGGTTCAATCGCCAAGCGAACCTGTAAAAACTCTTTTAATACATATAATGATGGGCTGCTTTCAAGCAACCATTTCAATACGCTTGTGTCGTATAAGTTCCAGTTCTCCGCTGACTCCACACGAATACCTTGTCGTGGACGAGAAGAAATAAGTCCTTTTGCAGCGAGCATTTTCACTGCTTCACGAACAGCTGTGCGACTAATACCATACACTTCACATAATTGTGCTTCGGTTGGTAGCCCCGTTTCAGTATTGTAATCACCAACAATGATTGCTTTACCAAGCTCATTGGTAACTTGTTGTGATAGGTTTAAATTCTCTAAACGCGCCATAAGTGTTCCTCAAAAGATCTGGGTATATGATACATTTATATACTGCTTCCGTCATCCTGCAAATTATTCTTTAAAATCAAAAGCAAAGATAAATACGTTCAGAATAAATGAACAAAAACCAAGCTTTTAAGTCACTATTTTATGTACTAACTGTCACCTTATTTTAACAAATCTCTTTCACTCGAGCCATTTATAATATAATATTTTTATTTGACAATTATAAAACAATATTCACTTTTCATAATTAGGTGGAACACACAATGGTCGAACTAAGTACCTTAGATTGGGCAGTGCTCGCAGGATTTTTTGTCCTGTTGCTGGGCGTTGTCGTGATGTCTATGCGACAAAAAGAAGAAGACACCGCTGATTATTTTTTAGCGGGTCGTAATGCAAGTTGGTTAGTGATTGGTGCCTCTATTTTCGCCTCAAACATTGGCTCAGAACATTTAGTGGGTCTTTCAGGTTCAGGTGCACAATCGGGTATGGCATTGGCTCACTGGGAAATGCAATCGTGGATCATTCTACTACTCGGTTGGATTTTCGTGCCTTTTTATTGGAGTAGTAAAGTCTACACCATGCCAGAATTCTTAGAGCGCCGCTTTAACTCTAAATCACGGACTTTCTTATCTGTAATCTCATTGATTAGTTATGTATTAACCAAGGTCGCAGTAACGGTTTATGCCGGCGGCATCGCATTTAAAACAATCTTAGGTATTGAGAGTATTTGGGGTATCGATTTCTTCTGGATTTCAGCCATTGGCCTTGTGGTGATCACCGGTATTTATACGGTACTTGGCGGTATGAAAGCCATTATGTGGACCTCGGTGTTGCAAACACCAGTGCTCATTATTGGCTCCTTAGTCATATTAGTGGTTGGTTTAGATAAAGTAGGTGGCTGGGCAGAAGTTGAGCGTATCAATGATGCCAATATGCACCTCATTCGCAGCGCTTCAGATGCTGAATTTCCTTGGCCAGGCATAGTATTTGGTTCATTCATTATTGGTTTTTGGTATTGGTGTACAGACCAATACATTGTACAACGTGTCTTATCTGCAAAAGGCATTAAAGAAGCGCGTCGCGGTACCATGTTCGCGGGTTACCTAAAACTACTTCCTGTATTTATCTTCTTAGTACCGGGCATGATTGCTTATGCATTGAATGTTAAAGGTATTATTAGCTATGAAAGTGCTGACCAAGCCTTTCCTACTTTAGTTGCTGAGCTATTACCAGCCGGTGTTAAAGGAATTGTAATCGGGGGCTTAGTAGCCGCGCTTATGAGCTCTTTAGCCTCATTATTTAACTCATCTGCAACCTTGTTCACCATTGATTTTTATAAGAAATTCAAACCTGAATCGAGTGAAAAGCATCTTCTTAAAGTAGGCCGAATTGCCACTATCGTGATTGTTGTATTAGGCCTATTGTGGATACCCGTCATGAGCTTAATAGCTGATGTGCTGTATGAATACCTGCAAAGTGTGCAGTCTCTTATTGCACCAGGTATTGCTGCGGTATTCTTATTGGGTTTATGTAGTAAACGCATCACTCCAACAGCGGGTTTTGTGGGCTTAGTGTCGGGTTTTGTACTTGGTATGATCCGCTTAGTGTTACTGCCATTTAAAGATGATTTAACAGGTTCATCATTTGCGTGGATCACCACAATGAACTGGTTATATTACTGTATTCTGCTATTTGTCGTGGTCGTTGCGATTATGATTGTGGTGAGTATGTTTACCAAGCAAGCAGACGAAGAACAATTGAAAGGTCTTACTTTCTCAAGCCTAGATAAAGCAACTATGAAAGAAGTGGCTGCCGGCTTAGATAAATGGGATTACATTCATACCGCAGGTATTATTGGTATTACTGCTTTTATTTACTACCGCTTCTGGTAACCATTTGTTCCCAAAGTTCTAGGGCGCCAATTGGCGCCCTTTTTTATTATAAATAATTAATCAGCAAGCTCTGGTGAAAACACTGGAAAGCCATTTTTATCCCACGTAATAATGCGTGCTCGCGCATGGCGATTTGGATCTGTAAGCGGTGTGCCTTTCAGCTCTTTATAGTCACGACTGTGATAAATCATTAAATCGGTTACACCATCTTCAGCTTTTACAAAACTGTTGTGCCCAGGACCAAAACGACCCAGCTCAGCATTGGTCGTAAACACCGGCTCAGCCTTCTTATGCCAACTAGTAGGGTCAAGTAAATCAGCATTCACATCTGCCCATAGCAAGCCCATCGCATAGCGATGATCGGTTGCACTGGCTGAATAAGTGACAAATATTTTATCGCCATGGGTGATAACTGCAGCACCTTCGTTCACCTTGTAGCCTTGCACTTCCCAATCAAGGGTTGGCTCAGTAATCACGATAATGGGCTCTTTAATTGATGTGGGCGAGTCCATTTCAGCTAACCATAAAGCCGAGTTATAAGTTGCAGGCTGGTTCTGCTGCGCCCAAATCATGTAACGCTTACCCTTGTGCGTAAAACTTGTAGCATCAAGCGAAAAACTATCAAGGTGGCTAGTTACTTGCCCCATTTCTTGCCACTCACCTTGCATTGGGTTAGCACTGCCATTTTTAAGCGCATACATGCGAATACTGAACGGTTTTTCGACATCACCTGCGGCAAAATAGATATACCAACTACCATCAATTTGGTGCAGTTCAGGCGCCCAAATATTGACACTCATTGGGCCTTTATCGCGCTTTTGCCAAATTACCTTCGGCTCAGCTATTTTTAAATCGTTTAAACGACAAGCTTGGCGCAGCTCAATTTCATCAAATTTCGGCGAACTGCCTATAAACGTGTAACAGCCACTTTTTTCATCACGAACTAACCAAGGATCAGCACGTTTGAGTACAATGGGGTTATCAATTGGCGCTAGAGTCTTGCTACTATTAGCATCAGCAAGCACTTGCAATGACGAAGCGCTTAACGCAGTAAGAAGCGTAAGCCGAGGTAGTTTCTTAAGCATAATGTGTCCTGTATTTTGTCTCGATTTTATTGTTAATATTGTATTACATATTATATAGTAGCTGAATGAACACAAGAGTTAAAACAACAAAAGGTATTCAAGCATGAGACCCGTAAGTAACGTGACACAAGCGATGAAGTGGCTTTCAACAGGGCTACTTTTTTCTGCCGCAGCCGTATCTGCAAAGCAAGTTGAAGTACACGATCCGGTGATGACTAAAGAAGGCGACACCTATTATGTATTTAGCACAGGCCCTGGTATTACCTATTATGAATCGAAAGATTTAACCAACTGGAAGCTCACAGGCCGCGTTTTTAAAGATGAGCCAAGTTGGGCAAAGCGTGTTTCCCCTAATTTCGGGGGCCACTTATGGGCACCCGATGTGTACAAAAAAAATGGTAAGTTTTACCTTTATTACTCAGTCTCTGCATTTGGCAAAAATACCTCGGCAATTGGTGTAACGGTTAACGAAACCCTTGACCCTGCTTCACCTGATTACAAGTGGATTGACTACGGTATTGTGGTTGAGTCTGTGCCTGAGCGTGACGATTGGAACGCTATCGACCCTGCGATAATCGAAGATGACAAGGGCACACCGTGGATGAGCTTTGGTTCGTTCTGGGGTGGCCTTAAACTAGTACAACTTGATGATGACATGGTGCGCTTAGCAAAACCTGAAAAATGGCATCACATTGCGAGTCGTCCAAACACGGAACATGGCCCAATTGAAGCGCCTTATATCTTTAAAAAGAATGGCTATTACTATTTGTTTGTGTCATTTGATAAGTGCTGCCAAGGTGTAAAAAGTACTTACAACGTACGCGTAGGCCGCAGCAAAAACATCGAGGGCCCATACTTAGATAAGCAAGGTCGTTCAATGATTGATGGTGGTGGTAGCTTAGTTATTGAAGGTAACAAAGAGTGGGCAGCCCTTGGCCACAATGCTGCTTACACCTTTGATGGCAAAGACTATTTAGTATTACACGCCTACGAAACAGCCGATAACGGCGTACAAAAGCTACGTATTTTACCTATGAGCTGGAAAAACGATTGGCCGATTGTAAACCCAGCCGACCTAAACAAGCTTAAAACCAAGCTTATAAAGTAATTATCCAATCCTGTCGCAGCGGGGTTACCCAACGTTAACCCGCACTATCAAAAACGACTAACAAACGCGATATAAAATCGCTGCTACGATCCCTGTAGCAGCGGGTTTACCGCGCGTCGAACCTCGCGTCACCCCCTACGTTAAACCTCAACAAAAGAAACAAACAACGCGATATGAAATCTGCTACACGAAATCAAGCAAGGTAATATCAACGAGCATGGGGCTTTGACAGCCTTGTTGATGCTTCTGGTCAATAATTACGCTGTACACATCGCGTGCCAGATGCGCAGGTATTAATACCTCAAAGCGACTGCCTTTATTCATTAATTGCAGCGCTTCTTGCAAGCCCACTATCGCCTCTGCAATTTCGTACTCTACAGCAGCGCCTTGCTTGCGAGTATCGAATAAAACCCGACCATTTTTAAGGGTAAGGCGTTGATGCACTGTCACTGTAGCATCCCAACTTGGTTTATCCCCCAGACCTTGCTCAATCACTCTATAACCAAGCCCTGTGGGTGTGTGGTAAAAACTGTATTGCTCAGCGCTGTTATCTAAAAGCGACGGTAAAACATGCTCTTTAGCCGTCGCAAACACATTGTTGCTTAACATAGCCAACTCTTTATTGTGTGTTGATTAAACGAATACCATAGATACCACCAGCAACAGAGTCTTTGTCGGCAGCAAAACGTAAGGTCAGCGTTTTCGACTTTTTCATTGCCTCTGTTAATGGGTAATCAATGGTGTAGAACTCATCAGTTGGCTTGCCTACGGGCAAACTAACTGCAGCTAATTGCTCACCATTTAAATTAATAGAGAAATGACGGTCCACATCGCCAATAAAATAGCGAACACGCAAAGCAACCGCTTTTTGTTCTGGGTTACTAAGCTGATACTCAAACCAACCTGTCGCATCGCGCCAGTGATGACCATTATTGACACCTGCACGGGTTCCTTCACCTTTAAAGTCATGTTCGACTTCAGGTTGTTGCTCACCCGGCGTAATTTGATCAACGGTTAATAAACGAAGTTGCTCTTTCGCTTGTTCAGCCGCTTTTGCACCGGCAACAAATTGCGTGAACTCAGCTTCGCTTTGCTGCGGCCAATACACTTGATAGCGGCTATCGTGTAAACGGAAGAACGGAATTAACTCCGTGCTCTTGGTATTATCAATTCCTTGTTTAGCAATCGCCACATTTTTATCGGCGATAAATGCGAGCTCTTGGCCTGGCTTACGAGTGAGGTCGGCAATAAACTTTTCTGGCTCACTCAGCATAATTGGCAACGCTTCTGGTGGACAAGTTGGTCCTGCAGCTATGTGGCCCATACGGCTATTATCAGCAACAAAGTTAAGCTTTTCATTTGCAAAAGCGTGTACTTTAGTAGCCATGACAACAGGTCCGTACATCACTGAGTAATAATGCTGACCATCAGGTAGCTGCTCAGTATAAAGCTTAGGGCTAAGTTCAAAAGCAAGCTTATCACCGCTTTGCCATGCATGGCTGATACTGTAATAACCGTCTTTTTCGGTTGCGCTTACAGCCTGTCCATTTAAAGTAAAGCTCAGCTCACCCTGTTGCCAAGACGGTTTACGAATATGAATTACCGACTCAGAGCTTTGCTCTTCAGACAAGCGATTCACAGTAAGTGAGACCTTGTTATCATCTGGGAATTGGCTGTCTTGCGTGATCTGTAAACCCTGCTGCTGCCAATTTAACGTGCTTGGAATAAACAAGTTTACCCATAACTCTTTACCGGTATTGCTATAAATCAGCTCACCATATTTGCTGTGATTTTCAATACCTGAGCCTACGCAACACCACATAGAATCTTGCACTGATGAATACATGCGGTAATGCCCTGGACGCATCGAGGTAAAGTAAACAAGACCACCATGCTCTGGGTGTTGTGACGATAAAATATGGTTATATGTGGCGCGCTCATAATAGTCTAAATAACGCGTATCACCGGTTTTTAAGAACAGTAACTTACTCAGTTTCATCATGTTGTAAGTGTTGCAGGTTTCTGGGCCTTCAACATCTTCAACCATTGGCGTGAAGTCACTTTTATCGTGAAAATGTTCACGTACAGAGTTACCGCCAATTGATACTGAGCGCTCTTGGCTGACTGTTTTCCAGAAAAAGTCAGCACCTTGCTGCCATGCTTTATCATCGCTGGCATTAGCCACTTTCAACATACCAATAATTTTTGGAATTTGCGTATTGGCATGCAGGCCCGTTAACTTATCTTCTTTGTGTAATAAGGGTTCAATAATGATGTTATGAGAGAACTGGCGAGCTAGTTTTAAGTAACGCTCATCGTCACTAATAAAGTACATATCAGCAAACACATCATTTAAGCCACCATGCTCTGAGTACAGCATTTGTTGAACTTGCTCATCAGTGAGCTTAGCAGTGGTCGCTAAGAACCATTCGCCTAACTTAAATAACATTTGTTTTGCTTTATCACTGCCGGCTACGTCGTATGCATCGCGCAAGCCATGAAAGATTTTATCGATATTATAAAGCGGCACCCAGCGGTCGTTTAAGCTGAATAAATCAGCTTTGATTTCACCCTTTTCGATCTGCTGCCACATTTCATCGCCATTTGGGATACCGCCTAAGTAACCACCTGTGGCTTGTTGGGCGCGATCCAGCTCGCTTAGCATGTAATCTAAACGCTGCTTTAATTCTTCGTCACCCGTGGCTGCCCATGCAAGGCTCAAGGCTGAAAGGTAATGTCCGCCAATATGGCCATCAAGGCCTGTGCTTTCCCAGTTGCCATAGTTAGGCGCTTTTGGTTCAAGACCGGCTTCACGCAAATAAGGAGCAAGAAGCTGATCAGGATGAAGTGCTAATAAATAACGCACATTTGTTTGCTGTGCATGTAAAAACGGGCTGGCGCTTAAACTGACTTGGTTGAGAGCAAATAAATGTTGTTCGCTGGTATGTTCAGCATGCTCTACAGAAACGGCTTGTGTACTGTCTGTTGGCAGCTCACTGCAACCGCTCACCGTTAATATTGTAGCGCAAACACTTGCTAAATAACTCATTTTGAATGTGTTCATACTGTTGTCTCCCAGCGAATTGTTATTTTAAAGAGCAAAGCGCACACACTTTTTAAGTGTGTGCGCTTAAAGGATGGTTAGTGTGGTAGGCGCTTATGAATGACCATATTCGTGTAGTATTCATCGGTGATTTTGTATTTTTTTAAGATCAAGCCAAGCAGTGCATGAAATACACCAGGAATGATAGTTAGCATCAGTGCTAAGCCCATTAGGGTGAATTCGGTTTGCTCAACGTTAGGCTTGTACTCAAAAAATGCCAGTAATAAACCACCCGCTAAGCCAGCTAAGCCACCCCCAGCTTTTTGACAGAATGAAATACCACCAAACGATAGGCCTGATGCACGAACACCGTCTTTAATTTCACCGTAATCCACAGCTTCTGCAATCGCAGACCAGAATACTGGCGCGTGTAAATCAACCACAAATGACAAGATGATATACAGCACAAACGCCATCATTACATCACCCGGCTGCACCACAAAATACATTAGCAATGAGATGAATAGCACAGCAATTTGTGATTGACGAAATAACTTCATTTTACAGTAGCGCTGGGTGATCCAGGTGCTTGCTACCATAGAGACAATAGATGCTGCAATACCCGCACTGGTAAAGGCACCTGCTAAATCAGGCACGCCTAAATAATAGGTTGCGTAATACATAGCAACACTGCCGCGAATCGCATAACCAAGCGTACCCAGTACACATGCCGCACACAGCAATAACCATTGATCGTTTTTAAGTAGCACTTTTAATTGCGTAAGCACACTTTCTTTTTGCGGCTCGTGAGTAATACGTTCGCGCGTTGTAAAAAAACAAAATAAGAACAGTGCAACGGCACATGCCGATACCAACGCCATTGCCAGTTTATAACCATACGACAAGCTGCCATCTCCCCAATATGATGCAAGCAGCGGCACTGAAAATACAATCACTACATTGGCAATCTTAGCGAAAAACATACGGTAGCCGTTGGCTGACAAACGCTCTTTTGGATCGGCGGTTAAGACACCAATGTAAGAAATATAAGGAATAGCGACACCGGTAAACATTAAGGTTGCAAACAGGTAAGTCGCATAGGCCCAAGCTAGTTTCATGTTGTAGTCAAAATCAGGCGTAGTAAAGAGTAAAATCACCGACAGACCATAAGGTATAGATAAAAATAAGAACCAGTGACGGAACTGACCCCAACGCGTTTTCACTTTATCGGTGATCACTCCCATTAAAGGATCGGTAAAGGCATCAACAAAACGCGCCACTAAAAACAACACACCCATATCAACCGGATCAAGCCCGTAAATATCGGTGTAAAAGAAAGACATAAAATAGAATAACGCTGCTACCATGACATTCACTGCCATGTCACCGGCACCAAAGCCGACCTTTTCTACAACGGATAACTTTTGAGATTCCATACAACAACACCCTAAATGGTCAATAATGAGCAACGCTCACTATTTCGAGCAATGATGACAAGCCTTCAACACTGCGTATCAAATAAATTTACAGCCCTAGATAGTACACAGCTTGGCCATTGCGTTCGTTATTTTTGTAAATTTAATGCTAATTCAATTAATAGTATTATCATACTAATTAAATCGCAACACTTTTCGACTGATAACAAACATGCGCTTTACGAATAAAAAACCCCAGCAGGGCTGGGGTTTTTGGGTCTAATTAAGAATTAGAAAGAATAACGTGCACCCAAGGCAAATGTGCGTGAGTAAATAGCATTACTAAAGTTAAATAGGTTGTCGTTGCCTTCACCGTAGTAACTTTGGTAAACATCATCTAGGATGTTTGTTGCATCAAAGGTCACAACAAAATCTTCATTGATATTGTAGCTAAATTGGAAGTCTAAGCTTTGTTCTGGGCGGCTCCAAAACTGCAAAGGATTAGCAAAGATAGCGGCTTCATTACCCGTATAAAACTCTGAACGCCATACATAAGATAAACGCATATCGAATGAATCACGCTCATAAATACCTACGATGCTATATGATTCATCAGATACACCCGCCATCTCTGATTCTACATAGCGAGAAATATTACCTGCTTCGTCAAAGTCAGGCGTGTCTTGAGATGAATCAAGCAGTGTGTAACTTGCTTGCACACCTAAGCCATTCAAGTATTCAGGTAATTCTTCAGGGAAGTAAACTAAACCTAACTCGAAACCTGATAGCTCACCATTGGAAGCATTAACGGGTGCACTTAATACGTATGGACGAGTGACGCCATCGTTACCTTCACGTACAACTGTTTTGCGGCCAGGTACAACTAGGCCTTCAATTTCACGCTTAAAATATGCTGCGTAAAGTGAACTTGTATCAGCAAAATACCACTCAAGGGAAACATCATAGTTAGTCGATTCTGTCGGTTTTAATTCAGGGTTACCGCCAGTGCCTTCCCCATAAATCGCCCCCTCAGTAAGTGGATCAGTCCAATACTGAAGCGCATTCAAATCAGCAAAGTTAGGCATACGCAGCGTTTCTGTATACGCTACACGGCCAACCACATCATCGGTAATATTCCAGTTAAGCATAAAGCTTGGTAGAACTTTGCTTACATCTGCAGTTGCAGAGCTAGTATCAAATACATTGGTATTAGTGCCAGTTTCAGCTGTAAACTTCATATCTTGTTCATAGCTCACATAACGTACACCAATTTCACCACTGATATCTTCGGTTAAGAAAAAGTTCGTTGTTGCATAAAGTGCATATGAATCTTCTTCAATATCAAAGGTTTTATATTTATCTTCCGCTTCAAGTCCGTAAATCCCGCGAATTGCATTCGCATTATTTAGTAAGTAACCACCGTCCGCTGTAATAAAGCTATCAAAAACGTCTGCACGACCATCTAAATAATCATTAACTTGATACACCACACCTGAGCCATCACCCGATGCACCCGCTGCTGCAAGTTGTTCAATTAGACTTGCAAGAGATGTATCCGCTATGCCACTGTCCTGAGTACGTGTAAATTCCTCTGCGGTGCGGTTTTCATAACGACCACCAAATTTTACTTTATCGAAATATGTACCGCCAATTAAGTACTCCGCATCAAAAGTAAATGTAAGAGCGTCGCCTCGGTTACCTCCGCCATTATCGTATAATGTACTCGCATTCCAGTTTTCGATGGCTGCCATGTCTGCTTCATTTAAAGCTGTGTTCGGATCATCCCAAAATGCAATACCTGGCATTCCGTCATTATCATTAAAGTCTACATCTAACCCTGTAGCAACACGATCAAACCGCATACCAAAAAAGTCGCTTTCAAACTCACTTTCTTGATAAACAAGTTCTGTGTTAATTGTTAAGTAATCACTTGCTTGCCACTCGGCGCCGAGTGCATATAGGTAACTGTCTGTTTTTTCAGAGTTAGAGTCGCCACTTTGGAAGCCACCAGCACCAATAGCTTGTTTCTCTTTAATGACATTAGTACCATCAAACACAACGGGGGTATCAATATTCCCATTACCATTTTCAAAGGTATTTGAGAACCATAATGCGTTTTGAGACTGATTATCATAACCGGTATAGAAACCTTCCGCTGTAATTTCCAACGTTTCATTAGGAGCCCATTGGAGTGATATTGATGCAGCAGGTCGTTTGCGAACACCTGTAAAAGACGTACCGAAAATCGCATCTCGAGCTAACAAATATTCTGTTGGTACACCATCAACATTTAATGTTGAACCAGCAGCCGAAGGCAAACCACTTTCAAGTCCCGCCTGCCAAATCAAATTCCCCTGCGAGTCATTATTTGGAATACGAGAATAAGGTGAATAACCAACAGCTGGTTTATCTGTAAAGAATGGGAATGCCGCGCCCGCTGTTATTGTGTCATCGCGATAATTAGTTTCTGCATAAGAGACGTTAAATAGCGCACCAAATTCACCAGCTCCCTCTAAATCCCAGCGATTGCTAATGAGGGCGCTGATATTAGGATCAATTTCATCAGACTGATCAGAATAAATTGCACGTGCTGCTAAAACGACTTTTTCACCTTCAAAGTTGAATGGACGGTGCGTTTTAATGTCAATTGCCCCTGCGATACCACGCTCAATTTGATCTGCCGAGCGCGTTTTATAAACAGTGACGCCTGATAAAAGGCTTGCTGGAATATCTTGTAGTGAAACATCACGACCCGCACCAGTAAAGATGGCACGACCATTTATAGTTGTATTAACATCGGTTAAGCCACGAATTGAAACTGCACTTACTTCACCAGCACCACGACCCGTTGTTTGTACCCCCGTTACACGCTGTAATGCTTCAACCACGTTATTATCAGGAAACTTACCAATATCTTCTGCAACAATGGCATCGACTATCTGAACGCTTGCACGCTTTTCATCTAATGCTTTGTTTAAGCTGCCGCGAATACCAGATACCTGAATCACTTCCATTTCATCAGCGCTATTCTCAGGAGTGGTTGGCGTTTCCTCTTGAGCAAAAGCAAATTGACAAGTAAATGCCATAACTACAGCACTGGCTATGTGTGTTCTTTTAAACATAAGCGGTGTTCTCCAAATTATAGTTATATCGGCCCGCTGAACTTTCCCCATTCAGTTACCGAAGCGAGACCACTGTATTGTGCATCGTATGTTGTCAAAACGGTGCGCGAGTGAATCTACATTTTTTATGTTAATACTTTGCTGCCTGAACTTTAATCATATTGTATGACTATTTAACAGTCAACTCAAAATTAATAAATTAAAATAAGTGTCGCTATGTTTACAAAAACACTTTGATTATAGCATGTTACAAACATATGAAAGGCTATTTTAAATATAAAAAACCATGAAAAGGCTATAATAATCATTAAGATAAAGATGAGTAACAGATCATCTAAACTCTCTTTTAATTTATAAGAAACAACAAGAAAGGACTAACAAGTTATTTACCTTGCACATTTTAATGCTACTATTAATATTGAAATACAATAATACAATATAAGTTTACTTTTAACTGCACTGACTAAATCGTTGCGATGTAAACAATCAGTTACCCAGTATAATTTAACGTACAGTGCTTATTACTTGGGCTGTTTAAGTTAGATCTAAGTGTGGACAAAGTAATAGCTCGAACAACAATTATTAGTCAAAGAGGACACTCATGAAGAAACTCAAAGCCTTAACACTGCCTTTACTCTTCTCAAGCAGTTTAGCCGTTGCACAAAATCCACTGTTTACCGATGTATTTACTGCTGACCCAGCTGCACTTGTACACAACGACACCGTATACCTTTATACAGGCCATGATGAAGCCCCTAATAATGATGTCTTCTTTGAAATGCATGATTGGCTGGCTTTTTCTTCTACCGATATGGTGAACTGGAAAAAACACGGCCCAATAATGAAAGCCACTGACTTTAAATGGGCTAAGGGCCAAGCGTGGGCTTCACACATGATTGAGCGTGATGGTACTTTCTATTTCTTTACCACAGTGCGCCACAATGACACAAAACCCGGTTTTGCAATTGGTGTTGCCACCTCTAAATCACCAACAGGTCCATTTAAAGATGCCATTGGTCATGCGCTTGTAACCGATGACATGACCAAACATACGCCAAATGATTGGGACGACATCGACCCTGCTATTTTCACTGAAGAAAACGGCGATACTTACATGTTCTTTGGTAACTTAATGCCTAAATATGTAAAGCTCAGCGACGACTTACTGTCTCTTGATGGTGAAATTAAAACGCTGGACTTGCCTAACTTTACCGAAGCGTTATGGGTTCACAAGAAAAACGACAACTACTATGTATCTTATGCCTGTGAGTTCCCAGAGAAGATCTGTTATGCCATGAGTAAAAGCATTCACGGGCCTTGGGAATATAAAGGCATCTTGAATGAAATAGCGGGTAACAGCGAAACCAACCACCAATCAATTATCGAATATAAAGGTAAAGACTACTTTATTTACCATACTGGTGCAGTGCCACCGATTGATGGCAAACCAAGTGGCGGGCGTTTTCGTCGTTCGGTCGCTATTGAGCCACTTTACTACAACGAAGATGGCACGCTTAAGCGCATTATTATGACCACTGAAGGCCTCAGTAAACAAGACAAATAATTTCAAGAAGGGCTCTTTAAGAGCCCTTTTTATTGCCTATATATAATACAAATAAACACTTTCCTCGCCTTCTTCTAGTCTAAAATTAAATTAAAAAGCTAAATATGGCTCAGCAAACATCAAAATCGGCCTCTCAAAAAAATTAAAAATACGCCTATACACATTGTAAAATATGAAACCTTGCGTTTACACCTCAATTACATTTGCAAAAGTATTTGCACATTTCAAATAGTACTATAAAATTACAATACTACGTTCTTATTAGTTTGATATAGGCACGCGGCAATTTTATTGACAACAATCGAATAAAAAAATGAATCCCAGTTTCAAGAGGACACATAAAATGAAATTAAATAAATTAGCCATGATCATAGCTTGCTCTTTGGCTGTTACAGGTTGTGGTAAAGAAGAGGGTACTAAGCTTGACTCATCACCTGCGGTTGCCGACCCGCAAAGTGCAAAACCAAGTGTAAGCAGCAGTGTTCAATACACTGAATCAGGTAGTGTCATGATGACTAATGTAAGCGTGCACGATCCTTCTGTGGTTAAAGTTGACGACACCTATTATATTTTTGGCTCTCATCTTGCTGCCGCTAAATCAACTGATCTCTTAAACTGGGAAATAATTTCGAGCCTCTCAGCTAACGCAGCTGTTAACGAAAGCCCACTATTTGACTACAACTACACAGCTGAAATTGCCGAAGGTATTGAGTGGACAGATGGCTTCACAGGAAACTGGGCAGCAGATGTAATCAAAGCGCCAAATGGCAAATTTTGGTTCTACTATAACCACTGCGCACAAGATAACCCAGATACCGCAGATGTGGTTGATGAAGTGTGCTGGAATCGCTCTTACCTTGGCTTAGCCGAAGCTGACAGCATTGAAGGCCCTTATAAAAACAAAGGTATTTTCTTACGCAGCGGTTATCGCTCTGATGCTGAATTTTCAGCATACCCACTTGATAACGGTCAAACGACATGGAATGGTGCCGTTGATCCAAACGCCATTGACCCTGCAGCCTTCTATGATGCAAACGGCAAACTTTGGCTGGTTTACGGCTCCTATTCTGGCGGTATTTTCGTGCTAGCTATGAATGAAGAGACCGGTATGCCAGAAGCAGGTCAAGGCTATGGTAAAAAGCTGGTAGGCGGTGACTTTCGAGCAATGGAAGGTGCATTTGTGATGTACAGCCCCGAAAGCGAATACTACTACCTATTCTACTCAGTCGCTGGTTTTGCGCTAAACGATGGTTACAACATCCGTGTTGCTCGCTCAAAAACACCTGACGGCCCTTACCTAGATAACGCTGGTAACGACATTGCTGCAATGAGCGGACTTGAAGTGGGCGAAAAGTTAATGGGTGGTTTTGAGTACACGCAAGAACTTGGCGAAACAGCACCAGCATGGGGCTACCAATCACCAGGTCATAACTCTGCTTACTACGATGAAGCGACAGGTCGTCATATTTTAGTAACGCATACACGTTTCCCGCAAACATCGACTGAGTTCCCAACAACTTCAGAAGCGCACCAAGTGCGTGTTCACGAAATGTTTATCAACTCATTAGGCTGGCCAGTGGCTTCACCACAACGCTATGTGCCGCTTGAAGGCGACAACATGGTTGTGGCAGATGAACTTTACGGTTATTACAAGTTTATCAACCACGGTAATGAGGTAAACACCGACGCTATTCGTTCAATGCATATTGCTCTTAACGAAGATCATTCTGTTACCGGTGATGAGCAGGGTATCTGGTACATGGTTGATGACTCAAATATCAAACTAGAGCTTGATTCAGGGACTTATTACGGGGTCGCAAAATGGCAATGGGATGACAATAAACAAGATCTAGTCGTTACTTTTTCGGCCTCATCTTTAGATAATGCGACAGTATGGGGCACAAAAGTTGCGCAAATTAATGAGTCTGAGACAATTCTAGCAACAATACAAGATGCGTTAAATATAAAAACTGAGCTTACAATCGCTGACGATGGTTACTCACTTCCAACGAAAGGCAAAGCAGGTACAAAAATTACTTGGCAGTCTAGCAATGAGTATTATATTGATACAGATGGTTCTATTTTTATCCCAACGCCGGATCGAGGTGATCAAGCAGTCACTTTAACTGCAACGCTAGAGCTTAATGGTGAAGTTGCAACAAAAACATTCAATGTAAACCTAAAAGCACGACCTGAATTTAGAAATGCAATTGCCCATTATCAATTTGAAGATTCACTACGCGACGCCTTAGGTAATCTAGATGATGCTGGTGTAACTGACAACAATCTATTAAATGTAGGTGTAGGCACAACCGCTTTCGCTGATGGTCAAACAGGTAAAGCCTTTAACTTTGACGGTGCAACGGGTGTTCGTTTACCTGATAATTTAATTACAACCTCAGAATTCACCGTTTCTTATTGGATTAATCCTGAGAAAATCACAGACTTTTCTCCAACTTTCTTTGCCGCAGCATCCGTTGATAACTGGATAAGTGTCGTACCAGCAAATTCTCCTTCATTCCTTTGGAGCCATTATTTTGATGAAAATAATAAAGATGTTTGGGGTGATGTAAACCAAACTACACCAGCCCCATTAGCTTGGTCGCATATTGCAATTACTTATGTAGACCAAACAGCTACTCTTTATAAAGATGGCAAAAGAATTGGTTCAATACAAAGACCCGACATGTTTAATACACAAACAGGTAACTTTGCATTAGGTGTAAACTATGGCTGGGATTTACCGTTCCAAGGCCAAATTGATGAGTTCATTGTGTATGACTACGCACTCAATAGCCTAGATATTAACGGTGCAGCGATTAACAACTTAACTGATCCAACTCAGTTTGAAGGCTTTATCACAAATGCCCTTGATTTAGGTGATATATCTGCAGTACGTGAGAACTTCGAATTACCTCGCGTTGGTCCATTTGTATCAGGGATCAGCTGGACATCCAACAACGAACAATATTTAAAACCCGTCAATGGCACAGCTATTGTCACTCAGCCAAGTGCGACAGCTGGCGACCAAGTCGTGACATTAACGACTACTATTCGATACAAAGACTTCACAGATACCAAGTCATTCGATGTAACCTTAAAATCACTTGCCCCTGCTGAGTACAGCTTTGAAGGTGACTTAAGTGCTTTAAACGGTGCCTACGCAGCGGGTAAACCAACTGGCGGTTTAATTAATAATACTGGCGGCAATGTTACTTATGTAGATGGCATTATAGGCCAAGCCGTATTTCTTGACGGTTCGGGGGTTCGTTTACCGGATAACCTAATTACCACCAATGACTACTCTGTATCTATGTGGTTGAAACCTGAAAGCTTCACAGATTACACAACCGCATTCTTCGCGGGTGCGAGTGCGGACACTTGGTTAAGTTATGTTCCATCAATGTCTGGAACGGCGCTTACCCGCTTATGGGCAAATAACGGTGCATTCTTCGATAATGCTGAGCTAGATAGTCGTATTCCTCTCAAAGAGTGGACTCACCTTGCCTTTACGGTTGATGGCACCAACGGCGACACGATAAAAATGTACGTGAACGGTGAACTACAGCTAGAAACGGGCGGTTTCCCTCGCGTATTCACAGTCCCTGGTGAAACCAACGAGTTTGCCCTAGGTGTTAACTACTGGGATACCCCCTACAACGGGGCTATTGATGAACTGAAAATTTTCAACGGTGCGATTAGTGCTGAAGAAATAAAAGCACTCTTTGACGCAGCTTCTGCACAAGAAGAGTAATAAGTAAGGTGAGCTGTCTCACCTTACTTATGTGTTGTCAGGAAAGGCCGAGTGAAAACTCGGCTTTTTTCTTACCTAAAACAAAATAATCATTCATTATTAAGCTGATCTGCCGATAAGTAGATTACCAATACATTGGCATTTTATGAGTTAATAACTAACTTATACACAATGCTACTATTTAAAGGGCGTACTATGAACTTTCGGAACTGGCCTATAGCAAAACAAATTGGTGCACTCGCATTTATATTATCCTTATGTGTATTCTCCATCGTTGGTGCCTCATCTTATTTCAGTGCTAAAACAATTTTAACTAATAAAAGTGAACATACGATCAAGGCTAACCTTAACCAAATATCATCTCTGCTCGAACTTCAATATAACAGCTTACTTGCCATTGCACGGCGAAATGCAAATGTATTTAGCGATATGTACTCTGGTTCAATTACGTTAAGTGAACAAAAAACACAAGTCGGTCAATATCAGGTTCCATCATTAGCGCATAACGGCGAGTTAATTAATAACAATATGAATATGGTCGATCGTTATGCAGATCTGACAAAAGGCAATGCAACAGTTTTTGTAAGAGATGGTGATGACTTTTTCCGTATTGCCACGTCATTAAAAAAAGACAATGGCGAACGAGCTGTAGGTACTTACCTAGGAAACAAGCACCCAGGTTACGAAAAGCTCATTGCGGGAGAAGAATATGAAGGGTACGCTAAACTCTTCGGAAATGAATACATGACTGTGTATAAGCCTATTAAAAATAGTACTAACCGGGTCATAGGTATACTTTATATTGGCTTTAATATAAACGACTCTCTTAATGCCCTCAGAGAGTCTGTTGCAAATCTAACAATAGAAGAATCAGGGAAGCTGTTACTATTCAATAATGCCAATAACACAATTATTGTAGGTCCGCATAGTCAATCAGGAGAACAGTTAACAAAGCAAACCTTGCAAGGATTACCGATTGAGCAAACCGACTCAAACGAACATGTCTATTACACCGACCAACACAATGAAGGGATGTTTGCACTTGCAAAAAAAGTAAAAGGCTGGAATTGGACACTACTCGCCCGTGTAAAAGCACATGAGCTAAATGACGAAAGTTGGCAATTAATGCGTGTGAATGCACTGGCCTCTATCGCCGGCGTTATCATGATTAGCCTTTTACTGTTTTGGGGACTAGTAAGGACACTCGCACCACTTAAAAGACTGACCAAAACAGTTGATGCTCTAGGTAAAGGTGACTTATTGCAGCACATCGAAGCCACTAACCAGCCCAGTGACAACGAAGTAATAACGATTACAGCAAGTGTAAGTAAAATGTCTGTGGAGCTTAAAAAGCTAATACTGGCTTTACAAACATCAATAGTACAACTTGAAACACAAGCATCAGCGGCTCACCACTTAGCACAACAAAATGGCCAAGAAGCCCATGAAATGATGGCACAAACCGCGCAAATTGCAACGGCAATAGAGCAAATGTCGTGCTCGATAAAAGATGTTGCACATAATGCCACTGAAGGCGCGAACCAGACACTTCAAGTTGATAAAGATGCCCAATCAGGACAAAGCCAATTAACGCAAGTCATCAATGATTTAATGCTGCTTAGTCAGCAACTTAATAATAGCCATGATGCGGTAGAAAAGGTGAATGATGCTAGCAATGAAATAAGTAAAGTGACTGAGGTTATTAATGCCATTGCTGAGCAAACCAATTTATTAGCCCTAAATGCAGCAATTGAAGCGGCCAGAGCAGGTGAACAAGGACGAGGCTTCGCAGTTGTTGCCGATGAGGTCAGAACTTTAGCTCAGCGCACACAAAAATCGATTGTCGAAATAAGCCAAACTATCGAGCAACTACAAAGCCAAGTTACCATGGCGGCAGAAAAGATGAAACAAAGCCAGCAGCTAGGGCTTAAGTCTTCAGAAGAAGGCAAAAAAACAGGAGAGCAATTAGAGTCTATTACCATCAGTATTGGGGAATTAACCCGCTCCTCAAGTAACATTGCTGAAGCGACCGATCAGCAGAGCACAGTCGCACAAGAAATAACACAAAACCTTCATCAAATAAGTCAACTTGCAAAAGACAGTGAAGCGCGCACCCAAGGCACAATAAGCTCTGCTGACGACTTAAAAACCCTTGCCGAAGGGCTCAAACGGCAAATTAGTTTCTTTAAAGCAGATTAATCAAAACCTCGATACCAGTTTGTCGGTATCGAGGTAACAGCTCCAGTGCCACATTAAATAAAAGCTAAAGAAATAGTCCCCATTGCCGATACTAACTTATTCTTCACTTATACTTAACCGCGATGAATATTAACTCGTTAGCGCATGCCCTGAACATAGATAACCAAAAATCGACGGCAAAAGACGATACTACATCCGACTATCGTTTCTCAATTGCTGAGAGAGCAACACTTTCTGGACAACAAACAGCAGAAACAAAAGCGCAAGAAAAAAAGAGTGAACTGCCAGCTGCAATTCAAAAAATGCTCGCCCAGTTAGAACTTTTAAAAGAACAACTTGAGCAAGCAAAAGAGCAACTTGCAAAACTACAAGCCTCAGAAAACCAACAAGATGATGCAGTTAAAACACAAATCGAAATACAACTTGAAATAGTCATGGGGTTACAAAACCAAGTTATGTCACTAAGCCAAGCTATCGCAGATGCAATGAAAGAGGCCGGTATCAGCGATCCAGGTGTATTAATTAGTGCGCTGGTGTGAAAATGAGCGCAAAAAAGCCACTCATAAATGAAGTGGCTTTGGTTGAGTCGATTTATTACTTATAACTTAATTTGGTTCACGCAGATGGAACACTTGGCACTTGTTACCTAAATTAGGCTGTTGTGCGAAGTTAGTGTTTTCAGCTAAACCACAGTTACTTAAACCAAGTGCTTGTTTTGTGTAGCGGTTGATAAGCATCACACCACCACCTTCTACTGGAGCAATACGCCACTGTGCTGTTTTCGCTGCACAAGAAGCCATTTCTACGTTGGCACCTGGTACTAAGGCATTATCAGCTACCGCAGCACAGAACTCGCTATCAGCGCTTTGTTTAAGGCTTACATAGCCTGTATCTGTTGGTGTGAAGAACCATTGCTGTGCATCTTTATGCGTAAAAGCTTGTTGCTCAACATTGGTACCCGCTTTAACCGTACCAGCCACGCTAAGTGCTTTACCACTTTGTTGGCTTAATACGACAACACTGCCCATAGGGCGTAATTGCCAGTCGCCACACGCTGTTGCGTCGCTTTGCTGTAAAACCGCTTGGTTTTGTGCGGCAGAACAACCAGCAACCGCTAATGGCTTGCCTGTGTAACGGTTAGTAATAGAGACATTACCATCTGTACTTGGTGCTACTTTCCATTGCTGGCAGAAATTATTGCGCCATGCTGCAGATTGTACTTTAGCGTTATCGGCATCATTACAGTTTTCAAGCTCTAAAAACTTGCTATCTTCACGGTTAGCTAAACGAACAAAACCATCTGTTGTTGCATCAATAACCCATTGACCATTGGTGCTCGCACACTGACGTTGTACAGCACGTGCATCTTGTGGATCAGCTGCAATATCTAAACATAAGCCGCTTGTTGCATTCACTAATTGGTAGCGCTGACCTTGCACTCGTGTTACCAGTGGACCGTATTCACCTGATGGCGGTGCGACTTCAACGCCTGGTGTTAATGGTTTACCAAAGCTTGGCGTGCCATCGTCATTCCAAGTAAACTTTTGCGCACGTAATGAACGCGTCGCACTACAACCGTTCTCTACCGAATCATTACCGTGGTAAACTAACCAATCTTCTGTGCCGTCTGGCGATGTGAAAAAGCCATTGTGGCCAGGGCCAAACACTTCTTCTGTACGCTCAAATACTGGCTTTTCGTATTTTTTCCAGCTGCTCGCTTTAAGCGGATCGTCACCAACAAGCTCAAGCATACCTAGTTTGTAATCAGGAGTATTACAGAAGCTCGCTGAGTACGTCATAAACGTACGGCCATTGTGCTGTAATATTTCAGCACCTTCAGTGACTTTACGGCCACTGATTTCCCAATCTAGCTCAGGGCGCGTGATCACCGTATGCGGTGAGTTCTCTTTCAGTGTCCACGGGTTTTCCATTTCAGCAATAATATTTAATTGCTGATCGCCCTGCCATTGAGAGTAAATCACATACAGCTTGTCTTTGTATGTTAGGTAGTTACCGTCGATGTTCCATACGTTAGGCATTAATGCGCCCTTATATTCGTATGGACCCATAGGATCATCACCGGCACTTTCTAATACATTTAAGTGTTGGTTATCTAAAGTGCCATCAGTACCAGCTGTGTACATCATGTACCAACGGTAGCCGTTTGGCCCTTTTAGGCGATGGAACTCAAACGCCCAGAAGTTACAACAACGTTCAGGGTTTGAATCAGACCAAACATTGATAGGTGTTGCATCAGCAAGGCCCGCGAGTGTTGGTGATTTACGCATCACTAACTCAGATGTCCATGTTGTTGTGGTTAGGTAATAGTTACCATCCCAATACTCAAGCCATGGATCGGCACCATTAGGAAAAAGTGGGTTGGTAAAAATACCATCATCTTGAATTGGCGCTTTTGCTGTGGCTGCGACATCTGCTTTGGCTGTGTTGTCTTCAGCCGTAGTCTGACAGCCCGTCAGCGCGCCAAACGACAAGGCAAATAGGCTAGCTAAACCAGCCTTTTGCATTGCGTTTTTAAGCTTTGTTGTTTTCACGTTTGTGTTCCTTTATTTTGTACCAAATTCGTACACAATGCGTGTTGAATACACGTCACCCGGCAGTAAAGTTGTGCTTGGGAACGTTGGCTGGTTGGGTGCATCAGGGAAATGCTGTGGCTCTAAACAAAAACCACTTCTAAAATTATGCACTAAGCCAGACGCTTGCTTGGTACTACCGTCTAAGAAGTTACCTGAATAAAACTGTACCGCAGGCTCTTCTGTGTAAACTGTTAACGTACGGCCAGAGTTTGCTTCGTAAACCGTCGCTGCTTCAATAAGCTCATTGCTTGGCGTGTCTTTAAGCACAAAGTTATGGTCATACCCTTTGCCAAGTTTGAGCTGTTCGTTGCTTGCTTTGATATCTTGGCCAATTGCTTTAGCTGTACGGAAGTCAAACGGTGTGCCTGCCACATCCATCAACTCACCCGTTGGGATCAAGCCGCCATCGACAGGGGTAATTGCTTTTGCGTTAATTTGCATTTGGTGATCAAGAATGTCGCCTTTACCCGCTAGGTTAAAGTAGCTGTGTTGCGTCATATTGATGATAGTAGGCTTGCTTGTTGTGGCAATAAACTGCATATCTAGCGTGTTGTTGTTCGTTAGCGTGTAAGTCACTTCAGTGGTTACTTCACCTGGGTAACCTTGGTCACCATCTGGGCTCACTAAGCTTAAGGTAACACCTGCGCTATTTTGTGTCGTGAACGGTGTCATGTTCCACACTTTTTTATCGAAACCTTGCACACCACCATGTAAATGGTTGTCACCATCGTTGGTTGCTAATTGGTATTCAGTGCCATTTAACGTGAATTTACCGTTTGCGATACGGTTACCAAAACGACCGATGATGGCACCGTAGTAAGTCGTTGCTTTTGTGTACGCTTCTAGGTTATCTAAACCCAGTACAATATTACCCATTTCGCCTTTTGCATCAGGTGTTTCAATACGCGTGATAATACCGCCGTAGTTGATCACATCAACGCTAATACCATTGCTGTTAGTCAGCGTTACTTGATTAACTGGCGTTTGATCAGCAAGTACGCCATAAGCCGTCATTGATGCTGAAGGGGAAGTCGTCATGTTATCTCCTTGATGAGCACACGCTGGTGTAAGGGCAATCCCGCATGTCACCAACAATGCATAAAGCCCGCGCGACTTTTTCGTGTTCGAACTGGCTGTTTGATGAGTTGTTTTTAAACCTTGTAAAACACATTGCAATGACATATGAATAACCTTTTTGTAATTGTACTTATAGTTTTATAATACAAATAAGGGTGTCATTGCAACTTTAATCGCTAAAGTTGGATTTTTCCGTCTTTCACCATGATGCAATCCATTCCCGCACTTTTCGCGGCTTGATAGCCAATTTGCGTGTCTTCAAAGACCACACACAGGCTTGGCTTAACACCTAATTGATCTGCCACTTTTAAGAATGTTTCTGGGTTTGGCTTGCCTTTACTTACATCACTGGCAGTCACTAAGGCACCAATTTTATTAATTAAATTAGTATCTGTTAGATGCTCAATTGCATGTTCGCGATCAGCACCTGTACCAACCCCAATCGGTAATACACCATGGTACTTTTCAAGTACTGCGACGGTTTCGTCAATCACTAGCGGTTGGTGCTGTAAATCGACCCAAAACTGATGTTTATCTTTTGCCACAACTAGAGGGTCATGATCTAAGCCAAATTTTTCATTAAGCATTTCAATTGTTTTAACGGTCGGAATGCCGCCCAAGCTGTACATGTAGTCGTAATCGAATGGATACCCATAGGCTTCGCAAGCTTTCTGCCATGCCTGTAAGTGACTGCCCATTGAGTCAATTAAGGTGCCATCCATATCAAAAATAATGCCTTGGTAGGCGCTTAAATCGATCATATCTACTCCTAAAAAGTTTCGCTTCACAATAGCATAAGCCAGCGAAGAGCGTGGCTCATCACTGGCTTAATCGACAACAAAATTTGGGGGGAACGTGCTCACACACAGCACGTTCTAGTACATAAAGTACTAATTCTTACAGGCCACGTTTTAGCATGTAGTAAGCTGCGTTATGACGAAGCTCTGTTTTGAAACCACGGATCGTCGTATCGTTATCGATGATCATCGTTTCAACGCCAGCCATTTCAGCAAAATCGATAATCATATCGGTTGTTACTGCTTGGCTGTATGCAGTGTGGTGTGCACCACCGGCGTGGATCCATGCAGCTGATGCTACAGATAGATTTGGTTTTGGTTCCCAAAGCGCTGAAGCAACAGGTAAGTGAGGTAAATCAGCTGGCGGAGCCACTGTGTCTACTTCGTTGATTAAGATACGGAAACGGTTACCCATATCAATTGGTGATACGTTGATTGCAGCACCCGGTTTTGCAGTAAACAATAAACGACCTACATCACATTTCACACCGATCGTGTGTTGGTGAACTTCAAGACGTGGTTTTTGTGCTGCAATTGAAGGACACACTTCTAACATGTGCGCGCCAAGTACTTGGTCAGTCTCACCCATGTTGTAAGTGTAATCTTCCATGAATGAACAACCGCCATCACGGCCTTCACCCATTACTTTCATGATGCGAACCATAGCAGCTGTTTTCCAGTCACCCTCACCACCGTAACCATAGCCTTTCGACATTAGGCGCTGTGTAGCAAGACCCGGAAGACCAGAAAGACCTGATAAGTCTTCAAAACAGTTTGTGAATGCTTTAAAGCCGCCTTTCTCTAAGAAGCGCTCCATACCAAGCTCTAAGCGTGCTTCGTTGCGTAGCATTTTCACTGCGTAATCGTCTTGTAGCGTTTCGTCAGCAATTACGTAGTCTTGCTTATAAAGCTCTAATTGCGCATCAACTTCTTCTTCAGTGATGGTATCAACCACTTTCACAAGCTCAGCGACACCAAACGCGTGTACTTCATAACCAAAGGTAATTTGTGCTGAAACTTTGTTACCTTCAGTCACCGCAACTTGACGCATGTTGTCGCCAAAACGCGCAACTTTAAGTGTTTGGCTTTCTGCCCAACCTTTCGCCGCACGACACCAGTCATCTAACTGCTGTTGTACATCAGCACGTTGCCAGTGACCCGCAACAACTTTACGCTCTTTACGCATGACAGTACCGATGAAACCGAACTCACGGTCACCGTGTGCACTTTGGTGCGTATTCATGTAATTCATGTTGATGTCAGACCAAGGAAGGGCTGCATTGAACTGAGTATGAAGGTGTAACCAAGGCTTACGTAATTCGCTTAGGCCAGCAATCCACATTTTCGCAGGAGAGAAAGTGTGCATCCATAATACTAAACCAACACAGTTAGGATCCGTATTTGCCGCTTGGCAAACAGCGTGAATTTCTTCAGGTGACTTAACGGTAGGCTTACATACCAAGTTTACTGGTAGGTTCGCTTCGCTGTTTAAGCCCGCTACAATTGCTTCGCTGTCTTTGGCAACCGTTTCTAACACCTTAGGACCATAAAGATGTTGTGAGCCGGTAACAAACCAGACTTCTTTCGTCATCGTCGTCATGTTAATAATCCTCTAAATTCTTGCTATTTGCTCTGACCGTAATACGCGTTTTTACCGTGCTTACGTAGATAATGTTTATCCATCACTGCTTTTTTAAGTTCAGCTGCGTGTGGATCTAAAGTGCGTGTTAAATACGCCATGCGTGCAATCTCTTCGAGTAGTGCGGCATGGTATACAGACTGAGCGGCATCTTTACCCCACGTGAAAGGCGCATGACCCGCAACAATCACCATAGGTGCAGCTTTCGGATCGCGGTCTTGATACGCATCAGTAATTTGAATACCGGTTTCTAATTCATAATCGCCATTCACTTGCTCATCGGTTAGCTCACGCGTACAGGTGATGTCACCGTGTACATAGTCAGCGTGAGTTGTGCCAAGGCAAGGAATGCTTTGTTTTGCTTGCGCCCATGCAGTTGCATAGGTCGAATGCGTGTGTGTTACACCACCAATTGCATCGAAGTGGCGATATAAATGAACATGCGTTTTAGTGTCAGAAGACGGACGCATAGACCCTTCAACAATGTTGTTTTCAAGGTCGACGATTACCATGTCATCGGCTTTCATTTGGTCGTACGATACACCACTTGGTTTAATCGCAATCACGCCTTTGTCGCGGTCGATTTGCGATACGTTACCAAAGGTATAAATCACTAAGCCACGACGCTGAAGCTCCATGTTCGCTTCATAAACTTCACGTTTTAGTTCTGTAAAACTCATGCTTTGTCTCCGTTTACATAGCTTGCAAGTGCTTGGTAGTTGGCATAAAGCTCGTCATACACAGCAACGCGCTCAGGGTTTGGTAAGTACTGATGACATACAGACGACGCCATCACTTTTTGAGCATCTGCCACTGTTGCGTGCTCACCCGCAGCAACCGCAGCCATAATTGCCGCACCCAATGCACAGCTTTGCTCACTTTCTAAAACGTCGATTGGACAGTTCCAAACATCAGCACAGGTTTGCATTACGTAGTCTGATTTTTTAGAAATACCGCCGATAACAACCACTGACTCGATTGGTACACCTTCGCTACGAAAGCGCTCAGTGATAGCACGTGCGCCAAAGGCAGTTGCTTCAACAAGCGCTTTGAAGAACTTAGGTGCATCAGTGCCCATCTTTAAGCCTGTTAATGCCATGGCAACGCTTTGGTCAGCATCTGGCGTACGACGACCATTTACCCAATCAAGCGCAGTTACGTCGCTGCTTGATACAGGCAGTGCTGCCGCAGCTTTTGATAAATCAACTAAGATTGAGTCTTCTAGCTTGTTAACGAACGCTTGCTCAGCGTCAGATAGATTTGTAAGTTGGCGAGTTGGCCAAAGTACTAAGTTCTTGAACCATGCGTATAAATCACCAAATGCAGATTGACCCGCTTCTAAGCCAATTAACCCAGGGATCACTGAGCCATCAACTTGACCACAAATACCCTTAACGCAAGTATCACCTAGCTGCTCTTGAGACGTTACTGTGATGTCACACGTTGAGGTACCCATTACTTTGGTTAGCACACCAGGGCGAACATTGGCTGCTACTGCCCCCATGTGACAATCAAATGCACCGTAACCAACAACAATGCCTTGTGGTAAACCAAGCTTCTCGGCCCACTCAGCAGTTAAGTTGCCCGCAACTTGGTCGCTTGGCTCTGTGGTTGCATTTAGCGTATCAACAACACCATCTAATAGTGGATCGATATTGCTGAAAAAGCTGTTTGGTGGGAAACCGCCCCACTGCTCGTTCCACATTTGTTTGTGGCCCGTTGCACAACGCCCTAGCTTTAATGCTTCAGGGTGTGTTGTGCCGCACATGAGCGCGGTCATCCAATCGCAATGCTCAACCCATGAATAAGTGGCTGCTTTAACACTGCTATCAACGCGGAAAATATGTAATGCTTTGGCCCAGTACCACTCAGAAGAGTAGATACCGCCCATGTGTGACAGGTAGTTCACATCGTTGTTAGTTGCAGCGCACGTGATTTCATTTGCTTCTTTAATAGACGTATGGTCTTTCCACAGAATGAACATTGCATTTGGGTTTTCTGCAAATTCTTCAGTCAATGCCAGTGGTGTACCTTGACTATTAATCGCCACAGGCGTTGAGCCTGTCGTATCAAAGCTCATACCCACTACGTTGTCTGCGGTACCTGCTGGAACTTGTGACCAAAGACCATTCACTACTTCTATAAGGCTATCAATATAGTCTTGTGGATGCTGACGAAACTGATCCTTACTTGGGTCACAATATAAACCTTGTGCCCAGCGCGGGTAGTTTACTAAATGGCTGGCAAGTTCTTCACCAGTCGCAACATCAACGAGTAATGCTCTTACCGAGTCTGACCCGTAGTCTAATCCCAACGTATAACGAGACATAATTACCTTTCACTAATTGCTTACTAACATTGTTAGTCATTATCTTTATTTGTATGATAATATCAACAATATCAGATTGTAAAGGTATTATAAAAATATTATTAACAGGATTATTTGCTGCTGGCGGGCGATTTATTGCGCAGTTTTTCTGGAAGATTAGATTGTTTTTTCAGCACAAATAATAGGTTAAAGCCATAACATTAACTTTTGTATGATAAGAATGGGATAATTATGTCTAACCAACTAGAACAACTTAAAGCAGTGACAACCGTTGTTGCTGACACGGGTGATTTTGAAGCCATCAACGAATATAAACCGCAAGATGCAACAACAAACCCATCACTCATCTTAAATGCGATTCAAATTGAGAAATATCGCCCACTTGCTGTAGAAGCCGTATCATGGGCAAAAGCACAAAGCAGTGACGCAGCTGAAGTTGTAACAAAAGCAGCTGACAAACTAGCGGTATTAATTGGCTCTAAATTAATGGAGCAAGTACCAGGTTTAGTGTCTACTGAAGTTGATGCGCGTTTATCATTTGATACCCAAGCAACCATTGATAAAGCACTTGATCTTGTTGCTTTATATAAAGAGCAAGGCATCGACACATCGCGCGTATTAATCAAAATTGCTTCAACATGGGAAGGTATTCAAGCGGCTAAAGTACTTGAAGCACAAGGTATTCGTTGTAACCTAACACTGGTATTTGCATTTGCTCAAGCACGTGCTTGTGCCGAAGTGGGTGCCTACCTTATCTCACCATTCGTTGGCCGTATTCTTGATTGGTACAAAGCACAAGATGCAAGCGCTGATTTCGACGGTGCTAACGATCCGGGCGTTAAGTCAGTCACGCATATCTACAACTACTTCAAAAAGCACGGCTACGACACGATTGTAATGGGCGCGAGCTTCCGTAACATCGGTGAAATCCAAGAATTAGCAGGGTGTGACCGCTTAACTATCAGCCCGAAGCTACTTGCTGAACTCGCTGCAACTGACGCACCATTAACTCAAAAACTATTACCAGCAACAGAAAAAGCAGACGCGCCAGCAGCAATGACTGAGCAGGCTTTCCGCTGGGAAATGAATGAAGATGCCATGGCAACTGAAAAACTAAGCCAAGGTATTCGTCAGTTCGCCATTGACCAAGAGAAACTAGAGTCAATCTTAAGCGAATTAGTTTAAACCAATTGTTTAAGCAGCAAAAAGCCCGCAAACTTTGGTTTGCGGGCTTTTTTATTGCCTACCTTTTAGTAAAAGCAGGCTTATCGTGTTGCGATTACGATAATTTTTTGCACCTTACATTATTCAGCAAGTAATGCGTTTGCTTTTGCAACTAGGTTTGCCACTGTGAAACCAAAGTGCTCAAGCAATACTGCGCCTGGCGCTGATTCACCAAATGTCTCCATACCGAGTACATCACCATCTTGGCCAACATACTTGAACCAGAAGTCACGGTGTGCAGCTTCAACAGCAATCTTTGGTGTACCCGTTGGTAGCACGCTTTGACGATATGCTTTGTCTTGGCTATCAAACTGATTCGTTGATGGCATAGATACCACGCGAACTTGCTTGCCTTGTGCTGCTAATTCAGCAGCGGCATTCACTGCGAGCTCAACCTCAGAACCCGTTGCAATTAGAATAAGCTCTGCAGCTTGTTCGCTATCAACAAGTACATAACCCCCTTTTGCAATGTCAGCAACTTGCTGTGCATCGCGCGCCATCGCTTTCGTGCCTTGGCGGCTGAAAATGAGTGAGCTTGGGCCGGTTTCTTTTAATAACGCTTGGCGCCAAGCTACCGCTGTCTCGGTTTCATCACACGGACGCCATGCAGTCATATTCGGTGTCATACGAAGGTTAGCAATTTGCTCGATTGGTTGGTGAGTTGGACCATCTTCACCTTGACCGATTGAGTCATGGGTATACACAAAGATGCTTTGCGCTTTCATTAATGCGGCCATACGTACTGCATTACGTGCGTATTCCATAAACATCAAGAAGGTTGCGCCAAATGGAATAAAGCCACCATGTAATGCAATACCATTCATGATTGCGCTCATACCAAACTCACGTACGCCATAAAATACGTAGTTACCATCAGCAGCATCTTGTAAACCTTTTGCTTCTGGCCATAAGGTTAAGTTAGAACCGGCAAGGTCGGCAGAGCCACCCATTAGTTCAGGGAGCTGCTTTGCAAAGAAAGTGATCGCATTTTGAGATGCTTTACGCGTCGCAATGTTTTGCATGTCAGCTTGGCATTTAGCAATGTACTCATCAGCTAATTCTGCGAAGTTAGCTGGTAATGCTTTTTCAAGAACACGGCGTGTATATTCTTTTGCAAGTTCAGGGTGTGCTTTGCTATAAGCGGCAAACGTTTGCTGCCATGCACCTTCAAGCTCTTGCCCTTTCGCTTGGGTATTCCACTCATTATAAACCTCTTGTGGAACTTCAAATGCTGGGTGTGGCCAGTTTAGCTGCTCACGTACTGCGGCAATTTCGTCGTGACCCAGTGGTGCGCCGTGACAGTCGTGGCTACCTGATTTATTTGGCGAACCAAAACCAATCACTGTTTTACAGCAGATGAGTGTTGGTTGCGTAGTGTTGCCTTGTGCTGCTTCGATTGCACCTGCAATTGCATTCATATCGTGACCATCAACATCACGGATAACTTGCCAACCGTAAGATTCAAAACGTGCAGGTGTATCGTCGGTGAACCAACCTTCTACTTCACCATCGATCGAGATGCCATTGTCATCCCAAAATACGATTAGCTTGCCTAGGCCTAACGTACCTGCCAGCGAACATGCTTCGTGCGAGATACCTTCCATTAAACAGCCGTCACCCATAAAGCAGTAAGTGAAGTGATCAACAATATCAAATTGTGGCTTATTGAATTGCGCTGCTAAAGTTTTTTCAGCGATGGCCATACCTACTGCGTTAGCAATCCCCGAACCTAGTGGGCCTGTCGTTGTTTCAACACCCGGTGTGTAACCATATTCTGGGTGACCTGGTGTTTTAGAGTGAAGCTGACGGAATTGCTTAATATCTTCGATGCTTACGTCGTAACCACTTAGGTGTAACAATGCATATTGAAGCATTGAACCATGGCCATTTGATAACACAAAGCGATCACGGTTAGACCAGTCTGGGTTTAATGGGTTATGGCGGTGAAAGTTTTGCCACAATACCGCTGCAATATCAGCCATACCCATAGGCGCACCTGGATGGCCAGAGTTGGCTTGTTGAACGGCATCGACAGCAAGTATGCGAATAGCATTTGCAGATTGAGAACTAGGCAGAGTCATCTTTTAGCTTCCTGTTAATATTATATTATAAATAATATCGCAAAAAGTGACTGATAAGGCAACTTAATAAACGCTTTATTGTATAAGTGAATACTAAATAGGCTGGTACAAACCAGCCTATTGAATCGATCAGTAAGCTTTAAGTTTTAACGACCATCTTCAAAAGAAGCTGTCGCTGACACTTTGCTCCAACGGCCATCTGCATACAGAATTGTCGCTTCCGCTTTGCTTGGTCGAAACGCTCGGATTTGGTATGAACAAGACGTACCTGATGTTCCACACGATGATGCACCATTAGACCAAATTACACTATCAATCGCTGAACCATCTCCTACTACACGAAACACTGCTGTTGCATATGTTTGACCATACACGAGTGCAAAACAACGATTTGGTGTGTATTGATCATATGCTTGCGTATCGACATAACATTCCATTGTATCTGCGCTTGCATGAACTGAAAAAACACTAGCGGCGAGTAATCCTATTGATGTTAATACTTTTTTCATTTTACTATCCTTATTTTTCTACCAAAAGTGGTACAAATAACATACAGTAGTGAAGAAGTATTAAAAATACGAATTTAATATTAATTTAACTATAATTTTACCTTAAAGCAACCTTTTGGCAACCTTTACCTTGAACAGTTTTAATCGGCGGTTCCTAAAAAATGCCGACACGCATAGGCAGTCGGCATTTCTAAAGCTTATAAATACTTAAGCCAAGGTTTGTTAGCCTTACGCTTATATTCACTAAACTTCTTAGTTGGCCAATAAAGCCCAACGGCTAATACGATAGTGATCAACCAAATACCTGAAATATCACTGACACCTAAATACTGCCCTTGGTTTGCCCCCCACACCTGCATGCCTAATTGGTACATCACTAGTAATACATAGAGGTGTAAAATATAAAAGAACATGGGTACAGAACCATACACACGTAGCGCATTAGTAAAGCGATTAAGCGGTCTTTCAAATAACCATAAACCAACAAACATGCCAGCTAAAGTGATAAGCAAAAAGCTCAGTGATGGAGGGTATTTAGTGACATTAAATACCGACATCATAGTTTCTGTTGTCGTGCTAAAGGCTTGCCAAGGTAAGGTTTCACCATAAATATTCAAACCACGCAACACAGCAAATAAGCCTACACATAATAGTGCTAACAGCAGCAGTGCTCGTTTACGCGACTGCGCTGTTTGCGTATGTGCATATAGTGGCCCGGCGCAATAACCCAGTAAAATCACACCAATCCACGGCAATACAGGGTAGCTAATTTTTACGTCGATTAAACCACCTTGTGATAGATAGCCCCGGTCATGCAAAATCGTCCACAGCGAGTAGCCAAACTCATCAGGTGTAAAACTGATTGGGGTGAGTAAGTTATGACCAAACACAATAGCCAAACCAAGTACTAACAATACATTGCGCGGCAGTTTTATCAATAACGCTAAAACCAACATGCATAAACCAATGGCCCACATCACTTGCAACCAAATAGTGTGGTAGTAACCCATCCACGAAAAACAAATGAGGGTCACTTCTAGGGCGATTAAAAACAACCCTCGCTTAACCAAAAAGCTTTGTGCTGAGCGGGCTACACCACTTGCAGGGTGACTGTAAAGCCACGCCGACAAACCGGTTAAAAAGATAAAGGTTGGCGCACAAAAATGTGCGGCAAAGCGGCTCCAAAAGAGCCCAGGCGAAGTGGTATCAACCACCATAGGATCGGTCACCTGCATATGCAAGAAAAACCGCTCTCGCACATGATCAAGTAACATCAGCAGAATAACGACGCCACGCATGATGTCGATACTATGAATACGGCTTTTAATTTGCTCAGAAGTCATAGCTCACAGCCAATTTAAATTGCGTCGGTGCACCAGGATATGCCCACAATGCATTGTATGAGCTTGCAATATATTCTTCATCAAACACGTTATCAACATTCAGTGATACCGTAGTACGTTCAGTCGCTCGCCATTTAGCGAATAACCCAACATTTTGATAACTCGGCAAACGGAAGGTTAAATCAGCAGGGTCGCCTAAACGGTCAGACACATATTGATAATGACCACCAATCTTTATTGCTTGTGCAAATACGCTTAAGTCATGATTTAAACCAATCGAAAGATTATTCTTTGGTACGTTCACAAGTGGGCTGCCTTTAGGAATTGGCACGAGCCAATCAACATTTAGGCTGTCTGTTGCAGTCTCGGCATCAACATACGCATAAGATAGGTTGTACTCAGTGTTATCGCCCAGTGAGCCTGTTAGGTCTAACTCAAAACCTGTGCTATTTGCTTTACCAACAGGCGTTGAATAACCTACATTGACAGGGTCCGCCACCAGCATGTTGCTCTTACTCGCATCAAAGTAAGCAAGGGTACCGCTGATATTGGCATAACTAAACTTAACACCTACTTCAAACGAGTCACTTTCTTCAAAACCAAATGGCTTACCTTCGGCGTCAGTACCGCTTAGAGGTAAGAACCCTTCGGAGTAGCTTGAGTAAACATTAATATCGTCATTAATTGTATATACAACCCCAAAGCGAGGACTAATGCGGTTCTCTTTACTGTTTGATGCAACACCTGACTTAGTTTCAAAAATATCTTGCTCAATTTCATCAAAACGCAGGCCTAACATCACTTTCAAGTTATCGGTTAGATCAAGTTGATCTTGCACATAGATACCATACGCATTTTGCTTTTCGTTATTCTCGTATTGCATACTCATTTCAGGACCTTCACCTGTGCTGTAATCAGGTTCATGAATATCAATCGTGTAAGTGCCATAGCCACCACGGTAACGATATAACCCCGTACGTAGCTCATAATCATACGCATCAGCACCTATGAGTACGTGATTAGTAATACCTGCAATATCAAAGTGACCGCTTAATTCAAAACGTACAGAGATATCTTCAGACTCATAATCACGGTAACGATGTTGACGAGTTAAGGTTCTGCCATCATCAAACAATGACTGACGAGATGGTGATAGTTCCGCATCTGAAGACTGCCCTGTTAGCGTTGCAGCACGATAGTTAGCCCCTGCCAGCAATGACCACTGACGATTAAAATCGTAGTTATAGTTAATTTGATGACCTCGAGAGTGTACCTTTGTAGGTGCATCATTAGGATTTCCTAAGAATCGCGACTCTGGCACGGTATCAAAGTCATCATTTAACACCACAATACCACGGTCATACATTTGCTGCTGATCAACATATTCAAATTCATACGTCAGCGATGACTTGTCATTAATTTGATAATAAAGCGAAGGTGTAATCACGAGTTTGTCGTGATGCACATGATCTCTAAAGCTATCGCTGTCTTGCCAAGCACCATTGATGCGAAACGCTAAATCATCAGTCAGGCCATTGGTGTAATCACCTTGAATACGTTTGTGGTCATCACTACCCAACTCTGCTTGAATTTGACCTTGTTGATAAAACTGTGGCTTCTTAGTAATAATGTTTACTGTACCACCGGGCTCTGAGCGACCATACAACGCAGAGCCAGGCCCTTTTAATACTTCAATATATTCAATGTTTGATACATCACGAGGGCCAGCAAATCCTTTACCACCACTAAAGCCATTGATTAAGTAGCCTGATGGCATATTCTCATTACCCGACAAACCACGGATTGAATAGCTATCCCACAGCGCCCCACCATTATTTTTACGGCTAATACTGGCAGAAAAATCCAGTGCATCACGAAACTTAGTGATGCCGTTATCAATCATCATATCTTTGCTTAAAGTAGTGATTGACTGTGGTAAATCTTTCGTTGGAATGTCGCCACGAAAAGCTTGCTTGTGCTCAATCGTGATTGTTTCGATATCGCTATTAGTAGCGTGTGTATTCGCAGCAAACGCCGCTGTTAAGGCAAGAAAAAGAGTTGAGTACTTCATAAATTAATTGGCTAAAAATATTGATTAAAATGATTTGTTATAAAATAACACAATATGCATGTTTGATATAGTATAACAAATCATTAAATTTCTATTTTATGGCTACTTATTTTAGTGTAGCTACCGCAAAAGTATTGAGTTTTGAAAGAATGTTGCGAATTAAAATACACTCAATAACAACACTATCGTAGGTTCAAACCTCAGCACAAAACAAATTTGCACTGTTCTTACTTGAGCCCATGCTTGGTATTGCCTACAATGGCGCACAATTTATTCAATACAGTATTGCAATCATGACAGATACAAATAAACCTGAATTACCAAATCAATTATCGATTAACCCTCGTAGCAAGTTCTACGTAGAAGAAGTATTCGAGCATGAAATTGGTGTTACCTTAAATGGCAAAGAGCGTTTTGACGTTGAAGAATATAATATCAGCGAAGGCTGGATCAAAATTGCTTCTCCAAAAGCGCTTGATCGCCGTGGCCAACCTTTACTATTAAAAGTAAAAGGGACTGTAGAAGTTTTCTACAAATAAGTGAAACCAATACCGGTCAAAAGATATATGGCCGGTATCATCTCTTACTCAAACAGTCTGCTGGCATGATTGATGTTTACCGTCTATTGTTTTGCATGAGCGAAAGTTAAGCCAGTGACCTAAAATAATAAAACTTGATCCTAATATTGTTAAAGCCGTTTCACCAACTTCTCCTAGTCTTCCTGCACCAAAATAAACGGCTATCACGAGCAGTAAGAGACCAATCACACCAAACATAAAAAACCGATACTTTTTATGTTTTTTGCAACCCAGAACTAATGCAAGTAAGCTACTAGGAAGTACCGCGACAAGCATCCAAAAATGAAACTGTTCGTTACCTAAACCAAGCACAGCAGTGCTTGGTAATAACACGAGTAACACAGGCACAGCTAAGCAGTGAATAGCACACATAGCTGATAACCCGATAGCAAACTTATCCATCATTAATTGTAATTTCACTGAATAATTCCTACAAAATAGAACACATGAATAATAAAAACGCATCAAGCAATTTTTGCTTGGCACTCATTGCATACTCCCAGCATTTCAAATTGCGTTGTTTGTGAGGTAAAACCCACCTCAGCAAAATGAGGGAATAGCGTTGCAACATCGCTCTGTGAAACAGTGAGTGTTTCAACCTTTTGGCAATGGCGGCAAATTAAAAACAAAGAAAGATCATCTTTGCAACGCTCTCTGCCAGTATCGTAAGCGATGTATTTGTTAGCACTATTAAGCCTGCGAACAAGGTTTACCGACTCTAAAAAGCGCAAGATGCGATAAACAGACATAACAGAGACACTCGAGCTTGTGCGCAGCTTGTAGCAACTGACCAGTTCATAGGCTGATAGCGGCACGTCAGTGGTTAGCAATATTTGCAGTATCTGTTTGCGTTGAATAGTGAATTTTCTGCCATGTTCAAGGCAAACCTGCTTTGCTTTATTAAGTGTGCTGGTTAATCGCTGCTTATTCATAGCGGCCACTCAATATAAGGTTTAGTTGCCGTCAGCTCTTCGATTCCTTGTGCTTGTTTTGTGATCCACTGCGCTTCAATAACAGATATCGTTTTAGCCCAGCCAAATAAAGTGACTGTGACTTTAGAGACCGGTTTATCACAGCTAAACGAGTACTCAACTTCAAGATCGTTATGTGAATGATGTGTGCGTTGTGCAAATGGGTTTTCAAAATTTGCATGAATAAGCTTACATTCGCCGTTAAATGTCACTAACTGCTCTGAATTTGCTAACTGGGCTAATGTTTGTTTGATAATTTGCTTTTGCTCGGCTGTTTCTGGCTGATGCTCAAAGCCAAAAATATCTCCAGCCGGCAAAATGAACTTAACTTGCCACTTACCTTGCTCATGAACCACAAAAAGCACTCCCTCACCATGTGAATGATGATGGTGTTGATGCCCTTGAGCTGAAAAAATACATCCAACCATCAAGCATATCACTGCTAATTTTGCTGCTTTGATCACCCCAACCACTTCATTACCTCGCTATCAACATACTGTTACAAAAAAGAATAAAACTCATTCGTCGATTCATACTTGATACATTATAACAATTAAAGCACAATTGATACATTATAACATACCAAAGAGTGATGCATAATGAATAACATCTCAAGAGTCGCTGTCGTCATAGCAGCGTTATTACCAGCCAGTGTCTTGGCGCAATCAATCAAAGGCGTTGTGTTAAATAACCAAGGTAAAGCAGTTGCTAATGCCACTGTTGACCTTGAAGGCTCAGATCAAAAAGTAACAACTAACGACAAAGGCGAGTTTGAAATCAGCGGGTTAAATAACGGCTTAAAAGAGCTACATATTTCAGCCCCAGGTTATGCTCACTTACACCGAGATATCACACTTGCCAATGACCAAGACCACAGCGCAACGTTTAATTTAAAACGTTCACCTATTGAAGTTATTGATATTGAAGCAACACCGATTCATATGTCGGCAATGGAATCTGCTTCACCAGTTAGTGTGTTATCTGGCGAGCAATTAAGACGCCAACAAGCATCAACGCTTGGTGATAGCCTTGAAAAACTACCCGGCGTTAACACAAACTTTCATGCCAAAGTTGCCAGTACCCCTGTGATCCGTGGTTTAAGCGGCCCACGTGTATTGATCACACAAAATGGCTTAGATGTAAGTGATGTATCACGCGTCGGTCCTGATCACTCTGTGGCCTCTGAAGCATCAACGGCGCAGCAAATTGAAGTTTTACGTGGCCCAGCAACTCTTTTTTATGGCAGCGGCGCAATTGGTGGTGTGGTCAACGTGGTTGATAGCAGAGTGCCAACTGACAGCACAACACGTGGTGAATGGAATTTAGAACACAACTCAATTGATGAACAAAAAACAGCTTCATTTAATGCCACTACTGGTACTGACTCCTTTGCCTTTTATGCTGATGCTTTTTGGCGAGAGTCTGATGACTACCGTGTACCTGTCGCTGCAAATATTGAAGATATTGAGCACAATGATGATGATATCGTAGCAAACAGTAACGAAGACTCTGACGGCTTCACGCTTGGTACCAGCTACTTATTCGAACAAGGCTACATTGGCGTTGCGGTTGAGCAATTTAACCGCCAATACGGTATTCCAGGCCATACTCATGGTGAAGAAGAGCATGACCACGAAAAAGAACACAGCGAAGAAGAAGCCGTATTTGCTGATCTTGACCAAACCAAAGTGCAATTACTTGGTGAGTACAATATCGACAGTGAATGGCTAAGCAAAATTAACTTACGTGCAGGCCACACAGACTACGAACATGCTGAAATCGAACACGGTGCAGTCGGTACAACCTTCAAAAACGAAACCAATGAGCTGCGCGTTGACATTCTGCATAGTCAATTTGATGAGTGGAATGGTGGCATCAGCTTTCATTATAAAAAAAGTGATGTAGAAGCACAGGGCTCTGAAGCCTTCACCCCTCCTTCTGTTACTGAAAGTATTGCTTTTGCAATGATGGAAGAAAAGCACTTTGGTGATTTTTTAGTGCAATTAGGTGTCCGTGCTGAGCGAGTCACTATTGATGCTAACAATGTGCTTTTACCAGAAATCGACGCCCATGCTCATGATGAAGACGGCGATGAGCACGACCACGGCCATGACCACGAAGAATCAAACTACACACGTGTATTTGATGTAGCCCAAGAGTTTACACCGGTCAGCTTATCAACAGGTGTGGTATGGGATTTTACCCCGGGTTATAACCTTGGTTTATCGGTATCGCGTTCTGAGCGTGCTCCCTCTGCTTCTGAGCTTTTATCTTTCGGTCCACACATAGGTACAGGAACCTATGAAGTTGGCGCACTATTCGATACTCATGATGGTCATTTTGAACTTTCAAACAAAGCTATCGATTTAGAAACTGCAAATAATATCGACCTTACATTTCGTAAAACCGAGGGCGATATTGGCTTTATCTTCAATGCTTTCTATAACCAAGTAGATAACTATTATTACCAGATCAACACAGGCCTATACGCTGAAAGCGGTCATGATCACGACCATGGTGACGAACACAACCACGAAGATGAGCACGATCATTCATCTGAACTACCTGTTTATTTATTTAAAACAGACGACGTGGTTTTACATGGTTTTGAAGCGCAAGTTGCTTGGCAGCTAACCGACGAATTTAAAGTCGATTTATTCTCAGATTATGTACGCGCGCGTCTAAAAGACGGCGGAGATTTACCGCGCACTCCTCCACTGCGTCTTGGTACTGAGTTTAGCTATCAAACCGAAAACCTAACAGCAAATATTCACGTAACTCGCTACCAAGAACAAGACCGCATAGCGCAACAAGAAACCACAACCGATGGCTACACCCTCGTTGATGCCAGCATTTCTTATGACTTATCGGTACTGAACCAAGACCTATCGCTTTATTTAAAAGGCACAAATTTAACGGACACAGAAGCACGCGTACACAGCTCGTTCTTAAAGAATATCGCGCCACGTCCGGGGCGCAGTTTTGCAGTGGGTATTCGCGGCTATTTCTAAACAAAATTACAATTAAGGAAAATCAATATGACACACTTATTTAGACTAAAACTACTCGCTCTTGCAATTAGTAGCACCTTGATCACCGCGTGTGGTGATGCAGAAACAAACATTGTTGAAAAAGATCCAATTGAAACACCTGACGACGGTCATGATCATGGCGATGATCACGATCACGGTGATGACCATGCTATTGATTCTATGGGTCGCTTGGCGGTGTTAGCTGCCAACAGTAACGAAGCAAATATTTTCGACTTAGATGATAACTCGCTACTCGAGTCGTTTACACTGACTCATGATTCAAGTTCATTAAATGTATCACCTAGCTATCGCTATGCGGTAATTGCAAATCGCAATCAAGACTACTTGGGCTTTATTGATAGTGGCTTATGGCGTGAAGATCATGGCGATCACCTACACGACTATAAACAAAGCCCAGCTTTTAGTGACTACGAATTAACAACCGGTAGCCGCCCAACTCACATCGTTAAGCACGACGGCCAAATGGCTGTATTTTATGATGGCAATGCCGATGCAGGTACGGCTGCTTCTGTTGAAGTGTTAACCGATAACGACATTGCAAACAAAACCGCCACACTTGCTGGCATTCAGTACGACATTAATATGCATGGTGTTGCAGAACCACGTGGCGAGCACCTAATTGCAACCTTGCGTCGCGATGATAGCGAGAGCACTTCAAATGCTAAAGTTTTGCCTGATCAAGTTGGCGTTTACCATCTTCATGATGGTGAATATGAGCTTGAGCAAACATTTGAACTAACCTGCCCCGATTTACACGGTGCAGCACAAAACCATGATTATGTAGCATTTGGTTGTGGCGACGGTGTGTTAATTGCCCACCAGCATGACGATGAATATCATGCAGAAAAAATCGTCAATATTGATGCTTTAGGTGATACACGCATTGGTACACTATACGGCCATGAAGGCAACGAAAGCTTTATTGCAATTGCTTCTGGTGTGCTTGTTAGTATCAATCCAAGCGAAGCTGAAATGGAAGTGCTTGAGTGGCAACTTGATGAAGGCGCAAGTGCTGTATCTTACTCATTCTCTGCAAGCGGAGAGCACTTTTTAGTACTTGATAACTTAGGCTTTTTAAACGTGCTTGAAGCCCATGAGCACGACGGCCACATGCATTGGGAGCTTGCAGGTAAAGTAGATATTACTGAAGAAGATGTAACAACTATGCCAGAAGGCATGAGCTTCAGCATGACTGTGTCACAAAATAGTGAATTTGCTTACGTTGCTGACCCTATCGCCCAGCACGTACTAAAAGTGCATATTGAAGATCTCGAAATTGAAGGTGATTTAGAATTAACCTTCGCACCAAGCGCAATTACGTGGCTAGGTATTGCAGAGCAAAGTGACGAGCATAATCATGAACATTAAGTTTTAACGTTCAACGCATAGTGGTTAAAGGTTGGCATTTATTGCCAACCTTTTTTATTCATATTTTGTAACAGTGCTTTCATCGCATCTGCATCGCTATTTTTAAGCGAATTGTTATGCTGTTACAGTTCCCATAATAGGATGTAATCCCATGAAAAAACTAACAACGTTGGCACTGGCCATGGCTGCGACACTGGCACCTTGGGCATCAGCTTACGAAACTAAAGACACGCGTTTACTGCGTTTTCCTGATATTCATAATCAACATGTTACCTTTGTGTACGGTGGCGATATTTACATTGCTAATACACAAACAGGCGAGAGCAAACGCTTAACCGACCATATTGGCTTTGAAACCTTCCCTAAGTTTTCACCTGACGGTAAACGCATTGCGTTTGCAGCCGAGTACAATGGCAGCCGCCAAATTTATGTAATTAACAGCGATGGTTCTGGCTTAAAACAACTCACTTACTACAACGATGTTGGCCCAATGCCACCACGCGGCGGTTTTGATTATCGTGTTCTCGATTGGACACCTGATGGCAAAAATGTGGTATTTCGTGCTAACCGCACACCGTGGGGTAAACGTATGGGTCGTCCATATAGGGTGCCTGCTGACGGTGGCCTTGAGCAGCCTCTTGCTATCCCTGAAACCGGCGGCGGTATGCTTTCGCCAGATGGTAGCAAATATGTTTACACGCCGATTGACCGTGAATTTCGTACTTGGAAACGCACCCGAGGCGGTCGCGCACAAGATGTTTGGGTTTACGATTTAAAAAACAATACCTCAGAACAACTAACCAGTAACCGTGCTACCGATCAGCAACCAACCTGGGTTGGCGACAACATTTACTTTGTATCTGACCGTGATTACACCCTTAATCTGTATCAATACCAAAAAGGTGCTGAGCCGAAAAAGCTAACCAACCATCAAGACTTTGACGTACTGTGGCCATCAGCTGGCCCAAATGCTGTTGTTTATGAAAATGGTGGTTACCTTTATCGCTTTGATCCAAAAACTCAAAAAAGCACTAAGCTGAGCATTAACATTGCTGGTGTGCGTCAATACGCAATGCCGTACACAAAAAATGTCAGTGACTTTATCGACTCAATGTCGATTTCTCATGATGGTAAGCGTGCACTCTTTACTGCCCGCGGTGAGCTATTTAGCGTACCGGTTAAACAAGGCCCAACACGTAACTTATCTTACACAGCAAAAGGCCGCGAGATTGACGCAAGTTGGTCGCCAAATGGCCGTTATATTGCTTATATGAGCGATGAAAGCGGCGAATATGAAATTTACTTAAAAGATCGCAGCGACAACAATGCCACTAAACAGCTAACCAACAATGGCACTATTTGGCGTTTTACGCCGATTTGGTCACCAGATAGCTCAAAACTATTATTTGCAGATAAGAACCACACACTCTGGTGGATAGATGCAAAATCAGGTAAACAACACAAAATTGATACCAGCATCTACGATGAAGAAGGCATCCGCCAGTATACTTGGTCGCCAAATAGCGAAGACATTGTTTATGTGAAAAACAATGAAAACCGCTATGCCTCACTGTGGCACTACAATATTGATAAAAAGAAAGTGACTCGCTTAACGGATGAAATGACCAATGAGCAAAACCCAACGTTCTCTCCTGATGGTCAATACCTGTATTTTAGCTCTGAGCGCGACTTTAACTTAGCCTTCAGCAGCTACGAGTTTGACTACATGTTTAATCGTGCGACGCGTATTTTTGCCGCTGCCGTAAATGACAGTATTAAACCGCTTATCGCACTACAAAGTGATGAAACAGCAATCGTCAGCGATAAACAAAAAGATGACGACAAGAAAGCGAAAAATACCCTGCAAAGCAGCGACTTTATGCAACGTGTAACCGCTCTTAATGCACCAGCTGGGGATTATCGTGGCTTAACCGCAGTCAAAGATGGCGTGCTAACACTGGCTAATGGCGGTTTGCAACTGATTGGCACAGCTCACGATAGTGAGCTTGAAACCGTGGCTGAAGGAGTCAGTAATTACACAATTTCGAGTAATGGTGAACACCTACTTGTTCATGCAGGCAAGGATTACAGCTTAATTGAGCCAAAAGCAAAACAAGACCTAGCAGCGAACAAACTCGATCTCAGTAAAATGACCTTAAAAATTGAGCCACAAACTGAATGGCAGCAAATGTATGTTGAAGGCTGGCGTACATTACGTGATTGGTTCTACGATGAAAACCATCACGGCCAAGATTGGGACGCAATTTTAGCTAAGTATCAACCTATGGCTGATGCTATCTCACACCGTAGTGACCTAGATTACATTCTCAGTGAAATCGCAGGTGAAATTAACTCAGGCCACATTTATGTGCAGTCGGGTGATATGCCTAAAGCAGAGCGTAAAAAGCACGGCTTATTGGGTGCAAAACTTGCCAGCGATCCATCAGGATACGTAAAAATTGAGCAAATCTTCCAAGGAGAAAACTGGCACGAAGACTTCCGCTCACCACTTGGCACAACAGGGGTAAAAGCGCATAACGGCGACTTCATCATTGCCGTAAATGGCCGCTCAGTAAAAGACGTAGCTAACTTCTACGAATTACTAGAGAACACCCAAGGTGAGCAAGTTGAGCTAGTCCTTAACAGCAAGCCGCGCAGCAAAGGTGCATGGCAAGTAACCGTTAAGCCTGTAGCCAGCGAGCAAGGTTTGCGTTATTTAGACTGGGTTAACTCTCGTGCAGCCTACGTTGATAAGCTTTCAAATGGTCGTATTGGTTATGTTCACTTACCCAATACAGCGTTTGAGGGTAACCGCGCCATGTTCAAAAACTACATGCCGCAAACCACCAAAGACGCCATGATTATTGATGACCGATACAATGGCGGCGGCTTTATTCCTGAGCACATGATCACCTGGCTTGCCCGTAAACCGCTTAACTATTGGAAGCGCCGCGGTGTTGAGCCAACAAAAACACCACAATTTGCTCATGATGGTCCAAAAGCCATGCTGATCAATGGTTACTCAAGTTCAGGTGGTGACGCTATTCCTTACTACTTCCGCCAAGCGGGGTTAGGTAAGCTTATTGGTACCCGTACGTGGGGTGGATTAATTGGTATTTCGGGTAACCCAAGCCTTGTAGATGGCGGCCAAGTTATCGCGGCAACATTCCGCATTTTAGATAACGATGGCAACTGGATCATCGAAAACGAAGGTGTCACCCCAGATATCAAAGTTGTTGACCGCCCTGAGCTAATCTACCAAGGTAAAGATCCGTCGATTGAACGTGCCGTAGAAGAGCTGTTAAAAGAGCTAAAAGACAACCCGAAAAAGCCACTCACCGTGCCACCCGCACCGACTGACTTTTAATTTTTAACTTTTTGTAAAAAAGCAAAAAGCCCCGCAGCAATGCGGGGTTTATTTTAAGGCTATTAAGGTTTTTTCCAGCCACTCCAGACATCGTCTTGTTGGTTAGCTTTATTTTTTTTCTTTTTCTTACCTGTTCCCGCAGGTTTAGCTACGGGCTTGTCGTTTTTAAGTGCTTGTGCGGCATCAAGGTTCGCTTTATTTAAGGTATAATCAGGCACTTCTTCACGCTCTAAACGAAATTTATTTTTCTTTTCGATGATTTTAAAATGATGAAAGTCTTCATAATCAATCAATGATAACGCTAACCCTACTTCACCGGCGCGACCACTTCGGCCAATACGGTGCATGTAATCGGCAGGACTGCGCGGTAAATTGAAATTAATCACTACAGGCAATTTAGCAATATCTAAACCTCGGGCTGCAATATCAGTGGCAATTAATACCTCGATTTCGCCATTTTTAAACTTTTCGATTACGCGAGTACGCTCACTTTGGCCTTTATCACCGTGAAATACTTGTGCATTGATGCCACGCTTTTCAAGCTTATTTGCTAAATGCTCACAATCTTTTTTTGCATTCACAAAAATCAGCGTTTGGCGCCATTTATGGGTTTTTATCAAGTGCGCTAAAACCGTGGTCTTCTCACCTTTATTTACCATAAATATGCGCTGTACTAGGGTGCTTTCATCTTTACTTTGAACTAGTATTTCAACAGGCTCATTTAACAATTTTTGGGTTAATAGTGTAACTTGCTCTGGGAACGTTGCAGAAAACAGCATAGTTTGTTTTTTAGCGGGCATAAGCGCTAATAGCTCAGCAAGCTCTTCGGTAAAACCTAGGCTCAGCATGCGGTCTGCTTCATCAAGCACTAAGGTGTTTACTTTATCAAGCTTAATGGCATTGCTTGAAATCAAATCAAGTAAACGACCAGGAGTTGCAACGATAATATCTGCACCGCCTCGCAATGCTTGCATTTGCGTATTAACCGACACACCACCAAATACAGCAACGGTTTTAATCGCACCATTAAAATTTGCAGAGTACGATTTAACGCTATCAGCCACTTGCACCGCGAGTTCTCGGGTTGGCACTAAAATAAGCCCTGATACAAAGTTACCTTTGCCTTGTGCTTTTTTATCTCCCTTATCTAAAAAGCACTTTTGCAACATAGGCAAAGCAAATGTCGCTGTTTTACCTGAACCGGTATTTGCTCCTGCAATTAAGTCACTACCCGCTAAAATGCTTGGAATTGCTTTTGCCTGAATAGGTGTTGGCTGGGTATATTCAAGATCCGCCAATCGAGCAAGTAGCTCTGGAATAAGGCCAAGTTCGTTGAAATTGCGAGAGTTTGTGGCTGAGGTCATAAAAAGTGTGGGCTCATAACTAAAATAGCCTGCGATTTTAGCGCATTAATTACCCATAAAGTAGGAATTAGTGATTTAAATAACTTTTAGATAACAGCCACTGGTTTATGGTAATTGCTCAATATTAAAGGGGCGCTTAAAAAGCCAACAACTAAGTTGGCTATATTATTAACTCTTACTCAACTGTGCTTCTAACCTCGTTTTTGTCTCTTTTAAGTAATCAGGGTAGGGATAAGAGTCATCGGCAACAGCGATTGCAGCCTCGATTTGAATTAATGCTTGGCGAGTATTACCTTGTATTTCATAGCCATATGACAAAGCTGACAGTGCATAAGCTGATTTTGGGTAGTTTTTGATATTGTACTTAAACACCTCAATAGCCCGCTCAAATTGCTGGTTATCCGTTAAGCTGTAACCCAGCAGCCTAACAGCGCGGTCTGGTGGCGCTATTTGCTCGCCCCATTGCTGAGATAAACGTTGATAATAGGCATCAATTGATGAAACATCATCGCCCAATGCACTCAAAGGCATATGTTTAGATAAAAATAAGCCATGGTACGCATTAAATGCCCCAGCAGCTGAGGTTAGGTTATGCGAAACGCCTGCAAAGGCATCGCTCTTAAAGCGCAGATTTTGCACCTTACTATTTTGCATCGTTTGCTGCATATCATCGTATCTTTCGCGCATAATGCCAGCTTCTTCGCCGATATTCATATATACATAGCTGTTAATACTTTTGGCTTTAGTAACAAAGGTACTTAGACTCTTAGCCGGGGCGCCATAGTTCCACCATACCGCAGGGCTATAAGCAATGTGCGCTTGAAATAACTCAGGGTCAGCTTGCATTGCGTAAAGAGCAAATACACCCGCAGCTGAGGCGCCTGCAATAACTCTATAATCATGAGTACGATACTGTTTATTAACCAAAGGCATCAGTTCTTGCTCTACGAAAGCTAAAAACTTTGCTGCGCCACCGCCTTCGCCAACAGGCCCTTGTGGTTCTTTGTTCACTGTGGGATAAAAATCTCTAAGTCGATCAGTGCTTTCAATTGCAACTACAATCACCTCTGGCGCTTGATCATTTTGTTGTAAGCGCTCAAGCACAGCATTAATTAAGGGTAAATTGCCGGCCCCATCTAAACGGTAAATAACGGGATATCTTTTGTTTGGATGTGTTTGATAGCTTTTTGGTAATTGCACAACGACAGTGCGTTGCTCATTAAGATTACTTGATTCGATAGTATGCGTATGGTGGCTGTAATTTGTAACCGCCTCATCTGCGGCTGGTTGAGCCATTACATAACTAGTACAAAGTAAAAAACCACTAATGCAGAGTAACTTAAATAGTCGCACGACTTATCCTTAAGAGATGTTGGTAATTTTTTAAGCTAACAGAATTACAAGTACAAAAAAAGGCGCATATTGCGCCTTAATAAATATAAAACTCTAAACTTACTCAACCGTCACCGATTTTGCTAGGTTTCGAGGCTGATCTACGTCGGTGCCTTTAATAACCGCAACATAGTATGAAAGCAGCTGTAGCGGAATTGTATATACAACTGGGGCAATCACGTCATCCACATGGTTTACGTTAATTACACGCATTGTTTCATCAGATTCAAAGTGTGAGTCTTTATCTGCGAATACATAAATAATACCGCCGCGGGCACGTACTTCTTCTACGTTTGATTTAAGCTTTTCAAGTAGTTCGTTGTTTGGCGCTACAACAATGATTGGCATGTCAGCATCAATCAACGCTAAAGGACCATGCTTAAGCTCACCCGCTGCGTATGCTTCGGCGTGAATGTATGAAATTTCTTTCAGCTTAAGGGCACCTTCCATCGCGATTGGATATTGTGAACCACGACCTAAGAATAATGAGTGATGCTTGTCAGCGAACTCTTCAGCTAAATCTTCAATTCCTTCTGCAAGCTGTAATGCTTCTTCTAACTTGTTAGGCAGTGTTTTGATTGCATTGACAATCGCACTTTGATCTAAACCTTTTTCTTGAGCAATCGATGCTGTTAGCATTAATAAGCCAACAAGCTGTGTGGTGAAGGCTTTAGTTGATGCAACACCAATTTCAGCACCCGCTTTAGTCATAAAGGCTAAGTCAGATTCACGCACCAGTGATGAACCAGGTACGTTACAAATGGTCATTGACGCCATATAACCTTGCTGCTTTGCAAGACGAAGTGCAGCAAGTGTATCGGCTGTTTCACCAGACTGTGAAATGGTCACAAGTAAGCTGTTTTCATGTACAAATGATTCACGGTAACGGAATTCAGAGGCTATCTCTACGTTACAGCTCACGCCTGCAAACTGTTCAAGCCAGTAACGCGCAACCATACCCGAGTGATATGAAGTACCACAGGCAATAATTTGTACGTGCTTTACGTCTTTAAAGATTTGCTGAGCACTGTCACCAAAGGCATCAATCGCTACAGTGTCATTGTGAAGGCGGCCATCAAGTGTGTTACGTACAGCAAGTGGCTGTTCGTAAATTTCTTTCAGCATGTAGTGACGATATTCGCCTTTACCTGATGCATCTTGCGTGATGTTTGATTCAATCACTTCGCGCTCGACTGCATCGCCGTTTGCATCAAATATTTCCACACTATCACGGGTAATACGAGCAACATCACCTTCTTCAAGGTAAATAAAGCTACGAGTAACAGGTAATAGAGCAAGTTGGTCAGATGCAATAAAGTTTTCACCAAGGCCTAAACCAATAACTAGAGGGCTACCTGAGCGCGCTACAATGATTTCGTTATCGTTCGCTTTATCAAAAACAACGGTACCAAATGCGCCTTCAAACTGCTTAACAGCCGCTTGCACTGCTGCCAATAAAGAAGTGTGTTGCTGACGAAGTTGGTGGATAAGGTGCACCATTACTTCAGTATCAGTTTCTGATAAAAACTCATAACCATCACCTTTTAACGCATCACGCAGGCTGGCATGGTTTTCGATAATACCGTTATGAACGAGTGCAATTTCGCTATTCGAAATATGCGGATGTGCATTCGCTTCAGTTACACCGCCATGTGTTGCCCAGCGCGTATGTGCGATACCTGTCGTGCCTTTTACATTTGCCGCATTAAGGGCTGATTCTAAATTAGCAACTTTACCCACTGCTTTTACTGTATTTAATACATTGCCTTCAACGAGGGCTACACCTGCTGAGTCATAGCCACGGTATTCAAGACGCTTTAAGCCTTCTACAAGAATTTTATTTACTGGGCGTTCTGCAACAGCCCCTACGATTCCACACATAATCTCTCCTTTTGCACATGCCAAAGTGTTTTACTTTGGGCGGTATGTGTTGTCATAAATGATGCGTAATAAGGTGTTGTCGGTCTTATTACGGTTATTCAATTTCTGCACAGATCAGCTGTACACCACATGCTGTTATCGCCTCACGCTTATCTACGCTTAGGTGGTTGTCTGTAATAACAGTGGTAACACGCTGCCAAGGCAGTTCTAAATTCGGTATTTTTCGGCCAATTTTTTCTGACTCAACCAGCACTACCACTTCACGGGCAGCTTCAGCCATCACTTGGCTAAGCCCTACTAATTCATTGAAGGTTGTAGTACCTCTATCAATATCAATGCCATCGGCACCAATAAAGAGTTGGTCAAAGTCGTAAGAGCGTAGAACATTCTCTGCAACTTGGCCCTGAAACGATTCTGAATGCGGATCCCAAGTCCCACCGGTCATCAAAAGTGTTGGCTCATTTTCTAATGAAAGCAGTCGGTTAGCGACATTAATAGCATTGGTCATCACTACTAAGCCACGCTTATTGGCAAGTTCAGGGATCATCGCTGCTGTAGTGCGGCCGCTATCAATTATGATGCGGTTATGGTCTTTAATAAGCTTTGCAGCCGCCTGCGCGATTGCCATTTTGCGAAGCGAGTCGCTTTTCTCGTTGCTATTTGCAACGATTTCTTGCGGCAATGCAATGGCACCACCGTAACGGCGCAGTAATAAGCCACTTTTCTCAAGTGCCGTGAGATCTTTACGAATCGTTACTTCTGAAGTTTGAAACTGCTCAGCCAGCGCCTCTACAGCGACCTCACCGTACTCATTAACTTGACTTAAGATTGTATGGCGACGTTGTTGAGTGTTTCGTTTTGTCATTTATATGATCACATAAGTTTCGTTTCGAAAGTTTTGAGATTTTAAACGAAACAATATAAATGGCAAGTGAATGCTTTAAATAAAATGAAGGGGAAACTTATAATTCAATTAAGTTCACACTAGGTACAAATAAACCACCATAAAAGGTGGCTCTTGCTGGTGTTAGGCAAGCAATTCTCCGTTTAAGATACACTTCACGATAGCTTGCTGTCGATTAGTACTACTCGTTTTTTTTATGCAGTTAGACAAATGAAAATCAACCGTTCTTTGACTGATATTAAGTATTTGACTAATTTCCCAGGATGTTTTGCCTATTGATGCCCATTTAATACACTCTTTTTCTCGCCGTGTAATTTTTACTGCTTCTGTACGCGTTGAACGTCGGTAGGCTTCAAACATTTCGATTAAAAAGATTCGCCAATAGTCTCCTAGCATTTTTGCTTTGTGCGGTTCAGTACTTAAATTGGGCAACTCAAGTACCAAACAAGCAAATTTATTCTTATGTAAACCTGTAGGAACAATTAATACTGAATCATAATTGCCATTTATTTCACTAAGCATCAGCGCTTTTGTTTCATTAAGACAATAATGAATTAATTTTTTACAGGAATGAACCTCATCTAAAAAAGGGCGCTCAAATTCTCCAAAGTAATTAGTATCAAATCTAAATAAGTCAGAGAAATCAAAAGTAATAAACCCTACCTGCGTATAACTATAAGTATTTTTTATATCTGTAAAAAAATTATTAAAGCTATCTACTGAGTTTATACTCTCAATCCTAGAATGAAGTTCATTTATATTTACCATAAAAAACGCTCTCTTATAAGATTATTTTTTACATAGATCTGGAGCGAGAATACAAATGCTTTTCACTGATGACTCGTCAGTATTAATTTTAATAGTATCATTTATATACAGTCCACCGGTATTGGCTACTGTTAATAATATAAAGGTAGTCACATAGATGAATGTTTTTTTAAAAGTGTCTTTCATAGTGGTATAGCCCCTAACTTATGTTGTAGTTATTTTGTTCACATTAAATTTGGGCTAAGAGGGCAATTTTATCAATAATTATGTGGTGACTTTTTTATAACTTTAAAGAAAAACACTTAACTCATTGAATTTCAAATAAAATTATATCACTGTATTTATTACCCAAGCTTTCAACTACAATCAAGTTATTCATTTTATCTACATAAAAACTAGGCCTAATCACGTTAAAGTCAAACGTTTTTGACTTTAAGCTAGAGGCATCAACATCGTATAAGTCCATTTCATAGAAGGTGGTGTTTATCAAGTTATGATCACTCCATAGTAATGTGCTATCTATAATCGTCCAGTTTGTATTATGCTCAGTAGACACACTTATCGGCATTGGGATCATCGATTCTTTTAACGTTTCAAAGCGTGATAACCTGCCGTTGTCATCACCTAGAACATACCCTTCATTGAATGGACGAATAAAGCGGTAACCTTTAAAGATTTTTTCCTTTGTTTTCTCTTCAATCGTATGCTTAAAAGCTTGCCATTCACCATTACTCTTACGCGTATATAAAATAGACTTTTCGTCTAGTGAAAAAGTAATATCGCCAATCAACTCATCAGCTTTAGAGAGGTAGGTAAGGCTATTATCAAGTGTATTAAGAATCGTTATGCGCTCTTGAAGTTTCAGTAATACATATTGCCCAGATGTCGAGGAGCTTATTAACTTAAGTGGCTTTTCAGTACTCATTAAAGTTACTTTTTTATCAGCCTTTGTTTTTTCATAAAAAATCAAAGAGTTTACTCCGCTCTCTTTTATAACCATCCAGATTTTATTATCAACGGGCTGGTAAGCTTTAATGTAACCTTGCTTTGGTTGTTTCTCTTGGATTAACTCAACATTTTTAAAATCACTTAATGGTAGTTTCTTCTCTATCAGCGTATTGGTTAACACATTATCTCTAATCGCCAATAGAGAACTAGAACTTAAAACTTTGGCAGCAATCAAGCCTGTTTCTGAATTAGTTATGATCTCTAAATCACCTGTTTTAATGTTCAATTTAGTTAATTTTTTATCATCGACTAAAATAATGTGCTCATTATCTAGCCATTGAACATCATAAATGACAACATTTTGGTCATGCTGGAAAAGTGTGCTACCAATTTTTAAATCGAGTACTCGAATAGAGTTACGTTTACTATCTAAAAAAACTCGAAGCACAACAACTTTGCTAGAATCTGGAGAAATATCGGCTTGGCTGTCATGTGCACCTTTTTGAGCAACGGATGTAACTTCCTCTAGCAAGTTATTGTTAGAGTTATACTTATAGATAAGCATTGCACTTTGTTGGCTTTTTTGCCCAGAAAAGTAAATTAGGCCATCTTCATTTTTATCCACAAAAACATCGGCGATAAAGTAAAAGTCGGATACTAATATCTCTGGTTTATGTGCTTCACTTTCTAAGGCAACCTGTTTTAATAAAGCAATACCATCTAAATTATCAGAAAAATACAAGTGTTTTGCATCATTGGAAAAAGTTAAACCCCTGGGTAGGGTCGTATCATCAATTAGCATTTTGACAGTTTGGCTTTCTCTATCTTTTAAATAGATGTGGTCATTTTCCTCATGACTTACTTTACTTGTAAATGCTATATATTTGCCATCATTTGAAACAGCTAACGCCCTTTTGTCCGAAATAACAGAATCAATCACTTTTGTAACGACATGTACTTCTTTATCAGTATTTTTATAGATGAAGTAGGTCAATGAAAACAAAAAGAGGGTGGCAATTACAATGAATAAAAAACGCCTATTTTTTTTTGCGTCGTTATTCTTAACATCTATTGGTTTTTCGGTGTCCTCAGACGTAGATGTTTCTGCAATTTGAGATACTGGGCAAATTAATTTATAGCCACGCTTTGGAAGAGATTGAAGGTAAGTAGGTTCTTTGTGGTCATCGTTCAAAACAATACGTATTTTACTTATAATTCGCCTAACAGCTGCATCAGAGACACATCGACCTTGCCATAAGTTTTCATGGAGCTCTTCCATCGAAATATAACGATCATTATGCTCAATAAAATACATTAAGACAGCAAAGACTTTTGGTTCTAATAAAATTGATTGCTCATTTATGTGAAGAGACATCTCTTGCGTATCTAAATAACACTCACCAATCTTAAAAAACATACTGTTTAGTCACTCACAAACTTAACACTCCCTTAACAATAACTATAGTACCGCACTGTAATTAGAATTACCACACAATCATAAATCACTGATTTATATGAAAGTCACAACTTAGTTACAGATATATCAGCGTTAAATCATTGCAAATCAGCAGGCTTATTTTAGGTTTACCTTCAAGTCCGAAAAACCAATAAGACAAGTTAAATGAGAAACAATATGAAATCAGAAAAACACTCGGTAGCAGCTCGAAGAACAAATGATGGTTTTATTGAAATTACTAACCTCGAGTTGCTTGACGCACTCGTCGGTGGTTATATCGACCCTGAAGAGGTCTATTGCCATGTAAGTGATAATCAGGAGCAACACACCTCCTTCTCTGATTCTGAGGGCATTAGCTAATGCCAGAAAATATCTCGACAAGCTACAAACCTCACTTAAAACGTTTAACCGAAAAGCGAGATTTAACAGCTTTATATAATATTGAACAATGGTGTGAAAACATGTCTATTGCTTTTGATAGGGATGTAGCAGGTAAAGAGATAAAGTCTAACAGAACATTACTATGGCTAATCAATGCATATCCATTAGTTTTGGCCTACCAAGGAAAAACTAATGAAAGTGAGCTGTTTTTAAAGAAAGCAATCAACTTTTGGAGTGAGTCATATAGCAATGACAAAGATAATCAAAATCTCGTAAACCTTATAGACCCTACAATCAACTTGCTCAGGCTCTATAAATTAACGAAAAGAAAAACCGAGTTTGACTCATTATTAAATAATATATCTCCTTTTTATGGAAACTCAAACGTTTTCTTAGGAGGAATAGCTGTAAAAAAGCAGCTCTGGGTGACAGGTGGGAGACTCTATATCGTGCAACACTTGACGAATGCTTAAAAAATTACACCTTAAATTCCGACTTCGATAAAGTTATCTCACTTAAAAGTAAGATACCAGAGAAGTATATTAATCATGATATATACATTGAATCAAAAATAATATCACTAATTAACTTAAAAAGATTTGATGACGCTTTAAGAATTTGCTTTCAACAAATCGAAAAGTACACATGTATAAAAAATGGAATATATAGCTACCGGCTTTACGAAATATTTAAGTGCATAGGCAATGAAAACAAGTCAAAAACAGTAATGAACCATCTTATATCTTGCTTAAAAAAAACAAAACTAGAATCGCTATCATCTTTAAACTTCGCTTCTCAAATCATTATAGAAAGCAAAGCTCCATACAATTCATCACTTGTAATTAATACATTAAGAGAATACAAAAAAATAGATGATGAGTTTAATTATGGAATGACAGCTCTCAATGTTTATCGAAACAACCCATGCCGAAAAATAGAAAGTGAAATTTTAAAAGTATATGAAAAAACTGAGTACTTCATTCTAAAAGAAAAAATTTCAAGGGATTTAAAATTACTTGAAATAAAAAACAAAAAAGATAAAAGCAGCAATAAAAAAATAGAAAAAAGATTAAACAAAATAATAAAACCCAGTAAATTTAACAGTTAAAAAAAACTAAAACACAGCCATAATTATAAAACCCATCAAGGGTTAATAAAATAAATTTAAGGAAAAAAAATGAGCAAGAAATTTGAAAATATTAAAGATGAAGAAATTAAACTTAATGAATTAGGTGAGGTTGAGTTAAGTGAAGAGCTAACTGACGCTGTAGCAGGCGGTTTCTCACCGGAAGAGGAAGATGAAGAGGGCAATGGTATCTGCGATATTAACCTTAGTTGCGGCGCTGAAAAAGAGCTTTAATCACTTTGTCGCAGACTTGCTTTTAGGAAGTCTGCGCCATTAACTTAGCGGGGTATAAAATGACAGATTCAGAAAATAAAATAAAAGGGTTTTCTAAAAAGCAGCTATTGAACAGTCTTAGTAATGAAAAGTTTCAACTTATTATCTTTCCAACTGAACAATGCAACTTTCGATGCGTGTATTGTTATGAAGATTTTGAAATTGGCAAAATGCCTCGTTGGTTAGTTGATGCAACTAAAGTTCTTATCAAAAATAAAATGCCTAAATTAAAGTACCTATCTTTAAGTTGGTTTGGCGGGGAGCCTCTATTAGCAAAAGACATTCTATTTGAAATTTCTGAATACGCACAGTCATTAGCAAAAGAAAATGGCTGCAAAGTATATGGAAATCTGACGACAAATGGCTCTCTTCTCGATATAAAAACACTCACAAAACTTGTGGAGCTAAAACAAAATAGCTTTCAAATCTCTATTGATGGTGATAAAGAGTCACACGACACAACTCGATTAACACGTAACGGAAGAGGCAGTTTTGATAAAATATGGGGTCGCTTATTAGCAGCATCAGCAACAGATCTTGATTTTCATATAACTCTCAGAGTTCATATTACAGACTTAAACCATGAAAGTGTTTTAGCCTTTTGTGAACGCTATGATGAAGAGCTAAAAAATGATAATAGATTCCAGTTATTCTTCAAAGAAATATCTAACTTAGGGGGTGATAATCAAGAAAAAATAAACCGCCTAATATCAAAAAAATCAGCTAAGCAGTTAGCTCGAGAACTAACAGAACGCTATTCAGGTAATAGCAAAAAAATAAATGAACGCGGTCATTACATTTGTTATGCCGGAAAGCCAAATTCTTTAGGAATTAGAGCAAATGGTAATATCAATAAGTGTACCGTTGCTTTAGATGATGACAGAAACAATATTGGCAAGATTAACCCTGACGGCACTCTCACTTTAAATAATGAAAAATTTAGCACCTGGATAAAAGGCTTTACGACTCTTGATAGCTGGCAAATGGGATGCCCGCTTAGTTATATGAACAGCAACAGTGTTGTTGGTGACATTCCAATTAAGAAAGTTAGCTAGCTCATGTCTATTGTTAATATGTTTAGAAAGGAAGCTCTTAGGAACCAATATAAATCAAGTGATATTGGCAAGTCGCTTATAAAGCAACCTAAAGTGATAAATAACTCTATATTATTTCTTATCTTTATATTTATCGCTTTCTTCCTTTTAATAAAAATAATCTCGATCCCATCAAATAAGAGTCTTGCGATTAAGATATCTGCTGAAAATTACACCCCACTAATTTATAGTGAAGTTGCCATTATAAAAAGTTACCTATCTAAAAATGGTGGGCATGTAAGAAAAGATCAGCCTTTGATCTCCATCTCTAAACTAAACAATAAAAGTAGTTTAGAAAGTGATGTTATCCGATCTCCCAGTGACGGTTTTTTCTTTCACTCTAAAATTGATAAAAATATAACTCAACCATACAAGCCTCTTGGTTATCTTTTGACTCCACCAGCCGATGGTGAATTATCTTTTTGGATATCAAACACCAATAAAATCAATTTAAATGTAAATGACAAAGCGACTCTACATATTAACGATGAAAAAATAACTGCAACAGTCACTATGGTTATTAATGGAATATCAAGTGAAAAAGAACAAAAAATTCACTTAAGAATAAAAGAAAATGAGATACAAAAATTATCACCTAACGCTGAAATAAAAATAGTACTTAACAAGCAAGATGAAAAGATTATAAATTTAATTAAATAGTGAAAATTAAATGCGACTAACCGATTATATAGACTTTAAATCATCTAAATTGCCTACTTTTTTACAAAGTGAAGTAGCTGAATGTGGGATTACTTGCCTTGCAATGATCGCATTTTATCATGGCTACAAAGTTAATATGCTTGCCATGCGACAGCGCTATCCGGTAGGAACACAAGGCATTACCGTTAAACATATTTTAAAAATAGCTGATGATATTGGCTTGTCTGGGCGTGTACTAAAACTAGAGCTTGGACAGCTATCAAAGCTAAAAGGGCCAGCAATCCTTCATTGGAACTTTAATCATTTTGTAACCTTAGCGTCGGTCAGTAGAACAGGGATCGTTATTCATGATCCTGCCAAAGGGAAAGTTAAACTTGATTGGAAACAAGTTTCTGAAGCTTTCACTGGTATTGCAATAGAGTTAACTCCTTCATCGACATTTACGGTTGCAGATGAAAGAGTAAAAATGCCACTTAGAACGTTTATAGGTAATATTGATGGGTTAGGCTCATCGCTATTCAAAATATTCGTTATTGCATTGATATTGCAATGCTTTTTACTCATATCCCCATACTATATAAGAATCGTCATTGACCATGGTATTCCACTTTCAGATAGCGGTGTGTTGATCTGGCTACTGGCTGCATTTCTAGCAATCACACTATTAACTACGTTTAGTAATATTATTCGCTCAGCGGCAATATTATACCTAGATAAGAACTTAGGTTTTCAGGTAAAGGCTAATATACAACGCCACTTACTACATTTACCTCTATCATTCTTTGAGTCTCGCCATGTCGGAGATATCAAATCAAGATTCGAGGCCTTTAATGAAGTTCAGCGTATGATTAGCCGAGGCTTTATTGCCGCGATTGTCGAAGGCCTTCTTGGTATTACGACTTTAATCATAATGTATACCTATTCACCTACCCTTGCCTTGATATCACTTATATTTTTATCTATCACGTTAATGGTAAGGCTTTACTTAACAAAAAAAGAAAATAAACACTTAGAACAGGTTTTAGCGAAACAAGCAAAAGAAAATAGCCACTTCCTCGAAACAATTCGAGCAATAATGCCCATAAAGTGCTACGTCAAAGAAAGTACACGATTATCATCATGGCTTAACTTATTTGCCGATACAACCAATGAAAATATTAAGCGAGAGAAAATATCTATTTCGGCTGAAATAAGCCAAGAATTAATAAGTAAAGTAGAGTATTTAACCGTTATATTTTTTGGTGCGACATTAATTATAAACAATGCGTTTACGATTGGTATGTTCATTGCCTTCTTAGCCTATCGTCAACAATTTTCAAGCAGCACTCAAACCTTAGTTGACCATATATTTCGATTTAAGTTGGCATCCACTTATCTTCGAAGAATGTCAGATATCGTCATGCAAAGCCAAGAACAAGAGAGTAATTCATTGGTCGTTGCAAAGGAGCAAACTAAAGGACATATCGAAGTACGTGATTTACATTTTAGATATTCTCCATCATCTCCTTGGTTATTTAGAGGTATCAACTTTGAAATAAATGCTGGAGAATCTGTCGCTATTATTGGCCGCTCGGGATTAGGCAAATCAACCTTACTTAAGCTAATGACGGGCCTAATTAAAGCCGAGCAAGGTGATTACCTATTAGATGGACACTCAATCAATATGCTAGGGATGCGAAACTTTCGATCTATGTGCGCCACGGTTATGCAAAATGATCAATTACTGAATGGCTCTTTAATTGAAAATATCTCCTTTTTTGAACCCAAACCAGATATCAATCAAGTGATTGAGGCTGCAAAAGGTGCAGCAATTTGGCAAGAGATTCAAGCCATGCCTATGGGACTGCACACACAGGTGGGCGACTTAGGCAGTTCTTTGTCTGGTGGTCAAAAACAACGCTTACTGTTAGCCAGAGCGCTTTACAGCCAACCTATTGTTTTATTTTTAGATGAAGCAACGAGTCACTTAGATGCTGCTACTGAATTACAAGTGAATCAGCATTTAAAATCAAAAAGAATAACCAGAATTAGCGTCGCCCACAGGCAAGAAACGATAAAAGCAGCAGACAGAGTAATAGACTTAGAAAAGTTAATTAATGGTCAAGCACTGTCAGAGGTGATCTAACTAAAGATTGCTCATAAAGCAAAGGAAAAAATAATGAAACTCACATCTAAACTTGTTTATCAGGGGTTAATTGGTTTGTCAGCCATTATGCTTTTATCTGGTTGGCGGTTAGGGTTTGCAGATAATGCAGAAGTGATCTCTCTTGAATCTGTAACAATGGCAAAAGTAGAACGCGGTGACTTTTCTATTAAGGTTGAAGGTTATGGCTCGCTACAATCTATTAATAAAAGACTACTTACAGCCACCAGCAATGCGGTTGTCGACGAAATAAAGCTAAAAGCAGGGGCCGTTGTAGAGCCTGATACAGTGATTCTGACATTAAACAACCCTGAGCTTGAGAGTAAGCTGCGTCTAGCTTTAGCAAAGCTCAAAAATGCAAAGACACAGAAACGTCAAACTTTGTTAGTGCAACAACGGGAGCTGTTAAACAATGAATCAAGTATCTCTGAGTTAAAAGCACAAGCAGAAATTGCCATGCTCCAAGTAGAAGCCGAACGCTCTTTAGCTAAGTCGGGAATTGTCTCTGGGATTAGTGCTAAAAAAAATGAATTGGAAGCGAAGCAGTTACTTAAACGCATCAGCCTCGAAGAATCAAAATTAGACAAGCTCACTGAAATGCAAAAAGAAGCACTTTCAATTCAAGATGATCTTATTTCTCAAGCAGAAGATGAGTTCAACGTTGCAAAACTGATGGTCGAGCAATTATCTGTAAAAGCAGGAATGAAAGGGGTCATCCAGCGCCTTCCTCTCAGTTTAGGGCAAAGTGTAACAGCAGGCTCTGAGCTTGCGCTTATTGGCAGCCTATCGCCATTAGTTGGGGAAATAAAAGTTCCGCAAATTCAAGCGCATTTAATTCAAATGGGCATGAAAGCCGAGATTACAACACTCAATGAGCAAGTGCATGGACGAGTCGTTCGTGTTGACCCTGTTATCAATGATGGTGCTGTACAGGTTGATATTGAACTTGAAGCAATTGAGCATGGCAGCATGAAACCAATGCAACAGGTTGATGCAACCATCTACGCCGACGTACAAAAAGATATGAACTACATAAAGCAGCCCAGTGACGCTAAAGAGGGAGCCTATGGTTCACTATTCAAGCTAACGAGTGATAACAAGGCTGTTAGAGTTGATGTGCAATATGGCAAAACATCAGGACAGCTAATTCAAGTGCTATCAGGCTTAGAGCCTGGCGAGCAAGTTATTATTTCCACCTTAGATATTCCTGCTGAAACAAAAATGATAAAAATAGAGAGCTAGAAGTATGAACACTGAAATTTTAAGGGTTAATAACTTAACTAAGTCCTTTACCAATGGCGATCAGGTCAGTCAAATTTTAAAAGGAATTAGCTTCACTGTTTATGATGGCGAATTTATTTCTATTTCAGGCCCATCAGGGTGCGGAAAATCAACACTACTGAATATTATGGGATTACTCGACACCCCACAAAGCGGTGAATATTACATCGACGGCTTACTTGTTTCTGATATGGATTCAACGCAACGCTCTAAAGTTCGTGGAAATAGAATCGGCTTTGTATTTCAATCTTTTAATCTAATAGATGAAATGACCGTCTTAGAAAATGTAGCACTGCCTTTAAAATACAGAGGGGATTCGCTTTCAACACGCCATGCACGTGCCCTAGATTGCTTAGAAAAAGTAGGCCTTGCAGATAAAGCTGATTTATACCCTAACCAAATATCAGGGGGTCAACAGCAACGCGTTTCCATTGCTCGCGCTTTAGCTGGTGATTCAGGTATTATGCTTGTCGATGAGCCGACAGGTAACTTAGATTCTAAAAACGGTGATGCCATCATGGCATTGATCAAAGACCTTAATCAGCAAGGCACAACTATCGTTTTAGTCACCCATGACCCGCGTTATGCCAACATGGCATCTCGTAATATTCAATTAAAAGATGGCTCTGTAATAGCTGAAAATGATGATGTCAGTACGCCAACAGATGCAAATCGAGTTGCTCAGCCATGTTAAAAGTAGCCTACAATACCTTCAAACGTGCTAAGCAGTACTATTTAACAACCGTATTTACATTAGCGCTCACTCTTTGCATGGTACTTAGCGCCTTTAGCTTAGTGGATTTAGTCTTTTTTTCCCCCTTGCCTTATCAACAAAGTGATAATTTATATTTATTAGAAGGCACCGTAAATTCAAAAAGCTACTCAGGCCCTGCTAGTAACTCAAAAGTAATGAGTTATATAGAGAATGAAAATACGCTCTTTACTGATATGGCTACCTACCATAAGTGGACCAGCTATAAATTATTAGACAGGCCAACTAGACCCGCTGTAGACGTTATTCTCGCATCTAATAACTTGTTTGACCTGCTTGGTGTCAAACCTGAACTTGGAAGATTATTCAATGAGACCGAGGCGCTTGGCAGTAAGCACATGTCTGTCGTTTTAGGCTATAGGGCATGGCAAAAACTTTTCCAAGGTCAAGATGATATCATTGGTCAAAAAATACAGTTAAATCAACGTCGATTCACTATTGTTGGTGTAGCTCCAGATGATCTTGTTCTGCCCCACTACAAAAATATAAACGATGCGATATGGTTACCTATTGATGTCGATGAGGTATTTGATCCCAAAACAGCAAATGGGTTTATGGGTGCATACAAAAGTGTTGTTAGATTAAAAGATACAGCATCAGAATCTGCAATCACACAACAGTTATCAGACCTATCATTGAAAGGCGCTCAGCTCCATGCTCCTAATATTCTGAAAGATTTTACTGTTAACGCACGTATCACGACATTTAGTGAAGCATTAAAAGGTGATAGCGGAAAAATAGTACTCATGCTGCTTTTAGGTGTTTGTTTGTTATTGATCATTGCACTTATCAACCTCTCTAGTATGCAACTTGCAAAAGCAATTACTCGTATAAAACCGATTGCTATAAGCTTTGCATTTGGAGCAAGTACAAAACAGCTCATTGTTGAAACACTAAAACACAACTTACTACTGATTAGCATTGCAGTCATACTGGCATTAACACTTACCCAAATAGGGTTTATCGTTATTCAAAACTTAGCCGAAAATTCTATACAACGGCTAGATACTCTTTCGTTAAGTATAAATACGCTCCTCTTTTCAGTATTTTTGATTGTTACTATTGCTGCACTCTATTCATTTATAGAATTAAGTGTCGTAAAAGAGAAAAACTTAATGAGTAGCTTACAAAGTAGCGGTAAAGGTACTGGAAAACAAATGAGCGCAGCGACCAGCCACTTGTTAGTTGGCTTACAGATTTTGTTCTCATTTTTAGTATTAACCGCAGCAAGTCACGTCGTGTTAGTGACACTCTCTGAAGCACTCAGAGATAATGGCATAAACACTCAAGGTAAATACTCACTTACAATAAATTACAGTAATATCGATAAGCCGAGTGAACGAATTAACCTTCATAAAGCCATTACCCAACAGCTATTAAACCTCAATAATGTGAGCAGTTTAGCACTATCATCAGAACAGCGCTTACCCGATACGGTTAACGTTAACCAAATATATGATGAAGCTGGCCAGTATATTGCCCAAGCGCGTAATAGCTTAGTTTCCAACAATTATTTTGCAGAATTAGATCTTAAAGTAACAGGCAAGGGCTTTAGCAAAGGTGATGAAAAACTTAAAAACCCGCCCATTATTGTTAACCAACGCCTTGCGGATATGTTGGATAAAAACACACAGAACGTACTAAATAGTAAAGTCAGCTTTGACAGCAAAACGTTTTATTCTATCGTAGGTGTAGTCAGTAATACCTACGTACCAGGAAGGCCTGAAAGTGAAAACTTTGAAGTATTCACACCCAAAGATTACCCAGGCTGGAGTCAATATACCTACCTTCTAACAATGAAAGATTCCGCATCAATATCGCAAATTCAGCAACTGATCTACGGGATTGATAAACGCTTAGATATACATTCATTAGCGTCATTAACAACTCAATTTGATGACCAACGACAGCGTCATTTAAACGCAGCTTGGCTCGCTATTGTACTTGCATCAACATCATTACTCATGGTCTGTATAGGCATCAATGGCATTGTTAACTACTTAATTAAAGTACTCAGATATAGCTTGGGCGTTAAGCTCTCAATGGGCGCAGATAACCTAAGATTATTAAAAGAAAGTTTACTTGAGCTTATGCAACCCATAACGATGAGCTTGGTGCTCGCTTTTTCATTAGCATTTTTAATTATTGGTTATTGCTTTTCACTACCCAACGTCACCTTAACTATAAACTGGTGGTTAACATTATCTATCTGGCTTGGGCTGTTAGTTATGGCGCTTATCACGAGCTTTTTTCCGATCAATAAAACACTAAGACAAGATCCAATAAAGGCATTACGCAATGAATAGATTTCTTATATTTATAGTATTGCTCTTATCTTTCGCGATACACGCAAACACAGATGAGAATAGGCCCCAATGGGAAAGCTATATAGATTCCACAACACAAGAGAATGTATCACTATCGCCTAATGGGAAACAGGCTCTATTTTTACATCAGATACGCTATCCATCGATTCACTATGTATCACAAGCACGCGTGCAGTTAGCGGGCTTGGATTTTTATAGCAATCTATATAGCCGATTTGACACACCTTTATATAGCCATACAACACTTTTTGATATCAGCAATAGAACGAGCATAGATCTAACCCCTGATAGCGGCGTCATTATTGACTATAACTGGTCTCCTGACGTTAAAAAAATTGCTTATTTAATTCAAAATGACAACACAATTAATTTATGGGTATATGATGTTGAAACTCAGGTTTTCAAACGCCTTTCTCAGGTCAATTTATCTGCCTCATTAGGTGGCAGACACCTCAGGTGGCTACCTGACAGCACAGCACTAATCGTTAAAAAAAGAAATACTAAAGTACACTCACCCATTAACGAATTAAAACAGCCGAACTCTCTCTCATCTGAGCGACAAGTAGAGCAAGGACGAACATATCAAAGCCTTCTAAAAAATAACAAACTTAAAGAGCAATTTAAAACTCTTGCGCTTTCAAGCTTAGTTAAAATCGATTTAAAAGGTAATGTGACCTCTCTAACTGATAATATGCTATTTGATGATTTCTCTGTGTCTCCTGACGGAGAGTATGTGTTGTCGTCAACTCTACCCAAAGAGCTCTCCTCCTATTTACCATACAAAAAGTGGGGCAGAGACTATCAAGTTACTAACTTAAAAACCCACCACCAGCTAAATGTTTTACCCTCTTTAAATAACAAGGTTAACTTAAAGAAAGCCAAAGATAGCGTCCCTAATGGTGCAAGATTAGTAAAATGGCTTCCCTCTGAAGGCTCAACTCTCACTTGGACCGAAGCAATTGATAATGGTGATATGTCAGTAGATAAAAAATATCATGACAATACATATAAACTTCCCAGCCCGTTCAATCAAAACAAACAACTCATCCATCAGGCAAAGTGGAGAGTACATAATATTATATGGGGGAAGTCAGGTGCCGGAGTCGCTCAAGAATGGCTTTATGCTAGTAAACAAGCAAAAGCTTCTTTAATCAGTGCAAGTACCTCAGCAAATGTCTTAATTGAGCAACGAGACTATAGAGATAAATTTAATGACTTTGGCGATCCGCAAACCCTGAGACTACCTGAAGGGTATGAAGTGCTTGTTGAAGATGATTCAAACCTTTTCTTTTTATCGAACGGCCTTAGCAAAGAGGGCATCAGGCCCACTATAAAGACACTAAACAAGACCAATAACACACGAAAAGAGTACTTTATTAGCAGTAAAGAAAGCATTGAACTCCCTTTAAGAGTGGCAAATAATACGCTTATTATACAAACACAAAATGTACAAACTGCTCCTCAATATTTTGCAATTTCGAGCACTGATATGAATGAGCGAATCCCCTTATTAACGAACAAAAATAAGCAATATTTTGACAAGCCTCCTACATTTATAAATTATAAAAGAAGCGATGGGTTAAATTTAAGTGGTACGCTACATTTACCGAGTAACTACGATAAAGCACAAGGCAAAATACCTGCAGTCCTATGGATCTATCCGGATGAATTTAATAATAAAGAACTAAGCCAACAAAATACTGTAAAAACCAATATATTTAGGCAATTTGATCCATTAAGCCCTTTGGTTTTTCTTCATGACGGCATCGCAGTTTTTGAGTCACCATCGATGCCAATCACTGCATTTGACGGTCAAGAACCCAATGATGATTTTATCAATCAAATAAACCTTAATGCACAAGCAGCTATCAATGCACTCGAAGGTACTGGGTTGATTGATATCGACTCTTTAGCTGTCATGGGTCATTCATATGGCGCATTTACCGTAGCAAACTTGCTCGCACATACTGACTTTTTTAAAGCTGGTATTGCTCGAAGCGGTGCTTATAACAGAACATTAACGCCTTTTGGCTTTCAAGGTGAAAAGCGTACTCTATGGCAAGCAAAAAAGACCTATATTGACTTATCACCAATCATGTTCGCAGATAAAATTAATGCGCCATTGCTGCTTATTCATGGTGAAAATGACCAAAATTCGGGGACTTACCCCCTACAATCAACAAGAATGTATCAAGCGCTAATTGCGAATAAAAAAACAACTCAGCTCATTATGCTCCCCTATGAAGGCCACTCTTATAGAGCGAAAGAAAACTTAACATATTTACTTAAAGAGCAATCAGCTTGGCTTAATAAGTGGTTAAAATCATCCCGAGCACAATTATGACGTAATACCATATGCTCTTTAGTAACCGCTATTGAGCATAAAAAGCATTATTCTTATATAATCTCCTAAATTATTTACACTCAAAGTCCCTATATCATTTCACTTGTCATCATTGCTACACAAGGCTAGCTGTAACTGAGCCAAATTTGGGCTTGCATGAGTATCTGAATTACTTCACTATAAATAGCTTAAGCTATAAAAAACAATAAATTAAAGGATTAATAATGAAGTTACTTATTGCACTATGCTTAACTGTTTTAAGTTTTTGTAGCCACGCGGCAGTCACACCTTGGCTGGATTTTCACTTAGAAAATGGTCACATCAAAGTGCCAGCAACGGTATCTGGTATACCGAGTAAAATTTTATTGGATACGGGCGCACAAGTGAATGGCATTAATCCTCACTTTATTAACAAAAATAAGCTTAAGCTAGATAAAGGAGGCAAAACGCGAATTAAAGGCGTATATGGCATTGAAAATAAAACAACTTACCACAATGTGCCCATTAATTTTTTTGGTATGGACACTGAAGTTGATGATGCGGTAGAAATCAACCTTGGCCTTCATGATAACGCACTCCTATTTGGTGCCGGCTTCTTTCGCCAGTTTGTTATACAACTGGATTACCCAAATCAAAAAATGCGCCTTATTACCCACGACTCAGTCAATTTAAATGACACTGAAAATATTAAAATGCTAAAACAAAAAGGCTCAGGTATGCCTATTGTAGAAGTGATGTTAAGTAATGAAAAATCAATATGGTTGGTGCTCGACACAGGTAACAATGGCGGTATGGTTGTTAAACGAAGTGTCGCTCAAAGCATGGGGTGGCTTGATGAGATAGAGCGCGAATCGGGAATAAGCACAGGTGTGAATACAAGTGGTATGACTGAAAGCTTTCGTATCCCTTGGCTAAAATTTGGTCCTTTTGAAATGGAAAATGTACTGGTGAGTATCCCCGCTAAAGGAGAATCTGCGAATCTTGAATCTCAATATAAAACAACGGGTACACATATAAGAGGAAAAAAAGTACAAGGCTTGATCGGCTACGATGTTCTCAAACATTTTTTAATCACTATTGACTATAAAAGTGGTCATGCACATATTGGGTTACCTGAATAAACGATGAGCATTTCATTTAACAGCCTAGAAAAGTCACTTATAGAACAACGAAAAAACACTCATGAAATTTGCCGTTTATTTGCCAAAAGCCCAAGTAAAGGCAATTTAAAACGATTAAAAGATACGTTTGCTCAGTGTGGCGAGCAGGTTGTTATAGAAGCGGGTTTTCATTGTGATTATGGCAGTGGTATTAAAATAGGTGATCGAACCTTCATAAATATTAACTGTACTATGCTCGATGCACCGCTAACTGATGCGCAAATTACGATAGGCGATGACTGCTTAATAGGCCCTAATGTACAAATACTCGCGGTATCGCATGCAGTAAACCCAACCGAGCGTTTAGCAAAAGCTAATTTTGCAGCGCCGATTAGCATTGGCAACAATGTATGGATTGGTGCAGGCGCTATTATACTTGCAGGCATTAAAGTAGCCGATAATGTTGTGATTGGCGCAGGGGCTATAGTTACCAAAGATGTCGCAGAAAATACCTTAGTGGCAGGTAATCCTGCGGTGAAGATTAAAGATATTTAAGTACACACTCAAAGCATATCGAGCGCTAAAGCATATCCTACACAAGCCCACTACGTATATTTTATACCAGTGATATAGTTGCTTAGATTAACCTGATAATCAATGGGCTCACTAGAATTAGTCCACAACAAAAACCAACTTTAACTTGCCATGCTGTGTATTTTCCTGTGACTTTAATCCCTAAAAATGGACTTAATACATTGACGCGACGCGCACCAATAAACACTAGCCAACAAATAATAAAAGTGAGGCTTAGTATAAGTAATGACTCCATAAAGCCACCTAATTGCAACTTCGATAAATAAAAGGCAAGGCCAATAATCACACTTTGATGTAAAAGATAAAAAGGAAAGACAGCAGAGTTCAATAAAGCCAATTTAGGGTGATCGTGATTTAAAAAACGTTGTGCTAGTGCCAGCATCATTAACACGCCAACTAATCGCTGCGTGGTATACAACATATCCATGCCCGTAATTTGCCACTGACTGGCAGTTGAGCTTTGCCAAATCATGTGATAGCCCGCCACTACAATCAGGTAACCTACAATAAATACCACGCATAATGGCCTCCAGTGAAGAAGTAGCCGACTATAAAATACTGAATGCCACGCAAGTAAATAGCCATAAAGTAAAAATAAAGCACCCATGGGGTATCGAAATGTATCACTCGGCCAGCTCAACTTTAAAATACAAAGCGGCAATAGCAATATAATAAAAATAATAAATAACGACTGATCACACAAACGAGTAATCACTGTTTGAACATAATGGTGATGAAGCAACGGCAGAGCCAACACAAGCAGTATGACAAATTGCCATAACGAGCGTAAGTACCACAGGTGGTTTACATCAACATGAGGCCAAATACCTGCTTGATAATGTTCAAATAAAGGACTTGTTAAATCAAAAAACTGCAAGCAAAACTGCCAGTAACTTATCGCTAAACCGGTCTCTTGGCTCATTTGCGCATAAAGCTGAAGCGGCACAATAAACCACACACCGATTAATAACGGCAGTAATATTCTGACACTGCGTGATATTAAAAAACCACCTAAACGAGCGCGTGCAATCATAAATCTCAGTGCAGTACCTGAAATAAACCAGATCAGCCCCATCCGCCAAGGCGACAGTAGGAGCATGATGTTTTCTATATTGCTGGATAAATACTGACTTTTAAAATGAAAGCCCCAATTTTGAGTGTATAACATACCAGTGTGGTAAAAAATTAATAAGCCAAAGGCAAGTACTCTTAGCCAATCTAAATCATAACGACGCGGTGGTAACTCAACGGCTTGATTGAACGCATTTTGCCATGGCTGTAATAACGTGCGCGCTGTGTTTTTAATTATTATTTTAAGTTTCATAATTAATTATGGTTACGACAAGTTAATAACAACTATGAACAACATGCAGCGTTAAGCTATCAAAAAAGGTCGATAAAACAATCAGTAGGGATAAACGGTGGATATCAGGGATGGTATGTTTGGTGATTTATCACTATCTTGTTAGTCTAATTACGGTCTCCAAAGAGTAACAATAATAATGATCACCTTAATGCATTTTCAGCGTAATCGAACTTGGTATGCGACATTATTTTTATTTAGTTATATTTTTATAAATAACACTATTAATGCCAGCTCAGATATCATGGAAGCCCAACGCGATGGTGAACTGTCCTTTTTGCTTTGGGAGCCCTTTGTCTGGGAATATTCAAGCGCTATCGGCACCTTATTATTATTTCCTGCTTTAGTTTGGTTATTGCAAGCCCACCCCTTTAATTGGCAAAAGATCGCTCGCTCATTGCTCACTTACTTATTCGCAAGTATTATTTTTTCCTTATTACACGTAGGGATCATGATTGCTATCCGTGAGTTCATTTACACAATTCAAGACATGCAGTATGACTTCGGGTTGCTGTGGTTTGAGTTACTTTATGAATACCGTAAAGACTTATGGGGGTTTTTATCTTTAATTGTCATTATCAAAACGTATCAATACATTATTAGCCAATTAACCGGCGAAGCCACGCCAATCAATCATGAAGAAAACGCCCAACAGAATTTGAATTTCGACCGATTATTGGTTAAAAAACTAGGTAAAGAATTCATCATCTGTACAGAGCAAATTGACTGGCTTGAATCTAGCGGCAATTACGTAAACCTACATATTGGCACACGTATTTATCCGCTACGTACAACCATGACCCATCTTATATCTCGGTTAGAACCTAAAGGTTTTTGTCGTATTCACCGCTCTTATGCTATTAGACTCGATGCGATTGAATCTATCACGCCATTACCAAGCGGTGATAGTGAAGTGAAACTTATAACGGGTAAAATACTTAACTTATCACGTCGTTACAAAGAGCAATTTAAAAAACAGGTTAATTCGTCTGCGGCTCATTTTTAGCTCACTCTAGATGAAGTTCATCTACATAAAGTATTTGCTGTACTTGGTCGCTATTTTGAGTTGTAAAAAAGCCCAGCTGTATTGCTAGGCTTGGAGTGGATCTTGAGTCAAGCGTTACTCATAACGAAGGATTAATGATGGACGGGTGCTGGCCGCTTTAAATGCTAGGCTTGCCACCGTTGCCCAGGTGATAACCGCAACGACCACAGCCGCAGCGCCATACACCCACACAGCTTGTTCAATGCGGTCATTAAAGTTTGCTAACCAATCACCAACTAACAAGTAAGTCACTGGATACGCAATAGCAATACTGAGCGCCACCAGCACTAGGAACTCTTTTGCAATGATATTAACAATACTGATGCGTGATGCGCCTAGCACTTTTCGAACAGCCACTTCTTTTTGACGACGCACTGTTGCAAACGAAGCCAAACCAAAGGTACCTAAGCAAGTTAAGAACACGGCAAGAGCGGTAAAGATTAAAACGACATTCGAAATTCGCTCATCACCTTTTAACAGGGTTTTGTAGTTGTCTGCGAGTAAGTTAATTTTTGGCTCATAGATATTGGCTGAGCTTGCTAATACTTCAGCGATCTGAGCTTTAATATAAGGCAAGTTTTGCTGATCAATGGTTAAGATTAACTCTGATACAGGCGATAAGAAGTTAAAACCACACAAGAACATAATATTAGAGTTGGCATCTTTAACATTACCTACTTTTACATCTTCAACCACACCCACAACACGCATATCTATGCCGCGACCTGAGTCTTTAATGACCTTACCGATAATGTCACTCATGTTAGTGTAACCCGCTTGTCTTGCGACAGACTCAGTCACAATAGTGCCAGTACTTGTTACTCCATTTTCACGGCTTGCCCAGTCACCGGCAAATTCACGGCTGAAGTCACGGCCAGCAACCAGTTTTAATCCTAGCGTTTTTACAACATCGTAACCTGCGCCTACAACAGGCGTTAAGCTGCCAGAGGCTTCACCATTTGGCCACGTTGGCATAAGCGTATTATTAATTGAAACGGTTAAACGGGTATCAATGACTGTTGTTTGCTGTACGCCTTGAATTGCGCTAATACGGTTAACTAGCGCATTTTTTTCTTTTGTGAATACTTCGCCGACAGGTAGCTCTGAAATAACCAATCTTTGTGTCGTTTCATAGCCTAAAGGTAAGCTCTGCAAGTAAGTTAATTGCTTTAACAAGGTAACAGAGGCAATAATTAAACCTATTGCTAATGAAGCCTGTAAGGTTAGTAAGCTCTTACGAACCCATATTGCAGTATTACCACGTTGTAGGTCGCCACTTAAAACGCGTTTTGCACTGAATGACGAAATAAAGAATGCAGGATAAAGCCCAGCTAATATGCCCACAGCAATTGCGACCACAATAATTGCAATGCCAAATTCAGAGGCGTAATTCACGACCAATTCGCGGTCTACTAGTTGGTTAAAGCTTGGTAAAAATAGCTCCACTAAAGCACATGCAATCACCATTGAAAGCATTGATACCAACACAGATTCAGATAAAAACTGCGTTACTAACTGGCCTTTACTTGCGCCAAGCGCTTTACGCACTCCCACTTCTTTTGCACGTTTAGTCGATTGAGCGACGGTCATATTGATGAAGTTAAAACCTGCAATAAGAATAAGTAACACGCTTAGACCTACACAGATCATCACCACTTGTTTAGCACCACCCGCTTTCATCTCAAACGGTGATTTAGCCGTTAGGTGCAAATCAAGTAATGGATGTAGCTCTAAACTAACTTGCTCCAGCATCGAATTGCTAAAAAAGCGCTCTGTTAAGGTTTTAGCTAATGCATCTGTATCGGTGCCCTCAGCTACACGCATATAAACATAACTACTGTTGATGTCTATTTCGCTTGGATCATGCTTAACATAAACAAGGTTTTTAAAGGCAAAGTGAGTGTTGTCTGCTAAATCTGCAAACACGGCACGCACCGTGTACTGTCCTTGTTCATGCGTTAGTGTTTCACCAATCACATCGGTGCGACCAAAAATGCGCAGTGCTTCTGATTCACTCAAAGCGAGGCTATCTGGAGTACTCATTGCTGTTGTTAAGTCACCTGCAATCGTCTCCATAGCAATAAAGTTTTCAATATTTGCTGTAGCACCATATAAGGCATTTAACTTATAGCCTTGGTTGCGGTAACTCACATCCACCATGGCTTCACGGGTCAGCTCGACCATAGTTAACCCAAATACTTCTTCAACTTGGCTGTAATCTTCAGCCTGCTTTGACTGCACATAATTAAAAATAGGCACCACAGCTAAACCAAGTTTTGAGAAGTCTTGGCCAACGCGATAAACACGCTCAGCATGAGGCTGTTGGCTATCGTACGAAAGCTCATTTTTTGCAAACAAAGCAACCAAAATTGCCGCAGCTAAGCCCACACTTAAACCCAGAACATTTAAAATAAAGTGCTGCTTTTGGTTTTTAAACGAACGCAGCGCGGTGATCAAATAACTTAAAATCATGTTATGCCACCTCAGCTGTTTGTTGAGCACGGTTGGCTTTATCAACCATTACTTGGCCATCAAGCAAACGCACTAAACGGTCAGCATAATTGCCTTCTTTTTCTGAGTGGGTAACCACAATTACCGTGGTACCTTCGCGATTTAGCTCACGCAGCATCGCCATGACTTCATCACCATTTTTTGAATCAAGGTTACCCGTAGGCTCATCCGCTAAAATAAGTTTTGGGTTGATCACAAGTGCTCTGGCTACTGCTACACGTTGCTGCTGACCACCCGATAACTGTTGCGGTAAGTGATCTGCTCTATGGTCGATTGCAACACGTTTTAAGATTGCGTCTACTCGCTGTTTACGTTCACTCTTTGAGATATTTTGATACTGTAATGGCAGCTCAACGTTTTCAAATACTGTTAATTCATCAATTAAGTTAAAGCTTTGGAAAACAAAACCAATCGACGATTTTCTAAGTGTTGCTAATTGCTTTTCACCAAACCCTGCGATGTCTTCACCTAAAAACTCAAAACTGCCTGCTGATGGCGAATCCAACATACCTAAAATAGAGAGTAATGTTGATTTACCACAGCCAGATGGCCCCATAATGGCAAGAAACTCGCCTTCGTTTACATGTAAGTTAATGTTATTAAGCGCTGTTGTTTCAACATCTTGAGTACGAAATACGCGTGATAAGTTAGTTAATTTAATCATTGTTATTATCCTTAAAATTGTAGTTGTTGTGCTTTATCAAAGTTGCTGTAGCTAGAGGTGATCACGCGATCTCCGGCGCTTAGGCCACTTAACACTTCGTAATAGTTTTGATTCTTTTTGCCAAGACGAATGTCTTTTCGTACTGCACGATTGCCATCTTTTTCCATGACATAAACCCAATTACCACCCGAGCTGTTAAAAAATGCGCCGCGTTCAAGTAACAAAGCAGTGCCTTTGCTATCACCTAGCATCAGCTGCACATCAATACTTTGCCCGCGTTTTATGTTGCTCGTGTCATTAGGTAATTCGACCTCAACCTGAAACTGTGATTGCTGAACACGGCTATCAATTTTGCTAACTGTTGCCGCAATTTCGCCTTGCTCATGTTCAATAAGCACTGGCATACCTGTTTGAACTTGGCTTAGATAAAACTCATCTAATCGCACAACTAGCTTGTATTCATTAGGAATATCAATCTGCCCTAGGCGAGCACCACGACCTTTTGATTCACCAATTTCAACGTCAAGCTCACTTAAATAACCATCGGCAGGTGCTGTTACGAGTAAGTTTTCAAGGTTCTTACGCGCAAACTGTAAGTTTTTCTCTAGCATGTCGGCACTGTCTTTTAACTGAGCTACCTGAACTTCACGAATGCTGTTTTCTTGCTTTTGACGCTCAAGGGTTAGCTCTTTACGCGCTTTGTAATACGCTAAGTCTTCTTTAATTTCAGATAATTGCTCTTGTGCTAACACACCGGTTTTCACTAGCGGCTGAGTCTGTTTTAAGCGACGCGATAAATGTGTGATTTTAAGATCGATTTCAAGCAAATCACGGCGTAAGTTTAAACGGCTGGTTTCCATATTCATTTGCGTGTTACGTAAAAAGTTAAGCTGCTCAGTCACCTGTGCTTCACGGCTCATTACATCAAGCTGCAAATTGGTATTACTTAAACGCACAAGGGGTTGGCCTTTTTTAACAAACTCACCTTGCTCAACAAGTCGCTCTTCAACTTGGCCTCCGGCAATGGTGTCGAGGTAAATAGTAGTACGAGGCATAACCTGACCACGAAGACTTAAAGCATCAACAAATTCACCTTGTTGTACTGTGCTAATCGTTAAGCTTGTCGCGGTTACTTGCTGACTACGACCTGTTTGCTCAGTTTGCGTGAAACCATAAGCTGCAGCCGCAACAGCTAAACATCCCGCTGCAATGAATGATTTCTTGAAAAGTGCTTTGTTATTTGAGCGTGTAATTTTCTTATCCATGTTGACGCCTTTAAGTTATCTAGGTGCTAATTATCTATAGATATAACAACTCTTGTGCCAACTTTTATTTTTATTAATTTACAGCAACTTAGATAAAAATTAATGGGGGTATATATAATCAAGTGTCCACTTATAGAACACTTTAAAAATCATATATCGTCCATAAATGGACACTGTTCTTCTTTTCAATTAATCTTAGTGTTCTTAAAAAGGAATAATAATAAACAGCTATGAAACAAGCAGGATCAATTCTTATCGTCGATGATAACCCTGACGTACTTATCGCCGCACGATTACTTCTAAAACAACATTATCAGGTTGTAAAAACCACAGATAACCCCTTTGATATAGAAGCTATCATTAGCGCACAGCATGAGGCTGATCAGGCTATTGATGTTGTATTACTTGATATGAACTTCACGCAAGATTCAATTAGTGGCAAAGAAGGATTCTACTGGCTTAAAAAAATAATGAGCCAAGATACTAATATTGCAGTGTTACTAATGACGGCCTACAGCGATATTCAGCTAGCTGTCGAAGCAATTAAGGCTGGTGCCTCCGACTTTATTGCCAAGCCTTGGCAGAATGAGCAATTACTCGGTGCTGTAGCGGCGGCATTTTCACACGCTAAAGACAAACAGCAAGTTGGTAAGCTCACAAAACAAAAGCAGGCCTTGCAGCAGTCAATCGGCAATCAACCATTTGAGTTTTTAGGCCAAAGTGATGCCATGCAGCAGGTTTTTTCGGTTATCGACAAAGCAGCCAACACAGATGCCAACATATTGATTAGTGGCGAAAGTGGCACAGGTAAAGAACTCACCGCACATGCAATCCACAATGCAAGCCAGCGCCAAAGCCAACCCTTCATAAGCCTAGACATGGGCTCACTAGCCGAAAGCCTGTTTGAAAGCGAACTATTTGGCCATAAAAAAGGGGCGTTTACTGGCGCGAAAGAAGATCGCATTGGCCGATTTGAGCTGGCCCATGGTGGTAGTTTATTTTTAGACGAGCTAGGTAATTTACCGCTTAACCAACAAGTTAAACTACTTGCGGCACTACAAAACAGGCAAATAACACCGGTTGGTGGCTCAAAAGTCATCGATATTGATATTCGTTTGATCTGTGCAACCAATGAAAACCTCGAACAAGCAGTGACTGAAGGTAAATTTAGGCAAGACTTACTGTACCGTGTTAATACCGTAGAGATCCGTTTGCCAGCTCTGCGTGAGCGCAGTGAAGACATTCCATTACTGTGTAACTACTACTTGCAGCACTTTGCACATAAATACAAACGTGAGCTCTCGATTGCAGCATCTGATATGACACGTTTAAGTCAGTATCATTGGCCAGGCAATGTCCGTGAACTTGCCCATGCAATTGAGCGAGCAGTCATCCTCTCAGAAGGTTCAGAGCTCGATATAAGCTCAGTGATAAGCTCACCAAGTACCGCTGTTAGCACAAATGAGCTTTCTACAAACGCCGCTGACTATGACACTTTTGATCTTGAAATCATCGAACAGAGAACCGTTCGTGCAGCTTTAAAGCATTTTCAAGGGAACGTGAGTCACGCAGCTAAAGCACTCGGTCTAACACGCGGAGCCATGTATCGACGTTTAGAAAAATACGGACTTTAATCGATGGGAAGTTTCATTAGCTTAGCCAGCCTATTAGCTGCATTAATAGGTTTATCAATTGCTTTGTTTTGGCAAATAGACCAAAGCGGATTTTCAGCAATTTCGGTACTTTTAGTTATTTTAAATGTGACATGTGCTGCACAAATTTTTAATTTATTTAAACGCCAAACAAGGCGTGCAGATAGGGTGATTCGCGCTTTAGCAAATGGAGACAGCACATTAGGCTTTGGCGATAAACATCCTATGCAGCAGCAATTTGAGCAGGTTAAACAACAAATTCAGGCTGCGCGTTTTAATGCAGAGCAACAAGCCCAGTTCTTACAAGCGTTATTAATTCATATCGATTTAGCGGTATTAGTATGTGATGATCAAGGCAATATTATTGAAAGCAATCCAGCGGTCAGTCGTTTACTTGGGCAATCTGTAAAGCACATCGATGATTTAGGTGTAATAGCAAACCTAGTCCAAGGCGCTAAACAAAGTAGCCGTAATACCGTGCCATGGCAAAATGGTGAGCAGCACGATACGCTATCTGTGCAGATCAGTATTGCCGAAATCCAAGGTAAAGTTCGTAAAGTGATCAGTTTGCAATCTATTCATGATCAGCTGCAATTAAAAGAACAACAAGCATATAAACGCCTCACCAAAGTACTAACCCATGAAATTGCTAATTCGATTACACCACTCTCTTCATTAGCACAAACTTGTACGGCGCTGCTGCCAAATGAGCTTTGTTTTGATGATCAGGAAGATAAACAAGACCTGCAACTTGCCTTAACAACACTGGCATCACGAACCGAGCATTTAGGGGAGTTTATAGCGCAATTTAAAAAGGTTAGTAGCTTACCTGCCCCACACTTACAGCCACATATTTTGGCAGATCTTGCCAAACAAGTTGTAGCACTTCACTCACAACAGGCTAAGCAACTTAATATTACTTTGAGTTTATCGGTGCAAAGCCAACAGTTAGTAATGATAGATAGAGGCCAAGTTGAGCAAGTGATGATAAACCTGCTGAAAAATGCCCTTGATGTACTAAAGCAGTTAAATAATCCAGAGTCAGCAAAGTGCATTGAGGTAAGCATTGCACAAAATGCTAATCAGCAACTGTATTTAGAGGTCAGCGACAATGGTACAGGTATCAGCGATCATGTGATCGAGATGATTTTTGTGCCATTTTTTACTACCAAGCAACAAGGCTCAGGAATAGGCTTAAGCTTATCACGCCAGATCATGCTTAATCATGGCGGCGATTTGGTATATATCAAACGCCAACAAGGAGCCTGCTTTCGCTGTGTGTTCGGTTAACTTACATCGTTAGAACACTTACTTACAATTTGCTAAGGCGCTGTTTGGTATCATCTACCCATTAACGTTTAATGGATTAACCAATATGAAGTATCTCGCCTTAGCACTCTTTTCTTCATTAACCTTCATTCCTGCTACAAGCTTTGCTGGCATTTATGACAGCCCAGATATGAATTTGTTTGTTAAATCAGAGCATAATAGTACTGATTCAATCACCTCGGCAGGCATCGAATTTATGACTAAAGTTAACCGCAGCAATTTCGGCGCAGCATTTACAACGGCACTAGGCTCAGCTGAAGTGTTCACTAAAAAAGGTGATCGGGAAACATTTCTAACCTTAGACACAGGCATAAAATTTGGCTATTTCAGTGACTTTTTTGCCTATGGCGAAGTGGGCTTAGATTTAATTGAGCTTGCTGTTTACGACGACCGAGATGACCATGATTACAGCGACCACTTTGATGATGACCACAATAATATTGATGGCTATGTTGGTGTGGGCATGGGCGTTGACTCAAAGCCATTCAGAATAGAGATCTATGCCAGAGCCCGAGAAATAGACAGCCGCTATTGGGAAGCACAAAACCATGGCTACGCAGGGTTACAAGTTAGTATTTCGTTTTAATTTCAATTGGGTGAGTGAGTTAGGGAGTTGTTAATCTAATGGTCATTTTTAGCTCACCCTATGTTAAGCTTAGGCGCTTTAGTTTACCCGCACCTAAGTTAACGGAGTATTTTAATACGTGTTTTTCAATCGATTTTTAGGCCTTGTTGTTGTTTCTATTATTTTAACAGGCTGTCAGACTGCCCCTGAGTCTCTTCCCGAAAAGAAGCCCGCCATCAAAGCCAACCCAGGTACTGTGGTTGCTGAAGCTAAAACAGCACAAGCCGACGCGGTGACACCGCTAAAACCAAGTGAACTTGATGACGTATGGCAGCGTATTCGCATTCAACTGCAATTTAGCGATTCAAGCCACCCTGATGTGCAAAAACGCATCGCTTGGTACCTTACTCACCCAAACTACATGGAAGAAATAAGCCGCCGTGCAGCGCCGTATTTGTATCATATCGTCACAGAAGTAGAAAACCGTGACTTACCGATAGAACTCGCCCTGATGCCACTTATAGAGAGTGATTTTGATGCCAGTGCCTATTCACATAAACATGCTTCAGGTTTGTGGCAATTAACACCCTCTCTTGCTAAATATTTCAAAGTAAAAATTACCCCTTGGTATGATGGTCGCCAAGATGTAATTGACAGCACACGTGCAGCCCTCGATTTTATGGAATACCTTTATAAACGCTTTGATGGCGATTGGTATCACGCTATTGCTGCGTACAATATTGGTGAAGGACGGGTGCTACAAGCTATTGCTCGTAATAAAAAACAAGGTAAGTCGACGGACTTCTTTAGTTTAAAGCTGCCATCGCAAACTAAACACTACGTGCCTAAGCTACTGGCCGCAGCACAATTATTAAAGCATCAAAAAATGATATTCCCTGCGATTAAGAATGAGCAGGCTATTGCAACCTTACCTGTGACTGGTGCCGTGATCTTGGCAGATAAAGCGAAATGGCAAGAGCTTGAAGAGCTAAACCATGGTGTTATCCGTTACCCTGCTGTAATTGATGCGCCGCATATTGTGGTCCCAAAAGAGCAGCAAGCACATTATCAAAGTCTATTAACTAATCAAAAGAGCAATGATTATAGCCAGTGGCAACATTACACAGTTAAACGCGGTGATAGCTTAAGTGTGATCGCAAAGAACTATAAAGTAACCGTTAGCCAGCTCAAAGCTTTTAATAACTTAAAAACAAATACGATTCGTATAGGCCAAAAGCTTATATTACCGCAATTAGCTGATCAACAAATCGAGTATAAGGTGAAACCTGGCGACAGTCTTTGGAAAATAGCTAAACAATACAAGGTCAGTATCACTAAGCTTAAACAATGGAATAACCTTTCAAGAGATAGCTTAAGAGTGGGTGAAAAGCTCACCGTATTTATTTCAAACAGCTAATAACTCAAACAGGGAGAAATACTCCCTGTTTCTTTTTGTATGCAATTTAATCTGCATGTTTTATAGTCTATAAAAAACAACAAATACAAGACTATGGACAATCAAAAGCAGGATATCATTAAATCAAATAATGACTCAGATATAGTATCCACAAACCTGTGTGCACAACCAAGCAACATAAATAAGCCCGAAGCTTGGTTAACCAACGAACGGCTAAACCTTTTTCTCGCATTGTGCGCTATTATAATTTCAGCAGCCTCCTTTTATGCCACTTACTTACAAGCCAACTCCGCAGAGCGGCAAGTAAAAGCCGCAACATGGCCATGGCTCGAAGTTATGACAGGGAATTTTGATGAGGAAAAAAATTCGCAAGAAATCACTTTTTACATTAAAAATTCAGGCTCAGGCCCAGCCATTATTAAATACGTTAAATTCTTCCATGATGAAAAATCGTATAGCAATGTATTCAAATTAATAAAAGACTGCTGCTTTGATATTTATGCTTATGAAGCACAGTTAAATGAACTGCAAAAAGAGTCAACTGACATCAATTTCTTTGAAACATTCGGTTGGTTATACACCGGCGTTAGTAATAACCGATTATTAGCCTCAGGCGCTGAACTTAATCTTTTTGGTTTTAAGAAAACAGGTTTCAATACAACTCAGTGGGACAAGGTGAATAAGCAACGCATGAATATCAAAACCGAGATCTGCTATTGCTCGTTGTTAGAACAATGCTACTTAAGCGATGGTCGCGGAGATGTGAAAGAAATAGAGCAGTGTGATATAGCAAGATAGTTGCACTCAATTTAAACGCCGTGACATTTTCTGGGCTTGGATGTCCTGCTTGCACATGGCAAATGCCACACTATGCCTACAAGGATAGAAGTAGTAGGGTCTTGGTTGGGTGTTTTATTTTTCTACAGGCAACAAAAAACCCGACTCTTTCGAATCGGGTTTCTCTAATTAGGAGCCATGGTGCGCTACGCAGTAGGATGTCCTACTTTCACATGGCGAATGCCACACTATGCCTACAAGGATAGAAGTAGTAGGGTCTTGGTTGGGTGTTTTATTTTTCTACAGGCAACAAAAAACCCGACTCTTTCGAATCGGGTTTCTCTAATTAGGAGCCTGGCGATGTCCTACTTTCACATGGCAAATGCCACACTATCATCGGCGCTGTTTCGTTTCACTACTGAGTTCGGCATGGGGTCAGGTGGGTCCAAAACGCTATTGTCACCAAGCATATTCTGTTTGTTAATCGCCTTAGCAATTAACTAAAATTCGGAATTCTGATAATCGTAAATCTACTTTAGTATACTAACTTCTGTCTGTTACGCTGCCACAAAACGCGTTTGGCGTTGTATGGTTAAGCCTCACGGGTAATTAGTACAGGTTAGCTTAATGGCTCACACCACTTCCACACCCTGCCTATCAACGTTGTAGTCTTCAACGGCCCTTCAGAGACTTTAAAAGTCTAGTGAGAACTCATCTCGAGGCCTGCTTCGCGCTTAGATGCTTTCAGCGCTTATCAGTTCCGAACGTAGCTACCGGGCAGTGCCATTGGCATGACAACCCGAACACCAGCGGTTCGTTCACTCCGGTCCTCTCGTACTAGGAGCAACCCCTCTCAATTCTCAAACGCCCACGGCAGATAGGGACCGAACTGTCTCACGACGTTCTAAACCCAGCTCGCGTACCACTTTAAATGGCGAACAGCCATACCCTTGGGACCGACTTCAGCCCCAGGATGTGATGAGCCGACATCGAGGTGCCAAACACCGCCGTCGATATGAACTCTTGGGCGGTATCAGCCTGTTATCCCCGGAGTACCTTTTATCCGTTGAGCGATGGCCCTTCCATTCAGAACCACCGGATCACTATGACCTACTTTCGTACCTGCTCGACGTGTCTGTCTCGCAGTTAAGCTGGCTTCTACCATTACACTAACCGTACGATGTCCGACCGTACTTAGCCAACCTTCGTGCTCCTCCGTTACTCTTTGGGAGGAGACCGCCCCAGTCAAACTACCCACCAGGCACTGTCCGTAATCCCGATCAGGGACCAACGTTAGAACATCAAAACTACAAGGGTGGTATTTCAAGGACGGCTCCACAAAGACTAGCGTCTCTGCTTCAAAGCCTCCCACCTATCCTACACATGTAGGTTCAATGTTCAGTGCCAAGCTGTAGTAAAGGTTCACGGGGTCTTTCCGTCTAGCCGCGGGTACACAGCATCTTCACTGCGATTTCAATTTCACTGAGTCTCGGGTGGAGACAGCGTGGCCATGGTTACACCATTCGTGCAGGTCGGAACTTACCCGACAAGGAATTTCGCTACCTTAGGACCGTTATAGTTACGGCCGCCGTTTACCGGGGCTTCGATCAAGAGCTTCGTCCGAAAACTAACCCCATCAATTAACCTTCCGGCACCGGGCAGGTGTCACACCGTATACGTCATCTTGCGATTTTGCACAGTGCTGTGTTTTTAATAAACAGTCCCAGCCACCTGGTCACTGCGGCTCCCGTCCGCTTAGAGAGCAAGTCTCATCACAGATAGGAGCGTACCTTCTCCCGAAGTTACGGTACGATTTTGCCTAGTTCCTTCACCCGAGTTCTCTCAAGCGCCTTAGTATTCTCTACCTGACCACCTGTGTCGGTTTGGGGTACGATTCGGTATAATCTGAAGCTTAGAGGCTTTTCCTGGAAGTATGGCATCAACAACTTCACACCCTTGGGTGCTCGTCTCGTGTCTCAGTCTTAAGAGTCCGGATTTTCCTAAACTCTCAACCTACTCACTTTCACATGGACAACCAACGCCATGCTTGTTTAGCCTGCTCCGTCCCCCCATCGCAATTATACCAAGTACGGGAATATTAACCCGTTTCCCATCGACTACGCCTTTCGGCCTCGCCTTAGGGGTCGACTTACCCTACCCTGATTAACATGGGATAGGAACCCTTGGTCTTCCGGCGTGCGGGTTTTTCACCCGCATTATCGTTACTCATGTCAGCATTCGCACTTCTGATACCTCCAGCATACCTCCCGGTACACCTTCAACGGCTTACAGAACGCTCCCCTACCACTCAAACAAAGTTTGAATCCGCAGCTTCGGTGCATAGTTTAGCCCCGTTACATCTTCCGCGCAGACCGACTCGACCAGTGAGCTATTACGCTTTCTTTAAAGGATGGCTGCTTCTAAGCCAACCTCCTGGCTGTCTGGGCCTTTCCACATCGTTTCCCACTTAACTATGACTTTGGGACCTTAGCTGGCGGTCTGGGTTGTTTCCCTCTTCACGACGGACGTTAGCACCCGCCGTGTGTCTCCCGGATAGTACTTTACGGTATTCGGAGTTTGCAAAGGGTTGGTAAGTCGGGATGACCCCCTAGCCTTAACAGTGCTCTACCCCCGTAAGTATTCGTCCGAGGCTCTACCTAAATAGATTTCGGGGAGAACCAGCTATCTCCCGGTTTGATTAGCCTTTCACTCCTAGCCACAGGTCATCCCCTAACTTTTCAACGTTAGTGGGTTCGGTCCTCCAGTTGATGTTACTCAACCTTCAACCTGCCCATGGCTAGATCACCGGGTTTCGGGTCTATACCTTGCAACTCAACGCGCAGTTAACGCTCGCTTTCACTACGGCTACCCTAATCGGTTAACCTCGCTACAAAATATAAGTCGCTGACCCATTATACAAAAGGTACGCAGTCACATAACAAGTATGCTCCTACTGCTTGTACGTACACGGTTTCAGGTTCTATTTCACTCCCCTCACAGGGGTTCTTTTCGCCTTTCCCTCACGGTACTGGTTCACTATCGGTCAGTTGGGAGTATTTAGCCTTAGATGATGGTCCACCTATATTCAGTCAAAGTTTCACGTGCTCCGACCTACTCGATTTCACTTAGATTGCATTTTCGTGTACGGGACTATCACCCTGTATCGTCAAACTTTCCAGAATGTTTCACTAACACAAAATAAGCTTAAGGGCTGGTCCGGTTTCGCTCGCCGCTACTTCCGGAATCTCGGTTGATTTCTGTTCCTACGGGTACTTAGATGTTTCAGTTCTCCGCGTTCGCCTCTTACACCTATGTATTCAGTGCAAGATACCTGCAAGCAGGTGGGTTTCCCCATTCGGAAATCCTAGTCTCAAGCGCTTTTTACTAGCTTGACTAGGCTTATCGCAAGTTAATACGTCCTTCATCGCCTCCAACTGCCAAGGCATCCACCGTGTACGCTTAGTCACTTAACCATACAACCCAAACGGGTCTTTGTTAGTGACAGCTGTTAACTTCGCCAGAAGTTAATTCATCAAATAATGATGAGAATACTAAAGTAGATACCAATTAATCATAAATGATTAATGGCATTTTTTTACTTTTGAAAACTCTTTATAGATACGAATATCTATAAGAATTTTAATATCAGCTTTCCAAATTTTTAAAGAGCAAGAGAATTAACTTCTCAAAATTAAACACACTCTATTCTCAAGCAGTTTATTACCTGATTAAGAATGTTTATTTTTAAGGAGTAAAAGTGGTGGAGCTAAGCA
>NZ_CP091442.1:3597500-3622777 GCF_021729425.1 Pseudoalteromonas sp. CF6-2
TGCTTCATTCGTTGCACTTTGTTCTGCAGGTATAAATGCCATACCTTCAGGGGCAAGATCACCCGTAATACCTGCATCAGCTTCAAGACCACGATTAAAAAAGTAATCTTGGAATGTCACATTGTATGGATTAGTAATATCAAACACCATAATGCCACCCATACGCTCTAAACCAATAAATGCGAATGTACGTTCGCCAATCGTACCCAGCGCTAATGCTTCTGGTTCAGCACCTTTGTCATCAGAGCGACTATCACCGTCATTTTCATCTTCGTTATTATTGAATGCTTCCCCATGAACTGATGCAGTAATGCGTGAGATTTGATCGCCAGAGTCAAAAACCACCATGCCGTTACCATCCCAGATGGTAAAAGAGCGGGCACCATATGCATAGAATGATTCGTATTCACCATTATTATCTTCATCACCTTTAACAGTGGTCACTTTTAAACGGCCAATATCACTGTTGTCATTGTTCAGGTAGTCAAAATTGCTTGCCAGTGTTAAGTCTTTAGCTCTGGTTTCATCTATATATGATAAACAACCATCATCTTCATTGTAATCAAGACCACCTTTTGCTAAACAATCAGCTTCGTCGCTTGTATCAAAGAAGTATTCTCGTGCATCACCTTCGTTCGCTGTGACAATAAAGTTAGCACCTTTCCAGGTAAAGCTTGAAATAGTATCTGGTTGATACATGCCATAGAGGCCAGGGTATGATTTAAAGTTAACCCCGCCGTCTTTATCAGATGCATCAAAAAGCAAATTAGACCAATCTTTAAAACCTAAGCCTTTAAGCTCTAGGCTATTATCTTCAAGATTGACGATAGCAAGGGCGTTATTTTCTTGTAGTGACACGTAAGCAAATTTATTATCTTTCGAAACGCTGATGTATTCAGGTTCTAAATCCATAGCCACGGTTGTATTAATCAAATTACCGTTGATTGTTCGACCTGTCGGGTTAGCAAATACAACCCCAAGTTCTTCAAGCTCAGCTTGTTTATCGTTATAAGCAGAAAAAGTAATGCTAATAGCAGTATCTGCAATTACACCATCGTTGATATTAATAATGCTAATTGAGCCTTCAGGGTCAATACTGTAATCACCATTAGGTTCACCTTCATTTGCAACCAATACTTTTTTGCCGTCATGACTAAATGTGACCATGTCGGGCAGGGCGCCTACCGTTACATTCTTAATAAACTGAGGCTCATCGCCACTAATATCATAAAATGCAATTAAGCCAGCATCACCGGTATTACTGGCTGCCATTGCGACGGCTAAAAATTCATTATTAGCATCAATAGCGATACTGTTTGCATCGCCAGCACTGTGCTCATTCAGTGCAAGGGTAATCTCTGAGGTTAAATTAGTGCCGTTTATAACCCCTTCGTTATCTTTTACTAAAGCTGCAGAGTCAAAACTATCAGCTTTTATGATATTCACAACGGCAGAATCACCCGAGCTATTAATAGCAAAAATTCGTTGTTTAGAAGTTTGATAAGCGACAATTTCTGCTGCCCCTTCAGGGCTTTCTGCGTTCAGCACTGCGCGGCCGATAAGATTAATACTTAAAGTAGCGTTTGCATCTTCGCCATTTGCTCCGTCTTGACCTGCTGGACCTTGTTCACCTTGTAGGCCGTCTTTGCCGTCGTCACTGTCTAATGAGCAGCCAGTAAGAATGGTTAAAAGTGATAGCGCAATAATTGATCTTTTTAACATTATTATTTTTCCTTGGTATTGTATTGACCCAATTACAACACGCAGGCATTACAGCTATATGGCACTTTTATGAGAATAAATCAGCCACAAAAAAAGCGAGTACAAACTCGCTTTTCTTTATAAATTAGTAGGGTAGCTCACTACTTTTTGGTTGGACGCTTCCAGCCAGTTAGATTACGTTGTTTGCCACGAGCGACTGCAAGCTGCTCGTCTTCAACAGTATTAGTAATAACAGAACCTGCGCCAACCGTTGCCATTGAGCCAATATTCACCGGTGCTACTAGTGATGAATTAGACCCAATAAAGGCGTTATCACCGATAATAGTTTTTGATTTGTTTACGCCATCATAGTTACAAGTAATAGTACCTGCGCCAATATTCACTTTTTCACCAACTTCAGTGTCACCTAAGTAGGTAAGGTGATTTGCCTTTGAGCCTTTGCCTAAGCGAGTCTTTTTCATCTCAACAAAGTTACCGATATGCGAGTCTTCTTCCATAATCGCACCAGGGCGAAGGCGAGCATAAGGGCCAAGAGTACATTTAGCTGCAACCGTGGCTTCTTCAACAATTGAATTAGCTTTAATAATGACGTTATCACCAATAGTGCAATCTTTAAGTACGCAGTTAGGGCCAATTTGCACGTTATTGCCTAGTGTTACTTTGCCTTCGAAAATAACATTAACGTCGATGAGTACATCTTCGCCTGTTGTTACTTCACCACGCACATCAATACGAGCAGGATCAGCAAGTGTTGCGCCGTTCAGCATTAGTTCTTCTGCTTGCCATGCTTGATAAGCACGCTCAAGTGCCGCTAATTGCACTCGATTGTTAGCGCCTTCAACTTCCATCGGGTGCTCAGGCTGTGCAGAAGTAATTTCAACCCCTTCGCTGTGTGCCATCGCAACGATATCTGTAAGGTAGTACTCACTTTGGGCATTATTGTTAGATAGATTACCTAACCAACGTTTAAGTAACTCACCATTGGCAGCCATAATACCGGTATTGATTTCTTTAATTGCGAGTTGCTCAGGCGAAGCATCTTTTTGTTCAATAATGCCGACTAGCTTGCCATTTTCGCGAAGCATACGGCCATACCCAGAAGGGTCGTCTAAAGTGACCGTTAATACTGCAAGACCATTTTTAGGGGTCGCAGCAAGTAGCTTTTCTAATGTGGCACGTTTGGTCAATGGCACATCACCATAGAGAATCAACACAGTGTCGTCATCAGCAATGTGCTGCTTAGCAACAGCCACCGCATGGCCAGTACCAAGTTGCTCTTCTTGTAATACCCAGTTTACTTGATTGTGTGATAGGGCAGCTTGTAGCTGATCACGACCATGACCGTAGACAAGGTTTGTTTCACGAGCACCAAGGGCAGTGGCATTATCAATCACGTGTTGCACCATAGGTTTACCAGCAACTTTGTGTAATACCTTTGGTAGTGCTGAGCGCATACGAGTGCCTTTACCCGCAGCAAGAATAACGGTTGTCAGAGACATTAAAACAATATCCTTCTTTCTTTGTTTTATTTACTGATTGGAGTAAGTAATTAATTACCCAAGGTTACGTAAGTCACCTCATGTGCAAATACTCAATCCTAATGCTCAGGACTGAACCTTAAATGAAAAACCCACTTACTTTTGATACAAGACATTCTATCGGGGTTTGATGAAGGATATAAGTGTGATAACAGCATCTTTACGAAAAATTTATGCTTAGACACAAAAAAGCCCACACGAAGTGGGCTTTTTTAAAACCGAGTAGGCTTACTTTTTACGTAATTGTTGAATTACGCGAAGTTGAGCGATTGCTTCAGCAAGTTGCACTGCAGCTTGTTGATAATCTAACTCAGCAGTTGACGTATTCGCCATTTGCTCTTCAGCATCACGTTTCGCTTTTTCAGCCGCTTGCTCGTCTAGGTCTTCACCACGTACTGCAGTATCTGCAAGAATCGTGATGCGATCCGGTTGAACTTCTAGCGTACCGCCAGCAATATACATCACGTCTTCGTGACCAAATTGCTTAACTAAACGTACCATACCAGGTTTTAGGGCAGTTAATAATGGAGCGTGACCATAGTTAACACCAAGGTCACCTTCACTACCACTCACTTGAATCGATTCAACCAGACCAGAGAACAAGCTCTCTTCTGCGCTTACTACGTCAAGATGTACAGTCATAGCCGCCATACTACCCTCCTAATTACATGCTTTTGGCTTTTTCTTGAGCTTCTTCAATAGAGCCAACCATGTAGAACGCTTGCTCTGGCATATCATCAAACTCACCGTTTAAGATACCTTTGAAGCCAGCAATTGTGTCTTTAAGTGACACGTATTTACCAGGCGCGCCTGTGAATACCTCAGCAACGAAGAACGGCTGAGATAGGAAACGCTGGATTTTACGTGCACGAGATACAACTTGCTTATCTTCGTCAGAAAGCTCGTCCATACCTAGGATTGCGATGATGTCTTTAAGTTCTTTATAACGTTGAAGAACTGTTTGAACGCCACGCGCAGTATCGTAGTGCTCTTGACCGATTACTAGTGGGTCAAGTTGACGTGAAGATGAATCAAGTGGGTCTACCGCTGGGTAGATACCAAGTGAAGCGATATCACGAGAAAGTACTACTGTTGCATCTAAGTGAGCAAACGTTGTTGCTGGAGATGGGTCAGTTAAGTCATCCGCAGGTACGTATACCGCTTGGATTGAAGTGATTGAACCCGTCTTAGTCGATGCGATACGCTCTTGAAGTACACCCATTTCTTCAGCAAGAGTTGGTTGGTAACCTACTGCTGAAGGCATACGACCTAGAAGTGCTGATACCTCTGTACCCGCTAGAGTATAACGGTAGATGTTATCAACGAAGAAAAGTACGTCACGACCTTCGTCACGGAACTTCTCAGCCATAGTAAGACCCGTTAATGCTACGCGTAAACGGTTACCCGGTGGCTCATTCATTTGACCGTATACTAGCGATACTTTATCTAGTACGTTTGAGTCGTTCATCTCATGGTAGAAGTCATTACCCTCACGAGTACGCTCACCAACACCTGCGAATACTGAGTAACCGCTGTGCTCGATTGCGATGTTACGGATAAGTTCCATCATGTTTACGGTTTTACCAACACCGGCACCACCGAATAGACCAACTTTACCACCTTTAGCGAATGGACATACAAGGTCGATTACCTTGATACCCGTCTCTAAAAGTTCTACTGAACTTGATTGTTCTTCATAAGAAGGTGCTGCACGGTGAATAGACATACGCTCTTCTTCACCAATTGGACCAGCTTCATCAATAGGGTTACCTAATACGTCCATGATACGACCTAGTGTCTTCGTACCTACAGGAACGTGGATTGGCTGACCTGTACCTTCTACTGCAGTACCACGACGTAAACCGTCAGTAGTACCAAGTGCGATACCACGTACCACACCGCCACCTAGCTGTTGTTGAACTTCTAAAGTTAAACCCGCTAAGTCGCCATCTGTTACTTTTAGTGCGTCATATACGGCTGGCACGTTGTCTTGTGGAAATTCGATATCCACAACGGCGCCGATAATTTGGACGACCTTACCTAAACTCATGTCTATTCCTCTCATTAAACTTTGCCGAAGCGTTAAACTGCTGCCGAACCGCCAACAATCTCACTGATTTCTTGTGTGATTGCAGCTTGACGAGCCTTGTTATAAACAAGCTGTAACTCATCCATAAGGTCGCCTGCGTTATCAGTTGCAGCTTTCATTGCAACCATACGGGCAGCCTGTTCAGAGGCAGCGTTCTCAACTACACCTTGGTATACTTGAGACTCAATAAAGCGTACTAACAGAGCTTCTAAAATCGCATCTGGGTTTGGCTCATATAAGTAATCCCAAGAATGTTGAGATACTTCTTCTTCAGCTTTTGGCAAAGGGAGTAACTGATCGATTGTTGGCTCTTGCTTCATCGTATTAACGAACTTGTTAAATACGACGTATAAGCGGTCAATTTTACCTTCAGAGTATGCATCTAGCATTGTCTTTACAGGACCAATCACGTCTTGTAGTGAAGGTGTATCTCCTAAGTTCGCTTTTTTAGCGACTAACTTACCGCCAAAACGTTGGAAAAAGCCAGCTGCTTTGCTACCTAAAGTAGTAAATTCAGCTTCAACGCCTTTTTCTTTCCACGCTTTCACGTCTAGGGCAACTTTTTTGAACTCATTTGAGTTCAAGCCACCACATAGACCACGGTCAGTAGAGATAACAATATAACCAACTCGTTTTACTTCACGCTCTTCTAAGAAAGGGTGAGTAAAATCAAGATTTGCTTGAGCAACACGACCAATCACTTGGCGTAAGTTTTCAGCGTATGGACGGCTTGACGCCACACGTTCCTGCGCTTTTTTCATTTTAGACGCAGCAACCATTTCCATTGCGCTGGTGATCTTCTGAGTATTCTTGATACTCCCGATCTTGCTTTTAATCTCTTTTCCGCTGGCCATGACTCTCTCTCCGAATCAGGTGGGCTTTAGTTGCCTAAAGCTCACCATTCATAACTAAATTACCAAGTTTGCGTCGACTTGAACTTCTCTAGAAGTTCTTTAAGTTGCGCTTCAATCTCAGCGTTGTAGTTACCAGTTTCATTGATTTGAGCCATTAGCTCTGCGTATGTGCTGTTTGCGTAAGAAATTAGGCCAGCTTCGAAATCCATGATTTTCGCGATTTCGATATCTTTTAGGTAGCCTTTTTCAGCAGCAAATAGCGACAGAGACATTTCAGCAACAGACATTGGTGCGTACTGTTTCTGCTTCATTAGCTCTGTTACGCGCTCACCATGCTCTAATTGAGCACGTGTTGCATCGTCAAGGTCAGACGCGAACTGCGAGAACGCAGCTAATTCACGGTACTGAGCTAACGCTAGACGGATACCACCACCTAGTTTCTTAACGATTTTAGTTTGCGCTGCACCACCAACACGCGATACCGAGATACCAGCATTAACAGCTGGACGGATACCTGAGTTGAATAAGTCAGTTTCTAAGAAGATCTGACCATCGGTGATAGAGATAACGTTTGTCGGTACGAACGCAGAAACGTCGCCGCCTTGAGTTTCAATGATTGGCAATGCCGTCAATGAACCTGTTTTACCTTTCACTTCACCATTAGTGAACTTCTCAACGTAATCAGCGTTTACACGTGATGCACGCTCTAGAAGACGTGAGTGAAGGTAGAATACGTCACCTGGGTATGCTTCACGGCCTGGTGGACGCTTAAGTAGTAATGAGATTTGACGGTAAGCAACAGCTTGCTTAGATAAATCATCATATACAATTAGCGCGTCTTCACCACGGTCACGGAAGTATTCACCCATAGTACAACCAGAGAATGGTGCTAGGTACTGAAGTGCCGCAGATTCAGAAGCAGATGCAACAACAACAATCGTGTTTTCAAGTGCACCGTGTTCTTCTAATTTACGTACTACGTTAGCGATAGTAGATGCTTTTTGACCAACTGCAACGTACACACACTTAACGCCTGTACCTTTTTGGTTGATGATAGCATCGATTGCTAATGCAGTTTTACCCGTTTGGCGGTCACCGATCACAAGCTCACGTTGACCACGACCTACTGGGATCATCGCATCGATAGATTTATAACCAGTTTGTACTGGCTCATCTACTGATTGACGTTCGATAACGCCTGGTGCGATTTTCTCAACAGGTTCAAAACCGTCGTTATCTAAAGCGCCTTTACCATCGATAGGTGCACCTAGTGTGTTAACAACACGACCAAGTAGACCACGACCAACAGGAACCTCTAGGATACGACCAGTTGATTTAACTTTTACGCCTTCTTTAAGGTCAGCGTAAGGACCCATTACTACTGCACCTACTGAGTCACGCTCAAGGTTTAGTGCGATAGCATAACGGTTGCCAGGAAGCTCAATCATCTCACCTTGCATACAGTCAGCTAGACCGTGGATGCGGATGATACCGTCAGTAACAGATACGATAGTACCTTCGTTACGAGCTTCACTTACAACTTCGAACTGCTCAATACGTTGTTTGATCAGATCTGAAATTTCAGTGGAATTAAGTTGCATGCTCTTTTTCCCAATTACGATTGTAGTGATGTAGCTAAGCGGGCTAATTTGCCACGTACAGAGCCGTCAATTACAGTGTCACCCGCCTTAATGATAAGACCGCCAACAACTGTAGTATCTTCACTACAATTCAGCTTAACTTTGCGTGCGAAACGTTTTTCAAGTGCCGCTACCAATGATGCTTGCTGCTCAGCAGCAAGCGGTGTTGCAGAAACCACATCTACGTCGATTTCTTTGTCGTAGTCCGCTTTAAATTCAGCGAATAACTCAGCAACAGCAGGCAGTGCAACTAAACGTCCATTTTCAGCCATCACCTTGATTAGGTTCTGACCTTGTTCGTTGAGCTGCTCTGCACAGATCTTGATAAACAGATCGGCTTGTTCAGTAGCAGTAGGCAATCCAGCTAACGCGGCAGCGGCTTGCTCGTTGCTGGCAACATGGCCAGCAAAGAACAGCATGTCGTTCCAACTTTCAACAGTGCCTTTTTCAACGGCAAGTTCAAAAGCCGCTTTAGCGTATGGGCGAGCGATAGTAGCCAATTCAGACATGCTCATACCCTCCTAATTACAGCTCAGCGACAAGTTTTTCAACGATGTCACTGTGTGCGGCTTGATTGATTTCGCGCTCTAAAATCTTCTCAGCACCAACCACTGCCAGCGTCGCTACTTGTTTACGTAGTTCTTCTGTTACACGGTTACGCTCTGCTTCGATTTCAGAGTGCCCTTGAGCAATAATTTTTTCACGCTCTTGTTGACCACGAACAGTTTCTTCGTCAACGATTAGCGTGGCACGCTTTTTAGCTTGTTCAATGATATCAGCCGCTTGAGCTTTTGCCTCTTTAAGCTGCTCAGCAGCTTTCTTTTGCGCAAGTTCTAAGTCTTTTTCGGCTCTATCAGAGGCAGCTAAACCATCTTCGATTTTCTTCTGGCGAGCTTCAATTGCACCATTTAGTGGTGGCCATACGTATTTCATACAGAAAAGTACGAAAACCGTAAATGCAATTAATTCACCGATAAGAGTGGCTGTTAAGTTCACGACCGCTCCTCCTTAAAATAGTAAGCTGTTCAAAAAATAATATTAAAGTACGAACAACAATACCATTGCGATACCAACACCAATCATAGCTACAGCATCGATTAGACCAGCAAGGATGAACATCTTAACTTGTAATGAAGGTGCAAGCTCAGGTTGACGAGCACACGCTTCTAGGAATTTACCACCCATGTTACCGAAGCCGATAGCAGTACCGATTGCACCGAAGCCGATAAGTAGAGCAACAGCGATATACTTAAGACCTAATACTAGTTCCATTTTTTTCTCCAAAGTTTCAATTGTAAATTAAAGTTAAAATTTAAAAGTGTAAAAAATTAGTGATTATCTGAGCTTGCCATGCTTAGGTAAACGATAGTCAGCATCATAAATACGAATGCTTGTAATACGATTACTAAGATGTGGAATGCAGCCCAAATAAAGTGCAACGGTAGTTGCATTAAACCAACTGCGCCGATCAAGATGAAAATCAACTCACCAGCATATAAGTTACCGAATAAACGCAGTGCTAACGAGAATGGCTTAGCAACTAAAGCGATTGTTTCTAGTAATAAGTTACATGGGATTAAGAACACCATCGCTAGCTTGTTATTAGAGCTAAATGGGTGAAGCGTTAATTCAGCTATGAATCCGCCAATCCCTTTGATTTTGATTGCGTAACCGATCATCAGAATGAATACACCAATAGCTAGTGCAGCAGTCATATTGATGTCTGTTGTCGGTACAATCTTCATGTAAACATCGTGAGGGTCCATACCAAATGCTTGCTCGCCAACGAAGCCAGCGAATGCAGGTAGGAAATCAACCGGAATCAAGTCCATTAAGTTCATTAAGAACACCCAAACGAAAATCGTCAGAGCTAATGGAGCGATTAATGCGCTTTTACCGTGGTATGTGTCACGTACGTTGTCACCAACGAACTCAACAATCATTTCAATGAAGCACTGAAATTTACCAGGTACACCGGTATTTGCTTTTTTAGCGGCACTACGGAAGATCCATAAAAAGACAAGACCTAAACCGATTGACCATGCGAGGGTATCTATATTCCATGTCCAGAAACCACTGTCTGCACACGCTTTGTTGAAGGCAAGACCAGCGTCGGTCGAGCACATCTTAGCGTTCGTTAAGTGGTGCTGAATATGGCTTGATAGAGTTACTTCTTCTGCAGCCATGTTATATCCCAAAAGTTAATGATTAAAAAAAACGGGCGCAAACAATCCACTGAACAACACCAATACATACACACAAAAAAACGGCAATAAAATGACCGTATAAGACTTCAGTATTAGTGCGAACAATACGATTGTTAGCATAAATTTTAATCCGTTGCCGCGCTTGAGCGAGGCATACACTTGATTTATCCGACTAGCACCCATATATCTAAATGCATAGACGACAAATACAAAATTAGGGAGTAGTGCAACAGCTCCGCCAGCAAGCGCTGACTGGCCGGCATTGACTCCCCAACCTACAAAAACAATTACTGCAGCGATAAGCGCTACGATACCCTGAAGACAAATTAATTTAAATGCGGCAAGCCGATATGGCTTTGCTAACTTATTAGTCACGTTTTATTAACCTTGTAAACGTTCAAATTGTCAGGGTATGAAAACTGGCGAAATTATACTGATTCCTACCAGTTTTGCAACTTGAGTCGACCCTTTGTAGTGCAAAAACACCACAAATGTCTCTTTTTGGACATGTTATTAATTAATGACGGGAATAGTCTTAATTTATACGGCTTAAAATGCTATCTAACTCATCAAGATTTGTATATGAAATAACCAGTTTGCCTTTGCCCTTTTTGTTGTAGTTTATTTCAACTTTAGCGCCTAAATTTTCAGCGAGCTTTTGCTCTAACTGTTTGACATCTGGATCTTTTTCTTGCACTTCTTTTTCAGGTGCTGGTTCTAAAATAGCGCGTACTAATTTTTCTGTTTCACGTACTGTTAATGCTTTAGCGACGGCCGATCTTGCGGCATCAGACTGCGCTTCACCGTCAAGTGCTAATAAACAGCGCGCATGACCCATTTCAATGTCGCCATGCTCTAACAATATTTTAACATCGTCGTTAAGGTTATTCAGACGCAGTAAGTTAGTTACTGTAGTACGCGATTTACCAACGGCTTCTGCGACTTGTTGGTGAGTCAGTTCAAATTCATTCAACAAACGATTAAGAGCAATCGCTTCTTCCATTGCATTGAGATCTTCACGTTGAATGTTTTCAATAAGGGCAATAGCAACAGCAGCTTCGTCTGGCACGTCCTTGATGATACACGGCACGGTATCTAACTTTGCCAATTGGGCTGCACGCCAACGACGCTCACCAGCGATAATTTCGTATTTATTTGCACCAATAGGGCGCACAACAATCGGCTGAATAATACCTTGTGCTCGTATTGAGCTTGCTAATTCTTCTAGCGCTTCTTCAGACATGTCTTTACGAGGTTGATATTTACCCGACTGTAAAAACTCAATCGCTAACTTTTGCAGTTCACCTTTACTTTGCTCTGCAACAACCTCAGAGACTTGTTCTGGCTTTGCTGTAGCTTGTTGCTGATTATCTGCACTAGGGGCAGGTTTTGATGAACTTAATAAAGCATCGAGTCCTCGGCCTAAACCGCGTTTTTTAGCAGACATGTTATTTTTTTACCTCAAAGTTAGGCTACTGCTGAAGAAGTTTTCTCTTTTCTACGTAACATTTCACCGGCAAGGGCTAAGTATGCTTTAGCGCCACTTGATGCACGGTCATAATACATGGCAGGGGCACCAAAACTTGGCGCTTCTGCTAAACGGACATTACGTGGGATAACGGTACGATAAACTTTATCGCCAAAATGTTGTTTTAGTTGTTCAGATACATCATTTGCAAGGCGATTACGCGGATCATACATGGTGCGTAAAATACCTTCAATTGTTAACGCTGGATTTACTAACTTAGATAGTTGCGTGATGGTATCCATCAATGCGGTTAAACCTTCAAGGGCATAATACTCACATTGCATCGGAACTAAAATCGAATCTGCGGCAGCCATAGCATTAACCGTTAGCATATTAAGTGAAGGTGGGCAGTCGATAAAAATGAAATCGTATTGGTCTTGAATTTGTTCAAGTGCATTGCGTAAGCGCACTTCACGTGCAAACAATTCCATTAATTTAACTTCTGCGGCTGTCACATCCCCATTTGCTGCAATTAAATGATATTCACCTGACGTTTCTTTATTAATAACTTCATTAATCGGGGTTTCTTCAATTAATAAATCGTAAATCGTTGCTACATCGCCGTATTTATCGACACCGCTACCCATAGTAGCGTTTCCTTGCGGATCAAGATCGATTAATAACACTTTACGCTTCGTCGCAGCCATAGATGCCGCAAGATTCACAGCGGTGGTTGTTTTACCAACTCCCCCTTTTTGGTTTGCTAATGCGATGACTTTTGCCACAGTGTCTGATCCCTAGTCTTTAGATAGAATGATTAGATGTCTTTGTGCATCTAACTCAGGTACTTCCAAGCTGATTTTTTCATCAAACTTAATACCTTTAGGTAATGAGTCTAGTTCTTCGCTCGGAAACACGCCTTTTAAGGCGATAAATTTACCTGAATGATCAATCAAGTGCGCACACCAGTCAACCATATCTTGCAATGAAGCGAATGCACGACTTAAAACACCATCTAATTTAACACTTGGTTGATATTCTTCAACTCTAGACTGCACTGGGGTTACATTTTCAAGGCCTAGTGCATGTTTTACCTGCATCAAAAAGCGCACCCGTTTACCTAAACTATCTAACAATACAAATTGTGTATCAGGTAAAGCGATAGCTAATACGATACCCGGTAAACCAGGGCCTGTACCTACATCAATGTAATGTTTGCCTTCAAGGTGTGGTGCAACAACTAAGCTATCCATAATATGCTTAACCATCATTTCTTCAGGTAAACGAACAGAGGTTAAGTTATAAGCTTTGTTCCACTTGTCGAGTAATTCAACATATTGCACAAGTTGTTGTTGCTGTTTTTCTGTTAGCGCAATGTCAGTTTGCGCTAACAGTGAAGTTAATTGTTGTTGTAACACTGTATTCCTCACCAACTACGCAGTCTTGCGCAGTAAGCCTTGCTTTTTCAGATAAACTAATAATAGCGAAATAGCAGCAGGGGTGATACCTGAAATACGTGACGCTTGGCCAATTGTATCAGGACGACTATCAGTAAGCTTTGCAATAACCTCATTTGATAAACCAGAAACAGTTGAATAATCAAAGTCTTTTGGTAATACAGTTTGTTCATGACGTAGTTGCTTGTTGATCTCATCTTGTTGACGAGCAATATAGCCTGCATACTTAGTATGAATTTCAACTTGCTCAAGTGCAGCTTGGTTATCAAACTCAGAACCTAAACCATCGATCGCCATTAGGTCATTATAACGAATTTCAGGACGACGGATCAGATCCTCTAAACTCGCTTCACGCGTAAGTGGTGTTTTTAATAGCGCGTTTACTTGATCAACAGCAACGTGATCTTTGTGGATCCATGTTTCTTTTAAACGTTGCGTTTCTTTTTCGATGATTTCCATTTTTTCGTTAAAGGCAGCCCAACGAGCATCATCAACTAAGCCAAGTTCACGGCCTTTAGCAGTTAAACGAATGTCAGCATTGTCTTCACGAAGTAATAAACGGTATTCAGCACGGCTGGTAAACATACGGTACGGTTCTTTAGTACCTAATGTTGCTAAATCGTCAATTAGTACACCTGTGTATGCTTCATCACGGCGAGGTGTCCAAGACTCTTTGCCCTGTACTTGTAATGCCGCGTTCATACCCGCGATTAAACCTTGTGCGCCGGCTTCTTCGTAACCGGTTGTTCCATTGATTTGACCTGCGAAGAATAAACCATTAATAAATTTCGTTTCTAATGATTGCTTTAAGTCGCGCGGATCAAAGAAGTCATACTCAATAGCATAACCAGGACGACAAATATGTGCATTTTCAAAACCAGTGATTGATTGCACAATTTCAAGTTGCACATCAAACGGTAAACTTGTCGAGATACCATTTGGATATAATTCGTATGATGTTAGACCTTCAGGTTCAACAAAGATTTGATGTTTATCTTTATCAGCAAAACGTACGATCTTATCTTCGATTGAAGGGCAGTAACGTGGACCAATACCTTCAATAACGCCTGAATACATAGGTGAGCGATGTAAGTTATTGCGGATCACATCATGTGTTTTTTCATTTGTATAAGTGATGTAACACGGGATCTGCTGTGGATGATCTGCTTGTTTACCCATAAATGAGAATACAGGCGTTGGGGTATCACCAGGTTGTTCTTGCATTTTGCTAAAATCAACAGTACGCGCATCAATACGAGGAGGCGTGCCTGTTTTTAAGCGATCAACACGAAACGGTAATTCACGTAAACGCTCTGCAAGTGCAATTGAAGGTGGATCACCGGCACGACCGCCTTTGAAGTTCTCTAAACCAATATGGATCTGACCACCTAAGAAAGTACCCACGGTAAGAACCACAGAAGGCGCGCTAAAACGAAGACCCATTTGAGTTACAACACCGATTACTCGATCACCTTCAACGATTAGATCGTCACATGATTGTTGGAAGATCTTTAAATTTTCTTGATGTTGTAAAGTGTGTTGAATAGCTGCTTTATACAAAGCACGGTCAGCTTGCGCACGTGTAGCACGTACAGCAGGGCCTTTAGATGAGTTTAAAGTACGAAATTGAATACCGCCTTTATCAATAGCCTGAGCCATTGCACCACCAAGTGCATCGATCTCTTTAACTAAATGGCCTTTACCAATACCGCCAATTGCCGGATTACAAGACATTTGACCAAGGGTATCCATATTATGAGTTAGCAATAGGGTATTCATGCCCATGCGAGCAGATGCTAATGCAGCTTCAGTACCTGCATGTCCACCACCTACAACAATAACATCAAAACGTTCGTGAAAAATCATTTATGGGATCCTACTAATCAACCAGCAAAACTTTGTAAAGGGAGCGTATTCTACCTAGAAATTTAGAGAAGATAAATGATTAAACAGTGCTCAAGATCTAAGTGGGTGATCTCTAATAATATAAAGGATCTTTTAAAGAGATCTTTTATTACTCTTACTATTAGTAACGGCTAGATCTGTTGATAATGTTCGCTTTACTATTTAAAACATGATCTTAACGCAGATCTAAAGGTGTTAGTATGATCGGATCTTCCCGAGTACAAGCTTTGATCAAAAGGGCTATTTATACACAGGGGAATATCAGTTGGATCTTATCCAAGGGATAAACTAGGTTAAAATCGCAGTTAGATCAGTGTTTATCCACAATCCGATCTAAATTATCAGTAAATTGTGGGTAACTTTTATTACAACGATCAACACCGATCGGCTTAATTGAGTCCTACTGACTCGATCCAGCTTGGTAACCAGGCTAATGCTGTGTCTTCTGGTAATGCTTCATCAATAATATTGAGCTCTAAGCGTTCTGCCACGCGGTTTGCACCTTTATTTGCTAATAATTCATCGAGATTACGGCCTGCATAATTATAGGTGTCGTAACTAGTGTCACCTAATCCGATCACACTGTAGTTTAATCCTTTAAGATCAGCCTGTTGGTTAATTGATTCAACAAATGGCAGTAGGTTCTCTGGGTAGTCTCCCGCACCATATGTCGAAGTACATAACAACCAAATAGTATCTTGCTGAGCAATATCATCAAATTCAGGCTGTTCGTGAAGCTGCACTAGAACTCCTTGTTGTTCAAGGGCTTCTGCCAGTTGCTCTGCCACGTATTCAGCAGATCCCATTTGGCTGCCAACGATGATATTTACTGATTGCATGTGATTGATCATGTATAGAAATAAGTGGCCACATGATAACTAAGTTAGGGTGTGAGTAAAGCGTTGAATTACGATCTGAATAAGTTTTTCTGCTTAAAATAACAGCTTAAATTTAATGTTTTTTATAATTAACTGTTTTTAATGGTTTTTTATATTGGTTCATAAATTAAACCCTTTGATCAAGCTGTTAATAAATTTGGGGAAAGTTCTGATCAAGCTAGAATTTAGACACTGTATAACTTTGCTAAGTTGTTGATCTTTAATTGTGCGTAAGTGCTTTGTTTTTTAGATCTGATTTAAATAGTGAGTATGATCGTTTTGTGGATAGATCGCTTGTTGATAACGATCGGTTTGCAATTTGCGATCAATAAAATAGATCGAAAAAAACTAAAATAAGCGCCAATTTAGGGTGTTTTTAAGAAAATTAGTTATTAAAAAAGGCCGTTGTATGAAAATAGATTCAAATTACAGCGTTTTTTTATGATCAAATCAGCCTTTAGATCTAAAAAAGCCCCAAATGTGGATAACATTTTTAGCTAAATTCGATCTTAAAAGCTGTTTTGATCTGATTTTTTAGCTCGCAATATTAATTTTCGATCTGAGTTAAACTGGTTTTTATCGTATTACCGACTAGATCATAGAGCGAATTACCCAATGAAAACCGTTTTGCGCCACCAGCGAAAGCCGCTTTTGCTGAGTTAAAATTGTTTATCGCCATCACATTTAGTGGCATATCTATCGTGTTAGCTAAGCTGGTTATGTGCTCAATGTTAGTTATGCCGGGCACAAACAGACCGTCTGCACCTGCATCTTGATATGCTTTTGCACGCTTCAATGTTGCTTGAAAAGGGCTGTCACTAACAAAGTAGGTATCGGTTCTGGCGTTAATAAATAAACTACCGAAGCCATTTTCGTTAAGTACTTTCTTTATCTCACTAATAATAGTGCATTGCTGCTCAATGGATCTCAGTGTGTCAGTGTCTTTGTCTGAATCTTCTATATTGATGCCTACAACCCCTAATCTTGCTAATACTAAAACGTTTTGGCTGATTTGCTGCGGATCGTTACTGTAACCTGACTCTATATCGACAGAAAGTGGAATATGAAGGTGTTTGGTTAAGCTTTTAACCAGCGTTATCTGAGTTTGAAAAGAAATGTTTTCACCATCAGCTAGACCTAAACTGGCAGCAATACCCCAGCTGGTTGTTGCTACAGCCTTAGCTCCCGCAGCTTGGATGAATTGTGCAGAACTTAGATCCCACGCATTAGCGAGTACAAAGCCCTTTTGCTGGTGGTGTAATTGGTGAAAGAGTTGATATTTGTCCATGATGTCCTCCGTTTAATGACATCGCTAGACTAATTGATATGAAATTAATTACTGGCTGGTTTCGGCCCTGAACCGATAATTGATTGCTGGATTAAAAGCAAAAAAAGAGTCTAAAGACTCTTTTTATAAATATTGATGACCGGAATTTATTTACCGATACAGAACGAACTAAAGATTTTCCCTAGTAGGTCATCAGAAGTAAATTCACCCGTTATCTCATTTAAGAACTGTTGAGTTAGACGTAACTCTTCAGCCAGGATCTCACCAGCAATATGCATCTCTAATTGCTCTTTGCCCGTGTTTAAATGATAGGCTGCGTGATCAAGTGCATCTAGGTGACGACGGCGCGCCATGAATCCACCTTCTGTGGCACCTTGGAAACCAATACATGCCTTTAAGTGAGTACGAACTAACTCTATACCTTCTGCATTTTTAGCGCTTAAGCGGATCACTGGATATTGATCATGTTCATCCATACCGACATTTTCACCAGAAATATCGGCTTTATTTCGGATCACAGTAACGCCCATACCTTCTGGTAACTTGGCCATAAACTCCGGCCAGATATCATGAGGGTCAGTGGCTGATGTATCTGTGCCATCTAACATAAATAGTACGCGATCGGCTTGGTTAATTTCATCCCATGCGCGCTCAATACCAATTTGCTCAACTTTATCTGGGCTTTCACGCAGACCTGCGGTATCAATAATATGCAGTGGCATACCGTCAATGTGAATATGCTCACGTAATACATCACGTGTTGTGCCAGCTATTTCGGTAACGATGGCTGCATCTCGGCCAGCTAACGCATTTAATAAGCTTGATTTACCAGCATTAGGGCGACCGGCAATAACAACACGCATACCTTCACGCATGATGCTACCTTGTTTAGCTTGCTGAGTTACATTCTCTAATTGATCAATAATAGCATTGAGATCTGCGGATACTTTACCGTCTGATAGGAAGTCGATTTCTTCATCTGGAAAATCAATCGCGGCCTCAACATACATACGTAGGTGAATGACTTTCTCCACCAGCGTTTCGATGTGCTTAGAAAATTCACCTTGTAGAGATTGGAGTGCACTTTTTGCAGCTTGTTCACTGGTTGCATTGATGAGGTCGGCAATTGCCTCAGCTTGAGTTAAATCAAGCTTGTCATTCATAAATGCGCGCTCAGAGAACTCTCCTGGCTTTGCTAAACGAACACCGTCAATTTGGCTAATCTCTTTTAATAGCATATCTAATACAACAGGACCGCCGTGACCTTGTAGTTCAAGTACGTCTTCGCCGGTAAATGAGTTTGGCCCTTGGAAGTAAATAGCAATACCTTGGTCAAGCTGTTCACCGCTCAAGCTTTTAAAGGGCACATAGTCTGCGTAACGTGTTTTAGGGCAACGGCCAATAATGTGCTCTGCCACTGTTTTAGCTAAGCTGCCAGAGACGCGAATAATACCAACCCCACCACGTCCAGGTGCGGTCGCTTGTGCTGCAATTGTGTCTTGATTAATCATGCGATGAAATAATGCCAATAAAAGAATGAATGCTGGCTCTATTGTAACCTATGGCTTAATTTCATGCGAATAGCTGTTTGAGTAATGAAGTAGCAAAAGCCTGATGTAAGTAATACTTTATTTAGCTTTAATTAATAATAAACACATATTGCAAATGATAATTATATTCATTAACATGTTGCACATTATTAATCTTGTCCCTTTTTATTATGCGTTTTTCTGCTGTTTTTATTGCTCTTGCTGCGGGTTTTTCAGGTATTGCTCATTCGCAAACTGAAGTTGCTACTTCTGATCAAAATGATTTAAAAGAACTCGAAAAAATAGAAGTTGTTGGTCGTGCGTTTTCTTTATATCGGCCAACCGAGTCTAGCTTTGCTACTCGTACCAATACACCTTTAGAGAAAATTCCTCAGTCAATTCAAATTTTGCCGCAGGAGCTGATTAGCGATCAGGCTGCTCGGCAAATTACCGACCTTTATAGCAATATTGCTGGTGTTAATGCTTTTAGTTATTCGGGCGTGACATTCCGTGGCTTTCGCCAAGATGAGATTTTATACGATGGTGTGAAGGGCGATCCTTTCAATGGCTTTGCTGTACCGCAATTATTTAATATTGAACAAGTTGCGGTTTTAAAAGGGCCTGCTGGTGCTATATACGGCAGTGGTAATCCAGGCGGTATTATTAACTATGTAACTAAGAAGCCTAAATTCACCAGTGAGCACAGTATTGAAGTGGAAGTGGGGAATGATGACTTCTTCAGTGGCGCATTAGAAAGCACGGGGACTTTAAGTGAGTCACTTGATAACCATGCTTATCGTATTGGTCTTTACCGTGATACTGAAAAACCATTCCGCGCTAATACTAGCAGCGATAATACCATTGTTGATCTTGGTTATACGTGGTTTATAAATAGTGCAACCGAATTGACCACTCAGTATACCTATATAGAGCAAGAGTTGGGTGGAGCACGTTTACGTGGTGTGCCTGCCGATGATAATGGCAATTTTCTAACTGATATTAGCTGGAATCATAACGAGGCGACAGACTTTCAAAATGTTGAAGCCCATGTTTATCAGGCTACTTTAAAACATGAGTTTAATGATGTTTGGCGCACAGATGTTACAGCACGTTATTTTGATAACAAAGAAGTGCAAAACTACCATGAACCAAGAGGCCTCGTTGATACAGATGACGACGGTATTGTTGATTGGAGCCACCGTGAGTTTCGTGATCAAGTACGTGAGAACAAAGGCTTTAGCTTAACAGCTAATGCGATTGCAGAATTTGTAGTGGCAGACATGCAGCATCAAGTGCTGTTTGGTAGTGATTGGTATGAACATGATTTTGAAAGCGTTTACCGTACAGCTACACAACAAAGTAAAGGTGGCCCTGTACCTGGTCTTGCTCTTAACAACCCTGAATATGGTTTAACCTCTGCTGATGATTATGACCTTGATAGTATTACACCAAGGCTTGGCAAAACGAATAGCACCCGTTTTGGTGCGTACTTGCAAGACCAGCTAGATATCACCGCAAATTGGAGTGTGACTGCTGGCTTAAGGTATGATCGTTTTGAAGATAAAGATTTGTTAAATCAAACAGAGTTTTCTGATAGCGACTTAACCTACCGAATTGGTACCAGCTATAACATTAACAATATGTTCTTCCCTTATGCGTTACATGGTACTGGCTTTGTACCGCAAAGTGCCAGTAATCAAGAAACAGCTAAAGGCGGCCCATTCTCGCCAGAGACTAGCCGTATTAATGAGTTGGGTTTAAGAACTAAATTATTAGAAGACACACTTGCTGTTAATATGGCTGTGTACGATATTGTCCGCAAAAATATCCTGCAGCCTAGCTTATTAGGTGATGTTGCAGGTGACGGCGTTGATGATTTAGTTGCCGTTGGTGAAGTACAAAGTAAAGGTTTTGAACTCGAAGTGGTTGGTGACATCACTGAGCGCTGGGTAGTTACTGCAAGCTATGCTTATAATGATACCCGTATCACTGAAGCAAATGATAGTATTACTAACCAAATTCCTGATAGCGATAAATTTGCTAACGCGCCGCAAAATACTCTAGGTATATGGACACGCTATGAGCTACCTAGCTTATCGTCATCCATTTCTGCTGGCTTAGATTATGTTGATGAACAGCTTAGTTTAGGTGGCCAACACGTTAAACCTTACACTGTTTACAACATGGCGTGGCAAACAAGGGTCGATAACTGGCAATGGCAGCTATCAGTTAAGAACGTGTTTGATAAAGAATACGCAAGCAGCGGCTTTATCGAGCGAACAGGGCACTTTCCTGGTGAACCACGCCGTGTCTATTTAAGTGCTAAATATAGCTTTTAATGGTGGCGTGTGAACGCTAAAAGTTGGTTTAACTTACACTCTTGGGCAGGACTCTTTGTTGGAGTCCTGCTTTTTGTTACTTGCGTATCGGGCACACTCGCTACGTTAAGCCATGAACTCGAGTACTTAACAGGCGCTAAGTACCGTGCTTTAAGTTCTTCTTCCTCTACTAACTACCTTGCTCTCGAAAACACCCTTAATAAGCATTATCCGCAAGCTCAGATACTCTATATACAACGTCATAAGCAAGATTACCTTGCCACTGAAGCGGCCCTTAAAGTTGGTGACTCATTTCGTTTTGTTTATTTAGATGCAGCAACCGGCACCTTACTCGGTGGAGGAGAGTGGGCGCGGATATCGCGGTTTTTACGTAACTGGCATATGAACTTGTCGATGGGCTGGACAGGTAAATTAATCGTCACCAGTTTGAGTATGTTACTCGTTATTTTATTGGTTTCGAGTTTTTATGTGTATCGGCGCTGGTGGCAAGGCTTTATAAAAAAGCCTGCTGCGCTTAGCCTTGATAAGCGCAGTAGTTGGTCTGATTGGCATAAGCTGTTAGGGCTTTGGAGTTTATGGTTTATTGCTGTGATGGCAATTACAGGGATTTGGTATTTAGTCGAACATGGGCTGCAAACCGCAAAAGTGCCACACACTGTTTCTGCTCCACCAGCTGTGAGTGAGTTTAAAAAACAAAGTCCTCGTAAAGATGTATCGCCAATTAGTTTAGCTGCTGCTTATGAGGCCGCTCAACAGGCATTTCCCAGCCTTGATATTCGCTATATTCGTTATCCTAATAAAGCGGATCAACCTATTGAAGTGCGTGGTTATAACAATGATATTTTACTTCGTCTACGTGCTAATCGTGTGTATTTGGAGCCAAGCTCCGGTGAAGTTCTTGGCATACAAAAAGGGGAACAATTACCTATTGTCGCAAGAATCACCGATACCGCTGATCCTTTGCATTTTGGTAACTTTGCAGGAATTGGTACCAAGCTTATTTGGGGGTTATTTGGTGCATTGATGAGCTTTGTAAGCGCTGCTGGCATCTATATGAGTTGGCTTAGGGTTAAGCGTAAAACAACGGCTGTAAAGTGGCTTGGATTATCAGGGATGATTGCAATCGGTTTGGTGGTTGCTTCGCTACTAACAACAAGTTTGAGCTTTACTGAGCGCAGTGTACCCAATCAGGTTTATTCTCCGATTCTGGGTTAGCTATTTTCAGGTATGAAAAAAGGCGCAGTTAGCGCCTTTTTTGTTGGGTTAAGAGTTTAGCCTCTTACCTTAATACCTTTTTTCTCCATACCGCGGTAGATGATTAGCATCTGTGCGATTGAGATAAGGTTCGATACTAACCAGTAAAGTACTAGACCAGATGGGAACCATAAGAAGAAAATTGAGAAGATTACAGGCATAAAGGTCATCATTTTTTGCTGCATAGGATCTTGAACTGTCATAGGTTGCAGCTTCTGAGTAACGAACATACTTAAACCAAATAGAACTGGTAATACATAGTATGGGTCCATTGCTGATAAGTCATTTAACCATAAAACGAATTCAGCATGGCGTAGCTCAGTTGATTCTAGGAATACGTAGAATAAGGCTAAGAAAATAGGCATTTGTAGTAAAAGAGGGAAACAGCCACCCATAGGGTTCACTTTTTCTTTCTTATACATTTCCATCATAGCTTGACCGAATTTTTGACGATCATCGCCATACTTCTCTTTTAGAGCAGCCATTTTAGGTTGTAATGCGCGCATCTTCGCCATCGACGTATATTGCGCTTTTGTAAGTGGGTACATTGCAGTTTTAACGATAACCGTAATTGCAATGATTGCCAGACCCCAGTTACCTAGGATGCTGTGTAACCACTTCAGTAATACAAATAATGGTTGAGAGATAAACCATAACCAACCATAGTCTACTGTGAGGTCTAAGTCTGGGTGAATTGCTTCTAGTACATCAGACTCTTTTGGGCCCATGTAGTACGTAGAAGAAAGAGTCGTTTGTGAGCCTGCCTGAACATTTACCGCTTCACCTTTAGTACCAATAATGGCTGCATTACCAGCAACTAGTTTGCTGTAAAGGGTATTTTGTTGATCTTGCTTTGGCACCCATGCACTTACGAAGTAATGTTGGATAAATGCGATATAACCGCCAGATGTAGTGATGTTGAGGTTTTTATCAGCCATGTCTGAGAAGCTGTACTTTTCGTATGGCTCTTCTTCAGTACCGTAAGCTGCACCTAGGTAGTTTTGATCAACTAAGCTACCTTTTTCTTGTACAGTACGCTTAACTTGCGTGTATAGCTGAACTTGAATAGGCTCTGCTGTTACGTTGTTTACTGTGTACTCTAAATCAACGGCGTAATTACCTTTTTTGAAAATATAAGTCTTAGTAAACGTAATACCTTTACTGTCAGTGAATTCAAGTGGAACACGCAGCTCATCACCATTTAATGTAAATGCTTTTTGTGTGGTTTTGTAAACAGGGCGGCCTTTGACTGTTGCGTCGGGGCCATTTAAGCCTATCAAGCCACTTTGTGAGAAGTATTGTTTACCGTCAAACACACCTAGGAGCATGTAAGGAGTATCACTTCCTTTTGTCTCTTCATATTGAAGTAGGTCTGCTTCAATAATGTCACCACCGCGGGTGTCAATTTTTACAGTAAACACATCAGTTGTTACATCAATAACTGAGCGCTTTGCAGTTGTAACTGCAGGTACATCACCGTCAGATGATGCCGGAATAAACTCATCTGATTCTGGTGTTGTTGCGCCTTGTGTTTGTGTTGTGGCACTTGGATCAGCTTTTGGTGCATTGTAGTCGTTATTCCATTCTTGGAATAATAAAAACGACACAAGCATCAAGCCGATTAATAAAAACGTGCGTTGCGATTCCATAACAGCTCTTATTTCTCGTGTTGGTGGTTAATATGATTTTTTGCCGGTACGGGATCATCCCCACCAGCATGTAAAGGGTGGCATTTTAATATGCGTTTAACAGCTAACCAACTGCCTTTTACACTTCCATGCAAATTAATTGCTTGAATAGCATAACTTGAGCAGGTTGGATTAAAACGACAATGCGGGCCTAATAACGGGCTTACCCATTTTTGATAGCCGCGTATAAGCATGACTAAACAGCGCTTTGGAATAGCAACAAGTGGCTTAAGTAACCTCATGATGTGTCTGCCCCTGCGTTAATTTAGTCAATGGATACCATGAATTTAAATTCCCAATATAGAATTTTAAATGCATGATTAAAAGGTGAGCTAAAGATACCCTAATTAAGCCTGTAATTCTATTGCTATCAGGCTTGTTTATTAGATTTAGCCAATTTATTGGGGCGTTTTTTAAAAGGAGGTGGCTTTGGTGCACCTGGCTTGCAGCGTTCATTAATTTTTCGCCACAATTTATCCAATTGTTTGGTTAGCTCTGCGTTTGACTGCTCATCAATACCACTTTTAACCATAAGCACTATATCAATGTTATCGAGTTTATGTTGATTTAAACGGAAACTTTCGCGAGCAAGGCGTTTAATTCGATTTCGTTGACAGGCTTTTTTAACGCGTTTTTTTGCAACCGTAAGACCTAACCGAGGATTAGCTTGGTCATTGCGTTTGGCTAATAAAGTAAAGAAAGGAGTCGCAGCGCGTGCTGGTTCATTAAAAATGCGGGAGTAATGCGAGGGAGTTAACAAACGTAACTCCCTGCTGAAGCTAAAGTCTTCCACTTATATATTAAGCAGAAAGTACTTTACGGCCTTTAGCACGACGACGAGCTAATACTTTACGGCCATTTGCTGATGCCATACGAGCACGGAAACCGTGTGTACGTTTGCGTTTTAAAACGCTAGGTTGAAAAGTTCTTTTCATAACAATTCCATCCGATCGGTTAAGGTTAAAACATCCTATGCAGGTCGCGATCCTGGCACAGGTGCCATTGCGAGCGCGAGATATTATAGATGAAGACCACAAAAGTCAATCATTAAAACGCTGCAGAGGTAGTAATTATAAAGGATCCTTTATCCTGATCATATAGGATCATCATAAATAAGAAGTTTTCCACAGCCTCTGTATAAAAAGTGAATAAAAGCTTGGGAAAAGTAAATTAGATCGTAGATTTCGATCGCGATCTGCCTGCAAATTTGCTATGATCAGTGTTCAGGTTGAAAAAATAAACACACTATAAATCATGGTGTTACTTGTTTTTTTGCGTGAGATCATCTTTTTCAGAAAAATCAATCTTGTACTTGTGGATAAAGTGCCTTCATAATAGTCGGTCTGGGTCGATAAAATCGGTCAAAGATTAGCAATAAATGTTTGATTTTCCATCATTTAAGATGAACGGGAATAAAATTA
>NZ_CP091443.1:0-826286 GCF_021729425.1 Pseudoalteromonas sp. CF6-2
GTTGATATTAGTTAGAGTGCAATAAACTATTCATAGTTTATTGCACTCTAACTTAGTCTTTAATAGCAGGACGTGGGCGCATTAAAAAGTGAAAAATAAAGATAAGCGAAAAGAACACCGTTACGGCTAACGCACATAACACAATAATATTTGTTGGTAGAATTGTATCGTTAGTGTAGCTATAACGCTTTAACTCCCGTTCAGCCATTATTCTAGCTCGTTCAGACTTACTCGGTAATACAAACTCGTGAAAGGAATCTGTCGATTTAGCCTCAGCTCTTTCATACTGCGCACTTTTTTGCTGCCACAACATATCAAACTGCTGAAACTGAACCTGTTTATTCTCGATACACCAATCTAAATATTGAATATTTAAAGGCCTGTGTAAACAACGCGAAGGAATAACATAATAACGCTCCCACGCTGCTTGTTTACTAATATAACCTTGCTCAGATAAGGGTTTAGCTAATGGGTTTTCAAGATAAGCAATATCTTGGTTATAAAACGAATGAGTTCGCTTTAATATTTGTTCGTCGGTTAAGCAATTATCTGAAATGCGCGATGAAAGATTATGTAAGCGTTGTTTGTACGAATCAATTTTATCGAGTAGGTGGGTTTTTCGAATGGCTGATTGCAGCTCAGCTCGCTCTGCTTGCATGCTTTCGCATTGCTCAACACTGAGAGCTTGCTGCCCCCATGCAAAACAAGGAGCCATGAATAAAGCTGATAATAAAATCCTTTTGATCATAAATTTACGTCACTGTAAAAGTTAGAGGTACAGCCTAACATTTTTATATAATACTGCAACAAAACAGCGCTAAAATGACTAAAAAAGATGATAAGTAACTGCTTTTTTGTTAATACATTTTAACTGCTTATATACTAAATAACTCCCGTTAATATTTCCCCTCTTGAATTTAACTTTTAGCTTAGACATTGCGAGCAAACTTAATTTTATATAGAGCATGAGGAATGGAAATAGACCTGTTTATTTATCTGTTATAAAGTTAAGCTTCTAAACATGCTCTATAGGAAACCTTATACTCGAGAAAGTATATTAATGTCTATGGCTTATTTATCAGGCTACTTACTAATAACATTCATATGTGTTTGCTTTATTTCATCTCTTTTATTTTCAAAAGTGTCAATTAAGCATATAAAAAATGGAACTAGACGACTTGCACCTTCATAGTTGGGACCGAGGTATCGGCGCAAGCGATTCGTTTTATGTATTTGCAATACTTTTTAACAACTACAGAATTAAAAATAAACTATTTGATGCCCGCTTTATAGCTAACCATACACGACCTATTGATAGAGTGATTACAGCGGCTTACTTTCTCTCAGTTACAGGAACTACCATTAGTCTTTGTATTGCCTTATATTATCAAAGCAACTGATGACGTAGCCACTACAAAAAAGCTAAAACTTTATATAATAGATAACCCTTAACACAAGATTTTTTTGCAATGACAGTACTTAACTTTATCCTGTATTGTGTAATTTTCTTCTTTGCTCTCATGATGATAATGACTGTGATATTCCCCAGAATATCAATACGACATATAGAAAGTAAAATGCAGGAAAATGGAGTTTCATCTCCTAGTTGGGATAGAGGAATTGGAGCAAGTGCTCCTTTTTACGCACTCGCTATCTTTGTAAAAAGAACTCGTAAGTCTACGCCATTATTTGATGGCAGGTTTGTCGCCAAACACGCAAGGCCTATTGATAAGTTTCTCGCTTTTTTGCACCTTGTATCAACATCTGGCTTTATAATTAGCGTATTCCTTATGGTAATTTTAGAGTACTTTTTGTTGTAGCTGAGTTTTTTTACTTATTTCTAAAATAAATATGTGTATTAATACTAATAGCTTCGTAAAAAAGGCTATTGATAATATTTATGATCGTAAACTATTCATAGGGGTATTTTATAGATGGATCTTACTCTAGCTCCTATTTTAACTTCCTTATTTTTAACTTTTCTTTTCAGCTTTTTTATTTCATCTCTTTTATTTTCAAGAGTGTCGATTAAGCATATAAATAAAAAAATGGAAAAAGATGGCGTGTACCCACCCAGTTGGGATCAAGGGATTGGAGCAAGCGCTTCGGTTTATGTATTTGCAATACTTTTTAACAAGTACAGAATTAAAAATAAACTATTTGATGCCCGCTTTATCGCTAAACATGCGCGGACTATTGATAAAGTAATTGCAGCAATTTATTTTACTTCAGTGGCTGGCATGATAATTTGCCTCTGTATTATTACTTTATTTAAAAGCCTTACCTGAATTAACCTCTATGACAGGAGGCGCCATTATGACGATCTCATTGGAAAAATTAGTTCTAGCGAACATGTTTGTATTCATGGCTTTAGCGTTTCTTTTTGTAGTTTTATTTACACGCATCTCTATCGAGTACATAAATAAACAAATGCTAAACGACAGTGTTACTCCTCCGCTTTGGGACAAAGGCACTGGCGCTAGTACCCCCTTTTTATGCCATGGCAATATTTTTCAAACGCTCGCGATTACCCACACCTATTTTTGATGGCCGTCTTATAGCAAAATATGCAAGGTCAGTAGACAAAGTACTAGCATTCTTACATCTTTTTACAATGATAGGGTTCACAATCAGTGTATTTACAGCCATGTATTTAGATAAACTCTAAACAAAAGAGAATTTACAAAATGGATTTTAAAATCTTTATTTTCTACTCCTTCATTATATTTACAGTGGTTACTTTTGCGTCAGGCGTGCTGTTTTATCGAGTGTCAGTGAAGTATATAGATAAGCATATGGAGAAAGATGGTGTATCTCCCCCTAGTTGGGATAAAGGTATCGGCGCAAGCGTTTCGTTTTATATATTTGCTATGTTTTTTGAGCGTTCAAGAATCCCAACGCCACTATTTGATGGCCGCTTTGTAGCTAAATATGCAAGGCCTATCGACAAAGTTATAGGAGCTGCGCACTTAATCTCGGTCTTTGGGGCGATTATTTGCCTATGTATCGTTTCTTATTATCAAAAAGGCTAATTCCTTTGTCTAACTACAAAACTATCGATGATCTAAAAGTGCGACTGAGTAGGCGTGAAACTTGTTTCGCGCGCCATGCCATATGGCCATGCAGTAAAGCGCCCCACAACCAATTTATGAGTAATAAACGAGCTATAATGAGGCGCTTTAATAACCGAATATTTATATTTGGCTTTTAACTAATACACCTCTACTTTTGAAACCTCAACAGGCTGTGCCAGCGCATTTTCATAAAAAGCGAACACAGCTTTGGTGTATGGCTGCTCGTAATGAGCATCAAGTGCAGCTTGCGATACAAACTGCTCAACTAAAAACAGACAACGCTGCTCTTTACTCGCAAACAGCTCAAAACGATTACAACCCTGCTCTGCACGAGTGGCGTTTAATATGCCCTGTAAACGCCCTTTACAGTCTTCAAAAAATGCTGCTTTAGGGGTAATTTTTGCTACGATATTAATCATACTAACTCCTTAGCGTATAATTTTAAAACCAATGCCCTTATTGGCGGCGCAACCGTAAAAGCCACCACAAAAGCAGCAGGCCATGCATTGGCAAACGCCTTCATCCAGCTTGCTAAAAATGTATCGCTTAGCCCTAAATTGACATAGGTAACCCATGCCGAAAGCAAAAACGACATTAAAAACGAAAATGCCGCAGTAAATGTAAAATGAATTTTCATATGTCCTCCTTGGCGTTACTATATTTGCATAGCCCAAGTAGCAACAGTCACTAAAATGCAAACTAAGATTGAGGGAGTAGTATGCTGGATGATCTGCATTTATTTATCGAAATAGCCCGCCGTAAAAGCATGAGCCAAACAGCAAAAGATTTAGGACTGAATCTATCAACGCTTTCTAGGCGCATTCAAACACTCGAAGACAAGCTCGGTGAGCCATTATTACAACGCACGGCCAGAGGCATTGTGTTAACCACCAAAGGCGAGTCACTTTATAACGAATTAGGCGAGCAAGTGCTTGCTCTCAATAGTCAGTTAGCACAATTAAACGACTCGCCTACCGCAAAAGACTTTTACCTGTTGTGCCCACAAAACATCATTGCGGGTCCACTGATGGGCGCAATTAATCAATTTGCGATGGCAAACCCTGCGTTAAACCTCCACATATACCCAAGCAATGCCAATAGTCAGTTAAGCCAAAAACGTTTTGACTTAGCTATTCGTATTGGCGAACAACAAGACTCTAGCTACTACCAAAAACGCCTAGGTATGATTGCAATTAAACTTATAACAAAACAAGGCGCACCTAAATCACGTTTAATTATCCCCTACTCTGAGTCACAACTACCCAGTGGTTTGCTAAACAAATTAAAAAAAGAGTATGAGCAAATAAGCTTTTGTTTTGATATCACCATTGCCAGAAAAATGATTGAAGCAGGCTATGGTGCAGGCATACTCCCTATGAGTGAAATAGGCTGTATAAAAAACACCAATCAATTTAATTACCTAGATACGCCACACAATTTACCTGCGAGACCTATTTACGCCCTCTGGCCGCATTCACGCACCCCCTCTGCCAATGCCCAGCTCTTAATAGAGCAACTGCAAAACAGCATTACTCACACCCCTAGCTTACAAGGGGATGTGATAGAGCTATAGAATGAGTAGCAGCGATTTTACATCGCGTTTTAATAAGCTACTTTTAATAACTTACCGTCGCAGCATAAAGCCACTGCTACGCGTGTAAGAAAGTAACTTAAAAAACAAGCCTAATTTTGATTTAAGGCTGGGCATTCCAAGCAGATTCAAACAAGGCTTTTTGCTCAACTTTGTTTTCACTACACCATACAAAATCCGCTTGCTGGATTTTCTTTGCTCTACAGCGCTCTGGTAGCTTATAAAACTCTCCCCACGCTTTACGTTTTTCATCATCATTGTATGAATTGGAATAAACAGTAGAGTTATATACTTTCGTATTTAAAAGCCCTGTCGGGTTTGACCGATAACTATAATTACCGCCATTACCCGCGCTTCTTGTCGGTTTTTTGCAATGTCTTGCCAGCAAAGTAAACAGCTCGTCGGAGCGCTTATTCCAACGCTCACCTTGTTGTGCGCTATAACTGCGATTCATTCTTTTACGAATAGACTCACGTTCAGCTTTAATGTTATCGCATTGGTTTTGAGAGTATTGCTCGTTGGCAATTGAAGTTGGGCTTACTAATAAACTAGCGAGTAATAAAATCCATTTATTCATAATTTCACATCAATTTTGTTAATTGTTTTTCCCTACAAATATTACCGACTAAAAAATATAAATAGTCTCAGAACTGACATGCCTTTTATAACATAATTTAAACAAAACTCTATTTATTTTAGGGCTATATAAAGTACCCAAAATTTATTTTTAGCATATTAACATTACAAATAATCATGATAGAATTCTGCCCATAGGATTTTAATAAGGATATTTTATGGATATTATAATTGGTCAACACGTGCTGAAGAAAAAAGCACAGTTAACCCAACTTTCAGATCGCGCAATCGGGCGAGAATTTAAAGATCAAGCAGCCCTAGCAATACAAATGACACAATGTAGCGCAGCTGTTTATCGTCGCTTACAACGAACGTATAAATCAACCATCACACCAAAAGATCAAAAACGTGTAAAAGCGGGCGGCTTAAGTACAGAATCTGTGACTTTTTCAACAAGTAACCGTAGCCAAAAATCTTTTAACAGTTTACTTCCCGCTATGCGAGGAGGTGCATCTGCTCCTGGTAATGTGCCAAAAACATCTAATGATGTTGCTGTTGCTTCTAACCAACCCCAAGCAACTAACTTACTCGCTTTACTACACCCTATACTCAGCGAAGATATTATGAAAACGGGTAACAGTGTAGAAAAAGCCGCAACAATACTTGGCCTTGTCACAACAACAGCGGGTTTTGTTATTCCTGGCGGCGGCGTTGCTTCTTCAATCGTAAGTTGGGTAGGAAGTGGCGCAACTTATTCAAGCTACTCAATGTCAAGAATTCGTCCCGATGCACCAGACCGCGCTTTTCACCAACTAACAAACTACATTACCTGCTTAGCAGCATGGAATAAAAAAGCGTGTGAGTTAATTGATATTGCCGACTCAAACGGCCAATGGACTTTCCGCGATATTGAAACGGGCTTTGCATAAAACAAAGCTCGTTTTAATGCACAGACACCACAGCATTGTGCTTGGTGTTTGTGATTTTAAAAAAATTAACGCTTCCATAAGGCCGTACACGCTCTAATTGCAGCAGCAATAGCTGACGCACTTTGTTTTGAGTAACCCCCACCACCAGTAACGACGGTTGGTATATTTAGGCTTTTTAAACGAGATAAAATACTCTTTTCACGCTCAACAACATCTTCTATTGTCAGTTTAAAGCCACCCAGTTTATCAACGGCCAGTACATCTGTTCCTGCAATTACAAAAGCCAAAGCATATTCATCAATCACTAATTCGAGCGCTTGATTAAGTTTCGTCAAATACTCTTCGCCTTCGACACCGCTTTTTAATGGCACAGGAAAATTCACTCTATTGCGGGTGAAGCTCGATGTTGGGTAAATATCTTCATTGTAAACATCTAACAAATGTACGTTTTCATTATCTTTAAATGAATACGCATTACCGTTGCCATGATGAGCATCAACGTCAATAATCAACACTTTATCTGTTTCGCTTAAATGGCCATTTTTTCGTAATTGCTGGTAAGTAATGCCAATATCATTATAAATACAAAACCCTTCCATATTTAAATTACTAGCATGATGAAAGCCACCAGATAAATTCCACATAGTCTCGCCAGACTCTAGCGCTTTTTCGGCACCTAATAGAGTACCCGAAACAGCTAAACGCATAGGCGTTAAGATTTTTTTATCTAGAAAATCAAAGCTAACAAAAGGGATTTTAGGAACTTCAAGGGCACGGAAAATAAGCATTCGACTCAAGACCAATTTTCTCATTAGCTCATTGAGGTACTCGTTAATTATATCGGTAGAAATTGGTTCATTCGGTTGGATTACTTCAACATCCACACTATCAAGTTCAGATGCTACTTTGGCAAACTTTTCACCATCAAATGGATGCAAATACTTCAGTAATCCTAGCTGATAATTAAAGCGTGGTTCATAAATAACTTGCATATTTATGCATTTTCCGTTTCTGCAAGCTCTTTAGCGTAACGCAATACCTCATGAGGTGTCTAAACATATACTTTCAACATACAAAAAGCTTTACCCCTATAAGGACCAACCTATACATTTAAAAGATAATAATCAATTACGTGGTTCAAAATAACCATGCAAGTAATTTAGGCTTTGGAACTACACCTTTCTATATATTCTTGGCTATTAACTCTGCTTTCAACAAGCCACCTTTTGTAAGTAACTTTGGCGCAAAACTGGGGTTTCGTTTAGATTTAAAAGCATCAAGAATCAACTTCAGGCCATGCGCTTCAAGAAGAGAAATGTTTACCTCTGTATCCATTTCAGCAGATTCAATAAAATCCTCAGAAAAACTCGGTGCAATTATTAGTACTTGAGCAACTCGTTTGCCCTGATTCTCAGCACGATTTACATAAGCTTTAATTTGACGAGAGGTTGTTGAATATTTAGCAAAGTCACCGTTCTTGCAAGTTTTAGCTTCACCAATGATAATATCGTTATCACTCAGTGAAATAACAATATCGGCCTTATCTTTGGCCGTATTTAGATCTTTGCGTAAGTCTTCATCAATATTCAATTCTAAAACTTCTAATATCGCTTTTGTAACTTCTTCGAACTTAATACCTAAATCCACCTCTGAAACTTCAACCCCAACATCTCGAAGAGCATTAACGTCTCTTTTAGCCAATAAGTCATAGTTCTCTATTAACTTGTCTGTTGCATTAGCGAAACTTTCTAGTATGGCAAAGCGAGGATTACCACGCTTTGATAACCCCATACCATCTCGTACTTCTTTTACTTCTTCATTAGATAAAAGATATAAAATGTCATGTGGCGTAATACTCAATGAACGAAGCTTTTCAGTATCAATAATCTCTGTTGGCTCTAATTCAAAAGCCTCTTTCAAAACTGCTTGCATGGATGGAAAATGATCTTCCAAGGTCTTTAACAATTGTTTAAAGCCACTCACGCTTAAACAATCGAACTCTTTTTCAGTCGCCCCTGAGAGTGAATTTAGAATTAAGCCAATTCTTTCATCGAGTGTTGTACCCAGTTTATCTGTATCAATTTCTAGGTCAGTAATTAGCTGTTTTAATCTTTCTTTACGCTGATTTTGAGTGTCTTCTGGATTATGGATATCATCACTTAAAAGCTTAGATGCACTTATACCTGAATGAATAATAGTTTGAATCTTCTCGGCGCGACTAATGCCTCTGATCTTACGACCATGAGCTTTCAATGCATTTGAAAGCTCAGCATCTGTGCAGGTTCTTAATATTCTTAACACATATTTATCAGCTAAGTCTTTGCCTTGTAATTCATTTAATAATGTAACAATTTCATCAGGAACAAATACTTCTTGTCGTTTTTTGCTGATAAATACAAGCCCAATATCTCTTAGACTATTTAATGCATCTAAAACACCCGTCTCAGGAATAACATCCACTAAATGCTCTATAGCTGCACATTCATCGGTGGTAAGCTCTAGTTGATTTGCAAGTACATTAAGGATACTTCTCTCATCGTCAGTAACCTTTGCATCACGGTTATTCTTTTGATCATTAAAATATGCTTCACTCATACAAGCATGATAAATTTTAAGTGCTTTATCTCTATCAATTGATGCATCAGATGAACCTTGGTTTATACAATTAAAAAGCTCCTTAGAGAGCTTAGATAGTTCTTTCCACTCTTTCGCATAAAGAGTTTCAATCCAACTGATACGAGCAACACAATTCCCGTCACGGCTCAGTAAATTGACTAATAAATTTAATTGAGCAGAACTCATCAGAATTTGCTCTTTGACAGACTCTTTGAAAAACTCCCTCACTGTATTAAACAGTTGGGTTATTTCACTGCCAGATGCATTTTTTATTTGCCCATCTATGTTATCTATTGTTTTAGCGAGTTTTTTGTTACTTTTTGCTGCATCAGAACAAAGGCGATCGAGACATGAAATGAATTTTGATTTTTCAACTTGATTAACGATAGATAAAACTTGATTAAGTTTCATAGATAGAGTCCTTTCTTATTATGTAGTTACAAACCTAGCAGCTATTTATAATTAGAGCAATTTTCATTCAGTCTATATTCATTAACAGAGTTAAATGAAACATCTTTTGAGTAACACCAATCTACCAGTACACTCCAATTCCCCATGATCACACCTAAAACCATTTAGGCAATGTTGTACATCAAGTGTGCTCCTCGGCAGCCTCTCTTTGGTTGCCATCGCCAACGCGATAAAACCTCAAATAGAGGTTTTTAAATCCCTTCGCAACTCCTAAAAACACATAAAAATACGTGCCTTAAAACCTGTTTTCAAAAAGCAAAGCACGATATAAAATCGAGCCTACGCGTTATAACTTGGCTTACCGTCCGCCACTTAACCAAGCTCATTTTTTGCTATTAATAAACAGCACTTTCTGCAAACTCAAATCTATCTTTTGCAAGCCAGAGTTTTGCGCCATTACTGCTAGCCACTTGATACGCCCAGTCGCTCACTGAGCGTGACTTTTCAGCATCACAATTAAAATAATCGCTCAACTCACGAGTTATATGCTGGTTATTTATAACGAGGTTTTGTTCTTGCCAGCGCTCGCGATGCTCTTGCGCAGCTAAAAAGTCGCGTTTGCTGTTATTGCATTTACTATGAGCTGCCACAAAGTTATGGCCTAAATCGTTGGCGTAACGCGTAAACGGAATAAAGTGGTCAATCTCAGTTTTGCTGTTTAATGTCTTTTGACAATAAAAGCACTGCCCTTTTTGTAGTTCTATTAATACAGGTTTTTCTTTATTGAGTGCATTGCGATCAAAGCCAAATAAAAAGTCATGAAGTTGGCTTTGCGGGCCAATTAGCGCTTGGTTGTATTTAATACTTTGAATTTTTTGTAGCCATGCATTTTTGGCTAAGTAAACAACTAAGTCGTAAAATCGTCTAAAGCAACTGGCAATACCTGCATTTAAGGTAATGTATTGCTGGCCTTTAACATGAGGGTATAAAAAACACTCTTCCTTACCATTTAGCTTTTGTAATAACCATAACGGTCCTTCTTTAATGGTTTTTAACGTTGTTTTACGTATGTTTTCCCAATCACTGCACTTTTTTAATTGGCTAACTGAGTTAATGTTTCTTAATTTTGCATCGTGCAGTGTGGTGATGATTTTGGCTTGTTTTTTGGAATTGGTGTTTTGTAAAAGCAACAGGTCTCTATTATTACCAATAGCAGCAAAAGGAGATGCTTGGTGCCAATACAAGGTAATAAACTTTTCGACTAATTCGTCAAAGGTTATTTGTAATTGGGCATTCGGATCTATTTGCTGTTTTTCAATGCTGATATCAGCAAGCGCATGTAACAAAGCAAACTTATAAGTGGCACTAAAATCCCCTTCCACCAGCATGCGCTGGATATAAGCGATAAAGTCGAGCTGTTGCTGCATAGCCATATCCAAACTATGCCTTTAAAAAATTAATGAGGGCTGCTTTTAAGCGCATAACTAAATCCTGTTACTGCGGCTTAAAACTAAAAAACCGCTCCATGGTTTGAATTAATACTTATTAACTAGATATTAAGCTAGCGTTAAGTTTTAAATAATCTAGCATAAGTAGTGATGAAAAATATAGACTTTTTCAGTAGTCGGGGTAATAGATCTAATTTTTAAGGAGGGATTTTATAGCTAGAATGCGGTACTTTAGGGGTGTACCACATTATTTTTAATAATTGACTATAAGACTAAAAGATTACTTAAATAGTCCTTCTGTGCAAAATAGCATTCAGCCAGATCTCTGACGCTCGCTCGGGCCGTTGGTCGGCGCTTTGCCACGATTTTAAACTAAACAGGTTGGTGTTTTTAATAATGCTCTCAAGCATTTTCTCGTTTAGGTCGGTAAATTCGCGGCCGTTGTGCTCGCGCTCACCGTCGCCGTATTTAAACGATACGTACACAATTCCTTGTGGTTTAAGTGCACGGGCAAGGTTGTTAAATGCCTCGGTTAAGTCTTTTTTTGCGACATGAATTAAGCTTGCGCAGCACCAAATACCATCGTATTTATCAACATCATCAAGCGCTTGAAAACTGCTTACAGCCACTTTTTGATTTAGGTATTCTGAGGCGAGTTTGGCAATTTCAGGGCTTATATCAAACGCATCAACATTAAAACCACGCTCTTTAAAAATGAAGGCGTCGCGTCCTGAGCCACACCCGGCATCTAACAACGTGCCATTTTTGGGGATTAACGGTAAAAATTCATCGTAAAGCTCTGTTAAGTCTACATCGAGCGTGGCATCTACAAATGCTTGTGCATTCTGGTTGTAATAATCGATTGTTTTGGTTGCCATTTTATATCCTTTATTGCGGCAGCGGTGTTTGCGTTAAAAATATCATTAAAAGGTGAGGATCATAAATAAATTTAGCAAATGTAGTAAGTATATAAATAAGTATTTATATGTAGAACGCCATTTAAGTACTATAAAATTATAAATATAACCTCTACTGACTTTTTAACTGCTACCTCAATTTATAATATTAAAACACCTTTAAACATTATTAATTAAAACAACAATTTTTTATTGCTCTGGTAACAATTTTCTCATACCTTATGTCGCCCATTTCGCAACTTACTACTATAATATTAAGCGAAATCAACATTTTCATACTAAATATTAGGGATACACAATGAAAAAACTTCCTATTGCATTAGCTCTATGTGCTGCTTTTGTGTCTGCAAACACGCTAGCAGAGGTTCGCATAAACGGCTTTGCTTCAATAGTTGGTGGTAAAACTCTTGATGACGACAACGCGACACTGTACGGCTACGATGATGACATTTCGTTTAAAAACGAGAGTATGTTTGCATTACAGCTGTCTGCTGATTTACAAGAAAAACTAAGTGCCACAGCGCAAATTGTTGCTCGTGGCAGTGATGATTTTGATGCTGAATTTGAATGGGCTTATCTAACTTATGAGTTTACAGATGAGCTACAAGTTAGTGCAGGTAAAATGCGCGTGCCTTTTTATCGCTACTCTGACTTTTTAGATGTGGGCTACACGTATCGCTGGGTTCGTCCACCACAATCGGTATATAACTTACCATTTTCGACTTATGAGGGTTTAAGTCTTCTTCATAATACACAGCTAGGCGACTGGGATTCTACGGTACAGGTTATCTATGGAAGCTTTGACGACAAAATTGCGGTGGTTTCTGTAAACGGTGATACCGAACTAAATGATATTGCAGGTATTAACTGGACGCTATCTTACGACTGGTTTAGTGCCCGCGCTGCTTATTTTGTAGCAGAAACCTCAATTGCGATTGAAAACGATACCGATGCTGGCATTGCACTAAATGGCTTAGAGCAGACATTGCGTAATGCAGGTTTTGTTGATCAAGCTGATGATATTGCTGTTAACGAAGATGATGGCTCTTTCTTAGCGCTTGGTTTTTCAATTGATTACAACGACATTTTATTTGATGCCGAATACACTGAGTTTGAAGTTGATAACAGCGCGCTTGCTAAGCAAACACAGTATTACACGTCGGTAGGCTACCGTATGGATGAGTGGACTGTTCACTTAACTTACGAAAATAACGATGATAAGCACGATAGTAGTCGTTACAACGCTCTTCCTGCTGTACCTGCTTTAAACGCCGGTATTAACCAAGTATTGGAAAGCGGTAAAGCTAAAAGTAATGTTTACACTATTGGTACTCGTTATGACTTCCACCCTTCAGCCGCTTTGAAAGTGGACTTTAGCCGCTTTAAAGATGACATCACTGATACAGACACTGATGTTGTTGCTGTTGCTGTAGACTTAGTTTTTTAATTGGAGCGCATAATGAAAAAATTACTTTTAGCTACAGCGGTAGCGCTTTTATCAAGCACCGCTTTTGCTGATGTTGCTGTGATTGTTAACCCTGCGAATGGCAATGCAATTGATGAAGGCACAATTAAAAAAATCTACTTAGGTAAAGCAAAGTCATTTGATGATGGCACTAAAGTAAACCCAGTAAACCAAGACGGCAACAGTGTTAGCGATGAATTTAACGATAAAGTAGTCGGTAAATCGAGCAGCCAGCTTAATGCTTATTGGTCAAAATTAGTATTTACAGGCAAAGGCACGCCGCCAGAAAAACTTGCTAATGACCAAGCTGTTATCGATTTCATATCAGCAAATGGTGATGCTATTGGTTATATTGATGCATCAAAAGTAACTGATAAAGTGAAGGTTGTTGCAACGTTCTAATTGCGTTTCAATAACAAGAGCCACCTTCTAAAAGGTGGCTCTTTATGAGTCTACTAAAGCTGGGGTTGCCAGCTTTTTATGTGATTTTATTCGACCTTAAATTTAGCCGTAGCATCTAGTAGTGAGTCCGAGAGGTAATGCAGGTTCTTCGCAACATCTCTTACCTCAGACAACGAATTCATTGTCTCTTCAAATGACATATGCATATTAGAAACATTATCAACCACCATACTCGCGACCGATGTTTGCTCTTCAGTAGCCGCTGCAATTTGTGAGTTCATACCATTTATTTCTAGAATCTGCTCCGCAATTTTTTCAATTGAAAGGCCTGTACTCTCAGCTGCTTGTGCATTATTTGTAGCCATATCTCTGGCTGATGTCATGGCATTAACTGACTCATTTGCTGCCGTTGTTAATGTTGTCAGCAGCTCTCTAATTTCGTTGGTAGAGTGCGATGTTCTTGATGCAAGTTCTCTCACTTCATCTGCAACAACGGCAAAACCTCGTCCTTGCTCACCAGCCCTTGCAGCTTCAATCGCTGCGTTAAGTGCCAATAGGTTAGTTTGCTCAGCTATAGAGGTAATAACGTTTAAAATCTGTGTCACATTTTTTGTGTCATCAGCGAGTCGGTTAATGGTCGTTGCAGCTTGATTAATTTCATTGCTCAAAGTGCGTGACTCTTGCACTGAACGCTGTATTTGGGTGCGGCTTTGCTCTACTTCTTGCTCAGCAGTTTGTGCTGCATGTGACGCACTGGCTGCCGATTGTGAAATGTCAGCAACGCTTTGACGCATTTCTTCCATTGAGTGTTTTACCACTTCTGCATCTGTTGTTTGCTTGGTTGTTGCTTTTTCTGCACGCTCCATACCTTGCACTAAGCGTGTTGAGTTTTCCATTAACGGCTCACACACAGACATCACATCCAGCACCGCGGCCTTTAATAGCTTAATAAAGGCATTAAAGTTAATAGACACTTGGCCAATTTCATCCTTTGCATGAACTGCAAGTTGTGTGCTTAACGAGCCTTTACCATCAGCAAGCAAGCCTAAATTATTTGCCGCTGCACTGGCTGACGAGCCAATTCCACGAGCAATCCAAATAGAGGTGATTACCAATAAAAAGAGTGAAATAACTGACACCACAAGCATTAACTGCAACGCATTGTCTGAGCGTGCTTTAGTCGCCTGAACAAGTTCAAAGAAACGGTCATCCGCGCGTGTTTGAGCACGCTTAAAACCTTCAAGTACAGCCTCATAGAGTTGTGTTTTTTGCTGAGCTTGCTGCTGAATTTTACTAAAATCAGCGGTACCTGAGATCATTGAGCTGGCGATCGTAGACGAAATATTAGCATACTGTTTTAGCTTTTCTTTCGTATCATCATGAACATAGGTATCGTTAATGGCTATAATATTTTTTAAATTTTCATTAATTGTCTTATAAGTTTGTGCCGCACTTTCAACTAAGTCTGGCTCGCCAAATGTCACTGCTTGTGTGTAAAGCTCGTCTAATTTTTCGAGTAAGCCAACATTTGATGACGTTAACTTTACTACTTCGTATGAAGACTTTTCTAACTCATCAAGTGACGCTCTGTTGTCATTCATTGCGATGTAGTTTACTAACACAATAATGACAAATGCTGCCACTGCTATACATGTAATCGCGTGTATTTTTTTAGTAATACTTAAGTTTTTAAAAGAAATACCTGCCGCCATTGAATTCACCTTTGCTGTCTTGTTATACGTATTATCGCCCGATTTATAAAAACTGTTAACTATATTTATATATTTTCAGGTTTTTTTGTTAGCAACTGGCAAACAGTTTTAATCAAAGATACGTTTAACTTGAATGTAAACTCAGTATAGCAGTAACTTTTAGCTCGCAGCTTCTTGATTACAAAATCAATCCTTTTTTATCAAATTGACTTTATGTTTTAAAATAAGGGAGGGGTGCTTTATTAGTGAGCAAAATGAAAAAGGCCCTTTCGGGCCCCAACGTGGAGAGGGTTATTCACCGCCTTGGTTTGTAGCGATAATTTTCAGGCTATTTCCAGCAATAAATAAAGATGCTGCAAACAAACCGATATCTTTCAGTAGAAACTCACCAACAAAACTTAGCACAGGGAAACCTGCTTCCGTTGTAATGCCGGATAGAAATACCATCATGCTAATTGTTACAACAAATAACGCCATTGATAAAAGGCCACCAACCACTGATAACGCAGGATTGACGAAACGTCCAAAAAATAGCAAACCAATGATGATTTCAAGCGTTCCTAAAAAATTCACCAAACCTTGTTTCGAGAAAATGACATACATCCAAGAAACGAGAGGGTTATTGGCAATCATGCCGTACATGCCTTCAGCCTGTCCTTGCGTAAATTTAATCCCACCAAACCAAATATAAATAATACCTAGGGTAATATATAAAAGTGGTAAACCAGCATTCTCTAGTTTGCTTGCAATACGTTGTGCTGTTTGTTGCTGTGTTGTAGTTAAGTTCATGAGTTTCTCCTGTGGCTATAGCCGTTTTTGTTTAAAGGCTTTTAGCCTCACTTAGGGTAATTAGGTTAATTAGGTTAATTCAACTTGTGGAAAGTCAATTTCAATATCGAATGCTTCGTTAAAGTAATTAGTAAAGCTATTTAGGGCGATATGACCAATCACTTCAACAAGCTGCTCATCGCTAAAACCGGCATTTTTTACGCGCTGTAATTGCTCTTGCGATACACTACCGCGTGATTCAATCACTTGCTTTGCAAAGCTCAGTAACACATTTGTTTGGTCGTCTGCTGAAGTCGCTTTTAAATTCGCTTTAATTTCATCAGCAGACAGGCCTAGCTTGTCGCTAATATATGAATGAGCAGAAGCACAGTAACGACAACCATTAGTACCTGCGATTGCTAACGCTAATTGCTCTGAGTGCAATTGTGTTAAAGAGCCTTTATCTAAAGCCGCTTTAAAATTTAAAAAACCTTGTAACGCTGCGGGTGAATTAGCGAGCGCACCAAATAAATTAAGCTCTGCGCCCATTGCCTGCTTAAGGTCACTTAACTGGGTTTGCGCTTGGCCGCTCGTGGTGTTTACTGTCAATGTTGTAATGCGTTGCATAATAATGCTCCTTGTACAATTTAATTACCTACTAGTAGGTAGGTTTGTTGGGTAAATTTTTTAGAAACAGAATTTATGATCTAAACGATCATAAACTCAGTGTTTCTAAACATGCATCACAAGTTTGTATGAATAAACCTTGATGATGCTCACTTCTGTTTAACATTAATGCGCCTTTAATCGCGCAACATATTATTACTGCTTGCTGATAAGCTGAGGTTTTAAAACTAAACTCATTTCTCTCAAGGCCAGCTTGTAAAATAGAGCTAAGTATCTGTAATTCAAGATCAGCCATTTTCGTCACTTGCTTTTGCAGCGGCTCTGCCATTAAACGTAAATCTGTTTGCATGGCATATATTCCGCACATTTGCTTTTCGCTGGCACAGCTTTGAAAAACATCAAAATAGCCTTTTAAGCGCTCTTTAGCTGAAGGCAATGTTTTTAAGTGTGACTCAAGTTGCTGAAGCTGCTCACATTTAAGTTGGCAGAATGCAATACCTAAATCTGCTTTTGTTGCAAAATGATGGTGGATACTCGCTTTACGAATATCGAGCTCTTTTGCAAGGTCAGCATAACTAAAACCATGAAAGCCATTACTCTGAATGAGCTTATCTGCAAGTTGCAGAATATTTGTATATGTCGTGTTCATGGCAGCCATCTTACCTACCAATTGGTAGGTAAGCAAGTTATTTTTTAAACTTTTGATCAAAAAGATCCTCAAATTAAATATAATCTATTAAAAATCAGATAATTAATTATTACAAAAAATAATCAGTAGAGTCTAAATCTTGAGTAAATCTTTTACTAGATATAATCCTGCTTCTAAAAACAGCTGTAAGTTATCATTTATAAGTGTAAATTTTTGGTAACAACATTTGCACATTAGCCCATTTACTAGCACTATGGTTTAAAATCGAAATAATTTATAGGTAATAAATGCCTTCTAATAACGCTTCTTGCCAGCAAACTTGCAGACACTGTGAAGATCTAGCTGCACTAGATTTTGAATTTACCATGGCTTTTCAACCCATAATTGACTGTACGGCAAAACGTATTTTTGGTTATGAGGCGTTAGTTAGAGGAGCAAATAATGAGTCTGCTTACTCTGTAATCTCTCAAGTTAACAACGAGAACCGATATACATTTGATCAGCTTTGTCGAATAAAAGCCATTTCACTCGCAGCACAACTAAAACTCGATTCAATTTTAAGTATCAACTTTTTACCAAACGCAATTTATAAACCTGAGCGTTGTATAAAAACGACGCTAGAAGCTGCAAATAAGGTTAACTTCCCTGTTGAACAAATTATGTTTGAGTTTACTGAGGTAGAACAAGTAGAAGACAGCGCACATATCAAACGTGTCATTGAGTACTATCAATCACTTGGTTTTATCACTGCCACGGATGATTTTGGCTCTGGCTACTCGGGGTTAAACTTATTAGCTGATTTTCAGAGTAATATAATTAAGCTAGATATGAATCTAATTAGAGACATTCATCTTAATAAAGCAAGACAAACTATTGTCAGTCATTGTATTGCTATGTTTGAAGAATTAAATATCACTACACTTGCTGAAGGAATAGAAACAATTGAAGAATATCAATGGTTACGCCAAGCTGGTGTGAGTTTGATGCAAGGCTATTTATTTGCGCGCCCAGGGTTCGAGTCTTTACCTAGCGTTGACTTTAGCGTGCTTGATTAAATGAAGCGGCTTTATGCCGCGACATCACAAATTGCAACGCGATGTAAAATACGCCTAAGATTGAACTGTATCCAACTTTATCTTGTTTTTAATAGCGTTCTGAAAGGCTGATCTGTATAATCCGCGGCCTATTATTTACCCTATTGCTTGTTTATTTTCGCAGTTGCTGCGCCCATAACCTGTCAGTCTTTTTCTAGGAATAATTCGTTGATTTCAACCGCTAATATCACCATGCAGTTTGGCGCAGAGCCTTTATTTGAAAATATATCAGCCAAGTTTGGTAACGGTAATCGCTATGGTTTAATTGGCGCCAATGGCTGCGGCAAATCAACCTTTATGAAAATCTTAAGCGGCGCACTTGTGCCTACCGCTGGTAATGTGTCGATTGCGCCTGGTTTAAAGCTAGGTACCCTTAGCCAAGATCAATTTGCTTTTGAGCAATACTCTGTAGTTGATGCGGTGATCATGGGTGATGCTGAGCTTTGGAAAGTTAAACAAGAACGTGACCGTATTTACTCATTACCTGAAATGAGTGAAGAAGACGGGATGAAAGTCGCTGAACTTGAAAGCATTTTTGCTGAAATGGATGGCTACACAGCCGAAAGCCGCGCTGAAGAAATTTTGCTTCAAGCAGGTATTGAACAAACGTTTCATTACGGCTTAATGGCGAACGTTGCACCTGGTTGGAAACTGCGTGTGTTATTAGCACAAGCACTCTTCGCGAATCCTGATATTTTACTTTTAGATGAGCCAACCAATAACCTTGATATTCACACTATTACGTGGCTTGCGAATGAGCTAAATCAACGTAAATGTACAATGATTATTATCTCGCACGACCGCCACTTCTTAAATTCGGTATGTACTCACATGGCCGATATTGATTACGGCGAGCTAAGAATCTACCCAGGTAACTACGAAAAGTGGATCGAAGCTTCAAGCTTACAACGTGAGCAACTGCTTGCTGAAAATGCCAAAAAGAGCGCAGAAATAGATGAGTTACAGGAGTTTGTAAATCGTTTTGGTGCGAATGCTTCAAAAGCAAAACTGGCCAGTTCTCGCGCTAAACGTATGGATAAAATTAAGCTTGATGAAGTAAAAGCATCCAGCCGTATTAGCCCATCACTTCGTTTTGACGAAGGGAAAAAGATGTATCGCCAAGCATTAGAGCTCACTAAGTTAGGTCATGGCTTTGATGGTGAAACCCTGTTCAGCGGCGGTGACTTATTACTGGAAGCCGGTGCTAAGCTTGCCGTTATTGGTGAAAATGGCGTAGGTAAAACCACTTTTTTACGCTGCCTTGTTAATGAATTACAAAGCAACGAAGGCGTGGTGAAGTGGTCCGAAAACGCTAGCATCGGTTATTGCCCTCAAGATAGTAGTAAAGAATTTGATAACGATCTCACGCTGTTTGATTGGATGTCACAATGGCGCACCGCTAAGCACAATGATTTAATGGTTCGCGCTATGTTAGGTCGATTATTATTTACCGCCGACGATGCCAATAAAAAAGCACGTAATTGCTCAGGTGGAGAAAAGAACCGCCTATTGTTTGGTAAGTTAATGATGCAAGACATCAATGTATTGATTATGGACGAACCGACCAATCACATGGATATGGAAGCCATTGAAGCACTTAATAATGCATTAAAAGATTATCAAGGTACCTTGATTTTTGTCAGTCATGACCGTGAATTTGTCTCATCATTGGCAACTCGCATCATCGATATTAAGGATAAACAGGTCATCGATTTTCAAGGTACATTTGACGAGTATATGGATCATCTGGCTCAGCAAGCATAGTGCATTCAAGCACCATAAAAAAAGGCTACAGAGTTCTGTAGCCTTTTGGGTGTAGCATCATATCAAATTAAATATCAAAGCGGTCAGCGTTCATCACTTTAACCCACGCATCAACAAAGTCTTGTACAAAACGCTCTTTGTTGTCGTCTTGTGCGTAAAACTCTGCGTATGAACGCAAGATTGAGTTTGAACCAAACACTAAGTCAACACGTGTTGCTGTCCACTTAGTAACCCCAGTGCTGCGCTCAACAATATCGTAGAAACCTTTGCTTATTGGCTTCCACGTGTAAGCCATATCGGTTAGATTTACGAAAAAGTCGGTGCTTAATGTACCCACGTTATCAGTAAACACACCGTGTAAAGTACCATCATAGTTAGTACCCAATACACGCATACCACCGACTAGTGCCGTCATCTCTGGCGCTGTTAAACCCATTAATTGTGTACGCTCTAGCATTAGCTCTTCAGCAGAAACTGCGTAGTCTTGTTTCAGCCAGTTACGAAAACCGTCATGAATTGGCTCAAGCACATCGAACGAATCAGCATCGGTCATTTCATCCGTTGCATCACCACGACCTGGGGCAAATGGCACGGTTATATCAACGCCTGCGGCTTTTACTGCTTGCTCAACCGCCGCTGTTCCACCTAGTACAATTAAATCAGCTAAGCTTACTGGTTTACTTAAACTCGCTTGCACCGATTCGAGCGCACTGAGAACGTTTGCTAAACGTTTTGGTTCGTTACCTTGCCAATCTTTTTGTGGCGCAAGGCGAATGCGTGCACCGTTTGCACCACCACGGTGATCTGAGCCACGGTATGTACGTGCGCTATCCCATGCGGTTGCAATTAAGTCTGCTTGGCTTACACCACAGTTCAGCAGCTTGGTTTTAAGGTCACTAATTTCGCTGTCTGATAATGTGTAATCAACCGCAGGGATCGGATCTTGCCAAATTAGATCTTCGCTTGGTACATCTGCACCTAAGTAACGCGATTTTGGACCTAGGTCACGGTGCGTTAATTTGAACCATGCACGTGCAAAAACATCACTAAAGTATTCAAAATCATCGTTAAAACGCTCGATAATCTTACGGTAGGTTGGATCCATTTTCATCGCCATATCGGCGTCGGTCATAATTGGGTTTAGACGAATTGATGGATCTTCCACATCAACTGGCTTGTCTTCTTCTTTGATATCGATTGGTTCCCATTGCCACGCACCTGCTGGGCTCTTCTTAAGTTCCCACTCGTAGTTAAGCAGCAAGTAGCAATATCCGTTATCCCACTTAGTTGGGTAAGTCGTCCACGCACCTTCGATACCCGAGGTCATCGTATCGCGACCAATACCGCGTGAGTTGTGGTTGTTCCAACCTAGGCCTTGCTCAAACACATCGGCCGCTTCAGGTTCAGGACCAACGTTTGCTTCGCTGCCGTTACCATGCGTTTTACCTACGGTATGACCACCGACTGTTAACGCCGCAGTTTCTTCGTCATCCATTGCCATACGGGCGAATGTTTCGCGAACTTGCTCCGCCGTTTTAAGCGGATCAGGGTTACCATTAACCCCCTCAGGGTTTACGTAAATTAAGCCCATTTGCACCGCAGCAAGCGGATTTTCCATCGTGTCGGGTTTTTCTACATTGGTGTAGCGTTCATCACTTGGTGCTAGCCATTCTTTTTCAGCCCCCCAGTAAACATCTTTTTCTGGATGCCAAATATCTTCACGGCCGCCAGCAAAACCAAAGGTTTTTAAGCCCATTGATTCATAAGCCATATTACCAGCTAAAATCATTAAATCGGCCCAAGATAGCTTGTTACCGTATTTCTTTTTAACAGGCCAAAGTAAACGACGTGCTTTGTCTAGGTTAGCGTTATCTGGCCATGAATTTAAAGGCGCAAAACGTTGGTTACCTGTACCACCGCCGCCACGGCCATCTTCTAAACGGTATGAACCCGCTGAATGCCATGCCATACGGATCATTAAACCACCGTAATGACCCCAGTCAGCAGGCCACCACTGCTGGCTTTCAGTCATCAAATTTTTTAAGTCAGTTTTTACAGCTTCAAGATCGAGCGATTTAAATGCTTCAGCGTAGTTAAAGTCTTTACCGTAAGGGTTAGTTTTGCTGTCGTGTTGATGAAGAATGTCGAAGTTTAGAGAATTTGGCCACCAATCTGTATTTGATTGTGCGGTGACAGTGTTACTACCATGCATAACTGGGCAGCCGCCCGTTTTTCCATTACTCATTGTATGCTCCTCAAAAGCTAAAGATATGACAGATATTTATGTATTAATACTGATACGTCTTTGTCATAAAAAAGGATTTCCTGTTAATAATGAATCACTAATCACTTAGAATTTCCCGTTGCTTTAAACTATAGGGGCAGTGCAAAAATAAAGCTAGGCCTGTCTTTATTTTTAAATCGATTGTATTAATTGAAAAATCTGATTTGAGTTATTGGCAAAAGTCATACATTTTATAAGGGTATTCATTGACGGTGAGAAAATCATGAAAGCCATAAACCCGCAGGTTGCAAGACAACTAAGTATTAACTTTTTTATCGCTAATTTACCTTTATTAATGTTAACAGGAATGCTTGTTGCCTCAATTGTTGGGCTAGTGTTTCGAAGCCCAATTTTATTTTGGCTCACACTGATAATGACGCCTCTGGCTATAAATCACGTATATTCAAGAAGAAAAATTAAGCAATTTTGCAAGACAAACTCATGCGATAATTTATCTTGTCTTGGCAAAGCTGTTGATTAAAAATTAATTTTATTACCCAGTCACCAGATTATTTAACCTGCATTTAGCTTAAATTTTGTTTATTAAGCTATATTAATAGGCAGTTTTAAGGTGACTGAGACACCTTGATCAGGCTGACTAGCGACATTAATTTCGCCTTGCAGAGCTTGGGTTGCAAGGTTATACACTATCGACATTCCCAAACCGCTTCCACCTGTGCCACGCTTAGTGGTAAAAAATGGTTCAAATACTTTATGCATCACCTCATCAGTCATTCCACAACCATTATCTTTATAGCAAAGTGTGTATATCCCCTTTTCATCATCTAGGTGAACGCTAATATCAATCACGTTATGATCTTTTCCGACAAAACCGTGTACACAACTATTATTCACTAAGTTTAAAATGATTTGGCTAAGCGCTCCTGGAACGGTTATTAGCGTAAGGTCATCTGCACAGTCAATATTAACAATAACATTATGGCTGCGTGTTAAAGGCATTAAACTATGGACAATATTCTCAAGGTAGGCTTTTATTTGAGTTTCTAATAAATTTAACGAAGATTGATCAACCGCAGTTTGCTTGAAATCACTGATCAGTTTTGCAGCACGCTCTAAGTTAGTAAATGAAATTTTTATACATTCATTTAAATGCTTCATTCCTTCTAGCAACGCGTGCTTGGTTAACGTATTGGCACTTATGAGTTTATCAAGTTCAGTAAGTTTATCTTTTGCTGAACTATTTGCTGTAACAGCAATACCAATCGGTGTGTTTACCTCATGAGCAATACCTGCAACTAAGTTACCCAAAGAAGCCATTTTCTCAGACTCAATGAGCTTTTCTTGCATTTCTGTCAGTTCATTTAAGGTTTTTTCGAGAGTGCGAGTTCGCTCGGCAACCCGATGTTCTAAATGTTGGTTAGCTTTTTCTAACTCGGCATTAACGCGCTCATTCTCCTGCGCCGATAATGCACGTCCGTACAGGTCAGCTAATGCGCCAATAAATGAACATTCATCTTCAGTCCACTCTCGTTCTCCCCCTATATGCTCACAGCAAAATATACCTATCATTTTTCCTTTATAGCGTATTGGTGCATCAAGCATGGCACCAATATTTAAAGGGCTGAGGTAACTTTCACTAAATTCGTAAGTCGCAGGGTCGGTGTGAGCATTAACAGCGGTAATGGTTCGTTGCGTATCAAGAGCTCTAAAATAAGCAGGGTATGCGTCTCTTGGAAGCACCAACATTTGAAGCTCTTTGCCATTTTCTCTATCAAGTAAAAGGCGGCATTCAATGGCGGTATTTTCTTCATTCAGTAACCAGATACCCGCTCTACCTATTTCTAGGCCGTCTAACACCGCATTTAGAATTAAACGTTCAGCTAATTCAACGTTACCACTATCAAGATCTGATGATATTGACACTCCATAGAGTAGTTGGACTAGTTGTTGGCGCATCACTCTCACCTTTTAGTTGTAAGACCATTTAAGTCTAGACGAACATAACTGATCTAGCATATTGAAAATAAATTTTTAGAAACTCTTTTAGGATTAAGTAGTTGTTCAGATACCAATGGTTATATTACACCTAACTCCTGTTGATACCCCTGACAACTTATGTTGTTTATGCAGTTTGACCAGCTCACCCTACGAGCTGGTTTTTTTTGCCTAGTCCACAGTGCTCACGCATGTTACAGTTAGCCTAGAATTCACTATAAATGAATAAGCTATGCGTTATATCTTACTATTAATTACCCTATTAATGAGCCTTACCATCTCTGCAAGTGCTCAAAACGAAACAGAAAACCGCCCTGCGCTGACTGAGGTTGAGCAACAGCAAGCTCTCGATAAGCTACAAGAGCCTATGTATAAGCCGCTCTTAGAGCGCTACATTCTTGATGAACTTAAAGCTGTGCGCCAAGATCAACAAAAGTTACGCGAAGATGTAACAAAACAAGTCGCTCACACTCAATTAGATACTGCTGACCGTGCTTTAACTTATACAACGGACACGATAAATAATGTCTTCTTTATTATTACGATTACTGCATCTATCTTGGTTTTAGTTGGCTGGAATTCATTACGTGATGTGAAAAATAAAGTAGAAGACATTGTAAATACCCGCGTTAGTGCGATCACTAAAGAGTATGAAGAACGTCTTAAAGTATTAGAAGAGAAGCTACGTGAACGTTCTGAAGAGATTTTACTTAACCAACAAAAAATCTCGATTACAAACGAAGTACACTCTTTATGGATGCGAGCTAATTTAGAAAGTGATGTTGCGAATAAAATTGAAATATTCGACGAAATTTTAAAACGTAAACCAGAAGATGTTGAAGCCATTGCCTACAAAGCAGATGCGCTACTTGAGATAAACGAAACAGGCGAAGCAATCGAGTTATGTAATCAAGCACTTGAAATAGATAGTGACTATGGTTATGCATACTGGCAACGCGCTTGTGCTTATGCTCTATTGCATAAACATGCTGATGCAATGGCTGATATTCGCATGGCGCTTGAGTATTCACCTAATCTTCGCAATGAATTATTACATGAAAGTGCTTTTGCAAGCTTGCATGACAACGAAAGCTTCAACTCATTGTTAAATGAAACGGCTTAGCCGAGACGCGCGAAGGGTACGTTGGGTCGAGCCCAGCAACACCCAACGTAAAGGAGCTTTAAGCCGTAAACTCTCAGCCGACATGTAGCAACGGGTTTATCCCGCGTCATTAGGTGCTTGGTTCTAGGTACAGGGACGCGATGTGAAATCGCTGCTACCTCAAATCTAGTAACTTTCATCTACCCAAAAAAAAAGAGCAGCTAAGCTGCTCTTTTTTTATCTGAAAAATAATACTTTGGTTATTTTACCGTTTTCGATTTGGTAACTTGTAACAAACTCAGCCCGTTTATCAACCACATTCGGGTCTTCTGAGCAGGTTTCTGATAACTCATGATCAATCACTATATTGCCATGCACAATACGTTTAATCGGTGATGATTTGATACACTTTAACTTTTTAAACATGATGCCGTAGCGAGCTATAAGCTTTTCTTTCCCCGTGAACATAAGCTCATTAGGAAATGTATAAAACTCAACATTTTCATCATACATTTTGATAAAAGCGTCAATATTGCGGGCATTATAAGCCGCAATAACTTGTTCGATAACCGCTGTCGCCTCACGTGACTGACGCGCTTTTTCTTGCTGTTTCTCTGTGAGTGCCTTTTTAGCTTTAGCAACAGCTTGTTCAGCCTCATTCACAGCTTCCTGTTTTTCCTCTGCGGTCTTTGGCTGTTCTGCCGGTGCAGGATTTTGTGAACCTAATACCTTACTGTCATCAACCTTAGCCAGCGGTTTTTTAGCTTGGGCTGAACTCGGTACTTGCTGAGTTGCTGGCTTCTGTTCAATAAATTCAAGGCTATCAACCTCTTTCTTTTCAGGCTCATTTACTGAAGCTGGCTGAGCTTGCTTTTGTTCAGTGCTTGATTCAGTAGCAGCCAATTGCCATGAAATAAATAGACTTATTGCAAAAAGTAACGGTTTCATAGTTTTCCTAAACACACCATGCTCATTTGAGGCGCTAAAGTAGCAAATTCTAGCTATTAGGCATAGCTTTTTACCAATATTGCTCAACAGTTATATGACCAGGATCACGACGTCTGTTGCGGCTAAAGCCAAGCTCTAACAAAATAGCTGTTGTATCTTTCACCATTTCTGGATTACCACAAATCATAAATTGTGTAGTATCAGGCACAGCAGGATGACCTGTAACATCAAACAAACGGTGGTCTTTAATTACATCTGTGATCCGACCATTAAACCCCAGTGTGGCTGACTCTCGGCTGACTACAGGAGAATAATGCAAATTTGAGTACTGTTGCTGTAGCGCTTTAATGCGAGCTTGGTAGCTCAAATCTTCATTGAGGCGCACGCCATGTACAAGGTGAACATGCTCGAACTTTTGCCACACCTCCCCCTGCTCTAATATTGAAATAAAAGGCCCAAGTGCCGTACCTGTACTCAGCATGTAAAGCTGCTCACTGCTTGGCACTTCATCAAGGGTAAAAAAGCCTGTGGCGCGGCGCTCAATAGTGACGCTATCGCCTGGCTTTAATTGTGCCAGCTGCTGAGAAAGTTGACCGTCTTTAACATTGATCAAATAAAACTCAAGGTCGGGATTATTCGGCGCATTCACATAAGAATAGGCACGTGCAACACGTTTATCATCCACTTGCATAGCGAGTTTAGTAAACTGCCCTGCGGTGAATGGTTCTACGTCCGCATTTACAATTAAGCTAAATAATGAGTCTGTCCACCATTTAACGTCTTTGACCTTAGCTTCAACCCAATTAGACATACACATCCTCAATTGTTGTTCCTCTATTAAAAGTGGCAACAATTGCTTGAATTTTCAAGTTTTAAGGTGCGAGGTAAAGGCAACGAGCTGAATTTTACGCGAGATAAACTCGCAACTATAAAAAAAGCCGCATAAATGCGGCTTTGAAAGGGTTTCATTAATTAGGTTATAAGCCTTTATTAACCGTGTTTTGCCATGCAGCTTCCCAAAGGCTAAGATCTTCTAGCTTGATAAAGTTAATGCGAGGATAAATCAAGTTTTCAATTTCATCCTCAGAAATTTCACCATTATTATCCTCATCATAACCATAATAACCATATTCATGTACTAATGCAGAATTTGATTCAGGAACGTATGCAAGTACATCCCAAAATATATAGCGCAAATCAAAGTCACTTTCATAGCCCATTTTAAGCTGGTTTTCGGTTCTGCTCCATGTCCATTCGTTACCAATGTGAAAATAGTTATCAGGTCCATCTATTAAATGAGCTGAACGAATAGCCCGTTTTACTGTATTATTTGCATCAAACTGATAAGCATTTAGATAATCAATATTCATTAAGTCATCTTCATATACACTCTCACTACCATGATTCATTACTGTAATCATAGGTTGATACACCTTTGGTAGCTCAGTAATCATGTTTTCAAAAAACAATTCAGCATCGTCTTTTACTTTTACAACGGAGCCTGTACCTTGAAAAATTAGTTCGTCATTTTCCCATTGCTGTACAAAGGTTAAGTAACGATTACCATCAGACATAATCGGCGTATAAGTCACTTTTTCTGTAGAGCTAGAAAGAACCAAGCTATTTTCTAAGCGTTCTACTACATAAGATTTACCTGTGTGTTTCGCAGTTGCTGTCACGCCTGAAATTGTTAAGTACTCATGTTTAAGAATGCTTCCTGAAATTTCCTCTGAAGCATACAGTGATGGAACTGACCACTCCCCAACTAACTGTTCTGAACTAAGCAATGAAAATTCATCGTTGGTGCCGTTAACAATTTTTAATACATCATCAATTGGTTTTTCGTAAATTAAAGTATCTGTTTCCCATTCAACGGCATCCGGGATCTCTAACTCTTCAACATCTACCCCAGAAATGTATGCTAAAACACCTGACTTATCATTGGCTAATTTAGAAACAGTTCTTTTTAGTGGGTACTTTTTAACAATAATAAATGAATTTATTTTGCCTTTATAGTAAGCATCTCGTATTGCTATAGCGATATCTTCGCCCCATTTATTAGCAATTTCCACCATACCACTATCAATGTTGAAGCTTAAGTCAATTGCATATCGTAAAACTGAGTCTTCTGCAAAATCGAATACAAGCTTACCTTGTTCGATTTTCCACTCAACACTCGCCTCTCGAGTATCGTTATTGTTAGCGACTATACTTTTACCTTGATAATCACTATTCAAAATAAGTGTTTTATCTGCATATAGCGGCATTAACTTTTTACGGTACGCTGAAAATGTAAATAGTGGTTGCTCAGTGAGCTCTTGTTCAGTAAAGGCCAAATCAGTACCGCTGATAGAATCATTTTTCGCTTGTGTGAAATCAGCTTCATACTGCTCGGTTAGATTACCTTGCGTATCCATTGCAGCAATACTCACTAAGTAAGCATTTATAGCCTCTTTAACTTCACCAGAGTTTAGTAAAGTCAACGATGTACCTTCAGCAACTGTATAGTTGTCATTATCGACCAACAGTTTTATAAAACTTGCAGTATCTAATAATTCCTTTGGTGATATTTGTGCAGATAAACTATCGTAAGCTTCTTGGGTAGTTATTGTGTCTTCAGCATTTTGTTCTTCAGCCAATAAATAGTGAGCAGTCGATAAGTGAGTGATGTTGGCATTATCCCCTTGCTCATATGAATAAATGCGGTCCTCACCCGAAGCTAGCATTACACTTTCAAAACTCCCAAATAAATTAACTAACTCGACGTGTTGTTGATCATTAGCCGTACCAATCGCCTTTAATAAAAGCATATCGGTTATATCTGACGTTTTAACATCTAACTGATAAAAGCCATTACTATCAGCGTGAGTTTCAAGTGTTTCGCCATTAATTGTTAAAGAGACATCAGCATTTGCAATTGGTTTATCAACCACTTGCCCATGTAAAGTCAACTGCTGATATAAAGTTAGCTCAACGCTTGCTTGTGACGTTTTTTCTCCATCTGTTATTTGATAGCTAAAGCTATCTTTTCCTGCAAAGTTTGCATCAACCGGAGTATAAAGCACTTGATTATTTGAAATCATTGCTGTTCCGTGAGTTGGCTGCGTTAATATTTGCGCAACAGTTAACGCATCACCATCACTATCTGTGTCATTTTCCAAAACACTAATTACAACACTTTCACCATTAAGGGTTGAACTAGTATCAATAACTGCAACGGGTGCCGAATTTGTTAATTCTTGTTTAGATTCCTCATTACTATCACTATTGCCACCGCAACCAGTAAGTAAAGATGAAAAGACAAGGCTTAGAGGTAGGTATTTATATTTCATACTAATCCTTAGTATTTTTGTCCAAGAGAGTTATTAATTATTATTTACTTTTTAGGTACAAACCAAAAGACTAACAGTAAAGTATTGTTGCTTATGATTACAACTCTTTTTTATTAATCAAGGCTTAAAATTGCGAGATGCGAGTAGGATTTTACGCGAGATAAACTCGCAACTATAAAAAAAGCCGCATAAATGCGGCTTTGAGGTTAGTCTCACTTCACTTTGGGCGTGTTTCCAAATTTCAGTGAATACGTTACCAAGGAACTTATTTAAATTGATTCTAAAGCAATTTTAACCATTTCGTTAAAAGTGCTTTGACGCTCTTCACTTGGTGTCGCTTCACCAGTGATTACGTGGTCACTAACAGTAAATAATGCCATCGCTTTTGCGCCGTATTCAGCGGCTACGCCGTACATGCCAGCTGTTTCCATATCAACAGCAAGTACGCCTAGCTTGTCTAATTCTTGATAGAATGTGTTATCTGCTTGGTAGAATGTATCTGTTGTAAATACATTACCTACCTTCGCTTCAATGCCTAATTCTTTTGCTGCGTTTACGCCGTTAAGTAGTAAACCAAAATCAGCAATTGCGGCAAAGTCATAACCACGAACGCGCGCACGGTTTACGTTTGAATCTGTGCTTGCACCTTGTGCAAAGATAACGTCACGGATTTTGATATCGCTACCAATACCGCCACAGGTACCAATACGAATTAGATTTTTAACGCCGTAACTAACGATCAATTCACGGGCATAAATTGACATTGATGGAATACCCATCCCAGAGCCCATAATACTCACTGGTTTACCTTTGTAGGTACCGGTAAAACCATACATATTACGAACGCCTGTTACTTGTTTTGCGTCATCTAAAAAGTTTTCAGCAATGTATTGAGCGCGAAGCGGATCACCTGGCATTAATACCGTTTCTGCAAATTCGCCTACATTGGCACTGATATGAGGAGTACTCATTATTGGTTTCCTTTTTTGTTCGCTAATAGCTGGTCTTTAAAGCTATCACCGTATTCAAGTGCAGGAAGATTAAACCACTGGGCAAGGGTTTGACCTATGTCTGCAAAACTAGCTCGTTCTCCAAGCGGGGTGTTTGTCATCCCAGGTTGGTAAGCAAGTACTGGCACGTATTCACGTGTATGGTCAGTGCCTGCTGCTGTTGGATCACATCCGTGATCGGCCGTGATAATTAACACATCATCACTATTTAGTTGATTTAAGATGGTCGGTAGATAATCATCAAACTCTTTTAATGCTTTAGCATAGCCAACGGCATTACGGCGATGACCGTACTTTTCATCAAAATCAACTAAGTTTGTAAAAATCAAACTATGCTCTGGTGCGCTTGCGATAACTTCTGAGGTTTTCTCAAGTAAGTTTATCAGCCCTGGCGCTTTGTGTTTTTGGGTGATGCCTTGGTGCGCATAGATATCAGCAATTTTACCAATACTAATCACTTCACCGCCGTCTTGCGATAATTTATCAAGCAAGGTTGGCGACGGTGGCAGCACCGAATAGTCACGACGATTACCGGTACGGGCAAAATCGTCACGGCTCGAACCCAAAAATGGCCGCGCAATCACTCTTCCTATGTTCATTTCATCAAGCAGCGCCCGTGCGATTTCGCAAACCTGATAAAGTTTCTCCAGTCCAAATGATTCTTCGTGCGCGGCTATTTGAAACACGCTATCAACTGAGGTGTAGCAAATCGGCATACCGGTTTGCATGTGTTCTTCACCCAGTTGTTCTAAAATGGTTGTTCCTGAGGCATAGCAGTTACCCAAAATGCCAGGAATACCTGCACGAGCTATTAGCTCGTCCACAAATTCTTGTGGAAAACACGGCTGTGTATTTGGGAAGTAACCCCAATCAAATAACACAGGGACACCAGCCATTTCCCAGTGCCCTGAAGGCGTGTCTTTACCACTTGATAACTCTTTAGCGTAACCCCATGCGCCAACAGGTGCTTGGCGATCACTGACTAAACACGGTTCTTTACCAGCGGCTTCGCATGCATCGGCCAAACCTAAACGGGTAAGATTAGGTAGCGATAAGTGCTCACCGGTTTCTTCAGCATAAGCTTTGAGTAAATGAGCGAAAGTATTTGCGCCCACATCACCAAACTTGTCTGCGTCAGGTGCTGCGCCAATTCCTAGGCTATCTGCCATTAAGATAAGTGCTCTTGCCATGGGTACCTCGTTATCAATGTGTGAATACTTTATATGCTCTTCGAATTTTTGGTACAGGACATAAGTCCTGTTTCATAAAACAGAAACATTATAAATTTGCACCTCTGAGCGAAGCAAAAGAGATTAATCGTGTCTTTTTTGCTATTGTGATCTACCTAACAATGTTTCCTTCTGTGTGGGCGAGAACTTTAGTGACACGAACAATTATAGCTATTGCTGGCGCATCTGCGTCGGGCAAGTCTCTTTTTAGCAAGACAATTTATAACGAATTAGTCAATGAGCTTGAACCGGGCGCGATCGCAGTGATCGAAGAAGATGCTTATTACAAAGACCAGTCGCATTTGCCGTTTGACCATCGAACGCAAACTAATTACGACCATCCTGATGCTTTCGAGCATGAGCTTATGCATGAGCATCTACTTCAATTACGCGCTGGAAAATCAGTAGACGTACCAACTTATGACTATGCAATGCATACTCGCAGCGAAGAAACGCGCCGAGTTGCACCGGCAAAAGTACTTATCGTTGAAGGTATTTTGCTACTGAGTGATCCGGCACTCCGTAAAGAATTTGATATTAAGGTGTTTATTGATACACCATTAGATATCTGCCTTATGCGCCGTATGCAACGAGATATGGAGCAGCGTGGCAGAACATTACAGTCCGTTGTTGATCAATATCAAGCGACAGTGCGACCTATGTTTTATCAGTTTATTGAGCCATCAAAGCACAAAGCTGATCTCGTAGTCACACGCGGCGGTATGAATCGCGTTGCCATTGATATAATTAAAAGTAAAATAAAATATTTACTGCAACAATAACAACGGGAAATAGTCAGTATGACAACATTTATGAGCTTAGTAGGCATTGTTATGCTACTAGCCATTGCTTTTGCGGCCTCAACAAACCGTAAAGCAATTAATTTAAGAACTGTGGGCATCGCCTTTTTACTTCAAGTGTTAATTGGTGGCTTTGTCTTGTTCTTCGAGGTGGGCAAAAACGTACTGGCAAGTATGTCACGAGGCGTGTCATCGGTCATTGGTTATGCTAATGACGGTATAGGCTTTTTATTTGGCTCACTGGCATCGCAAGATACCTTAGGGTTTATTTTTGCGATACAAGTATTGCCCGTTATTGTGTTCTTTTCAGCACTCGTTGCTGTGTTGTATCACATTGGGGTGATGGATTGGATAATCAAGATTCTAGGCGGTGGCTTACAAAAGCTATTGAAAACCTCGCGCCCTGAGTCGCTTTCTGCAACCGCCAATATTTTTGTTGGCCAAACAGAAGCACCATTAATTGTTAAACCATTTATTGCCAGCATGACTAAGTCTGAGCTGTTTGCGGTAATGGTCGGTGGCTTGGCTACCGTAGCAGGCTCCGTTATGGCAGGTTATGTAACGATTGGTGTAGAGCTTAAATACTTAATTGCAGCCAGCTTTATGGCGGCACCGGGTGGCTTCTTAATGGCAAAAATGATTGTGCCAGAGACCGAAACACCCAAAGAAGATTTAGCTGATTTAGACGTACAAGAAGAAAAACCGGTTAACGTAATTGATGCTGCTGCATCAGGTGCCGCAAACGGTATGCATCTGGCACTTAATGTAGGTGCGATGTTACTTGCTTTCGTAGCACTTATTGCACTTCTAAATGGGTTATTAGGCGGTCTTGGTGGTTGGTTTGATCATCCAACATTAACGCTTCAGGAAATTTTAGGTTACGTATTCGCACCGGTTGCATGGTTATTAGGTGTACCTTGGGACGAAGCAGTAATCGCAGGCAGTTTTATAGGTCAAAAGGTTGTAGTTAACGAATTCGTTGCTTACCTCGACTTTATTAATTATCGCGATACGTTAAGTGCGCACACACAAGCGATTGTCACATTCGCGTTATGTGGGTTTGCTAACTTATCATCGATAGCAATTTTACTAGGTGGATTAGGCGGTATGGCGCCTAGTCGGCGAAAGGATATCGCACGCTTAGGGCTCAGAGCAGTGTTAGCAGGATCTATGGCTAACCTCATGAGTGCAGCAATTGCAGGTTTTTTCCTCTCGCTAGCTTAGAAACTTAATGAGATGAGCCGTAGTTGCAAAACAATAGGATAGAACTTTAAGGGGTTAAAGGTCTATCTGACTTGAACGATACTTCACCAAGGGCCGCAAGGCCCTTTTATCGTTTTATGTGCTAAGATTTAAATACTAAGTCTTTTTAAGTACATAAATGAAATACTCTCTATTTTTATTCACCTTATTATGTATAAGTTGGTCTGCGCATAGTGAACCGGCCTTAACAGTCGTGACCGAACTCTCCCCTCCCAATCAAACTTTAATAAATAACCAAGTTTCAGGCGACAGTACACAGCTTGTGAAGGCGATATTTGCCAAAGCCGAATTAACAGCCAATATTGAGGTTTATCCATGGGCACGTGCTTATAAGATGGCGTTAAAAAAGCCACATACGTTTATTTTTAGCATGGCTAAAACACCTGAGCGAGAAAATAAATTCGAGTGGATTGGGGCAGTGGCAACCTATCAAATGGGGTTTGTAAAGCTCACCCAACGCGCTGATATTAATATAACAACAAGCGAACAGGCAAAGCAGTATAAAGTCGCTGTTCAACGAGATGACCTGTCAGCCAAACAACTTTCGGAGCGAGGCTATACAATCATATACACTTCAGATATAACCCGTTCTTACCAATTACTCATATCTGGAAAAGTCGACCTAATCGTTGATGATAAAAACTATATCGCAGCAATGGCAGAGCAATTAGCACAAGACGAACAAAATTTTACCTTTGCTCATTCTATCGACTTCTTAGCCATGAAAGGCTACCTTGCAGCCAATAAGAATACAGATCCACGTTACATTAAAGCACTGAAAGATGCTTTTGAAGATGTAGCAAAGAGCGAAACTTATCGTAAAGTGATGATGCTAACTGAATACAATTAGTGCTGACCGACTAAGTACTCGTTTGTTAGCTTGTCTAATTTGCCTTGTTTCATCAGCTTTTGGTAACTGATTTGAAATTGCTCAACAATTTCTTTAGGCATATTTTTATTTAACGCTAAAAAATTACCCGTTGTATTATTAAGTGGTAATTCTATTAGCTTTACAACTTCTTGACCTGCATAGCCGTATTGCATAAGTTGATAATGGAAGGATAATTCTGAGCCGATAATAAGGTCGAGCTTTCCCTTAAAAAATAAGTTAATGCATTCATAATAATGGCTAAATTTAAGCAGATTCTGCTCGCTTTCAAAACCAATATTTTCTACAAACTGCTCATAAATACTGTCTCTCACCACCCCAAGAGTATAATCTTTCACTTCCGATAAATCTCGAGGGTTAACTTGCGAGTTCGACTTTAAACGATAAAAATAGTTACGAGATGAAGCCATAGGCCCAATCCAATTGAAGAAGGGCTCTCTATCAGGGATACGGGCTGTAGACACAAGCCCTGCCATCGGTTCTTCTTGCGCTAAGTGATAGGCTCTTGACCAAGGCAATAGCACAAATCTACACTCGATATTGGCATCCACGCACATTGCGCTTACAAAGCGAAGATTAATGCCTTCCAAGTGCCCTTTGTTAGAGAAGTTATAAGGGGGAAACTGCTCAGTATAGATGGTCACACTATGCTTGGCGTACACTATCGGAGCAATGCCCAAACACGCTAATAGAAGATATCTAAAAATGATTAAAACACCCAAATACGACGACTGAATTAACTATAGGAATGTTAATGCTCTCAGTCAATTTTTAGACATAAAAAAAGCAAGCCGTAGCTTGCTTCTTCTTAATCATTACTTTTCAGTAAGAATTATAACGGAGTGATGTTATCCGCTTGAGGACCTTTTTGACCTTGTGAAAGAGTGAACTCTACACGTTGGCCTTCAGCTAAAGTTTTGAAACCGTCGCTTTTGATTGCGCTGAAGTGTGCGAATACGTCTGGGCCATTTTCTTGCTCGATGAAACCAAAACCTTTAGATTCGTTAAACCACTTAACTGTACCTGATACGATGTTAGACATAGTATTATTCCTGATATAAAAAAATTAAACATGCCCTAGATGGGCGGGTGTAGCAAAAAATGAGATGGTACTTAAAAACTTCAGGACGGTACTACAAGTATTACTTATACAACAACGAAATAAAGATTTATTAATTACACGCTTTCTTTCTAGCTGGGGCCCACTATATAGAGTTAAGAAGATAAGTCAAATACTATCGACAATTAAAATTCAAACTCTAGTGCTAAACGAAAACTATGATCTTTGCCTGATTGAGTTAATTCACTTATGAACCCCGCTTCCCATTTTAGTTGATGCTTAGGACTAAAGCGATGCAAACCAATAAAACCGGGGCCTATGCCGAAAAAGTCTTCCCCCGCATAAATTTCAATAGAGGGTTGAAACTCAGAGCGGTAGCGATAGCGATACTGGGCACGAAACTCGCTTTCCCATTCATTTTCAATATCAGCTCCCCACTCATAAACTAAAAAAGCATTCAACGTTAAGCTGGTGCGGCCAAACTCTTTCTCCCACAGAAAACCACTTGTCGCTTCATATGCATCTAAAGTGTGCTGTTTTTCAAGCTCAAATAATGCGCCCCAATCTGCCCATAAGCGACCTTGCTCTACTAGCTGCCAACGCAGTTCAAGCTCATAAGAAGCGAGACCAAAATCACCATTGTCATCACGCTCTCCTACTACATATCCCTCTAAACTCATAGTATCGTTAATTGCACCACCAAAACCGGCACGCTGAGCCAGCACATTACCTGAATCAGTTTGCCTTGATACAAGTCGCCATTCAACTTCTCGCTCAAAGGGAAGCACATAGGGGTGATATACTTTATCAACCACCATACCATCGGCATACGCGACTTGGCTAATGCCTGCTAATAGCAAGCAACTTAAGCTAATAATTAAGAACCGCATACTGGCTCCTCTATCTTTTTAATTTTTAAAACACGCACCAAGGCGATAAATGTAATTGCTGCAATCACATATACCCAAAGCGCAGTTTTACTGGGTGTTGCTTCGTAGCCTGCTAAAGCTTTTAATACACGGCCAAGCTCTGAGTTTTCGACTAAAAACCCACGCCAATCTAAATAATTTGCGGTCACGTCAATTAAGTCGACCTGACTTGCTAAATCAAGAAGTACCAATAACTTTGCCGTTGCATTTAAAGCTAACAACACAATCAAAGACTGCACGCCAGCACGTCTAACAATACTTTCAAGCAAAAAGAACAGTAACACCCCAAAACTAATACAAATACCAACACCTAAAAAGGTACCGAGTATTAAAGGCTCTGCGGTGTCTTTGCTATGCCAAAAACTCACTAAATAAATCATGTAATGGCTTAAATACAAGGTCATGGTAGCAATCAATGCGACCGCTGCTGCATGACTACGCTGCTGACAGCTAATTAACGCGGCAACATAAACCATGACACATAGCAGCATTTGCAGAAACTCTAAGCCACGATGGTCAAATAACTGGCTCACCCACGCAGCGCCTTGCACGAACACTAGGCTCACGAGGATACCAAAGACAGCATAAATACTGAGCTGGCGTTGATTTAAAGGCACAATCAAACTCAATAACACAGCTAAAATCACCACGGGCAGAAGTTGATTAATACTCATCAGTAAACTAGTTATCAGCATTATCTACCTCCGTAGCAACAACAGTTCCTCGGGCAGTATTAGGCGAGAACTCCCCAAAAAAATCATATCGGCCAGGGCTTAACGGGCCGATATAAATGACACTCGTGCGGCTAGGGTAAAGTACTTTTTCACGGTTTAAGTCGAAACTATCGAACTCTTCCGGAGTATCATCTTGATTTTCGATTAAGAGTCGTAGCTTTTTATTGGCAGGTACTTTAATTTCAGCGGGGTAAAATAGATGATCTTTTAAGATCAACTTGTACTCTTTGGCATAGGCGAGCCAAGACGACATACATAGTAGCAACATAGAAAGTGCCAGAATCCATTTATTCACTAACCTCTCCTTGCATAAAGGAGACGATCACTCGTAAACCACCGAGATGGCTATCAGCAAGTGCAATATCAGCGTTGTAAATCGATACTATATGTTCGACAATAGCCATACCAAGCCCAGCTCCTTGCTCACCGGATGGGTGTTTATCGCCACCCACGCGGTAAAAACGGTTAAAAATGCGCTGCTTTTGAGCTTCATCAATACCTGGACCCGAGTCATCAATTTGCCAGATAAAACGATTATTTTCGGTTTTCAGAGTAATACCTATTTCTCCCACAGCTGGGGTATATTTTATGGCGTTACTCAGTAAATTACCAAACAAAGTGACTAAGGTGAATTCATCTCCAGCAATAACAAAGTCATCACCATCAATGCTAATGCTATGCTCTTTTTCGTCTATACGATCATAAAGTTGTGCGACAACGTGCTGGCTAATTTCTAACACCGATACAGGACTAAATTGTGCCTGCCATTGCTCTGGATAAGTACGCCCTAAAATCAACATCTGTTCAACAATATTACTTAGTTTATCAACCCCTTTTTCCATCGCATTAAGTTCTACACTATCAACCCCCTGAGCGAGTAAATTATGTACATTGATTTTTAAACTACTGAGCGGCGTGCGTAGTTCATGGGCCGCATCTGAAGCGAAAAAGCGTTCTCGTAAATAGGCACTTTCAACACGTTTAAATAAATCGTTTAAGCGGCTAATTACAGGTTTAATTTCTTGTTCTGGGGTTTGCCAAGGAATCGCCGTAAAGTCATTTGCTTGACGATGTTTTAATTGATTAGATAATCGAGTCAGTGGCGCAAGCCCTTGTTTTACAAAAACACTAATAAGCACTGCTAGAATTGGCACGCTCCATAACAGCGGCGTCATGGCCGACAAAATCACGGTTTCGGTTAGTGCCACACGCTTACTTAGAGGCTCAGCAATAAGCACCCGCTTATTGCCTTCACTTAAACGATACACTTTGACTCGTTGCCCTGCCAGATTCTCAACACTAAACCCAGTTTGCCACTGACTTTTATTGATTGGATTATGCTGCAATGACTTTGAGCTTGAAGCCAAGCTACCATCAACCCAAACCTGAAATAATAACTGCGGTAAATCACTTGTATAGGCAGGAGTTTCTTTACTTAGAGGTTGTTCAATCAAGACATGCGCCAGCGTAACTAGCTCGTTATCAAGCAGTGCTTCAGCCTGATTCATGCTTTCACGGTAACCTTTAGTAAAAGCCAAAAAGCAGGTTAAGATCACCATCGACAAGATAAGTAAGGTCAGTCTTTTACGGATTGACACTAGCGTTTACCCACCACATAACCAATACCGCGCAGGGTTTTAATAAATTCTTTCGGGAATTTTTTACGCAAGTGATGAATATGTACTTCGATGGTATTTGACCCCACCTCTTCGCCCCACTCATAGAGCTTATTCTCTAACTGCTGTTTTGATTGCACGCGGCCTTGATTTTCGAGCAACGCTTTAAGTAACATGAACTCTTTACGCGGCAAGTTCACAGGCTCTTTTTGAAAACTCACGGTAAAAGCTGCGGTGTCCATTTCAACATCACCGACTTTTAAAGTGCTAGTTTGTGCTTGGGTAAGACGCCTGCTGGCAACCCGAAGGCGTGCAAATAACTCAGCGGGATCAAACGGTTTTGCAAGATAATCATCAGCACCTAAATCGAGTCCCATCACTTTATCGTCGATACTCCCCCTAGCAGTTAAAATCACCACAGGCAGGTTTTTACGGTGCTTTTTGATGTGCTTTAGAATGTCGATGCCATCACCATCTGGTAGTCCTAAGTCTAGGACTACCAGCTCAATTTCATCGTTTTGCAGCCATTGCATCGCTGACTTAACGGTCGAACTATGTTCAACACTATAACCTTGTTGACGCAAAGAACGGCATAGGCCTTCTGCCACTAAGTGATCGTCTTCAACGAGCAATAAATGCATAACTTATCTCTTTATTTTTTTCTCTACCTTAGCCAATAGTTCAGTAATTTCTTGTTGGCGGTAAAGGTCTGCTTTTGGTCTATCAGGACGCGCAGGCGCTTGCTGAGCAACCAATAAAAATTCTTTAGCTGATTTATATTTGCGCTCATCATATAGAAATGACGCATATAAATAGTTGCTATCGATACCACGCGGGTTCAGCTCAAGCGCTTGTTTAAACAGTTTCTTCGCTTCATCGTCATCACCAAAACCAATTGGCCAACCCGGCACTTTACCGTATAAGGTGGCAAGACTGGTATACGCTGAACCTTCAAGTGCTTTTGGATCTAGACTTAGTGCTTTTTCGAATTGCGCTTTCGCATCTTTTGCAAGGCCAAGCGCACCTAAGCCGCCTTTCGCACCTGCATAGCTCGATAGCACAATACCATACCAAATATGGCTTGCAGCTTGCTGGTCGTTCGCTTTTGTAAACTCTGCGGTTTCGCTCGCTAATTTTTCAAATGCATCCAACTGCGCATCGTCAACTAATTCGTAATTAACCACTGCCCACTGCTTCTGCACCGAACTTAAATCGCTATTAAAGTCGGCTTTTGCAGGCGTAGCCATGATAACACCTAACATCATTAGGGCTTTAAAATTTAGTTTAGTCATAATCATTCACCTTAATCAATTTAGTTCGCAAAAAAACTTTTAATTTTAGGAAGTTGTTTTGCTATTGCGTTATCAACAAGAGATGGAAATGCGCCGTTAATACGAGCAAATAATGTTTCTGGAAAGCCGATAAAACGGCGACGCTTTTTTGAGTTAATTAAATCTAATAAAGCATCCGCCACTTTTTCTGGTGGATCCATGGTGTTACCCAACGCTTTATTCATCGCCCGTACTTGTGGCGAATTAATCGCGGTATCGGTTGCACGAGGCGCTAAATATAATACTTTCACATCGCTGTGGCTAAGCTCTCTGGCAAGGGCTTCGGTCATCCCTCTTAAGCCAAACTTGCTAGCACAGTACAAGGTTTGATACGGATAGCCGATACTACCAAACGATGAACCTATGTTCACAATCGTGCCTTTGTTGAAAGTGACTTGGGGTAAGAACAATTGACACAATTTAATTGGCACATGCAGGTTGATATTTAATAAGTGCTCAATTTGCTGCTCACTGATTTCACTAAAGCCCTGCATCACGTTAACGCCCGCGTTATTGATAAGTAGCGTTGCACCACCTAGTTGCTGAGCAAACTTGGCAAGTTCATCGCGAGATTCACTGTTACTTAGATCAGCCTGAAAGTACTCCGCTTCATTACCACACTCCAATTTAAGTGCGGCAAGTTGCTTAATATTTCGACCTACCAGCAATAAACGCCACCCCTCTTTTGCAAGGCGAAGGGCAATAGCCCGGCCAATGCCACCTGTAGCACCGGTTAGCACACATACTGGGCTATTCATGCGCTCTGCTCCAAATCAGCCTCACTAAAGAAAGGCTCAGTATCAAGGTCACGGAAAATATTGCCGTACAGTTTGTAAAAACATTTTGCGGCGTGAATGATGGCTTGCTGGTCGTCCTCGTTATCAATTTTGTTCATGAGATTTTCGAAGAACTTCACGTGTTCAATATCAAGTGCACCGTGCGAAGTAAGGTAGGTAAATGCCTTTTTAGGTAAACCTACAACCTCACGGATTTGCCCTGCTGCATTATCGGCTAATGCAATCGAGGTACCCTCAAGAACATGAACCATGCCAAAAAATGCCAAAGGATTGCCACGATTAATTACATCATAAGCATACGACACCATTAACTCGGTCGAAAACTGTGGGCGAGAATGACGCACCAGCTCTTTATCGAACCCACATGCTGCAATATCATTTAACACCCACTCTTGATGGCCTAGCTCTTCTTCGATGTATTCTGCAACAGCTTCGCGCAGCCACTCTTGTTTATCGGTAAGCTTTGCACCTAGGGCCATTAATAGTGGGACTGTGTGCTTAACATGATGATAAGCTTGCGTTAAGAACGATGCATATTCACTCAGGCTCACTTCACCTTTAAAAACACGGCTAATAATCGGTGCAGCTAAAAGGTAGTCGCGCTCTTTTTGTGTTTCAGTTTGTAATGTATTGAAAAATTGACTCATGCTCGTTGCCTCTTGATAAAGTGCTGAAATCTCTGTAGCAAAAAATTGGTTAATAACATCGCGTTTAGGGCGATTATTGCTGGTTAATAAGCCTTGCGTGTGGCTCATAGGCTCTGCCATTCGATGCCATTTTCTGATCTGTGCGTATTCGGGTAGTTGCGCGTTTTGTGCCGTAATATGAGCAGCAAGTTCAGCGTCACTCATCGCTTGATTTGCATAGATAAGCGCGGCTAAAAATGCTTGGCCTTCGCCAATCACCACCGTTTGCTGAACCTGGCTGTGGCTAAGCAATAACGACTCTGGCCACTCAGCGCTGATATTGCGCCCAAAGCTGGTGATCAGCTGGTTTTTCAAACGCCCTTGAATAACCAAGCGGCCTGCTTGCTCAGTGACCAGATCACCGGTTGCATACCAATCGTCAGCATTTTGTGCAGCTTGACCTAAATAACCCAAAAACAATGAACCTTTGATATAAAGCTGGCCATTTTCAATTTTATATTGAATGTGCTTAAGTACTCGCCCTGCGGTGTCGATGTCATCATCATCGCGCGTGTTTAAACTCACCACTGATGAAGATTCAGATAAACCATAGCCTTGATAAACGGGTAAACCGAGCTCACGGGCTTGCTTAATAAGTGCTTGGCTTACAACCGCGCCACCAACGGCAATAAACTTTAAGCTTTTAGGTGCTTGCCAGCCTTGCTTTGCAAAAGCCACTAAACACGTTAGTAGTTCTGGCACTAAAATAAGGGTATTTGGCTCAGTACGTTCAATTGCGGCTATTAATTTATGTGGTTCAAGTAGCTGCGCACCAGAAAAACCAAGTTCAGCTAAAGGCACTAAATTAACCGTGCCACCCGCTAATAGCGGCGCATACACACCAGCTAAATTCTCAAGCAAAACCGGTAGCGGCAGTAAACACAAATGGTTTGGTTTTTCTAAACCTATGCTTTGATACAGTGATGTTGCCACTTGCAATTGACTCTCAAGGGATAAACACACCCCTTTAGGTGTGCCCGTTGAGCCTGAGGTAAAGGTAATCTTTTGCGTGTTTGCAAAATATGGCACAGGCTGTGTGTTACTCAATTGGTAAACATATAAAGGGTAATGCTTACACACATCCACTAACGCCACTAATTTAGCATGCCCACCTTCGTAAGCACGGTCGCATACAAATAGCCCTGCCCCACTGTTTTGCAAACCAAACGCAATTTGCTGAGCAGTAAAAAACGTTGGTAGTGGAATCGCCACTCTATTAAGCTCGCTAAGCGCAGCTTCTAATACACACCAAGCGGGTGTGTTATCTAATTGATAAGCGACGCCTTGAGCATCAAATTCAGCCAAGGTAGGAAGCAAACGAGTCACTTGTTCAGTAAACTCTTGTTTAGTTAGTGAGCGCACACCATCACTTTGATGGCAAACCATCAAGGTATCGCTATCCTTATGCGGTAATTGTGTTAACCAGCTCATAACGCCTCCAAATAGACAGCCAGTTCAAGGGATGACTGCAAACATTGCTGTTTGATATTGAATAAAACGGGGGTATTTAATACACGTTGATGTGCTTCGTTTAGGTCAACCACACAAATGGTTGGTTGATTGTCGTAATAGCTACCCCAGCTTGCTGGATCTTGTAGTGCTTGTGCATTGGCAACACCGATTTCTTTGCAATTCACACCCAGCATTTTTAATAGCGCTCTCACTTTACGGGTTGCACAAAATACTAAATATTTTGCCCCTGCTTGATAGAGTGCTTCGTTCATTAAAACAAAATGTGCCAAGGTGGCTTTTCGATGCGTTGAGCATAAATTACCTAGCTCAAAAATGTGCTCACGCTTGGCACTGACAAAGTGCTCAATAGACGCAGGGAGATATTGCTCAATAAATAAAGCTTGTGATGCAGAGCGAAGACCTAACGTACATACTTCATCGTCAACATTAAGCTCACACAGTAGCGGCATGAATTGCGAAATTTTCGCGTTATAGGCCGCAGCAAAACCTTGCTTGATATTACGCTCAAGACGGTCACGGAATTGACCTCCTTCACGCGTGCAAACGAAGGCTGGCTCTTGAACTTGAGTTTGATATGATTGCTTGACTGAAAGCATAATTGTTCGCTCCACTTAGGTTATGTGTAAAATTTATCGAGCGAAACTTAAATAAAACTTAAGAAAAATTAATTTTTATAAATATTTTTCAACTTTATGAAATTTAATGTTTTTATTTTTATAAAAACAAAAATGCCAGTCTGTTAGACTGGCATTTTAATACTTAAATTAATGTTAAACTTAGATTACTTAACGATAGTCATCTCTTTAAGTAGGTTTTGAGCATTATCAACTTTATCCATCACCCACAACATGTATCGTGAATCAACGTGAATTGAGCGATTTAAGTTTTCATCGTAATCCCAATCACCAATAATGCTTTCGTAAACACCATCAAATAACAAACCAACGAGCTCAGCATTACCGTTTAACGTTGGAGAGCCTGAGTTACCACCTGTGGTATCTACATTTGATAAAAAGTTAACCGGAACAGTGTTCATACCGCCGGTGTAATCGCCATAAAGCTTTTGCTTAATCAACTCATTTTGTTTCTCTGGTGAGTTGAATGGTTCAACACCCGTGTTTTTAGCAAGCAGTCCTTCTAAAGATGTAAAGGGGGTTGCCACTAAGCCATCTTGCGGGGAGTAGCCGCCTACCGTACCGTAAGTTACACGTAAGGTGCTGTTAGCGTCCGCGTAAACCGGCTTATTAAGTGCTTTGTTGTAAGCTATGATTGCTTCCATTAATGCAGGGCGAGCGGCTTGCTGTTTACCAGCCAGTTCTTTTTTCGCATCTTCAATATCTTTCGTAACGGCAAAAACAGCCTGAGCATATTGAATAAATGGATCGCTACTTTGCTTTAATTGTGCAAGGTCAAGGCCTGCCATCCATAAACGTTTGCTTTCATCTGCAAGAACCGATTTAGCATACATATCATCAAGCAAGGCTTGTTGTTCTTGCTTATCAAAGCCGTTTGTTAAACCAAGCGCCTTATCAACCTCAGCAACTCGCTCATCGTTTGGTAATGCGGCATATTGCTCAATAAAGTACAGTAAAATAGCTTTATCTACAGTTTCGTCGTAACGACGGCTCATGCTTTCTAAACGTGACTTAATGCGTGGCATATCACGCTCTTGATAACCACTTTCACGCTCAGCATCTGGCTTTTGTTTTTCATAGGCTAAACGATACAGCATACGTGCCGATGACATCATTTGTGAACGGTGTACGTAGCCTAACATGCGGTCGCGCTGGTTATGCTCTTGAGACTCAGCAACTAGTGTCGTTAAATCAGCGAGTACATGTCCGTATTTAGCTTTGCGCTCGCTATCTTCATTGATCCACGCAGTGAGATCTTTTTCGAATTGTTGCTTGCGGCTATACATTGAACCCTTGTTAAAGCTCTCAATCATTGAGCCATAGTTTTTAATGTAATTGTTGTAACCAGCAATCGTGCTTTCATAAGCGATTCGTGCCTCTGAACCCTCTGGCGCATTTTCTTCAATCAACGAGACATATTTAGAGTTATATTTACGCGCTAATGGGTAAGCTGTGTTAAATACATAGTCAACTTCAGGCGAAATACGGTAACGGTTTGTGCTGCCTGGGTATCCGGTCACCATCACAAAATCGCCTTCTTGTACGCCTTTAGCACTTACTTTTAAAAACGCATCACTTTGGTATGGCACGTTATCTTCTGAATATTCAGCAGGCTTACCATCTTTACCTACATACGCGCGATAGAACGAGAAATCACCGGTATGACGCGGCCACATCCAGTTGTCGATATCACCGCCGTATTTACCGACGCCCATAGCGGGTGCATACGCTAAACGCACATCTTTAATTTCTAGCGATTTGATCAGGTAATACTCAAGACCACCGTGGAAAGTATACACATTACAGCGGTAGCTCTCGTCTTTCTCACACTCACTAACAAGTGCTTTTTCATTTGCTTGAATAGCATCAAAGCGTGCTTTACCTGTTAGCTGTTCAGTACCTTGGTTTACTTTCTCTGTAACGTCGGTCACTTGCTCGGTTACATAGACACGAGAGCCTGGGGCTGCAGGCACTTCATCATTGTGCTTTTTTGCTAAAAAGCCATTTTCTAAAATGTTGTTCTCGGTGGTCGAGTTATATTGAATCGAACCGTAGGCACAGTGGTGGTTTGTTACAACTAAACCTTTTGGTGATACAAACGAAGCCGTACAACCACCAAGGCTAATTACCGCATTCATCGGGAACTCAGTCAGTTTTGAAATTGACTCTACATCAATACTCAAGCCTTTCGCTTTTAAGACCGATTCAAGTTCTGGCAGTTGATGAGGTTGCCACATGCCTTCGTCGGCAACGGCAACATTTGCGACAGCAATACCCACTGCAGCAGCAATAAATTTAAAACGCATAGTCATCCTTTTTTATAATATTTTTGGTAGGCATATCATTCACCTTGTTTTTATTAATAGCAATGATTTGCGACTATCTTTGTCAAAATTTGTAAACACTTAAGGTTATGAGATCTAATTCTTAGACTCATGAACCACTGCATTGTGGCCATGTAAACTTTCTTGATGCTCAACCTTAAATTGGTAGTCAGCAATACTCGGCATAGTTTCGAGGCGTTGTTTTAATCGCCTTGCTGCATCTTCACAAAATAGTAAATTTTTCGCGTTTAGGGCTGCAAATGCTTGTTCATCTTCACGTTTTACGGCGGTTTGCACAGGAGTGCCAATAGCTTGCTCACAGGTACTAATAAAAGCACTCAGATCAGGCAGCTTTTCATTACTAAAAGTGACATCTATATAAGCATAAGAGCGCTGACTATGCGGCGTTGCTATTGAGCCCTGAGCACTTGCAAGCCAATTAAGTAAAGATGCTTTATCAATAGCGGCATCGCTAAATTGTTTATCGACCGCCTCACTCAAAAGCTGCCTTGATAATGCTGCAGAGCATGGGCAAGTACTACTGTAGGCAATATCGACCTTTAAGTTAATAGTGAGCGATTGCTGCTTAGTAATTGTTAAAACAACAGGGTAAGCATTGTAACCTGCATTATCGCTAAGGAGTGCTGGTTTAAGCAGTGGTAAATCAAAATGCAGCACCAGTTTTGCGCCTTTACTTAAGCCTTTTTGTGATGTTAAAACAGCATTCATAAACTCGTTAACACCCTGACTCGTTAAGTTCTGTTTTGCCAATAGCTGATTTAGTAACAAATAAAGACGCGACATATGAATGCCTTTTGCATTACTATCAAGGCTAACGAACACATCCGCTTTGGCATGAAGATGTACATCAACATGAGGTTGTGCAAGCTTTAAAGGAAGTGCAATTTTTTCCATGCCAACCCATTTCAAAGGCGACTGAAAATCTACATTAGAGTGCGAGGTAATATCCGGTAATTGCATATCGACTTCTTTTTAACGATTGAATATTAAGGCCATAGCGGCCTGCTTATGCGGGTAAACATGTGTGCCATCAAACACACACTCTCCATTTACAAAGGTATGTGTAATTCGGTGTGAAAAAGTGGTGCCATTAAAAGGAGTCCATTGGCATAAATAACGTGTATTTGTGTGCTCGACGTGCTTTTCAGCGTTTGGGTCAACCAGGACTAAATCAGCAAAATAACCTTCACGAATGAAGCCCCGCTCTTCGATAGCAAATCGCTTTGCTACATTATGCGCCGTTTTTTCAACGACTTGCTCAAGACTTAACGCACCGCGTTTTACCTGCTCAAGTAACGATAATAACGCATGCTCGACTAATGGGAGACCTGCTGGTGCAACACTGTATTGTTGCTGCTTTTCTTGCCAAGTATGAGGTGCATGATCGGTGGCAATAATATCAATGCGCCCATCGCGCACTGCTGCGAGTAGCGCTTGGCGATCTTGCTCTGATTTTATGGCGGGGTTACATTTAATTTGATTGCCATAGTTTGCGTAATCATCTTGGTTAAACCACAAATGATGCACGCAAGCTTCGGCAGTTATGTGCTTTTGCTCTATGGGTGCGTTGCTAAATAGCGCCAACTCTTTTGCTGTTGTAAGGTGTAAAACATGCAGCTGCGAGCCATAGCGTTTTGCCAACGACACGGCATACGATGAAGATGCATAACACGCTAATTCATCACGAATTAACGGGTGATGTTCTATTTGTAACTCGCCATAACGTTTTTCTAAACGGCGCTGATTTTGTTGAATCACTTCACCTTGCTCACAATGGGTTGCAATAAGTACAGGGCTTTCGCGAAAAATGGCCTCAAGAGCATGAGGATGCTCAACCAGTAAATCACCTGTTGATGCCCCCATAAACACTTTAACGCCGCATACCTTTTTGGCATCAAGGGCTTTAATTTCATCGAGGTTATTAGGGGTTGCGCCAAAGTAAAATGCATAATTCGCAGAGCTGGTTTGCGCCGCTATTGCGTATTTATCTGCCAAGGCTTTTGCTGTGGTGGTCGAGGGTGAAACATTAGGCATTTCCATAAAGCTGGTAATGCCACCGGCCACAGCAGCGGCCGATTCACTGGCAATTGTACCTTTATGGGTTAGGCCTGGCTCTCTAAAATGAACTTGGTCATCGATCATGCCGGGTAACAGCAATAAACCGTTTGCATCAATCACCTGATCATTCACTTTAGCTGTGATATCTGTAGCGATTTGAACTATTCGTTTACCAACAATTTTTATATCTTGTGATCCGCGCTGTCCTTCATTAACAACGCAGGCATGTTTAATTATGATAGCCATACGACTCCTTGCTTATTCAGCAACATTTGCAACTTATCGTAAAAAAATGCACTCCATGGCAAGATTGATTGCAGATTAAGTTGTTACAATATAACATACCATAACATTATTCTTAGGTAATAGTCGTAGATGAAAATAATTAAACATTCGCATTTGACTAGTTTGGCATTACTACTGCTATCTGCTGTAAATAGTAATTTTGCAAATGCCAAAAGCTTACGCGTGGTTACTTGGAACACCGAACACTTAGCAGCCCACAATGGTACAGGCTGTAAAGCCAGAGACACTGAAAGTTACACTCAGATGCGCCAATACGCGCAATCACTTGATGCAGATGTAATTGCACTTCAAGAAGTTGGCTCTTTGGCAGCTGTTAAACGAATATTTCCTGCCTCACAATGGCAAATAATCATGTCATCTCGAACGGATTCACCCAGTTACACCTGTAGAGAAAACAAGCAAGCATCAACACAACAAAAAGTCGCCTTCGTGGTGAGAAAGCCCATTTTAATAAAACAGGTTAATCATCTAAGTGAGTTAGCTAACGCAAAGGTGGGTGCAAGAGAAGCGATTCATTTACAAATTGAACAAGCGGGTAAACCATTAAACTTACTTAATGTTCATATGAAAAGTGGCTGCTTTGTTGAAAATTATGCAGTATCAAATAAATCAAATTGTGTAGTATATGCTAAACAAGCTGAGTATTTAAAAGGCTACCTAGCCAAGCATAACTTAGCTCGCGAAAACTGGCTTATACTGGGTGATTTTAACCATCATTTGACAGCCATAAATAACCATTTTAGAGTTGAGCTTTTAGCAGCTTCTGACCATAAAAATAAAAAAGATTATAATGATGGTTCGCCACTTATCGCAGCTAATAACCTTTTTATCGCAACAGATGGTGTAGTAGGTTGTCATCCAAAGTACCCTTTGCCCATTGATCACATTGTGATATCAGCTTCCATGAGGCGCGCTTTGGTGCCATCTTCTGTGAAATTTCACAATTACAACACAGATCATATGTTAAGCGATCACTGTGCTTTATCAGCGCAATTTAATTTTTAAAACAAAGAGAAAACAATGAAACACGTACTCGCAACCGCGATTAGCTCAGCGTTATTATTAACGGCCTGTTCTGAGCCACAAACAACTGAAAATAAAACAACAACTGAACAAGTTGCAACAACCGCTGACGTTGAGCAAGCAAACCCATTATTTACAAAAAGCGTATTACAATACGAAACACCTGACTTTAGTGTCATCAAAGATGAGCACTTTATGCCTGCTTTCAATAAAGGCATGACTGAGCAAATGGCTGAAGTACAAGCTATCATTAGTAATCAAGCTAAGCCTGACTTTCAAAACACCATTGTTGCCCTTGAGCTAAGTGGCGAATTACTGACTCGCACCCGCAGCATTTTTTATAATCTAGCTGGGAGTGATTCAAACCCTAAGCGTCGTGAAATACAAAAAGAGCTCGCACCAAAGCTTGCTGCACATAACGACAATATCTTTTTAAATAAAGACTTATTTGAGAAAGTCTCTGCTGTATATGCTGAGTCAGATAAATTAGCATTAACCGCTGAAGAAAAACGTCTTTTAGATGTTTACTACAAGCGTTTTGTACGTGCCGGTGCGAAACTAACCGCGGAAGAAAAACAACAGATCCGTGATATTAATACAAAACATTCAAGCTTAACGACTCAGTTTTCGCAGAACTTATTAGCACTGACTAAAACGAACGTTGTGCTTGTTGATGACAAAGCTGAACTTGAAGGTTTACCTGCAGGTCAAATTGAACAGCTTGCTAATGCAGCAACAGAAGCGGGCCACTCTGGCAAATACCTAATTAAGATCACCAACACGACACGCCAACCTATTTTAGCGACACTTAAAAATCGTGATTTACGTGAAAAAATTTGGCGTGCCTCAGCTGAGCGCGCACTTTCTGGTGAAAACAGTAACCGTGAAATCGTTGCAGAACTTGCTCAGTTACGTGCTCAAAAGGCTAAGCTACTTGGTTATGATAGTTGGGCGGCATTCGGACTAGAGTCACAAATGGCGAAAACGCCGCAGGCAGTATTTGATATGTTTGCAGGTATGATCCCTGCATTAATGCAAAACGTTAATGCAGAGGCTGAAGCGATCCAAGCTAAGATCGATGAGTCAGGTGAACAGTTCAAACTACAACCTTGGGATTGGTTATTCTACGCAGAACAAGTTCGTAAAGATAAGTACAATCTAGACGAAAATGCAGTGAAAGAATACTTTGAATTTAATCGTGTGCTAGAAGACGGTGTATTCTTCACCATGAACCGTTTATACGGTATTACTTTCAAACCACGTAACGATATTCCAGTTTACCATCCTGATGTTAAAGCCTATGAGTTATTTGATGAAAACGGTAACAGCTTAGCCATTTTCTTTGCTGACTACTTTGCTCGCGAAGGTAAGCGTGGCGGTGCATGGATGAGCTCATTTGTAAAACAATCAGGCCTTAAAGAACAAAAGCCTGTTGTTGTTAATGTAATGAACATTCAAAAAGGCGCAAATGGTGAACCTACGCTTATCAGCTATGATGAAGCGACAACTATTTTTCACGAATTAGGCCACGGCTTACATGGCATGTTCTCTAAAGTAAAATACCCTATGCTTTCAGGTACGTCGGTATCACGCGACTTCGTTGAGTTCCCGTCAACGTTCGAAGAAGACTGGGCAATGTACCCTGAAGTTATCGCAAACTATGCGAAACACCATAAAACAGGTGAACCAATTCCTGATGAGTTACTGAAAAAAGTAATCCAATCACGTAGCTTCAACCAAGGTTTTGATACGTTAGAATATGTTGCTGCTGCACTTCTTGATATGGAATGGCACTCACTACCTGCAGATGCACCATTGCAAGACATTGAAGAGTTTGAGCAACAAGCACTTACAAAACATGGTGTAAATGTACCATTTGTACCACCACGTTATAAATCAGCATTCTTCTCACACTCTATGGGTGGCGGCTACTCAGCTGGTTACTACGCATATATGTGGAGTGAAATTTTAGCAGCTGATGCGTTTGCTTATGTACAAGAGCAAGGCGGTTTAACTCGCAAAATGGGTGACAAATACCGTAAAGAAATTTTAGAAATGGGCAACTCGCGCGACTTAATGGAATCGTATAAAGCATTCCGTGGTCAAGAGCCTGACACTTCAGCATTATTAAAACGCCGCGGTTTAAAAGCGACAGTTCAATAGTTTTGTAATGCCACTTTTTACTTGCCATGACATGAGCAGGTAAGTCCACAGAAACTAAAAAAGCCCTTACAGAGAACTGTAAGGGCTTTGTTTTTATCACTGTCTGATAATTAACTTAGCGTTTGCGGCGACGGCCTACTAACGCTAATGGAGCAAGTAGTAAGGTCAAGAAACCAAAACTACCACTGCTTGATTTTCTAGGCTCTGGGGTTTCAACCACAGGCTCTGCTTCATTTGTAACAGCAACCGTTACTTGCTCTGACACGGATGCAACACCATCGCTAACAACAACCTCAAAGACGACCTCTTCATCTGCTGAGATTGAGCCTGGAGTGAAACTTAATGTTGCAGTATCTTCGCCTGATAATGTTGCTGCTGAACCACTTACTTGCGTCCAAGCATACGTTAATTCATCATCACTATTGCGATCAGTTGCAGTTACACTTAACGTACCGGTTGCAGACTCAGAAATACTTTCATCGCCAGACACGCTAATCACTGGCATTGCATTATCACATGCAAAAGTGTCACCCGCGATAACGTTTGATAGTATCGGTGTTGTTACATTGGTAAATGACACATTATCAATCCACCAACCAAACTCTCTCACTGCGTTATCCGATGATAAACGGAAACGAAGCTTCGCACGGTTACCATTTAACTCAGTACCAAATCGAATTGTTTCGTAATTACCATACGCACCATTCTCATCAATATTATTGCCTGTAAACGTATCACGGTCTTGAATTGCCTGTGCATCATTTTCAGTCAGCGGACCATCATAACCAACATCAAATGTGCCCCCCATTTCAGTGACATCAACCCAATTACCACCATTTACGCTGATCTCAACAACACCACCATCCCAATTTTCTTCAATTAGATAGAAATGCCAGAATGACACTGCAAACTCGCCAGCAAAACCAATCTCAAACTCTTTAGTTTCAACAGCAACGTCAGATTCAAAATCATTGTTATTTAGGTACATGGTTTGCTCACCAAGCCCAAAACCAAAAGTATTGAAAAAGGCTACGTTGCCATCATTAGCCATGCTTTGAGTGCCCTCAGCTAGGTCGCCACCCGTCATTACATTTTCTTTAAAGTCATGAAGTGACGTAGCAGCGACTTCCATGTTATCTGAAGTTTGAGAACCAACAGGTGCTTTTGCTTCAAAGTCCATGTTAACCGTATATGAGAGTGTCTCACTTGCTGCTTCAACAATTTCATCATCAGCAGAAAGCTCTGGGAATGACACTTGAATCTCAAGGGTATCTGCCGTACCAGCGTCATTAAGTGTAAACTTAATCGGCGCACTTGTAGCCGATGTGAATGGGGTCATCTCATCAAACGTGATTAAGCCATCATTTTCAAAAGTAACATCATGGTTACTAACAACACTCAACTGTGCTTGTGTACCTGTCAGTGTTTCACTACCTGTATTGGTAATGCTCACGGTTAGTGTGCCGGTTTCACCTTTATCTAGAATGTTATCATTCGAGCAATAACCTAACTCTGCACCGTTAAAGTTATTGTTTACGCTCACATCTTTAAGAGTAAAGCTAGCAAGCTCCATATCATCAGATTCAACCACACCGGTTAAGTCAGTGCTGAAACGCTCTGGAGCAACAGCGCCTAAACCCATACCACGCTTAGCAAACGCACCTAGAATTAGCTCGTAGTCGTTTGTATCAACAGCATAAGCAGCAGCTAAGATAGCATCACGTGCTTCTGTGTATAGCGGCGCAATTGGTGTTAGTTTATAACCCGCAACAAGGTAGTTTGCCATGCGATTTTGTGCTTCTTCAAAACCATGCTCGTTGATTAGTGCAACATAGCTTTCCCACAACATTGTTGCCCAAATTTCACCGGCAGCATGAGGCGAAGCCACATTTGTTGGCGCGATACCAACGTCCGTTCCTGCATTTTCAGTAATGTGACGGAAAGACAGTGGGTTTACTTCCATGTTTGTAGAATATGGAACACGGCGAATACCAAAATAGAAGTCTTCTACAAATGTACCGCTACCGTAAGCTTTCTGGAACTTGTCGTTACCAACAATGTTGATATCGCCTGCTTTGGCAATAAACATAAGTGAGTGGAAATCACCCCAGCCTTCACCCATGGCACGGCCTTGGAAGTTGATAAGACCAGACGAGTTACCGACTAAACGGTTACTAATATAGTGACCCCATTCGTGTGCAATAATACCGTTATCTAACGTGCCATCTTTTAACGTTGCTTTGTTAAACATGTTTACAGTTACAACATTACCTGCATCTATCGCGTCATACATTTTATGACCATCGGCAAAGTTAAGTCCCATGTTTGGAATAAGCACGGCATCATCTTCACCGCCCATAGGTGCAGGATCATCGGTATTAGGATCATTATTTACAACGATTGCACCAATAGCGCCCGCTTCTTGAGCGTGGAATACTTTTGCAGTGAAGTTACACGAACCACGGTCAACTAACGCAATTTTACCAGCTAAATCAGCTGCATTCGTTGCAGGCTCACAACCATCCGTTACACTCCCTGAATCAACATCATTACCATCGATTAGACGTACAACTTCAGCGGCTACGTCTGCAAACTGACCTTGACCAAAACCAGAAACTTGCGTTGACTCAAGAAGACCAATCGTTTCATCAGATGTAACTACAACACCAAAATCGACACCTACTTTCGCATCTTTTGAGTTGTATAAATACATTTGCATACGAGGGCTTGCACCATCTGCTGGTGTAGACATATTTGCGTTGTTTAGACCGCTGTTATCTTGTGCTTGCGCTTCAATAGGATCGCCTTCTACACCACCACGGCCATAGTTAGATACTTGTGCAACATTTGATGTTTCGTCAAAACCATGATCATAAAAGAAATCGTGTAAGAAGTTGTTCATGTAGAACAAGTTAACGATTGCTGCCTTACGGTTGTCATAACTATTAGCAACCTGATCAACTTGATATGGGTAGTCAAAAGTAAAATCAGACGTTGTTTCAGCGGTAAAGTCACCCTCAGTAAAACCTTGCGGTGCAATAACATCAGCATACGCAAATACGTTATTACCTGATGTAGTCGTTGCATCATCCTCAAGCCACGGGTCCATTGTGCTCAGCTTACTGTAGTAAGATAAGCTAACTAAAGGTGCATCTAGGATTTCAGTTTCATCAACTTGATCAGGGCCATCTGCTGGGATTACGTCACCATGTGGACCTTCCCATGGGTAACCATCTGCATCAGCCCATACACGATAGTTAAAGTCTGCCGCGTGTGCTTTTAAGTCTTTTTTGAAGTAAACCTTATTGTTGTCAGCACCAATAACATAGCTGAAGTAGTCGCTATCTAGACTATTTTTATCGGCAACTTCAACTTCAACATAATAAGCTGACTCAAGTTGTCCATTAACTTCAAAAAATACTTTCTTCGCACGTGGTTGACCAACGACAACTTTTTCACCATTTTGGTTAGTTACATTGTACTTAACATAGTCGCCTTGCTCTGTAGACTTAACCAGCGAAACATTGATATCTGCTAGCTCTTTAATAGCACGCTTAATACTTTGCTCAGCACCCACAAATTTAGCAAGTGGTGCAAATGATTTAGTCGCATTTGAACTAACGTTAGCAAAGTAACCAGAGCCAGCTACTAAGTTTTGCTCTTTATCCATGATTAAATTGTATTCACGGTTGAATACTTCAATATCATGTACTTTTTGCTTGTATTTAGCCGTGATTGAGCCCAGTTTTTGCTCAGATAAATCCGTTAATACGGCGCTTGATATACCTTTCTTAGCTGTACTTACACCCGTTAGCGCATTCAAATAAAAATCTGCAGCGTAAGCATTGCGTTGCTCTGGTAAAACAACTGACATATCTGGTTTTGCTTGACCAACAGCCTGCCATAAGAATGTTGCTTTACCTAATTGAGCATCAAAAATAGATTTATGACCCGATACAGTGCGGCGCTCAGCTAATGCACGTTGCTGAGTTATTTGTGGATTGAATTGCGCGTGTGAGCTTGTACTAGCGGCACTGTAGAAGCGAGTTTGTTCACTTGCTTGTACTTGTGATGATGCCAAAATAGCCGTTACTAATGTTGCTACAGCGCTTACTTTAAATTTAGCCATGCATAAGTTCCCTGTTGTTATATTTTTAATTTTGGTTAACAATTTAACCAACTATAATGTACCTAAAGCTGTTAATAAAAAACAGTAAAAACTGTAAACAAAAGTAACAATAGTAGGAGATTAGATGCACCAAATTAATAAAATACAACTAATTATAGTGTTATCCTTGTTAACATTAGGTTGTCAAAAAGATGAAAATATAAATAAAAAGGAAGATACACCTAAAAATACAGCGCTTCAAAAAGAGCAAAATACACCACAAACCACAACAAAAAAAACTGAAGAGTTAACGAAAACGAGTAATAATTCTGTTAATAACAATGGTGAAAAACTAACTTACAACTCTGAGCAGCTTTTAAAAGGAACCATCGTCTTTAACCACGCAAATTCAGAACAAGGGACGGTGACTGGTACTGTGTTTATTACACTAAAAACCGAAGAAGCATCTTTAGCACTGCTAGACACCTATCAGTTAAAAAGGGTAGCTGAGCATACGTACAGCTTTTTTGTCGATAAAGATACTGATTTAAAAGTAGTTAAAACTGAATTAGAAAAATACCCAGAAGTCGGTATTGTTGAAATTGCGGTGGATTACACACCCATTAGCGAAGTACGTTAATTATTTTATTACAAAGTTAAAATAAGTCGCAGGGTAAGCCTGCGGCTGATAAGTGAAATGCCACCATTCCATTGAATACGGAGCAAAACCCGCATCACTCATAAGTGTTTTAAGCTTATAACGATTAGCTTTTTGAGTGGCACTAATACGTGGATCATCCGTATTTGAAAGCGTATCAAACATGTCAAACGGTGATGCCATATCAAGCTCAACACCATATGCATCAACTAACGTTAAATCAATGGTTGAGCCACGGCTGTGGCCTGATTTAGCAGCAATATAATCACCTAACAGCTGATCTTTATTAAGGTTAGGATAAAACTCAGCTTTGGTGCGCGTATCACTTAAATCATTAACCCAACGTACAAAATGATCAACAGCGCGCTGTGGACGATAACAATCGAATATTTTTAAATTCAACCCCTCTTTCTGAGCTGCCTTTTGTACGTTTTTAAGCGCATTCACTGCGGTTTTGTGCAATAAACATTTAGGCGCAGTGTAACCATCAATAGGAGCGCCCACAAAGTTATGACGCCCAAAGTAGCGAATATCTAAAACCGCGTTAGGAAGGAGTTCACCAACATCAATAAACTCACTACGCTTATTCTCATTCGTCTTAGCTTGCACTGGCGATGTATGGAGTAAAATGACACTCAACACACAAGCCATTTTCATTAAACGAGACGAACTAATGGATACCATGTGATTTTCCAAAATAACCTAATGGTGTTTACTATTGCATATAAAATAACTTATTCCAACACTGGCACTTCAGACACAAGTGGAAGATCTTGGCAAAATGTAGCATCAAGTACACAACGATTTCGACCTGTTTTTTTAGCTTTGTAGAGTGCTTGGTCAGCTAATTTCATCACGTCCTCAATACTAAGCTGTTCCAGAGGCCAGCCTGAAATACCAATCGACACATTAATACAACCCACGGGTTCTATATAATATTCAGACACTTGCATTCTTAAGCGTTCAGCAAGCTGATAGGCACGTTTTGCCGTAACCTTTGGCATAATAACGATAAACTCTTCCCCACCTGTGCGAGCGACAACATCCCCTTCTCGCGTTGCATCAACCAATAACTTAGCCAGTGATTGCAGCACTAAATCTCCAATATCATGACCAAACTCATCATTGACGCGCTTGAAATGATCTATATCGATTGCTAATACTGCAAATGGGCATCGCTGTGCCATCAAATGGCTTAATCTGATATCCAAACTTCTTCGATTGTGTAGGCAAGTCAAAGGATCCGTCTGTGCTTCATGCCTCAGTAGGCCTATTTTACTTTGCAAAAGCCCCACTCCCTTGAGCATCGCATTTCTTAACTCGTTACTTTCATAGTACCAAGAGCGAAGTTGCTTAAGTTCTTGCGATGTTGTTGGTCTATCTAATGTGCTCGCTGTTTCTGCCAGCTGTTTAAGTGGCTGCGAAATAAGTCTTGCTAATACCCAGATGAGTAGAAAAGTAAACAAACCGATTGGAGCAGTACGTAAAAAGACCTGCCACATAAGCGTATCAAGCGGCGCAAGTGTACTTTGGAGGGGTCTTTGCGTGACGACTCCCCAGGGAGCCACCGACAAAGGTGCGTACCCAGCAAGCATTTCAATACCCTGACTATTTTTAACGACCTGTGTGCCAGCGTGACCACTTAAAACCGATTCAATAACTTCATTATCAAATACTTGCTCGCCTATACGATGTTTATTCGGGTGGTAAAGTAAACGATTATTCTCATCCACGACATACAAGTACGAGCCATCTTGATAGTAGTGAACTTGCAATAATTCATTCAAAATACTGGCACGTTTTAAATATAAAGTACCGCCAACATAGCCGATAAACTCCCCTGTTTTATCAAACAATGGCTGTGACATAAAAATAAGCAGATTACCAGCCATGGAAATGTATGGCTCACTTATCATTGGCCTACGGTATGATAACGCGGCTTTAGTACCAAAACTGTCGACCTTGAGGTTTTGTAAGTTTAATGAGGCTGGAGAAACGCCTAAAATATTGCCTTTTTTATTTACAATAATCGTAGAATTAAAACTATTGGTTTGTAACCTTAAGCGTTCGGTTTCAGCATTAATTAACCCTTGATTATTAAAATCTGCCTCTAATATTTTACCAACATAAGCAAGTTGTTGTTGAGCAGCTAGTAAAAAGTTATCTGTAGCTGACACCAGTTTAGCTGCATAAGCTTTATGGTTATTTAGAGTTTCATTGATAAGTTGCTGTTTTTGAACTTGGTAACTTGAATAATAACTGTTAAGGAAAGTAATCAGCGTTGCCGAAAACGCTAGCAACAAAATTAAACGATGCAGGTTTAAACCTGTTCTAAGACTATTAAGCACGGTATTTTTCTCACATTAAACCCAATATCCGTATCGGGTACATCTAATACCTTTATATTAGCAACTACTACTTTGTACCTCTATAGGACTTTTGTCATAATTTGATTTAGCGCAAGAAAAAGAGCAAATACTCTACTCGTTACTTTGCTGATCTAACAAATACAAAATTGACTGATAACTAACGCCACTGTGCTCAGTTAAACCAATTTCACAGCTACGACTATTTGACACGCCGCGACGACAGTTCTTTGGTACTTGTTGTTTAAGGGTTTTTAAGGCGTTGCTATTTAGTTCAGGCAAGTTAAAGCCCTTATCACCAGCAAATCCACAACACTCTATATCTGCTGGAATAATCACCTCATTACTACATGCCTTGGCAAGTGATACTAGGCTTTGTTCTTTACCTAATCGCTTTGAACTACAGGTAACATGAAGCATCACAGGCTCATTTACGGGCGTAACCTGTAAATTAGGCAATAAATGTAGAGCCGCAAAATCGGCACTTTCGTAAATTGTGAGTGCCGTATTTTGTGCGGCATTAAGAGTGGTGAGCGCACAAGGGCTGGCATCAAAAACGATTGGATATTGGCCCTTATTTGAAAGTGCCTCAAGCTCAGTAAGTAACTGCTCACTCTTATTTTTAGACTCTTTGTTAAAGCCTTTACTAGCAAATGGCATACCGCAGCAAAGTGAATCAGCGTGCTTCGGTAGCACCACATCATAGCCTGCTTTTGCAGCGAGTGAACAGATTACATCAAGCAGTGAACGCTTATCATCGGCAAGTTTATCAGCCGCAAAAACCCGACTTGCGCAGCTTGGCATATACACCAACTTTTTTGCTTGTTGGGATTGTTGAAACTGCCTATTAATTGGCTGCTCTGCTCTTGGCCATGCCGAGTAATACAGCGGCGTACTAAGCAACTTATTAGCAGATTTGCTCAGGCTTATTAGGTTACTACTGCCAATTGCTTTTTCAAGCACCTGCGTGACGGTTAAGCCAAACCGTGTACCAGAGGCAACAACCGCAAAATGCTTGCTGGCAAAACGTGATAATGACCGCGCAATCTTGTTTGATGAGGCTTGCTCAGCTCTGAGTGATTTTATAAATTCGCCCGTGTTTATCCCCACGGGGCATTTAAGGCCGCAAAGACCGGTTGCCGCGCACGAATCAATACCAAGGTATTTAAAATCGGCCTCAATAACACTAAGCTTTTGATTTAACTTCTGCTTGTTCGCTACATCGTCGGTTGTTAGTAATTGATTGTGTAGCTCGGTGCGATGTCGCCATAAAGTAATACGCTGCCTAGGTGTTAAGGTAAGTCCTTTTGATGGGCAAACAACTTCGCAAAAACCACACTCAATACAGGTATCAATAATATCATCACTTTTAGGCATAACTTTTAAATGCTGAGTGTGGGCATTTTTGTCGTGATTAATAATAACCCCAGGATTAAGAATATTCTGCTTATCGAATAATGCTTTAAGTGCAACCATCACCGCAAAGCCATCGTCTCCCCATTCAGTGGCAACAAACGGCGCCATGTTGCGGCCTGTGCCATGCTCTGCTTTTAATGACCCTTTTAGTTCAACCGCCACTAAGTTCGCCACATCAGCCATAAATTGCTCATATCGGTTTACTTGCTCGTGTGTGTCGAAGGCTTGGGTGAATACAAAATGCAGGTTTCCGGCCAATGCATGACCAAAAATAATGGCTTCATCATAATCATATTTGATAAATAATTGATGCAGCGCATTCACACCTTCAGCTAATTTATCAAGGGTAAAGGCAACATCTTCAATAATCACTGTGGTGCCTGTTTCGCGCACCGCACCAACCGCAGGAAACGTGCCTTTACGGATATTCCAAAGTGCCGCATTACGGGCAGTGTCTGCAGAAAACTCAATCACTGCCAGTTGGCTTTGCTTAAACTCGGCAAGAAGTTGCTCGGTGATCTTAGTGAGCGCATCAAGAGCCTGTGCATTTTCAGCTCTTAACTCAATTAAAAGTGCCGCTGACTGCTCTGGGTAACTGGCCACTTCTTTTGGCATTATGGCATGCTCAGACACCGACATCAGGGCGCGTTTATCTAGTAGCTCAACCGCAGCAACATCAAGTTCACTCAGCCTTTGTACCAGCTCACACACCTTGCTTATATCGTTAAAAATAAAGAAGCCTGTGTGCTTGTACTTATGCTCAACCACGGTGTGGTAGGTGATATCTGCAATAAAAGCTAACGTACCTTCAGAGCCAATAATTAAGTGCTTAATGATTTCGATTGGCTCAGCAAAATCCAGCAGCGCATTTAAACCATAACCTGTGGTATTTTTTAAACGGTATTTATGGGCAATGCGCTCACTCAAGTCTGGGTTTTGCTTCACACTGTCAACCAAACTCATTAACTCATCAACAAAGCGACTATGGCTTTGCAAGAAGGCATTACAGCTTTGACTATCAGCCGTATTAAGCACAGTGCCATCAGCAAAAATTAGGGTCATATCTTTTACTGTGTGGTAGCTGTTTTGCGCCACCCCACAGCACATACCCGATGAATTATTTGCCGCCATACCCGCTATTTTACAGCTATTAATTGAAGCGGGATCAGGGCCAATTTTTTTACCAAATGGGGCTAACACTTGATTTACTCGAGCGCCAATGATCGCCGGTTGTAAGCGTATTGCATCGGCATCATCAATAATCTCAAACTCGCTCCAACTATCGCACAATAAAACCAATACCGAATCGGTAATTGCTTGCCCAGATAAACTCGTTCCGGCGGCCCGAAACGTGATGGGGACTTGTTGCTCGTTGGCAGCCATGATCACGTGTCGTGCTTGATTCTGATTGCTAACTAATACAATTAACTCAGGGATTAATCGATAAAAGCTCGCGTCTGTGCCATACGCATACCGGCGCGAGTAATCTTCTATTAATGCAGACTCTGGTAAAAAAGGTTTAATTTGCTGTTTAAATGCGTGCAATCGAGCTAAAGCCATCTCGCCCCCGAGCTTGTCATATTTACGCTGATGAATATGGAATATATTATTACTTTAAATTGACCTAAAAAGCGACCCATTAAATTGATAAATTATCAACTTGCCAAGGTTTTTATCGGTATAAAGGGTTGGTTATTTAAGCCTATTAGCCCAATTTGGTGATCTAACTTAGCTTTTTGCAGTCGGACAGAAAAACCGCTAGGGTAGCAAAAAAATACTGTATTTATATTTAAAAACCCATTAATATCAAGAATAATTTATTCTAAAAACTAAATAAGCGTTTTGCTTTGGAGCTTGCTGTGTTAAATAAGTTTGCACTATCGTCACTGGTTATCGGATTAGGATGTTTCATGCCATTACAATCATCATTTGCTGAGTCTGCATTAACTTTAAAACAACAGTTAGGGCAAAAGCTCATGCTTGACCTGCGCTATTACTGTAAACAAGACCCAGGTGAGCAAAAATGCCGTACACCGGTGACAGAGCTGCCGGCCGATTTAGCGAATATCATCACTAAGCATAACATTGGTGGGGTGATTTTATTTGCAGAAAATATCGATACCGTGCCGCAGGTGATCAAACTTAATAATGATCTACAAAAAGCCGCTGCCAAGTCTGAGTTAGGCTTACCGCTGTTTATTTCAATAGACCAAGAAGGTGGTCGAGTCGCCCGTATTCCGCGTGATGTAGGCACGTCGTTTACCGGTAACATGTCGATTGGTGCAACCTATAAAGAACATGGTACATACTTCGCGACAGAGTCTGCACGTATTATCGCCGACGAGCTATTGGCACTGGGTGTGAATGTTAACTATGCACCGACGGTCGATGTAAACATGAATCCAGACAATCCAGTTATTAACGTGCGCTCTTACGGTGAAGACCCGCAATTGGTTGCAAAACTAGGTGCTGCACAAGTCGCAGGGTTCGAGAACAACGGCGTTATTTCATCACTAAAGCACTTTCCAGGGCATGGCGATACCAACGTAGATAGCCACACTGGCCTGCCAAAAGTAATGCATGATAAAGAAACTATTTGGCAGCAAGACCTACCTCCTTTTAAAGAAATTATTAAAAACCAACAACCGGGTATGATCATGACGGCACATATCCAATACCCAGCCCTCGATGACAGTACGTTTGTCAGTAAAGAAGGCAAAACCATGATCAAACCTGCGACGATGTCGCGCAAAATCATCACCGACTTACTGCGTGATGAACTCGGTTATCAAGGTGTTGTAATCACTGATGCATTGGATATGGCGGGGATCAGTCACTTCTTTGAACCAATTGAAGCGGTAGTAAATACCTTTGCAGCGGGTGTTGATATTGCCCTTATGCCAATCGAAATCAGAAGCCCAAAAGACTTAGCTGTACTTGAAGCCCTTATTGAGCGATTAGAGCAAGAAGTACAGCACGGCACTTTAAATGCCGACGAAATGAGTGCTTCTGCAACGCGTATTTTAAAACTTAAAGAGAAATTTAAACTCAGCTCTTCACTTGATGACGAAGCAGCCACCAAAAAAGCGCAGCTGTTACTTGGCGATCAAAGCCATAGAAAAGTAGAAGCAGAGTTAGCATTGGCTGCGATTACCGAAGTTAAAAACGAAAATAATACCCTGCCGCTTAGCATTAAGTCGGGTAGTAAAGTGCATATTATTATGCCAGATACACGCAAATGTTATGCCTTACAGCAGGCGTTAGTTGATAACACCAATAAGTTAATCAGCTTTAGTTGCACCAGTTTGCAAGGCTATGAAAAGCTTGCAACATTAAAAGAAATTAACGAAGCCGATATCATTATTGCTGCAAATGCGTCACCAAAACAAAGTGCTGTTGAAGTGGGCGGGATGGATGATTTAGCCGATAATCCAGAGTTTGCGATTGCTAAGGCTGATCAATCAGCCGCATTAGAATCATTGCTCAAACAAGCGAGGTTAGCTCATAAAAAGACCGTATTTGTAAGCTTGCGTGCCCCTTACGATATTGCTCAATTTGGACAATTTGGCGATGCAGTACTTGCCACTTATGCTTACAATATCGATGTAGACACTAATGAAAAGATTGCTGGCCCTGCTTTCACTGCACTGGCAAAAGTATTACTAGGAAAAGCCCCTGCAAAAGGACAGTTACCCGTTACTATAAATGATCTAAACTGAGTGTTATTGTAATAGCCTCAGCTAGGTTTTAATTTTCAAGGAGAGGCACTTGCAAAAAGATGCATCATTAACCACCCCAGCAGCTATCCGTAAAATGGTACGCGCGGGTGACTACAGTGGTAATACGTCTGGGTTTGCATCTGGGTTTGTACAAGCAAACTTAGTGATTTTACCTAAACAATACGCGTTTGACTTTTTGCAGTTTAGCCAAGCCAATCCTAAATCATGCCCGATTATAGCAACCAGCCGTTTACCAGGCGTTACCGATATGCCAACTGTTGGCGAAGACATTGATATTCGTAGTGATTTGCCGCGTTATCGTGTTTTTAAAAACGGACAAATGATTGAAGAAGTGACTGATATCAGCAACCATTGGCGCGACGATTTGGTTACTTTCTTAATTGGTTGCTCATTTTCATTTGAAGAAGCATTGATTGCCGCTGGCCTTGAAATTAGAAATATCAGCGAGCAAAAAAATGTGCCTATGTATGTGACCAATATAGCGTGTCAGCGTGCGGGGATTTTCCATGCTAATATGGTTGTTAGCATGCGCCCAATGAAACCCGCTGATGCTATTCGTGCAATCCAAATTTGCAGCCGTTTTCCAAGCGTACATGGTGCGCCAGTGCATTTTGGCGACCCTGCAGCAATCGGCATTAAAGACATCAACAAACCTGAGTTTGGCGATGCAGTGACCATTAAAGAAGGCGAAGTGCCGGTATTTTGGGCCTGTGGTGTTACTCCACAAGTTGCGATTGCCAATGCTGCACCTGATTTTTGTATTACCCATAGCCCAGGGCATATGCTGGTAACCGATATTCCTAATAGTAAAATGGCAGCTTTTTAAATGACGATGAAACTAAACTGCGACTTAGGCGAAAGCTTTGGTATGTGGAAAATGGGCCTAGACGAACAAGTGATGCCACATATTGATATGGCCAATATCGCTTGTGGCTTTCATGCGGGTGATGCCGATGTAATGGCAAGCACCCTCTCTCTTGCAAAGAAGCACAAGGTCACTATAGGCGCACACCCAAGCTATCCAGATAAACAAGGTTTTGGTCGTCGCTCGATGGCAATGAGTGAAAAAGAACTCACTAACTGCCTTCATTATCAAATTGCTGCAATTGATGGTATGGCTGCTGTGCATGGCTTAACACTGGAATACGTTAAACCACATGGTGCCCTTTATAACGATATGATGCGCGAAGAACATACGTTAAATATCGTTATGCAAGCAGTTGCTCGTTATCCTAAACCACTAAAGTTAATGATTTTAGCCACCAATCAAGCAGCCAAACACAAAGCGCTAGCAACTGAATTAGGTATCGAACTCATTTTAGAAGCGTTTGCCGATCGCCAATATACCGATGAAGGAAAGCTGGTCTCACGCGCTCTTGCGGGGAGTGTTTTAGAAAAGCCCGCTCTTTTGAAGCAAGTAAAACAATTAATTGAACATGGTACTGTTACCACTCAAAGTGGCCAGCAGCTCACACTCCATGCCGACAGCCTTTGTGTTCACGGCGATAATGATGCAGGCATTGCCCTGATTCAAGAGATCAACGCATTATGCCAAGTCTAAGTGATGAAGCACTCAGTCTAAAAATAGAAAGCATGATGGTCGAACTAAATCCACGAGGTATGCAGTCTTTATATGCCAAGCAAACCAAGGGCACTTATTTACGAGCCGCACAGTCACTTCACAACGCGCAACATACTATTCTGATTGGTACAGGCTTTGCGGTTAATAACACCTTTGAAACTGACGGTCCTGTTGGCGCTATAGCACTTTACAAAGTACTTGAAAAGCTCGGTAAACAGCCAATTTTGGTCACTGGCAACCCCCTTTACAGTATCCTAAAAAAAGACTTTAACTGTTTTGAGCTGCCAATTAACAATATTGATAATGCGCGCACTTTTAGCATTAAAGCCCTTGAGCAGTTAAAGCCTGATTGTGTTTTATCAATAGAGCGCCCAGGGCTTAATCAGCATCAACGTTATTACAATATGCGCGGCATTGATATTTCTGAACATTGTGGCTGCTTTGATTTTTTTGTGACAGAAGCACGTTGCCCCACTATTGCAATTGGTGATGGCGGTAATGAAATAGGCATGGGTAACCTTGCACAACATATGCAAGATCTTAGCATCACACCCTGTTTAACACCCTGTGATGAGTTGTTGTTGGCAGATGTGTCTAATTGGGCCGCTTATGGTCTCATTGGATTCTTAAGCCGCTGGCACAACACAGACTTATTGGCAGCTATTGAGCCTCTAGACATTCTACATTACCTAAGTGAGCGCGGTAGTGTTGATGGCGTCACCCATAAAAATGAGCTCACCGAAGATGGCTTGCATGCTATGCATGGTCAACAATTAATAACTCGGCTTCGCCAACTTGGCGGCTTTATTACACAGAATGAGGTTTAACAATGGGCACGGTATACCTAAACGGTGACTACCTTAGCGCTGATGAAGCAAAGATTTCACCAATGGATCGCGGCTTTTTATTTGGCGATGGCATCTATGAAGTGATCCCATCTTATAACGGTAAAATGCTAGGCTTTGGCGCACATATTGAGCGTATGAATAACGGTTTAAACGAGCTTGAAATTAAGCTCGATTACAATGCCGATACGTGGCGAAAAATCTGTAACGACTTATGCGAGAAAAACCAAGGTGACAACTTAGGGATTTATTTACACGTGAGCCGTGGTGCCGACACTAAACGCGCCCATGGCTACCCAACTAACATTACCCCTACGGTATTTGCATTTGCTTTCGAAATTCCAGCAGAACCTGTTAGTGACATCGATAATGCGACAGCATATACCGTATCACTTGAGCAAGATCGCCGCTGGCAACGTTGCCATATTAAATCAACTGCACTACTTGGTAACGTTATTCATTACCAACATGGTGCCGTAGCAGGTAACAAAGAAACGATTCTATTTAACCGCTTGGAAGAAATTACCGAAGCCAGTTCAAGCAATGTGTTTATTGTAAAAGAGGGTGTGATAAGCACGCCACCACTCGATAATCAAATTTTACCTGGGATCACCCGCTGGTTAATCCTCAATATTCTACACAGCTACAGTGACTTCAAAGTGCAAGAACGTATTATTAGTAAAGATGAGTTACTTGATGCCGACGAAGTATGGATCACCAGCGCCACTAAAGAAGTTGGCCCTGTCGTAAAAGTAAATGGCAAGTTAGTTGGTGATGGTAAGCCTGGTGCTGTTTGGCAACAAGTGCAAAGCTTGTTTACTAAACATAAGTTTGATTACTAGTTAAAATTAGAAATCTAAAAAACGCCTACTTAAAGTAGGCGTTTTTGTTTTATCTGCTTTTTGCTGCTATTTGTTGCTTTTCATCTCAAACGGCCAAGCCTGCAATAGACCGTCACTGGTTTGTGAATATAACTGCGTACCATCGTAAGCCACACTCAGTACTGACGTGCGCTGACGCTGCTGTTTAGCTTCGTATTCAGCGATTAATTCACCATCAGCAACGCGGTATAAACGCATCTTCATTTTTGGCGAGCCGGTTAATAGCCATTTGTCTTGGTTGATAAATTGCGATGCGGTGAACTCAATAAAGTTAGCGTATGAGTCCACTTCTGATAGCTCTTTTTTATTGACCAAATCAAAGAATACACGATCATCAACCGAATCAATTGCAAAAGCCAAGCTTGCTGATTTATTTAAAGTAACGTGATTCACTCTGGTCGCTAAACGCTCTTCAAAGCGAATGCTGCCATCACTCGTTGACCAAAGCTTAACGTACTTGTCGCTGGAGCCAGTAAACGCCCACTGACCATCAGCCGATAGCGCCACGCTATTAATATCTAAACGATGAATATCAAAACGCTTAGTATCACCTGTTCGGGTATTTATCACCTCAGCCTTGCCGCTACGATAAGCAATAACCAAGGTATCACCAGAGGCTGATATAGCGATGTCTCTGGCGATTTCCTGCCCGGTGAGCCAAGTGCCGATACTACGCCCCGTGCGAGTATCGTATAAAGTCACCGATAACCGATTTGAAATAAAAAAATGAGATTTGTTAGCACTAAAACCCACAAGCTCGACATGCTCAGCGCCCTGCCCTGTTATACAATCGTATAAACGCGCTTTTAACTGATTATCCCAAATACACACTTTAGATTGAGTTGCCACTAAAGCGTGACTCGCATCTTCGGTTAGCGCAGTGGCACTTAATAGCTCATCGCCATGAGCAAACTCATTGCTAGCAGATGCTGTAAACACCTCATTTGTGCCACATCCAACCAACGCTAATGTAACAACACATGAAAGTGACTTAAACAGTTTCGACATTATTCTAACTCGCTTATTTTTATAGTTATTTTTTATAGCTGTAGTTTAATGAAAATAGAGAGAAGTTGGTAGGTGTGCTTAAGAGCCTAATAAGACTTTCTATTCACTGATAATGCTTTCTTTGAGGGATGCATGTAGGCGCGAAATTATTTCGCGCGGGACTGCCTAGATATTGTGCGATGTTGCAGACGCGCCACGCAAGCATGACGCCAGCAATAAGCTACTGCTTGTCTGTTCTGCTAACAATTTCGTAGCCTTGGGCTTCATAATCGTTAATACATTTTTGAAATTTATTCTGAAGTTTTATTTCATCAAAAAAGCCAAACGAGTATGCATCACACTTTACTTTCATATGTTCACTGTTTTCCAATACTGCATTAAGTTTAAGCTCAGCAAAGCCAAATTTATAAGCTAATTCTGAAAATTGAGAGTACAAAACCAAAAGCAGTACAGCAAGAAGGGTAAGCGTTAAGGTATTTTTCATTTTTTATTTCCTTTAAAAGAGTTGTAAAAATAAAAAAAGCAATTAATGAACCAACAATATAACTTTATATAAATCAAAACAATGAGTAACTCACACAAAAGCAAGGTTAATATTTTCGCCAAAAAATAGTGAAAAAGGCAGTTTTTTTGAAAACAAATACAACTTTGGAATGTTGTGTATTTATGATGGGGCATGGTTCGAGAAAAGAAATAGGAAGGGCAAGATGCTAGATTTGAGAAGCAAGGGTTTAAAGTCAGATGCGAGTTAGGAGATGCTTTAGCTTCGAACAAGAATCTCCCGATTCACCACTTGAGTAAATTAATAGCATTCATGTAGGTGTGAAATTTATTTCGCGCGAGACTACCACATATTACGAGGTGTAGCAGGTGCAGCACTTGCTAACTTCCCTCACCCATGGGTAAAACAAAACACATTAAGTTTGTTACCGTCTAGGTCTCTGAAGTATCCCGCATAGAAGCCAGGCATTTCACGTGGGCCGGGTGCACCTTCGTCTGTGCCGCCAAGCTCTATGGCTTTTTTATAAAAAGCATCTACTTGGGCTGGGGTTTCGACTGCCAACGCAATCATGGTGCCGTTACCTACGGTCGCTTTTTCATCATTATAAGGTTTGGTTATCGCAAAACCAGGTTTATCTTGCCCAGTGTTCCATGCGACAAAGCGGTCAGTTTCTAAAAAGCGCTCGGCGTTTAGGGTGGCGAATAATTCATCGTAATACTTTACTGCTTTAGCTAGGTTGTTAGTGCCTAACATGATGTAACCTATCATTGTGTGTTCCTTACGTTTAAAAGTGTCTGTACTCAACATAAAAGGGAAATGACCATCTGTCTATTGATTTCTCCATTCATCGCAATGGACTGTATTTCGGGTGGTTGTTACTTTATAACAGGATAACAGGTTAAACACCGCTCACTAACAAGGAAATAAAATGAAGTTTAAAACGTCTTTAGCGCTGCTTGCAGCAGCTAGCTTTTACGGCCACGCCGAAGCTAGCAATACCTTTGAGCTTGAAAATGTTTTTGATCTTGAATACGCCAACCAAATAGAAATGACAAAAAATGGCGACACAATTTATTTTGTGCGTAACCGAATGGATATCAAAAGCGACCGTAAAGTTAGCAATATTTGGTCAGTAAACCCAGATGGCAAAACCATGCTACCGCTTACGTCTGGTGTACATATGGATTACTCACCAGTACTGTCGCCGGATGAAACTCGCCTAGCATTTATCTCGACTCGTGATGGTAGCAGCCAAATCTATGTAAAATGGTTAAAAACCGGTAATGTAGCGAAAATCAGTAACCTAACGCAAAGCCCTAGCGGATTAACTTGGACGCCAGATGGCAAACAATTGGTGTTCAGCCAGTTTGTGCCAGCTAAATCAGCAAGCCCAGTGTCTTTACCAGGTAAACCTGAGGGCGCAAAATGGGCGGAGCCAGCTACCTATATTGATGATACCTATTATCGCGCCGATGGCGGTGGCTACTCTGAAAAAGGTTATCGTCACTTTTTCATCATGAGTGCAACGGGCGGCAATGCCCGCCAATTAAGCTCAGGTGATTTTGATCACGGCGGTGCTATTAGCTTTAATGAACAGGGTGATGCGTTTTATTTTTCAGCTAATCGATATGAAAACAACGAGTTACACCCAACTGAATCTGAAATCTATAAACTTAGCTTAGCGGATCGTTCAATCAGCCAAATAACAGACCGTAAAGGCCCTGATTCAAGTCCTAAAGTCTCTCCAAATGGTCGTTATCTCGCTTACACTGGCTATGATGACAAAAAGACTAACTATGAAAATAACGATATTTATTTACTTGATTTAAAATCAGGTAAAAGCTCGGTACTCACTGCTGATTTAGATCGCAGTGTCGAAAGCATTAAATGGGATGATAGCGGCCAAGGCCTTTATTTTAGTTACGATAGCGAAGGTAAAACACACCTAGCTTACCAACCGCGTAGTGGTAAACATAAAGTGATCACCTCAGAGATTGGTAGTGTCGCCTTTGGCCGTCCCTATTCAGGTGGTGACTTTGACGTGAGCGAAGATGGTGAAGTTGCATTCACACTCGCTGATACACAACGCCCAGCTGATGTAGCATTAATTAAGCGCGGTAAAACGGCTCGTTTAACGCAATTAAACGAAGATGCACTGGGCGACAAAGAACTTGCCAAAGTTGAAGAAATTTGGGTTAAATCAAGCCATGACGGCTTAGCCGTTCAGGGTTGGATTGCATACCCACCGGGTTTTGATAAAAACAAGAAGTACCCTCTTGTTTTAGAGATCCACGGTGGCCCTGTTGCAAACTACGGCCCTCACTTTAGCCCTGAAGTGCAATTATACGCAGCCAAAGGTAATGTTGTACTTTATATGAATCCGCGCGGCAGTGACTCGTACGGTAAAGAATTTGCGCAAACAATTCATCATAACTACCCAAGTAATGACTTTGATGATTTGATGACAGGTGTTGATGCTGTCATCAATAAGGGCTTTATTGATGAGAGTAAACTGTTTGTTACCGGCGGCTCAGGTGGCGGTGTATTAACAGCATGGATTGTGGGTCATACAGACCGCTTTGCAGCAGCTGTTGTTGCTAAACCAGTCATCAATTGGATCAGCTTTGTACTAACTGCTGACTTCTATCCTTTCTTTGCTGATTATTGGTTCCCAGGTAAACCATGGGACAACATTGAGCATTATATGAAGCGCTCACCAATTAGCTATGTGGGCAATGTAAAAACACCAACTATGCTGTTAACTGGTGAATCAGACTATCGCACGCCGATTTCTGAAACTGAGCAATTTTACCAAGCGTTAAAGCTACAAGGTGTTGATACGGCTATGGTGCGTATTCCTAATGCCTCGCATGGTATTACTGCTCGCCCATCAAACCTGATGACCAAAGTAGCCTATATTCAATGGTGGTTTGATAAAAACAGTGGAAATGATTAACGACATCGAGCGAAGCGAGAACGTTTCATTTGCGCAAGGTGAACGGATTTCGTGACGCAGTTTCGTTTAACTTATCTCACATCGTATTTGGCGCGATTTTATATCGCGCCTAATCCGAAACATCATTTAATAAAACCATAACGCGGGGCAAACCCGCTGCTACTTGCTAACTTTACTCTTTCTTACTTCCCCCTTGCTAGCTCCCTCTCTGTAAACCCCCTTTACAGTTTAAATGTGAGTAACTCCTTACATATTTCTAGTAAATATCGGACATTAAATAAAAAGCAGTTAGTAAAAAATCGGTTTATAGCCAAAATCAGTAACTTGAGTTAGTAAAAAATCGGTTTGTGCCGCTAAAAACCTAGCTTCAGTTAGTAAAATTTTGGTTTGTAAGGATGTTGAGTTGGTAAAAAATCGGTTTATGGCTTAGGTGAGTTAATAAAAAATCGGTTTGTAAATCGCAATATTCTACAAAACAGCCCTAAATTACCGTTTGTATGACCTAATTTTAGCCATTCTAAAGGTGGTTTTTAGTCAATGAGTGCATATTTTCTGCTTATAAGACGAAGCTAGTTAAATCCTGATCTAAAATTCTGAGGCTGGTAAATGCGTGATCTGTATTTTTACAAAGCTAGTAAATGGCTGATCCAAAACTTAGTTAAACTCTGATCCAAATATCTAAGCCCGCACTCAAAAAATGAAAAAGGGCCCGAAGGCCCCTAACAACATTATTGAATAGCTATAAAGGTGTTACATCATTACTTGGTTAGAACTGATTCATAGTATTTGCTTCACCACCGGCTTTAAGCGCATTTTCACCAGAGAAGTACTCTTTATGAGTATCACCAATGTTAGAACCTGCTAGGTCTTGGTGTTTCACTGATGCTTGCTCACGGCGAATTTCTTGACGTTGTACGTCACGAACATACGCCAGCATACCTAGGTCGCCGAAATAGCCTTCTGATAGAATATCAGTACTTAGCGCCGCTGTATGGTAAGTTGGTAACGTGATTAGGTGGTGGAAGATACCCGCTTCACGTGCACCATCTTTTTGGAAGTTTTGTACAAGTACGTCTGCTGCCGCTGCAAGCTCTGTGTCATCCATTTCTGGTGCCATTAATGCTTTATTATCATCGATGCTTGGGTAAGCTGATAAGTCTTTACCTTGTTCTTGCCACTCAGCGTATACTTGCTCACGGAATTTAAGTGTCCAGTTGAACGACGGTGAGTTGTTATATACCAACTTAGCATTGGGTACTTGCTCTTTAACGCGATTCACAAGCTCAGCGATTTGTTTAACATTTGGTTTTTCTGTTTCAATCCACAGTAAGTCTGCGCCAGACTGTAAGCTAGTAACACAGTCTAGCACTACACGGTCTTTCTCTGTGCCTTCACGGAACTGATATAAACCATTATCTAAACGTGTTGGCTTGCAAAGCTGACCGTTGAGCTTCATTGCTGTGTCGCCTTCGTTTAAGTCATCAACACTGTTTACTGGTGTTGTTTCAAGGAACGACGTGTATTGGCTCGCAAGGTCACCTGGTGTTTTAGATACAGGCACTTTTTGAGTAAGGCTTGCACCTAATGAATCAGTACGCGCAACGATAATGCCGTTATCAATACCAAGCTCTAAGAATGCGTAACGAACTGCGTTAATTTTTGCTAGGAAATCCTCATGCGGTACAGTTACTTTACCCGCTTGGTGACCACATTGTTTTGCGTCAGATACTTGGTTCTCGATTTGGATAGCACATGCGCCTGCTTCAATCATCTTTTTAGCAAGTAGGTAAGTGGCTTCTTCGTTACCGAAACCCGCATCAATATCAGCAATAATTGGCACAACATGACTCTCGAAGTTATCGATTTTATTTAGTACGGCTTGAACATCACCGCCGTTTGCTTTCGCTGCATCTAGGTCTTTGTAAAGGTGGTCAAGTTCACGTGCATCTGCTTGCTTTAAGAAAGTGTAGATTTCTTCGATTAGCGCTGGAACAGACGTTTTTTCATGCATACTTTGGTCAGGTAATGGACCGAACTCAGAACGAAGTGCCGCAACCATCCAGCCGCTTAGGTATACATAGCTGCGTTTAGTTGTTTTGTTATGACGTTTAATTGCCATCATCATTTGTTGTGCAGTGAAACCATGCCAACAACCTAATGATTGTGTGTATTGGCTGTGGTCAGCATCGTAGGCTGCCATGTCTGCACGCATGATGTCTGCAGTGTATTGAGCAATGTCTAAACCCGTACGAAAACGGTTTTGTAAGCGCATACGGCTTGCGTATTCTGGGTTGATTGACTGCCACGTTTTGCCTTGTGTTTGACATAAAGTAGCTAGGTTATCTGTTTCGCGTTGATATGTTGTCATAATAAAAATCCTTCGAACGGGTTATCTATTTTTTGTTAGTGAGAGTGGCTACTTGGCGTTCGCTTCGTAGCGCTTAATCCAACATTAGGCGGATTTTTTGGATTTAGTAAATTTATAGTTGTTATTGCCACTATATTTTTAGTGAATGGTAAATAACCTGCTTATTAGCTTTTTTTACGATATGGTTAGGCCATGAATGATCACATTAAGCTCGTTTAAAGGACATTACTATGACCACTCTCTCACTTAACGGTTTAAGCGTTGATCAACAACTAGCACAGTTTGTTGAACAGCAACTTTTACCAGGAACAGGTATTAGCACAGACACTTTTTGGCAAGGTTTTGCTGATATCGTCACTGAGTTAACGCCAATCAATCGTGCGCTTTTAGAAAAACGCGAACAACTGCAAGCAAAGATTGATGACTATCACAAGCAACAACCGGTATGGGATGCAGCTAACTATCAAGCATTCCTAAAAGACATTGGCTATCTCGTTCCTGAGCCAGCTAGCTTCAGCATAGAAACAGAGCAAGTTGAGCCTGAAATCGCAAGCACTGCGGGGCCGCAGCTCGTTGTGCCAGTGAGCAATGCACGATTTGCCTTAAACGCAGCGAATGCCCGCTGGGGCTCACTGTATGATGCGCTATACGGCACTGATGTATTAAGTGAAGATGACGGCGCTGAGAAAGGCGCTACATACAACCCTGTACGTGGCTTTAAAGTCATGGCTTATGCCCGCCAGTTCCTAGATAAAGCATTGCCTTTAGCAAATGGCTCGCATATCGAAAGTACCAGCTATTCAGTGGTTAACAATGAACTTTTAATCACATTACGTGACAGCAGCCAGGTTCGTTTAGCTAATCCTGAACAACTTATTGGTTACCAAGGTGAAGCGCAAAATCCGAGCGCTATCTTACTGAAAAATAATGGCTTACATATCGAACTGCAAATCGACCATCATCATCCAATAGGTCAAGCAGATAAAGCAGGCCTTAAAGATGTGCTACTTGAAGCAGCCCTCACAACGATTATGGACTGTGAAGATTCCGTTGCTGCTGTTGATGCACAAGACAAAGTAAACGTCTATCAAAACTGGCTTGGTTTAATGCAAGGTAACCTAGTAGAAGCATTTAACAAAGGCGGTAAAACCATTGAGCGTCGTTTAGCACAGGACCGCCAATATCAAGGTGTGAATGGTGAAACACTGACGCTAAAAGGCCGTAGCATGATGTTTGTGCGTAACGTTGGCCACTTAATGACAAATCCAGCTATCCAAGATAGTGAAGGCAATGACGTGTTTGAAGGTATTATGGATGCCATTATCACCAGCACCGCAGCACTTCATGACTTAAAAGGTACAAGCAGCCTTAAAAATTCAACGGCCAATAGCATTAATATTGTTAAACCAAAAATGCATGGCCCAGAAGAAGTGGCCTTCACCAATACCCTATTTACCCGCGTTGAGCAGCTATTAAGCTTACCTGAAAACACCATTAAAATGGGGATTATGGATGAAGAGCGCCGCACTTCAGCTAACTTAAAAGCGTGTATTTTCGAGGCTAAAAAGCGTGTTGTATTCATTAACACAGGCTTCTTAGACCGTACCGGTGACGAAATTCATACTTCAATGCAAGCAGGTGTTGTACTACCAAAAGGCGCTATCAAACTTGAGCCTTGGATCAGCGCATACGAAGACCGCAACGTAGATATTGGTCTTGCTACAGGACTCAGTGGCAAAGCACAAATTGGTAAAGGTATGTGGCCAATGCCAGATAAAATGGCGTTAATGATGGAACAAAAAAGTGGTCACCCGAAAAGTGGTGCAAATACCGCGTGGGTGCCCTCTCCTACTGCTGCAACGCTACATGCAATGCATTATCACGATATTGATGTATTTGCTTGTCAAAAAGCGCTGATGGACCGCAAAGAAGCAAGCCTTACTAGCTTACTCACTCCACCGCTTATGAAAGATGCCAGCAGCTTAAGCAAGGAAGATATTCAAGCCGAACTTGATAACAATGCACAGGGTATTTTAGGCTATGTTGTGCGTTGGATTGACCAAGGTATTGGTTGCTCAAAAGTACCTGACATCAACCATGTCGGTTTAATGGAAGATCGTGCCACACTGCGTATTTCAAGCCAGCACATGGCCAACTGGCTGTATCATGGTGTTTGTTCTGAAGAGCAAATTAGAAAAACCATGGCGCGAATGGCAAAGGTTGTCGATGGTCAAAATGAAGGGGATCCGGCCTACAAGAATATGGCTGATTCAGCCGAAACCTTAGCACAAAGTATTGCTTATCAAGCTGCGCTAGCCCTTGTATTAGAAGGAGTTAAACAACCTAGTGGCTATACTGAACCATTACTGCATGCGTTCCGTATAAAACATAAGTCGTTAAATTAAGCACAATTTAACTCCCTTCGAGTTTGATGTGTCGTTCCTAGCAGCCTTTGGCTGCTTTTTTTTAACTAATATCAATTGATACCAATCCGCAATAATTCTTAATTATTTTGAGGGATTAAACCTGTCGCTACCTGCGTTAAAAATTTCTGATTTAGAACAACTAAATAACGAAATTTTTGCCTTGTTATCAACGAGGTTTTATTGCCTCAAAATAGACCACTAAATTAAGCGTATTGGTATAAACTCATAACGACAGTGAATACTCATCATTCACAGCATAATAAAAATCTATTAAAAAAGGGCATTTGTTACCAAATGCCCCTTTTTACAAATTAGCTTTTGACAATCGCATTGTGATAAACGTTTTGAACGTCATCACAGTCATCAAGCATAGAAATAAACTTTTCAAAGTTTGCTATGTCATCTGGATCAGTGATGTCTGTATGAACTTGTGGAACAAACGTAATCTCGTCTACTTCAAAGTTAATACCTTCAAATGCTTCTTCAAGTGCTGTTTTTGCTTTGTAGTACTCAGTGTGAGGAGCGAATACTGATACTTTGCCGTCTTCGACTTCTACATCAGTTACGTCTACATCAGCCATCATTAGCGCTTCAAGTACGACTTCGTCGTCATCACCTTCAAAGCCTAAAACAGCTAAGTGATCGAACATATGCGCTACGCAACCGGGTGTGCCAATTTTTGAATCTGTTTTTGTAAACGGTAAACGTACATCTTTAATAGTACGGTTAGGGTTATCAGTTAAACAGTCAACAATAACCATACAGTTACCTGGGCCGTAGCCTTCGTAACGTGCTGGAGAGTAGTCTTCCCCTGCCCCACCGGCAGCCTTTTTGATTGCATTATCAATTACATGTGCTGGAACTTGATCTTTTTTTGCACGCTCAATAATACGTTTTAGCGCTTGGTTAACTTCTGGATCTGGTTCGCCATTTTTAGCAACAACGTAGATTTCTTTACCGTACTTAGAATTTACTTTTGTTTTTGCATTGGCTGTTTTAGCCATGGCGTTTTTGCGGACTTCAAATGCTCTGCCCATCTTATGCCTCTATGAATACATTTGATAATTGCCGATATTTTAACAAGTCATGACCGCTTGGGCTAGTACTAGGGCGTGTTAACCTTCAGGATTAAAATTTGTTCACTCTAGGGACGATTTTATTAACACCTTGGGATGTATAACCGATTAGGTAAAGTAAAAAATGAGCAAAGATCAAATCGTCCCTAGGAAACTTAAAAAAATAAAAAGCTAACAATTAATATCAGGAAAAATAAAAAACAAGGCTATTTAACATAACACCTTACTTTCTTGGAATGAATCAACCAAAATTGGCAGTTCTGAAAAATGATGCAGTACATAGTCTGCTTGATTTGCATATTCAGGAATTTCATGTGGTGCGTATAAACAAGCTCGCATGTTAGCGTTGTGGGCTGCTTGTATGTCAAATAAATAATCACCAACATAAAGTAACTCTGACTGGTCAAGTTCCCAGAGTGTGGCAATGGCATTTAAAGCACTTGGGTCAGGCTTGGCTGGCGCATCTGAGCGAGTCAAAACCGTTTCTATCGGCAGAGGATTATTTTTTAGCTTAATGGCAGCTGCACGGTCGTAATTACGAGTCACAATGGCCATTGGAATATTACTTTCTTTTAGCTTGGTAATCGCATCAGCCACACCAGGCAATAAATGTGCGTGCTGCGCATCAATAAGCTCATGTTGATGGACAATATTCATCGCCTCTTCGCGCATGTAAGGCGAGGGAAGCGTGGCAATATACGCCAACAAATCCTCCTCAAGAGGACAACCCACTTGTGCTTTGATCAGTGAGAAATCCAGCTCTGACGATACCAAAGTGCCGTCTAAGTCAAAAATCACACCACGAATATTGTTATCATAAATACTCATATAAATCCTTGTATATGGCGATTGGGAAATGTTTATACCCACTAATAAGATAGTGTACGATATAGCTTTATTAAAGGATCAAAGGATTAAAAAGCCAAGTTTTTTAATCCTTTTGTATAAGTCTATTGAGGTTCTAACGCCTCAAACTTAGCTTCAAGCCAGGTATCATCTTGGCTAAAGGTCAGTGTTTTTACTTTCCCTTTACCCTCAATATTTACCATATTCACTTGTGCAGGCCAAAGGTCGCGAAGTGCTCCGTTGCTCATACGAATGCCATGAATTCCCTCTGGGATCGTGACTTCCTGATAAACCCAAAAGAATTTACCATCAACTTGTGCACCCACTTTTTTAAGTTCAAGTGGCTTACCATCTAAAGTTTGCAGGGCAATATGTGACTCAACATAATCAGCAAAACGCTTTTGGTCGTCTTTATTACTTAAGATATCAGCATTACCGTCGAACAAATATTCAACAGCATGCTCCGTATCATGCAAATAAAAGCGATGCATAAGCTCTATGTTGTTTGTACGTTTATTAAACAGCACAGTTGTCACAGACGCTTTTAACTGGTGCGCCATACTAGGCGCACTCAGTAATAAAGCAAAAACAATGGCTACAAAGCGCATTATTGTTGCTCCTGGGCATCTTTTTCATCCCCCTTTTTCAGCTCTGTTTTAATATCTTGCATGATATCGCGGCTGACTTTCGCTTTACTCTTCTCACGCTTATACACTTCAATACGTGATGGAATAATACGACGCGGGTAGTTATTGTTTTCTACATCTACATCCGCAGTTTCCCAACGAGGGTCAACCGCAACAGACACTAGGTTTTTACCCTTCTCAGTTACAATTAGCTTTTGAACATGCTTATGGTTACGACGCCAAATTTCAGCCGGAATGTACTGCTCTTCTTTCGTACCATCTTCATAAGTAAGCTCTAGTAAGATAGGCATTACTAAGCCCCCCAAGTTTGAGAACTCAAGTACGTAGTAGTTCTTATCTTCTTTGATTGCACGCTCAAATGTTTTACGTTCCCAAGGCTCTAGGCCTTTTAGGAATTTATTGTACGCGTTGCGCTCTTTATTAGTTACCGTAAAGCGGTCGTTTTCATCATAGAAGTCAGTGACATCTGGGTTTTCTTCAACCCACAGTTTTTTACCTTCTTCTTTATTACGTTGTACGAATAATGGCATTGGCTTGTCAGCTTCGATGTCACGCAAACGGTTAAAGTCGATATCAGGGTTTTTGGTGTCTAAACGTAACTGATAAACTTTATCTAACGAGATATCAACGTGATCTGTGGTGTAGAACCAACCACGCCAGAACCAATCAAGGTCAACGCCAGACGCTTCTTCCATTGTACGGAAAAAATCAGCTGGAGTAGGGCGTTTGTATTTCCAACGCTGCGCATACTCTTTAAATGCAAAGTCAAATAACTCACGACCAAGGATCACTTCACGTAATATGTTAAGTGCGGCAGCAGGCTTAGTATAAGCATTAGGGCCTAAACGTAATACACTGTCTGACTGTGTCATAACCGGCACTTGGTTTTCTGACTTCATGTATTCAACGATATCGCGAGGCTCAACACCCCAAGGAATTGTGTGGTCCCACTCACGACCAGCAACACCATCTAAGAAGCTGTTAAGACCTTCATCCATCCACGTCCATTGACGCTCATCAGAATTCACCACCATTGGGAAATAAATATGCCCAACTTCATGGATAACAACGCCGATTAAGAAGCGTTTTTCTGCTTGAGAGTAGGTACGTGTTCCGTCATCTTGCAAGTCTGTGCGCGGACCATTGAAGGTGATCATGGGGTATTCCATACCACCGACAGGGCCATTAACTGACTGTGCCACAGGGTAAGGGTAGTCAAATGAGAAGCGCGAATACACTTCCATCGTATGAACAACAGCTTCTGTAGAGTATTTCTTCCAGAGATCGCCACCCTCTTTCGGGTAGAAAGACATCGCCATCACTAACGGCTGGTCTTTACCACCTTGATGGTAGCCCTTAGCATCCCACATAAATTTACGTGATGAGGCCCATGCAAAGTCACGGACATTTTCAGCTTTAAAATGCCATGTTTTAGTTTTGTCTGTGCCTTCTTTTTCGTTTTCGAGTGCCTCTTCTTCAGTCACGATAAAAACAGGGCGTTTGGCATCTTCAGCTTGCTCTAAGCGTTTACGCTGCGTACTAGTTAGAACGCTGCTCGGGTTATCCAGCTTACCTGTTGCAGATACAATGTGGTCTGCAGGAACCGTTAATTCAACGTCGTAGTTACCAAATTCAAGGGTAAATTCACCACTCCCTAAGAACGCTTTGTTCGTCCAAGCTTCATAGTCAGTATACGCAGCAAGACGAGGGAACCACTGCGCTAATAAGAAGATATCGTTACCATCTTCTTCAAAATGCTCATAACCCGAGCGTGCACCAACGGCATCTTCTTCAACAATGTTAAAGGCGAAGTCCATGCTGAACTCAACGTCTTTACCCGGTTTAAGCGGTTCGTTTAAGTCGATACGCATTAATGTATCTACTACAGTAACTTTAAGCTCTTTTCCGTCTTCGTCTTTAACATTGGCGATTTGATAACCCAGCTCGTTGTCGGCCATGAATTGCTGACGACGTAACTGTCCTAAACTCAATTTAGTTGATTTTGGCTGAGGGTCACCTTGCAATGTTTTACCATTAAAAGTCGATGTCATTTCAGCAATTGAGTCAGATTTAAAGATATTTTGGTCTAGTTGTAACCAAAGGTACTTTAAAGTGTGAGGCGAGTTATTTTTATATTCAATTGTTTGGCTTGCTGTTAAACGGCGTTTCTTTTCATCAAGCTTAGCATCAATATCGTAGTTTACCTGTTGCTGCCAGTAGTTTTCGGCAGGGGCACCCGCCGCACTTCTATATACATTTGGGGTAGGGAGTGCTTCATCTAACTGACGAAACTTATCAACAAACGAGCCTTTAGTTTGCTCTACCGATGACGCCATGACTGCTGAAGACACTGCCAAAGGCAATACCAAAGCACTCAAATGGAGAACTGCTTTTTTCATTGTTAATCCTGTAAATTAAGTGTAAGCCTACCATCTCAAACAGCTAACAAGGTTGCAATAAAATCACGATAAAATGCTAGTTTTTCAGGTTAGTATTCACCTTTGTGCAATGAACTATTTTTGCAGCTACATATCCCTACTTTCAGGCAATGTAAAGGGGGTTTACAGACGCATTGGTTATTTTTAATTCAGCACGAATTCATTACAAAGTATTACAGTTAATTTTAAGCCAACTTGGTCAAATTTTGTTTAACAGTAATAAAGGTGATTAGATGAAGTTTTATATTGTAAAAAAAGACTCTCGTTTAGCCGCTATTCCTGCGCAAGAATCAATTTTAAACGAGTACAAAGAACGTGGCTTTGAATATATTGAAGTGATCAACGCATGTGATGAAGACGATGCGTTAGCACGTACATCTCCCAGTTCAAAATGGACTAAAAAAGGACTGTTTTTAGGCTCATCTTTAGTAATTTTGACTCTAATTTTCATTATTTTCGCAATAAATTAATTTTTGCGGCATTTTCTATTGAAATTTACTGCCATTTGTATTTAAAATCGCCCACTTTTTTGATTTTGGGTCAATGCAGAAGCTGTATTTATCCCAAAAATGTGTCGGTAAACAGCTTAGAATTCGGTGGGCTTATGGATTTCTATATCCTAAAAAAACAACAAGAACTAATTGCAATTCCAGCGGACGAACAAAATTGTAAACAGTACCTAGATTCAGGGTATTTTTATATTGATAAAGTAGCGGCATGTAACGAAACGAATGCCCTAAAGATTTTACAAGCAAAACAAACTAAAGCGCTTAAAGTTCCATTGATTATGGCGTTGCTAGCTCTACCTATGGTGTTTTTTGCTTGGTATAGCTTAAGTTAACAAACCAAGCTGGGCATCTTGGCTCAGCTTAGGTATATTGGCGCTCTTAATAAATAATAAGAGCGTTTAATGAAAGTCCTTCATACATCTGATTGGCATTTAGGCCAACAATTCTACGAGCACTCCCGATTCGATGAGCATCAAGCATTTCTAGCTTGGTTAACCGATACGCTTGTCTCAGAACAGATCGACTTATTACTGGTTGCGGGTGACATTTATCATACGGCAACGCCACCTACCAGCGCAGAAAACCAACTCTACCAATTTATTAAAACCACTAAGCATCATTGCCCTGACTTACACATAGTGATTATTGCTGGTAACCATGATTCAGCAAATCGAATTATGGCGGCAAAGCCTTTATTGGCTCAGTTTGATACGCATGTTGTTGGCCGCTTTGATAGCAATGCTCCTCATGAAGTAGTCCTGGCAATCAGCACAAAAAACGGCGATGCGAATGTTGTTGCCATGCCATTTTTACGTAACAGTGATTTAAGCAGTTATAACCGCCAACAAAAGCAACCGTTAAGTTACAACCAAGCCGTTGCCCTTGCCTACAAAGATGCATTACAAGCAGCAAGCGAATTACCAAACGCGCCATTAATTGCCATGGGCCACCTGCATGCAAAAGGCGGAGACATCTCATCTGATTCTGAACGTAACTTAGTGATTGGTGGTGAAGATGCGATATCGGCAAGCATATTTACTGATCAACCCGATTATGTCGCGCTAGGGCATCTTCATAAGGCTCAAACCGTCGCGAAGAAAGAGACCATTCGCTACAGTGGCACGCCAATGCCAATGTCATTTTCTGAAAGACGCTATCAGCATCAAGTTGTGCTAGTCGAGCTTAGTGACTCAGGAACTTCTGTAAACCCCCTTTACATTCCTAGCTTTTGTAAAGTCATGTTGCTACCGGAAAAAGACTGTGTGCCACTAAACGAACTCTGTGAGCTTATAAAACAGCTCGATTTAACAGATGAAGATTTAGCGCCATACCTGCGGGTTAAATTGAGCGCCCATGACACTGACACCACTTTCAGAGAGCAAATAGAACAAGCCCTTGAAGGTAAGCAGGTTAAGTTCTGCGGCATTGAAAGGGTGAGACAGCAGAGTAATCAGCAAGACGATGAGCAAACCCTATTTGAAGATGTCTCGCAAATTGAAGCGCTAAACCCACATTCACTTTTAGAGCAAGCATTTGCAAACAATAAAGATATGGCAGGGCAGGCGGTGCCAAAAGAACTAGAAAGCTTATTAAGCCAAGTGATCGATGAATTGAATGCGGAGGATCTACTATGAAAATTTTAGCAATTCGTGTTCATCAACTCGCCTCTATCTTAGACGCCGAAGTCGACTTTAGCACTTCGCCTTTAAAAGAGGCGGGACTATTTGCCATCACAGGTGATACTGGCGCGGGTAAAAGTACTTTACTCGATGCCGTTTGCTTAGCACTGTACAACAAAACCGCACGACTACGAGGTGATACAGGCAATAAAATTGACTTTAATGGCGACAACATCAAACTCAATGACTCGCGAAACTTATTACGCCGCGGGGCAGGGCAGGGGTTTGCCGAAGTCGACTTTATAGGCCAAGACAAACAGCTTTACCGTGCAAGGTTAAGCTTTAGCCGCGCTCGTAATAAAGCTGATGGTAAATTACAGCCCGCACAACATAGCCTCTATTTATTACCTGATGAAGCCCTCATCGCTGATAGAAGCGCAGCAGGTAAAGAAATTGAACGTATTATTGGTTTGAGCTTTGAACAGTTCTCACGAGCTGTACTGCTTGCACAACATGAATTTGCCGCCTTTTTAAAAGCAACCGGTGATGAACGTGCGCAATTACTTGAATGTTTGACAGGCACCGATAAATTTAGCCGTATTGGTCAGCGAATTTTTGAACGCCATCGTGAGCAGCTGCAAGCATTAGAGCAGTTAAAGTTAAGTTTAAGTAATTATCAGGTTTTAAGCCCTGAAGAGGTCGAAACTAAACAAGCAGAACACAAAGCGCTTGAGGCTAAACTTGCTGAGTTACAAAAACAAATAAAACAATTTGAACAGTTCCAAGCGTGGTATAAACAAGCATTGCAGCAGCAACAACAGCTAAACCAAGCTGAGCAAGCAAAGCAAGAGTTACAGCAACAAATGCACGCGCTTGCTGAAAAAGCCACTGAAGCAAAACAAGCCCAGCAATGCTTAGAAATAAAGGATAACCGTGAACGCGTCACTTCGATTACAGCTCAACATGGGCAACTTATTAAAAACCGGGAGCAGCTTTTAAACGTTGACCATAAAACACTAATCAAAGACGCTGAGCAAACGCTTGAGAAGCAAACTGCGCAACTAAACCAAGCAAAGCAAGCACAAAAAGACGCGCAACCTATTATTAGCCAGGCCCGTGAGTTAGATAAACAACTTGCGGTTTTAAATCAGCAAGCAGCGGTGCAAAAAGTACAAGCAGAAAAAGCAAAGCACCATTATCAAGAGCTGACTAATACACTAAATAGCCATAAAGCCGAGCAGCAAAAACAGCTTAAGCAGCAAGCGCAAATCAATGGCTATTTAGAAACACATGCACAATGGCAACCATTAGCAAAAGACTGGTCATTCTATAAAAGTGAGTTAAGCCGCTTTAGCCAGCAACAGCACACAATTAGCCAATCACAGCAAAACGTAAAAGCTCTTCAGCCTAAGATTGATGAGCAGCAAACGGCCGCGCAGCAGTGCAAAACTCAATACCAAGCCCTTGAGCAAGAAATTAAGCGCTTAAATGAACAAGATGCCGCCTTTAAATCGAGTTTAAATACCCAATCAATGGCGGATATTGATGCGGGGCTTGAGGCGATTAAGCACCTGATTGAAAAGCGCCAAGTGTGGCAAACTAATCATCAGCAGTTAAAAAATTGGCAAACCCAGCTAAAGGCATTAAGCCAAACTGAGCAGCAACTACAAACCGCACTAAAAGATGCGCAGCAAGGGGCAGAACAAGCACAGCAACAGGTTTCGCTTTGTGAGCAAAACTTACAGCAAGTGCAATTAAGAGCCAGTGAAGGAGTCAGCCAGTTACGTGCCACCTTAAAAGCAGGGGAGCCGTGCGCGGTATGTGGCTCAAAAGAGCACCCATTTATGCATGAAGAAATGGTGAACGAGCAATTTAGCCAGCTTATTAACGACTTTACCAAGGAGCTAACTAACGCCAAACAGCATTTAAAAGCTCAGCAAATATTACAGCAAGCTAAAAGTAATGAGCTGGCGGCATGCAGCCAACAGATAAGCTCATTAAACGGGCAAATCTCAGAACTGAGTGCTCAACAACAGAGCCTCAAAGAAACTATGGCAGCAAGCCGTACTGAGCTAAATGATTTAACCGAAGCTCAGTTAAACGAGCGTCAGCAACAACTGAGTCAGCAAAAACAGCAATACTATAAAACCCTTGAGCAGCAACAACAGCTGCAAAATACGCTTGCGACTAAGCAAGCTGAGTACAATAAGCAAGGGCAAACGCTGCATAGTAAAGAGCAGCAACTAAACGAATTGCAGCAACAGCTAAATAATCTGCAAACACGCTTAAATGAGCTCAATGATGAGCATCAGCAGCTACATGCCACACTGAATCAACAGTTCACCAGTGCACCTTGGTGGCAGGCACTCAATACACAAAACATTTCTTTAGAGGTCATTGCAGAGCACGTTGAGGCTTATCAGGCGTCGCTGCAAACTGCGGATGAGCTTAAAGCTAGTTTAAAAGCCATTGAGCAGCACCTTGCGCATGTAACACCGCAGCTTAACGAAGCACATACCTCTTTAACTCAGTGCAACGAGCAACTAAGCCAAACTCAAACCGAATTAACGCAGATACAATCAAAGCGCGAGGGCTTATTGAGTAACGCAGCAATATCGGTAGATGAGTTTATAGCAGAGCTTGAAAAGGCGGTAGATTCCGCGCAGCAGGCACTGCAACTTGCCCTGACAACCCATAGTAATGCGGTGAAGGCGCGTGACGAACAAGCCATTCAAATAGCAAATCTTGACGAACGTGAAAAAGAACTAAACGCTGAACATGCGGCACTTAATGAACGCTTTAGCCATTGGTTTAGCGATTTTAAAGCGCAGCACCCAAGTTTGGATGAACAAGCAGTTAGTCAGCTATTAACGATAAACCCAACTGAGATCAAGAAAACATTGGCTGATCACCACACTGCCGAGAGTAGCTTAAAAGACGCTGAGGCACTGTTAAAACAGTTACAAAAAGCTCAAGCTCAGCACCAAAAAGATAAACCTGCACTGAGTGAAGATGAGCTGCAAATACAGCTTAATCAAACAACAGAGCAACAAGTGCAAGCTAATAACGCATTATTGCAAGTTGCGACGGAGCTTAAAACCCATCAACAAAATAGCCAAGCGCTGGCAGATAAACAAAAGCAATTAGTAGAGCAGCAAAAAAGCTATGAACACTGGCATCTACTCAATAAGGTATTGGGGGATGCCAGCGGCAAAACGATGCGTAATTTAGCGCAAACGCAAACCTTAAAAATACTGTTGCACTACGCGAATAGTCACTTACAGACACTAAATAAACGCTACAAATTAACCGCTATAGGACTAACCCTCGATATCGCAATTATCGATAGAGATATGGCCGATGAGCAGCGCTCTGTTAATACGTTATCGGGTGGTGAGTCATTTTTGGTGTCGTTAGCCCTCGCATTAGGGCTTGCCTCCTTATCGTCAAATAAAGTGCAAATAAACTCTTTGTTTATCGACGAAGGTTTTGGTACGTTGGACAGTGAAACGTTAAGCATCGCGATGGATGCTCTTGATTCTCTGCAAGCACAGGGCCGCAAAGTCGGGGTGATTTCTCACGTCTCAGAAATGACCGAACGCGTTGCCACCCAAGTGCATGTGGCGAAAAAACCAGGTGGTTATTCGACCATCTCAGTTATTTAAAGGATTAGCATGCCAACTTTTAATCATGAAGAAGCAAGTCACTACGACGAACGTATTTTGCGACTAGTTCCAGGTTATGAGCTATTACATCAAGCAACCGCAGCCCAATTAGCAACAACGCTGAACGATAATGCGTGCATTTTAGTGGTTGGTGCCGGAACAGGTAAAGAAATCATTGAATTAGCGGCGTTAAAACCAGGCTGGCAGTTTATTGCTCAAGATATCTCACAAGACATGCTCGATATTGCCGAGCAGCAGTTTGGCCAGCATAACATCAGCGACCGAGTAACAGTGCATTGCGGTGATATCAACGGCATCGACAGCCAGTGTGACGCCGCACTGTGTTTACTAGTCATGCACTTTGTTGAAGATAACGGCGATAAAAAAGCACTATTAAAAGCGATTCACAGCAAGCTCAAAAAATCGAGCAACTTATACATTGCCGATTTAATGCGCCCAGAATCTGCTTTTGAGCGCGAGTCACAACTACAGCTTTGTTCACAGTTAGGTTTGACTGAAGCCGGCACAGAGCGCATGCGCCACAACCTAGAGCACGAGTTTTACCCATTAGACCGAATTCGTTTTTCTGAATTAGTAAATGAAACTGGATTCAGCACCCCTAAACAGTATTTTAAAGTGCTTGGTTTTACAGGGTATGTGGTTGGGAGTTAATAGCTGTAGGCGCGATTTTGCATCGCGCCACATGCCAAGCAGCATATCAATAATTACACGGTAAACCCGCTGCTACCACGTCGAAATTTGCTCTCTTAAGGGGTTCAATCTTAGAGCTCAAAGCTTGTAACTTTACTTGATCTGCCACATTTGATTATTAGAGTTGAATCTTACCGAGAATAACAGCTTTGTGCCTTGAGTCGACGAACTCATTTCTGGACAAAATGTTTCAGAGCCGAATGACGGCTCTATACCAGACATTGGTAACGTCCATAGTTGTTTGGGGTCGGTTGCCTTTGCTTGTTAGTGGTTATCCAGCTTTTGCATCAGTACTAAAAGCTCATTTAAAACCAGTTCTGGCTCATCAATCTGCACAAAATGACCACTTTTTCCAGTCAACACAGATTTACCCTGTGGGAAAGCACTCGCCCACTCCTGCCATAGTTCACCCCACATTTTTCTGCCCTGATCCGTGAAAAACAAATTGGCTGGTCTTTCTACTTTTCTTACAGAGGTAATCACTGTTACGGGCATATCTTTGATTTGTGGGTAATCAGGTAGCGGTCTTTTACTCCAGAAATCTAGATATTGGTTCGACATACCATCGGCCATGTCATCCAGTTTGATCTGAGCAATTTCTCGATTAGCTTTTTCTAAATCAATAGCACGCAATATATCAACATCATGTTCGGAAGACGGGTCTAACATTAACAGTGCTTTTATTTGTTTTGGGTAAGCTGCGGCGAACTCTCTCGCAACGCTGCCACCATATGAATGAGCAACTAAAATGACCGGCTGGTTAACATCTAATGCAACTAAAAACTCGCTGGCGTATTCTGCATAATCACTTGATGTAAAATGCCTCTTAATAGCTGTGGAGTTGCCATTTCCAACTCTAGAATAACGAATAACCGTGGCATGCTCAGCTATTTGGTTAAAAACGGGCTCCCAGTCAGACATGCCAGCACTACCACCGGCCTCCAAAAGAACTATATGCTTACCATTACCTGCAACTTCATACTCAAGTTCAAATTCATTGACGTTGATAAGTGTCGGTTGAGCTGAAACAGTAAAAGATAATGCGATACCAATAAACGTGATTAACTTCAAAACTACTCCTTAAAACATTAACATTTTAGCTTTTATGCGGCACGCAGTTTGTGTTGCATAATCGCTTGTTGGATTGAGGCGCTACCTGCTCGGTGTGTGAGAATTGGTGTTTTTATGCTATGGGAATTTGCTTTTATGACCTAAGCTACACCAAGCCTGCTTAATCGGCGCGCCTGTCGCATCTATGCTGTCCCTATATTGCTCAGTGTTTGTCATGTTGTTATTACAACTAAATTAGGCTTTATAAGCAACCACTATAGGCTATTTCAGTATTAACTTATTTAATGAGTTTATTCATGACTTGCCTTCCAGTAATGGAATAACCCTTAGGTAAGTGTGGCTCAAATGTCCTGAGTAGGCTCTCCACATAGCGGCTAAGTTCAACAACTCTCTTAAATGACTGGTTCTCGCTCAGAGCCGACCTATAGAGTAATTACGCTAACGCACTTTGGGGCAAAATGCGTTACAAGAACGTCCGCTTTATAAAATAAAGTCATTAGCACTAACTAGCTGTGACCGCCTTTTATCCGCTCATAGCCGCCTGTTAGACGAGGTTTATACCTTCTCACCTAAACTGTAAGATCTGATACGAGCTAAGACACTTAATTCACAACCTACTAACTTGTTGGGTATCACTCCTCTCTACCCAACCCACGAGCTATGAATCATCGCGCGAAATAAATTTCACGCCTACGCGATGTAAAATCGCTGCGACCTCAAAGCTCGTAATATTACTCTTTATCTTTATAACTCGCTAACTTGCGAGCCTAATACCCAGCTGCTTGACCATCTTTACGGGTTTCAGATGCACCATAATAAACACCGGTTTTAGGGTCTTTCAATATAGCTTGATAACCACCATAGGGGCCAACGGCGTCTTGCAAAGTGTGGCCTTTCTTTATTAGCTCACGGCGGGTTTCCATTGAAAAACCTGACTCTAAGCTAACAAAACCACCATCCTCCATGATTTCACCAGTTGGTTGCGATGACCCCGTATGCAGAATACGTGGCGCATCACCGGCTTCTTGCAGATTCATGCCAAAATCAATCATGTTGATAAGTATTTGAGCATGCATTTGTGGCTGCGTCGCACCGCCCATCACGCCATAACTCATATATGGCTTACCATCTTTGGTGACAAACGCAGGAATGATTGTATGAAATGGTCGTTTACCTGGCTCATATTGGTTCATGTGCCCTTTTTTAAGCGCGAACATTTCGCCCCGGTTTTGCAATACAAAGCCTAATTTAGCAGGTGTCATACCAGAGCCCATACCACGGTAATTACTTTGAATAAGCGAAACCATGTTGCCGTCTTTATCGGCGGTCGTCATATAAATAGTATCGCCTTCTACTGGGCCTGCATGGTCACGTTTTGCGGCCTTGTTAGGGTCTATCAGTTTGCGTCTTTGGTCAGCATACTGCTGCGAAATAAGTGTTTGTACAGGAATCGTGTTAAACGCTGGATCCGCGTAATATTTTGCACGATCTGCAAAAGCGAGCTTTTTCGCCTCAACAAAGGTATGGACGTATTCTGGGCTATCAAAGCCCATTGCTTTGATATCGTAACCCTCAAGAATATTAAGAATTTGCTGTGCAGCAATACCTTGGCCATTTGGTGGCAATTCCCAGAGCGTATACCCTCTATAATCAGCGTTCACAGGTTTGACCCACTCGCTATGGTGCGCAGCTAAATCTTCATAGGATAAGTAGCCGCCGTTTTCTTGCATGTAGCGACCAATTTCTTTAGCAATATCGCCTTTATAAAAGGCATCGCGGCCGTCTTTGGCAATTTTGCGATAGGTGCTTGCAAGGGCTGGGTTCTTAAAGATTTCCCCTTTTTCAGGCATGGCCCCATTTGGCATATACACATCTTTAAAGCCCGGATATTTGCCACGAGCAGCAACACTTTTTTGCATGTAATAGGCAATCAGTTCAGACACTGGGAAGCCATTTTCAGCGTAGTCGATAGCAGGTTGGAGTAAGGCTTTCATTGGTGTTTTGCCAAACTTTTTATGTAACTCAAACCAACCATCGACAGCACCAGGAACCGACACTGGTAACGGCCCATAAGCAGGAATGGTGTCGCCTTGTGCTTTTAAGGTATCGAAAGACAAGCTTTGTGGTGAACGACCAGAGGCATTTAAGCCGTATAGTTGCTTGCTTTTATTATCCCAAACAATGGCAAATAAATCCCCACCAACTCCACATCCAGTCGGTTCAACAAGGCCAAGCACTGCGTTTGCCGCAATCGCCGCATCAATGGCATTACCACCATCTTTGAGTACTTGTAAGCCAACCTGCGTAGCTAACGGCTGTGATGTTGCAACCATACCTGATTGTGCGATGACTTCTGAACGGCTAGCAAAGTTATGGCCTGTGATGCGATCGTAAGCTTGGGTAGAGCCTGCTGTAGCTAAGCATAGAGCTAACACTATCCTTTTAATGAGTGGAGTTGGTTTCATCGTTATTGCCCTTTTATTGTTTTATTCACTATAAAAAGCAATTTAAAGCTAAGCAAAAGCTTTGCGTCCGAAGACCAAAAAATACGACTATTGCCAACAACCGAGCTAAATTAGACTTTCATTAAGAAAAACTAATAAATAACGTTACCGGTAAAACACTCTTTTAACATAGCGGATGCATAAGGGTGGCTTTGCTGAGCCGAAGGTATAAACTGACTAACAATATCGTCAACTTGCTCGGTTGCTTTTAACTGCTTTAAATGACTTTGTAACTCTTTTACGGTTTCAATTGATGTGCTTTTATTCAGAGCTAAGTAGTTTCCAGCCAGTGCAGGATGGTTAAGCGCAAATACGGGGGCTAGCTGTTCGGGACTTAACCCCACTTTTTCTAATTGAGAAGCCAGTGTTAAGGCCGAGCCAATTAATAAGTCGTGCTCGCCTCTTTTAAACATTTTTAGCTCTTCAAATTTTTTTGAGTAAGTTAAAAAATGCTGACCTTCTTCCAGATTTAAATCCATTAAAACTGAGTGATATACATCTCCCCGTGCCACACCTACGGTGTAATTTCGTAAAGACGCCATACTATTCACAGTTATATCTGAGCGAGTCGCTAACTTATAAAAACATGTTTGCCCAGAAGCTAATGGACCAACCCAATAAAACTTCGATTCTCTTTGTGCTGTGCGTGAAGTTGAAAAGATGCCACTATTGGCTCTCGTTGAAACTAGTTGCATCGCTCTTTTCCAAGGGTATAAGTCAATAGTACAGTGTAAATTTGCGTTTTCGCAAAGAAGCCGAACAATCTCTGTGTTGATTCCCGTAATTTGGTCTTCTTTTTCGAAATTATAGGGAGGGAAAGACTCAGTATACAGTGTCAGTGTTTTTTGTTTAGCAAGCACATCCCCTACAAACATAAAAAACAACACGCTTAGCAGACGTATTAACATAGTCAACTCCACACGAAACCTATCACTTTAGTCATGCTTAACAATGCGGCTCAGCTGTTTATTTAGGGTATTCAGGCAAAATGGTTTAATAATAAAGCCATCAACTTTAGCACTAATCATATCTGTCACGGTCTCTTTACTGTCTTCGCATGTGACCATTAAAACAGGGATACTCTTAAAATCAGGTGTATCTCGCATTTGCATAAGTAAGCATTTACCATCCATTTTTGGCATATGCAAATCAGTAATGACTAGGTCAAAATGTTGCTTTCCTAATAACTCAATAGCTTGATTGCCATCTGTTGCTTCTGTGATGTCATCATAATCAAGGCGGCGCAACATGTTTATTAAAACATGGCGCATTAAAGGCATATCATCGACAACAAGAATTTTCATACTAAGCACACTAGCTTTTATAATATCTTAAGCTTAGTTTGCATACTCAATAACGCAATGGAGTATTCAAGCTAAGATATCAGCCACTAATTGGCTTAGTCGAGCAATCTTACTATTACTCAATTGCCGATAATCGAAGTAAGGGCATACGATAACCTTATCACTCTTGCTAATGGCAAACTCATCATCTATCCAAGTTAGTGGTGAATTAAGCTGCCCTGATTGAATCAGTTTTTTAGCATGAGTACGACCCGCAATAATATGCAATTGGTTACTTACATCTAAAAGTGGCGGACTAAACAAAAGCGCAGTGCAACTGTTAGCTTGCAGTAATAAATCATCTCGGAAGGTTTGCCAGTCACACGCTTGCTTTGCAAATTTAAAATGCTCACTAGGCAGAGCAAATAACACCTTAGCATATACGTTAAAAACTTTTCTCCAGCCATTGCCGCAAGCTTGATTTATGCTATTAATTTCGCCTGCTTGCATTGCATGCAAAAAATTGAGTGTTTGCCACGGCGCCATGGGTGGGCGCTTTTCAATATATACTGCAACAGTGAATTTGCTGTCTCCAAAACCCTGTAGCCGTTTCTTTGTGTCCATCATAATTTTTTTGCAAGAATGCGATCTAAATTATTGGCAAAGTTTTGCCTGTCGGCTTGGCTAAGAGGCGGTGGCCCTCCCGACATTTCAACTCCACTAGAACGCATTGTTTCCATAAAATCTCGTACGTTTAATCTAGAGCGAATATTCTCCGTGGTATACAGCTCTCCACGAGGATTCAGCGCTTGTGCATTTTTTTCTATTACTTCTGCAGCAAGTGGAATATCACCCGTGATAACCAAATCACCCGCTTCAACACGTTTCACAATCTCGTTATCAGCAATATCAAACCCTGATGAAACCTGTATACGCGAAATAAACTTTGAAGGTGGGATACGCATCGCATGATTAGCAACCAGCGTTGTAACTGTTTGCGTGCGCTCTGCTGCGCGAAATAATATCTCTTTAATAACAGTAGGACAGGCATCCGCATCAACCCAAATTTTCATAGCACTCTCGACAGAATTTTTAAGTATGAGATAGTTTACCGTAATTGAACTTATTTACCGCTATTAACGTATTAAAATATTTGATTTTAAAAGGAGCTTTACGTGCGCAACTTCCATAAACTTCTCATTATAGCAATTACCTCTACGATACTCTCTGCGTGTACTGGCACTCCAGAGAACATAAAACCTGTTGAGAACTTTGAACTCAATAAATACACAGGTACTTGGTATGAAATTGCGCGGCTAGATCACTCTTTTGAACGTGGCTTAGAAGGAATAACAGCTCAATATTCAGTAAACCCTGATGGCAGTGTAAAAGTAATTAACAGAGGCTACAATCTTGAGGAACAAGCATGGGAGCAAGCCCAAGGCAAAGCTAAATTTGCGAGCAAACCTAACATAGGTCATTTAGAGGTTTCTTTCTTTGGCCCATTCTACAGCTCATATGTGATTTTTGAATTAGATAAAGAAAATTATCAATATGCATATATCACCGGCTACAACAAAGAATATTTATGGTTCCTATCAAGAACACCCAAGGTGAGCGAAGCACAATTAAAAGACTTTAAAGACACAGCTAAAAAATATGGCTTTAAAACCGAAGAATTAATTTTCGTTGAGCATGACAACCTGTAAAGGGGATTTACAGGTTGTCTTTAAAACATCATGGATGTGTAACACAACTGTCATTGAACCAAGGCAAACTCTGCTTTATTAAATTGAAGCAACATGTGATCCCCCAATTTAATTCCCTGCTCGGGTAGGCTATGCCTACCCATTTTTTTCAGATCAGTTTTTTACTAACTAAGCTAGAAAATCATTACCGAAAAGCAACTTAACAGTAAAATTGATAAATTGAGTATACTGATATGCTTTACCCATGAAACAGTAAAACTATATAAAATCATGAGCATAAGTACACTTAGCGCCATATAACCGCAAAACAATAATGCACCATATCCACCTTCGCTCAGTACAGATAACACTAAACTTAGTAAAATAGTGATCCAGCCTGTAGCTAAAAAGCTATGTCGTTGTTTATCCGTTAGCTTCTTTTTAAAAACTTCACGAAAATGGTTAAACTTTGCTAAAGCAAAACAATTAAATGCCATAAAGCACAAACTAAACTGCAGTAATTCCATCATCCTTGTTGCTCCTTAAGGTCCTTGGGCTTTTGAAAACGGCGAGTACTTACTTTTTTGCTAGCAGTACGTAATTTTTTGCCCTGTAAAATAAACAGGCTTCCCGCAATAATGAAACCAAAATCAACGCAAAACAGCGTCCATTTTTGAGTTAGTAAATAACTGATCCAATTTCCCTCGGTTGTCATAGCATTTACTAAAGGAACAGCAAAACATACCAATGCGTTAAGCCACGCTGCTAATTGCCATTGACGTTTAGAGCTACTTATTATTGCCAACACAGTCATTGCTAACCATGCGAGGAAGAACACGAGTATTTCTTTATCGGCACGCGCTACCATCTCTAAAGGTAATAATCGATTAGCAATAAAAAATGATGCCGTTGCAAATGGTAACCCCATCAGGGTAGCTAGATTTAACGTTTCTACTAATTTCAAGCCAACCCCAGCTTGCTGCTGCGGCTTTAAACGCTCCCTTAAACGTTTAGCCCACATAATGCAGCCTGTAGCAATCATTGCGCAGCCAGCGATACCACATAAGAAATATAGCCAGCGTAATAATGGGCTAGCTAGTCGCCCTGCGTGTAATGCTGTCATCGAATCATAAAAGCGTGCTGATGCCGACCAATCTTTACCTTGCTCAGCGAGTAGTTCGCCAGTACTACCTGAAAATAAAAATGCCGCCCCATTATCCACGACCTCTTTACCTGTGTTCAAATACACACTCACGCGTGATGACTCTTTGTTTGCATCGCGAATAAAGAAGAAACCTATATCGGCATCAGGTGACTTAGTATAAACCTGATCTAAAATAGTATTCATGCTAACCAGTGGCGCAGGAACATCACTCGATTCGACACGAGCCCTGATAGGACTTGCCTCATTAAACATTTGTTGTAGCCCCTTCTCATACACCGTTTGAGCAGGGTAGGGGAAAACCATAAATATTAAGGTTATCAAGCCTGTATACGTAATCATAATATGAAATGGTAAGGCTAATACCGATGATACATTATGAGCATCAAGCCAACTGCGACTTCCTTTGTTTTTTCTAAAGCTAAACATATCTTTAAAAATACGCTTGTGAATAACAACACCAGTAATCAAGGCAATCAGCATAAATAATGATGCTAGACACACTAGCCAACGTGCCGTTCTGACATCGATGTAATGCAAATCAAAATGCAGTCGATAGAAAAAATACCCGCCTTTGGTCTCTCTAGGCGGCGCAATTTCCTCATTGGTAGTAGGGTCTAAATAAGTCTCAGTAAATTTAGCGCGTCGTTGCCCTGACTGCTTAGGCTCAGCATAACTATAGGTATATAAAGGGTTACGAGGCTCAGGTAAATAAATACGCCATGATGATGAGTCTGCTGCTTTATTTTGCAACTGCTCTACAGCATAGTTAATTTGCTGTCTTTGCTTAGCTAGGCGGTTATCTTGATGAGTAACAGTGTGCGTTTCTGGCTCGAACCAATAAGTAATCTCGTCTTTAAAAAAACTGATGGTGCCAGCAAAAAAAATTAAAAATAATAACCAACATACTAACAAACCAACCCAAGTATGTAGCCAGGTCATTGAACGAAAAAAGTTCTCTTTCATAACCAACCCTTAATCAACGAAAGAATTACAAACTGGACACCTGTAGTTAGTAAAATAGTGATCCAGACACGCTTTAATGACTTAACTGCAAACACCCAAATAAAAACACAACTATAAAAAAATACCGACAACGTAGTGGTTAATAACACACTGTCTAACTGATTCAAGGGAAGCAAGATGGCTAACAAAGAGATAAGTACACTGGTAAATACATAGCCCCCAAAGATGGCAGCAACAAACCGAAAGAATACCGATATTCGGTAAGATATGCTCACAGAGCGCTTTTTAAACACATTTTTAGGACGCTGCGAAGACACTGCATCAATGGATTGTGAATGCATGATAATCCTTTAAATAAACACGAATAGAAAGCGCACTATTATAAACTGACAAAATAAAAAAGATAGTGATTATCATTTGCGTAACCATGAAGAATAAGTAAATTTATCGAGTACTCTCTAGTTAGTAAAATAATGATCTACTGGCTTTGCGAAGCCTAATATCATAAGGTGATATAAAAACCGAATGGGGTGCTTGGATGCGAACAATAGGATTAATTGGCGGTATGAGCTGGGAGTCAACGCAAAGTTATTACCAGCTTTTAAATCAAGGTGTTAAAGAAAGCCTTGGTGGACTTCATAGTGCAAAAATAGTACTGGTAAGCTTAGATTTTGCCGAAATAGCAAGATTACAACAGCAACAAGATTGGCCACAGATGGCAGAGATACTGATCAAAGCAGCCAAGCAAGTGGAGGCTGCAGGTGCGAATTATTTATTAATTTGTACCAATACAATGCACAAATTAGCTGAGCAAGTACAAGCTGCGATTTCAATTCCTTTATTACACATTGCTGATGCAGTTGGTGAAAACCTGATCCAAAATAATCATAAAAAGGTCGCTTTACTTGGAACCCAGTTCACTATGGAACAGGATTTCTATAAACAACGACTAGCAGATAAATTTTCTATTGATGTGTTAGTCCCAGCAGCACAGGAGCGAGCCATCATTCATAATGTTATTTATAATGAATTATGCAAAGGGATTATAAAATCAGAGTCTAAAGCTGCGTACTTAGCAATTATTGATAAACTAAAACAGCAAGGAGCTGAGGCAGTAATTCTAGGTTGTACAGAAATCGCATTACTAGTACAGCAAGCTGATACTTCAATGCCGCTGCTTGATAGCACTACGCTACATTGTGAAATGGCCCTTGAGCATAGCCTTAATGAGGAATAAATAATGTCAAACCATCATACTTTAAATTACGTTGAATTTGCTGCGAGCGATTTAACAGCAACTAAAGCTTTCTTCCAGCATGTGTTTAAATGGCAGTTTACTGACTATGGACCTCAATACACCGCATTTAGCTGTGAATCTGCAGGCCTAGACGGGGGCTTTTATCAAGCACCATTAAAATGTCTATCAACGAATGGTGGGGCGTTGTTAGTGCTTTACTCAAACAACATTAAGGAAACTCAATCACAGGTTGAGAGCCATGGCGGTAAAATAATAAAACCTCTTTTTAATTTTCCGGGTGGTTATCGCTTTCATTTCACAGAGCCAAGCGGTAATGAACTAGCTGTTTGGTCAAAACAAGCCTAGATCATATTTTTACTAACTCATGAATACAAAACTTTTACTAGAGCAAGTTAGTAAATGCGTGATCTGTGAACCTCATTTACCACTTGGCGCACACCCTGTTATCCAGTTTAACAGTAACGCTCGTATTTTAATTGCAGGCCAAGCGCCCGGAGTTAAAGTTCATCAAACAGGTCAGCCGTTCAATGATGCAAGTGGCGATAGACTTCGAGAGTGGCTTAATGTAAGTACTGATGAATTCTACGATGAACAGAATTTTGCTATTTTACCTATGGGTTTTTGTTATCCAGGAAAAGGCAAATCAGGTGATTTACCGCCAAGAAAAGAATGCGCTATTGCATGGCGAGAGAAGCTTCTGGCGCAATTAAATAATATTCAGCTTACTATTGTGCTTGGCAAGTATGCGCAAGCTTATCATTTACCACAAACAAAGAAGCAGCCATTAACAGAGTTAGTAAAATCATGGCGTGACTATTGGCCAAGCCATCTTCCGTTACCTCACCCAAGCCCCCGCAACAATATATGGCTAAAGAAAAATCCTTGGTTTGAACAACAAGTACTGCCTGAGCTTGGCACAAAAGTACGCTCCATACTTAAAGGCTAATAATGCAAAACCGCTATTATCAACAATATGGTTATTACCATGTAAAGGGCCTTTACAATGACAAGAGCCTATCAAAGGTTCGCCCAATTCTAGATAAGTTTCATAATAACTGGTTACAGGAAAACCAACATTTTTACAAAACTAAAGGTATCAATAGTTCAGGGCTGACCGCAGCACGATGTTTAACGGATGACGAAAAATTAATTTTATTTAAGTTCATTAATTCAGATACTTTGCTCAACCATGTAAGACCAATTATTGCTGCACCATGCTTTATGAATACCCAACTTTTCTTTAACCCTTACAAAAAAGAACAGCGTAATTATTGGCACAGAGATATGCAGTACCATTTAAACCTAACTGAGCAAAAAGAAGCGCTTAAGGGCCCAGAGGTTTTGCATTGTCGAGTGGCTTTTGAAGATGAACTTGGTATTGAAGTCATTCCTGCAAGCCATAAACACTGGGACTCAAAAGAGGAGTTAACAGTTCGGCTAGAGGAACAGGGGGCTTCAAATAGTAACGCACTAAAGAATGGAAAAACGATTGCTCTTAAAAAAGGGGACTTACTAATTTTTTCTGCAAATATGATTCATAGAGGCCTATATGGCTTAAATCGGTTTGCTTTTGATATTTTATACTTTGATCGTCATCCCAGTATTGAGCAATTTTTACAAACCGATTTTTTACCAACTGAAAATCAGAAGCTGCAACTCGACAACCCAGATGCCTTTATTTGGCCACAAAAAAACGGCTAGTTAGCCGTTTTTTATTGAATGACAAGATTACTGTAACATCGCAAATAGTTGTTTTAGTTGTGGCATATATTCCTTAACCAAATTCACATTGCCTTCGTTCACGTTAGTGCTTGATTTTGCCCCTTCTAATGCACCTGCCAACGAGCGTGTGCCCGAATTAGCCGAAGAAGCGCCGAAACTTTGTAAGCCTGTTACAGCTTGATCAACACGCTTTTGATTGTCACTAGACAAGCTACCTTTTAAATTAGCTAAATAGGCCATTGATACTTCAGAACCAACGACAATTAACTGCTCTGGCGTAAAACCATATTGCTCAGTTAAGCCCGCAAACTCAGTATATAGCTCGTGTTGTTTTATTTGATCAAGAAACCCCATCATTGATGAGGTATTCGTTGCCTCAGAACCACTTAACATACTTCCTAAGTCAACGTTTTTAAGCTCAGGCTGATTCTGCGACCAATTAGCCACTGCAGGTAACGCTTTAATATAACTTTGAAGTTGGTTTTCCGTAATATCTTCTGCGAAGCTTGAAAAACTCATTATGAGTAAACTCAATGATATAAGTAACGCTTTCATCAGATTCTCCTTGTGTACAAGTTTTAGCCACCAGTTAGTTTTAACGGGTTATTATGATCAGCTAATTACAAATGTTAGAATATAGTTTTTATCACAGCTAACTGAACCTAATGTTAATTATTTCCAATACTGTAACAATCGATGAATGGGAGCTCGATATAAGCGCTATCCGTTCTCAAGGAGCGGGTGGGCAAAATGTGAACAAAGTGGCGAGTGCTATCCATTTACGCTTTGATATTAATCGTTCCAAACTTCCTGACTTTTACAAACAACGACTGTTAAATTTAAATGACTCTCGAATCACAAAAGAGGGTGTTGTTGTAATAAAGTCGCAAAACCACCGTACTCAAGAACTTAATAAAGAGGATGCACTTAACCGCTTAAAAGAACTTATTATAAGTGCGACACAGGTTCAAAAGAAACGCAGACCAACCAAACCAAGTAAAAACTCTCAACGCAAGAGGATGGACAGCAAAACAAAAAGAGGACAAACAAAAGAGCTAAGGAAAAACATAAAATTATAACTTTATAATTACGACTTAGTATCAAAATTAAGCAGAACTGTAAAGAAGTGTAACTTGTTAACAAAGTTAATTGATGGTTAATCTAGCAAATACTATAATAATAATACTATCTCACTTTTGAAGGAGCCGTATATGGGCTACAAAACACGCTGTTTTGCAATTGCAATGATAACGCTGTCAGTTTTACCTATGTCTAGTTTTGCGGTTGACTCTTGGCAAGCTGGTAGCGCGTACCCGCAAGGGAGTGAAACCTGCTACAACGAGATTTTATACAAGGCTCGATGGTGGGCCACCCCTGGTGAAGAACCTGGTAGCTCACAGTGGGGAGCATGGGTTGCAGATGTTGTCTCAAAAACCTGTGTGCAAAATGTGGTGAAACAAGATGAATTATTGAAATCATTACCCACTATTTTTGAAGCGAACAATAAAAAAGGGAGTTCATCAGATTAACTCCCTTTTTATTAATCAAATGTATGATGCCGTGTTACAGCAAAACGATTAAGTATATGATGCATAATATACACAGCACATAAACTAACAAGAATCGCTACTGATACTGACGAAAACCGATATAAGGCACTGTAAACCAAGTCCTGCCCAGGTCCTAACGATTGACCAAACAAAATACCAAACGTAGTAATAATACCGAAGCCAACCCCCGGAATGCCGCCAGAAATTATATGATATCGACTAAAGATGAACGTCAAAATCCATAAGATAAGCGCAGGAAAAATCAATATATCAGTGTGATTGTATAAAAAGAGCTGTGCAACTAACGCTAAATTACAGCCAATTAATGTGCCAACTGCACGCTGCCACGCCGCCATACCAGCCGCTTTCCAGCACAATGAAAATAAGATCAATACAGATGCCGCTTGTGCGGAGATAGAATCTTGTAAATCAAATACCTGAAATACCACAAACGATAAGGTTGCCACTGTTGAACAAAGTAATACTTCATGGCGTACACTTTCTTTCGCTTTTTCGGGCATTACACGTGCTTGACGCGGTGCAACATCAGGAAACAAACCATGCATGAGCATCGAAAAAACAACAGTAACCACAACAGCAACAGCGTTACTAATTATCAGAGGATAGATACTTACTCCTCCACCTGTGTAGGTCGAAAAGTGCAATTGAATTGACAAACTCACAACCGTAGTGGCACCAAATAAGAAATTAGCGCCACGGCTCATTTGATAAAACAAAAAAGCAAATGCGACAAAACTCATCATTGTCATAACAACGGGTAAGTGGGAAAACAATCCTTGTACCACAAGCACAAACAATGCACTGAATACAGCACCAGCGTAAAACTGACGAATAATATGCATATTAAGTACAGGGACTAAACCGAGCAATAACATAGGGTAAACAGTAAAAAAGATGCCATTAGGCCAGTTCATCAATTTTGCCAGTGCGAACCCTAATGCTGAGCCCGTGGCAATGCGTAGCGCTTGGCGCAAGCCATTACCATCGAGTTGCAATACTGACATAACTTACCCTGCCTTAGTAAATGAAGTGCAGAACACTGATAAAGCGAATTTGCATGCTCGCAAACCAACTGCCAACGCTCGAATCAGGCAAAAGCTGAACTGTAGCACGAGCTCCGCTTGGAAATTTAGCTAACATTTGGTGCTCATCCAATTGAATATGAATACGTTGACGCTGCGCATCTCGTACCCAGCGATTGCTACTTTCAGTGGCACTGAGTAAACCGTTAGCATTAAGCTGGCCATCACTGACTCCCGCTTCAAAGCTAACAATTTTGCCAGTAAATACTTTGCCGGGTAGCGCATCAAAGCTTACTTTCGCAGTACTGCCAATTTGCACGTGTACCAATGACTTTTCACGAAAATCAGCAACAAGGTCAGCTTTATTAGCAACAATCGCCATTAAAGGTTGCCCCTTATTCGCATATGTACCTGCTGTCACTTGTAAATTTGCAGTTTTACCATCGGTATCGGCCGTTACTGTTGTATAAGACAAGTTGAGTTTAGCCTGTTCAAGCTGGTTCAGGGCATGGCGTAATGCTAAGTTATCATCCCCCATTTTACCGCGAGCAAGTTTAGCTTCGCTAAGCTGAGCTTCAATTGCCGCTACATTTGCCTTACTTGATTGGTAATTTGCATTAATTGTTTCGTATTCCTGCTCTGAAATAGAACGTTTTTTTAGTAACGATTCACCACGTTCAAACAATAATGTTTGCTCATGCAGTTTTGCTTTCGCTGCCGCGAGCTGCGCCTCAATTGCTTTCACACTGCTATCTAAACGTTGGTTTTGAAGTTTAGCATCATCATAAGCAAGCTCAGCCTGTTGAACAGCCAACTCAAACGGTTCATCATTAATCTTAAACAATGCTTGGCGCTTTTCGACAGCTTGATTGTTCGTTACTAAAACCTCCGTCACGCGGCCGCTTACCTGTGGTGTCACTTGCACAACTGGGTGGTATACACGGGCCTGTGGCGTCACTGGCATATAAAGGTCAGCAATTACAAAATACAGAAATAGAACAATGAAACCCACTAAGGAAATTTTTACATAACGGGCAAATTTTTGATCCGGTGTCATAAAGTTATTTATCTCCTGAGTAGTGATTAATACATTGACGGGCATTTTTTTCCATCTGAACAAGGCCATGTGCCATAGTATCTAGCTGGTTTGTCGTTAAATCTGCATAAAGGTTTTGTTTTACATCAGCAATGATCACACGCAAGGTCTCCAATAAGTTTAGACCTTGTTCAGTAAAATACAGTCGCTTACTGCGTTTATCCTCTGCATCCGCTTCACGTACAATAATCTGTTGTTGTTCAAGCTGCTTGATAGTGCGTGTTAAAGACGGCATTTCAATACCCAAGCTATGCGCCAACTCTTGCTGGGTACAACCCTGATTTAAGTGAAACAAATGAATCATAACAGTCCAACGAGACTGAGTTAGACCAAGAGGTTCCACCGCAAGCGTGACGGCATCACGACACAAACGATGTACACGACCCATGCTCCCGCAGAGGGTTAAATCTAACGTTTCATGAAAGGGGATAGTGGAAGACATAATGCACTCCAATTACTTAGCATGCTAACTATTATATTTTACTTAGCATGCTAAGTAAATATTAATGCATTTTATAAAATAAATAGGATCAATCGGAAAAAACGAAAAGCTGCGAAACTTATGCAGAAGCAAATTCTTTGAAGCAATACCCTTTCAGTTTTGCCCCTTTTTAATAAGTTTAGTCCAGCCAAAAGCGGGGATAGATGGGTATCGTTGCTCTACCAAAAAGCAGAGCAACTAAATTGGCCTTATCAAAGAGTATGTGTTTACTAATAGTTTAACAGGTTTGCAGGCGAGTATTGATCCGTCAGTACTTTCGTATCTGACGGCCAATTCTGATTATCTTTGGTGTAGAGTAAATGCTCGCTCAATGAATGTATATCTACATCATATGGCGCTAATTTTACCGCTAATTGCTTTACACGCTTTGCTATTTGCTGATCACTTGGCATCGCATTTAACCCTGCCAAGATTATGCGGTTTGAGTTCTTATCTGTCACAACATTCACAAAGTCACCAAACACATCATAATAAGTAGCCGACTCATGCTGATAAAGCTTACTTGAAGAAAAAGTATTAGCAGCAACAATCCCCCCCTCAGCAAGCACACTTTTTACCTCAGCAAAAAACTCCTTAGTCAGTAAGTGCTCAGGAATGTAGTCACCATTAAAAGCATCAAGAATAATCCAATCATACTTCTGTTTTTTTAATGCGGCTCGTTTAATGAAAATACGCCCATCTTGTACTTTAGAAGTCACTTTATCGGTTTCTATAAATTGAAAGTAATCACGCGCAACTTTTATCACAGCGGGATCTATCTCAACGTTTTCTATACTTGCGTTAGGATAAAGCTCGTGAATAGTATTGGATAATGTCCCACCGCCTAAACCGATAATGAGGACATTTTGGGGATTATCGATAAAAAGTAAACTCGCAAATGTCATTTTTGTGTAGTTGAAGACTAGCTTTTTGGGTTTACTTTTATACATGCAACTTTGCGTACTTTTGCGGGTTTTTTCATTGAATTTTAAACACAACAAATCACCTGACTCTTCAACTAATATATTGCGATATAACGAACGTTCCTTATGTATTACCTCACTGTAGACACCGAACGACAATATCAAAATTACACACCCTATCAAGACTCTAAACATACTGTGCGCTCCTTAGCACGTGTTTGACTGACGGCAATAGCAAGTAGGCCTAACGCACCGAGTACCGATGCAAATGTTTTTATAATATCGTTTACATCAAAAGCTAACACCATGTAGAAAGATGTGATGATAGTCCCAAGAGCACTACCTAAAGTGCTAACAAAATATAAACCACCGGCAACCTGACCGCTTTTTTCATGATCGGTAACCAATAATCGCACTGAATAAGGCGAAATCATTCCGAGAATAGTCGTTGGAATAAAAAACAATGCTGTTGAGGCAAGTAAAGAGCCGTAACGGCTGTCTTCAATATGGCTAAAAATAAAAGCCATAATAGGCTCAGCAAATAAAACAATGGGGATGACCATAATACTGGCGATAAAAAAGATAACGCCATATTTAGCTAAGGAGGGGTTATGTGTAGACAGCTTTCCGCCTAGTAGATAGCCAATCGATAGACTCAGCATAAATACAGTAATTATACTGCCCCAAATATGTACACTGCTACCAAAATAGGGGGCCAAAATTCGCCCTCCTAAAAGCTCAATCCCCATGATACAAAAACCACTACTAAACGCGAGAAAGTAGATGAGAGCATTGATTTTATTCATAAAAACACCTGCTAATTTTATTTTAATTTAAATTCATCTTAACCTGATGGTGATTGCGATACTATGACTATTTTTTAGCCTGTTAGATACATCCATAACGCTCAAGACTAAAATTTTTCAAAAAAGCTATATATCTAATCCAAAATTCTGATATTTTATAGGTACAAAACACACAAGGAAAAAACGCTATGGATCAGCAGCAAGCACATATCACTATCAATAACTCCACCACATTATTTGGTTTAAAAGTTCGCACTTGTAACAGCAACGAAATGAGTGGTCGGGGCGCTAAAATAGCGACGTTATGGCAGGAATTTTATGCCAATATTGCGCCGGAACTATCTCGTGAAAGCCAAGTTTATGGTGTATACACACATTACGAATCAGATGTTACTGGAGACTTTGATGTCTATGCTTGCACCAATACCCCTGTACAATCAGCTAATACAGAATCAATAGACCTTGCAACGGGGAAATATCTTCGCTTTAGCGGTAAAGGAGCTATGCCTCAAACGGTTGTCGATGTATGGGGGCAAGTATGGCAATACTTTAGTAATGAGCACTGCCCATATATTCGCGCTTATAAAACTGACTATGAGTTTTACAAAAATAGTGAAGAGGTCGAGGTGTTTATTTCTGTAGAATAAATACCTCTAAGCTCCCTGCTATGACAAGCTTATGGGAGCTTAATTGAAAAGCATTACTGTAACTGTAAGCGATCAACGAAAAAGCGCTCACTATTATGCGCACCTCCCCATAGACAACTTTGAAGAGGGCTCATTTGACCATCAGCATAAGTAAAGTGATGCTTTCGATCTTTTAACACTAACAGTGGCCCATCCAAATCGACATAACGAGCTTGTGATGCAAGTAATGAGGCTGGTGCCATCGCTAGAGAACTGCCCACCATACAGCCAAGCATTATATCAAACCCCATCTTTTGGGCTTTACTGGCTAACGAACAAGCTTGTGTTAAACCTCCTGTTTTATCGAGTTTAATATTGACAACTTGATATCGTCCCTGCAAATAAGGAAGATCATTTTCAGTATGGCATGATTCATCAGCACAAAGAGGGATTGGCGATGTGAAGTTAATCAGTTGCTCATCCTCACCAGCGGGTAGGGGTTGCTCAATGAGTACAACATTAAGTGCTTTTAGCGCCTCTACATTCTCTTCTAAATCACGAAAGCACCAATCTTCGTTTGCATCTACGATAAACTGACTATGAGGCGCAGCGTTTGCAATAGCCGTCATCCTAGCGATGATATCTTGTTTATCTAGTTTTACTTTCACTAGGGGAGGGGAATTCATCGCCAATACAGCCTCTTGCATGGCTTTTGGTGTATCAATGCTAAGTGTGTGCGCGCAAATACTCGTTATACTGGTTTTACTCAATATCTCTGCAACTGGTCGTGTACTTTGTTTGGCCTGAAGATCCCACATAGCACAATCTAGTGCATTACGGGCAGCGCCAGCGGGGAGTGTATTAATTAACTCGGAAAGTTCCATTTTGCGAGTGAAGGAACGATCACAAAACAATGCTTTAATTTGTTTTGTCGATGTACTTATCGATTCATCATAACGCGCATAGGGGACCGATTCAGCCCAGCCGTAAAATTCTTTGTCTGCAATCACAACCACAATCACATCTGCGCTCTTTTTTGTTCCTCTAGAAATTTTAAAGTCTGATTTCAATGGTATTGATTGATGAAAAACAGAGACAGTGTAGACGCTCGACAACGTTTCTAAGGATATATTGAACAATCTTTCTGTTAGCATAAGTTGGCCACTATTGAATCGACGCCATCACGTAAGGGATCAACACATGGCACACCAAATGTCTGACTCAGACGCTCACAAATTTCATTTCCTTGTTCAATACTAACACTGGATGTATTAACTGAAATACCGACCACCTGAACATCAGGGTTCGTTAATTTCGCCGCAGCAATATTTAACTCTATCGTCGTTTCAATACTAGGAAAGGAAGTATGGAGTAAGCCACGCATATGGGTTCTATTTAAAGCATGACATATCACTAACGCATCAGGCTGAGAACCATGTAACAATCCCAAGCTAACTCCAGCAAAAGCAGGGTGTGACAGTGAACCTTGCCCTTCGATAATATCCCAATGCGTTTCCTCTGCATCAGGACTTAATGATTCTGCAGCACCGGAAATAAAATCAGCAATAACGCAATCTATCGCTACACCACTGCCTGAGATTAAAATTCCGCATTGCCCCGTAGCCCTAAAGTCGACATCTATATTTTGTTCTTTCATCGCTTTCTCTAGGCTTAAGCTTGTATACATTTTACCTACAGAGCAATCTGTTCCCACAGTAAGTAATCGCTTACCTTTGCGTTTATATCCCTTGCCTGTTGCAAATGCTGTACTTGGATGACGAATATCCAATAAATTTGTATTGTGCTTTTGCGAAAGACTGACCAGCTCATCAAAGTTAGTGAGCTTATCGTGAAGCCCACTTACGATGTTCATTCCGTTCTCTATTGCCTCACTAATAATTGGCAACCACTTTTTGTCTAACACACCACCACTATTAGCAAAACCTAGAACGAATGTTTTTGCGCCTAACTTAGCAGCTTCACAGATGCTACATTGATTGAGACCAGTACTGACTGTACAACCGTTAACGCTCAGCTCGCCTACACAAAGTTCAGCGCGCCAATCAGCTAAACTTTGTGCCATTTTAATTGAGAGTTTATCGGTCGCATCACCGATAAATAGTAAATAAGGAGGCTTAATTTGCATAATATATCTCTAATTTAGAAAGAAAAATTGACTAAACAGAGCATATTATTTTTTAAAATTTAGAAAAGAATGAAGAATTATTGCACCTATAACCTATGTTTATAACCAGAAAAAATACCCTTTAAATACAATTAGATAACTCATTTAAAAAGGCGTCTAAAACATGTGATAAAACTTTATTTTCTAAATGAAGAGCACTCACGTTGAAAAATAAAGGAGGGCTGAATGAGGCGATAGCAATGTCATCTGACAAGTTTCCCATAGCAGTATACTTATCAACGATACATACACCCACTCCCTGTGCTACCAAGCGTGCAGCAATAAAGTAAGTTTGCACTTTAATTGTAGAGTCCAGTACGATATTTTCCTCAAGCATGCGCTTCCACAACAGGTGCCCTAAAGGGCCACTATCACTTATATCAATAAATTCTGCCCCTTCAAGTTCCTGAAAGGTCAGCTGAGCAGGTATAGATGGAAATAAACGTTTAGGAAATACCGCAACCAGCTCTGACTGTGCAATTTTAATAGCTTTAACGCCTGGCATCGCACTCGGCGAAAAAACAACAGCCAAATCGCACTTATGTTCAAGTAATGCTTGCAATGCTTCATTGTTATGAATCGTCTGCACATTAAAGTTAACTTTTGGATACGCGTGATGATACTTTGCTATTGCACAGGGAAGTGCATCGAAACCTAAGGCAGGTGTAACACTTAAATTTATATTGCCAAACTCAGCTTTTTTTATATTTTCAGCTGTGTTTTTAATCGACCGCATTTGCTGGTAAATTTTGTCAACTTCGTTGAATAGCATCGACGCCTCCTCAGTTGGAATGAGACGTCCCTTTACCCGCTCAAATAACTTAAAACCTAATTGCATCTCCGCATGCGATAAAACTTTACTAACCGAGGGTTGTGATACATGTAAAGCTTTAGCGGCATTCGTGATTGAACCCGTTGTATAGATTGCATGGAACACTTCGATATGTCGCAGTCGCATTTATTAACTCCTAAAGTTAGGCAAAAAAGTAAACAGTCAAAGTCCAAAGTAAACCTGCCAGACCAGCTGCGATTGATGCAGGAACAAGCTGCGACTTAACATGGTCCATCAGATCACACCCTGTGGTCATAGCGCTTAAAATCGTTGTATCTGAGATAGGTGAGCACTGATCACCAAATACGCTCCCATTTAAAACCGCAGCAAAGCATACAGCCATAAATAACTCTGGATGTGCGAGTTCTTGTGATTGACTAATAGCCCAAGCAAGTGGCATTGCTAAAGGAAATGCGACAGCATAGGTTCCCCAACTTGTGCCTGTTGAAAAAGCTATTGCGAGCGTGATCAGCTGTAGAAGTATTGGCAGCAGCCAAAAGGGCAAACCATCCCCAAGTAAAGATACAAGGTACAAACCTCCACCAATTTGTTTACTAATGGTTCCTATAATAACCGCAAGCATTAAAATAACAGAGGCAACAACAACCCCCTTTAAGCCTGTTGCAAACCCGTCCATCAGGTCACTTAACGACATACCTTTACACAACGCAATAAACGCAGACATTAATAACGCAACCCCAAATGCCCAATTAACTTCAGGCGTACCACTGTATAAAAAAGTAATAATGGCGATACTAATCAAGCTTATCAAAGGCAATAAAAACTCTAATACATGTGGCGAGTAATGAGAAGGGACATGGGTTTGCTGTAACTCTTTTGCACTCAATGGTGTTGCATCTGGGGCATCAAGCTGTCCTGTTGATAATGCGCGTTGATGAGCATCTCTAATCCGCTTGCCAGAAAAACGCGTAATATTCATGGTCAACAAAAATGTGCCTAAAACGGCGAAAAAACTATAAAAACTAAATGGAATACTTGAGAAGAAAAATTTAATTCGCTCTGACTCTGTGGCAAGAAAAGAAACCCCAGGTACAAAAATTAGCGCTTGAATATAAGCAGGCCATGCATTAAATGCGAGGATTGATGCAATAGGGGAGGCTGTTGAATCAACAATATAACTCATTTCTTCATGGCTCACTTTTGCTTTATCAGCAAGGGGGCGCACTGTGGTGCCAACTAAGGTTGTACTCATGGTACCGCCTTGAAAGAAAATAACGCCTAAAAACCATGAAATTAATTTGGCTGAGCGCTGCCCTTTCACAAAGTGCTTTGTCATAAAGTTTGCAAACGCTTGAGCCGCCCCTGTTCGAGACCAGATACCAATCAACCCGCCTAATAACCACAAGTAAAGTAATAACAAAGCAGCGCTACTTTCAGTTGCTAAATTCACAATGATAACGTCATTGGTTAAATCATAGTGACCAAGTAATAAAGCCCCAACAACAATACCACTAAATAGAGACGTAAGTGGCTCTTTGGTAATCAAACACAATAAAATGGTGACAAATGCAGGCAGCAGTGACCATAAGCCATAATGAAAGGCAGGTTTAAGTAAGCGTACCTCGCCATCATCAGTCATAACCCATTGCTCTTCTAAACTCGGAGTTTGTTTACTCGCATCTAAAGAGGCTTGATTTAAAGGTGAGTCTTGATATGCCACAACTGAGTTTATAGTGACTTCTTTTCCTTTATACATATAAGCATACTGATTATGCTCAGTTTGATATGTATCGTATAAATAAGATTGCTCTAACCATGTTGGAGTGACAAAAAAGTTCACATACAATGCACTTGCAATGGCACTTAAAAGGATCAGAAAGGGTAAAAGTTTATTGTTGCTTATCATTTTATTGTCTTTTTTTGAAATGCAAATGAACACCCAACTTGAGCCCGAAGTCGAACGCTTGGGGCTCAAAAATGCACACTATCTGGGCGATACGAATAACTTTGAAAAGAATAAGCTATTTAAAAATAGCTTCTCTGTTCCATAAAAGTAGCCTCTAAAGTTTGGATCATCGGCAAATAAAATAACACTTCCTTTTCCTAACCTTTGTGCAACTAAACTTGTTTTTCCTGCTAGTTGCTGTTGATTTTCAACTGAAGCAAACCCTGTTAATAACGGTTTTTGAGCTATCTGTACAATAGACGCGTAAGGGTTTTTTGGCATTTCAAACACCAGTAAGCCACTTCGGTGACTGGCAACCTCTCTTCTTACATAGCCGTATCCAAGCGGGTGGGTAATGTCTAAGTCTCCTAACATGACTGCACCACCAATAATATCTTGCGCTTCAAGGTGTGACTTCTGGCCATAATTGATTCTTTCTCGCTGATTCTCAATACCCGGGCTAATCTCGACCGTAACAAGGTCTAGCAACTCTTTGCTGGCCCATTTTGCACCGTCAGCTATACCAATAAATGTCCCTCCCGAGCGGGTCCAAGTTAATAACTTATCGGTGGTTTTCTTATTAATATTTGCGTGTTGACCGTCAACAAGCACAATGTGGCTGTAGTTATTTAGATCTAACTTTTCTAACTGTGATTTAGTCACTAAAACACTAGGAATATTCATGCGCTTATCAAGTAGATGCCAAACTTCTCCAGCTTGATACTGTGAAATTGAAGGCCCAATAACAAGTAATACGTGAGGCTGTTCAATTGCTTCGATGTTATTACTACCCAAATCCATGCCAATACTCTGAGTATGCGATGATTGCAATGCGTAGCTAGCTATCGCATCTTGCTCCGCAGCCTGGCTCATTAATGAATGTAATTTACTTTTATCTTGATTCGATACAGGCACCACCACTGTACCGCGCATAAATGTTTTTTGCCCTTGGTCTGTTTCTGCTTGAAAGCCATTATTAGCAACACGGGGACGAAAACCTTCTTGCAGTAATTGATACATCAATTTAGGGGCGTAATAATTGCTCCATTCAAATGCATAAGCAACCTGAGCCTCGCTTGGGGAGGGTTGGCGAGGAAAAGTAACCGCAAGCACTTCACCTACTTGGTAATTACTTTGTTTGAGCTCTTCATATTCAATGCCAAAAGCTAACGGCATCGTCCAGCCAGATACATCATAAAATGTATTATTTTCAAAGCGCGTTACTTTTGAGAACAAACCTTTAAGCATGGGATAACTCGCTTGAGCTGATTCAACAACGTATGCTTGATTTGCAAAAAATGATTTACCGTTAACGGTCATGTCTTTTGTCAGGGGCTTAACGTCTATTTTATTGCGGCTAAGTAGCTGTAAGAAATGAAAGATCTTTGCAGGGTCTTCTGGTGCTGAAAATACATACCCTTTTACACTATCGTTCTTCGCGGTTTCTTTAGTCTCTTTAGAAAACTGATACTGATAATTAAGTAAGGCCTGTTTTTTGTCTACAGCATTATTAAGAAGCGCTAGGCCTACATGATAATACGTTTTAATATTTTCTCGAAATGACAACAGCCCTCTTGGTGTTTCCAAAACCCCAGCAGAACTGGCCTGTTCAAATAGAATACCTAAACTGCCGTATAAATGTGGATAAGTCGCTCCTTTACCAAGGTAGAAATTATCATAGGCCTCTTCATTAAAAAACAAAGTAGCAGCGCTATCTAGATACGCGCGAGGTTGCTCGACAACATCCGATAACAACCCCATAGCCTGCTTATTGATTAATGGATGAACCCTATCAGGTGCGCCTGGGTGAAAATAAAACGATTTATAAGAGCGCATTTCATGAAAATCAGCCACGATATTTGGTCGCCAGTCATGGAACTTTTTCACCCAACTCACGGGCTCTGGATGTTGCTGCAACATCCACTGCCGATTTAAATCAAACCAATAATGATTGGTTCTCCCTGACGGCCATGGAGAACCATGTAAAGCATGCGCAGGGTCGCTAATAGCTACCTCTGATTGATAACGTAAATTCCAAGAGGCTTCACGACTATTGCCATCAGGGTTCATACTAGCTGTTAACAAAATAACGCTATTTTCTAATAGCTTTTCTGTTTCTTTACCTTGTGCAGCTGCAAGGTGGTAGGCAATAGGTATCGCAGAGTCTGTTGAGCTTACTTCACTGCCATGAACACCAAAGTTAATCCAACTTATCACTGGCATATTTGAAGTATTTAATGCATTACCTTGCTGTAAAAGCATATGCTTTTGCTGTATTTCGGGCAGCCTTTTTAGGTTTGCTGGCGAGCTAATTGTCAAAGTAATTATTGGCCTGCGCTCGTGACTATAGCCAATTACTTCAAAACTAACGCGTTCTGATTGTTCTGATAACATCTTAAAGTAAGCAACTAACTGATCATTACGAACCATTTGCTCACCTAGTTGATGACCCAAAAAGTTCTCTGGGGAAATTATATCTGTATTAAAATTCGTTGCTGGACTATAAAAGTTGCTCGCGGCGCTAGAAAACACATAACAAGAAGAAAACATGATGAGACAACAGAAAAGCGCCTTAAAAAACATTTTCATAATGACTACCTTAGTGATTGATTTTGTCGAATAGTTTGGCCTGCCAATACATTTAACACTTTGCCATTATCAATAGCTAACTGGCCGTTTATCAGCATCCATTGCACACCAGAACTTAGCTTTTCTGGGTTTAAATAATCTGCATTAGCAGCAAATTTTTCTTTATCAAAAATAACAATATCAGCGACATTTCCCACAACTAATTTTCCTCGATTAGTTAAACCAAATGTCTCTGCGGTTAGCGTGCTGCTTTTATGTATAAACTCAGCTAGATTTAGCCATTTTTTTTGATAAACATATTCATGATATTTTTTTGGGAAAGAGGCGTACTTTCTTGGGTGACCAGGGCTGCCATCGGATGAAGTCATCACCCATGGAGCTTGCATATACGCTTTAATATCGTCCTCAGACATATTAAAACTGGCAACCCGCGCATTACCTGAAATAATTATTTTTTTTGCTGCGTCAATTGCATCCAACTGCCAGTCTTCAGCGATTTGAGCCAGTGTCTTACCACGTATATCAGGGCGCGTAGGGTCACTTATCAATAAAGAATCAGCTCCGCCTCTGCGCCTTAAGTTTTCTAACATGGCTGTACGAATTGTAGGCCATTGCGAAGCGTCTTGTAATCTTGCTAAATACTCTTCTTTGCTACCGGCAAGCACTTCACGTGGTACTAAACTACCCGCAACACTGGTTCCTGAGGCTCGCCAAGGATACTGATCCGCAGACACCTTAATTCCCCGCGCTCTCGCATTATCTATAAGTTTAATAACTTGCTCACTTTCTCCCCACACGTCGGTTCCTAACGCCTTAATGTGAGCGATGTGAACGGGCAACCTTGCTTCTTCACCAATTGTTATAACTTCTTCAATAGCGCCTATAAGACCAATACTGTAAGAGCTTTCATCACGAATGTGGCTATCATAAACACCACCATGCTCTGCTGCGACTTTAGCCAGCTCAATAACCTCCTCGGTTGTCGCATAGTTACCAGGCACATAATAAAGCCCTGTTGATAAACCCAATGCTCCCGCGTTCATTGCCTCTTTTACAAGCTCTCTCATTTGCTCAAGCTCGCTGTTGCTTGGCGCGCGATTTACGCGTCCCATTACCGCCTTACGGACTGAACCATGACCAACATAAAGCCCAACATTGGTGCCAATACCTTGCTGCTGGTAATCTTGCAATGTTCCCGCAACATTAACATCGCCACCGCCATCGACGTTACAGAATACGGTGCTGACACCTTGCGTTAAGTAGTTTGCATTTAGATTTGTCAGCCCACCTTTAAAATCGTTACACGCATGTGTATGAGGGTCAATAAAACCAGGTGCGATGATAAAATCTTGCGCGTTAATTGTCTTTTTTGCTTTGATATCAGTAGGTAGATGTTTTTGAACGAAGACTATATTGCCTTTATCAATACCAATCACACCAGAAAACGGAGTTTCAGATGCTCCGCTATAAATAACCTCTCCAATAATAATTGTGTCGATAGATTGCAGGGTTCCCTTAGTACAACCCGCCAGTAAAATAACACTCGCGATGATGCTTGTTAGTTTATTAATTCGCATTTTTTATCCCATAAAGCAGATGAGAAGCACACAACTTCTCATCTAATTGAATGATTATTTATTCAAAACTAAAACTAAAGTTAGCGTATAAATAACGCCCCTCTGCATTGTGCAAGCTTGCGTTATAACCGTATGTTTCATCTGCTAGAGGTGGCTCTCTATCAAACATATTTCGCATACCTAAACGAACGCGAGTACCAGAATCAAACGTGTATTGACCATACACGTTAAAAGTACTCCAACTACTTACATGCCAATATTCACCGGTTTCATCATGAACGGCGCTCGTATCATAAAAATCACCAACATATTTACCATACAAGCCTGCTCCCCAATTGTTATAGCGCCAAGTTAAAGTACCGGTTGCTTGCCACTGAGGACGGCCGTCCATTTGAATTAAATCGCCCACATCTTCAAGAGGTAAACCTAATGCAGCTAACTTTGCCGATTCACTATCAACACTTTGATATGCTTTTAGTAATTTTGCCGCGTTAAGTTTTATATCAAAATCACCAAAGTCAGTATCAGCTAAGCGATAGTTGATGCTTAAATCGAGGCCCTCAGTAACACGAGAGTCTAAGTTTTCATATAAACCAACAACTTCAACCATGTCGCCTACCGCTGCCAAACCAGAACCGTCAAAAAAAGCGATATCATCAGCAGTTGCCTGTGAGCGAATAACATTTGGGTTAGCTGCGCCATTTAAACGGTAGAAATAATCTAAGTCAGCGATATTTTGATAGGAGCGTATACCGATCAGGTCTTCTTGTTCTATACGCCAAAAGTCGGCTGTAAGCGTTAGGTTGTCAATAAATTCGGGTGTATAAACTAGGCCTAATCCATAGTTGTAATCATTTTCTGGTTTTAGTTTTGTGTTCCCTAAGCGAATATTAGAGACGCTGTCGCTGCCATTACATTCACTTAAGTTGCTCAACTCCCCTTTATTTATTCGCGCTTGGCATCGATAGTAATCTGTTGGGTAATTAACACGAGTTGTACTGGCGGTATGAAGTTGCTCAAGATTAGGAGCTCTAAAACCTTCTGAGTAAGAGCCTCGTACTTGTAAACTAGAGGTAGGATACCAGCTGAGTACTGCTTTTGGCTTAAATACACTTCCTACGTCATTGTACTGCTCAAAGCGACCAGCAAGCTGAAAGTTAAGCTTCTCGACTAGAGGGATTTCCATTTCAGGACTGATCAGCGCTCCTGCAAACTCAACAAACGCCGACGCTACATTACGTGAACCATCAGCATTTGGTTGACCACTAGAGCCCATAACATCAGAAGCATAATTACTCCCCGTTACAGTATCTGTGTAGGTTATAGTGCCATTTAATCTGTCATCATAAGTGTTTGCGAAACTTTCATAACGCCACTCAGCTCCCATTGCTATACCAACATCACCAGCAGGTAGTGAAAATAAAGCAGGATTCGACACTTTAAAATCGACTAATGCGAGTTCTGTTTCACCCTCACGACTGATATCGATTAAAAAGCTATCAATCGTCTCTTGAGAGTTACAAGATGCATTACAAAAAGGGTTATATGCAGAGCTGTCTTGGCGGTTTACACTGTCTTGAAAGAGACTTAAACTTATACGGTTATTCGTTTTATCAACTGTTTTAGCTTTGGAATAAAGTACCGCACTGTCCCAACTCCATGCATCAAGATCACCTCGGGCACCCGCTAAAGCACGATAAGATTTATTGTCCACATTAATCCCTCTAGCACCAGCATCAACAACACGGTAAGCATCAATAGTGACATCGAGTCCTTGTGCGGGAATCCCAAAACCAGACACTTGATTAATACCACTCCCTAGCGGGTTCCAATATGCATCACTTGAGATTGTCACCGGTGCAGAGGTTAACGTAGCGGTTTCACCTCGCTGTGAGTTTGACTCGGCTTGGTAATAACCTAGTTCACTGTATAACTCGGTACCTGAGCTTAGTTCATGATTAATAAAAACAAATGAATTTAACCGTTCAGTTTCAGGAATAAGCGTACGGCTACTATTGGTGTTATAACCTTGAGTGTCACTTGAAATGCTGCCACTATCAATGCACAAGCCATTGCTTAATACACATCGCTGATTTGAATCACTGGCATCCACATCTTCGATATGAAACCGTCCGGCTGAACTTGTCAGGCCGTCAACTGCTTGACTCGCATCAAAACGTCCCCAAGGAGTTGTTGTTGAGTTATTTCTAAAGTTAGAATCTCCCTCCCAACGCGTGCCCTCTAAGAATGGTCTTAAATCATTATTGCGTGAAAACTTCGTTTCTGAAGCCATAACCTCAGAACCATGATAGTAATTAACTGAGGCTGTTATATTGGTTGAACCATCATTAACATCCCAGCCAGCTAGCGCATTTAAATTGAGCTTTTCACGACTCGTATTTTCAGCCTGGCCATACTGCATATCAAAACGGTAACCGCTAAAATCCTTTTTCATTTGCGTATTAACGACCCCTGCAACCGCATCGGAGCCATAAATAGCAGCAGCGCCATCATGTAAAACTTCAACAGCATCAATCCCCATTACTGGAATCGAATTCATATTAACGGTCGTTACTGGCACTGAGTTTTCTGTTTGCGAGCCTGGGTGTTGTACCAAACGTCGCCCATTCAACAATACAAGTGTGTTACCCGTACCAATACTACGTAAGTTAATTGATGCTACATCCCCTCGTGACGCATACACACCACTCACTACATCGTTACCATTAAAACTTACTGTTCCATTACTAGGTATCGATGCAAACAACTCACTTCCTGAAGTCGCGCCAATTGCGTCAACATCATCAGAATCAATAACAGACACAGGGAGCGCCCCTTCAATATTAGCCCCTTTGATCATTGAGCCAACGACACTGATAATCTCTAATTCTTCATTTTCAGGTGTCTTAACTTGTTTCTTGTCAGCTTGCTGTGCTGCAACCTCAGATATATGGAGTAGATTAAGAGCAATTAATAAGGATAAACTGACTTTATTTAATGGGTATTTTGTTATCTTTTGCGAAGGCATTTTCTTCATCCTGTTTTATATTTTTAATTATTCCATTCATTACCTTGCACAATTAACTTAACCTAAACAATTGACAAAAAAGCTTTAAATCATAGCCTTGGGTTATAGGCTGAAACTATTGGATAAATGTTCTAACTTTAAGCTGTTCTAAAGAAGATCTAATGAGGTAAAGCAAAATCTTTGAATAGTGATTTGTTACCAAGATGAACAAGTAAAAACCAAAAAGTGAGAAGACGTTAAGAAAGTGGTGATATGAATTTTAACTCTCGTCGTATCTGTAAACCCCCATTACAAAAACTAAATAAGCCGCATCAAGCGGCTTTCTTTATTTATATTGAGTGAATGCTAATTGCTCAGCTTTCGCGTAAGCATTGGTAAGTGAACGCTGATGTCTATCATCTTTAAACTCTTGGTATTCACAGGCAATTTCGTCAATTTTATCGACTCCTAAATACTGACTTAAGGTGCGAAGGTGAGGCACCAAATGACTCATATGTTCACGTATTCCACCTTGTTCAAAACCAAACTCTCCTGTGGAGGTAATGATCACTAATCGTTTCCCTTTAAGCAGCGGTTTGAGAGGAAAATCTCCTCGTTCTAAATCAAAATCAAAGGTTTCGTTAATTCTTACAATTTGATCAAACCATGCTTTTAATTGTGCTGGCATGCCGTAGTTATACATAGGCGTTGATATCACAATAGTGTCGGCTTTTGCCACTTCACCAATCAACTCGTCAGATTCAGCTAGCAGTGTCTGCTGCTGTATAGTCCTTTTTTGAACAGGGGTGAACACAGCCTCTATCCAAGCTTGAGTGATAAAAGAGGGAGGATGTATCCCTACATCACGATAGATATACTCAGCTATAGCATTATTTTTTTGTAAGGTATCAATATAATATTTAGCAATATTTTTAGAAATAGAGTTATGATTTGGATTATCATTTTTCACTTCACGTACACTAGCATCAATGTGTAAAAGAGTAGTCATAATTAAAACCTTATTAGTTAATGTATAGATATCATCAACAAATTGAGACGTTTTAGCAAACGAGTTAAAATTCACTATAAATAAGTTTTACTCAGCTATAAATATAAGTGAGTTTAGTTATGCATATATCATTACAAGCTTTAAAAGCCTTTGAATCAGCAGCCCGCCTTGGAAGCTTTAAAGCTGCGGCAACTGAACTTGCCATTACGCCTACAGCGGTTTCACACCATATCGCAAATCTAGAAAGCCGGTTAAATACTGATTTATTTCATCGCGAAGTGAGAAAGATAACTTTAACTCCATCAGGAAAGTACCTGAGTCAAAACACAACTAGCGGCTTTAAACTTATTTTTGCGGCAATTGAACAGTTGAGCCAAGCAAATAACCAAGTACGCATCACCACAACATCTTCTCTAGCAGCCCTAAGAATAATACCCGCTTTAGAAGAGCTGAATAACGCAAAACCACATTTACGACTTGATATATCAACTAGTGAAACTTTAGATAAGCAACTGCATACCCTGCCTGTTCGACTAGGAAATAGTGAGGAAGTAAACAAAGCAGATATCATCAAATATGAGCGCTATGATATGTTTGCGGCAAACGCAAAACAAAGCGCTCCTAGGCTTGATAAACAGATTGCTTTATATACAAGCCAATGGAAAAATAATGCCCTTCCAGCCCCACCATTAACGCAGTGGCTTAAAATAAATAACCTAAGTGATTCATGTTTCAAGATAAAAACATTTGATCAAGAGCTATTTGGAATAAACCAGGTACTCGCCAATAAAGGTGTGGTGTTTTGCTCAAAAACCTTAGTACAACCTTATCTAGATGCGGGCTTACTAACATCATTTAATAACCAAGAAGTTGAATCAAAACTGTGTTACTACATTCCCGAAAAGTCTCGCTTCGAAACATCTACACATAAAGTTGTGATTGAATGGCTTGAGCAGTTACTAACTTAATGATGTAAAAGTAAACATCATTTAAGTTACTATTGATTACAAAGTTTTTTAATGAACCATAAAAAGCTGCTAGAAACAGAATTAGTTAATTGATTTAACGCCTATTTGTAGCTTTGCTTTTCGTCATTACTGAGCCATATCAAAATGATTAAAAGCCCCATCTAGCGCACTGCGAACGGATTGTTTTGCGTTTTGTTCATGGTCAGCTCCTTTGTTGATGTGGTGCTGCCAAGTAAGGTCGTTTGGTGCATGCTTTTGAAGAGCATTCACTAAGCCATTAAATGCACCAGTTATGGTTGGATTCTCATCACCACCTAATGTGATATAAAAATAATGAGTGTTGCCAGCTGTATTAGGTAAGCTTTTACTGAACTGTTTTACGACAACATTATCGTCATACCAAGCCGCAGGGCTAAAAGCAAAGTATGCATTAAATAACTCTGGTTTAGTAACCATGGTATATAACACAAAGCTACCTCCTGCCGAAAACCCTGTAAGTGTGCGCTGCCCGCTAATACGATACGTTCCCTCTAAGTAAGGTAATAACTCTGTTTCTATAAACTTTAAAAACACATCAGCTTTACCAAATATTTCTCGCTGATTTTGATTAAACGGGCGCGCTTTTATCGCCACATCCTTACGAGCGTAAGGTGGCACTAAATCACGATTTCGAGTGTCATGCCAAAACAGGTTAGGGATGGCCACTAGAATAACCTCATTCTTGTCATCGGTGCTTTCAAGAATACTTAAAGCGTCATCCCAAGTATCAAGGTTAAAGTTGCCGTCAGTTTTAATTATGAGCGGATAAGCTTTGTTAGAGTTGTAGTTTTTGGGCAAGCGAATGAAAACTCTGCGCATTTCTGCAAGCGCGTTCGACTTGATATCTATATCAATAAAGCGTGAGCTATAGAGCTGTTGGTATTTCACTGCGATATACAAGCCTGTAGCTGTCAAAACGAATGTAATAAACCAAGCTAGATACTGAATTTTAAATTTTAATAATGCCATTTCATATCCTTAATCAATAACTTAATGACACTACTTCAATTATAAAGATTAGTTAATAAGACAATTGTAACAGGGTATTGTTAACTCCGTTCACCGACTTGACTGGGATACAGGATATTCATTAGATAATCCAAAAGCTCGCAGCCGCCATTGCCAGCACTGATAGTTTACTTCAAACATTTGATAGCTTTCTTGTGTAACGGGGGTTTACAGTTTGCATAAAAAAACCGCAGTTTAATATCTAAGCTGCGGTTTATTACTGAAGCATATTTACTTGTTAAGTAAGTGCTTTTCGAAGAAGTTAGCCATCATAGTGTGGTAGTGCAGGGTCGTGCCTTCACCTTCACGTAGGCTGTGAGAACGGTTCGGGTAAGAGAAAAACTCGAACTGTTTATTGTGCTTAACTAATTCGTTAATTAAGCGCTCTGAACCTTGGTAGTGAACGTTATCATCTCCAGTACCGTGGATCAGTAGCAATTTACCTTGCAGGTCTTTTGCAAAAGTGATCGGAGACGTGTTGTCGTAACTATCAGGATCGGTATTTGGGTTACCCGCATAGCGCTCTTGATAGATGGTATCGTACAAGCGAATATCGGGCACTGGGGCTGAGGCAATCCCCACTTTATATTTATCACCATGGCGGAATAACAAATTAAGTGTTGAACTACCGCCACCTGAGTGGCCCCATACACCAACACGGTCGGTATCAATGACATCCCAACGTTTCGCCATTGCATCAAGGGCATCAACTTGGTCACGCACGGTAATAGAGCCTATTTTTTTGTAGATAGACTTACGCCAATCTCTGCCTTTAGGTGCGCGCGTGCCGCGGTTATCAACAGAGGCAACAATAAAGCCTTGCTGAGTTAAATACGATTTGTATAAGTAACTGTTACCTTCCCAGCGGTCTTGTACTGTTGAGCCCCATGGCTCACCATAAACATAGAAAACGATTGGGTATTTTTTGCTTTTATCCATATTCGCTGGGAACATGATGTAGCCATCAAGCTCAACACCATCACGGGCGTTTACCGTAAAGAACTCGTGAGTCGGTAACTGCTCAGTTGCTAATTTTTCTTTTAATGCTTTGTTCTCAACTAAGGTTTTCACATTACTGTGATCGCTTACTTTAATGATCTCTTTCATTGGCGGGGTGCCAAATTTAGAGAAGGTATGCATCGCCCAAGAGGTATCTTTAGACATGTAATAGCTGTTTGAACCATCGAATGACTCAGGCGTTACGCGCATCGGTTTAGAGCTGCCATCTAGCGAGGTACGGAATAAATAACGCTGGCCAGGATCATCCGGTGATGCAGTAAAGTACATAACGTTTTTATCTTCGTTGAGCGCTAACATATCAATGATGTCATATTCACCCGGCGTTAAATCAACAATCGTTTTTCCATCGCGAGATACACGGTATAGATGACGCCAGCCATCACGCTCGCTATGCCAAATAAAGAACTTACCGTCTTTTGACCAGTTTGCTTTATAAAACCACTCAATAAAGGCATCGTCTTTATCTTCAAGAATTTTAGTCAGCTGTTGTTTTTGCCAGTCGAATAACCAAACCTTGTTGTGGCTTTGCGGGCGGTTAAGATCTTGGATCATCAAAGATTCACCAGTGCCAGCCCAGCTAATACGTGGAATATAACGATCGCGATTATCGCCACCTAACTCAGCCCAGCGAGTTTTCTTGTCGCTAAGACTGACCACACCCACTTTAACCGCTGAGTTCATCTCGCCAGCTTTTGGATACGGGAATTCTTTAAGGGTAGGGTAGAGATCATCGGTGTTATTGATCATAGTGAAGTATTTCACGCCACTAGTATCAAGCTGCCAATAGGCAATTGATTTGTTGTCTGGACTCCAGCGGAAACCATCACGAATAGTAAATTCTTCTTCGTATACCCAGTCAAAATTACCATTAACAATAGTGTCGTTACCATCAGTGGTTAAAGCAGTCACTGCCTTGCTACCCACTTTTTCCATGTAGATGTTGTTATCACGCACATAAGCTACTTTAGAGCTATCAGGTGAGAACTTAGCAAACATCAGCTTTTTCGCTTCAATGTTTTCGCCACCTAACTGATATAGCGAATCGGTTTCAAGGTTTAAAAGCCAAAAATCACCGCGGCTTCGTGAGCGCCACACTTGTTCACCATTGGTAAAAACCATCAGCCATTTACCATCTTTAGACCATTGATAGCTTTCAACGGTGAGAGGCTCTTTCTCACCTTTGGGGATCAGTTTTTCGTAACTAACAAGCACCTTACGCCCCGTCCCATCGGCATTATAAAATACAATATCATTGCCTTTTACGCCGTGCTCATCGTCTTTAGCTTTGTCGTCTTGGTTGTTTTTATTGCTTTCGCGCTCTTCAAGTACGGTATAGCCGGTACCATCATCGAGCCACGTAAAATAGGTACTACGCTCAGCTTTAAAGTCTTTTTCTTTATAAATTTGTTCAAGCGAAAGCGGATTAGCCGTTGCGTTCACTGTTGCTGATGGCGTGTTCGCTTGCTCTGTACTTGAGCATGCTTGCAAACCTAAACCCGCAACCACAGCAAACGCAAGGGTTGATGTTTTTATTAAGTTCATTTTTGTTATCCCTTGGTTTTAACCAATCAAGCGTAACAAATTAACTTAATAAAATCTTAACATTTATCGTGAAAACAATGTGTTTAAACTTAAAATCAATCGTCCCACAAGAACATACTGGCTTGCTTATTGGCAATACTTAGTTCGTAAATATCACTACAAGGGCGCATCGCCGCACCATAGCAAACATGTAATGGCAATAAATGCTCTTCTCTAGGATGACTAAAACGCGCCGCAGGGGCCATTTGCCATTCTAATAACTTAGCTTGTCGCTGTTGTTCACTCAGCTCAGCATTACCACATACATCAACTAGCCATTGCTCAAAAGCCATATTTTGCGCTTTAATTTCAGCGCTTTCAGGGGTGAAAAATGCGCGCATATTATGAAAAGTAAAGCCAGAACCAATGCTCAATAAATTATCGTAATCAAGTTGTTGTAAAGCCTCACCTATCGCTAGGTGTAAGCTTGGCTCAAGGCTTGGATGTAACGACAATTGCACACAAGGTATATCTGCTTCTGGATACATAATTTTCAAAGGCACATACATACCGTGATCAAAGCCACGAGATGGGTTTAATGTGCTATCGATATTAGCCTTTGCCAATGCCTGATGTACTTTTTCGGCAAGGACAGGTTCGCCAGGACTTGGATACTCGATACTGTAAGCAGGCTCAGGAAAACCATAGTAATCATAAATTAGCTTAGGAGCAGCACTCGAAGTGATGCTAATAGGGTTCGCTTCCCAGTGTGCACTCACCATCAAAATAGCTGACGGCTTTTGAATTTTTGCAGCAATAGATTGCAAACAAGTTACCATATCAGCATGACTTGGATCGCCAAGTAAAGGCATAGGACCGCCGCCATGAGAAACAAATAAAACGCGTGGCTTTTGCATAAATGTGCTCCTTAAATACGCTTTCTTTTCATACCAATTCGCTTTTAACTATGGTGCACGCACAGAGATACAATAACCAGCCACAAAAACGCACAACTAGGGTGTGAATTTACACACCGCTAGTTTGTAAGTACTAACTTAAAAACCAAGCTACGTTCATGGCAGGGACTTGCCCTTTTAAGCCACCTGCGAGGGGTTCTTTACACAGTAATGTGAGTTGATAAAAAGCATCATAGTGCTGATGTAGCTCATCGGCGACCACACTAAACGGCGGACCCGAAAACTCACTTTGCTGATACTCAAATACCACCACTAATTGTTTAGCTCTATTGGTTAATTCAAGTAAATGCTGGGTATAGCGAATGCGTACAGGCTTTGGCAGCGCAACTAAGGCGGCACGGTCATAAACCGCGTTGATAGTGCCAAGTTCATTCGCGGTAAGTGCAAAAATATCGCCTACCCAAACGGTTAGATTTGCGCCTTGGTAACGTAATAGCTCGCCGTGTTGGCTGATTTCGGGTTCTAGTTTTAACTCATCAAATAATTGCTTAATGGCAATCTCACTAAGCTCAGCCCCAACAACACGCATACCTTGCGCGAGCAAATAATGAATGTCGTGAGTTTTGCCACACAGTGGCACAAAAACAGTATCGCCTTGCTGTAAATTTAAGTTAGTAAAATAATGATCTAGGTAACGGTTAACGTCTCCTTCATGAAAACCTATTTCGTTATTCTCCCAACGTTGATGCCAATGCTTTGCGTCCATTAACGACTCCTAAATAAATTGCATAAATTGAGCGGATAAATATAATCCGACACCAAAAAGTAGGTGAGTTACACCACTTTTTAAGCGGGCTTGAAATGGGTTTGCGCTTTTCGTAGCCATTATCCCCATGCCTAAAGCTGGCTGCATAACAAAAAATGGTATACATACGCTCGCTAATCCAAATACACACGCAGCGATTAAGGTGGGTTGTTCAAGCCAAGCAACACCGACCAGTAATATAAATAGAAACGAAAATAAAACACCAATAAAGTAGTGTAAGCACCAGCCAAACACGCACTCAAAATGCTTAACAGGGCTAGCTACTATATTCAAGTGCATAAACTTTCCATCTAATAAACCCAAGCACCAACGGCCAACTAAACACAAGTTTAATGAAGGTATCTTAAACACTTTAGCCAGCAGAAAAGCATAAAGATCAATGAACAAAGTCGCCGCTACGCCTACAAAAGTTATCATATAAATATCATTTACACTCATAATTAGATGCTCTTAAATGATTTAATAAAAGACATGATATCTAATTGCAAAAGTGCTAAAAATAGTAAGATAAACAAACTATGATTGCATAAATGAGAACATGATTGACGATATCGCTCTATTCATACAGATTGTTAAACAAGGCGGCCTAAGTAATGCGGCTCAGAACTTGTCGCTGCCTACCGCAACAGTGTCGAGACGCTTACAACGACTTGAGCAACGCTTAGGTGAGCAGCTATTAAATCGCTCAGCAAGGCAATGCACGTTAACGCAAGCAGGGGAGGTATACTTTCAAAGTTATGTTGAATTAATAGAGCAATTTGAACAAACTCACCGCCAGCTTAATGAGCAAAAAGCACAATTGTCAGGAAAGCTTAAAGTTTTAGCACCTCTGAATATTAGTCATGGTTTCTTAAAGCCGATGTGGCTCGCATTCACTAAACAGTACCCTGATATTCAACTTGAGCTACTGCTTAATAACCAACTTGAAGATCTCAGTAAAAGCCAAGCAGATATAGCAATAAGAGTAGGGCCGCAGGCTGATTCTATGCTCCATCAAAAAAAGTTAGGAACTGTTGATACTTTATTTGTAAGCACAAGAGCATATCTTGATTCGGCACCTGCCTTAGAAGAGCCAGCAGATTTAAAACAACATAGATTAATTGGTACCACTTTGAGAAATAAGTGGCAGCTAACCAATACGCAAACGAATGCAACTTATACTCACATGTGCCGATTTGCTACTACTTTTAATGATACTGGATTTGTAAAATACTTAGTTTGTGATGAGCAAGGTATCGCTTTGTTACCTCGGTTTGAGGTAATAGATGAATTAAAATCTCAGCAGCTAGTTCAAGTACTGCCACACTGGCGAGGGGAAAACCGCGACATTTATGCTATCTGGCCAAGCGCACGTTTACTGAGTAAAAAGGCTGCCTGTTTAAAGCAGTTTATAACCAACTATATTGCTGAACAATTATAAAGTCTGCCATTGATATTCCATCTGTTTAGCGGTCAGTAAGGCGTGTTCGTAGCTAATAAACTCAGCGACTAACGCTAGGCTCATATCAATGCCAGCAGAAATTCCCCCTGAGCTGGTAAACTTATCGTCGGTGACCCAACGAGTATCAGCAATCACATTGAGATCAGGAAACATAGCAGCCAATTGAGATTGATCTTGCCAATGAGTAGTCACATTTTTCCCGTTTAAAAGCCCAGTTTTAGCAAGCAAAAATGCCCCTGTACAAACACTGGCAACACGCTTGGTGTTAGTGGCAGTGTCTTTTAACCACGCAATAACCTCTGCTTTTTCAAGTTCTCGAGTATGGTCACCACCAACCACAACAAGTAGATCAAGCGAAGGGCAGTCTGTGAAACTGTAATGGGGGTTTACACTATAACCACCGCGGGCAAGAACAGGACGAGTAGTTTCGGCAATTAAACTCACTTGCCAGTCATTATACGCTAGGCGCTCAGCGGTACTAAACACCTCAAATGGACCTGACAAATCGAGCACTTCGGCATCATCATATATATAAATTCCAATATTCATACAATTGTTCCTATTATGTGGATTTATTTCTTAAGTAAAAAAACGTACTATGCCATTTTTGCAGTTCGTTAATGACATATTATTAAATTGCGCACTGTATACAAACAAAACTTCAAGGCATTGTTAATGCGTTTTTTATTAATATTGAGCGTACTGCTGGTTGGTTGTAAAACAACACAGCAAAGGGTCGCTGAAATCAGTGAGGTATCGCCAGGCACTATTTATTTTCAGGGCGAAACATCTAAGCAAAATGTTGAAAAGTTCGAACAATTATTAGTAACTAGCAGCCAACAAATCAACACCTTAATTATTAATAGCCAAGGTGGTGATGTGATGGCTGGTCTTCATTTCGGAGGCTTAGTTCATGAATATCAACTCAATGTTGTGGTACGCGAGTTTTGTGCATCCTCCTGCGCCAACTATGTACTTACGGCAAGCCCGCATGTCTTTGTTGAGGAACAAGCCGTTATCGGCTGGCGTGGTGGCTCATTACAGCCATTATACGTGCCGATGGATCAGCCACCCGAGGTCGCTAGCTATATAGCAAAATGGCAAACCGCAGAACGACAATTTTTCGATATCATTAACGTTGAACAAGCGGTTACTATCATAGGAGTGATGCCAGGCATTAGCGAAAGACATGATTCCGCTATTTATAGTTACGATGCCCAAACCCTGAAGCGTTTAGGGTTACATATCGAGTTTGCAGGTGCGCAAACAGGAATGTCAGCAAATGGCGAAAAAGTAGCGCATGTATTCGAGCTTGAGGAGTCTGTACTTAACCACTTTTTACTGCTCAACGATATCGTTTCAGCTGAACTTATTAACTAATAAAAAGCCAACATGACGTTGGCTTTTTTGATAGATATTAATCTAACTCTAAGTGGGCTTTTTCAACACTGTCCGCGGGTAACTCTTTTTGAACAGACACACCCAACTCTTTGAACTCAGAGGCCTGCTTAATCAAGTTTCCTTTACCACGATACAGCTGAGAAAACGCTTTATCGTAACTTTCTTTGGCGCGGTCTAATTGCTTACCAACCCCTTCCATACTGGTTAGGAAACCATTGAGCTTGTTATAAAAACGCTCAGCGCGGGCGGCAAGCTCTTTTGAGTATTTAGTTTGCTCTTCAAAACGCCACAGTTGTTTTACTATGTTCAAGCTGGTCAATAAGGTCGTTGGAGTTGCGACTAAAATGTTTTTCTCGATAGCTTGCTGATAAATATCACTTTGGTATTTAAGTGCTTCAACAAATGCTGACTCAATCGGTACAAACATGATCACCACTTCAGGTGAGTTAATACCAGGGAGTCTGTCGTAGGCTTTGCTTGCTAACTCATTAATACGCGATTGCACAGCGGTTACATGCTCTTTTAGCGCCTGCTGCGCCTCAAGCTCTGTATCAGCATTTACATAGCGTGTATACGCGTTTAAAGAGGTTTTAGCATCGATAACTAAATGACGTTGCTGAGGTAAATACACCACCACATCAGGGCGTAAACGACCGTCTTCGGTGTTAAACGATACTTCACGTTGATAATCTACCCCTGCACGCAGCCCAGCGCTATCTAGTACATTTTCAAGCATTAACTCCCCCCAATTACCTTGGGTTTTCTTTTGCCCTTGTAATGCGGTGCTCAGCCTATCAGCTTGTTCAGTGATAGCTTGGCTTTTAGCCTGTAAATGCAATAACTCAGTTTTAAGTGCAGCACGCTGCTTAAGATCTTCAACGTGGATCAATTCCATTTTATCGCGAAAGCCTTTTAGCTCACCTTGAACCGGCTTTAATAGTTGCTCAATACTCTCTTGGTTTAAGGTTTTAAAACGCTGCGATTTCTCTTCAAGGATTTGATTAGCGAGATTTTCAAACTCTTTTTTGAGTTGCTCTTTGCTTTCTTTGATATGACTAAGCTGCTCTTTAAAATGCAGTTCTTTTTGCTCTATCGTGCTTCGTAAGGTACTTAAATCAACATCCCGCTGATTAAGTGAAGCTTTAGTGTCAGCAAGCTCAGCTTCAACTTGACGCCAAAATTGGTTGTATTGTTGTGCTTGTTTTTCTTGTTCTACAAAACGAGTTTTAAAGTGTTGAGACTCATCACGTTGTTCAGCGTAATCTTGCTGTAACTGAGAAAGCGTCTGTTGGCTTTGTTCAAGTTGCAGCTGCTTTTGTTGTAAATGATTTTGCAGGATTTGCTGGCTATTTTGCAGTTCAGTTAACTGATTTTTTAAGCGACTTTTTTGCAGCGCAAAAATAACACCACTTGCAACAGCACCTACAGCAGTACCAAGCACACCACTTTGCCAATTAATCTGTGTAATTAGCTCTGTAATCATAACGAAAACTCAATAACTTAAAGACACATCATCATAACGAATTAGTGCTCAGCAGAGTAGGGGGTTTAGGCATAAAAAAAGCCAGCTCAAGGTGAGCTGGCTCTAACATTACTAAAATTTAGTAACCAAATGGGAAATCAACATAATGCTTATGTAAACTGCAATTTAACAACAAGCATAATAATAGACGCCCTAAAATTTGATTAGTTCAAAAAAACTTTAAAAAAATTTAATTTTTTATCAGTGCGAGCATTTGTTCTTCATCAAACTGAGTGAAACTCATTGATTTTTCTGTAAATAATGCATCAACAAGGGCTTGCTTATGCTGCTGCATTTTAAATACTTTTTGCTCAATTGAGTTAGCCATAATCAATTTATAGACAAACACAGGGTTAGTTTGGCCAATTCGGTAGGCACGATCTGTCGCTTGTTTCTCAACGGCAGGGTTCCACCAAGGATCAAAATGAATCACAGTATCTGCTTGAGTTAGATTTAATCCCGTACCGCCGGCTTTAAGACTTATTAAAAACACGGATGTATCACCTTGAGTAAACTCTTCGATAACACGGTCGCGGTGTCTTGTTTGCCCTGTTAGCATACTAAAGCGGGTGCCTAGCTCATTTAATCGCTCTGCTATCACATCAAGTGCCATAGTGAATTGACTAAATATAATTACCTTACGACCTTCGCTTAGCATGATAGGCAAATGCTTAGATAACCACTCAAGCTTAGCGCTGCCAGCCTGTGAACTAGGGTCGATCAATTTTGGATGACAGCAAATCTGTCTAAGCTTTAATAATGCATCTAAAAATGCCAGCTTACTTTTTTGCACACCTTGCTGGGCAAATAGATCGACCAATTTCTGCTCTAATGATTCAGTTATGCCGTTATAAATTTCTTTTTGTTTAGTTTCAAATTCAAACTCTTTAACTAGCTCGGTCTTCTCTGGGAGCTCTTGCGTTACCTGTACTTTAGTTCGGCGTAAGATAAATGGCATGATCAACGATTTAAGTTCATCTGCACGGGCAACATCGTTATCACGCTCAATAGGCATTTGAAAATAGCTCTTAAAATGTGTTTGCGAACCAAGTAAAGAGGGCATTGCAAAATCGAGCAAGGATTTAAGCTCAAATAAGTTATTTTCGATAGGGGTGCCGCTTAAGCACAGCTTGAAGTCTGCGTTAAGGCGCTTAACTAAGCGTGAAACCTGTGCGGCATCGTTTTTGATATATTGCGCCTCATCAAGAATGATGTTTTCAAAATACAGCGGCGAATAAAAGGCAATGTCGCGCTTAAGCAGTGGGTAAGTTGTTAAAATACAATCAGCTTGCGACAACTGTTGTAATTGGTCGCTGCGTGCAGCACCGAAGACGGTAGTGATTTTTAAGTTACTCGCAAACTTATTGATTTCACTTTGCCAATTACCAACCAAGCTGGTTGGGCAAACAATTAACGTAGGGCCTGCTTGAGGTGATTGCTTGGCATTCGCTAAAAAGGCAATAACTTGCAAGGTCTTACCTAGCCCCATATCATCTGCCAAAATACCACCAAGTTGGTGACGTTTTAAAAAGTTAAGCCAATCAACACCGTGTTGTTGATACTCACGTAATTGCACACCTGGGTTTAAGCCTTGAATATCGGACTTTTTAATAAGCTGTTGTGAGCTATTTAATTCAGCTAAGTAAGCATCAAGCGCATCGTCAACAATATTAACCTTAATTGCTTTTTGCTCGATAAGCTTAGGCAAAAACGATAAAGGCATTAAGATTTCGTCACGAGTTTTAATGTACTCAAATCGCTTGCGATAGTCATTTAATTGTGTGATTGCATTTTTTTCTACTACAGCAAAACGCTTCCCTACGTTGAAATAATAAAACAGTTCACTTTGTCGATTGAGAGATTGGAAGTCGGGATTATCTGTCGTAAATAGTTGTAGCGTTTTGACTCCCGAGATCACGATTTTACTAACTATTTGATGACCTTTACCACGCTGGACTTGAAGTGATACTTGCTTCAACCCTTTGCTGACGCTTAGCTTATCGTCTATTTTCCAACCACGTTTCAATAAGTTAGGAACTATTTCATACTTAAGCCAGTGCCCGTGAATCGCCGAGTTTCTATTAAAAATGAGCTCAGTTTGTAAAGCCCCTTTACAGAGTTCAAAACCGAGATTTGTTAGCTCATTTACAACCGTATTCTCAAGCGACTTGTTCAGTATATCAGCAGGTGCCTGACCTAAATCATACAGCGAATTATGATAATTAAACTTTAAAGAGAGTGTGATTACGTTCTCATCACTATTGATACTAATGACAGGAAAAACTGTACGGGAGTTATTTTTCTTACTTTGCTTAAAAGCGTGGGGGATAACACCTTCACCAAAGTTATCATTAAGTTGCTGATAAACGCGGTCAAAGTTCTCTGTATGAATAGCTGGCATATTTGCAAGTAAAGCAATCTCATCAGCGGTTAACGGAGTACGTATACGACCTACTTTTAATTTATCAGGATCGAGGTAAGTAGGAGGGGTTGTTTTTAACAATAACCAATTATCTTGGCCTGCAAGTTTCATATTTAATGAGGTTAAGTCTTTGTGTTGTGTCCAACCAAACTCTAAAGCTTGCATGCTGTCTGCTTTTATAGGCTGACGAGAGCGGCCTAAAAACAAACGTTGAGTTGCAATTAGCTGTTGCAGTGCAGCGAAGCCCCATTGACCTTTAAGCTCAAGTTTACCGAGTGCATTTTGAGAACGGATCCAGCTATATAAACGAAAATCCGATTCTAATAAATCAGTAGGAGTTACAAAGCTATTTAATTGCTGCTCAGTTAGGTTTCGACCCAATGTATAGTCGTGTTCTGAGTCATAATTAGCAATTTTTGGGGTGAGGGTTACAACAGATTTCTCTACATCGAGGACAAATAATAGAACTTGTTTAGCAGTATTAGTGGTATTTTGCTTTAGCGTTTTAAGTTCACTAAACCAATCATTAATGATGTAGTCTTCACCGTAGTCACCAGAGTGTTCTATTTTCAGCTTAAGAAGCACAGCTGCAACATGCCGGCATTTAGTTTTAGAACCACAAGTACAATGTGAATCAACCGAAAAGCCACTTGGTAATTTACTGATCTCAATATGTTGAGTGAAGGTATTACCTTCATTACCAAACATTGATGCATCGATAATACTAAAGTCACTGTTATGCTCTAACCAGTTGATTTGACCGTTCTGGTGGTATTCTTTTGCTTTACTTAGCACATGTGGCTTAAATAGCTGTTTAATGAAGCGCTCAGATAAAGGAAACTGAGTTTCTTGCTCTTGTTTGATTTCTTCAAAGATAGCTAATAAGTCATTTTTAGATAAGTTAGCAGACATAACGTTTTTGACAGTAAAAACAAAAAATAATTCTGCCAGTATATGATCTATCGACCAAGAGCTAAAGCACTATCGAGGCATTTTGGACTGGTTGGAGCTGATTACTTAGTAAAAAAATGCTCCTAGGTAAGATCAGAGCAGAAAAAGACCAGTACGTTCAATTAACAAACAACAATTGCACACGTTATAAACAGGTTAATCACAAAAGAGGGGCTTTACAGATCGCTATTTTACTAAGCAAACAAGATTAAGAGGAAAAGAAGCCTGTAAAGGGTGCTTAGTTAGTAAAAAACTGATCTAAGAGGGTGAAACCAGCATAATTTGAATGTTATAGATCACTATTTTACTAACAAAATGAAATTATAGATCACGCTTTTACTAACTATAAAAGCGTGAGAGATCGTTATTTTACTAACTAATTGAAGCTATTTAAAAGCTTAGTTAACTGCTCTAAGCGTTTGTCTGTCATCACTTTATTATCGATTTTGACAGATAAATCACCGCTTTTGATGTTACGCTGTACACTCACAAATTCACTGTCGATCAGCGCTTCACGACGACTTGGCGCGGCTGGTTCAGCTGTTAATAGTTTAGTAATTGCTAACGCACGTTTATCATCACTACTAATTAGCGCGATATCTGCATCATTGCTTACATTATCGACTAGCTTTGCAAATAGCTTTTCATCACGCTCCTTAGCGCTAATAAGTTTTTTCGCCACTTCTCGACCAACATGATTTGCCGTAGGATACAGGCTTAAAACCTCAGAAGGTAGGTTCTCATAAGCTTTGATAGCATCGGCAATTGCTGTGTGAGATACCCCCTCAATAGCCGCTATCTCACGATAAGAGCCTTTTTTTCCTTCGGCGATAAGCTCATCACGGGTTTGTTGATATGCTTGGCCAAGCTCCCACAGACTCGGAGCAATGTATTGATCTGATGACACCGCAAGAATTTTAGCATCTTGATCTGTGAAATCTTCAGAGCTTAAAACTAAGTAATCGGAATTACTTAAAATACATGCTTTACGGCGACGGGAGCCTGCTAAAACAAGCATTTCGTCACCTTTATCCCAACATAGAGCAGGGTGCTGGTTGCGGCCGTCTTCAGCAATTGCAGGAAGGATATCGGCAACCGACTTTTCATTTAGTAATGATTGTACACGGCGATTTTTGCCATAGACCTTTGTTCTAGATTCAATTTCAGAGCTAGGGATAACCTTACACACTAAAGTAATTAAGCGAGTCGGATCGCTAGGAGCAGGCATACTAACTACATCTCCAGCTGTTGCCTGTTCTAGTAATGCATCTAAGCTACTGCTTTCAATTGATGTTGAAAATGGGTCTAAGCTGGTATCGTTCTTACGTTTTTTAGCCATTTTTATTATTAACCTTACTTAGCTGGATTAAGAGAAGATTGGGTTGATTGCCAATTAGAACGAATCAACATTTCTAGTTCATCAACGACATCTTTGATATTTTCTTGAGCACGAAGGAGTGACTCTCGACTAGCTAAGCTATCTGATGTTTTTTGATCAAAAATAGTGTTAAAGGATGATGAGCTGGCAGTAATAGCCGAGCTATGATTAATTGGATAACTCATGACTTGGCGACCAAATGCACTACGTACATCTTTTACAATGTCACGCTGTGAGTGATTTCCTTTTACATAGTTAGTTACTAAGAACTGCATAAAGTCCCAGCCTTGGTGGCCTAGTGCTGCAACTGTATGATAAATTTCACCCAATCGTTTTAAATATTTATTGTTAGCATCAAAATCTACAGCTTCAGGATGAACCGGAATAAGCATCGATGTTGAAGCCATTAATGCATTGTAAAACATAAAGTTAAGAGAAGGTGCGGTATCTATTAAAATAAGATCGAATTGGTCTTTTACTGGTTCAATGACTTTTTCAAGTAACTTATGATAATGACGCGTTTTATCATAGCTTGAGCTGTCTTTTAATAATGTTGCAGTTTCATGCTCAAAGTAAAAATCATCCATCCCAGAGGGTAAAATACGAATATTAGGGATATGAGTTGGTAGAAAAGAATTAGTAACCAATTCATCCCAGGTTTCGTTTTCTTCAAGTTCAATACAATCACGCATTAAGTCACCGACAGTGATCGGATCTGGCTCGCTCGGTGGAAAGAAACTAGATGATGAACCTTGTGGATCGAGATCAATAATACCAATTCGATAACGTTTAATGTTAGTAGTAGCCAATGCTGCAGCAATATTCACCATACTTGTTGTTTTACCACAACCACCTTTTAGTGAATTGATAACAATAACTTGTAATTTGTCATCTGCAGTACGGTGATCAGGCTTAATATCCATAATGTCAGCCATAGCGAAGATATTAACTAAAGTATAAGCATAATGACCGTTGGCACCGCGTTTGATGTTAAGTTCATCAAAATCACCATTATCGTGACGTCTTTTTAACGTACGATTATTACAGCCTAATAGATCTGCGGCTGCTTTTTGAGTGTAGGTTCGTAGTTCTTTTTCTTCTGATTTTAGATGAGCACGATAATGTTGGATACGTCCTTCTAACGATTTTTCAGCAACTTCTGCTGTCGCTTTTAGTAACCTATAAGTGGCTAGCGCATTATTATTGATAGACATACTTTCTTCCTCAAAGTTATGGTTTAAGTATAATGTCCATTCAAATTGCTGTAAACAAGTATTTAAGGCGACATACCTTTTATTTATAAGACATTTAATAAAAAATTGGAACTTTAGTGAAACTAAGTATAAATAAATAAGATTAATATCGGTTAAATATATAGGTATATAAGGTTAAGATGCTAAAATATTGAAGTATATAACTGATTTTATTGAATATTCTTAAAAAAGTCAGATCGTAATTTTACTTGGTAAAGATCAGATCTCTTAATACTCACAGATCAACTTATTACTAAGCAAAAACTAAGCACCTAAGTTATTCACAGTTTAATCACTGATTTGCTCACATTTTTAACTGTGCGGATCAAATTTTTACTAACTAAATTAGAAAGTTATACACCGACATAGTTGCTATTTTAATTAAATAGTTAGTATGGATCTGATCTGTAGTTGGTACAGATCAGATCTTTGCTAACTAGAACTAGATTTATCCACATGCCGTTTTAAAAATGAGATTTATGTCGTGTTAATTTAGTAAAAAAACTCGTTTAACAGGACATAATTTAAACTGAGTTAGTAAAATCTGCACCTATGAACTATACCTTAGTAAAAATCTGATCTGAAATTTAGCAACCGCGAGTTAGTTAGTATAAAGCTGATCCTTAGAAATTAATTATGATCGGATCAAGTTTTTACTAACTTAAACATTTAACTTTTGTGGTTTTATGTGTTGTTATTAACTGTCGAAGAAAAATTGGAAATAAGAACAATGAGCCGAAAGGTCAACATCTCGGTTGATAATTTACCCGATACCTTACGCGGGCAGATCCACGGGGTGGAAAGTGCAATAGATAATGAAAGTCTTGCACTCTTTACAGACAACAAAGATGTGCGCGTTTCAATTGAAAATGCTGCGCATGGTTTGAGAGCTTACTCAAATACATTTAATCATTATGATTTATGGGGACGCTTTGTCCGTTCTGGTCATAAAAAGCTTCCGGTTGAAGAAGCACCTAAAAAAACCATCGTTACCAGAAGAATTTCAGAAAAGGTTGACGGTATTCTTTATGACGGTGAAATTAAAATTACACCTGCGGTCGTTAGCACTAGAAAAGATGGAGAGGATGTAGAATATCTTGTTTGGCCATCTGACCGAGAAGAAAAAGTCGAGCGTGCCCTTATTCGCCTAGCGTCTAAAGGTAAAATTGTAAAAATTAATTTTAAATCGGGTATTCAGTACGCGGTTGTTTTTTCAATGAATGAATTAGCGCAAGAATTAAAAGCCGTTGGTCAATCAATGCCGTATCCGCAAATCAAAGAATCTTTAGAAGCATTACAAGGGTCTAAACTTTCTTTTAAATATTCAGCGACTGATACTCGTAACACTGACATTGATGATTCTTTTTACGAATCGAATATGAACTTTTTATCGTCACTTCATTTTAGTGGCAAAAAAGGTCAAGGTGGTAATGTGAAATGTGTAGCGTGTTTGAACGCATTTGTTCATAACATGATCGACAATCTTGAATATAAAGGTTACTACTTTAATAGTGCGCAAGAATTAAAACGTGGTTTATCTCGTTGGATGATGCTTCGCTTGTATCATTTATGGCGTTATGCTGCACCAGGAAAAACATACCACTTCCGACTTTTATCAATCATGGAAAAATACGGCTCTATTTATTCGACAGATGAAATTACAGAAAATAAATTAAAAGCATTACGTCGTGATATGACGACCACAATGAAAGATTTAATAGAGAAAGGTGCTATTTCAGAATATAACATAACTAATGTTAAAGACGATAAAACGGGTAATATTATTGATTACACTTATGAGATGCATCCATCTGATCAATTTTGTGATGAGATTCTTACACTAAATAAGCATAACAAACGAATCGAAATTCAAGGTGGTAAACGCATTGTTGAGAATGCTGTATTAATCGATGAAGATAAAATTGAAGAAATAGTAGAAGACTAATCTCTTCAATACCCTCACAACTATATTGAAAAGGCCACGCGAGTGGCCTTTTTAACATAATCAATCTGTTACTTGTTCTAAGTAAAGTCTATCAACCAAGAAATCATATTCTCTTTTACGAGGATGACTCTCGGGTTTTTTATAATCAGGTAATGTACCAAGTTTTACATCGGGTTCTGGGTTTATCAAAATAAATGGTAAAGCAGCACTAACATGATATCGGTTTTGAGCTGTGTATCTTACGTTAACTTGCGGGCTCACTCTTGTTGGCCTACGAATTCGTAACTTTTCTTTATCACCTAAACTTGCAACACGACTTTGCTCTTGTGCAACTAGTGCTTGCCAAGAATGCTGATCGATCATTCTTGGATTAGAGTAACCAGCCGATTTATCCAACATTGCTAAAGCCATCTTTTTTGTAAGTGTTTTGGTTGCGTGTTTATGCATCCAAGTGAAACGGACGGAGTAGGGTGACTCGGTCTCAAAATGGACTTTTCGATAAGCGGCTAATGTAATTAAATTTGGTACAGCATTATGAACAGCTTCAAAGCGAGCATCATTATTGTCGATAGCTAATACACAATTTTTAAAATCAGCCTTCGCTTTATTTAACTGATTTATTCTCGCTGTAAAATGTGGCTTATCAACATCCTTCAAAATTAACAAACCTGGATGTCTTTTCAAAACTCGACTACTTAGACCTGATTTTTTATAAAAGTCACCAAAGGAATTTAGAATTAATTTGTGGGCTTCATCTCCATCAACTTTTTGTACAGCAATAGTGGATGGGATTTTCTTTTCTTCATTTATATCTATATCAGGTAACTGATAAAATGTTGCTTTATGGAAAGCAACTTGCCTTAATTCTTCACAAAACAAATGGGTTAATTCACTTACCAAATCAAACTGACTGCGAATATGTAGTTTTGAACTCATAAGAACACATCGTACTTAAACATAAATAAAGTCTAACCTTTTGCATTGATTATTTAAAGTAAATATTTACTCAGATGTTGACCTGACTTATGTATAAAATAAAGTATGATGTGTTCTTTGCGGTAGATGCAGCACATTATTTTTATTTTTCAATATGATGTTTAAAAATGTTTTTTAGTTCTGTAAAGATGAGGGTACAGTAAAGGCAGCGTATAGTAAGATGTGTTCTTATGTGATAACTTCTATGTCTAACGTATTATGGTGAGTTAACTAACTGTTTTACAAAATATAAATAAATAGCTAAGAAACTTTCATATCTAATATATTTATCAAATAACTAAATAATTAAAAATAGCTGAATATTGTCCTTGAACTTAGTACGTGCAATAAGTTAGTTTTCGTTAACGGTCTATGTTAGGAATGAGGAAAGAACATGCAATCGTGGAACCCGGACAGCTGGAGAAAACTGCCGATACTTCAGCAGCCAGAGTACCCAGATCAAGAAGCCCTTAAATCAGTTGAGGGACAATTAAAAAGCGCACCACCTTTAGTATTTGCTGAAGAGACGCGTAGCTTATATAAACAACTAGAAGCTGTATGTGAAGGCAGAGCTTTCTTATTACAGGGTGGTGATTGTGCAGAGTCATTTAGTGATTTTAATGCAGCAAATATCCGCGATACTTTTAAAACACTTTTACAAATGGCCGTTGTTTTAACTTATGGTGGTAAGTGCCCTGTAGTTAAAATTGCGCGTATGGCTGGTCAGTACGCTAAGCCTCGCTCATCAGATTACGAAACGATAGACGGTGTTTCATTACCTTCGTACCGTGGTGATATCATCAATAATTTCGAGTTCACAGAGCAAGCACGTGTACCCGATCCACAGCGTTTGATGACGGCATATCATCACAGTGCAGCAACGCTGAATTTATTACGTGCATTCGCGCAAGGTGGTTTAGCCGACCTACACCAAGTAAACCGTTGGAACATGGGTTTTGTAGCTGCAAATCCACTTAAAGAGAAATACCAGCAGTTAGCCGATAGAATTCAAGATGCCCTTGAGTTCATGGAAGTGTGTGGTATTGACTCAACAGTGGCGCCAAGTTTAAAAGAAACCGACTTATTTACGTCACATGAAGCGTTACTATTAGGCTACGAAGAAGCACTAACACGTCGTGACCATTTATCAGGTGACTGGTACGATTGTTCTGCACACTTTGTTTGGATTGGTGAGCGTACACGTCAGCTTGATCACGCACACATCGAATTCTTTAAAGGGATTAAAAACCCAATTGGTGTAAAAGTTGGCCCAGGTATGGACCCAGATGAGCTAATCAAACTTATCGATGCCGTGAACCCAGATAACATTCCAGGTCGCTTAACGTTAATTACCCGAATGGGTGCAGATGTACTGCCTGAGAAACTACCGGCACTAGTACGTAAAGTACAACAAGAAGGCCGTAAAGTTATTTGGAGCTCAGATCCAATGCATGGCAATACAGAAAAAGCGAGCTCAGGTTATAAAACACGTAGCTTTAATAATATTCTTCGTGAAATTAGTCAGTTCTTCGCTGTACATAAGGCTGAGGGTTCATATCCAGGTGGTGTTCACCTTGAGATGACAGGCCAGCATGTAACTGAATGTACGGGTGGTGCTTATGGTTTATCTGATGAAGATTTAGCGCAGCGTTACCGCACACAGTGCGACCCACGTTTAAATGCAGATCAAGTTTTAGAACTTGGTTTCTTAGTTGCTGATTTATTAAAAGATGCACGTAAGTAACACTAAGTTATCCAAAAAAGGCTGCACATTGCAGCCTTTTTTAATGTCCGATACTAAAATAAGTTAGTACTTACGTCTTTCAAGGCCAGTATCAGATATAATCTTTGCAGAAATTTCTTCAACTGAATGATGAGTCGAATTTAAAAATTGAATTTTTTGCTTTTTATAAAGCATTTCTACTTCACGCACTTCAATTCGACACTGTTTTAAAGAGGCATATTTAGAATTCGCCATACGGCGCTGGCGAATATCGGCAAGGCGAACAGGGTCAATTGTTAAACCAAATAGTTTATGTTTATAAGCCTTTAGACATTCAGGCAGGGTGCCTCTTTCTAAATCATCTTCAGTTAACGGGTAATTAGCTGCTTTAATACCATATTGCAAGGCTAAGTATAAACTCGTTGGTGTTTTACCGCTTCGGCTAACGCCCACTAAAATGATGTCTGCTTCAGCGTAGTTTTTAATATTAGCGCCATCATCATTGGTCAACGCATAGTTAACTGCATCAATTCTAAAATCATAACTCTTTTCATGCATAGAGTGAGTTCTATGGACTTTTGGTACCGGCGCAACTTTTAACTCTTGAGAAATTTTATCGCTATACTGCGATAAAAAGTCATAACATACAGCACATGACGATTTAATAATTTCACTCAGCTCATGATTTACAAATGTAAAAAATACTAGAGGCTGCTCACCATCTCGCTGCGCTGTCGAATTTATAAGATCTTTAATCTCATTTGCTTTTTTTTCTGTTTCTACAAATGGGATAGTTTTGTGGTTGAAGTCAACTGGAAACATAGACAATGTTGCGTGGCCAAATACTTCAGAGGTGATCGCTGTTCCGTCAGAAATATAGAATGCAGTTCTCATAATTAACCTTTTTATTACCTTTATCTGCAAAATAGGGGGTTCACGGTTTACGTGAGGTCTGTTGCCAGTGTAGAATGAAGCCGACCTTTTTAGAAGGTTTTCTTTCTTAACTCTCACAGTTAGTACTACAATTTGTTTTATGGAGAAAGATCCGTGCAAGAATACGTTCTCTGGTATCAAGAGCTTGGTATGCAAGATGTTCCACGTGTTGGCGGTAAAAACGCTTCACTGGGTGAAATGATCTCAAACCTAGCTAACGCTGGTGTTCAAGTGCCAGGTGGTTTCGCTACAACCGCTGATGCATTCAACGAGTTCCTTGAACAATCAGGGCTAAACTCAAAAATCCACGATATTTTAGACACACTGGATGTGGATGATGTAAATACACTCGCTAAAGTCGGTGCACAAATCCGCCAATGGATTATCGATACACCGTTCCAACCTAACCTAGACCAAGCCATCCGCGACGCATATAGCCAATTACATGGCGACGCATCACAAGATGTTTCATTTGCAGTTCGCTCGTCTGCTACAGCAGAAGACATGCCAGACGCTTCATTCGCAGGACAACAAGAAACGTTTTTGAACGTACGTGGTATAGATTCAGTAATGACTGCAATCAAACACGTGTTTGCCTCACTATTTAATGACCGCGCAATTTCTTACCGTGTTCACCAAGGTTATGACCACCGTGGTGTAGCCTTATCAGCTGGTATCCAACGTATGGTTCGTTCAGATAAAGCAGCTTCAGGTGTTATGTTCAGTATTGATACTGAATCTGGCTTTGAAGATGTTGTATTTGTAACTTCAAGCTATGGTCTTGGGGAAATGGTTGTACAGGGTGCTGTAAACCCAGATGAATTTTATGTTCACAAACCAACTCTTGCTAACGGTAAACCAGCAGTAGTTCGCCGTAATATCGGTTCGAAAGCAATCCAAATGATTTACTCTGCGGATGAATCACATGGTAAGCAAGTCGAAATTGTTGATGTAGATTCATCACTTTCAAACAAATTCTCAATCACAGATGCTGAAGTTCAAGAACTTGCAAAGCAAGCTGTGATCATCGAAAAGCACTACGGTCGTCCAATGGACATCGAGTGGGCAAAAGACGGTAACGACGGTAAACTTTACATCGTTCAAGCCCGCCCAGAAACAGTTCGCTCGAACGAAGACGCGAACGTAATGGAGCGCTTCCAATTAAACGGTACAAGTTCTGTTGTAGTAGAAGGTCGTGCAATCGGTCATAAAATTGGCTCAGGTACAGTTCGTGTACTAGATTCAATTGATGAAATGGACAAAGTACAACAAGGTGACATTCTAGTTACTGACATGACTGACCCTGATTGGGAACCTATCATGAAACGTGCAGCTGCGATTGTTACAAACCGTGGTGGCCGTACTTGTCATGCAGCAATCATTGCTCGCGAATTAGGTATTCCTGCCGTTGTTGGTTGTGGTAATGCAACTGATTTAATTAAAGCGGGGCAAGATGTAACAGTATCATGTGCCGAAGGCGACACAGGTTATATCTACGAAGGTATTTTAGATTACGAAGTACTTACTTCGCGCGTTGATGAAATGCCAGAATTACCAATGAAAGTTATGATGAACGTGGGTAACCCTGATCGTGCATTTGACTTTGCACGCTTACCACATGCTGGTGTTGGTTTAGCGCGTGTAGAATTCGTAATCAACCGTATGATTGGTGTTCACCCTAAAGCACTTCTTAACTTTGATGCACAATCAGACGAGCTTAAAGCTGAAATCTCAGAAATGATGGCAGGTTATGAATCACCTGTAGAATTCTATATTTCTAAGCTGGTTGAAGGTATTGCAACACTGGGTTGTGCATTTGCACCTGAGCGTGTAATTGTTCGTATGTCTGACTTCAAGTCAAACGAATATGCAAATCTTGTTGGCGGCCAGCAATATGAGCCGGAAGAAGAAAATCCAATGATTGGTTTCCGTGGTGCAGCACGTTATATCTCTGAAGATTTCCGCGACTGTTTCGCGTTAGAGTGTGAAGCAATTAAACGCGTTCGCAACGAAATGGGTATGACTAATATCGAAATTATGATCCCATTTGTTCGTACACTTGAAGAAGGTAAGCGCGTTATTGAATTACTTGAAGAACATGGCCTTAAACGTGGCGAAAATGGTCTTAAAGTGATCATGATGTGTGAATTACCATCAAACGCGTTACTAGCGGATGAGTTCTTAGAGTATTTCGATGGTTTCTCTATCGGTTCAAACGACCTAACTCAGTTAACATTAGGTCTTGACCGTGATTCAGGTCTGATTGCTCATCTATTTGATGAACGTAACCCAGCAATCAAGAAACTATTATCAATGGCTATTCAAACAGCTAAAGCCAAAGGCAAATACGTAGGTATTTGTGGTCAAGGTCCTTCAGATCATGAAGACTTTGCAGCTTGGTTAGTTGAGCAGGGTATTGATTCTGTTTCTCTTAATCCTGACACCGTATTAGAAACGTGGCTATACCTTGCTAAGAAATTAGCAGACTAAGCGCTTTATTTGTCTAAATTAAAGTATCTAATATAAAAAATGCCAGCATCTAGCTGGCATTTTTGTTAGTTCTAAGGGCATGTTGACCTTTAATTCAACGAGCAAGTTTTTTATCAATATAAGCACATGACTTAGTCAGTGCCTTTTGACACAGGGTTAAATAATCACGCGCTTTAGGATAGTAAAAAGATAAACAGAAAAGCCCAGCAATAAAGAAGATCAACGATGGGCCAGGTATAATCACAAACACTAAACCCAATAACATACACAAGGCACCTAAACTGATTAATGCAAATTTTTTCATATGGCTATCTCATTTGCTGCTTTAATACACAGTATAAAAGTATTGCACCCGAAATCGATAAAAAGAGTGTTACAAACTGTAAAATCTTCAATTTATCTTAGCTATTAGCATGATATAATTTGTAAAATGCCTTAATTTATCACCGTCATGATAGCAACAATAAGTCAACAACAAGCCGCCACAGAACTCGTCTCTAATTTCTTAGAGACTATTAAAAATCAAGGGTTTAGTGGTGATACTGATGCAAGCTTTTCAACACGTTTAAGTTTATCGACTGATAACAGCGTATACCAACAAGTTCCACAAGGTGTCATCTTCCCTAAGTCAGCAAAAGACATACAACTGGCTATGCAAATTGCTTCACGTGATCCGTTTTTATCACTGACATTTGGTCCACGCGGGGGTGGTACAGGTACTAACGGACAATCGCTAACCCCTGGAATAGTTGTTGATTTATCTCGCTATATGCGTGAAATCTTAGAAATCAATGTAGAAGAAAACTGGGTGCGCGTTCAAACTGGTGTAATAAAAGACCAATTAAATGACTTTTTACGTCCTTACGGTTTTTTCTTTGCACCTGATCTATCAACTAGTAACCGAGCAACAATTGGCGGAATGGTAAATACAGATGCATCGGGTCAGGGATCTTTAGTTTATGGAAAAACCAGTGATCATGTTTTAGGTCTTACAACTTACCTTGTTGACGGCACTGAAATGTCAACGACTCCCATACCTTTAGAAAAAGCTAAGGTAATTGCTGAACAAAACACGACAGTGGGTAAGTTATATAAAACAGTTATCGATATTGGCCTTGAGAACCGTGATGCTATTTTAGAAAAATTCCCGCGTTTAAACCGTTTTCTTACCGGCTACGATTTAGAACATATTTTTTCTGATGATTTACAAACCTTTGATATGAGTCGATTAATTACTGGCTCAGAAGGTTCTTTAGGTATAGTTACTGAAGCAAAACTTAACATTACACCCATTGCTGAGTTCAAGACTTTAATCAATATTAAATATGATAGCTTTGATTCTGCTCTTCGTCATTCACCATTCTTAGTCGCAGCAAATGCGACTTCTGTAGAAACAGTCGACAGTAAAGTACTTAACCTTGCTCGAGAAGATATTATTTGGCACTCAGTATCGGACTTAATAACCGATGTTGAAAACAAAGATATGCAAGGGCTCAACATGGTTGAGTTTAATGCGGTTTCACCAGAAGACATAAAGGATAAAGTAGATACTCTATGTAAGTTACTTGATGAGTGTGTTGAAAAACAAACGAATGGTGTCATTGGTTATCAGTTAACTAATGACAAAGCTGATATTTTAAAAATTTATGCAATGCGTAAAAAGTCTGTGGGTCTTTTAGGCAATGTAAAAGGCAGCCAAAAACCGTTAGCTTTTGCCGAAGATACTGCAGTTCCTCCAGAAAACTTAGCAGATTTTATTGTTGAGTTTCGTGAACTTCTCGATAAACACAATCTTCAATATGGTATGTTCGGCCATGTTGATGCTGGCGTATTACATGTTCGACCTGCTCTTGATATGTGTGACCCTGAACAAGAAAAATTACTTCGTCATATTTCAGATGAGGTCGTTAAATTGACTGCCAAATATGGTGGTTTAATGTGGGGGGAGCATGGCAAAGGGTACCGTAGTGAATATGGCCCTGAATTTTTCGGCGAACATCTATTTACACAATTAAGAAAAATTAAAGCGGCTTTTGATCCAAATAACCGAGTAAACCCTGGTAAAATCTGTACTCCACTCGAAAGTAAAGACTCACTAGTTTCTGTTGACGATCAAAAACGAGCTTGGTTCGATAAAGAAATTTCTATCAATGTTAAAACAGAATTTAATAACGCTATGACCTGTAACGGTAATGGCCTGTGTTTTAACTATGACGAAACATCACCAATGTGCCCATCTTATAAAGTTACTGGTGACCGCCGTTATTCGCCAAAAGGGCGCGCAAGTTTAATGCGTGAATGGCTACGACTTCAAGAGTCAGAAAATATTGATTTGCTCAATGTTGAAAAGGAATTGATCAATGGCGAAGTGATCACTTGGTGGGAACGCTATCAACATAGTCGTGATAAGCAAAAGGGCGTTTATGATTTCTCCCACGAAGTGAAAGAATCTATGGACGAATGTTTAGCTTGTAAAGCATGTACCACTGCATGCCCAATCAAAGTGGATGTGCCAACATTTCGTTCAAGGTTTTTAAATTTCTATCACAGTTATTATGCACGACCTGTAAAAGATTACTTAGTGGCAGGCATCGAGCAAACTGCACCTGTCATGGCAAAATTTGCTAAAGTTTTGAATCCAATAGTAAACACTAAAATTGTTTCAGGTTTAATTAAAAATACCATTGGTTATGTTGATACGCCAACTTTGAGCGTCCCGCAACTTTCTAAACGTATTTCAAAAAGTCAGCAATTCAATTTTGAATTACTTAATTCGCTTTCAAAAGAAGAGCAAGCCGAGTATGTTCTGATAGTACAAGATCCATTTACTAGTTTTTACGAAGCCGAATTAGTCGAAAGCTTTATCAAAGTCATTAAAGCGTTAGGCAAAAAACCAATGCTATTACCGTTTAAACCAAATGGTAAAGCACAGCATGTAAAAGGCTTTTTAAATGAATTTAAAACGACAGCAAAAAATGCAGCGGAGTTTTTAAATTCACTTTCTGAAATCAACGCACCACTAGTTGGGCTCGATGCATCCTTGGTTATGTGTTACCGAGATGAATATGTATCGATTTTAAAAGATGACCGTGGCGATTTTAAAGTTGAACTTGCACATGAATGGCTTCAAAGCCAAAACTTTAAACAGGTTTCACTTGCCACTAAAAACGATTCACCATTTAAATTGTTAAGTCATTGCACTGAAACAACAGCCATGCCAAATGCATCTAAAGTTTGGCAATCTATTTTTGCTGATCTAAATTTACAACTAGACACTACCAGTACGGGTTGTTGTGGTATGGCAGGAACGTATGGCCACGAAAAACAAAACCAAGAAAATTCACGCGCTCTTTATGAAATGAGTTGGCAACCAATTATTTCTAATAATGAGCCTGAAACTATTTTAGCAACTGGGTTTTCTTGTCGTAGCCAAGTAAAACGCTATGAAAAGTTTAAACCAAAACACCCACTGCAATTAATTGCAGAGCTACTTTAAAAATTAAAGTGTTATTAAATTCATAAAAAATAAAGGCGCTTAACGCGCCTTTATTTTTGGTAACTTTTTGCAATGGGCTTGGTACTCATGCCATGAATAAAAACACTAAATAAAATTGTTGTTAAGGTTACTGTAGCAATTTGCTCTTTGTTCACAATATCTGTGTCCATCACCATTAAAGTGAAAACGATAGACGCTAAACCTCGTGGACCAAACCAAGCAAAAGTAAATTTGTCTTTGAGATTTAAATTAGTGAATAGAAGTGAAAGTAACACGGGCACAATTCTAAAAATCGTCACGCTTAATAGCGCATAAAAAACAATTGGCCAAGTAATGTCATTCACAATTAAGTGACCACAAACAAAGCCAAATAAACACCAGATTAATAGTGCAACAAATTCCGCGATATGTTCTGAGTCGTTGACTAATGTTGAACGAATTTTTCTAGGAGCTAAGTAATCAAATAATAGTCCCGCTACAAAAACGGCAATAAAACCACTACCATGAAAATTTTGTGTCAAAGAGAAAATAGCCATTACTAAACCAATCAATAAAAATGGACTGCTATTATTTGCAAAGTAATGACGTGCTAATGCAATTTTTAAAAGTGGAATAAACACTGCTATCGACACACCAGCAATAAAAAGTGCAACACCCAACTCTCTTGCAAAAACGAGTAGGGTATCAACGGTAGTTACCGCACTTTCTGGATTTTGAGCTAATAAAAGTAAAACTAAAAAAATGGGTACGCAAAGGCCATCGTTCAAACCACTTTCTGTATTTATCCCTTCGCGAACTTTTTCTGGTACCGCCGTAGATTCCAAAATACCTTTACTAAGGGCTGCATCAGTCGGCGTTAAAATAATAGCAATCAAAGCAGATTGAAAAAGTGATAACTCAGAAAAGAAAAACAACGCACCTGCAACACCTAACAGTAATGTCATTGGCAAAGCGACAAAGAGTAACAGGCTAGGGTACTGATAACTATGTTTTAATACTGTCAGTTTTGATTTTGCTGCATCGGTAAATAAAAAAATACTTAGAGTTAATTCAACTAAAGGTAAAATTTCACTAAGCCCTGCTTCGCCTAATTTGAACTCACTCGGTAAAAAGTAAGACATTGCAATTCCAACCAACACAAAAAACATTGGCCCGGTTATTTCTGTTCGTTCTAACTGACGAATTGTCAGTGAGTAAAATAACAAAGCTAAACCAACTAATGTGAGTATGGTATATTCCATTAAACTTTCCTTTTAATTCCAGACTTTGCGCGTTCTTTTATATTTGTTTGAATATAAATTTGATCAGTCGTAGCAATTTTTGCATGACCTAAATCTTCCGATAAGTGTTTAAGCGGTCTTGTTTGAGCATCATGAGTTGCACCTGTATGCCTTAACCAGTGAGCAGTTGCCGCTTCAAGTTGTTCCGCATCGTCTTTAAAACCATCATCTAATAATGATTGTTTTGCTAAATCAAAACTTTGCTGTACTAACCGACGAATTTGTCGAACAGTCATGCCACCTTTTCCACGAATTTTGTGTACTAATGGTTCGGCCTCATCAACACGGGGGAGGGCAGGTAAGCCTCGGTATAATCTGTAACGTTTGAGGTAAGTGATAAAATCTTCACTTAAAGTTACATCACGTAATTTGTTACCTTTACCCATAATTCTTAAAAACCAAAAGCCATCATTATCTTGCCAAAAATGTGACATAACCGGCGACCACTGTGGTCTTTCAGATAACTCAGAAATACGTAAATACAAACCTTTCAAACAAGCTAGTGTAAATAAATTTCTTTCTAAATCAGGCTGCTGATCACATAGGTCACGCGTTACACCAAATACATACTCCCATTGAATATCACTGAGTGTATCGGGGATTTTAATTTGCGATTGTACAACTAAGTAAGGACTATTCTTTTTGACAACCGGCACAAAATTAGCAAACGTTTTTTCTTCTAAAATAGCAAACTTATAAAACACATTTAATGCTGTAAACATAGCTGCTAAAGTTTGTTGGCTTGCTATATTTTCTTTATTAATGAAAGGGCGCCAATTAGTATTTAGTTTTCTAATACCTTGTTCATCTTTATAACGCCATTGTACTGAGTTCGATAACCACGCTGAATCTGGTTCAACCATAAAATCAACATAGGCTTCAATATCGTCACGCTTTAGATCAAAAACCGATTTTTCAGCAATCAACCATGCCCATAAACAGAATCGTTCAAGTTCATTTCGAAAGCGATTAAATGTTGCTTCTGATTTTCGGCCATACACATACAAAAATTGATATAGAAAAGTTAAGTCTTTTCTTGATTCAGCAACAGTCAATCCAACTTGATGTATAAAGTGAGCAAGTTCAGGATATTCTGTAGCAAGAGTATCATCTTCAAGATGGGCAATTTGGTAGCGCAATTGTTTAAGTGTATCGACGAGAGCAACGAGCATAATGATTAAATATCTTGTAAAATAACAAGTTATAAGACTAACACAAAGTCCGATACTGTCTAGTATTGGACTTTAAATATTTTTTTATTAGTCTATATTTATCCTAACCATTGCCATACAAATATTCGAGGAATATGTATGAAAAATTTTATTACTATAAGTTTCATTTTAGTTACAACCATCCTTACAGGTTGTGCTACTACAGGTAGTGCATCTCCCGATGAGAAACGTGCTCTAGTACAAAGCATGAAAAATAATACATTAAGTGAGCTTTACGCACAAAAGCCTGATGTAAAACAACAAATTGCTAACTCTGCAGGTTATGCCGTTTTTGATAATGCCAATGTAAATGTTGTTTTAGCTAGCTTTGGTGGCGGCTATGGTGTAGTTAAAAATAATCTGACAGGTAAATCAACTTACATGAACATGGGTGAAGCTGGTTTAGGCTTAGGTTTAGGCGTTAAAGACTTTAATGTAGTCATGGTTTTTCATAACCAAGCCGCAGTAAATCGCTTTATTGAACACGGTTGGGCATTCGGCGGTAACGCTGATGCTGCAGCTAAATATGAAGAAAAAGGTGGTGCTTTAGTTGCGGAAGCAATTGCAGACCAAGTTACGGTTTATTCTTTAACCGAAAATGGACTTGCACTACAAGCAGTATTAAAAGGCACGAAATTCTGGGTAGATTCTGAGCTAAATTAACCTTTAAAAAACCCTTCTAAAAGTGGGCTAGTTAGCAACTTAACTCCCACTTTTAATTATTCTCACCAATTTAACATAACGTAATTTATGGGCTATCTACGATACCGCAAAGGCGGGGTCGCTACTTGACCAGTAAGACTCGCAGCTGCAAGGATTCCCGCAATACACGCAGCGCTAATCTTTTTTACAATATCAGACCAAACTTTACTTTCTTCCTTGGTTTTTGATTTTTCAATAGCCAAATTCAATAAAGCTTCTTTTTGATCTATTCCAACTTTATTAGCCAGAAAAATACACTGATTTGCAGTTAAGTGCCTTTCACCCCGTTTGATTTGGGATAAAGAACCAGACGTAACACTATCCAAATCAGCAACAACTTGTTTGTCTTGTGAATAGCCCATGAATTCTTTGTATTTTTCAATAAGTTGGTAACTAAATGACATATATATCTCCTCTATAAACTAATTATAGCGCACAAAAATGTAAAATATATTCTTGACGTTGCACAATATTGTGCGCTACATTTTGCGCCATTGCACAACTTTGTGCATTAAGTTTAACAAGGAATACGGATATGAGTTTCACTAAATTACATGAGCTAAACCAAACTTTATCTCAATATTTACTCGATTCATTCTCAATCGATATTCCTGACCCTGCCTATTTAACGATTTATCTCGGCTTTTATTTGTTTTTAATTATTACTGCGCTTTTGGCTATTAACGCAATTACTAAGAGCACTTATTTAGATACGTCTGGGAAATAAGCACATGACGGCACTATCATCTAACCAATACGCTCAAGTTTTCCCGTTAAATGCAGCAATGAATTTAACGGCAAATTTGCACCCAGCAAATACAGCAAAAGACGTTTTCGAGAATTTATCTAAGCCAATGAAAGAACGTTTTTTCGACTATCAAACTTGGCGAAATCGTATATTTGAACGCCATTCTAACCTTGCTCACATGCTGAGTACGGGCTATTTTTTAGCTGAAAAATTCAGCAATTTAGCCGATGCAAACGCCCGTTTGAAGCGTGCAGATGAAGTGTTAAAACTGGGAAATGTGAAGTTTGGACACATCAATTTATCGGTTTCAGATGATGAAATTTGCGATATTGCAGAAAAAAAAGCGCGTTATTGTGAGCTTAAAATCGCTAAAAATGGTCATAACTTACATGTATTTACACAATTAAAAGAATTAGCAAATTCATTTACGATTGATGCACCGGTACTTGTTTCACCTTACTGTTCAAACCTATCAGCAACATCATTAGTTGGGGCGCTTAACCGTTTTGCAGACCCTATTTGGTGGCGTAGAAAACTGCGCAAAATCCAAGCTGTAACCATCGAACAATTAGCGCGTGATTTAAGACTCGTACATAAAAAAGCAAGTGCGTATGTCTCACAACCAACCATTCAAAACCGCCGTGATAGAAAACGTAAATCAGAGCAAATTATGTCTGATTTATTTGTTGTTCCAAATGATTCAAACCCGTTTGAAGAGTTTGAATCATTGCAATCAATTGTTGAACGCTCTCACACTTCGGGCAAACAACAAGCAGCCGAACTTATGGTTCGTATTCGTGGCTTTGAAGAACTGGCGGACATGCATGGCCACCGTGGGGAATTTTATACAATCTCAGCGCCTAGTCGTTTTCATTCGGTACACCATACAGGCATACCAAACAAAAAATATAACGGCTCAACCCCTCAAGAAGCACAAGAATATTTTAACGATATTTGGAAACGTGCCCGCGCCCTATTCGCTAAGCAAGATTTAAGACCATACGGTTTTCGTGTTGTTGAACCACATCATGACGGTTGCCCACACTGGCACATGCTTTTATTCATGGAAAAAGGCGAAGCAATACAAGTGCGTAAAATATTACGCAAGCTTGCAACACACGATTCACCTGATGAATTTAAAACAACATCAACCCGCTTCAAAGCCATTGCCATTAACAAGAAAAAAGGCTCTGCGGCTGGTTACATTGCTAAATACATCACTAAAGCGGTAACGGGTGATTGCATTGATAAAGTCACTTGCTCACAAGCGGGTGAAATGAAGGTACTCCCTGCTGATGCTGCAGAACGTGCATCAACATGGGCAAGCACATTTAACATTAGACGCTTTCAGCAAATAGGTGGTCCATCTGTCAGTTTATGGCGTGAACTTAGACGACTAGGCCAAGGCGAACAAGGCAAATGCGAGGTTGCAAACGCAATGAAAACCACACTAGATACAGTATCAAAATACGCCCTTGAAAAGGTTCGCCAAGCAGCTGATTCATCTGATTGGAAAGCCTTTTGTTTAGCAATGGGCGGAGTTCAAGTTAAACGTAAAGACCAAACGTTAAGACTGCACTATCAAATCCCTGACATTGTTGACCAAATCACAGGGGAAATAAGCCGAAGCGAAACCAAATCTCCCTACTTTGCCACCAAATACGGCGACCAACCAGCCAACCGTATTTTGGGCGTGGCATGGGATGCCGTTGTTGTTATCACTCGTCGCGGTACTTCACAGATTTTGACTGAAACCGACATTAAGGCTCAGCGCAAAATCATGATAGGCGTATCAGAGCAGATTCAAGGCTGGCATGACGATGGACGTTTATTCGAGCCGACCAAAGAAGAAATGCAATTCTTAGAAGCCTGTGTTTTAGAGGACTATCAAAACATGTGCCTGTTCATGGATTACGAAGCACTGGCAGGCAACATTATGAGCGATGAAATCGCGAACTTGGACTTGTGTCATTAACTGTAACTTTTAATTTTAAGACCACTGATTAAGGAAATTTATTATGAATATTGAAGGCGCTATCACAGATTTAATCCCTGTTAACCGTACTGACGATAAAGGCGCTTCACTGCCTACAACCGCAGAGTTTAAGCTACACACTAAAAACCCTGCACAAATTCTGTCTGTGAAAGTTTCAGCAGATCAATACGCAGACGGTACATACAAGCAATTAGAACACATGCAATCAGACCCTAACGGCTGGGGCTTAAAGCCTGTCTTACTCAATATCGAGTATTACGAAGGGGCAAACGTTGCTCGCCAGATGGATTGGAAAGGCTTCCGCTTACATAGCCTACCACCTGAAACAAAGCAGGTTAAAAGCTAGTAATGCAATGTATTTATCTCAATGCTGACGGCACACTCAGCCCAACCGCTGAAACACTAGAGCAATGCACGGGTTATGTGCTTGTGCCTAGTCATGATGCGGCGGCCTATGTCGAAAGCATTCAGATAACGGCTCTTGAAATTGGAGAGTCATTCACGTGGGGTTTCGGCCTCGTCATTTTTTTCGGGTTTTTGTCTTACAAAGTAAAAGCGGCTCGAATGGTTATAAATAAACTTTAAAAAGGAAATCAACATGACTGATATTTTCGCAGCAGTAGATATGGCAGGCGTTGCAACGTTCGTAGGTGCAACAGGTGTTTTAATCGTTGGCGTTGCACTGGCTTACAAGGGTATCACTCTTGCCAAGCGTGCAGTTGCTAAAGCTTAAGGCATAAACATGGGCGGCCTAATAGTCGCCCTTATCTATACGCTTTGCGCAATGATAGGGGCAATCGCTGGTTACATAGTTTGTAAAAATTTCGGTTGGGGATAGCAGCCAATGAAAATAACTCTTTATGCAATGGCGCTTTTTAGCGCTTTTTTTGTTTATGCCGATGAGCCTGATTTAGATACGTTAGTACCTGCAAAGGTAGATACGGTTCCCTGCTCTGGTTATTATCGCGCTGGTACTTCTTACGATGGTACAACAAAAGTTTGTGGCCCAACAAAATCTGAAAATGATTTAGCATCTTGTGAATTAGCCGTCTCTCAAGTACCACAAAGTGAGGTTCGCGGGGGTTATTACACTACATATTACAAGGACACTTTTTGCAGGTTAGAGAATGGTACGGTTCAGGGTTACCAAAATGTACAAACTGTTTTTGATGACCCTTCAACTCCTGATTCCGTATATTCATCCAAGCTAAGCCTTTATGCTGCAAACCTTTCAGGCGAAGAAACTTATTTCTGTCCTCCTGATAATTACCCAGAGCACACAATTAAAGTTGAAAACCAGTGCGCAAAACCAAAAGCCCCAGAACCAGAAGAACCTGACCCAAGTGATTGTGATGAATTTGGAAATAATAGTTTCTTACCACCTAACGATTCTTTGAACGTACCTGCTGGCGGCTCAGTTTGCTATACAACAGCTAGCGGCTCTCAATGTAAATTTAAAAAGAACCCTTTCGGCTCTGGCTATGAACAAACAGGCGAGCAATGTACTGGTGAAGAACCGCCTTATCCTGAACCTGATATAACACCGCCAGATAATCCAGATGATCCCAATGCATGTGCCACTGTTGGCACAACTGACCCCCATGCAGTTTGCCCTGTTAACCCTAACGATGTTTGCAATCGTATTATTGTAAAAGGCAGTGCGGGTGACAAAGTGATGAATCAATGCCCTGCTGGATGTGGCTCTGTGAATGGTCAATATGTATGTGCTTACCCTGATAAAAACGGGGATGGTATACCTGATGAAAATCAAGACCCACAAAAAGGCAATGACACAAAAGACCCAAACGATCCGAATGATGAAACACCCGATTCAACAAAAACAAATAACCTACTGTATGGATTAGATAAAAAAATAGGTATTGGTAATTCTCGATTAACGGGGATTAAAACAGGTATCGAGGGCATGACTAAAGAGCAAATGAAAGGCAACGGCTCACTAGCGGCCATTGCATCGAATACCGCTAAAACAGCCAATAACACATTAGGCATATCTGAAAATACAGCTGAAATTCTTAAATCCATTTCTGAGACTGAGATAAGTGATTCCTTTAACCCTGAAAACTCAGCAAGCTTTTATGAATCTTCTTATGAAGAAGGTTTCACAGGGGTTTGGCAAGAAAAGTCAGCGGAATTTAAACAAACAGAAGCCTATCAGTTTTTACAGCAATTTAAATTCAACGGCGGCGGTTCAGCACCCGATACACGAATTTGTTTTAACTTGGGTTCAAACATGGATTTTGGTTGTGCTGAACTCCCCGTTCCTGATGCTGGCCTGTTAGCCATTCTTAAAGTGTTTATTTTAATTTCAGCGGCTTTCCTATGTCGCCGTATTATTTTTGGAGGTTAGCATCATGCTTGATTGGTTACAGGAAACATGGAACGAAGCAAAAGAATTTGCTTACAGCTTACTTTTAACAATTGTTGAATTTTTAAAAGACATTGCCATTTGGATTTTTGAGCAATTCATGGATTTATCAATATTAGCAATACATGGATTGGACAGTGTTTTTTCAGGGTTAGACATTGCATCGCACATCAATTCACTACCGCCAGCTGTCTCGTTTTATGCCTCATCACTCGGTTTATCGCAAGCAATGAGCATGATTATTATCTCGTTAACACTGCGGTTCTTATTACAACTTATTCCATTTACGCGCTTAGGGAGCTAATCATGATACACGGTATTTCAGGTAAAACGGGCGGCGGTAAAAGTTATGAAGCGGTCGTTCGTCATATCATTCCAACGGTAACAGAGCATAAACGAAAAGTAGTCACAAATTTACCGCTTGATGTAGACCACTTTTGTGCTGTGTATGGTGAGCATTGCCGCGACTTAATCGAAATCATTGACGGTGAATTTCACAACTACGGCGGTCAACGCCCATTTTCTAAAAAAGAGCACTATTTACAGTATCAAGATTGGCAAAACGAAGAAGGTAATCGCGTTTACTTCTTTGTTAATGAATGTCATTTAGCCCTTCCTCAACAAGGCACTGATAAGGAAGTTAAACAGTTCTATGATATGCATCGTCACTACGGTTTCGACATCATGTTGATTACGCAAAACTTTAGGAAAGTAGATAGAGACATACGCGACTTAGTGGCCAATCACTACCGCGCCATTAAAAAATCAATGATGGGTCAGGATGATAAATATATTTTAAAAGTGCATGATGGTTCGGCAGCATCCAATGCAACGGTCGTTGCTACTCACGAACGTGAGTACGAAGCCAAGTATTTTAAGTTTTATAAGTCGCACACTAAAAGTGACCAAAGCGTAAAAGAAGCCGCACCCAGTGATATTAAAAAATGGTATGACAACTGGTTCATAAAAGGATCTATTGTTTTCTTTATCGTTGCCCTATTCCTTTTATACCTGGGCTTTAAAAAACAAACCAAAATAGATGAACAAAACAGCCATGCTATTTCAAACTCAGGCATGACAGTCCAATCTGAAAACCATGCGTCTATTCCAGCAAACGCTGCAACTGGACAAACGCAACCACCTGTTACAAGCCAGATACTTGCACAGCAGCAAGAAATCAAAGCCATGCTAGATAAACAAGAAAAAGAGCAGGAAGCAGAAGAGAAAAGACACCCATTTTATAAGGTCGGGCTTCATATTGCTGGCTGGGCTGAGTACACCGAATTAGGGAAAATTACTAAGAACTACTACATCAGCGCCAGTCAAAACGGGCAGCATGTATTCGATATATCACTGCGAGACTTAATCCTTGCAGGCTATACCGTAGCAGTACGCTCTAGTTGTGTTATCGAAATTAAGTACCGCAAATACCATGACTTCATTACTTGCGATTCCCCAAAGGTTGGTGTTTTTGATGAAGCACCGGATGAACTAACAGAATAGCTGGGAGGGACCCGCAACGCGGGAGGGGCTTAGCTATTCTGTTAGCAATCACCTTACTGTTACGTAATAAATTACGTAATTTCATACGTGGTACGTAATATTGCATTCAATTATTACGTACCGACCATCTTTGCGGCCTCAGTTCTTGGAGGATGGCGAAGCCATGTCATGCATTCCAGAAAATCCACATCTTATCGCTTATCGGTTTCCATTTTATAGACTGTTTATTAGGGTCGGGTATCAATTCAGTGAGAAAGCCAATCGCACTCACTGCCCTAGTCTGTCTTTAAAAAAAGTTGATTGCCTTCTGATAAACCAAAAAAAGTTAAATGGAGTGCGCATTGTGATTTTTAATAAAGGAGTAAATCACAATGGGCAACTTTAAATTGCAGTTTGTTACGCTATTCGGATATGACTACGCAAAGGGAGCTAAAGAACTCGGAGTAAGTGAACGTCAAGTAAGAAGATATGTAAAAGCGAACAAAGCGAGTAAACCAGTCGAAAAGTTACTTTGGATAATGTATCGCGGCTATTTACCAGACACAGGCCCGTGGGCAGAATGCAGTATTTCATATCACAACAACGTGATGACTACACCTTGGGGTAAGGTAAAACCATCAGACGTACAATTTGTTCATCGCTATAAATGGTCAGCAAAGGAACATGAATCTATGTATAAAAAGCTAAAATTTGAAACCAAAGTTCAAGACAAATATTTATTTGATCTTCAAGAGCAATTGTTAGATATTGTTGGAGAAATATCAGAAAAAACTGCTATTTAATTATCACTATAGGGCATTTTGCTCTTTTACTTTAAGGGGGCATTTTGTCTTTTTCAAGAGATATCTCTGAGTCAATTTTTAGTTGTAATGTTTCATTTCGAAATTTACTTGATTGTATACGTCGAATTGAATCACAATTGCCAGAAGGTAAAGTTTTAATCATACACACTGCATTAAAAGATGGTTCATCTAACATATTAGATTCTTCAAGTGATTTGGAAGAATCTGATGATGTAAAAAACATTGGGATTCAGAGTATAAGCATATCTTGCAGTGGTATGTTTTCAATACGTCTAGGTGTAGATTATTCTGAAGTAATCTATAATTCAACTTCAATTTTAGGGCAAGCTATTGCCACTTTTGCAATAAGCTCATTAAGTTTAAATACAGGAAATTGGTTTACTTCTTTTAATAACCATCCAATCAGCTTTGGGGTTTATTACATTCCATCATCTTTCTTAGTCACTTACAGTGCTATACTTTATGGTTTCTCAATTTACACTTTTTTGACGGTATTTTTTTCTTTTTTACTTATTATCCTTTCATTTAAAAGCAATCAAAAAGTCAAGATTATTATGAAAAATGATACTGATAATTTTTTTATACGAAAAAAGGAAGATTTGGCTACGAATTCATTTTTCACGTTTGCTGGTCTTATTCTAGGTTATTTTCTCGGTAAATTATAATTTGAAACTTTACTAAAGGACTAGTTATGCAATTAAATTACTTAAAATTATATGCCTGTTTAACTTTATCCGGTCTTACCATTTGGTTTGTTGACCAAGCTTGGACTATGTATCAACTTAAACTTGTTTCAGATGCTACAACTAATGCTTTTAAACAAGTTTCATTGTCTAAAAAGGTTCAGGCTCCAAGTTATAAACCTTCCTACAAACCACCTGCGAAACCAAAACCATTTGAAATAATTAAGTATCATGACAAAGTTTGTAAATTTTTCACAGATGAATATCGTAAAGAGCCAACAGAAAGTAATCGATTGAAAATGAGAGAGTATTGTCCCATCTTGCCAAATTGAGAGTATGACAATGCCAAACTGTCAAAAGTGACAGAACCTATAACTAAATAATAAAAAAGGGCTTTTCGCCCTTTTCTTCATTGTTACGTACCGTAATTTATGAGCTATCTACGATACCGCAAAGGCGGGTCGCTAGTTAACAAATCAAGTTACCAAGTACCATACTAGTTTTCTGAAAACCTAATTAATATTACCCGTTTTAGTTACTAACTGCATTCGTTTTACGTTACTTGATTAACGAGGTTTTTTAAAATGGATCAATTTAGACACTGCGTTTCCCCTCCCGCCAAAATGAATAAATATGCAAACCAACATTAAGTTTGACTAATATTAATACTCTATCACTATAGAAATATATGAAAGAAGGAGCAGTTTCAAAAAGAGACTCTTAAGTAATATTTTTTATCATTAATGGCTTTTTATGCATGCAAATTTCATCAAAAGTATTAGCAAGTCGCTCAGTTTCATCAAGCACTTGTTGCCAATATTTAATCCGTGTATCAGCATCAAGCTCAGTAAAGTCTTTACGATCAGGGATTTTTCCATAAGGTAGTGTATCAATAAATTCGGCTGATGGAGTGATCATCACCACGTTATCATAGTTACTCGGGGTTATACCGCGCTTTAAGCTTTTATCAAACCACCCTGCTTTAGGGTTGTTATTAAAATGTGGATATAAAATAAGTCCGTCATTATGAATAGTTAGGTCAAAGTGATAATCGATGATACCACCATCACGATATATACCAGGCGGTGTTCCTATTATATTTTTAATGCCTTGCATAACTAACGGGATTGACCCCGAAGCAAGTAAAGCATCGGCTAAATTATCTTCGCTGAGTTCAATAGTATGGGTATTGAAAGTATTGTTATCTGAAAACGATAACTGACTATCCGCCGCTTGAAACACATAACGCTCGTATTGCTTACTTAACAAACGCCTATTCATTCTATTGACTAAGTAGCTTTTAGATAAACCCATTAACTGAATCACTTTGTTTTCTGATGCTGTAAAACCATTCGATTTTGCAACTATAAAGTGGGCTTTAAAAATAGGGTTATGAATGATTTCATGAATACCATCTTCAGCAAATACATAACGTAATAACTCACGAGCTTTTGTAGTTATTTCTTCGGGTTTTGCTTTATTTGATGAGTATCGTGTTTCAGAGTATGACTTTGCTAATCGAGATATTGCAGCAACAGGGTCATTTTGTGCAAAACAGGCAGATCTAAATGCACCAGCGCTTGATCCTAATAAGTTTAAAGGCGTGCTACGGTCTTTAAAAAATTCACCAAATAGATATTTATCCAAACCAAATAATGTAAACCATTTGGGTCCGCCACTTGGCCCTAAAAAGGTATTAAACAAATCGGCAGACAGACCTTGCTCTTGAATTACTTTTGCAGCAGTTGGCCCAGCGTAAATATCTATCATGGTTACTTTTCTCGTTGTTGTTTTAGATTACTTTCGCCAAATACCTTGCTCTGTTTGACCTTGAACCTGTACTTTTTCAGAATCAAAAATGGGTTCTTGGCCTGCATCACGTTGACTATGGTAGTCTTTTGTCACAGATAAGATGGTTGGCGTTAAGCGTATGATAGCGATAACGTTCACCACTGTCATTAAACCTAATGCAATGTCGGCAAGATCCCACACTTGTTTAATGGTGGCCGATGCGCCCCAAATCATCATTGATAAATATAAACAGATATAAATACCACGGCCGAGTTTATTATCTAGTTTAAATAAATGAAGGTTACTTTCTGCATAGGCATAATTTGCAACCACAGAAGTAAAGGCAAATAAACAAATTGCAGCTGCTACAAAGTAAATGCCACCAGCGGCCATATGTGCTGTCATAGCAGATTGAGTTAAGCGTATTCCTTCCATTTCACCACTAATATCAATATCAGCTAATAAAATAATCACCGCAGTACAACTACACAGCACAATGGTATCGAAAAACACCCCAAGCATTTGAATGTATCCTTGAGTGACCGGATGATTAGGTACTGGTGAAGCACAGCCTGATGCATGGGGCACACTACCCGCTCCGGCTTCATTGGAGTAGAGCCCTCGCTGAATACCATTTTTAATTGCTGCGCCCATAGCCCCTGCACCGGCTTCTTGTAAGCCAAAGGCTGAAAGTAAAATATCTTCGATCATTGCAGGCACTTTACCAATATTCATTAAAGTAATTATGATTGCGGCGAGTACAAATAAAATGCCCATGATTGGTACAATCCGTTCAGCAAAGCGGGCGATTGCTTTAAAGCCGCCTAAAATAATAGAGCCTGCCAGTATTGTGATCACAATACCTGAATACAAAGTTGGAATTTCAAATGCATAATTGAGAGCATCGGTAATAGTATTCGTTTGCATGGCACTGAATGTAAAGCCATAACCAAGGAACAAGCAAAAGGCAAAACACACCGCAAGTGCTTTGCTGCCTAATCCTTGTTGAATATAATAAGCAGGCCCGCCTCTAAACTCGCCGTTGGCATCCCTGACTTTATAGACTTGCCCAAGTACGCTTTCGGCAAAGCCAGTAGCCATGCCAAGAATGGCAATCACCCACATCCAAAATATTGCACCGCTGCCACCTAACGAAATAGCAACGGCAACCCCTGCAAGATTACCTGTTCCAACACGGGCTGAAAGACCAGTACATAAAGCTTGAAATGAGCTAATTGAGTTTTTGTCTGTATTACTACTCGACTTTAATAAGCTAAACATATGGCGAAACTTAACCAACTGAATCGCTTTTAGCCTTACCGAAAACCAGATTCCGGCAAACAGAAGAATATAAATAAGAATTTGGCCCTCTCCCCAAAGAAGACCATTGATTGTTGATACAGCGGTGTTAAACATGGCAGCCTTTATTGTTCTTATTAATAAAAAATCACAAAAAGTGAATAGCTAACCACTTTAACTTTATTTACAGATATCTCAAGTAGGCAGTGAGATTAATTAACCAAGTATGCTCTCTACTAATTTAGCAATTGTTGTTGTAGAAATGCACGGCCTGCTGCTAAACCTAATTTATGATCATAACGAAGGTCTGAATCTGTACTACCTAGTAGCTTACTGCGTAGTTTATCGCCTGCAAAAATTTGTGTGATACGGGCATCATTTGGCGGCTTTGCAATAAAATCAAGCTCATCTTGATATGCTTGTTCGTGCTGAACAAGGTAATCAAATGTTTTGGGGCAATAGCCTGATACGCGAACGAGTGTCTTTAGCTTATTAACCCATTCAGATTGCACTTGAAAGTTTTCATCAACAGTACGAATAACCACAATATCGCGGGCACCACGATTATAGGCTTCTTTCACGGGTAAAGGTGCAGCTAGGCCACCATCTAAATACATATCATGCACTAAATCAGTATTAGAGCTTTGAATAATGGCATCATTTGCGGCTTTGGTTGTTAACCAAGGAGTTAAGTTAACACCATCTTTATATAAAAAAGGTAATGCGCTTGATGCTTTTAGTAGGGCCAACCATTGCATGTCTTCACCATTTGGACTCAAGTAATAGGGTTTACGGTCAGCGGCATTAGTCGTTGTGATCAACAGCTCGCGATTACCTAGGCTTTGTGTTGCTGTTTTAAAATCTAAGGCACGGTTTACTTCTTTGGTTTTGTCAAAATACCAATCAAGATCGACAATGCTTTTACCAAACAGCCCGCGGCCAAGTTGAAAAAAACGTTTATGACGAGAAAGCCCTCTGATCAAACGTTTTGCGTAGCCTTTTTGACGCGCTAAATAACTTGTTAAGTTTTGTGAGCCTGCTGATGTGCCGATGAATAAATCGAATGGGTCATAATTATTTTCTAACCACGCATCGAGTACACCTGCGGTAAAAATCCCTCGTTGCCCACCACCCTCAGCGATTAATGCTGTTTTTGTTTGTGGTTCTACTGCGGCAATTTTTTGAGATTTCACGGTGCACCTTCCTAGGGTAATGGTTAATAAATGTATTGTATAAAGTTAAATTCAATCCTTAAAACGGAATAATTAAATTGATTCAATCTATAAAACCGTTTACAAAATGAGTGCTAGGACTTAAGTAATGCGCATAAAATTCATTACACGCATTCACTATTTGGCCAATCCGTATTAGTGCATGATACTTGCTAATAACTCCAGCGCATGTTGCCTGTCACTCAATTCATACAGGTCATTTGTAAAGATAAACTCATCAACCTGTAGCGTTTGTTTAATCATACTCAGCTTATGCTTAACACTCGCTTGATCACCGACAACTGAAAGCCCTAAAAAGTTTTCAACTTGCATTTTTTCTTGTGCTGTCCATAACCCTTCCATAGTTTGAACAGGTTCTTTAAGCCAAAGTGGTTTGCCGCGCATAAGTGCTAAAATACGTTGTTTTGCGGTGGTTGCTAAAAACTGTGCTTGTTCGTCAGTATCAGCTGCAACAACCGGTAAGCCAAGCATAACGTATGGCTTATCTAACACCTTCGATGGTTGAAACTCTCTGCGATACAAAGCTATGGCATCTTCAACAAAGCGCGGTGCAAAATGACCTGCAAATGCATATGGCAACCCTTTTTTAGCTGCAAGCCCAGCACTATAAAGGCTTGAGCCCAGTAACCAGATAGGGACATTGGTGTTTTCACCTGGAATTGCGCGTACAGGAGAATCACCTTTATATGGGCCAAGTAAACCTTGAAGTTCAGTTACTTCATCATTGAAGTGCTCAGCGCGTTGTTCGTCACGACGTAAGGCACGGCTGGTAATTGGGTCACTACCTGGGGCACGGCCTAGACCTAAATCAATGCGACCTGGGTATAAACTTTCTAGGGTACCAAATTGCTCAGCAACAACCAGCGGTGGGTGGTTAGGTAACATCACCCCACCCGCACCTACGCGAATATTCTGAGTTTTTCCTGCGATGTGACCTATCAATACTGAGGTTGCAGCACAAACGATACCACGCATATTGTGGTGCTCTGCCATCCAAAACCGATTAAAACCAAGTTTGTCGGCTGTTTGTGCATAACTAACACTATTAGCTAGTGTTTGCGAAACTGTTTCGTGCTCTTTCATTGGGCTCAGTTCAAGCAATGAAAAAGGCGTGTTGGTAAGGTCTGACATTCACTCTCCAAAATCTAACTCTTTATAGTTAGTTAATGAGAGCGAACGGCTATTTTTCAAATGCTAATTAGGCACGGCTTTGTTGCTGTTTTTCCACCTTTAGGCCATCAGCATCAATTCCACGTTTCCAATAGGCCGATGCAACAATGTGTTCACGGTCAATTTCAAAACTACTTGTCACTAAACGGCGAATTGCCTTAACCAAGTTTGCTTCTAATGCCATAAACACCATAGGTTGCGTGTTATAACCTGCACATAAGCGTGTTACTTGGTCGAGCAGATCGGTTTCTGGCTCATCTGTAACTAACCATTCAACACTATGTTGGGTGTGTGCTTTAATTTGCTCAAGCTCAATGATATCTGCTTTATCAGCTACATGAATAATGGCATCGACAGTGGCATCTTGTGGAAAGGCTTGTAAATAACCATTGATTGCATTTACAGAGGTTAAGTCTGCCAGCATTAAATAATGTGTTTGCGTAAAATCAGTGAGTTTTTTAAGCCCTGGGCCTGCAATACCTACCTCGTCGCCTACTACCGCACTTTGTGCCCAGTTGGTTCCAACACCCTGATGTTGGTTAACCACAAAGTCGAGAGTAATGGCACCGTTCACAGGGTTAATATCGCGGATAGTATAAGAGCGCATTAATGCAGGGTGTTCAGCGTGTAAATCAAGTTCAACCTTAGATTCACCGGCATGCGGGAATAAGACCTTTACATACGCACCTTTTGCATCTTGAGGGAAATCTGCAAACTCGTCTGAGCCAACGACAATTCTTTGTAGATGCGGGGAAATACGTGTAGTACTTAATACGTTTGCACAACGAACTTTTCTAGCCATGTTAGTCTCCTAGCTGGTTAAATTGCACAACGCCCCAATAGTTGATATAGTCAACTATACGCTTTTAATTGACTTTGTCAACTAATTACAACTAGGTGGACCATGCCACAAACCTCTCTTTCTTCTGCTTTATTTACACTGGCACAAAGTTACCGTGTTACTGTACGTGAAGCAATTAATGCCAATGAGCTTGGCCTTAACGCATTGCATGTACGCTGCTTGCACATTATTGCTGAAACACAGCACTGCACTGCGAACGATATTGTTGCCAAAACGGGGCGTGATAAAGCGCAAATAGCACGCTTGGTAAAAGAGCTTATAAAGCTAGAATTGGTGTCTAAATGTGCCGACAAAAATGATAAGCGCTGCTTGATTTTGTCGTTTACTGAGCAAGGTAAAACCCTGTTTTCACGCTTACAAATTGCAGAGAAACAGGTTGATTCCAAGCTTTGTGAAGGATTAACTGAAACACAAATAACTGAATTCATATCAACAGCGACAACAATGATCAACAATATTAAAAACTAGATTAAATTATTACTTAAAAATTTGCGTATTGACCTCGCGTTAAAGTCATAAGATCTTTTGGATTTAAGGCAATCTCTAACCCACGTTTACCTGCGGATACATAAATGCTTTCAAAGCTTTTTGCGCTAGTGTGAATATAGGTTTTTAGTTGTTTTTTTTGTCCAAGCGGACTTACTCCACCCAGAATGTAGCCAGTTGATTTTTCAACAGCTTGTTGCGCAGCCATCTCTATTTTTTTTACTCCCGCAAACTTAGCTAACATTTTTAGGTTAAGCTGTTGGCTCACAGGCACCACGGCAACGAATAGGTTCTGAGTATTGTCTTCGACAACTAAGGTTTTAAAAACCTGTGCTGCGGGTAAATTTAATTTCTCAACGGCTTCTAGTCCAAACTGCTTTTGATTTGGCTCATGCTCATAAGAAAGCACATCAAATTTAATTCCTTTTTTCTTCAACAAGTTGATTGCTGGTGTCATTAATTCTAGTCCAAAAGTTACTCTGTAATCATTTTGTTCAACATAACATAAAATTCTTAATAAAGAACGAATCGTACTAGGATATGAATTTTATAATCAACTAGACTAATAGAACCAATCGTTTTAGGACAATTGTCATGTTGAAATCACATACTCTGTATTGGTTAAAGCAAATATTCATTCTTTTAACTTTTTTCTTCGCTATTAACTTTGTGTGCAATGAATATATACGATGGAATGCTTTTGTAGATTGTCAGAATAAATGTCAGTTACTCGGAATTGAAAAAGGCAGAATACAAAAAACTCAATATGATGACGACGTAACACTTTGCAGATGCTTAGCTAATAGCGACTACTACGTGGTTCTAAATTGAATATTTTAAACTACTAGATTAATTTTTTAGTAATAAAAAAGGCGCTTATCAGTAAGCGCCTTTTTATTAACTAACCAAATTTATTTAGTTAAATCATCAAAAAACTTCTTCACACCGTCAAAGAAACCTTTCTCTTTAGGGCGGTTTTTCGAACCATCTTTCCCCATGCTTTGCTCAAGCTCTTCAAGCAACTCACGTTGACGATCGTTTAGGTTAACAGGCGTTTCAATGACCACTTTACAAATCAAGTCGCCTTGCGCACCACTGCGAACCGATTTCACACCCTTACCGCGCATACGGAACATTTTGCCCGTTTGGCTTTCTGAAGGGATCTTAAGTTTTGCTCGACCATCCAGTGTGGGGACTTCAATTTCGCCACCTAATGCAGCCGTGGTGAAACCAATAGGGACTTCACAATAAAGATTATTACCATCACGTTGGAAAATTGGGTGTTCACGAACAGAGACCTGAACATACAAATCACCTGCTGGGGCACCATGCATACCTGCTTCACCTTCACCAGATAAACGAATACGGTCGCCCGTATCTACACCCGCAGGGATCTTAACAGATAAAGTTTTGGTTTTTTCTACGCGACCTTGACCATGACAGCTGTCGCATGGATCAGAAATAATCTGACCTGTGCCCTGACAAGTTGGACACGTTTGCTGCACAGCAAAGAAGCCTTGACGCATTTGAACTTGACCAGCACCATGACAGGTAGTACAGGTTTTTGGTTTAGAGCCCGCTTTTGCACCGCTGCCATCACATGGTTTACAGCTAACCCAAGTTGGCACTTTAATCTCTACATCTTTACCACGAACTGCCTCTTCAAGGCTTAGGTCCATGTTGTAACGTAGGTCAGCACCACGTTGTTGGCGAGATTGACGGCGGCCACCGCCACCAAAAATATCACCAAACACGTCGCCAAAAATATCACCAAAGTCACCGTGACCGCCACCAAAGCCACCATGACCGCCACCGCCATTTTGATCAAAGGCGGCGTGACCGTATTGATCATACATTTGACGTTTTTGCGGATCAGTCAGTACTTCGTAAGCTTCTTTTACTTCTTTGAACTTTGATTCAAGTTCTTTATCGCCCGCGGTACGGTCTGGATGATATTTCATCGCTAAGCGCTTATACGCTTTTTTGATGTCTCGTTCGCTTGCATCTTTGCTTACGCCGAGAACTTCATAATAATCGCTTTTTGACATATGTATCACACTACTCTTTTTAATGCAGTTTTACTGCATGAGGGCAAACAGAGTTTACCATCTATATACATGCAAAAGGCGCGTCAAGCGAATTCGCTGGCGCGCCTCAATGATTCATCCTAACTTAAATAGCACAACAAAGCAGCTAGTTTTAAATTAGGCAGAAGCGTTACGAGCAATTACTTGTCGTCTTTCACTTCTTCGAACTCTGCATCAACAACGTCATCATCTTGCTTAGTAGATGATTGTTGCTCACCAGCATCTGCACCGCCTTGCTGTTGCGCTTTAGCTTGTGCAATTTCCATTAGCTTTTGTGATTTTTCAGCAAGAGCTTGAGTTTTCGCTTCAATCTCTTCTTTATTATCACCTTTAATCGCCGTTTCTAGCTCTGTAAGCGCAGCTTCGATTGCTTCTTTATCTTCAGCTGGTAACGCGTCACCTGCTTCTTCGATTTGCTTACGTGTACCGTGAACCATTGCATCAGCTTGGTTACGAGTCGCTACTAGCTCTTCGAATTTTTTATCTTCTTCAGCATGTGCTTCAGCATCACGAACCATTTTCTCTACTTCATCATCGCTTAGACCTGAAGAAGCTTGGATTGTGATCTTCTGCTCTTTACCTGTATCTTTGTCTTTTGCAGATACATGTAAGATACCATCAGCATCAACATCAAAAGTTACTTCGATTTGAGGTGTACCACGTTGTGCTGGGCGGATACCTTCTAGGTTAAATTGACCTAGAGATTTATTATCGCTTGCACGCTTACGCTCACCTTGTAGTACGTGAATCGTTACCGCTGATTGATTGTCTTCCGCTGTTGAGAAAACTTGCGATTTCTTAGTAGGAATCGTGGTGTTTTTCTCGATTAGAGCTGTCATTACTTGACCCATAGTCTCGATACCTAGCGATAACGGAGATACGTCAAGTAGTAGTACGTCTTTAACGTCACCAGCTAGTACGCCACCTTGAATCGCTGCACCTACTGCAACTGCTTCATCTGGGTTAACATCTTTACGTGGGTCTTTTCCAAAGAACTCAGCAACTGTTTTTTGTACTAAAGGCATACGTGTTTGACCACCAACAAGGATGATGTCATTTACGTCGTTTACTGATAAATCAGCATCAGCTAGTGCGCGCTTAAGTGGCTCAATTGACTTAGTGACTAAGTCTTCAACAAGTGACTCAAGTTTTGCACGAGTAACTTTAACGTTCATGTGCTTAGGACCTGTTGCGTCAGCAGTCACGTACGGTAAGTTAACTTCTGTTTGCTGTGCAGAAGAAAGTTCAATCTTCGCTTTTTCAGCCGCTTCTTTAACACGTTGCATCGCAAGTGGATCAGTTTTAAGGTCGATACCTTGGTCTTTCTTGAACTCTTCAACTAAGTAGTTGATAACACGGTTATCGAAATCTTCACCACCTAAGTGAGTGTCACCGTTAGTTGCTAGAACTTCAAACGTGTGCTCGCCTTCAACTTCGTCGATCTCGATGATAGAGATATCGAAAGTACCACCACCTAAGTCGTATACTGCAACAACGTTTTCACCTTTGTTTTTATCCATGCCGTATGCAAGTGCAGCGGCAGTTGGCTCATTGATAATACGTTTAACTTCAAGACCCGCAATACGTCCAGCATCTTTAGTAGCTTGACGTTGTGAGTCATTGAAGTATGCAGGAACTGTGATTACTGCTTCAGTAACCGCTTCACCTAAGAAATCTTCTGCTGTTTTCTTCATTTTTTTCAGCACTTCTGCCGAAATTTGTGGTGCAGCACGTTTCTCGCCACGTGCTTCAACCCATGCATCACCGTTATCAGCTTTTACAATTTTAAAAGGCATGATACCGATATCGCGTTGTACTTCTTCGTCTTCAAAACGACGACCAATTAGACGCTTGATTGCAAATAATGTGTTAGTTGGGTTAGTTACTGCTTGGCGTTTTGCAGGTTGACCAACTAATGTTTCACCGTCTTGCGTGTATGCAATGATCGATGGTGTTGTGCGATCGCCTTCCGCGTTTTCGATAACGCGTGCTTTATCACCGTCTAGTACTGCTACACAAGAGTTAGTAGTACCTAAATCGATTCCAATAATTCTACCCATGAATCTTCTCCAACTTCAAAATTCGTTAAAACGTTCGATGACTAGTAAATAGGGGTGCAACAAACTGAATTCAACTATTAAAATGAAAAAAATTTACTTTTTTTTGAAATATTTTCCAAATGGGCATTTTTTCCTCAAAAAGAGGTGTTTTCTTAGCTTCATTGCAGGGAAGCAAACTGGTCTGATCACTTTTGCTATGCTATAACCAATAATATAATAATAAATGTTAAGGAAAGTTATGCATTTTGAACAATTACTCGCCAAAGCAAGTGAACTAGGCTGCGACAAAACAAAAGTAATGCAGTTCCCAGAAAACTGGTGTCAGGGTCGTACAGCCTTTGGCGGGTTATCAGCCGCTTTATTATATCAAGCGATGCGTCAACATATTAATAGCTCTCGTCGCTTACTGTCTTTAAGTACTAACTTTGTAGGACCTTTAATTGCTGATACTGATTTTTCCATTGATGTTGAAGTTTTGCGCGAAGGTAAAAACAGCGCACAAGTACTTGCTCGAATAATCCAAGATGGTGATGTCTGTATTATTACTCAAGCCTGTTTTGGTGCTAAGCGCCAATCCACTGTACGTGTTGATGTAACTAAAACTATGCAGCTTAAACCTGTCGATGAGCGTTTTGCCCTGCCTTACAAAGAAGGAGAAATGCCTGCATTTTTTCAACATATAGCACTGTGCTTACAAGACGGTAATATGCCGTTTTCTGCTGCTGACACCTCGCATTTAAGTGGCTGGATGAAATTAAAACATACACCCGAGCAAATGAATGAGGCACAAATCATTGCCCTTGCTGATGCTTGGCCACCAACCCTATTACAAATGTATAAGCAACCTGCACCAGCAAGTAGTATGTCATGGTACCTTGAATTTGTTGAGGAACCGAACATCGCGCATGATGCGTGGATTGGTTATGAGGCAATCACTCACCACAGTAAAGATGGTTATGGCCTAGAAGATGGTTGTATTTGGAGTCAGGACGGAAAACTCATAGCGCTAAGTCGCCAAACAGTTGCTTTATTTGCGTGATTCAGGACGGAGTAACTGCGCATATTCAGTGCCATCTAGGCGGATAATTGCTTGATATTCGCCTGATGCAATAATCTTATCTAAACCAAGATTAAAGCTATCTTTAAGTGCTTTGTTAGAAAAGTATGCCGGTCTTGGGGCTTCTTTAAATATAGGGTGAACAACAAAAGGAAGCACCTTGTTGGATTGTTTATACTTTTCTAAGTAAAAGAGAAATACGCGTCGATCCATTATTATAACATCAACCCACCCCTTCATTAGATGATCGACTTGTGCCTGTTGGTTTACTACTTCATCATAGGAAGCCAAGTTTTCTGTTACCGACTTAAACGGTTGCTCGATAAAATTAACAGCATTTTGAAATGCTAAGACACTCTTACCTGCAAGATCAAAAATTGATTTAATAATAAATTCGTTGCTAGCCAAACTAAGAGCTACATTCTGATACATAACAAGCGGCTCGCTTTTATGGATCCCCGCTATTGCCATCGGAGGAAAGTTAAGAACAATATCAACCTTACCTTGCAATAACAGCTGCTCAGCGCGTTTGTTAGACATATAATGTATATCGAGTTCAGTAATACCTTGTGCTTGTAATGCTGCTTTTAGAATCTCAATTTGAATACCGCTGTTCGATTGTTTAACAATGTAAGGAGGTAAAAATGAGCTTGCTGCGACAATAATCTGCTTTTCATGGCTCTGTTGAGAGACACTCTCAGTTGTAAAACAGAACAAAAATAACAAAAGTATTAACGTACGACTCACTTTCCACCTTAAAGTTTTAGTTTAGAATATTTTCAACGGCTTAAGATAGATACTAGCCCATAACCAAGAAGCTTGCATTTGTATTTACAGGATAATTGGTGCAGAATTAACTAAGTTCTTGTTTAAGAGTAGCAAAGTTTGCAAACAGCATGTCCAAGTTGTGATCTTGTCATCGAGATACCGTACCTTAGTGCTAAACAAATGGCTGTATGCCCTCACTGTAATACTAAACTGTCAGTTTCAAAAGCCAATCAAGACAGTAGTGTTGTAGCGCTTAGCTTAAGTGCTATTTTGATGCTTCTCAGTAGTATGTTTTACCCTTTTTTATCATTTAGCAGCAGCGGTATAACACAAACAATTACTCTTCCTGACGCAGCTCGCATTTTATTTAACTACGACAATGACTTCTTAGGACTCTTTATTGATACAAGTATCATTGGCCTACCTATGTTACTTTTAGCTTTGATCATCCCCTTACACTTAGGTTTACTTAAAGCTTTACCCTATCTATGGGGAAAACGTTTGTTAAAAGTTACCTTTGCTCTTGAACCTTGGATAATGTCAGAGATATTTTTGATAGGTGTTATGGTCAGCATGGTGAAGATTATGTCGATGGCAGATATCGCATTTGGCGTTAGTTTCTGGTCTTACGTTGCTTTTGTTGTCTGCTATGTTGCAGCAACGACACGTATAAACAAACAGCGCTTATGGCAACAATTAAAAGAACCTATTTATATTGAGCAAACACAACCTAATACCAGAGCCATTGATCAAGGCCTTAAAGCCTGTCATGTCTGTGGTCAATTATGTAATACAGAGGTTTGTTCTCGCTGCCAAACTAAAACATTTAGCCGCAACCCTAACAGCATTCAAAAAGCGGCTGCATGGTTAATTACCTCTGTTGCGTGTTATATACCCGCCAATGTCTACCCGATTATGTATACGACTAGTTTAGGAGATGAAACACCGTCAACTTTGATTGGTGGCGTTATGATTTTATGGGCGAGTGGTTCATACCCCATTGCTATAATTATATTTCTAGCCAGCGTTGTTGTGCCTCTGGCAAAAGCGCTAGTGCTCAGTTTTCTATGCTTTATGGTCACCCGCCCTGCTAATAGACAAACGAAGAATTACACACGTGTTTATCAACTAACTGAGTTTATAGGTAAATGGTCAATGATTGATGTCTTTGTGGTGGCAATTTTAGTAGCCTTAGTGCAGCTGGGGAATTTAATGTCTGTCACACCTGGTATAGGGACCGTTTTTTTCACAACTATGGTTATTTGCCAAATGCTTGCAGCCCACGCATTTGATCCTCGATTATTATGGGATAGCCCTGCTAATTTAAAAACAGCTAAACAAGAGAATTTGGTATGAGCGAAGCAGCAAAAATAAAAACCGCGCCTAATATTTCCGCTATTTGGATTATACCACTCGTGGCACTGTTAATAGGCGCTTGGATGCTATATCAGTATCAAGCAAATCAAGGCACAACTATTTATATAAAAATGCCTCACGCTGAAGGAATTGTCGCCGGTAAAACCGAAATTAAAGTTCGTAGTGTAAAAATAGGTCAAGTTGATCATGTAAGGCTATCGGACAAGCAAAATAGTGTCATTGCCCGTGCCCAGATAGATAAACATTATGAAGATTTACTCACCGATGATGCCAAAATATGGGTAGTAAAACCACGAATTGATGACACAGGTATCAGTGGCATGAGCACGCTATTATCGGGCGTATATTTAGAGTTTTCACCTGGTGAAAGCAAAAAATTGGCAGATGATTTTGAGCTTCAAGACGAACCAGCCTTGATTGCTAACAACGTCAAAGGGGGGCGTTTTACCTTATTGAGCTATAACGCCGAAGTACTAGACGTCAGCACAGGAATATACTTTAAAGACTACAAAATAGGCCAAATAGAAACCGCAACTTTCGATTGGAAAAACCAAGCAATGAAGTATGGTATTTTTATTAATGAGCCCTACCAAAACTTAATTACATTGAATTCCATTTTTTGGGTAAATTCAGGTATTGAAATTGACCTCTCTGCGGATGGTATTAATGTCAATACAGGTTCACTAAGTAAGCTGCTAAAAGGTGGCATATCTGTTGGTATACCTGAGCAACAAACACCCGGTGAAGTTGCCACTAATGGTCACAGCTTTTCATTGAGTAACAGTTACAAAGCTGCGCTTGAAGAACGTTTTTATGACTTTGACTACTATTTGATTGAATTTGAGCAGTCGATTAGAGGCTTAAGAGCCGGTGCCCCCGTTGAATACAGAGGAATGCGAATAGGCACTGTGGTTGAAGCACCTGCCAGTGTAATTATTGATGGAAAACCAGCACACTTTAGAACAGATAATACCGCAGTACCTACGCTCATAAAAGTTGAATATGGTCGCTTATACCACGACAGCACAGCCGCACGTGAGTTTTGGCATTCAAGTTTAGATGGCTGGGTGAAAAGTGGTCTTAGAGCCTCTTTAAAACCAGGAAACCTGTTAACAGGTGCGGTTTATGTCGACTTAGATATATACAATAACGCTGAACCAGCAAGTCTATCAAAAGTAGCTGAGTATACGGTATTTCCAAGTATATCCAGTGGTATTACTGTTATTGCTGATCAGGTTTCGGATGTTTTAAATAAAGTAAATAATTTAAAAATTGAAGATAGCTTAGCGCAAATGCAAACCACCTTTTCAGAGTATCAAGCGCTTGCCCATGACATGAGAGATTTACTTAATAAGCAAGATACGCAAGACCTGCCAGGCGACATAAATCGCAACTTTGCTGAAATGACCCAAAGTATGCAGCAGTTTGATAAGACCATGAAACAGTTTGAAAAGACTATGGCAAGTTACCAACAGGGTTCAGCGTTTCACCAACAATTGCAGACCACTCTTTCTGAGTTTAAACGCTTAAGTGAAGAACTACAGCCCCTAACGCGTGGCCTAAATCAGCAACCAAATATGTTGATTTTCGATAAGGACCTTCCTGCTGATCCGACACCAAGGAAACAATAATGAACTATAAACTAATTACTTTTATAAGCTCGCTATTCGTATTATCTGCATGTAGTCAAACTTCATTCTCTACCATACAGTATTACCAATTCTCGCAACCTATAACTGCGATGAAACGTCTGAGTGACGATACCCAAGCTCAACTTAGAGTTAACACGGTACAGCTACGTGGTTCATTAAATAATCGTGGTATTGCAATGGTACTCGATAATAACCGCATAAATGCTGCGAATTATCATCTATGGAGTGAGTCACCAGACTTAATGCTAACAGCAAGTGCCCACCAAGCACTCTATACGAAGTTAAAAGATTGGATGGTCATTAAAGGATTGCCCGTCATTACGGATATTGATCAGCAAACTTATTATGAATTAGAGTACGAGTTACATCATTTTAATGGTGATCAAAATGGTAATGCGAATATCGCAGGGTTATGGCGCTTATATTACACAACGCCAGAATCAGGTAGACAGCTTAAAGCAATAAACTATTTTAACAAGTTAACCCCTCTTGAAGAAGATGATTATCAAGGTCTAGTTATAACTTTAGAATCAACATGGCTTGAAGTTAATCAAGAAGTCGGCGCTGAGTTATCAAAACTTAGTCTTTAAAAGAACCTTTAGAGGTTGGTGATCTTCATTAATAATGAGATCGCCAACTTCTTCAAATGCCAATTTTTTCAGCACTTTTTGCGAAGCTGTATTTTGTATTGATGTTATCGCAGCTAACAAGTCAAAATCATTCACATACTCTTTTGATAACATTAAATCTGCCGCTTTTGTAGTGATGCCCTGTCCTTCATACTCAGCTAAGAGAGCAAAACCTAAATCAGGAATAGCCAGTGCATCTCGTTGAAATAGCCCAATCATTCCAACGGGCGTTTCGTCAGCTAGGCAGACAATATAACAGCCCAAGCCATTTTGCTGATGACTATTGATAAATGTTTGTTGTATGTAATGCTGAGCTTGTGCATGGGTTTTGATATCTTTATCACCAATATACTTCAGAAACGATGCCTGATTTAACAGTTTCAAAATAAAAGCATCGTCACTGGGGTAACCTGCACGTAAGAAAATATCGGTCACAACAAACTCCTAATATACTCTACTAACAACATCTGAAGTAAAATTAAGACAATCAAGCACACGTTCCTTTTGAACGTGAGAAAGCTCATCAAGGTTAAAATACCGATAGTCAGTATGCTCGTCGCTTAGGGTTATTTCTGCATGTTCAGGCAAAAAAACTCTAAATATAAATGCATGGGAATTAAACGCTGTGTGGTAATAAACACCACTTAAGTAGGCAATCTGTACATCACAATTTAGTTCTTCATGGCATTCGCGTATGAGTGCGTGATGAATGGTTTCGCCCTTATCTAAAGCGCCTCCAGGTAACCCCCAACTTTTTTCTCCATAATTAGCTTTCAGTAATAACACCTGACCATCTGAGTTAGTGATTACCGCATGACTACTTAATCTGTATGTATCTGAAAAAGCCATATAAACCTCGTTAAACTAATCGCTAGCCTAACATAAATACCGCAATTAAATTAATTAGAATAAGAGAAAAATTCTTATTGACTAAATTAAAATTCAGGATTATTTTTCGTACGATGTTTTGGGCAAAACAAAAGCAGTATATCCTCTATACTGTCTGGCGCCAGCCAACGCAGGCACTTTCCCTATGGGTCCATAAAAGTGTGTTCGCGTAAAGCAGTTACTTGAGTTGAAAGACTTTTGATTTCTGTAAGCAATCTCGCATTGCTTAACTGTGTGAAAAATGTAATGCAAGAACCTTCTGCGTTAAGTTTACTACCTCCTATATTGGTGGTGGTTTTGGCCGTATTTTTACGCCGCCCTATATTATCTTTACTCATTGGTGCTTTGTTTGGGTTAGCCATGCTAGGCCCTACCACTGTATTGTCTAATTTTGCAGATATCTCATTAAAAGTAATGCAAGACGAAACCATTGCTTGGCTTATCTTAGTATGCGGTGGTTTCGGTGCTCTCATTGCTTTATTAGTGAGGACTGGTGGCGCAAGTGCATTTGCTGAATTTGCATTAAAATTTGCAAAGGGACAACGTTCATCACTCGTTATGACATTTGTGTTAGGCGTTATTATTTTTATAGACGATTACCTTAATGCGTTAACGGTGGGTGAAACCATGAAACGTATCACAGATAAATTTAAAATCAGCCGTGAAATGCTGGCCTATGTGGTCGACTCAACAGCCGCGCCTATCTGTGTACTAGTACCACTATCAACATGGGCGGTATTTTTTGGCGGTTTGTTGGTTGATAATAATGTTGCCTCTGAAGGGCAAGGTATTGCTGTTTATATTCAGGCTATTCCATATATGCTTTACGCTTGGTTTGCAGTAATAGTGGTGTTACTTGTGAGCTTAAACATTATTCCTGCCTTTGGCCCGATGAAAAAAGCACAACTTCGTGCCATGAATAGTCAAATCGAGGTAGCCAATAGTCAGTATAGTGATGTGCAAACTGCTGATGAATATGCAGTAAAAGCGGCTGAAGAAAACTTCGAGACAGCGGCAAGTAATGGCAAACTCTATAACTTTTTAGTTCCCATTATTTTGTTGGTAGCATTCACAGTCTATTTTGAGATTGATGTATTTAAAGGCTTGCTCGCAACCTTTGCCAGTGTACTACCCTTTTATATGCTGCAAAAGCTAATGACGTTGTCAGAGCTGGTAGAACGTATGCTGGATGGATTTAAAAGTATGATCCCCGCAATTGGTACTGTAGTCGCTGCATTTATTTTCAAAGATGTGTGTGATCAATTAATGCTGCCACAGTATGTTATTAATACATTAAGCCCTTATATGACGGCACAATATCTACCTGCCGTGGTATTTTTAGCCATGGCTGTGCTTGCCTTTGCAACGGGTTCCAGCTGGGGGATTTTCGCGGTTACTATCCCTATAGTTATGCCTCTTGCCTACGCAATTGATGCGAATATTCCTTTGGTGATTGGCGCATTACTCTCGGCTTCTTCATTTGGCAGCCAAGCGTGCTTTTATTCTGATTCAACGGTACTGGCAGCACAAGGGTCTGGTTGCGATTTAGTGAGCCATGCTATTACTCAACTGCCTTATACCATATTGGCAGCAACAGCTGCATTGGTTGGTTTTTTGCTTATTGCATAAAAACAAAAGCCCAAGCATTTGCTTGGGCTTTGATTTATTAAAATATACATCCTATTTTTGGAATTGGATTCCTTTGTAATAGGTCTCTAAGTTATCAACTTTAATCTGATTTTCCAGATCAGCGAATGGCTTGTCCGCAAATTTACTACCTCGCAGCTGAATATTCAATCGCGGTGCTTGGTCATTTAACATCGTTTTCTTATAATAATCTTTAAGATCGGCTAAGGTTACTTTTTCAACCTCAGCAATCAGTTTTTCTTTAGAATCGAAGTTAAAGTTTTCACGATACCAATCCGAGATTAACGGAGCCATTTCATCGCCAAGGTTTTTAGGCTGCTCTTTTAAAGACACAAGCGTGGCGTTCTTAAGCTGCATAAAGGTGTCTTCAGTCATATTATCAAGCTCAACTGCGTATTGCTTTTTAAATTCATCAAAACGCGCTTGCATTTCTTTTGGACCTTTAACTGGCGTTTGGATATAAAGCCCCAGCGCTGAATAATCTTCAATTGGGCGGGCTAGAGCACCGACCGCATAGGCAAGTTGTTCTTCAGTACGTAGTTTATCAAAAGCGACTGTTCTGAAGTGGTTTTGTAACACTTGAGCTTGTGCTTGCTGCTTATAACCTGGAGTCGGGTGAACAACCATATCGATAACTGCAACGTCAGCGACAATAATATCTTTTTGTAACACAATGCGCTCACCTAGCTTCGGCAACCACGCTTTGCTGCGAGCAAAGTCAGATTTTTTATGAGTCTGAGGTAAGATAGCAATCAATTTATTAGCAATCGAGTTCACATCGTCTTGATTATAGTTACCGAAGGAAAATACACGGAGATCATTAGCGGCAAGTGTCGATTGTTTAATCGCAGCAAAATCAGCGAGTGTTAATGCATTAGCTGCTGCAATTAAGGTTTCCGTATCAAATTTACCGCTTCGTGTTAATTTCGAGTATTCTCCAAACGCTTGATAGAAAGGGAACTGTTGCTGTTGGTTCAATAAATCACGCTTATAGCGGTCTATTGCTTGTTCAAAGCCTTCTTTAGATACGTCTAACTGTAAGTTTTCAAGTGCTTGTGCCAATAAAACATCTTGTTTATCAGTAAAGCCACTTAAAGATAGAACAAGACCATTACTAGGCTGTAGCCCTAAACTCATACCTGCAACAGCCGCTTCTGTGCTTAATTTACTCTGCTGCAAGTTATAGATATCTGCCCAAACTGAGTAAAGTACCTGTGCCTTTGCATCAACCAATGCGTCAGGAGTATTGATATAAACCTCAACAAGACCTTTTGGTTGCTCTGCAAATTGTTGACTTGCTTGACGCCATACCTTAACTCCCTGCTCATCAAACACCAGTTCAGGGTGGTCTTGTTGTTTAAATTCAGCTGTTTTAATTGCAAAGCTTTCAGGTAGTAATCGGTTTACAGTTGGTAGAGCTAATTCAAACTCACTAGGCTTGTTCCAACTTGCAATTTCTTCTTCACTAATATCTTCTATGCGGTATTTGCCATCATAAAAATGAAGCTGTGAATCAGTGTCTTCTTGCTTTGATATATACCAAATACGAAGAGTATCTTCATTTAATTGCGATAACACATTTTGCACAGCATCAGCATCAAATTTTGCAAAATAATAAGGTGCATTGATTGCATTATTCACAGGGAATTTCTGCATACTATCGGTCAAGTTGCTGACATAACTAAACTCGTCGCCTTTTTCTAAAAATTGAAACTCATTATTCAAAGAAGTTCGAATTTCATTGAAGTATTTACTATCAACCCCCTGCTCTTTGATTAGTGCAATGTACTGCATGATAGTCGCAACTATTTCTTCACGGTTTTGCATGCCAGAATCGGTCAACTCAATATTAACCTTAAGGCTGCCATAGTTGCCATATTGAGTCGGCGCATCGCTTGCAGATAAATGCGAAACCCAGCCTTTATCTCTGAGGATTTGTGCAGGGCTGCCTTGCATTTCATTACTAAGTAAATAAGACACAAAGCGATTTGGTTTAACAGCGAACTCAGCGCTGTTGTCTTTAATAGTAAACTCCAACTCTAATTGTTTAACATCTTCATTTGGGGAGTAATAAACACGTTTACCGCCAGCCTTACTAAAGTCGAGCTTATCAGTCACAGTTGGCTTTTCTATCTGCTTATTTTCAATGTCTGCAAAATACTGCTTCGCTTTTGCTTCCATTTCAGCTAGCGGCCGATTTGAAATCATCGCTACTTTCATGATGTTAGACGAGTAATACTTGTTATAAAAAGCCACGGTTTCTTTATGAAGATTACTGCCCTCTTTATCGCCTAATGTTTCTAGATTACCTATTAAGAATCGGTTTGCAGGATGATCCCCCATCATTTGGCGAGCAAGCTTAAACTGACCGAAAAAGTCCATTTCACGACGCATTGACCATTCTGCATTTACGGCATTTTTTTCTTTGTCAGTATATTCAGGATACAGCTTGGGCGATTTGAAAAAATCAGCAAAGCGATCAAGTGCTTCATCGTATGCATCGTTGTTCACTTTAAACATGTAATTAGTGATATCTAACCAAGTGTAGGCGTTATGAGCTCCACCGTTTTTAGTCATAAAATCACTATACCCCTTAGTATCAGGATATCTTTCTGTACCAAGAAAAAGCATATGCTCCAAATAGTGAGCCATTCCCTGCTGACTCATAGGGTCGTGCAACAAACCAACCCCAACACTCAATGCAGCAGCTGATTTTTCGGCACTTGGATCCGAGATTAAAATCACATCAATTTCATTGGCTAACTTGAGGGTTTTATATTCGCGGGTGTCATTGGGACTAACAATAAGCGATTCTGGAATTAGGTTTGTGTTGGTAGTTTGATTTGGTGTTGAACTACATCCAGCTAAAACGGCAAATGCAATAGCACTCAGGCCCATTATTTTTTTCATTATTTCGTATCCATTAGAAATTGACTCTATTTTTATTTATCATGTGCTTATACAGGTCGCAATTCAATGCTTATTAGGGTATAGACTCTAAAAACTTTGTAACACATTGTGAAAAATAAGTACTTAAGGCTCGAATTTCAACAAAATAACTATAACAAAGGATGAACTATGGAAAAGTGGCTAATTGCAGCAATGTTCACTCAGGTATTACTCACATTCTCTATCATGGTGATTATGGGACGGCGCCGTTTCACTGCGGCAAAAAATAAAGTCATAAAAATGCAAGACTTTTTAACAATGGAATTAGATAAGGCAGGTTCAGAGGTTAGAGTCGCAGATCGAAACTTTATAAACCAGTTTGAAATGCCGATTCTGTTTTTCATTGCCTGTTTAACTGCTTTACAAGTTCACGCAGCTGGGTTTGTATTTGTAATTCTTGCATGGCTTTATGTCGGGCTAAGATTACTGCACAGTGTAATTCACCTAACAACAAACACACTAAAACTACGTTATTATAGCTTTGTTGTCAGTAGCTTTGTCATGCTTATCATGTGGTTAATAATTCTAATAAGAATTTTTTAAGGCGCAAATTGCGCCTTACATTACCTTCTAAAGTATAAGTCTTCCAGGGTATGAAGCTTCTACTGTATAAATTTTCTACGGTATAAAACGCTGGCTGCCAAAATCGACATCAGCCAGGCCATTGAGCCACTGCTTGAACCAGAATCGCCGCCCTTGTTATCATCACTGTCTATTAATGTATTTTCAACTGGTGACAAACCTGCTGATGAATCAGGGTTTTCATCAATGACAACAACACTGTTAATAGTCACTAAATTTTCACCATTAAAGCCTGCGGTTGTTTCTGGGCATTGATCTTTGCTTAAACCGACAACGGGAATTTCTCCGCAGTGCACAAGATCAGTGATTTTAGTCAGTACATCAAAGCTTTCTTGTGTAATCTCGCCAAATACTGTGAAACCACCATTTTGCACATCTAAATTAGCACTATTATCTTTTAGGTTGAAGAACCATTGGCTGGTGGCACTGTTTGCGTTACCACTTTGTTTAGCCATAGCAATGGTTCCTTTTACGTTAGATAGGACTGGCTCATTTGAAATCGCAGCTTTCTTATCAATTGCTGTAAAATCTGTTTCGAATGAAAAGCCACCGCCTTGTACTACAAAATTATCTACTGAACGGTGAATAATACTTCCATCATACGAGCCATCTGACACATATTCTAAAAAGTTCGCAACCGTTACAGGTGCGTGTTGATCATAGAGGTTTACAGTAACTGTACCTTGATTCGTTTGCATTTCTACAATGGTTGCATTAGCTTGAAAACCAATTACGAGTAACGCAGACGCGAACAAATTTTTTTTCATTGTCTCTTCCTGATAGTTTTTATTTTGAGATGAAGAGGTTAAATAAAAACTAGCGGTTATTAAATAGAGGAAAGAATTGTTACACAAAACACATCAAGTTAATTACAAGTTAATTACACTTGTTTACATTGCATATTCATTAAAGTTATAAAAATTAAATAAATTAAAGCCAAATCGTCTTATCAAATTAGCTGAGTTTGTTAGTATTTACACGACAACAATGAACACATAGGAATAAACCATGGCGAATAAAGAAAGCGCTATTTGCGATTTTGGCCTACACCAAGGTGAGCCTTACAGTCAATTACCGGCCAGTTTTTTAAACTGGATGGTAGGTAATAATCATCAAAAATCACACTATGCAGAGCAAGAGCTTCAACGACGTCAATTAGCTGCCACAGGTGAGTTAAATTTTGAAAATGGCAATAAAAATTATTAAAAGTCATTTAATTTAAACCTAAGTCGTTTAAACTAAGCGCATAATTAACCTACTGCTTTAATATGGCAAACAATTATGCGTTTTATTATTTTATCGTCGCTGCTGTTTTCATTAACCGCTTGCAGCACTTTTCAAGAAAAAGATACCAATCCTCAGTATTTTACTCTTTTACATACTAATGATAATCATGGTCGTTTTTGGCACAACGAACACGGTGAGTATGGTATGGCAGCCCGTAAAACACTGATAGATCAATTAAGAGCAGATGCAAAAGCTCAAGGACATGCTGTTTTATTACTTTCGGGTGGTGATATCAATACAGGCATTCCGGAGTCTGATCTGCAACATGCAGAACCTGATTTCAAAGGTATGTCACTCATCGGCTACGATGCAATGGCAATTGGTAATCATGAGTTCGATAATCCACTCGCCGTCCTTGATCAGCAACAAAAGTGGTCAAACTTCCCATTTTTATCGGCCAATATTATCGATAAAAAAACTGGCGAAGCACGTTATCAAGGCTATAAAGTGTTTGACAAGAATGGGCTTAAAATTGCTGTAATAGGTTTAACGACAACTGACACGGCTAAAATAGGCAACCCGCAATATATTGGCGGCCTTGATTTTAAAGATCCAACCCAAGTTGCTGCAAACCTAGCACCTAAGTTAAAAGCTCAATATCAACCTGATATTACTATCGCCGTCACTCACATGGGCCATTATGTAGATGCTAATTTCGGTATCAACGCGCCTGGTGATGTAACGATGGCACGTAACCTTCCTGAAGGGACGCTTGATATTATTGTTGGTGGGCATTCGCAAGAACCCGTTTGTATGTCAAGTGCAAATGTTCTCGATAAGGACTTTGCGCCTGGTAAAGAGTGTAAACCAGATCAACAAAATGGTACTTGGATTATGCAGGCTCATGAGTGGGGTAAGTATGTCGGTAAAGCCGAATTTAAATTAGAAAATGAGCAATTAACTTTACTAAGTTATGAATTAATCCCTGTGAACTTGTATACCACAAATAAACAGGGCAAAAAGCAGCTTGCCGGTGACTATATTGAACCTGATAAGACAGTTCAAGATGTACTTGCGGTTTATCAGAAAAAAGGCGCAGCTCAGATTGCGGGCAAGATTGGCTCAGTCGATGCTAAACTTGAAGGCGACCGCAGCAAAGCACGCTACGAGCAGGTTAACCTTGCTCGTGTAATTATCGCCGCGCAAATGCAATCTGTTGGGGCTGATTTTGGCTTGATCAGTGGCGGTGGTATTCGGGATAGCATTCAAGCAGGTGATGTTAGTTATAAAGATATTTTGAAAGTTCACCCTTTCAAAAACCGCATTACTTACATTGATATAACAGGAAGAGAACTGTTCGATTATCTGTCAGTTGTGACCTCATTCCCACCGGACTCAGGCGCTTATTTACAGTACCATAAACTTAGTTTTAGTAGGCAAGATGGGCAGCTCAACGATGTGAAAATTAATGGTAAGGCACTCGATATGGACAAAACTTATCGTATGAGTATCAATAGCTACAACGCATCAGGGGGCGACGGGTACCCGACATTGACGAATAAGTCTGGATTCGTAAGTACAGATGACACGGATGCCCAAGCATTGAAGCGCTTCTTCGAAGAAAATAGTCCATTAACAGCGGCTGATTACGCACCTGAATAAGTACAACATGGGAAGTAGTATGCTACTTCCCTATTACTTCGATATCATCACAGGAAATTGCTTTTAAACCATAGTGATGTAATCGGGAGCGAGAACCTTCACCATGAGCTTTGGGAGGGTAATATATTTCCTTAAGCTCAGGGTCATCTTGCCAAACGTCATCCAGTGCAGCCCTAATTTCACTTAACGTTTTCTCAAGACTATTGGTAAAGTTCGGACGTTTTCTAATTGTATGACCAAGCTCAACTAAACGATAAAAATATTTATTAGCAAGATTTAATAACTCATCTGGTACATCTTTATTTTGATTAAGCACAACATCAGGATATTGGATACAAAACTCAACCAAGGCTAAATAAAAACATAATGGCTTATTTGCTAGCGCAACTGACTTTGCTTCAAGTGCAGTTGATGAAAATGTTTTCGTGTTTAAATCGACAACGAGCTTAGGTGTCTCAGCAAGTATTAGTTCATCATCTGCTGTCGCTTCTACTGCACTATAAAATGACCGTCTGCTCTGACTAACTAAATAGGTAAATAGCGACGCGATTAGAAGCACAAAAATTAAAACGACAATATCAGACTTTACTAATAGATTTTTGTTTAAAATAAAAGTAACCGACAAACTTCTTTTCGGGGTTTGTAATTGAGTTGATATACGTTCCCCTTGCACTTTTGAATTTGTAATACCTTCGATAGAATAAACCACAATGCCAGATTGGTTAATACGTGCATTCAACTGAGTAATGTAATTGGAAACCATTTCTTTACTGCCTGAGTGCTTTAAAAAATCATCAGGTAAGTTTAAGTAGTTCAAATCGAGTGCGATTCTGCTTTGTACCTTTGCAACAGACAATTGATTATTCATCTGCGTTTTGTAAAATTTTGCAGTATAGAAACTTGCAACTAACAATACTGTTGTTAACAAAAACACGATTACATAAAAAAGTTTATCTTTACTTAGAAGCATCGACGACCTCGACTGAGTGCTTATTTGAATCGCTTTTACAATCCCAAAATGATTCTACATGATTAAAGTAATGGGAGCTTTGATTGCGCGCTAAGTCCGTGAGGCGAGCTTGAACAGCACACAAAAGGTCGGTGTTCTCATCTTGCATTTTTAAATACCAACGGCTACCACTAACATTATCTCTTATTGGCGTGATGTAATTAACCGAAAAACTAGCTTGGTCACTGTCTTGCCAATAGGATGAAATTAAGTCAACTTGACCACTGGCGAGTAATTCTCTTAGCTCAGTATGAGAGCTGGCATAAGTGATATTTAAATTTTCTAAATTTATGTCTAATGTTTTAAAAAGTTGTTTCGGTAATATGTGACCCGAACGGCTTGTGGGGTAATCCAATAAGCCAATACGCTTATCTAAAAAGTACGACTTTTCAATTCGGGGCTTTTCTTTACTCGAAATGAGGTATGCAGTGTAATCAGGGAATCCTACAACGGCTTGATAATTATAAGTAGATTGCGCCATGAAGGCGTCAATTAAATTCTCTTTTGCAAGAATTAAATCAGCGATCCCTTTGCCTAAAAACTCGATGGAATCTGATGTTTTATAACCCCAGTAAGACGTAACCCTACCGTATTGTTTACGAATGGTTAAATCATCACACAAGGATATTGCCACATCCTCAGCGAGTGTTTTTGCGGATACATAAACGACAAGTTCGTTTAAATTGCTGTCTGACTTTGTATTGCAGGTATACGAAGTTTCAATAAACGATTTTAAGTCAGGTGCCACTGGTTTTCCCTGCATAAAACCAATGCAGAAAAACAAAATAATAGACAGAAACAAAAATGTAACAATCGATGATTTTTTTATTAATATAGTTCTTAAACTCAATTTTACTAACCACTTGCTCGCGCTAGTCTCTATTTGAACAATTATTCTTACTCATTACAACAAGTAATTTTACTTAAACATTCTAACCAGCTGATTTTATTACTTTATGAACAAGAAATTATGAATCTTATTGAGTCCTTTCTATTTATCTCAAAATTCAGGAGAATTGGCGCCAGAAAATTTGATTAAGCAAACATTCACTTTGGACGCTCAACCAATGTTACTAAAAACAATGAAGATGTTGCTGTTAACTACACCAGTAATTTCAGTTTTATCCGCAGCCCCTGCACATGCTTGGGGTCAAAATGGCCATCGAATTGTTGGTGAATTAGCAGCAATGCATATTACCGACACCACTCGAGACGCCTTAGTTCCATTACTTGATGGTGAATCACTCCCTCAAATAGCCACATGGGCTGATGAAATGCGCTCTGCACCAGAAAAATTCTGGCAAAAAAAGTCATCACGCTGGCACTATATAAACTTTGCTGAAGATGATGCAAAACCTGCCTATGACGCTCATGCTCACCATAATAAAGAAACAGTCGCAGATATCCTTGAAGGTATCGAATATTCAATTTCAGTATTAAAAAACGAAAAAGCATCATTAGCTGAAAAACAATTTGCATTACGCTTTTTAGTACACCTTGTTGGTGATAGCCACCAACCTTTCCATGCTGGTCGCAGCGAAGACCGTGGTGGCAATCGCATTTCTGTCACATTCTTCGGGCAAGATACAAACCTACACAGCCTTTGGGATACTAAATTAATAGAAAACGAAAACTTATCTTACACAGAGTTTGCCAAGTTCGTTGACACATCTAACCAAGCATTAATCTCAGATTACCTTGCGAGCTCTCCGAGTGATTGGTTGATTGAGTCAAACAACATTGCTAATTCACTCTATAAAGAAAATGAAACAAATGTAAGTTACAGTTATATCTATAAAAATTTACCAATTGTAAAAACTCGCCTACAACAAAGCGGGATTAGATTAGCCGGTTTATTAAACTCATTATTTGATAAATCAGCAAAACCGTTAGTAAAGGCACTTAAGATGCCTGCTAGCAGTGAACTATAAACCAACAAACCTCTAACACGGGAAATAACATAATGAATAAGTTACGCCTTTCGAAATTAACCGGAGCAGTTATATTAGCTCTTGGTGTTTCAACAAGTGCTATGGCTGCAGATACCTCATCTTCAATGAGAGGTAAAATTACAACGCCTTCTGGTGAAGCAGCTGCAAATGTTAAAATAAAGGTTATTCACCAACCAACTGGCACAGTCAGTGAGTTAACTACAAATGAAAGCGGTACTTTCATCGCTAATGGTCTACGTGTTGGTGGCCCATACACTGTACTTATCGACTCAGATACACACAGTGACAGCATGGTAGAGAATATCTACTTAGAGCTTGGTGATACTTACCGTTTACAAGAACAATTAAACTCATTAGCAATGGAAAAAATTGAAGTTTCTGGCTATAAAATTGTTCAGCAATCAGGCGGTTCAAGCAGTGTTTTCGGTGAAGACACAATCAATAATATGCCAAGCTTTAACAAAGACATTAAAGATGTGGCACGCTTAAACCCACTTGCAAATATCAATGGTAGTGGTGAGCTTACGTTTGCCGGTAATAACCCACGTACAAACAGCCTAACCGTTGATGGTATCGGCCAAAACGATGACTTCGGTTTAAACTATGGCGGCTACCCTACTGCTCAACCACCTGTTGCACTTGATGCAATTGAGCAAATTTCAGTTGATGTATCACCTTTCTCAGCATCAAAAGGTAACTTTGGTGGTGGTACAATTAATGCCGTAACAAAATCTGGTACAAATGAATTTAAATTCTCAGGTTTCTACGAAACATCAACGCCAGATATGGCAGGTGATGTAGATAGTATTTCTGAAGTTTATGCTGATGGTCGCCCTGTTTTAGACGAAGATGGCCATAAAACATTTGAAATAAACAAAGTAGAACCAATTCAAACAGAAGAACGTTTTGGTTTTAACGTGGGCGGTCCATTAATCAAAGACACACTTTTCTATTTTGTTAACTACAACAGCTGGAAGAGCGAACTTGATTTAGATTATGGTTTTGAGGGTTCTGGTGCAACGAACGAATACGATGTAACAGAAGAGCAATTAAATAACTTCTTATCTGTATTAGACAATGTATATGGTTTCCAAGACTCTTTAGGTGGCGATCCTGAAGATACGAATGAATCACTACTTGTCAAACTAAGCTGGAACATCAGCGATGCACACCGTCTAGATTTCACATATCAGTGGCAAGACGATCAAGAAGAGCGTAACTTCGGCACTGGCGGTGACACGGTGTTACTTGCTTCAAGCCGTTATACTTATGCAACTAAATTCAACAATTTCTCTACAAAACTTTACTCAGATTGGAGCGATGTTTTCTCATCAGAGATTGGTATCGCGTATAAAGATGTCAGTTCAAACAGCTTAACAAACTCGAATATTGGTAGCGTAAAAGTTGAAGAATACTACCGTGGTCCAGCGTATGAGTTTGGTACAGACCAATACCGCCACGCGAATGAGTCTTCAACTGAAAACCTAACATTAACATTTGATGGTACTTACCTTCTGGATGAGCATGAGCTTAACTTTGGTATTCAGTATGAATCACTCAATCTGTATAACCTATTTGCTGCAAATTCATTAGGTTCATGGGAGTTTGATAGCCTAGCTGGTTTTGCAAACCGCGAAGTAGGTAACTTTAATGGTACTTATGACTTCTCTTACGCAAACGCCTATACAAACAACGCTGCAGACACAGCATACGATGCAACGCGTAGCCAATTAGCAATCTACCTAGAAGATACTTTTTATATTGGTGACGATTTAGAAGTAAATGCAGGTATTCGTTATGAGCGTTTAGCATCTGACGACAAACCAACTCTAAATGAAAACTTCCTAGAGACTTATGGTTTTTCAAACCAAGAGAATCTTGATGGCGTCGATATCATCCTACCACGTGTTGGGTTTAAATATTACGCAACAGAAAACCTAACAATCAGCGGTGGTGTAGGTCGTTTCCAAGGTGGTATTCCTAACGTTTGGTATAACAACTCGTACCAAAAAGACGGTATTACACTTGTTGATGCACCACAATCAGTAATTAATGATTACTACGCAAATAACCCTGCAGATATCACATCTGTGCCAGGCGCAATTCAAGATTCACTGGTAAAAGGTGCGGGTAGCACAAACTACATTGACCCTGATTTTAAATTACCTTCAAGCATCCGTAGCCAAATTGGTTTCGAGTATGACTTTGACTCTGAATTACTTGGTAATGGTTTCAAGTGGCAAGCTGAAATCGCTTACCACAAGAAAGAAAACGAAGCAATTTGGCACAACACGGCTATCGTACCTGTGGGCGTTGCGGCTGATGGCGAACGTTTAATCCATGAAAGCATCTACTCAGGTGATCTTGCTGATAACTTCGATATCATGCTAACAAATTCATCTGATGATGGCCGTTCAGTTATCTTCTCAACAGCACTTGCAAAAGAATGGGATAACGGTTTATACATCTCAGCAAGCTATGCACACCAAGATATCACTGAAGCATCTTCAGGTTCATCTTCACAAGCGCAAAGTAACTACCAGCACAGTGTTACTAAAAACCGTAACCAAGACTTAGCACAGCGTGGTGCCTATGAAGTAGAACATAGCTTCAAAGTGAATATCAGCTACCACACTGAATTCTTTAAAGGCTATGACACTAAGTTTGACCTTTACTTTGAGCGTCGTTCAGGTCGCCCTTACAGCCACACAATGGCTTCGTACCAAGATGGTGCGCTAGGTGATTCGCGTGACTTCTACTCAAGCTCTGCATACTTAGCTTATATTCCAACTGGTGCAGATGATCCAAATGTAAACTGGGATGAATCGCAACTTACTTGGGGTGAGCTTGAAGCACTACTTGATAGAGCGGGCATTTCTGAGCGCGGTGAAATATTAGACCGTAATACGGGTACTATGCCTTGGGTTACAACCATGGATATCAGCGTTAAGCAAGAAATCCCAGGTTTCGCTAAAGGTCATAGCGGTGAAGTGTATTTCATGATTGATAACTTTGCTAACTTGCTTAATAGCGACTGGGGTATTGAAAAGCGCCTTAGCTATCAAGACCAATCAGTTTATGACTTTGGTGGTTTAGATGACCAAGGCCGTTATATAATTGATGAAGCATACAATGGTGCCGATGTAAGAAATTACACACTAATCGACCAAAGTGCTTCTGCATGGCAAGCTAAAATTGGTATTAGTTACAAGTTCTAATCTATACTGTTTAAAGCCCGTTTAATTACGGGCTTTTTTATATCTGTAATAAAAATGACACACATTGATTTTAAAAAAGGAAAGGTACTTACACACAGTAAGTATCATAATTTAATAACGGGAAACCTCATGAAATCAACATTTAATAAAAGTACACTGGCAATCGCTGTTGCGACTTGTTTAACGTTCAGCCATGCTGCAATGGCCAATGAAACCTCTTCTTCTATCAAAGGACAAGTTACAGGCCCGAATGGCAATCCTGCTGCTGGTACACAAATAACAATAATCCATATCCCTTCAGGCTCAGTTAAAAAAACGACGGTAACAAATGAAGGTAATTTTTCTAGCCAAGGCCTTCGCGTCGGTGGCCCTTACAAAATTATCGTCGATTCTGATCAATATGAAGATCAACAACTTGATGGTATTTATTTGACTTTAGGTCAAGATTATCCTGTAACTGTTAGCTTACAAACACAGCAAATGGAACAAATTGTGGTATCTGGCGCACCGATAAGCGCACAAACTGGCAGCACAGGTCCTGCAAGTCACTTCTCGCTTGAAGATCTAGAGTCTCGTCCTGCCATCAACCGTGATTTAAAAGACATTATTCGCGCCGACCCTCGCATCTTTATTGATGAAACAAATGCAAACTCAATTAATTGTGGCGGCGGTAATCCTCGTTTCAACAGCTTGACTGTTGATGGTGTGCGCATGAATGATAACTTTGGTTTAAATTCGAGTGGCTACCCTACCGAACGCATGCCATTTTCATTCGATTCTATAGACCAAGTAGCCGTTGAACTTGCGCCATTCGACGTGCAATACGGTGGTTTTACATCATGTAATATTAATGCGGTAACAAAATCAGGTACCAATGAAATTCATGGTGGTTTGTTTTACGACTATACCAACGACTCAATGTCTGGTGACTCTATCGAAGGTAAAAAGCTTGATACAGGAAACTACACTGAGAAACGCTATGGTTTTAACGTAGGGCTACCTTTAATTGAAGATAAGCTATTCTTTTTTACTTCTTATGAGAAACTAGAAGGCGCGCAAATCTTTGATTATATTCCATTTGCTGACAACCGTATTGATCAAGCAACTATCGATCGTATTACACAAATCTCAAAAGATAACTATAACTACGACCCAGGTAGCATGATTCCGAGCCTACCTGTCGAAGACGAAAAGATTTTAGTAAAGCTTGATTGGAATATTAACGATGCTCACCGTGCAAGCCTTGTATATAACTATAATGATGGCTTCTCTCTTGCCCAATCTGATGCAGATTCTGACGAAATAGCCCTTTCAAACCACTTCTATGAGCGTGGCGCTAAATTAGAATCTTATGTTGCCTCTCTTTACTCTGATTGGACAGATAACTTTTCAACTGAAGTAAGAGTGGGTTATTCAAAACTCGATAACCGCCAGCAATCTTTAGATGCTGCATCTGGTTTTGGTGAATTCCGTATCGACACCGGTGATATTGATGTTTATATCGGCCCTGACGATTCTCGCCAATCAAATATCCTAAATTATGACAACCTATCACTTAAATTAGGTGGCACATACTATTTAGAAGATCATGAATTATCATTTGGTTATGAACGTGAAGAACTGGATGTATACAACTTATTTGTTCAGCACACAGAAGGCGAATATCGCTTTAGTTCAATTGACGATTTTGAAAATGGTATTGCGCGTGTTTACTATGGCAACGCATCATCACAAAATCCAGACGATGCAGCGGGTGAATTTGCTTACGCCTTAAACACCGTTTACTTTCAAGATAAGTTTGAGCTAATTGACTACGATATCACGATTACAGCGGGTCTACGTTATGATTGGTATACAAGCAGCGATAAACCAACCCATAACCAAAACTTTGAAGACAGATATGGCTTTTCAAATAGCCAAAACCTCGATGGTATTGACCTTCTTCAACCGCGTTTAGGCATCAACTGGATTTATAACGATCAATTAGAGTTACGTGGTGGTTTTGGCCTATATTCTGGTGGTAATCCAAATGTTTGGGTATCAAACAGCTACTCTAATGACGGTGTAAGAAATATTCAGATTAACGAAAAAGGTTTACAAATTCTTGGCGATGATGCCATTGCATTTAACGGCGGCGGTATGCCTGGTTATGACATTCCACAATCTCTCTATGACGAGGTTGGGCAAGGTAGTGCAGATGCGAGTGCTAATGTAACTGATCCTGATTTTGAAATTCCTTCAGAATGGAAATTCTCTTTAGGTGGTACTTACATCACCAGCAATGATTATGTGTTCAATGTTGATTATCTCTATACAGATAAACAAGACTCGGCAATTATTCGCAACATTGCTAACGTACAAACAGACACAGCGCCAGATGGACGCCCTGTTTACAACGATGTTTTACATCCGCGTGTATCTGACTTTATGCTAACAAATGTTGAAGGCAGCGATGCTTATTCACATGTACTTTCTTTATCAATGAATAAAGCATTTGATAACGGTATAGATTTAGCACTTTCTTATGCTTATACCGTGGCAAAAGATGTGAGCCCAATGACCAGCTCTGTAGCATTCTCGAATTACCACTTTATTGCGGTATCTGATTCAGAGAACCCAGGCGTTACAACCTCTAATTATGAAATACCACATCGCTTTACACTATCTTTAGGTTATAGCCATGAAATTTTTGACGGCTACGAAACTAAATTCAACCTATTTGGTCAAGCACAGCAAACTAACCCATACTCTTATACCTTTGATAGGGATTCTGGTGGTTTAGGCTTTAACGATGCGAGCCGCCAACTTTTATATGTACCAGAAGTTGATGATGCATCAGTTGTTTATGGTCCTGACTTCGATCAAGCTGCCTTTAACAATTGGATTGAAAGTGAAGGCTTAAAGCGAGGTGAGATCCAAAAACGTAATAATATTGATGGCGACTGGTGGGTTACGTTCGATCTAAAAGTTGAGCAAGAGTTTATGGGCTTCACGCCTGACCAAAAAGGCTCAGCTTATTTCGTAATTAAAAACATCGGTAATCTATTAAACGATGATTGGGGTGTTTTAAAATCAGGTAGTTCGTTACAAAGTGCAGTAACAGCTGACATCGTTGATGGTCAGTATGTTTATAGCTCTTTCAACAACCCTGCTGGTACGAGTGTACAAACTGAACCTTCTTTATGGGAGATGCGTATCGGGGTTCGTTATAGCTTCTAATAATTAAAAGCAAACTATAAGCCCGCCTATTAGGCGGGCTTTTTATTAGTTAGCGTGGATATACGGCCAACGGATGGGTTGTGTTAATTGATACATGTACGTGGTCATTCGGCCGCACAACCACTTCATGGCTTACACGGCTTGTAACTATCGTTTTGCAGGCAAGTTCTACAGCACATAAACGGCTACCACCTTCGTAGCGCACCCATGTCACGACACCATTTGACGATTGTGCATTTTGAATTAAATGAACATCATCAGGTCGCAATAGTACATCAACCTCAGCGGAATTGTGGTCAACTTTAATTGCAGGGGCATTACCTAAGTCTGTTGTCGCTATATCACCTTCACATTGACCTGCTATGAAACTCGCTTCACCTAAAAAGCGAGCCACAAAGCGGTTTGTTGGTAAGCTAAAACAGCGCTCAGGGGTATCAAGTTGCTGAATCACCCCCTCCTTAAGTACACCCACACGGTCACCAATGGATAGGGCTTCTTCTTGGTCATGAGTGACCCAAATCGCAGGGACACCTGCATCTTTTAATGCGTTACGAATATCCCACCGTAAAGTATCTTTAAGCGCTGCATCAAGATTAGATAAGGGCTCATCAAGTAATACAAAATCTGGTTCGTGAGCAAGTGTTCGCGCAAGCGCGACACGTTGTTTTTGACCACCTGATAATGTTGCAGGCTTCTTATTACGAAACGCCTCAAGACCCAGAAGCTTTATCCAATGATCTGCTTTGGATGTATCGGTCAACCTAAAGCAAATGTTCTGTTGCACCGTTAAATGTGGAAATAACGCAAAGTCTTGAAAAACCATACCTACTTTACGTTTCTCAGGCGGCACTTTTAGCTTTGGAGTAGCACGCCATGTGCCTAAATTAATTTCGCCTTCGCTGATGGGAATAAGCCCTGCCAGAGCTTGCAAAATGGTACTTTTACCACAGCCAGTTGGACCAACTAGCATCAGGATCTCACTCTCTCCAAGTGATAAATTAAGATCACTCACCACACGATTGCTACCATAATCGATAGACAGCTTACTAACTGATAGCATTTATACTGATCCTTAATGTTCTAATTGACTGCGCTTTTCACCAGAGAGCATTATAGCTAAGCCACAGGCTGATATCACTACCAACAATAAGCCTGGTATTGCAGCACGGCCAAAGTAACCGGCTTCATAAACACGCCATAAATATGTTGAGAGGGTTTCAAACCCTGTCGGGCCTAATAAAAGTGTCGCTTCAAGCTCACGCATTGATTCTAAAAATACCAAAGCCGCACCGGCAATAATACCGCGCAGTGTTAGAGGCAAGGTAATACGCATAAATGCTTCACGTGGACTTGCACCTAGTACGCGCGCTGATTTGATTAAGCTTGAATCTAAGTGTTCAGTACTAGTACGCACAGAACCAACAGCAAGGGGTAAAAACCGAAGTACATAAGCGATGACTAATAATGCCAATGTTTGATATAAAAGCGGTAATTGTAAACCACCATAAACTAGCGCAGTTCCCATTACGATGCCTGGAATACCAAAACCAAAATAGGTAACTCGTTCCATAAAACGCCCTACTTTACCGCTTAATGCAGCATGAGCAACTGGCACAGCGACAACCACAGCGACAAAAGCAGCAATACCCGAGGCATAAGCTGAGTTCCAAGCAATGCTGAAATCAAAATCAGCAATCCCATCACGGGCAAGCCAAAGAGTAAAAATTGCTAACGGTAAACAAATTGCCAATAACAAAACAGGCAAAAATGTTACTAGCATTGCCAGTTTTTGAGCATTTGTCGGAAATAACATCAGAGCTCGACCATGACGCTCTGACGTGGTTTTAATTTGTGATTCGATGAAAAGTAAAAAGCCAACTATCACCATTAACTGCAGCGATAACATCGCAGCACGACTTAAACCAAATGCGTTGTATTCAACATAAATAACACGGGTGAAGGTATCTAAGCGCATCATCGCCGGCGTACCAAAATCGGATAATGTATAAAGCGCAACCAGTAATGATCCAGCGGCAATCCCGTTAACTACACGAGGTAATATTACTTTAAACACACTCATGGTCATCGACATACCTAAAGTACGCGCAGCATTTACCATACTGGCATCGAGGCTGAGTAAAGAAGAACGTGTTGTTAGCATAACAAACGGAAAAGTATACAAGGTCATTACAATAGCAGCACCGGGTAACCCGTACATAGCAGGGGTTTCAAACCCTAATAGTTGGTTTATCTCCCCACCTGGTCCAAATGCCGCATAAAGTGTAAATGCTCCAATATAGCTTGGAATAGCAAGTGGGGCTGCAAATAGCACTAACCAAAGCTTTTTAAAAGGAAGTTGCACATAGGCACTAATGAACGCCAGAGGCACGCCTATAAAAATAGAACCTAATACAGTTAACACCATAAGCGATAAGGTGTTTCCAAGAATTTTTAAATTATGACTATCAAAAACAGCCGTGGCATCACTGGCTAAGGTGATCAGAATATAAACTGGCACTAACGCCAAAAGCGCTGCAAGCAGCGCCATGGGATAAGAAGCAGGTATGCGCATTATAAAACACCGCTACTGCGCATAAGGTCGAGTGTTGGCCTTAAATCTGCCAATTGAGTTAAATCGATTTTCGGCGGTGAAATATCAGTTAACGCAGGTAGCCCAGCTGGCTGGTCAATACCTTGGATCAACGGGATTTCATAGGCTTCACGGGCTAAGTAACTTTGTACTTCTTCACTTAATAAATAACGCATAAAATTCATTGCATTAGGATTATCGGTCAGCGATAACACACCTGACGCATTAACCAAACAACCTGCATCTTGATTAGTAAACGCGAGGTCAAGGTTAGCATCTGGTTTACCTGACTTAAGGCGTAATGTGTAATAATGGTTAGCAAAACCAATATCCACTTCGCCACGTTCAACCGCCATGACTACACCGAGTTCACCCGCATAGGTTTTAGAGCGTTTTTGAACTTTTTTAAGCCATTTAGCTGTTTTATCATCCCCCTCAAGTATACGCATTGCTGTTACAAACGATTGAAATGACGCATAAGCTGGTGCCCAGCCTATTGATAAATCGCTCTCAGCAATTGCCATAATACTATCTGGGATCTGATCTTTACTAAGGCGCTGAGTGTTATAAGGTAATGTACGGATGCGACCTGTCACTGGAGCCCAACCAGGGTAGCGGAATTGCGGTTGTAACTGAGTTTCTAAATCACTTGGTAAAGGTTTAGCCAGACCTGCGTCTGTAACTAAGCCAATTGCACCAGAATCAACGGCCCAAAATAAATCGGCACGTTTTACACCTGCTTTTGCTTCTGCCACGATCATATTGGCTAAAGCTGCAGTGGGTCCACGTCGAATCGATAAATTTAGTTTTGGGTTTTTCTTTTGGATTGATTGCAGCACATTTTCGTACAAACCGCCTTCACCGCGACCTAAATATAATGTTAAATCCCCCTCAAGGGCTGGTAAGTCTTTCACTGAAATTGGGCTTGCAGCAGTCGCTGCAAAGGCTCGTGATAGAGGTAGCGGCATTGAGCCTACTACCCCAAACGCAGCCAGGCCTTGAATAAAGGTCCTACGCTTCACTAAAATACATCCTTACGTGCTTTTTCGGCTTCTTCTAGTAACACCTTAGCGCGATCTAGTTTTTCTTGCATATCAACAACCACTGCACGTACTTGGTCAACACTCCCTTTATCAGAAATAGCCTTTGGCAGGGTTACATTAAAATCTTTTTCGAGAACTTCGACTAACTTCGCATCTTTTTCAATCAGTGTACCTTCAACACCTTCGAATAAGTGAAGGTAAGTGTCGTGTACAATTTGAGTTGCTTCTTCGCTTAAACGCTCTGCATATTTTGCAACAACACGGTCTAACTTGTGTTTAATCTCGTCAATTGTTGCACTTTGCGTCATTGTTTCAGAAGCCGTTGCTTTAACAGCTTTTAATAAGCCTTTTTGTTGGAAGTCAGCAGCCAGTTTAACAGCTCCTAAACCCTGCCACAAGGCAGCGTTCAAGGCCTTTTGATGCTCACGAGCTTCGCTTGCTGGTTTTTTATCATCAATGGCCATTTTAATACCGTAAATGCCTTGCCAGATTGATGCATAAACCGGCACGTAGTTTGTTTCAATAGCGCTGTGAAACTTTACAGACTCCCAGTATTCGATTAAGTCACCGCTTTTTACAGCTTTCGCACCTTTGGCCTCATAATCGGTTACCATAGTGTCTACTTTGCCGATCATCCACTCAACGTCTTCAGAATAATCCTTCAAATTTTCTTTTAGATGATTAACGTGCTCACCAATTGGGCCATTTGCCAATACAGGTTGGGCAATAAAAGTAGAAGCGAATACTAGGCTTAGGCCTAGCGTTTTCACGGTGTTTAACGCTAATTTCATAGGGAGACATCCAAGTTTCTAATTGTAAATGATAGCCATTATCATATACGTATAGATTGCCTAAATCAATTGCTATAAAGCACTGATTACAGATTTACACATTTTTATTTAAGTGATTGGAAAGCTTAGTAAGAATGTTAAAAAAATGTGTTAATTCATGACTATCTAAACCACTCACCAAATGTGCTTGCCATGCAATTGCTTCCGGTACTATTTGTTCATGTAAACAGACCCCTTTTTTAGACAGCATCAGCAGGTTTGCACGTTTATCTATCGGGTCGGGCTTTGCCGTTAAAAGCTCTCTTGCTAATAGTGATTTTACTGCACGGGATACGGTTGATTTATCCATTTGTGCCATATCACACAAAGCTTTTGCACTACACTGACCATACTGAGCAAGATTAGCAATAACGCGCCATTGCGGCACCGTTAAATCAAATTGTTGATAAAGTTCACTAAACTGCTCACTCATTTGCACAGCTATATTAGTCAGTGAGTAAGGTAAGAATTTTTGTAAATCGAGTGTTGGCTGTTTATCTGTTATCATGGCTTCACTACTGTCAAAGAATGTTTACATAATGAAATTCAGCGTGGTTTGAATTTACTCTCACATGAGAGTATCTTACCTAAAACCTTTCAGGAGTCTAGTGATGAATAACGAATTACAATATATGACAGGCTTTGGTAATGAATTTGAAACCGAAGCATTACCCGGTGCATTACCAATCGGTCAATTCAGCCCACAAAAAGTAAAATACGATTTATATGCTGAGCAGTTCAGTACAACGGCATTCACAGCCCCACGTGCTGATAACCGCCGAACATGGTTTTATCGCATTCGACCTTCAGTTGTACAAGGTGATTACACACCAATTGATAATGGCCTGATTCGTACCGCTCCTATCACAGAAGTAGCAACGCCACCCACCATGCTACGTTGGGATCCAATTGAAATACCAGAAAAGCCAACTGATTTTATTGATGGTTTAGTCACCATGGCAGCTAACGGTAGTGCCAATGGCCAAGCCGGTATTGGTATTCATATTTATGTCGCTAATAAATCAATGCAAAACCGTTACTTTTATAATGCAGATGGTGAAATGTTGTTTGTGCCGCAACACGGTGAGCTATTGCTAAGAACCGAGTGCGGTAAACTGACCATTCGTGCAGGTGAAATTGCTGTTATTCCTCGTGGGATAAAATTTGCTGTTGATTTATTAACAGACACAGCCCGTGGTTATATTTGTGAAAACTATGGCCATGCCTATATTTTACCAGAGCGCGGCCCTGTTGGTGCAAACGGATATGCTAATGACCGTGACTTCCACTACCCTGTTGCGGCCTATGAAGATATCGAAGGTGACTTTGAGCTTGTCGCCAAATTTAATGGCAATATGTTCCGTTGTGATATCAGCCATTCTCCTTTGGATGTTGTGGCATGGACAGGAAATAGTGCGCCATACAAATATGATCTTGCCCGTTTCAACGTTATGAATACGGTAAGTTATGACCACCCAGATCCATCAATCTTCACCGTGTTAACATCACCATCAGGGACTGAGGGAGTCGCTAATATCGACTTTGCTATTTTCCCACCTCGTTGGATGGTTGCAGAAAATACTTTCCGCCCACCTTATTATCACCGTAATATCATGAGTGAATTTATGGGCTTAATCGAAGGTGTGTATGACGCGAAAGAGCATGGTTTTGTGCCTGGTGGCTCAAGCTTACATAATTGTATGTCGCCACATGGTCCAGAAGCTGATGTATTTGAAAAAGCCTCAAATGCTGACCTTCAACCTCAACGCTACGAAAATACCTTGGCATTTATGTTCGAATCACGTTACGTTATTTCACCAACAAAATATGCCCTTGAAGGTAAAGAGCGCCAGCCTAATTACACAGACTGTTGGCGTACTATTAAAAAACATTTCACTGGTAAACAGGACGCATAATGAAACTTTATAGCTATTTTCGTTCATCCGCTGCATACCGAGTGCGCATTGCCCTTAATTTGAAGAACATTGATCACGAGCTGGTGACAGTTAACTTATTAAAATCAGAGCAACAAAGCGACGAATACCTTGCTAAGAACCCACAAGGTTTATTGCCTGCACTTGAAACTGAGCAAGGTGTACTTGCTCAGTCTCTGGCTATTTTAGAGTGGCTTGAAGAAACGCACCCAGACACACCGCTTTTGACTGGTGATGCATGGCAAAAAGCTCAGATCCGCAATTTATGTTATGCCGTAGCATGCGATATCCACCCGATTGATAATTTGCGCGTATTAAAGTACTTAGCTAACGATCTTGGTGTTGATGAAGACGCAAAAACAACCTGGTATAAGCATTGGGTAGAAGTTGGTTTTCAAAGCATCGAAAAGCTACTTGATGAAGCGGACACTTTTTGTGTTGGGAACAAACCAACGCTTGCTGATGTGTGCCTTGTACCGCAAGTATTTAATGCACTGCGCTTTAAGGTCGATATGACTAAATACCCTAAGATTGCAGCTGTTTACGAGCAGTGTAATAAGCTTGATGCTTTTATTGATGCTGCGCCGCAGAATCAACCTGATGCAGTTTAATTAAAATAGCTTGCAAGGAACAAAGTAAAGGCCCGTTAATATCGGGCCTGTTAAATTCTATATTTTCTATCTGAGCGCTGAATTGATCACGCTGACATGCTTGATCAAATCCAGTCCTAAATCCGTTAAATAGCCACCATCAGGGCTATCAGTGATGCCTTTATCATAGAGGCGCTTTGCGGCATCCCTTATTGAAGTATCTGCATCTGAGTGGATTTTAATACCCTGCATTTGTGAATCACGCGGAAACTTTGCAAGAAGCGTTAACTCATCAAGCATATTAGTATCAAATTGCATGTGTTCTCCTTTTTATTATAGATATGTGTATTTTTATAGTAACAAGGATTAAGCTTAGTGTAGATATATAAAACTGCATACACAGAGGTACATTTTGAGTTTATTAAAGCATACGTTTTTAATATTTAGTATTTTATTTTCAGTGAGCTCAATCGCAAGAGATAAGCCTGTTGTTGTATTTGATTCTCAAGATATATATGACCAATCAAAGCTGTGTTGGTATGACAACAAACGCTACACTGAGGGCGCAATTATTCAGATAGGTCAAAGCGAGCTCGTTTGTGCTGCAAAGCATACACACTTTAACAACAGCGAGTTATCTTGGTTAAGAATTGATAAAGATGGCAACATTATGAGACCACGTCCAGCCAAAACTATTCGTGTTAACTAGATCTGTAAATAGCAAAGGTAGCCGTTCTAAGTTAGAATGCACTGGTTTAAAGTTATAAAGAAGAGTCATGGACAATCAACCTAACAATCCTCTACATGGTGTTAAACTCGCTGATATCGTAACTAAGCTGCAAGAAAAGTTTGGTTGGGATGGTTTGGCGGCGCAAATTGATGTGCGCTGTTTTCAAAATGATCCAAGTGTTAAATCGAGCCTCAAGTTTTTACGCAAAACACCTTGGGCACGCGAAAAGGTAGAGCAATTATACATTGATACCTTTTCTAATACCGCTGACGATGACGACGCACCGTTTCAATGGAAAAGTATAAAAAAGTAGCGTTAAGCCTGCTCTGAGGTTATCACCGAAAGTGATTTCGGTGATACTTCAACCACCAGCTTATCGGCCGTTTTAACCTCACCATCTATCACATAACTCAAGGGTTCATCTGCACTTATAGTGACTTCTCTCGCATTTGTGTGATGACTGTCAATCGCGAAACTTGTTTGCGTAATACTCGAAAAAACCAATTCAGCAATACTCAAGGTACTTGCTTTTGAATCTGTATTAGGTGTTAACCAATTCACATCTAATAGACCATCTTGATGATCAGGCTGACCTGCTGACTGAGCCAACAAAGTAGTAAAAGGTGCTGCATTTGCCACAATCAAACTTGTGGTATTAATCACTTGTGGCTCATTACTGTCAATTGTCACTGTATAGTCTTGTGCTTCATGCTCACCTAACGCCTGCCAAAAGCCTTGCAAGTACGCGAGTTGACCAGATTCATTCTTGGCATCACGGTGCGCTTTTTCAATCATTTGCTGCTCGAACCCTACACCGGCTAAAAGTAACATTCTTTCGCCATTACAAAGCGCTGTATCAATGCGCGTAGCCTGTCCTTCTATAATTAATTCGCAAGCCTGTTCAACGGGAATAATTTTTGACTTAATTCCCATTAAAACATGGGCAAGCGCATTTGCTGTGCCAAGCGGGATGATACCGAGTTTACAATCTGTATTAACTAATACTGTGGCAACCTCTGTCACAGTTCCATCGCCACCACATGCAATGATTACATCAGGTTGTGACTTTATCGCCTCTTTAGCAAGCTCTGTTCCATTTGTATCCTCCGTGGTTGTATGCACAGTAAGATCGTAATATTGCGATAATCGTGAGGTTATTTGCTTATTTTTAGATTCCCATAATTTGGTGCCCGAGACTGGATTTGCAATTAACACCGCTTTATTTTTAATTAATAAATCGCCATTTCGGTGACGACGAACTAGATGGCGCAATTGACGCTTATTTAAGTTTGCAGTTTCGCGGGTTTCTTTAATTTTCAATAGAATGTCGTGCACATCTGCATCTTTATTTTGACTTAGCAGGTAAGCAGCCATCACAAAAACGGAGCGTCCACGGCCAAGAGCGCAGTGAACAACAACACGTCGTTCTTGTTTAACCTGGTGGTGAATCCAGTTAATTGCTTGGTTTAATTGTGCCCTAGTTGGCACACTATGGTCCAAAACAGGAATATTCAAATAACGGATGTTTTCTTGGGTTGATGACCACTCAAGTCCATCAAATTCACAAGTAACATCTAAAATAGCTGTTATGCCCATCTCTTTCATAGTGTCTATGTCAGAGGGAAATAAACGGCATGCTAAAAATAATTGCTCGTCAATTTGCTGTAATGGCGGAACTTTATCATTTTTGCGAGACCATGCATTGTATAGTTGTGCGCCCATCAAAAAAGGGATAAATGCCCAGCGGATATAAATCGGAATAACGCCATTTTCACGCTTACGAAATATGCGCGCCAAGTTAAAGAAATAAGCACCACTTACGAGAAGTAAGGATAAAGCAGTCCAATAAAAAAATAACGCAAAATAAATAGCCTCAACACTCAACCCTACAATTATAAATGCAATTCCTAACGCCAAATAACTAATAGCAGCCCACATAATCACTCCTTGTTTTTCTAATTTATTAATTAAAAGCAAGTTTCAAACCAGTAATTTACTTAAACACTCATAATTAGAGCTAATAAAAACAGTGACTTAATAATTTAAAATAAATCTATCTTATAGTTTAGGTCATATTTTCACAAAATCATGAACAACTTACATAAGTGCATGAAAATAAATGAGCTAAAGTTGCCAAGTTGGACATTCATGCTAGGCTAACTAATAGAAAAGGTGTGGTTTTATCATTTAATTACAGTCTTTTCTCTAAAAGTAATGTTTTTTTGCATCTAAAAAGATGAGTTAACCGTTAATTAAATACAACAAGAACAACAGGAACTTTATGGACAATGATCAACTATTAGCACTACTCAGTGCAACAGCAAAGGGTGATAAACGCGCTTTTGCTGATTTGTACCAGTCAACCAGTGCGAAGTTATTTGCTATCAGCGTAAAAATGCTGGGTAATCGAGCTCAAGCTGAAGAAGTCTTACAAGATGCTTTTGTTAAAATATGGCACAACGCCAGTGACTATCAGGTATCTAAAGGTGCTGTAATGTCTTGGATGATAAGTATCGTAAGGTATCGCTGCTTAGACCTGTTACGTCATAAAAAGGTACGTAAAGAGCAAAGTTTAACTGATGAGCAAGAGCAAGAAGATCTAACCTCCATACAGGTGTCCTATGAGGATGATTCAAAATTAGTAGACTGTATTGAACAACTTGATCCACAACAAAGACAAGTTATTCACTTGGCTTATTATAAGGGTTTGACTCATCATGAACTTGTTGACCACATTTCGTCTCCTCTAGGTACGGTTAAAAGCTGGATCAGACGCGGGTTACAACAGCTACAAAGGTGCTTAACATTATGAATTATGAAAACCAAACACTTATTGATATGTTAGCCGCTGAATATGTGCTTGGCACTTTAAGAGGCCCTGCGCGTGATAGATTTGCCAGATTAATGCTGACATCAACTCGTGCCAGAGAAGCAACATGGATGTGGGAGCAGCATCTTAACAACTTAGCAAGTTCCATTGAGTCTATCCCTCCTGATGATCATGTATGGGAAAAAATAGTCAGTCGTGTCGACCCAGATGTTATTCCTATTCACAGCAAAGCAAAAAAATCGAACTCATCGATACTCCAAGCATGGTCATTAATAGCAACGGCTGCATGTATTGTGCTTGCTCTGATCATTTGGCAGCCTCATGAGTCTGCAAAATCTCAAGCACAACAAATCGCATTATTCAAAAACCAAGAGCAAACACCTTTATGGTTTATTGATGTCCAACAAAATAACTTATCAGTAAAAGCATCTGCCGCGTTAATTCCTCGCACCGATAAGGATTATGAGCTTTGGATGATAATAAAAGGGCAAGAAGCGCCTATCTCCCTTGGCCTATTACCTAAGTCAGGAAGATTAGAACTACCTAAGGATGCCCGCTTTAATGCAGATGATATAAGTTTGCTTGCAGTCAGCCTTGAACCATTAGGGGGCTCCCCAAATGGCTCACCAACTGAGGTGCTTTACACCACAGAGCTAGTTGTTCTTTAGACTAATAAGCCGTGCTAAGCACGGCTTTTTATATTTTTGTTAAAAAACTTTAAAATTATTGCATCCAGTTAAATTACCAATACGTATTCACTATGACTTAATTTAAAAAACTAAGGATAAAGTCATGAAGAACGTAACTCCATCTCTTATTGCAATTGTAGTATGTAGTACCCTATTCAGCTCTCCAACTGAAGCTTCAAGTCACCGTGAAGCGCCTAACATCGCGCGCTTCCCGACATTAGATTCAACTGACTTTTACGCGTTTAATAGCTACGAAGAAGGTCGTGGCGACTATGTCACCTTTATCGCTAACTACATCCCACTTCAGGATGCATATGGCGGCCCAAATTATTTCGCTATGGATCCTGATGCAACTTACAGTATTCATATCGATAATGACGGTGATGCCATTGAAGATATCACTTTTGCTTTTAATTTCAAAAGCATGCTCCCTAATGACAATATGGGAGTTGCACTCACTGTGGGACCAGAAGGCAACCAAAGAACCGTGGCAGTACCTCTTAAAAACGTAGGTGGTGTCGCAGCTGGAAATGACGCTGCAGTAAATTTTAGTGAATCATATACTGTTAGTGTTATTTCAGGCCCACAACGTACCGGCACTAAAGCAATGCTGACCAATACCATGAACAGCAGTAATGAGTTTTACAAACCGCTTGATTACATCGGTAACAAAACATTCTCATCGATGTCTGCTTATAAAGAGTATGCAAACCAGTATATCTACACTGTTGCGATTCCAGGCTGCAGCGGTATGGGTAAAGTATTTGTAGGCCAGCGTAAAGACCCATTTGTTGTTAACCTTGGTAAAACCTTTGACCTAGTTAATTATGTGCCAGTTGAAGGCGACAGTGCCCCTGGAGCAGGTGACGGTAATGGCTTTCCTGGAGGTATTACACAATCTGCAGACAATGATGATTTAGCAATGAAAAATGTCACTGCAATTGCAGTTGAAGTACCCAAAGCTTGTGTCACTGGTGAAGGTAACGGCACAATTGGTAGCTGGACAACGGCAAGTTTACCTCAAGCACGTATTCTAAACCCGAATGCTTCATTTGCTAAAAATGCTGTGAACGGGGGTGCCTTAACACAAGTGTCTCGCCTTGGTAACCCACTTGTAAACGAGCTTGTCATTGGCCTTAAGGATAAAGACACTTTCTCTACATCTGCTCCTGCTGATGATGGTCAGTTCGCTGATTATGTAACACACCCTTCACTACCCGAGCTACTTAACATCTTATTTAAAGATGCTGTAAATACTACCTTAGGTACGAATATCGAAACCCTTGCACCAACCAACTTCCCTCGTGTTGACTTGGTAACTGCGTTTTTAACTGGCTTCCCAGGTGTAAACCAGCTTGCAACTGTAACACCATCAGAAATGCTACGTTTAAATACCGCCATTGCAGCAACAGCGCAGTCAGAACAATCTGCATTTGGAGTAGCAGGTGATGATTTAGCTGGCTTCCCTAACGGCCGTCGTCCGGGTGATGATGTTGTTGATATTGCGCTTCGTGTTGTAATGGGTCGTTTGTGTTATCCAATCCCTGTCAACGGCACCGACACAGACTTAGGCTTATGTACATCAGATGATGCCAGTGTCGGTACTGTTCCATTCACAGATGGTGCCCCATTGGATGCAAGTATGATGGATGCTAGTTTCCCTTATCTTGCAACGCCAATTGCTGGGTCTAAGTAAGGAGGCAATTATGTGTAAATTCAATCGTTCTACCTTACTCCTTAGCATTTTTGCAGGCGTACTCGCAGGCTGTGGCGGTAGTGATAATGATGACAAAATGAAACCGACACCTGTAAACAATGCTCCCAGTGCAATTGATGCAATGGTAACAACACAAACAGAAGTTGCTATTGAAGATATGCTAAAAGGGTCTGACCCTGACGGCGATGCACTTACTTACAGTTTAGTGTCTGAACCGAGCTTAGGTGATGTTGTTGTTAATGCTGATGGCAGTTATACATACACGCCAAATCCAGAAACAACAGGCTCTGACAGTTTTGATTTTGCTGTGACTGATAGTAAAAACAGTCAAGCAACAGCCACTGTGAGTATCACCATTGAGGCGTTGCAAGTTGACTTCGCAACAATTGGCCGTGCTGCATTTAGTCAGAGTGCATCAGATAAACCATTGAGCTTAAACGGTCGTGTATTTACAAATACAGGCGCAGAGGCAAACTTTGATGATCTGGTTAGTGGAAACTAATTGCAAACTTGGCCACGGATGGCCTTTATAAGGATAAATCATGAAATTATTTTCTTTCTTCCTACTATTTACAACAACGCTATTGCAAGCAGAGCCATATATACCGAACGACGAAGATATAATAGCAAGTTCAAGAAGTCCTTTACCTGCCACATTATCGAAATACGAATTGGCAACGTTATTTGAGCAGAATCAATGGGCTGGTAGAACAGAATCAAACCAAGGCCTGTTAAAAAATTACTTATCAGAAAAAATTCGTCAAACGGATGACCCTGATATCCACTACTATTATGCACGCCTGCTGCAACGCGAGCACAAGTTCGAACTTGCTTTGGCGGTATTGAATGATTTATTAAAAAACGACCCTAGCCATGTGAATTCAATTTTACTAAAAGCAAATATTCTTAAAGTACAAGGCCAATTTGCAGCTGCAAATTCAAGTTGCTTATCGCTGGTGGGTAAAGCCAGTATTGAGACAATTTCAACCTGCTCTCTTGATGTTAAAAGCCAAATGGGTGATTTGGCAAAAAGCTATGACGGCTTAAAAAAAATTATCAAAAAACGAAACATAAGCATGAATACACGCCATGTTCTTGCAGAAATGGCTTATCGATTAAACATGCCAGAACAAACCTTACAATATTTAAATGAAGTTGATCTGGCCAAAGCACCTGTCAGCTTAGTTGTGTTGTGGGCAAATGCGCAATTAGCGCTTGGTAATAACGAAAAAGTGCTCGTGACACTTTCAAAACTTACAGCAGATGAAAGCAATCTAGAAGATGCTTTATTACTTCGCTTAGCACAAGCAGAACTAAATAAAGAAGACAGCCAATCAAGTAAGTGGCAAACACTGCTGAAAAAGCGAGTAACACTACGAGAATTGAGACAAGACACCTATCATGCCAGTGACCTTGCTTGGTATTATTTAATGATAAATCATGATCCTACAAAAGCTACTTATTGGGCAAACATTAACTGGCAGCATGCTAAGTTAGAGAGCGATAAACGCCTGCTCGAATTAGCGACCAAGCACAACTAGGGAATTACAATGAAACAGTCACTTTTAATTGCTTTAATGCTTTTTGCTTGTAGCTTTACGTTAAAAGCACACCAATTAAGTACAGCCTATTTGAATCTTGAAGCTGATTCGACCGAGCAGTTAAAATTATCGGGCTCTTGGCAGGTTGCCGTTGGTGATTTAGAACAAAAAATCCCCTTTGATTTAAACCAAGATAACGTGATTACATGGCAAGAAATTAAAACCAAACAATCGGCAATTATCTCTTATCTAAGTAAACACTTATCTACAGTGCAATCTGCAGAGCCTTGCTTGTTATCTTACAATGGAGAATTAAAAGTAGACTCTCACTTTAATCAATCATACATTGATGTCCCTGTTCAGATAGTTTGCCCAAGCGCGTCTGCCGCAATTACCCTAAAATACACCGCGCTATTTGATATAGACTCAAATCATAAAGCGATTGCAGCTGTTGCTAATTCAAGCAGAGTGTTTAGTCAGAACAAACAATCGCAAGTCATTAATTTCAGTAAATCGAGTTACAGCGACACATTCATCGAATATGTCTATCAGGGTGTTTTACATATTTGGATGGGTGTGGACCATATTTTATTCCTTGTGGCTCTATTATTAACGTGCGTTCTCGTTAGAAATGATAAGCGTTGGCAAGGGATTAACTCTAAAAAGAAAATAGCCGTGGATACAGCGTGGATCATCACCGCTTTTACACTTGCACACTCAATCACATTGACAGCTACTGCATTGGAACTGGTATCGCCTAATAGCCGTTGGGTTGAACTGGGAATTGCAATTTCAGTGCTATTTGCTGCGCTTAATAATATTTGGCCACTAATTGTTCGCTTAGGATGGGTAACCTTTGCATTTGGTCTTTTGCATGGAATGGGCTTTGCGAGCGTACTAGGTGAGCTTGGTTTATCTTCTAATTACCAATTGATGAGCATACTTGCATTTAATCTAGGTGTAGAGCTAGGTCAGCTTGCAATTTTAGCTGTTTGCTTACCGTTACTTATTGCTATGCGAAATTATGATTGGTACAAAAAATGGGTCATGCCAGTAGGGTCCGTTGCGATTGCTCTTATCGCATTACAATGGTCAATAGAACGATTTTAAAAATAGAGGCGTATCACGCCTCTATTTGATATTACTCAAAAGGGACTAGCAAAGTCCTCATGGCGGGTTTTAGTGCCTTCATTAACTGCTGAGTATCAAGGGAAGGGTTGAGCATCTTTCTGAGCAATAACCCGCCCATCACTGAAAACATCACTTCAATACGTGCATTTACCTCAGACAGCTCTGTATCCTGCAAGGGGCCTCTTTCACCAATCAGTAACTCACGCATAGAATCACGAGCATGGCTATCGGACTCTCTCAGTAAGTTAGCCACTTTTTCATTGCGTGCAGCTTCAGCCAACATTTCAAGATCAAGCGCACCTTGGTTTAAATCAGTATGACGTTCAACTCCTCGCTCTAGGCCATCGAGTAGCACCGTAACACGGTCACCGGGTTTATTAGCAAACTCTTTAAAGATAGAGAACATCTCTTCCATATCGCGCTCGACAATAGATTCAATAATAGCTTCTTTACTCGCAAAGTAATTGTAGATATGGCCAGCACTCATACCCGCAGTTTTAGAAATTTCAGCCATACCCGCACCATGGTAACCTTTGCGTCGGAAACAATCAGCAGCCGCACAAAGCACTTGATTCCGTCTGGCCTCAGCAAGCGCAGGGTCGTTGTGTCTTTTGGTTTTTTGCGTCATTTTGTCTCCGAGGTAATGTGACGTGGGTTAACTATAACTTAAATAAGGTTTACATGATCTTAATCATTGCTTTGTGATAAAACAACTAAGATCATGCAAGTCCTTAAATAAATTATGCAATTGGTAGTTTATTGCGCAACGTGTTGGGCACTCCAGCCACCACCAAGAGCTTTGTAGAGGTTAATTTGGCTGGCAAGATACGCTTGCTTACCTAAAATTAACTGCTGCCCTGCACTATACCAATTACGTTGTGCATCTAGCACTTGCAAATAACTATCTGCACCTTTTTGGAAACGTGCATCCGACAAGGTAAAAGATACCTCATTGCTACGATAAAGATCATTTAAAGCATCAAGCTGTTGTTTATAACCTTGACGGTCTGCAAGTGCATCAGACACTTCTTTAAACGCTTGCTGGATTGTTTGCTCATAACTTGTTAGCGCAGCTTCTTGCTGTGCTTTGGCCACATCTAAGTTAGCCTGATTACGTCCCATATTAAAAATAGGTAAGTTAATCGAAGGTACAAAGCTCCATGTGCCTGAGCCTGAATCAAACAAATTATCAAGATCAGCAGAAGCGGTTCCAGCATTGGCTGTTAAACTAATGCTTGGATAAAAAGCCGCTTTCGCAACACCAATATTTGCATTTGCAGCAAGTAGGTCATGTTCAGCAGCTCTTATATCAGGACGCTGGGTTAATAACTCAGACGGTAAACCAACGGGCACCTCAGGCATGTTAAGCACGGTATCAATACTTTGCGAAGGCAATAAATCAGCACTCACCGTTTTACCCACTAAAAAGTCTAAGGCATTTTTATCACGTTTAAGTAGGCGTTGATAATTTGCAATATCCACCTTTGCTGTTGCTACTGTACTTTCTAACTGAGATAGCGTTAACTGTGAGGCGGCACCCAATGCAAAGGTCTTTCGTGTTAACTCTAATGACTCTTGTTGTGATTTAAGCGTATCGTTAGCAAGCGCAAGTAATGCTTTATCGGTTGCGTAGTTTAGCCATGCATTAACCAGTTCAGATATCAAGCTGATGCGAACACTGGTCAAGCTATACTCTGCTGAATATAAGTTTTGCAGTGCCTGCTCAGACTGATTGCGTACTTTCCCCCACAGGTCAAGCTCGTAAGCCGTTAAGCCAACCGTTGCAGAGTATTGCTCTGTGATTGTTGCTTGCCCCGTGTTAGATAAATCTGCAGGTAAACGCTGACGTGTGCCTGATGCATTTAAATCGATGCTTGGATACAAATTTGAATCCTCGATTTGATACATAGCTCTCACCTGCTGCACATTGAGTGCAGCAGTTTGTATGTCTTTGTTATTTTCAAGCGTGAGTTGAATTAACTGTTGTAATTGGTCATTACTAAAGAAGGTTTGCCAATGCAGCGCGTTTATATCGCCTTCTCCACCCTCTACATCATAGCTTTGTGCAACGGGTAATTCACGTTGTTCAAGATCTGGCGCCATATTACAAGCAGACAGTAACAAAGCTGCCACAGAAACAGAAACGAGTTTAAGGGTCATTATACTTGCTCCTCATTTGTCGCTTTATGCTTACCAGGGAAGATACGACGTACTAATACAAAGAATAACGGCACAAACAACACCACAATACTTGATGATGCAAGCGTACCGCCAATAACCGCAATACCGAGTGCATTTTGAGCACCAGAGCCTGCACTTGAGGCTATTGCAAGAGGTAATACACCACATACAAACGCCATTGACGTCATAAAGATTGGCCGTAAACGTAGACGGATAGCTGCCACAGCCGCATCAACTAACTTCATCCCTTCATCCATTTTATGAATAGCAAATTCAACAATAAGAATGGCATTTTTGGATGCTAAACCTATGGTGGTTAATAGACCAACTTGTAGATAAATATCATTCGATAAATTAAATACAAATGACGCAACTCCTGCACCAAATACCCCCAGCGGTACAATTAACATTACCGCAGCAGGCACAGACCAGCTTTCGTATAATGCGGCAAGACACAGGAATACAACTAATAATGAAAGTGCATACAATAATGGAGCTTGACCACCGCTTAGGCGCTCTTCATAAGAAATGCCGGTCCATTCAAAGGCAACACCTGGCGGTAATTTCTTAACAATTTTTTCCACTTCAATCATTGCTTGACCAGTACTATAACCTGGCGCAGCTGCCCCTTGGATTTCCATAGCTGAAAAACCATTATAACGTTCTAGTCGCGGTGACCCATATGTCCAGAATGAACGTGCAAATGCTGTAAATGGCACCATATCACCTGCTGAGTTACGCACATACCATTCATCTAAATCTTCTGGAACCATACGTGATTCAGGGATACCTTGCAGATACACTTTCTTAACGCGACCACGGTCAATAAAGTCATTTACATAACTACTACCCCAAGCGGTTGATAGCGTATTATTTATATCAGCTTGTGTTAAACCCAGTGCCTCAGCTTTAGCCAAATCAATATCAAGTTCAAGCTCTGGCTTATCTTCTTGACCATTTGGACGTACACCTGAAAGCACAGGGTTTTGAGCCGCCATACCAAGGAACATATTGCGCGCTTCAAGTAACTTGTCATGCCCCAAACCAACACGATCTTGTAGGAATAAAGTAAAACCATTTGCCGTGCCTAGCTCAACAACAGCTGGAGGTGGAAAAGCAAATACAAAAGCTTCTTTAATGGTTGAGAAAAAGCCCATTGCTTTACCAGCGACAGCACCAACAGATAGATCGTCACGTTGACGTTCATCCCAATGTTTTAAGCCAACGAAACCAATGGCAGCATTTTGCCCTGAACCTGCAAAACTAAAGCCTGTTACTGTAAAGATAGAGCGCACAGCTTCAGATTGGTCCTCTAAAAAATGACGTTCCATCTTTTCAACAACTTTTAACGTTTGTTCTGTTGTTGAACCTGCAGGTAAGCTGACTTGGTTAAATAAAATCCCTTGGTCTTCATCTGGCAAGAAAGCAGATGGCAATTGCGAGAAAATAAATACCATGCCACCAACAATCAACCCATAACAAAGTAAGTAACGTTTACTGTGCTTGATCATGCGCGATACGAAGCTTTGCGCACCATTATTAGTTTTATCGAATCCTCGGTTAAATCCTAAGAAGAAGCGGCCAAAAAGTGATTTATCATTATGAACATGGCTAGGCTTTAACATAGTTGCACATAAAGCAGGTGTTAAAATTAACGCCACCAATACCGATAAACTCATTGCTGTTACAAGGGTGATCGAGAATTGACGATAAATAACGCCTGTGGAACCCGCAAAGAATGCCATCGGAACGAACACCGCTGAGAGCACCATAGCAATACCGACAAGCGCACCTTTAATCTCGTCCATCGATTTACGTGTTGCTTCCAGTGGAGATAAGTTCTCTTCGGTCATTACACGTTCCACGTTCTCAACAACAACGATGGCATCATCAACAAGCAAGCCGATTGCCAGTACCATTGCAAACATGGTTAATGTGTTAATTGAATAACCAAACACCTGCAAAATCGCAAAGGTCCCTAGTAATACAACAGGCACTGCTATAGTTGGAATAAGTGTGGCTCTAAAATTCTGCAAGAATAAGTACATCACTAAGAATACCAATACAACGGCTTCAATTAGTGTACTGACTACTTTTTCAATTGATAATGATACGAACGGAGTTGTGTCGTAAGGAACAACAGTTGTTAGCCCTTCAGGGAAAAATGGCTCAAGCTCAGCAAGTGCTGCTTTTACACCATCGGCAGTATCAAGTGCATTTGCCCCGCTGGCAAGTTTAACGCCTAAACCAGAGGCTGGTTTACCGTTAAAGCGCGCAACCACCCCATAGTTTTCACCACCAAGTTCCACTTCTGCAACATCGCTTAAGCGAACAACTGAACCATCCGCATTCGTTTTTACAAAGATATTTCTAAATTGTTCTGGTGTTTGTAAGCGGCTTTGTGCGGTTACTGTGGCATTCAATTGCTGACCATCAACTGCAGGCAACGCACCGAGCTGACCTGCTGAAACCTGCGCGTTTTGGGCACTAATCGCAGCACTTATATCCGCTGGTGTTAATGCGTATTTTTGCAGTTTTGATGGGTCTAACCAAATTCGCATGGCATATTGTGAACCAAAAAGCTGAACTTCACCAACGCCGTTCACACGGGAAATAATATCAAGTACATTCGATGAAACATAATCACCGATATCAATATTATTCATGCTGCCATCTTCGGATACAAAGCCCACTACCATTAAAAAGTTTCTAGCAGACTTAGCAACAGAGACACCTTGACGCTGCACCTCTTGCGGAAGTAATGGTGTTGCAAGTGACAACTTATTTTGCACTTGAACTTGCGCTATATCAGGGTCCGTATCAGCACTAAAAGTCAATGTTAATGTCGCTGAACCATTCGATTCTGAGGTAGACGACATATATAACAAGCCATCAAGACCCTTCATCTTTTGTTCAATAACCTGGGTAACCGTATCTTCTAATGTACGGGCCGACGCACCTGGGTAATTGGCTTGAATACTGATTGCTGGTGGCGCAATTGATGGATACTGTGCAACCGGCAAACTTCTAATTGCTAGAATACCTGCCAGCATCACTACAATGGCAAGTACCCAAGCAAATATGGGCCGATCAATAAAAAATCGTGACATTAAGTTTCTCCGTTACTGGCTATTTGCAACTGACTCAGCAGGCATAGGATTAACAGGTGCACCAGGTCTAATTTTCTGAAGACCTTCAACAATCAGCTTATCGCCGCTTTGTAGACCCTCAGTCACTAACCAGTTAGCACCGACTGTACGGTCTGTTTTTAAAATACGAGGCTCAACTTTGTTATCTTTACTTACCACCATCGCAGTTGGCTCACCTTTCGTATTACGGCTTACACCACGTTGTGGAGCGAGGATCGCGTCGTTCTTAACACCTTCAACAACAACAGCACGTACATACATCCCTGGTAATAACAATTTTTCAGGATTAGGAAATTCAGCACGAAGAGTGACAGAGCCTGTGCTTGGGTCAACAGTCACTTCAGAGAACTTAAGTGTCCCTTTATGAGCATAAGTGGTGCCGTCTTCCATTTTTAGCTCAACTTTAGAATGCTGTGCAGCATCTTTATCAAGCTCACCTGTTGCAATTGCTTTTTTAAGACGGGTTAATTCACTGCTTGATTGCGTTAAATCTACAAAAATAGGATCAAGTTGTGTAATTGTCGCTAATGCCGATGCTTGATTAGCACTGACAAGTGCCCCCGCTGTAACATCTGACTTACCAATTTGACCACTAATAGGTGCTAACACTTTGCTGTAGTTCAAATTAATTTCTGCAGTTTTTAACTGTGCTTGAGCGGTTAACAAATCTGCTTTAGCGCCTTTGTATGCCGCATCAGCTTCGTCATAATCTTGTTGACTCACTGCTTTTATATTTAACAGTTCTTTATAACGCTCTGATTTAGCTTTTGCATTTGCAATACTTGCTTCTGCTTTTGTGATTGCCGCTTTACTTGTTGCTACTTGCGCTTCAAACGTCGATGGGTCAATTTGATAAAGCGCTTGGCCTTTTTTAACCTCAGCACCTTCTACAAATAAACGCGATTGTATAATTCCGTTCACTTGCGGTCTTATTTCAGCGATACGAGACGCTGATACGCGACCAGGAAGTTCTTTTGTAAGTGTAAGTGGTTTGCTTTGCATCTCAATTACACCAACAGGAACCGCTTGAGCTGCCTGAGTCTGCCCTTGAGCCTGTTCTGATTGGCCGCAGCCTGATAAAAAAACAGCACCAGCGAGAGCTGACACTGCAAAGAATGGAATGCGAGAGCGCTGCATGTTTAAGTCCTTAGTTTAGAGTGAACGATCATTCTAAACAAAAAAGCACGCAGATCAAGCGTCTTTAAACTAATTTACATTAAATAAAAAACTTGCCTTAGAGCATGTTTTTTGTGCAATAAATAATTTCTATTCACAGATTTTCAGTGATAACTGATAATTTTGATTACAAAACCGTTTTAAAACTATCAGTTAGGAGTCATTGACTAATCGCCTAAGCAAATGCCCATAGCGCGAGCACTTGTTATTAACGAATGTCCTGAAGGAATAACACGATATTCTGAAGTTGCTTGTTTTAAACTAATTGGTTTAATTTCACCCTCTTTACTAACAGGGATAAAACCGAATCGCCCCTGTTTAACTAGCTCGAATGCCTGCACACCAAACTCTGCTGCTAACACCCTATCAAACGCATTAGGTGTACCGCCGCGTTGAATATGACCTAACACGGTTACTCTGACATCAAGGTCAAGCCCGTCTCTTATTTGTGAAGCAAGCTGCTCAGCAATGCCACCAAGCACTGGATTTTCATAGCCAAATTCATTTGATTGTTTACAAACAACATTACCAGCAAGGGACTTTGCCCCTTCTGAAATAACGATATTGGCAAACCCATGCCCTTTATTAAAACGTGATGTTAGTTTGGCTTTTATCGACTCAATATCGTAAGGAATTTCTGGAATAAGCGCCACTTCTGCACCAGCAGCTATCGCTGAATGCAAACAAATCCAACCAGCGTCGCGACCCATTACTTCAGTAATAATCACTCGGTTATGGCTCTGCGCTGTTGGTATTAAGCGATCTATCGCTTCTGTGGCGGTGTCGACGGCAGTTTGAAAACCTATTGTATAATCAGTACCATATAAATCATTATCAATGGTTTTTGGTACGCCTACGATATTTAAACCATGTTCAAATAAGTGCTGAGAGACTTTATGAGAACCGTCACCACCAATATTGATAACCGCATCAAAACCAAGCTCTGCTAGCTTCTCAATTAACTCCTTAGAACGGTCAACAAGTAGGTGTTTACCGTCAACATTTACTGGAAAGGCAATGGGGTTGCCCTTGTTCACCGTTTCCAATATTGTTCCACCACGCACATGAATGCCTGCAGTCAGCTCGTTTGTAAGGTGGACAATGTCGTTCGGTGTTTCTAATACACCGCAGTAAGCTCTTCGGCTACCATATACCTGCCAGTTACCATCATGTTCAGCGGCTTTGACAACCGCTCGGATCACCCCATTGAGACCAGGGCAATCCCCTCCACTTGTTAATAGCAGTAATTTTTTCATACATTTTCCACTGATGCTAAGGCACTTTTTACAGGTTAGCTTATTTTAGTAAGAAAAGCGTATGACCTAAATCAACTCAATAACAAAATCTATACAGGCATTAAGTTTTAATAACTAAAAGGTCTCAATAGAGAATGCCAGGTTGCTTACAGCACAGCCTGTTTGTGAATTATTAAGACGATGATACTCAGTGTTTTTATCTGCATTAAAAGCAAGTAAAAACTCGTCTTGTTGCGCTACCGCTTGCTTTTCTTGTGTTAAGCAAATAGCTTGCAATAAAGAACGCAATTTTTCAGCTTCAAAAATATTTCCAAATCGCTGCATGGGTAATGGTGGAATTTTGATTGTAGCTAACGCCTTATCTGTAGAGCTTTTTGATAAAGTAAAATCATTGCCCTTAATATCGATGACAGCCCCCGTTGGCCAATAGTCTATGAGACCTTTATTTTCACCCTGTGACTGTATATGCGTTACACCACTTCGACCAATAACGGTCATTAAACGAGTATCAGTTGAATGGATCATAACAAGAGCGGTTGCTTCATCAATTCCAAAGCCATTTCGCTGGCCTGTTGCATTTAAAATGCTGATTAACCTGGGCATACGATTATTTTTACTAAATTGACTATCAACAGGGCCGTAATTGAATGTTCCGAGTCCACCAGTAGACGAGTAAATAAGTTCACCTGTTGCTTGCTCGCTCACACAGCCCGTACATGCTTGCTCTATGGGCTTGTCTCTAAGTGAAGTAATACCGTCACCACTAATTATGCTAGGCACAGAACCGAATGCATTCTGACCACCTGCTTGTAATAAACTACTTACTCCAGTTGACATAATCACTGGACGAGATTGCAAATCATCAAACCAAGGTAGTTTCTTGCCGTTGTTATCGAACAAAACTTGTTGCAGGTTTGTTTGCTGTTCATCGTTAAAGATCACCGCCGTTGCCGACTGGATTTTTTCCCGTACAGTTTTAATGCCAGCATCACACAAAGCTTGTTCAGCTAACACCCTATCTGTGTAGACTTGTTCACGATTATAAACATGCATTGTTGCTTGACGTATATTTTTTAACTCAGCGCATTGATTATGTGTCATAGCAAACGCTGAGGCTGGTGTTAAAGCAAGCCACTCTGTTTTAATTCCCTTATTTTCAAAAAGCGACTGGTAAAAATCTGCTGCAGCATATGGGTCACGACTTGATGCTGTAACAACAAGCACTTTAGGTGTTTGGCTTGAGACTTTTATACTTGCTCCAACAAAATCAACAATATCTGAGTTCGCCTTTTCTAGGTTAAGATCATTAAAAACCTGCTCTTTTAGTCTATTCCCATTAGAATCGAGAACAGCGACTTCGAGCATATCCAATATAAAATTAAACTCATGGCTATCAAGCTCACTCAAGCTTTCATTGTCAATATCACGCCACGTCCATAACAAAGCTGACTTAGTCACTGACTCTGAATTACTTTTAGCCAACTTGCTGAGTACCTGTATTACTCGTTTACGGTGTGATTCGTTAGCACTCGGCCATGCGTTTTTTAATTCTGTTAAAGCACGCTCTGTGATCTTAAATTGAGCAGCTTGTTTACCTTGTAGCTCGTTTTGATTGGTACAGTGATGAGCATTGACACTACTGCATACGTTAAGGGCACCACCAACCATTACTAAGGTTTGATTTTTTGATGATTGTGCAAAACTTGAAATCGATAAACAAGCTATAAATGTAGTCAGAAAAATACGAGATAAGGTTTTAAAAAGAAACATAAAAAATCTTTTAGTATTAAAGGAGCTAAGCCGCAGTATACAGATTTTTCATTGCACTTAAAATAATGACGAAGGCGCTTACGCGCCTTCACTTTCAGTCACTCGAGAAACAATTAACTGTTCGATTTTCACACCTTCGACGTCAACTATCTCAAACTTGTATCCGGCAAAATTGATAAACTCTGCCCGCTTAGGTAAACGTTTCATAGTGTAAATCAAAAATCCTGCGACGGTTTCATAATGAGATTGCTCAGGAAACTCTTCAATCTCAAGAACCTTAGCGAGTTCAACTACGGGTGTAAGGCCATCCACCAGCCAAGAGGAATTATCACGTTTAATAATCAACTCTTCACCTTGGTGAGTGATCAAGTCGCCCATAAACCCTCTCATTAAATCTTTAACAGTGACAATCCCCACCATTAACGCATACTCATTTACTACAACCGCAAATGGTTCTGCTGCTTTTTTAAAGGTATTAAGTGCTTCTGAAAGGCTCAAGGTTTCTGGTAAGTAGAAGACATCACGGGTAATAAGTTCGCTGTCAATTTCAGCGTTTTGCCCTTTGAGCACTTTACGAAGGATATCTTTGGACTCAACAGAGCCAATTAATTTATCTAAACTACCGTCACAGACTAAAAAGTGATTATGTGGATGCTCAATAATTTTTGTTGCCACCTCTTGTGCATCTGCCCTAACATCAAAATAAACAATCTGATCCCTTGGTGTCATCACACTGGATAAAAAGCGCGCTTCTAAATCAAACACATTACCAATCAATTGATATTCTTGTTGCTGAAGACTGCCATATTCAGCACCCGCTTCCATCATCGCAACAATATCTTCGGTAGTAACAATATCCTCACGTTCAGCAGGCACCTTAAAAGCACGCAAAATCGCATTCGTTGTACCATTAAAAAACATAACAAACGGCGTTAAAGCAAATGTGACCCAACGCATAATTGACACGACTCTGACAGCGACAGCTTCAGGCATAATCATCGCTAAACGTTTTGGTAATAAATCAGCAAATAAAATAAATAAAGAAGTAATACTTAAAAACGAAATCAAAAAACTAATTTGACTAAGCAAAGGACCTTGGTAAATCATCACAAGGATTTGCTCAATATAAGGTGACAATGCCTGCTCACCGACAATACCACCAAGAATTGCAATCGCGTTCAAAGAAATTTGAATCATTGCAAAAAATGCCCCTGGGTTTTCCTGTAAAGCGAGAACCGCTTGGGCTTTGTTATTCCCTTCATCAACCATGACTCGTAATTTAATTTTCCGTGAAGCTGCAATGGCAATTTCGCTCATCGCAAATAATGCACTTATGAAAATTAAGAAAACAATAACGAGCAGATCACTCATTTTAAAACTCCTAAAAAAACAGGCGCATTGAACTTTTCAATGCATAATACTTTTCGCACGTTTTGGCGCTGAGTAACCTGATTAAACTGGCCTACATTTAAAATGTTTAACACTAGAAAATCGGTTATTTGGGTTAGCAAAATTGTTCAAAAAGCAGCTGATTATAGCTAGTTTACTATAATCAACAAGCCTATTTTGCTTGGTTCGATGAAAAGGCGTGAGTTAATTTTTCTAAGGTGGTGCTCTCAAGATTTTTATTACAAGCAAAGTACAAATCTTGATAATCGGCAGGAATTTTATAAATAGCTTTTAGCAATGAGAGGGTTTTATCTTTTTTAAGCTCATAATTAAATTGTTCATCGCTAAGTACAACCATATCAATGCTAGAGCGGCGGCTTTTGAGAACATCATAAATGTTCTCAAAGCTATCTAGCAAAATCAGCTGATTTTGTTCATTAAAACCATGTTCAGACAAATATACGTGGCTGTAGTTGTCTTTTAAGACGGCTATTCGATATTTTTTTGCTTGCTCTAGGTTTTCAATTTGAACCTGTTGCGACTTAAAACTATAAAAAGAAGCGGTGAAATTACCTAGCTTTGCAATCCAGCTAAACTTATCCTCTCTACTTGGTAATCTAGCAATGGAGAATATACACGTTTTTTCATCTCGTAATGCGGCATTATATGATATGGGCCATGCATTTACTGATAAGGTATACTCAACACCACTTTTCTTTAAAGCGGTAGTTACTTCTTCGACCACAGTACCTACAAGAACACCTTGCGCATTCTGATACTGAAAACTAGGAAGATTTTCTGTCACAACGGTGATTGCTGCAAAGCAAGGTTGCAACAGCAAAGCAAGTGATAGAATAATAGGTTTGAGCATAAATAGACTATACCAAAAAGTTATAATTATTTTTTATATAAATATAGTCTGAAGTGTAAGATTTGGAAATAAAATTTAAAGTACCCAATGATAGGTGAAAGGCCAAAGTAAGCCTTTCACCTAAACCAGTTACTTATTTATGGCGTTAATTAAGAAAGCTGAGATCTTTGCCCCTTCACGAAGCGTCGTCTCAGAACTTGTTTGACCAATTAAAGAGCTATCTGTGAATGGCGCTATTTCCATCATATCTGCCCCCGTTATCGGAAACTCATCAGCAATAGCAACTAAGATATCAAGTGCATGCTGCGGCGTTAATCCACCCGCTTCTGGCGTGCCGGTCGCTGATGCAAAGCTTTCATCTAATGCGTCAATATCAAAGCTAACATACAGCTCATCGATATTATCGGCTTTAAGTTGTGCAATTACTTCCTCTGCGACAGCTTGCGCGCCACGTTCTAAGATTTCATGAGCCCAATGCTGTTTAACACCAAACGTTGATTCCCAATGCTCTTTCGGTTTACCACTCGAACGAATACCAAACTGAATTAAATTACGCGGTGAAGGTAAATACTCAAGAATATGCGTACACCATGAGCCAAAACATAAATCAATACCTAAGCGTTCAACTAATAAGTCAGTATGTGCATCAAAGTGAATAATTGCCGTGCGCTTACCTGCATCACGTTTTGCTTTTAAATATGCTTTTGTTAATGGGTAACTGATTGAATGGTCACCGCCAATACCGAAAATTCCTTTGTCTGGGTAGTTAGCGTAAAAACCATCACACACATCTTCTGTAATCGACAAAGGTGATACGTGGTATTCACTGTTTTCGTCTGCGTATAGCGCCTTTTGACAGTTAGTGATTGTCGCATCGTTTAAATATTTATCGTGCAGTAAATGAGGGATAACACGTACATCACCAAGATCAAAAGCACGTGCTTGTGGCTGTTGATCGATTAAGGTTGAACGTAAAAATAACGGGCCCCAGTTAGCGCCTCGTAAAATACCACCACCACAATCAGAGCTAATACCCAAAATAACGGCTTTGTGCTCAGAATCAGCCAGTGTTTCAAGTGACTCTTTCCAAAGCACATCAACGTTATCAGTTTGCCCATAAAGCTTGGTACGTAATGCATCTTTTCGTTCCTTTGCCGTATTAACTGTAAAAACACCATCACCTGGTGGACATAAGCACTGGCTTAATTTTTCATGGAACGCTTTTTGTGTGTTACTCATTTTCACTCCGCTGGTAAGTATCTGCATATTCATGCGTAATTTAAAAAATTACACTCTCCTTTACTTTTAACTATGTTCAACTCAATCAAAGGTAAAAGATAATAAACTTGAAAAAACAAACAATTGATATAATTGAATTTCTTTTTCAAAACAGAAGGATTTTGGTGGCTTATCTCGAGCATAAGCACCTTGCTTTTGGCAGATATAACATGGGGAATTTTAAAGTCAAACTTTGCAGCAACCTGTCAAGTTGCTGCGTTAAATTAATATTCAATCAGAGTGAATACTCATTATTCGTAGCCTCTCGGCTTTTTGGTTTTGATGACGGCAATGTAGGCGTGCCAGCTTGCATAACTAAGTAGTGGCATGATTACAATAAAACCAGCCGTGCCCGTTATAAAACCAACGAACACTAAACACAAAATTAATGCAGCCCAGACAATCATGGCGCCCACGTTATTTTTTACTGCACTAATAGAGGAAATAACTGCAGTCATGATATCTACCCGACGCTCCATCATTATTTGAGGCGCGAATGCTGAAATGGCGAAAACAGTGACTAGGAGTATTCCACCGACAATACTACCCAATGTTAAAAAAGCTGATAACTGTTCAAAGCTTGGATTAACCACATTAGGGTATAAAGCATGAATAAGCGCTGCCAATCGCATCCACACTATCATGATCACCATGAGTAAAACGGCAAACCCCCACTCCCCAGCAGGGTTCCTAAACATCGACTTTACGCTGTGTAGTAGTGTCGGTTTATGGCCTTTTTCTAGCTCCCACGCAACGTCATACAGCCCAGCAGCAAATGCAGGCCCCACTAATGCAAAACCAACCACGGCAGGTAAAATAACCAAATGCGTGTCGAACCTGTATACAAAAAACATAATCGCAGCAGGTATCAGGGTAAAAACTAACCCATAGACTAAACTGAGTATCGGTGCATTTGCGATGTCTTTAAACGCCAACGCCAACCAGTGAAAGGGGGCCATCGCAGAAATTTGAGTGCTTTGTAAACAACGAGCAAATTGTTGATGTTTACTCATAGAAGATGAAGCAGGCATAGTATATCCTCATTTATCATTATCTATTAAGGTTTAGGTTATCTGCTCGATTCTTGCAACAATCGCATTGCAGGACATCTGTCCTGTACATTCGCAGCAGATATATAAAGTATTACGCTTTAGCTAAAAATAAGGTTCAAAAATGGAAAAGGTATTTCACTTAGGACTAACACGTGACGACTTAAAAGGTGCAACTCTTGCAATTGTGCCTGGGGATCCAGATCGTTCTGCACGTATTTCTTCTCTTTTAGATGATCCTGAATGTCTTGCAAAAACCCGTGAATTTCATGTCTACCGTGGTGTCTTAAATGGTCACAATATAGTTGTTTGTTCTACTGGTATTGGTGGTCCATCTACATCAATAGCCGTTGAAGAACTCGCACAACTTGGTATTAATACCTTTTTACGAATTGGTACGACTGGCGCTATTCAACCGCATATCAATGAAGGTGATATTTTAATTAGTCAAGCGTCAGTTCGCTTGGATGGAGCAAGCCAGCATTTTGCTCCTCTTAGCTACCCCGCTGCATCCGACTTTTTTGCCACACAAGCAATGGTCAATGCCTGTAATGAGTTAGGTATTCAATTCCACATTGGCATAACTGCGTCTAGTGACACCTTTTACCCGGGGCAAGAACGCTATGATACCCATTCGGGTTATGTGCCTCGCGCTTTTCAAGGTAGTTGTGAAGAATGGCAAAAACTGGGGGTAATGAACTATGAAATGGAATCAGCGACCTTATTCACTATGTGCGCTGCTTTAGGGTTACGTGCGGCTTGTGTAGCTGGGGTGCTTGTTAACCGCACTAAACAGGAAATTCCTAATGTAGACCACGGCGAGATTGAAAGAAAATCAGTCGCCGTAGTTATTGAAGCTGCAAAACAATTACTCGGATAAAGCAACAGTAATATGTTCAAATGCTGGTGAGAAGTCAAAACTTGCCAGCACGCTTTTCGTCACCTCTAATTGGTTCTCTGCACCTTGTGTTTCGAGCAAACTAATCGATTCCACATTTTCACCAGTAAACGCGACTCCAGCCAGATACAGTTGGCTTAATGCACTTTGCAAAGGTGACAGGCTTGGACTATATGCTGCATTCTCCGCATACCCACCATAAAAATCTCCATGTTCATAGGTAGCGATCTTCACAGCACTGTAATTGCTTGTATAAGGCACATAAGAATTTGATGCTGTCATAACTAATTTTTGGTCAATGTTATCTATATCAATAAAGTTAACCGCTTGGCTCGCGCTAGATAATAAGCTTACTCTGTTACCTAAATCTTTTGGGCCAAATGCATTAGGGAGTAGTTCGCGTAGGGTAAAATCACGCTCTGGAAGATGAATGTCAAGGGAGTCTGCGGTGTTTAACTCATTCATAAACTGACGACAATAACCGCATGGAGCGTCACTTATCGCTATTTTTACTATACGTGACGCACCATTTAACCAAGCATTATTTATCGCCGATTGTTCTGCGTGAACAACCAAGCTGAGCGCTTGATGTGAAAACTCGACGTTTGCGCCAAAATAAAATTGCCTGTCACCTTGTTCTGTTATTCCAAGTGCTACTGCGCCTACATAAAATTTAGAGATAGGTGCAACAGAAAATAGGCTAGCGACTGGCACGCAGGCTTTTAAAAGCTCTAATTCGCTAACTTGGTGCTCATTGCAAAGCTGCAATATGTCACTGTGAGATAATATACCGCGCTTCGTTTTAAGTTCAGTAAAAAGTGTATCTTGTTGTTGTTCGGTAAAGCTAAATACCACTTGCGTTTGCTCTGTTTGACTATGTTCTCTATTACTTGATGTCATAACAAATTATATTTATTAATTGGCTATACAGTGTAAAAGGTTACATCATGAAATACTAGGTTTTCATTGTCATTCTAAAACTAAAACAAACCTCATATCTCAGTCATTAAAGTTAATTTATTGCGCGACCAGCCAAGTTTTAGCCTTTTGAAAACATTCAAAGTTTTCGGCATGTAGGTTATAACGTTTCGCTTTTTGAACAAACAAATCATGCATAAAACCATCAAAACTGACTACGATTGCTACACAGGCTTTTTTTAATGAATGAGCAATCACTGGCATAATATTGAATAACTCAGCAGGAGCAAAATTATGGGTTAACTCTGACACGTCAACTAAGATTTTATCTGACCCATATAATAATGAGTATTGATGAGCTATCTGGTAAAAATTAATCACATCCTGTGCACTTGCAGTCCCTCTTAACGTCATCATTACCAATGACGTTGTTGTATCATAAGTGATACAAGTAGACACGTTCGACATAAACTAACTCGGGAAAAAAACTATAAAAGGCTTAAGCAATGGGGGCAAAAGCCGAGCCATTCTAGTGTTATCTTTTAACGAGTCAATAGCCTAACCCTAAATAGGTCTGACCAGAAACAAAAACCATACTTTAGAGCTACCTAGTGTTAGGCCATTTGTAACGGCTTTTAACAGTTAACTTACTTTTATTGCAACTAAGGATTTTCCCAGATAAGAATAAGCTTTTTCAGATAACGCTCAGTCTAAATACAATTTAAAGTACTCACCTCAACTTAGGCTGTGCATCAACCCCCCTCGCTTGTTGCTTTGGTTTTTTATAATTAAACGGATTAATGTGTAATGAGAGCTTGGATCTTATTTTTTATTTGCTTACTTTTCATTGGTAACTTAAGTACGGTTCAAGCAAAGACAGTGTCTAAAGAAGAGTTTCTTCAATTACGGGAATCTATCCGCCAAGCCTATGCTCGCTCTCCATCAGAGGGTCTTGAACGAGTCTATTTTCTGCTGACTAATAAAGCCTTTACGCTCGAACAAAGTATTATGGTAACCAACTACAAAGCTTGGTTTCTGCTCGAAAATGACGAATTAGAGCAGGCAATGGAGACAATCGTTGAATATAAAAGTATGGTTTCTCATTCTGATGAAAAGAGCTTAATGTATGGTTATTTCAATATATCCGGTGGCATTTATGCACGTTTAGGATTATACAACGAGGCATTGAGTTACTATCGAGATGCTATGCCATTTGCTAAATCTAGGGATGAACGCCTTGTTTATCAAACAGAAAACAACATTGCTAGCATCTACTTAAAATTAGAACGTTTCGATGAAGCATTCACAACCTTTGAGAATTATAGGCACTATGCGCAAGCCAACAATCAACACCTCAATGAATCGTTTGCGACAAATAATATAGCAGCCTCTCTCATAGGCCTTAAAAACTATTCCGAAGCGCTAAATATATTAGATCAAGCCATTACCCTGCAAAAGCGACACAATTTTACAAATCATTTAGCTACAAGTTTAGTGCTAAAAGGAAAAGTGCTTCGCTTAACTAATCGATTATCTGAGTCCGAGGCCATACTTATTCAGGCTATCGAGTTAATTAATAGAGAAAAAATCGATAACGAATACATGGATGCTATTTTGTGTTTAGCTGCCACCTATAACGCTCAAAATAACACGGAAAAGGCCATTGAATTACTTACATCAGTGAGCTCAAAAAACTATAAGTATGTCGATTTCAAAACCGAATTAGATATTACTAAGTTTTCTTCTCAGTTGTATGAAAAACAAGGCAACTTGGAAAACGCGTTATCTAGTTACAAACAATATAATGAAATTAATACTGCCGTATTAACACGCCAAGCCAGTGTAAATATTGCTAAAGCACTCGCCGAAGCTGACTTAGCAGCCAAAGAGGTAAGAATTTCAGAACTTACCAAAGCGGAGCAAATCAAGGCAACTAAAGCAAAAGCGTTTAAAGAGCTGACAATCGCTATATCGATATGCCTTATTGTTATCTTATTTGGCTCTTTTGCTGCAATTCATAGTATTGATAATAAAAATAAAAAGCTAGCCAATGCACTCAAACAACTTCATGATACCCAAAAGCACTTAATCGAAATTGAAAAAATAGCGTCTCTGACAGCGTTGGTTTCAGGTATGGCGCACCAATTAAACACGCCTATCGGCACAATTGTCACTGCCAGTTCTTTAATAGATGAATATTTATTATCAATCTCAGAAAAGTTCAAAGCTCAGCAGCTGACCAGCAAGTGTTTTCATCAATTCATTAATAACACAGCCAGTGCGAAAGAATTGGTCATAAGTAATATCAATCGTCTAGCAAGTATCGTCGAAGAGTTTAAAGCACTCAATGTGTCGATTGCTCTTGATAAACCACCCGTTGAAATTTCATTGCCTGATTATTTGAAGCAACAACTCTCCTTTTTAGACAATTATTTAGGTAAGCAAATCTCATACACTGTTACAGGTAGCAAAGTATCCATTGTTTCGCACCCCTCTATCATTACAGACGTACTTAAAACTTTGGTAATAAATAGTTATGAACATGGCTTTAAAAACCAAGACAACGGCAGTGTTAATATGCATCTTGTTGAGCATGGAGACTACGTCGATATTATCTATCAAGATAATGGTATGGGCATTAAAGATGAAATTTTGTCAGAGATTTTTACACCTTTTTACACCACAAACTTAGGTGAGCAACACTTAGGTTTAGGCTTGAATGTGGTATTCAACGCTGTTCAATATAACTTAAAAGGTGAGATATGCGCCGAGTCATGTAAACACGGCGCACGGTTTATTATTACTCTGCCTCTAGATGTTCGTTTAGTTACAAACAATCAAGAGGCTTTTGATTAGCCAGTATTACGCATACCCGCAGCGATTCCTGTCATGGTGATCATCAAGGCATTGTCGATATCACCCTCAGAGCTTTCATCAGCTTGTCGTGAGCGGCGCAACAACTCAACTTGTAATAAGTTAAGCGGATCGGTATACGGATTACGAAGCGCAATTGACTCTTTAATCCAAGGTTGATCTGCCAGTAAGCTTTTTTGTGGGCTGAGTGACTGTACAAGTTCAATCGCTTCGCTTAACTCTTGGCGCAGTTTTACGCCAAGAGGTCGATATTGCTCAGTGACTAATGCATCGTCGTAATGCGCACTCAGCCAACTATCAGCTTTACTGAATACCATTTCAAGCATCTCTAAACGAGCACGAAAGAAAGGCCACTGTAAGCTCATTTCGTGGAGTGTTTCAATCCCATACTTATCAAGTGCAGCCTTAAGCCCTGTTAATGCCCCAAGCCATGCAGGCAGCATCAAGCGGTTTTGACTCCAAGCAAATATCCACGGAATTGCACGTAGGCTTTCCACGCCACCATTAGGATTTCGCTTCGCAGGACGTGAGCCAAGCGGCAATTTCGATAGCTCTTGCTCTGGCGTTGCCATTCTAAAGTAAGGTACAAAGTTTTCATCATGGCGGACAACTGCACGGTAATGCTCACATGACTCATTACTGATAAGCTTCATAACATCACGCCACTCGCTTTTAGGCTCTGGTGGTGGCAATAAGTTACTTTCAAGCACTGCACCGGCATAAATGTTTAAGCTTTGTAGTGCAACAGCTGGTAAACCAAACTTAAAGCGGATCATCTCCCCTTGCTCAGTTACCCGCAACCCCCCTTTTAAAGAACCTGGAGGTTGTGAACGCAATGCTTGTGCGGCAGGTGCACCACCACGGCCAACAGTACCACCACGACCATGAAATAAAACAAGCTCAATACCGCGTTGCTCTGCTAATTGAACGAGCTTATCCATTGCTTCATATTGTGCCCAGCCTGCGGCCATCATACCCGCATCTTTTGCTGAGTCAGAATAACCTATCATGACATTTTGCTGATTTTTAATATGACCACGATACCACGTGTTATCTAGCAGGCATTCAATTACATCTTTACCTGCATTTAAGTCATCAAGCGTTTCAAAAAGTGGGGCAACAGGCAAATTAAACGTACAGCCGCTCTCTTTAAGCAAGAGTTGTACGGCTAAGACATCGGATGCCGTTCGTGCCATTGAGATTATATAAAGACCAAATGTCTGTGAGTCCTGAGCTGCAATAACATCAAAGGTATCAAGAACTTCTTTCACTTCAGGACTTGGTTGCCAATGTTTTGGAATGAGCGGCCTGCGAGAGTTAAGCTCTGCAAGTAAGAACGCTTGTTTGTCATCTTCTTGCCACTGATGATAATCACCTAAACCTAAATAACGTGTTAATTCAGAAATCACATCACTATGACGAGATGAATCTTGGCGAACATCAAGCTTAGCGAGTCGCAGGCCAAAGCTATTTACACGGCGTAAAACATCTAATAGCAGACCATCGGCAACAACTTTCATGTTGTTTTTAAGCAATGAGCGATAACAGACATCTATCGGTTGCTTAATTTGTGCTATGTCAGTGATCAAGTCTTGCGCATCAGTGCGCTTTTGTTTGATCTTTGCCCCCAAGTGGGCAACCGTTTCGACAATTTGATTTCTTAGCTTTTTAAGAACAGCACGGTAAGGTTCAAACTCTTGCCCTGCAAGGGCTATTAGCTCATCACTGGCTTCTGACATTGATAACTCATTACTGAGTGTTTCAATGTCACGGGAATATAAATCAAGCGCCATCCAACGGCCGTGATCAAGCACTTGCTGAGTCACTTCAGCGGTTACAAATGGGTTACCATCACGGTCACCGCCCATCCAAGAAGTAAACTCAATGGGGCTATAATCAATAGGTAGCTCTAGATTTAGTTGAGATTTAACATCTTGGCTAAACTCGCGTAAAAAACGCGGCACAGCATGCCAAAGGCTATTTTCAATGACTGCGAAACCCCATTTAGCTTCATCAATTGGCGTTGGCCGTGAGCGACGAATATCATCGGTATGCCATGCTTGGCTTATTAGCTGCTCTATGCGATTTAAAAGCTCATCACGTTCGGTTGGTAAATTATCTTTGCGCTCAAGCGAGGCTAAGCAATCACTTAATTCAACGTGTTTATTGATCATAGTACGACGTGTCACTTCTGTTGGGTGAGCTGTCAGTACAAGGTTTATGTGGAGTTTTGAGAGAGTTTGCGCAAGGTTATTGGGGTCAACCTGCCCTTGTTTTGCCGCTGATGCTAACGCTTTTAATGTTTGAGTGAGAGGGTTTAATTGGCAAAAACCAACATCATTAAAGCGCGATACTGTATGAAATTGTTCAGCAACATTAGCAAGATTCAAAAAATGATTAAATGAGCGTGCAACCGGTAATAGTTGTTCATCTGTGAGAGCGTGTAGTACATCGATAAGTGCTTGCCTATCAGCTTCGTTACCACTACGTGACGATTTAGATAAAGCGCGAATCTCTTCTACCTTATCTAAAATGGCTTGACCCTGAGCATCTTTAATAGTTTGACCCAGCATTTGTCCAAGCATACTAACATTACCGCGAAGTGCAGCGTATTGTTCACTCATTCTCATACTCCTTTCTTTAACTAAGTTGAAAGTACTTACTGCACAGTATTTAAGCTTGCAAAAATGCCGCTAAATACTGATCCTTTTTATTAATATCATTGTCAGCGTTAATTTAATAGATCGAATTTTCTAACAAACTCGTAAAAAAGAATAACCAATATCTCAACATAAAAGTGTAATAAATACGCAGTTTGGTTAAGTGTTGTATTTTGCGATACAGCTAATTGGTAAAATGGACTTACCAATTAAAGTGGTAAAATCCCCATGTGTTAAGGCATCCTTGATGTGCGCGTGGTCAACTTTTTACCCTTCACTTATTCTGCGCTTTAGCTTTGCTTTATAAGAAAAGGAGCTGCTGTCACTTTATTAGTGGGTGATAGTTTGGACGAAATTTTTTTCAAAAATTTTTAAAACAGGTCAAAAATGCAACTATATATTCTTTGTGGAGCAAGTAGTGAGATTGCAAAAGCCTATTTCACAACACTCAATGAGCATTTATCGTCATGTCTAATAGTGACAATTAGTCGACAACCTCAGTTCGCTGCTGACAACCCACCTATAAAGCACAGCAATAAACACCTTCATTTTGAAACAGATTACAGCGAAGCAAGTTTATCGGCGATAGCAAAAACACTCACAGAACGACAGCTCCCTTTGAGTGAGTTAGTTATTTTTAATGGGATTTTGCATGATCTAAACAATCAACCAGAACGTAAACTTGAACAAATTTCTGACACGCATTTTATTAATAGTATGCAAACAAACGCGCTACTGCCAATTCGTTGCGTAACGGCCTTTTCTAGACTATTGAATACCAAAACTAAAAGCGTTATCTGTGCACTGAGTGCCCGTGTAGGCAGTATTAATGATAATAATTTAGGGGGTTGGTATAGTTACAGAGCATCAAAGGCCGCATTAAATATGTTATTTAAATCAGCAGCAATTGAGCTTAGCCGTCGTTACAAACAAAATCGTTGTGTGCTTTTCCATCCAGGCACAACGGATACACCATTATCAAAGCCTTTTCAGGGAAATGTGCCTGATGGAAAGCTCTTTACCCCTTCGTTTGTATCAGAACAGCTATTTAAATTTCTTTCAGACGCTCGCTTTTTAGCTAATTTTGACAACCCTGCTTATTTTGATTGGCAGGGACAACCCATAGATTGGTAATAAGGAACTTCATGCATTTAACAAAACAAGCAATTGCAAACCTTGATAACCGTTATCGCGCTCATTTAATTAATAGTTTATCAGGGTTCAAAAGCGCTAATTTAATAGGTACTCAAGATTGCCATAATCAAACAAACCTCGCTATCGTCAGCTCAGTATTTCATCTAGGCGCGCATCCTCCGCTAGTGGGTATGATAATTCGCCCTCACTCTGTACCGAGACACACCCTTGAAAATATTCTTTCAACAGGTTGTTACACCATTAATCAGGTTAATAAAGATATTTATCATCAAGCACACCAAACATCTGCACGTTATGATAAAGAAGAATCTGAGTTTGATGCTACAGGGCTAGAAACACAGTATTTGAATGATTTTTTAGCGCCTTTTGTTGCAAACAGTCGGTTAAAATATGCTGTTACCTTAAAAGAACATCACCACCTAGCTATTAACGGTACTGAATTGATTATAGGTGAAATAACGGATGTACACTTAGATGAAAATTGCCTAGCTGAAGACGGCTTTATTGATATTGAAGCTATCGATACTGTCGCTGTAAGCGGGCTCGATAGTTACCATGTAACTGAACGTTTAGCCCGCTTAGCTTATGCTAAAAAGTAAGCACTAGATTATAAATGGCTTAGGCGCATGCGTTAGCACATCAAAGCCCGTTTCAGTAACAACGATGTCATCTTCTAAGCGCACACCGCCGTAGCCTGGTATATAAATGCCAGGCTCAATGGTGATCACATTGCCAACCTCAAGCTTGTAGTCTGTCAGTGTGTTGATAAATGGCACTTCATGTAAAAATAGCCCTAAACCATGACCAAGGCCTTTACCCGCATATTCGCCAAAGCCCGCATCAGCAATCACCTTGTTTGATATAGCATTTAAATCTAAACAATTAATGCCTGGTTTAACCATTTCAAGTGCCGCATTTTGTGCATCAAGCACCGTGTTATAAATACGGGTTTGTTTTTCTGACGCTTCGCCAATAATGTAACTGCGTGTCATATCCGAGCGATAGCCATTCACAACCGCGCCAAAATCAAGCGTTACAAAGTCTCCTTGCTTTAAAACCTGATCTGATGGATTACCGTGGGGCAAGGCTGAGCGCTCAGCAAACAGCATAATGGTTGCAAACGACATTCCTTCTGAACCTAGCTTTTGCATTCTAAATTCAAGCTCTAAGGCCAAGTCTCGCTCAGTCACACCTGGTTTAAAATAAGGTAACGTTTGTGCTAACGCTTCATCAGCGATGGCTGCGGCCGCTTTGATTTGCGCAACTTCCCAGTTGTCTTTAACGCGCCTTAGTTTTTCTATTAAACCGTTTACAGCTGTTAGAGTGTGGCTGTTAAGCCCATCTGCGACACCTTGCCAAATCGCTACTGTGACATAACTTGCATCAAATGCGACATGACTGTTTGGTTTAAGGTGCCTATTAATACAATGACCAAGGGTTTCGTTGTCTCTGTCTCGACAAACAACTTCAAAACCCGTTGTTTCTGCGATTGCACGTTGATGGTAACGATAATCTGTGATCAGCACACAATCATTTTGAGTGATTAATGCATAAGCAGCATTACCACTAAAGCCACTTAAGTAACGAATATTTTCATGACCTAGAACTAACATGGCGCTGTAATCGTGTTGTGCTAGCAAGGCTTTAAATTCAGCTTGTCTTTTTAAGTAATTAACTTGCATTGTCGCTCCTTATTTTTTGCGCATGCTAACAGTAATAACCATAAATACGAATATTATGCGATTAGTCGCAGTGAGTTTGCATCAAGTGTTTACTCAAGCCACAATGCACAAAAAACCAAGGAGTACACGATGACAACATACGGTATTGGCACACAAACGCCAGAGCAGGCGCTTGACTCTTTGTCAGATATGACAACAGATTTAACCCCTATTCAAAATGACGAATTTCATGCGCGTATCGCAAAAGCACAAGCGTATATGCAAGCAAATAATATTGATGCAATTTATTTAAATGCAGGTACTAACCTAGCCTACTTTACGGGTATGCGTTGGTACGCAAGTGAGCGCTTAGTGGGTGCTATTTTACCGGCTAAAGGTGATGTGCAATACATAGCGCCGTTTTTTGAAATCGGCAGCTTAAACGATTTCATGGTGATTGATGGCCCAATTCGTGGCTGGCAAGAGCACGAAAACCCATACCAGTTGTGTGTTGATGTACTTTCAGAAATGGGTATTAGCAAAGACGGCACCCTTGGTATTGATGAAAGCGCACAGTTTTTCATCTACGATGGCATTAATAAAGCGAACAGCGATTACAACATTGTTAACGCACAGTGCGTAACAGCTCACTGCCGCATGCATAAATCGGCTAATGAACTTGCCTTAATGCAACGTGCTATGGATATGACTTTAGAAGTACACAAAGCAACGGCAAGTATGCTTTATGAAGGCATTACCACCACAGAAGTCGAAGCCTTTATTAAAAAAGCCCACCAAAAGGTCGGTGCACCAGGTAACTATTTTTGTATTGTGCTGTTTGGTGTTGCGTCATCTTTCCCGCATGGCGTTAAAAATCCGCAAACCCTCAAAAAAGGTGATGTGGTACTGATTGATACTGGCTGTAAAATACATGATTACCTCTCTGACATTACCCGTACGTATGTATTTGGTGAAGCCAACGAACGTCAACGTATGTTTTGGCAACACGAGAAAAATGCCCAACTTGCCGCTTTTGCTGCCGCAAAAATTGGTGAACCATGTAGCAAAGTAGATGATGCAGCAAGACAGTACCTAGCCGAAAATGGCATGGGGCCAGAGTATCAAACACCTGGCTGTCCACATAGAACCGGCCATGGCATTGGTTTAGACATTCATGAATGGCCATACCTGGTCGGTGGTAACCCTACCCCACTCGCTGCAGGCATGTGTTTTAGTAATGAGCCTATGCTTGTAATACCGGATGAGTTTGGTATTCGCCTAGAAGATCACTTTTATATGACAGACGAAGGCCCGCGTTGGTTTACCGAGCCCGCTCATAGTATTGACGATCCGTTTGGTTTGACTAAATAAAATTAAAATAACTTTTAAAAGGCCAGTGTTCTGGCCTTTTTTTGTATCTGAATTATTACATTCTTTAACAGTGTGAACATTTTAGAGACAACCTAACCGCTTTTATTATGTTATGATTTTAAGAATTTAACCTAAATACCACATATAATTACGGAGAATAAATGGGTTTACGTTTTAAAGTCCCGCATACGCTTATCTTACTGCTAAGTATGATGGTCATTGCACTTATTGCTACTTGGCTAGTACCACAAGGTTTTTTCACCACAACACTCAGTGAATCTGGTCGCGAAATGGTCGTTGCTGGCACTTATCAAACGGTTGCTGAGCGCCATTACTTAACCCCCTGGGATTTATTACAAGCCATCCCCCGCGCGTTTGCTGCTGCTCAAGATGTTATTTTCTTTGTGTTAATTGTTGGCGGCGTATTAGCTGTTGCACGTGCCACAGGTACAGTCGATGCACTTATTGGTAGGCTTTTAGAGCGCCACGGTAAAAAGCCGCAACGATTAATCTTTATGGTGGTATTTTGCTTTGCTTTAGCATCAAGCAGTATTGGTACCGCCGGTGAATACATTCCCTTTGTTATTATTCTCGTCGCGCTTTGTAAAGCAATGCGCTTAGATGCTATGACCGCTGTAGGTATGATAGTCGCAGGTTATGGTATTGGTTACGGTGTATCGGCATTTAACCCATTTACGGTATTAATCGCACAGCAAATTGCAGGTATTCCAGTTTATTCTGGGTTGTGGTTACGTTTAGCTATATTTATTCCATTTGTGCTAATAGGTTTTCATCATGTTTGGCAATACACCAAAAAGGTAGCGAATGATCCCTCTAAATCAATGATGATTGGCGTACCTTGCCCACTTGAAAATCAAACAGCCACCAGTTACCCAGCACTTGCCCTGCGCCATAAACTTATTTTAGGCAGCTTTATTATTACCCTTGCAATTGCAGTATGGGGCATCGCAACTAAGGGCTGGTACTTATACGAACTAGGCGGTGTTTTTATTGCTTGGGGTGTGGTTGTCGCCATTTTAGGCAAACTCTCTGCTGATGAAGCAGCAAACAAATTTATAGAGGGCGTGTCTGATCTTGTTACAACCGCAGTCTTAATCGGTGTAGCACGCGGTATCGCACTTATTTTAGAAGACGGTCAAATCCTCCATAGCTTGGTACATGGCATGTCGTTACCGCTATCTTATGTATCAGCAGAAATATCTGCAATTGGCATGTTGGTTATTCAAACCCTGCTTAATACCTTTATTCCTTCTGGTTCAGGGCAAGCTTATGTCACCATGCCACTCATGGCCCCGCTGGGTGATTTAGTGGGTGTACCAAGACAAGTTGCCGTGCTTGCTTATCAATTTGGTGATGGCTTTTCCAATATGATCATTCCGACCAACGCCGTACTTATGGGTATTTTAGGTATGGCAGGTGTGCCTTACGGACATTGGTTCAGATTCTGTTTACCACTGCTGATTAAACTGATGGTCGCAGCGTCAGTTGTATTAGTATTAGCTGTAATGTTTGGCTATGGCTTAGATGTGCAGCCCACACTAAATTAACTTAGTTGATTTTAAAAAAGCGCCCTAGGCGCTTTTTTGTTGTGTATTGACTAGAGGAAATGCTGCGAGCAGGTGTATAGATTCTTTGGAGAGCCCATAACTGTAAGCTAAATTTTTCAATATAAACAACCACCATCAAAAATTTTAACCCAATTTATATCCATACACTCCATTGAGTAACTATCACCTTGTCAACAGCAACCAACTATTTTAGTCCTTACTAACTTGCTGGTTAGGCACTTCTTCTGGGAGAATCTGCTCTAGTTTTAAACCGTATTGTTCTTCATTAAGTACATACTCTTCTTTTAAATATTCGAAGAACTGAGTTAGATGAACATAATGCTCTTCATAATCATCACGGTCACGTAGAGTTTCACTTTTTAATAATTGCTCGTTATATAAAACAGAATCTCGTATCGCAGATAAAAGCATTGGAACATATGCTTTAGGTATTTTCATCTTATGCAACCTCTTTAACAACTGATTTTGCCAACTGATTAAGTAAAAGTTTAAATACAGTTAAAGGCATATTATATGCTGGGGCGATTGTATAATGATAGGCGCCTAACCTTGAGTTGTAGTTATCTTTTATAATAGCTAACCCCTTTGGTAAGGGTGTCCCAGCAGATATTCTATAGTGTTCCCAATTAGGGCCTTGAGGAATACCAGGCTTATCAAATGTACTTATGCCTCTAGGACTTTCTTTAACATTAATCTTAGCGTTTGCACCTTCACCGATTACACTAATATCCGCAGGTCTCGGACGACCGTTTGATAAAATAACGTCGTCTTCAATTAATTCGAATAACTCCATATTTTTTTTGACATTTAACCCTCTCCATAAATTTACAGGAACCATTCCCTCGTAATATTTATGGATTTGTCCCTTATCTAACAAAATATCCTTTAACAATGTAGTACTTTCCATGTTATCTCCTTTTTACATTTATCATGAGCATGATACTTAGCGCTGCAGCTAAAATTTTAGTATTTATTAGACACTAAATAATACTTATACCGTCCCTAGTAGAGCTAAACACTCGTTAAGCGGATAAAAAATGGTTAGCTTTAATCGCGAAGCGATGGCCAACTGTTTTCACTCTGTTCAAACTGATTACCATACAAACTAGGGCGGGTCAATAATATATTTAATAGATTGACTAAAGCATTGAAAATATAATTGCTTATTAATGAAAATTTAATACATAATAAGCGTTAAGTAATGCAGGGAAAGCATACATAACACTAGCTAAGCTACAAACCCTTTTTTACATAGTGAAATAACCCACAGTAAATATAATATTTATAGCTGGCAATAAATAACACTATTTGCTAATAATAGAAGCTCATGAAATAAGGACGTTTCCCGTAAAAATAGAGAAAATGTCCCCTGATAAAGCTGTTAGGTTTCTTATGACATTGTCCCATCACTTTAAAAAGCAATACGAATTTATTGAAAACTCATCTGCACTGTTTGATCTCGGAAAAACAAATGAGGCTGTTAGGATAGCTACTTGTTTAAGGGTATTAGTACACGATACGAAAAACTCTACTTCTCTGCTTAAATTAATGGAAAAAAAAGAAATCTTAAAAATTAGATCTACTTCTGCATTTTTTGACGGAGTGAAAAGCTTTGGGTTTTCTTTAACTGGAATTATGTCCACCGGAAATATAAATCGTCTCGTTCCAAACTTACATAGGATACATTATGACAAAGAAATTAGTGTTGACGAATGGTGGAACGAAGTTGTGTTTGCAATGCCTGAACTAGGAGCTTTTACTAGGAAAGATTTTGTTTTAATTGCAGCAAATAAAGATGGGGGAGCTCATGTAGATAAACTTCCTCAAAAGTATCAAAAACTACAAGAAGGTGAAGCTGGTATTAGCATTCAACTCGGGAGTGAAATCCAAAGTAACTTTAGTGAAATGTGGCCATGCCTTCTGAGGCAATTAGCTTGGGAGTTTATTAATAGCCCCGACATCCTTGTGCTAGCCCACAAAACCTAACAAAGCCACTTTAAACGTAACAAGAACAGCCTGCTTAAATGCATAAAACCTAAAGCTTTAAACTTTACGTTCTATACAGCACTTTAATTACGTGCCAACCAAAGCGCGTTTTCACTAGATGTGGCTCTAAGATTTCGCCGCTGAATGCTACTTTGTCAAACTGTGGCACCATTTGACCACGTCTAAATTCACCTAGGTCGCCGCCTTTTTTACCCGACGGACAGGTTGAATGTTTCTTAGCTAAAGTCTGAAATTTAGCACCCTTTTTAAGTTGCTTGATAATGTCTTCAGCTTGTTCTTTGTGTTTAACCAAAATGTGCAGTGCGTGCGCTGTATTTGCCATGGGAGATCTCAAAAATTTAAACGCGCGTATTTTATCACGGCTAAGCTAGTACAGCCACAAGGCTTACTTGCTTTTGTCTGTAGCTTGTAAAAAACCTTTCACTAAACAAAATTGTGCTAAATAATAACTACACATAATTGCGATATCAGCGTAAGAAAAGGGCATATAAAAACGATTCAAAGCCAATATTGAGTCAGATATAACAAAAACCGCCCCACCTAAAACTAAGAAGCCGTTCGATTTATCTGTCATCCAAGTAAGGCTTGCCATTATCATCAAAACAATCGTATAGAAAATCACAGGGATAAGCATTTCATTTAAAGTGGGATACAATAAGCAAAATACCCCTATCGCTAAAAATAAATAAAGTAGCAACACATCAGTGCGGTACTTTTTAACGGGTAGCATTGTGATGATGTAAAATAAGTGACTAACAAAGAATGCAGCTAAACCGCCTATAAACAGTTGCCCTGTATCAAGGGCTAGCAGTACATCCCCTAGCACTGAAAAACTAAGAGCTAATAATAAAGTAATAACAGTACGACTTTGAAATTGCCCTCGATATTTAACTACCATCACAATTAAAAAGAGTATTGGCATTGCTTTTAATAGCGCAGTAACAGCTTGTGGAAGCGCAGGTTGTAACATCAATAGAGCGATGTAAAACGCTGCTAAGAGTATATAGAGAATGTTCATTTTTTTGTTATTGTTGTTCGTTCCCAATAACGACAATAGCAAGCTTTAAATAAAAAGTTTATAGAAAATGCTGTTTTTGTTTTTCAGTCAGCAATCTGCACTGTGTTTGCTTTCCAAAAAATCGGTACCGGTTACGACCTACCCAATCATAAAAACGATCACGCAAGCCTTTTGGGATTAAATAAAGCACTTTAGCCATAGAGAATGGAAAGCCTAATTTAGTGGCAATAAATAACACAGCATCACTTTGTTTATATAGCTGATTTTTATCAATCACTAACATTGAGGAAAGTGGATCGTCAACTTGATGCGCCTTTAATAAACGTTCACCTTTATCACTTTGCATGGGGCATAACTTAAAGGTTATTTGCTTATCAAAGCGAAGAATAAAGCGCACACAAAAATGGCACAGGTTGCACTGACCATCAAACAAGATAATTGGGTTACTCGTTCGCAAACCTAACCACTGACTTGTACAACTTGTTTGCCAGTTAAGCCACCAGCAAGTTGTTTATTTAATGCAGCTGAAACAGCTTCAGCGGTAAAATCTACAGCATGAATTTGCGGCAATTTGATCTCGCCTCTGGCTGCATTATCAAGTAATAAATTACCCATAAAACTCAGCCTTTGCTGAGCACATAAGCTATTTGCAAGCCACGCACCGCCTAAAGACACAATGCCAATGTTCGGAGCACGCCTGAACATAAGTTCTTGTTCAAATTTAGGTAGTTCATTTAAACACGCAATGTGGCCACAAAAACGCATTAACTCAACGTTACGAATAGTGGTATCGCCACCAATACAGTCAAGCACGGCATCAAAACCTTGGGGGCCAAGCTCACGACGAATTTTATCTTCAAGTTTTGGGTCTTTGTAATCAAAAACCACATCAGCACCTAATTGCTTAAGTAACTTATGATTGTGTTTGCTGGCAGTGGTAAACACTGTTGCCCCACGTTGCTTAGCAAATTGAATAGCAAACTGACCTACCCCCCCTGCGCCTGCATCAATAAACAGTGAATCCCCTTCGCTTAGCTGCAATTTATCAAGGGCAATTAATGCCGTCATACCTGAACACGGTAAAGTTGCAGCATCACACGGTGAGACGTTATCTGGCACAACCGACACTGCATAGTTTGGCACTGTTGTGTATTCAGATAATACACCTTGGTCGCCAAGGCTAGCGTGCCACACAACACGTGCGCCTACGCCAGGAAACACACCTTTATTGGCATGAATCACAACACCCACAGCATCATGACCAAGTATATGGGGATAACTCCACTTGCAAAACCCCTGCTTTGCAAAGTTAGCATCCCCATGGTTTAAGCCCACATATTCAACTTTGATCAAAAGCTCGTTGCCTTCAGGGCAAGGGACTGGCACAGATAACTCCGATAACGCGATAGCGTCATTAGGCTCAAGCAGTGCTAGTGCGCGCATTGTTGAAGGAAGATCAGTGTTTTTTTGAATATGTGACATTTAATACTCTGAGTTAAAGGTTGTTTAGTTCAAAGCTCCAGCGACCATTAAACGCTTGATAAGCGCTCACTTTGGCCTGCAATGAAGCAATGGTTGAATCAACTGCATTTTCTTGCGCTATTAAAACATCCTGTCGAGCATCTAACAACTCTAAGTAAGGAATTTGCCCTTCTTCGTACATTGCTTGTGCTTGACCAAATGCTTTATTCGCATAATTAAAACGCTCGTCAGCGAAGTTTAACTGCTCACTTTGTTTGACTAACCTTTGCAGCGTAAGTTCACTGTCGCTTATCGCTTTTAACACTTTACTTTGGTAATCACTATAAGCCGCTTCACTTAAAAATTGCTGCGCATCACGTTGAGCTAATAATGCAGGATAACTCAGCAATGACCATTCAACTTTTGGCGTCACTTGCCATTGCTGTACGGTATCTTCTAAGCCATTGCTAGTTAAGCTCACTACGCCTGCAAACCCTGCCAGACTAATATCGGGCAAAAGTGCTTTTGAAGCTGCAACACTCAGTGAATAAGCCTGACTAAACTGATACAAGGCACTGGTGATATCGGGTCTCAGTGCCATTGCTTCACTGGCTTTATTAAACGACACACTAAATTCGTGGCTTAATAACTCAGGCTCTTCTATCAATGATATGTCACTTGCGAGTCGCCCTGTCAGTACCGCAAGGGTTGCCAAGTCGCGATATTGCAAATAACTAAGCTCAGGAATAAGGGCTTGTTGCTGCTTTAACTGAGCAAGAGTACGGTTAAGATCAAGCTCATTCGCAACCCCCTCTTCTACTCGGGCTTTGAGCACATCAATACTTTGCTCGAGTGCCTCGATTTGCATCTCAATAATAGCTTGCTTTTGCACATTACCTTGATAGCTTACATAGCCTTGCACTACGGCTGAAACCACTTCAACCTGTAATGCTCTGAGCTGCTCTGCTTGGTTAAGTGCCCCCGCATTGGCAGCATCGACTAACGCGGTAATTCGGCCAAACAAATCAAGCTGCCAGTTTACGTTAACCCCTGCGTTTGATTGGCGCGTAATTACGCCATCTAAACTGCTCCGCTCTGCGCCTACGCTTAGGCTGCCCTGCGGATAATAATCCGCACGGGCTGCACCTAAACGAGCAATGGCTGCATCCAGTTGAAGTTGACTGGTTTTTAAATCGTGATTCATTGCTAATGCATCAGTCACTAAATTGTTTAACTGCGCTGAATCTAAACGACGCCACCAGTTATTTTCGCTCGCACCTTGGTTTTGTTCACCAATTTGTGTATCGCTTACAAATTGTGTCAGGCTCACTTGCTGCGCTTGCATATCGACGCTTTGAGCGCACCCAGCTAATACGCCAGCTAACAGTATTGCACTTAAAACTTTGCCTTGTTTAAAGATTGCATGAAGAGGCTTATGCATCATCTTGCTCCTTCTGCGATTTTTTCGTTACTAACATATAAAACACTGGGGTGAATAATAAGCCAAACACAGTGACACCAATCATGCCTGAGAACACTGCGTTACCCATAGCATGACGCATCTCAGCACCTGCACCTGTTGCTAAAACAAGGGGTACAACACCTGCTGTAAAGGCAATTGATGTCATTAAAATTGGGCGAAGTCGTAAGCGACACGCTTTAATTATGGCTTCAAGGTGAGACATTCCCGTTTTATGCTGATCTCGTGCAAACTCAACCATCAAGATGGCGTTTTTACTTGCTAGCGCAACCAGTACAATTAATGCAATTTGCGTAAAAATATTGTTGTCATCACCGACAAACCACACACCTAACAAGGCAGAGAAAATCGTCATAGGCACTATCAGAATAATCGCAAGTGGTAATCTTAAGCTCTCGTATTGAGCAGCGAGCACCATAAACACAAGCAATACTACCAGTGGGAAAACATACACCATGGTATTACCTGCTAATATTTGCTGATAGGTTACTTCTGTCCACTCAAACTCAATACCATTAGGTAATGTTTCTGCAAGAATTGCTTCAATCGCATGCTGTGCTTGGTCAGAGCTATAACCTGGCGCTGGGCTACCATTTAGTTCAGCTGTAGGGTAACCGTTATAGTGCATTACACGATCTGGTCCTGTTGTTGGCGTGACCGTTAATACAGAACCAAGAGGCACCATCTCACCCATGCGGTTACGCACTTTAAGATTCAAAATTTGCTCTGGATCTTGGCGATAATCAGCATCAGCTTGTGCATTAACCTGATAAGTACGACCAAACAAGTTAAAGTCATTCACATACATCGAACCTAAGTATACTTGTAAGGCATTGAATACTTCATCAAGTGAAATACCTTGAATAAGCGCTTGCTCACGGTCGATATCGATATCCATTTGTGGCACTTGAATTCTAAAGCTTGAGTAAAGTCCCATTAATGCTGGGTCTTGCTGCGCTTTATTAATGGTTGCTTGTAAGCTGTTAAAGAGTGCTTCAAAGCCTTTGTTAGCACGGTCTTCAATTTGCAGTTTAAAGCCACCAGTAGTCCCTAAACCTTGAATTGGCGGTGGCGGAAATACCGCAACAAACGCTTCATCAATAGTCGCAAACTTTTGATTTAACTGCGCCGCAATCGCCATTGCCGACATACTCGGATCTTGACGCTCTTCAAAAGGGGCAAGCGGAGTAAATACAATGCCGCTATTAGGACTATTAGTGAAACCATTCACCGATAAACCAGGAAACGATACTGTGTTTGCAACACCCGGTACTTGTAATGCAATTTTTTCCATTTCTTGCACAACTTCTTGGGTTCTATCTAAGCTTGCCGCATCAGGTAACTGTGCAACAGCCACTAAATATTGTTTATCCTGTTGTGGAATAAAGCCACCCGGTACAGCATCAAATAATTTAACTGTGCCACCCACAAGGGCAACATAAGCAACTAATACAATCACACTCATACGAATCAGTTTTTGCACCAGCTTTTCGTAGCCATTTGCGCCTTTATCAAACAAGCGGTTAAACGGTTTAAATAGCCAGTTGCCAAATACACGGTTTAATAACTTAGTTAAGCGATCTGGTTTTGCATCATGGCCTTTTAATAATAACGCTGATAATGCAGGCGATAGTGTTAACGAGTTAAACGCTGAGATAACCGTTGAAATAGTAATAGTTAACGCAAATTGCTTATAAAATTGACCAGATAACCCCGTAATGAAAGCCGTCGGAATAAATACCGCACACAGCACTAAGGCAATAGCGATAATTGGCCCAGTTACTTCTGTCATGGCGACACGGGTTGCTTCAAGTGGTGATAAACCCTGCTCGATATTACGTTCAACGTTTTCAACTACAACAATGGCATCATCAACAACAATACCAATGGCAAGCACCAAGCCGAATAACGATAAAGTATTGATTGAAACGCCAAGCCATTGCATAACAGCAAACGTACCAATCAAAGATACGGGTACTGCAATAAGCGGGATAACCGATGCACGCCATGTTTGTAAAAACACCACCACAACGATAACTACTAACGCGATTGCTTCAAGTAGTGTTTTGATAACAGCATCGATAGAGCCGCGTACGAAAATGGTTGGATCATAAACTATGTCGTATTCAACGCCTGCCGGAAAGTCTTTTGATAGCTCTTTCATGGTTTCACGCACTTGATCCGAAAGCTCAATCGCATTAGAACCTGGGCGTTGAAATACAGGCATAGCCAAGGCTGGTTGACCATCTAGCATTGCTCTTAGTGCATACGTATCTTGGCCTAACTCAAGGCGTGCAACATCACTTAGGCGTGTAAGCTGACCTTGCTCACCCACTTTGATGATCACATTTTCAAATTCTTCTTGTGAGCTTAAGCGCCCTTTAACATTCATCAGAATTTGAAATTGATTACTTTTCGACGTAGGTTGTGCACCTAAGCTACCCGCAGCAACCTGTTGGTTTTGCGCGCGCAATGCATTTACCACATCCATTGCTGTTAAATCACGTGCCGATAGCGCATCTGGATTTAGCCATACCCGCATTGAGTATTGACCACCACCAAACATGCGTACATCCCCCACCCCAGGAAGACGCGCAATTTGGTCTTTGATATACAGGTCAGCATAATTGGCTAAGTAGGTCGTATCATGGGTCTTTTCAGGTGAGTACAAATGCACCACCATGGTTAAATCTGGTGATGATTTTTCTGCTACAACACCTAAACGCTGCACTTCTTGTGGTAAGCGTGGTAGCGCACTGTTAACACGGTTTTGCACTTGTACTTGCGCACGGTCTAAATCAGTGCCTAACGCAAAGGTTACCGTTAACGTCATACGGCCATCACTGGTTGCTTGCGAAAACATATACAACATGTTTTCTGTACCATTGATTTCTTGCTCAAGCGGCGTTGCCACCGTTTCAGCTATCACCGTCGGGTTTGCACCTGGGTAACTTGCCGTTACAACAACTGTTGGCGGCACCACCTCTGGATACTCACTCACCGGCAATTGAAATAACGAGATTGCCCCTGCGATAAGAAAAATAAGCGACAGCATCGCTGCAAAGATGGGTCGCTGGATAAAAAAGTGTGAAAATTTCATTTTGCCCTACTGTTTAGCAACCAAATCTGAATGATTATTTGAAAGAGTGAACGCAATACCATCGCTATTAATGGTTACTGTGTTTGGTGAAATTGGCATACCAGGACCAACACGCGCAGGGCCATTCACAGCAATCACATCGTTTTCGTTTAGACCCGATGTAATTGCTCGTAAGCTGCCGTAACGCTCACCTACCGTCACTAATTTATATTCAAGAACATTGCCCTCACCCACAGTGAGTACAAAGCGATTTTTTAAATCTGTGCCAATTGATCGCTCTGGCACGATAACTTTTTCACTCACCTTATTGGCTGCAAGCTTAATGCGAGCGAATGACCCCGCGCGAAGTTGATGCTCATCGTTTGCAAACACAGCTCGCACGCGAAGGGTCCCGGTAGTTTGGTTGATTTGGTTATCAATGAAGTTGATTTTGCCGTTAAAGTTAAAGCGAGACTCACCCACCTTTTGCATCACAACCGCTTGTTCACTTTGCGCTGTCACATCAGCAAATGACTGGTTCCAGGTGCGCTCATCAATATCGAAATAAGCATACATTTGCTGGTTTGATACAATGCTTGTTAACACGCTTTGACCTGCAAGCACGTTGTTACCTTTAGTTATATTGGCACGTGATACCACACCATCAATTGGCGAACGTACTTGGGTAAACTCTAAATCAAGTTCAGCGGCTGTAAGCTCGGCCTGTAGTGCTAGTAGCTGCGCTTCGCGTTGTCTGAGTGTTGATTTACGAGACTCAGCTTGCTCAGTTGAAATAGCTTTACGCTCGGTTAAACGCTCTGCGCGTTTAGCTTCGCTTTTAGCTTGCTCCAATGCAGCCTTAGCACTTTCGATTTGTGCTTTTAGGCTATCAACCACTGCTGCAAAAGGACGTGCATCAAGGGTAAATAGTAAATCCCCTTCTTTTACGCTGTCGCCTTCTTTAAAATTAATTTTATCGATAACACCCGAAACACGCGGCATAAGTGCAACTTCTTGTGGCGCTTCTAAACGCGTAGTATAGGTGTGCCAATTTTGTACTGGTTTAACAAGCACTTTTGCTACGTCAATAGGTTGTAAATGGGGTTGCTGCGCTGCTTGGTTGGCTTCTGTACCGCACCCTGCAAGCGTTAAGCTCGCAATGGTCACCGCCACTGCAAGAATAGATTTGTTCATCACGACTCTCCTGTTAATAGATTGGAGGCAATGTTACGGAACTAATTAGCGGATAAAAATGATAGATTTTTAAATTCATTAATGCCAGAATGGCACCAATGAAATTTAAGGAACTGCTATGGACACCACCAGCCGCTTACTTATGTTGCTTGAAGTGATTGAACGAGGCTCATTTGCAAAAGCCGCAGAGTCTAGGAATATAGACCGTTCGGTCATATCAAAACAAATTAGCCGTCTTGAAGATGAATTAGGTGTGCGCTTACTCAATCGAACAACACGTTCTTTTTCGTTGACTGCCGCTGGTGCTGAAATGGTAAAAAAAGCAGCTGAACTTAGAGATTTGTTATCAGATACCGTCAGACTTGCTGAGAATTACCACCAAGAACCCCGTGGTACATTAAAAATTACTTCATCAAGTATTATCGGCAAACGGTATATTCAGCCCGTAATTAATGACTTTCAAAAACGCTTCCCGCAAGTTGAAGTTGAACTTCGTTTAGACGATAGACTGATTGATTTAGTATCTGAAGGCTATGATTTGGCTTTTCGTGTGGGAGAGCCAAAAGACTCATCATTTATAGCTCGGAAAATTGCCCGCAACCGGATGTTACTACTAGCCTCACCTGAGTTTATTGAAACTTACGGCATGCCAAAGCATGTTGAGGATTTAAAAGAGCTGCCAGCTGCCAGCTATTCAAGTCCAAGTAAACGCGTTAGCGGTATTCGCTATCGCGATGCCAATGGTGATATTGTTGAGCAAAACATTAAAAGTGTCTTTCGCGCTAACGATGCCGAAGTACTTTTAATGAAAGCCATCTCAGGTAATGCTTATGTGCTTGCACCTGCATTTATTCTTGATGATGAAGTAAAACGTGGTGATTTAGTGCCTATTTTGACCGATATGGAATTACTCGATTACAGCGCTGTATACGCGGTTTACCCGCACAGGGATTTGCCAGTAAGAACGCGGCTATTCTTTGATGCGATGCGTGAATTCATCGGTAAAGATATCCCTATCTGGGAAGCGAATATTCCAGAGTTTGATAGCATGTACAAAGGCAGTACGTAGAATCTTAACTCGCTTTATCACACTTAGGGGCTTGCTGATTTAACTCATAGGCCGTTACAACCCTGTTTCGCCCCTGCTTTTTTGCCTGATACAGTGCATCGTCTGCACGTTTTATAAAGTTTTTAAGTGTTTGGTTTGGCATATAACAAGCAACACCAATACTAATTGTTAGGTTTATCGCTTGCTCATCAATAGTGTGGATAGTTGTCGATAAATTCTCTCTAAGCATGTCCGCAAACTCATACGCGCTTTGTGGATCGGTGTGGGGAAGGAATATAGCAAACTCTTCTCCACCAATACGGAAGATAACGTTTTTATTGATTCGCTCAGCAAAAAAGGCCGTAACATTAATTAACACACGGTCACCGACTCCATGGCCAAACTGATCGTTTATTTTTTTAAAATAATCGATATCGATCATTAATACATATGTACCAGGCTTATTAGCCAAGTCCACTTCAAAGTAGTGAGTCATTGCTAAGCGGTTACCAGCCCCTGTGAGTGGGTCTAAAAGTGCTAGATTTTCCAGTCGTTTTCCGTACTCCGCCCGACTATTTTCAAACGTATGAGAAACAGCCCAAATACTAATGTAAGTAAACGAAAAATTAAGTAGAAAATTAACCGTATGTAAAGGCGCTAAGCTTTGCTTTGTACCGAGAATAAAGGCTTGAACCACTGCTACTATGAGCGAAAATACAACGCCATATTGTTTACCTAGCAACAAGTAAAATAAAATTGGCAATGAGCATGTCCAAATGAACAACAAGCTTTTAATATTACTAAGGTAAGTACCCAGTGTAACTAGGATTGTTAGGAACACACACAAGCTAAGTGATTGCCATAAATGGGCTGTGCGTTTACGCGTGTACAGGTAGGTGTGAAAACAAAATACCGCAAAACCAACTTCTAAAATACCAAGAAAGTAAAAGTGGTTCATAAATAGATTAAAAAAGGCGAAAATGCTTGCAAGGATCCCCAAACAAAATCCCATCCATTTAAGAACGTTATTTCGTAAAGCTTGAGTGCCACGCAATGCGCCAATATCCATTATTAATCTCATAAACTGTGTGATTGGCTAATTTTAACGCGAAACCAGTATTTTCGGAACATTTTTATTTATTGCAATAATCTATACCATCAACTAGTCAATAAAGAGTGATGATTATGAAAAAGAGCTACCGAATAGCTTAGCAAATATTTATGGCATTCCTTGTTGCATCAGCTCACTAAATAGGTTTGCCAGTAAACACTAAACTACTTTAACTGGATGCAATGAAGGTTTAATCATCAATTAAATCGCTCACTTCTTCAATTAACTCATCAAACTCTTCATCAATGTTACGTCGTTGCTTCGCTGTGAGAGTGGCCTTTAATGCAACAAGCAGCTTCACATAATTATCAAGATTTTCATCATCAGCCTTAATTAGCGCTTCACTCATATACAGGCTACGGTTATTAATTATCACCGCTAGGGCTTGGTCAAAATCTTCTGGTTTACTCTCTGCTGTAAAGAGTTTTTTTAGTGCATCCAAACGTGTTTGCTTATACTCAAGCCAGAGTAACGAGGTTTCAATTCGATCGTTGGTCGCTGTTTCAATTAGCTCTTTTTGTTCATTGGACAGTGTTCCGAGCCATTCTTTATAATTTTCAAGCTCCTCCTCTAAACGTTTCTTTTTATGTTCAGCAGGTGTTTTCTTTTGATATTCTTCGTACTCATCGTCAATGGATGCTTGGATAGCAGCAACAAATTCAGTGCGCTGTTCTATCGACAGCGAGTTTGCTAAATTGATCAGATCAGGTTCAAGCTTTTCGACTAACGTTTGCCAATGTTGTTTAGCTTGCAGGAAATGCTTTTTTAACTGTTGTTGATTAACATCAACATCAAGCATCGCCTTTAAACTCTCTAAATCTTTTTTGTATAAAGGCAACTGAGTTTCCCTGTGCCAATCTCGACTAGTTTTAACTATTTGCTTAAACTTGTCTGACTGCTCGGAGTTTAGGTCAACATAATCATCAATCCAAAAACCTGATAACCAGCCAAGATTGTTGTATGTGAAGCTTGGGGAGCAACCTAACGTGCCCATAACCAAACATAAGATAATGAGATTTTTTAATAAATTTTTCATAGGGCTTTTTCTAAACTTTGTTCTTAATTAGCACTTTAGCAAGTTAACGAGCTGTGTAAATATTATTCACTCAGTCTAAATGAAATTAATTGTCATTTAACTATTGACGAACACTTAAATCTAAGTAACAATCATTATCAACAACTTGGCTCACTTCGAAGTTCTCACAGCAAAATCAATGTCTATAAAGGATTGGTATTGACTCGCCAAGTTTGTTCAAGCTGTAACACTTGATTGTAAGTTGCTTCCTCGACCCAAGCATCGACATAAAACGTTACACTTTACTTGCTACATTGCTCATATCGGTGACGGTAGATATGACACGAAAAAGCCCGCAATGGGCTTTTTTTATTTCTTTAATTTTTCTGTAAAATCTGTATCTTAGGCCTACTTAGAATTTTTAAAGCTTGCCATTGCTGTTAAATTAGGCAATTGAGGTGGTTAGGTCTAAACTAAAAGTGATGTTTCGCCCTTTACTACGATGGCAATGCAATTATCAATAAAAGTTGATATTTAAACTCATTTGGAGGCCGACTATGTTCAAGCCTAATTTAAAATCACTCATACTTTGTAGTGCTCTCATTATTTCACCTTTAGCAACAAGTGCTAGTTTCGAAGACGCCCAATTAGCTGCGAACGAGGGGCGATTTGAAGAGGCTCTTCAAACGTATAATTACATGGCTGATAGAGGTTATGCCCCTGCTATGTATGAACTTGGTAAGTTATATGAAGGTGGTTTTGGTGTTAGACGTGACTACCATAAGGCCGCTGAGTTGTATCAAAAAGCGGTTAAGAAAATTCATGCTGATTCTATGTTTGCCCTTGGCGTACTCTACCAAGAAGGCAAAGGTGTAAAGCTCGATAAAGAAAAAGCAATTTCACTTTTTGAAATGGCGGCACAAAAGAATCACCCCGCAGCACAGTACAATTTAGGTGTGATGTACGCGAATGGCGAAGGTGTATTACAAGATTACCGTACTGCCATGAGTTGGTATCAAAAAGCAGCCGCAAATAACTTTTCGTTGGCGCAGTTTAATATGGCACTGATGTATTATGATGGCTTAGGCGTCCCTAAGAACCTAGAAAAATCATATATCTGGAATACAATTGCTGAATACAACGGCAATATGGATGCAAGTCATAGTCGTAAACTAGACGAGCGAAACATGATGCCGGCAGAGATTGAAGCAGCTAAAGAAAAGGCTGATGCTATTTACGCTAAAATTCAGGCAGGTCTTTATGCGCCTGATGGCCGCCTGTAGTGTCAGGTACTTGCGTCTACTGGCGCAAGTACATCCATTTTAATAGCTTAATTAATAATTTATTTTGTTTTAAAAGCATTGATGTACGCGGATTAAACTTCCCTGACACCAGTGTATTACGAGCGTGGCTAAAAGTCTTAAACCCCTCTATGCCATGATAATGCCCCATTCCAGACTCCCCAATACCGCCGAACGGAAGTTGATCCGCTGTTACCTGCATCAAAACATCATTAATCGCAAGTGTGCCACTTCGAATTGCCGCACTAAGATCAGAAATTACAGTCGAGTCATGACCAAAAATATACAAAGCAAGTGGATGCGGACGACTATTAATATAAGTGGTTACTTGACTAAGAGAGTCATAGCTCATAATTGGTAATATCGGTCCGAAAATTTCCTCTTGCATGACTTTCATATCATCACTTACTTGAGTGAGAATATGCAAACCCATTCGGTGCTTGAGTTCGTCAGCTGTATTCTCTTCATAAGCTGTAAACAATTGTGCGTCCTTTGACTGTGCGTCTTCTACATAGCCAGATAGTCGTTCATAATGTGCGCTAGAGATTATCGAGGTTAGGTTTTTTCCTTCAACACCTTGCTGATAATGTTGTTTATAAAGCTCACAAAGCTGCTGAATAAGTTGGTGCTCTAGGTTTTTTGGAACAAATACATAATCAGGTGCAACACATATTTGACCTGCATTATTAAGTTTGCCAAATAATAATGTGCGAGCAACGGCTTTAATATTCACATCATCAAGCACAACAACGGGAGATTTACCTCCTAGTTCAAGGGTCACAGGGGTTAAGTGCTGACTTGCCGATTGCATCACTTTACGACCAACCGAGGTTGACCCCGTGAACAGCAGATGTGCAAACGGTATGTCACTAAATGCGGCGGCAATGTCAGGGCCCCCTTCGATGACAACACAATGGTTTGCAAGCTCATCTTTGAATATTTCTGTTAACTGCGCATTGGTATGAGGGGTAAACTCGCTGAGTTTTAGCATAACCCGATTACCAGCCGCTAAAGCGCTAATAACAGGCACAAGGGATAACTGAATAGGGTAATTCCAAGGCGCTATAACACCCACAACCCCTTTAGGTTGATATTGGATGTGGGCATGTGAAGGCCATAAGCTGATCCCAACAGAGCGAGATTCGTTACGTGTCCACTTGGGTAAACGCTTTATGGTATCAGAAATAGCTTTAACTGTCGGGAGTAAATCTCCGAGTACAGTATCAAAACTTGTTCGATAGCCAAAGTCTTTACTCACAGCAGCAACAAGCTGTTGCTCATTCTCAATCAACCTCTTTTTAATCGTTTTTAAGAGGTTTATACGTGTCTGTATTGGCAGGAAAGGTTGAGATAAAAAAGCGTTATTCAGCTGCTCGAATTGATTAATCAACCCCATTTGAGTATTCGTCAAAATTGAACCCCTTAAAAGATTAAGTTCAGACTATAACCTTCTATAATTCTGTGGGCAATATTACACATTGAAAAACAGCACCCAGTTGGGTGCTGTTGATTGGTTGGATGGTTGGTTTAAACGCTGACTGATCAGAAGCCGAAAACAGCAGCTACAAGGGTCATTGTCACTATAGTGATCATCGCGATGGCGATAATATTCAGTGCAAAACCAGAGCGGATCATGTCACGCATTTGAATTTGCCCAGAGCCAAACACAATGGCATTTGGTGGCGTTGCTACAGGCATCATAAATGCACAACTACACGCAATTGCCGCAGGAATAACCCAAACAAGTGGCGTACCAAATACTGATTCAGCAACCGGGCCTAACAGTGGCAAGAAGCCTGCAGCTGTGGCCGTATTGCTGGTAATCTCTGTTAAGAAAGTAATTAACGCGGTTACAGCTAATACGCTCAGTACCAGAGGTATAGCACTAGCACCTTCAATCATATGCGCTATGTATTCAGCTAAGCCTGATGACTTTATTTGTGCCGCCAATGTTAAACCACCACCGAACAGTAATAAAACACCCCACGGTACTTTCGCTGCACTTTCCCAATCAAGGATACGCTCACCGTCGCCTTTATTAGCAGGTAGTACGAATAACAGCAGCGCAGCTGCAATAGCAATCCCAGTGTCTGATACATTTAATCCTGAGTAATCAGCGATCAAAGGTCTGAAGATCCAGCAAATAGCTGCTAAAGCAAATACCAGGGCAACGCCCTTCTCTGCACGCTGCATTGCTCCCAGCTCTTGAAGCTGAGACAAAAAGAGTGATTTAGTGTCCTTACTGGCCGCTTTTGCACATTGTGTATCTACTTTATAGGCAAATTTAGTCAACCACACCCAGCATAAAATAAGCATAAAGGTCGCAAGGGGTACACCGACTTTCATCCACTCGGCAAAGCCAATATCTATCTTGTAGCTGTCTGACAAATAGGCAGCCATTAATGCATTTGGCGGGGTACCAATAAGTGTTGCAATACCACCAATACTTGCACCATAAGCGATGGATAATAATAATGCTTTACCAAATTGGTCATTTTCTGGGTTTGACTGCTTAACCAACATAGTAATCGACATCGCAATCGGTAACATCATCACTGCTGTCGCTGTATTAGACATCCACATTGATAAGAAAGCCGTTACTAACATCATGGCTAAAATTTGTAGACTTGGCTTAGTCCCTGCACGAAGCATAGTGTTAAGTGCAATACGCTTATGTAGACCCCAACGCTCCATCGCGATTGAGATCAAAAAGCCGCCTAAGAATAAAAAGATCAAAGGGTGTGCATAAGGTGCTGCGACGCCTTTGATTGCAGCAATATCAGCAAGAGGAGATATAACAAGAGGCAATAAAGATGTTGCGGGAATTGGCACAACCTCACTCACCCACCAAGAAGCCATCCAAAAAGCAAGGCCTGCCGTTCTTAAAGCTGGTACACTCATACCAGCAGGTGGCTCAATAAAGCACGTTAACAGCATCACCAATGGGCCTAGTAATAACATTACTGTGCTCATTAATGGGCGTGGCTGTGTACCATCTTTTGTTTGATTAACTAATGACATACTAACTCCTAGAACTTGTATTTAAGACCAAGCGCAATACTGTTGTCTGATTCAAGTTCAAGATCTAAATCAGTGTAAAATAAGTAAGCCGTAGTTTGTTTATCAAATACGTAGTCAAGTCCCGCTGTCCATTGCTTGCCCTCTTCTGCATGACGGATTTTAGAGTCATCTTTCACGTATTGAAGCTTTGGTACCCACTTATCAATGGTGTAACTAGCACTGAGTGCATAACCATTCCCTTCTTTTATGCCATCGGTAGATTCACTGCGTTGAAATAAGCCGCCCAGTTGCAAATTGTCATACTTCCAAGTTGCAACAACTCGACTTGCCGTTAATTTATTTAACGCATCAACATGGCTTATAGCAACATAGTATGTTTTTGATTTTAATGCACGGTCACCATAAATAATAGTTGCAGCAAAACCAGCCTCATCATTACTGCTATCATCTTTAGGTGCATAAGTAAGTGCTAAAGATGCACCACCATAGGTCTTAGAACTGTAGGTAATTGTGTCGCCAATACGATCTTGACCTGGAATGAGCTGTGCGATATCTGCTTGGGTTTCGTTAAAACCGTCTATTTTACCTTCTGAGTATTTAAAACGAGTATCATTACGACCAACAACCACTTCACCAAAATTACCTGCAAGACCTAAGTAGGTATTACGCGCTGAAAATGGTTCGTCAGTATCATCATGCTCAAAACCCTTTACTTGTACTTCATATTTGAAAACTGCTTTCAGGGATTCTGTTAGTTTATGACTACCTTTAATACCAATTCGAGAAAATGGTGCTTCAATTTGAGTACCTTCATCGACGTATCGCATAACACCAGTATCAGTGTTTGCTATTTGGACTTCCGCTTTACCGTATATTGCATAATCAGCGGCAAATGCTGAGCTGGCAAAACAGGCTATTGCTACACCCGCCGCAAGGTGTGTTTTTGTTTGAGTTAATATTGTTGTCATTATGTGCCCCCTGTTATTAGGTTCAAATTGTTGTTCCTAACAACAGAGGCAAATTGGTTGCCAACTCAAATTATTAAATTAAATACCTTTTATAACAGTGCAGTGTCACTATTTAATCAATTTAAAAGACGAAAAATGTGCGGTTTCCCACACAATTAAAACGCTTATTTGTCACCAAACCCACACTAATCTTTAAACATATCGCGGTTGATTCCATATTTTGCCATCTTGTCATAAAGAGTTTTGCGCGCAATCTGCAAGGTTGCCATGGTATTTTTGATACTCGCGTTGTTTCGCTCTAGCGCATCTTCAATTAATGATTGTTCATAAAAACTGACTTTTTCCGCTAAGCTTAAATCTTGTGCGAGTTCATTATCATTATTATTTTGATTATAAGAGGCAAATGCTAAATCAGAGCCGAGTAACACTGCACGTTCAGCTTGGTTTCTAAGTTCTCGAACATTCCCTGGCCAATCATAAGCGAGCAGCCGCTGTTTAGCCTCGGTGCTAAGTGGTGCGGGCGGCTTATGAAACCGTGTCGCAGCAATCGAGCTAAAGTGCTTAAACAATAATGGAATATCGGCCTTTCTATCCCTAAGAGCTGGAATACTCACTTTAACTAAATTTAAGCGATAATATAAATCGGCTCTAAAATCGCCTGTTTCAACCAGTTTTAACAAATCAACTTTGGTTGCTGCGACAATACGCACATCAAGATCGATTGCATGATTATCACCAACCGGAGTCACTTTCCTTTCTTCAAGAACACGAAGTAATTTAACTTGTAAGCTTGCCGGTGTTGATTCGATTTCATCTAAAAAAACAGTGCCACCTTTAGCAAATTCAAACTTACCTTGGCGAGACTGAGTCGCGCCTGTGTACGCGCCACTGGCTGCACCAAATAACTCACTCTCGATTAATTGCTCTGGAATAGCACCACAGTTAATAGCAACAAAATTAGCACTAGAACGATTACTTTGATCATGTAAGTAACGGGCCACAAGCTCTTTCCCTGTTCCTGTTTCTCCCTCTATTAATACATCTGCGGGTGTATCAATCACGGCATTAAGTAAATGCATCATTTGCTGCATTTGTTCGGTTTCACCTAAAATACGCACACCTGGCGCGGATGTTTTTTCGACTGCAAGTTTTAATGCGCGATTTTCCATCACTAAAGCACGCTTTTCACAGGCTCTAGCAATACAGTCAAGCAGTTGCTCCGTGAGTGGCTTTTCAAATAAGTCATAGGCGCCAAGTTGCATTGCTTTTACAGCAACAGAGACATCAGCATAACCCGTTAAAAAGATAACGGGTAATTCGCTGTCAAATGCCCTTACTTGTTCAAGAAAAGCCAAACCGTCCATTTTCGGCATATTAATGTCACTTAAAACAACTCCCTCAAAGCGGCGACTTAACTTTGTTAAAGCACTCACAGGTTCATTAAAACATTGCACTTGATAGCCTTCAATTTCCAGTAGTTGCTTTAATGAATCTCGAATCATGGCCTCATCATCAATAACAATGACTTGCTTACAAGCCCCCGTAACTAAGCTCATTGTGTTTCCTTATTCGTTTGCAATGTAATAATAAATTGGGCACCACCAGCAGGCCGGTTATGAGCACTTAAGCGGCCATTAAATGAGTCGATAATTTGCCGTGAAATTGATAAACCCAGCCCTAAACCATTACTCGTCTTGGTGCTGTAAAATGGCTCAAAAATATTGCCTAAAGCATGCTGATCAATCCCTGGCCCCGTATCTAATATTGATAATTTCACACGATTATCAAATAACTCCAATTCGAAACTTAACTCTCGCTGTTCACACTCAGACATAGCTTGACTGGCATTGGTTATTACGTTCACCAAAACTTGCTCGAACTTAACGCTATCGACCAAAACGCTAATGTGCTCATCTATGTTTGCGTTTTTAATAGTAACGGCGTCTTGCTTAAGTTGCGCGCTGGCGATCATCAAGGCATTTTTTAACATCTGGGCGAGGCTATGTTGGCGTAACTGAGTCTGTGATGGCTTACTAAAGTGCTTAAGTTGTGCCACAATTTTATGTACGCGCTCAATTAATGACTGAACTAAAACGAGGTTTTCGCCAGCCCGCGCTATATCGCCTTTTCCAAGCAGCCGCTTGGCACTGACTAAATAAGTGCTCATTGCGCTAAGTGGCTGGTTTATCTCATGGTTTATGCCTGCACTTAACTGCCCTATCGTAGCAAGCTTAGCCGTTTGAATAAGCGCCTTTTGCGCTTTCTCTAATGCTTGGGTTCGTTCAATGACTTCTTGCTCCAAGCTATGACGAGAAAAAAGTAACTTCTTATAACCTGCAAACCTCACCATCGACATATGAATTAACGCTGCAAGTACAACATAAAATAAACAAAACCATAAAAGTCTGGGGATTTGTGCGGCTGATAAATGGCTTATATCAACCAATACAGTCGCTTTTGCTTGGATAATATCGATATTTTGGGATGCAGCAACAAAGCTTGCATGTTTGTCGTTAAGTACAATTCGCTGTAATGCAATATTTTCGCTAAGCGCTTGCCCTGAATAAGCTAATCTTTTGGGAATGTGTGATAAATACCGTCTTGAATCAATGAGATTCGCCATCGCCTGTTCATTTAACCTGTTCAACGAAGTCAAACGCCAACTTGCCACATCTGACATTACAATGACGCTATCGGGCAAGGAAATATAAAAATGTGTGCTTTGAGATGTATTTAATAGTTGGCGGTCTTGTTCAAACTTTTTTGCATTGACTTTTAAACTGACAACGGCAATGACTTTGCCATCTTCAATCACAGGTTCCGAAAAATAAAAGCCTCGTTCACTGGAACGCATTCCAAGGGCAAAGTAGGCTACTTTTTGTTTGTTTTTAGCTAAATAAAAGTACGGCCTAAACGCAAAGTTACTTCCTAAAAAGGTATAGTCAACTTGCCAATTACTACTTGCGATGACTGAGCCTGTTAAGTCCATTAAATAAACATCAGAGGCTCCGCTGGCTTTTTGAATATCTTCGAGGTAATAATTAACCGCTTGCTCGCCAATTTTTTTATTCGAAACAAACGATTTAACTAAGTTATTTGCGCTAACAAGAGAGGGAATCGTTGCAAAGCGAGCCAGTTCACTTGAAAAGTAATGGCTTAATTGTGAGGCTTGAACAGCACTTTGCTGCTTGGCTTTATCAAAATCGTGTTGTCTACCAAAGTAAAAAACAAGTACTAACAAGCACACCAACAGCGCAACAGCGCCCACTAATTTTTTACTTAACGATGACATTGTGACCTTAAGTCATAACACTACTAGAATTTAACTTGGTAGTGTAACGATAATTCTTCGGTTGTTCCAGCCACAGCACCACTGGCAACGCGAGGGTCAAAAACATCATAGCGTTTGCCAAATAAATTCTCAGCTTTTAAGGCTAAATGGCTTTTATCCGTTAACTGCCATTTGATACTTCCACCTAGCAAACTATATGCTGATTGTTTAAAGTAATCGCCATTTTCAGCACTTACCTCTACTGTATCACGCCAAATTACATTTAAATTGATTTGCCAGTTATCAAAAAGGTTGTAGCTTGTAATTAAACTAGCAAATCGCTTAAAGCTAGAGTTAATAGGATCATGGAAGTACTGCGTGTAAGTTCCAGACAAGCGCAGGCTCTCATCAATTTGCCATACACCATCTAGCTCAACACCACTATTTTGTGTATTAAATGAGTTAGCAAAGGTAAAGAAAGCCTCACTTCCTTCGTAAGGTTCTACGTTTACAAAGTCATTTAATTCGTTGTAGAACAAAACCGTATTCAGTTGTAATTTGTCAGTTTCGTAATGCCAAACAAGTTCTGTTGTTTTTACTTGCTCGGAGTCAAGAGACGGATTACCAATGGTCACGTTGTCATTTGAAAATAACTCATTAGTGACAGGCGTCCTAAACGACTCGCCATATTGAACTTTTAATGTATGTTGGGGATTAATAATAAGTATACTTGCTAAGCGCGGTGATAATTTACTATCAATGTTGTTAACGTTGTCGTAACGTGCCCCAACAAAAAACGTGAACATCTCAGAGTAAGGAATTTTTACCTGCCCATAGGCACTGTACGTCTCAAAAGTATATTTCAACGAATCAAATTCAGGAAAATCCAATACAGTAACGATGCCTTGTTGGTAATACTCAGGCGCAACTATAACTTGCTCAGACTGGCTATCATAATAAGTTGTTCTAACACCCGCCTCTATCTGCTCTGCTTGGGCATATTCTAAACCGGCTACTAGCTGCCATTGATTATCAAATTGGTAGTTTAGTTCTGTGTCAAACTTCGTGTCTGTTGTTTGCCATTCAGGGCCGAGTAAAAAATCGGGTATATCAGAGAAAGTGGCAATTAAACCGGCACTTGAAATAGCATGTTCCGTGTATGAAAGGTGACTATCTACAGTTAGGTTATCGCTTTCGAACCATGTGTAGTTAACACCTAAAAACTGATTATCGCTTGTGTGCTGGTTTTGAGATGAGTAACCTGCAAGATTTAAAAACTCATCCAATTTTGTTTTGTTGTATCGCGCACGCAGTTCAAGTTGGTCAACATCAAGCCCTGCTTCAAAATAAACTGCTTGTAAGGGGTCTCGTACTCCTTGAGCGTACTTTTCGCCATCTTTCTGGTCATAAGAAAGTGAAAAGAATGCAGATATTTGTTCGTTAAATTGCCTATGGAACTGCCCAGTAAGCCCAATACGCCCGTTACTACCTGCCAGTACGTTGAGTGAATTACGCTCTTGACTGGTGACAATATTCATCACTCCAAGGAACGCATTACTGCCGTACAAAGCCGAGCCAGGGCCTCTTATAAACTCAATTTTTTCAATGATATCAATAGGGATATATGGCATGTAAACAGATGCTTTACCAAATGATGATTCATTGACTCGCTCTCCATTGATCATCACTAAGACATTGCCATTATCTAAATAGACACCGCGGGCATGTTCTTTAGGAACCGCCCCAACCCAGTCTCCCCGTGTTGATTGCATACCAGGCACAAAATTCATCACCTCATAGGCATTATCAACTCCTAAAGCCTGTATTTGATTGCGGGTAAACACACTCATTGTAGAAGGGACAGAAGAAAGGGTTTCATTTGTTTTACTGGCAATATCAACCTGAACATTGAGTAAATCCTCAAAGCTTAGATTAAATAAATCTTGCTCAATATTCACCATTTCAGCAGTAGAAGCGGCCGAATACAAAAAGAGCGAGAGAATTGCTGAACATCTTAAAAACATTTGCTGCGTAAGACCTGTATCAAAGCAACGTGCTGACATGCAACACACCATTTACACTATTAATACAAAAGATAGACACGCTTGCAATATTTTTATAGCTTAAGTCACAAAAAAGCTCATTAACAACAGCTTAAATGCTTTATTAATGAGCTTAACCTCTTAACAGCTGAGAAATTATTAAATTTTTCTAGCTAAATTGTTTGGCGCTGTCTGTGCGTTTATTTTTGATATATTTATACAAACCTATTAAGGAGGCAGCAATCCAGAAAATTTCAATGACAAAACTGGCTAAGTTGAAATTGTAGCACAGACTAATCAGCAGCAAGATTGCGCCTGTTAAGTTCATCATATTGTAAACAAGCCCTGTCGGAGACGCCTTGTTTAGTTGCAGTAAGAAAAAAGCACCAACAACTAGAAATGTACCTGTCATGCCAATAATATCAAATAAAAGTGCTATCACGTTTATGTGTCCATTATATTCAATTTGTTTATACCCAAATAACTGGCCCAATCCATGGGGAGGGTTGATTTCATTCGTTGAAACAGCAAACCGAGAGATGGTATCAGAACAGAAAGAACAAACGAGGATAAATGTCCGTATTTAATTTCTATTTATGGTTAACCTTGCCACCGATGATTTTTAATGCGGGTGCCCCACGGATCATAGTTGCGCGTGCAAACGGGCGTTCACATTGCGGGCAAATTCCCTGCTTAGAAGTAAAGTCTTGGCTTATACGCTCTATAAAACATTTAACCAGCGCACCTTTGCCACCTTTTCGGTATTTGAATAACTGTGTTTTACATTGACTACAGAAAATATCGACCGTTTTTGTCGGCCCTTTTTTATTGGGTTTAGCCATGACCCTCTCATCAATCGAGTTAGATAAGCTATGCTAACATGGCTAAGGCCATACTCCCAAAACTAAGCCAATAAGTGAAAATTGTAAAATTGAATAGCCTGCATTAACTAAAAACAACTTTAATGGACGTTGCTCAAAAATGTAACATAAACCAAGCGAACTACTCACCCAACACACCCCTACCAAAAACCCTGTACCGACTGACAAACCAACACTTATTTGCTTACCAATGAATAAAGCGAGCGTAAAAGAAATCACACAACATAGAATAAAGCTGCCACCAAACACACGAAACGGATTGATCTGTTGTAAATCCAGCTCGGTTAAGCCACAGCTTTCCATCCATATGCGTTTAAATAACCATGGAGAATACCAAACAGCGCCCAGTAAAAAGGAAGCAAGTGCAGCAAATAAAATAGCCAAAAAATTAAGCTCTGAAAAATCCATACACCAAGACTCATACAGCTAGTGATTATTTCTGAATGTAGTTAAGGATCCACAAAGCAGCAAATAAAATGGGACAAATGGAAGGTAAGCTGTTTGGAGTTAATGCTGAACAGGCTTTTTTTGTAATTTCCGCTGTAATGTACGCCTATGCATATTTAATTGTCTGGCCGTTTGGGAGATATTTCCCTCATTTCTGTGTAGCACATGTTGGATATGCTCCCATTCAAGACGCTCAGGTGACATAACTTGGCTCGACTGAGTGTCACTCACAGAGGAGTTCGCTTCAACATCTCCTAAAATAATTTTTATTAATGAATTAAAATCAACAGGTTTTGGTAGATAGTCATCAGCCCCTAAACGAATGGCTTCAACAGCGCTGGCGATACTAGCAAAGCCCGTTAGCAACACAATTCGAGCGGTAGGAAATTGTGTTCTGATTGGTTTAATCAAGGTAAGACCATTATCATCGCCAATTTTTAAATCTACCAAAAAGTGGCTTGCTTCAAAAATAGCTAATTTTTCTAATGCTTGCTTACTACTGTGGGCAAGCTCACATTCAAAGCCTTGTTTAACAAAACGCCTTGCCAGTGTATTAGCAAGATTTATATCATCTTCAATAATTAAAAGTTTCATACTATTTTTAAACTAACCATCGCAATAGCACCTTGTTTAGGGTGATTGTATAGTGTTAATGAGCCATTTAAGCGTTCTAAAGTCGCATTAGATAGCATGACTGCCATACCCAAACCTGTACTACTTGGCATAAGCTGACCCCCTAATGATGCCATTTGCTGCTCACTAAAGCCTTGACCAAAATCACGTAAAGACAATAAGAGCTGTTGTTTATCTGTTTGCCAATCTGCCTCTATGGTGTTTTTTTGATTATTATTATTCGCCGAAACTGCATTTTGTAGCAAATTTAACATAGCAGGCAACAGCATAGCGTCACTCAATATGGAGCATTGTGGTGCATCATTTAGCCAATGTAAGATTTGCTCAGGAAAATGCAGTGTCATCGCATCTTGAATTGTCTTTTGCAGTGTTTGAGCGCTAATAACCTGCTGTGTTTCACCGGTTCTTAAAGCATTTGAAAGAGCTCTAAAATGAGCGAGTTGTTCTTTACACTGAGACAGTGGTTTAGCCATCTCATGAACAATAGGATCATCAGGCTGTTGCTCTTGCAGCTCTTCGAATAACAACTGTAAGTTGGCAATCGGTGTTGCTAATTGATGTGTCACTTGGGCTGCGGCACCATCGAGTGTCAATAGTTGTTCGTGCCTTAATTGCTGTTCGCGGGTTCGAGCAATAGTGGCTTCTCTTGCTCTTAACGTGCTATTTAGTGTGCCAATGACAAACGCGATAACAATGGCACTAATAACAAAGTTTATCCACATACCGATAAAATGATGTGTCATCTGCATTTGGTGCATGGTGTGTTCAGGCATTTTTATCAATAAAAAACTGTAAGCTGCTATTGCTAGCACTGCAATATAGGCTAGCCCCTTAGCATTCACAGAAACTGCGGCTATCATTATGGGCAGCAACAGTAACGAGACAAATGCATTCGTTGCACCGCCACTTAACGAGAGCAAAATAGTTAAAAAGAGTAAATCAGCGGTAAGTTGCATCAAGACAGCTGTGGGCTTGGCCTTGGTTACTTTGCGATAAGCGAAAATACTTAACAGCTGAAAAACGGCTTCAATACAAATAACAGTTAGCAGAGGTAGTAAAGCTATCTGATATTCAAATAAAAAATACACCGCAATCACAGCAAAAAACTGCACCGCGATGGCGGCACTACGAAGTACTAATAAACGACTTATCGCCGGATCGGTTTGCATAGTGGACTCTTTACGACTAATCATCGTCCATAGAAATTGTAAACACAGCACAAGGTGTACCTTGGTGAAAGACCATTTGCCATTGTTTGCCATTAAAGCGCCAAAGTGACATACGTACAGAATAATTAAATTCCGCACGCGCAGAGCGCCTAAAAGCAGCTTGATAGCTTAACTGCGCAATATCATCACTCAGCATACGGCCTTTAAAGTGTTGATTATAAAACTGAGGGACAACTTCAGTAGGTAAACGGGTTAAAACTTGGAATTTATTAAACGACGTACCGTCTGCAGCAATTTCGATAAAATCATCATCGAGCAATGCATCAAGCGCCTCAGTTGACTGTCTTACCTCTGGCTCCAGTAATTGTCTTTCCGCATCAATCAAATGATTAAATAACGTCGCTTTAATTTTACCGCTCATCTTTATCCTTACTGTTTGAGCACTTTACCGCCCTGCATCACAAAGTTGACGCTGTTCAGCTGACTTATATCATCAAGAACGTTCATGTTAACACTGATGATATCCGCTTGCTTACCAACACTCAAGTCACCGAGTTTATCACTCTGCCCTAACAGCTTTGCCGCCTCGACAGTCGCGGATTTGATAGCTTGAGTAGGTGTCATGCCATATTTTACAAGTAACTCAAATTCATTGGCATTCGCGCCGTGCCTTGAGACACCAGAATCAGTACCAAATGCAATTTTAACATTGTTTTTTAGCGCAAGTTTAAATGAAGCTTCCATTTTTGGTGCCACAAACTCAACTTTATCTGCTATGGCCTTCGGCATGTTTGGATTACTTAAAGCTTCTTTTTTAACAGTCGCACCTGCTAACAAGGTTGGCACCAAATACGCATCATGCTGTTTAAATAGCTTTATCGTTTCTTTATCTAAAAACGAGCCATGTTCAATTGAGTCAACCCCCGCTTTTAATGCGGCTTTTATTCCTTGTGTACCGTGTGCGTGAGCCGTTACTTTTCGTCCTAAATGATGCGCTGTATTAACAATTGCAGACAGCTCTTTATCGGTAAATTGTTGATTAACACCTGCAGCAGTATTACTCAAAACCCCGCCAGTTGCCGTGATTTTGATCACATCAGCGCCACTTTTTATGACATCACGAACTGCTCTAGTACAATCGTCAGCCCCATTGCAAACGCCTAGCCCAAGACCTACAGCTTCACTGATATCTCGACGATAGCCATGCATATCAGCATGGCCTCCCGTTGGTGTGATCATATCACCTGCTGCAAAAATGCGTGGACCAACGATATCACCTCGCTCTATAGCACGCTTTAACGGAAATATAACTTGATAGCTACTACCTAGGTCACGGACAGAGGTAAACCCAGCCTCGACAGTTCGCTGTAAATACTTTAAAGAGCGTAATGCATTATCAGCTTCGTATTCGGTAGTCCATTGGTGCGGGTTGCGTTTTGCATCACGCTCAAACGTCACATGCACGTGCATATCAATCAGACCAGGCAGTACCAACTGGTTTTTTAAATCAATAACATCAGCATCACTGAGATTTAACTGCTCTTTAGTTAAGTAACCTGCTTTTATTGCGGCAATTTTGTTGTCTTCAAGAATAAGAGTTTGCTGCTCTTTCACTTCTTGCTCAGTGCCTGCGAGCATTTTTCCAGCATAAATAATCGTAGTGTGCGCGTTAACAGCAAATGTGGATAATAAAGACAGTACCGATAATGTGCTTATTTTTAGATTTATTTTCTTCATAATCGCCTCTTTTTTATACTAGGTTTAACCTAAATGCTGGGTAAATGCCATTATTTGCGACGTGATGGAGCGTTACGCTAGTCTTAAGATGTGAATTTTGATATAACTTTGGGGATATTTAACAAGTCTGACCACATAAAGAGAACACATTATGTCTTATGCCCAAATTACTGGCTGGGGTAAATGTATACCACCAGCAAGCATCAGCAATGATGAAATTAGCAATATTGTTGATACCAATGACGAATGGATCACAACACGTACAGGCATTAAATCTCGTCGTGTCAGCCATGTTTCTACTGCCGATTTAGCCACCGTTGCCGCAAAGCAAGCTCTTGCCTGCGCTGGTGTTGACGCTAAAGACATTGATTTGGTGTTATTGGCTACCTGTACACCTTCTACAATGGTTGCTAACACTGCGTCTTTGGTTCAAAAAAATATTGGTGCGGTAGGCGCCGCAGCGATGGACACCAACGCTGCATGCTCAGGCTTTTTATATGCATTACAAGCTGCAACCGCACAAATTCGTGCAGGCATGATCAAAAAAGCTGTCGTTATTGCTGCTGAACGTATGACTTGGTATGTAAACTGGGCCCGCCGTGACAGTGCGGTATTATTTGGCGATGGCGCGGGTGCAGTTGTATTAGAAGCGTCAGATACACCATCTGGTTTGCTTGCAACCAAAACGGGCTGTGATAGCGAAGACAGAGACATTCTTCACATCGAAAACTTTGGTAGCGATCTTAACAAGTACCAACCAATTGGCCCGTCTAATTTATTATTTGAAGGCCGTGAAATTTTCAAACGTGCTGTAAAAGGCATGAGTGAAGCCTGTGATGATGTTTTAAACCAAGCACAGTTACAACTTGATGATATTGATGTATTAGTGCCTCATCAAGCTAACTTACGCATTATCCAAGCAATTCAACAGCGTCTAAAAGTAGCTGACGAAAAAGTAATGGTTAACATCGCGGATTACGGCAATACATCAGCAGCAACAATTGCCATCGCACTTTGTGAGGCCGTAGAACAAGGCTTAATTAAGCCGCATTCAAATATAATGTCTGCTGCCTTTGGTGCAGGTTTAACGTGGGCTGCAAGCTACATTAAGTGGGGTGAGCGCGTTACGCCAATAGCGAAGTCTGACGCAGCTTTACCACCTTGTGATAAAACAGGACTAGAGTTAGTAGCCCCTGCGGTAGCAGCGTGCAAAGGCACTGAATAATTCAAATTAAATTAAATATTAAGCGCGGCAATAGTCGCGCTTTTTCCTGAGGGTTTCAATGGAATTATTAGGCATTCATCATGCCGCTATCATTTGTAGTAACTACGCTCACTCAAAGCATTTTTATACAGAAATTTTAAAACTGCCTGTAATTGATGAGCAGTATCGCAGTGCACGTGATTCTTATAAGCTAGATCTAGCACTGCCAGATGGCAGTCAGATTGAATTATTTTCCTTTCCTGATGCGCCACAAAGACCAAGCTATCCAGAGGCTCAGGGATTACGGCATTTAGCGTTTAAAGTTGCTGATATTGCTAAAGCGAAAGCATATTTAGAACAGCATGGAATTGTAGTTGAAGAAATTAGGCTGGATGAAATCACCGGGAAGCAGTTTACGTTTTTTGCCGATCCCGATGATTTGCCATTAGAGCTATACCAAGTTTAATTTTATTGGAAGCGCTCTTGTAGGTAATTAAACACCGCTCGAATACCCAAAGCTTCACCACCAACAGGACGTCCAGGTAATGCACGTAAGTTCCATGCCATTACATCAAAGTGAACCCAAGACGTGCTCGGTTCAATAAACTCTTTCAAATAAAGCGCTGCGGTAATTGCACCGCCGAATGGAGTTGACGCACAGTTGGCAATATCTGCCACATCACTTTTTAATAATGCTTTGTATTGGTCAAACAGCGGAAGTTGCCAAACTGGGTCATGACAACTTTCACCGGCATCTAATAATTTATTGGCAACATCACGGTTGTTCGCAAAAAAACCTGGTAACTCAGTACCAAGGGCAATACGACATGCGCCAGTTAAGGTTGCGAAGTCGATAATAAGTTCTGGATTATCATTTTGCGCTTCAGCTAAAGCATCACACAACACTAAACGACCTTCAGCGTCTGTGTTGTCAATTTCAACCGTGATCCCTTTACGTGTTTTGATCACATCGCCTGGTCTAAATGCATTACGTGATACGGCATTTTCAACCGCAGGTACTAAAACACGTAAACGAATAGGCAGGTTGGCAGCCATGATTAACTGTGCAAGACCAATCACGTGTGCAGCGCCACCCATGTCTTTTTTCATGTTGCGCATGCCCGAACTTGGTTTTAAATCTAAACCACCTGAGTCAAAACAAACTCCCTTACCTACTAGCGTTATTTGAGGTGCATCTTGTGCTCCCCAACGTAAATCTAGCAAGCGAGGTTTATTTTCACTCGCACGACCCACCATATGAATTGTTGGGTAGTTCTGTTCTAAAAGCTCATCTCCAACCCACTCGCTGAAATCACCATCATAGGTGTCTGCTAGGTCTGTCATAACCTGAGATAAATGCTGAGGCATCATATCTGCAGCTGGTGTGTTTACTAGATCACGAACAAGGTTAATTGCATTTGCTTGTTGTGTTAAACGCTCAACAAGGCTTTTATTTTCAATTGCTAATTGCGCGCGTGGTGAAGGCTTTTCTTTGTATTCGCTAAATTCATAGCCGCCTAGCATAAAACCAAGCGCAACCTGTTCTATAAACTTTTCTTCACCTTGTATTTGGTAACAACCAGCAGGCAGTTTTGTCGATAGCTCACCGGCTAACCAAAAATCTTGAAGATCTGCCACTAAACAATAAACGTGAGTAAGCTCACCGGATTCACTGTCGGCAACCAAAGCCAAGCCTTTATTCTTAAAATCGCAATTAGCTAGCCAATTTTGTAGTGCCTTTGATTGTGATTTAAGCCAATCTGAAAGTTGCGCTTTTTCAACGAAAGACAAAGGAATACCCGATGAAGAATGACGAATTAATGAACTCATTAAACGACTCTAAATGAAGAAAAGATAATTAAGCATACCAATAACAAGCAACAAAAGGTATAGCATTCAAGCTATTTAGCTAAATCAAAGAAATAAAAATTATTTTTGATTTTTCTCTTCCGCCTCTTCTTTGGCCACTTGCTGATCGATCTCTTTAATTGACTTGTTGATATTAAAAGAGCTAGGTAAAACATCTACACCAACCCAATGGCCTAACTTCACAACTAATGGAATTGTTATTGGTGCAAAGGGTAAAACAGCAAAGACACCAAGACCTAAGCCCTTTAAAATATCTAAGAACTGTTCATTAGCGGTATGTAATTCTTCTTTGCTAGCATTACCTTGAGTGTAACGCTTGTAGATATGCAACATTTCTTTGGTTTCTTGCTTTTCTTGTGCAAGTGCAATCTTTAATGCCACCATAGCGCGCTTGAAACGTAATTGCTGACGTCTTTTTGTTATTTTAGCTACCCTAAATGGGGCTCTATGAATGACTTTATATAATCGCATGTTGCTATTCTCACACAGCAAGGGGACTTCACAAAGCATAATTTACTTATATTAATTTTTACATTACCCTGCACACTCTTTTATTACTATTTTAAATTTCACATGCACGAAACTAACCAGCACAGCAATCATAAACCACAAAAACCGGCGCCTGATGAGTGCTGTGGTGGAGGAAGTTGTTGTCCTTGTGTTTGGGATGAGTACCGCGAAAAATTAAAGCAATGGCAATTAAGTAATAAAACACAACAAAAGAAATAAACTGTTACCCCTCCCTTTTAGCTCAAAAATTATACAAACGCTCAATTATTAAATTTTTTTTCTAACTAACAGATAAATTTTGACTATTTTTAATCAATTTAAGAATAATTTATCTTCTTAAATTTCATGCACATAATAAAAATAATCACAACAAAACTTCCCTTCCCGTGCCAAAAACAACACACCATTAACAATTTGCAAAATAAATTTACAGTCGGTATAAGTTGTTTACACCAAGTTTAAATACCTATTTGGTGGCATAATCATAACTATTCTAACTGGGGAAGTCAGAATGAAATTAAAAAATAGTGCATTACATCACGCAATTAAGTTTGCGTTAGCTACCACAACGGCTGGCCTATTTGTATCAGGTTCAGTTGTTGCCGCAGAGCAAACTGCTGAAGAAACAAAAGTTAATAAAAATGTTGAAAAAATTGCTGTTGTAGGAACACGTTCAGCACCACGCTCAATTGGTGATTCACCGGTACCTATTGATATTATTGGTGGTGAAGAATTAACGAAAGCAGGCAACACAGACATGCTTGAGTTATTAAAGGGCTCAGTTCCATCTTTTAACGTGCATCAAAATCCAATCAGTGACGCAGCGTCACTTGTTCGCCCTGCCAATTTACGTGGTTTGCCATCTGACAGTACATTAGTATTAGTTAACGGCAAACGTCGCCACCGTGCTTCTGTTATTGCATTTTTAGGCGGTGGTATTAACGATGGTGCTCAAGGTGCTGATATTTCGGTAATTCCTAGTATTGCCCTAAAGCAAGTTGAAGTACTTCGTGATGGTGCTGCTGCACAGTATGGTTCTGATGCTATCGCGGGTGTAATGAACTTTGTATTAAAAGATGCCTCTGAAGGCGGCTCTTTTGAGATCCGTAAAGGTGAATACTATGAAGGCGACGGCGATACCACGCAAATCTCTGGTAACGTAGGTCTTCCTTTCACAGATGATGGCTTTGCAAATTTAAGCTTCCAATATAAAACGGCTGACGCAACAAGTCGCTCAGTTCAACGTCCAGATGCAGCTGCACTTGCTGATGCCGGTGTGCCTGACGTCTCTCCGCTTGCGCAAGTTTGGGGTGCACCGGAGGTCGATGACGATATTTCAATTTTCGGTAATATCGGTCTCGATTTAAGTAGTACGTCACAGTTTTACATGTTTGGTAACTACTCTGAGCGTGATGTGCGTGGCGGTTTCTACTATCGTAATCCACATACTCGCCCTGGTGTGTACTCAAATGACGGCGGTGAAACGCTACTTGTTGGTGATTTAACTGGCGACATGAGCGGCAACTGTCCTACTGACATCATGATTGATGATAACGTATTAGATAACCCAGATTACATTAACGGTGTTGCTAACAACCCTGACTGCTTTGCATTTAATGAAATTCTACCTGGCGGTTTTACACCTAACTTTGGTGGTAACATTACAGACACTGCATTAACAATTGGTACTAAAGGTGAAGTAACTAACGGCTTTTTAGAAGGCGCATACTACGACTTAAGTGGTTCTGTCGGTTTTAATGAATCTCGCTATTTCATTTACGATACCATCAATGCTTCGCTTGGTCCTGAAAGCCCGCGTGACTTTAGCCCAGGTAAATACACGCAGTTAGAAAAGAACTTTAACGCTGATTTATCAAAAGGTTTTGACTTTGGTTTAGCTTACGACGTAAACGTAGCCGGTGGTTTAGAATGGCATGAAGAAACATTTACTGTTGTTTCTGGTGATGTGGCATCTTTCACTGCGGGCCCTTTAACAGAGCAAGGTTTTGGTATTGGCTCAAATGGTTTCCCGGGTTTCAAACCTTCTGATGCTGGTGAATACACACGCCGTAACTACGCAGCTTACGTCGATATTGAAGCACCATTTACTGAAGAATTTTTAATGGGCTTAGCGCTTCGTTACGAAGATTATGATACTTTTGGTTCAACCACTAACTATAAGCTAACAGCGCAGTATCACTTAACTGAAGACTTAAATATTCGTGGTTCATTAAGTACAGGTTTCCGTGCTCCAACCGTTGGTCAGGCTAACGTTAGTAACGTACAAACAAACCTAAGCAGTGGTGTATTAGTGGACTCTGCCCTATTACCACCTACTAACCCGATTGCAGTGCAATTAGGTGGTACAGAGCTTGAGCCAGAAGAGTCGCAAAGCTACACATTTGGTGCAGTTTGGACTTTAGGGGACTTATTCTTAACAGTTGATTATTACAATATCCAAGTTGATGACCGTATCAGTCAATCAGACAAAATTGAGTTAAGCCAAGCGGATAAAGACACACTCGAAGCAGCAGGCGTACCTAACGTACAAAATCTTGCTCAAGTTAGTTTCTTTACCAATGACTTTGATACCACAACGCAGGGTGTTGACCTAGTGGCTAACTATGCCACTGAATTGTTAGGTGGTAGCTCTACATTCAGCTTAGCTTATAACTGGAATGATACTGAAGTAACTAAATCAAGCCCAATCACAGGCGAATTTAAAGTAAGCCGCCTTGAAAATGATTTACCAAATCACCGCGCAACACTTAGCTGGGCGCAACAGTGGGAAGATTTCTCTGCATTTACACGTGTGAACTATTTCGGTGAATACCAAGGTGTGCACGTAGATTACGACGCAACAGCTAAAACAGCTGACGCAGCTGTAACCATTGATGCAGAAGTAACGTACTTCTTAACTGAAGAAATCAGTTTCTCTGTGGGTGCACAAAACCTGTTTGACCAAGAAGCTGAAAAACTCGATTTCTTTGATAACACAGGCATTCCAAATAGCAACTGGGGTGGTAAGTACTACGAAACATCTCCATTTGGTATTAACGGCGGTTTCTACTACGTAAAAGCAACCTATACGTTCTAAGCGAGCTTAGGAACTAACCATGCTAAATAAAAAGGCGAAAGACATTTCGCCTTTTTCGTTTTATAGTGAATAAAAATAATAATTTCATCGTAATGTCATGTTGCTAAATAAAGCCAATCAACTCCTTGCTGAAAACAAATTAAAAGAAGCTGAATTTCACTTCAAAGCTTTGTTAGATGCCAATCCTGAAAGTGGTGAAGCTCTATTTGGTTTAGGTAGAATTGCACTACGCTTAGAGCGATATGACGCCGCTGTTTACTTATTACAACGCGCTTGTGAGCGGCTTCCTTATATGCTTGAGCCTTTGCATGCACTTGCAGATGCGTTTAATGGTGTTCACTCTCCAAACGATGCTTTAACTGTACTGGAGTATGCAAAGTCCATCGCCAGTCACAATCCTGAGCCTCATTACTACCTTGCTCAACACTACTTAACTTATGGCGAGCTAGATAAAGCGTACAGCACATTGCAACATGCTTTGACTATGGGTGACTACCCTGTAAAAGCCTATATTTTATTTGAACTTGTGCAGTTTGCTCGGTTTAATCACGAGCAAAACTACATACAAGAACTGCATCAGTTTCTCACACTCACAAATAACTTACGCTTAAAAATGGTTTGTTATTATGCGCTGGGTAAAAGCTACGATATTTTAGACGACACAGACCAAGCATTTAATTACTTTACACTTGCCAACAAACTACAGTTTAAGTTAACAACATTTAAAACAGCAGAGCTTACGCCGTTTTACCAAGATATTATTCAACATAATAGCCAGGCTTTAATCAATTCTCGCGATCGCTTTTTTAGTGGCACCATTACGCCAGTGTTTATTATTGGCATGCCCAGAAGTGGCTCAACATTGGTTGAGCAAATGCTAATAAGCCATGATAGTTTTTCAAGCTTAGGCGAAGATGCAAGCATTAGTAATGAAGTAGTCGCGTATATTGAACAACAAACGCAAACCCCTTACCCTGCTTGCTTGGCAAAGCTTGATCAAGGGCTGATCAATCATGCCCGTAACATCTACATTGAACGAATAAAACAAGCGCCCCAAGTGCGCCCATTTATGATCAACAAACTACCCGCAAATTATCAATCTCTTGGCTTAATATATTTGTTATTTCCAAATGCCAAGTTTATTAATATGCAGCGCGACTACAATGCGATTGCATGGTCAGTCTTTAGTAATTATTTTGCTGAAAACGAACCCTACTTTTGCTCTCTCACTGAGTTCAAACAGTACTTTGATTTATACACTGAGCTTATGGCACATTGGCAGCACACTATGCCAGAGGCAATTTTTGACCTTAACTATGAACAACTTGTCACAGAGCCAAAACAAACATTACAATCTTTAAGCGAATTTTTGGCTATTAAATACAGTGATCACTTTTTAGATTTCTATAAATCAAATAAACCTGTGGCTACACTCAGTAAAGCGGCTGTCAGGCAACCGCTTTCAACAAAAGCAACAGAAAAATACAAACGCTACGAAGTGGCAATGCAAAAGCTTATGAATGGGCCTCAAACCAATTCAGAAGATCAGCAAACTGGTCCTGACCAGCCTGTGGATGAGTAAGCATGTTAATATGGTCATAATCAACTTTATGACCGTATTTGCGCCCATAAATAATCATAGTTTGTTTACCTATGCCTGACTCAGCCATAAACTTTTCGATATCAATGGGCTGGCACAGTGCTTTGTCTTTAATCCCCGCAACATGCATGATCGGTGGTAACGCTTTATCGGCTAATGCTTTGGCGTAATCAAAACCATCGTCAGTATCGACCCAAGGTTTGCGCTTAGCCCATTGCATACTTTGGTAATGGGATTTACGGGTTTCATCATCACTACCCCACTTAAGTTTTTTAGCAGGAACAAAGCCATGCTTGCGGGCGACTAATGGCGCCAGCCCATACCAAATTAAATTACCTTGAATATACTTGCTCGGATGATGGTTATACAAAGACCGCTTAGAGCCAAAATAAGCACACGCTTTTACATCTTCAATCAGCTCAGGAAAACGCGCAAATACACTGTTCATTAACACCCCGCCCCAAGAGTGTGCCACCCAATAACGAGCAGGCTCACCTTCAAGCTGTTTAATCTTTTCTAAAAATGCGGGAATATCTTCTAAAATAGCCTCAGTTTGGCCATACTTTGCGTGCTTTGAAATCGCAGGCTTACTCTCTCCACGACCACGTAAATCAGCCACATAGCAAGTATAACCCTGTTCAGCTAAAAAAGGGGCCAAGCCTTTATTACTGTGGGTGTAAAAGATTTTGCCATTTTCAACAGCACCATGCATAAAAAACACTGCAGGTCCTTTGGCATCCGTTTTACAGATACGGCGTAAGTGTAATGTTTGGCTTTCGGCGAGCTTTATAAATACTGATTCTTGTTTAATCGTCACGTTTGACCTTTTTATTCTTATAGACTCATCGTACCAGTATTAAGTTACGCCAGTCTATTGGGCAAAGCAAGCATTATGAAATGATAGTCAAGGAACCGCTATGACGTATAAAAGGGCTAAAGTAAGCATTTTTGTTAACACTAACAGCGCTTATCTAAAGCACCAATATCAAGCCTAAGTTAATGTGCCGCCATCATTAAACGTGAAGTAATCCAAATGGCAAACCGAGAATAACGTTTATAAAATACTCGTTAAAATTTTAATTTATAAGATAATTTCATCCTTCGGATGATGGATTCCATCGTATATTTTAACTGGCTCTAAATCATAGGGGTTAACACCCTCAATACACGCAACATTGATTGCAAATTGATGAGGGTTAGAACGCCTTTGATGATGAGTATATATTCCACATGTTTTACAAAAATAGTGTTTTGCTGCCATGGTGTTAAATTGATAGAGGGTTAAGTTATCCTCGCCTTTAATAATTTTTAGGTTTTCAAGCAAAACAGAAGCAGCAATTGCTCCACGCTTACGACACATAGAACATGAACAACGACGCGGGTCTTCTAAGCCATGTGGCATAATCAGCTCTAACTCTACGGTGCCACAATGACATTTAGCATTATGTACTTTTTTATTTCCATATTGTTACCTCCCATCTGACACTAAAATTTAGAGTTGGGAATTTGATTTGATGTGCTTTATTTCCCCCTTATTCGCATATTTTAAGTATGGTAAAAATAATCTGTACGGCACTCGTCACCTATCCCGTTTACCAATAAAATTCTTTTCAATTCATATTATGCTTTCCTGAGTTTATTTTTGGTAAGAAGCTTTTGTTTTGTATCTATTTTTTAGGACGTAACATGCGTATAAAGGTGTTATCTGCCAAAATATAATGGTGAAACAATGCAGCCGCGGCATGAAAGCCGATTAAGTAATAACCTAACTCGCCGACTGTTTCATGTATTTCTTTTATAGACTTACCCAACTCCTTATTTTCACTTGCTAATGCAGGAAGCTCTATACCGAAAAATGGCACTGGTTTTCCTGCCATACTCAATATTAACCAGCCTGCTATTGGCATCGCCAACATAAACACATAAAGCGCAATGTGTACTAATTTAGCTAAAGCATCTTGCCATTTAGCAGGCGTAGGCTGTATTGCGGGTATCGGACCTGCCAATACACGCATAACTATCCTCACAACGACTAAAGCTAAAACTGATAAGCCCAACATAAAGTGCCACATTTTAAAAGCATTACGAGTTTCAGTACCTTTATCAAATAATTCACGTAGCTCAATACTAGCGAAAACAGTAACAATTAAAATAAACATAAGCCAGTGTAAGGCAATTGAAATAGTGCTGTAATGAGTTGTTGTATTTTTAAAATTCATAAAGCCTCGTTTGTACAGAAACGCATTCACAGTAGTGCCTAGTTTATATGCGTTTGAAATTCGTGGATTTAGTGTAGCGTTCAATCATTGTTACTTTAATGATCAGAAACATAAACAAGTTATAAATTATCTTGTTTATTTTTTAGCTACTGTCTCACTGTACTTTGCTAACCTTAAAATAAACTTATGTATTTTTTAAAAAATAAATAACAGAAATGAAAAACGGCAAGCTGAACTTACCGTTAAATTTATTGTAGTTAAAATTCAAAGTCTAATGATAGCTAACATATCATCATCTTCTTCGTCCAAGCCAACCTCTTGAAAACCAAAGCTTGAATAGAATTCTTTAGCTACAGGGTTTTTTGGGTCATAACATATTTCGATTTCTTTAACAGTGGGACTCTGCTTTATAGCATCTATTGCTTGCGTTAGTGCTTCCCTACCAATCCCTTTTTTCTGATACCTCTTATCAACCATGAAACGCCAAATTGAAATTTTTGAGGGGTTCTCTAAAACCCACATTAAAAAACCAACTGGCTGACCATTTTGGCAAATCGCTTTGCAGATATACCCTGAGTTATAATGAGCTTCTACAAGAGACCACATGTTACTAGCAACATACTCTTCTTGCTCATCGGTTACATCTAAATCACAAACAGCTTCGTAATTCGATTTACCTATTTCTTCCAGTGAAATACCCATGTTACTCCTTAACCTTCATAATATTTATTTTTGAACGATTAGTTCAATTCTTTGCCTCAAACCGTCTCGCGTTTCTACTTACGGATGTTTACTTTACGAGGTAATCATTCGATAAAATTAACAAAAAGCAAAGTTCTGTGATTCGCTCTTTATAACAGCTCAGCCCTAGAAACGACATGTTAGTAGCGTCTAAGAGAGCTTGTTATAAATTACTTTCTACCATCTCTTTGATCGTTTTTGCTTTAACAAAGTGATCTAACTTATGAGTTTGGATCCACCATGTAGCCGCTTCCATTAGCAATTCAGGGCAATCATTTTTATTTTTAAAAAAGGCGTAAAATGACAGACCCACATTCTCTCCCTTGCTCTTCATTTTCTTATCGCAAACTTCCAGTATTCTGGCTCTCAATTCTTCCCTCATAAATGTCCTGTCAATCTATTGTTTGTATTTTTAGTGCTACCAGCAGACTTTAACTATGTAACTAACTTTATATTAATAACAAAGATAAAACACTTATCCAGATCAACTTGACCCAGTACGATAGACGCTGATAAAGGCCAGTTAACTTTCTATTTTTCAAACCTTTAGCCATTTTTACTAAATAAAAAATAGCGAGCAAAACTACAATGATTGAAAACACTCTAAACTCAAAAGGAATGTAAGTAGAGACAGGGCTGAATGCGACTATTACTGGGGCAAGTAAAAGAGATAAAAGCATTATAAAACCAGCCCATGAGTGTATTTTACAACTCAATGTTGGTGACTGGGTATAAGGGTCTTTATCCATTGGAAAGTAGCCCGCAACCCATGTTCCTATTCCATGGAGCATAATAAGAAGACCAGTAACGACAAGAGCAATGTTCGCATTATTAAGCTGTATTAAATGCCAACCAAATAAGCAAAATATAAAACCGAGGGGATAATTATTGATAATAGGTGATAACTTTTCAGTGGGGCTACCCGCAGCGCCTAATTCACTGCAAAATTGGTTTTTATGGTCGTAATTAGGGTAAAACTTAGCCGTTACGAAAACACCTACAGAAATCCAAATCGTAGCAAATAAACCAGATAGCGCAGAGATGGTCTCAAACATAAAAATCCTTTTATAATTAAATACATCTTAATATAGATTGCCGATGAGAATATCCTATTGAGCTTAATTATACTAGCGCAAGCAATTTGCTTATCGCTGCCTGTGACATAAACAAATTCAGTGAGTTATTTATGTTAATGTCAAAACAAGAGTGTAGTAACGCTGTGTTAAGTAATAGGCAAGGCTAGCCCCCACCTAAACAATTGCGACGTAAACACTAAAGCTAATTTAATAAGATGCCATACATTACAGCTTGTTATGAGAACTCTTCTACACGTATCAAACATACTAACCTTTTGCTAGTTATAAAAATATCCACCGTAACTGCGCCAGAGCTAAGATTAATTTGTTACAATCTGCCTTTGATATGGCTAACAGATAGGTTTTCCTTAATGCATCCGCGAAATCGCCACTTAAATGGCTACGACTTTACTTTACTATGCAAAGATACCCCTGCTTTAGCAGCCTTTATAAAGCAAACACCAACGGGCACTGATACGATAGATTTCACCAATGCATTAGCGGTTAAAACCCTCAATCAAGCGTTATTAAAAAGCCATTACAAAATCGATTTTTGGGATTTGCCCGACACCTACCTTTGCCCGCCGGTACCAGGGCGTGTTGATTACATTCATCACTTAGCTGACTTACTAGCAAAAGATAACCAAGGGCATATTCCAACAGGTAAACAGGTAAAAGTGCTTGATGTAGGCACTGGTGCAAATGTGATTTATCCGCTTACTGGTAATCACGAATATGGCTGGCATTTTACAGGTTCAGATATCGATGCCTTATCCGTTAAAATTGCAAAGCAAATTGCACAATTTAATCGACTTAAAATTACTATAAAGCAGCAAAACAATACCAATAAAATATTTACTGGGGTTATTTCTCATAAAGATGTGTTTCACCTTACTTTATGTAACCCACCATTTCATGCCAGTGAACAACAGGCCAAAGAAGGTACTGACCGTAAGTGGAAAAACTTAAACCAAGCCCCACAAAAAGAGCTTAATTTTGGTGGCCGACAAAATGAGCTCTGGTGCGAAGGCGGCGAGCGTGAATTTATCAGTAAAATGATCATTGAAAGCCAAGAGTTTGCTGAGCAGTGTATTTGGTTTACGTCGCTGGTTTCTAAGTCTGATACTTTGCCAGCTTTAAAAAAATTGCTTAGTACACTTGATGTGAAAGATGTAAAAATTATTAAAATGGCACAAGGCCAAAAAATAAGTCGCTTCATTGCTTGGAGCTATTTTGACCAAGCCGACCGCCAAGCCATTCTAAACGAACTAGTATAAGGATAATAAGATGATCGACTTTCGTTCAGACACAGTAACTAAACCTACAGCACAGATGCGCGCAGTTATGAATGACGCTGCTGTCGGCGATGATGTTTATGGCGACGACCCAAGTGTTAATCAGCTTGAGCAATATGCTGCTGAGCGTCACGGTTTTGAAAGTGCGCTTTATTGTAGCTCAGGTACGCAAGCTAATTTACTGGCACTAATGGCACATTGTGAGCGTGGCGATGAATACATTTGTGGTCAACAAGCACATAATTACAAATTTGAAGGTGGCGGTGCTGCTGTTTTAGGTTCTATTCAACCGCAACCTATCGAAAATAACCCTGATGGCACCATAGATTTAGACAATGTAGTGGCTGCAATTAAAGCAGATGATTTTCACTTTGCAAAAACCAAATTACTGAGCTTAGAAAACACCATTGGCGGCAAAGTACTCCCGCTTAGCTACCTTAAACAAGCAAGAGAATGTGTAAATAAACATAACCTTGCTCTGCACTTAGACGGGGCCCGTGTGTATAACGCCGCGGTTAAGTTAGGGGTTGATATTAGGGAAATCACCCAATACTTTGATTCAGTGTCTATTTGTTTATCAAAAGGGCTTGGAGCCCCTGTGGGTTCACTTTTGTTGGGTAACAAAGCACTGATTGATAAAGCGCGCCGCTGGCGTAAAGTGCTCGGAGGTGGTATGCGCCAAGCGGGTATGCTTGCAGCAGCAGGGCAATATGCACTTAAGCATCACGTAGCACGACTTGCTGAGGATCACAATAATGCGGCTTATTTAGCACAGCAGTTAAATTCGTTAGCGGGTTTTGACACATCATCGTTTCAAATTGATACCAACATTGTTTACGCAAATGTTGATGAAAATATCGATTTAAACGCCATGGTAATAGCCCTGAAAAAACAGGACATACTATTTTCAGCAGGTAAACCACTGCGCTTAGTGACCCATTTAGATGTCACTAAGCAGGATATTGATAGCTTTATTTCGGCGTTATCGGCCGAGATTTAACGCTTCTTTATAGTGTTTGCGGCATACCGACACATAGCGGTCGTTGCCGCCAATTTCTACCTGATTACCGTCGGCAATTGCATTGCCCTGTTCATCTGTACGCAGTACATGATTCGCTTTACGGCCACAATGACACACCGTTTTTAGCTCAATGAGTTTATCTGCCCAAGCAAGTAGATATTGCGAGCCACTAAATAACTCACCTCTAAAATCGTTACGCAAGCCATAACAAAGTACCGGTATACCTAATTCATCAACCACATCAGTCAGTTGCATAACTTGCTCTTTTGATAAAAACTGACATTCGTCAACTAAAATACAGTGACGCTTTTGTTCGGCATGCAACGATTTAATCAATTCAAATACGTTTTTATCCGCATCAAAAATATGTGCATCAGCTTGTAAACCAATTCGCGATGACACTTTACCCACCCCTGCACGATCATCAATTGCCGCAGTTAAAATAACGGGTTCCATACCTCGTTCACGGTAGTTAAATGCAGATTGTAAAAGTGTTGTCGATTTTCCTGCATTCATCGCAGAATAATAAAAGTACAGCTGTGCCATGAGGTTGCCCATAAAATTAAGTCGCAATATGCTACCTTAATCACGCCGTAACATCACCCTTTCCTTAATGTTTTAAATCACAGTACTTTAATCGGTTACGTTTCGTTGAAGAAGTTGAGCGTAATGCGGGGAGATGGATTGTTTTGCTAGCTGCTGCCACACTAATTTAGCCGCACTTTCATGTTTTGAATAAAAGTTGTTTGAAAAAGCTAAATAAGCCGTTGTTGTATTAAGCGGCGGAAACACAGGCGCTAATTTATGTTTATGGTATACAGACAAATCAACTTTGTTATTACCGATTTCGCATATTGCTAGCGTTGCATCTGCGTTTCCTGCTATAACTTGATTCACCGCATCTTGTTGCGTAAATGAGTACTCTATAAAAAATGTTTCTTCACTTGCAGCATCACCTATAAATAATCCATTTGGCACAACAAGTGAGAACGCTTTTCGCTGAAACACTTCCCGGGCCCCCCACTTGGTATGAAAGCGCCTATTACCAAGTAAACATTGGCTAAACCGTGTTAGTGCAAATTCGCTAATAGGTTGCTTATTGTTATTAACAGGAAAAGCCGCATAGCTTAACTTTTCGTGATTAAATGCGCTTAGATGAGCATCCATTTCGCCTGTTTTTATTGCTTCGATACAAGATTGCCGTGTTTTTTTGTGCAAAATAAAATTTATCTTAGCAAGGCTATCGTCAATACGTTTTAAAATGTTGAATTGGGTCTGCGCTGCAAAAATGGGGATTTCATTCCGGGCGTTCAAAAACAGTGGCGCTTTCGCAGAATCGGCATAACAAATATTGATAGTCTGTATGCTTCTGGCTTGCGAATAAAATGTGGCAAACACGGCAATGGCTACTACACACCTAATATAAAATAACGTCACTGTGATAATAAACTACGAATTTAGTAAATTAATACCAGTGTAGAAGCCAAATTTAATTTTTACAAAATGCCTTCGTGCCTAAGCAACCACTCTTTTCTACTAAGTCCACCAGCATAGCCAGTTAGTTTACCATTTGCGCCAATAATTCGATGGCATGGCACAATTATACTGATGGGGTTTTTGCCATTTGCCGCCCCAACTGCACGCACTGCTTTTGGGTTATTAATTGCCAGCGCAATATCTTGGTAGCTCTTGCTTGCGCCAAATTCAACGTTCATTAGTGCACGCCATACTTGCTTTTGAAAGTCTGTGCCTTTGGTATCAAGCGGCACAGAAAACGCAGTACGATCACCGTTAAAATATTCATTCAGCTCGCTAATACAGATTAAAATCGGTGTCAGTGTATGTTCATTCACCTCTTCTGTTTGCATAATCTCAACTGGGTAAAAGCCTACATAGCTAATACCCTTTGAAGTACTTTGGATGGTGATGTTGCCAATGGGGCTTGGCATAATAACTTGTTGCATGCTCATAGTTGCTGCCATAGTTGAAAAGTTAAATATGAACGAAAAGGTGCGCATCGCTCACTATCAAATTCGCTTACGCCAGCGAGGGCTTTTTTAACCCCTAAATCGCCAGCCAGTAAAATATCAGGATGGCTTTGACCGCGCAGTTTGGCGTAATTTACTGTCCATGGGCCAATACCTTTTAGTTCTAGCCAATTATCAAGTTCTTGATTATCTGGGTTTTGATAACAGTAAGCACTTAAACGCCTAAGCGCATCTTTACGCGCCTGTGGCATTTTAAAAAAATCGAGCTCTGAGTTAGCCACCCACTCAGGGCTTGGAAAATAGTGAATGTTGCTGTGCAGATTAAACTCGTTCACAAGCTGCGTCACTAGGTTATGAGCTGCCGTTACACTTACCTGCTGACCAAGGACTGCACGAATACCCGCTTCATAGTCTGACCAAATCCCAGGTAGGCGCAGCCCTTCACTTAGCGGCATAGCACCTTTAAGCTCGGCATTTAAATGCAGCTCTATGGTGTGTGTATCGGCATCCAAATCTAGCACACGTCGAATATTGTTGATCACTTGCTGTAAATAACGGGTGTTATCAATATCAATGGCCACTTTAAAGTGGTTTTTATGCTCAACAAAATGTGCGGTAAATTGCCCTTGGCAATGTTTGTCTTTAAAGGTTCGACCATAGCTCGTTGCAGTTAGCCATTCGAGGCCACTAATCAAACGGCGCTGTAAAAAGCCATGGTGTGCCTGCCAATTATAAGGCGGCCTAAAAGCCAGTGTTAAATTTAATGTCGCAGTTGGCTTTTTATCTGACTTGCGCAGCTTGGACGGGGCCATATTTAATTGCTTCAAAAATGCATCATTAAAGCGTCGGATACTATTAAAACCTGATGCAAATGCAATATCTGCCATCGACAAATCGGTTTCTTGTAATAGCTGCTTGGCAAAATTGCATTGATTAAATAATCGATATTGGGTGATCGAGAGTCCAAAGTATTGATTAAACAAACGACGTAAGTAACGACTCGACACCCCTAGCCTATCGGCTAACAGCTCACAATCGTAGGCTTCACCTTTATCTATGAGTTGCTTAGCACGTAAAGCGGTGGTTTTGGTTCCTAACCATGCAGAACTATTGGGGGCACTGTCAGGGCGACAGCGTATGCAAGGTCTAAAACCAGCTTGCGCGGCTAAATGCGCGTATTGGTAATACTCAACATTTTTTTCTTGCGCAGTCGGTGCGGGGCAAATAGGTCTGCAATAAATGCCCGTGCTTTTAACAGCAACAAAAAATACGCCGTCAAAACGAGCGTCACGGCTTTGCCTCGCTGTTTGCCATTGTTGGCTAGTCATAGTTATTCTCGTTATTCGCTAATATGGTTAGCTTAACTGAATAATTTTTTTTGACTAGCCAGTTTCGGACCTTAACCTATTAGATTAATGTTTATTTAGTTGCTGCTAAATATCGGCGCTCAACTTCAGACCAATTAATAACCTCATAAAATGCTGCGATGTATTCAGGACGTCGATTTTGATATTTCAAATAATAGGCGTGTTCCCATACATCGAGGCCCAGTATAGGTGTGTGATTATGCATCAGAGGGCTATCTTGATTTAGGCTACTTTCAACAACAAGCTTGTTGTTCTTATCAACACATAACCAAGCCCAGCCACTACCAAAGCGACTAACCGCTGCATTTGTAAATTGCTCTTTAAACTTATCAAAGCTACCGAATGCTTCAACAATCGCTGTATTTAATTCACCACTTGGCTGGCCACCGCCGTTTGGTGTCATTACTTGCCAAAATAATGAATGATTATAGTGACCGCCCACATGCTCTTGCACCGCTTTTTGTAATGGCTCAGGAAGTGAGCCTATGGTACGAAGTAACTTTTCAGCATCCTGTTCACTATAGTGGCTGCCTTCTAATGCCGCGTTAGCTTTATTGATATAAGTTTGATGATGGAGTGTATGATGAATTTCCATCGTTTTCGCATCTATATGTGGTTCAAGAGCTTCATAGCTGTATTCTAATGTCGGTAATGTGTAAGCCATCATGTTTCCTTATCATTAATGAAGTAACTGTGTTTTGTGAGGATGATCACTCAATACATGATTTATGCGTGTGATCAATTCAGGAAAATCTGCGGACATTTGGGCAAATTTAACCAATTCAAAATAGGTTTTGTGATGATGATGCAGAACTAGATGCCGTATTTTTTCATTGGGATGGCATAACACCAAACTAAGCTTTTGATGAGCATGGCATAACCAATTACATGCTTTTTCTGGTTGACCCATCACTTTAAACGTATCTGCTAAGTTATGCGTTGCAACAACAAACGCTGGGAAGCAATGTGATAGTGAATCCGCCACTGTGTGGCTGTAGGGTATATTCGTAAACTGCGCCATTAATGTCTCTGCAATATTTGCAGCGACTGTATAGTGGTCACGGGCAACAACTAAGTCCCCACATTCAAAAGATAAATTACCTTCATAAATTGCCTTTTGCCATGGGGCAAGTGCATCGTCAATTGGTTGATATGTTGGCGCTGTGTGGGATGTTGTTTGAGTCATAAAATCACCTGCACTTAAAACCTGTGTGTTTAAACTACACACAGAAAAGATTAAATGCAAATGATTTTTATTTATACTTTAATTTGTTTTTTACAGCTAAAACGAATTGCTTTTATTGATGCGCAAAATCAATCAGCTCTTGACCTGTTAAGCGGTAGATAATCCACTCATTTTGTGGTTTAGCACCAATGCTGTCATAAAAATCAATAGCAGGCTTATTCCAATCAAGAACAACCCACTCAAAACGACCGCAGTCTTTTTCGAGTGCTTGTTTAGCAAGGTATTGCATAATTTGCTTACCCGCACCTTTACCACGGCTATCTGAACTGACGTAAAGATCTTCTAAATACAAACCATTTTTGCCAAGCCACGTCGAGTAATTATAAAAATACACTGCAAAACCAATTGGCGTATCACCCTCTAAACAAATAACACTGTGAGCCGTTGCGCCTTCACTGAATAACGTCTTTAAAATAGCTTGTTCGTCTGTTTTAACTGCGTCAGGCTCTTTTTCGTAGATAGCGAGCTCGGTAATAAAATGTAGAATTGTTGCGGCATCACTTGCTACTGCCGGACGGATTGTAATTGCGTTACTCACTCTGTATTCCTTTTTACATCATTATTGTAACGCCCAGTTTATAAGGGCTTTAGCATAGTGTAAACGCCCTTTACAGAAATACAGTGCATTAAAAATGGGGCAACTAAACGTTAGCCCCATTTTGCTTTATTTTTATTTACTCATCGACTTATAAAGTACCGGAAGTACAAATAAAGTTAAGAAGGTTGCACTGACTAAACCGCCAACAATAACAGTAGCGAGGGGCTTTTGAATTTCAGCCCCTATTCCTGTACTGAGCAGCATCGGAATAAGCCCCAGCATTGAAGTAAGCGCAGTCATGAGTACGGGTCTTAGCCGTGAAACAGCGCCTTCAAATACCGCTTTATCTTTGCTATCGCCAGCGCTAACTCGTTGGTTAATGCTTTCAACCATCACTACACCGTTCAATACCGCAACGCCAAATAAGGTGATGAAACCAACGGAACTAGGTACTGATAAATATTGTCCAGTGACATACAATGCAATCACCCCACCAATCACAGCCAAAGGAACATTGACAAGAATAAGCACCACTTGCGATAAGTTACTAAAGGCAAAATAAAGCAATAACGCAATGAGTAACAAGGCCACAGGTACTACAATCATCAGCCGCTGTTGTGCCCGTTGCTGGTTTTCGAACTGACCGCCAATAGCTACACTGTAACCACTTGGCAGCTGCATTTTATCAGCAATTGCAGCGCGTATATCGGCAACAACTGACCCCATATCTCGCCCCTGCACATTCGCTTGAATAACCACCCGCCTTTGCACATCATCGCGACGAACTTGTGGAGCGCCTGACTCAATCTGTACATCGGCTACATCCCCCACCCTAACAATGGCCCCCGCAGGGGTTCGCAGTCGAAGATCAGCAATCACATCCGGGTTTTGGCGATAGCTTTTTGCTATGCGCACATAAATATCATAGCGCTCATTAGCATTAATAATTTGCCCTGCTGATTGCCCACCAATACCATGCTGGACTACATCCATTAAATCAGCCACCGATAAACCAAAGCGCGATAATGCTAAACGGTTGGGTTTGACTATGAGCTGTGCTTCACCGCCTATTTGCTCCATCGCGACATCTTTAGCACCAGGTATTTGCTGTACCAGTTGTTCAATTTGTTGACCTTTTTCACTCAACACCGCCAAGTCACTACCGAACAACTTGATTGCTAACTGCGCTTTAACACCCGATAAAAGCTCATCAACTCGGGTAGCTATAGGCTGTGAAAAATTGAACAAAAGTCCAGGGAATTGCTCAAGCTTGGCTTCCATTAGCTGTTGCAATTCAACACGCGTTTTCGCATTTACCCATTGCTCATGCGGCTTTAAGCCTAAATAGATTTCTATGTTGTTAACCGGTTCAGGATCGCCCCCCACTTCAGCACGACCGATTCGGCTCAGCGCATATTCCACTTCGCTAAACTCAAGCAACATGGCTTCAAGCTTTGGTGCAACTGCAATTGCTGTATCAAGGCTTGCAGAGGGAGCAAGTGTCACACGTAGGTTAATAGTGCCTTCTTCAAGCTCTGGCACAAACTCAGTACCCAGCTTTGGTAGCATAACGGCCGCTACAATCAGCAATAACCCAGCAATAGCTAAAACGCTGCGTTTAGCGTGCAATGCTTTTTGTAAAGCCCGTTGATAAAGCATATCGATTGGTTTTAATAAGATGCTTTGCTTTACTGTCACGCCCTTAGCAAATAAGTACACACACAGAGCTGGCACAACAACCAAGGCAACAATCACAGCGCTAATAATCGCCAGCATAATACTCACAGCCATTGGCTGAAATAACTTAGCTTCAACACCTTCAAAGCTAAACAGCGGTAAAAATACCGTTAGAATAATCAAAGAGGCAAAAAAGATTGGTCGTGAAACTTCTTTTGCAGCAGTAGCAACAAGCTCGGCAGGTGATTTATGTTGATTGTTTTTCAATCCTAAATGTCTAAACACATTCTCAACCATCACCACTGAGCCATCTACCAGCATACCGATGGCAACAGCAATACCACCTAACGACATTAAGTTTGCCGATAATCCAAGCCATGCCATTACACTCAGTGCTAAGCCAATCGAAATAGGGATCGACAACAGCACCAAAAATGTTGCTCTTAAATCCAACAAAAATAGCGCTAATACTATGATAATAAATATAAAAGCTAAAAGCAGTGCATCAATAACCGTTTGTACCGCTTGGCTAATAAGCTCTGCTTGGTCGTAAATTGCTTTAAATTCAACTCCCTTTGGCAGTGCTTGATTTATCATCTCGACACGTGCGTTGATGCCATCAATCGTTTGCTTGGTATTAGCACCCATTCGTTTGAGCACGATGCCGGTGACCACCTCACCACGATTGACTATTTCGCCTTTTTCATCACGTTTAGACAAGGTGACAGCACCTTGACGAATTTCACTGCCAAGTTCAACATTCGCAACATCTGCCACTTTAACGACCGTACCATCAATTGTTTTGATAGGCGTTTGTGCAATCTCAGTAAGCCCCTTTTCGCCTGGGGTAAACCAACCTGTACCTCGGATAACAAGTTGTTCTTGACCACGGTTCATATACCAGCCACCGACATTGCTGTTGTTAGCATCTAGCGCATTGCTGACATCTTGTTGTGTTAAGTCATAAGCTAATAACTTATTGGGGTTTAAATTTACTTGATACTGCTTTACCTCGCCGCCAAATGACAAAATATCGGTCACACCATCAATGGGTAAAATAAGTAATTTAACAACCCAATCATTTAAACTACGCAGTGCCATGCTATCAATGTTTGCACTCGGCTTTGCTTCAAGTAAATACTGATAGACTTGTCCAAGCCCTGAAGTGTTAGGGCCCATGGTTGGCATACCTACACCAGTTGGGATCAGCTCTTTAGCAGATTGCAAACGTTCAAAAACAAGTTGCCTAGCAAAGTAAATATCAACGCCTTCTTTAAACACCACAGTGACGCCCGATAAACCCGTTTTAGAAATAGAACGAACCTGTTCTACATCGGGCAGTGCATACATCACGGCTTCTATCGGGTATGTGATCAGTTGCTCTACTTCTTCAGCCGCGAGCCCTGGCGCTTCAGTGTTAACTGCAACTTGCACATTGGTCACATCAGGAAACGCATCTAGATTTAGTTTTGGGATCATAAATGCACTCACTGCAATTGCAGCAAGCAAGGCCAACACCACCAGTAAACGGCTCTTTATCACCGCCTCTATTAATAAATTAAACATGCGTCACCTCTAGTGGTTATGCGGATCGAATCCGCCTTTAGCTAGCTGTGAGGCAATAAAAAAAGCACCTTGCGTGACAATTTCAAGCCCTGCTTCAATATCAAACACTTCGCGATAATCACCAAAACTTCGACCTAGGGTCACTTCTTTTGCGATAAAGCCACCATCATCATCAACAACGAACAATTGCCAGTCGCCATCGGCACTGCGTGTTAACGCATTTTCCGGTACGGCAAGTACCGCTTGCTCTGTTTCAAAATGGAAGTACACATCCGCAAACATGCCAGGATGCAAACTATGTTGCGTGTTTTTTACTTCGAGCCTAACTGTTCGCGAGCGTGTTTGTTCATCAATCGTATGCGCTTCTTGAATAACTGTTGCTTGATAGCGATGGCCGTTTACTTCTAACAGCGCCTTAGAACCATTACTGATAGTACGGTCTTGATTAGCTGAAAGCTGTGCGGCAACCCAAAGCGCTGATTCATCGGCAATCAGCATCAGCTCAATCCCCGAATCAACACGCTGACCTTGAGCAAAGTTATCAGTTAAAACAGCACCCGATGTTTGTGCAAACAAGGTATATTCACCGAGCTTTTCAGGCGCTATGGTGAGTGTTTGCGCAATGGCTTGTTTCGATAAACCAATGGCAACAAGTCGGCTATAGGCGACTTCATATTCGGCTTTAGCGGTCAGGATTTGCTTTTCGCTCAGTGTGCCGCGTGTCATTTTAGTGACTCGTTGCCACTCAGCTTCTGCTAATCTAAATTCAGTTTGTTGGCTGGCAACTTCACCGCTAAATAAGGTGACTAAAGAATCTCCTTTATTTACGTGTTGCCCCAGCAAGGCATGGCGCTTTACAACAATTGAATCAACACGCGGTGATACCACATAACTGGCATAGCCATTGGCTTTAATTTCACCTGGGGCATACAAGGTTTGATTGTGTGTTTTTAGTACAAGGCGTTCAACTTTTATATTAGCCAGTTGCTGTTGTTGCTCAGTTAAACTGACTTCATTAGTTTGCTCAGCTTGCTCATTTTCTTGGTGATCATGCTCCAGCTCTGAAGCATGATTATTTGTCACATACATAAAACATACGCACAGCAATGCGTAACGCATAAAATTTCTTAAATACATATATTGTCTCTTACTTAAAATGGGCTAAGCCCAAATAAAATCTAAAAAGGGTTTTGGATTAAGTAAGAGGAAAAATTGGTGGGCGATGTAGCGGTGCTAAGTCAGCCGATTTGAAATTTAAATCGAGTGATTCTATTTTAGTGAAATAGACATCAGTAGGCTCAGACAGGTGTAGCGTATCTACAAATGCAGGGCTATGACAAACGTGACAATGGCCTTTCTCAGCTGAGTCAGATAACTGTTTTGCAAGCTCAGCATGCTCAGCTTGGTGTAGCTGATGATCGCCATTGACAGCGCAATGGGCTTCAAGGTCGATTTCTTCTGATAGTAGTACCGAAGCCTGATTAAACGCAGCATTATGATCGGCCACATCAAAGCTATCCAGCAATGGCTGGAGCAATAATACGCTAATCAAAATAAACAATGCAGCTTTCACACAGAACCTAAAATTAAACCTAAAAATTGGTACAACGGCGCTAAATTAACAAATCCACCTGCATTTGAACAGTAAATTATTCGTGTACGCAAGTAAATGATTACAAACATTTCAAAACGCGTATTCGCATGATATAAAAATAAAGCAAATCAATAACTCGGTAATTTTTATGGGACACGGACACCACCATCATCACGATACAAATAACCAAAGCACCCGCCAACTCATGCTGGCTGTTGCGATTAATGTGTTATTGACTGTCGCTCAGGTGATTGGCGGACTTGTTTCTGGAAGCTTATCCTTAATTGCCGATGCATTACATAATTTAAGCGATGCGTCGTCACTCTTTATTGCTTTGATTGCGCGTAAAATTGGTGCAAAACCTGCTAATGACCGCTACCAATATGGTTATAAACGCGCCGAGATCCTTGCAACTTTATTTAACAGCCTAAGTTTAATTGTGATTGGTGGTTATCTGATTGTTGAAGCCATCTCCAACTATTTAAATCCTCAGCCCATTGACGGCTGGATCGTCATTTGGGTTGCGGGTCTTGCGCTTGTTATTGACCTAGTCACCGCCCTATTAACTTACAAAGCGGGTGCAAAAGACAGTATGAACATTCGTGCCGCGTTTATTCATAACATTTCGGATGCAATGGCTTCGGTGGTGGTGATAATCGCCGGTACCTTAATCATTTTGTATCAGTGGTATATTGTTGATTTAATTGCCACTATGTTGATTTCTATGTATGTCATTTATCACGGTATTTTACTGTTAATTGCGAGTAGCAAAATTTTGATGCAAGCAGCCCCTGATAATTTTAACAAAACAAAAACTATCACTGGGCTTAAAGCAGAATTTGCAATCACTGATGTTGATTACCTTAAAACATGGCAGATAGATGACCATCACATTCATTGCGAGCTTAAATTTAGTGCTAAGCAAAACATCAATAACGATGAAATTCGTCACTTTTTACATGCTAATTTTGCCATCGAAAGCTGTACCATTGAACAAGTTTTAGTGTAAATGTTACGCGTTATCATTTACTATTCAGTTTTGTTTTAACAGCAAACTGAAGGAACAAACCTTGTTGAAGTTGTGGTTACGTCGTACACATTTATTGCTTGCCTTAATAAGCGGTTTATTTTTAATTTGTTTAAGCATGACCGGTGCCTTGCTTATTTACGCAAAAGACATTCAACACCTCACTCAAAGCGATAAGTGGACAGTTACCCCAGCAACATCAACACTTGATTTTGATAGCCTTATCAAACACGTTTCAGCTTCAACTGAGCAACCCGTTACCCTGCTAATGCCAGAGCAGCGCAATGACCTTGCGTGGCAATTACAGCTTGCCAATAACCGTTACGTGAGTGTTAACCCTTACACTGGCCAAATTTTATATGAATACGATTACTACAGCACTATTTATGGCTTTACCATGGCTTTGCATCGTTGGCTGCTTTATGAAGATGGTGATAAAAACCGCCCTTTAAGAAACTGGGTATCTGTGTGCGCGCTCATTCTTATTATTGAAATTTTCTTGGCTTTTATATCTGGGTTAAACCAAAAAATCGTATGAAACGCTTGGCTATTAAGCGTAAAGCAAAGTTTAGAGTATTGATGTATCAGCTACATACCGTTCTAGGCGTATATTTTTTAATTCCACTCATTTTAATTGCCTATACAGGTATGGCGTTTAACTGGAAAGAACAAACAAAAGCCGTATTAGAGTTTGTGATGCAAGGCACTGTTGAAGACAGACCTAAACCTCCGGCGGTGATCCCTCCTTCAGAGAACGCGCCTCATCAAGTTCAAAAAGCATTTGATAATGCGCTAACCGTATTTCCGAAAGGTCAGTTATTTAGAATTTACTTACCTAAAAAACCAAGTGACAACATTGGTTTTAGGATAGAGAACCCAGGTGAAAGTCATGCTTATAGTTGGGTATGGGCAAACCCATATTCAGCGGATATTGTCACAAGTTATGATGCTAGTAAAAGCTCTTGGGCCACACAAACATGGAACTTTAAATATAAGTTTCATATAGGTGATTTTGCAGGACCGATTGTGCAGTTACTGTGGTTAATACTTGCTCTTTCACCTTTATTTTTTGTGGTTTCGGGCGTTTACTTTTGGTACAAGAGGCATAATAAGTAGCAAGCTTTTAATCTTGATTGCTCTTTTTCATATGGACTGATTATGAAAACTAAACTCAAAAACGCATTCAATTACGAAATGCTGCAGGCAAAATCAGCATACAGTAACGGCGAATACACGCAGGCTTTTACACATCTAGAAAGAGCACATATTCTAGGCCAGTCTTATATTATTCCTCACACATTATCGCACTGGTGGATGTGTAAAATTGGTTTTAAAACACATAATAACAAAGAAGTTATCGGCCAGTTTATGCGCATTTTTGCATCGGTTATATTTTCTCGTTTATGGGTTCCTAAGGGAAATACAGGGGGAACTGACGTTAATCCATTTAAAGTAATGCCAGTACCTGAGGACTTAAAACAGTACCTAGACTGATTCACTACCCAAGGTACTAGTAACTATATTTATATTTTATTTCTTACCTATTATTGCAAATCATTATCATTACTCTTGCCTTTACACTTCTTTACATTTACACTTCTGCCCCACTAAACAGTCTATTTATCTTTTTTTAACAAGGACAACCATGTTAAGAACGTCGTTAACACTTATTGCACTGGCAGTAAGTAGCTATTCTTTCGCTGATGACTCAATCAATAAAAAATTAACCGCTGAAGAAATGGAGCACGTTGTTGTTTCTGGTAGCCGCGTATTTGAAAGCATCGATGAAGTTCCTGCGTCAATAACCATTATTAACCAAAAGCAAATCGAAGAGCATTTAAAAGTTAATCCAGAACTACAAAGTTTACTATCACAGATGGTTCCAGGACTTGCACCAGACACAAATAGTTCAAGTAATACGGGTCAGAGCTTACGTGGTCGTGCTCCACTGGTTATGATTGACGGTGTGCCACAATCAACACCACTTAGAAATGGCTCATTAGGCGTTAAAACACTCGACCCTAGTGCCATTGCTCGCATTGAGGTAATTAAAGGTGCAACATCGGTATATGGTAATGGCGCATCAGGCGGCATTATTAACTACATCACTAAGCAAGCTAGCAGCGATGGTAAAACAGAAGGTGAAATCAGCCTATCGTCACGTTTTAGTGCAGTTAAATTAGAAGAGAGTGCAGGTGCACGAATCTCAGCAGCAATTAATGGTCGTGCAGATAAATTAAGCTACTTATTTACAGCTAGTTATGAAGAAAATGGTGTGCAACGTGATGCAGAAGGCGATATTTTAGGTCTTCAATACGGCTTATCTGATGCTGTAACTGAAAACTACTTCACAAAGCTAAGTTATGACTTTGATGACGAAAAGCAACTACAATTTAGCTATAACTACTTCAGCTCACAACAAAAAACTGATTTAGGTGATGTAGTTGGTGATGGTAACAAAGGCGAAAAAACATACGCTATTCACGTACCAAAAGAGCTACAAAAACGTGGTAAGCCGCAGGGTCCTGATGGTAATGAAAACATTACTTTAAAATACACAGACTACGTGTTATTTGAAAACACCCAAATGACCCTAGATCTGTATATGCAAGACATCGAAAATATATTTTTCTTTTCACCAAACCTTGCTAACCCTGACGAAGGTTACGATGGCGGACAATCAATCATCCGCTCTGAAAAAGAAGGTGCACGCGCTACATTTAACACACTGGTTGATTTTGACACTGTTGAGGCAACATTTATTTATGGTTTAGATGCTTTGAACGATACCACTTCACAACCGCTAGTAGATGGTCGCGTTTGGGTTCCTGAAATGGAAATGGAAAGTATTGCTGGCTTCCTACAAACTAAATGGGTTATCAACAACGACATCATTGTTAAAGCGGGTGTTCGTAAAGAAAGCATTGATTTAACAGTTGATGATTACGACACTTTAAAGCTTTGCCGTTCAGCAACACAATGCTCAGTACCATTGAGTGTTAAAGGCGATACCATTGATTACGACGCTACAACCTACAACATTGGCGTTAAATACAACTTATCGGATGCATTTAGCCCGTTTGCAAATTACTCGCAAGGCTCTGATATTTCGGATATTGGCCGTCTTTTACGTTCTGCAACTGTGAACGATATTGGTTTAATTCAAACTGAAGCTTCAATCATCGATAACTATGAGGTTGGTTTTACATCTCAATTTGATGATGTACGCTTTGAATTTGCTGCTTACCGTAGTACGTCAGAGTTTGGGACAACGAATAGCTTTAATGAAATAACGGGTGTTTATGAGCCTGTACGTGCACCACAAGAGATCTGGGGTTACGAAACAGTCGTTGACTACACTATCAACCCAACATTAAGTCTAGTTGCTACTTACAGCTATGTTGAAGGTAAAAACACAGAAGACGATATCTACCTTGGCTCTCGACAAATTAGCCCACCAAAAGGCACCGCTAACTTAAACTGGAAGCCAAGCGATGAGCTTTCATTAAGTGTGAGCTACCTCTATGTAGGTTCGCGTAAACGCTTTGAACCAAATGCAGATGGTGAGTACGTAGGTGATCAAGGGCCAATTGATAGCTATAACATTTTCAATTTGAGTGGTCGTTACAATTTTGCAGACAATTGGCAAGCATTTATGGGCGTAGAAAACCTCTTTAATAATGATTATTTCCCTGCCCGCGCTCAAGCATATACATATGGTGGCTATAACATTAAAGGTTTAGGCACGACAGTGACACTCGGTGCTAAATATAGTTTTTAGTCTTTGACTGACTATCACTTTATAAGCCCTTTTAGTAAGGGCTTTTTTATTTGTGAAAATACAAACAATAAATTGTTCACAAATCGATCACTAACGCAAACTTAAACGAGAATCACAATCAATAGTAACCACCTGATTTACAAGGAAAAATATTTGCATTCTTGTTTTAATGTACTACAATTATCGCAACTTGGAATTTGAGGACAGCACGATGAAAGGTAACCAAAAAGTCATAGACAGTTTTAACAAACTTCTCGCTAACGAATTAGCCGCTATAGATCAATACTTTATCCACTCTCGCATGTATGATGATTGGGGCCTAAATAAATTGTACGAGCGCCTTAACCATGAAATGGAAGAAGAGAAAGATCACGCAGATTGGCTAATAAAACGTATTTTATTTTTAGAGGGCGTGCCTAACATGACGAAACGTCGTGACCTGTTAATCGGTTCTGACGTGAAAAGCATGATGCAAAACGACCTAACTCTTGAACTTGAAGTCGTTGACTGTGTTAAAGAAGCCATTGCAGTTTGTGAGCAAGAGAAAGATTATCAATCTCGTGAAGTACTTGAAAAGCTATTATTTGATACCGAAGAAGATCATGTTTATTGGCTTGAACAGCAACTTGGCTTAATCGACAAAATTGGTAGCCAAAACTACCATCAATCTCAAATGGGCGAATAGAGGCTAAACGTATGAAAGGCGATAAAAGCGTAATTGCAGCATTAAATAAAGTGTTAGCCAACGAATTAGTCGGTATTAACCAATACTTCTTACATGCACGCATGTTTAAAGATTTTGGCTTTTCTAAACTAGACAAAGCTGATTACAAAGTATCTATTCAAAAAATGAAAAACGCTGACCGTCTAATTGAGCGTATTTTATTTTTAGAAGGCCTACCTAACCTACAAGATTTAGGGCGTCTTCGTATTGGCGAAAACTCTGAAGAAATGATCGAAGCAAACATGAGCTTTGAGCTTGACTCATTACCTGATCTTAAAGCAGCTATTAAACTTGCTGAAGAGAAAAAAGATTATATCAGCCGTGAAGCGTTAGATAACATTTTAAACGAGCAAGAAGAACAAATTGATTGGCTTGAGACACAACAACAGCTAATCAAAACCGCAGGACTTGAGAATTACCTGCAATCGCAAATGTAATACTAATTTGATCTAGAATAAAGCAGCGCCAGCTGCTTTTTTTTATTCTATTACCCTCACCACAATCCAAAACTTAAATACTAGTTAGGCTGAGCAGTTTTAAGCCAAACAGATCAGAAAAATCAGATATCGCTGTAATTGTCGCAATTAAAAATGACTACACGATGAACAAAGTAATGATTTTTATTATCATCTCATTGTTTTCTTTTTAGAAACGGATGCTGCCCTTTTTAAATTTAAAATCAGGTCAAAAATACACCACTAAATACTGACCAATCGCATCTATTACTAACATAAATTTAGGTTAAATAATGAATGATTTAGGTAAACGAGTAGCCCTTTCACCTTCTTCTAACAACTTTAAGGAGTGTGTAGATAAAACCCTAAACGAAGGCATTATTGCCGGCAAAAAAATAACGATGAACTGGCTAGTTGACGCACTCAACTACCCCAATAGAAAAAAGCTAGAACGGGATTTTCGGCGCAACTTAAATACAACTTATCGTGTCTATGTGATGGAAAAACGCTTAGCTGTTGCCATTAAGATGTTAGATGATGAAAAGCTTTCAGTGAAAGCGATTGCACTGTCGAGTGGCTTTAGTAACTCAGCCACATTTTGTAATGCATTTAAACGAGAGTTTGGCTCTGCCCCATCTGTTTACAGAACAGAGCAATTAAAGGAAATTGTTAAAAGCAGTTGCCATATGATAAACACAGATCAGTTAGCAGCTTTTCATTCATAAGTTATTTTTGCGCACTTTATTGGTGCGCATAACCTCATAACTTTTCATATACGCAGCTTAGTTCTGGTTGGCTAAGTGTGTAAGTTATAGTGTTCGAATCGTTAAAGCGTAAATCTTCCACTATGGTTGTAGCATCATTTTCATCATCGCAACGAAAATAACGTTTGGTTCTGACAATGCCGTTAACGAAATATTTCAGTTTTGAACTAACAATACAAAAATTCGGTATTTTTCTCGTACGCGTGCCGTTATGTAAATCACTAAAATCAATAAGAGTGCCTAAATTAAAGCCTTGCGTGGGTTGCTGGACAAGTTTGAAAGAGGCACTTTTGCATAGTTCATGACTTCCCTCATCCGCTTTATAATCACCCTGCTTAGTCTTTATAAGAGATAAGAACTGCGTTTTATTACTTGGTTTCATATCAAGCAAAGCACTTGCAAAAAGCGATGTTGAGAATAAAAAAAGTACTAAATAGGCGTAATATCTCATTAAAAATCCAAAAGCTTATACATGTTCAACAAGCATAGCATGCTGATGATGCTTGTTGAATCTCCTAATAATTTACTTTCATACGTAATAAGTCACAAATTCGTTTGAGTTAAGTAGCTTTTTCACCTCGAATTTTTTTAGCTAAGGTAGCCAGTTCCTCATCACACGCTCTCTCGCAATCGTGTGATGATAAATAACCTTCGTACTTTTCGATAAATGGGCCAAATGTAGGCTCAATATGAGTGAAATCAGACGAACTTCCAGTACCATGCAGCGGGGACAGCTTGCTATGTAAATGATCAATTTCATAGCCTTCCAAAAACATACCCGAACGCCCTACATCTTCAAATGCATCATCAAGAAGAATAGCGACTTTTTTAGTGGCTATTATTAATTTTGATAAATCTTCATCAGTTTGGGCAAAAGCATAGCTAGAGAGGTGTTTTTTCGGAATAACAACTGTCGCACCTCGCGTATTGGGGTAAATAGATAAAAAAGCCAAATGTTCATCATCTTCCCAGAGTTTATGGCATGGCTCTTCACCTTTAACTATTTTACAAAAAATACAATCATGCATCCCAAATATATCCTTATTTAGTTTTCTTATACGACAGACCATAAATTGCAGAGTCCAGCACAACTCCACTAATTAAGTCTTCTGTTAGCTCAAGCCTTGGCTGAAAGATTTAAAGACAGTGCTAACAATATACACTGTATTTGAACTCATTATATTTTCTTATTGTGATATAGCATTTATGTTAATTTTTACCGACCAAAACCAATGACCTTTTTGCCACTTAACCCTTTTTTATGCCATTCGGTTTGTTCTTCGCAAAATATTTGCGCATCTAATTCTTTACTTGGCTCTTCGTTTAAGCTGCCTGCAGGCACAAGTAAGTATTTGTTGTCTTGAGATGCAAATGGCAGCGCAGAGCCACAAGTCTTACAAAAGGCTCGTGATAGCGCACGACCAGGGTAATTAAAGCGCGTAATATGATGCTCACCTTTAATCCATTCGATAGCATCGGGTGAAGTAAATAAATTTGCAGCGTGCGCAGTGCCAGACAATTTTCGACATTGCTCGCAATGACAAAAGAAAAAGCGCTTAAAGCTATCAGTTACTTTAAAAGTCACTTCACCGCAGCAACATCCGCCGGTTAGTGTTTTAGTCATCTCTATCTCCTCATTAGCTAAGCCAAAAATTTATAACCTAAACAATGCGCTATTTAAAAATTTTAGGCAATAAAAAAGGCCATGTTGCGTACGCAGCATGGCCTTTTTAATTAGTTCAACTTAGAAATCTAAGTTTGATAAAACGTCATCATCAACGTTATTAGATAAGGTCACTTTAAGCTTAGGGGTACGCGCCATTTCACGCTTAATTGCAAAATTAGCTTCTTCGTTACGTGCCCAACTACGACGAGCAATACCGTTGTTTACATCAAATAATAGCATAGATTTCAAACGTCGCTCGGCAGCTTCACTACCATCTAGTAGCATACCAAAACCACCGTTGATCACTTCGCCCCAGCCTACACCACCACCATTGTGGATAGATACCCAAGTAGCACCACGGAAGCCATCACCAATTACGTTATGAATCGCCATGTCTGCTGTAAAGCGGCTACCGTCATAAATGTTTGATGTTTCACGGAAAGGTGAATCCGTACCACTTACGTCATGGTGGTCACGCCCAAGTACAACTGGACCAATTTCACCACGATTTATGGCATCATTAAAGGCTTTAGCGATTTCAGCGCGGCCTTGTGCATCTGCATATAGGATACGTGCTTGTGAACCAACAACGAGTTTGTTCTGTTTCGCATCTTTGATCCAAGTGATGTTGTCTTGCATTTGCTGTTGAATTTCTTCAGGCGAGTCCGCCATAATTTTTTCAAGGACTTGTGCAGCAATCGCATCTGTTTTATCAAGGTCGTCTGGTTTACCTGATGTACATACCCAGCGGAACGGGCCAAAACCATAGTCAAAACACATTGGACCAAGAATATCTTGTACGTACGATGGGTATTTAAAATCAATCCCATTATCAGCCATTACATCGCCACCAGCGCGTGATGCTTCTAGCAAGAACGCATTACCATAATCAAAGAAGTAAGTGCCTTTCGCCGTGTGCTTGTTAACAGCATCGGCGTGGCGTTTAAGCGTCGCTTGTACTTTTTCTTTAAATACCTCTGGCTCTTCACGAATTAAACGATTTGACTCTTCATAGCTGATATCAACTGGGTAATAACCGCCTGACCACGGGTTATGAAGTGAAGTTTGATCTGAACCTAAGTGAATGAAAATATCTTCTGCTAAGAAGCTTTCCCAAACATCAACCACGTTACCGATAAAGGCTATCGATACCACTTCCTCATTTTGCTGAGCAGTACGCACACGCTCAACAAGATCTGGCATGTTATCAATTAACTCATCAACCCAACCTTGCTGGTGACGCTTAATGGCCGCCTTAGGGTTAACCTCTGCACATACGGTAATACAGTTAGCAATGTTACCCGCTTTAGGCTGAGCACCACTCATACCGCCTAAACCAGCCGTTAAGAAGATTTTACCTTTCGGTGATTCACCTTTTTCAAGCACTTTACGAAATGCATTCATTACCGTAATGGTTGTACCGTGCACAATACCTTGCGGGCCAATGTACATAAATGAACCCGCAGTCATTTGACCATATTGAGTTACACCCAATGCATTGAATTTTTCCCAGTCATCCGGTTTTGAATAGTTCGGGATCATCATACCGTTAGTCACAACCACGCGCGGTGCTTCTACTGATGATGGGAATAACCCCATAGGGTGACCCGAATACATGTGAAGCGTTTGGTCTTCTTCCATTTCGCTTAAGTACTTCATGGTTAATAAGTACTGCGCCCAATTTTGGAATACTGCACCGTTACCACCATAAGTGATAAGCTCTTCTGGGTGCTGCGCTACAGCAGGGTCAAGGTTGTTGTCGATCATCAACATAATAGCGGCAGCTTGTTCGCATTTAGCCGGGTAATCGCTGATCGAGCGCGCTTTAAGCTCATAGTTAGGCTTAAAGCGATACATGTAAATACGGCCAAATTGTTTGAGCTCAGCAGCAAATTCAGCAGCTAGTTCTTGATGCCATTCTTTAGGGAAATAACGCAATGCGTTACGAATAGCTAATTGCTTTTCGTCAGCCGATAAAATGTCTTTACGTTTTGGAGCACGGTTTGCATCACTTGGATACGGTTTTGGCTCTGGCAATACGCTTGGGATACCTTGCTTAATTTGTTCTTGAAAAGTCATTATTTGCTCCCTTAGTTAACTTTAAACGCTTGCGATTTAACAAGTTCTACCATGGCATCAATATCAGGCTTAAGTAAGCGGTCTTCTTCTAGTTTGGCAACTTTGCTGCGAATTAGCGCAAAGTTTTCTTCAATGATGTCTGAACACGTGTTAGGACGTCTAAATTCAATTGCTTGCGCTGCATACATCAGCTCAATAGCAAAGATTTTATCAAGATTACCTAAAATCTGGTTTAACTTACGACCAGAAATACTCCCCATAGATACGTGATCTTCTTGGCCCATTGATGTTGGTACGCTGTCTGCTGATGGTGGGAAACACAAAGATTTGTTTTCTGTTACCAATGCCGCAGTCACGTATTGTGGGATCATCATGCCAGAGTTTAAGCCACCCGATGACGTTAATAAACGCGGTAAACCATGTAAGCCCTCAAGTAGCAAGTAACAACGACGATCAGCAATGTTGCCAAGCTCTGCTGCTGCGATTGAAGCATAATCTAATACCATAGCAAGTGGTTGACCGTGGAAACCACCACCCGAAATGGCTTCTTCTTCGCTGATCACAATAGGGTTATCTGTTACAGAATTCATTTCTGTTTCAGCAAGTTCTTTTAAGTGGTAATACGCATTACGTGATGCACCATGAACTTGAGGAATACAACGCAGTGAGTAAGGGTCTTGAACACGGTCACAATCAGTGTGTGAAGCCATGTTTTCAGAGCCTGCAAAAAAGCTGCGCATACGCGCTGCAACTTCAACGTTACCTTTAAAAGCACGAATGGCGTGTAACTCTTCACGAAACGGTGATTGGCTACCTTGCATACCTTCAATGCTCATAGCACCTGCGATATCAGCAAGGTCTAATAGGTAACGCATTTTAGTAAGCGCAGTAATGGCATGCGATAAGATAAACTGAGTACCATTAATTAACGCTAGGCCTTCTTTAGCATGTAAATCTAAAGGCGCTAAACCGTGCTCTTTTAATACGTCTGCAGCTGGCTTGATTGTGTCGTTTACCCAAAACTCACCTTCTCCTAAAAGAGGTAAGAATAGGTGTGATAACGGTGCTAAGTCACCCGATGCGCCAACTGAACCTTGCTCTGGTACAACAGGAATAATATCAAGTTCAATAAACTTAAGCATACGCTCAACTACGGTTAAACGAATACCTGAAAAACCTTGGCTTAATGCATGTACTTTGGTGATGAGCATTAGCTTTGAAATAGGTTTAGCGATTGGCTCACCCACACCGACAGCGTGTGTAATCAATAAATTCTTTTGTAATAGATTGGTTTCTTCTGGAGAAATTTGTGTATCACATAATGGACCAAAGCCCGTATTGATACCATAAATGGCTTTATCTGAGGCAGCCATTTTGTCTACGTTTTGGCGGCTTTTATTAATTTTATCAATCGCTTCTTGGCAAAGCTCTGCCTGTAACGTACCGGCTGCAATAGCATTAACGCTGTCTAACGTTAATTGGTCAACACCATACTTAAATGTCATTTATAACTCCTAAAGAACAGGATAAGTTTTATTTAGAGGGAGTCTAGCTTGCTCTAGTTGTTTTACAAATGCATAATTATCGTTATTCATTCCAGATTTATCGAACTAAAAGAAGTGCTATGCAAGTTCATGACGTAGATCTGCGCTTATTGCGCGTTTTTGTAGCAATTGTTGAGTGTGGCGGGCTTTCAGCCGCAGAGTCACGTTTAAATATTGGCCGCTCAACGATCAGTGCGCATTTATCTGATTTAGAAGTAAGGCTTGGCATTAAATTATGTAAACGTGGCCGCAGTGGTTTTGAAATTACAGACGCTGGCGCTATTACCTATCAAGCATCGATTGAACTGCTTCAGCAATGCGAAGCGTTTGCTAATACTGTAGCAAGCTCTAAAAACGAGTTATCGGGGCGTTTAAGTATTGCCATGATAGATACCATGGTCAGCGACCCACGCTGTGCCATCCCAAGTGCTATTGCAAGATTAAAAGGCAAGGGTAAAAACATTCAGTTTGATATTAATGTGTGTGAAGCACGAGAGGTAGAAACCGCAGTAGCCAATGGCCGTTCATTAGTGGGGATTGGTGTTAGCCGCCATCATATTCGCGGCTTAGACTATACCGCCCTGCATAACGAAACTAACTTTTTGTATTGCGCAGTCGGTCACCCCTTATTTGAGTGTGAAGACAAACAAATAAATGAGCTGCTCAAAGAAGCTGAGGTAATTACCAGTAACTACATGCGCGATAAAGAAAGCCGAAACGACGGTTTAAACTATCAAAATAGTGCTGTTGCTTATCACGATGAAGGTATTGCACATTTAATTTTATCGGGTGAGTTTATTGGTTATTTACCCGACCACTACGCACAGTTCTGGGTTGATAAAGGTATTTTCAAAGCTATTCAACCGAGTAAATATCACTACGATATTCCTGTGGTATTGATCACCTCAAAAACAAATGCCAATTCGCCGCTAGCAAGCGCCATGATTGACGAAATTAAGCGCTGTTACGCGGTTTAGTTTTAAACTTATTGATTAAACTAAAAACAATCAAAATCAGACCAAAAATACCAAGCAATATACGCGTAATATTGCTTTTAAATATTGCCTGTTCATAACTTTGGATCATCTTACCATTTAGTTGTAACTGATGAACTTTATACGCTTCGGCACTTTTATTATATGAAGCTAAAACATGAACGTGATCATTTAATTCAATTGGTAAATTCGTTGGTCTTAGGTATGTAGTCGTCTTTTCAGTTCCTACAACTGTCATAAGTTTACATTTATTGTGTTGCCCACAATTTCTATGTGATTCATAAAAGCGTTGTACTACACCCTGCTCATCTAGTAGTTGTTCTTTTATAGGCAAATCCAAAAAATAGAATGCGGCAATTATTTGCAATAGGCCTATTAAAAATAAATAAGAAGATAAAAACTTTTTTTCTTCTTTTTTCGTGTATTGAGTGATTGGCGACTGATGCGGTGTATTAAGCATTGAGCTGCGGCTCTTTAGTTTCTTTAATTAGCACAAGGCTAAACGCGATCATGGCAAGGTTTGTAGTCACAGGATTAAACGCTTCGATTAAAAGTGTGGGCTGTAAAACAGCAACAAACAGCATTAGCCCAACTAAAGCAGCTATATTGAGAATATTGAGTAAGATTGAACGATAGAAAATAAAAAACAGCACGGCAAAAATCATTTCACCTATGCCAGCTGCTCGGGTAATAAGTGTTGAAATTTCAGCATTAAAACCAAAACTGGCTGTCATTTTTAGTTCAAGGGGAGCAATGTGAATAAGTTTTGGTATCAGCCCATGATAAAGCCAACTAAAGCTGATAATAAATCGAGCGATTTGAATGTTAGTGAAGTATTTCATGAAAGATTATGTGCAGAGTCATTGTGTGCTCAGACAGAGCACACAATGAATACGGCTTAAACCGTTGGCTTACCAAAACGGTTTTCTGCTTCATCACCCGCTAAAAAGCCATTTTCAATCAGTACCCAAATACCACCAATCACTGGTACTAAACCAATTAGTACCCACCAACCTGACTTGTTGCGGTCGTGCCAACGTTTAACTTGAATAGCAAGCGATGACCAAATTAGTGGAATGTAAATTAAAAGTGGAAGGAAAATGGCCGCATTTTGTGAGATCATTGCGCCAATACCACTTAACACAAGCATAGCTAAAACACTAATTAGCATTAATCCTAATACTGATAACCAATAAGTTTTACGTGGAATTCTACCTTGGAAAGAGAATAAGATATCCTTACGACTCATGGTTGTTGTCTCTGTTGAAATATTAGCAACATCTGATTCAGGAGCTTGATAAACGTTTTCTGACACTGTCATTTCCTTTTGAGTTTACTTCGGTTTTAGCAAGGCTACCACTCCGTGCAGCTTACTGATTAATCAAAAATAATTTTTGCACTTTATTAGATCCAACTGAAATTATTGCTGAATCCAACATGAACAAAAGTACCATAAATAATACTATTTAAGGAACTAAAAATTAATAATACAATTAAATTTAATACTTTTTAACTAGCTGAAATAAATAAACTTTAGCTCTCGATATCTCTTTAAACTACAAAAAGCCATTCGAGTGGTTGCTACTGCCAATATTTAGCAAACAGGCGAGGATATGCCTGTTTTAAAAATTTCGGCTTGTCTTTAAAACGCTTGCCCTTTGGCTGTTCAAGCCCAGATGGAATAAATGGTAGCTCATCGCCATTACGCTCTTCAAACAGCATACCGGCGATTAAATCATACTCATCTAAATAAGGATAAGGTTGTTCATTCAAATGATAAACGGGTGTGCAGTCAGCAACGGAGTCTGGGTTCTCTAAGGCTTTTAAAAATGCGCCTTCACCGCGAGATATGAGCCAACATAAAAACTCTGAAAATCCATAATCATCGTTACAACCAGCCATTACAAACGCAGCACCAAATAAGTCCCAAGTGTAAGCTTTACGCATACGCAAACTAAACTGCTTGTCAAACTCCATAAGTTGCTCATCGGATAGATGTGTTAGCTTTTCTCTTAGAGTATTACACACCGATTCTGGCTCTGCCGTTTTATCTTCTGCGGTCACTAATTCCCAAAATTCACTTTCGGTTAGAACACTCATGATAAGATCTCTTTAACACGACCGACTTGACCGTCATCAAGTTGTACTTTAATGCCATGAGGATGGTTTGGTGACTTAGTTAAAATACGCGAAACAACACCTTGCGTTAAATGGCCTGTGCGCTGGTCTTGTTTTAAAACAATATTAACTTCACAGCCTACGGTTATTTGTGAGCGTGTTGGTACAGCCATAATAAACTCTCTTACAGTATTTTTGCCGATTATAGCTATTTGCGACTGTGTTACCAATGCTAAACTCATTTGATGTGTATGTTTTCATCCGCTTGACGTGGTGTTAGTCAAAGCTGTGCCTATTGCAAGGTAAAAGTAAACGGCATATTTAATCCTTAAAAAACAGAATAGCTTTTGCTGATATCACTACTCCTATCTCTTTCAGCTCTTTTGTAATCACTTGATTAATTTGCTCTGCCAGCGGTGAATTTGATAGAGGAATTTGCTCGGCAAAATAACAACTTACTTTCATTGATGCTGGCAGTCTCTTTAAATCAGCGGTGTGAGTTAACCATAAAAAGTTGTCGCTTATGTCTTTTAGGTTTTCACATGCCGTCGTTAGCGCTGCCCGAATAGCTTTATCGAGGCGTTTTTCAGTTTTGGTCATTGTTCTGACTTTTGCTTTTTAAAGTTTTCGTAGCTATCTTGCTGGCGCTTTACACACGCATGGTATTCTTTATCAGCTAAATAATTGCATTCAGTCAAGCGTGCAGATTGGAGTTCATGAAAACGCGCATTTGAACTACACCCTGTTAACAAAAGAAACATTGATGCAATCCCAGTAAACTTTAAAGCGTTTAAAAACATTTAATTTCCTTTCTTCAGTTATACATTGGTACTGCGATTTATTGTATATTGCGTGGGTTTAAATACTATCACCAAAGGGTCATATATGATGTTGTCGCAGTTACAAGAGCTGTTTCAGCGTATCGATAAAAGCAAAGTTTTTCAATCATTCGTTATTGCCGTTATTGTTATTTCAGCATTAACCGTCGGGGCTCATACTTATTCGCTTCACCCAACCGTAGAGTTAGCTCTCCATTGGATGGATATGGGTATTACCGTGTTTTTCCTTGTTGAGCTTGTGATCCGCTTTATTGCAAGCCGAGGCTTTAAAGACTTCTTCAGTAAAGGCTGGAATATCTTTGATTTTATCATAGTGGTAGGTAGCCTTTACCCTGCCGCAGGCTCAACGATTTTTATTGCTCGCTTGTTGCGTATCTTCCGCGTTTTACGACTTGTATCCATGATCCCCGAACTTAGGCTACTGGTTAACTCGCTTTTAAAAGCGATTCCACAAATGGGCTATATTGCCTTACTGATGTTCGTAATCTTCTATATTTATGCCGCCATGGGAAGCATGCTGTTTGCTGATATTAACCCTGTGCTATGGGGTGATGTATCAATATCAATGCTCACCTTGTTCCGTATAGCAACATTCGAAGATTGGACAGATGTCATGTACGAAACCATGGCCGTGTATGAACTTAGCTGGATTTTCTACCTAACATTTATTTTCTTAACTGCATTCGTATTCTTAAACATGATGGTAGGAGCTATTTTAGAGGTTATGTCTGAAGAGCATCGTAACGCGCGAGAAGAGCAGATAAACGACGATGATTTGCCAGCAACCAAAGGCCAAATAACTCAATTACAGGCTGAAGTAGCTGAATTAAAAAAGTTACTGAAAGAAAAGCAGTAACGTTTAAAGGATTAGCTTTTAAGATATTAGGCGCTAGGACATAGACCCTAGCGCCTTTTTTACCCTCGTTTTTCTACTTTCCATGGTGGGTTTAAGCGGTTTTCTCCGGCCCAATATAGTTTAATTTTATTCCCTGATGGGTCTTTTAAAATTGCTTCCGTCCACAAATAGCGCTGAGCGGTTGGTGGCTGTTCAAAATTAATGCCCTTTTCAACAAGTCTCTCGTACAGCTTATCGAGCTGCTCATGTTCAAAATAAATTACCGCATAATTACTATAATCTTCAGTTTCTAATGACAGCGAAAATGTGGCATCACCATCTGGACATTGAAAGCGTGCGTAATGCGGGGTATCTACAATCTGAATCATTCCCAATGTTAAGTAAAAAGCCACCGCTTCATTCATATCCGTTACTGGTAAGGTTACCTGATTGAGGTTCATTCGCTATTCCAATGTAATGCAATATTCTTTTCATCAGCATATCGCGTAAACCAATTAAGCAAAAGATAAGCTGTAACAAATTATTGAGTTAAGGGTTAAAGTTAGCGAGTTACTGGGGGAAAGTTTGTAGAATGCACTTTAACACCGAACATGTGAACTTCTCGGCTAAAGCCGTTCCTACTGGTTCCCATCGTAGGCGTGAAACTTGTTTCGCGCGCTTGAAGGTCGTGCTTTTTAGCACATTAAAAGTAAAGTTAGCGAGCAACAAGGGAAAACTTTGCAAGAGGTGTTTTTTCGCCGAATAACCGCGGTACACAACTAAAGCAATTCCTACCGGAGTACCATGTGCAATATTGGAAATGGTTTGCCCATATCATCTAAAGGCGAGCGTGAGGCGACTTTAAACCCCATATGCTGGTAAAAACCAACTGCAAGTGGGTTTTGCTCATTAACATCAACTTTGTTGGCAGCTAATTGATCAACCGCATAGTTAAGAAGCGCTTTACCAACCCCTTTACCTCTTGCTGCATCTAAAATGAACAACATTTCTATTTTGCATTCATGTACGCCAATGAAGCCCAAAATTGCCTTATGCTCATCCTTAATACACTTTAAAGTAACATGAGGAAAAGCTTGCTCAATGATGATCGGCTTAAAAAAGGCTATGTCGTCTTCTGTTATAAAATCATGTGTTGCTCGGACTGAATTTTCCCATACATCAAGTAGCTCTGGGTAATCTTCAGCGTTAGCACTATCTATTTTCATTGTTTGCCATTTTATAGGAGCTATCCAGCCTTATGCTTCTCAGATGAAATAACAAAAGGATTCGTTAGTCGTTTTAGTTAATTACTCCATTAAAGCATGTGAAGGTCTTTGAAACAAATGAGTATTTTACACCTTAAACTTACCCACTAAATCAGTAAGTAAATGTGATAACTGATTCAGCCGCTCACCATTATCACGCGCATTTTGAGCAATCTCACTCACATCATCGGCCGCATTTTTAATTTCGATAACATTACGATTAATATCTTCAGCTACATGTTGCTGCTCTTCTGCTGCCGTCGCAATTTGGGTATTTAAATCACTGATATTGACGATTGATGCGGTTATTTCGCTAAATTGATGTTGTGCGGAATGGGCTAACTCAACTGTTTTATTTGTGCGGTTTAAACTGGTTGTCATTTCTTTTGACACTTGATCAGACATTTTCCGTAAGGTGTCTAACTGGCTTGCTATTTCTTCTGTCGACTCTGAGGTTCTTTGTGACAAAGCACGTACTTCATCAGCGACTACCGCAAAACCGCGACCATGTTCCCCCGCTCTGGCAGCTTCAATAGCAGCATTTAATGCAAGCAAATTAGTTTGCTCTGCAATGCCTCTTATTACACTCAATATTGACATGATATTTTCACTTTCAGCGTCAAGCTGATTAATATCTTGAGTGGCTTTGGTTATGACCTCAGACAACGATACTACACTCTCTACCGTCTCTGAAATCACACTTTGACCAAGCTCTGAGGCATGCTGTGTTTGTGTTGCAAGCTCCGCAGCATTTGCACAACTTGCTGAGACTTCATTAGCGGTAGCCGCCATTTCATTAATAGCCGTTGCGGCCATTTCTAAAGCTTGTTGCTGCTGTGAAGTAGAACCCGATAATTGTACTGCTTGTGTTGATGTTTGTGCTGACGTATCGCTTACATTATGCGCACATTCATTTATTTGTGTAACTAACTCTGAAATCAAACTCAAAAATAAATTGAAGCTATTGGCCAGCTTCCCAGTTTCATCACGCGTTTTAATAATTAACCGCTTGGTTAAATCTCCGCCGCCTTGTGATATTTCTGTCAACCCATCACTCACTTCGACAATAGGTGCAGAAATGAGTTTTGAAATATAGCTGGCTAACAAAATAAACACGGCAATTAAAATTGCACTAATGATCACAATGGTAATTGTCATCGTGTTAGCAGCGCTCATCACTTCAGACTTTTCAACTAAGCCAATGAATTTCCAGCCAAGCTTTTGAGACGTATAAATATTCGCCACATAATCAGTGCCTTCAAGATTAATTTCAAATTGGCCAGTGTTATTATTCGCTAATTGTTTATATTTACCTTCGTTAACCTCTGCCAATTGCTTAAAGCGATAATCAGCATGTTTAACATCAACCAAGACGTTACCACTGTCTTCAATAAGCATTAGATAACCGGTTTCACCTAATTTAATATTAGCTATGATATCTGTAAGGCCTTGTAAAGATACATCCATGCCCTGAACACCAATAAGCTGACTATTTTGTTTAATCGCTTTCACTGTTGATACAATCACCATATCATCAGCGGCCCAATAATAAGCATTCGTTCTTACTGTGCTTCCATCAGCGGCTTTTGCAGCTTCGTACCATGGCCGTTTTCTAGGATCATAATTAGCGGTTACTTCGCCTTCTGGCCATTGAATATATCCACCTTGCTCATTCCCCATGTAAATATAGGCAAGGCCTGGATGCGTATCACCAAAGTGATCAAATAACGTATAAGCAGCTTGCTCTGTGTCACTGCCAGACATATGCGCAAGTTTAACTGCATTGGGCGATTGCATATGTGTTTTAACGTCTTGTTTAGCTTCTAAAATCGCGGGGTGCGAAGCTAAATAATCTACATTTTTTTCAATCTCTGAAAAAAACATATTAATACCATTATCTACTTGCTTTGCTTCTCGTTCACTTAATTGGGCAAAACCATCTAATGCCTGTTGCCTTGTTTGTGTGATAACTAAAACAGCGATAATTATTAATGGTAAAACTATTGCGGATGCAAATGACAGCTTTAACTTCTTAGAGATATTCATGATTCAAACCCAATGTATGACTCACAAGAATATAGTGAGTATCTTTATATTCAGCAAGTTATTAGATTTAGATTTCAATAAAATGAAGGGTACTGAATGAGTAGAGTAAAGACTGAAGAACTTGAGTATGACAGTTAGTTGACACAGAAATGAACTGTACTAAGTTTACCTATAGCATTTAACATACTTTTAACAATCATGTTGAGTGCCATCCAACCAATATTGGCAGCATTTGCAGGATGCTAATGTGCTGCCTATTCTATTTTGGCTGTAAAACGAATTCATTTCTCCTCAAATTGTAATCAGGACTTTTGGACATATATTCAGTAATGCCAGATATATTTAGTTCGTTGATTGTCCACTACTATGTTTCCTAAGTTAAACATAATTGGAGAATAACTATGAAACTTTACCACGCATTTAAAGGGATCGCTGCTGTCGCTCTTTTGAGTTTATCGTCTTTATCTTACGCTGGAAATGACACCGAAACAGATGAAAATGGGGTCATTTTAGCGGGTCATGATGTCATCGCATATTTTAAGCAAAATAAACCTGTGTTAGGGAATGCTAAATATACAGCGGTATACAATGATGCGATTTACCGTTTTCAGTCTGCTAAAAATAGAGATATGTTTAATTCAAACCCAGAGAAATACGCACCTCAATACGGTGGTTTTTGTGCTTATGGCGTAACCTTCGGTAAAAAGTTTGATATTGATGGCAAAGCATTTGAAATCAAAGATGGAAAACTCTATGTAAATAAAAATATGGATGTGTATAAAGCATGGGCTGAAAACATTCCTAAACACATTAAAGAAGCAAATGACCATTGGCCAGATGTTGAAAATGTAAGTGCTGATGACCTGTAATTTATAGTTAGTGACCAACCATCGCACTTCTAACAGCACCAGGGGCTTCACCTTGGTGCTGTTTAAACGCTTTTCTAAAAGCGGCTTCTGTCTCGTAACCACTTAATTGTGCAATTTCTGCAATACTAATATCACTACAAATCAGCAATTTACGGGCTTCTATTAAACGCCATTTAAGCAAATATTTCATCGGACTTAAGCCAACTAGCTTTGTGAACTTATCTGCAAAATTAGAACGACTCATTGAAGCTTTACTGGCAAGTGACGCTAAATTCCAAGCATATTCTGGTTGTTGATGAATTGCATTAAGTGCTTTACCTATACGATTATCAAACAACGCCACCAACATACCATTATTTAACTTGCCAGCTTCAACTTGTTCTCTGAGTATTTCTATAAACACCAAATTAGCGAGTTGATCGACTATGGTATAGCAGCCTGTGCGCCTTTGCTGTAACTCCACAATCATCATATCAATTAATTGCATTATTCTTGAATTACATGATGAACTTGTAGCGGGAATGTGTAAAAACTCAGGTAAAGCATCTAAAAGTGGATTAACTAGGGTGTGATTAAACTGAAAAAAACCACAAACCATATTCGTTGTTTCACCCGCCCCCTTCGCAGGCTGATTGACTAATTTTTTTGCTGGTTTAATCGGTGAGCTCGATATTATGTGTTGATGATCTCTTGGAAAAACAACAAGATCTTTTTCATTCAATACAATAGTTTCATTCTCAAAATGTAGCCATGCTTGCCCTTTACCAATTAAATGAAATGGAATCCGGCGAGAGCCCGATGTATCAACAGCCCACGAGCCACAAAAATCACCATTAACGTATACTTCCGCCCTCAAGGACATTCGCTTAAGTAACACACTAAGCGGATCAGGATCATTTAAATAAATATTTGGACTTTCAGACATAATTTTAGCTACATGCAACATAGAGAAAAAATTAACACAGCTTAAACTAGCCACATCGGTTAAATCACTTAGGACTAACTCATGGCTAAGATCAAAATGTACCACAAAGACTATTGCCCATACTGTCGAGCGGCAAAGCAACTGTTTAAAAAGTTAGGCTGGCAATACACAGCAATAGAAATCTCAGATAACGACCGACTTTTTCAAGAAATGGTTTCACTGAGTGGTCGTAGAACTGTCCCACAAATATTTATTAATGATGAACATATTGGTGGCTTTGATGATTTTCAGCACTATGTTAAACAACTAAGCCATAGCTAGATTAGCTTTAGCTATAGGAAAAGATACGCGCTATAACAAGTAAAAGTTAGCTATTGATATCTTTTCCTATACCAACTTCAGTTTTCAACATATATGATAATAGGCTTTGCGCATCAGGATGCTTATCTTTTTTTAACCCTGCTACAACACCTAGTTGATCAGCTATTGATTTATGCTGGCCTAACTTTTCTTTTGCCTGAATTGAGTCAAGTTTGATTTTAATACCAATAATCCCGCGTAGTAGCTTCGCTTGATAGTCACCTGGCAGCAAACTTGTGTCGTTTAAAATACTCGGCTCGTATTGGCTAATTAACTCATCTAAGCAAACCAAAGTATTGTCGTCATCAAGGTATTCAACCTTGCCTTTTGCATGAACCGCAGTGTAATTCCAAGTCGATACAGCTGGCTTTTCAGCATACCAAGTGGGTGATATATAGCTATGCGGACCATTAAAAACTACTAACACATGCGTATCTTGTAAGCTTTTACCATGCTTGTTTGCCCGTGACACATGACCATATAAAGTACCAAACTCACCTTCATCGGGTTTATACACCAATGGCAAATGTGTGGCTTCAAATTCACTATCTATCATCAGCGCAAAGCTATAGGTTTTTATAAATTGTGAAACTCGCTCTGGCGTCATTTTCCACTTGTTGGGTGTGTGCATGCTTTTCTCATATTATTAAAATTGCTCAGATTGTTTGAATCTATCATTGTAATTGATAAAGAATTTTCTACTAGCCTTTACCCGCTACTTCAATCACAAATGATGCCGTGTCCTTTAACCAGTTCGAAAAATTAACAAATCAAAACACCTTTAAGTTAGAGCAAAGCAACTAAATGATAATTGTTTGCATTATCGTTTAATGCATGATACCTTCCTACTTATCGGTACAGGGTGTTGCGGATTTTAATTAATTAGAGACGGAAAAAGCTCTTCTGGTCTCTTGGTTACTTAATCAATGTTAAAGGATATACATATGGAAAATTTTAAACCACCGCAATATCAATGGATTAATGATTCTAACTATCAAACTAAACCCAAACAAACTGCTGCCCCACTTTTTGGTGTTTCACCAATGCAGGATTACGCACAATTAATACAATTGGGTATAAGCACCCTCAGCGAGCGTATTAAAGAAGTTAATTCTCCTACCAGTGGAGTACAACCTGCACAGTTACAAGAAGAATTTGCAGCCATTGATCTAAACACACCTTTAAGTGACATAAATCAAGTCCTCGAAGAGCTAGATCACCTTTATTTAAAACACGCGATATACTTCCATCATCAAGATTACCTTGCTCACTTAAATTGCCCAGTTATGCTTACATCGCTGCTGGCGGAGTTGTTTAGCTCTTCGATAAACACCGCTGTTGAAACATGGGATCAAAGTGCAGGCGCAACATTTATAGAACAAAAAGTGATTGATTGGACATGCCAAAGAATCGGTTACGATGAGGGCGCAGACGGCGTGTTTACTACTGGCGGAACCCAGTCAAATTTAATGGCATTATTACTTGCACGTGAGTTGGCAGGCAAATTAGAACCACACAGCCATACAAATATTACTTCTGGCTTAAGCAGTAATGCACATCGTTATCGAATTCTTTGTTCTGAATATAGCCATTTTAGTATTCAAAAAGCAGCCGCATTATTGGGTCTTGGTCATGATGCTGTTATCAGTGTTGCGTGTGATGAAAATCGCTGTATTGATACCCATAGCCTCGAAAACACATTAAATGAACTTCAAAGAGCAAATTTATTACCAATTGCGGTAATCGCCACGGCTGGTACAACAGATTTTGGCGCAATTGACCCGATAGCGAGCATTGCTCATTTATGTAAAAAGCATAACTGTTATTTACACGTCGATGCGGCTTATGGTGGCGCTTTGTTAGTGTCACAACGCCATAACGAACGTTTGTTAGGCATTGATTTAGCTGACTCTGTAAGTATTGATTTTCACAAAACATTTTTCCAGCCAGTATGCTGCTCTGCCCTATTGGTTAAAGACAAGCGGTTATTGAGCTTTCTAACTTATCACGCCGATTACCTCAATCCAAAGGCTCAAGCACAAGCCGGCGTTCCTGATTTAATAAATAAAAGCTTACAAACAACGCGCCGATTCGATGCGTTAAAGCTCTGGTTAAGCTTAAGAACAGAAGGGCCTGATGCGATTGGTGCCATGTTCGATACCTTGCTTGAAAAAACACAACAGGTATACCAACGCTTAACACGTCATAGCCAGTTACAAGCTGCACAAGTTCCATCACTCACTACACTCGTATTTCGATTTAACGATAGCACCTTGAGCCAAACTCAGCTTGATGAATGCAACCGCACTATTCGCAGGGCCTTAGCTCAGAGTAGCCGTGCCATGATTGCAGCAACAAAAGTGAACAATGTTCAGTATTTAAAATTCACTTTATTGAACCCTCACGCATCGATAGACAGCATAGACGAGGTATTGAATGAAATTTGCAAAATTGGCGAACAATATGTGATCGACTGCAAAAGCAAACAATTGTGCACAGCTTAAGGAAAAGACAATGAAACCAGAAATTTATGATTTAATCGGAATAGGTGTAGGCCCGTTTAATTTAAGCTTAGCAGCGCTTTCTTCGCCACTTTCAGACTTGAAGACGCTATTTGTTGACAGTCGCCCTAAATTTGATTGGCATCCAGGTATGTTATTAGACTCTGCGAGTCTGCAAACCCCTTTTATGTCAGATTTAGTGACGATGGCAGACCCAACAAGTCAGTTCAGTTACTTAAATTTTGCCAAGCAGACTGGTAAATTGTATTCGTTTTATATTCGCGAAAACTTTTTTTTACCGCGACAAGAATATAATCAGTATTGCCAGTGGGTGTGCCGCCAGTTAAATAATCTCAAGTTTAATTTTCACGTAGAAAACCTCGAATACGAGCAACAGCTCGACTGTTACCGAGTCTCTGGCAAAGATAAAGTAACTGGCAAGGTACAAGATTTATATTGTAAACATTTAGTGCTCGGTACCGGTACTCAACCTTGGCTACCTGAATTTTGCCCGACAGATAAGCACATAACTCACTCTTCACAGTACCTTAATAACAAAGCAATGTTACAAAGCAAGTCTGACATTACTATTGTTGGCAGTGGTCAGAGTGCAGCAGAGATTTTCCATGATTTACTGCTAGATATTGATAAATTTGGTTATCAATTACGCTGGTTGACGCGTTCACCGCGGTTCTTTCCTTTAGAGTACACCAAGCTTACTCTGGAAATGACATCGCCTGAGTATATTGATTATTTTCATAATTTACCAAGTGCGAAGCGACAACAACTTATCCACTCGCAAAAGTCGCTTTATAAAGGAATTAATTCAGAGCTCATTAACGATATTTACGATTTGCTCTATCAAAAGAAACTGAATTGCGATTTCTCAGCCGAGCTTTTGACGAATACCTCATTAACGAACATTAAACAAGAAGGCCAAAAACTTGCCCTCTCATGCCTACATAACGAGCTAGAGCAAGATTTTAGCTTTAACACTAATGCACTTGTAATGGCGACAGGCTATCAATATCAGTTACCCACCTTCATTGAACCATTACGGCATAAATTAAACTTCGATGAGAACGGCGAGTTACAAGTAAAACGTAACTATAACATTGATGAGCAGGGTCGCATTTTTGCACAAAACCTAGGCCTTAACAGCCATGGATTAACAGTGCCAGATCTCGGAATGGTGTGTTATCGCAATGCCATCATATTAAAGCAAGTATTAGGTAAAGCGCCTTATAGCATTGAAGAACGCATCGCCTTCCAACAGTTTGGCATTCCTAAAACAGAGAGCTTTGCGCCCTCACATAGTAAAACAGCTTCAATGTCACAGGAGGCTATGTGAGCAATTGTAACCACGCAGAGGTCAGTAAAAGCTTCGCTAGCCAGTGCCAAGCAATAATAAACACGGACGCCTTTGTTATTGATGACTTTCGTTTTTACATTTACCAAGCACAGAAGCACTTTCCCTTATTAAATAGCTGGCTGGCTCAAGATTATGCCCACTTTTGGGGAATGCAAAATATGAATGCAGAGCAACGCCAAAGTGAACTTGCTCCCGCACCTCATAAACTAGCACTTATAGCTTACCAAGATGCGATTCCTGCTTTTTTTATTGAATTGTATGACCCGCAGTTTGACGAAATCGGTAAACATTTTGAAAAGCAATCTGGTGATTGTGGAATGCACCTTTTACTTGCCCCCGTAATCACCCCGCAAAGTGGTTTTAGTCGGCGTGCTATTACAGCAACAGCAAAACTCATCTTATCTCAATTAGGTTTTACTCGATTAGTTGTTGAGCCTGACATTAACAATCAAAAAATACATAAGCTAAATAAAAAAATAGGCATTCAGAGCAGTCATATCGTTCGCCTTACAAACAAAGATGCATGGCTAGGTTTTGCTGATCTAGCAAGCTTTGAAGCAGCTACAACACAAGGAGACTAATTATGGAAATCATTAAAAATTCATTCCCTCAACATTTATCTGAATCTTTATGGCAAGGTGCTAATCAACATTTAGTCGCCAAAATACTGTGTGAGTTTAGTCATGAAAAACTAATAAAACCTATTGCAGCAAAAGAAGATAGAAAACAAACATTGCAGCAATTTCAGTTATTATTAGAAAGCAACCAAGGGCTTTTAAGTTATGACTTTAGTGCTCGCCACTATCAACTAGATCACCTACATATTCAGCCAGAATCAATTGTCTGCAAACTAGATGGCATTAACCAAGATTTAGATGCAGTAACGCTCATTATTGCCCTAAAAGATCGTTTAGGTATTACTGATAGCCTCTTACCAACTTATTTAGAGGAAATCACCAGCACGTTATACAGTAAAGCATTTAAATTGCTTCACCAAAATAAACCCGTTTCAGAGCTGGTACATTGCGATTATCAACAAATTGAAGCGGCCATGACCGAAGGTCACCCAGTATTTGTCGCTAACAATGGTCGTATTGGCTTTGATATGGATGACTGCCACACTTTTACACCTGAAAGTGGTCAAGCAATGAAATTAGTCTGGTTAGCTGTTGCGCGGGTAAACACAAGCCTAGCAATGATTGAAGAGCTTAATTACGAGCGTTTTATTGAAAGTGAATTAGGCAGCCAGCAAGTTGCAGCATTTAACAACATAATTGCTGAGCATGGTAAAAAAGCTGAAGACTATTACTTTATGCCTGTGCATCCTTGGCAATGGCGCGAAAAAATTAGCCGAATTTTTGCTGCTGATCTTGCTCGTAAGCAACTTGTTTATCTTGGTCACAGTGAAGATGACTATCAGGTACAACAGTCGATTCGCACATTCTTCAACTTAAATAACAACAAGCGTTGCTACGTCAAAACCGCATTGTCTATATTGAACATGGGCTTTATGCGCGGGTTATCTCCTTATTACATGAGCCGAACGCCCGAAATAAACACCTTTGTTGCTGAGCTTGTGAACAGCGACCCATACTTTGCTAAAAAACGCTTTGTCGTTTTAAGAGAAACCGTCGCAATTGGTTATCACCATAAATATTACGAGCAAGCATTAGAAAAAGACACGCCTTATAAAAAAATGCTCAGTGCACTTTGGCGAGAAAGCCCTTTCAGTTTAACGTATCAGGGAGAACCGTTAGTTAAAGAAAACCAACAACTTTTGACATTGGCCGCCTTGCTACATCAAGACAGCCAACAAAATAGCTTGCTTGTTGAACTCATTAATACCTCTCAACTCACAGCAAGTGAGTGGGTAAGCAAATTGCTGGATCTTTATTTACAGCCTCTATTACATGCATTCTTTGCGTATGATTTAGTGTTTATGCCCCATGGTGAAAACCTAATCCTTGTTTTAGAAGAACACCAACCAGTTACTATTTTAATGAAAGATATTGGCGAAGAAGTCGCAATTCTAAACGGCAATTCACCTTTACCAGGTCATGTCGCTGACTTAGCGGTGAGCCTAGAAGAGGACATGAAATTAAATTATATACTGCTAGATATTTTCGACTGTATCTTCCGCTTTATCGTACCGCAGCTTGATGCGCAAAATTGTTTAACTGAACATGATTTTTGGCAATTAGTCGCTGATAAAGTTTATCAGTATCAGCATGAAAACCCGCAATTTTCCGAAAAATACACACGTTACAACTTATTTAAGGCTCGCTTTACGCGCACCTGCTTAAACCGCATTCAATTGAATAATAATCAGCAGATGATTGACCTTGAAGATAGAGAGAAAAATCTCCGTTTTGCTGGGGATATCAAAAATCCACTGCATGATTTTGCCACTCGTCATGACTTTCAACATGACACAACAATGGCCTAAGCATAGGCCTCACTATTTATAGACGTAATAGGACTACGGATAAAAATGAAAAAGACGAACTACTTTACACTCACGCCTGTCGCACTTTCTTGTTTAGCGATATTTAGCCACTCTTTACAGGCTGAGCAAAAAAAGCATCACGATATGGAAGTACTCACAGTCGTTGGTGAACAAAACCATGCTCAAGGCTATAAAGTTGAGCAAATGAGTACCGCAACGGGTTTAGATTTATCATTTCTAGAAACACCGCAATCAACCACAGTCGTGACTGAGCAAGCGATAAAAGATCAACAACTAAACTCAGTTATTGAAGTGATGAACAGCGTAACAGGGATTAATACCCGCCCTTCTGACAACGACCGCTACTCAATCAGTGCCCGCGGTATTGGCGTAAGCAGTATTTTGTATGACGGCGTGGCAACAACCTACGATACACGTTTTAACTATGGTGACAACTTAATGGATAGCGCAATTTATCAGCGCATAGAAGTTGTTCGTGGTGCAACAGGTTTGATGCTCGGGGCGGGTAGCCCGTCTGCTGCGATTAATTTAGTTCGTAAGCGTCCGACAGAAGAATTTCAAGCAAGCGTAAGCCTAAGTACAGGTTCTTGGCAACAGTTACGCGGTATTGTTGATTTATCGGGCGGCTTAAATCAAGACGCAAGTGTTCGAGGTCGAGTGGTCGTAGCGTATCAAGATCGTGAAAGCTATCAGCATCGTTACGAGCAGCAACGACAAACACTATACGGTATTATCGAAGCAGATATAGGTCGTAATACATTGCTGACGTTAGGTGCTGACTATCAAGACACCAAACCTGAAGGCTCTATGTCTGGCGGATTACCGTTATTCGACAACCAAGGCAATAGAACTAACTACAGCCACCATACGTCAACAGCCCCACGCTGGGCGTCATCCAAAACCAAAGCATTGAATAGCTTTGCCACGATTGAACATAACTTTAGTGATGACTGGCAACTCAAAGCAAGCTACATTTATGGCGATAACGATTTAGAATATGATGTGTTATGGGCTACAGGTCACCCAGACCCAATAACCAACGAAGGGATGATACCTGGCTCATTAGCATTTATTGATGGTAATCGAACCCAACATACATTCGACTTAAAATTAACGGGCCGCTTTACCCTCTTTGACCGCTCACAACAAATTCTAATTGGTGCAAATCAACAGAAGCAAGAGTTTGCCAATCCATATTATGGCTCTTTAGATGAGGCTCCACCTTTAGGTGACTTTAGAGATAAAGATTTTACATATCCGACCCCTACATGGAGCGATGAAGTTCTGTATGGTTCATGGGGGGAAACAAAGCAACAAGCAATATACCTCGCCTCTGATATTGCGTTAACCGACGCACTTTCAATGGTAATAGGTGGGCGTATTGATAATTGGGAAACTGACCAAGACAATTTTGGCACCGTTCATGATTACGAAGTTGATAATGAATTTACCAGCTATGTCGGCGCCACCTATGCGATTGGGCAAAATGTATCACTGTATGCCAACTACACAGATATTTTTACACCACAAAGTAGAGTGCAAGCTGATGGCAGTTACCTCGATCCTGTTAAAGGAAAAAACTATGAAGCAGGTATAAAAGCCAGCCTATTTGAAGAAGCATTAGACACCTCACTTTCGGTGTTTGAGATCCGTCAAGATAATGTTGGTGAAGCAACGGGGGAAACCTTACCAGGAACAACGGTTCCTATATACCGCGGTATTGATGGCACTAAAACGCAGGGATTCGAACTTGAAGCCAATGGTTCAATCAATGAACAATGGAACGTCTATTTTGGTTATAGTCAATTTGAAACAGAAGACCCTGATGGTGAAAAAATAACGACCACCAGCCCAAAACATCAAGTAAAACTCTTCACTACTTATGAATTAGATAACTGGGTAAATGGCTTACAACTGGGTGCTGGCGTTAATTGGCAAAGTGAGATCCGCAGAGATGTTACTAAGCCAGATAGAAGCTCAGTGGAGGTTAGCCAGCAAAGTTATGGGCTTGTTCGATTAATGGCAAGATACAATGTAAACGATCAACTAACATTGCGCGCTAACTTAGACAACGCATTCGATAAACGTTATTACAGCCAATTAGGCTTTTATAACCAGTTTCAATATGGCGCACCACGGAACTTTAGCATCACTGCTCAATATAGTTTCTAAGTAACTCGACATTATTGCGAATTGCTATTATGCCGCCTCTGTATGAGGCGGCATAAAATACACTTAAAGACGCAATTTTATGAAGAAGTTTCCACCCCAGCACAATGAAAGTACAAACATACATGGCGTTACACGATACCACTGAGCTAAACTCTTTACTGGAGCGACAAGCTCCATTTTATAGCCAGCATTTTAAACTTATTGAGCCACATCAACCTCTCCCCAAAAACTGCCAACCATTATCACAACGATTAAAAAAACCACATTATACAGAATCGCTCATGACTTTTTCTAAGAGCTATCAGCAACAGCAACAAGAATCAATCGACCTTAGCGCATTACATTCTATGTGGAGCCAATGGTTTTTCGGCTTTTTACTTCCGCCACTATTAGAGTACGCATTAAAAAGCCAAACAAGTGTATTGCATGCTGCAATGAACCTTAAAAACTGGCATTGGACTTATCATCAAACGGGGCGAGTGGAATGTTTCTATTTAGTGCTTAGAGAAGATCAAGTTCAAAGACCGACTGAGTTACCCATCACATTACTAGAGCGGTTACTTGTTAAGCTGATAAACCCTATTATAAAACAACTAAGTACCCTGTCGCCGGTGTCAGAAAAGTTATTTTATAATCATGTTGCGTACTGTTTTTATTGGTATTTATCAGAAATGTCGTTGGCTCAGGAATGTAAACTTAATTTACTAAACCAGTTATTTAGTAAGGACACATTATTACTCGCTAAAGGCGCTACTTTGCCACACCCTTTATGGCGCAAAATTAGACTTAAAAATAGTGAGTACCCGCGTATTATGTGTTGTTTACGGCACAAATTACCTAACACACCAATGTGTACTATTTGCCCATTGAACAAAAATAAACACAAGATCTGTAAAACTGCGATATGAAGGCTCTGTAAAAGAGCCTTTATAGAATAGAATGTTTGAGCAAGGCTTTATTGCTCAAACATAGCCTTATTTAACCATCAACAATTATGCGTAGCATACGACGAAGAGGTTCGGCCGCGCCCCATAAAAGTTGGTCCCCCACTGTAAATGCACTGATGTATTCTGGACCCATGGCTAACTTACGAATACGGCCTACCGGAATAGACAAGGTGCCCGTTACTTTAACAGGGGTTAAGTCTGTAGCCGTCATGTCGCGGTCGTTTGGAATAACTTTGACCCATTCATTGTGAGAAGCCAGAATCTCTTCCACTTTTTCTACGCTGATATCTTTGCGTAGCTTAATCGTCATTGCTTGTGAGTGACAACGCATAGCACCAATGCGAACACATAAGCCATCAACAGGGATAGGTTGCTGGCTACTACCTAAAATCTTGTTTGCTTCAACTTGTGCTTTCCACTCTTCTTTACTCTGACCGCTTGGCATTGGTACATCAATCCAAGGGATAAGACTACCTGCTAAAGGCACACCAAACTGGTCTTGCGGTAAATCACTTGAGGCGATTTTTTCAGTGACTAGTTTATCAATTTCAAGAATTGCCGCGTTAGGATCAGCCAGCTTGTCTGCCACTGTTTCGTGAATTGCACCCATTTGTGCGATTAACTCTTTCATGTTGCGGGCACCAGCACCAGAAGCAGCTTGATACGTCATTGGGCTAACCCATTCAATCAAGTCTTGCTCAAATAAACCACCCAGCGCTAACAACATTAACGATACAGTACAGTTGCCGCCAACATAGGTTTTAACCCCCTGCTCTAAGCCTTGATCTATAACGTCTTTATTCACTGGATCAAGAACAATAATGCTATCGTCACTCATACGCAGTGCAGATGCAGCGTCAATCCAGTAACCTTGCCAACCTGATTCGCGTAATTGTGGGTAAACGGCTTTGGTATAGTCACCGCCTTGGCAAGTCACAATAATATCCATCTTCGCAAGCTCAGCAATATCATTCGCATCTAAAAGCGGCTTAGCAGGGCCCGCAATATCGGGGCCTAATTGACCGGTTTGTGAGGTGGTGAAAAAAGTCGTGTCGATCTTAGAAAAATCATTTTCTTGCTGCATACGCTCTAATAACACAGAGCCAACCATGCCCCGCCAACCGACTAATCCTACTTTTTTCATTGTTTGTTCCACTGTTTGATTCATTCAAATTACCTAAACTGTTAAAAATTAAAGTCCATTGCGTGAGAATTTAATTTTTACAGAAGTAATCTAGCATTGCGGCCCCAGCAAAACTAGTGCTAGTCATAGAATATAAAATTTTTTCATCTTGGCTTAGTAATCTCACCTCAAATACTCAATTTGTTGCTCATACTTTTTCTAGTTCTAGCGAACTCTAGTCACTTACGACGTAAAAACTGAGCTGATTTCTTTATGCAATTAATACAAATGCCATAAACAAGATTCATAATCATTTCGCACTTTGTAGTAGGAAGTACTGTGTATTTTTTATTTTTAAAAAGGAATCAAACAAATGAAAAACCTATACTTTTCTGGCCTAATTGCGGCTTTGCTATCTTGTGGAGTTTCTGCAAATGCTAACGAAATTGATGTGGAGGCGAATACTTCTTTCACACGCTCTACAACCAGTGTCGAGCAAGTGGCGGGTTCTGCAACAAGCCTATCTACTGCAACTTACCTAAACCCAGTGGTTAGAGTAAATGATAGTTATAGAAACTTTTTCGTAGGCTCATTATCTGGCAACCAGTTTTGCAAAGAGCAAGGCCATAAAGAGGAAGTAACAGGAAGTAGCGTAAAATGTGGCGAAGATGAATCTTCTTATGCAGAATACGACTGGTATGATAGCGCATGGGTTTCAAAAAGCACGGGGAGCAAAAACCAGTGTTACCCACTCTATGCAAGCATAAAATGCGGTAATTAGAATTTAGAAAAGAACCCAGTGCTTTCTGGGTTCTTATCCTGTAATTGTATTTGCAATCTAGCCACTAATTTTTATCTGCCTTTTAAATTCTAAGCTTATTAAAAACGTCTCAATAATAGAATCACTGTCCTGAAAATGATTTTACAAAAGTGATGTCGCTAACTTTGCTAGTTAGCTTAAATAGTTGCTACATAAATCCCTCGACAAAAATAAAAAAGCCCTGCTATTGCAGGGCTAAATCAATGTTAGGATTTATTATTATATCCTTCCTTGGTCAGAGTTTTAAAACTGGTACTTGTACTCAATTGAGAACTCAGTGCCTTTCTCTTTAGAGCGGGTTAATGTACCGGCTGACTCTATTTCAGACTTTGCACCCAAGATATTCGTTACTTTGAATTTCAGACTTGAGTTAAAATCAGGAAAATAGCTGTAGTTAAAGTCTAAAGAATGAAATGGTTGTTCCATCCAATCATCTTGTCCTTCAATACCAGGAATGATAATTCGCTCACCAAATACGTTATAGATTAGCGTAGAGGCATGCTGACCACTTGGTGCATCATAGCCCAACTGCATATTTACAACATATTTGGAGTGACCCGTTAAGCGACGTTTAGTGTTAGTGATCGCCGCAGATACACCAGTTTGATCAACTATCGCTTGGCGGTCTAGGTTTATCTCAGAATCACTGAGTGTAACATTACCACTCATAAATACGTCTTGCCAAAAGCCACCTAAGAAAGCGAAATCTTTAAGATAATCAAACTCAACGCCAGCAACATAGCCATCTTCAGCGTTAGCAATACGAACAAGTGGTGGTCCATCTTGCGCTGGTGATTGCACTGACTCAATTGGATCGATCATGTCTTTATAAAACAAGCCAACTGAGAAGTTTTCACCGGTATCAAAGTAGTTTTCCCAGCGGAAATCGTAGTTTTTGATTTGCGTCGTACGCAATCCAGGTGTACCACCAACAGGATATTCAGTAAGTGGATCGATGTAAGTTGCTTCAGATATCTCACGTAAATCAGGGCGGACTACTGTTTCACCGTAACTCAAACGCCATTGGGTTTCGTCGTCTTGAACATAAGTGAATGCAAGTGCACCATAAATATCATCTTCTTGAAACGCTAAGTTACCTAAATCATCATAATCGATTGAAGGATCTAAGCCACCAGTAAACGGATCAAGTGGTACTGATACTTGCCTGAAATCTTCCCAACGTAAGCCACCTGTCACACGCCATTTATTATTGAAGAAAAAATCAGCTTCAAAGTAATAAGCATCTGTTTTTTGTGCAGAGCGGTAATCATCACCTGCAAACGTTGTATCATTAAGTATTGGTAGAGTTAGTTCTGCATTCGCTATTGCATCATCAGAAAGAATCGTATTCAGCTCATTGCCATTTAAATCAAGGTCTGTAAATGCACGTGTATTAATGTCAAAGCGACGATTGGAAGCCGAGCGCTCTTTAGAAACATAATCAGCACCTGATTTTAATTCTATCTCTACACCATCTAACATAATTGGTAAGGTAAAATTAAACCCGTAGTTTTCTACTTCATCATTAAGATCTTGGAATGTATAACGAGCAGCCGTTGTGGCATTGGTTAGTGCGATTTCATTAACTAAGTCATAATTACCATCTTCGTTAGCATCTGTAACAATGAATCGTGTCTGCATATTTCCTGGCGCATAACGGTTTGAGCGGCCATTTGAGTATTTCCAATCAAAACCTGCATAGTTAAGAAAATCGAATGTATGCATACCTTTGATTTGATTTACTATTAACTCTCTTTCTTCATAACTTACGTCATAAGAACGAACACGCTTATTGTCTGACTGGTTATTATTTTCATCAATACCCAAACGATCACGAATTTTATCTTCTGTGTCGCGTAAAATCAGCGTGCTTAAATCAATACGATGAGCATTGTTATATTCAATACCAAAGTTAATCATTCCAGACACTTTAACATTGTGCTCTGTAGCGCTAACTTTATCGTAACCACGTGTCATAGCAGCGCTTGTTTCGCCTAAACGAAAATCTTCACCTTGGTACTCTTCGCCAACAAAGTATTTGTTATCATAGCTAACCGCTGATAGAAAGCCGTAACGCCAATCGCCTGACTCAAAACTATTACCTAATGTTGCTGTAAACTTAGTATTCGGGTTTACAGTGGTTTCTTGCGGATCATAATCACGGTTTAGGTCAAGGACTAAAGAACGGCTTTGCTCTGGCGTTAGATCATCTAATGATTGCCCAGAGTTATAAATTGCCATGATTGAATCAGGTATTTCACGCGTGCCATCATCAACACCATACCAATCGTTCGAGCCGCCATTGTACTCAATGCCATCATCGAAATTGTTGGTGTTATAACCAAGCTGGCCTGATACATCAAAAACAAATTGGTCTGGAATGCTTTTTAAGCGTATATCCACATTACCACCACCAAAAGAAGCTGGCATAGAAGGGGAATACGACTTTTGCACTGACAAACTTTCAATAATGCCTGATGGAAATAAATCAAGCGGGATCACTGAACGGGTTGGATCAGGACTCGGTACTGCTGCGCCATTTAACTGAGTACTTGAATAGCGCTCACCTAAACCACGTACATATATAAATTTACCATCGACTAAAGTTAAGCCCGTTACACGGCGTAATGCAGATGCCGCATCACTATCACCACTGCGAGATATTTGCTCAGCACCCATAATATCGGCAACAAATGCCTGCTGCTTTCGCTCTTCAAGTACGGCGGTTGCAGTGCCTTTTAAGCGACTTGCACTAACCACAACTTCCTCAAGAACAGCCTCATCTTCGGCTTCAGCAGCATGTGCTGAAACGCTTAAACTACATAAAATTGCTGCGGAAAGTGTGGATAAGCAAAACTTTTTAGAAAATTGTTTCATGTTTACCTCTATCTGAAATAAGTTACAGAAAGTGTTAAAAAAGGTGCTAGTACTAAGTGCTAGCACCCATTCTTACTGTGTTATTCCAGACCTACTGTCCAGCCAGCTGTCCAATCGTTATCACTCGATACAGCACCAATATGTGATGTAGTATCGAAGAAGCTATCTACAGCGTTTACATCTGTAGGCGTTGTTGTATCGATAGTATAAATACCATTAACTACGTCAGTTTGCCCTGATGCGACTAAGTTGCCTAATGTCGCTGTCCACCAGTTTTCTACACTGAAATCAACACCGCTTGGGTCTTTGAAGTTCTCAGAGCATGCGATAACTGATGACTTAATCATTAAAGTGCCATCTTGTGCATTTTTAACTGTTTCACTTTCATTGAATATCGGTGCACCATTTCCATCTAATGGAATACCTTCAACCTCTAGACACTCTCCCATGCCTGCAGGGCCTGTCACAATCGTGTTATAGATTTGCGCGCCAGTTCCTTCACGGAAGTACATACCTTCAGCGTCATCTTCACCCTTAAAGGTATTACCAATAATGGTTAAGTTAGCAATCATTGGGTTTGATTTAGGCATTTTAGAAGGTGTTTTACCGTCATTGTCAGCTTCGATACCACGGTTAGCATCTGAGTTATCTGCTGCTTGCTTAACAAGAATATGCTGAAGCTTACCTTGGAAACCATTGTCCCAGTCGATGCTGTCATCTTGAATGCTTGTAAGTACTAAGTATTTCGCTTGCACGTTACCACCGAAGAACTCAACACCGTCATCCGCATTTTGGTGAACTTGTAAGTACTCAACCGTTGTACCAGAACCCACACCACCAAAAGTAATACCGTTAATTTCATTACCAGGAGACAGTAAGTAGCCGCCATTCATAACGCGAACATAACGTAATGTTCCAGAGTTATCTGTTGTATCAGTACCACCAAAAACAGCACCGGCTTCGACACCTTCAACTTGAAGCGCACATTCACCAGTATCTGGACATTTATTAGATGGTGCATTACCTAATAGTACTAAACCACCCCATTGACCTGCTGCCGTTGCCTCACCAGTGACATCTTGGCGTGAAGTAAATGAAATTGGCTTATCTTTAGTACCATTGGCTTCAATTTTAGATCCACGGCTAATGACAATATAATCTTTACCGTTACGGCCATAAACCGTTACACCAGGTTCAACGGTTAAAGTGGCAGAGTCTGCGTTATCATTACCCACAAAAACGGCACCATCTACAGCATATAGATTACCTGCTGTTAATGTTAAATCTGACGTAATACGGCCTGATATTTCGCATGTTGTCGTTACGTTATCCGCTGGAGTGATTGACGTGGTGCCCGCAGGACAACCAGCCACAACGGGTGGTGCCGTTACTTCACCGCCACCATAACCAAATGCCCAACCTTCACGCCAATCGTCAGAGTCATTTAAAGCACCAACAAAATCAACGGTATCAAAAAATGCATCAACAGTATTTGCAACATCTTGACCAGCGCCTAGTAAAGGAGAACCCGCAATTGGTTGGCCATTCACACCTAGCATTGGCTTATCGTTAATAACGTTGCCGACTTGACTAGTGAACCAAGTCTCAAGATCCAATAACGCAGAACCATCTGCACCTTTAGGGTTTTTGAAGTTTTCACCATTCGTACAAGACATAAACGTATTTTGCATCAAAATAGTGCCATCATTAGCATTATTCACAGTTTCACTATCTGAAAATAGTGCATCGCCATTATCATCCAACGCGATACCTTCTATCTCTAGACACTCGCCCATTTCATCAGAGCCTGTGATCACTGAGTTATAAAGGTGCAGGCCAGTGCCTTCACGTAAGTAGATACCTTCAGCATCATCTTCACCTTTAAAGTTATTACCGATGATCGTCAAGTTAGAGATAATAGGTAATGACTTAGGTTCTTTTGATGGGATCTTGCCATCATTATCAGCTTCAATACCACGGTTAGCGTCAGTCGAGTTTTTATCTTGTTCAACATAAACAAACTGCATCTTACCTTGATAACCGTTGTCCCAATCGATACTGTCATCGTCGATACTTGTTAAAACAACATGTTTTAAATTAACTGCGCCACCAAAGAACTCAACACCATCATCTGAGTTATTATGTACTTGTAAGTAATCAACTGTAGTGCCAGAACCTACCGCACCAAAAGTAATACCGTTTAGCTCATTGCCCGTTGATAGTTCATAACCAGCATTCTTAACAACAACGTATTTTAATGTACCTGAGCTATCAGTGTTGTCTGTACCACCAAATACAGCACCCGATTCAACACCTTCAACTTGAAGCGCACAATCGCCTTCAGCAGGACACTTATTAGAAATACCATTACCAAGAAGCACCATACCGCCCCATTGGCCAGCTGATGTTTCTTCACCGATTACGTCTTGCTTAGAAGTAAAGATAATTGGGTCATTTTTCGTCCCTGTCGCTTCAATTTTTGAATCACGACTTACTACTAAATAATCAGAGCCATTATTACCAAATACAACTGCACCTGGTTCGATAGTTAATGTTGCACTGTCTGCTTTATCGTTACCAACGAAAACGGCACCATCAAGGGCCCAGAATGCATCTGTCGATAATGTTGTATCTTCAGTGATTACGCCAGAAAGAACTTGTACTGTTACATCACGTCCTAATGCTGCAGACACTTCATTAGATAGGCTTTGGCTGAAAACACCTGGTAACTCGTCAGTCGTTGGTGGTGTAGTTGGGTTAGTAGGTGTTGTTGGTTGTTCAACAGTTTCATCTACATTGATGTTGATGTCACCACCACCACAACCTGCTAGTGAGATAGCTGTCGCTACAAGACTAACTTTGAATAAGCCAGATAATTTCATTGTTTACTCCGTAAGATAAATATTTAATTATTGTGTTAGCGCATAAACTCAAGTCAGCCAAAAACACCTTTTGATTATGCTTTTGGGTCACTTGAGTTTTAAACTGCGACTACCTTACGGGAGCTGTATGACAAAGTGGTTACATTTTAATAAACATAAAATGACAATGTAATTGTCTTTAAAATTAGAGGGTTAAGTAAAATTGAAGAACCGAAAAAAGCCGCCCGAAGGCAGCTTTGGTGTTGCGATTATAAATGAGTTCTTTTGTACGCTTACCTGTTGAAGCTGGTTATAGCAATGCAGTACGTAATGTTTCGGCGTGTACTTTTTCACGCTTCACATACTTGATCCATTGCTCAGCTAAACGCTGTGATTTTTTGTGTTTTTCCGCTTGCTCGAACGCTAAAATCGAGGCATCAAAGTTTTGTAAATTGTATTGCGCCATACCTAGAGCCACATACACATTTGATTCAAACTCTAAGCCGCCTTTATCGAGGGCTTTACGTGCTGCATCCGCTGCTTCTTCGTATTTTTCAAGGTTAATGCTTACCTCTGCGATACGTTGCTCGTACTGACCATGCGTTACTAAATCAGCAGCCTTGGCAAAATAAGTAAGCGACTTTTCAGCCTCTTTTGCTTGTACCATAGCCTCGGCTACGAATGCGTAGTTTTTAGCTGACTGCTCGGCAATACCATCTTGCATCGCTTTGCTCATTACGCTCGCCGCTTTATAAGCAAGGCCATTGTATAAATACACTTGCGATAATTGGCGTAAATCAGATTTAGATGTTAAAAAGCCTTGCTGATATGCTGCTTCTAAAACCGCTAACTGCTCTTTTTCTGCGCCTGTTTCACCGTACATACCACCTAATTGAACCCAGTACTCAGGTTTATTGTATAGCTTCACTAAGCGCTCAAGTACCTCGACCACTTTGTCAGACTGATTAAGTGAGTAGTACATAGCACGTTGTAAAATTAGCCAGTTTTCTTTTGGCATTTCACCTTTACTGTCGGCTTCTGCGATAGCAAGATTAATGTTTTCAATGCCTTTTTGGTAATCTTTAAGCTGATAATAGGCTTGTGATTTTAATACGTAATAAGCATCTGTTTTAGGCTTGTCGTTAATCACATCCCACTGCGCTAAATATTTGATTACCTTTTCGTAGTCACTGTTAGCCATTGCAAGTTGCGCTAAGCTAAACGTGGTGCTTAGACGTAATGTTTCTGGAATTGCATCTTCGTTTACTACTTTTTCAAACGACGCAATGGCTTTATCTAAGTCGTTTTCGTTGTAATAAATAAAACCATAGAAATTATGCATCATGGCAATTTCATACGAGTTCATGCTTGAAGAGCGCTCTTGAATACTATCAAGTGCTGCTAATCCTGCTTTTGCATCACCATCATCAGCTAGCTTTTGTGCACGCGCTAATTGGCTATACACTTTTTCGCGCAGTGCAGGTACGCGTTTGGTTTTTTGGTCCTCAGCGTAAGCTGTTGCCAGTGTAACACCGGGTAATAGGCTAACAACGCTTGGCACTACCAAGCTGCTTGTGAAAGCAGCCGCGCAAATCACGGCAACTTTTAAAGGTTTCATAATCGCATTCCTCTTTTTCTAACCGTTAATTTGGAAAGAAATTTTGTTCTGTACGCCCGCTACTTCAACAGCTTCACCGTTAACAACGCGCGGTTTATATTTAAATTTAAGTGCTGCATCCATCGCAGCGCGGTCAAACAGTGTCTCAGGTTCAGCTTTCACTACTTTCGGGTCACGCACTGTGCCTTGTTTAGTTACTGTAAACTCAACAATCACATAGCCTTCGATACCACGCGATAAAGCTCGGCGCGGATAAACAGGCGCTACTTTTACAATCGGTAGGTATTCACCGTCACTTGATTCAAGGGCTAAGCCACCGGCTAAGTTTACGTCGGCTTCAACACTGGCACCAAAGTCAAAGTTGGCATTGCTCGCGTTAGGATCACTGTTTTGCATTTGCGGTGATTCCATTGGCGGAGGTGGCTCTTTTGGCGTTGGTGGCTTTTGCGGTTTACGTTCTTTCTTTTGCACCGTCTCTTCTTTTTTCAGACGAACAAAATCAAGTACGTTTCCTTTTACAGGCTCAGACATGGCCCCTTCACCACCGGTGATCAGTGCCTGCATGCCTAAAAACAGCATGACAGTCACGATACCAGCGATGATTAATGCAACTATATAACGCATCGCTCACATTCCTTATGATGCTTCTTGCGCAGCAATCGACACATCAAATGCGCCTGCAGCTCGCGATGCATCCATAACTTTGATAAGTACATCGGTTGTGGCTTTCTTATCTGCTTGAATAACCACGCTACCTTGTGGGTTTTCAGCTTTTAAGCGCTCGATATTTGCTTGAACTGCACGAACATCGACTTGGCGCTTGTTAATCCAAATTTCACCCTTGTCAGAAATAGCAACTAAGATGTTGGCACGCTCTTTTTTAACTGCTGTTGCCGCTTCAGGACGGTTTACATCAATACCGGCTTCTTTGACGAATGATGCTGTTACGATAAAGAAGATAAGCATGATGAAAACAACGTCTAGCATTGGCGTCATGTTGATTTCTTCTGCGTCGTCTTCTTGAAATAAGTTACCTAGTGGCGCTCTCATTGTTAGTCTCCTAGTGGGTGATGCTCACATCACCCTAAAATTCGTTTAGTGGTCTAAGACCATGTTGTCTTCAAGTAATTGCACTTCGCGTTTTGCACGACGTTGTAAGAACGTTGATGCGAAAACCCCTGAAAGTGCACCCACCATACCGGCCATTGTTGGGATAGTGGCTTTAGACACCCCTGATGCCATCGAACGTGCACTGCCTGTGCCTGTGATTGCCATTACATCAAATACTTCGATCATGCCGGTTACGGTACCTAACAGACCTAAAAGTGGACATAACGCAACCATTACGTTGATAAGCGCAAGGTTATTATTTAATTGCATGCCAGCGCGTGAAATCATCGCTTGGCGAATTTGCTCTGCGTTCCAGCTGTTACGCTCTGCTCTATTGCTCCAAGTGCTTTTTACGTCTTTCTTGTAGCGTTTAAAGCCACCAAAAAAGTACATAAAACGCTCAAGTATCAATAACCACATCGCGAAGATGAGCACCCCGATGACCAAGAGAACTTGGCCACCTGTGTCAAGGAAATCACGTAGAGCATTGATTGCATCAATCAATAGCACCATGATTTATGCTCCTTTCTCGCTTCGCTCTGCGATGATACCTGCGCTTTGCTCTTGTAAAATCAACAGCATGTTTTTAGAGCGCGTGTTAAGAAGTGTGTATAAGAATACGGTTGGGATAGCCACAACCAGACCAAGTACCGTTGTTACAAGTGCCTGAGAAATACCACCCGCCATTAGTTTAGGGTCACCTGTACCGAACAAGGTAATTGCTTGGAAGGTGTTAATCATACCGGTTACCGTACCTAGTAGACCAAGTAATGGTGCTACCACAGAGATAATCTTAATTAGCGTTAGGTTACGAGTAATTTTTGGCATTTCACGAATGATTGCTTCGCTTAATTTAAGCTCAAGCGTGTCGTACGCGACATCTGGGTACTGATCTTTCACTTTCATCACACGACCAAGTGGGTTGTCATCGCGTGCCACTGTGTCTTTAAGCTGACGACGGATTTTGCTACCCATAATCATCAGTGATACAAAACGCTCAAGTGCGATTAGTAAAGCGATTAAGCCAACACCTAAGATGATATAACCTACAGTACCACCTTGGTGAACTTGCTCTTCAGTGTCAGGAGCTTGTACTAAAAGACCTAAAATTGAACCACCCGTAGGGTCAAGTGCAAACGGCACAACACCTGAATTTGCTTGCTGTAAATCAGCTGCAGTTGCTGTGTAACGGCTGCTTGGCTGACGTGTAAGCTGGCTGATTGTATTTGTAGCAGGTGTGTACTCTAGGTATTTACCATCAGCGATTAAGTTAAATGCACCAACACGCACCACTTCTTTTTGTGCTTTGCTGCCACCTTCAACGATAACATCAGTTGTAAAGCGAGATACTTTACCTTGCTCAGTCATTTCGCGTTGTAATTCAAACCATACTTTTTCGATATCATCAATTGAAGCAAGTTTTGACGTTGAGCCCATTTTTTGTGCCAGCTCATCCATGAAGTTACTGCGACCAGGAAGCTCAGCAGAAACAACAGAGGTCATGAATTTGTTGCTAGAATCGCCCGCTACTTGTTGTAACACACCGAATAGCTCTTTAAGTGAACCCATGCGGTTTGAAAGTGTTTCGGTTAAGTTAGCTAGTTTTACTTCGTTTTCTTCAAACTGCGTTTCTAAACGCTCCGACTCGTTAAGCATTGCAGTACGTTTTGCTTGTGTATCTTTAAGCATTTGTACTTGCTCGTTTTGACGCGCCATGAACGCTTGTTCACGTTGCTTATTCTCAACGCTTTGCTGTGCTTTACCTTGCTCTAATGTTTTTAGTAATGAATCTAAATCCATTGGCTCAGCCGCTAGGCTGCTACCAGCAAAACCAAGGCCAGCTGCAAACACGGCCATTTTTGTCATTTTCGTTAATAATTTCATCTCAAACCTCTTATTCAGCAGCGTGGACTGGCAGTGTTAACATATCTGGGGCAAGTTGCTTACGTGCAATGCGTAAACCTTTATTGATTTGGCTGATTGCAGAATCTGGTAATTCAACAAATGATTTAGTTTGTGTATCCCAGCTGCCTGCTTTTTTGCCGTCGCGTGTTAAATAAATAAGTTCTAAACGACCGATGCGTAAGAAATCTACTTCGCGCTCTTGGCCATCTACATTAAGTAATGATGTGTACGCTTCGATAGTGCGGCCGTAATCGACTTCTACTTGGTAAGCTTCAAGTAAGCGGCGGAATTTTTCACTTGAAGTGATGTCTGCGCGGTCCATCATTTCTTTTAATGATGCAATACGCTTGCTACGCTCTTCAGTTAAGAAAGGCACGTCGAGAGCAACAAATTGCTCAAGACCTGTGATCATGCGCATCATTAACGGCGTAATTTGACGCTCAATAACCGACACCTGATCCATTGACTCGTTTAACGCGTCCATTTCAGCAATTTGGTTATTTAATTGCTTAGTTAGCTGCGCGTTATAAACAGTTAAGCCATCAATTTCTTTATTAAGGGCTTTAAATTGTTGTAAACGACCTTGCATTGAATCTGCAATCTTGTCGATTTTAGTTTGTGATTGCGCTGCAGAGTTGTTTATTTCGCTGCTTTTATCAATTACTTTATCTAGATCGTTTGCATATACTGTTGCAGATGCCGCTACAATACCTGCTAAAATCAGTGGTTTAACGCCTTTCATCGCATACACCTTTACTCGTTAAGTTAGCTTAATTTGCTAGTGGGTTTGTTTTAATGTGCGAAAGGATAACGATGAAAAATGACAAGCATGTTGCGCAAAAAATACAAAAATATGACAGCTGTAACAATTAGTTTATATTAGGCTGAAAAGGAAGCGATATTGGTATGAAGTTTAAGAGTTATTCTGTTTAAACTATGAAGTTATTATTTTAGGATTGAGAAAAAGGTAACAAATTTCTGCTTGACCTGAAGTTAGGTTAATCGACTATAGATCGCGACCAACGAATATTTTTCATAAAGTTATTTCTTTTGTTAATAGAACTTGTTTTAAATATGCCAGCATTAGTAACTGCTGGCATATGATAAGTTTATACAAGTAGAGGAGCTGTATGACTAGCCATTTCTATTGAAAATTTAGCTAATTGAGAAAGTTTCATAAGCATCTTCTTAAAAATCAAGCGAATACCACGATAACTAAAATCTATAAACTTTCCTGCGGGCAGGCCACAGAATACATACATATGACCCACTATCCCTTTTACTTCGGCTGCATAGGCCTGAGTTGTTTCTATCTCATTTGCTAAATAGGTCGCAATAGCATCATAAATAGTGAGTAAGCCCGTTACACTTGCTTGTATCGAATGTAATACACCTTTTTTATTTAAAAAGTCGAGCAGCGCGGCGCCTATCTTTTTAGCCCAGCGAACAGAAAAGTGAGCTTGGTGACGTTTTTCAAAATCAAGGCGAATAGCTTCTTGGTGACGTAACTCAAACCCTTTTTGAATATCAGCATAGCTTTTGTATTTTGATGCCGTATTTAAATATCCAGGGGTCGGGTTAGTCATGCTATGTGCACCAGGAGAGATATTCTGTGCCGAATTTAAAATATATTCGTCCGTGGTGTGCACAAAAGGCCAAACAGGTACCATAGGTACGGGATCACCTGCGTGAACACAGCGATATACACCTTGTAACGCTTGCTCAGTATGACTTGCAAAACTTAATAGCCTAACTCGAGGTGCACCAAAAGTATACAGTTTCACAGGTACTTTAGGTAGCTAGCAGAAGTTTTTATCCACCCTGCTCAAGAGTTGCATAGGCAATGTTGGCAAAATGCGCTGCTTGTGTTGGTTGCAATGAAATCATATTTATCTTCCGTAATAAAATGTTGAATTTTTAGTTTAAATTATTAGCTTCATCAATAATTTGCTGTGGGTCAATTATAGTGAAGTCTTGTTCCCACCTACAAATTGATGAACCTGCAAGCAATAAGTTTGGTTGCTCTGGATTATCAAACTTAAAAAAGACTTCTTTATTGTTAATATCTCCGTTTAATTCCTTTAATTTTTGCGAGTATTCGTGCATAGGGTGTAAGCTGTATAGGGTTGCAGCCCATAATAAATATTCCTGCTTCTTATAAAAAAATTTAATCTGTTGAGCAGTTCTCATATCGACGAAAGGAATACCTGGTTGATCAGAGCGTATTATCCATTCATGAAAATTAAAGTTTCCATGAGCGTCTGTGTAAGTCGCATCTTTTCTTGTTTTTCCGTCACAAAAATATAAACCACGCTCAATTTTTACGTTGGCCAAAGGTTCACCATTATTTGTTAAGCGGCCTGTAACCTCTGGGCACAAATGCACTTTATATGTGCCAAACTTATCTAAAAGAGGCTGAATTATTGTACTAAGGGATTGGAGTTTATCGATGAGTGACATTTGAACCTCTTAATTTATAAATGGAATTACGAGGTATTGCGTAAAAAAGTGTTGTACGCAGAATATCAACATTCCATGTCAATATTGCCAGCATTCTATAGTCTAGGTGAAAATATGCAATCAATTTTAGAGTGATGTAATAGATTATGTTGCACTAAAATTACACAGAATGAAATTAGTAAGCCTGTACTAAGGCTAAATATGTTGAGACAGGCAAAGCTAGAGGTGCTGTTTTAGGAGGTACTGGGCTAGGCTATCTTGGAGGTTATACAATAATGTAGTGTAATTTTTGGTTTACCTTTTGAAGGAGCATTCTTTTGTGGTGTGGTATAGTTACAGGCGAGTTAATATATTAGGTTGTTGAAAAATAATGGAACCTATTAAAGCATGGTTTTTGACTCTATTTCTTACGTCTGCTGGCCTTTTCTTTCTTATAATATTACCAATGCTAATAGCTATAAAAGATAAGAAAACACAGCTAATAGATGATGGTAATCTTTTTTACTCATTAAATATCATAACTGCAGGTAGCGGCGCATTGCACTACGGTTCTATCTTTCTATTCGACTGGTATGCAAGACGCTATAAAGTAATGGAGAAAAGAGAAAATGCCCCCCAAACTTGCAGATTTGGTTTAAGCTTTATTATGTTTTATTTATAACATTTAGCTCAATTTTTTATTGGCATGCCTTATGGCATATTTTTATTCAGATTGACCGTTATTCTTCTTTAATTTGATGGCACTGACACTAATTGCATAACCTGCTGGTAAGTGCTTTGCCAGTCTTGATAATTAACAGGCACTGCATGGTAAGTTCCTTTATCTTCAATAACTAAAGAAGGAAAACCTTGGATAGGCAAACTCCTAACCTCGTTTATTTCATTCATTAGTAAAGAATTTATTTTTTCACTTTGAATTTCTGTAATAAAGGTCTTTTTTGCTAAACCAATTTGCTCGGCAAGATTGGCAAGCGTGCTTATATCAGATGGGTTTTGTGCATTTAGGTAGTAGACTTTTTGAATTGCGTAGAGCATCTCAAGCTCTTTGTTGTATTGCCTTGCAACAAGCACAGCACGGCATGCAGAGTAAGTTGAGCGGCGTGGTTGAGTATTCAACCAAAAGTCATGATTAAACTTAGTGCCAAGCTGCTGCTCTATACGTTGCCATGTTTGCCGTAAAAATTGCTGCATGTCTTTAGGCATTGGTTCATCAGAATCAGGCGCAAGGCCACCCACTTTATATTCAATAGCGAGTTTATCGCCAAGGGCTTCTCTAAGTTTTAACCAGCTTTCTCTATAACCCCAGCACCAACTACACATAGGGTCATATACATAAATCAGCTTTGCCATTTAGCTCACCTCATGAAAATCAGACACGACCACATTACGCCCTTTTGCTTTGGCTCTATACAAATTATCATCAGCTTGCTTTATGGCTTTACTAAATTGATTACCATGTTCAAGGCTTGCAATACCAATACTGCAAGTAATAGAAATAGACTGGCCAACATCATAAGCTATTTGCTTATTCGATACGTATGCACGTAGCTTTTCAGCAACACCATGGGCTGTTTTCAAACTTGCTTTTGGTAATAGAATCATAAATTCTTCACCGCCATAGCGTGCTTTTATATCTGTGCCACGTAATTTATCGTGAAGCATGGAAGTAAAGGCAATTAAAACCTGGTCGCCAAAGTCATGACCATAGGTGTCATTGAGCACTTTAAAGTTGTCTAAGTCGATTAATAACACAGACATAGGTAAATAACTGTTAGCTTCTGTATCAAGCCTTGGCTGAATGTGTTCATAAATATAACGTCGATTGGCAAGGCCTGTAAGTGGGTCTGTTAATGCATCTCGCTTCTCTATCAATGTAATGTCTGCAATTTTTTGATGGCTCTTTTTTCTAAAGTATTCACTTATCGCAGAAAATAAAATAACCAGTGTAAATGAGGCCAAAAAACGAGAAACTTCAACATCGCCATACTGCACTTGCCCAAAGTTGGGGCCAAATAACATCAGTAAAGTACTGATATACATCACCGCCAATAATGCACTGCCAAACATCAGCCCCAATGTGACATAAGAAACCACAGGGTAAAACATAACCCAATAAAGGGCTGTATTCTCTTTACCTCCAGTGTAGATAAGAGAAATACACAAAAGTAAAACGATCGACATAATAATACTGGCAATTGTCATTAAGTTGCCTGTTTTAAAATAATACAGCAAACAAAGTACGATTGTTATATCACTAACAATTAACATCACAGTTAGTGGCATTTCATAAATATGGAAATTAGAAATGACTAATGATGTAATCAATACAAGTGCAAAAAATGCCATTGTAAACAAGGTAAAGGCACGGCGTTGCTTATCCGCCGTGTCAACGGTTTTTGTGGTTACAGCTGCAAGCCAATTTTGATCCAATACAGTATAATTCCGTTGTTAATTAAACTTTAAAGGTTAAAACGAGCTTTTCTAGCTCATAAAACTGTGCTTTAAGTTTCGTGCACTCATTCAAGGTGTTATTTAAGTTATTTTCACCTTGGTTAGACAACTCACTAATTGAGTGAATATCGCTATCGAGGGTTTGTATAACATGATTTTGTTCAGTCGTAGCGTTAGCAACACTGTGATTTACTTCATCTATTGACTCTATAGCATGGGTGACTTCAGACATTTTTTCGCCCGCAACATTGGCTTGTGCCACACTTTTTTCACTGTCTTTTATACTCGCAGTCATTACTTCTACTGCCGAGGCTGAACCCTGCTGAAGCTGCGAAATCATCTCTTCAATTTCTTGCGTCGATTGTTGCGTACGATGTGCTAACTGACGCACTTCATCTGCTACAACGGCAAAGCCTCGCCCTGCTTCACCGGCTCTGGCAGCTTCAATCGCAGCATTAAGTGCCAGTAAATTAGTTTGCTCACTCACCCCTTTAATCACTTCAAGGATCTGACCAATACTTACGGTATGCGCATCTAGGCTGTTGATTGTTTTTTGTGCTTGTTCCATATTGCGTGAAAGTGCATTTATCGCAGCAAGGTTATCTGCCAGTGCAGCCTGACTTTGAAGCGATTGGTTATTAGCACGTGTAGCAAGTGTTGATGCATGACTTGCACTGTTGGATATTTCCACCGCACTTGAAGTAAGCTCGTTAATTGCGGTTGCCACGTTATCAGTACGTTTAGTTTGGTCTGCGTACATAGCTAATGTGCCTTGAGTTTGGTTAACCAAGCTTTCTACTAGGCGCTCTAACTCTACCGTGGTGTTTTTAACTTGCTCGATAGAGCCATGAATTTTTTCAATAAAAGCATTAAAGTAGTGACTTAGTTCACCAAACTCATCGTTGTTTTCAACTTCGAGGCGGCGGGTCAAGTCCCCTTCACCTTGAGCAATGTCTTTAATGGCATCGTTTAAACGCTGCATTGGGCGCATTAAATAACGAAGTAAGAACTGCATCATTAGCACAATGGCGGCGATACCGATTAACATATAAATGGCCGCCATGTTTCTAAATGAGGCCACCGATGAGTAAGCAATTTCTTCGTTGATCACCACGCCTAAATACCAGTCAACGTTTTGAATTCCTTTAATTTTAGTGAACGACACGAGTTTTTCTAAACCACCAACTTGCACTTCAACAAACTCAGATTGTAAAGACAGACTTTTACCAAATAAATCGCGCATGTTCTTATCGTTAAATTTTGTGTCTGGGTGGCTTAATATGCGCCCTTCACTGTCGAGTAAAAAGCCATAACCAAACCCTAAAAAGTCAATTTCGTTAACGATCTTTGTAATAGTTTTCATATCGATATCGGCACCTGCAACCCCACTAAAAACACCATTGGCTTGCATAGGGGCAACAGCAGAAATAGTTAGCTCGTTAGTGGTTACATCAATATAAGGGGCAGTAAACGCGGTGTTTGTTTTGTTTTCAACAAGCTTGTACCACGGACGAGTCGTGGCATCGTAATCAGGTGGTAATACAACTGATTGGTCATTCAAAACAAAGGTACCATCGGTAATACCAATGTAGGTGTTTTTAAAATCGCCTGCTTTATCCGCTGTGTTTAGCTGTGTCAGTGTTAGGCTTTTACTATCTCCTAACTGATAAGTTTCGGCAACAGATGAAACAATAGCCAGCTTCGCGTTTAGCCAATTTGCTATATTTTGCGATACCGATTGAGAAATCTCTTGAAGAACGAGCGAAAGCTGCTCCTGCGTTTGGCTACGCATAGAGATGAAATTGTTAATGGTAAATAAACCGAGCACTATCACTAAAACCAGTGATGCAGCCACAGTTACCTTGGTGGTAAATTTAAGAGTGCTTTGCATGACAAACCTGTTTGTTATTTTTTTCGTTGTTAGCTATTTATTTTTAACAAATTAAAACCACTTTGTCTTATAAATTTAGGCTAAAACAGTAAAAACGTCCCAATTTAAAGTAAACGCTTTCTATATAAATCAATTACTTTGTTAACGGCAGGCAGCTTTGCTACTAAAGTTAATAAATGAAATATGCTCAAATTAACAGTTGGAACGTTCCTACTGGCAACGCAACATTTGCATCTTGAATACGTATTCATTAAGCAGTTATATAATGTAAATTTACTTATTAAGTATTCATTAGGCACAAAAAACCCCGCAACATTGCGCGGGGTATTCCATCATTAAAAGTGATTATGCAATACGCTTTTTCCAGCTATCAGCTAAGCGAACCACGTTTAGTCCATACCAAGCAATAAATGCGTAGCAGACTACAGGAACGAAGAAGCTCTGTTGAATACTCACAGTGTCGGCAACAACACCCTGTACTAATGGTACAAGTGCACCACCAACGATGGCTAAACATAACCAGCCCGAGCCTTTACTCGTCAGTGAACCCAAGCTTTCGATTGCAACTGAGAAGATTGTTGGGAACATAATTGAGTTAAATAAACCAATTGCCAGTACAGAATAAAGCGCCACATTACCTTCAGTGAAAATAGTCACGAGCAATAATACAATTACCATCATTGCATTAAAAAATAATGCTTTTGAAGGGGCCACTTTTTGTAGTGCCGCAGAGCCAATAAAGCGACCTACCATTGCACCGCCCCAGTAGTAAGCAATCAAGCTTGCCGCTGCATGCTCTTCAAGGCCTGCAATGTGTGCTTCACCAAAATAGTTAACTAAGAAGCTACCAATTGATACCTCAGCACCCACATAACAAAAAATCCCCACAACACCCATTATTAAATGTGGCGCTTCTTTAAGGCTGTGATTTTTTGCTTTGCAGTCTTGCTCTTCTGAATGCTCAGAAATCACTGGTAATTTAAAAAATGCAAATACTACTGCAATTGTTAAAAGCGCTGCAGCTAACATCAGATATGGGACTTTTACAGACTCAGCTGTTGCAGCATTCGCAGCTAATGTGCCCGCTGTACCGAAGAATAAAATCCCCCCTACATAAGGGCCAACAGTGGTACCTAATGAGTTAAGCGCTTGTGCTAAATTTAGACGTGATGACGCGGTTTTTTCTGGACCTAGCGCAACAACATAAGGGTTAGCTGATACTTGTAATACCGTAATACCCGAGGCTAACACAAATAATGCACCTAAAAATAACCAGTACTCATGCACAACGACTGCTGGGTAAAATAACATACAGCCAATTGAGGCCACCACAAGGCCTGTTAGTACGCCATTTTTATAACCAAGCTTTTTCACCAACATACCCGCAGGTAATGACACAATAAAATAAGCACCAAAAAAGCAAAACTGAACCAGCATCGCTTCTGTATAAGTTAAGTCGAACACCCCTTTTAAGCGTGGGATCAACACATCATTTAGAACTGTGATAAAGCCCCATAAAAAGAACAGGGTTGTCATTGCCGTCAGTGGTAGCAGATAGTTTTTATTTTGCTGCGAGCCATCGGCGACAAACGATTGGTTTGTATTAATTTCACTCACGTGGTTTTCACTCCGTTAACAAGTTGCGTTCGATTCTACACATTGATGTAAAAATAGCACAAGGATTTAATAGGAACGTTCCAATTATTAAATTTCCTGCTATGATTGTATTATCTTAAATATTTAGCTGGAGAAGATGTGCAAACCGTGAACTTCAAATCGCTGCCTTTTTTACAACAGCACATAAAAGATACGCTTGCTTTTTATCATCCTCATTGTGTTGATCACGCTTCAAACGGTGCGGGTGGCTTTTACCAGTATTTTAAAAATGATGGTGAGGTTTATAACAAACACACTCGCCATTTAGTATCTAGTACTCGCTTTGTGTTCAACTATGCAATGGCTTATATCGAGTTTAAAAACCCAGACTACCTAACACTGACAAAACATGGTCTAGATCATCTTGAAAATGTTCATAAACAACTCTCGGGTGGCTACGCATGGCTGTTAGAACAAGACGATGCCGGTTGCATCACTATTTTAGATGATACTAACCACTGTTATGGACTTGCATTTGTGTTACTTGCTAATGCAGTTGCTCTAAAGGCAGGAATATCTGAATGTGAGCAAACAATATCGCGAGTTTGGGATTTACTCGAAAAACATTACTTTGAACAACATCACAACGCGTATTTAGACGAGCGAACAGGTGACTTGAGTCAAGCAGATAGCTACCGTGGTCAAAACGCCAATATGCATTTATGCGAAGCTTTTTTGATGTGTTTTGAAGCAACGAATAACACCCGCTATTTAGCACGAGCCAAGCTACTTGCAGAAACCTTTACAGTTAAACTGGCTGGACATAGCCGACAATTTATTTGGGAGCATTATTCTCACGACTGGCAACTCGATCTTGATTATAACAAGAATGATCCTAAACACTTATTTAGGCCGTGGGGATTTCAGCCAGGTCATCAAACTGAATGGGCTAAACTGTTACTGATTTTAAATCGCCACATTGATGAGCCTTGGCTCGTTGAACGTGCTAAAAGTTTGTTTGATAAAACACTTACTGTTGCATGGGATAATCAGTATGGTGGTATATTTTATGGTTTTTCTCCAGATAAACAAATTTGTGATAGCGATAAATATTTTTGGGTGCAAGCCGAGTCGTTAGCCGCAGCAGCCCTACTCGCTGATGCCACAAATGATGAAACCTATTGGCAATGGTACGAAAAGATTTGGCAGTACAGCTGGCAACATATGGTCGACCATAAGTACGGTGCTTGGTATCGAATTTTATCTGTCGATAACCGACCTTATAGCGATGAAAAATCCCCCGCAGGTAAAACCGACTATCATACAATGGGTGCCTGTTACGAAGTTTTAAGAACGATTAGATTGAGGAATGCAAAATGAGTTTAGTGTGTTTTGGCGAAGCATTAATTGACTTTCTATCAGATGGCAAACAGCCTGAGTCATTTACCAAATACGCCGGTGGTGCCCCTGCAAACGTGTCGGTGGCTGCTGCTAAACTCGGTTTAAAAACAAGCTTTTGTGGTATGTTAGGCGATGACATGTTCGGCCATTTTATAAAAGATGAACTGACCCAACATGGCGTAAATACCCAGTATTGCCAATTTACCGATGCAGCAAAAACAGCCCTTGCATTTGTTTCATTAGATGAAAGCGGTGAACGCTCGTTTAGTTTCTACAGGCCCCCTGCCGCAGACTTGCTCTATCGGGTTGATGATTTTGAACATAGCATGTTTTCTGAACACGCCATCATGCATGTATGCAGCAATAGCTTAACGGAACATAACATCTATCAAACAACTATTTATGGCCTAACACAAGCCAAAAAAGCGGGTGCTATTTGTAGCTTTGATATGAACCTACGTGAGAATTTATGGCCAAGCATGCGTCATACACTTGATCGTATTTGGCATGTCATATCGCTCTCAGATATTGTGAAACTTTCACATGAAGAACTGGAATTTTTAAATAACCGCAGTCACAAAGACCAACCATTCGAGCACACTATTAAAACCATTTTAAAAGCTGGGGTTAGCTGTTTGTTGGTGACCAATGGTGGCGAAGCTATTCGATATTACCATGCTGATTTTACAGGTGAAGTCACTCCACCAGCCACCAAGGTTGTTGATACCACAGCCGCAGGCGATGCATTTATTGGTGGTATGCTGGCTAAAATTGGCCAGTATTGCCCCAATAAACAGAGTTTTAAAGAATACTGTCAAACCCAAAGCAATATCGAAGAGACGATTGCTTACGCAGCTAAAGCAGGTGCTTTTGCAGTCAGTCGCTATGGCGCATTTGCGTCATTGCCAAGTGCTCAAGATTTAATCTAACCTAGTATAATGCACGGTATTAATTACTTAATACCGTGTTCAAAACATAACCTTTAGCTAATTATTTAACACCTATTTCTACTGTCATTGTACTTTCTTCAGATTGGCCAACATAATAAAAAACATAATCCTGCCATGCAGCATCAGAACGCAATTGCTCTGCAATCAGAATCGCTTGCTCAATTGATTCTGAGTCTTGCTCTGCCGTCAAATCTAAGTGGCAAAGTGTTTCTCTACACTCTACATTTATAAGGTCTAATTTGGCTAGTTGCTCATTTGAAGAGAAAAGGTCGTTCAATTTAAATGTCATTTCATCAGCCCATTCATAGTTCACCTCTTGCTCGTCAAAAGGGACTTTCTCAATGTTCTTAGGGCTTTTATCTATAACAATATCACTGCTGGTAATGACTGGTTGCTCTCTTTTTTCAGTGGTCTTGCTATCCAACAGCGTTGTCGTTTTCATATTAGTTGATTCTAGCTTGACATCATTATTTATGTTTGTGAGTTTTTTACTTTTAGCAGCTACATCTTTATGTTCAACTAAAACTGAGTTTTCATCTTTTTTATTTTCCTTTAACTTAGTGACTTCATTTGTTTGCCCCATAAAATAGATACATGAGAGTACTATCCCCAGAAATACAATGACTAATTTAATTTTCATATCCCCCAGCTAACTCAAAATAAAGTTTTCACAATATATGATGTATTGATGTAAATTTTAAGTCTGTTATTACTTTTATAATGAGTAATCTAAAAAATCTTATTTAATACACTAACACCAATTAAAAAAGATAGTTATAAAATTATACGATAAAAGCTCTTAGTGTAACCTTTTCAGTAGGATAGGCTTTCATTAAGAAAGCTTTTCTTAATGGTATTTATAAACATCATATTGTATTGAAACTTAGCTTCTATAAGCTACCTACGGAACACTGATTACAGTAATTACTTATCATTTCAGCCTAAAAATGTAAGCATTGGTATTTATTTTAGGGGTGAAAATAAAACGAATACCGTAAAGAAAAAGGGTATTAATTTATTTAATACCCTTTAAAGTTAATTAATCATCGTTTTTACATTTATCAATGATAGGTAGGTAGCGTAGTACTTTCATGTTTGGATCAATCACGACATGATCAGCTTCTTTTAATGTGATACGCAGCTCTCCTTTATCCATTTGGTATATTTTCTCTATGCCATTTGTCGAAATAGGAACTGGCATTGGGAAACGTTCAGCTGCAATTTGTGGATGTTGCCAGCTCAATGTTAACGTATCGCCGTTATATGTTTCTGTTAATTCAGGTAATTCAGCCTGCTTAAGATACATATTAAAAAACCATTGATAGTCTTTTTTGGTTAAACGATTAATTATGGCAATAAACTCGTTTGTATTACGATAACGAGGTGCAATTGGGTATGTTAATGACGCTGTGTTATTCACACCATAAAGAAGCTCTCGTGTTGCTTGCCAAAATACGTCTTCACCCACAAGCCAGCGAAGAGTGTGTAATGTCCAACCACCTTTGCCATATATATCGGAGTTAAACGCTTGGTCTGATGTAATTTGTCCATCAAGTACCACTGGTTCACAGTTTTTCAGCCCAAGGTAAGCTGAGTACATGCTGTGTTTATACGCTGCGTCACCAAATTTATATAAGCTGTAACTGGGTTGCATGTAAAAACCAAACCCCTCATGCAGCCATGCATCATTGAGCTTTTCATGGGTCATTAAGTTGCCAAACCATTCATGAGCCAGCTCATGTTGCAGTAACCAATCATAACCATTTGGATCACGCTTGTATTTTTTACCATACGCGTTGACTGTTTGGTGTTCCATGCCTAAGTGTGGCGTCTCAACAAAACCTAACTTTTCACCGCCCCATGGGTATGGACCAAGCATCTTTTCAAAAAACGTAACCTGCTGGCGTAAATCATTTTCGATAAGCTCTCGTGCTTTTTGCTCATTTTTTTTGAGAGACCAGAATTCGATAGGTACAGTCGCGCCATTCACACTGGTATAATCCGTTTGAATACGCGTGTAAGGGCCAATATTAAGTGCAATGTTATAATCACTGGCAGGCACCGATAACAACCAATCAAACTGTTGTTTATTGCCCCCAACAGGCTTCACTTCTTGTAATACGCCATTAGTCACCGCACTCAGCCCTTGCGGTACTGTTAGACGAATGCGCATACTGTCTGCTTTGTCTGCAAAATGGTCTTTACATGGCCAGAATAAGTCGCAACCTTCTCCTTGCACAGCGGTTGCTATCCAAGGTTCACCTTGCTCTGTTTTTGAAAATACGAACCCGCCATCCCAAGGGGCATTTTTAGCTATATGAGGAAACCCTTGATAGGCTACAGCAACACTAACCACACTGTCTTTTTCTTGTTGCTCACCTAAATCAACACGAATTACACCGCCATCTCGCTCATATTTAAGAGCCTCGCCTTTTGAGCTCACCTCATTAATTGTGAAGCGACTATCCAATTTTAATTCTACAAATTGAGTGGCTGCTAGCAGTTTAAAGTCTGTTGTAGCAATACCTTTAATACGTTTGTTATCAGGAAATACCTCAAGTGCCAAATCGTAGTGTTTAACATCACTTTTAAGTGCAATCGCCGATAAAGCTTGCCCTGTATCACCAATAACAGGATCTAATGCAATAGGTTTTGAACTACACGCGGCTAGCACAGCCGATGCTACGAAAGTAGTGGCTACTTTAACAAATTGATTTACTTGCAAAATACTTTTTCCTTATCGTTATTTTTATCAATTTAAAATGGCATGAGCAATTATTTATTACTAAAATTTGCGATGAAATTCAGACCTATATTAAAAACAGATAGAGGTGATGCTCTGGATATGTAGAGTATCTAAGCCTAGGACTTTTAAAGATAATCGTGGTATGTTTTTCAGCGTATCTAATTATTAAAAAGGAATTTATGCTATGAATAGCAAACTTCTTGCAGGAGGCGCAGTCGCTATTGTCGCTGGCGCGTTCCTCTATTCACAAAGTAATACAAGCGTTAATGTAGAGTTGTCGCAACTTCAGCACGTCCCTGCCGACACGCCAATTTTTTACGGTCAATTAAAACCATTTCCGTATGCAAAATACTTTGAGCTTATGCCGAGTGCAATGAAAGGCGGCAACGATTTAACGCCCGTTGTTACTCAGCTAAGAACAAGTGGCGATCCAAATGCCCTCTTTATTGCCGCGCTTTTAGAAAAGTACCAAACATCGTTAACGTCATATGACACGTTCAAGTCTACATGGGGATTCAGCGATGAATCTATGGGATTATTTTACAGCCAAGGATTAATGCCGATATTTCGTATTAAAGTGGGTGAGCAAACTGCACTTTTAAATAGCATTAAAGAGTCTGCTGATGAAGCGGGTATTGCCTACTCTGATGAGTCTTCACAAGGTGTCACTTACACACAATTTGCACTCACTTTAGATGGTATCGATGATATTCATCTGATTGCATCTGCAACAGATAATTGGGTAACACTCACTTTGAGTAGTCCTTTAACAAACGAGCAAGACTTACGAATTGCTTTAGGGGTTGAAAAGCCTGTTAAATCATTAGCAGATACCGATCAACTGGCAACGCTTATCAATACTTTTTCATTGGATGGAAATTCTGTAGGCTATGTTGATCATCAACGGATTGCTAACGCCCTTACTGGTAAAGAAAACTCTCGCTTACATCAAATGCTAAAAGAGTTACTTAATAAAGCCCAGCAAGGTAATGCATTAGCGGCTATTTCAACCCCTGAATGCCAAGATGACATCGCCAGCATTGCCGCTAAATGGCCTGCAACTGTGTCGGGGACGACAAAAACACGTATCACTACTGATTACGCCAACTTTGATGTAAAAGCTGTTCTACAAAGTACAGATCAAGACTTACTAAATACTCTACAAGCAATACGTGGCTTCGTGCCAAAACACACTACACAACTTGACGGTCAAGTTTTAAGTGTTGCCTATGGTGTTGATGTCGCAAAAGTAATGCCGCTTGCCAATACACTCACGGGTGCAATTAAGTCAGCTGAGTTTAACTGTGGCCCAATTGTCGCACTACAAAATGAAATGCAAGATGTGAGCACTGCAGGGCTTGCCATGATGTCAGGCTTTGCAAATGGCGTACAAGGCATGAGTGTGAGCGTTCAGGATGCTGCATTTACTATTGATGACTACCAAGGGCCACAAATTGATAAGCTTGATGCTATCGTTACCCTATCAGCTACCGATGCCCATGGTTTGTATTCGATTGCGCAAGGTTTTGTCCCACCACTTGCTAATATAAAACTGCCTGCCAATGGTGATGTGGTGCTGATCAACGAATACATTCCCTCACCAGTGCCACTTGACTTTGATATTAAAATGGCGCTAAAGGGCAATCATATCGTGATTTTCACTGGTGATAAGTCAGCACAGGTTGCCGATACTCTAGAGTCGCAAAGTGTCACTAAAAATGGCTTTGTTAATATGGCATTTGACGTTCAAAAAATTCTTTTACCTTTGCTAGATAGCGTTGCAGCAACCGGTCAATTAAGTGATGAGGAAATGGCTGAACTTGATTCACTACGTCATCAACCTGTTAGTGTTTATTTTTCCACCGACATCACTGATAACGGTATTAACATGGAAAGCAGTGTACAAATCACAAAAGAGTGATTAATTGAATTAAATACACAAAGAGCGCAATTTAGCGCTCTTTTTTTACACTCTCTTTCAGTACTATAAGCCCCATTTCATTTAAAAGTGTATTAATGCAGCTCGCTAATGATGGTAAATCAGTTGTTTCTTGATTAACACTTCATGTTTAACTCACTGTATATGTAGATAACTAAAGACTATACTTGTTCCATTAAATGTACATGTTGAGGTTATTATGAGAATCGTATCTTTTACTGAAGCTAAAAATGGTCTCAAAGCTGTTTTGGATGGTGTAGTTAATGATGCTGATACAACAGTTATTACCCGCCGTGACTCTGAAGATGCCGTGGTTATGTCTTTGGATTACTACAATAGCCTCATGGAAACAGTTCACTTATTACGTTCACCTAAAAACGCTGAACATCTAATCCGTTCGATTGCACAGTACCGTGCTGGTAAAACAACAGCACGAGAGTTAATTGATGAATGATAGTCAACGATTACTGTCGTGGACTGATGACGCATGGGATGACTACCTATATTGGCAATACTCAAGACAAGAAAACACTCAAGCGCATCAACAAACTCATTAATGATGTTAAGCGCTCACCATTTGAGGGCATAGGAAAACCAGAGCCCTTATAAGAGAACTTATCTGGTTTTTGGTCTCGTCGTATTGATGACACCAACAGACTTGTCTACATAATCGATGATCAAGCGATAACGATAATTTCGTGTCGTTACCACTATTAAATCTGGCGCTAACAAAGCTATTATGAGTGATTACTCAGTGTCGGCTTTCTCAGATTGATTTGGTTGCCATTTAAGTGAGTTGTTAGTGTCTCGACTATTGCAAATGGTGTCGTTAGAGCTTTCGATGCCACCGAGTTTGGCAAGTCGATCGTAGAGCACAACATTGCAGGTCGCGGCTAGGTTCATACAACCTATTGTTGGCACATACACTACTTCATCACACCACTTCAGCACGTCCTTACTGACCGAGCCATCTTCAGGGCCAAACACATAGAATGCGTTTTCAGGATGCTTAAATTCAGGCAGTGGCGTTGCACCTTCAACCAGCTCAATCACCACCGTTGTTGCACCTTCAGGCTTGGCTTGTTCTAGGCTTTCAACTTGGGTTAGTGGAATATGCTCAAGCACATTTTTGGTATCTGTGTGGTATTTATTGGCGCGTAAATAGCGGCTACCAGTAAAAAACACTTGCTTGGCATTATAACACCCAGCGGCGCGTAGCACCCCACCCACATTCGTTGGGCTTTTTGGGTTTAACAGGCCAATGCTGGCTTTAAAGGCGCTCATTAATCGATGTCTCTGGTTGGCCACTCGGCCACGTATAGGTCAAAGTCATCTAGGTCAACATCACAGTCTTTCACTGTTTTGTCACGCACAGAAATACCTAGCTGATGCATCATATCTTTACTGCCACCGTTCAGTAATGGGTGCCAAGACGCAAGGCCACGGCCTTCGTAAAGGCGACGGTAGCTACAGCTTTGCGGCATAAAAAAGATATCTTTGAGGTTTTCTTTAGTGAGCTTTACACATGAAGGCACCAAGGTTTGGCGGTTAGCATATTCGCTACACCCACAGGTGTCGTTGTCTAGGTATTGGCAAACGATATTAGTGAAAATAAGTTCTTCACCCTCGCGTAGTTGATCCGTTGCGGTAAATTCATCTTCGTCTTCACTGTCGATAAATGTGTTTAAACAACATTTACCACAGCCGTCACAAATGGCTTCCCATTCGGGTTGTGACATTTTCTCAAGCGAGCGCTTAAGCCAAAATTGATCTTCTAACATGGTATTACTCAAAGCCCCTAAACAGCGCGCATTCTAGCGTAAAGCCAGCATGCGCGCAAAGTTTAGCGAGTTTGAGCTATTACTTTTGCTCGTTAACCCAACGCTTAATTTTTTCTTCAAGAATAGGCATTGGTAATGCGCCATCAATCAGCACTTGCGTATGGAAGGCTTTAATGTCGAACTTATCGCCTAGCTCTTTACTCGCGTAGTCACGTAGTTCTTGAATTTTGAACTGACCTAACTTGTACGATAGCGCTTGGCCAGGCCATGCAATATAACGCTCAACTTCGGCGATAATGTCACTTTCGGCCATTGATGAGTTAGCCAACATGTAATCAATACCTTGTTGACGTGTCCAACCTTTCGCATGAAAACCAGTATCAAGCACTAAGCGCATTGCACGTAATTGCTCATCCGATAAACGGCCGTACCACATGTAAGGGTCGGTAAATAAGCCAAGTTCTTTCCCTAAGCTTTCTGCATACAATGCCCACCCTTCTGCAAATACCGTGTAACCACCAAACTTACGAAACAGCGGTAATCCTTCTATTTCTTGTTGCAAGGCAATTTGAAAATGATGGCCTGGTGCCGCTTCGTGAATAGACAGGGTTTCAAGTAAAAACTTAGGCTGTGCTTTTAAATTAAAGGTATTGATATAAAAAATACCTGGGCGTGAACCATCTGGTGCTGGCGACTGGTAAGATGCACCCGCAGCAGATTCTGCGCGGAAGTCTTCAACTGCTTTTACTATATAAGGCGCTTTTGGCGCAATATCGAACATTTGCGGCAGCTTAGCGTCGATTTTTTCTTTTACTGCTTCATACGCAGCAATTAGCTCTTCTGGTGTATCGTAGTAAAACTCATCTGAAGTTCTTAAGTGCTCAAAAAACGCTTTTAAATCGCCTTCGAAACCCACAGTCTCTTTGACTTTTTTCATTTCAGATAAAATACGCGATACTTCGCTTAAGCCAATGTCATGAATTTCATCGGCGTTTAGGCTCAGCGTTGTATGCTGCTTAATTTGATACTCATACCATGCTTTACCATTTGGTAGGTCGCTATAACCAATGCTTTCGCGAGCATTAGGTATGTATTCGTTGGCTAAAAAGTCAGCCATTTTTTGATACGCAGGCACTAGACGCTCGCTGATCATCACGGTGTACGCGCTTGTTAGCTGTGCTTTTTGTTCGTCGCTGAAAGACTCAGGCAACTGAGCAATTGGCCCCCAGAATAATGACTCTTCTGGTTTTTCTACAATATGAGTTTGAAATTGTGGTAATAGTTTTTCAGCAAGCGGTTTAGGAAGAACCACTTTATCTTTCATGCCTTGGCGCATTGATTGCTCAACACTGTCTAACCACGCAATAAAGCCATCGGCACGTTTTTCAAATGCTAGATAATCTTCAACCGTGTTAAAAGGCTGTGCGCTTTGCCCAGAGCCTAACGCAGCAAAGGTATTATGCGCCCCGCCCATTTGGTTAATTGGCATTAAATAACTTGGAAACTGCGCGCCTTCAATCGCAAGGTCTAAATCGCGGGCTAGAATTTCGTAGCTTAATAATGACTGACCTGTTAATTGCGCTTTGTCGATATTTGCTAGTTTGTTTTTGTATTCTTTAACAAAATTAAGCTGCTCGTCACGGTTTGCTTTATTGATAGGTGCAATAAATTGGTCGTTATATTCGCTACGACCAATGTAAGTGCCGCCGATAGGGTTAAACTGTAAACCATCTTCAAAGTAATCGGCTAATAGTGTGTCGAGTTGCGCTGCGGGTGCTTCTGCTTGCGTCGTAGTTTGTGCGTTTTCAGTCGTCGGCTTTTCATTTTTAGAAGCAGGTTCGTTACAACCAACTAATGCAAATAGAACTGCCGAACTGATTATTGCTAATTTTATATTTTTCATTCTTTCCTTGCCCTGATAGTGATTACAGATAAATTATGCGGCTTTAGCTTGCTAATAAGCAAGTATCCCTGCAATTTATCGCAGTTTATTTACACTATGCAAAGTGGTTGCTAGAGTTGCGATTCGACTATCTAACTTTGAATAAAAATGAAAAAGACTCTGCTATCAATAAGCCTTGGCTTAACGGGCTTTATATCAATGAATATAAATGCTGCAACCTATATATCTGCAAAAGAAATGGTTGATGTTCATTCAGGAAAACTGATTAAATCACCACTTATTAGTATAGAAAACGGTCAAATAACAAGTGTAGATAGTAATAAAGAACCACGCCTAAAAGAGGGTGATAAACATATACAGTTGCCTGAACTAACTTTAGTACCAGGTTTAATGGATATGCATGTGCATTTAACGAGCGATCCAACTGTGCCACGCAGCGAACGAATTGGCCAGTCTATTCCACGTAAAGCGATTAAAGCGGCACACTTTGCAGAAAAAACCTTATACGCTGGATTCACTTCTCTTCGTAACTTAGGTGCAGAAGGCTACAGTGTGATTGCTGTACGTGATGGTATTAATGCAGGCGACATTGTTGGCCCACGTATTTGGGCAGCAGGGCCGTCTTTAGGTGTTACTGGCGGTCACTGCGACAACAACCGTTTACCACCAGAAATGAAATACACCGCCGAAGGCGTTGCTGATGGCCCGAGGGCTGTGCGCGCTAAGGTACGCGAAAACATTAAATATGGTGCCAATGCGATTAAGTTTTGCGCAACAGGTGGGGTTTTCTCAAAAGGCACTAAGGTAGGTATTCAGCAGTATTCACAAGATGAAATGAACGCCATTGTGAACGAAGCACACCTACGCGGCCTAACTGCTGCGGCACATGCACATGGTACGAGTGGTATAAAAGCCGCAATCATTGCTGGTGTAGACAGTGTTGAACACGTTAGTTTTGTTGATGACGAAGCCATTAAACTTGCTAAAAAACATGGTACTTGGTTCTCAATGGATATTTATAACACTGAGTACACGCTTGCCTTCGGTGAACAAAACGGGGTTGCAGAAGAAAACCTCAACAAAGAGCGCCAAGTATCTAAAAAGCAGCGTGATAGTTTCAGCCGTGCCGTTAAAGCGGGTGTGAATATGGTATTTGGTACCGATGCCGCAATTTACCCACATGGCGATAACGCTAAACAGTTTTCGCGTATGGTTGAGTTTGGTATGACGCCACTGCAGGCATTACAATCAGCGACTATTAATAGCGCTAAACTGCTAAAAGTGGATGATCAACTTGGTCAAATCAAAAGCGGCTTCTTAGCCGACATCATTGCGGTTAAAGGCAACCCGCTTGAAAACATTGCCGTACTGGAAGATGTAAAATTTGTAATGAAAGACGGCAAAGTCTATAAATAAATTGATTTTCTGGCTTCTTATTTAGAAGCCAGCACTCCCCTTTTTTAACAATTCACCGCTCACAAGTTAAATAAATTTTAACGAAACATCTCTTTTTTGTATTAAAACGAAAAAATACCTAATTTAGATAAATAAAACTTGAAATGAAAATAGCTCGTATTATCATTGCCGAAAATTTTCGACAAATTCCCCATAATAATGACATATAAATACTCAATTTTAGCCCTTGCCTGCTTAAGCGCATTCAATGCAAACGCCAACGATTTAGACTCAGTTGAACGAATTACCGTTTACGACAAACAAAATCGTGTGGTACTTGAATCTGGCCTTGCCACTAAATCAAATATGACCTTAATGGAAACGCCAGCCCCAGTTGTGGTTGTTGATCAAGAGCTTATCAACTCGCAAGGCGCTACAAATCTACAAGACTTAGTACGTAACATCAGTGGTGTAACCCAAGCGGGTAACAACTACGGTATTGGCGATAACTTAGTGATCCGCGGTTTAGGTGCTAACTATACCTACGATGGCATGTACGGCGGTGCAGGCCTAGGCAACACCTTTAACCCTACACGCTCAATGACCAATGTTGAATCTGTAGAAGTACTTAAAGGCCCTGCAACAGGCTTATATGGTATGGGTAGCGCAGGTGGTGTTATCAACCTAATTGAAAAGAAACCACAATTTACTGAAAAGCACACGGTTAATGCAGAGCTTGGTCAATGGGATAGCTACTCACTAGGCTTTGATAGCACAGCGGCATTAACCGACAACCTTGCTTATCGCGTTAACGCAAAAACCGCTCGCAGCGAGGGCTACCGCGACTTAAAAGACGACCGTGACGAAATTTATGGCGCGTTAAAATATGTACTAAGCGACAAACAAGACATCATGATTTCTGCCGCTTATATCAAAGATGCCATTGCCGTTGATTCAATTGGCCACCCTATTCGTATTTTTAACAGCGACTCAGTAAATGGTAAAACCGCAGGTGAAGTAACCGCTGCCGATTTAATTAACGATGCAACGGCAAAAGGCCTGCAACTAACCGATCAGCAACGTCAACAATTAGCAGACTCACTGGCAGCAAATGATGGCCTAACACCTTATACCTTTGGCCATAATGGTATTATTTCGCCAATGGCAAATGATAACGAAGGCGAAGAGCTACGCTTTAAGTTAACCCATAACTACTTCATTACTGATAATTTATTTTTAAACCAGCAACTACAATACCGTAATTACGAATCGAGCTTTGCCCGCCAAACGGGTGCTTATAACTACGTTTATTGGAACCGCAAAGGCGTGATCAATGCCGACCCGCGCGCTCCATTAGTGGTTGATGACGTACTTTACCCATTTGCCGCTCGTCGCCAAGAATACCGCCAAGTAGAAGCTGACGAAAAATCATGGCAATACTTTGCTGACTTGCGTTATGACTTTAGTTTTGCCGGAATCGATAACGAGCTACTGGTAAACGCCAATTACGAAGACCGCGATATTCGTTTTAAACAATACTCTATTTACGATGCCGACAAGATCATTAAAAACAAAGATGGTGAGGTTATTTACCAAGGTCAATTACCTTACATTTTTGATATTCGTAACCCGAACTGGGGCGAAGGCAGCTTTTACGATTACGACCCGCTAAAAACCAGCAATTACAACAAAAAAGTTCAAGCTTGGGGTGTGGGTATTCAACATGTTGCCTATATTCACGACACTTTCACAACCCGTGTAGGCGTTGCGTTTAACCGTATTAAACAAAGCTACGAACACTTTGGTGTTGATGCGCGCTATCGTGCCAGTGCAGCCGAGCCAACACCAGAAGCAGATACATCAGACAGCGGTATGACCTACAACCTTGGTGCAACCTACAAATTTAGCGATGATATTTCGTTCTTTGTAAATCACTCTAAAGGTCGTACAGCATACAGCGTACTTGGTAGTGTATCGGGTAACGAAGCTGACCGCGATGACGCCGAATCAGTCAGTAACGACATTGGTATGCGTGTAAAAGCCTTTGACGATCAACTACTGGCATCACTAGTGGTATTTGATAGTGCACGTACAAACCTTGAGTATATTAACCCTAGTTACGAGGATGGTGTATCTGATGCCTCAGTGCCAAAGAACTTTTACGATGGTGAAGAGCAAACTAAAGGTGTTGAGCTTGATTTAAATGCCGATTTAAACGAGCAGTGGAAACTTAACATCAACGCGGTATATCAAGACGCTCGCGATAAGAAAGATCCTAACTCATCAACCTTCGATGACCGTCAAAAAGGTGTGCCTTATGTAACAGCCAGCAGCTGGTTAAGCTATGACGCTAAATGGTTTGATTTAGCCGAGCCACTTACAATTAGCGCAGGCTTACAATATGTTGATGACCGTAGTACAAACGCTGACTCTTTTGGTATTCCTGATGGCTACGTACCGAGCTACACGGTGTACGACGCCGCAATTCAATACCAAACAGATGATTGGAAACTACAGTTAAACCTAAACAACTTGTTTAACAAAACTTATTACTCAAAAGCAATGTTCTTAGGCGGTATGCCAGGCGAAGAGCGTAATGCTAAATTAACCTTTAGCTACACACTTTAATTGTGAATTGATAACAAAAAGCGCGGCTTAGTTAAGCTGCGCTTTTTTGTTTAGTAAGTAGTTTGAGTAGTGGCTTGCTTTTGGACATAAATGAGTTAGCGACGAAGGAGCGCAAGCCAAGCGTTTTGCGTCCTTTTGAGTAACTTGTTATACGTTTTTATGCCACTTTAATGATTTAATTACTATTAACGCTTCATTACTAACTTTTAAATGTTTAAATGACTCTTCGTTTTCTTGAGCGTTGCCAACCATTTTGAAGCGTTCATTTAGCAGATATACAAGTTCCTCTGACATTTTTTTGATATTTTCATCTGAGGAATCTTCAATATTTAGCTTATTTTGTTGAATCAAAGCTTCTAGGAAAACGCTACAAGTTGCTCTTTTATTTTGAAACGAAGCTTTCTGCCACGCCATAGCATTTGCTGATTGCAAATTGCCACCAACTTGCCAGTATCCAGAATCAAATTTAACAGATTTCTCATGAGAGATTTCTACAGCTAATTTTTCAAACTCGGGAGTTGCTTCAGAGCAACCTGTAATTAATAGGGTAAGTATCAATATCCTTAAATTCATAGTCATTCCTTGATAAACGTATAACGCCAGCCGTAACCGGCGTATTTGTAGTGAGCGCAGCGAACGGAAAATGCGTCCGAGTTTACGGCCTTGTTAGCCATTTTTTTCCTTCTGCAAGTACACTGCGAAACAAACCACGATTAATGCGAAACCACACAATACCTCAAATACGGTAAGAAATTGAGGGAACCAATGAACCGGAGTGATATCTCCATAACCAAGTGTGGTTATCGTAACCCCACTAAAATATCCAGACTCCCAAATACCTTCGGGATTCTTGCAATCTTTCCAAAATGTTTCCGGTGTAAGCAAATACAAGATCGCGAAATTCACTATCAGTTCGAAATAGCTACGAAAGGATAATGCCAACCTATCGTGGTTTTGCAACGAACTCCCTTTAATATGACGAGATATCCACTGATGGACAAAAAGCTTATTTTTTATTCTTACTAATGATCGTGGCCACCACTTCCCTCTACTTTCGGACTTTTTTTCCGATACCTTGTCGAGTGCATCTCTAAGAAATGCCACATATATTTCACTGCACCTTGAGAGTAAAAAAATGCTCCAAATTGCAATTACCCAATTGGACGAAATGAAATCTTCCCAACCAGCGGTTAGTGATACCTCTATTATCAGAATAGCGAGTACCGACAATAGAGCAAAAAGAAAATAGACCCAGTTGAGCAGCCTTATTACTTTCGCCTTATTCACGTCTTGCTTGAGAAGAGATGCCATCCAATACGTTGGTGAAATAAGGCCGATTATCAAGATGCCTATTTGCAATGCTCAACTCCGTTTTTATGGCTAACAATTTTATAGTGCGCCCGTCGCGCATCTTTCTGCCGATGTTACGCGCAGGTATTAATAAATCTATTTTTAACAAATAACGTAATGCATTGCCAATTCTAATTTTTTATTGGCACTAAAGATATTCTGAAAAAGAAAATGCGCTCGTCGCTCATTTTCTTGAATATGGAAGCACAACAACAAAACTGTGTATTAATACAGTTATTTATGTCATCACCAACATAAAAGTTAGTGGAATATCAGATTGTGGAGTAGAGCCAATATCATTAGGTGAATCACTGTATCTGATAGCTCAAAGGTGATCTATAGAGTAATTACGTTAACTCATTTTGGGGCAATAACGAGTCACAGCTCCCTGCTTTTTAACAAACGAAAAACTGTCAGATTCAATTGAATCATTCAACCAAACCTGACAGTACTTGTTAAAAAGCTCAACTTAAAGCGTCATCACAATTCGGCCTGTGATATCGCCTTTTAGCATGTCGTCAAAAATATCGTTGATATCTTCGAGGCGTTTTTCTTCAATAATGGCCTTAACTTTACCTTTGGCTGCAAAGTCCAGGCATTCTTGTAAGTCTTTACGCGTGCCTACGATTGAGCCCACAACAGACACACCATTTAATACGGTATCGAAAATTGGCAATGGCATCTCTTCTGGTGGTAAACCTACAAGCACGCATTTACCGCCACGGCGTACACTTTTGTAGGCTTGCTCAAAACCTGGTTTTGATACTGCTGTACACACAACACCATGAGCACCACCCACTTGCTCAAAAATGGTTTCTGATGGTACTTGCTTCATAAAATCAATAGTGATGTCTGCACCAAGCTCTTTAGCAAGGTTGAGTTTACTTTCACCAGTATCAACGGCAATTACATTAAAGCCCATCGCTTTTGCGTACTGCACCGCTAAGTGACCAAGGCCACCCACACCGACTATAGCAACCCAATCACCTGCTTTTGCACCCGTTACTTTTAATGCCTTGTACGTCGTAACACCGGCACAAAATAATGGCGCAGCTTCTGCAAAGCCTAACCCGTCTGGTACTTTTACGACAAAGTCACCATGTGCAACACAATACTCAGCGTAACCACCGTCTATTGAATAACCTGTATTGTGCTGCTCAAGACACAAGGTTTCTTTACCTTCTAAGCAGTAGTCACAATGCCCGCATGCACTATACAGCCAAGGGATCCCTACTCTATCGCCCACAGATAAGTGCTTTATATTAGCCCCTACTTTTTCAATTGTACCGACCCCTTCGTGACCAGGTACTAATGGCATTTTAGGTTTTACAGGCCAATCTCCATGGCATGCATGTAAATCAGTGTGGCACACACCGCACGCCGCTATTTTAACTAACACGTCGTTTATCCCTACCTCAGGGCATGGAATATCTTCAATAGTCAGCTTACCTTTGTATTCTTTATTAACTGCAGCTTTCATAACGTTCCTCCTTTGTTTTATTTTAATTGAGCACTTTGAGCCTATACGATAACGCAAACTATTGTCACCAATATTGATACAGATCAAACTGTTTATTTTTTGTTCGATTTCAATTTTCCTGTTTAACACTTAGTAAAATCAACGGACTAGCTCAAAATTTAGACTTTAGTCGCGTAACATCGAATAGTGGCTATTTCTTTTAGTTATACCAACACCGTGCTAGCATTAAATTTCTGAAGTTTTTGAATACAAAAAATTATGAGCCTATCTGAAAAAAATTTAGCTTTTGTAATGCACTGCGGTGAAATGGGTAGCCGTTGGGGCTTTAATCGCACTATTGGTCAAATGTGTGGTTTACTCACCATTACTAAAGAGCCCATGACCGCCAATGAAATTGCCGATACCTTAAGTATTTCACGTGGTAACGTGAGTATGGGCATTAAAGAACTTCAGTCTTGGCGTTTAATCAAGGTGCATCATATCCCTGGCGACCGTAAAGAATACTACGGCCCTGCCGGCAGTATTTGGGACATGGCCAACCGCGTATTCGAAGAGCGTAAAAAACGTGAGATAGACCCGACTCTTAGCTTACTTCGCGATAATATTTTAGAAGAAGCCCACAACGATGATGAGCGCTTTGCTCAGCAGCAAATGCAAGAAATTCACGACCTACTCGAAACCGTTACAAAATGGTCGGCAGAGCTACAACGTTTGAGCCCTGAACAACTCCAAAGCCTAATGAAACTCGGTTCAGGTATTGGCAAGGTACTCGATTTTAAAGATAAGATTTTGAAGAAGCCCGGAAAGGGTGAGAATTAATGGGCGCTAGATGGAATCAAGGTATTGGCATACGTATGCTAGGTGATGACTGGTTATGTAATGTGTCAGTTGGAAAAGCCGTTAAAATAACATTACCTTGACTGTAAAGACGTTGATGCATTGCAAAAAGCATTCAAGGTAAAGGTTTAAAATCTGAAATTAAATAATAAAAAGAAATTAAATGAATTTAATAAAATACTTAACGATTTTTCTAGTGACACTGCCTATTGCCTCTTTTGCAGATACTTCGGGGTGCAATATCTCTGGTACTTGGAAGCATGCAGATAAAAATGCGTGGCTTGAATTAGATTTATCAAGCAAGACCATAAAAGTAAAAGAGCATGAAGATAATCCTAAAGCAAATGGCTACACGGTCATAAAAGATATAAAACTTATCACAGAGCTTAACTATTCTGGCTATATGTATCATGCAGCTAATGATAACTATGTTGCCGTTGAATTAGTGCATAACAATTGCAAAGAGATTGTTGTTTTATATAACAAGGATAAGATTCTCACATTACACAAAGAGTAATGGAGTAAAGAGATATAAATCATCAGGCTCAGTAAAACTAAGCCTGACAGAAAATAGCTATAAATTACTTAACCGCTGGGTAACCGATGCGATCTGATAAGTAACCAACACTGGTTGCAAAGTAATACGAGCGATTCCAGTGCATCAGTGCTTTGTAGTTATCGTAGGCTAAGTACATACGGCCATTTACATCATCTGGCATCACCATCGCAGCGGTAACATCAACGTTTGGTAAGTCGCTACCATCCATTTTTCGAACACCGATTGCTTGCCAGTCAGCAAGACTGCGCTCAGAGTCTTTCCAGTACTCTAACCATTGGCTGCGCGTTTTAGTGCCACGTTTAAGAATGTTTGCGTTATCAAAGTCTTCAGGTAATTTAACTTGACGACCCCAAGTTAAATCATCGTTCCAACCTGCTTGCTTTAAATAATTAGCGATTGAAGCAAATGCGTCTTCTTCTGTGGTCCAAATATCTTTGCGGCCATCACCGTTGTAATCAACAGCGTAAGCGTTAAATGAGGTTGGCATAAACTGCGTTTGACCCATTGCACCAGCCCAAGAACCTTTGAACTTATCAAGGGTAATGTGACCCTCTTTTAAGATATCAAGCGCTGCCCAAAGTTGATTTTTGTACATGGTTTCGCGGCGGCCATCAAAAGCAAGTGTGACTAATGATGCAATCACACTGTGACCACCTTGGATTTTACCAAAGTTACTTTCAAGGCCCCAAAGTGCAACAATAAAGCGCGCTTGAACGCCGTATTCTTTGGCTACTTTTTCAAGAACCTCTTGGTTTTCTTTGTATAGTTTACGCGCGCGGTCAATTTTCCATTGCGGCACACGTTTTGGTAAATAGGTTTCGAGGGTTTCTTTTACTTCAGGCTGATTTTTGTCAGCTGAAATGACCTTCTTTTTAAATTTAGCCGTTGCGAATGCTTGCTCGATTAAGGCTTGATCATAGCCTTTTTCTGTCGCTTCATTTTTTAATGCAGCAACGTATACGTCGAAGTCAGCTTGTGTTTTTTCCTCTGCCAATACAGATGTGCTTAATGAAGCACTTAGTAGAACTACGGCAAGTTTTTTAATCACTCTCAACTCCCTTGTCTTTTTTAAATTGGGTTAACAGGTTTTCTTCTGGCGGTGGTAATTGCAAGTAGAAACCTTGGTCAATTAACGCTTGCTTAACCGTTTCTAAGTCTGCCAAACCTAACTTTTCACGACTAGCAAGATTAATTATCATCACATACTGTGGTTGACCAAATGTGTCCATTAAAGGTTCAGGAACACGCGTAAAATCATCTCTTTTTTCTACAAAAAGGTAGGTATCCGCTTTTTTCTTACTTTTATACACCGCAGTTAGCATTATGGCCCTATAATATCTTGCTTAACGAGGGCGCACACTATAACATGACTCTTATAAGAAGATTAAAAATTTCGGTTAGATTTTTACTGTATACGCCTTGTTCAGCCTGCGTTTATTTAAAAAAGAGCTAACCAAGACAATTCAATTGAGCATGTATGTCGGAACAAATTTTTGAACTAAAAGGGAACCTTTTTACTTTATCTGTGTTGCATCTATTTTCAGCAGATACCTCTCTTTTAAGTAAGCAGTTAGATGAAAAAATAGCCCAAGCACCTAAGTTTTTTGCAGGCGCGCCCATCGTAATTAACTTAAGTGATGTACAAGGTGACTCGTTTGATTTTTCTTTCTTAAAATCAATGCTTACCAGTCTATCGTTTAACCCTGTTGGTGTGTGTAATGGCAGCCAAGAGCAAAACGAAAACGCCAAAGCGGCAGGCTTATCAGTCCTAAATTATTCACAGGACGTTAAGGGAGCAACCGCTAAACAACAAACAAATACATCTATCGTTGAGAAAACCGTTCACCTACCTGCACAAGTGATTCACGGCACAGTTCGCTCTGGTCAGCAGGTCTATGCAAAAGATCGTGACCTTATTGTTATTGGTGCGGTTAGTCATGGCGCAGAGGTGATTAGCGACGGTAATGTTCATATTTATGGCACATTGCGCGGACGTGCAATTGCAGGTGCTAAAGGCTACAACGAAGCACAAATATTTTGCCAAAAATTAGAAGCAGAACTTGTTTCAATTAATGGTAGTTATTGGATCAGCGATTCCCTACAAGGTGAACACTGGGGCAACGCAGTACAAATCCAACAAAAAAATGATTCATTAGAAATTTCAGCTTTGGTTAAAGGATAAATCTCATGGCAAAAGTAATTGTCGTTACTTCTGGTAAAGGTGGTGTTGGTAAAACCACATCGAGTGCTGCAATTGGCACAGGTTTAGCGCTTAAGGGCTTTAAAACCGTTATTATCGACTTTGATATTGGTCTACGTAATCTTGACCTTATTATGGGTTGTGAGCGCCGTGTTGTTTATGACTTTGTAAACGTAATCAATGGTGAAGCTAACTTAAATCAAGCCCTTATTAAAGATAAGCGAGTTGATAAGTTACACATTTTACCTGCGTCACAGACACGTGATAAAGATGCCTTAACCCGTGACGGTGTTGAACGTGTACTAAATGATTTGAAAAAAGACTTTGATTACATCGTATGTGATTCGCCAGCGGGTATTGAAGCGGGCGCAATGATGGCAATGTATTTTGCTGATGAAGCAATTATAACAACAAATCCTGAAGTATCATCAGTACGTGACTCCGACCGAATTTTAGGTATTTTGCACAGTAAATCTAAGCGTGCTGAAGAAGGCCTAGAAAGCGTTAAAGAACACTTATTATTAACACGTTATAACCCTGAGCGTGTTGAAAAAGGCGAAATGCTATCAGTTGAAGATGTGCAAGAAATTCTTGCGATTAAACTTTTAGGTGTTATCCCTGAATCACAAGCGGTATTGAGTGCATCAAACTCTGGTCAACCAGTGATTTTAGACGGTGAATCAGATGCAGGCCAAGCCTATACTGATGCAATTAATCGTCTACTAGGTGAAACTGTCGATTTCCGCTTTTTAGATGTAGAGAAAAAAGGCTTATTTAAACGGATTTTTGGAGGTTAATGTGTCTTTACTTGACTACTTCCGCTCAGAGAAGAAAAGCAGTGCGTCATTAGCAAAAGAGCGATTGCAGATCATTGTCGCACACGAACGCTCACAACGTGGTACACCTGATTATCTGCCACAGCTAAAGCAAGATATTCTTGATGTAATACGCAAATATGTGAATGTAAATACCGATGCTGTTCAAGTTCAGTTTGATCAAAATGAAGATGACTTAGCAGTACTTGAGTTGAACGTGACTCTGCCAGAAGAAGAAAAGAAATAGTCAAAATTGGGCGCTTTGTTAATGCTAACAGCGCCCTTTTTTATTTCTGCCACTGCATATGAAACTCATAGTCGTCTGCACCTAGCGTTTTGAATCCTGCCCGTTGATATAGCCCATACGCTGGGTTTGCTTTTAGCACCGTTAAGTTAATTTCTGATGTTTGTGCTTTTAGTGCATTTAACACCTGAGTGCCTAGCCCTTTGCCCTGCTGTTTGGGTGCTATTTGTAGCTGTAATAAACTGATTGTTTTGTCACTAACAATGAACTTAGCAGCGCCTACACATTGCCCATCATTTAACACTAAGTGGCTGTGTTCAAAGTGTTCTGCCACTCTTGCTTGGTGTTGTTCAAGTGATAAAAATAACCCTTGGTTCTCAAGGTGTCCAACCATGGTATTTAACCTTAAGTCGAGTAAATAGGCTTTGTCTTGCTCGGTAGCCGCTACAAATTCAATCATTCTTGTCTTAAAAAAGAAAAAGGTACTTTAGTAAAAGTACCTTTTTAGGTTGCAACAAACAACATGTCGGTTAGAAGTTATAATTTGCGCCTAGGTAAAAGCGACGACCCGAATACTGGTTATAGGTAAAGCGATTACTCTGTTTCCAATAACCTTCTTCAAGCTCTTCTGTTAGGTTTACTACAGATGCAGTAAATGAGAGCTGCTCAGTTAGATTATATGATGCATTCACATCTAGCTGACCATAGTCTTTGGTGTAAAAGTTATATCCTTTGTGTATGCCGTTAGCACGGTCATCTTTCCAGTTATAAGAGGCACGAACGCTAAAATCATCGTTCTCAAAATACACTGAAATATTATATTGATGCTTAGCTGTACCTGGTATTTCAGCATCTGTTTTTTGCCCGTCTGTTGAGACTTCGCTGGTGCTGGTATCTGTGTAGGTGTAGTTAGTTAAAATACCAAAACCATTATCAAACGAATGCTGAAAGAACAGCTCTAAACCCTCTGATTTTGCTTCGCCGCCCCCTACTTTGGTGTTCATTTCAACTTCAATTGGGCCATTACAGCAATCATGCTCTCGCTGCACAATTTCGAGAGTGGAGATTGGTAGGTTTGAGATATCTTTTGAAAACACCGTCGCCCCTAACGCAGAACCTTCCCCATAATACCACTCGACACCTAAATCGAATTGATCAGACAACATAGGGTCAAGACCTGTATTCACAGATGTTCCTCGGCCTCGTCCTGTCCATGAGTCCGGCGAGTTTATATTCACCGGAGGACCATAAGTTTCAGACTGGCTTAAATCTGAATAACTAATTCGTGACATGGTTCGTGCCGCAGCAAAACGCACAACTAAATCTTCTGTAGCATCCCAAGCGAGGTTAAAACTTGGTAAGACTTCGCCATCATCACTGCTACGCTCATTTGGGTCGGTATCATTATTGTCTTGGCCAATCACTTCATCATACGTAAGTGTTGTCAGCTCAGTATTAACATAACGTACACCCAAGTTACCGCGAAAGTTTTGCCATTCAAAATCAGCTTGGGTGTAAACAGACCAAATTTTCTCTTCAAGGGCATAAGTACCCGAAAGTGACGGTACAACAGTTCGACTAAAATTGTCTTTTAAGTAATTATCAAGGGCATTGAAATCAAACGCTAAAAAGTTAAATGCGCCTGTATCCCCTGCGCTATTATCCACCACATGATCGCTCACCAGTGTTGGTGCATCTGGGTGAAAATCAGGATTATGGAACCACTCTGTACCTGGTAAATAGCCACGGTAACCGCCGTTGTCAGCTATGCCATCATCCCAACGAAAATCATTACGCATCCCTTTAATTTCGTGGTCGCGATATTTGCCCCCCACATACACACGGGTAAAAAAGCTGCCATCAAGGTCAAATTTTACGTCTGTTTGAATGTAATTTTCAGAGTCTTCATTTTCAGATGAGTAAGAGTCAAACCAATCATAGTATTGATACGCTTCTTTATCGGTGGCTAAATCTGTAGATACTTCGTAAGATGGCTTGCCCCCTTTTGTTGACCAATGCCAGCTATTTACAGAGCCAAGGCGAGCATCAATATTTGCATAGGTTTCTTTTGATGTACCACCGTCAGCTTTTGTATGTCCAAGCTTTAACGTAATGCTGTATGCATCACCATAATAAGTACCTTCAAAATCAAATGTATTAGACTTTGATTCACCAAAACGCTCACGACCCGTTAGTTGAGGCGACAATAAACCACGGCGAACCGGCACGCCGCCGTTTACATCGGCATCACCCCAGTTATTCTCATTCAATAAACCATTGTCACCATTACCATAAGCAACGACTGTGTCGCCATCTAATTCGACACCAAAATAGGGATTGTGATTATCATTCCACTCGGCAAAGAACACTTCTTGTCCGACTTGGTCATAACTTAATTTTGCACCAAAATAATTAAAGCTCAGATCTAAACGGTCTGTTGGCATCCATTGAATAGCAACTTGATAACCATCACGGTCACGATCTTGGTCTGCGTTTTTCACATGTATGCCAGACGATGCCCAAACATTATCATAAACTTCACCTGTAGCTTGGTCTACAATAGCTGGTTGATCTGCATCTTCCGCCGAATCAGAGTAAAAACGCCAACCAAAAGACTCATTTGAAACAGTAACCACACGTCTTTCTTGCCGTGTAAAGCCTGCTAAAATACCGAAGTTTTCCTCATCGTTTTTCCATGAGTACAATACATTCACTTGTGGTTTTGTGTCCTCAGACACATCATCGTAAGTCACCTCAGCGCTTAGCGCCCCTGAATTTGCTTCCATTTCAAGTGGTTTACGGGTGTGTAATATAACCGTGCCGCCAATACCGCCTTCATCAATACGAGCTTCTGCACTTTTGTACACTTCTACACTTTTGATCATGCTTGATGGCAATAGTGTGTAGTTGAAACTGCGTGCAGGACTCCCTGTGCCAGACGAAGCAATATAGTTACCGTTTAATTGGGTGAGAGTCCAATCTGGTGACGTACCACGAATGCTGACACGACTACCTTCGCCACCATCGCGATCAATGAGTACACCTGATACACGTTGTAATGAATCAGCGACGTTTTTATCAGGAAATTTACCAATATCTTCTGCGGTAATTGCATCAACCGTGGCAGCTGAAAGTCGTTTAATTGCTAAGTTCTCTGCGGTTGATGAACGAATACCACGTACTTCAATCACTTCTACGTCTTCATTCGCTTGTTCAGCGGCGTAACCTGTGTTGATTGCCGAGAGTAACGAAATCACAATTGCATTACGTTTAAAATGCCGTCCTTGCTCTTTTATTTTTATTACACTTTGCTTGCCCATGCTCATCTCCAGTTGTGTGTTCTGCACGCTTTATGAGATCTATACATCTCATAAAACATTTTATTGTTATCGGTTTAAACTGATTATTGGGAGTTAATAGCTTGTTAAACTCAGTTTCAGAATAGGGGGAGCGGTCAAAAAGTGATAATAAAAATTCGGTGACCGATATAACAAAATCGGCGCAAGGAATATTTTATATTCATTTTTATATATTCTACTTTATAGTTAACCTTATGTTTTATGTGCGTAAACCAAAGTTTCAAAGAACACACCGTAAAATATAAGTAATTGATAAAAATAGATTAAAATACATAAAATACTTTCTGATAAAACAAGTGAAATAAGTGACTAGAAACTAGGTGTAATAGATATGGTAAAAACACAACTATGAACAATGGTAAAATCCTTGAAGTCTGTCTAAATGAAAGCGACTTAAAGCAACTTGCAAACAACGTTTTTACGGCTTGCAACTTAGGCGCAAAGCGCTTTGAGCTATGCAGCAATTTACACCTAGGAGGCTTAACACCCAGTATTTCAGCAATTGAATGCGCATTGAAAAGCCTGACCAGAAATACCGAGCTATTAGTAATGATACGACCAGAAGCTGGCAATTTTACTGTTCGTACTGAGTGTCATAAATTAATGGAAAAACAGATAAAACTCGCAGCTAATCTAGGGGCACATGGGGTAGTATTGGGTGCAGTCAAACAAGGAAAACTTGATTTAAACGTGACTCGCTCTTTAGTTGCCACAGCTAAACAGCATGGCTTAATGGTGACCTTTCACCGTGCATTCGATACCCTTACAAACCCGTTATGCGCACTTGATACACTCATTAGCTTAGGAGTTGACCGTATATTAACATCAGGCACGCCGTGGCAAAGCGGGCAAAGTGCCGTTGATGGTCTAAATCAGCTCAACACATATTTAGCGCAGAGCGCCAATCAAATAGAAATTGTTATGGGTGGCGGCGTTACCCTAGAAAACGCGGAAGCTTTTTGGCAATTAATAAGAAACCATTCAGCAAATGCATCTGTGCATGTACACTCTTGCGTGCATAACGCACAAGGTGCAATTAACGCTGAGGCTATCTATAAGCTACTTTCAAAGGATTAAGCATGGCGAAAAAAGCAACGTATTTTTTAGGTATTGATGGCGGTGGCAGTAAGTGTAAAGTTCGTTTAGAAAACGAAAATGGCTCTTTGCTTAGCGAAGCCATAAGTGGCTCAGCAAACGTGGCCACCAGCTGTCAACAAAGCCAAGACTCAATACTGCACGCCACTGAGCTTGCTTTTCATGAGGCAGGGCTTGCCTTAAGCGAGCTCAAAAACACCTATGTGCATGCTGGGCTTGCCGGTGCCAATATCGACTCTGCCTATCAAGCCATGACCAAATGGCAGCACCCTTTTGCTAAGTTTACTCTTTCAACAGATATGCTGATTGCGTGTAAAGGCGCACACCAACACCATGATGGCGCGGTGATTATTATTGGCACCGGCTTTTGTGCAGGCTACCAACAGCAAAACCAATTTAGTGAATTGGGAGGCTATGGTTTATTGCTGAGCGATGGTGCCAGTGGTGGTTGGTTAGGCTTACAACTTTGCCGTAAAACATTTGAAGTACTTGATGGTGTTGCGAAAAGTTCCGCTGCTGTAGATACCCTGCTCACCCAGCTTAACTGCAACTCAAGCCAAGCGTTAAGTCAGCGTTTAATATCAGCACGCCCTGTTGAGCTCGCCAAATTTGCACCGCTGGTTTTTAGCTATTCTGATGACGCTTTTTGTCAGCAATTAATAAATGAAGCGTGCGCATACATTACCCGCTATATCGCTTACTTTGAAAAACAAGGTATTGAAAACGTTACCTTGATGGGCGGCATTGCCAGTGCCATCACGCCTTATTTAACTGATGCCAGTAAAGCGCGTTTAACCCCCGCCCTTGCCAGTGCTGAGCAAGGGGCTATTTTAATGGCAAGAGCGGCAATTTAATCGCCGAGTTGTGAGCGCATTTGTGAGGGAATTTCACCAAACAAACGCCGAAATTGTTTGCTGAAGTAACTCGGCTCAGAAAAGCCGCACTGATAAGCGACTTGTGAAATGGGTAGCTGTGTTTCAATCAGCAGCTTACGAGCATTTTCGAGACGCACTTCATTAATGAATTGATTGGGTGTTTTTGCTAAGTGTTTTTTAAAGCGACGCTCTAAAGCACTTACCGACAAGTGTGCAAGCTCTGCTAATTCATCAATACTGATCTGACGATGATAATGCTCGCGAATAAATTTTACCGGCTCTTCAATTGCTCTTACATGAGAAAGTGCTTTTGAGGTTTTTTGTAAGTGCCGAGTCACACCATAGGTGCCAATCACATTGCCATCATGATCTTTTAGAGCATGCTTTGACGTTGAAAACCAACCGAGCTCACCTTGTTGGGTTTGGTTAAGCTCTAAACGGTCAGTTACTATGTAGCCTTCCGTCACTCGTTTATCGTCATTGACGTACTGAAACGCGAGGTGCTTTGGCGAAAAATCGAAGTCTGTTTTTAGCAATATTTGCTCCAGTGTTTTATAACCCTGATGCTCAATAAAATGCTGATTACAATGCAAAATTCTACTGTCTGTGTCTTTTACCCAAAAGAGGATATCTGGCAGTAAATCAAATGCAGCAATTAGCTGATTTACGCCAGCTTTTTTTATTATTTCTTGAATATCCATCGCTTAATTTTGTCTCAATAAAGAACAACCCTATATATTTTAAACGCCGATTTTGTTGCATTGTCAACCGAATTTTTATTAGCGCTTATTGCTCAAGCTTTCCTATTATCAATAACATGATATTAACAGTAACAAACGCTATTTAAACTAGGAGCGCTTAAGATGAGCAAAGCTAAGATCCGCATGGCAATGGTAGGCGGTGGCGATGGTGCCTTCATTGGCGCTATTCATCGAATTGCAGCGCGGTTAGACGGGATGATAGAGCTTGTTGCAGGCGCATTCAGTTCAGATGCAAACAAATGTAAAGCAACTGGCGAACTACTCGGGCTTGATAGCAGTCGTTGCTACGACAGTTACCAAAGGTTATTTACCGAAGAAGCAAAATTACCCACTGATGAGCGTATCGACTTTGTGGCTATTGTAACACCCAACCATTTGCATTTTCCGGTCGCAAAAATGGCGCTTGAACATGGTTTTCATGTGCTATCAGATAAACCCGCAACGCTCACTCTCGCAGAAGCAGAGCAATTACAAGCCATCATTGCAAAGCAGCAGGTTTTATATGGGTTAACCCACACTTACACAGGTTACCCTATGGTCAAAGAGGCCAAACATCGCATTAAAGCCGGTGAGCTTGGCACTATACGTAAAGTGATTGTTGAGTACACCCAAGGTTGGTTAGCACACAGTGAAGACGAAGGCTCAAAACAAGCTAGCTGGCGTTTAGACACCAGTAAGTCTGGCATTAGTTGTTGTATGGGCGACATTGGCGTGCATGCAGCTAACTTAGCCGAGTATGTCTCTGATCTCGAAATCACCGAGCTTTGTGCCGATTTAAATCATGTGGTTGAAGGTCGCGCCCTTGATGACGATGGCACCGTGCTACTTAGATTCAATAATGGTTGTAAAGGCGTTTTACTGGCAAGCCAAATCGCTATTGGCGATGAAAACAACTTACGGCTACGTATTTACGGCGACAAGGCAAGCCTTGAATGGTCACAGCTTGAACCTAATAGTTTATGGCTGCGTGGTCACAACCAACCCTCTATTTTACTGCGAGCGGGTGTGGGTGAATTACACCCTGAGACACAAAACGCACTGCGCGCCCCTGCAGGTCACCCTGAAGGTTACCTAGAAGCATTTGCTAATATCTACAGCAATTTTGCAGCACAAATTCACGCATTTAAACAAGGCGATAGAGCAACAAACTCAGCATTTGATGTGCCTGGCATCAATGAAGCTATACGTGGTATGGCATTTATTGAGCACGTAGTTGCTTCATCGAAGCAAGACATTAAGTGGCACAAATTACAGATTGGATAATAAAGAATGAATAAAATCAAAGGGCCAGCAATTTTTTTGGCGCAGTTTATTTCTAAAGAAGCCCCCTTTAACAGCCTTCGTGGCTTATGTAAGTGGGCAAGCGGTTTAGGTTACAAAGCGATTCAAGTACCTACCTCTAACCCTGAAATTTTCGATTTAGAAAAAGCCGCCCAAAGTCAGCAATACTGCGATGAAGTCACTGGTATTGCCACAGAGTATGGACTTACAATTTCAGAGTTATCAACACATTTGCAAGGTCAGTTAATTGCTGTGCACCCTGCGTACGATGAAATGTTCGATAACTTTGCCGCAGAGCATGTAAAAGGTAACCCTGCAGCACGTACAGAATGGGCAACAGAGCAACTGATGCTAGCTGCTAAAGCCAGTAAGAACCTGGGGTTAACAACTCATGCGACTTTTTCGGGTTCTTTTTTATGGCATACCTTTTACCCGTGGCCACAACGCCCACAAGGACTCGTTGAGCAAGGTTTTAATGAGCTTGCTAAGCGTTGGTTACCTATTTTAGATTGCTTTGATGAGCATGGTGTAGATGTCTGTTATGAATTACACCCGGGTGAAGACCTACATGATGGTGTGACATTTGAGCGCTTTTTAGCGGCAACCAATAATCACCCTCGCGTTAATATTCTTTATGATCCGAGCCACTTCGTATTGCAACAGCTCGACTATTTAGCGTTTATCGATATCTATCATTCGCGCATTAAGGCGTTTCATGTCAAAGATGCCGAATTTATCGCAAATGGCCGCTCAGGTGTTTATGGCGGTTTTCAAAACTGGCAAGACCGACCAGGGCGTTTTCGTTCTTTAGGTGATGGCCAAGTCGATTTTAAGCAAATCTTTAGCAAGTTAACGCAATATGGGTTTGATGGTTGGGCTGTACTTGAATGGGAATGCTGCTTAAAGCACCCAGAAGATGGGGCAAGAGAAGGCGCTGAGTTTATTAAAGCCCACTTAATAAATCCAACAGACAAAGCCTTTGACGATTTTGCCAGTGGCACAACAAACACTGAGCGTAATAATCGAATTTTAGGTTTATAAAACCGACAACAATTGAACACACAGGACACACAATATGGACAACAATAATTATAACCGCATTGTCTTTCGGCTTTGCTGTATAGCACTGATTGTGACCTCTATGACCTTTGCCATTCGTGCTGGTATTTTAGGTCAACTTGGCAGTGAGTTTGGCCTAACCGACACAGAATTAGGTTGGGTTAATGCCATGGCATTTTTAGGTTTTCCGGTTGCGACTATGATCGGCGGCATTATTTATAATGCCATTGGCGCGAAGAAATTAGTGGCGTTAGCCTTTATCTGCCATTTACTTGGTCTGGTTTTGACCATTACTGCCGATGGCTTTTGGGGCTTACTGGTTTCTACCTTTTTGATTGGTTTTGCTAACGGCTCTGTTGAAGCGGGCTGTAATCCGCTGATTGCAGAAATGTATCCTAAAAATACCACTACCATGCTAAACCGTTTTCATGTTTGGTTCCCAGGTGGCATTGTGATTGGCGCACTTGCCTCTAACTTTATGTCGGGAGCGGGTTTAAACTGGCAATGGCAAGTGGCGTTAATTTTAGTGCCTACGGTTATTTATGGCGCTATGCTGATTAAAGCGCAGTTTCCTAGCTTTGATACGCGTACTCACTCAACCAGCAGTAATATTCGCCACTTATTCACGCCGTTATACCTCTTTTTAATTGCCTGTATGACACTCACAGCAACCACTGAGTTTGGCACGCAACAATGGATTGAGCGTATTCTAGGTTCATCGGGTGCCTCTCCTATGGTGGTATTAGCCTTAATCACTGGCTTAATGGCTGTTGGTCGCTTCTTTGCTGGCCCCATTGTGCACAAGCTCAACCCTACCGGTGTATTACTTGGTTCAGCCATTTGTGCAAGCTTAGGTATATTTATGATGAGCCAAGCCGAGGGCAGCATGATTTATCTAGCAGCCATATTATTTGCACTTGGCGTTACCTACTTTTGGCCAACCATGCTTGGCTGCGTTGCTGAATACATTCCAAAGTCAGGGGCGCTGGGTATGTCGTTAATGGGCGGTGCAGGCATGTTTGCGATGAGCATTTGGAACCCTGTAATTGGTAGCTGGATAGATACAGCACGCTCATCGGCAGAAGCAAGTGGCGCAAGTGTTGAACAAATTGAAATTTTAGCCGGACAGGCTGTATTACAAAACCTACTGATCTTCCCAATTATTTTAATCGTCGCATTCATTGGGTTGCATTTAGTAATTAATAACAACAAACGCACCGAAAAATGTGCGTCTTAAGCAAGTAAATCGTCGAGGAACACTATGTTTAAATCTCTTAAAGCACTGACTTTAATGCTCACCGTTAGTAGCTGTGCACTCGCTAATGCGGCTGACAATCAGCTTACACAACAAGAAAAGCAAGCTGGCTGGCAGTTATTGTTTGATGGTAAAGATATGTCGCAGTGGCGTAACTTTAAAAGCGAATATTTAAACCCTGCATGGGTCGTTGAAGATGGCGCTATGACACTAACCAAAAGTGGTGGCGACCTGCTCACTAAAAAGCAGTACCAAAACTTTGAATTAAAGATTGATTGGAAAATCTCTACCAAAGGCAATAGTGGCATTTTCGTACTGGCTGATGAAACTGGGCAGATGATTTACTCTCATGCGCCTGAAATTCAAATTATTGATAACGAAGAACACCCAGATACTGAAATTGACTCGCATTTAGCGGGGTCAATTTACGATTTATTTGCTGCGCCAGTTGCAGCGCACAAACCAGCAAATAGCTGGAACCATGTACGTATTAAGATGCAAGACAACCATTTACAAGTTTGGCAAAACGGTATTAGCACCACCAGCATTGTGATTGGTAGTACAACCTGGAATACCCTTGTTAAAGGCAGTAAGTTTGCAACCTGGCAAAACTTTGCAACGGCTGAACAAGGTCATATTGGGCTTCAAGACCACGGCGACAAAGTGTGGTTTAAAAATATAAAAATCAAGGAGCTATAAGATGTCTGATTTTAAACACAAGGTATTAGTAGTTGGCTCTGGTGCTGGCGGTGCCATGGCTGCTTACACGCTGACCAAACTTGGCCACAAAGTGTTATTACTTGAAGCCGGTCGTAATTATGACCCGAAAACAGAAAGCCCGATGTTTCGCCGTAACAACGAAGCCCCACTTATGGGTGCAGGTAATAAAGACAAAAACTTTGGCTTTTACGACGCAACTGTTGATGGCGGCTGGCAAGTGCCTGATGAGCCATACACTAGCGCAAAAGGGAGCGACTTTTATTGGTGGCGCGCACGTATGCTAGGTGGTCGAACAAACCACTGGGGCCGCTATTCATTACGCTTTAGCGAGCACGATTTTAAAGGCAAAAGCCGTGATGGTCACGGTGCTGACTGGCCTTTTGAATACGCTGATTTAGCACCTTGGTACGATAAAACTGAAGAACTTGTTGGTGTATGTGGCACCAATACAGGCCATGAAGATATGCCAGATTCGTCACCGGGTATTTTACAGCCGCCACCAAAGCCGCGTGTTCCTGAGCTTTTAATTGCCGCTTCTGCAAAGAAAATGGGTATTCAAGCAGTACCGATGCACCGTGCGGTATTAACTCGCCCGAAAGATGATCGCATGGCGTGTTTTTATGCAACGCCTTGTGGCTCGGGTTGCTCGATTGGCGCCGCTTTTCAAACTACGACATCGCTATTACCTATGGCAAAAGCTACCGGTAACTTAAAAGTCATTACCGATGCCATGGTTAAATCAGTCAAGGTTGATGAGCAAGGTAAAGTAACTGGCGTAACCTATGTTGATAAACATACGGTCACTGAGCATGCCATTGATGCTGATGTGGTTATCTTAGCAGCCAGTGCCTGTGAATCAGCGCGTATCTTATTAAACTCAAAAAATAAAAAGCACCCTAAAGGCCTTGCTAATTCAAGTGGCCAAGTAGGTAGAAACTTAATGGATTCGACGGGTGCATGGTTAGGTGCACAAATTCCAGCACTTAAAGGCCGCCCACGCTATAACGAAGATGGCCATACCGCTAACCACTTATTTATTCCTTGGTGGGGTCATCAAGCACAAGCTAACAATGAATTAGATTTCCCACGTGGTTATCACTTTGAAATTGGCGGTGGCTTTAGGCAACCAGGCTCAGGTGTATCGGGTGATAAACAAGGTTATGGTCCTGCCCTTAAACAACAAATTCGTGATGCATATGGCTCTTACGTTGGCTTTGCTCTACGTGGCGAAATGTTACCGAACAAAGATACCTATATGGAAATCGACGAAAAGGTTAAAGACAAATGGGGTATTCCGGTATCAAAGTTCCACTTTAAGTGGTCTGACAGAGAGTTAAAGCAAATCGAACATGGTTTAAAAACCGCGAAGCAAATCTTAGAAAACATGGGGGCGACCGTTGGCGACCTCCCGCCTGCTGAAAAAGCAATTTCAAAAGGTGGCGAAATCATTCACGAAGTGGGCACGACTCGAATGGGGAGCTCAAAGAAAGATTCGGTCACCAATCAATGGGGTCAAACATGGGATTGTAATAACCTATTTGTAATGGATGCCGGTGTATTTGCTTCTAACCCCCATAAAAACTGTACGCTCACCATCATGACACTGGCAATGCGTAATTCAACTTGGCTTGCTCAACAAATTGATAACGGGGTACTTTAATTATGCATCATCGTAACGAACATGACTCATATAACTATGTTTCTAACATGAGCCGCCGTGAGTCTTTAAAATGGCTTGGCCTATTAGCTGCGGGCTCGGCGGTTGGTTTAACTGCTGGCTGCACAAAAGCACTTGAAGATGACGGTGCTGTCTCTGCAAAAGAGCATTGGCCTGATTTAGATATTAAGCCTGTCACCGCTAAAGGCTATGGCCAAGATCCTAATTTGGTGATGCCACCAGAATCACCTTGGCCGCTGACCTTAACAGCGGACGAGCTTACGTTAGTAGCGCTTTTATCTGATTACATTGTACCGCGCGAAGGAGCTATTCCATCAGCCAGTGAGCTACAAGTACCGGCAGTTATTAATGAGTGGGTAAGCGCGCCTTATGAAGGCCAACAACGCGATAGAATTAAAATTTTAAATTCACTCGCGTGGCTTAACGATGAAGCACAGCTTCGTTTTAAAAAGCAATTTGTTGCGCTTAACGAAAAGCAACATCGCGCGATTTTAGACGATATTGCGTTTTTAAACGAGCAAACACCTCTGCAATTTCAGCGTATTGGTAAAGCCTTTTTACGCTTTAAAGAGTTAGTGCTTGCTGCCTTTTTCTGTACACCTGAAGGCTGTAAAGACATAGGTTACCTTGGTAATGTACCAATTGCTGGTGATTACCCTGGCCCTTCTGATGAAGCAAAAGCTCATTTAGATCAGGTTTTAGCTGAGCTTGGTTTAAGCGAGTACGCCTATACCGATTAACTTTCCCCCTTGTGTTGTTTTATAACACAGTTTAATGCAGGGGAGCTCTCCCCTGCTTTTTTAGGATTTAAGTATGTTTAAAACCCGCATTTTATTGCTCATTTTTAGCCTTGTATTTAGTGGTCAATTATTCGCAAAACTGCCAGTGAGTGTGCAGTTATGGTCAGTCAAAGACACCTTAAAAAATGACTTTCATGGTACGCTTAAGTCTCTTGCCGAAATGGGCTTTGACGGTGTTGAGTTTGCCGGAGATTTTGGTCCATACTCAAATAACCCAGCAGCCTTAAGAGCAAAGCTCAGTGAATTAGGCTTAGTTGCCAGTAGTGCCCATATAGGCTTTGATGCGCTCAGTGAAAACACAATTGATAGCACCCTGCTGTTTTACAAGACCCTTGGCGTTACAACACTCTATATACCTTGGGATGAGCGAGCATGGCACCCAGAGGGTGTTAAATCTCTGGTTAAAGAGCTCACTAAAGTCAGTGATTATGCAACCCGCTTTGATATGAAGATCGGTTTTCACAATCATAATAAAGAGTTTAATGCATTTAATAACGCAACGTTTTGGGATTACATTGCCACTAATACACCCAAGACCATGCCATTGCAGTTAGATATAGGCTGGGTCAATTACGCAGATAAAGATCCAATCTACTTTATTAAAAAGTACCCTAACCGTACACTTGCAACGCACATTAAAGTACGCACGATTAAGGGCAGCAACATGAGCCCGATTATTGGTGAAAACAACATTGATTGGTCTGCCATCATCGATACGTTAGAATCGCACGGCGACACCAAGTGGCTAGTGATGGAACAGGAAGAATACCCAAACGGACTAACCCCACTACAAAGCGTTGCTAAATCAAAACAAAACTTAGATAAGATTTTACAGCATCGCTAAAGAGTTCAGCATTATAGGTCCACAATTTTTGTAAAAATAAGTATGACCTTGCTAATTCAACTCCAAGTGTTTTTGCTCTGTCGGCTAACTCTAATAAAAAAGCCAGCACAAAAGTGCTGGCTTTTAAATAATTAAAATTGATAGCTCATTGAAAGAGCAATTTCATTTATATCATTCTCAGAGACAAAATACCGCGTATAGTCAACACCTATACTAACTGAGTCAAGTAGTTGATAATTTATACCTGCGCCAAGAAAAAAATCAGTTCCTTCATCCCGTTTGACAATAGTATTTGAATTATCTCTGCGACTGTTTATTTTATATTTCCAATGATACGCACCTAGAAACAGCTCCCCTTTGAGCGATGAGGCTAAATCAACTAAATAGTTAGCTTGAATTGCCAAGCCAGTAGGTAAAGCAGGCGCTTTGTCTGAAAGTTCTGAGTGCGCTTGCTCAGGGTTACTCGTTTCTTTAGAAAAATTAACACTCGCTTCGCCTAAATCAATATATCTAATACCCAACTTCCAATTAGGTTTTAAATTATAAAAAGCACCAACCGACCAACTAATGCTTTCATCATCAATCGCCGTTTGTACCCATTGCTCAGATGAATATGAACTTTGAGCTGTCGCTTGACCTAGGGTTGCAGACACTTGCCAATCTTCCGCGGCTGCTGAACTTGCTAACACACAACTAGTGGATAGGAGAGCAAAACTCGGTAACCGAGACACTCTACGTCTTACTACAAAAGCAGAAACGACGAGTAAGGTGATCATGCCAAGGCCACCACCTGATGATTTATTGCTCACATTAACAGTTTGTTTTAACTCAACGGTTACTGAAACGCTTCCCTGTGATTGCGCACCTTGTGCATCTTTCACAATATAGTTGATCGTATCCATCCCTTCAAAACCAGCCGCGGGGGTGTAGCTCAACGTACCATCGCTGTTAACAACGGAAGTGCCAAATTCTGTGGTAGCCGAAACTAAGAACAGTTCACCTTGTTCTGGGTCGCTGTCATTAGCTAAAACATCAATCGTGATGGTTTCTCCATTGCTAGATGCGCTATCATTTTGTGTCACGGGAGCTTGATTAACTTTAATAGTCACAATTGCAGTACTATTAGCCGTTCCTCCCATCCCATCAGTGATACTGTATTGAATAGTCGCATCCCCGATATACCCGACTATAGGCGTGTAAACAAGCTGATTATTCTCGATAACAACAGTACCGAAATCAACCGTTGCACCGGTAATGGTAAGGGTATCATTATCGATGTCTTCATCATTGGCTATCACATCAATAACGACAGATTCCTCAGCCATAATTGTCACAGCATCTGCATTCGCAATTGGGGCGTTATTTCCTGTGGTTGGCACAGCAACACCACCTGGGTCTACAATACTACCATTGGCAACACCATCATCATCATTTGGACCACCGTCAACAATACGTAGTTGTACACACCAGTCCCCTTCAGATAGCCCTGTTGTCCACTCATTACTACCTGGCGGAGGACAGAAGCCTGGTTCACCTTGCGCTGACAGTACTTCATTGCCGTCAACAATTACAAAGTTCTGCCAATCTCCATTAATTAATTTCCGATAAACAGCATTTACAGGAATAGGTTGTCTCTGCGGTAAAACAATACTGTAGGTATCACCAACTTCTGGTAAACCCGTTGCTATAAAGTCGAATAGCCCTCCAGTATTGCTTGCAGTTGGATCTTCCGGTAATTCTGTTTCTAGCAACTGCAAACCGCCCGTATTATTTTGCGGCACTGTAGCCCCTTTGCGCAGACATACTCCAGGGTCACCTTCTACTAAAAATTGTGACGACTCTAATGCTTGCTCTTGCATTACGTTACAATCAGAGATTGCATCCATAAAATCAGGAATACCGTCATTGTCAGAGTCTACATACCCTTCTTGATCATCAGGTATTAAATCGCCATCGCTATCAACCGCAGTCAGTTCAGGTAGTGACGGTATTACTTCAATATAAACATCTTTCATAGTCGACAAACTTGGTACTGCATTATCTTTTGCAGTAACACGTACCTTGTAAATGCCAGAAGCTACAGCGGCTGGATTAAACTCAAAAATGAACGGATCATTTGAGGTGTTCACAAACTCTGGCGCAGCATCCCACTCAACAGTTACTTCATCCGTTGGATTTGGATCTGATACGTTTGCGGTAATTGTCACCAATTCACCTGAAGCAGTAATAGTGCTGCGTTGTTGATTATTCTGTAAAACTAAAGTCTCAATATTCGGCGCGACGTTGTCTTCGACAATTGTCACCGTTGAAGTAGATTTTGCGCCCTTATTTACAGAGTCACCAAGGGTTATAACAATAGTTTCGTTACCTTCATCACTACTGTCGGCAAAAATCATTAGTGGAATACTCGCCGACACGCCAGCGCTTATAACCAATTCGCCAGATTGTAAATCATGATCAGCGCTGTCCGCTGTACCAGATACAGTGTAAGGAATTACCACAGGATAACTTGGAGCAGGTCCGTTTAAATACACTTTAACGGCATGCTCTTTATCTTCAGCAACTCGACTATCTTTTTGTAATGATACAAGAGGATTGACGTTTAATTGCTGAGTTGTCGTTACTTGTTGACCTTCATTATCCTCGGTTTGCCAGTACACCAAGTGTTTACCCGGTGCAAAAATGGGGGCTCCACGTACGAGCGAAACAGGTAGAGGATTATCTGAGCTATCAAACGCCATTGCTATCCCCAAATCAACTTTGGTGAATAAACCCGTTGCATTGACAGTTAAATCTGCAGGGGCTGTGATTACTGGCATTGCAGACGAGTCATCACTATTGATAGCAATCGTTGCGGTCGCTTCAGCTCGAGCTTTACTCTGATCTTCAATAATATAATTAACAAGAATTGGGCCTTGAGTATTCTCAATTGCTTGATAACTCAACGTGTTATTGTTGATAGATACTGTGCCTATCGACGCTTTTGCACCAATGATACGCAATGCATCGCCATCAGCATCGGTGTCATTTTCAAGTACTGATAATGTATATTGATTATCAGATACGGCTGCAAAATTAAAGTTATCGTCATTCGCCACAGGGACATCATTTACCGCACTTACATTTATCACCACTGAAGCGTCATTAGATGATAATTGTCCATCAGAAACACGATAAGTAAATGTATCATTGCCATTAAAATTTGGACTCGGTGTATAAGTAAAAATCGTCCCTTGTACTTGTACGTTACCATTTTCAGGTTGCGAGATAAGTTCGATAACTAATGAATCATCATTGGCGTCTTGAACATCTGCCACAAAGCTCGTTGTCCCATCTTCTTGGACATTTCTCTGCATGTTATTGGCTACTGGCGCTGCGTTAGTCGCAGTAACAAGGATAGAGAACCCTTCTAAACTTGCTTGTAATGAACCATCACTGACACTAATGACAATATTTTCATAATTACCTACGTCAGTAATATCAGGCGTGCCTGACAGTCTGCCCGTAGAAGTATCAAAACTCAGCCATGCAGGTAGATTAGAGACAGAAAAGCTGAATGTGTCTGAATCAACATCTTCAACGGTAGGCGTGAAACTATAGTTTTCACCTTGCTTCACCTCGATAGGCGGTACACCGAAAATAACAGGTGCATCATTCACTGGATTCACAATAATGTTAAATGCTGGTAGAGCTGATTCAAGTTCACCGTCAGAGACAGTAATAACAATATTATCGTAACTACCACTTTGTCCCTCAATTGGTGTACCTGAGATTGTTCCCGTCGTATTATCAAAACGAGCCCATAATGGTAAGTTCGTAATACTGAACTCCAAGCTATCGCCGTCTGAATCTGTCGCAGAAGGAGTAAAGCTATAAAGCGTGTCTTCATCTATTGAAGTAATAGGTTGACCTGAAATAACCGGTGCATTATTCGACGGAACACTTGGAGGGACAATTGTTACAATAGCCTGATTGGTGCCCGTACTATCTATCAGCCCATCATTAAAAGTATAGTTAAGCGTGACAGTTGAGGCAGGGTTATTAGCATTATTAATGTAGCCAATTGCCTGCAACACACTATCAACGAGAACTGAAGTCGCATTACTGTTGAAAGTAAGTTGTAATGTTCCTGCTGAATTAGTGGTTACCGTTCCCACCACATTGCTATTATAGCTTAGCGCACCGCCTTGAGTTAACACTCCCAGCAACCCTGTGTTAGTAAAGAGATCGTTACCGTTGGCTCCACCCGCTCGCGCGATAGTTACAGATGCACCATCATAATTACCATTGCCGCTATTAAGTGCGTCTAGTTCACTATCTGCGACTGTGACATTGGCATCAATTACGATCGCTGAACCGCCCTCAGTAAACGTGCTTCCTCCATTTAAGCCACTAAAAACAGGGCCACTATTTGAAGATCCAAAAGTAATCACAGTATCACTGCCCGAGTCAGCGACTGTATACACAAGATCACTCGCTGGAGCATTTGTAAGTGAGAGTGATATTTCAGGACTTGAGAAGTCAGTAGCATTGGTATCAATCTCTAGGATACTGCTGCCATTAAAACGCACATTACTGGTTGATAACCCAGTCATACCAGTAATCGTTATTACGTCACCAATACTCAGATCTGTTAGTGTATCGCCATTCAAATCACTTGATTCACCAATGAAGTTATCACTTCCACCATTACCTGTGATGGTATCTGCTCCCCCACCTGGGCGGATAGTATCTGCACCACTACCACCAATCATCGTGTCTGATCCATCTAAGTCAGCAGCGGTAATTTCAAGAACATCGCCAACAAACGCTGAAGCATCAATTACTAGATCAGCAGTTATTGCACTGCCAGTGGTATTAGTAACAGACACTGTTTGTGTATCTGCATTGAAGTTATCAGTTAAATTAATCGTTGCTACATTATTAGTGCCAATTGAGATCCCTTCGATCCCCGTAACATTAGTTGTAGCAAAGTCAAAGGTTCCCCCATCCATAAGGTTTAGTGTTTCAATGCCTGTACTGCCAGTAATGCCAGTTGTAAAATCATTTAAATTTTCAGCATCAACAGCAACACTTGCACCACTCGCTAAGCTGAGCGTTCCTATACTATTAAATACACCACCACTGACGTCTGCACCATCAGTTACTAATAGATTATCAGCAACACTACTATCGCCAGTTAATATGCCACTGTAAGCACTTCCGCCGATAGCAAATGTGATGGCATCTGAAGTTGAATTAGCTGTGACAGATGTCGTACCGCTTAAAATTGTGATGGTTCGAGTATTAGAACTATCATCACCAATCAGATAGTTTTCGATACCTGTTAGTGCTGTTATATCCCCGTCACCACTTAGCGTAATAGTTTCCGAACCACTGGCAGTCAATGTACCGTTAAAGTTTTGGTGCTGGCTGACTGTCATTGCAACATTGGCACCCGATTCTATCGTTAAATTACTTACTCCATTGATAGTTGCAGCAGTAATATCAGCACCAGAACCCAAAGATAATGTGTCCGCAGTCGTATTGTCACCCGTGATTGTGCCTGCGTAAGTAAGCGAACCTAAATCGAAGGTCACTGCATCTGAAGTTGAAGTAGCTGTAACAGAGTGGTTAGTGTTGCTTACTGTCACTGTTCGTGCGTTTGTAGAATCATCAGACAGTGTATAACTTTCAATTGCAGAAATAGTGGTAATATCACCGTCACCTGACAGTGTTAAAGACTCACTTCCACTACCAGAAACTGTTCCGGTAAACGACGATAATTGCGCTACCGAAATTGTAGCTGAACCATTTTCTGCTACTGATAAATTTTCAAAACCACTAACCGTTGCGCCAGCAATATTCCCACTATTGCTGAGTATGAGTGTATCTGTTCCACTTCCTCCAGCCAGCGTTCCCGTTGCATTCAATGTGCCTACATTTACTGTATCGTCACCACTGCTCCCTGTTAGGTTCTGCGCTGCATGACCCAAAGTAAAAGTGTTAGCTGCAGACAATATGTATGTTTCAACTGCACTATTACCCGTTAAACCATCACTTGAATCACTGATAGTGATACTCTCAGTGCCAGCAGCAGTGATTGTTGTGAAGTTATCATGCTGTGCTTCGGTCATCGTCACTGATGCATTATCACTCAAGGACAATGACTCAAAGCTGCTAAGCGTTGCACCACTGATGTTTGCGCCAGTATCCACTCGTAACGTATCTGTACCCGCACCACCTGCAAGCGTACCTGTTGTCGTAAAACCTGCAACATCTATAGTATCAACTCCAGTGCTTCCCGTAACACTCTGCGCAGAACTAGCCAGTGTAAAGCTCATTGCCGCACCCAGCACATAAGACTCGATATCGCTATCACCGATAAGGGTTTGATCTCCATCAGCACTCGATATTGTAAATTGGTTAGTACCTGAGCCATTGATCGTGGTAAACGCATCATGCTGCGTTTCTGTAAGTGTCAAAGATCCATCAGTTTCTGGCGTTAATGTTTCGAAATTAGTTAATGTCGTAAAATTAGCTAGATTAGAGCCTGTTGCTACAGACAAGGTATCTGTCCCCGCACCCCCATCTGCAATTGAACCGACAATATGGCTGGGATCAGCAATAGTCAGTGTTTCATCGTCACTGGTGAAGGTAATTGCTGGAGATAAATTCGTGCCGTTTGTTGTATTAAAACTGGCTGCAGTACTGCTCGCCGCTGTGAGATTACTCACAGAAATAGTCGCTGTGCGAGAAGTACTATTATTTGTACCGTCATTTATGACAACGGTGACGGTTCTAGAAGTTTGATTCGGTGAACTGGAAGTATTGTTGTAAGTGATGGCCTGTAGAAATGTTTGTACTTCTGCTGCAGAAGCAGTTGCGCCCGTTATAGATATTGTATCTTGTAGCGTAATATCAGACGATCCTGAAACTCCCGTCAATGCATCTTGGGCTGATGCACTAATATTTAACCCTTCAGATACACCATCTTGATCGTTTGTAAGACTTACGGTAATGGTTGTTAGCGTGTCGCCATCTGCTTCTGTCACAGCCGCATTCGCTGCAATATTGACCGCACCAGCCCCTTCAGAGAATGATACACTGCTATCGTCACTGCCGCTCGTTGAATCTAAGTCAACTGCAGGTGCAGTGTTACCTGTCGAGAAATTAAAGCTTGTATCATCATTAATACCTGGAAAGCTGTTTCCCGCAGAATCATCAACAGCAGTTGCGTCAATACGAATAGCGTAGTTACGATTACCCGATAAATTATTGCTAGGGTTTATATAAATTTTATCATTTGTAATGCCTATACGACCGGCACTTGGGCTTGTCGTTGTACCATCGCTCTCGGTTGCTACATTAAAAACTTCAAAGTCACTATTGCTACTGACGTCACGAATAGTAATGTTCCCCGTTCCAAGGGATATATTTTCATTAAAATCGACAACGATATTGGCATTTCCTGCAACACCTGTGGCATCATCATTTGGCGTCGAATTTGCCCCATCAAACGCAGGCCCTATACTGTCAATTGTAAAAGCAGTTATCGCCAGTGGCGTATTAGCATTACCCGCAGCATCCGTTATTGTAATCGTACAATTACTGTATGTACCATCGACGAGCGGTGTGCTGTTATCGGTTTCCGTCAGAGTAATAGTTTGGTTACCTGTTGAACTAATCGTTGTTGAGCTTGAGGTGCCACAACTCCCTCCTACTGATAGTGTGCCCGTTTCAGTGGTACTAAATGTGTAGCTCGGAGTACTGTCACTCCCTGGAGTGGTCACTGCGGTCACTTCTGCAACCGCTGGCGCTGTAGTATCCACTGTGAAACTGGTAATATTCAAAACTGAACTAGGATTATTCGCAGCATCGGTCACAGTGATAGTACAGTTGCTGTAGGTGCCATCAGCCAAAGCTGTTGAATTATCAGTTTGAGTTAAAGTTATAGTTTGATTACCTGTACCACCGATAGTTGTAGATGTCGACGTACCACAGCTACCTCCTACAGACAAGGTACCAGCCTCATCGGTAGTAAAGGTGTAGTTAGGCGTGTTATCGTTCGTTGGGGTTGTAACGGGTGTCACTTCACTGATTATTGGTGGGGTTGAATCGGAGGCTACAGGGTTAGTCACCACCATACTCAGAACAGCTATCTCCTGAAAGTCTGTAGTGCCAACCACACCGCCAGAACCATCTGAGGTTGTAGCCCAAGTAACTACTAATGTATCTATATTTTGCCATTCAACATCATCCGACCAAGTACCTGAGCCTCTGGTAAATGTTTCAGCACTGCCTCCCGAAAAAACACTCCATGTTAAATCATCGGTAATAACCGCGCTGCCACTTCGGTAGCCCGTAATAGTAAAAACGTTATCACTAGTGCTACCAGTAGATCTTCGCCCTAAGTACATAGAGTCTAATGAAAAGTTATTTGTAGCGGATAGCTGAAAACCGCCTGTAGAAGCATCGAAAGCGATATTTGATGCCGTATCAAATGGCAGCATTGCAGCATTCGCCGCATATACTTTTTCATCCGTATATACATTGCTACCTTGTAAACCGGTTCCCCAATCGATTGTAAAGTTTGTGCTAGTAGATAGACTGACTGTTGAGGTATAGTCGTTTACTGCCCCCCCTGTATCTACATTGGTATAATCAATTGTTGCAGCCGAGGTTGCTATTGATGCAGTCAAGGTTGTTGATAAACCAACAAGCCTAATAGAATTAGTTATTTTATTTAATCGCATGATACTCAACCTCTAACCTGCGCTTGATACACATAAAATCCCATGATATGAAGCAATTTCTGCTTTTTATCATATTAAACAAATACTTATACAGCATTCTTTGGTAATATTGAAGAAAAAGCTCTTCAACCTTCTAATCTAAAGAACGAGTTTTGCATAAGCCTTTGCAAAACTCGCTCTGTCTGATTTATGAACGAGATGGGTATATTCCCTCCAGTACCATTTGCCAGTTAACTACCTGATATGGACTAACAATACTAAATGGCTCTGAGTTGCCAGTATTCCCCACAACGACATTACCTGACACACCACCACCCTCGACAGTTAACCCCGATATATCAGTCAATGTGGGAGCTGGCGAAAAGCCTTGCTCTTTATAGTACATTTGGCTACTTGTATTCGCTGCCAAGTAAGACTCAGCATCCGGCGTCGGTGTATTGGGGCCGTTTGTTGCAACCTGTAGTCGCCCAGTTGCTTGCGAAGCACCTGTAGACTCAAATATCGCAATATGATTATGCTGCGGCAGTTGCGATAAAGCTAAGGTTCTATATTCGGAACCAAAGCGTTGGCCAAGATTATAAGTAGCACCACCAGGCATATTACCCATACCTAATGGGCTACGACCACGTAAATCAGGTATACCAAACGTCGTTCTTGCATCACCACCATAAAAATCTCCAATTAAAGAGAATAAGGCTGAGTTTTGAGATATTGCCATTAACTGGCCCTGACAAATCGTCCAGTTACGAATTGTAAAATTGCCACCAAATGGTCTCATGGTGCCGATATATGAATCTGCTGACATAATTGGTCCTTAATAATGTTCGAGTTGTAATTGGCGACAAATTGACTTAATAACTGCTTTCAAATGCCTCACCAACTAGGTTACTTGCGATTAAATTAGATATATTTTGTACAACTAAAATCACCTCGTTTATTGAGATTATTTGTTATCTTCTGGTTTACTTCCCACAGGGTGGGCAGAAAATACTGGGGGAACAAACAATTCTGGTAATGCCACCTGACGAACACTTCCAGATGATACTTTTCCTAAACAAACAGTACCTACATCATTAACACTTAAGCTAACGGAAGGATGCTCTGGTTGTGTAGTAAAACGCCAATAAAGCTCAGAAGTCTTATAGCGTATCAATACCATTTGTTCGCATTGATCAAATTCATCTGGCTGTTCACAAAATTTATCGTGGTATTCAGACAGCCGCTGCTCACCCAAAAACTGCACCAACAAGCTCCCCATTCCTGGCACTTTTAAAATTGCGGACTGCCCACGCTCTACAATTAACTCCCCTTTACCCTCAAGTTTGGCGATGGTTTGGGCCAAATCATTGCTAGGCACAGCGCCATCGTTATATGGATATGCTGCTAGGTCATAGCCATAATTATTGGTAAGTTCTATTTTTATCTTCATTTGTTATCTCGCATCTGAAGTGTCATCTAGAGCACCGCGCACATGGAATTACGATAACAGCCCAACCTCTATTGCCTTTCATGCGACTTTGCTCACCATCTTTAAAACTATTATTAACTTGTTGCCTGCGAACCCTGCTTCACTAGATCAAAGAAAATCCTGCATCTAGTCCAAAAAGTACAGCAAATCTATAACCATCAAAGAGCCCTTGCTGTGTGCCAATAACATCTAGACACACAGCACCATCAAGAGTTTTAATAACTAAACCTTCTCGACGACTTAGTTGAATAACAGTACCTGCTTGTACGCCTTTGATATCACATTCAAGCTCACTCGCTTGTAGCAATTGAAACATCTCTTGTCTTAGACAAAAGGTGGCACAGCCAACATCGACATTGCCAGCACGGCACATGTTCACAATTTCCGAAGTGGGCTGTTTACACCAGTTAATAGCCAGCTGCTGCGGTTCGAGCATGGGTGCAAAATGCTCAAAGCATGTGTCTTGCTCACGCCAAGAGATATTTTCTTGCTCTTCTAATTGACAAAAAGTATTGAGCAAATGAGGTAAAGCTTGCGAGACTTTTTGATTTACTATACTTATCGTATCGAAAGGATGAATAGTAAGGTCAATATCGATAGCTATATCTCCGCTATCCACTTTTGATGTAACATGGTGCAACGTAAGCTTAGTGGCTTGTTCACCGTTTCTAATTTGCCAATAAAGGGGGAAAGGTCCACGGTATTCAGGTAGAGGACTAGGATGAATATTGACTAAGCTGCCATCAAAGTAGCTGATCAACGTTTGTTTTAAAATATGTCTAAATAGGTAAATTACACCGCGATTAGCGCCTAGCCTGTCCAAATCCGCTATTAGGGCCATATCGTCATGCTGGTTATACTGTAAAGTAGGGATCTGCGCTTGATGCAGTAGCTGCTGCAATTGCATTAAATCCGGGTTTGGCTCAGCGTCCGCCAAAACCACACATGCTAATTTATTGGTTTGTTGGAGATATTGGATCGCCGATAAACTCTGGCAACTCCCCGTAAACACCGCATACCTTTGCATCATATACTCTCCTGTACTTTTACAGGCACAAAACCCGGTAACCCTGTCAGTTGATAGTAAAACTGAATCGTATCTCCGCTACTAGCAACAAAGTGAGTATGTTCGATGTCTTTAGGTTTAAGATCTATGTAGACGCTATTGTCTGGTCTTGGGTGTGTGATCCCTGAATCATATTGGCCAACCTCTTCTTGCGCGAAGGTTTCTATGTGAGCATAGACCGCAAAAATACGTTTGCTCATATCTTCGACACCCTTAGGTAGTACAATTTGATTCGCAGGGATCACTTTTATACCGCCTTCAAGTTTAAGCTCTTGCATCTCTAACAAAGTAGATTTATTGATCTTAAGGATTTCGCCTAGCTCCACGCGGTCTTGTTGTGCCTCATTAGCTACATTACTTGAATGACTAAACTCTTGAGTTTTCCATTGTTGATTAAACTCAATTTCCCCAACAACCATCATGCCTTTTACCGACACATTTTGCGGGATCATCCAACCGTCTAGGGATAAGTACTTTACTAAATGTTTGGCAATACTTAATTGGCCCTCTTTCGTAAAACCATGTTGCATCGCTTCTAACACTAAAAGATCAATCGCATTTTCTGGCTCAAATATGCTCGCATCGGCCTCTTCAATAAGTGATATATACTCTTCTAGCTGCAAGTCACTCACGAGCTGTTTAAGGGTTAATATTGCACCGGGCTGAATATCCACAAGTGTCACTTGGATTTGACTCGGCTTATAAGTTTGAGTCTCTTTGTAATAACTAAGTAAAGGTAGTAATAAAGGGGCGAAAGGGCCACATGCTGGATACAACACATTAATTGAAGGTTTATTTTTTAACTTACCTTGAATTGCTTTATCAAGCCCGCGTGCATATCCCTTTATCCGGTATATATCCTTTATTGTGTGCTTACAGTTATAGGGTGACATAATCAAACCCGTCGCTGAAATATACTGATGTGTAAGTTGCTCTTGGCTTAATCCCGCAACGGCCATAGACAGCACTGCTTGGTCATACATATTTTCGAATGTTTTCACTAATTGAGTGTGAGGGGCAGTTATTTCAGAAAGTACCAACGTCATAGCTTCAACAAAACTTTGTTGCAATACAACGAGCCTTTGTTCAACACTAATAGAAGTCTTCAGCAATGATTCCAACTGTGTTCTAACAGAGTGTTTTAGTAACACGTCTATCTCAGGGTTAGCGTAATCGTATAAAGTCTTACTGTTTGTACCGTCTATTCTATCCATGTAATAAAAACTCAGATTTGTTAAATTGCTAATACCTATAGTTATAGATAATTTTATCTTTAACTAAACAATGTCACGCTGTTTTAGATCAAAGCGAATTACATCAGTATAGTTTTAATACTGTTATTTACAATTTAAGGGTACACTTAAAACAACAAATTATTTATTACACTTTATTACAGCTCATTGCATTACCAATTACCTAGTGCTACTTTGAAAAAATGGCATAAAATAAATTGATAAAATGAAAATACTATCGGGGTGTGGTAAATATTATTACCCGTATTTATTTGCCTAGGGTTCGACCAATATTTGAAGAAATATCACTGAAAAGCTTGCCATGAACAAATTTGAAAAAATATCTTTTCAGATGGAAAAGAGCGTGTTATTTCATCCTCGAAAATAAACTTTCGAGATCCACGTTTATAGCATTCCAAAAAGTTTTCAGTGTTCATCCCTCATTTTAGACAGGATCTCTAATATGAAAAATTATATTGAGACTATTTTAAGTTTTTTAAGCGAAATAAAAATAGCTTATGAAATGACTGATATTAAGAATAAAACCCTTTTGCCTGGGTTATTTATTCAAAATGAAATTCTTCAAATAGATATAAATAAGCTTAAGTATCCAGGAGATATTTTACACGAAGCCGGCCATATCGCAGTGTGTGAACCTATTTTTCGAAATCAGCTAACGGGTGATGTTTACAAACACGGTCTATCGATTAAGAGAGAGCCTCAAGCAATGCATGGTGAAGAAATCGCCGCTACAGCTTGGTCAGTTGCTGCTGTAAAACATTTAGGCTTACCTATGGAGCTCATTTTCCATGATAAATCCTATAAAGGATCTGCACAAAACCTTTTCGATTTATTTGAAAATGGTGGGTTATTTGGTCAACCGTTATTGCAAGCGTGGGACATGACTTGCCCAAACTCTGGCTTTCCCATTATGCGAGCATGGATAAGAAAAACAAGATGGGTTAATTCGCTTTCTTAATGAGCGACTAAGCGCTTAGTAAAGAGCTAGCTTCTAACAAAAACACTTTATAATAATGGACTTATAGTGCTTGAGCAGGCTCTGTCGCATATAAGACAAAGCCACAACAAAGCTCTTTTAAACTAAACGAGCCTTATTTTTCCCAAGCAGAGAGTACATCTTTCACCAACTCATAGCGCCATGAGTTAAAAAGGTCTGGTCTTGATGCCGCTTTACGTTCTTCATCATCGAGCTTCCAATTCCAGCTGATCAGTTGATTAATCTGTTTTTTAGAGGCCAATACATCTTCAGGAATCCCCTGCTCTTTTGCAGCCTTGGTAATTTTTTGTTTAATGTCTTTAGCGGCTTTTTTATAAGCCGGAAAATCAATTAAACGTTTTAATTGTGCTGGTTGCTCGCTTACAGGGACAGCTTTACCACGTTCAATACATTTTAAAATTTCGACGCCTGAGCGGTTAACTTCCATCGACTCAACACCTGGGACACGGCGAAGTGCATTCAAGCTTGTTGGCTTACGTTTGGCAATTTCGACCATGTTATGCTCTTTTACCACAAAGTTAAGAGCAAGGTTTTTGCGCTCTGCTTTTTCACGGCGCCATGCTGCAAGTTCGCGTAATACAGCTAAATCATGCGGTCGTAATTGCCATGCATTTTTAATGTCTTTGTAAAGCTGATCGGCAGGGGTTTGATAGGCACGTTTTTGCGCAACTAACTCGCTTTCGCTGATCACTATGTCAAAAAAGCCGGCTTCATCAATTTGTTTTTTAATGATTTCAAAACAAGGCAGTAAATGAAAAGTATCGGCAGCGGCGTAATCTAACTGTTTTTCAGTTAGCGGACGCTGTAACCAGTTAGTGCGTGATTCGCTTTTATCAATTTCGATATCAAGCAACTCTCTCACCATGTGCGCAAAGCCCATGCAGTTACCATGACCTAAAATTTGCAGTGCAAATTGGGTATCAAACAGCGGTGTTGGTACAAAGCCAGCATACTTTTGAAACACTTCAATATCTTCTGATGGTGAATGCAGTACTTTTAACACTTCTGGGTTTTTAAGTACTTGCCAAAAATCAAAAAGCGACAACTCAGCCAGTGGGTCAATTAATGCTAAATGCTCACCATCATATACTTGAATAAGTGCAACTTCAGGATACAGTGTGCGACGACGCATAAACTCGGTATCAATTGCCAGTACCGATTTACCTGTAATTTTTTCTACAAAATCATTTAATTGGTTTTGTGTTTCGATCAGTTGATATTGCACTTACACTCCTATAGGAAACATAAAAAAGCCGGCTGATGCCGGCTTTAATTATTTCTTTTCGTCCTTTAAGGCTCTTCTTAGAATCTTACCAACGTTTGTTTTTGGTAATTCATCTCTAAACTCAACGAGTTTAGGTACCTTATAGTTCGTTAAATTATCACGACAGTGCTTTATTATATCTTTTTCAGTTAAAGATTGATCTTTTTTCACAACAAAAACTTTAACTTGTTCACCACTTACCTCATGAGGAACACCAATCGCTGCCACTTCAAGCACGCCATCGTGCATTGCAACAACTTCTTCAATCTCATTTGGGAAAACATTAAAGCCAGATACGATAATCATGTCTTTCTTACGATCAACAATGTAGAAGAAACCTTCATCATCGTAAGTTGCAATATCACCTGTTGCAAACCAACCATCTTTTAAGCATTCGGCTGTTGCATCAGGGCGGTTATAGTAACCTTGCATAACTTGTGGGCCTTTAACCCAAAGCTCACCAGGCTCACCTTTCGCTGCTTCTTCACCATTTTCAAGCATTAGCTTAATATCAGTGCTTGGTGCAGGTAAACCAATGGAACCGTTATAACCCTCAAGGTCGTATGGGCTCAGTGTTACAAGTGGTGCACACTCAGTTAAACCATAACCTTCCATTAATTTGGTTTTCGTTACAGCTTGCCATTTTTCAGCAACGGGACGCTGTACCGCCATACCACCGCCAAGTGACATTTTTAAGCTTGAGAAGTCTAGCTCAGCAAAGCCAGGGGTATTTAGTAAACCGTTAAATAAGGTATTTACCCCCGTCACCGCAGTAAATTTGTGTTGTGCTAACTCTTTTACAAAACCAGGCATATCGCGAGGGTTAGTAATAAGCACGTTCAAACCGCCATATTTCATAAAGGTTAGACAGTTCGCTGTCAGTGCAAATATGTGATAAAGCGGTAATGCCGTAATAACGACTTCTTTACCTTGCTCTAGCACTTTATCTAAGCAACCTGATACTTGTTCAAGGTTACCAACCATGTTGCCATGCGACAGCATTGCACCTTTTGATACGCCTGTTGTACCCCCTGTGTATTGTAAAAACGCTAAATCGTTTAAATCAATATCAGGCTTTTTATAGTTTGCTTCATCACCTGCCAATGCATCTGAAAACTTGATTACATCTGGTAGTGAGTAACTTGGCACCATTTTTTTGATGTGTTTAACAACAAAATTAACAATGTGCTTTTTAAGACCACCTACCATATCACCCACTTGGGTAACAACAATGTGTTTAACATTGGTTTTTGGAAGGGCTTTTTCTAGCGTATCGGCAAAATTAGCAAGAATGAAAATTGCAGCTGACTCTGAGTCATTTAATTGATGCTCTAATTCACGTACGGTATAAAGTGGATTTACGTTAACCACCACACAGCCAGCACGAAGAATACCTAAAATTGTTACGGGTGTTTGAAGCAAGTTCGGCATCATCACCGCAACTTTATCGCCTTTTTTTAGACCTAGGTCGTTTTGAATATACGATGCCACACGTTTTGTCGCACTGTCTAGCTCACTGTAGGTCAACTCTTTACCCATGTTGGTAAAGGCTGGAAGGTCACTATAGTCAGCAAAACTTTTTTCAAACAAGTCGAGTAACGAGTGATAATGCTCAGGGTCGATTGTTTCAGGCATACCTTCTGGGTAGCGCTTAAGCCAGATTTTTTCCACTCTTAGCTCCTGTTTATAATTATATTTTTTAATAACCTTAATCTAACTAAGGCTGTTTCACAATGGAGTAAATACTCTAATGGTGCAGATAATCCCACATTTGGTGCAATTATACAATTAACTTGCTTTATAGTGCTTAATAAATGCATGAATGTGCTCTAAGGTTAATGCAGGATTTTGCATATGGCAATGGTGACCGCCAGGTATCTGATGAATTTTTAACTCCTTGTAATATTTGCCATATGCTTCTAAGTTTTGCTTAACGAACGGGAACCCTTGCTCGCCAAGGATTAGCTGGCATGGTGCCTGAATTTGTTTGATGGTTGCAATACATTGTGCTTCATCAAAACGAAAACCTGAGTGATTTTTAAGCTTAGGGTCCGTTGTTAAATACCACTTACCTGCTTTGTGGTAGCTATTTCTGTCCATCAGTAACTCTGCTTGTGGGTATTCAAGGTCACCACTGGCAAGTCTTGCACTAATAATGTGCGCTTTAGACTCAAATGCTCTGAGCCCTTTAGTACTGACTCTTGCTCTATTTAAAATTGCTTTGCGAAGCTGACTGCTCACATCATTACTGTTTGTTGTGACGCCCCCTATTCCCTCAATAAAATTCACCGATGCCACTTTTTCAGGGAAGCAGCTGGCAAAAACACCTGCAACCATAGCGCCCATTGAATGGCCCACTAAATGCACTTTATTCACTTCAAGTGACTCAATAAACTTATATACGTCATCAATGTAGTCAATAAAGTAATAATGAGCATCGCTACTTCGCCAATCAGATAAACCATGGCCTGGGAAGTCTATACAGTACCAAGTATTATCGAGCTTGGCATTCTCTAACATAGGAATGTAACTATGTGCATTATCAAGCCAGCCATGTAACGCAACAACAGCCTCTTCACCATGGCCAAAGGTTAGGCCACGTAATGTCTGAGTACCAGTTTGAAAAGAAAAAGGTTGCACAATTACTCCTATTTATTAAGCGTTTCAACTTAAAGGCGTTTATTTATCGTCTAGCTAGTATACAATAATCCTCGCAGTATAAATAAGGGCACAATAATAAGGTTACATCAATGAAATTAAAATTAAGTCTTTTAGCATTATTATGCTCAGCAGGCTCAGTAATGGCTGAATCAGCACCAAAAAACATTATTTACATGATTGGTGATGGTATGGGCCCAGCATATACAACTGCATATCGTTACTTTAAAGATGATCCAAATACTAAAGTCGTTGACCCAACTGTATTCGATACCATTTTACGTGGTATGGCACATACTTACCCTGATGATCATACTTATGTAACTGACAGCGCAGCGGGTGCAACAGCACTGAGCAGTGGTCATAAAAGTTATAATGGCGCAATTGCTGTTGATACTGATAAAAAACCAGTAAAAACCATGCTTGAAGTTGCTAAAGAGCGCGGTATGACAACAGCATTAGTAGCTACTTCACAAATCAACCACGCAACACCAGCAAGCTTTGCTTCACACAATGAATCACGCCGTAACTACGACGAGATCGCTAACGACTATATCGATAACAAAATCGCGGGTAAGTTACCGGTTGATTTAATGCTAGGTGGCGGCACTAAATATTATGTTCGTGAAGACCGTAACCTAGTTGAAGAATTCAAAGCAGCGGGTTATCAGTACAGCGATGACTTCGCAGCAATGAGTGACTTAAAACAAGTTCCAGCACTTGGTTTATTCGCTGAAGTGGGCTTGCCTTATGCACTTGACGAAAATCCGACTCGTCTTACGCAAATGACAACTAAAGCACTTGATTTACTTGATGGTCAGAACGACAAAGGCTTCTTTGTGATGATCGAAGGTAGCCAAATTGACTGGTGTGGTCATGCCAACGACATCGCGTGTGCGATGGGTGAAATGGACGACTTTGCTAAATCGATTGAACAAGCAAAAGCCTATGTAGATAAAAACCCTGATACTCTCCTTGTTATCACAGCCGATCACTCAACAGGCGGTTTAACACTGGGTGCTCATGGTCAATATAAGTGGGAAACTGACGTTGTTAAGGGTGTCAAAGCAACAGCGGGTACCATCACAAAAGCCTTGCTTGAAAGCGAAGATTTAAAATCGGTATGGCAAAAGTATTCTGATATCGAGTTTACTGAAGCAAATGCGATTAAGCTCAGCGAAGCGAAGAAAATGGGCGATAAAGCTTTAGTACTCGCAGTTAAAGATATCATTAACCATGCCAGCTTCACGGGTTGGACTACTGGCGGCCACACCGCTATTGATGTACAAGTGTTTGCCTATGGTAAACGTGCTGAAGATTTCTACGGCTCGCAAAACAATACCGCGATTGCCAGTAAGTTGATTGATTTTATTAAAGAGTAAACCTTTTAATCATAAAAAGCCTAAACACTGTTTAGGCTTTCTTCATTTAATTCAGTTATTTTATTAATTATGCGTACACATCAACGCCAATTAAGCTTTGCACTTCGGCACGGCGATCTAAATTAGCAAATTCAGTATAGGTTGAAATTGCACGGCTTATTTTTGGATTGCTTGGTTTGTCATAAATTGTTTGCTGATAGCTTTGCGACTCAGCTTTAAACTTATCGGCAATAACAACAGCTTGAGGGCTCGATTTAACATACTCTGTTGACGATTTTTGCTCAGCCGTTCGGTCTGATATCGCCTTGGACGTATCAGTAACGGTATTTTTACGGCTATATTGACCAGGGATGTCACCGGTATAAAAGCCTGAGCCAATAGGTAAAGTCAAACGAGTATTTCCACATCAAACATGACTAAATTATGTGCCATAACTGACGGGCACGCAAGTCCCGTTGCTCTTTCAGTTACTCTCGGCCTGGTAGCTTTTTCCAAGTCACTGTATCACGAACATATTTAGGCTGTGCATTCGCAGCTGTCACCGTTTCACTGTTAGCGAAAGCTGTGGCAACAGATGACAGCATGTATTTCGCATCAGGCAATAAGATGTTTTCATGTAAGCTTACATTTGCAAGTTCTGTAACAAGCTCAGGATAGGTTTTCCAACCAGTGCCCACCGCGGTTGCAGTTGTGTCAGGTAATGTTAACAACTCAGGTTTAATGACTTGCTCTTCATCAACAAGTCGCATTAAGCCATGTTCATTTGCTTTATAGTGAGCGTAATAAATTTCACCCATACGCGCATCAATCGCAGAAAACACATCACTTAATTGGTGTTGCTCAAACGCCTGTTGCGCCATCATTTGTAATGTTGATACGCCAACCAAAGGCAAGCGTGCGGCATAAGCTAAACCTTGTGCAATCGCAACACTGATACGCACGCCCGTGAAGCTTCCTGGTCCTTGACCAAACCCAATCACATCTAAGTCGGTTAATTTACATTGTGCCTTTGCGAGTAACTCATCAATTAAAGGCAAGATCTTTTGGCTGTGCTGCTGTGGGCACTCTTCAAAATGATGAAATGTTTGCCCTTGATAATGTAGCACCAGCGATAAAGCTTCAGTTGATGCATCTAAGGCAAGAATATTGTGTTTAATCATCTAAGTTACTCTAATTGATCTGTTCTAAAAACGCGTTTGCCATTGCTAAATCACGCGTGCGGCGCATGGGTGGCAAACTTTTTAAAAATACTTGGCCATAATGGCGCGTTACTAAGCGATTATCGCAAATAACCAGCACACCTTTATCTTTACTATCGCGAATCAGTCGCCCTACCCCTTGCTTTAATGCAATCACCGCTTGGGGTAATTGAATATGTGCAAATGGGTCTTTACCTTGCAACTGACAATCTTGCATTTTTGCTTGCAACAATGGGTCATCCGGCGCGGCAAACGGCAATTTGTCAATGATAACACAACTTAATGTGCTGCCTCTAACATCCACGCCTTCCCAAAATGAGGCGGTACCGAGTAAAACGGCATTACCGTGACGGGTAAACTTTTCAAGGATAATACGCTTTGACATTTGCCCTTGCATATAAACAGGGTAATCCATTTGTGTAGTTAAACCTTCCGCCACTAAGTGCATCATACGATAACTTGTAAACAGCACAAAACAGCGACCTTTTGCTGATTTAATCAACTCAAGGGTCAGCTTGATAATAGCATGGGGCATATTATTCGCATGAGACTCAGGTAAATAGCGCGGTAAACAAAGTAGCGCTTGTTGTTGATAATCAAACGGACTTTCAACAATCATGCTTTGCGCGGGTTTTAGTCCAAGACTGGCATTAAAATGCGCTAATTCATTATCAACCGATAGAGTGGCCGAAGTAAAGACAAAGCCAGCCCCAGTGTCTTTCATCATTTGCGCAAATTTAGCCGATACATTTAGCGGTGTAATGTTTACCGTTAAATAGCGGCGAGTTGTTTCATACCAATAGCTATAGCCCGTTTGTGCAGTATCAAATACCCGCTCTAACTGGCCTTTAAAGGCCAGTGTACGCTCAAACGGGTGCTCTATTTTTTCGCTACGGTCTAAACATAATTTCAACACTTGATATAAAAAGTCGAGGTCGCTTATCACGCGGTGCAGGGCTGCACAGATATCTTTATCGGCTAGCTTTTCACGCCAGTCACCGCGACTGCCATCTAAGCCAAACTGCAAACGTAAATCTGCCACGCTGGTTTCTAACTTATTGAGGGTTTTACCTAATTGCAGCATATCGGGGATATCTGCACGGTAAATCGCGCGTAAGTCATTGATTAAATCCATCAGCTTTTTAGTACTAACACTTTCACCAAAATAGTCACTGGCTATTTCACTTAACTGATGAGCCTCATCAAAAATGTAGGCATCAGCAGTGGGCATCAATTCAGCAAAACCCGTGTCTTTCACAGCCATATCAGCAAAGAATAAATGATGGTTGATCACCACCACATCGGCTTCCATCGCATTTAAGCGCGCTTTACGAATATAACAATCTTGGAAATCGGGGCACTCTTTACCTAAACAGTTATCAGCGGTTGAGCTAACATAAGGCAGTACTTTGGCGTCTTCTTCAATACCAACACAATCTGCTAAATCGCCAGAACGCGTTTCACTGGCAAACTTTGCCACCATCGCCAGTTGATGCATGACATCTGGATCATCTGTTGGTACATGCGCAACGTGCTGACTTAAGCGATAGGTACATAAATAATTTGCACGCCCTTTTAATAGGGCTACTTTTTTCGTGGCACTGAGTGCTTTTACTAAGTTGGGTAAATCACGATGAAACAACTGTTCTTGCAGCGCTTTTGAACCCGTTGAGATGATAGTTTTGCCTTTTGATTTTAACGCAGGCGCTAAGTAAGCATAAGTTTTACCTGTACCTGTTCCCGCCTCAACCACTAATTGGTGACGTTTTTTCAAGGCATCATCAACCGCAACAGCCATGTCAATTTGTGGCTGTCTTGGAGTGTATCCATCAAGAGAAAGTGCAAGCGGACCCGTGGCACTGAAAAGTTGTTTGATAAACTTCGCCAATAAGATTAAAAGTGATGGGCAGATTTTACGTAACTGGTTAACCTAGGGCAAGACTAAATGAGGAAGCAAGGCTTCCTCATTATTAAAAACATGGGTTATTGTGCTTCTATAGTGAGTGTCACACCCAATGCAGAACTGTAACCTTGCAAGTCTATATACCAAGTACCCGCTTGTGGATTACTAATCTGACATGTCTCTTCGTTGCCATTTTTATAAGGTCGACATTGATAATTTGAACTCGTCGAAGGTGAGCCGTAATTAACATATAAATCAGCATCACCACTGCCCCCTGACATAGTCACTGTTAGATTACTCATACCGCTTGGGATCGCTTGAGTAAACCTCTGCCAAGTACCACTGGGTACATTAACATTCGTTTCTGTGCGGTCTATAGGTGTACTGCCAGAGCCTTGGCTATAACTTCCCGTTAATGCAACACCGGCAATTTCATTCCATGCTTCAACCATAACGTGATAAGTCCCCGCTTGTATTGATGAAATCGCACAGCTTTCGTTACTTGAAGATGTTGTACTTTTACAATCAAAATCTTGTAAAGTCGGCTTGCTGCCAAATTTGACATATAAATCGGCATCACCTGTACCGCCCTGTGTCGTAAACTCAAGGTTGCTGCTCATTGCTGGCACTTTAAGGGTAAAAAATAGTTGCTGTTTTGCAGCCGCAGATAAACCGGTTTTTGCTACACCATTTTCAAGTTCATTACTTGGTTCGCTCACAACATCACCGGCATTTTTTGCCATTTCAGCAAGGTAGCTCACAGCCAGTTTGGCGAATTTGCTGGCATGTTGTGCGTCGAACTGTGAATCGTTTGAAGTATGGATGAGAGGGTTAATATCGCTCATTCTTGATTCAAATGGCATTGATGCAGCAAAACCTTGCTGATACCAAGATGCATGATCTGAACAGCCATAACCACATTGGTCAAAGCCGTAGCTAACACTTGGTTGATAAGCATCAAGTAATTGCGATAAATACTGGTTTTGTGGTGAATTAGTGTAATCTGTCATCATCACAATGTCTGTGCTACTGCCGTTATTACCTGTCATATCAAATTGCACCATACCAACCACATTTTTAGCCTGCGATTTATAACTCTGGGCAATATCTTTAGAGCCCCGAAGGCCGACTTCTTCTGCAGCAAAGCCCATAATTTGGATAGTCCGTTGAGGTTGATAGTTATTATCAACAATTGCTTTTAAGGCTTGGGTAAGCACAGCAATGCCTGATGCATTATCGTCTGCACCAGGCGCACGCCCATTACTTGGATTTGATTGATTTATTGAATCTAGGTGACCCCCAATCACGACAATTTCATCGGCTTTTTCGGCACCTGGAATAGTCACAACAACCGACGACTGTGAAAAACTATGATTGAAGTATTCGACGCTAATATCGCTACGGCTACTTGCTATTTGTTGCCAGTGATTTTTTAACCACTGAGCTGCATCTACACCGCTTTGCACTGAATAGTATCGATTATGGAAATTCATCATACTATTCACTGTATCAGTAAGCTCACTTGCATTAATTGATGAAAGCAACGCATTGACAGTCGTAGCGTTATCAATGCTGTAACTTGCAAAGCTGCTCGTCGAAGCAAGGTGTGAAACACTATTTAGCTTTTGAGTATACAGTTCGGCATCGGCTAGAGATTCATGAGCGACAAAACCACCACAGCGATGGTAATTATCATGCATAAATTCGCTTAACCCTGCTATATCTTGTTTATTGACACGCATAAAGTTTACATCATTTATAACTGACGATTGCAAAGCGAGGTTACGTGTTTGTTTTTGTTTACTTAGCGCATCTTGTTGAAAATGTTTTGCGGCTAGGGCATCAATTGTCACCCAGACTGTTTCATCATCTTGAGCGAAACACATTTGGCTTAACGACAGTGAGGCTACACCGACTAAGCACTGCTTAAGAAGGGTTGTCATAATGGGTCCTTTTCTTTGTAAGGGAAAGTAAAGGGAGCAAATGCTCCCTTTTTATGATTGGCTAATTAGCCGAGATGGAGAGTGTTACGCCACTCGCTGCGTTGTAACCACGTAAGTCAATATACCAAGTGCCTGCTTGAGGGTTGGTAAAGGTACACGTTTCGCTGTTACCATTTTTATACGGACGGCAATCATAGCTAGAAGTTGTTGATTGCGAACCAAACTTAACGTAAAGATCTGCATCGCCAGTGCCACCTGAAATAGTGACATCCAGTGATGAATAACCCGCCGTTAAATCTTGTGTGAAGCGTGTCCAGCTACCTGATGCAACACTTACATTTGATTCTGTACGATTGATGGGTGTCACTCCACCTGAACCATTATCAAAACTACCAGTTAAAGACACACCTGAGATTTGGTTCCATGCTTCTACCATCACATAGTATGTGCCTGCTTGTACATTACTGATTGCACAGCTTTCAGTGCTAGTAGATGACGTACTCTTACAATCAAAGTTGTTAAGTGTTGGTCTAGAGCCATACATTACATACAGATCGGCATCGCCACTTCCACCTGTGGTATTGAATTGCAGGTTTGTAGCACCACTCGGAACATCTAAAGTGAAGAACAGCTGTTCTTTGGCTGCGCCACTAATCCCTGTGCGCGCAACACCATTTGTTAACGCTTCGTCAGTCGGTGGCTCAGTTGTACCGCCACAGCTACTACCTGCGCTTAAGTTTGAACTAACACCTACCGCAGCAAGCGCTGCTTGAACATCGGCAGGATCATAGTTTAAGTCACATGCCGCATCCATCACGCCATTACCTGCAAGGTCCCAGTTAGTGCTTGCTGTCCAATAAAGTTGGTTAGCGCGTGCCATAACCACAAATGCCTTTTGCGTATCCCAACCCGATGTGGTTGCAAGATTATAAAATGCTTTATTGAATACGCCTGAGCTGTAGTGAACATCCATACCAGAGTAGTAATCATTTTGATGATCAATTGAGCTACCATCTTGAGTTGGATTATTCATGTAGCGAAGTGCGCCATTACCTTTGAAGATTTCCTGACCAACTAACCAGTCGTTTGAGCCTTTCATGTAAAACTCAGCGGCTTCACCAGCCATATCAGAGAAAGCTTCGTTTAAACCACCCGATTTACCAGAATAAACAAGTCCTGAGTTTTGCTCAGTAAAGCCGTGGCTCACCTCATGAGCTGATACGTCTAGACTTACTAGAGGGTAAAACGTATTTTGGCCATCACCAAAGGTCATAGCACTGCCATCCCAAAATGCATTTTCGTAATTATTACCATAGTGAACACGCATTTTTAATTGGAAAGTTAAAGGTGCAGTACCTAACCAATCGTTATACATATTAAAGATAACGTTACCAAAATAATGTGCATCATTGAGTGGCGAATATGCACCATTAATTTCTTTAAAGGTATTTTCAGGGCAAGTAAACGAATAAGCCGTAGAACCACTCGTACCGCCATTGAGGTTAATCGTTCTTACGTTGGCGTTATTCATCGTACATGTGTTGCCCGACTGAGAAACATCAAGACTACTGAAGTCACTGCCATAGATGTACTTACCCGTTTTTAAATTGCCGCCAGGGCCTGTTGCACTTGCATGCTGGAGGTTATCCATACTAAAAAGTACTTCACCAGTATTGGCATCAATAATTTGATAAGGGCGAGACGGGTTTTCACCATAAGTAACGTATGACACTTCGTAAACCAAATGCGCAACGCTATTCTCATCAAGCCAAATAGCTAAACGAGACTGCTCATTATGTCTCTCTAGGCCTGACGATTTTTTTGCAGCGGCTGAATTAGCAAGGCCATGCGCTAACGCTTTTTGCTTTGGTAAAGCAGGTGAAACAGAACCGATATCTGAAGCAATATCATAGACCGCAGCACCATGTGCTGTTTTTAACTGTCCCGCATCATCAAAGGTAAGAATAACCGTATCGCCAATAACTGGAATATTCTTATACATTTGCTGGTAACGGCGGGTTGTCGTACCGTTATTGCTTTTTATTTCTTTTAAAACAGTTAGTTCATTTCCAGCTTCCAAACCAATTAAATGTTTCGGATTAGACATTAATACTGATGCAGCATTCGTCTGTAATGCTTTATTAATACCTGTTTGCTTGTTTAGGTATTTTTTATTTGCAGCTTCTGCATTTGTTGCTTGAGCTAATGCCAAAGCAGCAAGAGTAGCTATTGTGAGTTTTGATAAATTCACGTTTACGCTCCGTTAGATTGTTATTTAATATTTTCCTAATAATCGGGTTACACACCTTCCCGATTGCTGATCAGCCTAGCGCGATCAAAAAGAAAACAAAAATTAAACAATAAATTAACATTTAAAGTGGCGAGATTTTCCTAAAGCGCTTATTTTTTAGTAGGTTAAGAAAATAGCATGATAGATAAAGCTTAAAAATGGCGTGAAATTGTAAAAAAATAATTACAGATCATTAACAAATTTACTACATTAGTCCCTTTTTTATTGATTATTTCTTAGCGTTGTTTAATTAGCTCCCCATTCATCTCCTGTCCGTTGAGCACTTTAAAGCTGGGTACATAAATTGCAACGCCGACAAAGACTTTAGCTTATAGGATTAACTATGTTTAGCGAGCTGTCGCAGAGCGAATGGGTAAACAAACCATGGTTGCTAATAATTGGTGGCACAACCCTAGCTGCTATTATCTTGTATATAATAAGGTTTTTAATTGTTTACTGTTTAAAGAAGTGGACTAGACGAACAGACTTTGTATTCGACTCACTACTTGTTGACTCACTTATTACTCCGCTTACCTTGTGCACAATGATGGTGCTTGTGATCATATTTGGGCAGTTATTAAGCATCACCGGATTTATGACAGAACACCCCCTGCCTATTTCAGCCACTGCTAAAACAATATGCATTATTGCGTTTGTACTGTTTCTAGATCATTTTTTATTTGGCACAGTTGATTATTATAGTGCGCGTTCAGCAATGATATCGAATAGCCATAGCATTATTAAAGGACTCATACGCTGTGTGATTGTATGTGTTGGCCTGCTGGTTTTAATGGGTACTTTGGGTATATCAATCACACCTATAATTGCATCACTCGGTATTACGTCTCTTGCTGTTGCACTCGCTTTGCAGCCTACACTTGAAAACTTCTTCTCTGGCGTTCAATTGGTGATTGATAAACCGATTCGGGTGGGTGACTTTATAGAGCTTGAAAGTGGCGACCAAGGCTTTGTCGAGAAAATTGGTTGGCGCTCAACTTGGGTAAAAATGTTGCCAAATAACATGATAATCATCCCCAACAGTCAGCTGTCTAAATCACGCATCATTAATTACTTTTACCCCGAAAAAGAGCTCAGTGTAGCTGTTGAAGTGGGTGTTCATTATGGCTCAGATCTAGAAAAAGTTGAACAAGTGACACTGGATGTAGCAAGGCAGGTTTTAAAAAGTCACAAATGGGGCGTAGCTGACTATGATACATTTGTGGTATTTCATACCTTCGATCAATCAAGCATCAATTTTACCGTGATGCTAAGAGCAAAAGAATACTTCAATCGATTTTGGGTAAAATCTGCGTTTATTAAGGCACTGCACACGCGTTACGCTGAAGAAGGAATTGTAATCCCTTATCCGATAAGGGCTATTAATAAGAGTCAGGAATCGGCACAATTAAAAAAAGCGGATTGACCTAACTAAACTAATCCTCAGCGCACTTCTAGTCAGGTTTATTTTGTCTCTTTTGAGACATTTTTAACAGCAATTATACAATTGCAATCAGCCACCTGAATTTTTACTCTAAAATATCATAAAAATCGCATAAACACTGTGACATACATGAGATAGAGGCGTACCATATGCGGCCAGAAAGTGACAACTTTCTGCGTCTTGTTATACAAATATTTAAGGTCAAACAATGAATGCTTGGTACCTCATTTGTTTTCTTTCAGCATTAGCTATTTTTATTGCTTTTGCTAACCAATATATCCTCAAAATGCAAACCACAATTGCTATAACAACAGGCTCTGTTGTTATTTCTTTACTGCTTATACTTGCCGTTAAAATGCTCGGTGATAGCACCGCCCTCGAAATGACCCAAATAGTCTCTAGTATCAACTTTAATCAGTTGCTATTAAAAGGCATGCTCGGGTTTTTACTGTTCGCAGGTGCACTTGAAATCAACTTAGCAGCCCTTCGTAAACAACGTTGGGAAATAACCGCATTAGTGCTATTTTCAACCATTACCTCCACGGTCATTGTTGGCTACTTAAGTTACTACTTATTTGCTTTTGTTGGCTGGCCAGTGCCATTTATTTACTGCTTATTATTTGGTGCATTAATCAGCCCAACCGACCCAATTGCTGTATTAGCCATTATTAAACAAATGCGAGCCCCAGAAGGTATTTCTGTGCAAGTTGAAGGTGAGTCTTTGTTTAATGATGGTATTGGCTTGGTGATTTTCACTACCATATTTTCAGTTGCATTTTATGGTACCGAAGCTAATTTTACCGACATTGCTGAGCTATTCTTAGTCGATGCTATAGGTGGCATTGCATTTGGTTTAGTGATTGCTTTAGTTGGACATTTTTTAATTATTAATAGCCGCGATGTGAATATTCGCTTGTTATTAACGCTCACCATTCCAACCGCTGGCTTTGCTGCTGCAAATATTTGGGAAATCTCGGGCGCACTGGCGATGGTAACCAGTGGTATTTTACTTGGTAATATCACTCGCTCAAAAGCCACAGAGCGCACGGGTCCTGAAGATACTCGCTACGTAAAAGACTTCTGGCATGCCACCGATAGCTTTTTAAATGCCTTGCTGTTTCTGATCATCGGTATGCTCATTGTCACCATGCCTATCACACTTGAAGAGATTGGCCTTGGTTTACTTATGGTACCTGTGGTGCTATTGGCGCGCTTTGTAAGTGTGGGTGCACCGTTTGTGTTCTTTAAAAAATACCGTCAATACGACAAGCACTCGGTGAAAATCCTCACTTGGGGGGGCTTGAGGGGTGGTTTAGCGTTGGCGATGGCCGCAGCTATTCCACGTGATCAGGTGATGATTGCTGGCTCTGACTTGCACAATTTAATTGTAATTGTCACCTATGTGGTGGTGATCTTTTCGATTATCGTACAAGGCTTAACAATTTCACCATTGATTCAAAGTAGTATTCAATCAGCACAGGCAAAGTCTTAAACATTGCTTTAAAACCATAAAGGCTCGTTTATCGAGCCTTTTTTACGTTTCTTGCACATACAACCACAAGCAGCTAACTTTTTAGTTACTAAATAAGACCGCAGACGAGAAAAATTCGCTATGCCCACGTATCAAGATGCTGATTGCCTTCTTCATCTTCTTCGGTGGTGTTTTTATTATTTTTATCCGCTTTTTGGGCTGTTTTTTTTCGTAACTCAATCTCTCTTTTTTGTCGCTTTTCAAGCTCAATTCGCTGCACGTTCGCATCTTTTACCCCAGCAATATGAAACGCGCCTTTACTTTCAAGTTGTAGGCGAGTTATACGCCCTAAAAAGGGGATCATGATATCCATATGTGCCTCCAGCTGTACCTGCTACCTATCCATTATATATCGACCGTTATAAGATATACTTTAATTTCGCAAAAAAATGCTTGCCAAAGATTAGCAAAGCATGTTTATCTATATACGTAACTTATTTAAACAGATTTACGCACTGGTTTATACAAACGAGTGCAACACAGGAAAAATTATGCGCTTCAATCTGACAACTATCCATCATCACCATCATTCATCGGAATAGCCTGTCAGGTTTTTCGCTGAGAGGTTATTCCTAAAAGGAACCTCTGGCGAGCAATCAACCAAATTATTTATTTTCGCCCTGAGGTTCCCTCGGGGTTTTTAGTTTTTGAATTAAAGGAAAATGAATAATGAGCAATACCAATCGTTTACGAATCGCCATCCAAAAAGGCGGTCGCTTATCAAAAGACTGCCAAGAGTTACTAAAGCAACTTGGTGTTAAATTAAACCTTCGTGAACAACGTTTAATCGCCCACTCTACCAACATGCCAATTGATGTGCTTCGTGTACGCGATGACGATATTCCGGGTCTTGTCATGGACGGTGTGTGTGACTTAGGTATCGTTGGTGAAAACGTACTTGTTGAAGTACAAGCCGAACGCGAACGCCAAGGCGTGGCATTCGAAGTAAATAAGCTTTCTAAACTTGATTTTGGTTACTGCCGCTTGGCACTTGCATGGCCACAAGAACTTGGCCCTCAGGAAAAAAGCTGGTTCGAAGGTAAACGCATTGCCACTACTTACCCTGAAATCTTAAGCCAATACCTAAAACGCGAAGGTATTAACGCAAGCACGGTAATGTTAACGGGCTCTGTTGAAGTCGCACCGCGTGCAGGTCTTGCTGATGCTATTTGTGATTTAGTGTCTACTGGTGCAACGTTAGAAGCAAACGGCTTAATGCAAGGCGACACCATCTTAGAATCAAATGCATGTTTAATTCAGAATAAAGACCTCACTGATCAAAGTAAGCTTGATTTAATCAATACGCTAATGCCGCGTTTACGTGGTGTTCGTCAAGCTAAAGAAAGTAAATACATCATGCTACACGCACCAAAAGCAAAGCTTGATGAAGTGTGTGACTTACTACCGGGTACTGGCCAACCAACTTTACTATCGCTTGCAGGTAGCGACGATTATGTTGCATTGCACATGGTTAGCAGCGAAACCCTATTCTGGGAAACAATGGAACAGTTAAAAGCACTGGGTGCCAACTCAATTCTTGTTATGCCAATTGAAAAAATGATGGAGTAATTATCCATGTTTCGCTGGAATGAGGAAAATCAACAAGCACAGCAGGCGGTACTTACCCGCCCTGCTGTTACTGCCAGTAAAGAGGTTGAAGCAATTTGCATCGACATCTTAAATGCAGTCAAAACAGACGGTGACGCAGCGTTATTAAAGATGGCAAAAGAGTTTGATAAGCGCGAAACACCTCGCTTATTAGTGCCAATTGAAGAAATTAATCAAGCTGAGCAGTTATTATCAAACGAGTTAAAAGCCGCCATCGAAACGGCCTATGCCAATGTAAAACGCTTTCACCAAGCACAATTACCTAAAGACATTAAGTTAACCACGCAACCTGGCGTATTGTGTGAACTTAAATATCAAGTCATTGAAGCGGTGGGTATTTACGTGCCAGGTGGCAGTGCACCATTGCCATCGTCAGTGATCATGCAAGGGGTGCTTGCACAGTTAAGCGGTGCACAAACCGTTGTGCTTACTACACCTGTAAAAGCAGACGAAACAATCAACCCTGCCATTTTATATGCAGCAAAACTATGTGGTATTAAAACTATTGTAGAAAGCGGCGGCGCAGGTGCTATTGCAGCAATGGCATACGGCACAGAGTCAGTGCCTAAAGTGAACAAGATTTTTGGCCCAGGAAATAGTTTTGTCACCATGGCAAAACAACTCGTTGCGCAAACTATTCCGGGCATGGCGATTGATATGCCTGCTGGCCCCTCTGAAGTGTTAGTGATTGCTGATGAGCGTGCAAATCCAGAGTTTATTGCGGCAGATTTATTATCGCAAGCAGAGCACGGTGCAGATTCACAGGTTATTTTACTGTGTAATAGCGAACGCATCATTGAAAAAACACAGCAAGCATTAACTGAGCAGCTAGCAAAGTTAAGTCGTAAAGACACTGCCGAGCAAGCGCTTGCAAACTCAAGCTTGATATTAGTGGACTCGGTTGAGCAAGCCTTTGCAGTGTCTGCACAATATGGTCCTGAGCACCTTATTCTACAACTTGCTGATGCGCAACCTTATTTGAGCTTAGTAAAAAATGCCGGCTCAGTATTTGTCGGTGATTACACTCCGGAGTCTGCCGGTGACTATGCATCTGGCACGAACCACGTACTACCAACGTATGGTTACAGTGCGACCTATTCGAGCTTAAACTTACTGGACTTCTTTAGAACTTACACAGTACAAACCATCAGCAAAAATGGCTTACGTGAATTATCTAAAGCAATTTTACCTTTAGCTGCAGCAGAAGGGCTTGATGCTCACGCGAATGCTGTTTCAATTCGTCTTGAGGCTATGAACAATGAGCGATAATTCAAAAATAACGACACTGTTGCCAGATAACATTGCAGCGCTTACAGCCTACAGTTCGGCGAAAAGTGAAAAGCTGACAGGCACAACGTGGTTAAATGCCAATGAAAGCCCGTATTCACGTACGCCAAATATCAATTTAGCAGATTTAAATCGCTACCCAGATCCGCAGCCTCAGCAAGTGATCACTCGTTACGCTTGCTATGCTAATTTAGAGCCTGAGCAAGTACTAATGACTCGCGGCGCTGACGAAGGTATCGAACTATTAGTACGTACTTTTTGTAGCCCTGCTAAAGATAGCATTGCACTCTTTTTGCCAACTTACGGCATGTACAAAGTGACCGCTGATACCCACAACATTGCAATTAACGGTTTAACTCAAGAGCTGTTATTAAAAGGCACGGTTGATGAGATTGTCACTGCGGTTGCTGACTCAAAACTGGTATTTATTTGTAATCCAAATAACCCAACCGGCAGCATGACAAGCCAAGACAAAATCAGAAAAGTCACCCAACAACTTGCGGGTAAAGCGATTGTCGTGGTTGATGAGGCTTATATAGAATTTTGCCCAGAGCAAACTGCGGCAAGCCTGATCAACGAGTTTAGTAACCTTGTGGTACTAAGAACCTTATCAAAAGCATTTGCACTTGCAGGCTTAAGAACAGGCTTCACCTTAGCCAACAGTGAGCTGCTTGCGCCTATTCGTAAAGTGATTGCGCCTTATCCTGTATCAACGGTGGTTGCGAGCATTGCCGCAGATGCATTAAGTAGTGACAACATCGCTTCAATGCGCCGTCAGGTAACTATTTTAAATAGCTTAAAAGCCAAACTGAAAAGCTGGCTTGAGCAATCACCTGCTGTTATCAAAGTCCTGAGCGGTGAAGGTAACTTCGTCACCTTAAAACTAAAAGACAAACAATCATTTAATATCGCACTTGAGCAAGGACTCGTGATGCGTGCCTTCACTTTATATGGCGAAAATGATTGGTTACGAATTTCTATCGGTAACGAGCAAGAACTAGAACAAGTAAAAGTATGGTTAGATGGTTTATCACTGACCAGCAAAACAGTAGAACAGGAATTATCATGAGTAACCCGTATTTATTTATTGACCGCGATGGCACGATTATCGAAGAGCCTATCACCGACAAACAGGTTGATAGCCTCGAGAAATTAGTATTTTTGCCGAATGTGATCCCTGCTCTATTACAACTTCAAGCGGCAGGTTACCGCCTGGTGATGGTTTCAAACCAAGATGGTTTAGGCACAGATAGCTTCCCTACCGCTGATTTTGATATTGCTCAAGACAAGATGATGGATATCTTAAACAGCCAAGGGATTAAATTTGATGAAGTTCTGATTTGCCCTCACTTTGATGAGCAAAATTGTGACTGCCGTAAACCAAAAACCGGCTTACTTACAGAGCTTATGCGGTCAGGTAAAGTCGATTTAGCACGCTCATTTGTGATTGGCGACCGCCAAACAGATATTGGACTTGCCAATAACTTATGTTGTGAAGGTATTTTGTATGACGGCAGCTGGGATGCCATTGTCACTAAACTGACAACCGCGAACCGTGAAGGCCGTGTCACTCGCAACACCAAAGAAACACAAATCGATGTGCAAGTTAATTTAGACCAAACAAAAAATGGCGAAATTAGCACTGGCCTTGGCTTTTTCGATCACATGCTTGACCAAATTCGCACACACGCCAATATCGGACTTAATATTCAAGCCACTGGCGACTTACACATTGACGAACACCACCTAGTTGAAGATATCGGCATTGCGCTTGGCCTAGCCCTTAAACAAGCACTAGGTACAAAAACGCAAATTGGTCGCTATGGTTTTGCACTCCCTATGGATGAATGTAAAGCAGAAGCGCAAATTGATTTATCAGGCCGCGCCTCGTTTGTATTAAATGCCGATTTTAGCCGTGAACAAGTGGGCGACTTAGACGTACAAATGGTTGAGCACTTCTTTAAAAGTTTGAGTGATAATGCCGCCATGAGCCTAATTTTGTCGGTTAGCGATGGTAACTGTCATCACCAAGTTGAAGGCCTATTTAAAGCGTTTGCAAGAGCACTTCGCGCTGCGATTGCAAAAGATGCTTCGCAACAAACGGCTAGCTCTAAGGGGTGTTTATGATTGCTATAATTAATACCGGTTGTGCGAATATTAACTCTGTTCGTTTTGCCTTTGAACGCTTAGGTGAAACACCAGAGGTGATCACCTCACCTGAGCAACTAAAAGGCTTTGAACGTGCGATTTTACCCGGCGTAGGTCATGCTTCTGTTGCCATGAAACGCCTAAAAGACGGTGGCTGGCAGCAAGCAATTGATGAATATCAGCGCCCGCTGATGGGCATTTGTTTAGGCATGCAATTACTTTGCGACAGCACAGAAGAAGGCAACGTTGATTGCCTTGGCAAAATACCAGGTATTGTTAAGCACTTAGAAGTGGGCGCATTAACCTCACCACACATGGGCTGGAATGACCTAAGCGTGTTAAAAGAGCATGCCCTTACTAAGGGGTTATCAGCGCAAGATCAAGTGTACTTTGTGCATAGCTTTGCTCATACAGTGAACGATGCCACCCTTGTTAGCGGTGAATACGGACAGGCTTTTTCAGCAATTGTTGCCAAAGATAACTACGCAGGCATGCAGTTCCACCCAGAACGAAGCGCCAAAGTAGGCACCCGACTTTTACAAAACTTTTTAGATTGGCAGCTGTAAGCGCAGCAAAAAATAAGAGAAATAAACGTGATTATTCCAGCACTCGATGTATTACAAAACCAAATTGTGCGCTTATACCAAGGTAAGTATGATACCGCACAATTTTACCCTTACGAACTTGGCGCACGCTTACAAGAGTACGCAAACAGCGGCGCAGGCAAACTGCACCTAGTTGATTTAGAAGGCGCGCGCAATCCAAATAAAAAACAGTGGCAGCATATTCAAGCCGCAACTAAAGCGCTTAATGTCCCTTATCAAGTGGGCGGCGGTATTCGCTCAGAGCAAGATGTTGCTGACTGGCTTGAAGCCGGTGCTAACCAAGTCGTGATTGGCTCAATGGCCGTTGAAAAGCGTGAGCAAGTACAAGCATGGATTGAAAAATTTGGTGCAAAGCACTTCGTTATCGCACTGGATGTGAATAAAACTAACAACGGCTGGGCGCCAGCAACACATGGTTGGTTAAGTGAATCTGAGTTTGGTTTGTTCGAACTTGTTGATTTTTACGTGGCACTGGGTGTGGTTGATTTTCTGTGTACTGATATCAGTAAAGACGGCACCATGACCGGCCCTTCGTTTGCACTTTATGAAGATCTAACTAACCACAACAGCGAGATTAAAGTTCAAGCATCAGGCGGTGTAAGCTCACTTGATGATATTGCTAAGCTAAAAAAACTGGGCGTTGGCGGTGTTATCTTAGGTAAATCATTACTCGATGGTGCCTTTAATGTTGAGGAGGCGTTAGCATGTTATCAAAACGCATAATCCCTTGTTTAGATGTAAAAGATGGCCAAGTCGTTAAAGGTGTTAAATTTAAAGGCCATGAAGTGGTTGGTGATATTTTAACGCTTGCCAAGGCCTACAGCGATGCCGGTGCGGATGAACTAGTTTTTTATGAAATCAGTGCCAGCGTCGAAAAACGCCTACTTGATGTCAATTGGGTAGAGAACATTGCGCGCCATATTGATATTCCATTTTGTGTGGCGGGCGGCATTAAATCTGTTGCAGATGCCGCACGTGTTTTAGAACGTGGCGCAGATAAAATCAGTATTAACAGCCCCGCAATTGCTCGCCCAGAGCTTATCAAAGAGTTACACGATGAGTTTGGTAAACAATGCGTGGTTGTGGGGATTGATAGCTTTTATGATGAAAAAACTGGTGAGTATTTGGTGTACCAATTAACTGGCGACCCAAATGCATCAAGCCGTACTCGCTACAAAACCGAAGAATGGGTTAAGCGCGTGCAAGACCTAGGTGCTGGCGAAATCGTCCTTAATTGCATGAACCAAGATGGCGTGCGTAAAGGCTACGACAATGTTCAGCTATCAAAAATGCGTGCACTGTGCGATATTCCACTGATTGCTTCAGGTGGCGCAGGGACCATGCAAGACTTTGTTGATGTATTTGGGCAAAGCCACGTTGATGGTGCGCTTGCTGCCAGCGTATTTCACAAGAACGTCATTGATATTGGCGAACTAAAACAATTTTTAACTGATAATAATATAGCGGCAAGACTATGCAATTAACCAAAGACACTCTTTCTCAAGTCGACTTTGCCAAAAGCGAATTGATCCCAGCTATCGTGCAAGACGCACGCACTGGGGTGATTTTAATGCAAGGCTTTATGAATCAAGACGCATTAGCTGCCACTTTCGACAAACAAAAAGTAACTTTTTACTCGCGTTCTAAAGAGCGTTTATGGACCAAAGGCGAAACATCAGAAAACTACCTTGAAGTAGTTTCTGTGCACACCGACTGCGATTACGACTCACTATTAGTGCTAGCAAACCCACTTGGCCCAACATGTCACTTGGGTACACAAAGCTGTTTTGGCGATGATGCAAAACCTAGTTTGTCTTTTTTAGCAGAGCTTGAACAAGTGATTGTTTCACGTAAAGACGATGATCCAAGCAAAAGCTACACTGCGTCTTTGTTTGCAAAAGACTTAAGCCGTAGTTGCCAAAAAGTGGGTGAAGAAGGTGTCGAAGTTGCCCTTGCAGCCATGAAACATGATAACGATGAATTAACCAATGAATCGGCTGACTTACTGTATCACTTAACTGTGTTATTGCACCGCCAAGGCCTATCGCTGGCTGATGTGGTGAGCTGTTTACAAGGCCGTCATAAGTAAATGAAGTACATTAAGATGCACCTTTTCAGGTGCATCTTAAATCTTATTGCCTAAGTGCTTTTAAAACATCACGGGTAAAGTCATGTTCCTTAAAGCCTTTAAGACCCGCAAGATCATACCCTCGCCTAACAATAACTAGCTGCTCACTTGGAATAATTACCAAATATTGACCACGGTTGCCTCGCGCTGCGATGGTATCGTTTGGTAGTTCTGGGAAGCGCTCGTTATAAAGCCACCACTGCGCGCCGTATCCAGGTGCAGTTTCTGGGGGCTGAGCAGGGGCTGGTTTACTAATATAACTTAACCAATCTTTTGGTAATATTTGCTCACCTTGCCAACGACCATTATTTAGATGTAATAGCCCTAAACGAGCAAGATCTCGTGAGGTCGTCCACACTTGCGATGACAAAATAAAGTCACTTTGCCAGTCAGATTCTAAAAAAGTATGCTGCATGCCAATTTTATCGAGCAAGTTTTCATACGGATAACGTAAGTAACTCGCCTCATCGTTGAACGTTTCTCGTAAGGTCCGTAGCGCTAACATGGTGTCGTTATTGGCATATTTCCAGCGGCTGCCAGGCTTTACTTCAAGCGCAGTATGCGTTGCAGTATCAGACACTAAACCGCCCCCCATATACACACGATCCGTCCGGTTACCCGCTTTATTACTGTCTAAGCCTGATGCCATATGAAGCAAGTTTTCCAAGGTAATTTCACCTCGTGGGTCAAGCGGATGAGACCAATTTTTAAGTCCTGCTGGCTTAGTAACATCAAGTCGTTTTTGCTCTACCGCCACACCAATGATGCTCGCGCCAATACTTTTTGCAACGGACCAAGTACGCTGAGCAGTTTCTGGGGTAAAACCTGCCTTATATTGCTCTGCTAAAATCGCCTGAGGGCTCGCTATTAATATTGCTGAAGTACGTGCTCCTTCGCCATAATGACGTGTAAAAGCCTGAGCAATAACCCCATCAAGCGCCTCATTGCCCGTTGCTTTATTAACACCATTTAGCGTTTGCCAAGGCTTACCCTCATCCTTTTGGTAAGCTAAGTTTTCTTTAAACGGCGCTTGCACAAGTGATGCAGATTCTAGGCTAGCCCCTACCGGCAAATCAACACAGCCTAAACGAGGACGCCACACGGATATGCGCTGCTTATCTTTATCATAATCAACAGTGACTCGCTTATGCTCGGTATCAATGTTCGCTTGCAGTGTTTTTACCGTGGCTGCGATTAAAGGATAAATCCCCGTGAGTTCATCTGTAACGATTTGCTCAGTCGTTTTGCCAGCATTAAACGTGGCACTACAGGAAAAATTGGCGACGTACCCAGCAGCGTACGCGTTTAAGGTTGTTTCTGTTTCTTCACTACAAACAAAAAAGCTGGTGCACAGCAAAGCACTTAGGAAGGTTATTTTTTTCATTATTACTCCTTGGAGGCCAAAAAGTTTAAATTAGCAAAAGAAAAAAATAATGATATGTTTTTACGGCAGTATTAACGCTTTTAACGATAAGAAGCTGGATACTAACAAAATAAACAAAGCAGAATTATTTTTTAAAAAGTTTTTAAATTGTTTAAACCTTTTATACCAGCACCTGCGACTAAGCTAATAACACCATACATATGAAAGGGAAGAACCATGTTAAGTACAGTAAAAACACTCTCGCTAATTGCTGCAGGTTTATTGTCAGCACACACATTTGCTTGGGGTGAAATGCCTTTGCAAACAACTAAAAACCTCACCCTTGATGCAGCATCATTAACCGCATTAAAAGTACAAGCTGGCTCTGGTTTTTTACACATTACCGGCACTGACGGTGATGAAGTGAGCGTTAAAGCCGAGATTTATCAAGAAAAGCCTCATGATGAATATTGCCTAACGCTTGAAGCTAAAGATAAGAGTGCTGCGCTTAGTGCAGGTCAATGTGAATATCAAACCAACAAGCAAACTCGCATTGACTTAACCGTTGCGATCCCTCGCTCATTTAATGTCGATGTGCATGATGGCTCTGGTGAGATTATTATTAGCAAAGTCGCTGATACAGTGATCAACGATGGTTCTGGTTCAATTACAGCGAATGACATTGCAGGCAGATTAGAAATCAATGACGGTTCAGGCAGCATAGATGCGCGTAATATCAGCGGTGATATTAAAATTCATGACGGCTCAGGCAATATTGATGTTGTAAAAGCTCAAGGCAATATCGAAGTACACGATGGTTCGGGTGGAATTGATTTAAATGATATTTCAGGTGATGTAGTCGTTTCAGATGGCTCTGGTAGCATCCGCGTTGATACCGCAGCAAACTTTGAGTTATTAACTGATGGTTCTGGCTCAGTAAAAGTAACCAATATTACTGGTAAAACGAAGATTTAGCGCTGTATTACTATTACTTTAAAAAGCGGTGCTAATTTGCAGCACCGCGCTTACTATTTATTCTATCCCGCCAATTTTTTATAGTGGCTAATTATCTTTTTCCGGTCATCCTCAGCAAATATTTTCAGCGGGATCTTACGCGTGATCGTTTTTTCCTTTGCCGCAACTTCTAAGTGCAAAAAATCTTTTATTATTTCAGCGGAGTTTATATCTTTGTTTTTGATAAACCACCTTGGTCTTGCAATAGCTAACTTGACCTCTGAGTAGTCTTTATAAAACCTCACTGCCTCTAACTTACTATGAAAGAAAAATATGGCTATCATAAAAATACCCATGCCGATTAAATGTGGCACAATAAGTAGTCCTATTACCAATGCGGCAATGCCCATATATAACAAAATGTTTTTATGTTTATCAGCAACGCCAAATGTTTCAAGCGGCTCGGCTGTAGCATCATATTCACTCACTACGTAAACTCCTTAAGAAATCACGTTTAATTTCATTATCCATCTCACTTCTCAAAGCAAAAACCCCGAGTGCGCCAATAGGCACAAAAACAACACAACCTAGCATTCCTGTGTAAGCTAACCATTTATTTTTAAAAATAAAATACAACCCCCCAAATAAAGATAACAGGATAGCTGGAGCAAAAATCAGTGCTAATGTCTGATAGTTCGGATCTTGATATAAAATGATAATTGCAAAGGTTTGGATCAATATCGTGAGGGTATATAAGTACTTCATCTAATTCCTTTAGTTTGAAAGTATGCGTCCAGCAATAGGCGGCAATTCTATACACGTTAGTGAAAAAGTAAATATCTGTGTATTAGATCAAGCCTAATTAATTCAAAACTAATATTTTTATGTCTTTCATAGCATTTTTACAAGGGCTTAGGTATCCTTTATAAAACGTTTAAGGAACTGCTATTTAAAAGGATAGCCTGATATGAAAAAGCCACTCGCCGCTTTACTAACCAGCCTTGTTTTAACAGGTTGTACGGGACTGACAACTGAACAACAAGCTGCCATTGATAACTTAACCCCTTGCGAGAAAATTAACGCCCTATTAGGTGCTTACGACAACCGCTTTGAAGGCTTAAAACGTAGCCGTGTAAACACTAAATACATGGAAACATGGACAGCAAAATACAACCTTATTGCTGATAACTGTCAAATTACCGCGCTTGATAAAGACAATGTCACCTACCGCTGTGTAGGCAACTATGAGCAACAGCAGCAAGCTGTGGCCGATCACACTCGTGCGGTTAATTTTACTCAAGCGTGTTTAGCTGGTAATAATTGGCATCAAACACAAAAAGAGTCAGCTGAATCGTTGCGCACGACCTTTGTGCTTGACGAAAACAACCCTGTTATCTCAATTCATTCGGGTAAAACCTTATCACGTAAACAGCCTTGGTCTACCACTCTTGAAATTGGTAAACCCGTTGAAGGCAAATAAAATACCCTTGAAGGCAAATAAAATACCCTTGAAGGCTAATAAAATACCCTTGAAGGCTAATAGACAATAGCCTTCTCATCACTATGACAAATTCAAAAAAACCAACCAGCCAATTCAAAACAGATTGCATCGGCCAATGTCATCGCCTTAATGGCTATTGTACAGGCTGTGGTCGCAGCAATGATGAAATTTTTGATTGGATCATTTTATCCGAGCAAGAAAAACAAACAATTTTAAATACCCCTCGCCCTGACATAAAAAATAAATAGTACTGACATTCAAGCGTCATTGACGATTGCTAGCCTGCTTTAAACGGCTATTTAGGTGATTATCATGACCGCTATTTTTGTAATTAACTTAGCAAGCTCTACTGAACGATTAAACCGTGTTAGCCATGAGCTAAATGCACAAAATTTGGCATTTGAACGCCTTGATGCAATTGATGGAAGAGAGCTGTCTGATACAGAGATAGCTAAGCACTATAGTGCTGATTTAAACCTAAAAAAATACCATAAGCCATTGAGTAAAGGTGAAATTGGTTGTTACCTGAGCCACCGAAAAGCATGGCAAACAATAGTCGATAGACAACTCGACTACGCTATTATTTTAGAAGATGACTTTGTTCTTGACCGCTCCATTCACAGTGCAATTGAAAACATTAATAGGTTAAAGCAGCCTTGGCAGCTAATAAAATTGGCTGCTTACAAAGACCGTCAGCGCGACATTGCTTTTACCAAACTCCTGGCTGATGAGCAGCATTTAGTCATTCATAAAAAGCTGATGTCTGGCTGCTGTGCAACAGCTGTTAGCTTGGCCGGTGCAAAAGCGCTGTTAAAAGCCACTGCCACATTTGGCCGTCCCGTTGATTGCGATTTACAGTACGTTTGGGAAACAGGCGTTTATGGTTACTCTTTGCTGCCCTACCCGGTATCGCAACCTGAAAATTCACAAAGCGATATTAGGGATAGATCAGACAAAGTTAAAAAGTCATTTTGGCGACGTAAAAAGCAGCAACTCCACAGTGCATTATTAAACACAAAGTACACTAAGCAGTTTGTGAAAGCGCAGCAAACACCAAACAAAAAGAAAGGAGCCGCAGCTCCTCTCTTACCAGTCAAAAATCATTAAACATTAAATTGGCTGTTATTTTTCTTGGTTTGGGTGATCAACACCCATCCATGCTTTAAACAATGCCATTTGAGCGGGTGTTGCATCTTTTAATGCTTTTACCTTTTTCTCTTTATCAAAGTCTTCGCTCAGTGTCAGCGTCGTGCTTTGCAGGGCATCACGTCTAATGAAATCAACAGTCACGGTGTCGCCTGCTTTAAATGTTTCAAGGCTAGCTGTTAAATCTTTACCAACATGCTTTTTGTTGAATGCAACAATTTTGTCATCTGTCGTTAAACCCGCTTGCCAAGCAGCACCACCACGGCGAACGTGAGTCAAGGTAAGTAACTCACCACTGTTTTTAGCGAACGAATCAATACTCGGTACTGATTTTGCCCCTTCAGGGCGAATTAAACCTAAACCGACTTTTTCAAGTAATGCATCGAAGTCGATAGCTGCTGGTTCATCCACATTCGCTTGCCACCAAGCGCTGTAATCGCGACCTGTAAGCTCTTTTAAAATCGCTTTAACATCATCTGGCGTAAAACCATCTGGTAAACGGTGCTTGTTGTAAAGTGCACGGTGAACATCACGGTAGCTAATTTTGCCATCGCTTTTTTCAAGTAAATCAATATCAAGCGCCATTGAAATCAATGACCCTTCTAGATAGATATTAGTGCTGTAGTTGCGAGCGTGGTCGCCGCCTTGGTTGATCCACTTATCAAAACTGGTTTCGGTTGCGCTTTGTACTTCGCGACCCGGTGTTTGTAAGTGACGATTAATCGTTTTAGTTAGGGTGTCAAAAAACTCATCGGTTGTTTCAATACCCGAGCGCACCATTAAGTGATCTTCAAAGTAGCTGGTTGAGCCTTCTGCTATCCACAATGTTTTCGTGTAGTTAATATTTGTGTAATCATAAGGGGCAATCCCCTTTGGACGATACGCTTTAACATTCCACGTATGAATAAATTCGTGGGCAGCAGTGCTAATAAACGCGAGGTAATCTTTACGAGAACCAAAACGGTCACGTGGACGCTGGATAATGGTTGAGTTTAAATGCTCTGTTGCACCGCCTGCACCTGATGTGGCATGTACCATAAATACATAACGTTCATACGGGTAGCTATCCCAAATAACATTGCCAGTTGCCACTAGCTTTTTAAGATCGGTTAGCATTTGGTCTACGTCGTAGTTGCCATCACCCCAAATAACGAGTTCGTATTCACGACCATCAACAGTGAACTTGTGTAGCTCATTGATACCACTTTCAATTGGCGAATCTACTAAAATGTCGTAATCAGCGGCTTTGAAGCTATGTTTAGAACCCGCATTTTCCATACCTGACACTGAACGCCACGCTTTTGGTACGTTTAGATTTACAGTAACAGGGTCTTGGCGAAATGATTCACTGAACATGAAGAAGCCCGAGGCATCAATAAATGCATGGCTATCATCAATGTGACGAGCACGCTTACCAAGCTCATTGGCATAGACTTGGTAATCAACATTTACTTGCGTTGGCTCATTTAGGTGAACACGCCAAGTGCTGTGGTCAATTTTTTCCCACTTTAACGCTTTACCATCATCATCTTTTGCATCGAAAAAGCGTACGCCATTGGCAAGATTTAAAATTTCGTAACGACCTGTGCGCCAAGCGGGAAGTTTAATATCCAAATGTGCTTGTGCAGTTTCAGGAAACTCAACACGCACATTACCTAAATGGTGTTCAGGTTCAGTAATAGACAGTGAATAATTAACATCAGCAAATGCACTGCTTGAGCACGCCGCTAATATTGACATGGCCAACAACTTTTTCATAATAACTCTTTTTTCTTAGTATCAAAATTACAAGCTAGCCTACCAACTGAGTAAAAAAATGTGAATTAAAAACCGATAAAGTCCCAATGCAATAAGCTTGATAAACAAATTCGCTAAGTTTTTGACTTCGCGCCTACATTTCGCATTAATTTGTTGTAAACTTAGGGTATTGAAATTTGAATCTAAATGGCGGTATTACTCGGTGCAACAGCAGCATGATGTTCTTAATAAAAAGTTAAAACAAGCGATCGACGCACGCATGGTCGTCGAAGACGCTCGTAAGCATCAAGTTGAATTGCTCTCACAGTTTGCGGCAAAATTATCGCTCAGCTGTAAAGGGCTAGACATTGAACTAGACAACCGTCTTGCCAAATACCGTAATGCATTAAGAAAAGGGGTAGACTTTCAGCTACTCGAACCCTTCATCAACGATATTCTTGGGCTGTTAAAAAATCAAGAAACGAAACAAATGGCGCTACAACGCGAGTTGAACGACACTGTCCTTGATGCCGGTAAGCAACTTCAAAAAGTAAAAGGTTTACCAGACGATGCGCGCAGAACACTTCGTCATTTACTCGATCATGAATTAAATAATATCCAGTCAAATCATGACTTTGTTCCATTACTTTCAAAGTTGATTGTAATCTACCATCAAGCATTGCAAGCGAAACTCTCCACAGCAAATGAAGCTGAGGCACTCATAAAGCCAGAACTTGCCAAGCAATTAATGCTACTTGCTAATGACCTTGTGCTAGAAGATGAAAGCGCTGAACAAATAAAGAGTATAAAAAACAAAATTACCTACAATGACAGTGTTGATGATCTGCTAGATACAGCAATCGATATTATCACTATCATTACACGTAATATGAGCAAAGAGCGCCAATCTGCGCAAAGCTTTTTAATCTCATTAAACCAAACAATCGAAGACCTACATCACTCGATTGTATCAACCAGCAAGCACTCAGAATCACTCAGTGCTGAATATGAAACGCTCAATAAGCAAATAGAAAGTAAAATTAAAAACTTACATAAAAAAACACAAGATGCGACATCTATTTCAGTGCTTAAAGAGTTGGTAGAAGAAGAGCTAAAATCACTAAGTGATGACTTAATTGCAAAAGAAAAGCTTGAACACTCTGAACGTGAAAACTTATTAGCTAGTTTCAACGATATAAATAGTCGAATTGGTCATTTAGAATCTAAACTGACCACTTACAAGCAGCGTTTGAATGAACAAAGGTTCAAAAGCTTGCTTGATGGGTTGACTAAGTTACCTAACCGCGCTGCATTTGATGAGCGCTTTAATCATGAATTTCATTTATTTGATGCCCATGAATCCGACCTGACTTTGGTTGTGATTGATGTCGACCATTTTAAATCAATTAATGATAAATATGGTCATAGTGCAGGCGATAAAACCTTGCAAGTTATTGCTAAAGCTTTGCAAAAATCAATTCGTAAATCTGACTTTATTGCCCGTTATGGCGGTGAAGAGTTTGTCATGTTAATGACAGGAGTGTCTCTTGAAAATGCATCATTACCGCTTGAAAAACTGCGTAAAACGATTCAAGCCATTCCATTTAAATTTAAAGATACTCAAGTTGAAATAACCATTTCAATTGGTGCTACACAACTTAAAAAAGGTGACACACCTATTATCGCATTCGACCGTGCTGACGATGCACTCTATAGTGCCAAGAACGAAGGGCGTAATAGAGTGTGCGTCAGTCGATAAATGAATTATACCAATTTACTTAATTAATTGGGGAACCTACCCCTCAAAACGATTAAGTATTATTGCGAAAGGTATTAGTTTAAGTCTTGTACATACACAATGATATAGGCTCATAGATGAGCTAGGAGAGTGCTTATGTTAAAACAATTGAATCCTACAGGCGTACTGGATTTATTATCACAACTAGAAGTAGACTTACTCGAACAATCATCCACCAGCGAGCGTTATAAACTTTTTAGAAACTGTGTGCTTGCCGTCCTAAATGTGGGCAGTCATACCGACTCAAGCTCTGAGATATACGATAAATTTGAAGATTTTGATATTCGCCTTTTAAGCCGTGAACGTGGTATTAAAATAGAGCTTGAAAACCCTCCTGAATCGGCTTTTGTCGATGGTGAAATCATCTCAGGTATTCATGAACATATTTTCTCAGTTATCCGCGATATTTTGTTTATCTGTCAAAAATATGAGAAAAATTTAACCGAACAAAAAGCCATCACGCATATGGTGTTTGACATGCTAAGAAATGCGGGTGCGCTTCGTGTCAACAGTGATCCAAGTATGATCGTATGCTGGGGCGGCCATTCAATTAACGAAGTTGAGTATAAATACACTAAGCAGGTGGGTTATGAGCTTGGCCTACGTGGTTTAAACATTTGTACTGGTTGTGGCCCTGGCGCAATGAAAGGGCCAATGAAAGGGGCAACTATCGGGCATGCTAAACAACGTATTTCAGATAACCGTTATTTAGGGTTAACAGAACCTAGCATTATTGCTGCTGAGCCACCGAACCCGATTGTAAATGAATTAGTTATTTTACCCGATATCGAAAAGCGCCTAGAAGCTTTTGTAAGAACGGCACATGGCATTATTATTTTCCCAGGCGGTGCAGGCACAGCTGAAGAGCTATTGTATTTGCTGGGTATTTTGCTCCATCCTGATAACGAAAAACAACGTTTACCTGTGATACTCACGGGCCCTAAAGAGAGTGAAAATTACTTTATCGAGCTTTGCAAGTTTGTTGAGAAAACACTCGGTAAAGTCGCTCTTGAAAAGTTCGAAGTCATTATTGATGACCCTGCCCGTGTCGGTAAATCGCTAAAAACCCAAATGGCCGAAGTTCGCGATTACCGTAAGAGCCAAGGTGATGCCTACTACTTCAATTGGACATTGAAAATTGATAATGATTTCCAGCAGCCTTTTGTTCCAACACACGAAAACATGGCCAGTTTAGACTTACATTTAAATCAACCTACACAACAATTAGCAGCAAACTTACGCCGTGCCTTTTCGGGTATTGTGGCAGGTAACGTTAAAGATGAAGGTATCCAAGCTATAAAACAACATGGTCGATTTATACTCAGCGGTGAGCCTACATTAATGACCGACATGGATAAGTTGCTTGCAGCCTTTGTTGCACAAGGTCGAATGAAACTCCCTGGCAGCAAGTATATTCCTTGTTATGAGATTAAAGCGTAACAAGGAGACTGTGTGAGCACCCAGTTACTTTTAATCGATGCGCTTAATCTAATCAGGCGCATCTATGCTGTTGATAGTAATCAAAGTCACCATAGTGAAGAGCATATGATCAAAGCAAGTTGTGCCCGTGTGGCTCATGCTTGCAAAAAGTTACGTGCGCAATGTAACGCCACCCATGGCGTTGCTGTGTTTGATGGTGACAGAAGCTGGCGCTATCACTACTTTAAAGATTACAAATCTTCTCGGGCTCCAATGCCTGATTTACTTAAGAAGAACCTTGCATTATTTAAGCAAGCGATAGAACACACTGGCATTGTTGTTTTCTCCCCTGATAACGATGAAGCAGATGACATTATTGCGACTCTCGCCTACAAGGCCGCCTCAAATAAAGTGCCCTCAACCATCGTTTCAACTGATAAAGGGTTTTTACCATTTTTATCTGAATACATAAGCGTTTTTGACTACTTTAAAAAACACTTTATCAGCCAAGATGATATTTATAAGCGTTTTTCAGTGCCACAGCACAGGCTAATTGATTTTTGGGCTTTAGCAGGTGATAAAACCAATGATATCCCAGGCGTTAAAGGTATTGGCAACAAATCAGCACAACAATTGATAAATCAATATAATGTGATTGATGATGCCATAGACGATGAAACGCTTAACGCGACTTTAAAGCGAAAGCTCATTGCCGAGATGGATTTGTTTGTCATTTCCAAAAACTTGGTTACCTTGCGAACAGATATAAACTTAGGCTTTAGTTTAAAGCAGTTAAGGCTCAATTAGTCGCAATCCATTAGCACTGTAAAGCAACTGATCGTATACTGAAAGCAGCGTTCGTATTGAAGAGTGACACATGTTTAAAAAGGTTTTCCAATATCTGATACTAGGATTGGGTGTTTACGCACTTATAGCGGCCCTAGTTATCACTTTTTATAAAGATGATCCTCAAGCAATGATTTGGCAAGATCGTGAAGCGTTCAATAAACGTTATATTGCCAAGCTTTCAATCGATAAACCTGAAAACCTTAATGCCGTACTTGATTATTTAGGTAGTCCAGACCTAACCTATGCGAAACGAGCAGAAGATGTTGTATGGCAAATTGTTTTTTATCGCACGCAACATGTTAAATCTGATGGCATTACAACAATTGATGAGTGTACAGGTCTATTATTTAAAAACGGTCAACTTGTTTTATGGGGCCCCAGTGCCTATGAAAGCTATCAACAAGAAGGCTAACACGCTATGATGGATCCAGTCACGCCACGAGAATTAGCGCGTTTGTTTGATAGCACTCACCAATTATTAAAGCTTTATCATCACAAAAACAAATGGCCACAGATATACCCTCTATTAACTAACCTTGCTGAACGTTACTACCTCATTTATCAAGCTTGTCCTAAAGGCCTGCAAGCGCAACTAAGTTTATATGTTCCAGATCATGGTTATACAACTAATTTAGTCGTTAACCAATGTGTACTCGCCTGTGTGTTATGTCGAGCCCTTAACTACAACCAAGCAATCAGCGAACAAATTATTGCAACCTGCTTGGCTAATTATTTATGTGTGCAATCACAAAGTAATAAGTTAGCGTGTGCACAGACTCTCACCACACAAGATAAAAAACTGTGGCAATGTCGCCATCAGCTCGCAGTAAAATTATTGCATGCCTCTGGGCCTATGACATTAAGTGTGCAGCATATACTTGCACGCCTTAATAAATACAAACAAGCCTTACTGAGTGCGCCAAAAACAATGATTTACGATGGTGCGACGACCCTTGTTGCCCTCGCTAATATCATTGCGATGAATATAACTTATCGTCAAACAGGCGAGCACATTAGTTTACACAAAGCACTGGCTGACATTTACTTACGAACCCCAAATGAATTTGCTCAAAAAGCGATTAAAAGCTTTATTGCTCACACCGGCTCATACCTACCTGCCAGTGAAGTAAATTATGCCGAGCAGTCACTCATTTATTTAGCAACGGATGATCGTGCACGGCATATACTTGTCGATGTTTCTCGCCCTGAAAAGGTGCGTTGGCATAGAGTGAAAGCAACGCTTAGCACGTTTGAGAAACAGCGAGCATGTGATGATAACCGCTTACTCTATACAGTTTGGTTCAGCGACAATATAAATTTTGCGCACCCTGAAGACATTGCTAAATCTCAGCGACAAAAATACCTCAATCTCATTAGCCAATTAAAAATATCGAAAGAATACAGTTTTAGCGCTCTTAATAAGTTACTGAGTCCATTTCCAGAGCTCATTTTGCAATTAACTTTAGCCGTTAAACCCTATAACAAAGAGCATCAACGTGCTAAAGACTTACGCCATTGTTTATCAATGGTGGGCTACGACAATGCCCCTGCTATTATTCAAAAAGTACTTTTTCAGCGTTTAGTCGCAACTATTTCACACCCATTAGAACAGCATCTAGTTAAGCGACTAGAAAATATTGCTGTTATTATTCAAGCTTTTTTTAAGCACTCAACTATTCAACAATTTGAACAAGTTACCCTGCCCTTATACGCGTACTGTGTATTTTTGTGTGAAAAGCATGCTACGGCTTTATCCCGAAAAACATTATTTGCACCAGCAGAATTAAACAATGTTAGTGCCCCTTTAGCTTGTTTATTTGGCGTAAAAGCAATTGACCAAATACCACTTAGTGAATACCTTATGCAATTACTCGGTGATAACCCATGGACTGGATACTTACTTAACAGTGAGCAAAAGGAAAAGCAACAATTAGGTAGTGAGGAAAAACACTGGATTGCGATAAAATTATTCGCTTACTATGTTTTTCAACCCAACGCGGTTTTCAGCAGTTGGCAAGAACAAATCATGGCACAAAGCCTCAATCTAGTTGGCTGGCAATCAAAAGCGGATTTTTATTCATATCTAGAAACCTGTGAGTTTGCCGATAATTTTTAGATTGTGTTGTTAAAACGTGCAAAATCGTTAAATAATTATGAACTTTCGCCTATTTATAGTCAGTATTCACAGGATAAACTGGCAAAAAGCTGAATAAATTGCTATAAAAGCCGCTTAAATTTTCAAACACATCCACGTAAGTTTCTAACAAGTAAAGTCGTGCTCAATTTCGCGATATATTTACGTGTATATCTACTCATAAATAGGAAAAGTAAATGGCTAAACAAACCATCACAGTGATCAAAGGCGACGGCATTGGTCCTAGCATTATTGATTCAGCACTTGAGATCCTTAAAGCTGCAGGTTGCGATTTTGATTATGAATTCGTTGATGCTGGCCTTGCTGCCCTAGAAAAAACTGGTGAGTTACTTCCGCAAGAAACCATTGATACGATTGCGCGTAACAAGATCACTTTAAAAGGTCCTTTAACTACACCAGTGGGTGAAGGTTTCACATCTATCAACGTTACATTACGTAAAAAGTTTGGCCTATACGCAAACGTACGTCCAGTTAAATCTTTTGCAGGTACGAAAGCTCGTTACGATGATATCGATATCATCACTGTTCGCGAAAACACACAAGGTATGTACTCAGGTCTTGGTCAAGTTGTATCTGAAGACGGTAACGAAGCTGAAGCGATGTCGAAAATCACACGTGAAGGTGCAGAAAAAATCGTTACTTTTGCATACGAATTAGCAGTACGCGAAGGCCGTAAAAAAGTAACAGCAGTACACAAAGCTAACATCCTTAAATCAACGTCTGGTTTATTCTTAAAAGTTGCACGTGAAGTCGCTGAGCGTTACCCGCAAATCGAATCAACTGAGATGATCGTTGATGCAACATGTATGAAGCTAGTAATGACGCCAGACGAGTTTGATGTAATTGTTACAACGAACTTGTTCGGTGACATTCTATCTGACCTATGTGCTGGTCTTGTTGGTGGTTTAGGTATGGCACCAGGTGCAAACATCGGTGAAGATGCAGCTATCTTTGAAGCTGTTCACGGTAGTGCTCCTGATATCGCAGGTAAGAACCTTGCTAACCCAACTTCAGTTATCTTAGCGTCAATTCAAATGCTAGAGCACCTTGAAATGGGTGAAACAGCTGAGCGTATTCGTAACGCTGTAGCAGACGTTATTAAGACAGGTGACCGTACTACACGCGACCTAGGTGGTAGCCATGGTACAACTGATTTCACTCAAGCAGTAATCGACCGCCTATAATTTTAGTCTCAAACTAATTTTTAAGAAGCCAGTCATTCGACTGGCTTTTTTTATGGCTAGATTATGCATAGCTAAGCAATAGTTATATTATTTATTACTGTTAAGCCATAAACCAACACAATCAAATTAATGCATAGTTATTCCTAAAAAACCGCCAATAAAAACAAACAAAAGAACAAAAACAACTATAAAAACAAAAATAAGGAAAAATAATGCAAAAAAAAACCTTTTACAGTTGACATCCCCTGCTAAAAAGCTTAAAAATAAGTCAATCATTTTTTAGGCAGCAACTCTATTTAGGAGTTGTCCTTTTATAAGAATTTAAAAACTATGAATATTCGCAGTCACCTTTTAGTCGTCAACGTTCTCGTACTGGTCTTTTTAACAAGCCCAGCGGGGAGCTATTAAAAGGTGAAAGCATGCTTTTAAAAAACCCCCGCCCTATGCGGGGGTTTTTTTATGCTCTCGCAGCTAGCACACAGAGGAATGAGGATGAGTAAAACACAATACAATGGGTCAGAACTAGTCGTTCGGGCGTTAAAAGAATTAAAGGTTAAATATATTTTTGGCTACCCAGGTGGGTCTGTACTAGACCTATATGATGCACTTTTTCAACAAGATGATATTGAGCATATCTTAGTGCGTCATGAACAAGCTGCTACACATATGGCAGATGGTTATGCCCGCGCCACGGGTGAGGTCGGTGTTGTGCTTGCAACTTCAGGCCCAGGGGCTACAAACTGCATTACCGGTATTGCTACCGCTTATATGGATTCTATTCCTATGGTGGTTCTATCTGGCCAAGTGCCTACAGGCCTAATTGGTGACGACGCTTTCCAAGAAACGGATATCGTTGGCTGCTCAAGGCCCATAGTAAAGCACAGCTTTAACTGTCGTAGCGCTAAAGACATCCCAGCCATTCTTGCAAAAGCTTTCTATATAGCTAGCACAGGTCGCCCTGGTCCTGTTGTTGTTGAACTACCAAAGGATATGCTAAACCCAGCACTTACTTTCGAATTTGAGTTTCCTAAATCAACTGAGCTAAGAACCTATAACCCCAATACTAAAGGGCATTCAAAACAAATAAGAAAAGCCGTTACTGCGATTCTAGAAGCAAAGAAATTAGTTATCTACTCTGGTGGTGGTATTGTGCTATCTAATACCTCTGAGCAGTTAACCCGACTTGTTGAGTCACTCAATGCGCCTATCACGAATACACTAATGGGTTTAGGTGGCATTAGTGGTACACACCCGAACTTTATTGGAATGCTTGGTATGCATGGCAGCTTAGAAGCCAATAAAGCAATGGCCAACGCAGATGTTATTTTAGCGCTTGGCGCCCGTTTCGATGATCGGGTAACTAATAACGTTAAAAAGTTTTGCCCAAATGCAACTATTGTCCATGTAGACGTAGATCCAACATCAATCTCTAAAACCATTAAAGCCCACATCCCAGTTGTTGGTTGCTTAAACACGGTTCTTGAACAACTTCAAACAGCGATTGATAAAAGTGCTATTGCGATAGACCGCTCAGCACAAGAAGATTGGTGGCGACAAATCATTAGCTGGCGCGAACAAAAGTGTTTAAGCTACAGCACAGATGGCGATAAAATTAAGCCGCAAGCTGTAATAGAAGCCATTTATAAAGCAACCAATGGTGATGCTTATGTTAGCTCTGATGTAGGCCAACACCAAATGTTTGCAGCTCAGTATTACCCGTTCAAACACCCACGCCAATGGATTAATTCAGGTGGCTTAGGCACCATGGGCTTTGGGTTGCCAGCTGCTATGGGCGTTAAACTTGCTTTCCCTGATAAAGAATCTATCTGTGTGACAGGTGATGGTTCAATTCAAATGAACATTCAAGAGCTATCAACCTGTTTACAATACAACTTAGCTGTAAAAGTAGTCTCACTTAATAACCGTTCACTTGGCATGGTGCGCCAATGGCAAGATATGATGTATTCAGGACGTCACTCATCTTCTTATATGGAATCATTACCTGACTTTGTAAAACTAGTAGAAAGCTACGGCCATGTGGGTATTCGCGTCGACCATATCGATGAACTAGAACCAGCAATCGAGAAGGCTATGTCAATCAATGACAGGCTCGTTTTTTTAGATATTTGTGTTGACGAGAAAGAACATGTTTACCCTATGCAAATCAAGCTAGGAGCTGTAGACGACATGTGGTTACGTAAAGGAGTAAAAGCATAATGCGCCGTATTTTATCAATTTTATTAGAAAATGAACCAGGCTCGTTATCACGCATTGTTGGCTTGTTTTCACAACGAGCTTACAACATTGACAGCCTAACCGTTGGCACAACGGATGATCATTCATTATCAAGAATTACCATCACAACCATGGGTGATGACCGTATCGTTGAGCAAATCACGAAGCAAGTTAATAAACTTGTTGATGTACTTAAGATCATTGATCTAACTGAGATGGCACATATTGAGCGCGAATTGTTACTTGTGAAAGTGTTTGCCCAAGACGAAAACACCCGCGCAGCGGTCACTCGTGTGGTTGATGTATTTCAAGGCGCGATTCTTGATATGGGTCGCCATAGCTACACGTTACAACTAGTGGCTAGTACTGAAAAAATAGAATCTTTCCTTGATACACTACGTCACGAGACAGATCTTATTGAAGTTGTACGTTCTGGTGCGGTTGGCATTGGTCGAGGAGACAAGGCGCTAAAAGCGTAACCATTTTTTGAGCTAAAGCAAAGAAACAAAAAAAGGGCTAGTAAGCCCTTTTTTTAATAATAAGCAATCAGTCTTATTAAGGATTAACTTGATCTTTAAGACCTTTACCCGCTTTAAAGCTTGGGATAGTTGCTGCTGCGATTTGAATTTCTGCACCAGTTTGTGGGTTACGGCCAGTACGCGCTGCACGTTCTTTTACTGAGAATGTACCGAAACCAACTAATGCTACTGAGTTACCTTCTTTAAGAGAGTTAGTAACCGCGCCAGTGAACGCATCAAGTGCACGTGTTGCTGCCGCTTTTGAGATTTCTGCATCAGTAGCAATTTTTTCAACTAATTGAGCTTTATTCATTGTTAGATTCCTATTCGTTATTATTTTGCCTTCGCAAAACCTATCTTTATGTATTTTTGAAAAGTTAGCAACAGCAAATTGCTATTTTTACGTAAATTCTTCAAAAATGACTACATTTTAACTATCTGTCACTAATCTAGTGACTTCAGGGTTAATAAAGACTGAATTTAACCATCTTTCAAATGGTTTAGAGACAATTAAACTATCGTTCGATTTTCTCGATAACCAAGGTCACTTCCCCGACCTCGATGCCAAACTTATCAATAGCAGTACGGTTAATCAAGCGTGATTGTGTTACCAAATACATCCAATCATCAAAATTCACTACTAAAGTACTACCATCATAAGGTAATTCTACCGAGTAGGTCCAATGAAAAACACTGCCATTGCTGTCACCGTAGGCTGTACCAACAACATCTGATGCCGTTCCCTCAATGCTGCCATCCTCTTTTAGGGTGATATTCCAAGTGCGAGTTTGCGTTTCACCGTCATCATAGACGAACTGTTCATCAATAATGCCCTGATTACCTTGCCAGCTCGCTTGCATATCCACCACTAACTTACGTGTTAGCTCGCCTTTATGGTCTTGGACAACACCATAGGCTTTCAATTCGCCATTAAAGAAGCGTTTAAAATCAAACTGTGGCTCTGTTCCTTGGTAATAATCAACATCAGGCGCAGAACAACTGGTGACTAACATTACCATGGCAAAAATAAAGATTACTTTGAGCTTAATCATGTTTCCCTCCAATAAGCTGTTTTCGAAGTGAAGGCTCTGAGGTATCGCTACTGAGCCAAATTGCTAAAAAATGGTCTGCAAACTGCTTATCTTCAACAACACCAAGCTTGTCGTTATTGAAGTAAAAAGTACCTATCCCTTGTGTATTCGTTTCGAATGACAAAGAGTCGTTTTTTTTGATATTTGGCCAAAGCGCTAACAATTGTTCGTCATACGCATTAACCATATCCACCAAACCTAGATGCTGCCATTGCTCATTGGTCGCTTTTACGATGTCTTTGGCGTCAAAATTACGCAAATAAGTAAGTGTTAATTTCACCGGATGTTCACCAAACTCATAGCTTCCTGTTGGAGTTTCTAGTTTCGCGTTGTAAACATCCCAGAATAAATATTCCATTTTTGCTTCGCCAACGGTCTTAAATCCGTTAGCACTGGCATATGCTGACAAAGTCAACGAGATGGAAAAAAGTATCAAATGTATTAACTTCATAATTCTTGCCTAAAAGTCAGTTTGTAGACACTACGATTTAAGCGTAAAAGTTGATCATTTCTTGGCAAGCATTCTGTTATTTAAGATCAGAATAGCTAGAAACATTGACGCCCAACCTGCGCCATACATAATCCAAAACTGCCACAAGGGTAACTCGATGTTTAATACTTCAAAACGTGCCCCTGCAAAGTAACTAGCAGGTGCAAATACAGCGCAAAGTAACCATGCTAAGTACCAAGGAAGCTTTTGCAAAAATTGCATTGAAGTATTGACGGTAAGCAGTAACGCAGACCAAAGTACCACCAGCCAAAAAGGAAATGGAGCCTCTTTAAAACTCAGCAAATTAAGTGCTGTAGCCAGCCATTCAAAAGTCAGCGCAATAGGTAGAGCAAAAACCAGTAAAAAAACATCTTGTCTTCGTTGCAATGACAGATACATCATCAACGCAACACAAACGAGGGCCGGTAAAATAGACTTTTGTTCAAGGAGTAAGGCCATAAACCAAACCCCTTGGAACAAGGCAAAATTAATAATTGAGCGCAATGTCATCGCCAGAATGCACAAATCGCGGTCTGCGGGCAACAAGATGAACCGTGCTTATTGCACGCGTTCTAAAAGCCCCCTCGCAATAAGCAAGATAAAATAACCACAAACGATAGAAGCGTTGATCGAACTTTACTTTATCGATTTCAGGCCAACTAGCAATAAAACGTTCACGCCAATCGGCAAGGGTTCTAGCATAATGCACACCTATATCTTTTACACTGTGTACGACCATGTCCGTTTTCAGTTTTATTTGTTTGTTCATCTCGTCTAAACACGGCAAACAGCCACCTGGGAAGATGTACTGCTGAATGAAGTCAGAATTTTTTAGGTAATGTTTATAACGCTGGTCGGCAATGGTAATCGCTTGAATTAACATAGCGCCATTTTCTTTTAACAGCGACTGACACTTAGCAAAAAAGCCAGGTAAATACTCATGACCCACTGCTTCAATCATTTCTATGGAGACAAGCTTATCGTAACGCCCTTCAAGCAAACGGTAATCTTGTTTGAGTAAGGTTATTTTACTTTCTAAGTTTAGCTGTCGAATTTTCTCAGCTACATAAGCGTGTTGTTCATCAGAAATCGTCGTAGTTGTAACATGGCAATCATAATGAGTGGCAGCGTATATTGCGAAAGCCCCCCACCCTGTACCAATTTCAATTACCTTGTCGCCCGCCTGCAAATCAACTTGCTCGCAAATAAGCGCTAGCTTGTGCGACTGAGCTTGCTCTAGTGTTGCTGTTTGCGATGGATAGACTGCACAAGAATATAGCATTTCGTCACTAAGAAAAGAGCTATACAAATCATTGCCTAAGTCATAATGAGCAGCAATGTTCTTTTTAGAACCTCGTGACGAGTTTTTATTTTTTAAATGATTAATGCGATGCGCTAAGCCACTTAAAAAGGCAAATTTTTTCTCAAACGCGTCAAGCTGATCTTGATTTAATGCAAATATTTCAATCAGCTGCGTTAGATTATCGCACTCCCAATAACCTAGAATATACGCTTCTCCGGCCCCCACACTACCAGATAATGCAAACAGCTTATACATTGCAGGGTCTTTGACAGTCACTGTCACGTTTAAAGAGCTACTTGGGTTGCCGAATTGAATACGTTCATTTTCTTCAACAAGTGTGATGCAACCAATATTGATGCTATTAAAAGCACCGGTTACAAGCTTTTTGTAGATTTTTGTTAACCAACTCGTTGTATGAGTCTGTGTTAAGTTTGATACCTTTTCCATCACATCACCTAGTTTGTTTCTCTTGCTTGCCCGAGTGACCAATAAAAGGCACACGTTTACAGAACAACTTCAGCGCATGAAAATAAATCCCCTTGAAAATACTAAGGGTCATCGCTGGGAAACGTTTAAGTACAGCACTTACTTGTTGTTTAGTAAGCGGCTGCCTTTGCAGTCTCAATGTTGCATCAAACAAGAGTTTTTCGTCTTTTTTATTTTCAATATGAATCATAGTGTTATCAGAATTTTGTCTGACACTCCAATGATAGTTCATATCTAAGTTCATGAAAGGTGATACGGAGAAAACCTTTTTAAAGTTCACTTTTTTTTGCAGGGGTACGACATAATAATGACGTTCATTCCAAGGGGTATTACTCACCTCAGCAAGCATGTGGCTAAATTCGCCATTCGGTGTCTGATAAAAGAAAAAGTTTACAGGGCTAAAATAAATGCCGAAACAGCGCATTTGCCCAAGCATGAAAACATGACTGAATGTTTGCGTGACGCCGAGCTGTGCGATTTTATCGAGTGCGCGCTGTTTTACAGGTAATTGCATGTCAGTTTGATAATTAAAATAGTCGCTTTGATTGAACTTCAGCGCTTTAAAACCATCACAGCCAAGCCAAGGATGAATACCGTTCAATTCCTCAGGCCGTGATAAATCAACCCACATCATATAAAGTGGGTATTTGAAGTGGTGCTCCTTCACCGCAAATCGTCGGTGGCGAATATCACCGACATAAATTGCGCTATTCAAACTCAACCCCGAGTTGCTGTGCGACATTAACAGCACTTCTAACACCATCTTCATGGAAGCCGTTATACCAATAAGCACCACAAAAATAACTGTTATTTTTTCCGTCTATGAGTGACTTTTGCTTTTGAGCCGCAATAGATTGTTTATTAAAAACAGGGTGATGATATGTAAACTCTCTGAGAATTTTATCTTTACTGATCCCTTCCCGGTGGTTCAACGTGACACAAAATTGCGTATCACTTTTGATACCCTGTAAAATATTCATTTGATATGTTACTACAGCCGCTTTATCCGTGTTGTCATTCAGTAAGTAATTCCAACTGGCCCAAGCAGCTTTACGTTTAGGTAAGAGCGCAGTGTCGGTATGTAGCACCACTGAATTGGCTGTGTATGGCATTGCAGCTAGCACTGCTTTTTCGTCTTCACTTGGGTCTAGTAATAATTTGAGGGCTTGATCTGAATGACAGGCAAACACCACTTTATCAAAGGTTTCAGTATGACCATCGTCAAAATGAATATGAGCACAGTCTTCAGTACGTGAAACCGAGCTAATGTTGCTATTCAGACGAATTTTATCCGCAAAACCTTGTATCATAGGTTTAATGTACTCGCGCGATCCACCTGGTATTACGTACCACTGTGGGCGATTAGTAATGTCCAATAAACCATGGTTATAGAAGAACTTAACAAAAAACTCAACGCCGACTTGGGTCATCTCTTTTATGCTAGTCGACCAAATAGCCGCGCCCATCGGTAAAATATAATGGAAGCGGAAAAACTCATTAAAATTGTGCTCGTCTAACAGCTCGCCCAGCGTTTGATTTTCTGTATACGTTTGTTTTGCATGCAGCGCTTTACAGACATCATTGAAGCGCACAATATCTTTCAATAACTTCCAAAATTTAGGGCGGAAAATATTGCGCTTTTGAGCAAATAAACTGAAAAAGGTATGACCATTATATTCAAAACCTGTGCCTTCATTATGTACACTAAAGCTCATTTGCGTTTTTTGGCGGTCGACACCTAAACGGTCTAATAACTTCTCAAAATACGGGTATGTTCTATCGTTAAATACAATAAACCCCGTATCAACAGCATATTCAACGCCACCAAGATTAACGTCAATGGTTGCAGTATGGCCGCCTATGTAATCGTTTTTTTCAAATACAGTTACATCATAATGTTTGTGCAGTAGGTGTGCGCAGCTTAATCCTGCTATGCCAGACCCAATTACAGCCACTTTTTTCAACGTGATAATCCTTTTGCAAGCTTCAACCATAATGGCATAGGAAGCATTCTTAAAAATTTTAAAATGAAGGTAAAACGATGGGGGAAGTGCACTTCTTTGCGCCTTTTCTTAACCCCTTTGTAAATATAGTTCGCAGCCTGTTCAGCCGTTACAGCCATAGGCATCGGGAAGTCGTTTTTATCTGTTAATGGTGTTTTCACAAACCCAGGGTGAACAAGAGTGACATCCACATCAGTTAAATCCACCGCGAGGCTATTTGCCAGATAACTCACTCCGGCTTTAGAAGCTCCATATGCTTGACTTCGTGGCAAAGGAAGATATGTCACACTGGAACTTACAATAACAAGCTGACCACCAGATTTAATTCTTGGCAGCAATGCCTCTAAACAATACCCCATGCTAAGTAAGTTGGTGGTAACAACACGCTCAAACAAGCTGCTGTCGAAGTTACGTGCATCATCAATATATTCACAATTACCTGCGTTTAAAATAACGCGGTCAAACTCATTGTAAGCAACTGTACTGGAACGTATATCCTGTAAGTTTGTGGCATCAAATTGACAGCTTTCGATGTGGCTATGTTTACTCAGCTCAGCAAGCTTCTCTGTATTTCTACCACAGGCAATAACGTTTTCACCCTGCTCTGCATATAGCCTAGCAAGTGCTTCACCAATCCCTGAGGTTGCTCCTGTAATTAAAGTAGTCATTATGCACTTGTCCTTTTATCAATATAACGTATTGCCGTACCAAGAAGCGGAATATGCCTATACAGAAGTGCGCCTACATCAAAGTAGTCCTGATGATGAACTATTTTATCTCCCTCAAAAACTAAACGGCTGTGCCCCTCAACGGCAATGCTTTTGCCATTATTTAGTTTTGGGTGGCGATAATACATCGTCCAATAGATAAAGGCTTTGTTGTTGCTACTTTCAGTGTCTTTTATCGAAAACTGGCAAGACAACACATTAGCGTATAAGTTTTCAAAGTAATGATGAAGTGACTCAAGACCGTTCACGGTATGCAGTGGATCAATAAATTGGATACTTGGGTGATAAATATCATCAAGTAGCTGCAAGTTGTTTTTGTTCAGTGATTGGTAAATTTCAATAAACCTATCGAGAGTCACCTTGTCCATATCACCCCTTAAATGCGTTTAGTGCACGTTCTCGTGCTGCTTTATGATCAACAATTGCTGGCCAATAACTGCTAGACTTTCCTTGCTTAGCTAAATAATCATGAGGAAAGTGGATTTGTTTCGCAGGTATTTTTTCCAGCTCTGGTAAATATTTACGGATAAATTCACCATCTGGATCAAAACGCTCACTTTGAGTAATGGGATTAAAAATACGGAAATAAGGTTGTGCGTCACACCCTGTGCTTGCTGCCCACTGCCAGCCGCCATTATTTGAAGCCAAATCACCATCAATCAAGTGCTTCATGAAAAAGCGCTCACCCTTTCGCCAATCAATAAGTAGGTGCTTTGTTAAAAAGCTTGCAACCACCATACGTAAGCGGTTATGCATCCAACCTGTTTGCACTAACTGGCGCATTGCAGCATCAACAAGAGGATAACCCGTTTTCCCCTCGCACCATGCTTTAAAGTCACTGTCGTCGTTACGCCACTTAACCGCATTATATTTGTCGTTAAAGTTTGCGTACTTGCTTAGGCGTGGAAAAACCGATATTAGGTGTCGGTAAAATTCTCGCCAAATTAACTCATTGACCCAGCAAAACAAATTGCTTTTCGCACTTTTTAATATATCAGGGTGACGCTGTTGAATCAGCGCAAGAAGCTGATGAACACTAATAATACCTAACGCTAAATAAGGACTCAGACCTGATGTACCTTTAATGCTTGGGATATCTCGCTGCTCTTGATAAGAGGCAAGCTTTTCATCTATGAAGCGGGCACAGACATGACTTAAGGTCTCATCATCAACGGGCCACTTTTGTGAGCTTCCATCTGATGTGAGTAATTTACTTTCTTGCCACTCGATTTTGTCATGCATCTTAGGCGGCTCAGCAAAGTAGAAGTGTCTGTCTTGATACTCTTTGAGCCATGCATTTTTAAATGGAGTAAAGACCTTAAACATCTCACCACTTTGATTTTCGATACTACCTGGGGGGGCAATAACATCACCATCGTAAGTATAAAATGAAACTCCTAGGCTGTCGGCTTTATCTACAAAGGCACGATCGCGCTCAACTTCATTTAGCTCATACTCGTTATTAACGTAAACATTTTTTACTGCATTTTCTTCGCAAAAATCGGCTAGTTTGTCAACGCAACCGGTATAGTCTCCAGCATCAATGAGATGCAACTTTATACCTTTACTTGCTAATAACTGGCCTAAAAAAGCAAGCCTGCGTTTTAATAAATCTAGCTGAATATCTGCGACATCATGAGCCTGCCACTGCTTTTCAGTTATAAAAAATACAGCATGTTGGCAGCCATTCTCGATCGCTTGATACAGAGCGTCGTTATTAAAAAGGCGCAAATCGCGCCTAAACCAGAATAGTGTGTTCATTAAATTCCGTAGCGTAGTTTAAGTTCGTTCGGATAAGGGTCTAAGTACACTTGTTGACTTAGGTATTCATTTGGATGAACTTTGAGGTGATGCTTTATCAGCGTTAATGGCACATACAGTGGCACCAACCCTTGCCGATATTCGTCTATCGCATCGCGTAACTCTTGCTTTTCAATCTTAGAGAGTGACTTTTTAAAATAACCTTGCAAGTGCATAAGCGTGTTCGCATTATTTTTGCGAGAAGCAGGCTTTTTCAAAGCAGTCATCAAACCAAAAATATAATCACTTGCTAATGCTTGAATATCATGACCATCAAATGTGCCCAGTAAATTGCCTAAATTACGGTATGCTTCGTAGTTGTGAGCCATCAAAAGATACTTATACTGAGCATGAAATTGGGTCAAACGATGCACGGTTAAAGGTTGTTCATTAAGGGTTTGCCAATGTTTGTAAGTGTATACACGCATAACGAAATTCTCTCGTAAATGCATGTCGTTCAAGCGCCCGTTCTCTTCACATGGCAATAGTGGATTATGGGCCATTATTTGCTCAGCAAAAAAGCCCACACCTTCAGAGGTGTTACCTGTGCCTTGTTCGTTGTAAATTTTGATACGCTCCATACCACAGCTGGGGCTTTTGGCGCAAAAAACAAAACCGCTTAACTCAGCTGTTTGCTCCGTAGCAACTCGCTTTCCGTATTCTGTAAGTTTTGGTCCTACATCCCCCGTGCCGTCAGGGCGACAAACTTTAATTGTGTCACCCACTCTCACTTGGCGGATGGTTGGTCGTGGGATTGGTAATCCCACAGCAACTTCAGGACAAAACTTCTTATACTCAACATGGTTAGCGAGCTCGTCCATACAGAAGTTAGATTTTTTATGACCACTATCAAAACGAACTTTATCGCCAGCAAGACAGGCACTAATACCTATTTTAATTGTTGATTGCAGCATAGGATCCCTAATAAATTAAATTACCAATTGGGTTAAGTAATTTGCTAATACCTTTGTTAAAATGCAGCGCACTACTAACCACTGTAAAACACAAACACCCTTCAGTTGTTTTTGGTGTATGGTTATGGCGTCCATCCAGCATCATAAAATCCCCTGGGACATAACTGCCATCTTCATCACTAAACTCACCATCAAGTAATAAGGTTAGCTCAAAACCTGTGTGAGTGTGGTCCGGAATTTCACCACCGGCATCGATATGTAAAAGACTGGCTCTGAGCGCCCCATCATCCAATACAATTCGTGAACGTGCTAGTTTACCTATTTGCATAAAGCTACTGTGCCCAATGCGAGTTAGCGCCCTTGGTAAGGTGTACTCTTTTCCCTTAACCTCTACTTTGATAGCCGGTTGATCATATACTTCATCAATACTCTCATCCGAGGTGATGTTGTCGAACATAAGCTGGTCAAAGCAAATATCATCGTCGTTAACTACGTCTTCAAATGCAGTGTTTGCATTTTTAGCTTCAAGTGTAGCGAGTTGCTTTTGACATACAGGACACATCTCAACATGAATAGCAACCGCGACACTTAGCGTAGCCGGCAAATTGCCCTCACTAAATTGCACTAATAATTCGTTGCTCGGGTGATGCTTAATCATGTTGCTCTCCCATTTCGTTGCGTAACTTCTGCAAGGCTAGACGAAGTCGAGACTTCACTGTACCTACGGGAATGTTTAAATGCTCTGCAAGTTGCTCTTGTGACATATCTTGAAAATAAACGCCGCGTACCACTTCACGTTGGGCTTGTGGTAAACGGTCTAGATATTGTTTAATTTGCTTATCTTCAAGATGATCGCTGAACTCGTGCTGCCCAGGCTCAGCTTCATCAATGAGCGGCCAGATATCTTCACTTATACACTCTTCTTTGCTGCTTTTCATTTTTCTGAGCATATCGAAAGATGCATTTCGCATCACAGTGTATACCCACGTTGTCGCAGCACCTTTTTCAGGATGGTATAAGTGTGCCTTTCTCCAAACCGAAGTGAGCGTTTCCTGTACCAATTCCATTGCTTGAGCCTCAGAACCAAACTGTTTGATTCCAAAACGCTTTATTTTGGGCGAAAAATATTGGAAAAGAAAAGCAAATGCACGCTTGTCACGGGAAGTGGCAACAGCGAATAGCGAATTAGCAAGCTCTTTGCTCGGTGTCTCTGGCATGGCAGTAAATTGACCTGTTTTAGGTTTACAACCTGTTTGAAGTTGTTGACTTACCATTTTAATGTCATCCAATTATTGTCGTAAGATGCAATACGCATTCAGACATGGTTCGGATCATATTAATCAGTAAATTCTGTGTTAATTAGAGTATGGAGGAAAGTGAGTAAGTTTTCAAAGTTAGATTCAAAGGCAAGTTGTTGTTTTTTAACTAGTGAAATAGGTAGAATTTCGAGCCAACGCGCAGCAACCCACGCCAAATCATCGTATTGCGGTGTTGGATAAAGTGCAGACAAGTCAGGCTGACTAGCAAACACTGAACGAAGCGTCTCGCTTAATAAAGCATTGTTCTGATCCAAAGGTATTTTTTTATACCAAACAGGCTCAATTACTGCTTCTACATCAGCGTAACGCAGCATATTTTTGTCTTGAAATGGATTGTGGATTGTGACAGCAGCTTGTGCATAAACATCTATCAAGAGCTGACCGCTGTCGTCTTGATTAAAGTCATTTATTTGCATCAAGCAACCTAGATTAGGCAAGTTGAACTCAGTGTCGTGCTGGTAAGTACATAGCACAAATCCCGTATTATCTTTCGCGGCTTCTTTAACCATATCAAGATAACGTTGCTCAAATATTCTAAGTTTAGTCGCCCCTTCTGGAAGAATAAAAACCGGTAGGGGAAAAATCGCACGCTTCATAAAGTCTACTATTTAAAATACCACATGCCTCTAATTACGTGCGCTTTTCATTTGCCGATCAATATTTCATGAAATCTTCATTTATGCCCAGTAAATTAAAAGTTGAACCAATGTGCAACGTTTCTAAATAATTCGATTGACGCGTACGCACTCAGTAAACTCAAAACGGGTGCAACCATAAGTAAAAATAAACTGATTTCACTACTCATTAGATGTTTCCTTACTGCTTATTTTCTACAACAGGTGCTTTAGCAATAACGGTTGATTTGTCATTTTCCTTATCAACCTCTTCGCTCATGTATTCATTAAGTAATTGCTGAGCATCAAATTCAATACTGTTTGTCACATTTTGTTTAAGCTCATTACTCGCTTGTTGAACATAACTTTTTAGCGATTGAGTAATTGTGTTGCTAATATCTAGTTCAAAGTCAGTCGCACTTGCTTGAGTAGACCCTAATACAAGTAACGCAGCTGTTGTAAGTTTAAGTGAGTTATTCATAATGATATTCCTTGTCTCTTTAAGTAATTAGTCGTAACTACTTAATCAAAGGTTGTGCCAGCATGAAAATATTTTTCAACCCATTAATTTTTAATGATTTTTTGTAAATTTTAATTTTTCATCCTATTCAGCAATGGTTAATAAAACCAATCAATTTAATATTTTTGACTAACTATTAGCGAAAAAATAAACGTTGATATTTTCAGCGTACACTTGTACACTGAAACTGTTTTTACAATCACTTTTAGAGAGTTTATGACTGCTCAGTTACCTTACTCGCGTCAAGAAGAACAACTCAATGTACTCACTCATAGCATGGGCGTGTTATTTGCTTTTTACGTACTGTGGGATTTGATTTCGCAATCAAAAGCTGTGTCAGCAACAGTCAGTGCGATTGTTTATGGTTCGAGTTTACTGGTGCTTTTTATGGCATCAACACTTTACCATGCAAGTACCAAAGCGCGTTTGCGTGCCATCTATAAAAAATGTGATCATTGCGCTATTTATTTGCTAATTGCTGGTACTTACACGCCATATCTCGTCATATCATTATCGGGAATGTGGGCAATTGCAGCGCTGGTATTTATTTGGAGCTTAGCAATAGGCGGGGTCATTTATAAATTAGCGGTAAAAAATGGCAATAAAAAAGTATCACTTGCAACCTACTTATTAATGGGCTGGTTTGCCCTTGCCCTTGTCTACCCTCTGTACTTAAATTTAGATCACAGTGCTTTGTGGTGGTTATTAGCAGGAGGCGTTGCTTACAGTCTTGGTACTTTTTTCTACAGTGCTAAAACACGCCACTATAGTCATGCTATTTGGCACGTATTTGTACTTGTTGGGTGTGTATGTCACTACTTATCAATCAGTTTATATGTTTTTTAATGCCATTGGTGTAAACGCATATTGATTTTAGCTTTATTAAAGCTCACCCCTTCACTGATTAATTTTTGCCGTTGTTCAAGGTGTTTACTTGTCCCTTCTGGAAAAGAGATTTTACCTTGGCTATTTACAACACGATGCCATGGAATAATTGAATCACTGGGCATTTCTTTTAATAAGCGGCCAACCAATCTGGCATTTTGCGGGTAACCCGCAAGCGTAGCAACTTGCCCATAACTTGCTACTTTACCTGAAGGGATAGAGGCTATTATTGTAAAAATTAACTCTTCTTTAGTTGCCTGTTGCATGGGCTTGCTCCGTATATTCTTTACTTACCTCACTAAAGGCTTGCCAAATTGATCTTGCAACTGGACCATGATGCACTGAATGTTGCCTAAACACGCGAATTTCTGCGCCAAACTGGTGCTCTCTATCCGTAATTTTTATTTGCTGTAACAAACCTGATTCTATTTCAGCCTGACAGTGTTGCAGACTTATCATTGCCCAACCAGCACCCGAGAGTAAAAACGACTTAACACTGGTAATATCATCTATTTTCATTAAGGCCGAGCCAAGGTTGTAAGATAGCCTGTCAGAGTCAAAACTCAGATCACTTTCAAACATAGCCAGACATGGGTAATTTTGTATCTCGGCAAAACTAATCTCTCTTGGCACGACATGAGGAGCACTCACTATACCAATATCAAACTTACCTATCGGTAAACTTTCGAGGTCCCCTGTTGCATGAAACAAATCAAACCATGGCCCAATGCCTAAATCTGCCTGCAAGCTATTAACTTGTTCTAAAGACACAAATCGTTTTCCTGAAGAAATACTAAACTCAGTACTTGCAAAGCACTTAAAGGTTTCGCTTATCACTTGATTATAACTATGCTGATGACACAGTTGCTCGTAGCAAATTCTGTAACTGGCTTCATTACCCAGCGCAAGTTCTTTTGCTAAAGAAGCCAATTCACTGTTTGCATTGAGTAATTGACGTGCTTCACGATAAAAAATGCGCCCTTTCTCTGTTAAACATAAGCGATACTGATTTCGGTCTAACAATTCAAAACCAAGCTCTGACTCAAGCTTCTTTATAGCAAGCGTCAATGCAGGTTGTGTTTTGTGTAATGTCACAGCTGCTTGGCTTAAACTAGAGCTTTGCACGATTGCATCTAAAATTGTTAATTGATTTAAATTCATTAATCACCAAAACCATTAAAAAAACTAATGATGTTTCTAAAATTTAATAATTTTTATTTTATATCTTTGCAGCGTATCCTGCATCAAATTTATGCTTTCATATCTATGGAGAAGACAATGAGATTGGCATCCGCCGTATTAATGAGCAGCGTGTTTTTGTTACTTACGGCATGTACAGAGCAAGCAGCACAAAGTGACGTTGAACAAGTTGTTCGCCCTGTTAAACTTTTCAATATAAACAGTAACTCAGATCAAGCAATCCGCAGCTTCCCCGCTGAAGTTGTGGCTAACCAAGGCTCTTATCTTGCTTTTAGAGTTAACGGAGAGTTACTTGAGTTCCCAGCACTTGCAGGTCAACATGTTGAAAAAGGAGAGCTTTTAGCCAAACTCGATCCAGAAGATTTCGAACTTCAGTATGAAGAGCGTAAAGCACGTTTTGAACTTGCTGAATCGCAACTTGAACGTGTACAGAAATTATTTGACCGCTCCATTGCCAGCCAGTCAGAGTTAGATCAAGCCACTGCCAATAAACAAGTGGCAGAATCTGCAATGAAAATTGCCAAAACCAACCTAGATAACAGTGAATTACGCGCTCCGTTTGCAGGCACTGTCGCAAAAGTATTTGTGAAAAACTTTGAGAATATCCAAGCTAAACAAAATATTCTACGACTTGAAACCCGCGACTTAATGGATGTGGTCATTCAAATACCTGAAAAGCTCATCGCTCGTATAGATAAAGACGTGCAATACCAGCCAGAAGTCGTCTTTGATGGTTATCCAGATAAATCTTATCAGCTGACAATAAAAGAGTTTGATACCCAAGCCGACCCGACTACGCTAACCTATAAAGTAGTATTTTCGTTACCTGTGCCAGAAGATTTTAACCTACTTGCGGGTATGACAGGTCGTGTAGATATTGATTTAAGCAAAATCACTAGCTCACAATCAGCCTACACATTACTGCCAGTTGAAGCGGTATTCTCTGAGCCTACAGAGCCTGAAGGAAAGAATAGTTATGTATGGGTTTTTGATGAAAATAGCGGCCAAGTACATAAACGAGCTGTAAAAGTCGGGCAATTACACCGCGATGGAATTGAAGTACTTTCAGGCATTGAAAAAGGCCAAACAGTTGTCGCGGCAGGCGTTCACTTTTTAGAAGAAGGTATGAAAGTTCGTCCATGGCAAAAAGAGCGAGGCTTATAATGAGTTTTGCAGCACTGGCCATTGAACGTAAAGTCGTAAGCTGGATGTTTGCCCTGTTTCTGCTAATTGGTGGCACAGTGGCCTATTTTGGCTTAGGACAGCTTGAAGACCCTGAGTTCACTTTAAAAAAAGCGATGGTGATCACCGCATACCCGGGCGCCTCTCCCCAGCAAGTTGAAGAAGAGGTCACCTTCCCTATAGAAAATGCCATTCAACAACTCCCCTATGTTGATTATGTAACAAGTATTTCATCTCCTGGTAAGTCGCAAATAACCGTTGAGATGAAAAGTAGTTATCGCAAACAAGACCTACGTCAAATTTGGGATGAACTGCGCCGAAAAATTAATGATCAAGCATCGTCAATGCCTTCTGGGGTATACCCTAGCAAGATCATGGATGATTTTGGGGATGTATACGGTGTAATGTACGCCGTAACCGGTGACGGCTATTCTTATGATGAACTCAAAGATTACGTTGATTATTTAAAGCGCGAACTGGTACTGGTCGAGGGTGTGAGCAAAGTCACCATAGGCGGTGAGCAACAAGCCCAAGTAATGGTTGAAATCTCTACGCGTAAACTTGCCCAGCTGGGTATTTCACCAAACCGTATTTACCAACTGTTACAGACTCAAAATAGCGTCTCTAATGCGGGTAAAGTACGTGTGGGTGATGAATCAATTCGTTTACACCCGACGGGTGAATTCAAGGATGTTAAAGAGCTTGAAAGCCTGCTTATTTCAAAGCCAGGTGAAAACGAACTTATTTACCTAGGTGATGTAGCAACCGTGTTTCGTGAATATGCCGAAGTCCCCACCAACATCATTCGCTACAATCAACAACAGGCTTTATTGGTAGGCGTGTCTTTCAGCTCAGGCGTTAACGTTGTTGATGTAGGCATGAACATTGATGAGCACTTAGCTTCTCTAGAATACCAACGCCCCCATGGTATGGAAATTAACAGTGTATATAATCAACCTGCTGAAGTTGAAAAGTCTGTCAGTGGCTTTATTATCAGCTTACTTGAAGCTGTTGCCATTGTAATTGTCGTGCTGCTGCTCTTTATGGGCTTTAAAAGTGGTGTGTTAATTGGCGTTATTTTGCTTTTGACCGTACTGGGTACTTTCATATTCATGAAGTTATTTGCCATCGATTTGCAGCGTATTTCACTGGGTGCGTTAATCATTGCGCTCGGTATGTTGGTTGATAATGCAATTGTTGTCACCGAAGGCATACTCATCAACCTAAAGCGCGGGCAAACAAAACTACAAGCCGCAACCAATATTGTTAATCAAACAAAATGGCCTTTGTTAGGTGCAACGGTTATTGCGATTACTGCATTTGCTCCGATTGGTTTAAGCTCAGATGCAAGTGGTGAATTTGCCGGAAGCCTTTTCTGGGTACTCTTTATTTCATTATTACTTAGTTGGATTACCGCAATTACACTTACTCCTTTCTTTGCTGATTTAATGTTTAAACAAGCGAAAGAGAAAGAACCGCACCATGACGAAGACCCCTACCAAGGCGTGATTTTTAATGTGTATAAAAGTGTTCTTCACACCTCTATGCGTTATCGGAAAACCACCCTTCTGGTTATGGTTGTGATGTTAGTCAGTGCGGTGTTTGGTTTTAAGTTTATAAAGCAATCATTCTTCCCAGCATCAAACACACCGATGTTTTATGTTGATTACTGGCAAACACAAGGTACTGATATACGCAGTACGATAGACGGTGTTGCTAAGCTTGAAAAATTCTTACAAGCAGACCCGCTAGTTGAGGAAATCACCACCACGGTGGGCCAAGGTGCGCCGCGCTTTATGTTGACCTACGCACCTGAAAAATCATACCCAGCCTATGGGCAATTGATTATTCGCGTAACAGATCGAGAAGCCGTTACAACCATGATCGAGAAGGTGCGAGATTATCAACACAAACATGTGCTTGACGCTCAACTAAAGGTTAAGCGCATGGAAATTGGCCCGTCGACTGATGCTAAAATTGAAGCGCGTTTTTCGGGTGCTGATCCTGTCATACTTCGTCAATTGGCTAAGCAGGCTAAAGATATACTGCATCAAGATGCAGGTGCATTTAATATTCGTGATGATTGGCGAGCACGTTCGAAACTTATCCGCCCACAGTTTAACGAGCAAAAAGCGCGTCGCTTGGGTATTGCCAAATCTGATCTAGACCAGCTACTACTCACCAGCTTATCAGGCAAGCAAGTTGGTGTTTATAAAGATGGCACACAAATGCTACCTATCATTGCTCGCTCACCTGCGGAAGAGCGTTTAAACGTTGAGAGCTTACGTGACTTACAAATTTACAGCCCTGTACTAGGTGTATTTGTGCCAGTGACACAGGTGGTTGATGACTTTGTGGTTGAGTGGGAAGACAGCCTCATCATGCGTCGCGATCGCAAACGAACTATTACAGTCATGGCTGATCATGATGTTATTGGCGATGAAACCCCAGCCAAGCTGTTCGCCCGTGTCCGTAAAGATATAGAAGCTATTGATTTACTACGTGGTTATGAGCTGCAATGGGGTGGTGAATATGAATCATCAACAGACGCCCAAAAAGCAATCTTTGGCTCATTGCCGCTTGGCTATCTAGCTATGTTTGCCATTACTGTATTGTTATTCAACTCAGTGAAGCAGCCTCTCGTCATTTGGGCAACCGTGCCGCTTGCCATTGTTGGTGTGAGCGCAGGCTTATTGCTAATGAATGCGGCTTTTAGCTTTATGGCTCTACTGGGCTTACTCAGCTTAAGCGGTATGTTAATTAAAAATGGTATCGTCTTGGTTGATCAAATAAATATTGAACTAGATAGTGGCAAAGAACCATACAAAGCGGTATTCGATTCAGGCGTGAGTCGTGTTCGTCCTGTTGCTATGGCTGCAATCACCACCATTTTAGGGATGATCCCACTGTTATTTGATGTGTTCTTCCAATCAATGGCTGTAACCATTATGTTTGGTCTAGGTTTTGCGACAATACTCACGCTTATCGTCGTGCCTGTTCTGTACACTATGTTGTTCAAAATCAAGGTGCCTAAACAGCGTCATAGCAGCTAAATACGCTCGCTTTAAGTATCCCTTGAAAAATCGTTTTCAAGGGATACTCTACAAACTAATAGTATTTATAACCAATTAACTGCTCTATACGATAAGCAATCGCTATTAATTCTTTCTCACTTAATGAGCCACCTGTAACTGATAGCCCAACAGGCATATGATGCACTTTCCCCATGGGCAGAGTTAAGTGAGGGTACCCCGAAACAGCAGGATAACTAGAAAAGCTGCCAGTAAAGTGATCGCCATTAATGCGATCTATTGACCAAGCGGGCGTTAAAGTAACGGTAATAATGGCATCAAGGTCATGCTCCTTGAGCATTTTATCTAGACCGTCTTCTCTGGTCGCTTGGTGAACATTTTGCAATGCCTTTATGTAACTTGGGTCAGTTAACTTGGCTTTTTTCTGAGACTTCTCAAAGATCTCTTGTTGGAAATAAGGCATTTCGTGGGCTGCGTGTGTTTGATTAAATTCGATTAATTTTTTCAGTGTCAGTGTATTGTACTCATTTGGTAATTGAGCGAGGTAGTCGTTTAACGTCGCTTTGAATTCATACAGCAATACATCATAGCTATCTTGATAAAAATTAGCATAAGGCTCTGTCGATAAGCCTTCGACTAATACCGCTCCCTCTTTTTCAAGTACCTTTTTAGTCTTATTGAAAAGTAACTCAACGTGCTCATGAGCGAGTGGCGCAGCATAAAGCACGCCTAAGCGTTTTCCTTTTAGAGAATGTTTTGAAGTTTCAGGCATATAGTCATCGTTTATGCGCTCTTTGGCTATTTTTGTTGCAGCGTCTTTATCATCAACACCTTGCATCACTGAAAGTAAAATAGCTGCATCAATAACCGAACGCGTCATAGGGCCTGCGGTATCTTGCGTATGTGAAATTGGCACAATACCAGTGCGACTTAACAAACCCACTGTGGGCTTGATGCCAACAATCCCATTTGCAGAAGACGGACAAGTAATTGAGCCATTGGTTTCAGTGCCAATCGCTGCCACGCTTAAAAATGCTGCAACAGCTGCACCAGAGCCAGAACTAGAGCCACATGTAGAGCGATTTAAATCATGAGGATTACGTGTTTGGCCACCAATCGCACTCCACCCAGACGATGAACGCTCAGAACGCATATTAGCCCATTCGCTTAAGTTTGTTTTACCTAAAATAATGGCACCTGCATTTCTAAGCTTGGCGATAATCGGCGCATCTCTATGTGTAAAGTTATCTTTTAATGCCAACGAGCCTGCCGTTGTCGCCATCTCTTTAGTTTCAATGTTATCTTTTATTAACAGAGGTATGCCGTGTAGAGGACCACGTGTTTTCCCTTTGCTTAACTCTTCATCCAGTTGCTTTGCAATAGCTAAAGCGTTTGGATTCATTGCAATCACTGCATTGAGTTGCGGATTAAGTGTCTCTACTTGCTGAATAAAAAACTGTGTTAATTCAGTTGAAGTTAGCTGATTAGCTTTCATCGCTTGAATGAGTTGTGGAATAGTACTTTGTTGAACAATTTCTTTTATCGCTTGAGACTTTTGCTCTGTAACGGATGTGTTTTCGTTTGCTGATAATTTAAAACTCAAACACATTGTCATTAAAGATACGCCCAATGTTAACTTTACGAGCATGCGCCTAAACGTATTTTTTCCTGTGTACATTTTTTGCCCCTTTTTTATAATTTTTATAGGGTTGTTCTGGCAATTACTGCTGCATTGTTCTACTTCTACGCAAGAGCAATCTACAACTTTTAACGCAGTGAGCGTCAAATTAACCCTCTAAAATGATTAAGTATTTTTGCAGATTAGTATCAGTACCGATTTATAGTCTACCCTGATTAGAATGAAGGGCGCTAGTTTTAAGGCTTTAAATATCGAAAAGTAAATAACGAATGGGTGTGGGCTGTTATGCTAAAATATGCTGAATTGGGGCAATGCTAGAGACACCCAGCATTGCTCCATTTTTAGTAGGCTTAAACCTTAAAGAAACTTATAAGTTTAACCATAGCTTGTGTTTGATTTTCAAGTAGTCGCGTTTGTTTGCTGATATCACTTAAGCTCGATGCGTTATCATCCGCAAGCGCCTTTATTTTCACAACATTCGCATCGACTTCTGCGGCAACAGATGACTGCTCTTCAGCCCCCACGGCAACTTGATTATTGGCCTCGACGATATCGTTAATCGAATACACAATTTTCTCAAGTGATGCGGTCGAATCATTTGTTAAAGCTGCAACCATTTGCCCTTTTTCATTTGATGTTTTCATAACATCAACGACATTGTCAGCACCAAGCTTGATTGCTTCGATAATGTTGGTGATCTCGCTAATAGAGTCTTGGGTGCGCTGTGCCAGCGTGCGTACCTCATCAGCAACCACGGCAAAACCACGCCCCTGCTCACCGGCACGAGCCGCTTCAATGGCGGCATTCAAGGCAAGTAGATTGGTTTGATCTGCTATATTGCGGATCACATCTAATATCCCTTCAATGTTTGCTGTATTTGAGCTTAAACTTGTGACTACTTCCATCGCATTTAATAACGCATCCGCAAGCTCACTCATTGCAACATCGGTTTGACCCACCACTGCTTTAGACTGTTCTACGCCCTCTTCTGCATTGTGGCTTGTTTGTGAGGCGCCACTTGCACTTTGTGCAATTTGTAACGCAGCGGCAGCCATTTCGTTTATAGCAGTTGCGACCATGTCTGTTTCGAGTTGCTGTTGAGAAACAGAATCTGTTGCGCCCGATACTGAATTCGTTATTTGGCAACTTGATGCTTCTATTTCTTTGGTGACTTGAACAACTTGATCTACAACATTACGTAACGCATTCGCCGATTCGCTTAACGCGCTATTTAACTGGCTAAACTCATCGCTGCCTGTAACCTGAATAGTTTGGCTCAAATCACCCTTCGCTATATGAGATGCAAAATCAATAGACAGATTTAACGGCCCCATAATACTGCGAATAATCCACCAGCCAACGGAAATCGCAATGGCAAACGCAATCATCACAACTATAGCCATTATTAACTGCACGGCGTTTTCTCGCTCACTGGCAATCACTTGTTCTTCTTCAACAAGTTTTGATGCTGCCTCTGAAGCGCTGTTAGCAACACGTAACATCTCAGCTTGAATAGCATTTAATTCATCGTAAGTAGCAACCGTCGATTTAAACACTTGATAATAGTGAGTTATATCATCTAATAAGTCATTGAGTAAGGCTTGTGTACTGGCAGCAAGCATTATTTTCTTTAAACTATTAACATTACTTTTAAGTTGGCTAATTTGATTAGAAATATCACTCTCTAGTTGCTGAGTAGGCGCAGTATTATAACGCCACACATTGACACGAATTTCCGCAAAATCGTCCCGTACTTGCTTGGCTTTTAAAAAACGACCAAACTCCGAAAAATCGGATTGATTGGTTGAAAAGTATTGCTCAATGCTGTTTAGCGTCTCGTCTATGCCATTGATGACAGAATGAGCTGCTTGATTAACCTCATCGCGCGCATTAATTTGTTTTTTCTTAGCAGATACGAAACGTTCAAACAATTGCGTGAAATCGTTAATTCCCTGTTTTATTGTATTGACTTGAGTCACACTCTGCTCAACTGCCATTTGGCTTTTAGCCGCATTCAATGTACTAATTGCTTCTTGCGCTTCGCTCAATACTTTTTTGGTGAAATCAGGGTTTTCCTGAATCATATAATCAGCTTGAGCCAATCGTGATGTATATAAACTTGCATCAGCAAATGTGAGATTTAACATGATGTCTGTTTGTGTTGCTTGAGATTTTAATGAAAATGAAGCGTACACCCCCAACCCCAACATCAAAAACAACACAGCGGCAAACATTGCATAAAGTTTTTGTTTAATAGTCAATTTTTCGTATCCATCAATAAATTCAGTACGAAAATATTATAAACAAAGATTGATAAAAAAATGACAAAAATTTCAATAAAACTATGTTTTCATTAGAAAATAGCCCAAAAAAGGAACTCGCATATTAACCAGCAGCAGACCCTTTATTTATAAAAACCATATAATCATTTCCAGCTATATTCATCCCATAAAACTAAGCAACTGATAATAATGCTCTTTTAAATGATCTCGCTCTGAGAAGTTTATTTTTTATTCGAAAATCGAGTGCCTAATAAGAAATTACGACCACAACATTTACTTTTTTGAAATTTATGTTAAAAATTAACAGGTGAATATAAAAACAATGTTACTTAGTATCGCATTTTTTTCACAGACAGGCATAGTCTGTAGTTATGCCTAAAATCGTTACCGTGCAACAAAGTAAATATAATAAAAATCAAAGGACTATAAACATGTCGGCATTTCAGAACAACATAACTACTTACTGTAATAAACGCACCAAGCTTAGCCTTGCCGTTTCTACCGCTCTATTGAGCCTGAGCTCATTGTCTGTTTTTGCGCAAAACGCGCCACAAAATGACAGCGATGTCATTAATGAAAAAGATGAGCAAATGGAAGTAATAGAGGTTTCTGGTATCAAGGGAAGCATTTTTAGTGCGCAAAACCTTAAACGTTACGCAGACACGGTTAAAGATGTCATAACCGCGTCGGATATTGGTGCGCTACCTGACAAATCGGTTACAGAAGCATTACAACGTGTTCCTGGGGTAACCATCGAACGATTTGCGTCTTCAGACGATCCTAAACATTATGCTGATGAAGGAACTGGCGTACTTGTTCGTGGCCTAGACCGTGTTCGTTCTGAGGTCAATGGCAGAGATGCATTTAGCGCGAACTCTTCTGGCGGGCTAAGCTATGAAGACTTTCCTGCGGAGTTATTAGGCGCAGTGGAAGTTGTAAAAAACCAAACCGCCGACCTAACAGCAGGTGGCGTTGCGGGTACCGTAAACCTCATTACCAGAAAACCTTTTGATTCAACTGAGCAGTTAATATCATTTAATGCCAAAGCAAATTATGGCGATTTTAGAGAAGAAACCACACCCTCTTTCTCTGCGCTATTTTCAGATAACTGGGAAACACAAGCAGGTAAATTTGGTTTCTTAATCGCGGCTTCATCGAGTGAATATAAAACCCGTGGTGACGGTGTTGGCTTAGGAAACTACCACTCTCGTGGTGACTCATTTGTGCCGACTCTTGACCAATGGGGTGGTATTACGGGGGTTGATCCAAATTCACCCGTAGATGGCCCTGCACTGCCAGGACAACCTGCTGGTAGCACGTGGCATGTACCGGTAGCTATTCATATGAGCACAGCAGAAAATGATCGCAAAAGAAAAGGCTTAACAACCTCTTTTCAATGGGCAAATAGTGATGACACAATTATTGCAACCGCTGAGCATATTCGTTCAAAAGCTTCTTTAGAATGGAATGAAAGACAATTGGGTCAGGCCGCACAAGGTTTTAAAGGCTTCATGGGATCTTCTCAAAACTGGCAAGATGATAGCGAGAATGGCTACCCGCTCACAGTAGACGATAACTTTGTTACGTCGGGAATTGTACTTGGTGTTAGCCCTGAAACCCCATTCTTTTACCGTAGTCGCTGGAACCATAATGAAAATACCGTTGAAGACACTTCATTTAATTTAAAGCTCAAACCGACAGACAGATTAAGCATGGAGTTTGACTATCAGCACGTCGATTCTGAAAAAGTAGTTCATAACTACAGTATGTCGGCACAAACTCGCGGTAATCATGTTCATGCGGTACTTCCTTATTACCTTGATACACGAGGCTCAAGACCAAGCGTTGAATTTTTAAGTAATAATATTTTAACTGCGGGCTGGTCACCCAATGAAGATTGGGACGGACCCGTTCCGAATACTTTTCTAGGAAGTGGTATGGAGCAAGAAGAGCACAATACCGCTAAAGCAAACAGCTATAAATTAGATTTTAAATACGAACTTGATGGCAGCTTTACCAGTGTGCAAGCTGGTGCCTATTACTCAGATAAAGACCTAACGGTACGCGATACTGCTTATGAAGGCTGGTCGGCAATCGGCACGCCATGGATACAAGCAGACCGAAATGCTGCAGCAGCTATTAACCGCCCCGAACTGTTCGAGCGTGTTGATTTCTCAGACTACTATCATGGCCAAGTACTGCAAGGCGATGTGAATAGCTTCCTTTTCCCTAGTATGGATCTGGTAAAAAATTACGCTGACTCACTTCGTCAAGGCTGCCAAGATGGTTGGCATAATGCTACCAATAGCGCAGCTAATAACGGTGTTTGCAGTGGTACCTATGTGCCTTATGAAGACAAACCTAACCGTGTTGAAGGTCCGTTTGCAGCTCATAATATTAGCTCAACCAATGAAAAACGTAGCGAGTTTTATGTGCGTGCAGACTTTGATTTTCTCGTTCAAGACCTACCAGTTGTGGGTAATGTAGGCCTGCGTTACGTGAACTACCAATTAGAGTCAACCGGTGCATTTGTACAACCCATGGAAATAAAGCGTGGCGAGCCTGGCACCTCACTAAATGAAGTGATGCAACAACCTGAATATAAACGCTACTACGATATTGCAACTGGGGAGTCTACTTTAAGTACTGTCGAAGGCACTGATTACAGTACTGTTCTACCAAGTTTTAACTTTAGCGTGGCATTAACAGATGATGTGGTTATTCGTTTTGGTGCCTCTAAAGCACTTTACTTTCCCAACCTGATTGATACCCGAAATATAAACATCGTAAACCTTGATTATACTCGCCGCTTACAAACCCCTGGCGCTGATTATGACGAAGTTAATAATCCTGTTGTAGCTTTAGATGATATTGAACTGACAGCCCTATCTGGCAACCCCAATTTAAAACCTGAAAAGTCAATCAATACAGACCTTTCTGCTGAGTGGTATTTTGCCCCTGCCGGTTACGTTACTGTTGGTTTATTCCATAAACGACTCGACGACATAATTCGCAGCCGTGCATTTGATTTAAATGCAAACTTCAATGGCGAAGACTATGCAATTTCGGCTTACGGACCAGCCAATACAGGTTCTGGTACTATTCGTGGTGCTGAATTCGCTTACTCTCAATTTTACGATATGCTGCCAGGTGCATGGAGCGGACTTGGTTTACAATTTAACTACACCTACATCGACCAAAACGGCTTAGAAGATCCCAATGAAGTATCAACCGGCACACTCGGGTTTGATGAAAACGGTAACCCAATCACTGACAACCGAAATACATTCCGTGTATTTAGTGGTTTGCCACTTCAAGGCTATTCAGACCAAAACATGAATATTGTCGGTATGTACGAGTACGAAAACATTTCGTTTCGTTTAGCTTATACTTGGCGCTCAGAATACCTGTTGACCTTAAGAGAGTCAGAAGAGTACGTGCCAGCCTATGTAAAACCAGCAGGCATGATGGATGCGAGTGTTTACTACACGTTGAATGAACATTGGAAAATTGGTTTCGAAGCAAGTAATTTACTCGACACAGAAACTAAAACAGAATATCAAATGGACCAAGCAGGCACCCGCACAGATGCCCTAAGCTTTACGACCGACCGTATTTACGCACTTAGCGTACGAGCTACTTTTTAATTAATGTTAGCCCATCTGGTATTGATTAGATGGGCTTTAAATTGTAAATGTCCACCTAACTTTATTTGCCGCTAAAAAATAGTTAGAAATTTTTTAGTTAGTTCTGAATTCGAAGCTAAATACGCTTTATGTTATTAGCTATTTTTTAAGACTCAATGTGCCTGCTCGTTTAGTACTACTTCGCTTTGTTTGCGTGTTTTTTGCAGAATGAGTTTTCGTTTGTTTTGAGTCTGTACGCGCTTTTTTTACGTATTTCGAAAAGTCGCGCTTTTTATCGTTTTCTGCACGAGGTTTTGGCGAAGGTTTGGTTTGCTGTTTGTTTTCATCTATGGAACGTTCTTCAGTTTTACCTGAATTTGCAATGGAGTTATTAATTTCAGCCATTTCTTGTTCTGTCAGGTGACGCCATTGGCCTACTTTCAAGCCTTTTAACGTCACATTCATGATGCGCGTGCGTTTTAGAGTCACAACTTCATAGCCTAGGTATTCACACATGCGGCGAATTTGGCGGTTGAGCCCTTGTGTCAATACAATCGTAAATTGCTGAGGGCCAGTTTGTTTGACTTTACATTTCTTTGTCACCGTATCGAGGATGGGAATACCATTTGCCATTTTATTTACAAATTGGCGGTTTAACGGTTTATCAACGGTGACGACGTATTCTTTTTCGTGATTATTACCCGCGCGCAAAATCTTGTTAACGATGTCACCTTCGTTAGTTAGAAATATTAACCCTTCGGATGGACGATCTAAACGACCAATAGGAAAAATTCGCTCAGGATAGTTTACTGCTTTTACAATATTACTTTGAATTTTACGTTCTGTGGTACAAGTTATCCCCACGGGTTTGTTGTAAGCGATATAAACAAGTTTAGGCTTTGCTTTGAGTGCTTTGCCATCGATAAGTACGTCGTCGGAGTCACTGACTTTAACGCCCATTTCAGGTAAATTGCCGTTAACCGTTACGCGACCTTCTTCAATATATTTATCGGCCTCGCGACGTGAACAGAACCCTGTTTCACTGATAAATTTATTTAACCGCTTTAACTGTGTCATAACGTACTTCTATTGGAATGGTAAAGCCGCTAGTTTATACCAGAACGCTTAGGCAAACCAGACGCAATAAAGGCCGGTTAAAAAGCGGATTCCTTAAAAGCCACATTGGCGTTTTTTTGCAACAATAAGGAATGCAGCCGCTCAAAATCGAGCTGATAGGCAGTTTTATTTGAACCGCTGAGCAAAAATGCGTCAAAGGGAACCGCAGACCAATCTTCGATGTCTCTTATCCAATTATAATCGTTTACGTTTTGATTGGTGATCACACCTAATAAAAACTTTATAGAATTATTATTTGTCCAATATGAGTGACCATTGTGATGATCGACCAGACTTATTAATGCCCATGCACCCATCATAAAATGCCCACCGGCACTTGCGGTTAATCGTCCTTGTTCAATCAGTCTTAAGTTATCATCAAGCCAGTCCATACCACCAATAAAGTACTGTTTATTATTTTTCTCTTTAACAGCATCCAGTGCACCAAGCGCCATTAAGTCAGAGGCACACCAAATAACGTTTGTCTGGGGGTAGCGATGTAATAGCCTACGCACTTTATCGGTAGCTTCAGTTTTGTTCCAATTAGCATACACCACCTGCTCTAGCTCAACTTGCTGATTTTTTAAAAAGTGCTTTAAGCCGTTACTACGCGTGTCAGATTCAGTGCCATAGTGGCCATTAATAGCAACAAAATGCGCTGTTTGACCTGCATTTTCAGCACTGTCTAGCAGGGCTTTGCCAAGTTGTTCACCGGCTTTAAAGTTGTCGTGATACACTTCGCCTAACCAATATTTAAAATGCTGTTTTGGCTCACCGACTTGCTCTCTCTCAGCCCCTAGAATAGTTTCTTCTAGGGTAATAAACTTAACTTTGTGTTTTTCTAACAAGCTCATCGACTGCTCAGCGCCACCTGGATAGTTAATTAAGACAACATAATCAGGTGTCGCATTGTATTTGAGGTATTGCTTGAGTTCTTCCAGTTGAATATGGCGATTCGCCCCGCCATAGATAATATCCAAATCGACATTAGTTTGCTTTGCAGCCGCCTGCATTACGTCGGTCACTTTTTGCCAAAATGGTTCTTCTTTAATGGATGGATTTACAAATAACACATTAAATTGCTCGACTGCGCAAAGTGGCATTGTGCATAACATTAGTAAGCTAATTATCCAAAACCGCATAACATCCCCGAACAATTTTCTTTAAGTTAAGTGTAGTACACACAGTGGCGACTATGACGATAATTTACGCCATACATATTCACATGGACCATGCTTAAATAAACGTAAATATAAGGCACAAAAGCTCAGTTGAAGCAGGGCAATAAAAACGCTCAGTAGCCAATAATCAATCCGATTAAAGGTAAGTACCCACGAAGGAAATACAATTCGAAAGCACAACAAAAAGATCACTGTTTGCATTAAATATAAGGTCAATGACATACGACCTGCATTTTGTAAGGCCGTAAATTTATTTTTATTATTTCCGACAAGCTTCACAATTAAATGAATATAGAGTAAAGCAGTACTAAGGGCTGCAAACCAGTTAAATGGCTCAGCTAAAGCATATGTTAAAACGCTTGTGCTAGGCTCAACTATTAACCTCAAAAGCGTAAATCCAACGGCAGCTGGTAAAATAAAGTTAAGCTGTTTTGTCGTTAAACCGTTTACAAAAATGCCTTGTTTATAGAGTGCAACACCAATAAGCATAATACCCGCTGCCATCCATAATGTTATAAGCGGGAGCGCTATTAGCATCACAACAAACATGAGTATGTTACTCATAAACCCAGAAAAAAATGATGAATGCCAGTCTTGGTAAGCCTCTACAAAAGTATCTGATTCACGAGTTAAGGGGCTCATATCAGGTTCAATAAAAGCCAGTAAAAATGAAATGACTGCACCAAGCGCTAAAAATCCAATGCCTTGCTTTAGTTGTTGATTATAGGGTTGGTCAATAAACTTTAATGTTAACCAACCTGCACACGCATAAATTAATAGAATATCGCCAGCCCAAAGTAAAAGACCATGTGCTAGACCAATAAAGGCAAGTATTTTTAAACGATTATATTGTTTATCACGTAACTGAGGATGCTGCCGTTGAATAACTAAGCCTGCGCCAAATAACAGGCAAAAGAGTGTTCTGAATCGCCCATCAATAAAAATGAGATCGGCTGTATGAATTATATTATCAGATAAAGGTGGTTGTGGACTTGGCACATATCCATATTCAAAAACACCGAAAAAATAGGCATTCATAAACATCAGGCCAAGTACCGCGATACCCCGTAAAACATCCATATTTATATTGCGCATAAATCACTTATAAGTTTTGCCGACAGCTATCGCTCCAATTTACCGCATTTTCATAGATTTTGGGAAGATCTGCACTATCAATATTAATATAGACAACAGCTTGCTCTAATGCCCACCAACTGCCTGATTCGTAAGCTTTAACAGTCTCAAGTATATAGTAGAGAATGTTCTTTTCCTGCATCAATGCCGCATGGATATCATCAGGAAAAGGTAGTCTATCAAGCAGCTTTTCCATCGGTTGGTCAAGTATAGCATCCAGCAAAGAAAACAAACCTGTTAGAAACGCTTCGCCAGTGTGTTCTTTAGCGACTTGCAAGGCTATTAACTCACAAAAGCGTGCCCTAACAACACAAAGCCGAGTTAACTCGGCTGGTTTTGATTGCGCACTATGGGCGGTAATTATAAGACTTACAAACTTTTTCAGTCGTTCATTACCCAAATAAACAAGTGCCTGTTTCAAAGACCCTATTTTGCTTTTTATTGGAAAAACACCACTGTTGATCAGTCGCAATAGTTTATAGGCAAGGGCTGTATCAAGAGAAAACAAACCTGCCACTTCGTTAATATCGGGTGAAGGTCGCATAACTTCAGCGTAAATCGACAACACTAAGGCGTAGTTATAGTTAATGTCACGCTGTTGAATCATGGTTGGTTTTGCAAAAAAATAGCCTTGGAAAAAATCAAAGCCCATTTCATAGGCTTTTTTGTAATCTTCTTCTGTTTCAAGCTTTTCAGCGAGTAGTTTTATTTTTTTGTGCTTTTTTAGCTTATTGACGACAGGAGAAATTTCTTCGAAAGGCGTTTGTTTTACATCAAACTTTATTAATCGTACTAATTTTAAAAAACGATCCCATTCTGGTTGATAAACGAAATCATCCAGAGCAAGCTTAAAGTTATTATGAAAAAGTTCACGACAAAAAGCGTAGTTTTCGTCTGTTGGCTCCATGGTTTCCAACAGTTCGATAACAACATCTTGGTTAGGCAAAAAAGCGCATAAATCCAGTTTCAAAGACTCTGGACCAATATTAATTAACGCTTTTTTCCCCGATGTAATATGACGTGTACCTAAGTTGAGCTGATTTTCCATAATGAGTCGTGCTGTCGCAGTACTTTCAGCAACATTCGGAAAACAGTTTTTCTCACTATCACGAAATAGTAACTCATAGGCGACAACTTGTTGACGACGATTAAAGACAGCTTGCCTAGCAACAAATACAGCCACTTTACCTACTTTTTATTTATTATGTAACACTAAGTAATTAATAACTGAAATTGAAACAAAAGTCACCCTATTCCCAATAATAGTCCATTTTTTATTGATATAAGTCCGATAAATAATTTGTGGCGACTTGCTGCCAAGTAAAACGAGCTCTTTTCGCTCGCTCGCAAATTGTACACCACAGCTCAGAATCTGTTTCCCTTAACGCTAATACCTCACTAAAACGATTAATGAGTGCACTACTTTGCTCGCTAAGATTAGCGCCTTCAAAACTAAAACCATTTTCTGAATCAACGACTGTATCTTTAAGCCCCCCCACACTATGAACAAGACATGGTTGGCCTGCTCGCATCGCTAGCATCTGGCTTATACCACATGGTTCAAACGAGCTAGGCATTAAGAATAAATCACCTAAGTGATACAGGTATTCGCCTGTTAAGTGTGCATACCCTTTTAAATATAATAAGTTAGCATTTCGTGCCATCGCCGCGGTCATTAATTGCTCAAGCGAGTCATCACCGGAGCCCAATATAATCATATAGCCATGGTATGTACTTAAACGAGCACACAATTCATCAATAACACGATGTTGATTATAAGGTTGCCGCAACAGCAAGGCTTTTTGATCCGTTAAACGGCCGACACTGGTTACTAATGGGCCTGAAAAGGAACGTGTTTTAAACTGTAAAAGCCGTTGATGCGCAATGTAGTGGGTTGAGTCAAGTATCGGACTTTTTGCCATCCATTGAAACAATGCCAACTCGGCATGCTGATACAGGCTAGCCAGTGTGCAATTATCAGGCTCTGCGACTGAGTATTCACAGCCATTGAGTATGCCAACTACTCGCCCTTCTTTATTAGCCGCCTGTAAGTCTTGCTCTAATCCTTCGCCACCAAAAAAACCATTGTCAGCATCGCTTGCTTTAAGGACCTCTTGGCAATAAGTTGGAGACACCAAGTGAACTTTATCAACTAAATTAATCGCTGTGCGCATCGGGTTAAAACAATCTGGGTAGCGAGGATCACACAATGTTTGACCATCGTAGCCTAAACTTGGAAACCATGCTTCTAAGCTCGAGCTATCCCCCTTAAATGGGCGAATACCTTGTAGCGCTAAATTATGAACCGTGTAGGCTAAAAAGAGGTTTGAAAACCGATTAAATCGCTTATCTGTTTTTAATAACAATGCGACACACGCACTATGCCAATCATGTAGGTGTAATACATCTGGGGTATTAATAACCCCTTGTAATAAAGCCTCACAGACTGCCGCATTGAACAGAGCAAACTTACTGGCATCTGTTGCAAATGGGCGGCCTATTTCATCATTACAATACACAGCACCGTGATGTCGGCTAAATTCCCAATGCGAAATAACAAGTTGCTTTATGCCCTGTTCCGACTGAGCTAGCTGCCACACTTCTAATTGCTCTATTTTGCCTGCAAATGAAACCGAGATACTGCCTAAGTGCTGACGCTCCAAATAATGGAAACCATAGTCAGGTATAACAACATCAACCGTTAAGCCTTTTTCAATCAAAGCCTTTGGGCAGTCTCTCACAACATCAGCAACGCCACCTACTTTGGCATTGGGTAACGCATCATTCTCTGCAGCCACCATCAACACATGCATGTTTGCAGTACTCCTTTTGAATATGTTTAAATCATGCAGCCACGGCAATACGCGCTAACTGCATGAGCACGGCATTAAGCAAGACGTTTGTTATCCTGCTCTTGTTGCTTTAGTTTCTTGGCAAGTTCATGCAACATGTCGCGGGTAACAAGCACAATGCCTTTTTTGGATACCCTAAAGCCATTTTCTTTGTCGACCTTATGATCGTAGCCAATTTCCAGTCCTGCCGGAATTTCACAGCTACGGTCGATAATTGCGCGTTTAATTCGACAATTACGCTGAATTTTTGCACCGGGTAGAATCACCGACTGTTCTATTTCACAATAAGAGTGTACATGCACATTCGAAAACAGCAGTGACTTTCTCACTAACGAGCCCGAAATAATACACCCACCTGAAACAGTGGAATCCACTGCCATACCGCGCCTGTCATCATTATCGAAAATAAATTTAGCAGGTGGAAGTTGCTCTTGGTATGTCCAAATAGGCCAACTTGGGTCATATAAATCAAGTTGCGGTTCAGGCATTACTAGCTCCATATTGGCTTCCCAAAACGAGTCTAGGGTGCCAACATCGCGCCAATACGGCTGACCTTCAAAGCCTGGATCTCTAAATGGATACGCATACACATTATGCTCTTCGATTATGGCAGGAATAATATCGTGGCCAAAGTCTCGGCCAGAGCCTTCTGTTTCAGCATCTTTTTTTAGCTGTTCAAATAAAAACTCGGTGTTAAAAACATAATTCCCCATTGATGCCAAACATGTGCCTGGTTTGCCAGGCACAGAGCTCGGGTTTGCTGGCTTTTCATCAAAGCGGCGAACCCGTTTAGTATCATCAACTGTCATCACACCAAAAGTATTTGCGGCTTCTTCACAAGGTACTTCAATGCAGCATACTGTCATATCAGCCCCTGTTTCCACGTGCTTAGCTAACAGGCCGCCATAGTCCATACGGTAAACATGATCCCCAGACAAAATCATTACATACTTAGGTAGTTCATGGCGAATAATATCCATATTCTGAAAAACAGCATCCGCAGTACCACAATACCACTCATCACCATAACGCTGAGATGCGGGCAGTATTTCAACTGATTCTCCCAGCTCTTTCTTAAAGTGCCCCCAAGCACGATTTACATGACGAATTAATGAGTGTGATTTGTACTGAGTAGCAATCCCCACTCGACGAATTCCTGAGTTTATACAGTTGGACAATGGGAAGTCGATAATTCGATGCTTACCACCAAAGTACACAGCCGGTTTCGCTCGCCAATCTGTTAATTCGTGTAAACGTGAACCTCGCCCACCCGCTAAAATTAGGGCATACGTTTCTCTTGTTAAACTACTTATATATCGATTTGCATAACTTGGCATAACTCTCTCCGTCTTAAGTTAGCTACTTTTTTCTGTGTGTTGCTGTGTGCGAGTATCCAAAAGTGGTTCCAAATGCCATATGTCGTCACTGTATTGGCTTATGGTTCTATCGCTCGAAAACATACCACTGGCGGCCGTATTCAAAATGCTCATTTTGGTCCAATGTGATGTGTCTAAATAGGCTTGCTCAACATGTTCTTGCGCTTGTACAAAGCTGGCAAAATCATGGGCGACTAACCAAGGATCGTGTGGGCTTTTAATCGCGGCAATGATGTCGTCAAATAAATTGGGTTCAAAAAGATTAAAATGACCACTTTCAATGAGCTGCATCACCTTATATAAGCTGTCAGTTTGTTGAATAATTTGCTCAGGGTTATAATGGGCTTTAATATCGTCAATTTGTTCTGCGCGGGCACCAAATAAGAAAAAGTTGTCTGCACCAACCGCATCTCGAATCTCAATGTTTGCACCATCTAATGTGCCAATAGTCAGTGCACCATTCATCATGAATTTCATATTACCCGTGCCTGATGCTTCTTTACCTGCTGTTGAAATTTGCTCTGATAAATCCGTTGCAGGGCAAATAGTTTCCATTGCGGTGACATTATAATTAGGCAAAAACGCAACACGTAAGTAGGGCTGAGCGAGTGGATCTTTATTGATAACCTCAGCGACGTTATTAATTAACTTAATGATCTTCTTCGCCATGTAATAGCCAGGTGCTGCTTTGCCACCAAGTAACACACAGCGTGGCACGATATTGTCTGTGTGGCCTTGACGAATTCGATCATATAAATGAATGATATGCAGTACATTCAAAAGCTGGCGTTTGTATTCATGAATACGCTTAACTTGCACATCGAACATCATTGAAGAATCAAACTCAACACCACAGCGAGCTTTAACTAAATCAACTAAACGCTGTTTGTTAGTGCATTTAACTGCTTGCCATTGTTTGTGGAAGGCTTCATCGTCGTAATAACGACGTAACTGGCTAATTTTGCTGAAATCAGCAACCCAATCATCACCGATTTTGCTGGTAATTAATGTGCTTAACGCAGGGTTACAATGAGCAAGCCAGCGACGAGGAGTTACACCATTTGTCTTGTTATTGAATTTGTTAGGCCATAACTGATAAAAGTCATTAAATAAGCCAGCTTTCAATAGTTCAGTATGCAGGGCTGCTACACCATTGACGGAGTAGCTACCAACAATCGCTAAATACGCCATACGAATTTGCGGCTCGCCACCTTCTTCAATTAACGACAAAGCTTGTTGTTTGCCAACATCGCCTGGCCACGCTTGTGCAACCTCAGCTAGAAAACGAGCATTAATCTCATAAATAATTTCTAAAACACGGGGCAGTAAACGAGAAAATAATGACACCGACCACTTTTCAAGTGCTTCAGGTAACAGTGTATGGTTTGTGTATGCCATTGTTTTTGTGGTAATTAGCCACGCTTCATCCCAATCAAGCTCATAATCATCGACAAGTAGTCTCATGAGCTCTGCTACAGCGATACTAGGGTGAGTGTCGTTTAACTGAAATACATGATGATCGGCAAAGTCAGAAAAGTCTTCACCGTACTGATTAACCCAAATATCAATGATGTCTTGAATACTGGCCGATGATAAAAAGTATTGTTGACGTAAGCGCAGCTCTTTACCGTTTTCGCTACTATCGTTGGGATATAGCACCATGGTAATTTGCTCTGCTAAGTTCTTACGTGCCACAGCCTCAGAGTAACTGCCTGCATTGAACTCACTTAAATCAAACTCATCGGTGGCTTCTGACTTCCACAAACGCAAGGTGTTAACTATGTCATTTTTATAGCCAGGAATTGGCACATCATAAGGTACGGCGAGTACGTCTTGGGTATCAAGCCACTGACGATGTACTCGTCCTTGTTTATCTGTATAGCTGTCTAGGTGACCAAAAAATTTAACCCGTTTTGACTGCTCTGGTGCGCTTAATTCCCACGGATGCCCTTCTCGTAGCCAGTTATCTGGTTGCTCAACTTGATGACCATTTTCAAGTGCCTGATTAAACATACCGTATTCGTAACGGATACCATAACCAATAACAGGCAGAGCAAGGCTGGCACAGCTATCCAAAAAACACGCTGCAAGACGCCCTAAACCGCCATTACCAAGCCCTGCATCGTGTTCAGCTTCTGCAACTTGTTCAAGCTCAGTACAATATTGCTGCAATGCTTTTTCAACTTGCTCATCTAAATCAAGATTCAAAATTGCATTGCCAAGTGCCCGTCCCATTAAAAACTCCAGTGATAAATAGGCAGTTTTTCGACGCTTTTGCTCATGTATTTGCTGCTTAGTAACACGGCAGCGAGCCACCAGTCTGTCACGTATTGTTAATGCTAACGCATGATATAAATACAGTTGTGACTTGCCGACTTTGTCACGCCCTAAGGTGTAGTAAAAATGGCGTGATAAATCATCCTCTAAGGTGCTTTCATCAATAATTGGCGCGTCTTGCCACCCTTTTACAACACATGCTTGCTCAGCATTTTTAGTCATGACTTTAGTCCTCTGAATTGGCGGTAAAAACCCAGCTACTCATTGCAGCTATTTGTTGTTTCATATCTTCATTGGCGGATATTGGATGAATACTGCTAACAGCGAGCTGCCACTTAGCTTTTTCTAAATGAGGAAGTTGACAGCTAACAGCCTCAGACCCTGCATTTAGAATGATTAAGAGTGCTTGGTGTGTATGTTTATCGGTTAAGCTATACATTAGGAACTGACGCTCAGCTTCATGCCAGTCGTCCTGTTGCATTGCGTTACCCTCTTCGGTAAACCATGCGACGTCATACCGCGTGTCATCATCGTGCACAAAGAAACGGTGCTTAAAGACACTAAATTGTTTGCGTAAACGCAGCACATCATCAATGAATCGAGTCAATGGGTGGCTTAATTGAGAATCTTTCCAAGCAAGCCAACTGGTGCGGTTATTTTGGCAATACGCATTATTATTACCGCCCTGTGAGTGAGCCATTTCACTGCCCGACGCAAGCATAGGCACGCCTTTGGAAAGCAATAAAGTTAGCAACATATTTTTTTGTTGTTGTAATCGTAATGAGCTTACTTTTGCATCGTTAGTAAAGCCTTCAACTCCACAGTTAAATGAATAATTAGCACTATGACCATCACGATTTTGTTCGCCATTAGCTTCATTATGCTTTTGTTCGTAACTGACTAAATCTGCCAGCGTAAATCCGTCATGGCTAGTGATAAAGTTAATACTGTTTAAAGGGCCTCGTAAGTTATGCTCAAATAGATCGAAAGAACCATGTAAGCGTTTTGCAAGTTCACCAATTAAGCCAGGCTCTTGTTTCCAAAAACGTCGAACGGTATCGCGGTATTGATCATTCCACTCACGCCAAGGCGCAGGGAAAGCACCAAGTTGATAGCCTCCAGGCCCAATATCCCAAGGCTCAGCAATTAACTTTACTTTATTAAGTACAGGGTCTTGGTTTATTGCCTGTAAAAATGAATGGGCTTGATTAAAACCGTTTGGGTTGCGCCCTAAGATAGTCGCAAGATCAAATCGAAAACCATCCACGCCCATTATTTCAACCCAATAGCGTAAACTGTCGAGTACCAATTGCAATGTGCGTGGAGAGTCAATGTTGAGCGTATTGCCACACCCCGTGTCATTAATATAATGTGATGGTTTTTCAGGCACTGTTCGGTAATAGCCTAGATTATCTAAGCCTCGCAGTGATAACAAAGGACCATCCGTGCCAGCCTCGGCAGTATGGTTGTAAACAACATCTAAAATAACTTCAATGTCTGCTTTATGAAGGGTTGCCACCATATCTTGAAATTCACTGACATCATCTTTAACCAAGTAATCTTTATGGGGAGTGAAAAAGTTTAAGGTGTTATAACCCCAATAATTTTGTAACCCTTTGGCAGTAAGAAACTGTTCACTGATAAAAGCTTGCACAGGCAATAACTCCAAGCAAGTTATGCCCAACGTACGTAAATGCTCAATGAAACGAGGATGGCTCAAGCCTAAAAACTTTCCTTGTAATGGCTTTGGAATGTCTGGGTGTCTACATGTTGCCCCTTTAACATGGCACTCATAAATCACGGTTTTGCCCCAGCTGTGATTTGGTCTTTTACCCGAATATGGCTTAACTTCTCCGACACGCGACTTAGGCATATCAATGGCATTATTCACTTCACTTAAGGTGCCTACCGGCATTTGCCCATAGTGGCGTTCACTCCAAGTAAATTCACCGTAAAAGTCCTGCGTATATGGGTCTAACAGGAGTTTGTGTTTATTAAAAAACACTCCTTTATCAGGTGCATATTCACCATCGGCACGAAAGCCATATAACGCTCCTTTTTTTAATGGGCTGACCAAAAGTGTCCACACACCTCCTTCGTTCATATTCATCGGTAGCGTTAATACTTCCGAGTGACCACTACTATCAAACAAGCACAGTGAGATATGCTTTGCCTGTGGCGCATAGACGGCAAAGTTAACCCCCTCTTCAACAACGGATGACCCCAGAGGCTGCGTAAAGCCGATTTCCAACCGCACACTATGACTCATGATTCACCTTTTTAAGGTAAATTGTGGCAAGGCCAGGTAAAGAAATACTCAAACTTTGTTTAAAGCCGTGACTTAGCGTCGTTTGCGTACTTATTGTTTGATTTGCCATGCCTGTCACTTCTACACCTGAGCCAAAATAATCTTGCTTATCGGTGTTAAAAACAACCTGATAATCACCCGCTTTAGGTACACCAACGATGAAGTCATGATAGACCTGCGGGGTTAAATTGCTGATCACAATTACAAAATCATCGGCTTGTTTTGCATAGCGAATGAAACTAAAAATACTTTGCTTTGCATTGTTGCTATCAAGCCAAGCAAACCCAGCAGGGCTGGTGTCTTGTTCGTACAGTGCGGGCGTATTGCGATAGACCTCATTTAACTCTTTAATGGTTTGCTGCACACCACAATGACTAATATGCTCAAGTAAGTGCCAATCTAACGATTGATCGTGATTCCACTCGTTACGTTGCGCTATTTCAGCCCCCATAAAAAGGAGCTTTTTGCCTGGATGCGCCCACATAAACGCATAATAGGCTCTTAAATTAGCGAATTTTTGCCAATCATCGCCGGGCATTTTTTCAATAAGCGACCTTTTGCCATGTACAACCTCATCGTGACTGAGAGGCAAAATATAATTTTCACTGTAAGCATAAACCATTGAGAAAGTCATTTCGTGGTGGTGATGCGCACGGTATAGTGGGTCTCGCTGCATGTAGTGCAGACTGTCATTCATCCAGCCCATATTCCATTTGTAGCCAAATCCTAAGCCATCATGATCAACTTGGCGTGTAACACCAGGCCATGCTGTTGACTCTTCTGCCACCATCATGATGCCTGGATTGTTTGCGTAGCAGCGCATATTCACTTGCTTTAAACACTCAATGGCCCCGAGATTTTCACGGCCGCCATATTGATTAGCAACCCACTGCCCTTCTTCTCGGCTGTAATCTAAGTAAAGCATTGACGCCACAGCATCAACACGCAGGCCATCAATACCAAATTCATGCAGCCAATACATCGCATTCGCAATCAAAAAACTGCGTACTTCAGCCCGATCATAGTTGTAGATATAGGTATTCCAATCAGGGTGAAACCCCTGACGAATGTCTGCGTGTTCATAAAGGTGAGTGCCATCAAAACAATGCAAACCATGCGGGTCACTTGGAAAATGCCCAGGCACCCAATCTAATATAATTCCTAAGTTTGCTTGATGACATTGATTAACAAAATAAACAAAATCTTCAAAGCTACCGTAACGGCTTGTTGCCGCAAATAAACCTACCGGTTGATAACCCCATGAACCATCAAATGGGTATTCGCTAATTGGCATTAACTGTAAGTGGGTAAAACCAAGTTCTTTGGTGTAAGGGATCAGACAATCGGCAAGCTCTCGCCATGTTAGATATCGATTATTATCTTGTCGCTGCCAAGAGCCTACATGCACTTCATATATACTTATTGGCGCATCAATGCTATTGCGCTTGGCACGATTAGCCAGTGCGTGCTTGTCAAGGTGTACCTCTGCCTTGCTACACTGTAAAACAGAAGCAGTGCCAGGCGCCTGTTGCATTTTAAATGCAAATGGGTCCGCTTTTTCAAGCACTTCACCACTAAGAGTGGTAATCGCAAACTTATAACATTGGTCTACTTTTAGTGCAGGAATAAATAACTCCCACACACCACTTGCAGGATGAAACCGCATAAAATGGCGGCTGCGTTGCCAATAATTAAAATCCCCAATGACTGAGACACTCGCGGCGTTAGGTGCCCACACGACAAAACGGACTCCTTGTACACCCTGCTGATCTGTAAAATGAGCACCAAAGTGTTTATAAGCATGCTCGAGGCTGCCCTCATTGAACAAATACATTGCCTGTTCGTCGAGTGTGCTTACAAAGCTATATTCATCGTACTGTTGCTCGCCCCCTTGCTCATAGTTGACGTCAAGTTTGTACTCAGGAGCAAACTCTGTATGGATTGTCGCAACAAACAAATCACTTTGCCCTTGCCTGTATGCTGGTACAATGAGTGAATCGAGCACAACGGATACTGTTTTTGCTCCTGGTAAAAAGCAACGTACTTCATAACTTTCACTATTCACTTTATGTGGCCCTAAAAAGCTGAATGGATCTTTAAAGCAGCCAGCAGTTAAAGCCGTGATCTGTGCCTGATAAATCAGTGGTTGTTCAATGTGCTCTTGGCGGACACGACTTTGCATTTATTGCTTCCTTATGGAGATTAAATTGGCTAACAATGATGCTTTAGAATCGATAATATGCTTTGCCGAACGTGACAATAAACGCCGCCAATTTGGGTATTCTTGATCAGTGCCAGGGATGTTTACGGGCAATACTTGCTCGTCTAAATCATCTATTTGAATGGTAAATAACTGTGCAGGAGCCTTAGCAAGACATGTCGCTAATGCTTCATACACTTCTTGTGCCTGTGCATTAGGGCTTAACTCCTTCGCACTTTGACGATAAATAAAATGCAACATCCTTTGTTTTTCAATGTCTCGCGCTGCGATAAGTTCATAGCTCTCGGCCTCATTTATCAATCCATATTGCTGTTTTACAGTGATATCATAACCAGTCCACCAACCAGAAAATGGCGGGACATCATGATTGGCAATCATTAATAAACTGTGCTGCGAAAAATGTTCAGCCAAGAGGAATTCCCCATCCTGATCTTTTTCAAAATAAAACAAACCATTTGAATAAATAGCACTTGCTTCAAGTGCCTCTCTTACTTCATTAGGGACAACCCCTAAATCTTCACCAATTACGACACACTGATTAAGATGAGATTCTATTTTTAAAATGGCAAGAAGATGTTCAAATGGGTAATAAACATAACAACCATCTTGCTGTCCTTGGTTCTCAAAACACCACCATAATCTGCGTATAGCCATAACATGGTCAATTCTCAGTCCGCCTACATCTTCCATATTGGCGCGAATTAAAGAACGGTAAAATGCAAAGTGATCTGTACTGAGTTTTTGTGGGTCTAATGCAGGTAGCCCCCAATTTTGGCCTCGCTCTGCCCAAGGATCCGGTGGTGCACCAACATAAGCACCATGAGAAAATAACGTATATTGACTTTTAAACTCACTGCCATCTCCAGCGCAGCCCACTGCCAAGTCGTTTATTAAACCAATATCCATATAGCAATCAGCAGCTAGTTGTTGGCAAAAGTTTAGCTGAGAGTGCGCAAGCCACTGTAAGTAACTTGCGTATCGGCTATCTTCTGCATCCAGTGTTGCTAGGCTTTGGCTATGTACGTTACAAAACTCGTCGAATTGGGCTTTACGTTCGTCCGATGCGGTATTGCAAAAGTGTGCGTATAAGCAATCGAACACGTTATATTTAAAATCAGTGACTAGGGTGTAATCTATGAACTGTTCTGAGTTGATTGGCAGCTCAGCCAATAATTTTTCAAGCTTAGTATTGTGCTTTGCGTCCTCACATAGAGACACCGCTATATACAGCGGGTTTAACAAAGCACGGCTGTTTGGGCTGTATGGGCTTGCCCGCTCTGGGGTGTGTTCAAAAAGTAAATGTAATGGGTTGAGTAAAATATAATCCATCCCATGGCTGGCCGCATCACGAATAAGGGAAGCCAAGTCAGCAAAATCACCAATACCAAAGCCTGCATGATTCACTAAACTGTAGAGCTGAATAGATAAACCCAAACGTTTTTTATCTTCAACTTGAAAACATGTTTGAGGGGTTATCCAAAGTTGACTACGACTGTGTTGATCTGCCACAGATATATACGCATCATGATAACCAATAGGCATAGGCGGCACAGGTAGCGCGACCTCGATATAACGAACACCATTTAAACCATAGTCACCTAATACATCTAAACCTACAAAGCTTTCTCTGTTAGCGGTTATTCCGAGTGACGGGATTGATAGCTCACAATGATGCTCAAGTAAGCGCTCATCTATACGCACTTTTAATAGTCGGTTGTCAGCGCTGACAAGGCTTACCGGCGGCAATAAATTGAGCCAATTACCTGCATCAAGCGTAAAGTTTAGCTGTTCAATTGTATTTATGTCGTCAGTATGAATACCGCAGCAACGTAAGGCACAAGCGCGAGTATTCTCATCGAAAACAACATGCTCGCCTGTGTACTTTGTATACTCGTAGCCAATACCATAAAGATAAAATAACTGCGAAAGTGACTGCATTAATGCACCTATTAAGCGCGTTGAGTGTTTACAACACTATTTTCAGTACCAAAAACATTAGGAGTATAAGCGTCAGCTTGATGGTCGTTATCCCAAACATGACCATTGATGAGGTAACGAAAGTGAAATTGTTTATCGAGCGGTAAACGCTGCTTGCACTTGAAAACCTGTTCTTTTTTGTTGTATTTCATTGGCACTGGCTGCCAATCTGTAAACTCTGCAACTAATTGCACATTTTCAGCGTCTGGGTGCTGAAATTCAAAAGTAACTTCGGTTTCGTCTTTGGTTTTAAAAAAACGTTTACTTAACATAGTGGGCTCCAATTCAACCAGATGGTTAATTAATCCTTGCCACAGTGCCGTGTTCAACTACTCAACAGTCGGGGCTGTGTATTACATGCGCTAAAAACTGCCTAAAAGAACATGTACCTTACTCAGTAAATCAAATCTTTGTTTACGCATTATGACAGTGCAAAATATTTGTGCACGCACCATAAAAGTGCATAAAACAAACAAAAACATGATTAATCAAACTTCTAACCTTAAGTCAGCAATAAACGAACCAATTTGAAAGTTAAATTCTCATTTACTCTAAATACTGAACTTGAGTCATTTCTCAGTAAAAAGTAGTTAATAAGTAAGTGTTGGTAAAGTGAATTAAATTGAAGTTAATCGTGTAGTACAAAGTATTTTTAAGAGATTAAAGACCTGATTATTGCACTCAACAAATACAACTTTTTACTTACTTAATAGATTAACATTCTAATTACATTACAAAAGGTTTGTCTATTTTAGTGACAAGCCATATACTGAAAAAATTAACTTACGGGTTGGTAAACAATATAATAGTGCCCAGGACGGTAGTGAATAATGGCCAATGCTCTTCGTATAGTATGCAGTTGTATGATAACCATAGTAGCTTTTTTTTATGGTTTAAACATTTTATTAGTTAAACAGGTTAACGATCTTTCTTATCAACCAAATACAACTATGCTTTCCACTTTCGCAATCCCCCCATCAGGTATAGCACCGGCCCCTTGGTACAACATTCTTTTAACTGGCCAATACACAGTCACTCATAACAAGCAAAATTACGTTGTCGTTGAAGCCGATACAAAAACAGTCACGGCTATTGAGACAAAGCAGCTCATTACTTCTACTTTGATGGCGCCTATTAATGTTATCATTTTGTTGCTGTTAATTATTGCTATCACCTGGTTGGTCAGCCTAAGACGTCAAAGCGATAGCATAAAACAGACGATTAAAGAACTTAACGTTCAAACTTCAGCCCTACTCTCCAACCTAAACCTTACTAACACACATTCAGCTTCGCAATCTACACTTTGTAATTTACAAGCAAATGTTCACGCTTTGAGCGCGCACATTACCACTTACACCCGTGAATCTCAGGCGAGTATTTGCCAAGACAAATTGACCCTACTGATAGACCGCCATGCATATTTAGAGCATTTAGCCAGACAACTAAGTGTTGCAGAGATAGATAAACTCAATTGTGCACTTTTATTTATCGATTTAGATGGTTTTAAACAGGTAAATGATTCATTTGGCCACAGCTTTGGCGATGAAGTACTTATTCAGGTAGCTGCTCGCTTAACGGGTGTGCTTCGCCATCACAAGCTCAACAATATTTCTGCCACCAGCCAGCTTGAACAAAACTTAGCTCGTTTGGGAGGAGATGAATTTTCTATCTTTATTAATCACCTGACCTCAAAAGAGCAAGCACTTGAAATTGCTAAAAATGTTTTAAAAGAAATCGAGAGGGATTTTGTACTCGGTAATAAGCTGATTAAGATCAGCGCAAGCATAGGCATTGCAACCTACCCTGACAGTGCAGCGACACCTCACGCATTACTGCAAATGGCTGATGTGGCGATGTATCGTGCCAAAACTGATGGCCGTGGTATTTTTAAAGTGTATTCCCCTGAAATGGGCAATAAAATGCGTCGCTATCATTACTTACTTGAGGAAATGCGCCTTGCAATTGCCTCTGAAAACTTTCATTTATTCTTTCAACCGATTGTAGATGTTGACGATTGCGCAATCGATTATTTTGAAGCTTTGGTACGCTGGGAACATCCAGTTGAGGGCGCTATTTCTCCTGTTGAGTTTATTCCTATTGCTGAAGAATCGAATCTTATTTTAGAACTCGGCGATTGGATCATGCTTGAGTCATGTCGGCAGATGGCTGCATGGTATAACGCGGGGATGAAGAAAGTGAAAATATCGGTGAATATTTCTGGCATTCAGTTAAAACACCGGGCAATTTATGATTGGGTAATGGCCAAACTTTCTAAAACAGGACTGCCAGCAACTGCTATTATGTTGGAAATAACAGAGTCGACATTAATCACCGCAAGTAAAAAAATTATAAACGACCTAGAGAAATTACGCCGTGAGGGTATCACTATCGCCATCGATGACTTTGGTACTGGTTTTAGCTCTTTAAGTACCCTTGCTGACTTACCGATTGATGTAATAAAACTGGACAGACTGTTTATTGCGCAAGCCAATGACAACCCAAAATATAATAAGATACTTCACTCTGTCAGTGAGTTAGGCCATAAACTAGGTTTAAAAATTGTGGCCGAAGGCGTTGAAGAGCTTGCACAATTTGAACTAGTTAAATCAATGGGTATTAGAAGTGTGCAGGGCTACCTTGTTAGCCAGCCCGAATCATCTTTTAATGTAGGCCACAAAGTACTCCACGATAACGTCAATTTTATTGCAACAACAGGCACAAGTGTTTGGAATATACAGAGACAACATTAATAAGCTATAATCACATTTAATATCTAAATCCCAATCCCTTGTTAATGTTGAAAAAAAGTCTATTAATTACACTAACCCTGAGCGTGACGCTTGCCGGTATTTTTATCGGTACATCAATTTATACTTTATACAGTAAAAAACGCTTATCTGTTGATCCTAAAGTCAAGGAAATATCAGGGATAGAATTTGATAAAAAGCATCGCCTTTGGGCAATTAACGATAGTGGCGACCAGCCAAAACTGTATCGTTTAAATGAGGATGGCTCAATCGCAAAAGAAGTGTTAGTCACCAATGCCAAAAACATTGATTGGGAAGATATGACTCAAAATAGGTTCGGGCATTTCTTTTTAGGGGATTTTGGCAATAATAACAATGACCGAAAATGGCTAACCATTTATAAAATAGAAAACCCTATTGATATAAAGGGTAATACAACACAAGCTGAAATCATAAAATTCACCTACCCTGAAATGGATGGCAGCCCAATCCTCCCCAATAAACGTAACTTTGACTTAGAAGCATTTGTTGCTTTTAACCATCATTTGTATTTATTTACCAAAAACCGTACCGAGCCATTCGATGGCATTACCAATGTTTATAAAGTAGGCGACCATGCCGCAAATTTCGATGCCGAATTAATTGACTCATTCAAAACCTGCACGACGATGGAAAAGTTATGCTGGGTCACATCTGCCGCGTTAAGCCCTGACAGAAGTAAACTTGTTTTACTTGATTCGACTAGCATCTGGTTATTTGAAAACTTTAAAGGCGATAAGTTCTTCTCAGGTGATGTGTCACGTATAGACTTAGGTATCGTCACTCAAAAAGAAGCTATCACATTTTACGATGATAACACCATCGTGTTTACCGATGAAGAATTTAAAGGTATCGGTGGCAATGCATATGTTATACAACTTGATGAAGTCGAAAAGAAAGTCATTCGCAAAGCACCTCAAGCAGATACAAATTAAATATCTATAGCCAAAAACTGAATGAGTAATTTCTGAACCGAGTAAAAACAATCTTGATCCAAATTAAGGGTTAACGTTTAAATTTCGTCTCTAAAATCACTGACGATGTAGTACGCTCAACCCCATCTAAGTTACCAATATCATCTAAAAGGTGGCTCAGCTTTTCAAGGTTTTGGGCTTGCACAACTGCAATCAAATCAAACTCACCGCTAATTGCGTAGAGCTGCGAAATGGCATCAATTTGCTTCAACTCAAGATTGGTTTTAGTGGTCAATTTTTGTTTTACTTTAATTGAAACGTGCGCCGATACCATTTGGCTCAAATAGGCATCACCATAGTCAACACTGTAGCCTTTGATCACACCTGTTTCTTCTAGTTTTAACATTCGGCTTTGCACTGTTGAGCGCGATAAGTTAAGCGCCCTGGCAAGGTCTGAAATACTCGCACGGGCATTTGTTCTTAGTATAGATAATAGCTTTTCGTCTTGTGGCGTTATCACTTTGACTACTCTTTTCGTTAATTTGCTTTTTATTTTAGTCATTTTTCACAAAATAGCACTGCAAATTTAAGTTTCTAACCCAGATAATAGTAAAAATAGATAAGAAAAATAATCTCATCGTGCTTAATTAGGCAGGAACGGCTTAACTGACCTATTTTTTGCAATTTAACTTTTTTCATACTAAGCCATATTTAGGTGCAACAAATGCAAGTAACAAGAGAACTTTTCAACGACGTAATGGTACCAAACTATAACCCATCTGAGGTTATCCCTGTTCGCGGAAAAGGCTCACGTGTTTGGGATCAAAACGGTAAAGAATTTATTGATTTTGCAGGTGGTATTGCCGTTAACTGTTTAGGTCATTGTCACCCAGCTCTTGTCAATGCGCTTAAAGAGCAAGGTGAAAAAATTTGGCACTTATCAAACGTAATGACAAACGAGCCTGCACTGCGCTTAGCTAAAAAGTTAACGGACGCTACATTTGCAGATAAAGTGTACTTTGCAAACTCAGGTGCAGAAGCCAACGAGGCAGCATTAAAATTAGCGCGTCGCTGGGCATTAGATGTACACGGCGAGCAAAAAAACCAAATCATCGCGTTTAACAAAGGTTTCCACGGTCGTACATTCTTCACTGTTACTGTAGGTGGCCAAGCTGCTTACTCTGATGGCTTTGGCCCTAAACCTGCTGCCGTTGATCACTGTGACTATAACGATTTAGCTGCGTTTGAAGCACTTATCAGCGACAACACATGTGCCGTAATGATGGAGCCATTACAAGGTGAAGGCGGTATCATTTCACCAACAAACGAGTTTATTAAAGGTGTTCGCGCGTTATGTGACAAACACAATGCTTTACTTATTTTTGATGAAGTACAAACAGGTGTTGGTCGTACTGGCGATTTATACGCATACCAAGGTTTAGGTGTAACACCAGATATTCTTACTACAGCAAAAGCGTTAGGCGGTGGTTTCCCAATCGGTGCAATGATCACAACGGCGAGCATTGCAGAGCATTTAAAAGTAGGCACACATGGTTCAACTTACGGTGGTAACCCGCTTGCATGTGCTGTAGCTGAAGCGGCTTTTGATACTGTCAATACTGAAGAAGTACTCGCAGGTGTTAAAGAGCGTGAACAGCTTTTACGCGACGGCTTTGCTGCAATTAACGACAAATACGATGTATTTAGTGAAGTACGTGGTAAAGGTCTATTATTAGGTGCGGTACTTAACAGCAAATTTGAAGGCCGTGCACGTGACTTCCTAGTAGCAAGCACAAAACACGGTTTAATGAGCCTTGTTGCGGGTACAAATGTTGTGCGCTTTACGCCATCTTTAGTTATCCCTCTTGAGGATATTAAAGAAGGTTTAGCTCGCTTTGAAAAAGCGGTTGCAGACGTTGTAAACGGTTAATTCTAGTTGGCGTGCTGCTAAACCAGTGCGCCATCGGAGAGCAATGAATGCAAGTATTACGTCCTATCACAGCAAATGATTTTGCCGCGTTAAAGCAAATAGCGATGGAGTCTGGTCATGGGTTTACCTCATTACCTGTTGATGACACCTTGCTACAAGAAAAAATCGATCGCGCCGAGCAAAGTTTTGCAAAAAACATCAATAAACCACAAGACGAAACCTATTTATTTGTTTTAGAAGACAGTAAAACGGGTGACGTTATCGGCACTACAGCGATTGAAGCCGCTGTAGGTATGTCGGTGCCTTTGTATCATTACCATCTTGGAAAAACTGTTCACCATTCACGTACTCTCAACGTGTATAACACCGTTGATATTCTGAGTATGTGTAATGACTACACAGGCTGCTCTGAGATTTGTACCTTGTTCTTACGTGAACAAAACCGCAAAGGCTTAACAGGTCGCTTTTTATCGCGTTCGCGCTTTCTATTTATGGCGCAGCACAGCGAACGTTTTGCTGATACCATCATCGCAGAAATGCGTGGCGTAAGTGATGAAAAAGGCCATTCACCTTTTTGGCAATGGTTGCAAGAGCACTTTTTTAGCATTGAGTTTCCACAAGCTGATCACCTAGTCGGTTTAGGCGATAAAGTATTTATCAGCGAATTAATGCCTAAATACCCAATCTATGCCAACTTACTGAGCAAAAAAGCGCAAGCTGTGATTGGTAGGGTTCATGAAAAAACAAAGCCTGCACTTAAACTGTTAGAAAAAGAAGGGTTTGAGCACCGTGGGTATGTCGACCTTTTCGATGCAGGGCCCACTGTTGAAGCAAAACTTGGCAATATTCGCAGTGTTCGTGAGTCACAAGTGTGTCCTATCACCATCGGTGAACTTGCACACATTAATGAGAAAAGCTCAGATACATTAGCTATTTGTAATCAAGGCGTGAATGACTTCAGAGCAACATTCACCAAACATGCTCATTATAACCACGCTAAGCACACGCTAATCATCAGCCAAGAAGTGGCCGATGCACTTAAATTAAAACAAGGGGATGCAGCACGGTTCTTCCGTTTGTAACCACTTAAGGAGTTTAAAATGAGTGTCACAACTCAACTTATCGATAACCAATGGCAAGCTGGCCTTGGTCATGATTTTAGTTCTATCAACCCAAGTAATGGCGAGGTTGTGTGGCAGGGTAAAACAGCCACGGCTGGACAAGTAGCTGATGCAATTAAAGCAGCTCGTAGTGCGCAGCTAGGCTGGGCTGATATGACCCTTGAAGAGCGTATTGTTATTCTTGAAAACTTTGCAGCAGAGCTTAAAGAGCATAGCGAAGAGTTTGCAACAATTATCGCCCGTGAAACAGGTAAACCACTTTGGGAAACACGTACCGAAGTAGGCGCAATGACAGGTAAGATTGCCATTTCTATTAGAGCCTATCACGAACGTACGGGTACCACAGAAAACCCAATGCCTGGGGCGAAAGCGTTTATACGTCACAAGCCACATGGTGTTGTTGCAGTGTTTGGTCCTTATAACTTCCCAGGTCACTTACCGAATGGTCATATTGTGCCTGCTATTTTAGCGGGCAATACGGTTGTATTTAAACCATCAGAACTCACCCCTCATGTTGCAGAGTTTACCTTAAAACTTTGGCTAAAAGCCGGCTTACCTGCCGGTGTCATTAACCTTGTACAAGGTGAAGTCGACACAGGTATTGCACTCGCTTCTCACCAAGATATAGATGGCTTATTCTTCACGGGTAGCTCAAATACAGGTCACCTATTACATAAGCAATTTGCAGGTCACCCTGGTAAAATCTTAGCGCTTGAGATGGGTGGGAATAATCCACTTATCGTAAAAGATGTTGCTGATGTAAGTGCCGCTGTTCACGATATTATTCAGTCTGGTTTTATTACGTCTGGCCAACGTTGTACCTGTTCTCGTCGTTTATTTATTGAGAACTCGGCAAATGGCGATGCAATTTTAGAAAAGTTAATTGCTGCAACCAAACACATTAAAGTAGCCGACAGCTTCAGCGAAGATCAACCGTTCATGGGTGCAATGATCAGCGAAAAAGCAGCACTCGGTATGGTTGCAGCTCAGCAGCAATTACTTGATATGGGAGCAACCTCTCTTGTCGAGCTTAAGCATCTTGAAGCGGGTACCGGTTTTGTAAGCCCAGGTATTATTGATGTAACGGCTGTTAAAGACATGCCTGATGAAGAGCACTTTGGTCCGCTTATCAAGGTATACCGTTATACAGATTTCGATAGTGCGATTAATGAAGCAAATAACACCTCATTTGGTTTATCTGCTGGTTTATTAAGTGATGATAGCGATGACTACCACCATTTCTTAAAACGTATTCGTGCCGGTATCGTTAACTGGAACCGACCAATTACAGGCGCATCAAGCGCTGCACCGTTTGGTGGTATTGGTGCCAGTGGTAACCACAGAGCAAGCGCTTATTATGCTGCTGACTACTGTGCATACCCTGTTGCTTCTGTTGAAGCCGATAAAGTTAACTTACCACAGACCCTTGCGCCGGGCTTAATTATTGAATAATTGTTTGGCGGTCTCGCCGCCTTAATTGAAGGAATTAAACATGCACACAGATGTAAACGCCCTATTTGAAAACCTATGGGACAACTATTTATCAGTTACGCCATCGGCGGTAAAAGTACATGAGCTACTAGGCTCTACACAAAAAGATGACGTGATTAACGATCACATCGCTTTACGTACCTTTAATCATGAAAAAATCGGTTTAGAAAAACTAGCTGCGCACTTCTTAGCAGTTGGCTACAAAGAATGCGGCGAGTATCACTTCGAAGCGAAAAAACTATACGCTAAACACTTCGAACACTCAGATCCGAAGCAACCTAAAGTTTTCATTTCTGAATTACTTGTTGAACAATGCTCAGAAGAGCTTCAAGCTATTGTTAACGACATGGTTGCACAGGTTGACGAAAACGCTGTAACAGCGGATAATTTCCTTTACTCAGGTACGCACTGGCAAGTAAGTTCAGACACCTACAAAAAACTGCTTGCAGAAAGCGAATACGCGGCATGGATGTCGGCGTGGGGTTACCGTGCTAATCACTTTACGGTGAGCATCAATGAATTGGCGAAATTCGATGATATCGAAAGTGTTAACCAAGCACTTAAAGATGCCGGTTTTGCACTAAATACATCGGGCGGCGAAATCAAAGGTTCGCCAGAGGTATTACTTGAACAGTCTTCTACGCTTGCTGATGATAGCGAAGTTGAATTTAGCGATGGTGTTGTTGCCGTACCGAGTTGCTTTTATGAGTTTGCGCTACGTTATGCAAAACCGGATGGCGAACTCTACACTGGTTTTGTTGCAGCATCAGCTGACAAAATTTTTGAGAGCACCAATGCTCGATAAATAATTAAAGGATATGCATGAGACTAGGTTTGCTTTTTTTAATAATGCTGACCTTAAGCATAGCTTTCGCTAGTGATAAGAGTAAGCTTATAATTCTATCTCATGCATATTTCGACAATGAAACTGATAAAAATAGCGTTAACTACCATCTAGTCAAAGCAATTCAGCCAGCACTCGGTAATGAGTTCCATCTTAAGCTACAGTTTACAAATCATGCACGCCAAATTAAACGTTTATCAAGTAACGAACCTAGCTGTACTTTTAATGCGATAAAAACACCAGAACGCAAACAGAACATGTTGTTTTCAACAGTTCCAACATTTATGCATGTGCAACGACAGTTATTTGGTCTTAAAAATGAACTAAAAAGTAAACCTTCTGACATTTCAGTGGAACAACTCCTACACAAAAACTATATTTTCGGAATAATTGGATCCACAAGTTATCAACAACTGGACAAATTGTTTGCAAGTAATGCCTCAAATGTAGCTGTTATATATGGTGAAAACCCATTTTTACAACTAAGTAATCTACTCATGAACAATCGTATCGATTTCATTATTGGTTACCAAGAAACGTTATTTGCTCATTTAACCGTTGAGCAACAGTCTCTTATTGAATCCCGTCCTATTATTGAGTTACCTAAATTTATAAATGGGTATTTTGCTTGTAGTAAAACACCGCAAGGTCGCAGGGCCATGGAATTAATGAACAATTACATGAAAACCCATGATATGGCTGCCTACCTTAAAGAAATCCATACTAATAATAGCCGCCCAGAAGATACCCAAGCAATGCTCGACATTTATACTAAAACATACGGGATAAATTTTAAAAACGCCCCTTCGCCTGTTCAAAAAACACACTGAAAATAATTCAAAAAATCTTTGAAATAATGCTTGCGCAAATAAAAAAGCAGATCTATTATCTCGCCGCTTCTTGATGATAGCCAATCCGAGTACATTGCAAACCTAGTTTGTAGCAAGGCGATAGAGCAACTATCCAAGAGTGTATTTGATTGCACAGAACATACGGTGCGCTTAATAACACTCAACTGACTTGGACTTCCATTTTTTTCCGAGCAGTTGCTTAATTGCCGGAGAGTAAAATGGCTATTTCAACACTTACACAAGACTTAACAATCAAAGTACCTGCAGCATCGGTTGCTGCAAACGAATCAATAGCACAACCATCAAATCAATTTATTGAGCAACTTGTTGCCCAACATGGTGCGCCATTAATGGTGCTAGATTGTGAATCTGTACGCCACCAGTACCGTGCACTAAGCCGTGCTTTACCTGGTGTTGTTTTACACTTTGCATTAAAGCCACTTCCTCATGCAGCAGTTGTTCGCACGCTTTTAGAAGAAGGTGCCAGCTTTGATTTAGCAACCAGCGGTGAAGTTGACTTAGTTGCCAGCCAAGGTGTACCAAGTGATCGTACTATTCACACGCACCCTATCAAGCGTGACCGTGATATTCGTGATGCCCTTGAATATGGTTGTAACGTGTTTGTGGTTGATAACATCAATGAACTAGAAAAGTTCATTGCATACAAAGACCGCGTTGAGTTACTTGTTCGCTTAAGTTTTCGTAATGCAGAGTCATTCGCGGATTTATCGAAAAAATTTGGCTGTAGCCCTGCAATGGCTATTGAGATCATTACTTACGCGCAACAACTAGGTATTCGTATCAAAGGTTTGTCGTTCCATGTTGGTTCACAAACAGCGAGCCCTGCTAAATACGTAACAGCAATTGCTGCATGTAACCAAGTGATTAACGACGTAGCTGCATTGGGACTACCTGCACTTAGTACGCTTGATATCGGCGGTGGTTTCCCAGTGCCGTATAACAAAGACGTACTGCCAATTGATGAGTTTTGTGCCCCGATAAATGATGCCTTAGCACAGTTACCAGAGACAGTTCGCGTCATTGCAGAACCAGGTCGTTTTATTGTTGCCTGCGCTGTAACCAGTGTTGCATCGGTAATGGGTCAAGCTGTACGTAAAGGTAAACCTTGGTACTACCTAGATGATGGTATTTATGGCTCATTCAGTGGTTTAATGTTTGATGAAGCCTCGTACCCTATCGACTCGTTAAAACAATCGAACGAACGTGTAGAGTCCGTATTGGCAGGCCCAACTTGTGACAGCATCGATGTGGTGAGTGAGTCAATCATGCTACCTAAATTAAGCAACGGTGATTTAATCATCAGTCGTATGATGGGTGCTTACACATTAGCAACCGCAACAGATTTTAACTTCTTCAAACGTGCTGACGTTATTGTACTGAATGATGTAGTACAGGTTGATGCACTTACTGGTTAACAATTTCCTCGACTAAAAGCATGTAAGGCTACATGCTTTAGCTTTACAAAACGCAGCTGCTCATTCCAGCTGCGTTTTTATTTCATGCAATTAAACAGTACCTTCTAAACACTGTTTCTTTCTTAGCTGATCTTCGATTACTAAAGGGCGTTTCAGCTCCTTGGTAATTACTTCTGAGGCTTGATTACCCGTCTCTTTATCTGCGAACCAAATAGAAATTTTATCTCCCTTTACTTCACGGTTTAGCGTGTAGTTTCCGCCTTCTTTAAAGTTCATATCAAATCGAGCAAAAGCATTCTTTTCAGAAGATGGGAAATCTCTTTCACTAATTACGGCTTTAACCCAAAGAACGTGGTCGCCAGCTTCGTACTGCCTTGCTTGCTCCCAAGCTGAAACAGACTTGCTATTACACATTAAGTACACATAATCTCTTTGCTTACCATGCTCATATTGAAAGTTTTCAACTCGAAACTTTCCTTCGTCTATATCCTTTTTAATAGGCAACGCACTACATGCTGTCATTAAAACTGCTGAAACTACTAGGCTTGAATGTTTAATCATATTTTTTCTCCATAAAAAAAGCGCCCTCTTATAAAGTAGGCGCTTTCTGTTTAAAAATCAAGCAATAAGCTTAAGTTTTTAGAACGTCATGTTGAAAACCATTTCAACAGTACGTGGTGTCTGCCAAGAAACTGGTGAACCGAACTGTGCATTACCATTGAATGCAGCTTCCGATTCAGCAACCTCTTCATAGTTAGTTACATTGCTCGCATCGAACAAGTTTTCAATTTGAAGAGATACGAAAGCAGAATCAAATACGTCTAAGTAGCTAAGGTCATACTTGAAGTTAACATCTACTGTCGCAGTCCAAGGAGTTCTACCAAAGCTACCACGTGAGAATTTAGTGTCACCTACATAGTAAGTATCACCATAGTGATAGCTTCCTTGGTCTGGGTAGTAACCAGCACCCAGTGCGTTACGAGGACGGCCTGAAGTTAGACGCGTATTCATACCAACGATTAGATTGTCTGATATCGCATATGAACCAAAGATTTTCAGTGAATGGCGACGGTCATTAGGTAAGTAACCATTAGCGCCGTCCATTAGGTATGGGTAATCCCAGTCTGTTGTTAGACCAGCATCATCCTGACCGTTATCAGATTTAACGTAACCTTCCGCATTACCATAGCTTTGTGACCATGTGTAGTTCGCTTTAAGCATCCATTGACCATCCCATGCTCTTTCAAGCATTAAGTCAACAGCGTTGTAGTTACGTTTTGCTTCTGGGTAACCTAGCTGTTCAGCTGTGAAGTTATAGTCTTCTAAAACACCGTCACCGTCAGCGTCATATTGGAAAGATGCGCCTTTACCTGGGTTAAGCAATAAGAAATGATCATCATCAATACCGATGCTTTCAAATGCTTTTTCTGCACTCGCATCATCAATTACACTCTTAAGTTCGCGACGAGTATATTTGATACCTGCTGACCAGTCTTCATTGATCATACCTTGATAACCAATGATGAATTCATCTTGATACATTGCTTCAAGGTTTGAAGAACGAACACTTACAGGGCTAGGTGCTGTACCGTCACCAAATACAACTGTGTCACCAAGCTTACCACCTAATTGTGGAACATCATCTGAGCCGATGCTGTCAATTTGGTAATAGTCATGTGTATAAAGCTCTGCACCTGCTAAACGAACGTTAGTATTTGATGCTACTGGTAAATGATAACGACCTGCATTGGCAAATACTTTATGCTCACCATCTGCAAAGATGTCGTATGCGATACCTAAACGAGGAGCAAACTGATTGCTCATTTCAACGAATGTTTCACCGTCAGCATTTAAGTTTTCGAAACTTTCCCAACGGAAACCGATGTTTAGAGTTAGTTGATCATTTACATTCCAAACATCTTCAATGTAGAACGCTTCATTGTTGATATCAAATTCGCCACCAACTTCATAGTTACGTACACGAACATAACGACCAGACTCTTGGATTGTATAACCATTTGGTAATACAGCACCTGCTTCATAGTTTTGGTATGCGTAGTAGATATCACCAGAAAGGTTTACAACACTCGTTGATGTATTTTTCTCAGCGTCGTAACCGAAACGCAAGTTGTGATTGTCTGTTACTAACCAGTCAACGTCAAAACGATATTGCTTACGTTCGTCACTATTATCTTCAATAGTAAAAGACGCCCAACAACCTAAGTTTTGACCAGATGAAAGGTCATAAATTACTGGACAATCTGCGCCATCAGCTGTTGTAGTATCCGTAAACTCAACTTTACCTGCCATTGCAGAGATTGATAAATAATCTGTGATGTTACCGTTATAACGAACAGACCAGCTTTTACCACCAGACAAGGTTTCAGAATTTAGAGCCGTGTCTTTGATGATATTGCCATCTGCATCCAAGTCGTAATCAGTAGTCGCAAGAGTACTTTCGTCTTTGAACATCCATGCAGATAAAGAGTGATCTTCATTAATATTCCAATCTAAACGTGCCAAGTAATAAGGGTCATCATCCTTACGAATACGCATACCGTTACCACGATTGATAAGATCTTCGTATTCATTATCACGCATTTCATAAAGACCATAGAAGAATAATGTATCTTCAATTAGAGCACCACTTGCAAAAATATCTGTTTTGCTTGTTTCACGCGCATCACGGCTATTATCAACAATAACGTCACCAACACGGTTAGCACAGGTCTCAACTATGTCACCGTTTACAACTTTCTGTTGACAGTCATCGGCTTGATAATACGAACTAGGGCGGTCACCGTATAGCGAGCCAAGATCTTGTCTATGTTGTAGACCAAATTTAAACTCATTAGTACCCGATTTAGTTACAGAGCTTACTACACCACCTGTTGAGCGACCAAATTCAGCTGAGTAACCACCCGTTTTAACTTGGAAAGATTCATAAGCTAAGAAAGGAATAGTCGCACCACCAACACCATTACGGAAGTTTGTCATGTTGAGACCGTTCACGTAATAAACGTTTTCAGCTTGAGATGCACCACCAAAGCTTGCAAGTGAGTTACCTTTCGCATCTTCGAAACGAGAATCACCTAAGTTAACACCTGGAGCAAGTAATGCTACTGATGTGATATCAGGCGCAACTGGTAAACGGTTTAGTTCATCAGCAGAAATATTGAAAGAAGCCTCTGAGCTTGTTGTATCAACGCGAGCAATTCGGCTACCCGTTACAGAAATAACCTCTAAGTTACCCTCTATCATCTCTACTTCAAGCGCTGCAACTTTACCAATTCCGATTGTTACGTCTTTAAGTTCAGATGTTTGATAACCACTTTTTTCAATGCGGATATTGTAAACACCTACAGGAATTGAATTTAAGTTGAACTGACCTCTAGAGTCTACGATAAGCGTTTTCGTGAAACCATTTGTCTCGTTCGTAATAGTAACAGTTGCACCGGCAATTGGTGCATCGCCTTGTTGCTGTGTTACTACCCCTTTAATTGCACCATCAACGTTACTTGCTAGTGACTGCGCACTGTAAAGTGTTAAAGATGAGCAAACGGCAACGCATAAAGCCGCTTTTTTGAATATGTTGTTTTTATGTATCATAATTTTCCCTGAATTATTATTTTAGTTACTTTCGCACTTTCGATGTAACAAAATATTTTTACCATTAACACGTGGTATATACAAGTGTTTATTGAAACTTTCTGATAACATTTCATTAAGAAAAAAACACACTATATTCAACAACATCTATAAAAACACCTTTTGTTCCTGATAACAAAACAATATAAAAATTGTAAATATGAGGTTTACTAAAAAGATTTTCGAGGGAAAAATCAGAATGAATTAGGTATCACTTTATGCTTGAAATGACTTTTTGGTACATAAAGTTAACAAAAATTTTTGTAGTTTGAATTAAATAATCACTTGAGAGTGTGGAGCTAAATAAATTATCGCCACTCCACATTTAAATAGATCAAATAAACAATGGTTTGTAATCGTTTTCTAATTGCTCAAACGACAAGTTGCCAATAAAACGACCAAAGCTCAGCCACGTTGCTAGGCCTCGCAAGTCTTTAAAGTGTGGCGGAATAAATTTAGGGTCTTCAATCACACCTAAATCATGCAATTGTGATATCAGTCTGAAATCGTCTATTGAGATTTTACCAACCAATAGCAAGTGCAATTGATCAATTCGGCCTAACTGAATGGCAACTCGTATTAGGTTATACACCAACACGAAACCTTTAATATAGGCAATATCTTTTGTAAAAGGTAAGCCTGTTGCTGTACTTCCTCTAAACACGCGTTGAGTGAGTGTGTAGCTGTCGTCCTTGCTCAAGCCTTGTGCTACATAGTCACGATAAATGTCTACAAATTCAGCGCCATCAATAACCTTGGTAATCCCTTGAATACGGTTAACTAATTTTGCTAAACGTCGAGGCGTCGACTTTAAGGTAATAATTTCGGTCAACACCGCAAGGCCTTCTTGGGTAACCGTAGAGCTCGGTGTGCCTTTACTTAAACAAGTTAAATAAGGCTGCGCAAGACCGTTTTGGGTCGTCCCCACATGGATCCAGCCTTCATGCACTTCAAGAATATCAAGCTCCCGCTGTGAAAACTTAACATCTTGATTAAGTTTAATGTTGTTTGCACCTGCTGCCGCATCACTAACAATACCGTCGCTCAGAATGACCTCAACATCGATACCCGGCATTGTTTGAGCCACTTGCGATGCTAAAATTTTAACCGCATCTTCTGCATCAATATTTTTGGGATCATCAGGTAATATATCGGCATCGAGCATACTCTTTAGCGGCTGCTCAAGCATGGTGGCAAGCTCAGCAAGTGAAGGCTCTCCAGCATGGAATAAATCTTTTGGATGACCAAATAGTTCAACAGAAAGATCATGAAATTCAGGCGTGCCACGATACTCAATCATACTAAGTACAGTTTTATATTCAGTACACATCTTGCTCATGTATTGGGCTATCGGATTGAGTTGCCCTAACTGGCTGATGATATCGCGATTTAAATCAGAAAACGCACGGCGTAACTCACTTGGTACAAAACCAAGATCACGTTGCTGGTAATAAGCTTGATCAACCGTTGGGTTTTTCTGGCATTTATGCTTAAAAAACTCTTCTTTGATCTGTTTATCCCAATTGATCGCATCAAGAATACGAATGGGTGTTTGCAGTGCGATTAATCGGTCAGATAACTCGCGTGTTTTTGCTAATAATGCCTTATCTATCATGCTCTAGGCTCACTGTGTAATGAGCCTAGAGCATAGGCTAAATTTGTATAATTACAAAGCTAAATTAATCGGTTTTTAGCTAAAATTTAGCCTGTGTAGTGGCTAACTTTCCATCGTTGTAGATAAGTAAAGTTGGTACCGAATTAATGCCATTTTCGAGAAATAAATCGTTACCATAATCGATTGAAACCGGCATACTTGCAGAGAATTTATCAACATATTCTTGCACTGCACTTTGATCGGTCCACAGCTGGCTCACTTTAACTTCCACATCAATTCCTTGCTCTGTCAATTTATTAACATGTTGCTGTGCTAATACACATTGCTTTGCCATAGCAGGGCGAGTGTCGGCTAAGTACCAGTCGCACCACGTTGCGGTGAATAGCACTGCTTTTTTGCCTTTTTTCGGAATAGTCAATGGAGTCGCTTGGCCTTGTTTTTCGCTAAGCAGTCGTGCTTTTTCAACTTTGCCATTGTGTGATAACAAACGTAATGTGTTATCAAGCGGCTTATCGGCTTCGTGGCCTTGAAAAATCACTTTCTCATCGCTATCAATTAACACATGAAAAGGGGTGCCCATAAATTCATAATGTTTCGCAACTTGGCCTGTGTGATCCGTAAATAGTGGCATACTAAGTGAGAAACGCTCTTTAACCTCAGCAACAGCGTGTGCATCATCATTGAGGTCGATATTAATAGCTACAAATTGAATTTTATCGCCATATTGCTCATAAGCATGCTGAAAATGCGGCATCTGCTCCATACATGGCTTGCACCACGTAGCCCAAAACTTTAAGTAAACTGGTTTCTTGCCTAAGTAACTGCCAAGTTTAACAATTTGCCCTGCTTCATTTTCTAAAACAAGGGGGGCTGTATTCGCCGATATTCTTTGGCTAACAAGCAACAAGCCTGTTAGCAGCACCAAAGGAAAAAACTTATATTTCATTGTGCGATCCTCAAATAAAACGTAGCTTAAGCGTAAGGTAAGCCAAAGGATTGTAAATTTTCGACATCAGACATGCTAATGTCATTTTAATGATTTATCGCAAAGTAAAGCTTATTAACACTCAAAACATTAAGAATAGCACTAAACTTTTTATAGATAGTAAACGTATTACACCAAAAAGGAGTCATCATGAAAAACGAGTTAGACGGTAAATTAATTCTTTCTGTGTATGAGAAAATTATTCAACACGGTGAAGATCACGAAGACGGTAAACTCTATGAAGGTATTTGCGCTTTTTCAGATATCGATGGCTATACAGTATATCTAAAAGGCAGCGGTGTATTACTGCGCTTTGGTTTTCACAATACCTATCACCTTGACTATCAACACGAAAAAAATAAAGAGGACTTTTTAAAGAAAGTGCTTTATATCGCAGAAAAGGAACTATGAATACATAATGAAACGACGGGTAAAAGCTGAGTCAAAACAACAGACTGTATTTATCAATGAGGTTATTAATGAACTTAAAAGTAATCCTGATAAGTTAGATATCATCCGCGATAATCTGAGTTACTATCGTGAGCAACAGTTTCTTAAGCGTGGTTTTCTGCTCGCTATTGAGCGCTTTGATTGGGTGTTTGAAGCAAGCAATGATGTAGAGCAAATTTGCGCGCAAATTCTAGCTGATGATTATATTGGTAAACGTTTGCGCCGCTACCCCTTGCTATATAAGGGTGTCATTGAGCGTAGTTAGAACGATTCCCACCGCTAAAACATGATCTGTCCGGTAAAAAATGCTAGGTTAGCGCCATTTTGAAAATACGAGAACTGGACATGTCAAAAACAATAAACTCTCACAACACCCATGAGGGTGGTAACAATGGGTTATTTAACCGATTTTTAGCCACCGTTGAATTTCTGGGGAATATGTTACCCCACCCTATTACATTATTTGCAATGTTCTGTGTTGCGATCATCGTATTCAGTGGTATTGCCGATTGGTTTGGCCTAAGTGCCATCGACCCACGCCCAGAAGGTGCTGCCGGTCGCGACCCTGATGGTGTAATTGAGGTTGTCAGCTTACTCAGTGCCGAAGGCCTACAACGTATCGTTACAGGGCTTGTGACTAACTTTACCAGCTTTGCGCCACTTGGTACGGTACTGGTTGCTTTATTGGGCGTCAGTGTTGCAGAGCACTCAGGTTTACTCTCTGCAGCTATGCGTGGCATGGTAATGGGTGCATCTAAACGCCTAGTTACCTTTATGGTGGTGTTTGCTGCGATTTTATCAAATACGGCATCAGAGCTTGGCTACGTAGTACTTATTCCACTCGCTGCAATGATCTTTCACAGCCTTGGCCGTCATCCGCTTGCGGGTCTTGCTGCCGCATTTGCGGGTGTTTCAGGTGGGTACAGCGCTAACTTATTACTAGGCACCATTGACCCTTTGCTGGCTGGTATCACTACGCCCGCTGCACAAATGATTGATCCGAACTACCAAGTTGGCGCTGAAGCTAACTGGTATTTCATGATGATTTCAGTATTTTTAATCGCTATTTTGGGTACTCTCGTTACTGAGAAAATCGTTGAGCCGCGGCTTGGCAAATACAACCCAGAAGAAGCTAGTAATGATTTGCCAAAAAATGATATTGCCGGTTTAACCGATAAAGAAAAGTCAGGCCTTAAGTGGGCTGGTGTTTCATTGTTAGTGGTTTCATTATTACTTGCATGGACAATTGTTCCTGACGACGGCATTTTACGCAACCCAGAAACAGGCCTTGTAGCACACTCGCCATTTTTAAAAGGCATTGTAGTATTTATCTTTGTGACTTTCGGTATCCCAGGGTTTGTTTACGGCCGTGTTGTTGGCACCATGAAAAACGATAAAGATGTCATCGATGCCATGAGTAAAAGCATGAGCTCGATGGGGATGTACATTGTGCTGGTATTCTTTGCAGCACAGTTCGTTGCCTTCTTTAAATGGACCAACTTAGGCACAATTTTAGCTATTAACGGCGCTGCTCTATTACAAGCGCTAAACCTAACTGGTCCTGAAGTTTTCGTGCTATTCATTTTAATGTGTGCGCTAGTAAACTTAAGCTTGGGTTCTTCATCAGCACAGTGGGCTGTCACTGCACCAATCTTCGTACCAATGTTAATGCTTATAGGCTACGCACCGGAGACTATTCAAGCAGCGTATCGAATTGGTGACTCGGTAACAAACCTTATTACTCCAATGATGAGTTACTTTGGATTGATACTAGCTGTTGCAACTAAATATAAGAAAGACATGGGTATTGGTACATTGGTTGCGACCATGCTTCCTTACAGCATGATATTCTTTGTTGGTTGGGTCGCGTTATTCTACTTATGGGTATTTGTACTGGGATTACCTGTGGGCCCTGAATCACCGATTTATTATCAGCCTTAAGTAAGCACCTCTTCTGAAGAAAAAAGCCAAGCACTCGCTTGGCTTTTTTGCCTGTGTAATTATCCTGTGGCACTCAGCTTTATAGTAAGAATCAGTTAGCAGCTTCGACAATCGAGTTTGACTTCAATCAAATTTAAGCCCATTTTTTAAACACAATCTATATAAACAGACTATATTCTTATATTGCTCAAAGACATAATTAATAAACAAGGACGCTACACATGAATTATCACCTCACACTCGCTTGTTCATTACTCGCCTTAACGGCCTGTGATAAAGCCCCTGTGCAAACAGCTAAAACTCTGCCACTGCAAGTTAGCTATGCAGATGCTATTTATTATGGTGGTGATATTCTTACTATGACCGATGATAAACCAGAGTACGCACAAGCAATCGCAACAAAAGGTGAAAAAATTATCTTTGTGGGTAATAAAGATAAAGCACTTGAATATAAGCTTGGCAAAACAAAGCTCATTGATCTGCAGGGTAAAACTTTAATGCCTGGTTTTGTAGATGGCCATAGCCATGTATATGGTGTTGGCTTGCAAGCCATGGTCGCTAATGTTCTACCTAGCCCAGATGGTGATGCCAATAGCGTTGAGCAAATCGTCAACATCCTAAAAGCAGCACAACATAACCCTGACTACACTACATTTATCGAAAAAACAGGAGCAATTTTAGGCTTTGGTTACGATGATGCTGAGCTTGATAGGTATCCAACTAAAATGGATTTAGACCTAGTTAGTACAGATAAACCTGTAATTATAATTCATACCTCAGGCCACTTAAGTGTTGCAAACAGTAAAGCATTAAGCATGGCTGGCATTGATGCCAGCACTAAAAATCCTGATGGCGGACTGATACGCCGAATGCCTAACTCACAAGAACCAAATGGTGTACTCGAAGAAAACGCACACTTTGCTTTATTGTTTAAACTCATGCAATCTTTTGATCCTGAGTTACAAGACATGATGCTTGAAGAAGGCCAAAAAATGTATACCAAATACGGCTACACAACGGCGCAAGAAGGCCGTGCAACCCAAGAAGCTTATGATTCAATGGTAAGGGCATCAAAAGCGAATAAATTCGTGATTGATGTGGTTGCTTATGCGGATATGGCTACGAGTAGTAGTTTCATGAACTCAACTTATAATAGTAAAGACTACACCAACCATTTTCGCATCGGTGGGGTAAAACTAAATTTTGATGGCTCACCGCAAGGTAAAACTGCGTGGTTAACTCATCCTTATTTAAAAGCCCCTGAAGGCCAAGAGCAGGGTTATGCAGGCTACCCTACTTTTAGCGATGAGCAAGCCTATAAATATGTTGAAACAGCCTTCGCTAATGGCTGGCAAGTTATGACCCATGCGAATGGTGATGCCGCCATTGAACAATTTTTAAATGCTGTTGAAAATGCGAATAACAAGCTTGGCAAAAAAGACCGTCGCCCTGTGCTCATTCATGGTCAAACAATTCGTCAGGACCAAGTTAACCGCCTTAAAGAGTTAGGCGTTTTTCCATCACTCTTCCCAATGCATACCTTTTATTGGGGCGACTGGCATGTAAACTCGGTGCTTGGTCACCCCCGTGCAGATTTTATTTCACCAACCCATGCGGTTCGCAAGCAAGGGCTAATGTTTAGCACCCATCATGATGCGCCAGTGGCACTGCCCAATGCTCTTCGCGTATTAGATGCAACGGTTAACCGCACAACTCGTACTGATCAAGTATTAGGTCCTGAGCAACGGGTTTCTGTGTATACTGCATTGCAAGCAATGACAATATGGCCTGCGTATCAACACTTTGAAGAAACCTCAAAAGGGCAATTAAAACAAGGGATGCAAGCGGATTTAATTATCCTTGATAATAACCCTTTAAAAATAAAGCCTGCAGAGCTTCATAACTTACACGTGTTAGAAACCATCAGCCGTGGTAAAACCGTCTACAGTAAAAATTAAACACATTTGAAGGAATAATATGAATAAGTTCATACAGTTAGTATTAGCCTCAATGCTGTCATTTTCAGTATTAGCAACACAAACAATCACCACAGAGCTAGATATTTATAACCTGAAAGCTCAATCTGAGTATGTATTGACCTCAGGTCAGCCGAATCAAACCGATTTTGCAAAATTAAAAGAGCTGGGAGTTAAAAATATCATTAACCTACGTGGGGATAACGAAACTAATTGGTCTGAGCAAGATTTAGTCACCGAGCTTGGCATGAATTATTACCATATTCCTGTGCAATCGAAAGCTGATATTACGATTGAAAATGCCACTAAGCTACAAAGTTTGCTCAATGAACATCAACAGCAAACAACCTTGTTGCATTGTGCTAGCAGCAACCGTGTTGGTGCACTTGTTGCGCTTTACAATGCTATTACCTTAAAACAGCCAATTGATGAAGCTGTCGAGATTGGAAAGCAATGGGGCTTAAAAAGCCTTGAAGGGGTTGTAAGAAGTAAAGTAAACGAAGAAATTGGTCAGCCCTAAGCTGACCAATTTTTAACTGAAACTAAAGCTGCCACGCATAACTTAACTTTGTAAAAAAGGTTCGTTGGTCTCTTTCTAGCCCTTTAAGAGAGTCATCCTCATACCCTCTATCTGAGTAGCCTAAGTAAAATAAAGTTTGGGCATTAATTTTGTAGGAATAGACCAGTTGACTACCATAGTCACGATTCGTTTGGCTTACATCATAAAGATAAGCTTCATGATTTCGATCCACATCTTCAAATTGTAAAACGAGTTTAAGCATCGAGCGCATATTAAATTTATAATAAACTCGCAAATCCGTTAAGTTAGCGGTATAAACACGGTCGTTTTGTTCGTTATCTAAATAGCTGTAACTGTGCTCTAATTGGACTTGCCAATGGTCGTTAATGTCCCATGTCATTTCTGGCTCAATTCGTACCATAGTACCAAGGGCGGCATTGCTATAATCTATTTTGCTACCGTATTGCGCATACAATAAGAAACGCACGTCACGAATTGGCCTAAAACCACCGTAGATATAGCCAATATTTTGATTAAAGAACTCACCAGCATAAAACTCATTACGGTGAATAAAACCAATTTCTGTTTGTGACTGCATTTTGCCTTTAAAAGTAATAAAGCCATCGTACTCTTCTTCGAGTAAATCACCATTTTGCGCCCACGTTTTATCCCACTCAGCATTATAACTGTACTCAGTAATTGCATCCTCGGCGTCACGATACCAAGTTTGACCTCCACCTAGTTGAACTTGCTCATAGTCAGCCTTTGCTTGATAACCTAAGTCAGAGCGGTAATCTTTGCCTATATTTTCATAGTTTGCGTAAAGCTCGTAATCACGTTTATTGCGGCTAAACTCAATATTGTAGGCTTGGTCTGATTGATTTTTTTCAAGACCATACACATCAACTAAATAATCAGAGTTCTTAGTGTCTGTTGTTACAGCTTGATATTGAAGGCTATCCGTTTGATTAAACCAATAACTACCATCAAGGGATAAAACTGTGTTGTGATAATCACCACTTTCACGGTGTGTTGTCATCACCCCAATCGTCCCCTTTTGGCCTATATCAAGTTGATAACGTCCTACAGCTGAATGTGTTTTATCACCAAGATTGGCAAAACCAGAGCCTTGGTTAGTCGGTAGCAAAACGCTGGTATTTTCATCATCCGCATACATAAAGCCATAGCTGTGCGTCCCTGTTTTACCTGTTAACTTAACACCGACTTCTGGCTCTGCAATGGTACGTGTATACAGTAATTCAAGTTGGTTAGTGTCAAAATAAGACGCACCATCTAAGAAGAATGGACGTTTTTCGGCGTAGTAAATTGAATAAGTGGTATTCACATCAAGCTCAAGTGAGTCAGCCTCAACTTGCGAAAAATCAGGGTTAATTGTAGCGTTAATGACCGCATCTTGAGTCACACCCCAACGTAAATCAAGGCCAGCCTCAGTGTCGATATCTCCATTTTGCCAATCTCCTGGCACAGTGTCTTTTGTATCATGGCGAAGTGCTGTTAATGTCGGTGTGAGCTGAATATTTTTACTCTCACTCATATTTCTAAAACCAGTTAATTTATCAAATTGACAAAAACTGCACTTAACATCACGGTCAAAACCGACATTCGACATTTGATAAAATACGTCTCGCGGGTAGTTACGCCAAACAGCAAAGCTCCATGTCAATTGCTCTTGGTTTTTAGGAAAGCGTAATGCAGTAAAAGGAATTCGCATTTCCACCACATAGCCGTTTTCAGTGATCTGCCCTGCACTATCCCAAATTGCATCCCATGAAGGGTCTTCAGCCCAATCATCAGTGTCTGTCATACGCATATCCCCTTGAGCACCAAGTGGATTTACATAAAACTCATACCCTGTACGCTCGTCGTTAAAGGTATCGATCATTAAGGCCACATTGTCATCTTGCCACAGCGTATCACGGTCCCGAAGTGCTGCACGAATTTGACTAGGATCATTATCTTTGGCAACAAATCCAACATACAAATACTTACCATCTTCATACATATAAGCATCAGTTTGTACAGGTGGCTCACCTTTTTCATTGGGTTCGTTTTGATATTTAAGAGGTATCTTAGTTGCGTGCTGCCAATGTGCTTCGTCCATGACACCGTCGACACGAATAGACTCATTGATATGAGCTAATGAAAATTCGACTTTATCATAAGCAACAGCTTTGAGGGGTACATGTGCAAGGCTAAAAAAAATGCCAGGTAGAATAGCACGGGTAATTATTTTTCTTACGTACTGCATAAACATCCATTTAAATACAAGCGTGACCTTCACGCCATTTGAGCTTTTCGAAAAGCGATTGTAATTCAACGAGGTAGAATTGTTAATGATTTTGTCTATAAAAATTAACAAATAAGTAATTTTTATTAGTTTTGAATAGGTAACAAAAAGCCCCGTAGCGTATTCGCGACAGGGCCTTTCAAAATTAACTAAAATTCAATTAGTTATTTTTTTAAGCTTAGTTTTCCGCCTTTTAAGGACTTACGTACATTGGCAATACGCGAGCGATTTTTAGCACGTGCTTCGCCTGTCGCCTGACCAGACGGCTTATTTGTACGACTACGGCGTAGATGCGCGGGCTTTTTACCAATTTTATCAATCAATACATCACGATTACTCACTTCATAGCCGGGTAACACTATGCGTTTAATGCGCTGGCCGATTAACTTTTCGATATCGAATAGGGTATTTTCTTCTTCACGGCTAACGAATGAGATAGCTTGTCCTGGTTTACCAGCACGGCCTGTACGACCGATACGATGTACATAATCTTCAGCAAGCCAAGGCAGGTCAATATTAATAACACGTGGTAAGCCTTCTATATCAATACCGCGGGCTGCCACCTCAGTTGCAACTAATACGCGAACTTTACCCTCTTTAAATTCACGTAATGCACGACGGCGATTGCCTTGGGTTTTATCGCCATGACATACAACCGCAGGAATACCATCTAGGTTTAGCTCTTTAACAAGCTCATCGGCGGTTTCTTTCATGTTTACGAAAACCAAAACCTGTTGCCAATTTTTCTTACCAATAAGCTCTGACAACAACTCTTGTTTACGGCGCTCTTCTACTGGATAAACTACGTGCTGAACGGTTTCGGCTGTACTGTTCGTTTGATCAACATGGATAATTTCAGGTTGCTTAAGTACTTTACTTGCAAACTGCTTAATTGCGGCAGGAAAAGTCGCCGAAAACAGTAAAATTTGACGTGCTTCATCACAGCCATTAATGACTGTTTGCATGTCATTAATAAAGCCCATGTCGAGCATGCGGTCAGCTTCATCAAGTACAAGGTGTTTAACACTTGCTAAGCTGATATTACCTAAACGTAATTGATCTAATAAACGCCCAGGGGTTGCTACGACAATGTCAACACCTGCTTTAAGAGCATTTGCTTGGCCGGCTAGGTTAATTCCACCAAATAAACACACTGTTTTTAACTCAGTGTATTTTGCAAATGCTTTAAAGTTATTGGCAATTTGCTCTGCAAGTTCACGAGTTGGCGCAAGCACTAAGGCACTCGGCGCATTATTATCACTCAGTGTGGTCTCTGACAGCTTTTGAATAAGAGGCAGTGCAAAAGCAGCTGTTTTACCCGTACCAGTTTGCGCACTGACAAGTACATCTTTGCCTTTTCTTATTGCAGGAATAGCAGTACGTTGTACGGGAGTAAGCGTTTGGAAATTAAGTTCTTCTAACGCCTGAAGAATCTCAGAAGAAAAACTAAATGATTTAAAATTCATGCTGTATAACCTGCGGCCATCTTATCAAGGGTCGCAAATTATACAGAAAAAAAATGGTTTTAGTTAGTTATAACTTAACTAAAGTGCCTTTTAATGCTACGCCAGCGATAAAAGTACCCGCACCACACTGATATTCAGTCTCACTCACAAACTCGCGCTTTTTATAATAAGATTGAATATTCACGACTGCATTCATGCCTTCACGTTTAGCACGCTCTTGTAGAGCCTTAAGCGCACTTAACATTACCCACTCACATGCTTCGCGGTCACTTTTGTTAAACGCATTGGTTTTTTTATTTGTTATCACTTCACCATAACTGCTTTTGATTTTGCTATGACTTTGACTGGCAAAATAAAGAGGAATATCAAGCAGCGCATTTTTTGCTTTCGTTGTTTGCAATAATGCTTCAACTGGTAGTGTTTGCAGATCATCGCGCGCAGCGCTATTAGCAGAAAATAAACAACCGATAAGAGCCAAAGTGGTAATAATTAATTTCATTTAAAGTTCCTTTTGTGTCGTTTCCATGCACGCTTTAGTGAAATAGAGTTGTTGTTATTCTGTTTCACTAAGACTTGCATACAGTTCGATGTTGTCGATAAATCTCATTTAACATTGCAGTAGGTTATGCCTGCCACTTCTTAAAAATCAGCGAAGTATTAATGCCACCAAATGCAAAATTGTTACTCATTATGTAATTAGTTTGTATGTCTCGGCCACGACCTTTTATGTAATCAAGGTCTGCACATTGACTATCAACTTGACTCAAATTGATAGTCGGTGCAAACCAACCATCATTCATCATATTAATACTTGCCCACGCTTCAATCGCACCACAGGCTCCTAATGTATGTCCTAAGTAGCTTTTTAGTGAACTAATCGGCTTTTTACCAAGCGCATTATAAGTTGCATGAGACTCAGCAATATCGCCTTTGTCTGTTGATGTACCATGGGCATTGATATAACCAATATCATCTGCGGTAAGATTGGCATCGGTCATTGCCATATCAATGGCCACTTGCATTGTATCAGCAGTTGGTTGGGTTACATGCTGACCATCTGAATTACAACCAAAACCAACTAGTTCAGCGTAAATAGCTGCACCACGCGCAATTGCGTGTTCATATTCTTCTAAAATTAATGTCCCTGCCCCTTCACCGATCACAAGACCATCTCTATCTTGGTCAAAAGGACGGGGAGTTGTTTTCGCGGCATCATTTTTAGTACTGGTGGCATATAATGTATCAAATACAGCCGCTTCGGTAATACATAGCTCTTCAGCACCACCCGCTACCATCACTTTTTGACGTCCATACTTAATTGCTTCATATGCATAACCAATGCCTTGTGAGCCTGATGTACACGCTGAGCTCGTTGTAATAACACGCCCTTTTAAGCCAAAAAACACACCAACATTGACCGGTGCAGTATGTGCCATCATTTGAATATAACTCGTTGCTGTCACCCCCGTCATTTCGCCTGTTCGCATCATGTTTGCAAAAGCAAGTAGCGGCGGTGTTGACCCCGTTGATGAGCCAAAAGCGATGCCCGTAGAACCATCGGTTAAACTTGGGTGCTCTAAAAGTCCAGCCTGTTCAAGTGCAAGTTCAGTGGTGCGCGTAGACATCATAGCAACGCGGCCCATTGAGCGTACTTGCTTACGCTTATAATGACTAGGCTTTGTAAAGTGCGTTACAGGCGCAGCTAAACGTGTATTTAAATCAGCAGCACAATCCCATTGCGACATGTATTGAACTGCGTTCTCACCTTTTTTAAGCGCACCTTTAAACTCACCCCAAGTATCACCGAGTGCAGTAATTGCGGACATACCTGTAACAACAACGCGCTTCATTACACCATTCCACCGTTAACTGAGATAACTTGTCGAGTAATATACGCGGCATCTTCAGAGCATAAAAAAGAAACCGTGCCAGCCACTTCGCTCACCGCGCCCATACGCTTCAATGGAATCATTTTTAGCATTTCATCGACAGGTAAATCATCTGTCATTGCCGTTTCAATTAAACCAGGAGCCACACAATTGACGGTAATTTTACGCTTAGCAAGCTCTAGCGATAATGCTTTTGTGGCACCAATAATACCCGCTTTCGCCGCGCTATAGTTAACCTGACCACGGTTACCGGCAATCCCCGATACAGATGCCATCGTAACAATACGTCCCCCCTTACGTGTTTGCACCATAGGCATCACGGTTGGATGAACCACATTGTAAAAACCATCAAGCCCTGTGCGAATTACTTTATCCCAATCATCGCCCTGCATCGCTGGAAATGCCATATCATTGGTTATCCCAGCATTACAGATCACACCGTAGTAGGCACCATGCTCAGCAATATCTGATTCTATTTGTTCTTTTGCTAATGCTCTGTCACATACATCAAATTGTAATAAACTGGCATGCCGACCCAATGCGATAATCTCGTCGCACGTTTGTTTAGCTTCAGCCAAACCGCTTCGGCAATGTACGGCAATATCAAAGCCGTCGCCTGCTAATCGTAATGCGATTGCTTTACCTATACCACGGCTAGAGCCTGTCACTAAAATACGTTTTGTCATTAACTTTCTCTTATAAACTGCATTGGATCTTGTGGCTGAAACACATTGATTTTTGCTTCTGCTAATAGCGTTTCGTTGTGGTGAATTTGACACTCAAAGACACTTAATCCTGACTCTTCTTGATACAACTGTGTAACCGTTACCTTAAGCGTTTGCCCTTTTTCAAAGATCGGTGCATAGGTTTGGTATTTACGCGTACCAATTAGAAAACCTATTTGTACATCGTTCCCTTTATCTTTTGCCAGCGCACCCGCATATGCGGCAATGGTTTGTGCCATATATTCACAACCAATATAACTGGCAACCCCGTGTAAAGACGTGTTGTAAAATGGACTCTGAGGGCTAATATCTACCTCACAACAAGCACTCTCTTCAGTATAATTGGCAAGACGATTGAGCAAAATCATAGGCGCACTATGAGGTACAACCTGCTCAATTTTATAATTCTTCATTCAGATGTCCTAGTACTACACTGACATTATTGCCACCAAAGGCAAATGAATTTGATAAACAATGGCTAACCTTTACGTGTGTAGGCTGAGTTATCAGGCCAATATCAGCTAGTGTTTCGTCAGTTTCGATTTGATTAAACACCATACTCGTAAATTCAGGATAAGCTAAGTACAACCAGCAAAGGCCTGCCTCTAGCGCACCGGCAGCACCTAATGTATGACCCGTCAGATGTTTTGACGAACTGACTGGCGTATTGTTGCCAAACACATCATTGATTGCAAGTGACTCCATGGCATCATTTTGCGGTGTTGCGGTGCCATGCGCATTAATGTATTGAATATCTGAGGGGTTAATACCTGCCTCATTCAATGCAGCTTTCATTGCTGCTATAGCGCCTGAACCATCAGGAATAGGCGCTGAGATATGATGGGCATCAGAGCTCTCTCCTCCACCTAGAAAAGCAACACTGTGATCACTCAGCTTTTCTTTACTCATTACGAAGAACGCCGCAGCTTCACCAATATTGATGCCTTTCCTATCCTTACTAAATGGCTTACAGATATCATCACTGATTGAAGACAGTGAATCAAAACCGTTAATTGTAAGCTGGCAAAGACTGTCTACCCCACCACATATCACCACATCTGCTATATCCGCACTCAATAAAGCGCGAGCACTTATCATCGCTTTTGCGCTTGAACTACAGGCTGTAGAAATACTGTAATTTGGCCCTGATGCATTTAGCTTTTTTGCGATATAGGCAGCGGGTGCAACTAAAGCTTGATCATAATAATCAAATTGGCTTGGCCACTGCCCACTTTCAGCTTGTACTTTTCTGGCTCTTTCGCCCTCTTGTATGGCAGCTGTACTGGTACCGATTACCACTGCAATACGTTCATTTGGGGACGTGATTTTTGCTAAAGTATCGGATAACTGTGCAAGGGCTAAGTCAATTAACTTATAAAAACGCATCGATTCAGATAAAGGTATCTCATTGACTAACCCCACACAGGTAGGTCGCTTTTCAAATGCCAGTGAAGTAACTTCTGTTAGTGTTTGCTTAGGCTGAGCACACACACTTTGCATAGTTTGCTCTTGCCCTACGCCCATCGCGCTAACAATTCCTAAGTCATTTAGCCAAAATGGCATAATTAATTAACCCTTTGAAAAATTATTGAGTAGTCTCGCTCGTAGTTAACAAGCTTGGTTTGACTGTCTAAAAATTGAATTTCGCTGATCAGCCGTTTTCCTTGGTAAAGGCGTCGTGTTGTCCCTTGCTCATCAATTACTAGGCCATAAAGCTGTGCATTAAGTACATCTATAGGCCAATGCACAAGCATAATGTCAGCTAAAATATAGCGTGGATCAACCCCACTAATCGGCAACATTTTTTCACTTTTGACCGCTCCTAATGGCGCTTTTTCGAGTTGAAAAATTGGCATGCCTTGCACCGTCATTACGACTAAATTTATACCCGTTTCACTGCTCAAATTTAACTGCGCTAACAGAGTATGTTGTTCTGTATTATGTTTTACTGTAAGCACTTGCTGCCAATTATCAACGTCTAGAGAAACAGGCGGATCCGATAGATAGATACCTGCGTGAGGTGCAAGATCAAGCCCTGTTTTAACTGCATACTCACTGGCACAGCTAACTAAAAATAAGCTACAAATTACAATGATATAACGCATTATTGCTGACATAACTCGACCAAGGTGTTTAAACGTTTATCGCTTTGTTTAACAAATGGGTTATCAAGATCCCACGCATAACCCGCTAAAATGGCACTGATCATTTCGCGTATTTGTTGATTTTGTTCACTATAAAAAATGACATCCTGAAATGAACCATTATACCAAGCACTCACATAGGTTCTAAAGCAATTGACGCCTTGTTGCAAAGGGATGCTGTACTGCTTTTCAAAATCAACTTTCTCACCCCGTAAATAGCTATCAACCAAAGGAGCCACCAATGAAGCTGATTTTAAAGCGATAGTGACACCAGATGAAAAAACAGGATCTAAAAACTCCCCCGCATTCCCCAGTAACGCAAAATGCTCACCATATAAAGACGACACATTCGCTGAATAACCTTTAATGGCACGCGCCTCACCCTTTACGACACGATTTGCCAGTAATTTACTTAAGTAAGCATCTTGTTCAATAAGCTGATTTAAGCAAGTTAACGGTTCTTGCTGCTCAAACTGACTCGGTTTGCCAACCACACCGATGCTTGCTGTGCCATCGCTAAATGGAATAAGCCAATACCAAATATCTTTAAATTCGGGGTGAATATTAATGAGTATTTTCTCGCGGTCAAACTGCTCGTCGCGAATATTATCCTTAAAATGACTGAAAAAAGCCCAGCGCACCGGAAAGTTTGACGGTGTTTCTAAGTCAAGTAGTCTTGGTAACACTCGACCAAAGCCACTGGCATCGAGCACAAATCGACCTTTAATTTGATACCTTTGCTGATTTTCATCAATAACGCTAAGTAGAGCACCATCTTCACAATCCGTGTAAGCTGATACACTATGTTGATAGCGAATTTCTGCCCCCTGTTGCATCGCACCATCCGCCAAGCATTTATCAAAATCAGCACGTTTAACTTGAAACGTTGTGCTTGGGCCCGCACTGAATTTTTCTGTAAAGTCGATATGTGTATGCTGGCCACGGCGCTGAAACGCCGCGCCGTTTTTAAACTGAAAACCTAAATCTTGAGCCTGCGACTGCACTGCCTCTTCAAGGTTTGCTTCAGCTAAAAAGCGCATGCATTGGGGTAACAAGCTTTCACCTATCGAAAAGCGAGGGAAAACTTGTTGCTCCAATACCACAACACGCCACCCTTTTTTAACCAATAAACTGGCTGCCACGGCTCCTGATGGACCCGCACCAATGATAATCACATCTGCCTGTTGAATTTGCGTATTCACCTATTATTTTTCCTTATTATTAGGTAATGCAACACTAAGTGGTGCGAGTATATAAATACACATTAGCCCCACTAAAACCGTTAAACCAAAGCTAAAAATAGCGGGGGTTTTTGACACTGCGAGCATACCAAATACCCACATTGATGATGCTGCTGACAAACTAATTGCCAAAACATTACTCGGTACCAGTTTATTGATTTGATAAAATACGAGGTAATCAATTGCTAACGCTAAAATCAATAAACAGCCCAATAAGTTAAAAATCGATAATTGGCTTTGTATCAAACTGCACAACAATAGTACTGCGGTTAAAGTTAAAGCGAGTATCAAGCCTTGTTTGCATGCAGTTTTAAACCCAAACTTAAAGGTAAATAACAAAACAGCGAAGGTCATAGCAATCAGTAATGTGACTAATAATGACTGTGAGTAATGACTCAGCCCCTCAGTGATCAGCGCAACTTTATCATACACAATTAAATCGCTGTCGGCGGCTGCCCACTGCTTTAATTGCTGTTTTTCAATGCCAGTTACCATGAACCAACTGGCCACAAATGAGTTGTTTATAAACACTTGATTATGTATCAGTGGTGCTAGTGCTGAATCAAGTGCGCTCTCTAAAGTTAAGGTCGACTGGCTAAACTGCACGGGATTGGCGGTCATTTGGCTAACGATATTTATAGCAGCTTGATGGGTTAATAAATCCGCTTTATTCTCGCGTTGTCTATGAGTACTTGGTACAAGATCACTGAGCATCACAGCCTTGCCTTTATACTCATTAATTTTGCTTTTTAACGTTTCTTGCTTTTCTAAAAGTTGCTGTGCATTTTCAGCAAATAAAATCATTATCTGGCCATTGTCTTTTCCTAACAACGTCATGTGCAGTGCTTCGTTATCCATCAATGCTTTTGGGCTTGCATTTAATAGTTTTACATCATCATTTACTACTGGAGGTTTAAGTAGTGTAAATACACTTAACAGCACTAGTAGTCCTATTATTAGTGCTGTTTTATACTCGTTTACCTTCTGTAATTGCTTGCTAAGAGATGAAGTAAGATGATTAGCACTTTGACTCACTGCTAACCTGTTTTGCCAGTGGGGTAGTAAAAATCGCGTGCTAAACCAAGCAGTAACAAGCCCTGCAACAACAAATACACCGACTTGAGTTAACAGCTGAACGGGCGAGAAAAATAAACTTGCATACCCCATAGTCGTAGTCAGTAAAGAGAGCGCTAACGCAAGCTTGAGTCCACGACTAAAACCGCTTTTATGCTGCGTTAAATCAAGCATGCCATGAAATGCATAATCAATAGCAATGCCAATCAGTGTGACCGCAAATACAAGCGTCAGTACATGGATCTGATTAAATAAGCTAACGAGCACTATCGAGCCACCAAGTGCAGCACTGACCACAGTCACCGATGCAAGCCACAATGCATTCACTGATCTAAATACCCACACAACCATTATGAACAGTGCAATTAAGCTCAAGGAGCCAAATAAAGTCATTTCAAATTTTGCTTGTTTAGCATTTGCAGCGGTATGAAATAAAGCCCCTGAATAATGGACGGTTGTATTTGGGTACTGACTTTCTAATTGGGTAAGTTTAGTTAATATTTCATCATTTAAAGCGATTGCCTTATTAATCGAAAAGGCATTATTCGTGCTGTGAACAAACAAAAGTAAGTAATCTTCGCCTTGGTAGTTAGCTGTTATTCGGCCATCTTGTAATTCAAATTGTTGTATATTGGCTAAAACATGCCTCAAAAAACTTGCGGTACTAAGCGTAGGATCTTGATTGATAGTGCTAGATACAAAGGGATCAGCAATTTGGCTCAATTGCCCCAAATAATACTGCTCGAAAACTCTAGGTTCACGTAGGCTTTGTTGGTACTCGGGTGCCAACAAGTAACCTGCGTATTGGCCATAAAAATGGGCAAGGGTCTCAATCTTCGGCAGTGTAAAGCGCGGTTGAATGTTTTTGCCAGCTAACCAACTCACCATTTCGTCATAAGCTTGGGTATTATTTTCACCGCTAAACGAAAAGCTCAGTTGTTGCTTGTTTGCTGAAAAAAAGTGCTCTTCTACCTGTTGTAACCTTGGCTCCGACTTGGGCAGCAAGGCTAAAATGTCATTATTTAAAGCTGGTTGTTTTACCGCAAAAACAACAACTAACATAACAGTGAGTAAAGTTAGCCAAGATAATGTAATTGCCCACGCTTTCACTTTTGCTGCTCATTTTCAGTATATGAGAAACGCAATAAGGTAAAATTCTCATTTGGCTCTTGTAAGCGCACGGTAGTCACCTTATTAGCATCAAAACAAAGTTCAAACTGACTAAAAACGTGTTTTAGCAATGCTTGGTTAGGCAAGAGGATTTCGCAATTAGGCTCAACGCTTTTATTTATTGTAAATTGCTCTGCTAACGCCGCTCTGTCGTGTTTTAAAATTGCTCGTAGCAGGCTCACATAGGGCTCAGCCCCTTTTTGTAATTGTTCGTTTCCTTGACTGTCAAGAGTATATACTTGACCCTGTTTAATAAATAAAGTGCTTTTTACCGGTGATTGCACTTGCCACGTTAAGCCCTCTTCATTAAGTTCAAAAATGCCTTTTGAAATAAAGGGCTTGCTAAAGCCCTTAAAGTGTTTTTCTTGGCTGAATGAGCCATGCTCTATCACATTCTTAGCAAGAGCTGGCGTTATAAAAAACATACTACATAGTAGAAAAATGCTCATTCGCATTAGATCACCTTTTGTAATTTCTCATGCAGTACAGGCGGTGATACAAATTGCATCTCTTTGTTTTCTATATCAACCGCCACCTGAATAGTCGTCGCTTTCGTTAACTTTTTGCCCGTCGCAACATCGCTGATAATATAATCAATACGTAATCGCGTTTCATATTCTTTCAAATATGCATCAATCCGTATCTTTTGCGTAAACAATGCAGAACCCACATATTTAATATGCATATCAATAATTGGCCACGCATAGCCAGACTCCTGCATTTGCCCGTAATCATAATCAAATAAACGCAGCAATTCGCAACGTGCCACCTCTAAATAACGTGGGTAATTACCATGCCATACCACGTTCATAGGATCACAATCATGAAAAGGGATTTCAATTTCTACATAAGTACTCAATAAAGAGCCACGACTATGCATATAAACTCCAACGTTTAGTTTGAATAGCATCAACGGTAAAACGTAACACCGCCTCAAGTGGGCGATCTTCATCAAGCTGTGGGAAAAACTCACTAATGTCTTGATACATACTCTGCACTTCTGGGGTTAAGCTTGCGTAGTCAAGCTCACCGTTATTAATACGCAAACGTAAACCTTGAATACACGCTAACAATGTACTGGCAACCACTTGTTCGGTTAACTGCAGTACACGTAAACAATCACGTGCCGCAATAGTTCCCATGCTTACTTTGTCTTGATTATGACATTCGGTTGAGCGCGAAAACACACTGGCAGGCATGGTCAACTTTAATGCCTCAGCGGTATAGGCACTGGCACCAATTTGCACCGCTTTAAAACCATGATTAATATAACGACGTTCATCTGTACTTGCTGACAAGTTTGAAGCTAAACCATTGTTATAACGAGTATCGACAAGTGAAGCGATTTGTCTGTCTGCTAAGTCAGCTAAATTAGCCACCGCCGTTTTCATGCTATCCATTACCATTGCAATGTGGCCACCATAGAAATGACCGCCATGCAGTACGTGCTCACCTTCACCATCGATGATTGGGTTATCATTCGCCGAATTAAGCTCATTCTCGATCATTTGCCTAAACCAAGGTAGGCTATCTTGTAATACACCAATGACATGTGGTGCACAGCGGATTGAGTATCTATCTTGTAAGCGGTCAGCATTACGTGGGTGCTCTACATGGTTTAAGTCACCACGGATCCACGCAGCCACTTGCTGTTGACCTGGGTGAGGTTTTACCGAAAACAAAATATCATCAAAATGATGACTATTACCTTTTAAAGCAAGACTGGCAAGCGCTGTAATTCGGCTGGTTAATTTAGCAAGGTAATCGGCTCTATCGAAAGCAAGGCATGCTAAAGCAGTCATTACTGCGGTACCATTCATCACCGCAAGCCCTTCTTTAGGGCGAAGCGTTAATGGTTTTAAGCCAAGAGATTGCATAACCGCTAAACTGTTTTTAATTTCGCCTTTGTAATATACATCACGCTCTCCCACCATTGCGCCAGCGACATAAGAAAGCGGTGTGAGGTCACCACTGGCACCCACAGAACCTTCTTCGGGAATAACTGGCACGATATTGTGATTTAAAAAATCACGTAATAAATTGAGCATATCCCAGCTAACGCCTGAGTATCCTTGCGACAGTGATGCTAGGCGAGTCGCTAAAATAGCGCGTCCTTGCGTTAAGTTAAATGTATTGCCTAGACCACAACCATGAAATCGAGTTAGGTGAAGAGGTAGTTCATTAACCAAATCAAGGGGTACTTTTACAGTCACCGAGTCACCATAACCTGTGGTGACACCATAAATTACGCCATCGTCTTCTAAGAGTTTATCTAAAAATGCTACGGCACTGTCGATTTTTTTGGCAAATTGGTGATCTGAAGTTAATGCAACAGCCCTTTGTTGTAAGGCAATATGAACAATATCTTCAATCGATAAACGTTGCTCACCAAATAATGTAGTCGTGTACTCTGACACTTTAGTTCTCCTTGTTTTGGTCACGAGACACTTGCTCGTCATTTTGCCAAAAATCATAAAAATTAAACCATTGATATGGATAGGCAGCTGCGTAATAACTCAACCTTTGTGCATAATCGCTCACAATTTTTTGTAATGTTTGCTGTCTAGTTTTACGTGGCAGCGCTAGTTTGTCTGCGTATTTTTCAAATACCACCCGATAAACTCTCTTTCCACCGGCTAATTTATCTTTTAAACAGAACAAGTGAAAAACAGGGCAATCTAATAACGCAGCGAGTATAAAAGGGCCCTGTGAAAATGGCGCTGGTTTTCCTAAAAAGTCAGCCTCAACCACACGTCCGGCTGTTGTAGTACTGGTTCTATCTCCTACAATGACAACGATTTCGCCTTGCTCTACTTTATCTTTGAGCATAATCGCCATATCCGGTCCAAGATCAGTGACTTGAATTAAGTTAATGCCTACATCAGGGTTTATACTTTTTAGTAATTTGTTAAATTCGACCGCATGATGAGTAAATACCAATACATTGATGACTTTACGATAGCGATGCTGACTAAGCGCACGACAGACTTCTAAATTACCCAAATGTGAGCCAATAAAAATAGCCCCTTGCTGTTGCTCGTCAAGCTCTTTAAATAATGCCTCATTAGTATAGATAATATCGCTTTGCTGAATACGGCCAAGCCAAGCATCAATTTTATCAAACGCACTGTCAGCAAAAGAACGAAAGTGGCGAAAGCTGTCACGCCATGTAACCGCTTTATGGTTACCATTTACCTTACGTGCTTGAGTTAAAAATGCATAAGATGCTTCACGAGCTGTTTTACCTGTTAAAAACAAATAAAACACAACTGGAAACAATACGAACCATAAGCCTGAACGGCCAAAAACACGATAGCAAATTAATAAAATTTGCATACCGAGCCAATTGCCACGCTCTTGCATTTTAGACCAGTGCTTAACAGCCATCAGCCAACCACCTTACGCCAAAGTAGCTTAGGTGAACGCAGTAACATGCCGAAGAATAAACGCGTATGCAGCCAAGAAATACCCACGTTATCATGTAAGGCTCGAAAGTGAGATACGCCATTTTCGGGGTAGATCACCTGCGTTGGCAAGAAAGTAACCTTCACACCTTGCCAATATAATCTAACTAAAATTTCGATATCAAAGTCCATGCGTTTGCCTAACGTCTGTTTAGACATTAAATCTTCAACAGCCGAAAGTGGATAAACACGAAAGCCACACATACAATCAACAATATCAAAGCTTAAAGTTTCAACCCACACCCAAAAATGAGTAATGTAGCGACTCAAATAACGGTGTTTTGGCACAGAGCTATCATAAATAGGGCAGCCACTGATCACATTGTTGGGTGACTCATTACTCAATTCTATCAACCTACTAATATCTGCTAACGAGTGCTGACCGTCCGCATCAACTTGAATCGCATGACTAAAGCCGTGCTTATGTGCATACATTAAACCGGTTTGAACAGCACCGCCCTTACCTTGATTTTGAGCATGGGTGAGCAAAGTTAAAAAATCGTACTCGGCGTCAAGTGCTGAAAATACTTGTTTCACACTTTCGTCACTGCCATCATCAACCATAATAATCGGCAATTGTAATGCCTTTAGCTCATCAAGTACCGCAGCGATAGCATGGGTGTGATTATAATTTGGAATAACAATACAAAACTGGTTCATTGTTTAATCACAAAATACGATTCGGCCAGATGCATGCTGCCCTTTATCTGAGGAATAACTAAATAAGCATTTGCCTTTTGCATTGCGTTCTAGGCTTAAGTTAACCGTCATACCAGGCGTAGTAACCACTTGAAATTTCAATATTTCTAGATTTTTTACTAAAGAGCCAAAACCAAGGTATTGCTGCGCATATTTAACGGCCCAATCTAACTGTACGACCCCTGCTAAGATAGGCGCATCAGGAAAATGTCCACGAAAATAATCTAAATCAGCCGTAATCGTTAACGCTAAGCTGACGCTATCTTTTGCTTGTGATAAAACGCTCACCTGTGGCGTAACATTATTCAGACTTGGCAAAGTACTGCTCCAATATTTTGATGCTTAATTTAGCTTGGCTGTTAAAAGGAAGCGCATCGATATAGCGCCATTTACGTGGCAGGCATATGCGTTCAAACCGATTAGATAAATAATTTTGTAAAGTACGGTTTATGATTAGTTTCCCTTGTTTAAGGCGTTCACTATTTCCATCATCTGTTAATACAACAACAGCACCTATTTGTACTCTTCTCGCGGGTAAAACGACAACTTTAGCCTCTTTTACCCAAGTATGACTTATTAAGTAATTTTCTAAGTCGTCTAAATTTAGGCGTTTTTCTTCAATTTTAATGGTTCTATCAATACGTCCTAACAATTTAAATTGGCCATTGCTGTGCACATGTGCCCTGTCATCTAGCGCAAAGCCAGATTGCTCTAGAATATAAGAGTCGAGTATTAAACGGCCTTCTTGATTAATTGATAAATAATTACCGCTAAAAGGCTGCCATGGAACCTCAACCGCTGCTTGAGTAACTTGCCTATAAGCAATGCCGCCCGTTTCTGTACTGCCAAAAACTTGTGTGACTGGACGAGCCAATTGATTAAAAAGCGTCTCTGCGTGCTGATTATTTAACGGACCACCCGATGAGAAAAGCCACTTTATGCGTGCTCGCTCGGGTATCAGTACATTGTCTAAGCATAAGCGTCCAAGCTGTGCGGGGCTGGAAACTAACACGGCTTGTTGGGTCTTTTTCAGCTTTTGCACTATGTGCTCTGGGTACTGGATTTGTGTGCTATCAATAATGTGCCCTTTTGCCAAGGGCCAAAGCAACCTAAATAACAACCCATAAATATGCTGATGTGACACCGTTGCTAAAAATGTAAATTGCCCTTGTAAATCAAAGGCCATAGACAACACTGACAGCTCACGATTTAACACTCGCCATGGCTTAACAATCGGCTTGGATTGGCCAGAAGAGCCTGAAGTATAAAAAATCACCGCCGTGTTTGTTGGCCACTGTAACTGAGTTAGGGGTGTAGGCGCGCAAGACGCTTGCTGCTCAAGATTAGTAATAGAAAACTGCGTATCTAAATCTGCAGTATCTCCTGCAAATACCGGGGTTTGAGCCAACAACAAGCGTAATGTTTCAGGCTGGCCATTGGGCGGTAAAATGACATTATGCCCAGCACAAGCAAGTGCAAACAACCGAACGGCAAATTGATAAGTATCAGGGTGAAATAAAACGACATGACATGGACTTTTTAACGTATGTAATTTCGCTTTAAAGGCCGCTATGTCAGCAAAAAACTGCTGCTGGTTAACGATTTTATCTGAAACAACAAAAGCACCGCTTGGGTGAAATTGTAAGTTATTAGCCAACATTATTTTTTACCTTTTGTCGGATCAACCACTCAACTAGCATTAAACCAGCGATAAGTATGTATGCGATTAAACCATTGTAAAGCGTCCACACTGATAACGAGGTGAATAGACATGTATATAAAGCCACTGAGGCGTTAAGCAGGAAAAATATGCTCCATACTTTCGTCACTTGACGCGTGTAACGTACACCGTTTTCATCAAGATCACCTTCCTTTAACCGCGCTAAACTCTCTATAACTGGAGGCCCCTTTTTTAGTGAATATAAAAAAGTAGCTGCCATGACGCTGTTAATTATCACAGGATAAAGCTTTAATCCTAATTCGCTATTAAAAACCTGTGTTACCACTAACGCCACAATTGCTAGTAAAGAGGCTGGTTTTATCCATGGCATTTTATTCGCTAAGCGCTTGCTAAGTATCAATCGTAAAATTAATAAAGCAATCAGTACTAGACTAACCTGCTTAATTGAACTGTGCTGCAAACCAAAATACACAATGAATGGGTATAAAGATAAGCCGATGATAATTAACGTAGTGGTAATTGCTTTAAGCATGTTGCTGTATTAAGAAACTAGTTTTTCTACTTCGCTAACAACATCTTGCACTGTGCGTACTTGCTTAAACGCATCTGGCTCAATTTTTTTACCCGTAATTTCGCGTAATTTAACGACCAAATCAACAGCATCAATACTATCAAGGTCAAGATCTTGATATAAATTTGCATCAAGGCTAATTTCATCCGCATCGATTTCAAATTCATCGACTAAAATGCCCTGTAAAACGGTGTAAATTTCGGCAGCGGTTTTCATGCTTTTTCCTACTTCTAAGTCTATATTACGATTTGTTTTGATTAATAAAATCAGCAAGTGCATCTACTGAAGCAAAATGCGCTTTTGTTTGTTCCGAGTTCGCATCAATTTTCACATTAAACTCTTTCTTGATAGCTAAACCAAGTTCAAGGGCATCAATACTGTCCAGCCCTAAGCCATCAACGAATAACGGTTGATCATTCTCGATATCATCAATGCTAATATCTTCAAGGTCTAAGCTGCTAATGATTAATTGTTTTATTTGGTTCTTTAGTTCAGTCATAGTTGCCTGAGTTCCTCTGTAAAATAATCCTGTAAATCACGGGTTAATTGTCGCGCTTGCATTGCAGGCTGCTCATCTTTAAAAGAATCTGTGTATGCAAATTGTTGATTAGCAAAGCGCATCTTAAAATACGCCTTCGTGGGAGCGACTTTATACCAAGGTGTGTCTTTAGTTAGTGTACTTGGCTTCATACTAATCACTACTGTTGTTATGGGTGCTCGACAACGTGTTGCAATATTCGCAGCACCACGTTTGAATTTTAATGGTTCATTAGGCGTTGTTCTCGTTCCTTCAGGAAAAATAATCAAATTATTACCTGATGCAAGTGACGCTGCACATTCCTCTAGTAACTCTTGTGGATCTTCGTTACTAATATACCCCGTGCCCTTTATAACTCCGCGCATAAACGGGTTTTTAAATAAGTGTGCCTTAACGACACAATCTGCATTTTTAATCACTGATATGAGAACAACGACATCAATCAAAGATGGATGATTAGCCAACACCAGTTGACCTTTAAGTTGTTTGAAGCGCGCCCTATCATGCACAGAAAAATGAATAGCGCCTGTGTAGTGCATCAAAGCAACAAAAAACTTAAATGTGTAATGCACTGTGATACGTGCTTTTTGCTTTTGTTTATGGGCTGAGGGCTCAATACAACGCTGCAAAGGGAATACCAGCAAGGTTAAAACTATGCCACCCATACCAAATACAACAAAACAAAACCCAGTTGCAAAGATACGCCAAACTTTACCCAATAAGTTAAGAGCCATGGTATTGAAGCATCCAAGCCGACTGCTGATGTACAAGCACTGTTTTCGGTTCCTTGCGAATAAACGCATCTGCAAGTTGCACGCTCAATGGTAAACAATCGCTAGGAGGAGACACATCATGATTTGATAACTTGTTTAGTTCAAAATATGCATCGTTACCAAGTTGTGTTGAAAGCAAAAACGAGACACTATGATCCACTTGCAACTCATCAGCAAAGCAAAGATATTCTTCAGGCAGCACACTGTCTGTATGATTGATTAGAATTTGACTTTCAAGACCTGATTTGACGCGGGCATAACCATCTGTAATAGCATCAATGATACTCTCTGCACCGCCGGCAATGGCATTCATAGCTGCTTTGTTTTGACCTGTTATCGAGAAAATACCCGTGGTCGCATTATGCACACTTAGCCCAAACGCAGTAGGAGATAAAGGCGCTTGTTCAACGAGGGTATTGAGTAACTTAGCTGTTTTAGGTAAGTCACCATGACGTGATGAAAAATTCACAGCAACTTGAGTGTGTTCTGCTTTTGCGTTATGTAAGGTATGCAATGCCATTTTCATGTAAGGGCTTAACCTACGGCGTTGCATGGCAGGGATCCAGTTTAAATCAAGTTCGCTGGAGCTTGATACTAATCGTTCAGGTATTTGTTGCCCGGGTGCAACCCAATAACACAGATTATTAACAACAAATTTCACAAACGTTTATTCTTTTAGCGCTAATCGATTGCTAATTTTACCCATTGTCCACAAAAAAGTAAAACTTTGACACTTAATTGTAACCAAAATTAAGTGTCAATTCAGTTTTATCGTAAGATAACGCCTTTTTCGTTTAAAAGTTGAGCTTTATCGCCCACAATATCAGCAACATTAAGCTCATTAATTAGGTGTTGTCCAAGCGCTTGTTGTGCTTGCGTTAACGGCACATACGGTAAACGGAAAACACTGTTTACTGCACCAGTCATCATTAAAGCGGTATTAATAGCAATTGGGTTTGGTTCACAGAATAACCATTGCATTAACGGCTGTAACTGAGTGTTAAGACTATCGTTTTTGTTATCCATTAACTGACGGAACAAGCCTGGAATTAAGTTGGAAGTTACCGAAATAACACCATGAGCATTATAGATATGACGAGCATCATGACTTTCATCATCATTGCCTGACCAACACGCAATACCTTGTTGTTCATAATGAGCAATTCGCTCATTACCACCACACTCTTTAACACCGATAAAATTTTCATGCGCTGCTAGTGGTTCAATAATATCAGGTGTAAGGTCTTGCCCTGTGCGGCCGGCCACGTTATAGATAAACGCAGGACCAATATCTAATAAGCGTTTAAAGTGCTCTTTCACACCAAGAATAGACGTACGACCATAATATGGATTAATTTGCAGTGCTGCATCCATACCAGTTGCAAAGCCATATTCGGTAGCTTTAATGGCTTCACGGGTATTATTACTACCTGTGTTACCTATGATAACTAGACGATCTGAAAATTTACTTACACTATGTGCAATAAGCATCAAGTGCTCTTCCCAATTCATTAGTTGGCCTTCACCTGTGGTACCACCAACAATAATCCCATCGACTCCTGCTGAAATTTGTTGTTCAACAAGCTCATCGTAACAAGCCAGATCAATATCACCGTTGTTGAGATAAGGTGTTTTAATTGCTGTGATCAAACTTGCTTGTTTAATTGTTTCTAGGCTGCGCATAACTATTTTTATGTTTGGAAAATTTGCGCTAGTTGTAACATAAATACAGGCATTTTCCGAGTAGTACATGCTAATAAATAAAAATACTTGATAAAATGTTTAGGGTAAGCCAGAATTAAACACTGTACAAATAAACAGTATTTACTGCGAGTAATTGATAATGCAACTTTCAAAATTTTTGGCTAATTACTTTTACACCACAGAGGAGCTTTGTCATGCACTATCAATTGATGAAGAAACACTAACTGATTGGCAACAAAAAGGGCTATTCCCGAAACCAAGTTACTGCTTACAAAGCCAATTAGAATGCAGCTCTTACTCAGGTATTTATCAATGTGAGGAATATCAAGACTTTTATCCTCGTGGTGCGTCTAGCTGGGGCCAGCACATTATTAAACATGATGTAAAATCATCATGCCAAGCCTTCAATCACTTTGCCCAACAATATTCGACTCAACTTAGTAAACTGGCCGAGCAAGGTTACGCCCTTAATGAAGACTTATTTGGTTCTGAGATTGACGAACATTTGCAACAAGTTTGGCAGCAGTTTTTATGCAGCAAATATGGGGTATTAACCCAAAATGGGTTGATTGAAGAAGCCGTGCAACTTGATGTAGCAAAGCTACTCATTGATGATATTACCGAACTTCGTACGAAAACAGGCTTAACAGTCGATGAGCGCCAAGCACTTCACAAAGCTTTAAAACTTATGAACAAAGCATTGAGTCACGGTACTGGCAACGAAGGTAAAAACACCCTGCGTCACAAATATATTGAAGAAGTTGTCTGCAAATATGATCTATCTGTAAAATAAATAAAGCCGCCAAATGGCGGCTTAACCTTATTATTTATTGATCCCACTGTGGTGCAAAATCAGGGTTCGCTAAACGTTTGTTTTGGTCTAACGCATTAATTCTATCTATGTCTTCATGATCAAGTTTCACTGAATCATCAAAATTATCAGCCAAATTTTCTCGCTTAGTTGATGATGGGATTGTCGTCATCTCATTTGCATTTACCCAAGCAAGTACGATTTGCGCAGGTGTAGCGTCATGTTTTTTCGCTATATCCAATATCACATCATCTTTGAGGGCTTCACCTACGGCAAACGGCATATAGGCGGTAACATGGATATCATGTTGTCCACAAAAAGCGCGCAATTTAGTATTGGTAAGATACGGATGAACTTCAATTTGATTGGTGAAAATTTCTCTCGCGTCGAGCGTTTGCATCGCCTCTTTCAAGTTGGCAATGGTAAAGTTTGAAACACCAATGTGTTTTGCTAAACCAAGTTCTTTTACTTTTTTGAGCTCAGTTAAATATTCACTCATTTTTTCTCCATTACTCGGAGAAGGCCAGTGAATAAGTAATAAATCAACATAATCTAGTTGTAGCTTTTCAAGGCTTTGTTTAACACTATCAACAAACTTGGCTTTGTTTAGTTTGTCATTCCAGACCTTAGTAGTAATAAAAATTTCACTGCGGGGCACAGAGCTGTCTTTAATTGCTTTACCGACTTGCTCCTCATTACCATAAATTTGCGCTGTATCTATGTGTCTAAAACCAATATCAAGCGCCATTTGAACTGAATTGTAAGCTGTCTTTCCTTCTAGGCGAAATGTACCAATACCTAAATCTGGCATTTCAATAACATGTTGTGACATAACCTCTCCTTTTAAAGTAATTCGTTATAAGCTTACTTACTTCACTGAGGCCAAATTTTAGAGTTTCAAGGAGGGATTTAAAATAAGTTAACTTAACAGGAAATTATTCACCGTAAATAAGTACTTCCTAAATTGCTCAAGATTACCTATAAACATGTATATAGATAATACACACGCCCTCATTGGGAGTTTTATACTCTTCTATTTATTAAATTAGTCTAAGTGCTCATAGTGACCGCGGTACACTTCAAAGGTTTTCACTACCGTATGCTGCTCTTTAGTGAGATTATCAAACCAAGTATCAAAACGCTCATCATCATCCTGCTCACCCAGAGCAAGGTACTGTGCTAAGAGTTCAATTATCTCATTGTGACTGAAGCTTAAAGTATCGACATGGCTCGCAAGTGTTGAATGATCTTTATCACGAAGCGTATTCATTACATTTTGGTCCAATTGCTCAGTTTGAATTTCATCGTTCACTGCCTTACTCCTTCTTATTATATGAGCACACATACCTAGTTATAACAGCCTTATTAACAATAGCCAGCTTTTTGAATTCAAGTGGTCAGAGTTTGTTCAGACTGACTAAAATCAAACCACAAATATTAAATAAGAATTATTTTTATCTTGATCTTACCAGTTTGAACACTTATCATTTGATACATTATCACATAGCAAAAGGTTATATAATGAAACCGAATATACACCCTGATTACCAGTAAGTCGCCTTTCATGATACAGCAGCAGATAGCTACTTTATTATAGGTTCAACAATTAAAACATCGCGAACAGTAGAGCTTGAAGGCAAGACCTATCCCTATGTGCCTATCGATGTATCGAGTGACTCACACCCTTTTTATACTGGTAAACAAAAAGCTGTGGCAAGTGATGGTCGAGTTGCCGCATTTAATCGCCGATTTAAAAATTTAGCGAGCAAATAAAAAGAGAATTAAATGAAGGTATTAAGTTCATTAAAAAGCGCAAAAAATAGACCTGGGTGTCAAATCGTCAAACGTAAAGGGCGCGTGTACGTGATTAACAAAGAAAACCCACGCTTTAAAGCCGTACAAGGGAAAAAGAAAAAACGTTAAAAAGGTGCAAAGGCACCTTTTTTTATTTGCCAAATAGTAGCTCCCAAAAACCAGGTGGCTCATGAAGTTCATGGTATTTTTTTCGTAAAGTATCTATTTCTTTTAATGGTACTTTTGCCGCTAGTATTCCCTGCTTATTGGCGAGCCTTTTAGCATCTTCTGCTTTATGGATAACTTTATCGATACCCTCAATAGAAGCAGATTGATGCTGTTTAAAGTCAGCCGTTTTTGCTTTCTCTAATAGTTGAATAAACTCATCAATTGCGTGGTTGAACTCGCTCAACTCACTGGCTTGCACAGCATTTTTGTATGCTAACCCCATATTCTTCATGTTAGCTTCTAAATCGATGCCTTTAGCAAAGCTAGATAAAGAGGTAACTAAAAAAAGGGCACTCAAAACAACTCTCATACTACTTCCTATTAAAACTAACTTAGCGTTAATTATATCCTTTTTGGTCGATAGAAACGAATTTATACAGCCTTTTTTATAAGCCAAACAGCTAATCGAAACTTCTGCCAATAAGCGCTATACTCACTTCATTGTTGTATTGTTTTTAGTTGTTTATGGCAAAGGCCCTTTCTTTCTTATTTTGTTTATTTTGCATTCCCAGTGTTTTAGCACAGCATAAAGTTATTTTTATCAATCCGGGTTACGCCGATACCAATACCACAGGGCCTTTTTGGTTTGAAGTATCTGAGCTCATGCGCGATGCAGCAGATGATTTAGATATAGACTTAACAATTGAGTACGCTAATCGTAATCATATTTTAATGAAATCGCTTGTTGTTGAAGCGATAGACACTAAACCTGATATGCTGATTTTAGTGGATGAAAAAAGTGTACTCAGCCAACTACTATTAGATCTGCCAAAGTTTGATACCCCGATATACTTTTTACTAAATCGTCCTACTGATGATGAACTTGCAGCCTTAAGTAATAAAGGGCTTAATATTTCAGGCAGTGTTGTGCCAAACAATGTTCAAGCAGGAAAGTTGTTAGCTCAAAAGCTCGTAGAAAAAAATAACGGACAAGCTAACATTTATGCAATTCATGGTGACTATACAACTCACGCATCTATTGATAGACAACAAGGCATAACTGATTATATTTCAAAAGTAAATAACGCGAAATTGGTCGCACAAAGTGTTGCCAATTGGTCAGCAACGCAGGCTTACCGCCAAAGCACTGGCTTTTTAAATCACCAAAAACAAATAAACATTATTTGGAGTGCTAATGATGCGATTGCGCTTGGAGCGATTAGAGCACTTAATGACAATAAGATACGCGATAAAGTCTTAGTAGGCGCGATTAATTGGCCACTCAAGGCTGCGTCGGAAAAAATCGACATTTGTATCGGAGGGCATGTCACACTTGGTGCTCTAGCAATGGTAAACATATATGACATATTCCAACAACAGCCTTTGGAGCTACATCAAAACATTGCTATTTTTACGCCTCACACAGCTAGAACAGTCACGTTCGTTGAGCAAATTCATAGCAATAGTTTGGCGATAGATTTTAAGAAATTTAGTAAAACTGAGCAGAATTCTGAGCCGTTCTCCATAGCAGCACTCCTCCCCTAGCCTTTAAAAATAAGCTGTAAAGGGCATTTACAGCTTATAAACACTACTTATTACTTAGCCAAATAGCTTGATAAGGTGACAACACTATATTTTGCGTGTTTTCTTCTATAACTTGCCCTGAAATCAGATCTTTCCAGCTTTCAGTTTCAATCAGATTTAGATCTGCGAAGGTAAGGGTTTTTGATTCATCAGTAATGTTATAAATACAAAACATGCTCTGTGAACGATTAATACTTTGTCGCCAAAATCCAAATAGTCCATCGCTAATATGTAAGGTGTATTGCGTCGCATTAGGATGAAATGCGCTCTGTGCCTTACGAATAGTCATCAGGTTTTTCATTGCTTTAAACACGGTACGATGGTGAGTATTTTCATTACTAAGTTTTGCCAATAGCTCTGACTCTTGCCAGCGATGGCGGTTAATCGCTCGGTTATGTTGGCTATTTTCAAAACGCTCGTAATCGTTAGTAGTACCTAACAAGCTATGAATATACAGACCCGGAATACCTTCAAGCGCAAACATTATGGCATGCGCACATAAAAAGCGTTCAACCCCCCATTTGTCTGGTCCTCGATGCGTACCTTGTAATGCATCAAACAAAGCAATGTTCAATTCGTAAGGGGTATTGGTACCATCTGGTGCGGTTCGTAATGATACTTTACCACCATATTTAGCGGTCGTGCTGACCATTTCCGCTATTTGCGCTTGATCAAGTAAACCTTCAACAGGACGCAAACCAATACCATCGTGAGAGCCAATAAAGTTAAAGTAAGCTGTACCGTGCTGGGCTGGCGGCATACTCATCATCCAATGCTTCAATGCAGTGCTGTCACCACTGAGTAAAGTGTGCAATAACAGCGGTGGCAATGAAAAATTATAAATACAATGTGCTTCGTTAGCATTACCAAAATACGACAGGTTTTCTCGATTAGGTATGTTAGTTTCTGTGATAATGATCACGTTAGGTTCAACATGCTCAATTAGGGTGCGAAGCAACCTAATCACTTCGTGAGTTTCAGGTAAGTTGATGCAGCGGGTATTGAGCTTTTTCCATAGAAATGCCACGGCATCAAGGCGGAAAATACGTACGCCATTGTCTAAGTAATGACGAATAATGCCCACAAATTCATTAAGCACATCTGGGTTGGCAAAATCAAAGTCGACTTGGTCATGACTAAAGGTGCACCACACATGTTGCAAACCATCTTTAGTTTCAACTGCCTGTAAAAGAGGCGATGTGCGCGGGCGAACAACTTGAATAAGATCATCACTCGGACTCGCCGTTTTAAAATACCCTTTCCCAGGCTCTTTGCCTTGAATAAAGTTTTCAAACCAAACACTTCGACTTGAACAATGGTTGATCACTAAATCAGCCATCAACCTGACATCCTTCGAAATATCACGAATATGCTGCCAACTGCCTAACGCTTCATTCACTTGCACATAGTTCATCACCGCGAAGCCTTCATCTGAGCTATACGGGTAAAACGGCAAAATATGCAGGGCATTGAGTTCAGGCAAACATTGGTTCTTAACAAAGCGATGTAAGGTATACAAAGGCGGTTCTTCAGGCTTAGCTACCGCATCATCCGTATTAGCATGACGAATGATTGAATCACCGTAGGCAATTAAGATCATGTCTTGCTCATCCCAACGGTTTTTATGCGGCGTCGGGTCGCGGACAGGATCATCACCTTGCATGGTGTTGATTAGCCTGTTTGCGAGTTGTTCAAGGGTTGTTGGTAGTTCAACCTCGCCGTAGATACAGGTTAAATGCTGTATAACCCGTTGTTGTAAAAGCTCTAAAGTCACGCGCCTTCCCCATTAAATGTAATCTTTGTTATCAAGCTCTACGGCTTCTTCTAAGCGCGCAAACACATCTGGCATGGCAGAGGCAACACGGTTCCAGCTCGGCACAAAGGGGGCTTCCATTGGGTACTCTAGAAAGTGCTGACCCGCATTCATAATATTTTGCGCGAACATCTCAACAGCTTTTTCTTCTTGGTGAATATCGAGCGTTAAGCCATTCATGAGCGCATCGTTGTGATAGGTTTCAATAAAATCGAGTGCAATACGGTAATAGGTCGCTTTTAATGAGCGAATTGTTTCTGTTGTAAAGGTCACCCCTTGTGTAGCCAGCTTTCTAAATAAAGCTTTAGTGATATCAATCGACATTTTTGACAATCCGGTTGCTTGATTACTGAGCGATAGGTCTTGGTGTTTATGATCGTAATTATCGGCAATATCGACCTGACATAAACGGTTATGCGAGTAGTTTCGATACATCTCTGATAGCACACCAATTTCTAAGCCCCAATCACTTGGAATACGAATATCGTTGAGTACATCACGGCGAAACGAAAACTCCCCCGCTAGCGGATAACGAAACGAGTCCATATATTCTAAATAATCATTACTACCTAAAATTGTTTTAAATGAGCGCAATAACGGCGTTACCAGCAAACGTGACACGCGGCCATTAATTTTGCCCTCAGCGGTGCGCGGGTAAAACCCTTTACAAAATTCATAGTTAAAACGAGGGTGAGCAACAGGGTAAATTAAGCGTGCTAAAAGCGCTCTGTCGTAAGTCAAAATATCACAGTCATGAAGCGCAATTGACTCAACTTTTGACGTTGCCAACTTATAACCCATGCAATACCAAACATTGCGACCTTTACCTAGCTCTCGTGGTGCAACGCCCAGTTTTTGGAGTTCTTTATCGAGCGCTTGTAAACGCGGGCCATCATTCCAAAGTACTTTATGATGCTGATCAAGCTCAGCAAAAAACTGTAGTGCATGGCGATATTGGCTTTCGTCGGCGCGATCTAGGCCAATGGTAATTTGCGATAAATAAGGCACATGTTTGAGCTCAGCAATAATACTTTGCAAAGCGGGGCCTTCTAACTCACTGTAAAGCGACGGTAAAATCAGTCCCATTGGGCGTTGTTTTGAAAAGCCCAATAATTCTTTTTCTAGCTCTTCTACTGGGCGGTCAGCAATATTGTGTAAGGTCGTGATAATGCCATTTTGATAAAAATCAGCCATGAGATTGCTCCTGTTTTGCTGCAAAACGCGCTTTGATGATAGTTAACGCAGAAACTTCTTGAACCCAACCTGCTGGGGCTGGTTTTTCGCTGAGCTGCCAGGCTTTTTGTAATATTTGTGATTGCACCTGGCTGCCAGGATTATTGATTAGAATGGCGGTGTCGGCCGCTTTTAGCATGGCCACATCGTTTTGACTGTCGCCGAGGGCTATCACAGTAAATGGATTGCGATAGGCTTTTTTAAACTGATTTAACAGCCATTTTTGTGCAAGACCTTTATTGTTACCTTTGGTTAAATGAATAAAACGCCCGCCAACAAGCACTTCGTAGCCTGCTTGGCTCATAGCATCTATCAAGCCTTGCTTTTCTTCATCGTTGCCCGAGAAACAAACCGGATCTGAGTACTGGCGCTGTAAAGCCAGTTCACTTTTACCAACAGGTAGTCCTGTTAACTCGGCTATTTCTGGTGCACTAAATTGGCTAAATAAGCGCACACAATGACTGTAATCACTCGCATATTGCTTAAGATCTTCATGCAATTTATCGGTGCTTTGTGTCATAGCAAAGCGCCAATAACCTTTATATTCATCACAGCCAATCGGTTTTACTTTGAAAGTGTCTTTTGGGATATAAACGGCCGCGCCATTTTCAACAATAAAAGGATGATGATGATTTAAACCTTTTTGAATATCAGTAACTTCAGCAAAAGTTTTGCTGGTGTTAAAAATGACATTGACACCACTTTCATTCAACTTTGCCAAAAAAGGTTTGATTACCTCACACTCGTAACTATCGTGATCAAGTAATGTGCCGTCTAAGTCTGTAAAAATAAGTGGTTGTGCAATTTGGTCAGCCAGTAGTTCCATCTTGGTGATATCACGCTCGGTATCAAGCAATAATAACGCATCCACGCTGTGCGTAAGAGTGGCTAAGTTTTCACGCGTAATTCGTTCAAAATGAGAGATAAAACGCTTTAAACTCACTTCGTCAAAGGTGCCCTGCCCTTGGCCTTTTTTAGCAATTAACTTTTGCTCTTGCTCCAAGCGCCACGCATACACATCTTCAAATGAAGGCGCTTTTAACATAATGGTGTAATCAGCCATCGCGAATACATGTTGATATTCATTCGCTAAGCAACTATTGACACAACGGCGCCAAATGCCGTCGGCATCTTCTTGTTGTTCTAATTCATTAACTGGAGTTTGTAATTGATAAGGTTGCTGCGGTGTACTGGCTACACACCAGCCTTCAAAAAACACGATATCAATCGGCTTTTGGCTACTAGGCCATTGCTCTTTTGGCACTGGATCATCAGTTAGCTTATCAAATTGAGGTAATGGCACATCCACTTTACCTGCCAACAAGGCTGACAAGGTTTGCTCCATTAATTGCGTATCATGCGTCCCTGGTACCCCACGACTTGCAAACAAAGGATGAACGTCTTTAGCAAGCTCAGAGCGAGCATCGCGACTTAAATAAAAGTCATCGATTGATAATGACACGCTATTGAATTCGGTATTACTATTAACCCAGGTCACTAAAAAATCAGCGAGGGTTGTTTTACCTGAGCCTTGGCAGCCGTTGATAGCCACTAGCATAGGTTGGCCAGTTATTTTTGCACTTAAGATATCGTGCGCGAGGGGTATAAAAAACTGCTCACTTAAGTATTGATACTTCAGTGGTAACTGATGCTTCGCTAAAAACGGGGTAATATCCACAACATTTGCCTCTTGCATAATCGCTCCTACCAGTATGACATAGAGATAAATGCAGTTAGTAGACCAGTTTTATAATTCCTTATTTTTTAAATAGTTACAAAAAAAGCGCATATTTAACGCGCTTTTTTGGTGCAATATTCAAGCAGTTTCTAAATTCTAATCAGGTTGTTGCACTGCTTTGGGGAGAACAGCATTTAAGATAATCCCCAAGATTGCGCATAAGCTCACACCTTGCAAACTAAACTCGTTACCACCGATATGCATGCCACCAATACCAAACACTAAAATCAGTGCGATGATAGTCAGATTGCGAGGCGCGGTAAGGTCTTCACCCGATTTTACTAAGGTATTTAAACCAACCACGGCAATAGAGCCAAAGAGTAAAATCATAATGCCGCCCATCACAGGCACCGGAATAGTTTGTAAACCTGCACCCATTTTTGCTACAAAAGCGAGCACAATCGCAATAATAGCAGTCCAAAGCATCACCCGTGGATTGAAGTTACGGGTAAGCATTACCGCCCCCGTTACTTCAGAGTACGTTGTATTAGGTGGACCACCAAAAACCGATGCCGCGGAGGTAGCGAGGCCATCACCTAATAAAGTGCGATGTAAACCCGGTTTCTTCAAATAGTCTTTACCCGTTACTTGGCTAATTGCCATCATGTCGCCAATATGTTCTATGGCTGGCGCTATTGCCACAGGTACCATAAACAAAATAGCTTGCCACTTAAACTCAGGGTAGGTAAATGCCGGTACTGCAAACCAGTTCGCTTGAGTGACCGGATTAAATTCAACAATACCTATAAATAACGAAGCGAGGTAGCCTGCGACCACACCGGCAAGAATAGGAATGAGTTTAAATACACCTTTACCCCATACAGCAAAAATCAGCGTAACCAGTAATGATAAAGCTGAAACCCAAATAGCTTGCTCATAAGGGATTAATTGCGCACTGCCATCACCAGCTTTACCCATTGCCATGTTCACAGCGACTGGCGCTAAAGCTAAACCAATGACCATAATCACAGGGCCAACAACCACAGGCGGTAACACTTTATGCAGAGCATTTACGCCTTTAAACTTTACAATTAAACTAAGCGCAAAATAACAAAAGCCCGCCACCATTAAACCGCCCATTGTTGCAGGAATGCCCCACATTTGTACCGAGGCGATAATGGGTGCAATGAAAGCAAAAGACGATGCTAAAAAGATAGGAACTTGGCCTTTGGTAACCACATGAAACAGTAAAGTCCCTAAACCTGCGGTAAATAAAGCCACATTGGGATCAAGGCCTGTCAGTAAGGGCACAAGTACCAGTGCGCCAAATGCTACAAACAGCATTTGCGCGCCGGTAAGAATGGTTTTTAACGAAAATGGTTGATGATTTTCCACGTGAGCGCCTTACACTGTGCCAAAAATCTTGTCACCGGCATCTCCTAAGCCTGGAATGATATATCCTTTTTCGTTTAAGTGACTGTCTAATGATGCGGTGAAAATTTCAACATCAGGGTGTGCCGCAAGGGTTTTTTCTACGCCTTCGGGGGCTGCCACTAATACAATGACTTTAATATCTTTACAGCCTGCTTTTTTCAACATATCGATAGTGGCGATCATTGAGCCACCTGTTGCCAGCATTGGGTCAATAACAAGGCTTAAACGCTCATCAATTTTGCCAACTAACTTTTCAAAATAAGGCACTGGCTCAAGTGTTTCTTCGTTACGTTGAAGACCCACAACACTCACTTTTGCAGCGGGTAATAATTGCATCACGCCATCCATCATGCCAAGGCCGGCACGTAAAATTGGCACAACAGTAATTTTTTTACCTTTAATGTGCTCTACATCTAATGTTGAACCATCCCATCCTGTGATTTGCACGCTTTCTAGTGGTAGGTTTTTAGTTGCTTCGTAAGTAAGCAAAGTACCTACTTCAGACGCCAGCTCACGGAAACTTTTTGTACTAATACCTTCTGCACGCATAAGGCCAAGTTTGTGTTGAACTAACGGATGAGTAATTACATTAATAGACATAAGTAGAACCTAAATGAAATAAATTACGCCTATTTTAGCGTATAATAGCCCGCGCTACCGCAAAAAATGCGTTGTTATTGCATTAATTTCGTTAATAGGTCTAATATTAATCAAAAGGCCGAAATATTAATTTTTTTGCAACAAACTGGTGTGGCACAACATCACAATTTATTTAATTTTTAGGTATCAACGTAGCATGAAAATACATTCGCTCGTTTTTTTAATACTATTTAACCTCGCTTTTTTAAGTCCGACAGCTAATTCTGAGCCTTTAGAAATAAAAGTGATGGATGACTTTATTCCGCAAGCCAGTGGTAAGCCGAGAAATGAAGCAACAATTTTCTTACTCGAAGCTGTAAAAGAAATACAAGATGAAATAAACATCCAGTTTGTTCCCGCAAGCAGATTACGAGAGTGGAAACAACTCAGTATGCTTCCTGATGTTTGCTTATACAATAAGTTAAAAACGCCTGAACGAGAGGCTAACGCCCTATTTACTCGCCACCCAATTATGGCATTTCCTGCAAATAGGCTCATTGTATTTAATATGCCTACCTTACCTGATTCACTGTCACTGGAAAAAGCAATCAATGACTACGACCTCACAATTGGCATAACAAGTGGGCGCTCGTATTCCGTAGATATAGATACCTTTATTAAAAATAATGAAAAACACTTTTTTAAACTTGAAGGCGCAACCAATGCGAGTCGTTTGGGGCAGATGCTCTTTCAAAACAAAATAGATGCCATTATTGAATATAGAGACGTGTTTATAGACAGATATCAACGCGCTACTAGTACGGATAAAATACGTTATTTAACCATTGAGCCTGATCAAGCAGCTGTTTTTGGTTATATAGCATGTTCACCTTCGCCGCAAGGAAGACAAGCCATTGCGTTATTTGACCGTGCTCTTCAAAGTGAAAGAGTCAAAACTCTTATTAGCAAGCGGCTATCGGAGCTGTTTCCAGCTCCTGAGCAAAAAGTCATTATTGAGGCATTTAATAATGCTTATGTGCATTAATTAGCTAAAATGTGTTCCATTACCCAGCTTGTATGAAGTGCGGATTCCCCTGTCGATGGGTGTGGCGCCCCTTGGTCAAAAAACCTCGCTATATTTTCAACATGGAACTGTTGAATATGAACGGGGTTTTCGATGGAAAATTTACACTTACCAGCAAGGTTATTGAGCTCAATTGGTTTTTCATCAAATACACTAAAGCGTATTTCACCTTTGCTACCATAAATAACCACGTCATCGAAACGCTTAGCAGAGGCAAAATTCCAACTGCCAACACCTGTCACACCAGAACTGTGCTGCCAATGAGCCGTAACAGCATCAAATGCTGAGTACAACCCCTGTTGATTTGAACTAAAACCATGAACCCGAGTAAACTCGCCCAGTAAGTAAGCGAATAAGTCTAAGCCATGACTCGCTAAGTCATCAAAGTAGCCACCACGAGCAATACGTTTATCAGTGCGCCAATTATATTCACCAGACAAATCAAGCTCACTTGGCACTTTACTTAAGTGCCAACTTACATGGCGTACTTGGCCAATTTGGCCATTTTGAATAAGTTCTTTAACCTTATTAAACCGTGGTAAAGAGCGTCGATAGTAAGCGACAAATAATGGTTGCTTAGCATATTTAAATGCCTCAACAATTGCATAGCTCTCTTCGTAACTAGGAGCGAGTGGCTTTTCTATGCAGCAAGGTTTGCCTGCTTTGGCAACTTCGAGCGCCAATTCTTTATGACTATCGGGTGGCGTTGCTATATAAACAGCATCAACCATTTCATCGTTTATTAGCTCGCTGTTAGTTGCGAATACTTTGGGTACAGTATGGCGTGTAGCATAATCATGCGCTTTGTTTAAATCTCTGCGCGTAACGCCAATAAGTTCAATACCCTTTACTTGCTGATAAGCAGGGCCACTTTTTACCTCAGTTACCGCTCCACAGCCAATAATGGCAAAACGAATAGGCTTATTCATCGTATTCCTTATTTTTGTTCAGGTATTCATTGAATTGTTTTTGCATATAACCATTTATCTTTACATGCTGAGGGCTCCAACCTGCTAAAAACCGATAAAAATCAGCCCATGCATAACACCACAGTTCACGCCAACTACTGATCAAATCGTCTGCGTTTATAGTGCCCTGATACTGTTTAAGTGCTGTATTTAACTCTGCGAAATATCGATTTAGGTAGGTATGCGCATTTAACTTTAGTGCGCTCTCATTTAAACAACTTCCCAAAAAGTACATTACATCGATAACGCCAACCCCTTTTCCAACATATTGAAAGTCATAACCAAGTACATGATTAGTCTGTGAGTTGATAGCAAAATTAGCACGCTTTGCATCCCCATGTATTAGTGTTTGATATTTGCATTTATAAAGTGCGCAATCAATATGTACAGCTGCGGCTTTAAGAGGTGAGTCGGGCATTCGCGCGTATTCATCAGGACGCGTGGCTAAATGCCAATAACTGCCTCTGGGCCATAACCCCTCGCCTGGGGTTGATAAATGAAAAGCATGAAAGTGCGCTAACCATTTAAGTATTGCATGAATATGTTGAGTGTGGTCTTGAGCTTGCTGATAGCCAAACGCTGTAAAATCATCAAAAATTAAAGCAAATTGATTTTGCTTCTGTATCTGATTAAAACAAGGAATGGCGGCAGCTTGGTCTGGTAAAGATGAGCTGTATTGCTTATACCAATTGTATTCAACTAAATAAGATTGCTGCTTTCTGGCTAGGGCAAATTGACTTTGCTCAATTCGCGAGTGTTCAATGAAATCAGGCATAGAAATCAATTTAATGACCCGTGTTTCATCGTCTAATCGACAACGAATAATTTCGCCACAGCCGCTCCATAGAGTGCTAATCACATTAATAACTTCAATATCTTGATAGTTATTTTTTAATAAAGAATAAAATTCTGACATCAACAAACAATATAAAAATACACAGCCAGATTATGTCAGGCAAACCAATAAAAAAATAGGCCTGTTAAGGCCTATTCATTATGTGCTACCACGTGTAGTTTACAGTCAAACTAACGGTACGTGGATCACCCACAAATAACTGCCCGTAACCATAACCACCACTCCAGTGCTGTTTATCGAGTGCATTATCAACAAGCAATGCAGCACTCCAACTTGGTTTCTTGAAGTATATACCTGCTTGCAACAGTGTATACGATGGCAAAACAGCTTCGTCGGTTGTATTGCGCTTATCAACATAGCTTGCCCCCGCCGCTAACTGCCATGTATCGTTTAAGCTATATTTACTCCAGAGTGTGGCTGAATTTTTTGGTGCATTTTCTTTTTGTTTACCAATTAAAAGCGTATTCGTGTCTTCAGTTATTTCAGCCCTATTGTAGGCGTAATTAGCAATCACTAACCAATTATCAGAGAGCTGCCCATTAATATCGATTTCGAAACCTGTGGCTTGCTCCTCACCCCTTTGACGAAAAACTCGGTAACCTAATTGCTGTGAACGAGCAAAATCTTGTACTAACACATTCTGCTTTGTTATTTGATAGATGGACGTTGTTAGCAACACCTTTTCGTCAAATAACTTTGCCTTATAACCAATTTCGTAGAGGTAACTATCGATTGGTCCAAATGGCCCACCTTGCTCTTTGGTATTTAAAAATGTGGATGGGGGTTCAAAGCCAGTTACCCAACTGGCATAGACACTTGAGTCTTGAGTAAGATTATAAACAACACCTAAGCGAGGTAAGAAATCACTGTCTGAACTTTCATTGCCATTTAGATCTGTTAACTTATAATCTTCGCGACGTACACTGGCTAAAATTGACCAGTCATCGAATTTAATATGATCTTGAATGTAAAGGCCGTTACTTTTTAATCCACCACCAAATTCAAAACGGTCGCCTAAATTGTAACTTGCTATATCGGGTTGCTCATAGGTTGGATTTAAAATATCAAATGTACCTGCCGAGCGACTCATTCGTTGCGCATTGAGTTTATGGTTATCAATGTAATCGCCACCAATGACAATATTGTGCTCAACATCACCGATATAAACTTTGCCTGTTATGTAAGCAGTCACATTATCTGAATCGGCATCAATATCCCGGTCTGTATACCAAACATTAAATACGGAGTCTGATCCATCAACATATGTCGCTGCACGATGCTCAACCAGCTTTTGCTCACTATCTAAATGCATGTATTTAAAACCCAATGACCAGTAATCATTAAAATGATGGTCTAAAGTCACACTTGATGATAACGAGGTTGTATCTAGCTTATCCCCTGGCTGATTTGACGATAAAGATATAGGCACCTGAGATAAATCGGTCGCGTTACGTAAATTGGGTTGACCGCGGTCGAGTAACCCCTTGCTGTCAGAGTAAACCACCTCAACATTAATTTTAGTATCGTCGCTTAGTAAATATGTAAAACTGGGTGAGAGTAATAAACTCTCATTAAAAATATTATCTCTGAACGTTTCTGAATCTTCGTAGCCAGCATTAAATCGATAAAGCCAACGATCATTGCTAGCTACCTTGCCTGTTGTGTCTAATGCGACATATTTATCAGAATAACTACCAAAGCGAGCACTAATGCTATGGCGGCTTTCACCAAGCGGTTTTTTAGTTACTGTATTAACCGTGCCACCAGGGCTTGCATCACCAAATACAGCAGAAGCAGGCCCTTTAATTACTTCGACACGTTCAACATGAGCAATTAAGGTTTGATTCCAAAAGTTATTATGAGTACGCATACCATTGACGCGGCGATCGTCTTGGCTGCGAAACCCCCGAATTGTAATGTCATCATACACAGAGTATTCATTCGCGCCGCTAATAAAAGATGTAACATCGTTTAAGCGCATCATTGCTTGATCCTGTATCACCTCCTTGGTTACTGCGCTTACTGATTGTGGGATCTCAAGAATATCAGCAGCAGTGCGGGTAACTGAATAACTGTAATCAGAGAATGTTGTTTGCGCACTTCGCCCTAAAACCTCTATCACTTCAATATCAGAAAGTGCTTTTTTGCTTGGCTGCTTTTGAGTTTGCGACACGGCTTGTGTGGTAACAAATGCAGCTGATATTAGTAAAACCAATTTTTTAATTTTCATTTTCCTTCCTTGTACCTATAAAAGAGCAAGAGATTAATTAAAAATAATTATCATTTCAATTGTATTTTAGGTGTGTGAGAAAAAATGAAACCAAAAAATGAACTTAGTTAGTAATAACTTTTATAGAGGAAGTGTGGGAAGTCCAATGAGCAGCCGCGAACCTTTGATATCGGCTTGAGCTGCTACTTCTAGTTTGAACTCTCTACTATATGTAGACATAAAAGACCCCCCAGTGATTGGAATATTCAACTATTGGGGGTCACTTCACTATAAGACTTTGGACTCAATTAAGGTTACTTTAGCTGTGGTTTAGGTTTGCACAGATAAATGTAGCTCAAATACCTTGCATTACTATGTTTCAGAAAAATGTGTGAACTTTTTCAATGACGATATATCAGACAACTTTTTTTGAGATTGCTGATCTATTAATAAGATATTACTAGCTCTATCTTGGCTATCAAAAAAGCCGCCTGAATATTCCTGTAAGATACTAAAATCTTGATAATTCAAATAATTTAGAGGGTATAAGCCCTTAATTGCTCCTTGTTCTATGTCTTCTGGTTGTACTAACCACTTAGCTTCTTCACTTTCAACTGTTACCGATATACCGCCAAATAGTTTTTTTGCACTTTGTTTTCTGTAATAGGTAAATAGTCACTCCGCAAAACTCGACTATAACCATATACTAAATCCCCAGCACTTGAGATATCTTTAAACAGCTGCACTTCTTTTTTAAAGTTTAAATATGTGAATACCTTATTCACTGTCAAGATAGCCCTGCTTTTTACGTCATAAAATCCAAACTTTCTAAATGCTCAGCACACAACGTTACCTTCTTTTGAGAAAAACACTTTATTTCCTTTACTTCCTCATAATTTAAAGAAAATTGTACAACTTCAGAATCGCTATATTGCAGAAAAGTATCAAAGTTATCATACTATCTCAGTAAGCCATGTCACTTTAAAACAGCAGAGCAAGCTACTTGAGCCAGCGCCACTACATAGTGGCACTAACACAGATTGCACAGTCTGCTGCTAGTAAGTGCGCAGTTCTGCTGGGGTTGACTGCGCACTTAATAACTTTTAATTTTCCAAAAGCTTCAAACAATTAATTTTTGGTGAATCTACTAGCCTGAATTCAATAATATGGAGTAAATAGTTTCTAGTACCTCCATCTGATTTCCCTTTTCTGAAAGTCCCTGTCAATATTGCTTCCTGCTCAGTACATTCTGTAAAAAATTGCTCATTACCTTCGCCCTTTATTGAAACAAAAAGGAAGTGATCTCCAAAATTATCATAGTCATTTCTATTACTATAAATAGTGTCAAAACCGAAAAAACCCTCCACCGTTACTTGATGATCATTATACTTATCACGCTTATTGAGTAACTCATTAACAGAAAGAGCTCCTTGACTCTGACAACTTATTAAAACAAAAACAACGATTGAAAATACTAAAAATTTATTCATTTATTGTTTCATTTAGTTGATATTTGAATGCATAAAAACTTCTAACGCCTGAGAAAATAAAAATCAAGATTTTATTAATTCTATCTTTATACTTAAAATGGGATCACTCGGCCACAAACAGCTCGCAGCAAGAATCCTGAGAGCATAGTTTTATCTAGCCTGAGTTAGTCCCACGGCTCTAAAAAGTCTAAGCAATTATTGTTAGGTAAGTCTACCGGTCTAAATTCAGTAATATCAAATAAATAGTTACCCAATTCCCCCTTCAAATCCAATTTGGTATAAACACCTGTAATTAAAACATTTTTTGACTTGCAATGCTTATAGTACCCTTCTTTCCACTCACCAAGTATAGGAACTTTTAAAAACTCTGCGGTGAAGTTCTCATATGCATCTCTATTTTCATAGAAAATCCCAGCACTAAAAAAACCATTTATCGTGACTTTTTTGCCGTTTAACTCTTCAGCTCTTGAAATTACTTCATTGACTGTCAACTCTCCATAGCTTTTACAGCTAATAAAAGTCAGTAAAAAAGTTATAAGTATAATTTTTTTTGTCATTTGTTGCTCCTATCATTTTTTACATCTGAGTGAATAAATACTTCACTTCGTGAGTACATGGATGTTACATATACGGGAGCGTTCAGTCGTTTAGATAATCGCATATAATTTTCATATCGAGCTTTTACTGAACGCACTTTATAAGGGTTATATATAACGATTGCCTTCGCATTTTTAATTGGAACTGGTGATGCATCAATTAAATTCAAATGATTACTTCCAATAGCTTTTCCAGTTGGTACATCTGTACTGGGTCGAGAAGCGGTATACCCATCTCCATCTTGATAAATTGCAACTCCAACTTCCAACCCTAAACGAGCTCTATCTTTATTAGCTTTTGCCAATTCAATTTCTGCTGCAATATCTCCACTAGACCTAAGCAAAATTTTCTGGAATTCTTTATCTCCTGCATTTGGATCTTGGCTATACTTGCCAGTTTTACCTTCTGTAGGTCGTGATTGAATTCGAGTATCAAGAGGCTGGTCTTGAGAAGAGGCACTCATTTGGCCTATGCTATTGCCGCTATTTGAACCTTGAGTTCCTTCCTTGAGATTACCAATATCACTAATTGCTCCTTTATTCTTCGCTGTAATATTTATTGAAAAACTTCCATTCTTTTGTATCAGAGACTTAACTTTTTTAAAAGCAGCCTCAGTCATCTTAACTGCTACTTTCCCGCCACTCTCGGTTGTTACAACCGTATCTATGGGGCACGTCCCGCTAGAAGCACAGACTGCAGAATACCCTGTTGGGTCAGTTCCCGCTAAGGGGTTATTCATAATATATGAATAAGGGTTAATACTCTGGCTATTCGTTGGGCTTTGAATAACAGGGTCAACTGACATAAACCGACCAAGGTTATAATCGTACACCCGACCGTTCATATGAATAAGCTCAATATCATCCAAATGCTCGTGATCAGTAAAGCCACGTCGTGTTTTTGCATCTGCTAAGTCATTTAGCTTTGCGTTTCCAACCGGCATTAAGCCACCACTGGCTAAACGTGGTTTACCAAATGGGTCATAGTTGCGTTGAGTACTCACATAACCATTATAGTCTGTGATTATGCGCGCACTTTGTAAACGGTCTCTATGTGTGTAACGATTCTAATGCTTCTATTCTCTATTTAGCTTACTCAGATTGCGTATATTTTTACGGGAAGTTTAGGCAATAAAAAACCCGTGCTAAGCACGGGTTTTCGAAGATAAAGTCCTAATACTGCTCAGGACTTGCATTGTTGAATTACTCGTTTACCACACTTTTAAGTGGGTTAACTGGCTTTGCATTGTCATCAAGCAAGTTCATATCAAAGTCGAACTCATCAACACGAATCGCTTTTTCACGTTTCTTGTTGTAGTCAATCAATTTTGCATACTCTTCTTCGTTAATAACACTTGCCACAAGTGCATTATCAAGTGTTTCTGCAAAACGAACGCCCGGCTTGATTGTTTTAGCACGCAGTGCTTTTTTAACTTTTGCAAGTAAATCAAGGCATGCCATTTTCGCTTTGTACGCTTGCTCATTGATGTAATGACCATCACCTTCAATTGGTTTAACCAAATGAGTGATTTGCGCTTTAAATGCGGTATCCATTTGCGCTTGAGTCGCAAGTTCACGGATTAAATCATCGCTGATTTTAGGCATTTTCATTGAGTAGTTCATCGTAATGAAACGCATAAACTTACGAGTACCACTTGCAGGGAAGTTATCTAAAAACTTATGCAATGCTTCTTCTGCGCTTTGTAGTGCAAAGCGAGTCGCATAATGGAAGTAAGGTGCGGCTTGCTCACGTTCACTGCTTGCTACTTTTTGCTCGTAGTATTTAATCGACGCCATCGCTGCGTATAAGAAACTCATTACGTCACCTAAACGTGCAGATAACATTTCTGCTTGTTTAAGCTTGCCGCCAAGTACTAATAATGAGAAGTCAGCGTAAACTGCAAGTTTTGCAGATAGTTTATGTGCTGCTTTTTCGTATTCACGTACTTCTGGTAATGACGATTTAGCACCCGCAGTAAACGGTAATACACCTAAGCGGAAAGCACGCAAACTGTTAGATACGCTGTAGCCCACTGTTTTACGTAAGATGCTGTTGAATTCTTTATCTGCATTTTTGTCTTCGCTGTGGATAGACTCAACCATAGTTTGTAGATATGGGTGACAACGCATTACACCTTGACCAAAAATCATTAGATTACGAGTAAGAATGTTTGCACCTTCAACCGTGATTGCGATTGGTTGTGCAACATAACCACTTGCTAATGTGTTTTGTGGACCATTTTGAATCGCTTTACCCGCTTGAATATCCATTGCTGAATCAAGCACGTTACGACCAATTTCTGTCATATGGTATTTAGCAATTGCAGTGACTACAGATGGTTTTAAGCCCATGCCTAAACCTTCTGTTGTTAATACACGCATCGCTTCTTGAAGATACGTTTTACCCGCAATATCAGCGAGCTTTTCTTGGATACCTTCGAATTGACCAATCGCAAGACCGAACTGCTCACGGACTGCTGCGTACTCAGAAGCACCTTTAAATGCAACTTGCGATGAGCTAACACCTAGTGCCGGTAACGAGATACCACGGCCTGCACCTAAACAGCTAACCAGCATTTGCCAGCCACGACCGATATTCTTTTGACCACCAATGATGAAGTCCATTGGTACAAATACTTTTTCGCCGCGTGTCGTACCATTATAAAAACGGATACCCATAGGATCATGACGATTTCCAAGTTCAACACCTGGGTGATCTTTAGGAATAAGCGCACAGGTAATACCTAGGTTTTCTTTGCCACCGAGTAAACCATCAGGGTCAACGACTTTGAATGCTAAACCTAACACTGTCGCAATTGGCGCAAGTGTGATGTAGCGTTTGTCCCAAGTAATTTCTAAACCTAACACTTCTTCGCCATTGAACTGGCCACGTTTAACAACACCGATATCTGGAATGCCACCCGCATCTGAACCCGCTTCTGGGCTAGTTAGTGCGAAACATGGAATATCACGACCATTAGCAAGGCGTGGTAAGTAGTGATCTTGTTGCTCTTTAGTACCAAAGTGCAGTAATAGCTCACCTGGGCCTAATGAATTAGGAACCATCACGGTTACCGCAACCGCAGAACTCTTTGTCGCGATAGTCGCAACGATTGTTGAGTTTGCGTAAGGGCTGAATTCTAAACCGCCGAATGATTTAGGAATGATAAGCGAGAAAAAGCGCTCTTTTTTCAAGAAATCAAGAATGTAATCAGGTAGATGAACACCGTTTTGAATTTCAGAATCATCAATCATTGATAATAATTCTTTCACTGGACCATCTAAGAATGCTTGCTCTTCAGCACTCAGCTTAGCAGCTGGAACATCACGAAGTGCATCGAAATCAGGTTTACCTTGGTAGATTGAACCTTCTAACCAAACATCACCCGCATCTAACGCTTCTTGTTCTGTAATTGAAATACTAGGTAATACTTTTTTTAATTTTGTACGTAAGCTCATAATAAACTCATCCGACCAGATAGCAATACCTACATTACGTCATAAATTGAACAATAGATCAATTGGTCCAACCAGTTTTTTTAACATTTTTTTATATTTAATTTTCTTAATTATGCTAAGCACTTGAATATATTAAACTTACACGTGTACGCTCAACTGGCGTTTTTTATCCCGAAAATGTTAACAACTAAAGTATGAATACAAAAAAGCCCAACTAAAAAAGTTGGGCCGAAGATTAGGTTTGCAGTTATAACTAAAGTTCATCCTCAATCGGAAACAGCGATATAAACCAAACTTGAAAACGCCGCCACGATGAGGTTTGTGGTTCTTTTTCAAACTGTTTGTTGTTTACTGTATCAAGCCAAATTAGCTGGTCATCGTTTGGATTCTTCAATTCTACTTTCCAAGCATAGTCTGGCATTTTTTTATCAACCCAGTGCGCTAAAAAATGACTGAGTTTTTTACTATTAATTAATACGCCCATTTCAGTATTTAGGTCAAAAGAGCGCGGATCGAGATTCATAGTACCAACGAAAATTTTCTTATCATCGACCGTCATCGTTTTTGCATGAAGGCTTGCCTGTGATGAGCCCGTCACCTTACGCCCTGCTTTGCGTTTAATAGCAACTAAGTCGCTAGGTTTTAATTCCCAAAGTTTAACGCCACCACGAATTAAATCTGCACGATACTTCTTGTAACCCGCATGCACAGCAGAAACATCAGTCGCTGCTAATGAGTTAGTCAGTACGGTAACATCTACCCCTTTTTTTACCCAACTGGTTAGCAACTCAACGCCCTGTTCTTTAGGGATAAAATATGGTGAGACTATAATTGCTTTATGCTCTGGTTGGCCCATCTCTTTGAATAAAGATGGCGACATATTAGCTGATTTTTCACTCACATCATTGAGCAGCTTATCAGGGTGGTCGAAGAATAAAGTCGACTCTTGCCAATCAAACTGGATCTCATCGTTTTGTAAACGCTTCACAAACTCACTTTCACGAAGTTGCTCTACATAGTTGCTGTCTTGGTTTTGCAAAACATAGGCTCGTAAGCTTTCTGTGATATTAACAAGAGATTGTTCATCACGACTACCATGCAAATCTTCAACGGGGTACGATAATTGATGATTCCAATATAAATCAAACGCTTTTGATGCTTTGGGTACAATGTCACCTGCGCTCATTACGTCTAAATCAATAAACTCTGAGTGATCTTCCGCGGAAAAATATGCATTACCAATATTTCTGCCGCCAGTAATAAAAACTTTATTATCAACAATAAAGCTTTTGTTATGCATTCGTCTTGAAAGCAGGCTGTAATTACTCACAAAACCCAATGCTCTAAAGCGGCGATTAGGAAACGGGTTAAACAATCTCACTTCGATATTGGGATGGACAGCCAACGCTGCTAAATCAATTTCACTATCGGCTTGAGATAAGTCATCAAGTAGTAATCTTACTCTTACGCCGCGATCAGCCGCTTTGAGTAAAAAAGCGGTGAATAAAATTGTTGTTTGCTGCCTGTGATATAAATAATACTGCACATCAATGGTGTGCTCTGCAGAATCAATGAGCGCCAACCTTGCGACAAAGGCATCGACTCCATCTACTAAAGGATAAAACCCTGATAAACCAGGATGAACATTCCCCACTGCATCTCCTATTGTACTGGGTGTATCAGCTTTAATAGCATAACTTGGTTGGATAGACTCTCGAGAAGGTAATTGCGCACAGCCTGCCACTATCATAAAAAAAATTGCACAAAAAAGATATTTGGGAGAGTCAATTATCATGGCTTCCTACCCGTGACTGTGTGATACACACATTGCTTTGACATAACCCTAATAAATGAGGAGGTTAAAAGCAAATAAAACGCGTACGAAGTAATAAAGATAAGGCAGAAAGGTAAGAAAAATAGTTAAATAAACACGTTTAAGAGCAAGTAATTATGCTACTTGCTCTGTGATGTCTGCGATTTCAATGAGTTTACGGTTAAGAATCTTTTTACAGCAACCGCAACATTTACCACATTGGCTACCCACTTGTAGCTCTTTTGACAGATCGCGCATCGTCATTGCGCCATCATCAATAGTTTGTTCGATTTTTTTATCAGTCACACCATGGCATAAACAGATATACATGAATGCAAACCACTCTCATTTCTCTTGATGGTCAGCATATTAATCTAAACGGTAATAGTTCGCAATAGTGTTTTAGTGAAAATTTGTATAACTTTCATACTGGAACTTCCTAAATGGCATACAGCTGAAAAATTTCTTCTTATATTTTGAGTGGTTAGTTGATGACGAGTACACAAAAAAATTTTCAACGTTTAGATATGTTTTAGCTTATGAAAAAAGAGGTAATCAGGTTTTGTAAAGGATATAACGAATAGCTAAGCTAGAGTGAACAACTTTGAATGACAAAGCATACTCACTTTCAAGGGAGCAGTGTTAAGATAATAAACTCTTTATAAATAACAAACGATAGTTAACACTTTAGTTGATAATAAAACTCTGTTTTTGCTATTTTATCTCAAATGCTTGATTTTTAAACGAGGACACATGGAAGCGCCTACTATTGAATTAACACGCGACAATTTTAAATCCATCTTTTTTCAGACTTTAATAAAAACAAAAGTGCAGCCTGAGATACCGATTTTAAGATGTGCTGTGCCCTTACCTAATGCACAAAGATTAAAAGCAAAAATAATCACAGCTGCTGTATTCATTATTGCATGTCTACTTGTTTGGCAAACACAATCCGGTGCGGTCGCTATTGGCGCCGCGATCATTACCTATCTTAGTTACTTTTTAATTCAGATGTTTATTGCCAATAAACGTTACTTTATTCAAGAGTCCCCACTATGCGAAATTAAAATTAACCAAGAACAAATTTACTTACCAGCTCTTTTATTTGATGACAGAAAAGCACGGACACTTGAAAGAGAGGATTTACTTAATGTTGAAGCCGTATGGAATTTCACACGCTCCAAAAGCGGCTACGATATTAACGACCCAGAGCCAAGACGAGCCTACCTATTTTCTGTTATTTTCAAAACTCGTTATGGTAACTCGATCCCTTTAAATGACTGGAGTATAGAGCATCCTGAACTATTCAAAACACTTGTTGAATATAATTACCCAGTAACCATGATAAGAACAGCCAAACGCGGGTCACCTATAACGATTCACACTAAATGGTTCTTCCTATTTGTTTTTATGTGTATTCTCATACATTCACTTATAAAGTATGTTATTTAGCGAACGTATGAATATGCAATTGGCAAAGCAACTACAAATTACCAGTACTCTGCCTATAGTTATAGCGATAAAATTTTGTAGCTTGATGCTGAAACAATGCTTTCTAACAAAACATATCTGAAAAGACTACCACTTAACTTTAAAACTTATGCTTTATTATTGAACAGCATACCAGAGTGAGTACTGGACGTAGGTGCGAATAAAGAGTTAATCATCGTAGAAACATTCCTTTTTACTGTAAGCTGAACTGCATTGATTTCTTCATCAAGCTGTTTATTAAGTTCAAATAAATCATTTTCTCGTTGTTCTGGAGCTAGCTCTTCGTTACTTTTTAAACTATTAATCTTATTTTGTAACTCCTTTATTTTAGCTACTAGCTCTTGTTGTGTTTGTGATGTTTTCGATTTAGCCTCTACTTCAGGATCAGAATCGACATCAGTTGCTTGTTGTTTTGAGTTTTGAAGGTTTGTTGCTTTTTCACTTGCTGGGTTTAGCTCATTTTTATTCTGCTGGTCCAATTTTTTATTTTGCTGATCCAATAATGGCTCTGTTAGTAATGAAGATGTGTATGAAGTTAACTGCATAGTTTTCCTATCGCGAATTTTTTGACGTTTAACTAAGAAATTAAAAAACTAATGCATAACCCGTACCTATATCAAAACCTATCAGCACTAAATTAAACTGCTATAACTGTTCAAATTATCTTTGCATGTAATTGCTATCTAACTCTTACTTCTTAAATTCGTCAAAAATCAATCCTAAAGGGGTGTGTTTTAACTTTTTAATAACCTTTTGTGATCGCTTTTTAAACACCTGTCGTAAGCCTTATTGAAATGGACACGTCGTACCGTCCGAACATACAAAGATATAAGGAAGAACGATGAAATACATACTCTTGGTAAGCAGCTTACTTCTAGTCACTGCTTGTAGTGATGATGACGACGATAATGAAGTGATTACCCCTCCCCCAGTACAAGAATTCAGTCCCAGCCAAACCTACTCTGTCACTTTGAGCGGCAAGCAAGAAGTACCAATGAATAACTCAATGCAAACCGCCACAGCAACCGTAGAGCTTGATGAAAGTTTAATGCAATTTCGTGCAACGCTAGATGCAAGCTCAGTAGAAGGGTTTAGTGCTGCGCACATTCATGATGGTGATTTGGGTGAGAATGGCGACGTTGCATTCGCTTTTGAAGCAACAAGTGAAGGTATGTATGAAGTGGCTATTACCGACCTTGATGAAAGCTCGATCGCTGATTTAATGGACGGGGATTGGTATATCAACCTCCACACTGAAGCATTTGCAGACGGCGAGCTCCGCGCACAAATAGTGCCAGATACAACGAGCATCATCACTTTCGCCTTAAATGGTAATCAGCAAGTTCCTATGAACGACACCGATGCGATGGGTTACGGTTACGCATCTTACGATAGTGCAAGTACAGAACTTAAACTTCGCGCAGTCACTATGGGTCTAGATGATGCAACAGCAGCGCACATCCACACAGGCAAATTAGGTTCAAATGGTGATGTGTTTGTGGTTTTAGAACAAGACGATGAAATTATGACTGATTGGGTTGTGCCTGAGGGAACCACCATTGACAGTGATACTCTTGCGGTGCTCTTAGATGGTGGACATTATGTGAACATTCACACCCCTGAATTTGCGAATGGCGAAATTCGCGGACAAATCCTGACTGATAATTACGCTGTGGCAACATTTGATCTTAGTGGTAAGCAAGAAGTGCCTATGGTAAACACCATGGCCAGTGGTGATGGCTACGCATTAGTAGACACAACTGACTACAGCGTAGAACTCACGGTTGTTACTTCAAACTTAGACGATGCAACTGCAGCACATATCCACACAGGTCGAATTGGCACTAATGGTGATGTACTCGTCGCTCTTGAACAATCAATGGGTGACAGTAACGTTTGGATGACTCCTGCAAATACCATGATAAATGCTGACATTTTTGCGGTGCTTGCTTCTGGTGGTCATTATGTAAATGTTCATACACCTGCTAATGCTGGCGGAGAACTACGAGGCCAAATACTTACCAACAACTTCGCGTTCACAAGCTTTACACTCAATGGTGAGCAAGAAGTACCTGCTGTTACCACCAATGCTAGTGGTGAAGCGTATGCTCTTATTAATATGAATAATTACGACCTCGAGCTTCGTGTAAACACAACAGGTGTAGATGACGCAACAGGCGCTCATATTCACACAGGTCGAATTGGCACTAATGGTGATGTACTTGTTGCACTTGAGCAGTCAACAACTGATGCCGGCACCTGGGTAACACCTGCCAATACAATGATAAACGCAGATATTTTTGCGGTACTTGCATCAGGTGGTCATTATGTAAATGTTCATACACCTGCTAATACAAGTGGTGAAATCAGAGGCCAAATTCTGACAGATAATTATCAATTAGTGACTTTCCCATTAACTGGCATGCAAGAAGTACCCGCAGTCGATACCATGGCGTCAGGCAGTGGTTATGCACTAGTCAATATGGATAATTACCACTTAGAGTTAAGAGCATTAACAGAGGGCGTAAGTGATGCAACTGCTGCGCACATCCACACTGGCCGCATTGGTATGAACGGTGATGTACTTGCGGCGTTAGAACAGTCAAGCGATAACATTAACCTATGGCAAACACCTGAAAACATCTTGATAGATGCAGATACTTTTGCAGTACTTTCATCAGGTGGCCACTACGTTAATGTGCACACGCCGGCTAATCCTAGCGGTGAGCTACGTGGGCAAATTTTAACTGATAACTATGTATTTGTGACCTTCCCGCTAAGCGGTGCACAAGAAGTACCAAGTGTTGTGACAAGCGCATCAGGTGATGGCTATGCATTAGTGAACACCCATGATTACAGTGTTGAACTACAAGTACTCACCTCAGGTGTGAGCGACGCCAGCGCAGCGCATATTCATACCGGTGTGACAGGTGAAAATGGCCCGGTATTGGTTGGCCTTGTGCAAGATAGCGATGATATGAATCGCTGGATGAGCAACGCTGGCTTGATGATTGATGCCGACACCTTTTCAGTACTCGCCTCTGGCGGTCATTATGTAAATGTACATACACCTGCTAACCCGAGTGGGGAAATTAGAGGCCAGATCCAGTAATCTATTCCTAATCCTGCTAATCCTAGTTGTTCTGAGGCCAATGTGATTTTGGCCTCTTTTTTTGTATCTGTTTGCTTAAAAGTTAAACTTAACCAATCTTACAATAACACCCTTTGGCATTAGAATTAACGAACTGACTATTAAAACCAGCACGTAAATTTTTAATTACCAACTCAACAAAACCGTTCTGACTCGAGCATGCTAAGCCTTTTGATAATGGCCCTGCATATGCCAACTCTTGATTATCTGAAATAAGTACCGCAGCCGGTTGCGCGGGTATAAGTGAAGACAAAGCCATACTCGGGGCTAGTTTTACTACTTTCACTCCCTGCTCGATAGCGTAGTCTGTTAAGCTCTGAATGTGCGCTTGTGAGCGCGCGGAACAGACACAGGTGTTTTCATCCACAATATACAAAGTATCGCCTTCGACTGCATTAAGCCCAACGGTATTTTGAAACAATGACAGCCAGTTTGGTTGCGACAGCGTGTTATCGGGGTCAAATGTTTCTGTTTGCTGGGTGTAAGCAAAAACTAAAGTAGCAAGCACAGTAACAACCCATAAAAGGGTCGCCACTGTTAATCTTATGCTATTTGAATTTAGCAATACCCTGCTCCAGCACATCAATACTGACATCAATTAACTGCACACGATCGGTTAGCTTTTCAATCATATGGTTATCATTGTCTTGATTAGCAATTAAGGCTTGTGAGTTCTCGGCAATTGCACGGGTGTTACCCGCTTGGTTTTGCACTACATGCGCAACCGATTGTGAGCTAGTGGCAGCACTATTTACTTGCTCCGTCATTTCAGTGATTTGTTGCTTCATTTGTGTGCTAATTGCCGATAGTTGCTCAATCAGAGTGATACTCCCTTGCATTGACTGAGTCGATGAAGCACTATTTTGCATCAAACTTTCAAGGGTTGTCGTTATTTTATCTGTGGTGTGTTTACTACGCGTTGCAAGGTTTCTAACTTCATCTGCGACCACAGCAAAACCGCGCCCCTGCTCACCGGCACGAGCCGCTTCAATAGCCGCGTTTAAAGCAAGGAGGTTGGTTTGCTCAGCAATCGATGAAATCTCATTCAGTAAGTCTGAGATATGGCTACATGCACTTACTAATAGTGCAATATTTTGATCTGCCTCTTTAAGGTTACTAGCAAGCTCAGCGGTTTTGTTGTCTGTATTCGCCACCTCATTTAATGCCTCGCTCGCACTTAAATGAAGCTTTTCAAACTGGGTTTGTAGTTCATTACTTTCTTGCTCAACATGGGCAAAGCCTTCAGCAACGCGCTCACCTGATTGTGCAATATCAGCCGATAACTGCTCTCGGTGCTGTGCTTGTTGGTGCAGTTCATCATGTACTTCAAGCAATTGTTTAGACTGATTTTTTAAAACACTACTTTGACTTTGTACATCACCAATTACACTTGAAACAAAACCAAGAAGACGATTGAAGCCCGCCACCGCTTCACTGTGACTCTCATCGGCTCTTAGACTAATATTAATACTGTTTTCATCCGCCATAATTTGCTCTGTAGTATTACTTAACGAGAGCCCTGCACTGCGTTCACGGTGCAATGTTTTAGCGATGTAGCCCGCAACAATAGCTTCAACAATGGCATATACAGCATGGATAAGTACGGTACTAAAATACAATCTGTCAGGGTCAAAAACATATAAACCCATTTCATTGATTTGTAAAAAATAAAAACTTAAATGATGAACGGCAACAAACGCAAGTGCAGTAATAAACACTCGCCACTCAACAAACATGATTAGCACAGCCATCAATATAAAAATTTCAAAGTGAACTTCAATAAGTCCATAGCTTTGTTGGATGTGTAAAAACGAAAACATCATGCAGCCAGCTGCAACCACATGAGCGGTCAATTTACTACTTGGGAAGCGGTACAGCATCCAAAGCGGCAAAGACAGCAAAAGTAAGCCTGTGACCACACCGGTTAACAAGGTTGAGTAGATAAACCCTAATACCAAAGACTCTACAAATAAAAGAAGAAACAAATAGGTAAAAAGGCGGCGCACACTTGTCATAGTTAAAGCCTTAATTATTAAATTATTTACAAAAATACAATTAACCGAGCCTATACGGTTTGATGCGTATCATGGTTCACTTTATTAATGGCAATAATGCTCTAAATTGTTCAGTTCCTGCTTTTTCTAACCATTGAAATAACACACTTTCGGTACAGGTTATTATAGCTCCAGCCTGCGTAAGTTGCTTTGTTGCTATGTTTTTATGGTGTGAGTTGCGCGATGCAATAGCGTCATCCACAATGAATAATTTAAAATCGGCAGTTAATAAATCTAAACACGTTTGTAAAACACAAACATGCGCTTCTGTCCCTGCAACAACAATTTGGGGACGATTAAAGCGCGATAGCGACTCTATAAAGTTTGGCTCTAAACAGGCACTAAAATGTATTTTTTCTATATTACAGCTTGTTGCCATAAAGTGGGCAAGCGATGGGTCGGTTGCACCCAGTTTTTCAGGATTTTGCTCCGTAAAAACCACTGGAATATCAAAAAGAGATGCCCCTTTTAAAAGCTTTTCGGTATTATTAACAACCTCTGCAAACTCGCTAATAACAGGAGAAAGCCCTGCTTGTTCATCAATGATAAGTAAAATCGTTTGCGTTTTTTGACATATAAATGGATGACGCATAAAAGGCCTTGGGTCATTTTTAATTAATGTATTTATAGCACATAGATACATTTGTGTGCCTTAATTAACATTATGCTAAATTATCTTTTCTTACACGTTAATTACGTGCATATTTGTGCTATATTTTACTAAAAGTTTTGTGCAAATAATCATTTAGGGTTCAACATTCGGTGCCTAAACACTTTCTCCTAATTTTCATTTTTACTCTGTTAGTATTCCCTAACGTTGCGAATGCGCAAAATTATGCTTTGCAAATTCAGCGACTTTCAACAGATGAAGGCTTAACTCAAGGCTCTGTTACTAAAGTTGTTCAAGATGATCTCGGTTTTATATGGATTGGTACTTACCAAGGTTTAAATCGTTATGACGGTTACCAGGTATCTCCATTTTCAGGAGAGCACATACTCGATCAGCGACAAATTGCCTTCATGGCAAAGACTAACAATGGAAAACTATTTGTAAGTACCGAGTTTTCAGGGGCTTTTTTAATTGACCCAAAATCTTTGCATGTTGAAAAAATCTATTCAGGAAAACTAAACCCTGAAGATAATTTTTTCTCACCTATATTGGCTTTCGATGAAAGTGATAACGATTACTTTTTCGCTATAAACCAACACGTTTACTCCTACCACAAGCAATCAAAAAAGTTTTTACATGAATTCTCGATAAATAAAGAGGAACATTTTGTTCGCTCTCTGAAACTCTATGAAAACTCTCTATTTATAGGTACCTCAAATGGGCTGTTTTCTAAGAATCTCGCTGATGAGCATATTTCGTATATTCCATTGGCAAGTCAAAAAACCATCAACGATGACAACAAAAACGTTAAATTTTTGCATATCGATAAACAGCTAGGACTTCTCGTCGGAACGGTGGAAGGAATGTATAACATCCCTTTTAACAACAAAGAGTTACTTGAATATGACAAAGCGAGGTTACTCATTCCAAAGCTCAATATATGGGATTATACCGACAGCCCTTTTGGTGAATATATAGTGACCGAAAAAGGCTTATTTGAATTTAATCGACAAACACTAGACGCTGAATTTGTTTTACGTTTCGACCAAAGCAAATTCAACATGACCGATAACACTATACCAGATGTCATGGTTGATAAAACGGGTCTGCTTTGGCTTGCGTCACGTTCGCAAGGGGTATTCACTTGGTCTACTTTGGCCAAGCGCTTTAAACATATCCAGTTGAAGAATGAACAAAGTTATTACGACAATAACATTTGGTCAATTATCCAAGATGACAATAATACCCTTTGGATTGGTACCGATAACGGCTTAATGAAATACAACCAGTTAACTAAAAAAACTACTGCGTACTTAGTTAACAATGATGAAAAAGCATTTCATGGTGAGCATGGTATTTATGGTATTAGCAAAGCACAACTAGATGATAATAACCGTTACCTATGGCTGATGAAGTATGTTGGATTGACGCTGTTTGACAAAAAAACAGGCAAGACAATACCCATTAACGGCAGTGAAAAAACAAAGGCATTTTTATCTACAGAGCCTAGTTGGGGTTTTCACGTTATAAAACCTGACCAATTTGCCTTTATAACGAATGACGAGTTTTACACTTATAACGGTAAAACTGGCGAATTAAATGTCATTAAAGGGCTTAAAGAGCAAGTAGATATAATCAATGCAAATTCATTTTTAAAGCCTTTCCCCAATTATCCTGATGAGTATGTGCTTAACCTGTCGGGTAAGCTCTATCGTTACAATGAATCCACCCAAAAGTTAACGCTAATATATAAAGTAGAAAACTATAACCCTTTAGCTTTCTTTCTAATAGATGACTGGGTCATCGATCACAATAATATGTTATGGCTAGCTTCATCACATGAAGGTTTAATAGGCTTAGACGCTGAAACCTATGAAGTTAAGCATCGTTTTGGGCAAGCATCTGGCTTACAGGCTAAATCAGTTTTTGGGCTTCAAATAGATCGTTTTGGGTTTTTATGGTTTAGCTCTCAAAACGGTTTATATCGTTTAGATTTGAGCTCATTTACGTTAGATCGCTATTTTATACGAGACGGTCTATCCGTTAACGAGTTTAATATAGATGCAGATACAACACTCGCTAATGGGCAAATAGCATTTGGTTCAACCCGTGGCGTCTTACTTGTCTCGCCAGAAGATTTTCTTTCTTCGCCAGTCAGTACGCAGAAAAACGCAACTGAAATTACCAGTGTTTCACTCTTATCAAGAGAGCTTAACTATCACCCCTATAAATACGCTGATAATGCGCTGCAACTCACCGCAGATGATATAGGCTTAGAGGTCACTTTTTCTAACTTTGACACATTAAATAAAGACACCACACGATATAAAGTGACTTTAGAAGGCCCTACGTCATTACAATACGACAAACTAACGACTAATAAGGTACTTTTTACAAAGCTTCCTCCTGGTGATTATGTGTTGTCGGTTTCATCTACTTCAGAGCTCACTAAAGCTGACACTGCAACCCGCCAGTTAAGGTTCAACGTGGCATATGCAATGTGGTCCTCTCCGTTTGCAATCGCTTGCTACACAGTGATTGTTTTGGCTATTTTATTTATTATTTTTTGGCAGTATCGTGCTCGTCAGCAAACAATCCGAAAAGCGCATGATGAGATCGTAAAATCCCAGCAACAAACTGAGCTTGCACTAAGTAGTAATAACAGTGGTGTATGGGAAGCTAACCTTAAAAATATGACTATACACCATAACCGTATAGCGGCTGAATTAGGTTATAAAGAATACGAGGATACAATTAAACTCACTGAATTTTTAAACCTGATTCACCCTCATGATCGACGCTTATTCATCAATCAATGGGACTCTTTTTCTAAACAGCTCAATCAACAACAGTGGAATGTAACCTACCGTCTAAGACACAAAGCAGGTCAATGGTTATGGTATCAAGATCTTGGCCGTGTCGTTGCAGCGGATGAAAATAATACACCGCTGAAAATATCAGGAATATATAGCAATATTACTGAGCAAAAAGCAAATGCACAGCAAGCCGCCGTGCTTGGGGAAGCCTTCGGTCAAATAAATGATTGGCTACTTATTTTAGATAATCAATTAAAGCCTTTTTCAGCTAATGCCAGTTTCAGCGAAGCCTTTGCCACACCGAATAACATTGCAGACTTGAGCTTAAAAGACTTCTTAGGTGCGATAGGAAAAGCGCACTACGTTGAGTTTTTGACTGTTTTAAAAACCCTCAAACCCAAACAAAACTGGAAGACAGAGGCATTTATCCGCACCTTAAAAAGTCCCGCTCACCCAGTACACATAAGTGTTACAGCCGTAGCAAAAGATCAGCAAACAATTAATTACTACGTTATCGTAATATCAGATCTAACAGAGCAAAAACGTGCCGAAGATGAGCTTAGATACCTAGCTAACTATGACCCTTTAACAGGCTTACCTAATCGTACGTTAATGCATTCTAAAATAAATATCTGTATTAATGAGGCCAGCAAAGAGAATAAATTAGCCGCTCTGTTGTTTATCGACCTAGATAAATTTAAACCTGTCAATGACTCTTTTGGTCATGCGGTGGGCGATCAGTTACTGTGCAACATCACCAGAAGAGTGAGTTTAATTTTACCTGACAATGCAATAATAGGCAGGCAAAGTGGTGATGAATTTTTAGTGCTAGTGCAAGACTTACACTCGCCTCAAAGCTTAAGTACCTTAGTTAAATCACTCACCGATGAACTAGGTAATAAAGTGGTTATTGAAGATTTTTCTATCAATATATCGGCCAGCATCGGGGTTGCTCTGTATCCATTTGATGCAACAACTGCGGATGACTTAATTCGCAACGCTGATATTGCAATGATGCATGCAAAACAGTCTGGCCGTAACAACTTTAAATATTTCACAGAGCAAATGAATAACCAGCTCACTAAAAAGTTGTTACTCGAAAACGCACTAAAAGATGCTTTTAAAGATGACGAGCTATTTAATAACTATCAGCCGATTGTTAATGCTAGGAATAAAACCATCAACGGTGTTGAGCTTTTAATGCGCTGGAAAAACGAGCAAGGATTTGTCTCCCCCGCCGAATTTATTCCTATCGCTGAAGAAATCGGTTTAATTGATGTCTTAACAGAGCAAGCACTTGAGCGCGCATTAACCGAGCTCAAGCCCCTTTTACGTGCGAACCCTCGCTTTTATTTGTCGTTAAATTTATCACCGATGCATATTTTGAAGTCAAACCTTACAGAGCGTCTGTTGATGATACTGAATAATCATTTGATAAAACCAATTCAGCTGCGCTTGGAGATCACTGAGAGCACCTTACTTGAGGATAAAATAAAAGCATCAAAGCAGTTACAAAAATTAAAAAATGCGGGTTTTAAACTGTTACTGGATGACTTCGGGACAGGCTATTCTTCATTAACCTATTTAAGCCAATTTCCTATCGATGTTATAAAAATAGATCAAAGCTTTGTGCGTAACATTGGCCAAGATAAAAGTAACGAGTCAATCATCAAAACCATTCATGCGCTATCGACAAATTTAGGGCTTTATTGTATTGCTGAAGGTGTCGAAACCACAGAACAAATTAAGTTCTTAGAGAAGATGGGTTGTGAAGATCTACAAGGATATTATTTTGCTAAGCCCATGCTGATCGATGAGCTTAACAAGGAGTCTACCATCCAAGCTATTATTAGCCGTCTAAACGCGCTTTAAACCACTTATTTAGACAATTATATAGCTCATCTTTATTAATAGGCTTAGAAATAAAATCATCCATTCCTGCTTCAATGCAACGCTTTTGATCATCTTCAAAAGCGTTTGCGGTAATCGCAATTATAACAGCTCGCCCATAGCGTTCTGGCGCTAATTTAATCGCTTGAGTGCACTGATAACCGTCCATATTTGGCATCTGACAGTCCATTAAAATAATGTCAGCCACAAAGCTCTCTAAGGCTTTAAGTGCTTCTACACCATCACTCGCTTGTTGAATTGTACACTGAGTTTCATGCATCATTTTATTGAGTACCAGTTGATTAACTGGATTATCCTCAACTATCAGTACATTGACACCTGCTAGCTCTGGCTTCTGAACAGATTGATTATCTACAAGCGTGGATTCACTTATTTGAGCAGGTACACAAAGTGTAAACACACTGCCCTTACCTTGTTCACTTTGAAGTTTCAGCTCACCTTTCATTAACTCTATAATACGCTTTGAAATCGCTAAACCAAGCCCAGTACCACCGTACTTTCGGGTTGTAGAAATATCAGCCTGAGTAAACTCAGTGAAAAGTATAGCTTGCTGGTCTGGCGAAATACCAATGCCCGTGTCACGAATACATACTTCAATTATTCCATCTTTGTAACGACTGGATAAAGTAATTTCACCTGAATCGGTAAACTTACCCGCATTACTTAAAATATTATTAATAACTTGGCTGAAGCGAAGCGGATCTAAGCTAACGTAATCGGGAATGTCTTTTGATATATCAAGTTCAAACGAAACGTTAGGCTTCACACACGTATTACTAAACACTTGCGCTAACTTATATAACAGCTTTTTCACCTCTACAGCACGATATTCTAATTTTAGTGCTCCAGCTTCAATTTTTGAAAAGTCTAAAATATCGTTAAGTATCAATAATAAATTGTTGGCACTTTGATGCACCATTGCCAGCTCTTCGCGTTCTTTTTCTGGTAAGGTTTGATTATCAAGAAGCAACTGCGTCATGCCTAAAATACCATTTAACGGCGTCCTTATCTCGTGGCTCATATTGGCTAAAAATTGCGATTTTGTTTTATTGGCATGATTTGCAGTTTTAACGGCCTCTACCAACTCATTTGTTTTATCACTAACTTGGCGTTCCAATTGTGCATTAAAGTCCTTAAGCTTGCTGTTAAGGTGCTCATTTTCATGGTTTACTTGACGTAGGCGGCTAAAGCTCAGTGTTAGTTTATTAGCTAAATTAGCAAACTGTGATTGCAACCTGCTTACTTCAAGCCAAGTATTAGGCAAATATGCATCTGTATTTGCCTGCTCAGGTTCAAATTTATCAATTTGTTCAGCTAACTTTGAAATAGGCGCAACCAACCAGCGGCTAAGCTGGGTTATAAAAATACTGGTCAATAAGATAATAAATACAATCATTACAATTGACTGCCCCCAAGCATGCACTGCAACATTGTTAGCATACTTGCGATTAAGCATAGTCAACACCACCCAGTTGTGCTCTGATGATCGTGCTTGACGAACATAAAACTGCTGCTCACTATCAGGGTTAAGCACCTTAAAGCGAGTCTCATCTGCAAACCCGCTCAACTCATTGTCTTTAATTTCCTGTAATTCAATAAAGTCATCTAAGGAGCTGTAAACCACTTTATTCATTGAATCTAACACGACTAACTCACCTTGATGGCTGAATAAACTAGGTCGTAACTTTGAAAAGTAATCAAACATCAATGAGCCTTCAACAATTCCTGTAAAGGTATCTTTAATATAGATAGGAGCAGAAACAGCCACGATAGGAAGCGCACCAAACCCACGTCCTTTAAAAATAGAAGACACATACCCAAGCCTATGGTTAGGAGCATTAAAAAAGTAGTCTCTATCTGAAACATTTGGTTGGATCTTAGATTGCTCTAGACTAATTGCTAAAGATTTAGGATAAAAATGAGTCACATCAGCAACTGCATTTGTAATGATTTGCGTTCTAAAATCAGGATATAACTGCGCCATGTTCTCTAACATTGCTTGTTTAGGAGCGCCTAAAGCAATACTTTTTGCAGTTAAAAGAACACCTTTTTTATGGTGCTCTAAGTGAGTATCTATGGTCTGCGATATTTCTTGTGCTTTTTCATAAAGTTGAGAATTGATCTCATACTCAATGCGTGAATAGTGATTATTGGTTAATACTATAGACGTTAAAATAACGACCAAAATAATGAGTAAAGTTACTATATAGTTGAGTATTTTATATAACGAAGAATAGTATTTATACCATGAGTAACGGCTAAAGAAGAAGCTCAATAAATCAATGACAGACAAGTAAATCGCTGCATTGAGGCTGTATTTTGCCAAGGCTATGGCAATAGTCAAAATTGGCAAGCCCAATGTGAAATGACCAAAACTCCAAAGTAAGGGCAAGCCGACTATAAACCAAAATATCATACCGCGCAGGAACACAGGTCGGGCTTTACTTAAACAAAAAACGTGCAAAAAGATAAGTTCAAGAGCAAATACAACTGAGGGCCATGCATGCCCCCAACGATAAAAAATAAAGCCAGTGCTTATCACAAATGTGATAAGCGCAAATCGCCAACCAAATAGCAGTAAACTTAGGATGACAAAAAATTGCCCTAACAAAAATTCGGAGCTATCTAAGAAAAAGATAGGAAGTAGATTGGTAACACCCGCAACAGCTCCTAACAACACAGCTGCAAAAAAGCTAAAATATGGCGGTTTATGGACTAGCAAAGGCGGTACCCTATCTTATAGTGATACCTTTAAATTAAAAGAAAAAAAGGTAATTTGCCACCTTAATTAATAGGGTGGCATTCATGGCTTTCAATTTGTAAGACACTTTTCGCAACTTTAAAGCGCGAAAGTAAAAGCTTTTCGACTTTTAGGCGACACGCTTCATCATGTTTTTCTACTGTACAGTGCTGTTTTAACACGACATGCGCGCCGACAATGACAGTGTTATCCTGACGAACAACCGTTACATTATGCACATTTTGAACATGCTCAATTGAAGCTATGCTTTTTTCAACCTCAGCCACATTAGGCAGTTTACTATTATTTTCAACTAGGCCTTTAATGCAACGTATTATTACTTTGACACCCGTGAATAAAACGAAAGAGGCAATTAACATGCTCGAAATAATATCGATTTCAGCCCAGCCAGTAAGGTAAATCAAAATTCCTGCAAAAAAAGTTGAAACCGTTGAAATTAAATCAAAAAACGAGTGAAGAAACACCGCGTATACATTAATGCTCGCTTTGCGCCCTTTGTAAAGAACCCAAGCTGCGGCACCATGAAATAAAAAGCCAATAGCTGAAATAACAGACATTAGATAGCTATTAATTTCGAGATGATTACCTTCATTATGGTGTAGGTATCGCTCACCACCTTCGTATAAAATAACCAAACTAATACTTAAGTACAGAATACCATTGATTAAACCGCCTGTTAGTTCTGCACGTTGATAACCATCATTAAAGTTTTTGGCAAAATGTATCGCCATTGACGACGCTATTAACGCGATAAATAAAGAACTATTATGGACAAACAAATGCCCCGCATCAGCAAGCACTGCTAACGAGTTTGAAAAATACGCACCAATGATCTGAATTACCATAAACGAGCAAGTAATGGCTAAAGCAATTAGCAAGCGACGTCTAGATGCTTGGTGAGTCGTAATATCTGTCATGAAGAAGAGATAAACCTATTCGCTGGAAAAAGAGTAATGATATACAGTCTCAATTGTAATACGTGACGCCACTAAACGCACTAAAAACTTATTTATCTCTTACGCTGCGCATGTTTTTAGCTTTCTGATTGAGAGAAAAGAAAATTTTATATCAATATTTTGTTAAAAATTGTAACCTTATACCGTGTATTGGTTTTAGGTCGTTTTTTAATGAGTTCAATTGAGCAAACATGGCAGACTCTCGCAGCATTACCGATAGCTATCATCATGTTTGATCAGCAACACAATCGTTTCTATTTTAACTTACCGGCACAGTCGCTATTCTCAATTGAAGAGCAACTAAGCTCAGATGAACTCAACCTAACTCATCTTGCACTTAATAACGCGCTAAGTAGCGAATCACTAGGCATTACCGACTTATTGCCAAGTTCGTACAACAAATATCCCTTGTTTGTAACCCTCACCAACCGACGTACTCAGTCAGCCAAACTGCTCGACCTAAAATTTGCAACACTTTGTGATTCCCTTTATATCACTGTGTGTGAACCTCGTACATTACCTAGCCAAGCCCAAAGCCAAGACTTCGATGAGCTGATTTCTCAGATTTCAACAGAACTTATCGATATCCAAAACGAAAATATGAGTCAGCAAATAGAAAAGGCACTGCAAACAATAGGCTTAAACTGCCATGCTGACCGTACTTACATTTTTGAATTTAGTGATGACGGATTATCGATGAGTAACACCTACGAGTGGGTAAACGATGGTATTACGCCCTTTAAAGAGCACCTACAGAATATCCCAAAAGATTCTTTACCTTATTTTTTTCAGCAAATGCACACTCAGCATATTTTTAACGCATCAAACACCGCTGAATTACCCCCTGAAGCCAGCGCAGAGAAAATGGAGTTCACTAACGAGGGAATTCAATCTGTTATATGTATTGGCTTAGTCGTCGAAAAAACATTATTTGGCTTCATCGGTTGTGACTGCGTTAATAAAGCCCGTCAATGGTCTCAAACAGATTTGTTAAGAATAAAACTCGTCGGCGACATGATCACAAATGCATTAAAAAATATGCAATATAAAAATAAACTTGAAAAGATACAAAAGCTGTTACTTGCTGCAAATAAAGAGTTGCATGAGCAAGCTCATAGAGACAGTCTGACCGAAATTGCTAATCGTCGACAACTCGATACTACCCTACAACAAGAATTAAAACGCTGTGCCCGCAGCAGACTCTCGTTAAGCTTAATTCTGTGTGATATTGACTCATTTAAATTGTATAACGATACGCTAGGTCATCAACAAGGTGATCAAGCATTAAAGCGCGTTGCTAAAACCCTTGAAGAAAATTGTCAGCGTCCAGGAGACTTAGCAGCCAGATACGGTGGTGAAGAGTTCGCTATTATTCTCCCCGCTACTAATAAGCAAGAAGCCTTTTTATTCTGCCAAAAGTTACAGCTAGCGATTAAACGACTCGCAATTAAACACCCTAATTCTAAAGTGAACCCGTTACTAACATTAAGCTTTGGTATTTACTCATGCCAACCTAATGCGCACAACGTAGCTGATCATACGCTTATTATGGCCGACAAAGCACTTTACCGAGCAAAGCAAAATGGCCGTAACCGCATAGAAGAAATGGCTGAGTAATTTAACTTTGAGTTTTAAATTTTTTTACACTTTAAACTGGTTTGCTTATTATTCTTTTTATACCGATACGCTTAATTAAGCGAGCTATTTTCAGGCAATCAAAGCTCGTAGGTAACAAGGCAAAATTGCGTTCTTTAAATTGTGCTGTGCAATTGCTCCTACATTGCTGTATCTCCTGCATCCATACAACCCAAAATGAGAACTTTTTAACGCAGATAGCGAAAGGTTAACCCCATAAAACAATTAAATATTACTGCGAATTTGGTTTTAATTCTTGCCTGTATGTCTTTGGTGACACGCCATACCAACGATTAAATGCATGATAAAATGCGCTCACTTCTGAGTAACCACATAAAAACGCTATTTCAGTGAGTGATAAGTCTGTTTCAACTAAAAGTGTGGTGCTTCTTTGTTGTCTTAAGTTCGCCAGTTCTTGGCTGAAGTTAGTTCCTTCTTTAGCAAGACGCCGTTGCAAGGTTTTTTCACTCATATTGAGCGCCTTTGCCATATCTTTACAGCCAAACTCCCCTAGGGTTAAATGCTCTTCAAGTAAAATACGCAAAACATGACTGACATTACTTTGTGTAGCAACTTTGATTTGACCCGCAATAAATGGCTGCGCATCGGTTTGCTCACAAAAAAATAAGCTGTGAGTTTTGGCTCCATACTCGACAGGGCAATTAAAATGTTCATTTATTTCAGCAAGATGCTCTTTTCGCTGTAAACAAATACGCGATGGATGCCAGTTTTTTCCTTTTACAGTACGTGCTATTTTCAAACAAAATGCCATTGGTGCCTCATAACTTAACAATGACATATCACGCTCACCATCACTGAAATTAAAGCGCAATTCATACTCAGCACCATGATCAATTAACGACACATTATGCGTATCCCCCATCAACTTTTGATAGCGTAAAATAAGCCGAAAGGCACTGAGTAATTGCGTTGACTGAATAATCGCCATCCCTACCACAGGTATGGCTCGCACATTCATAGTACTACCAACATATATGCCTAAATGAATATCAGGCAACATCGCCTGAGCTTGCTTCCAAAGCGTACTTACACTAGCTTGCGGATAACGAGCTGTTTGGCTGCTTAGATCATTCAGCGATATATGGGCTTGTGAAAATAGCGCATTGATGGGTAAACCTTGCCACTTGAATGACTCAGCCATGGCGCGTAGCCACCAGCTTGATAAGGTACGCATACGTGTCTCTAACAAACAATTTAATGACCTATAATATCAAGTAAGTTAGAAAACAAAAGCCTATTGTTAACCTGTAATTAACAACGGAGACAACAATATGGGCACCGTCGCAAGTAAACGCGAGTTCGCAAACTTTAAAGAGTTTTACCCTTACTACTTACAAGAACACAAAAATAAGGTATGTCGACGCTTACACTTCATTGGCAGCTGGTTTGTGTTGGCTATCTTGTTTGCTGCACTTTACCAACAGCAATACAGTTGGCTCATTTTCTGCCCGCTAATCGGCTACGGTTTTGCTTGGGTAGGTCACTTCTTTTTTGAAAAAAACCGCCCTGCCACGTTTACTCACCCTTTTTATAGCTTTATTGGCGACTGGGTGATGTTTAAAGACATTATTGTTCGTAAGGTCCCATTTTAGGAAGTAACTATGACTATAAAACACACAGTATCAGAGCAATAATGGCAAGCTCGCCATATTAATTGCCAGTAATAATGATGGGTTATGGCTATTCCTAGCGCTACATATAGCATAGTTATGTTCGTAACAGGCTATGTGTTTTGTATCTTGTTTAATGCCCATCCGAATATACAAACTCCTATTTTGGGAAAACGCTAAAACTGATCACCTGCCTCTACTCATGCACCTAATTTGGGGTGCATTTACATAAATAAAGCCACATCAATTTTTTCAATATATTTATCTATTTATTTAAGTGCTTACGTTTTTTAGCTATTTAGCTTTAGCGTATTTAAGTAAATACAATTTTTACAACTAGAGCCAAAACTCTATTTTGTTTTTAGCCTGTGTTTGCTATGGTTTGGGTATAAACAGTTTGAAAGCAAGGTAGCTATTATGACAATTAACAAAGCTCTGGTTGTAGAAGGCGGCGCTATGCGTGGTATTTTTGCTACAGGGGTACTTGATGCCTTTTTAGAAGCGCACTATCAACCTTTCAAACAATGTTATGGTGTATCGGCGGGAGCAACAAATATTGCAGCTTACTTATGTGCTCAATACAAACGTAACCATGCCGTTATTACTGATTATTCATGCCGTCCAGAGTTCATTGATTTTGTTCGTTTTATTAAAGGTGGCCATTTATTTGATTTAGATTGGCTATGGCAAGAAACCATGCGAGATATTCGTCTCGATTTAGAAACCTTTGAGAAGCAAGCTGCTGAGTTTTATATTGTTGCCACCAACATAAACACTGGAAAAGCAGAATACCTAAAAGGTCATGCTCAGTCCCTCGAAGAGCAATTAAAAGCATCCTGTGCTTTGCCTATTGCTTATCGCCAATACCCAAGAGTTGACAATCTACAGCTTGCTGATGGCGGTGTTGCTGACTCTATTCCCGTTCGAAAAGCTTATGAGATGGGTAATAAAGATATCACGGTTATTCTCTCTCAACCTTTAGGCTACAAGAAAAAACCATCAAAAGCCCCTTGGCTTGTAAAACGCCTGTACAAAGACAACCCCGCGCTTGCTATGGCCACGTTACATCGTGCCGAAAACTACAATCAGAGCATTGATTTTATAATGAATCCACCTAGTGATTGCCATATTAATATTATTGCTCCGCCACCTACATTTGCTGTCGGCCGCACCACCAAGTCGTTTGCCAAATTATCATCGGGATACAATATGGGCATTGATGCAGGGCAACAATTTTTAACTCAAGCGGCTTAAAAATAAAATCAAAGCCATACAAATTAACCTAGCTTAGTCATATTTTGCGAGGCTGAGCTTACACTTAAGCCATATCATATATAAGGGGCTTAATTAGATGACGTTCCAAAAAGTAAAACTCTAAAAATAGAAGGGTTAGAAGAGATTAAATGAAAAAAATACTGCTTTTAGTATTAACCATGTTATTTCTCTGTGCTTGCGATGCTCAACAAATTGACCTTGATGTACCGAAAAAACCAAGTGCAGTACCAAATAAAGCATTTTGGGTGGGCGGTTTGGATGGCGGCGTATTTGTCTTAATTGCAAAAAATAAAAATTTAGAGCCAGATGCATACGTTGCCAAAATATATTATGCATCCGGAGATATTGCTTATGAGGGAGGAATGAGACTATCCCCTAGAGGAAGTACTGCCATAGACCACATTAACCCCGCGATTTTTCAAGGTTGGGATGGCGATACTTTGTACATTGAAGGCAATAAGCAACTTAAAGCTCAAAACTAAAATTAGTACTTGAAGCTTTAGTTACCACCATCTTGTACACCGTCGATTCAACCACTTTCACATTTACTATTGCAAAAACTTGATTAAATACATTTCTCTATTAGCTTTAATAATACGTCCTTATTAAAGTTTGCATTCCTACCATGTTAAATAACTACACCGTTCGTACGCGATTAGCCGTTTTGGCTTTGTTACCGGTTACTGTTTTTGTGATCACTTCATTTTTTGCAATGTCTATAATGTCGAATATGGTCAAAGGGATAGACAGCTTATATGATGACAGGGTCGTCCCTCTTGAGCAGATAAAGTCAGTGTCTGACAACTATGCAGTTAATATTGTTGATTTATTTCATAAATACCGCGCGAATCAAATAGCTAAAAATGAGTTTTTGACTTCAGTTACTGAAGCAAAGAATATCGCTGATAGAAAATGGCAAAGTTACCTAAGTACAAAACTTACGACGGAAGAGACGCGGCTCGTTAGCGTTGTAGAAAAGCGCTTAACTGTGGTCCAACAAAAACTAACGGCTTTATTGAACCAAGTTAAAAATGATGAGTTTAAGGCAATCCCTTCAGATACATTCGTCAAAGAGTTATATGATGTATTTGATCCACTAAGTGCCAGCTACCAAGGGTTAATTGATTTGCAAATTACTGAGGCAAGTAAATTCAGAATGTCTGCAGACAAAGATTTTAGCCAAGTCAGTATTGCGATGACAGCATCCATTACAATACTTATTATTCTCTTATTATTTATAGCCTTTATTATTTATCGTTCGATTCATAATCCACTACTCTCGCTCAGTGAAACAATTGGTTCCATCTCTGAAAATGCCGACTTACGACTACGCGCACAGCCTCATGGCAGCGACGAAATAGCGCAAGCCGCACACCATTTTAATGCCATGATGGAACGCATTCACGCCCTTGTAAACGATGTAACAAGCGCAACGCTCACTCTCTCTTCTGCGGCAGAACAGATGAACTCAATCAGCGACCAAGTTGCCAGCACAGCCACTGAACAAGAGCACCAGTCTGCGATGATAGCGACCGCCATTACGCAAATGAGTAGTGCAATTGAACAAGTCGCGGCAAATGCATTGGCAACATCAGAAAAAGCATCTCACACAGATCATACTGCAAAGCTTGGACAAAAGTCGGTGCAAGAGAATATTGACGCAATCAATCATTTATCACATATCGTCAATGCCAACACCCAACTTATCAATGAGTTAAACACACAATCAACCGATATCAATCAAGTTGTTATGATGATTCAGGGTGTAGCTGAGCAAACTAATTTACTTGCTCTTAATGCAGCAATAGAAGCGGCACGAGCCGGTGAGTCTGGTCGAGGCTTTGCTGTCGTTGCTGACGAGGTAAGGCAATTAGCTCACAATACACAAAAAGCAACCGCAAGTATCAATGACATGATCACTAAGTTACAATCTATGGCACAACAAGCTGTTAGTGCGATGGGGAACGCAGATGACAGTGCAAAGCAAAGTGTTGAATATGCAGAACGATCATCACAACTTTTAGCCGAAATAACACAAGAGATGGCCCAAATAGCTGAGATGAATAATCAGGTTTCGACTGCAACCGATGAACAAACCACTGTCGCTAATGAACTAAGTTGTAATATTAACGAGTTTAGTAGTAGTATTTCATTGGTAAGCGAAAGCTCTCAGCAAAATGCGCAAGCAAGCCAAGAATTGGCGTCATTAGCATCGCGCTTACAGCAACAAGTACATGTTTTTAAAGTGTAAATTTAAATAATTTAGTAATCTTAACAAAAGTATAGCCATGAACAGAGCCATTTTATTGTGTATTTTTTATTTTGCTCTGTTCAACTTTTCAGTCACAGCTCACGAAAGGCTTGTTATTCAACTCGCCAAACCCAATTATACCGATGCTACTAAAAACCAATATATCCATGCAATTTTAGAAAAAAGCTTTGCCGTAATGGGTGCTGATGTCGCCTTAATGTATAACGTTAAACCCATGAACAATAAGCGAATTATAGAGCAGTTAAGTCATAATAAGGCGATTACTCTTGCATGGTTATCAATGCCTAATGAACAACCTCACGCGCTTATTAGAACATCAATTCCCTTGTACAAAGGGCTGCATGGAAAACGCTTATTAATTATTCGCAAACAAGACCAAGAAACCTTCAAACACATTACCCACCTTAACGAACTAAAACCATTTGTAGGTTTACAGCAACAAAGCTGGTCTGATTACACTATTTTAAAAGCGAATGGATTGAAAGTTAATGGCGAGTTAGACTACCAAGGAATGCTCAAAGCCTTAGAAGTGGGCCTTGGGGATTACTTCCCCCGCTCGGTGTTGGCTATCGAGTCAGAATTTAACAAATTAAATTCGTTTGATTTTGCTATTGCGCCGCAAATTATGCTGCAATACCCAAGTCACTATTATTTTTATTTAAGTAAAGAGAACGTTGAAGTTAGAGATCTTCTTGAGCAAGGCATGCAAAAACTCGCAAAATCGGGCGAGCTTGAAGCACTCTTCATACAGTATTTTGGTGATGTAGAAAAGCAATTCAAGCTCAATCAGCGACACGCAATAATTCTCACTAATATGGAGTGACAATAATGCTCAAAAAATTACTGATGTTGATAGCTGTCATTATCATTTTTGCAGCCGGTTTTTTCACTGGCATATACAGCTTACCTATTTTGACTGAAGCACCCGCTCCTAGCTCAAGCACCCTAACGCAACACAAAAACCGTGCTTTATTCAGTGGTGAATTTAAACCTAACTTAGCGGGGTCTGATCGTTTTCACTATGGAAACGGCACAGTCTACTTAACGAATGATGCCATTTCAATGCAAGGTGAGCTATCACCTGGCCCTGATTACCAATTGTATTTTTCGCGCAATTTTATTGATAACGAAGCCGATTTCTTAGCACAAAAAGGCACCATGCAACGTGTTGCAGCCGTGCGTTCGTTTAATGGTTTTAAAGTGCAAATACCGCAAAGTATTAATATTTCTGATTACAATACGGTGATTATTTGGTGTGAAAGTTTTGAAGAATTTATTACTGCAGCGCAGTATCAATAGCTGTATTAATAAAAAGCAAAGCCGCCTTTGGAGAGGGCGGCTTTAAAACGGCAGCTATGGGTGTAAAGCTGCCTAATCAAGAGGCATTATTAATACAACTAATTAAGCTGCATCTTCCGTGCTTTGAGTCTCATCGCTGTGGCGAATTAAGTAATCAAATGCACCTAAACTTGCCGTTGCACCACTGCCCATCGCAATAATGATTTGTTTAAATGGCGTTGTTGTGGCATCACCTGCCGCATAAACACCCGGTAATGATGTTGCACCCTTGCTATCAATCTCGATTTCACCAAAGCGAGTCAATGATAGCTCTGAATCTTTTAACCATTCAGTGTTTGGCACCAAGCCGATTTGCACAAAGATACCTGCAAGCTCAAGTGATTTTTCATCGCCAGAGATGCGGTCAATATAGCTTAAGCCTGTTACTCGTTTACCATCACCAATAACTTCTGTCGTTTGCGCATTTTTGATAATAGTAATGTTGTTTAAACTATTTGCTTTACGAATAAGGACTTCGTCAGCACGTAAGGTATCGGCAAACTCCAGCACGGTGACATGTTCAACAATGTTTGCAAGGTCGATTGCAGCTTCAATACCTGAGTTACCACCACCGATAACCGCTACCGCTTTGCCTTTAAATAACGGACCATCACAGTGAGGACAGTAAGCAACGCCATGACCGCGATACTCTTTCTCGCCTGGTACATTCATTTCACGCCAGCGAGCCCCCGTTGCTAATACCACTGATTTAGCATTTAAAACTGCACCATTTTCTAGGGTGATTTGATAATTACCTTGCTTAGTCAATGATGCCGCACGTTGATTTTGCATCACATCAACATCGTATTCTTTTACGTGCTCTTCAAGTTGTGCAACTAATTTAGGGCCTTCGGTCGCTTTAGTTGATATAAAGTTTTCAATGGCTAAGGTGTCTGATACCTGACCACCAAAACGCTCAGCAACCACACCTGTGTTCAAGCCTTTACGTGCTGAATAAATCGCCGCAGAAGCCCCTGCCGGACCACCACCCACAACAAGTACATCGAATAACGCTTTGTCGTTCAGTGCTTCGGCTTGGCGTGCAGCCGCTTTGGTATCCACTTTGTTTAAAATGTCGGTCAGGTTTACAGCACCTTGACTAAATAACTCGCCATTTAAGTAAACAGCGGGTACTGCCAACACATTACGCTCGTTCACTTCGTCTTGGAACAAGGCGCCGTCAATCATAGTAGCCGTAATATTTTCATTGTGCGCTGCCATTAAGTTAAGTGCTTGCACAACTTGCGGGCATGTTTGACAACTTAATGAAATGTATACTTCAAAGTTAAGCGGCCCAGGTAATGATTTAATTTGTTCAATTTCAGTCTCTGATGCCTTGCTTGGATGACCACCTGTGTGAAGAAGTGCAAGGATCAAGCTGGTGAATTCGTGGCCCATCGGCACACCCGCAAATGTAATTTGCGTATTGTTTATAGGTGAAGACACCACCATAGACGGGCGACGCACGTCTTGGTTAGGGTTATCTCGCACCGAAAATTTGTCGCTTAACGAAGCTAAATCGTTTGCTAAGCTTTTAAGTTCTGTTGATTTATTGCTGTCATCCAAGGCGATAAGCAGCTCAACAGGGCTGGTAATAGAAGCAAAGTGGCTTGTTAATTGGTTTTTGATATTCGTATCTAACATGGCTTAGCCCTTGAGTTCAGAATAAATAATCTAGAATAAATTTAGGGATAACTGCCCATCACCCGCTAATGTGCTTAATGTGAGTTGTGATGGGCAATTAAGATTGCATTGGGATAGCAAAGCAAAACTTTGCTATCGTTTAATGCTATGGCAAATTAGATTTTGCCAACTAGGTCTAGTGAAGGAGCAAGTGTCTCTTCACCTGGCTGCCATGATGCAGGACATACTTCACCATCGTGGTCAGCAATGTACTGTGCAGCTTGTACTTTACGTACTAACTCTTTCGCGCTACGGCCGATACCTAAGTCGTGAGTTTCGATTACTTTGATTTCGCCTTCAGGGTTCATTACAAATGTACCGCGAAGAGCAAGACCTTCGTCTTCGATCATCACACCGAAGTTACGTGTAATGCGACCTGTAGGGTCACCAATCATTGGAAATTTGATTTTACCAATTGTGTCAGACGTATCGTGCCATGCTTTATGAGTGAAGTGCGTGTCAGTTGATACTGAGTAAACTTCAACACCCATTTCTTGCAGTTGCTCATAAAAGTCAGCAACATCACCAAGCTCTGTAGGGCAGACGAAAGTAAAATCTGCTGGGTAGAAGAAGAAGATTGACCACTTACCTAGCACGTCTTTTTCAGTTAGCTCAACAAAGTCACCGTTGTGGTAAGCTGTTGCATTGAATGGTTGTAATTTTGTGTTAATTAATGAAGTGCTCATATTTTTCCTCATTGATGTATTTAAAAAGTTTAATTAACGCAGCCTTGCGTCTGCTTGATTAATACAATAGAGGTGTGAGCGAACAAAATAAAATTGATTGTTTAGATTAAAACGATTGATTTTTCAGATTAAACTACAAAAACATAAAAAATAATTATAATTCAAATAGTTAGATAATAAATAGCTTTGTTACTTCTGTGTAAAATCAGTAAAACCCACACCCATTCTCAGAATCCAGCATCAATGGGTAATGGATCGTTAAAGAAATCTTAATGATTAATGATGTCTGCCATGCCAAGGTCTGCCTCTCCAATGCTTGTTGGTAATGTAGTTTATTGTTGTCGTTGATACATAGTTTGGCTGGTCACAATTTCGTTATTGTGGTTAGCCCAAACTTTGAAATGGACAGCCATTTGCTATTAATAATACCGATAAGAGTTTATACCCAAACCTTCACTCAGTCTAAGTCGCTAAGCAAATGTTACACAGCTTGGATAGACAAAAATCAATGGTGATCCTAGGCTTACAATCTAGACTAACCTCTATCATGAGCCGTTATTTGCCTAGTTGGATAATGGGTTCTGTAATGGATCGCCTCATCAAACAACAATTAATAAAAACAACACGCTAAGGAATACCCATGAACACACATGATAATCTCGCGCAATTAATTGAGCATACGTGTAAAACTTATGCCAGTCTCCCCGCTTATAATAGTGATGATAAAACAATCACTTATGCCCAAGTAGAACAACAATCTCGTTACTTAGCACAGTGGTTTCAACAACTAAGTGGCTTAGTTACAGGGGATCGAATCGCCATTCAACTGCCTAACATTGTTGACTACCCTATCGTTACCTACGCAGCATTTCGTGCAGGGTTAATTGTTGTAAATACCAACCCACTTTATACTGCCCGTGAAATGCTACACCAGTTTAATGATGCAGGCGTAAAAGCGGTTGTTATTCTTGATGCCCTCACCGATAAATTAGCCACCATTATCGATGGCACATCACTGGAAACAGTTATTGTTGCAGCCGCTGTTGCTGAACCGACACTGCAAGAAGGTCAGTTTTCGTTAAATGAACTCATTCGCCTAGGTGAAAGACTCGCACCACTCAACGCTCATCAGGCAAGTCGCGATGATATTGCAGTTTTACAATACACGGGTGGTACAACAGGCATAGCCAAAGCTGCGATGCTAAGCCATGGCAATATTTTAGCCAATGCAGAGCAAATGAATGAGCGCTTTGACGACATTTTAAAGCCAGGTGTAGAAACAGGTATTTGCCCGCTACCGCTTTATCATATTTACGCCTTTACTGTGAATATGGTTGGCCTGTTTGCCATGGGGCAATTTAATGTACTGATTCCAAACCCTCGTGATTTAGATGCCTTAGTAAAGCAAATCGAACCGTTTGAAATTAATTACTTTTCAGGCATTAACACCTTATTTATTGGTTTGTGTATGCACCCAAGGTTTAAGACACTGAATTTTTCGAATCTAAAAATGACAGTGTCAGGCGGCGCAGCCCTTACACATGCTGCTGCCGATGCATGGATGAGCACCACAGGTTGCACTATTACTGAAGGCTATGGCTTATCAGAAACCTCACCTGTTGCGACACTCAACGACTTTAAAAAAGAAGAAATTGGTAGTATTGGCCGCCCACTATCGAACACCACTGTCGAAATTTGGGATGAAAACGACGAGCCGGTTGCTGACGGTGAGTCTGGCGAGATAGTTGTTAAAGGTCCGCAGGTGATGATGGGTTACTGGCAACGCCAAGATGAGACTGATAAATGTATGAAACATGGTTTTTTCAAAACCGGTGATGTAGGTCTGAAACTACCAAGTGGTAATTACAAGATTATAGACCGTCTAAAAGACATGATTATTGTCTCTGGTTTTAATGTTTACCCTAACGAAGTTGAAAATGTGCTGTGTCAGCACCCTGCTATCTGCGAAGCGGCCGTTATTGGTGCGAAAGATGAAAAAACCGGTGAGCGTGTATGCGCCTACATTACCTTAAAAGAGCATATTGATGAGCAACAAGTGAGTGACTATTGCCGCGAAAACTTAAGTGCTTATAAAGTGCCTAAATCAATCATTTTTATGGAGGAGCTGCCTAAGTCAACGGTAGGCAAAATTTTACGTCGTGAGTTACGCCAATAACAAAGCGATCGTTTTAGCCGCATAACTGGTATAAAATAGTTAAAAGATAAAAGCATACCGTTAGGTATGCTTTTTAATTTAAGCGGTTTTAAGGTCATTATGGAAAAGTTTATTAATCACATTCAACTCGGTTACTTAGGTTTACTGCCGTTTTTAGGCTGCGTAGGCTGGCCACTCATAGCAGGGAGTAATGCTGTCAACTTAGACTTTTTCACTTATTATAGCATTGCTATTTTAGCCTTTATGGCTGGTAACTTATGGCATGCTGGCCAACAGACGCATGCTGATGCAATTAAAGCCGTTGTTCCTATCTTACCGATTGGCTTTTTAAGTTTTTTACCTGCGACCTGGACACTTGCTTGGCTCGCTGCGAGTTTTTGGTTAGTGCTGTTATTTGAAAAAAGCTCACCGCAGTGGCAAACCTATCATGTTGATTACCAAAAGATGCGATTCGTTTTAACCTCAGTGGTATTTGTATGTCATATATTTGTGATCGGCATAAGCATCTATCCTGAGTAGCCCTTTTCTTGCGTTTGCGGTAACATCCGCGGCTCAGATTTTTAAGGACTTGCTATGATAGATCAACTACGCGCCAAGCTAGACCACCTTGGCGAAAATTACGTTGAAAAAGGTGCTCACTTCAAAATTAAAGTGATCCCATTTTTTTGTGCGATTCACATCAAAAAAGACCACAAAAACCAAGGTTCTTTAAAGCTATATTCAAATCAGCTGATTGAAATATTTTTAGCAACCATGTTTTTGCTATTCGGATTAATGCTTTTTGATACAGATGCGGGCTTTACGCATGGTCCTATTCATATCGTTATTGCCGTTTTGATTAGTTTTAACTTAATCTTTAAGCAAATTGCCATTGAAGGTTTAAAAACTCGCTTAGCCCTTTGCCCTGAAATTGCAGTTGAAACACCGCCAGAACAAGGCAAATAACAGCATGTTTTTAAACCCTAGTTGGCGCATTTTAACGGTAGGCGATGGTGACTTGTCTTTTTCGCATGCTTTAGCGAGTCATTTAAAACCCAAAAAGCTTGTTGCTTCAACCTATGATGATGCAAAAACCGTAGAACAAAAATATGCCGACAATGCACTTAGCGCCTTGCAACAACTCGATATACAAACACTCACCGAGTTCGATGTAACAAAACCTAAGTCGTGGCAGCGCTTAGGTGGTGAATGTTTCGATGTGGTTATTTTTCAATTTCCACTTATACCTGCGTTTGTAGGTGAAGCCGCATTTAAAGCAAATACAAAACACGGTGGTATGAATGTGCTAAACCGTGCCTTACTGCATCGCTACTTAGACTACGCTAGCCAGTTCGCATTAGATAAAAACGGCCCAATGCTATGTTACATCACCTCTAAGGATGTAAAGCCCTATCGCGAATGGAATATTGAAGGCAGCTTAAATCAAGGGCTCGATTGTCAATACTTGGGGCAAATGCCATTTGATATTAACCTGTTCCCTGGCTATAAGATTCGCAATGTTGACCGCGATAAGCACGTTAAAGACACCAGTGGCATTACCTATGTCTTTAGCGAAAAAACGGACACCGAGATTGCCTCTAAGCTTGCTTTACCTGCTTATTTAGGTGATAAACACTGTGCATTATGCCGCGTTGGTCCTTATATGGCACAAGAAGATGAAGACAAACATTTGTTAAGCAAAAAGCATAAGCAAATGGAAAAATTTGAACAGGATTGGCAAGCATGGCTTGCACAAAACAACGAGGAGTAACCATGAACTTTGTGATTGTCGGTACCAATTTTATAAGCGACACACTACTCAGTGCAGCCAAACAAATTGAAGACTTCTCCTTATATGGTGTGTGCTCTCGAGAGCAGCAAACAGGCAAGGCTTTTCTTGCAAAACACGACATTACTGACGCTAAAGTGTTCACCAATATTGAGCAAGTATGCCAAGACCCATTGGTAGACGCTGTCTATATAGCAGCACCAAATAGCTTACACAAACACTACGCTGTCATGTGTTTAGAAGCCGGTAAACACGTTTTAGGTGAAAAGCCTTCGGCTGCAAATAGCACAGAACTTGAGGCCATTATTCAAGCGGCAAAAACACATCAATGCCTATACATGGAAGCGATGATGACCACGCATTTACCAAATTTTGCACGCTTAAAAAATGCCCTCACAAAAATTGGCGTACCGCGCAAATATATTGGTCAATATAGTCAATACTCATCACGTTACGATAAATATAAAAATGGCGAGCGGCCAAATACTTTCTTGCCAGAATTTGCTAATGGTGCACTGGTCGATTTAGGCATTTATCCGCTGTATATTTTACTCGCTTTATGGGGCGCGCCTCAAAGTGTAAAAGCCAGTGGTGTGTTGCTTGAAACGGGTGTTGATGGCGCTGGCGATGTGTTATTGAATTACGCCGATAAACAAGCAGTGATCAGCTACTCTAAAATCTCGCAAGGTGATAATTTTACTGAAATTCAAGGTGAAAAAGGCCGTATCCGTATCGAAGCAGTATCACTATTAAGACGTATGCAGTTTATTGGTAATGATGGCACGGTTGAAGAGCTCTCAGAACCATTTGATGAACACTTTATGCGCCACGAAGTGAAGCACTTTATTAATGCAGTAAAAGCAGGGCAGATTGAGTCGAGTGTAAATACACATACTTTATCAAAACAGGTTATGGCTGTGCTTGATGAAGCAAGAGCTCAATTAGGTGTTGTGTACCCTGCTGATAAATATAACTAAACTTTCATTTAGGCTTTATAGCTTTTAGTAAGCATTAAGTTTGAAATTATATTTTATTATTGTGATCGTGTTTACTCTCATTATTTTTGCACTATGGTTAATAATAACCGTTGTAAATAAATGAGAGTTTACCTTTGTCTATTAGGTATTTATTAAGAGCTGTTTTTGCAGCAACGATTACCCTAGCAGCTGGACTATTAATCATTATCCTAATGCTAAAGTCAGGTCAAACAGACAGCCAACAGGCAGCACAACAAAGGTATCAATTAAGTCACCTCGCTAAATTATCGTCGTCTAACTCTATCAAGTTAACAGAACTTGCTCGACAGTATGTTGTTACTCTGGAAAGCCAGTATAAACAACAATACTTTGAACTGGTTGGGCAAATACAAGGAGATATAGCTTGGCTCAATGGCGAAAAGAAAAGCTATTTAGCAAGGTTACAAGCCTATAATGTCGATAAATCTGATTTAGCATTACTCGCAGAGTCAAACGAGCTTTCCCTAAAATTGGTCAAAACAGAAGAGCAGGCATTCGCTCTAGTAGATCACCTTGTAGGGCAAGATCCTCATGTAATCAGTGAGAAAGACAAAAGCCAATGGATTGACGCTATCGCATTACTTACCGATGAAAATTACATGGCTGAAGTGGACAAAATCCAACAACCTGTCAGTGCATTTTTGTCTTCAATTGAGCGAAAAAGTGCCGAACAAGTCACACAAAACAATGATAAGGTTTCAACGTTCAGTATTATCAGCATTGCTTTTGTTATTGCAATTATATGCACTTTAATACTTTGCTATATTCAGCTAGAGAAAAAAGTGATTAAGGCCACACAAGGGCTGATTAGTGAGGCAAACCGAATTTCACAAGGCGATTTATCACGCTATATTGACCATGTCAGCAATGATGAAATTGGTAAGCTTGCTGCCAGCTTTAACTTGATGGTTGATAAACTTTCAAACCTTTTAAAAGAGATTAACAGTCTTTCTGATCAAGCACAGATTTCAGCAGCTAACCTCGATAGCGTATCTCAGCAAGCAAAAATACTTAATGATAGACAAAGCCAAGCTATCGAAGTTATATCTAGCTCCGTTTATGAAAACTCCACAGCTGTGAAAGAAGTATCGCAAAACTGTGCAGAAGCAGCGCAAAGTGCAACAGCTGCTAATAACAAAACGCAAGAAGGCTTAGCCATTGTCGATAAAGGGATAAAGTCTGTTGAGTCCGTTGCCGCAACACTCAATCAATCATTGAATGACCTCAATAACTTAGAGTCATCAGTCAAAGAAGTGACCGTAATTCTGAGTGTGATCAGTAACATTGCAGAACAAACTAATTTATTAGCCCTTAATGCTGCAATCGAAGCTGCTAGAGCCGGCGAACAAGGTAGAGGATTTGCCGTTGTAGCCGATGAAGTGCGCACACTGGCGAGCCGAACTCAAAGCTCGACGCTTGAGATTCAAGATAAAATTGATTCGCTGCAAGCCGCGAGTAATGCCGTAACAAATCGCATACGCTCAAGCGATTCACAGATCAAAGAAGCTGTTGTTAATTCTGAAAATGTGGGGCTTATGCTTGAAGAAATAAGTACCCAAGCTCATTCAATTTCAGATGCAAACTTAACAATAGCGTCGGCTTCTGAGCAGCAATCTCAAGTCACTGAAGATATTGCTCAGCGTTTGAATGATGTTCAAGAAACAAGTAAAGAAGCTCAAATGCAAACTGAAAAAATTTCTGTTTCATCAAGTGAGCTTTCTAAGCTAGCCAGTAGCTTAAATGCACAAATAAACCGTTTCAAATTAAACTAGCCAGCCAATGAGACTGGGTGACTAGTTTAATACCATTTAAAATCGATAGGTAACTGAAGCCCCTAAAGTTTGTGGGTTCACAACACCCACATAACCTTGCGGGTAACGACCACTGGCAGGCTCTCTTGCTGTGTACTCTTGCTCATCGAATGCATTATTAATAAATGCGCTCATCAACCATTGCTCAGTATCGTAAGTAATCGTTAAACGAGTAAGGGTATAATCGCCCGCAACGCGCTCTTCTGTGTTTGTTAAGTCACCATAAAACTCATCAACATAATTAGCGCTCAAATTAACTTTTAGGCTGTCTGTAAACCAATGCGATAAACCTAAGCTTGCTGTTAATTCTGGCGCTGAGTTAAGGTCATTATCCACAGCTTCAGGAAATGCTGACGATTCATCGATTTTAGTTTTTAATAATCCTAAACCACCATGTAATTGCCATTGGTCGCCCAACATACTGTATGCTTCAAGCTCTAAGCCGTAGCTGTGTGCATCTTCAATATTAGTAATTCTCCGTGCCGCGCTCAGTGCCTGATAACCGTTAAAGTTGTTATAAAACACATTAGCACTAATATTTAGATCGCCATTATTTAAAACACTACGGGAGCCAATTTCATAGGTGTTTACCGTCTCTTCATCGTAGTAGTAATAATCTTCAGCAGTAAAGTCTAATGCGCCACCACCGGCGTTGTAACCTCTGCGAGCACTTGCAAATAACGTTGTTTCTTCGGTAATTTTGTATTGCAGCGCAAGCTTAGGTAAACGTAGAATATGCGAGTCATCTAATTGCTCAACAAGCATGTCACCGCGAAATGCCATATTGAAGTTACGTACTTGCTCTTCACGCTCAATACGCAGCCCTGCTGTTAAAGTAAGTTGGCTATTCAAGTTAAAGCTTGATTCACCGTAAATTGCCGTTGATTTGCTGCTATCATCACCGAAGTAATAGGTAGCCCCTACACTCTCAAAATCTTGATCACGGTCAAAATAAGCAAGCCCGACAAAACCTGAGTAAAAATCACTATTTAAGCCAAAGTTTAATTTAGTATCTAGGGTTACATTTGATTCATCCATCGAAACATCTGATTCAGCACTTTGTTGCGGCTCATAGGCATCAAATGCCCATTTGTAATCCATATAGGCAACGAGCACATCCAGCGAGAAGTTTTCATTAATTTTGTAGTCAACATTGACCTGTGTTGTATCTGATTCAGTATCCAGAATACGTTGAAATAGCGGTATATAATCGGTTGGCTCAGCAGCTTCAAAGTATTTACGTCCAGCGTTACCCTCTTCGTTGTATGTTGAATAGGTTAGTTGTACAGATAAATCCTCGAATGGGGTATAAAGGAGCTTGGCACGGGTGCTACTAGTATCCAGCTTGTTTAGTTCTTGATCTGTTGGGTTTGTGTCGTACACCGGTGGGTTAGAGAAAGTCTCGCCATCAATATATTGCGTTGATAAGCGAAATGCTAACACATCTTCAACGAGTGCCCCCGATATAACCGCCGCCGTATCAAAATAATTATCTTGATTACGATAACCAACGCGCACTGCACCCTCAAATTCTTGCGTTGGTGCTTTAGTTTTCATGTAGACCGCACCAGCAATACTATTTCGGCCATTGCTTGTAGATTGCGGGCCTCGGTATACTTCAATCTGCTCCATATCCCAAAGACCAGTATCACCCGTAAGATCTGCAACAAAGGGCTGGCTTACCCCATCAATTAATGTTGAGACACGCGCTTTCGAACCACCACTAAACGAGTTAAAACCTGTTGCACCGCCATTGCCAGACACACCCCGCATATCCGGAACTGCGCCAGTTAAAACAACCACATTAGCCATCTCTGAAAGTGCTTCTGATATAGATGCAAGCTGACCATTTTCAATTAATGACGTATCAACAACAGCAACTGATGACATGGTTTCTTTCAATGATTTTTCAGTTTTTTCACCGGTGACAACAATCGTATCCATCGATTTTCGATTACTTTCGTCATCAGCTAATACGGCTGTATTAGTAACAAGTAATGAAGCTGTAATCACAGCTGATAGTGAGTTTAATTTAAATGCAGTGGCCAATTTTCTTTCCCCAAAAAGAGATTATTAGTATTTATGAATGTTTGAGCTAATAGAAAAGCGCGAAAAATCTAGCACAACAATAACGCTATTGCAATTGAGTTTGATTATCATTTAGAATTAGCAAAAATAACTACAACTAACTATCTATGTTTTTTACTTTATCAACCTTACTGCTTTCGCTCGCGGTGGGGATATTTTATTGCTCTCGAAAGCAGCAACGCTTGTTAGTAAAACCTTTGAATAAACGTGTTCGAGGGGTCGCTGTGAGCTTAGTAATCACCGCTACTATTTTAACCTCTCAACAGTTTTCAAACACCGCAACTGTGTTTCTAGTCATTTTTACACTGATGATGATGTTAATGCTGATCCCACTTCTAAGCTTGTTCTATAAAAAGGATAATTCATGACTCGCCCTCAAAAATATCAGCCAACATGGTTAGGTAAGACCTTCGCAGGCGCACTACTAGGATTAGCGCTTGCTTTTATACTTATCGCTTTTTTTGTGTGGTATGGTCCAGGCGGAATTGATGCACGCGATAAAGTACAGTTCAACATGTGGATGATTCCCCCCTTGTGGTTATCTATTTTTAGTTTCACTTACTTATTTAATTCTGCAAAACAGGCATGGCTACTTTTAGGTGGGTTAACTGTACTGCTTTACACAGGCTTTTTTATGCTTAGAGGTGGGCTATGAAAGTAAGGTCTGATATTTTACGTACCTATCAAGGCGTACATACTTGGACAGGGATCATCGCCGGTTTAGTGCTATTTATTGGCTTTTATGCAGGCAGCTTAACCATGTTCAAGCATGAAATCCAACAATGGGCAGCACCTCTTCAAGCTTCTAAAGTTACGGTTGAGAACTATGATTACCAACCTTTAGTTGATGCTGCAATAGCTGAAAAGCCAGTGCAGCTGGCAAAAGGATTTAGCCTCGATTTACATACTGAGAATGCGCCTCTTTCTTGGTATGTAAAAGGTGGCCCACGGGGTATGCACCTAGATAATGAGTTACAAACAGCTTATTTAAGCGCAAAGGGACAACTCACAATAGAACAACAAACAGAAAACAAACTCGCTGATTTAGTGGACTATTTACATCGCACTGCAGGCATTGCAGGCGAAATTGGTCATGAACAGTCAGGAGTTTATGTGTTAGGTATCGCTTCTGTCTTGTACTTTTTGGCGCTTGTCTCTGGTGTAATTATTTTACTGCCTACCTTAGTGAAAACATTTTTTGCCCTTCGTAAAGAAAAAGGCCCTAGCCGCTTTTGGCTCGATAGTCATAATCTAATCGGCATTGCCAGCTTACCTTTTCATTTAGTGATTGCATTTACTGTTGTAGTGTTTGCTTTTCACGACTTTATTTATGGTGGTCTTGCTCAATTTTATGGCGATAAACCTTTATTTGAACGCACTCCCCCAGCAGCACAAAGCTATCATATTAAAGATTTACCACGTATAAATGAGCAAATTTTAGCTGCTAAAAACTATGCACCAGGCTATACACCGATTCATGTCCGCTACAGTAACCTAAATTCAGCCACTCCATCCGCTGTATTTATGATGAGTAATAAACAAGCCGTCGTGCGCGGCCCAGTAACTGATTACTTGTTTATGAATCCGTATACTTTGGAAGTGGTAAACTCAAGCTACCCGCAAGGTGATGAAAGTATTTGGGGCAATATGGTCGCCAGTATATTTTCTTTACACTTTGGCACCTACGGTGGTGAATGGGGGCGCTGGGGCTACTTTATTATGGGCCTACTGGGCGCATTTTTATTCTATTCTGGTAATTTACTATGGATTGATAAACGTTTTAAAAAAGACCCGACTAAACGCAGTACTTTATTCATGGCAAAGCTTACAATTGGTGTGTGTTTAGGCTCGATGCTTGCTGTGGTAAGTACCTTGATCACCGCCAAATGGCTACCCAGCATTGTTGCGAATACTAATTACGGCACATTAATATGTTATTACGCAGTATTTTTTGTATTTGTTGGATTCACCTTTGTAAAAGGCACAAGCAGAGCAAGTGCTATGGGCTTATATTTACTTGCAGCCTTATGCGCAATCATGGTTATTTCTAGTTTTGTGATATTGCTGACAACCCATAATGGTTTTGCTTTGTATTCAAGTTATTTAGTGGATGCTGTCGCCATGATATTCAGCGTTATTTTCTTTGCACTTGCTAAGCGAAACCAGCGCAAAGCAGAGCCTGACAGGATCATGCCTAGCTTCAATAAACTTAGTCAAGCTTAAGCTAGCACTTTGCTAGGGTAGTAAAGGAGTTTACTACCCTATTCACACTACTAATAACTGAATTCATTTAACGAAAAACATTTCTTAAAACTAAAAACATCAGTAGAATCGCGGCAAATTCAAGCTTAAAACTCTCATAAGGACAGTGATGCCGCGCACTATACCACCGTTTCTAATTGCTGTTATTTGCGTTCTTCTAGCCATGGTTACGATTCAATCAGGCGCTTCTGTTGCTAAGCAATTATTCCCTTTGATTGGCCCTGAAGGCACAACCGCTTTACGCCTTGGTTTTTCTGCCGCCATTTTATGTTTAATTTTTAAACCTTGGCGTGCCTTTCCTCCTGTTGGCCAAAGGATGCCTGTTATTGTTTACGGGCTGAGCTTAGGCGGTATGAATATTCTTTTTTATTACGCTATAGAGCGTATTCCTTTGGGTATTGGTGTCGCGCTGGAGTTTACCGGTCCACTAGCAGTTGCCCTACTCTCATCACGCAAAAAACGCGACCTTTTCTGGGTTGCCTGTGCGATTGCTGGCATTATTTTGTTACTACCCGATATGAAAGGCGAAGACAGTTTAGATCCTGTAGGTGTTATATTGGCATTAGCTGCCGGTGCTTGTTGGGCGTTTTATATTTTGTTTGGCAAAAAGACCGGTAACCAAGGCTCTGGCGGTATGACTGTAGCAATGGGTATGAGTGTTGCTGCTATTGTGTTAGTCCCCTATGGTGCAGCGTCACAAGGTATGGCCTTATTAAGCTGGGAAGTTCTGCCATTAGGTATTTTAGTTGCCGTTATGTCGAGCGCACTGCCCTATACCCTTGAGATGGTAGCACTAAGAAATATGCCAGCCCAAGGCTTTAGTATTATGATGAGTTTAGAACCTGCCATAGCGGCACTCGCCGGATTTATAATCTTAAGTGAATTTTTAAGTATATGGCAATGGCTTGCTATTTTACTTGTAATAACAGCATCAGTGGGCAGTTCAATGTCTCACAGTGACACTAAGAATTAACTTTACTCATAAGTAAATTATTGAAAAAAGACGCTCAAGAGCGTCTTTTTTGTTCATATTAATCACTCCTTTTAAAATCTTTTAGTTTTTACTCTATTTAACAATTGTTAATAATAAGTCTCATTGATACAATGATAACCATTCTTATTACAGTGTAAATGGAACCTACAATGCTTATTCTAAGAAAAACAAAGTTAGCTGCCGCTATAACAAGTTTTTTAAGTGTCTCACTTCTTTCCCATACCGCGCTTGCTGATGAAGCTGATATTGAAAAAATTGTCGTTAAAGGCCAAAAAATAGATCGTACATTACAAGAAACCCCAGCAAGTGTAGCCGTTATTACAAATCAAACTATAGAACGTGAAAACCTAAACGACTTTTACGACGTGCTTGCTCGCACACCAAATGCCTCAGGCATGGACGGTGCAGGTTTCAATATTCGTGGTATTGACGCATTTAATGTTACTGGCGGTGGGTCTGGTGGCTTAGCAAGTGTGTATGTTGATGGTGCTCCAGTACCTTATCGTATGATGCAACAAGGTGGGTTTTCGACTTGGGATATTAGCCAAGTCGAAATTTTGCGTGGCCCACAATCAACGCTTCAAGGACGTAATTCACTGGCAGGTGCGGTGGTAATGAAAACCCGTGATGCCATGCACGAATACGATTTTAAAGGACGTATTGGTGTTGGCGAATATGGCACACAAGAAGCCGCCGTTGCGTTTGGTGGGAGCCTTATCGAGGACGAACTAGCATTTCGTGTTAGTGGCGAAAAACGCGACTTTGATGGTTACAACACAAATGTAGCAACAGGTGAAGAGTCTGACTTTGATAACAACGAATTTTACCGTGCAAAACTACGCTATACCCCTTCAGCATTGCCCGAATTCGAAGCCCAATTAAGCTTTATGCACGGTGAAAATGAAAAAGGGATTGATTGGGTCATGGTCGAAAGTGGTCACGAGGACTTCCCTATTAACGATATTTATGACGACCGTTATGTATACCTCGACTCACCGACGTATGAATGGGTTGATACCGATTTATATATCTTAAATCTCGACTATGACATTAATGATCAATGGTCATTTTCATCAATCACCACTTATTCTGACGCCAAGTATGCTTATGAGTGGGATGGTGATGCCAGTATGAATCCGCCACAATCAACCCTAACAGATGTGCGAACAGATGAAACAAGCACACAAGAATTTCGACTAACCTACGACGGCGACAAACTTTCGGGATTAATCGGCTTTTATTACTCTGATCTTGATGTATTTGATAGTAGTGGTGGTGAGCGCGGTATTACATTCGCGGATTTAGGTGTGCGTTCGCTCTTAACAGCGCCCACTGAATTTGGAGGTCTAGGTCTACCAGATGCATTAGCGTCGCAAGTCTTACAGTTTTACGCTGGCGCAGATCCTGTCTTTATAGGTCAAAATTCTGATTACATTCAAAAAGTAAAAACAAAAGCTTTATTCGCCGATTTTACCTATGAAATTAACGAGCAATGGGATGTTTTTGCTGGTCTTCGCTACGATAAAGAAGAACAAGCCAACGGAACTATTGCTGATATTTACATCACAGAGCAAACCCAAAACGCTTTACCTAAGCCTGAAGATTTTGCGAGTAACCCAACGCTTGCGCAACTCATTGCAGGTATTAATCAGCAGCTTTTTGCAATGGCCGATGGCGCATCAGGGGATGAACCTGTAGAAGATGCTGATTTTGACTCATGGCTACCAAAACTGGGCGCAACATACCGCTTCAATCAAGATGTTTCTACGAGCTTCACAGTACAAAAAGGCTATCGCTCGGGCGGTGTTGGTACCAACGTAGCAAAAGCGACGCCATTCACTTTTAATCCTGAGTATACATGGAACTACGAATTAGCATTTCGCTCTGTTTGGCTTGATGAAAAGCTGGTAATCAACGCCAATGCGTTTTACTTAGATTGGACAGATCAACAAATTGCTGTGTTTTTATCTGGCAATCAATACGACAGAGAAACTCGCAATGTTGGTAAATCACATGTGCAAGGCTTTGAAACAGAAATTAGTTATGAGTTAACAAATAATCTTAACCTTTACGGCGGGTTAGGTTATTCAAAAACTAAAATTGATGAATTTATCACTGACGTGAATGGTTCAGACGAAGATTATCAAGGCCGTCCTTTTGCAGGGGCACCAGAGTGGACTGCACTTTTTGGTTTAGATTACTTTAATGAACAGGGTTTCGTTGCAAATATCAATGCAAGCTATACAGGAAGTTCACAACGTTTATCTATCCCAAAAGAAACAAGTGATGGCAGCGTTATCGATCCACGAAATGACGCTTATTGGTTAGTCAATACACGTGTTGGCTACCAATGGGATAACTACGGCATTTATGCACTTATAGAAAACTTACTTGATGAGAAGTCTGTGCTTTTAAAACCAGCAGGGCTTGGTAATCAAACTCTTACTTCACCTAGAACAGCGAGTCTTCGTTTCGAAGTAAGTTTTTAATTAAATGCGGCGGCTACGGCCGCCTTTTTCTTTGGGGCACAATAATGACAAAAAACCACACATTTACTGCAACCAAGTTCCGCCATTTTATGGCCTGCTTACTCGCACTACTCACAGCAATTGTAATGATCCCTGGGATGACAACCTACCTCCCTTTTGCACTTGAAGAGCAGATCCTTATTCCTATTATGCTGTTTCCGCTAATTTGGGCAGGGTTATTTATTTACGCTTATATGGCTATTAAAGCTTGGCACCCTTTTCTATTAATGCTGCTCATATTACTCAGCCATGGTGCTTTAAGCTATTTTGCTGTCTCAGGGGGGCAAGCATGAAATCGATCACGTTAAAAAAGCTATTTTTACTCCATAGTTGGGTAGGAATTATTACCGCTATTTTATTATTTATTGTTTGCTTTACTGGTGCGTTGGCTGTGTTAAGCCGCCCAGAATTAAAGATTTGGGCAAACCCTGAGCTGCATCAACTCAGTACACTTCCTAGCGAAAAAATTACAGAAATAATTAATACATACCATAAAACCGTACCAAAAGGGTTTGGTGAAAATATTCATGTGTATTTACCAACGGGGCACAATACACATTTACTGACCGTATTGTTTGAATCACACCATGGCGATGAAAACTACAGTGAAGCCGCTGCCTATGCTTATCAGTTTGATCCACGAAATTATCAACTAGTTAATGAATATTATGGAACGACGAGTTACTTTTATGAACACAGAAAAACTGATGCTCCATCATTTATCGGGCATTTTCACGCTGACCTGCACTTAGGTAGACCTATTGGCCTAATTTTAACCGGATTTCTAGGATTAACATTACTTGTTTCTACAGTGACTGGTTTATTTATACATAGACAATTCTTTAAAGAGCTATTCACGTTCAGACGCAAAAAGCCGCTTGATGTCATTATTAACGATGGCCATAAAATTATGGGGATTTGGGGCAGCTTATTTCATGTAATCATCGGTTTTACAGGTGCTTTTTTAGGTCTAGCAACTGTTATTTTGCTGCCCGCTGCGGCTTTTGTTAGTTTTGGTGGTGATCAAGATAAGTTAATAGAAAAGTTCACCGCCATACCAGAACCTGTCATAAGTGAGCAATTTCAAGCCACCGATATCAATACCATTTTGCACGATGCACAAACTCGTTATCCAAAAGCTAAAATCGTCGATTTAACAATCATGGCGCACAACGATGCAAATGCAGAAGTCTACATGCGACTAATTGGTGGTGAGCAAGTGGCTTCACAACTGTTGAAGTACCATGGTTCAGGCGAATTTGTGAAGTCGATGAGTCGTTTTGGCGATATACCAGGCACATCGATAAAGGTATTAGAGCTGCTATTCCCATTGCATTTTGGCAATTTTGCAGGGCTATTTGTAAAACTCATCTGGGTATTCTTGGGACTTACAACGGCACTTTTACCCTTGTCAGGCATGATGATGTGGTTATCTAAACGCAGTAGAGGTAATAACCCAACATTAAGCCAACAAGCCTACCAACGCTGGAACAGAATTATTATTGGTACTTGTGGTGGCCTTGTAACCGCTTGCGCAATCCTATTTCCTACTCAAGTAATACTGAATAACTTCGTTGACAGCGCATTACACAATAATTACTTTGCACCACTGTTCTTTTATAGCTGGGTAGCTTGGTGTTTAATTGCCTTTATACCACTAAACTACTATCGTTTTTTACAGCTGACACTACTCACTATAGGCCTAGCATGTTGTGCAATTTTGCCATTAAATTTATTGTTTTCGTCAAGCCATGCATTCACTGCAAATAACCTTTTAATTAGCGTTGTCGATATCAGCTTTTTTGTTATTGGCAGTGTAGTCATTTACTGTGCAATAAGTAAGTTATCGGCTCGACTAACCACTAAAAAAATGGCTAAACAGGGAGTTGTTGTATGAATGTTATTTATTTGCTGATTGCGATGATGCTACTTATCACTAGTAGCTTATTACTTAGAAATACAAAAAAGTCTCACAGTTACATTGCGCTTTGTCTGTTTGTGGGTGCAAATATCCCGCTCATAATACTTTATGGTGCTATTGGTGGTATTTTTATTTCTATTGCAAGTTTTCTCGTTATAGGCCTGTTTACCGCACTTATTATGGGGAAGGCACAATAGCTCAATTTATGCTTGTCTGATTAGGTAAGTTATTCAGCATCGACAATAAAAAGCCAACCATCAAAAAGCCTGGTGGTTGGCATCTTTATAACTTTAGTGCCTAGTTACTAACAATTAAAAACTAAACCCAAGTGATACCCAATAACGGCGACCATCTTCAACATAGCCGTATTCATCTTCAGTGATTTCTTTATCAAACAGATTATAAACACCAAAACCTAACTTAATGCTGCGGCTTAAATCATAGTTACCGCCAATATCAGCCAAGGTGTAATCTGGTGCTATTAGGCTGCTTTGTGATGGCCCTGTTGTTGGCTGGCTTTCTTCACCACGGTAATGAACGCGTAACCACGTGCCTAGCTTATCAACCGGACGCCAATTAACAGAGGTTTGGACAATATGCTTAGGTAATTGGTTAAGTGGACTGCCTTTATATTCACCGGTTTTTTGCTCTGAATCTGTGTAAGTGTAATTTGCACTTACATCAAGCTCACTGGTAATATCGTAAGATACAGATAACTCAAAACCTTGCGTAACGGCTTCATCCACATTGACATAGGTTGTTGGCATCGAACCAAACTGGTTTGGTCCATCGGTACACTGTGTTAATGGGCATGAAATACGGGTAATTTTGTCATCAAATTCGTTGTAGAAGATGGTGCTCGAAAGAGTTAAATCACGATTTGCATCATAATAAATACCCATTTCATAGTTTACTGACTTTTCAGGGTTCAAATCAGGGTTACCGTAAATGTTACCGCCACGGCTCACTTGCCCCCAAGCTGCGGTAGATTGACGAATATTCGGCGCTCTAAAGCCTGTTGAAATACCCCCTTTAAGTGTTATCGCTTTTGATGCAGTGTATACACCATATAATCGAGGGCTAAAGTGGCCTGCAAAATTACCATCATGATCGTAACGAAGCCCTGTTGTTAGCTTGAAACGCGTGGTCGCACTCCATTCATCTTCAGCAAACACCGACCATTGCTCATTCTCCACATGGGTTAAATCACTAATGCGGTTACTGGTGTAATCGTCCAGCTCTTCTTTCAAGTAAGAAGCACCCAATGCGGCGTTATGATTGGTAAAAGGTAAAGTCCAGCTTGTTTGTGCATCCGTATTTTCAACGTACATTTCGCGAGACGTATTATCGAATTTATCGTACTTTAGGTAACTGCGTGATGAGCCAAAATCATAAAAGCCATTATGACTCAATGAATAGGTCTCTTGCTCATATTCAGTTGTTGATGATTCAGGGCAACCATTGCGCCCACAACTTTCGCCCTCAGCCAACGGCGCAACCGTTTTACCCAATGTTTCATCAAGCTTTTGTCGTGCGCCGCCTATCTCAAGCATCACTTCGTGACTATCTGATGGGGTTAAAATGAACTTCGCTTTTAAGTTACTTTGCTCTTTACCACGAAAACCGGCTTCGAAATCGTCTTCGTCACGCTTTGAAAATTGACCTGATAACTGCATCCCTAATAACTCAGGAATTAAGCCACCCGCAGTAAAGAAGCTGCCTTGATTGATATTACCCGACTCACTTGACTCTTGAATGGTGCTGTCTAAACGCAGTTCGCCATACCATTTTTCTGGTGTTTTGCGGGTAATAATATTGATAACCCCACCAATTGCATCTGAGCCATATAAAGATGACATAGGGCCGCGAATAACTTCGATGCGTTCAATTGCCGAAATAGGTGGAGTCCACGCCCCTTCAACGCCTGGACCATCACTGTTTGGACGTGTTTCACGTGATGTTTGACGCTGACCATCAATTAAAATTAAGGTGTATTGGTTTGCCATACCACGCAGGCTAATGTCCTTTCGGTCCCCGCCGCCTGTTACAACAACACCGGGCACGTCAGTCATGGCATCTGTTAAGTCACGATAAAAGCGTTTTTCTAGTTGTTCACGATCAATCACACTAATACTCGCAGGCGCTTCTTTAAGCATTTGCTCATAGCCAGATGCTGATACCACGATGACTTCCATATCTTGTTTTTTATCATCTGCATTTGCGTAGCTAGACAATCCAGCTAACACTGCTGCGCTAAGTGGTAAAAGCGTAGAAACGACCCTCGACATAATAATACTCCGTGACATCTGTTTTATAAATGATAATAATTAGCGTTTGCGATATTAATGAGAAGTCCCTATTTCTACAATTTACGATTTCTTAAAACTGAATTAAGAAGGCCTGAACAATGAACTCAAAACTAGTTAAAACATTACGAGTATTTTCTCGAACAGTTGAAACAGGCAATATGAGCAGTGCCGCAACAGAGCTGGCAATGACCACCTCTGCGGTAAGCCAACACATCAAACATTTAGAACAAGAGGTTGGGTTAAGTTTATTTAATCGAAGCCCAAGAGAATTGACCCTAACAGAAGCTGGGCATGTGTATTATCAAAGCTGTTTGAAAATGCTCACGCTGGCAGAACATGCCAGTAGTCAATTGCAAAATTTGCAAAGAAATCCAAGTGGGGAGCTAAAACTGGTTGCGCCGGTTGGTTTTGGTAGTGGTTTATTGAGCGAGCCATTAAAACAGCTAATCCATCAGTTTGATGATTTAAGCATTCAGCTTGTTTTAACAGATGAACCTGTCGATATGATCAAATCTGGTGCTGATTTGGCCATTGCAATCGGCCCTTTAACCGACTCTAATTTAGTGGCTCGTAAACTCGCAACATGGCCACTTAAATTATGCGCCCATAAAGATCACCCGCTCAGCAAACTTCAGCACGCAACATGGAATGATCTTGAATGCCATGCCAGAGTTGCCCATATCAGCGCAGACAGCAATGCATTCAATGCACTTACCCTTGACAGTAAACCATTACCTAAGGCAAAAATTATCGTCAATAATATGCAAGGCCTTACAAAGCTAGTATGTGATGGCGTGGGTTATGGTGTACTGCCTGAGCCTGAAGTGAGAAGTTTATTAAAAAGCAAAGAGCTTATAGAAATTGCTCCTGAGTGGTCTTTACCTGACTACACGGTGTACGCCGTTACACCCGCTAGAGATAGCCTTGCAGCGAAAACAAAAACAGCAATCGAGACACTAAAACAATGCTTTAATCTCGTAACCAACGATAAAGAACTCATTTAATTAGAAAAGTGTATGGTTAGCCCAAAGCTAACCATACACCAACAGCCATCATCAAAGCACCGGCAATACGGTTCAACCACTTAACGTTATCGCCTTTATCTAAAAACACCCGCAAGCTCTTACCACCCGTGGCATAAATAAGCATGCAAATAAATTCACTAAGCATAATAATACTCAGCAAAATAGCTAACTGAGGCGCAACGGCGGCATCAACATTAATGAAAGGAGGTAAGAGTGAGATCATAAATGCCCACCCCTTAGGATTCGCTATCGCAGTAATAAATCCTTGCGAGAATAATTGGCTACGCGCTATTTTCTGCTCAGCCTCGTTGCCAAGTTTAAAGCTTGTTTTTGCGCGCCATATATTGATGCCAAGGTAAATAAGGTAGGCCCCTCCTAAGTATTTTAAAACAGCAAATAACTCAGGGTAGTTAAGCATTATACTGGCAACCCCAATCACTGCAGCAATAGCAACCACTGCAACACCAAGCACTTCGCCTGCCATCATCCAAAGAGTACGTCTAACGCCTACACTCATACCGAGTGTCATGGCAAGTGTCATACACATTCCCGGCGTAATAGAAACAAAGAAAAAGGTCGGAATAAAAACCGCGAGTACTGCCAAATCGAGCATAAATGCAATCACATGTTCGTTGCTTAAAAAGAGAAAGCGATTAAATCACATTCATTTCAATAAGCAAACAAACACGCGATCACTGACATCACACTAGTTTGAGGATTATAAAAACATGCCACCCGATGCTTCAATACGCTGTCCGGTGACCCAACGATTTTCATCGCCGAGTAACTGCGCAATCATAGGACCGATATCATCCGCTTGACCAACTCGCCCCATAGCGGTAAATGAACTCACTAATTGCGCAACATCTTCATTATCACGCACAACACCACCCCCAAAGTCAGTCGCAATTGCGCCAGGTGCAACGACATTCACTGCAATATTACGCCCTGCGAGTTCTTTTGCCATGTATTTGGTCATGACCTCAACAGCCCCTTTCATGGTGGCGTAAGCTGCCTTACCTTGTAAAGCAAACCGTGTCAGCCCTGAAGATAAGTTAATAATGCGCCCGCCACCGCTTATCATCTCATGCAGTGTTTGCGTTAAGAAAAACACTCCTTTTACATGTACATTCATCAAGTTATCAAATATGGCTTCGCTGGTATCAGCAAATGTACTGTCACTACCATGACCTGCATTATTGATTAAATAATCAAACCGAGATGTTTGCCATTGTGTTTTTAAAATGCTTTCAAGTGATTGTTTAAATTCAGCAAAACCTAAAATATCGCTAACATCAAGTTGCATAGCGACTGCTTTTGCCCCCAGCGCTGCAACTTCCTCTACGACTTGTTGCGCTTCATCTTTATGGCTTCGATAAGTAAACACACAATCAATATTCTTACGTGCCAAACTTAATACCGTATTTTTCCCTAAACCGCGATTACCACCTGTGATCACTGCAATTTTGTTGCTCATCGTTGTTACCTTTTTGCTTTGAAGTAATTTTAAGCAACCAGTATATTTACACTGCAAAACTAGATAAACCATGTAAAATTGAAATAACTGTTCGTAAATAGCAAACAATCATGAATGAACTTAACGCTATGAAAACCTTTGTTCAGGTAGCTGAGCTAAAAAACTTTTCAGCTGCAGCACTTGCACTGAGCATGCCTAAGTCGTCTGTCTCGCAGTTAGTTAAACAACTCGAAGATACCCTAGGTGCTCGGCTCCTAAACCGCACAACAAGGCGGGTTACACTCACCAACGAAGGCACTGTTTTTTATCAGCGATGTAAAGATATGCTTGCTGATATAGACGAACTACAAACTCTATTTCATAAAAATGACGAAGCGTTATCAGGGCGTCTTAGAGTAGATATGCCACAACCAATTAGTCGGCGTTTAGTGTTGCCGAATCTAGAGCATTTTTTATCTGCACACCCACAATTAGAGATTGAACTGAGTAGTTCAGACAGGCGTGTGAACTTAATTGAAGAAGGGTTTGATTGTGTAGTGCGAGTCGGTAATTTAGAAGACTCATCGCTGATCGCTAAAAGAATTGGCCACTGCCCGATGATCAACTGTGTAAGCTCAGGTTATATTAAACAGTATGGCAACATCACTAAACTGGCTGATTTAGCCGAGCACTACATTGTTCGCTATAGTCAAACACTCGGTCAACTTGACCCAGGCTTTGAATACCAAGATACACAAGGTGATTGGCAAATTCTAGCCATGAAATCGCAGCTCACAGTTAACAATACGGATGCCTATAAAGCAGCGTGTCTAGCAGGGCTTGGTCTTATTCAAGTGCCACGCCATGGAGTTATCGATGAGCTTAGCCGAGGTGAGCTTGTGCAAGTTTTACCTGACTATAACTTGCCGCCCATGCCAATTAATATCGTCTACCCGAATCGACGTCACTTACCAAGGCGTACTCGGGTGTTTATTGATTGGTTAAGCGAGCAATTACAACCTGTTATCGAGCAAAAATGATAAGCGTTCATCAGCTTTAGATGGCGCTAACTCAATGATTTTAGGTTTAACTACATTTTCGATTACAAAAGGATCTTCAGCGACAATTTCTTCGATCTCCTGCTTGGAAACACCGACTGCAATAATGCCGCCGCCTGCGTTAGGCTGTAAGCTTCCAGATAACACAAAGATACCTTTATCAAACCCCGACTGAAGCCATTTTTTATGGCCTTCCATAAAATCTTTAGCTTGAGATTTATTATCTGAGAACCTTAGTTGAATTATAAACATTTTTTTATTCCTTTTTACGTATTATTTGAATTCACTTTCAACATGCCAGAACGATTTAAAGCACATAAACATACTAACTTTCATATGATGCTAGTTTGGAAAAACATAATATATTTTGTATATAAACATTACTCATGATACTTGCGAATTACTGCGACTTTATCATCTTCTAGTTCAAGCACTTCCATCATTGTCTGAGAATATTCAATCGGCTGTTTACTTTGTGGGTGAACACCTTTTGCATAATTTTTGTATCGAATCGCAATGGCTGATTTGTTAAAAACAAAGACGTTTAATAACGTCGCTTCATATTCGGTATGTGCTCCCAAATAAAAAGTCATTCCCTTTCTCATCGACTCTTTGCCATCAGGTAATCTAGAATCATCAACAACATAAGGTAAATGGGAATGCCCAATATCGTCTGTTAGTAAAGACAGGTATTTTTCTAACTCAACACTAGATGCATTAGGAGACTGAGTAGCTGTCATAAGCTTGAAATATGTTTGTGCGAATTTTTCCAAATCTAACTCTTTAGAAGCTAAAGAAAAAGAAGAGGTTAATAATAAGGTAAGCAATAAAATATATTTCATTAAAACTCCATTTTTTAAATAAACTTAATATCAAGCCAATGGGCTTTTTCCATATCTAGCTCAATTTAATCTCAATATCTTTAACAACTAATTATTAATAACAGAAAATATTACCTCTATCTACAGCAAATAAATGGCAAATTGATATTTGGCTAATGTAGTAACAAAAACAACTGATTAAATCGATTTCTTTACTTTGAAAGAAACTTTACAACCATAAATACAAAAATCCCCGCTTCGAGGGCGGGGATTTTTAATATAAACATTTAACTAATTACTGAGTGACACTTTCAGCGGCAGCTGGCTCTGCAGGCTCTTCTTCACTTAGTAAGTATTTATCAAGCCATTGCTCTTGCTCCCACAGCACATGCAATAGGCTCTTACGAGCGCGGTAGCCATGAGCCTCATACGGCAGCATCACTAAGCGGGCTTCTTTACCAAGGCCTTTTAATGCCGCGTACATACGCTCGCTTTGCATCGGGAATGTACCTGAGTTTGGATCTTCTTGACCGTGGATCATTAGCATAGGCTCATTGATTTTCTCAGCATGGAAAAACGGTGACATAGCCGCATACACATCTTGGGCTTGCCAAAAATCACGCTCCTCACCTTGGAAACCAAATGGCGTTAAGGTGCGGTTATAAGCACCACTGCGTGCAATACCTGTTTTGAATAAATCACTATGTGCTAATAAGTTTGCCACCATGAAAGCACCATAAGAGTGACCAGCAATGGCAATGTTATCTTTATCTGCGATGCCCCTTTCAACTAACACATCAACCGCAGCTTTAGCACTTGCCACCAGCTGTTTACGAAATAAATCATTCGGCTCTTTGCCATCAACACCCACAATTGGCATTTTCGGGTCGTCAAATACCGCAATCCCTTTTGCAAGGTAAGGCATTGGCCCCCAATAACCAATATAGGTAAATTGATAAGGAGACTCGCGTACCTGTGAAGCAACCGCTTTATCTTTATATTCAAGCGGATAAGCCCACATTAATACAGGTAATGTGCCTTGGGTTTTATCATAGCCTGGTGGCAGGTATAAAGTACCGCTTAGCTCAACACCATCATCACGCTGATAACGAATAAGCTCTTTTGTTACCCCTTTAAACTCAGGGTAAGGATGCTCAAACGTCGTTAGTTGTGTCAGCGTATCGTCGCCTAAATCACGGATAAAAAAGTTAGGTTGCTCGGTTTTAGATTCTCTAATGGTAATGAGTCGCTCACCTTCATCATCCAGCATCGCACGAATACGTTCATAATAAGGTGCAGCCGATTGCCAAATACGCGTTTTTGAGTTCGTTTTTACATCATAGCGATCTAAAAATGGGATATTACCCTGTTCAGATGCCCCATTACCACGTAAGAAAATATAACGCCCGCCAACGACTTTGATAACACTTACACCGAGATCGTTTCGCTCATAAATGGGTTTACCTGGATCTTTATACGCATCGTTATAGCTGCGCTCTGAAAATAACACGCGATTTCGGTCGGCATTGCGCGGCTGAATAACGTATGTGCGCAACTGCCTATCACTAAAGCGCCATTCAGATAACAGTGCAACATTGTTATTGCCCCACTCTATTGAATCAAAGCGACGTTCAACTTTAGCAAATAATTTTGGGTCTCGTTTAAACGGTGCACGCAAGCTATAAAGATAGTCATGATGAGGCACGTCTGTTTTCATATCGCCACCATCTTGCGCCTGTGCCCAAATAACTTCCGCACCTTGATCTGCACGCCACTGAAACTCACGAGGACCGGTACGAACACTGTCATAACCTTGTGGGATGTTGTCTGCTAGCGGCTGTTTAGCAAGCTCAGCTAAGGTATACCCTCGCATGCCCCATATTTGCCATGTGGCTGCAAACCGGCTGTAAGGAACTTGATATGAGAATGGCTCATCAATCATGCCTACTAAAATATTGGTTGAATCAGGTGAGACTGAAAATGATTTAATTAAGCCTGGCTGGCCAATCGGCTGTGCCTGGCCGCTAAGCGGAATATAGGTAAGTTGGCTTTGTCCATAAAACTTAAATTGCGCCTCATCAAATGGGCTACTAAGTAAATTTTGATACGTACGCGCAGGGGCTTTTTCACCGCTACTTTGTTGGATAACAGGTACAACCCCCGTAGTGTCATTCGAAAGGCGTGCTTTGCCTAAATTAACGGCTGCATTAGCAAGCAAAGCGCTGCTATCAGGTAGCCAACTGTAGGGCGAACGAGTAAGCACTGAGTTTAAAGCCGTGTCACTTAACTGCCTTGCTTGTTTAGTACTGACATTATAAACCCATAAGTTTGCAGCGGACGCTTGTTCTACAACGAACGCTAAATACTGACTATCGCTAGACCAACTTGGCGCGCGAATAATGCCTTGAGGTAATCCTGTTACCTCTATTTCGCTGCCTGTTTCAACATGCTTTAGAACAATGTTTGTAAATTTTGTTCGCTCTCGAGAACGTGAGAAATTAGCAGGGTTAAGTTTTATACCCGCTAACTTAAGCTCCTCTTTTGACAGGTCTTGTAATGTTTCAATGCGTTTCCTATCGAATAACGCCAACCACTGACCATCATTTGATAGGTAGCTACTGGGCGCTAACTTGGCATCAACAACAGCCGCAAGAGCTGGTGACGGGGTTTGGTATCCTTCGTTGGCAAAACTTGAAGTACTCACGGATACGCCAATAACTAGCGCAAAAAGCAATTTAAATGCTTTCATATCGGTTCCTTTTTCGTTTTTATTCTCGATAATCTAGACAGTTTAGGGCAATTCATAAAGAGTTTCGACTCTTTTAGCTGCCAATCAGTGACTTAAACCTGAAAATTACGCTAAAATAAGCGTACTCTTTTCACTACTTCTCGCTAAATATAATGATTAAAAAAACAGGCAAAGTCACGATTTGGGATGTTGCTAAAGAAGCTCAAGTATCCAAATCTACCGTGTCTTTAGTCCTAACAAACAGTGATAAGGTCAGTAAAAAAAGTAAGGATAAAGTACTTAGCGCAATTGAAAAGCTGGGGTATGTATACAATCGTGATGCAGCGGCACTGAGAAGTAAACGCTCAAACTTGGTTGCCCTTGTCATTAATGACTTAACGAACCCCTATTCTGCGCAACTGGCAGTGGGCCTTGAAAAGCATATTTTAGCTTTAGGTATGTTGCCTATGTTGGTTAACATTGCTGAGGATGTTGAAAGGCAAAAACAGGTTGTAAAAACATTAAAAGAATACAATGTCGCTGCCTTTATAATGTGTCCGGCTCCAGGCACTGAGCAAAGCTGGCAAGATGAGCTAATAGAAAGCGGGTTTCCTGTTATTAATATTATGCGTGAAATCCCATTTTCGGCAGCCCCTTGTATTCTGCCGGATAATAAAAAAGGCACGCATGTAGCCACCTCCCATATTCTGTCACAGGGTATTGATGACATTGCTTTTTTAGGTGGAACTAGTGAAATATCTGATTACCATGAACGATTAAGCGGCTTTTTATCGGCTTTAAAACAATTTAACATTCATGATAAAAAATGCGTCATTGAAGCCCCCACCAATCGCCAAGGTGGACGCGAAGCATTCGATAAATTGATTACGCAAGCACCCAGTACGCAAGCAATTATTTGTTTTAATGACGTGATCGCATACGGCGTTATTGAAGCTATGCGCCAACATGGCCTTGAGCCTGGAAAAGACATCAAGGTCGTTGGCTTTGACGATCTTGAAGACTCACGCTTGATGCTGCCTTCTTTATCAACCATTGCTATCAATGCCGATGAAATAGGCAAAAGAACCTGCCAAGTACTCAACGAATTGCTCAATCAGTCGACTCCCCCTGTTCGAACCTTGGTGGACATCAACCTACAAATAAGAGACTCAAGTAAATGAAAAAAGTGTTAGTGATCGGCTATGTGTGGCCTGAGCCAAATTCCTCAGCAGCCGGCACACATATGATGTCGTTATTGCGGGCTTTTCGCAGTGAAGGTTGGCAGGTTGAATTTGCAAGCCCTGCACAAAAAACAGAACACATGGTCGACCTCAGTGATGATGGCATTAGTACACAGGTTATTGCACTAAATTGCTCAAGTTTTGATGACTATGTGCAATCTTATAATCCCGATATTGTGATGTTTGACCGTTTTATGATGGAAGAACAATTTGGCTGGCGTATTGATAAATACTGCCCTAACGCTCTGAAAATTCTCGACACTGAAGACCTTCAATGTTTAAGAAACGCCCGCCACGAAGCACATAAAGCAGGGCGCGAATTTACCACAGCAGATTTACACAGCGATATTGCAAAACGTGAGATTGCCGCCATCTTGCGCTCTGACATTAGTTTGATCATTTCACACTTTGAAATCCAGTTACTGAATGACGTATTCAACGTTGATGCAGCCTTGCTCCATCACCTCCCCTTTTTAGTTGATTTAACAACATTGCCCCTGACCACTAAATCATTCAGTGAGCGCAAACATTTTATGACGATAGGTAATTTTCGTCATGCGCCAAATTGGGATGCTGTTTTGTACTTACAACAGATTTGGCCGCTTATTCGAAAACAATTGCCTGATGCCGAATTACATATTTACGGCTCTTATCCACCACCCAAAGCAACGGCACTTAATAATCCAAAAACAGGCTTTTTAATTAAAGGCTGGGCTGAAGATGCCTATAAAGTAATGGAAGAGGCTAAAGTGTGCTTATCGCCACTACGTTTTGGGGCTGGGATCAAAGGTAAATTACTTGAAGCGATGATTATGCAAACACCGAGTGTCACCACCCCAATTGGCAGTGAAGGTATGCACAAAGATGAACCTTGGCCGGGTGCCCTATGCGAAAGTACCGAGCAGTTTGCCGACGCAGCGGTTGCACTTTACAAAAGCGAAGCGCAATTTACTCAAGCCCAACAACATGGTCAGCAGTTACTGCAAAAATATTATGATAAATCAAAGCTTCAAACTCAATTAATCGCTAAAATAAAGGCTGTGAGTGAATCTCTTATTAGCCATAGGCAAGCAAATTTCACGGGGCAAATGCTGAAACATCACACTATGCGTTCAACACAATATATGGCGCAATGGATTGAGGCAAAAAATAAGTAAATTCCTCTTAAATATTACTAGACATAGTGGCGTTTGCCGCTAAAATCGCGCTGGAAAATTTAACCGATATTGTCTTTAGCAATGACTATATCTTATTGAAATTTGGTCTATCCTTAACTGAACAATTTAACCTTTGGTTCAAAACACCTTTGAAAAACGCAACGTTTACTGAAAAACGAAAATTTATCGTTAAGCTGGGTAAAATGCTCCATAAATATGGCACACCTGCTTACCGACTTGAAGCACACCTAATGGAAGTTGCTACATACCTTGGGCTCAAGTCTTCCTTTGTTATGTCGCCCACATCCGTTACTTTTGTGATCTGGACAGACGGCCACGAAGAAGAATACACCCATGTTGCACGTGTAGATCCTGGCGATCACGATTTAGGCTCGCTGGCTGATACCGATGACTTAGTAAACAAAATGCTCAATGGCGAGTTAACATTACAAGAGGTTGATAAACAGCTCGACATTATTTACACCATGCCTAACCCGTACAACAAATTTACCACAGGTGTCGCGTTTGCAACCTCTGGCGGTGCATTTGCAATGTTAATGGGCACCAGCTGGAATGATGTATTTTGGTCAGCATTACTCACGCTCATTGTTTATTTATTTGTACTTTGGTCAACACGTTCTAAACGTGTCGCTCATATGCTCGAACCATTAGTTGCAATCGTTTCAGCAATTTTAGCCTGTGCAATTAGTGTCTATCTTGATGCCGAAATAAACATACGCTTAGTGGTGCTTTCTGCCATTATTGTGTTTATACCTGGGCTTGCCCTTGCCCTTGGGCTCGCTGAACTTGCAGCAAGACACTTAGTATCTGGCACTGCAAGGGTGATGGACTCCTTTATGCTGTTATTTAAGCTTTATTTTGGTGCTTTTATAGGGATTGGAATTGGCTTTGCCCTCTTTGGACAAACAGACTTTATACAACCTGAGCCATTACCCAAGTGGACAGCTTGGCTGGCTATTTTTATGCTGTGTAGCAGCCTAATTGTCATTTTTAGAACTAAAATTAAACATGCCGTTTGGTCTATTGCCTCTGGCTTCATTGCTTATGGAACCAGTATCGGCTCGGCAATGTACCTAGATTACACATTAGGTACTTTTGTGGGTGCACTTGCTGTGGGTGTGTTTAGTAATTTATTTAACCGTGTAGCAAATGCGCCTGCTTCTATTGTTGCTATGCAAGGCTTAATTGTATTGGTTCCGGGCAGTAAAACTTATATTGGTCTTAACTCATTAATTGAGGGTCAAGATTTCGTATATGCTGATCACATAGGTCAACAAACCTTTTTGATCTTCATGTCGCTCGTGGCAGGCCTTATATTCGCAAACGTTGCGTTGCCACCGAAAAAGAGCTTGTAACACTATTGAGCCCTGGGTTCCCTAGGGCTTTTTGCCAAAAACAACTCATCAATATCAATACGAATAAAGGTTAAAAATTCTTTCCCCCAATCGAGTGCTTCTTTACATTAGTCCATATTACTAGTTTACAAAAGCAGCATTCAATGAAAGTATAAATAAAGTACACATCGTCTTTAAAGATATAGTTATTTGCTTTATTTGCCATGTAACAAGGAGGTTTCATGTTCCCAATCGAGGTTTTTGTAACTTATACACTTGCTTGCTTATTGCTCGTTATCTCTCCTGGGCCAGATAATTTACTCGCGATTGGACGAGGATTAAGTCAAGGTCGAATGGCGGCGGTTATGTCGGGAGTGTCTTCTGGTGCGGGTATTTTATTTCATGTTATTGCCGCTACTTTTGGCCTGACGCTGTTAATTCAAACCTCTGAAGTCGCATTTTATGCCGTAAAACTAGTTGGTGCCGCTTACCTAATTTGGTTAGGTGTAAAAGTGCTACGTACGAAAAACCTCTTTTCATTAGAGCCTGCTAAGAAGCAATCTCTAACAACTATCTTTTCTACCGGCTTTCTTTCAGCTGCATTAAACCCCAAACCTGGGATCTTTGTTCTGGCATTTGTACCCCAGTTTGTGAACCCTAACTTGGGTTCAGTAACGATTCAAATGATTGGTTATGGAGTTTGGTTTGCGATATTAACAGCAATTGGCTTTAGCCTGATGGGTGTTTTTTCATCGCAACTCTTTAAATGGTTGAAAGATAAACCCAAGCTAGTCTCAGGGCTAAATATTGGGGCTGGGGTCACGTTTGTTTCTTCAGGGCTCGCTGTCGCATTTATGAAACAGTGATAAACAATTGGTAAGGAGTTAAAAATGAAATGTCCTGAGGATGGTCAACCATTAAAAGCTGATGAAGCTGAAGCGCATACGGGTTATGGATGTGCATCATGCAAAGGAGCCTGGCTACCCAAAAGTTACGTTCAATCCATTAAATTCACTAAAGAATTTGATCCAAAAGATTTTTTTAGTGCATTATCAATCTCTAAAAGCCAAACGAGCAACAACCAATGTCCCATGAATTGTGGCGCTTTACGTTCAACGAATAATCTTAGCTACTGCCCTTCTTGTCTAGGCGTTTGGTTCAAGCATAAAGCACTTAGAAAGATGCTTAACAACTACCAAACAAAAAGAGATAACGCAAACTCCGCCGATACGCCAATTATGGCTGAAGGTATTTTTTCTTTACTTGGGGCACTGTTTAAATAGCAGCATAGTATGCAGTAAGTTCGCGTAGATAGATTTTTAAAAAGCATCAATAAATCATTAATTTAGCATCTCCATATTATTGGTAATAACTAGCAGTTTTTGCACTTAATGAACGCCAAAATTAGTTCTTGCCGCATAAAAGTAGTGGACGAAGATAAAACAACTAACACTATCTCCACTCTGTCTTTTCATCAGCAAAGGAATTTCAATGAAAACGTTTTTATTAATCATAACCACATTACTTTATTCTCTCCCCTCATTAGCGAATAAAGCGTTAGCTCCCACATTCATCAACGTATTTAATGAAGGCCCGCGCCTTGAGGTCATTGATTATGTTTCTAATAATATGTCTGAAAATGTAATAGAAAGGTTTGGTATTGATGCGCATGTAGGCGACTTTCTAAACTCCCAAAATACCTATGGCAAGCTCAAGCTAATAAAGGTTTTACCACCCGAAGGTAACAATGAAATAGTCGAAGTTATATCCAGCAACAATAAGCTAAAATATAACCTAATTATCAATAAAGAAGAGAACCCTCCTCATAAATTTAATTATTTCACATTACAAGACCCTGAATCGCAGGAAATACCTAAACAGCCGATTTCTAAGCAAGAACTAAAAAAAGCACTGTCTAGCTTTATAAATAACCTAGCTGCTAAAGATGCTTTTTCAGGCTCTGTCTTAGTCGCTAAAGGTCGTGACATCATTTATCAAGACGCTGTTGGCTATGCAAATCGAACATGGAATGAAAAAAATAAAATAGATACACGATTTGCCTTAGGCTCAATCAACAAAATGTTCACTGCAATTGCGGCATTACAGCTAATCGAGCAAGGGAAATTAAAATTTGAAGATAAGCTAATCCAGTATGTTGATAAGAGCTGGCTACCCAAAGAACACGCTGATTTGATCACTATCAGGCAGCTCATGACACATACATCAGGATTAGGAAACTTTTTTAACGACGAATTTAATCAAAGTAATAAAGAAATATACAGAGATCTAGCTGCATACAAGCCACTCATATCAAAGAGCGAACTGCTATTCAAGCCAGGTACACGAAACCGCTATAGTAACTCGGGAATGTTAATGCTTGGCTTAGTTATCGAAAAAGTCTCTGGTGAAAGTTATTACGAATATGTTCAAAAAAATATTTACAATAAAGCAAATATGCCTAATTCAGGAAGTTTCGAGCTTGATTCGGTAACAAATAACTTAGCATCTGGTTATTTAAAAAGATCGTATAGCGACCACTGGGTAGACAGCCGTTACACCAGAGCGGTTAAAGGCAGCCCCGCAGGTGGCGGTTTTTCTACTCTCGAAGATTTACATAACTTTTCTCTGGCTCTAACCGAGTTTAAATTACTCAGTAAAGCTTTTACCGAAGACGCTTACTCTGAGAAGACACAATATAACTCTGCTTTTTGGTATGGCTATGGTTTTTCTGTAAGTGGCGAGCCTAACAATCGTAAAGTAGGACACGGCGGTGCCTATTTAGGGGTTGATGCGCGTTTAGATATTCATCTTGATAGTGGATTCATTGTCGTCATACTAGCAAACCAATCAGATGTGGTCGCCCCAGTGAGAAGAAAAATTGACGAGTTAATCAACCGTTATAATCTATAAGCCCAAACGATACATTTAACTGAAACGACTAAAGGAAGACTTGGATATTGCAAAATTAGAAGCTATCTTAATTTTTATTCTGGATTAGCTGTTTACACAGTAAAAATAAATCGAACACTTCGCTTGTGACGATAGCTCATTTACATTTGAGATAGAAAAACAATTTTAGTCATATCCTTACTGCTACAAGCTTGCAATCAGGATGTATTAATAAAATTACTGAACATTACACTGAGCCCAAGGAAGTTAAGTTTGTTGTAAAACATTTTCATCATCTAGCAAACTTGGAAACAACGCCTAACAAGTTAAGCAGTAATAATTTAGTAAGCTGAAGAATTCAGAGAGGTAAAATAATGAGTAAAGCAAAACTTCCTGTAGCCTGGATTGAGAATCAGCCCCCTATTCAGCCAGGATTATATTTTGTAGCTGTTAGGTATGAAACTGGGTTTGGTTCTTATGATTATATGGATTGGGATGGCGAGAAATGGGAAAAAGATAAATCTATAAAAGTTGTTGGTTGGGTTGCCTTGTGTGACTTTTTAAAATTAATTGATGCTGGTTGGCCTTTAAGTGATGATCAAGATTCAGAATTAAAAGACTCGCTTAAAAAATATAAAGCTAACGACGATAAAGGTTTTGTCGAATTTAAGTAAGCTTTACTCATATTATCAATATATAATACCAAATGCTTGGCTAAGTATTCATTTTTCGCCAAATATAGCCAAGCACTTTCTGCAAATTTAGTGGATATTAAGTTGAGGGGGTTCAAAATTCTGTATCAGCTTAAATTGCTAAATATCTAGCACAGCATCTAACCTACCTTCGAAGTGGATGGCTAATTGAAAAATGTAAGATTCCAGCTATGGATTGGCATTGTCCACTCCTTTGAAGCGTTCAATATGTCCACATACATAATTTCATCAAACTATTTTCATTGGGAAATGCGCCCTTTGTTTTAGTGAGCTTTCTAAATTGGCGATGCACAGCCTCATAACACCAGTCACTTTTAAAAATACTCCTCCCTGCGTTATGATGTACCGAGCGCATTATTACCTCTTAATCTCATGATAGAAAAAACATTTAATTCGTTACTCGCCGCTTCCATTTCGGCAATTAATTCAGCCACGTTTACGCCTAAGTTAGTGGCTTTTATCAATCATATTGTAAATTTTGATTGTGCTGTTATAACGGGTTTAAGAGGTAATAAACATCCTATTTATTTGTATGACTCAATTAAAGAGTCACGTGAGCTACTTTTTGAGCGCTACTTAACGGCATCGTTTCGTGATGATCCCTTTTATCAGATGATTTTAAGCAACAAAAAACAAGGGGTTCATTCTTTAAAGGATATCATTAACAATAAAGCTAAAATCACCTCAACCGATTACTCACTTTTTTACTTACAAACAGGTTGGCAAGATGAGCTTTGCCTCGTTATTGAGATAGAGCCTGATCGCTGGGTCATTATTTACTTAGGTAAAACCAAAAAAGACCATGTATTTACTCGTGAAGATATAAACACATTAAAGTCACACTTCTGTCTAATTCAGTCACTATGTCAGCAACATTGGCTACAAGCAGAATTTCTTCTCGCTGAATCTTTATTGCAACCTGCGCTTCACACTGAGAAAAAACGCGAATTAATTAAGCGTGCTCTATTCACTTTTGGTCAGCACTTACTTACAAAACGTGAAAAACAAATCGTAACCTTAATTATTCAAGGCCTTGATAGCCAAGAAATAGCAACCCAGCTTGGTGTATCTGAAGGCACTGTTAAAAACCACCGAAAACGCATCTATGCAAAGTTACACGTGGCTTCATTAAGTGAACTTTTCCAACTTTTCTTAAACCACCTCATTACGCAATAAAGCTAAAACTGTCCCTTTTGAGATATACAAATCGCTGTTGTCTATTCGTACTCTGTCAATCTGATAGTAAAAATGAAGACAAGACAGATGACACTTATTCAACAATTAAATGATCGCGGGCTAATTGCTCAAGCCAGTAATCTCGAACAGATGCAGCAGCAACTCAATGATGCACCTCAAACTGTGTACTGTGGTTTCGACCCAACAGCGGGAAGCCTTCACATTGGTCATTTAGTACCACTTATTATGCTTAAGCGCTTTCAAGACGCGGGTCATCAAGCAATTGCGCTTATAGGTGGCGCTACAGGTATGATTGGCGATCCGAGCTTCAAAGCTAATGAGCGCAACTTAAATAGCGAGCAGATAGTCACTGACTGGGTTAAGGCATTAACAAGCCAAATTCAAAATTTATTATCACCTCATTTAGATAAACCCTTACTAACGGTTAACAATGCTGATTGGATAAAGGAAATAGATGTCATCACTTTTTTCCGTGATGTAGGCAAGCACTTTTCTGTCAATAATATGATTAACCGCGAGTCAGTAAAACAACGTCTGCACCGCGCTCAGCAAGGTATTTCGTTTACTGAATTTAGTTATTCTTTGCTACAGGCTTACGACTACGCACAGCTAAATCGTCAGTATGGTTGTAGTATACAAATTGGTGGTAACGATCAATGGGGTAATATTGTCAGTGGCATTGATCTTACTCGCAGGCAAAATAGCGCTCAAGTCTTTGGCTTAACCTTGCCGTTAATTACAAAATCAGATGGCACTAAATTTGGAAAAACAGAAGGAGGCGCGATTTGGCTTGATGCAACAAAAACGTCTCCTTATGCTTTTTACCAATTTTGGTTATCAACAAGCGATGCTGATGTTTACACGCTTTTGCGTTATTACACCTTTTTAAGCTGTGAAGACATTAATGCAATTGAACAACGAGACAAAGCAAGTACAGCTAAACCTGAAGCACAGCTGATCCTCGCAGCAGAAATGACACGCTTTGTTCATGGTGAAAAAGGACTTAAAAGTGCACAGCGCATAACACACGCTTTATTTACAGGTCATGTTCAGCAGTTGAGTTTAAGTGAGCTAAAACAATTAGAACTCGATGGTATGCCTTGCATAGCAAGTGCAACGCAAAACGTGTTAGCGTTATTAGTAGAGGCAGGCTTAGCTAAATCAAAGCGTATTGCACGGGAGCTAATAGACAGTAACGCCATTAGTGTCAATGGCAATAAAGTAACCTCAGATAATCAAGAGCTTGATTTTGGGTTATTTGATCACTATTGGCTAATCCAACGTGGTAAAAAACACTTTTGCTTAATTAAGCGACAAGGTGCCTAGTAGCCTTCACTAAAATGCGGATAAACGTGCCTAAAGCACATTTGTTCGCATCGCCACAGCGCTGTTATTTTTCAAACTACCTGCACATGTTTACTCACAAGCGCCACATTCATAAAGAACTGTTAATAATTGCGAGTTCAAATAGCGAACATTTGCACACTTTTTCCTCTATAAGTTATGAATCGTGTGCTTATTTTTACCTTAAAATTAATAAGTAAATTTAACTTATTAAAGAAACGAAACTTTTTAAAAATTAAAAACACCGTAAATTCAATAAAATAAAACTAAAATACCATTTAATTTAATCTATTTTTAACATTTCACAACTTTTCATTCAGATTCAAGACTCCCTTGCATTTAAAAGCGTTTAATAGCCTCTCAAACTTAAAATGACAGCGCTGCCTAAAAGCAGAGCAAGAAAAATAAGCAACCATTAAGTTGCGTTAGTTTGACAACAATTCAGTGTTATGTGCATTCACATAAGTACAAACACAAATGATAAGACAACAGTTCGAATTCAAGGGGATCGACGACAATGTTAAGCTTGAACAAAAATAAATTAAGTTTAGCTATCAGCTTGTCAATGGTGGGTGCGGGTATCAGTTTACCTGTATTTGCTAATGAGGCAGATAAAGCTACCACCGATGAAGTAGAAGTTATTCAAGTCCGCGGTATTCGCGGCAGCGTTGTAAAATCACTCAATACAAAACGCTATGCAAACTCAATTGTAGATGCCGTTACATCAGAAGATATTGGTAAGTTTCCTGATCAAAATGTTGCCGAATCGCTACAACGTATAACGGGTGTATCAATGAGTCGTGCGTTTGGTGAAGGTGAGCGTATTAGTATTCGTGGTACCTCAGAAAACCAAAACCGTACTTTATTAAATGGCCAAGCGGTTGGCTCTGCAGATTGGTGGGTCGATTCATCAGCAAGCAGGGGCTTTAACTATACGATGCTTCCTTCTGAAATAGTATCTGGTCTTGAAGTCTATAAATCACCTGAAGCCGACATTGATGAAGGTTCAATCGGTGGTACAGTAATTGTTAGAACACGCAAACCTCTCGATCTCGAAGCAAATAAAATAGCAGGCTCAGTGCTGATGCAACACAGCGAGGTTTCTGGCGAAACAGACCCACAACTTGCAGGCCTTTACAGCTGGAAAAATGACAACGAAACATTTGGTGCACTTGTCTCTGTTTTTAAACAAAAACGTAATCTTCGTCGCGATGGTATTGAAGCATGGAGTTGGACACACCGTGATGTAACCCTAGAAGATGGCTCTGTTATTGAAGATGTGTACACACCTGGTGGTGGTGGTTCAGCCATGTTCACCCAAGAAAGAATCAGAACAGGTTTCAATTTAACACTTCAATACCGCCCAACAGACGATATTGATATTACCTTCAATGCACTTGATTCAACCATGAAGGCCAATAATGCCAACCAAAACTTCCTTTGGTTACCTGGCTATGGTGGTTCACAATACACGTCTTTAGATGTTGTTGATCATGACAAAGTGGGTCGCTTCGCCCAAGCTGGTACCTTTGGTTTATCTGAAACTGGAAATAATGTTCTTGATGAAACAAAAGTTCGTAATTCAGAGCTAAAAACCAATTCATACGATATTAAACTGGTTCATGAAGGCGAAATGTGGAAATCGTCTTACCACATTGGTGTAACAGAAGGTTCAGGAGGAACTCAAACAGACCGAAGCGTTGGCTGGGAAGGTAACACTGTACATAGTTACAACGCGGCAAACACTGAAAGTATTGAAACAAGTTACGCCAACGATCCTGCCGATGGTAATTTATGGAATTTAGGCTTTTTACGTTACGACTCAAATGATGCACTCGATAAAGAATACTATGCGCAAACAGATTTTGAGCGTGCAATTGATGTTGCAGTATTCAGTAAAATTAAGTTCGGTGTTAAATACCGTGATCACAAGCGTGAAAATGTTCGCTTGCAGTCACAAACTCGCACAGATCTAAACTGGAGCCTAGCCGACTATTCAAACCCTGCACCAAGCGATTTCTTATCGGATATTGGATCAAGCGGTACATTGCGTGATTATGCCATGACGGATCTTGGAAAAGTACGCCGTGATGGTGATGCCCTCGATTGGCAATATAACCTATTGTTCGATAGTAACTTTGCAATAGAAGAAAACATCTTCGCAGGTTATGTGAAAGCAGATATCGATGTTGAAGGTATGCGTGGTAATGTGGGTGTGCGTTTAGTTGAAACCAAACAAACCACAGGTGCTTATGTAGGGCCTGCTGATGCTAAAGTGTGGCAAGAAGAAGAAACCAGTTACTTTGATATTCTTCCAAGCTTAAACTTAGCAATTGACTTAAATGACGACATGTTACTTCGTATTGGCGCTGCACGTGTTATGACGCGCCCAGACTACGCCGCGATGACGAATGCCACAACCTATAACACAGAAACTCGTGTAGGTACGGGTGGTAACTCAAATATCGACCCATACCGTGCAACACAATTTGATGTTGGCTACGAGTGGTATTTCGCTGATGCAGGCATTTTTTCAGCCGCTCTGTTCTATAAAGATTTACAGTCTACTTTAGGCAATAACACTCAAACCGAAATATTTGACGGTGTGGAAATTGAAATAAGCCGTCCGATTAATGGTCCGTCAGGCACATTAAAGGGAATAGAGCTTGGTTTCCAAACAGAAATAACCGAAGGGTTTGGGGTCGCGGCTAACTACACATTTGTGGATGGAGAATCAAAAGACTTAGAAGGCAACGATGTGCTTATTCCTGGTATTTCTGAGCATACGTATAACATCAGCACTTACTACGAAACTGAACGTTTTGGCGGTCGAATTTCTTATAACTTCCGTACTGGTTACGACACAGGTCGTGCATGGCCTGGTTATCAAGATGATTACGGCCAAGTTGATGCCACTTTTAACTTTAATATCACTGAAAACATCACCGCTGTTTTCGAAGCAACCAACCTAACAGATGAGCATACCTTCAGCTATCAAGAGGAAGGCGTTAAGCAAGCACTTACAGGCGTATATGCTGACGGGCGTCGCTTTTCTGCTGGGGTTCGTTTCAATTTCTAGTCGACACACTTGCTAACACAGGTATCCGACTATCGCCATGGATGGTGAGCCTCAATGCCCTGAGGTCTTTGAGCGGTGGACTTTGTTCACCGCTTTTTTATTGATTAAATAGCATGTGTTGTTCTAGCAATCATGGCTAAAACAAGTACAATCAACGACTAAAGAGCTTTTAAGAATCTTAAAATAAATTACCAGTGTCGCTCATAACCACTCACCCAAAAGATGCAAAACGTGCAACTCGAACCATGCAACTATTTGCATGGCTGGTCACTTATGCTCTTTTATCTTGTAGTGTAAAAGCCGATCTTCTCGATGCCACCTTAGCTTATCATCAAGGCGATTATAACAAAGCTCAGCAGCAGTTTTACGAGCTTGCTCAGTTAGGTAATGTAGATGCGATATATAATATTGGTGTTATGTATTTACATGGTCAAGGCCGTGAGAAAAACCCAGCCAAAGCCTATGCGTGGTTTAATTTAGCCGCAGATTTTGGCCTAGAAGAAGCACGCGATACTGCAAGGCTTATCGCCAAACAAAGTGAACAACAACACCAAGCATTTGAAGATGCATACGCAGCCTTGTTAACGAATATTAGTTATGAAAAGTATGATCAAGAACTGCGCCCAGAACTAACTGCAGAGCCTGTGCATGAACAAAGTGTGTATCGTAGCTATACCGTTGAACCAACCTACCCCGAACACGCCTACAACAATGGTTTAGAGGGTTGGGTTTGGTTAGAGTTTGATATTGATAAAAACGGCGCTGTTGGCGATATTACACTCGTAGACTCTTACCCTAAAAATACGTTTGACAAGCCTCTCATAAATGCCGTCAAACGTTGGCAATATAACGCGCCTAACGAGATAGAGCACGCATATTATAATCGCTCTTTGCTTTATCACTTTACAACCTTCAAAGGTGAGCAATACCAGCAAAGTTTTCAGCGTCAGCAAAAAAGTTACCAAAGTGAAATAAGTGAACTAATAGATGCAGCCGAACAAGGCAATGCGCTAGTTCAATACTATATTGCTAATTGGTTAAGCTCTGATAAGTACAATGCGAGTAAGTTATTGAAATATCATTGGCAAAAAGACACCGCCAGTAGTGAGTTATTACTTGCCTCAGCTCGCAATGGTTACGCTAATTCTCAATACCGAATAGGCGCTAATTTGCTGCGCGGTGATTATGGTCGAGTAGACAGACAAAAAGGCTTAAATTGGGTTTTATTAGCCGCGCAAAATGGTTTTGCTAATGCTCAATATCGCCTTGGTCGTGAGTTATTAAACAAACAGTATGTTGATTATGCGCCTAACAAAGCACGAAAATGGTTAATTGCGGCAGCCGCACAAGGCCACTTTAGAGCTAAGCGCGATTTAGCAGCACTTCTTTTTGAATTAAACGAACCCGCCGCTAATATTCAACAGGCATTAGATGATGCATTAAAACTAGATAAAAGCCATCCACAACTATTGTTGCTACAGGCCAAACTCCAACAACAACAAAAACAAATCGAACAAGCTAAGTTCTCTGCACAAGCTGCGCTTAATGAAGCACGCGACAGAAACTGGAGTACTCAAGCCATTTCAGCCTTTTTAACGGTACTTAATTAACCACTTGATGTAACAAAATATCAGTTTCAATACCATCAACCTGACTAAACACCAATTGTGCTCCATCCACAGAGCTACTCATTGTCAAACTAACTCCTATGTCTAACCCATAAGCACCTAGCTTTTTAATAAATATATTTTCTTGAGAAGCAATAACATAACAATACAAAGATAACTGATGGCCTTCACGAAGAATATAATACATCCCTCCGTCAAATAACGCCGGCTTATATAAACTAAGTGATGGCAACAGTTGTGATAAGGGAATATGTTGTTCTAAAGCTGCTGACAGATAAACACGCAATGTGTGCTCATAGTTAATGTAAGACGGATTCAATTGCCACAGAGGCTGAGCTGGCGATAACCTTCGGGGTGTCACATTATTTGCCTTTAATGAGTTACTGCTCAGTTGCAAATCATACTGCCAATCTTGCCATTCACCCTGCTGCGATTTTGCTTGATAAAAAATAGTTTGGCTATCATCAGACCAACGAACCGCATTCAATTGCTCAAAGCCTGAAATAACGGGGACCAATCGGCGTGAAAAAGAATTTATTAAATACACATTTTGTCTTTCATCTAGCAACAATAATGTATCGCCATTAGGCGAAAATTGCAGGTATTTTGGCGTAATATGGCTGGGTAATTGAGCCACTCGATTGGCTCCTTTTCGGCGTTGATGTTTAATCCAAATCTCTGCTTGAGAATACCGAGTAACACCGGGGCGCTGTACAGAAATAAATGCAACCTGCTCACCATTGCTTGATACGGTAGGCATGAAGTCCATACGGGTTGAAGAGGCAAGCTGAGTGGTTTTATCGACACTTATTCCGTCACTGTCTTTATGTAAACTGAGTTGATAGGCATTTATTTGCGCTAACCCCTCTGCATGGGCAACGTCGCCATTAACAGGGTTTACATCTAAACTGGCAATAAACCCCATAGGTTTATGTAATGAGTGTTTTTCCCCTTGCAATGTGCTGCGCATCAGTTCATCTTCCACTGACCAAATGTGTTTTGCAAACGCGCCATAGATGGGCTGTTGTTTATACTGCTGACGACTAATAATGCGCTGCTCACTCAGGTTATACAAATTCACTTCGCTTAGTGTGTACCAAATGCCCTGCTTTTCAACAATCAGCATTTTTCCTTCGGCACTTATATCAAACGCGAGAGGTTTAAACTCCCCTATCAAGGTTGTATCTTGCACTCTAACTTTATCACCCAAACTCAGCGTGTATTTCATCAAACGGGGCTGGTTGTCGTGCCAAACAATACCAAAAAGTGCATCTGGCTTATACCACTTGAGCCGTGTGGGAGCGCTACTGGGCTGGCACTGTGTTAAGGTATACTCTGGGCTCAAACGCCATGTTTCAATCGCGTTATTAACGCCTATTATGCGAATATCACAGCGTAACGGATCATAACGATAATATGCCAACCACTGACCATCCGGTGACCATACCGGTGCTTCTTCGGAATAACCTGAGCTTTTAATATTATGAACTGTTTGGCTTTGTTGATCGAATACAGCTAAGTCAAACTGATTTTGTAATTCGTTTGACTGACTAAAGGCTAAATATCGCCCATCTGGGGAGTAACGTAAAAAAGCCTCAGTGCCTGGTGCAGATGTTACGCGAGCACGGTAATTAAACTCTGTCGGTTTGCCCTTTGCCGTGAATAAATACTGTAAAAATAAAGTGCTAATTACACCTACAACAATACCTGTGACGCCAAACAACGCCATCTTTTTTGGCGAATGTTGACGAGCCTTATCAAACAGTGTTGGCGGTTCACTCACATTGGCAATGAGCTGATAGCCGATGCGAGGAATCGTTCTAATAATTTGCGGTGGAGACTTATTGTCATGAAGGCTTTTTCGAAGTTGAGTGACCAATTGACTAACCGAGTTATCACTGACGATCACATCTCCCCATAGCGCATCCATAATCTGTTCTCGTGAAACAGCTTCGCCCTGTTTTTTTAATAACAAAGACAACAAGGCTAATTGCCTAGACTCTACATCAACCCATTCGTTCTGTATTTTTATTTTCAGGCTCACAAAGTCAACGATGACATCGTTAAGCATTACTTTTTGTTGGGTTGACATCGACATTTGTTCAATTGTTACACAGGTTAATCTATGGTTAAATTAATCGAGAAAGCGTAAAATATAAATAAGGTACAGACAACAAGCAACAAACTCTTGATTTTATTATCATGAGGCAACTTGAAGAACACATTAACCGCTTTATTGGATTTGGCATGGCTTTAATAACGCTCAATTTTATTAACATTTTTACCTATATTGGTTTTATTTTACTTGTATTTAGTTCAACGTACAGCGTTGCTCAAACAAGTGATAAAGAAAAGAACGCTTTAGAAACCATTCAAATTAGGGGTTTTCATGACAGCGCTGTCAAGTCACTCCATAATAAACGAAATAGCCAATCAATTATAGATACTATTAGCGCACAAGATATCGGTAAATTTCCTGATAAAAATGTCGCAGAGGCACTCCAACGTGTGACCGGTATTTCATTATCACGTATTCAAGGTGAAGGTGAGCGAGTGGGTGTTAGAGGAACAACGCCAGAGCAAAACCGTACTTATTTAAATGGTCAATCAATTGCATCAGCCGATTGGTGGATTTCATCGCAACCCAACAGGGGGTTTAACTATACCTTATTGCCCGCTGATTTAGTTGCCTCACTCGAAGTCTATAAAACACCACAAGCGGACCATGATGAAGGCTCATTAGGGGGAGCGGTTAACATAAAAACCATGCGCCCTCTGACAACACCGAATAAGCACTTTGTGATAAATACTCAACTGCAGTATAACGACCTATCAGGTGAGTTTGATCCACAACTAGCGAGTTTCTATAACTGGAAAAATAGTACACAGAGTACTGGCTTACTACTTACTTTTAGTCGCAATGAGCGCTCATTACGTCGTGATGGCCTAGAGTCGTGGGGGTGGCACGAACAAAACTACACCTTGAATGATGATAACAGCCTCTCCCCTGTAGACAGGCTAGCCGATATAAATCGAGTTTGGACGCCTGGCGGTGGTGGGTCGGCGCTCTTTAAGCAACGTCGAATTCTTACCACTGCAACATTTGCTTTTGAGCACCAACTTAATTTTGATTGGAATATTCAACTAAATGGCTTGTATTCAGTGCTTGATGCCGACAATAGTAACCAGAACTTTTTATGGCAACCAAGTAGCGTTTTTGCCAGAGGAGGTCGTATTCATGACGCTGAAATCATTAACAATACATTGGCTTTTGCTCGTTATAGCAAAGTCACTGATATAAATAGACCTTATAGCACTGCAATGGAAGCTATTTGGCGAAAATCACAAATCGACACAAGCAGTATACAGTTGGTCGCATCGCAACAGGCTGATTTGTGGCATAATACTTATCAATTAGGCTTTACTCATGGCGGTGGAGGCTCAAAGCAAGACTATACCTCTCAATTCTCAGCGAATACGGCGTTTAGTGTCGACACACGGCAACAACAAAATATCATTGCTAATTATGCCATTTCACCCCTTGATGCCGCACAATGGCAACTCACCGAGGCCAGAAACGACAGTCAAGATTCCACTGATCAAGAGCTTTATATACAAACTGACTTTGAACGTGCCGTTGATCATTCAATTATTTCTTCTATAAAATTTGGCGTAAAATATCGCGATCATCAACGTGACTTTATTCGCTTACGCTCAATTAATGGCTCATACGATCAACTAACAGAGCAACTTGCTTGGACACTTGCTGATTTTCCTGCTGCTATACCACATGATTTTTTAACCGGTATTGGTAATCAGCACACTTTAAAAAACTATAGCTATGTTGATATCAACTTACTTGCAAAGCAATTTAATACACTTAATTTTGTACAGCAGGAAGAAAAAGCCAGTCGTTTTGATATACAAGAAAGAACGACTGCGGGCTATGTTAAGCTCAATTTAAATGGCGATACATACAACGCAAACCTTGGGCTACGAGTTGTTAATACTCGCCAAGATAGCGCTGCTTATGCTCGCATCGCATCGCCTATTGAGCTTCCGGACAGCTACCAATGGCAAACCCACTATAAAAATTACACAGACTTACTGCCCAGTATAAACCTCAACATTGATATTACCGATGATGTGATTTCTCGCTTTAGTGTAGCCAGAGTCATGTCTCGCCCGCAATATAATCACTTAATGCCTTCTACCAACTACAATGTCACCCAAGCACAAGGCCAAGGCGGTAACCCTGATTTAGACCCTTACAGAGCCAATCAATTTGATGCGAGCCTTGAATGGTACTTTGCTGATGCAGGGTTATTGTCTGCTGCTTTATTTAATAAAGATGTTGAGTCATTTATTGAATTTAACCGTGGTGTTGAAGTGCATGAAAACATTGCTATGACAATAGACAGACCAATCAATGGCAGTGGTGGTACGATTCGTGGTTTTGAACTCGGTTATCAACAAGAACTATTTTATGGTTTCGGGTTAATTGCAAATTATACCTTTGTTGATGGCGAAAGAAGTAAACGTAATAATGCCAGCCTTAACGCCATTCCTGGTACTTCAAAACATACTATAAACTTAACTAGCTACTACGAAAACGAACGCTTTAGTGGCCGTTTAGCATATAATTATCGCACTGACTTTGCGACTGGCGTGGGTGAAACCATCATGGAAAACTTCGGGCAGTTGGACGGTAATTTAACCATAAAACTAAACAAACAATTCGATATTATTGTTGATGCAATAAACCTTAGCAACGAAACAACCTACACATATGAACGTAATCAGTATGCTCCTACGGGCATCTATAAGAATGGCCGACGGTTTTATTTAGGTATTCGTTACAGCCACTGATCGCATTTGTTACTAATGCGATTCCACACTGCTATAATCACCGCAGAACATAACAAGCGAAGGGAACTACTATGCTAAAAACTGCTTTAGCCTTAGCCGTTGGTCTTTCAAGTACACTTGCTACTGCCAACGACACAATTACAATTGACGACATTCCAACAATACAATCAGTTATCCAAACAAGCGTAAGCCCTGATGGTGACTCGGTTGCGTTTACCCGCTCAGTGCCACGTACACTGTACAAAGATGAAAATGGTCGTAATTACAGCGAACTTTACATTGTTGATGACGAAGGCGTTGAGCGTCCGTACGTTACAGGTAACGTTAACATCGGTAGCATTCAATGGTCTAAAGATAGCAAAACCATTTATTTTCTTGCTAAATTAAACGATGAAAAATTCACTTCACTGTATCAAATACCCGTTGACGGTGGTCAAGCTCAAAAAGTAATGTCTTTAAAAGACACATCAATATCAAGTTACGAGCTAAGCCCTGACAATCAAAAAGTTGCTATTTTAGCACTCCCTGCCAAAGATAAGTCTGAAAAAGAGCTAAAGAAATTAGGCTTTATGGCAGAAGTATATGAGCTTGGTCTTGATAATAAACAGCTTTTCATTGTTAGTCTGGCAAAAACAGACACGCCATTAAAGCCAACGGCATTAAACGTTAGTGATTATGTTAGTGATATGAATTGGTCAGCTAACGGTGAAAAACTACTTGTTAAAACTCAACCAACTGCTCTTATTGATGACAAATACACCAAGTCAATGTGGCGTTTATATGATGTTGCAAATGACCAAGTAACCTTATCTTTTAAAACCGAAGGTAAGTTAGGCGATGCTGAGTTATCTGCTGATGGTAAATATATCGCGATTTTAGGTGCTGAGGATAAGCATGATCCAGCTACTGGCCGCTTATTTATTGCTGATACAAAAACGGCTGAAATCACAGAGTGGCTACCAAACTTTATGGGCCATATCGTTGATTTTGAATGGTCTCATAAACGCAATACATTAAACTTCATCGCCAATGTTGGTACAGAAAGCTTTGTTGCAAGTATTAAAACGGGCAGTAAAAAATATAAAAAAATCATTGAAGAAGGTCGCTTTATTGCCAGCAACTTAAGTGTGTCTGATTCAGATAAAACCTTAACTGTACGCGCGAATACAGCAAAACATCCAAATGAAGTGTTTATTATCCGTGGTAATAAAGCAACCCGTTTAACTGATTCTAACCCTTGGTTAAATGATAAACGCTTTGCCAAACAAGAGACTATCTCACTTAAAGCACGTGATGGTGTCGATATAGAAGGTATATTGGTTTACCCTCTTGATTATAAAGAAGGTACCCGATACCCACTTATTATGTCTGTCCATGGTGGGCCTGAAAGCCATGATAAAAATGGTTGGGTAACCAATTATTCTCGCCCAGGCCAAATGGGAGCCGCGCGTGGTTATGCGGTTTTCTATCCTAACTACCGTGGTTCAACAGGTAAGGGGGTTGATTACTCAAAACTAGGCCAAAACGACTATGCAGGCAAAGAATTTGACGATTTGGTCGATTTTAAAAATCACCTTGTAGAAATGGGACTTGTTGATACAAAACGTGTTGGTATCACAGGTGGCTCATACGGTGGTTATGCCTCAGCGTGGGGGGCAACAAAGCTGACTGAACACTTTGCAGCAAGTGTGATGTTTGTGGGTGTATCTAACCAACTTTCAAAATTTGGCACAACAGATATTTCTAATGAAATGAATCTGGTTCACGCACGCTCATATCCTTGGGATAAATGGCAATGGTATTTAGAGCGCAGCCCTATTTACTGGGCGGGCCAATCTAAAACACCACTGCTTATCATGCATGGTAAAGAGGATCCACGTGTACACCCTGCTCAATCAATGGAACTTTACCGTTACATGAAAGTACAAGGCAAAGATGTACGCTTAGTCTACTACCCAGGTGAAGGGCATGGTAACCGTAAGGTTGCCGCTCAGTACGATTACAGCCTCCGTCTAATGCGTTGGATGGACAACTACTTAATACAGGGCAATAAAAACATGCCTGAATTTGAGATTGACCATGCAGCTAAACTAAAGGCCGCAAAAGATACAGATAAATAATCTAAACGCCTTGCTTTAAAAGCAAGGCGTTTTTCTTTTTGTCATTGGCTTTACTTACACTCTAAAACTAATATAACTGATTAAAAGTGTGGGCAAAAAGTAAAAGGAGTTATTGAATGGTGCGTGTAGTATGCTTTTTTATTGGATTGACTATATTCAATTTACAGGCCGAACCAGAGTGCGCAAACTGCCACCAAAGCCAAGTACAAGATTGGCAGTCTTCGCACCATTTTCATGCAACGGAAAAAGCCACTGCCACGACTGTGCTCGGTAATTTCAACGACCAAACCCTCGAATACGAAGGCCAGCAAGCGCGTCTCTACACAGTAAAATGTACAATGCCGACGTAACCTGTATACAAAGCCAACATTATCAGAACAGGAATGCGTTATCTTATCGATGAATATTTTGGCATAGCTATCTGCGCATGGCCCTGAGCAAAATGCAATTTATATACAAGCGGGTTCAAGATGGTAATGAAAACCCTTTGCTCATGACTCAAACCATCTCAATTTAGAGTATAAATATTGACCTTGTTGAATTCGCTGCTATTATCAAATACTAATAATTATTAACTAATATCAAAGGCTCAGGGATTGAACTAATGCACAGCATAGCCTCAACTAAATATTATCCATACGCAGATTTTAAGCCCCACGGCCTTGTTGAGTTTTATCAACGTCAAAATACACTTTTTACAACCGCAGTCGGCCCATTCAATGAAGAGATTATTGATGCCTTGTCATTTACTCAACACACTTATATTGAAAAAATCATCGCAGAGCATGGTGACTGGTGTGAATTAGTTGAGTTTGAAAACTCGTGCATGGCAACGCCTAGTGCCCTTGAAAAACTAATGATGTATTTAGCTGATTTAAAACGCCAGAATAGTGCACCGAAGAAAACAGCCTTTATCATAAAAGAGGGGCTTGAAGGTGGAAACCTGCTGAGTAATACATACTGCAATTTATATAAAAAAACGGGTATGACTATGCAGATATTTAAATCTAAAACAGCTGCGCTGAACTGGTTATCAAGCGAGACAACCACTGCAATAGCTTAGTTATTTAGCACATGTTTTTCTTCATCACGCAAAGTTAATACTTCCACTCCTCATGCATCACGGCTAGTATGCTCTCGCTGGGCAGAAAGTTTTTTACTTCTCGTAGCAACTATCCAGCCACTCAGCTTTAATTTAACTATTTCTCACTTTACAAAACACTTCGTGCAGCTCATCACTCATTTTTAAAGTGCCTTCAATGCGGGCAAAATACTCATGCACAAATCACATATGACAAGATCCAAAAAGAAAAGTAAGAACTTTTCATTACTTACAGGTTGAAATAGTAAGTTTAACTCAGGCTTTTCTCTATAAGTTAAAAAAATTCATCTATCAGGTTTATTTTAATCGTTTGTCGATTTAGAGGGATTACTCTAAAGTTAACTCATCAGCAAACGATGCTGCGATTAACGAGGAAACTAATCATGGTTAAACCACTTTTAAAACGACTTGCTCTTAGCTCATTACTAACATGTTCAGCTTTTGCAATCGCTGAGCAAAGTGACTATAAACTGATGGTAATTAACGACTCAGATTCATCGCAAGCAATTATGCAAGGCCAATACGACGCGGTGTTAAATAGCACAGCGCAAGCAACTGATTTAAATAGTCAATATGAACTTGCATTCAATCGTTGCGCAGCAAGCGTGAAATCTAAAAATTTCAGCCACGCGGAATCTTTGTGTACCGAAGCTATCAAGCTTCTAAATAAAAGCGAAGTACGCGGCTATAAACGTCGAGAGCTTACATCATTCGCTTTAAGTAACCGTGGTATAGCACGCATTATGTCGAAAAACGACACAGCTGCACTATCAGATTTTTATGAAGCGGTAAAAATGTCGGGTAATGATTTAGTTAATCACAACCTCAACCGCGCTAAGAAAAACTTAGCACTTTAATCAAATTGTTGTCACAAAAAGCCTAGTTTGTGTGTTCTCTTGGCTTTTTTATATCCGAAGTCATTGCATACGCGGTGACTCAACCATATTGTTGTCGAAAGCTTAGTTTGTGTGTTCTCTAAGCTTTTTTATTCCGAGTCATTGCACACGCAGTGACTCAACCACATTGTTGTCGAAAGCTTAGCTTGTGTGTTCTCTAAGCTTTTTTATTCCGAGTCACTGCATAAGCGGTGACTCAATCATATTGTTGTCAAAAGGCCCAGCTTGTGTGTTCGCTGGGCTTTTTTATTTCTAGCGCATTTAAATTTTATTAATAAAAGTTTTCATTAAAAATCATTAATATGAAAATAAGAAAAATGAACTTACCCTATTTAATTAGGTTAAGAGCATTTAAACTAGTTTATAAAATCACACTACATACTTCACATCTTCATCACGCATTAAATATAAAGTAAAACAGGCTGCCCACATTGGCCATGCAGCAAAGAAAAGTAAATTATTAAATCCATCTATATATTGAGCATACGAAGAAAGTGTGGATGCGCCGTGTAATAAAAAGATTAAACCGTAAGTGATTTTTTTCTTAAACCCCACTACAAAAGCAAACACTAAAATTATTTGCAAACTTCCTAGAATATAAGCAACTGTATCTGTTGAGCCGCTCAATCCATAGAAGTGTTCAAACACAATTGCACTGTGACTTGGATTTACAAATTTATCCAAACTCCACATTAACATAACCACAAATACGCCCAAACGTAATGATAAAAGCGACCATTGCAAGCGATTTTGTGTATCCGATGTAGTTGATTGAATCATTATTTTTTCCTTTGAACTATTCACGCTTAAAAACAACAAGACCGAAAATAAAAAGAAACATTACAAAAATAAAATAAAAATGCTTTGAAAGTATTTTTTCCGGCTGTTGGTCTCATTCATCGTCAATAAATTATTTAATCGCAGAGAGAACATTTTGAAATACGCATTTTTAGCGCTGAGTATTTGTGCAAGCTTTGTATCACTTGCTACCGAGAATAATGAGATTGAGGTTATTCAAATATCAGGCGAGCAATTAAAAAATACCCAAATTTCACCTAAAGATACGCCTATAAATGGACCTTTTGGCGATGATCTTTTTCTGCAAGATATTGCACGAAGTGTAACGCCAATCACCAGAGAAATGATCGAACAACTCAATATTACCACCCTGCAAGATATTTTATCTATTACACCTAATAGCTATTCAGCGAGCGGATTTGGTAATCCGAGCTTACCAACTTTAAGGGGGCAGTTAGGTGAACTATTTCAAGATGGCGTCCGCCGACAAGCAGGTAATAATGGTTTTGGCATTCCAATATCCTTCAATGCGATTGAGCAAATAGATGTAGTAAAAGGTGCACCACCCGTCTTATTTGGTAGTAGTCAACGAAATGGGGGCTTTGTAAACCTGAGCTCAAAAAAGGCAAATACTGAACAATCTCAAGGCAAACTAGTGCTTTCGGCTGGTCGCTGGGATCACTACTCGGCACAACTCGATTACACAGCGCCGATAGTAGAAGGTAAAAGTGGCTTCAGAGTAAGTGCTGAACATATTGATAATGGTAGTTTTTATGATTTTTCAGGTTATAAGAGCGATAGTTTATTTGCAGCTGTGCGCTTCTTGCCTGACGCACAAAGTAGTTTAGATATAAATTTCGAGCTTTATCAAGTTGAATTTACAGATAACGCAGGTATCAATCGCCCTACTCAAGCGCTTATTGATGATGGACTTTATATTACTGGTCAAGGTATACAACCCAATGGCAGTACTATTGCAGGAGCGGGGGCTATTATTTCACCCACAGGGCAAGTCCGTATACCGCGAAACCGAGTTTTAACAGACCCCGATAATATCAATGAAGCCACGACCTATTTACTTCACAGTATCTATAAACGTGAACTAAATGATAAAACGACGCTTAAAAATACAACTTATTTTCAGCACCTGCAACGTGAGGAAATCGCTCAAAATAGCTTTGTAGAGATCATTGATGGTGCTGACACAGCCCAAAACCGCACTGAGTTAAGCTACCAATGGAATGATAGTCAAAGCTCTATTTTTGCGTTTGATGTTCGCTTTAATAAAGTAAAAGGGTTCAGCCAATTTACCACAGAAGCAGATTTACCCATTGATTTAACAGGCCCGATTGAAAACCGCCGTATCCCGCTCACAACAGAGCAAAAAGCAAGATTAGTTGAATTAAAGCCAGGTGTATTTGTATCTCCAGGAGCCCAATACGATTTAGATAACGATGGTGTTGGAGATTTTTCACTCTCTGATACAACCGATTCGACCAGTTGGCAAACGGGGCTTGCTTTTGTGCATGACAGTCAATGGACTGAAAAATTGCGCACAAGTTTAGGCTATCGCCTTGACTATTATGATGTAGAAGCTCGGGATCCCATTGCACCACAAGGTCAAGTTGCAGCGCGCGATAATATTTATGAAACCCTGCATGCAGGGCAAATTAGTGTTAACTATAAACTCACTGCAGAATTAACCTCCTATATTACAGGGAACTATAACGAAGCGACCTCCAATAGCATGGCTGGCGGCAATGTTTTAGGAAGTGATAACCAAATTAGCGCACAAAATTTTGCAACCGATAACACCCTTGCTGAAATAGGTTTAAAATTTTCACCCACTGACAGCCCTTGGTATGTCGATGCGGCTTTATTTAATCAACGCCGTAGCCTCAGAAATCGTGATGGAAGTAACACGGGTATTCGTACAAAAGGCTTTGAAACGCAGGTGTTTTATGATGCTGGGCAATACTGGTTTAATGCCGGTTACAGCTATATAGATGCCCGCTACGATAATTCAGCAAGTAGCCAAGACTCAAACCAAGTCGCTGATGCATTTGATAATTCTCGTCCTGATATTATTAATGGTACAGGTATTGGGGCACCTAATTTCGCGTCTTTTCCGCCATCAACTAGGCGGGTGCAAGGTATTCCCGAACAATCATTTAGCTTTAACAGTGGTTTTTCTATCACTCCTCAATGGGATATTGGCTTAGGCGGTATATACACCAAAAGCTATCCGCTTGATTTTTTAGCAACCGTGCGTATTCGCGATCAATACACTTTGAATGTGAATACACGATATGCCTTCAGCGAGCAAACGTCTTTACGTTTAGATATCACAAATGTGACTAATCAAGATAACTGGCGTCCTGTTTTTGAAGGCGGTTACTTTGGCTCAACGTTAGTTTTTCCTGAGCTTCCTATTCATGCCAAATTGACCTTTCAACATACCTTTTAAGTAGGGCTACTCATGTTAAAGAAAATAATCTTACTCGTCGGCGTCTTGGTTGCCGTTACTGCATTTTTCTATTTCGATTTACATCAGTTATTAACACTGAATGGCTTAAAAGGTTCGATGGATCAATTTAGTCAGTGGCGTGAACAATCACCACTATTAGTGATAGGCGCTTTTTTTTTACTTTATGTTGTCGTTACTGCACTGTCACTGCCAGGTGCAACAATTTTAACGCTGGCAGCGGGTGCGTTATTCGGCCTCATTGAAGGTCTACTTATCGCTTCATTTGCTTCAACTGTGGGTGCAACAATCGCATTTTTGGTTTCTCGTTATTTACTGCGTGACGCAATAAAATTGCGTTTCCCAGAGCGCCTTACAGCCATAGATGCTGGTGTTAAAAAAGAAGGTAGCTTTTATTTATTTACGCTACGTCTTGTACCTATTTTCCCTTTCTTCCTCATTAACCTTTTAATGGGTGTAACGGCGATTAAAGCCTGGACTTTCTTTTGGGTAAGTCAGCTAGGCATGTTGGCAGGCACGTTTGTCTTTGTAAACGCGGGTACACAACTCGCGCAGATAGAAAGCTTATCTGGAATCTTATCGTTTAACTTAATTTTGTCTTTTACTCTATTAGGTGTTTTTCCTTTTATAGCCAAAGCGTTATTAAATACCATCAAAAAGCGCAGAATCTATAAGAACTTTTCAAAACCAAAACAATTTGATCGCAACATGATTGTCATAGGTGCCGGTGCCGGCGGATTAGTGACCAGTTATATTGCTGCGGCCGTAAAAGCAAAGGTGACATTAATTGAAGCGGGTGAAATGGGTGGCGACTGCTTAAACTACGGATGTGTGCCCAGTAAAGCGATTATAAAAAGTGCCAAAGTTGTTGAACAATTTCAACAAGCTGACAAGTATGGCTTAGAAAAAAGCAGTGCAACCTTTTCATTCAAAAAGGTGATGGCTCGAGTACACCAAGTTATTGCCGATATTGCTCCTCACGACAGTGTTGAAAGATACACTAAACTGGGCGTTGAAGTAATTAAAGGTTATGGCAAATTAATTGATCCATGGACGGTTGAAATTGCTTCAAGCACAGGTGGTACACAAACTCTTAGTGCACGAACAATTGTGATTGCTACGGGTGCTCGTCCGTTTGTTCCACCTTTACCAGGCTTGGAAGAGGCAGGTTATGTCACCAGTGATACGCTTTGGAGTAAATTTGCTCAGTTAGATGAGCCGCCCAAAAAGCTCGTTGTTTTAGGCGGTGGGCCAATTGGTTCAGAGCTTGCGCAGAGCTTCGCTCGACTTGGTTCGCAGGTCACACAAGTAGAAATGGCTGAGCGGATCATGATAAAAGAAGATTTAGAAGTCTCTGAATTTGCTACTCAAGCACTGAAAAGCAGTGGCGTTAATGTATTAACCAACCACCAAGCACTTCGTTGCGAAGTTCGTAACAACAAAAAATACTTGGTTGTTCAGCATCAAGAGAAAGAGTTCGACATTGAGTACGATGAGTTACTATGCGCTGTGGGTCGAAGTGCTCGCTTAACAGGTTACGGCCTTGAAGAGTTAGGCATTGAAACCAACCGCACTATTCAAACCAATGACTATCTCGAGACCCTTTACCCTAATATTTTTGCCGCGGGTGATATTGTTGGTCCATATCAGTTTACCCATGTTGCTGCGCATCAAGGTTGGTATGCCGCGGTTAATGGTTTATTTGGCCACTTTAAAAAGTTCAAGGTCGATTATCGTGTTATCCCTTGGACGACATTTATCGACCCTGAAGTCGCCCGTGTTGGGCTCAATGAACAAGATGCAATTTCACAAAATCTAGACTACGAAGTAACTCGTTTTGAGTTTGCAGAGTTAGACCGTGCCATCACAGAAAGCGCAACGAATGGTTTCATCAAAGTACTTACACCTAAAGGTAAAGATAAAATTCTAGGCGTCACTATTGTTTCTGCGCATGCGGGTGACTTAATTGCTGAATTTGTCCTCGCTATGAAACATGGTCTAGGCCTGAATAAGATACTTGGCACTATTCACAGCTACCCAACGTGGGCTGAAGGAAATAAATATATCGCAGGCGAATGGAAACGTGCCCACGCACCCGAAAAAGTACTCAACTTACTTGAAAAGTATCACACTTGGCGAAGAGGTTAATATGCTGAAATTTATACGCTTTATTGGTTTTTTAATTTTACTTACTATGATTAATAGTGCCACAGCGAAGGACAGCCCTGCACAACAAGACGCATCATTACACTCTCCTTGGCAAGCGCTCCTTATCAAGCATGTCGTTGCAATTAATGACGCAACGAGTACGCAAGTTGATTATGCGGGATTTAAGGCTGATCAATCTCAATTGCGCAGCTACTTAAGTGCGCTTTCCCAAGTAAGCCAAGCAGAATTTAATGCATGGCCAAAGTCCAAACAGCTGGCCTTTTTAATCAATGCTTATAATGCCTGGACCATTGAGCTTATTTTAACTCGGTATCCAAAAATTGATTCCATAAAAGAGCTTGGCAGCTTTTTTAGCTCTCCTTGGAGTAAAGAGTTTATCCCTTTGTTAGGTGAAACACGCAGCTTAGATAACATAGAGCATACTTTAATCAGGGGGAGTGATACGTTTAAAGAACCACGCATACACTTTGCTGTAAATTGTGCCAGCATCGGCTGCCCTGCTCTGCGTAGTGAAGCCTATATCGCTACTCACTTAGATGCACAACTAGAAGAGCAAACAACACGCTTTTTAGCAGACACAACGCGCAACTATATAAAAGAAGATAAACTTCACTTATCGTCTATTTTTAAATGGTACAAAGAAGACTTTGAGCAAGAGTTTAGGGGTGCCCACTCGCTGAGTGAATTTATATTGCTTTACTCAGACGCATTAAATTTAACAAATAATCAGATAGCTAAAATAAAAGCAAACAAGGTGGCTATTAAGTTTTTAGATTACGATTGGGCACTTAATGATACTCAGTGATTTCCCTACATTAATTCGTTTTTTATTGTTTTTGGCAAGCATGGTTTATTCGGTTTTAAGCCATGCTCAAAGCTGGCAAAAAACAGTAAATGAAGGGGTAAATAACCCTGTTTACTTTCATGCTTGGGGTGGTGATGCACAGATTAATAGCTACATTCAGTGGCTTGGTGAGCAGGTTAAACAGCAGTACAACATTGACTTAGTTCACATTAAACTTGCAGACACCAGTGAAGCGGTAAGCCGAGTGCTTGCAGAAAAGTCAGCCGGTAACCACACGCAAGGTAAAGTAGATCTTATATGGATTAATGGTGCTAATTTTGCTGCTATGAGTAAACACGGGTTATTAAAAGCAGATTGGGCAACTAAACTTCCCAATTTCTACTTAACAAATCCGGCAAAAAATCCTGCTGTGACTCACGATTTTGGATTACCTACGCAAGGTATGGAATCACCTTGGGGGCAAGCCTCACTAACGTTCTATTATGATAGTAAAACCGTTATTCATCCCCCTAAAAACCTAAAACAGCTTTTAGACTGGAGTACAAAAAATAAAGGTCGCTTTACGTATTCGAAACCACCGGACTTTATCGGGATGAGTTTTTTAAAATATGCGCTTATTAACTTAACAGCGACAGAGCAACGCAGCTTACTTTATCAACCTGCCACTGAAAAAAGTGCAGCACAGTTATTGCCCGCTTTATGGCAATACTTAGACGAATTACACCCAACCTTATGGCGAAAAGGTACTTTTTTTGTACAAAACAGCGCAGCATTAAAGCGTTTGGTAAGCGATATGGAGCTTAGCTTATCACTCACATTTTCAGCCGCAGAAATACCAGCCGCTGTTGAACGATATGATTTACCCCTCGCGACTAGAAGTTACGCAATGCATGACGGCAGCTTAAGTAACATACACTTTGTTGCTATTGCGTATAACGCAAGCCACAGCGAAAGCGCAAAATTAGTCGCCAATTTTATGTTAAGTGTGAAAGCACAAGCCCAAAAACAACAACCCGCTAACTGGGGAGACAACACGGTGCTTGATTTGTCTTTGCTCTCGCAAGATCAAGTAGCACTTTTCAATCAACAAGCCCTCCACACAAGTAGCTTAGCTACAAACAATCAAAGTCCAGCATTAGCTGAGCCACATCCAAGTTGGAGCACATTAATAAACCAACAATGGCAATTACGCTATGGCTCTTATAAACGCGGTACAGTAAGTAATGATTAAAACTCATGACACATTCACGCGCTTAATTAAGCTTAGCCCAACACTCTTGGTCGCCTTATTAGTTATACCTGTTATAGGGGGATTAATCGGTGTGTTATTACCTGCTTTTGGTTACCTTCCAGCTTTGGGCATGAAAGAATTCTCTTTGCAGGGTTTTAATGCCTTGATACAAACTGATGGTTTTAGTCATATGGTATTTCTCAGTGCCAGCAGCGCACTGATTAGTACATTATTGGCACTTACAATGACCATATTGATTCTCGCTTGCTTTTTTAACAGCCCATGGTTGAAGCGCATTCAACGCTTATTAGGCCCTATTTTAGTTATACCTCATGCCGCAGCGGCTATTGCGATTAGCTTTTTAATCACCCCTTCGGGTTTTATTTCACGGCTATTTTCTCCTTGGTTAACTGGTTGGGAATTACCGCCAGACTGGCTACTCCCTCATGATATATTGGGGGTAAGCATGATTTTGGGGCTTACGCTAAAAGAGCTCCCCTTTTTATTGTTGATGGCCTTAGCTGCATTTGCTCAAGCTGATTTAGGTGCAAAGTTGCGCGCTCAACATAAAGTTGCCATGAGCTTTGGCTACTGCCCTATGACTGCATTTTTTAAAGTAGTACTGCCTAATTTATACACTTATATTCGCCTTCCTGTTTTGGCTGTGTTGGCCTATGCCAGTGCCAGTGTTGAGATCCCATTAATTTTAGGTCCTAATGCACCGCCAACTCTCTCTGTTGCTATCATTAACTGGTTTAACGACATTGATTTAACGCTACGTATTAAAGCCTCGGCTGGCGCAATTGCGCAACTTATGCTCACCGCCACTTTACTAATAACTTGGTGGCTGTTAGAAATAATAGTGAAGCGCGTGTTTTATTTTTATGTGACTAACAGAAAGCGTGACTATGCAGGTAATGCGATTATGCACCTAACTCGCATCGTGACGGTTATGTTAGTCGCGAGTATTTTATTATCTTTACTTGGCTTAGTGCTTTGGTCATTTGCTGGGTTTTGGCGCTTCCCTGCATTTTTGCCTGATCAACTTGTATTAATCCACTGGCAAAATGCGCTAACAAATATACAGCCTGCACTGTTAAATTCGTTATACATTGGCTTTGCTGCCAGTGCGATTGCGATCATTCTTGTACTCGTAACATTAGAAGCTGAGCAACAACGTGCCTACGCACTATCTCACCTCAGCAGCTTTATAATTTATCTCCCTTTACTTGTTCCTAGCGTTGCATTTTTATTTGGTTTAGTTTGGTTGCAGGAGCAAATAAGCAGTCATCATGCCTATATAAACGTTATCTTTAGCCATCTACTATTTGTACTTCCTTATGTTTTTTTGTCACTGGCAAGTAGCTACAGATGCTTTGACTCCCGCTTTTCAATTTTGGCAGCAAGTCTGGGAAAACCTCCGGCTAAGGTATTCTGGCAAGTAAAATTACCCATGCTAGTTACCCCAATATGCATCGCCTTTGCATTGGGCTTAGCAATTAGTTTTAGTCAGTATTTACCAACGCTACTCAATGGCGCTGGGCAAATAAATACAATTACTACAGAAGCTGTGGTGCTTGCCAGTGGCGCAAGTCGGCGTACCAGCTCAGTGTACGCACTCATACAAATGTTACTACCAGCTCTAGCATTTGTTCTTGCTTGGCTTACTCCTAAGCTGGTCTATAAATATCAAAACAAGGCTTAATATGTATTCCTCATTAGATATTAAAGAACTCACAATTTGGCGTAATAAAACAGCACTGCTGTCACTTAATGAATCTATTCAAGGTGGTGAGATCCTAAGCATTATGGGGCCATCAGGGAGTGGAAAGTCCACCTTGCTTAATTGGCTAACAGGTATGCTACCACCAACGTTTACTGCCCACGGTAATCTCTACTTAAACCAACAAAATATTACCCATACTCCCTGTCATTTGCGTCACATTGGCTTACTCTATCAAGACCCATTACTCTTTCCTCATTTGTCTGTTGAGGGCAATATTGCATTTGCTATGCCTAAGTTAAGCAAAAAGAAAGACCTTGAAAACGTGAGTCTTGCCTTAGAAAAAGTTGGCTTAGGCGGGTTAGAAAAACGCTCTCCAGCAAGCTTATCTGGCGGACAACAAGCTCGTGTGGCACTCCTGCGTGTTTTATTAAGTAAACCAAAAGCCATCCTTCTTGATGAACCCTTCAGTAAACTAGATAGTGAGCTTCGCCAAGAAGTTCGTGACATTGTTTTTAAACAAATCAGAGCACATCAATTACCCGCTATCATGGTCACGCATGATCACAGTGATGCCATAGCTGCCAGAGGAAATATTATTAACTTAGCAACTTTGGAAAAACGCTATGCTTGATAGATACATTACACCCGTCATAAAACCGCTACTAATGCCGATTGTTACGCAATTGGATAAACGAGGCGTAACGGCTGATCAACTCACTTTAACTGGATTCATTCTAGGCCTACTTGCCGTTCCTTTTATTGCCTTTAAATTATGGAATTTGGCACTCGCTGCTATCATTTTAAACCGTATATTTGATGGTTTGGATGGCGCACTGGCCCGATATAGCAATACCAGCTCAAGTTCTGGTGGTTTTTTAGATATTACTCTCGACTTTTTATTTTACGCCGCGATCCCTTTCGGTTTTATCTTGGCTGACCCACAACAAAATGCGATTGCTGGCGCAATTTTACTAGTGAGTTTTATTGGCACAGGATCAAGCTTTCTTGCCTTTGCAGTTGCTGCTGAGAAGTTTCAGCTAGAGAAGCCTCAATTCAAAAATAAAAGCTTTTACTATCTAAATGGGTTAACCGAAGGGAGTGAAACCATCGCTTTGTTTATAGCATTGTGTTTATGGCCTAGCAGCTTTCCTTTGTTAGCGAGCCTATTTGCTGTTGCATGCACCATCACTATCATCACGCGCATCTATGGTGGTTACTTCACCCTAAAGCAACAAGAGCTAAACAATGACGAATGAACTATATTGGCGAGTCGGCTGCTTTCTCAGCATATTAATCATCATGATGTTACTTGAATGGAAAAAACCTGCAAGATTATCGCCTATTACAGCAAGGTATCGCTGGTTTGGTAATTTTTCATTGGTCATTGTATCTTCTATCATTGCACGTTTAGTGGTGCCGGTGAGTCTTACTACCCTCGCTGATTTTAATCACCAGCAAGCGCTAGGGTTATTTAACTATTTAGAGCTGTCACTGTGGGTAAGCATTCCACTAAGTTTATTAATACTAGATATGCTGATTTACTGGCAGCATCGTTTATTTCATCAAGTCCCATTACTTTGGCGGCTCCATAAAGTGCATCATGCTGATTGCCACGTTGATGCCAGTACGGGATTACGCTTTCATCCAATAGAAATTGCCCTAAGTATTCTTTTTAAACTCATCGCTATAACAGTGCTTGGTGTTCCAGCGGTTGCCGTACTTATCTTTGAAGTTGCGCTCAATGGTTTTGCGCTATTCAATCATGCAAATATCTGTTTATCTGAAAAGCTAGAAAAAGCCCTGCGCCTATTTATTATTACCCAGAAACTGCATCGCATTCACCATAGTACACACATCCATGAAACCAACAGTAATTACGGATTTAGCCTAGTTTGGTGGGATAAGTTATTTTTAAGTTATCGAAACGTGGCAATAAAAGGCGATGATTTACAAGACATTGGCCTGAGCCAATATAAAGCCACTAAGCAGAATACATCTTTAGCCACACTCCTAAGCATGCCGTTCAAATAACTCATTAAAAACGCCACTACTGAGTGGCGTTTGGTTAGCTTCGACAACAATAAGCAAGGGATTTAAAAGAAGCCTAACGGGTTTTCGCTGTAACTAACTAATAGATTTTTCGTTTGTTGGTAATGATCAAGGGCAAGTTTATGTGTTTCGCGACCAATACCTGACTTTTTATAACCACCGAATGCAGCATGAGCTGGATACATGTGGTAGCAGTTTGTCCAAACACGACCGGCTTCAATCTTACGACCAAAATGATAAGCACGGTTCATGTTCCGGCTCCATACACCGGCGCCTAAACCAAACTCTGAGCTATTAGCCAGCGCTAAGGCTTCATCTTCATCTTTAAACGTCGACATTGAAATGACAGGACCAAAAATTTCTTCTTGGAATACACGCATATCGTTAGTGCCTTTTAATAGCGTTGGTTGAATGTAATAGCCACCATTAAACTCATCCGACAGTTGTTCTACTTCACCACCAGCTAGCACTTCGGCCCCTTCTTTTTTACCGATTTCAATGTAACTTAAAATTTTATCAAATTGAGCTTGCGATGCTTGTGCGCCCACCATGGTTTCGGTATCAAGTGGGTTACCACGCTTAATTTGTAAAGTACGGGCAAGTACGCGCTCTATAAACTGCTCATAAATATCCTCTTGAATAAATAAACGCGATGGACACGTACACACTTCACCTTGGTTAAAGTACGCAAGTACCGCTCCTTCAACCGCTTTACTTAAGAACTCATCATCTTTTTCCATCACATCGTTAAAGAAAATATTTGGCGATTTACCACCTAATTCTACAGTTGATGGAATAATATTATCAGCAGCACACTTTAAGATATGCGACCCCACAGGCGTTGAACCTGTAAAGGCAATTTTTGCAATACGTGGACTTGTTGCAAGTGCTTCACCTGCCTCTTTACCATACCCGTTTACTATATTTAGTACACCCGCAGGTAATAAATCGCCGATCACTTCGAGCAACACTAAAATTGACGCGGGCGTTTGCTCAGCTGGTTTTAAAACCACACAATTCCCCGCTGCAAGGGCTGGAGCAAGCTTCCACGCAGCCATTAACAATGGAAAGTTCCAAGGAATAATTTGCCCCACTACACCCAGTGGTTCGTGAAAATGATACGCCACTGTGGTTTCATCTATTTCACCAATTGATCCCTCTTGTGCACGGATACAGCCTGCAAAATAACGAAAGTGATCAGCCGCTAATGGCACATCTGCGGCGAGTGTTTCACGTATTGCTTTACCGTTGTCCCAGGTTTCTGCCACTGCAAGCATCTCTAAATTTTGTTCAATTCGGTCGGCTATTTTTAATAAGATATTGCTACGTTCTGTGACGGATGTTGTTCCCCATGCGACTTTTGCATCATGGGCTTTATCAAGCGCCAAATCGATATCTTCTTTTGATGAACGAGGTATTTTACAAAATACCTTGCCGTTCACTGGGCTAATATTTTCAAAGTATTGACCCTTTACTGGAGCGACCCATTGGCCACCAATATAATTTTCGTACTGGGCTTTAAAATTGACTTTAGCGCCTTCGCTACCGGGATTTGTATAAATCATAATGTGTTCTCTCTTCAAATTGTTGTATTTTATTTAAGCGGCGAGTTATTGTTTGTATAACCGCTAACTATTTACGTTAGCCCAGTTACACAAAAGGCACTTGATTCTCAGTCCAGACTTTTTGACTATCTGTCCATAAATAAGGAATAGTGAGGCAACAATGAATACATCAATCACCCATAGTCACTTAGACAAAAAACGCCAACGTATTGATGTACTTATTGAAAATAAAATAAGCTTTGCTGGTAAGCATGCTGAATTAAGTATTTACGATACCTATTTAGATGCGCAGAAAGTGGCACTGCATTCCACTGAGTTATTATTCTGTGGCATGATCAGTGGTAAAAAAATCATGCATGTTGCCGACAGTGATTATCACAAAGAATTTCTACCTAACCAGTCGTTTGTACTTGCCCCAGAGCAAGGGGTATTAATTGATTTCCCCAATGCTTCACTCAATCAACCAACAACCTGTTTAGCAATTGAAATTAGTACAGATAAAATAAGCCAAGTCGTTGATAATCTAAATTTTAATCAGCAAATTACACAGGATGATTTTTTTCAGTATCAAGCTAAACTGGTGCATGCACAGCATAACCAACAAACCCAACAACTGCTTGAGCGAATGATCACCCTGTTTAGTGAAAATGAGCAGCACAGAGATTACTTAATTGATTTATCGCTTAATGAGCTAATAACCCGCCTTCTACAGCAACAAAGCCGAGATTTAATGATAGCAAGCTGCAAACAGGGTAAGCTTGCAACCCCTCTGAGCCATGTAATTAGCTACTTAGAACAGCACCTTGCTGAGAATATCGATATCGACGTGTTATGTAAGATTGCCTGCATGAGTCGCAGTAAGTTTTATCAGCAATTTAAATTGGCATTTGGTGTAACGCCAGCACTTTGGCAACAACAACTGCGCTTAAAAAAAGCCTATAAACTGCTGGAAAAAGGTGAGGCGATAAGCCAAGTATGTTATCAACTAGGCTTTAATAACCCCAGCCATTTTAGTCGTATTTTTAAACAAGCTTTTGGCGCAACACCAAAGAGTATCGCTAATCATTAAGTTGCGCTTCGATGGCTATAAACGCGATAGGTCAAGGCGAGTAAAATACAAATAGCACTTGGTACATAAAGTGCCGCAAAGCTCAATTTTGCAAATAACCATGCCCCTGCTAAGCCACCCAAAATAAAGCCTAATATAATAAGGCCGAAAAGTTTAGCCTTACGTTTATCAAGGGTTTCACCACGTAAAACCCGACCAAACATGATACCTAAATCAGTAAAGATACCTGTCACATGGGTGGTACGAACAATTGCGCCACTGTAAGTTGTTGCCAAGGCGTTTTGTAACCCACATGCCGCAGAGGCTAAAAAGTGCCCGTAGCCAGAGCCATTAAACAGTAACCAAAGTGCCCCCAATAAAAGCCCTGCCTCAATCAATAATGCCGTGTCGTAATGACGACCTAGTTTAAGTGCTGAGCTATGCAGTAAAAACCCAGCAATACCTGATCCGACTAAAAATGACAGTAATACGCCGAATAAATGAAAAGCATCAAGGCTGTTGCCTTGCATAAGATCTGCACCAAGCAAGGTGGCAGTCCCCGATAAATGCGATACAGCTTGATGCTCAAAACTAAGTAAACCAACTGCATTTACGCAACCTGCCACCAATGCCAAAATAAATGCGCCAATCTCAACCCATTTTGGTAACTTAGAAATCACTCGCTATTCGCCTTTTTCTCACACTCGAACTCATTCTCTTATGGTACGCCTAATTTAATGACTAAAAACACTTTTTTTCGACTCTTTATATGGTAATTTACCATTAAGTGAATCGATTAAGAACCGACAATGACAAAGCCAAAAAGTTGGACGCTGAAAAGTATTGCCAAAGAGTTAGGCGTTTCAAATGCCACCGTATCAAATGCGTTTAACCGCCCTGATCAATTATCGAAAGCACGCCGCGAAGAGATTTTGGCGGCCTGTAAAAAGCTCGGCTATTTTGGTCCTAACAAGGCGGCGCAATCATTACGCCGAGGCACCTTTAATATTGTTGCTTTAGTATTGCCAGACAGTGTTGAATATATGGTGTCAGATCCGGTTGCAAGCAGCTTTATGCGCGGTGTATCGGCGGTACTCGAAAAAAATGGCATTAATCTTTTATTATTTTCAGGTAACAACGATAACCTCAATAGCGTGGTTGATTTTGTTGATGGCTTTATTTGCTATGGTCGACCACGTAATAAGCAACTTGTTGAACAATTAAAACAGGTTGCTAAACATGTGGTGACGGTTGATTTTAATATCGGTCGCGATGCCTCAGTAAACGTAAACAACCAACAAGCCAGTTTCGATATTGCCAAGCATGCACTACAAAAAAATGATGATCGGGTGGCTATTTTAGGCCTGCGTTTACTCGATAACGACGTATTATGCCGTGTATACGAGCATCATGAATTTGAAGCGGGTCAGTCTATTGCTCACCAGAGGCTGCGTGGTTATCTCCAAGCGATTAACGATGCAGGCATCACCCTTGGCGATGATAGAACATGGAACATTCCAGAAAGTAGCGAGCGCTTTGCCAGTATTGCCGCCAAAGAAGCGCTAAGCAGCACACCAAGACCAAACGTGTTGTTGTGCATGAGTGATTTAATCGCCCTTGCCGCGATGCGCGAAGCATTAAAAATGGGCTTATCAATTCCTGAAGACATCAGAATTGTTGGCTTTGACGGTATAGATGAAGGACAACGATTTGTGCCAAAGCTCACGACAGTCCACCAAAACAGTGAAGAAAAAGGCCGCATTGCAGCGACCTTGTTTTTATCGAAAGAGCAGCAAACAGCCGAAATCGACTATCAACTGCAATTGGGTCAGAGCAGTTAAACTAAATAGTCAGCCAAATCGTTGATGCTTTGCTCGCCCTCTCGGTGATCGACAATGAGCACTTCACGGCTAGCAAAGTCAACTTTTAACTCGATGGAGCTGGTATCATCATGCCAGCTTAAACGACACACACTGCCTTCACCTTTCGCAATGAACTCACCGTTAAACGCTGGGTGCTCATTACGTAATTGAATCAACTTTATCAAACCTTTCACCACAGGTTTAGTAAGTGCAGCATCAATGTCTTGTGCATTTAAGTAAGGACGATTGATATCACGACCTACATTGGTGCGAGCCAGTAATTCCATATCGTTCTCACATGCAAACAGACCGCCATAATAAACTTGTGGGATACCTGGCGCGAAAAACTGAATCGCACGCGCTAATAGGTAATCAAAGTCATCTGCGCCCAAGGCATTGTAATATGTACAGTTTACTTGGTATAAATCAACATTACTTGCTGCTGCGCCGGTTGCTAGGCGGCTTTGCCCTTCACTCTTTTCATGAATAGTTTCGACCAAATTATCAATTTGCGCTGCATTTAATAAACCCGGTTTATCACCCATCGGGCCTGCGTCAATGATGCCAATACCATCATGAGTATCAAGTACCGTTAAACAGTTACGCGGCGAAATTGTTAGCCAGTTCAATAAAGCTTGCGCATCATTACTGAACAAACTATGCAAAATAAGTGGCGGTAAGGCAAAGTCATATACCATATTTACACGCTTTGCGACTTCAACCTGAGTTTGAAAATGGCTATGAATCTCCGCAATGGTTTCCATACCCGCTTCATTCGCTTGCGCGGAAAGCGTGTTCAAGTATTCAAAGGTTTCATCCAGCATAAAGCAGTTCGTGCCTGCTTCTTTAATCGCATAGCCCGCCGCATCTAAACGAATAATGTTGACATTATTATCAGCAAATTTTCCAAGCACCGTATTTAGATACTCGATACCCGCCGTTGATTTCACATTAATATCAATTTGGTTATCGGTAAATGTGGTCCAAAAATCATAGGTTTGGCCATCACCACACGCAATAGGTGTAAAACAACTACCTGGACGCGGACGATAAATTGCTTGTTGCTCAGCCTCAGACATGCCATTTGGGAATACATCGTCTTTGGTTAAAAATAAATCCCAAAATTCAGATTGCTTACCTTTTGCGAGTACATCTTTAAATTGGAAAGACTGTGCTGAAACATGGTTAACAATCAAGTCAGCCATTAAGTCATAGTTGGCACCAAGCACGTTAATATCGTTCCAGCCACCAAGGCGCGAGTCTACTTCACTATGATCAATAGGATCAAAGCCAGCATCACTGCCATCAATCGGATTATAAAATGGCAACAAATGTACACCTGCAAACACATTGTTAAGTGGGCCATTTAATAAATTACTTAATTCATCAATACCTTGACCAGTAATACGGTCTGCATAGGTGATTAATTGCACTTTATTGTTGATCATAATTGTTAATACCAAGTTGAAACTTAATCGATTAAGATATATCTTTAACCACGACAGCAAATTATTCAAGCAGTTTTTATCGTTTTTATACACTAATATACATAGTAAAGGTGCAGACCTTTCGGTGGGGATACAACAATGAATAGAACACACGATCCTTTGCAAACCATTAGATGGCTGACATACATGATGTTTTTTATGTTTGCTATGACCTCTGATGCGGTTGGTATGATCATTCCTGAGCTTATCAATGAATTTAACTTAAGCATGACCCAAGCTAGCGCTTTTCATTATGCACCTATGGCACTCATTGCGTTTAGCGGCCTATTTTTAGGCTTTTTGGCCGATAGTCTTGGCCGCAAACAAACCATAATGCTAGGACTAGGCTTATTTACGATTAGTTGTTTTCTGTTTGCCATTAGCAGCAGCTTTAGCATATTTGTGGTACTACTTAGCTGTATTGGTCTTGCTATCGGTTTGTTTAAAACAGGCGCCTTGGCGTTACTAGGTGATATTTCTAAAAACAATTTAGAACATACAAAAACCATGAACTTGGTAGAAGGTTTCTTTGGTATTGGTGCCATTGTTGGCCCTGCACTGGTAAGCTTTTTAATCACCCAGCAGGTAAGCTGGACTTACCTCTACGTTATCGCCGGCGTTTTGTGCTTAATTTTGACCCTAATCGCTTGGCGTGCAGATTACCCGACACCTAAAAAACTTGAAGAACACGCTAAACCTGCGTCATTTGCAACCACAATGAGCATGATGAAAAACCCTTACGCACTTGGCTTTTCATTAGCGATTGCCCTTTATGTTGCAACTGAAGTAGCAATTTACGTATGGATGCCGACTTTACTTGGCGATTACAACGGCCCGTGGCAATTACTAGCGACGTATGCACTGACCTTATTTTTTATTTTACGCGCGGCAGGGCGTTTCTTAGCGGTATGGCTTCTAAATCATTTAAGCTGGCAAGCGGCAATGCTGTATTTAAGCTTGGGAATTGCGCTATGTTATTTAGGGTTAATTTTTGGTGGTGTTGACTGGGCAGTATTCTTATTACCTCTATCTGGGCTATTCATGTCGATGATCTATCCAACTTTAAATTCAAAAGGTATTTCTTGCTTTGCAGTGCAGCAGCACGGTGCAGTAGCTGGGGTTATTTTGTTTTTTACCGCCCTCTCGGCCGCAGCAGGCCCCTTATTAATGGGTGTGATCAGTGATTACTTTGGCCATATTCGTTACGGTTTTTACCTCGCAACTGGCTTCGCATGTTTACTGTTTTTAGCCATGCTCTATAACTACTTACGTAACCCTGCTGAGCAAGCGTTAGCGCAGCACAGTGCGCTAAGCCACTAAATAAAAATCGTTAGAAATCAATTATCGGACATAAATCGTACAAGTTTTTTACTAAAAAAACTTGCACTATGTAAAATCATTGTTATCTTTACTTAATCGATTAAGATACAAATTTAGACAACAAACCATCTGGGATTGAAACGAGGCACATTATGACAACACACAAACATGCCCTTTACACTTTAAGCGCGCTTGCACTAGCAGTAAGTCAAAATTTACACGCCGAAGAGCAAGCACAACCGGAGGCCAAAAAAAGCGGCCTTGAAACGATTGTTGTAACAGGTGTACCGCGTCGTACAACTATTATGGCATCAAGTTCGTCGGTTAGTAGTGTTACGTTAGCTGAAATTGAAGTATCAACACCACGCTCTACCGCAGAAGCATTCAGAACTATTCCAGGTGTTCGTTCAGAATCAACAGGTGGTGAAGGTAACGCCAATATCGCAGTACGCGGTTTACCGGTCGCATCCGGTGGTGCTAAATTCCTGCAACTACAAGAAGACGGCCTACCAGTGATGCAGTTTGGCGATATTGCCTTTGGTAACGCTGATATCTTTATGCGGTTAGACTCAACTGTACAAAGTGTTGAATCAATCCGTGGTGGCTCAGCATCGACAGCAGCAAGCGATGCCCCTGGCGGTATCATCAACTTTATTTCGAAAACCGGTGAGAACGAATCAGGCAGTGTCTCAACCACTGTTGGTCTTGACTATGACTCGATTCGTACTGACTTTGAGTATGGTACTTATTTGAGTGACAGCGTGCGTTATCACATTGGTGGCTTTGTACGCCAAGGTGAAGGCCCGCGTGAAACCGGTTATACATCTAATAAAGGCGGTCAAATTAAGGCAAACCTGACGAAAGAATTTGATACAGGTTATGTACGTGTTTACTTTAAACACCTCGATGATAAAAGTGTAGGTTATCTACCTATGCCTATGTATTCAAATGGTGACTCAATCCCAGGTTTTGATGCGCAATCAGATACGCCGCATTCAGCACTTTTCACACAAACTCTGCGTTTAAATGGTGATAATCAAATCAGCACGGGTGATATGACAGACGGTATGAACCCAGTTGTTACCTCAGTAGGTTTTGAAGCGGCCTTTGATTTAGACAACGACTGGCGCATCGAAAACCGCTTTAGAACATCATCAGTGAGCGGTAACTTTATTTCTCTTATTCCAGCTGAAGTTGCATCTGCAAGCTCTATTGCATCTAGTATTGCTGGAGATGGTGCATCACTTGTTTATGCAAATGGCGGCTCAGCAGGTCAAACTTATGGCAATGACGATTTAGCAATGCGCATTCACACATTCGATGTAACACTAAACGACATGGGTTCAATTGTTAATGACCTTAAGTTAACTAAGTCGTTTTCTGATGATACCAGTGTTACGTTTGGTTACTTTGCATCTAGCCAATCAATCGATATGTCGTGGCTTTGGAACTCGTATGTGATGGAGCTAAAAGGCGACAACGCAGCATTACTTGATGTTTTTGCAGCTAATGGTGATAGTTATTCTGATAATGGCTTGTATGCTTATGGTACTCCATACTGGGGTAATTGCTGTCAACGTAACTACGATACAGAGTACGAAACACGTGCACCTTACATTAACTTAGCCACTAAGTTTGGCGATTTAAGCATTGATGCAAGTGCTCGCTATGATTCAGGTGAAGCCCGTGGTACCTACGCAGGTGCCGTAACATCGACTATTGATATGAACGGCGACGGTACAATCTCAATTCCTGAGCAAAGTGTTGTTGGTATTGATAACGCAAATCCAAGCATTGTTAACTATGACTGGCACTACAGCTCGTACTCAATTGGTGCGAACTACCAAATTGACCCAAGTTTTGCGACATTCGCCCGCTTGAGTAAAGGTGGCCGTGCAAATGCAGACCGCTTACTATTCGGTAAAGTAGAAGCTGACGGTTCGGTTGCCAAAGCGGATGCAATTGATGAAGTAAATCAATACGAAATCGGTGTGAAAAAACGTTTTGATTCGCTATCAGTATTTGCTACAGCATTCTACGCAGAAACGGAAGAACAAAACTTCGAAGCCACATCGCAAAAGTTCTTTGACCGCGAGTATGAAGCAAAAGGTATCGAGGTTGAATCAACTTACTATGTAGGCGACTGGGATTTCCGTGGTAACTTTACTTGGACAGATGCTGAGATCGCCAAAGATGTGTTATCGCCAGAATTAGTCGGTAATACACCACGTCGTCAAGCTGACCTTATTTACTCTCTAATGGCCACTTACAACTTTGATAAAGGTGCAGCAGGCCTAAGCTTGATTGGTACAACAGATGCCTACGCACAAGATAATAACGACCTTAAGTTCGATGGCTATACACAAGTGAATGGCTTTATAAGTTACAACCTGTCTGAGAACTTAAGCCTATCGCTTAACGTGAACAACCTGTTTGACACTGTAGGTATCACAGAAGCGGAAGAAGGCTCGGTACCCAATAACGACATTATCCGTGCCCGTACTATTAACGGCCGTACAACGTCGCTTACTTTAAAATATTCTTTCTTTTAACTCTCCTCCCTCGTTTTAGCCCAGTATTTACTGGGCTTTTTCGCTTTAATAACCAGCTTTTTCACTTCTCTTAATCAAATACTCTTAATTACTCTCTTTCTAACAAAAACATTGATAATAAGTTAATACTTTGATCTATAATCAACTTGTGTAAGAAGTATCAACCATATGAATTAGGAACATACATGTTTGTCTCTAGCAAAAGCCACTCTTTACTCCAAGATCAATACAACGCGCTATTAGCTGAAGTTGAGGCACTTAAAGCCGACAATCACGTATTACGTGACGAAAACGAACGCTTAGAAGCAAAATTACATCATCAAGCTGATGATGCAGACCAATTGTTCCTAGCCAATTTATTAAATAGTTCGATTGAATGTATCACGCAAATTGAGGGTGTACGCCAAACTGTACTCGACTCATACCTTGTTATCGAAGAAGAAAGCCAAGTAACTTTACAAATAAGCCAACTCTTGAATGACTCAAATAATGCCCTGCAACATATTGTGAGTGAAATGGCGAATATGGCGAGCAAAATGGGTAGTATGACCAGTAACATTACCGGCCTATCTGATATGGCGGATAGCATCAATACCTTTGTATCAACCATTTCTAAGATTTCTGATCAAACCAACTTACTCGCGCTTAACGCTGCGATTGAAGCTGCCCGTGCGGGTGAGGCTGGTCGTGGGTTTAGCGTTGTTGCCGACGAAGTGCGTACGCTTGCAACCAACACCAATAAATCAGCACAAGAAGTGTCTGATCTAGTAAAGGAGATCATCAACAAAACCAGCGAAACAGTGACCTCGGTTGAAGATATCCAGCAAAACAACACTCAACTTTCAACAAGTTTTGATACGCTAAACAATGACTATGGTTCAATCATGAGCCACTGTGATTCAATGAAAGAAACGATTATTAATGCAGCCATACGCTCATTTGTGCAAACCGTAAAACTAGATCACATTGTTTGGAAAGGTGAAGTCTATGCGGTTGCTAATGGCACAAGTAACAAGTCGATTGATGACTTTTCAGACCATACTATGTGCCGATTAGGCAAATGGTATAATTCAGAGCAATCAAATGGCTTCAAACAACATAACGCATTTCGTCAATTAGAAGAGCCACATCGTGAAGTTCATCGCAATGGTGTTGAGGCATTAGTCATGCTGCAAACTGGCAATAAAGACGCAGCGATTAATCACATTAATAAGATGGAAGCAGCCAGTGAACATGTGATGAATTTACTTGATCAACTCGCTAATGGCTAATGGGTCGTTACTCATAATTAAACCCCCCAGTAATTGGAATGTCCAACTATTTGGGGTCACTTCACAGATACTCGGTCTTTTATCTATTTAAGCTAATTACTCAACTAGGCCTTCTTGTCGCACTGGCATAACAGCTCCGTGTTGTTCTTGTCGTTTTACATAGCTAAACAACAGCAAACACCCTAGTGCCAAGCTTGCAGCTAGCATAGAACCAAGGGTTGCGAATCTAAAACTATAAAACTGTGCAATAACCCCTGTTGCCCCTGCCCCACACATAACACCAAGTTTAATTGCGTTGGTATAAAACGCAGAGGTGAACCCTATCCGCTCTGGGAGCTGATCTTGTAATACGGTTAAGCCAATGCCCGCAAAAATACCGTAAAACAGCCCATTTAAAACTTGCAACGCGATTAAATGCCATACTTGAGTGGCAAAAAACACCCCTAAATAAAATACAATGGCACAACAAAATGCGAGGGCAAGCATCGAGACTTTACTGTATTTTTTAGCAAGCCTTGCTCCATACAGCATGATAGGAATTTCTAACAGTGCCACTACACCCATAAACAGCCCGGGCGTATGTTCAGCAAATCCTAGTTCAGTAATGCTATAAAGTGGCAAGGCAGATGAATACATAATATTGCCCGTTGAACCAAGCGTAATGGCGAATCCCAACAACCAAAATGATAAACTCGCTGCGGCTGCTGGCTCTGAGCTGTGCTGTGACTTTTTCGCGCTGTAGTCAGGAATAAACTTACATGCAAAAATAAGTGCAACCAATGCACACGCTGCAGCAAAGTAAAACGAGCGGCTAAATTCGCCTCCCGCAGCTAACAAATAACCAAGCGGCGGACCGCCCACCCAAGCAAAGGAAATAGCAGCACGTAAACGGGAATTAAAGCTGGTAATGTCGATGTTCTGTTGACGCCCTGCCCATTGTCTTGCCACTGTCATCATTTGCGAAATTGCCGCATTGCCCATCGCGAGAAACAACACGCCTGCGAGCAGGACTTGCCAAAATGCAGTAGCATTCGCAAAGGCCACTAACGCGCACACCATACCTGATACAGCCACCATAAATAACTTACGCGCACTGGTGCCATTATCAGCCATGCCACCCAGCCACTGACTGATAACTAAACCCGTAATAGTGACCGCCACCATATAAACACCCAAATAAACGGGCGGTGTTTGCAGCCCTTCTACAATGAATAGGCTCATCAACGGGTTAACGAATGCTCCCATTAACCCGGTTAGCATACTTAGCAGAATAAAAATTACACCATGCTGTTTCAGCAATGCTTTCACGACAACCCCACAACAATATGACACGTGAATAGATATAAAGGGCGCAAATTATACACCGTTTTAGCGAAAACTTCATTTTGTAATACAAATTAAAAAGCCCAGCGTATAAGCTGGGCTTTTTCAAAGTGGAATTCTATTAGTCGAACGATACCGCTACAGGGTTAGAGCAAACGGTTTCAGTTACACATACCTTGTACTCATAACTTGGTAACTCAGCATTACGCTCTACATCACGGTAGAAGCCGCGATCCGCTACTGTTTCAAGTAGTTCTCCGTTACGGTAGATGCTTACTTGATCAGCAACTGTTTGCCAGCTTAAATCAACACGCATAGTACCTAAACGCGTTTTACTTGAGCGTTTAAGCGATAACTCAATTTCAACATCAGATACGACGACTGTTTGCGTAAACGTATCTGTTTGGCCTTCGCTATCTGTTGCTGTTAGCGTCACTTCATAGCTACCCGCTTCGACATAAGTATGTAGTGGATTTGCATCTGTCGATGATGCACCGTCACCAAAATCCCACGCCCAAGAAACAATATCATTATTGCTATCTGTGCTTGTATTGGTGAACGTTACATTTAAACCGGATGCTTCAAATGCAAAACCTGCTTGTGGTGGCTGCGGGCTTACCTCACCAATGGCGCTGAAAGTAAGTGACCAGCTGTTTAATGTACCTGTATCAGCAGCCAGTACATCTTTGACATTAAGTACCCAATCACCGGTTGCAACTTCGCCATTAAAGTTAGCCAGCGAATAGCTTTGTACTAAGTCATCTGCGCCACCTCCTGATTGGCTGTGAAGCGTGGCTGTTGTTCCTTGTGGCGAAGTTAACGTAACGATCAAATCACCAATGTAAGTATGAGCAATATCAATACTTGCATCCGTTGAGAATACTGTCAGCTCGTCAGCAACAGTTATTATTGAATCAATACCTGTGTCATCGTTATCTGGAATAGTCAAAGGTGTTTCATTTGAGTAAGTAAAATCATTTAAGCCAACAGGATTAACAAATAGTGACACAGTGCTTTGTTTTGCTAGTTCACCTGACGTTGCATCAACAACAAAACTATAGCTACCCCAAGCCGTTTCCTCTTGTGTGGGAACTGTTAATGTAACTACATCACCCGGCACAGCTTCAGTTTGCGATAGCGTTGCACCGTCTAAATCAGCTTGAAGCGCTAGGTTAACAACGCCCTCCCACTCGGCAATTGAGCCAATTTCAAAGGTATAGGTTGCAGTTTCACCTGCGGTGATTTGTTGCGAACCTGGCGAAACCGAAATTCTGAAGCTTGGCGTCGGATCAGCTTGTTCAAGCGCTTGATGCACATTTAAACGATTACCCGATACCGTTTTACCTTGCAATGCTTCATTTTGATCACCACTATTCATTAACAGTTGTTTTAGCTCGAGCGCTGTTAAATCGGGGTTGATTGATAACACCAGTGCCGCAGCACCTGCAACATGCGGTGTGGCCATTGAAGTACCAGAATAGCTTGCATAACCATTGCCAGGTACCGTTGATAAAATTGCACTACCTGGTGCACCTAAATCAACACTGGTTAAACCCCATTGTGAAAAGCTCGACATATTGTCTCTGCTATCAGTACTGGCAACGGATAACACACTCTCGTGCTCGTAGTTTGACGGGTAATGCGGGTTTTGATCGTTATCTACTGCATCATTACCTGCCGCTGCAACAAATAAAATATCTGCTTGCTCACTTGCAGTGATCGCATCTGCCAATGCTTGGCTAAAGCCACCACCGCCCCAACTGTTATTTAAAACACGTACATTGACGCCTTGGTTTTTAAGATCAACCATATAGTCGATACATTTTATCGCATCAGACGTTGAGCCTGTACCATCTGCACTTAAAAATTTACAACCTACAATTGATGCTTCTTGGTTTACACCGACGACACCTGTACTATTATTACCCGATGCACCAATAGTACCTGATACATGCGTACCATGACCCTGATCATCCATAGGGTCACCAGCATCAGTGATTGCATTAATACCATGTACGTCATCGATGTAACCATTACCATCGTTATCAATACCATCACCTGGAATTTCACCTGGGTTGATCCACATATTGTCCGCTAAATCTTCATGGCTGTAATCAACACCAGTATCAATTACACCAACAACAACATCACGGCTCCCTGTTGAAATATTCCACGCTTCAACAGCATCAATATCAGCATCTTCTATACCACCGGTTTGACCTTCATTATGCAAACCCCATAATTGAGAGAAATCAGGATCATTCGGCACATTAGCTATCGACACACGATAGTCAGGTTCGGCATATTCAATTGCAGCATGGCTTTGTAGACGCTTGATAGCTTCTTTGCTGCTCATACCAACAATTTTAAATTTAGCTAAACGACCAGATAAAATTGCAGAGTAATTATCATCAACACCATCTTTGTTAACATCACTAATCGTCGCTTTCACTAGGTTGCGAGCATTTTCTCGCATCGCGACAGACGTACCAGCTTTATACATGACCAAAACTGAGTCTTCACTTGCACCGACTACGGTCGCTTTTGCTGGAGTGCTAATTTGCGCAGTACCTAAACATGGTAATAAAGCTAGGCTGAGTACAGATAATTTAGTTTTCATATTTTCTATCCATAATTAGTTAGGCTGACCGAGAGGTAGGCTCGACCAACAAAGCTCATTACTTCTGAATGAATATCACATGGCATATTTTATAAATGGCAAATCACAATCAACTGGCAAGAAAAATACCTATCGAAATAAAAGATCCATACTTTTAAATGGGAAAAAATGATAGAAAAAAGTGAAATGCAGCACTTTTTAACCGGTTCCAAATTCAGGAACCTCAAACACAATAACTAGCACTTTTTAACCAACCGATAAGCAGAAATTAAACAATAAATTAACAAATCAGACTTAAGCCATTGAAAATAAATAATATTAAAAACAGCAAAAAATGATGATTTTTTATTCCTAAAAATCGGCCTAGAGTAATTACTTGTTAATCTAAAATTCAGATTATCAACGAGTAGTAAATACGTTTCATACACTTCTGAACGTCACAAACGGAATATCACGCACTTAATCCGGCAAGGCATGCCGGTACATAGTTCTAAGTCAAAAATTGATTAGAACTTTGATTAATAATAACTGAAAGGAAATAATCATGAAGTTAAAAAAATCTCTACTCACATGCGCAATCACCTTCGCTTTGGGCTCAAGCTTTACTGCATCCGCGAATATTGATGATAAAGCTCAATCCAGCTCAGAGCTTGCTACGCAAGTAGCTGTACAAAGCACGACCAGCTCAGTCTCGATTGATCAAACATCGACATCGGGAGTCGGTAATTCACATGTTGTTATACAACAAGGTACTGGTCAAACTACTGAAACAGTGAGTGTTGGTGATGGCAACTTACTTGAAGTTACTCAAACACAAACTAGTAACTTATCACTCGTAAATGCAACGGGTAATTTTAATACTATAACCCACAATCAAAACGGCACACTCAATGGTGCTTTATCCGAAGTTACTGGTACAGACAATACAATTGATGTGGCACAGCAAGGTGCTGGCTTCTTTGGCATTAATAATGAAGCAATTAATATCATCGAAGGTGACGCAAATACTATTGAAGTCAATCAAGGTGATGGTGGTCATTGGTTATATAACTTCAATATGCAAGGTAACGACAACACAATTAGTGCATCGCAGGTAGGTTTATTAAATGAAGCGACATTCAATGTAGTTCAAGGTGATGATAATACACTTGAGGTAGCACAAGACGGTGTATTCAATGCATTTACTTCGGATGAAATCGTTGGAAACAGTAATGAAATTATTATTGATCAAACCGGTTCTTTCAACAGCGCTATACTCACCTCATTGCGTGGAGATGCCAATGAAGTAGAGTTTGAACAAGATGGCGATTCAAATAGTGTTGTTATTGCTGAAATCACTGGCAATGATAATGAAATTAACGCTGATCAAGAAGGTAATAGTAATAGCTTTGAGTCTGCTGTAATGATGGGTGATGGAAACGCTCTTTTAGTTAATCAAGCACAGGATAATAATACCGTCACACTTGATGCCATTGGCAATGATAATGAACTAACAGCATTTCAAAATGGTAACGGCAATGACGCTTACCTAGGTGCCGTTGGTGACGAAAATGAATTTACCAGCAATCAAATTGGTGATGCTAACAGCGCACATATCGCAAACTTTAATGGTAGTGATAATGACGTTGATATTAGCCAGGCTGGTAATGAAAACACTGTACTTGTGCAGTCGTCATACCCTGACACTTCTCTCACTTCAAATAACAACGAAATTACCGTTAACCAAGAAGGTAGCTTAAATGAAGCCGCTCTTACATTTGCAAGCGTTCTTGATAGTAACAGTAACCAAGTTTCATTTGCGCAAAGTGGTGAGTTGAATGCCATAGATCTCATTATGGAAGGTAGCGGCCATTCTGTTGATATTAGTCAGACTGGCTCTGAAAACTTTGTAGTAGGTGTTGATCAAGGTGCTTTTTTAATTGGTGGCGAGAATAACTCATTTGTTGTTGTGCAAGAAGGTAATGCGAACCTTGTCGAGGGCTCAATTATTGGTTCTAACAACGCAGTTATGATCACCCAAATTGGTGATGGCAATATCGCAACTGTCACTCAAGAATAAACTTTTAGGAGGGAGCTCGGCTCCCTCATTCAATTATGAAAACACAACTTTTAACCCGTATTTATTGCATTTTTTTAGCTTTCACTTGTTTTACAAGCCAAGCTAAAGAGCTAGAGATTGATGGCCTTGTGCTCGACAGGAGCATAAGCCGTTTTGGGCACCAATTTTATTTTGAATTTGCGAACCTCTGGCGCGATCTTCCTTCTACGGCTGGCTTTAATATCGAAATAAAAGAAACGGTATTACCACGAGCAGGCACACGACTCGTACTAAGAATGAATAATCAAATCGTGTATGTCACTTATCTAGGCCGTCGCCTTGAACCTTTGGATGAGCGTGTAAAACAAGCAATGTACAGTGTTATGGACGCGATGGCGCGCAGTCAGATGCAACAATCATCACCGGATATGGCAAAAAATGGATGGTAAAATGAAATATATCATTACCCTAATAATAATTTTCAACTTACAAACTAGCTGGGCGACCGAACTCGTTTATACCCCAATTAACCCCAGTTTTGGCGGAAGCCCGCTCAATGGCAATATGTTATTAAGTAAAGCACAATCACAGAATAAGCATAAAGCCCCCATTATTGAGCAAAATTATGCAGATAAATTTCAAGATTCACTTGAGCGTACTTATCTAAACCGTATGGTGAGAGAAATCACCGATATGGCATTTGGTGAAGAAGTAGATGACAGCATTTTCAATGGCGACTCGTCATTTATCACCGGAGACTATGAAATACAAATTATCACCAGTACCACCGATACCATCACTGTTAGAATAACAAGCATACTAGATGGCACTGTGACGGTTATTGAAGTACCGAGGTTTGAATGATGATTAAGGTAATTTTAAGTGCGATACTATTGATACTTACTGGCTGTTCATCAATTGGTAACCTTGTTCCACCAAGCAAGGAGTTAGCCGAGACATTAGAACCAACTGAAACATTTCAAGCCCTTCAAGCACTGCCTAATCCTATGGGCAGTATTCCTGTTTCTGTTTATTCATTTAGAGATCAAACGGGTCAATATAAACCGCAAGCCAATGTGAGTTCATTCTCAACCGCCGTCACGCAGGGTGCTAACTCAATTCTGGTACAAGCTTTACATGAATCTGATTGGTTTATTCCTGTGGAGCGTGAAGGTTTACAAAATATCTTAACTGAACGGAAGATAATCCGTGCTGCACAAGCAGAAAATAAGGATTTACCAGATCTCCCCCCTCTTACAACTGCAAAAATAATTCTTGAAGGAGGAATTATTAGCTACGATACCAATATTAAAACGGGCGGTATCGGTATGGAATATTTTGGTATTGGTGCATCAGAGCTATACAGAGAGGATGCGATTTCAATCTATTTGCGCGCTGTTGATGTACGAACAGGACAGGTATTACTCTCAGTCGCCACCAGCAAAAAAGTACTTAGCCAAGAAATGCGCGCAGGCTTTTTTCGCTATGTGAGTTATAAACGACTTGCCGAAGCAGAAGCAGGCTATACAGACAATGAACCCATGAGTATTTGTGTTACTCAGGCTATCGAGAAAGCCCTTAGTGACTTAATTCTAAAAGGCATCAATAAAGGTATTTGGTCAGCTAAAACGGTGTAAGCTAAATAATGGTGCTGATTATCAGCACCATTATTTATACAACGGCTTATAAAACCCAAGCGATGTCTTACTATCTTTGCAAAGATAAACTCACAGCCATATAGTTTTGTGCCCAATTAGCAAGTTCAACTCGATTACGCGACGCTGTTTTTTTGAATGCACTATAGAGATGGGTTTTTACAGTATGGTCACTAATATTCAAACTTTCAGCAATATCACGATTACTTGCTCCTTGTGCTAGCAAATGAATAACAGATTTTTCGCGTTTAGTAAGTGAGTTTAGCTCTATTGCTGTTCCAGCGGTCTCATTATTTGTATTAAATTGGTTTCGAGAAATAGCTGACCACATATAGTTAAACACAGTGGAAATGCTCTTTGAACTAAAAAGTAGCTCGCCATTAAGCACTTTCATCAGCCCAGCAAAAATATCTTCTGGCGATTGCTCAGCAAAAAAGACACCTTTAATACCATTAAGCAGTAAATTCTTTTCACACACAGAGTTAACTTCAGCATTGAAAATAACCACAGTGTGTTTTTTGGCAAGTTGAACTAACTCAGCTGGAAGCAAGTCGAGCCAATAAGACCCTGCACTATCAATAAGATAAAGATCAAACTCCTCTCGCATTGACTCTAATGGCAGCCGCGAATCAATTTTAACGCGCACGAAGAACGCATCTAACATTTTAATTAAATATTGATAATTATGACTGCGATTTTGTGACGTTGCTTGGGCTTTTAGGAATACAGAAGTTGGCTGAATCATTTTATTTCTTCCTTGAAATATTTTCTACACAATACCTAAATAAGACACAAGCATCAACATAAAAATAAACATATGGCAACATAATTATTAAAAAAACTCATCCTTTAGGGTTTGTTAAAACCAACCAAATAAACGATGATTCATTAACCAGCAAAGACTCTCCCTTAGTAACATTAAAAGTTTCTTGTGCTAATTTGTTTAAATTTCTAAAAACAACTCTTTAATTAATACTCTATCGCTATTTTTAGCATGGGTTTGCAAAGCACGTATGAAATCCATAGAAGTTGCTGGCCGGTTAGGGTATGCATATTCTCTCCAAACAGACTTAAGTGCTTTTATAATGACTTCATCGCCCACTTTTTCTCTGAGTCTTGCAAAAACAATCGTTGCTTTAGAATATTGATCATAATTTTTTGTTGAGTTTACAAGTGCTTGTTTAGCTAAAGTGTCAACCCTTAAAGCTTGCTTATATCGCCTAGTTTCGTAGTCAACAAGTGCATTCATCGCTGCTTTTCCATAGCGTTTTTCTACCATGACCAACTCTATGTACTTCGCCATCGACTCAACTAAAAAGGCGCTGTCATCAGGAACGCTGTTACCTATATCGTGACCAAACCACTGATGAGCCGTTTCATGAACTGCGCGCCGATAGCGCTGATCAAAACCAGCATCAAAACTAGGGAATGCCCTAAACCCCACATTATTTTCAATAAGTATAATCTCAGGTAAAGCATAACCCGTTCCACCAAACTTGGGCGCGGCAACCATGCTCAATGTCTTTGCTTTATAAGCAACAATATTATTTTTAAACCAAGTCAGTGTATCTTTCATCGCCTGTAAATTAACGGCTATTGAATCGGCTGGTTCCGTAAGCGTTTTTCGATTTGCATATATTTGTAGTTTTACCTCACCTAGTTGCTCGCTTATCGGTGAGCTTGGAAGCGTAAGCCATGCAGGTAGATTATTAAATGCCGAATCGGTTTTAAACTTAAAAACTTCGCGATTATCTTCGCGTTGATGGGCTATTCGAGTGCCCTGCGTCACAACATAGTAGCCTGATGCGGTTGATACCGTACTCGACATAGTTATGCGATCATACCTTGATGGTCGATTTTCCTTAACAGCAAGCAGCTCTGAAGGTAAGGAACTTGTCCTAGCGAACAAACCATGCTTTTCCCTAAGGTGCTTGTCTATTAGTTCGTAATTAACCTGATACCCAATCGTTGGCAACACAGGAACAGCACGAATATAACTAAACTCAGGAGTAATAATTTGATGCCCCACTGCGGGCCAAAGCTTTGCTTGGTGAATTTCAAACTGCGTGGTGAGTATTTTTATTTCACCGGGTTTTATAGCATCCTCAAACTCATACACCGCTTGATTTAATGATGGGTAAAAAGCAGCTTTCCTTGCACCAGTTATTTTTATGTCTGCCCATTTATAAAAGCCTGCGCGACCAACTAGGATACGTTTTATAGCAGTAGAATGAGGGTTGGTTAGAGTATATTTAAGTTCAAATTGTGCAAACTGTTTGTCAGGATAAAAGTCTATATTAGCATCAATATGACTAATGATTGGTTGCTCTTTATATTTCCAATTCACAAATGTGCTTTCATAGTTGGCTTTAAATGCTTCACGTTTATGTGAGTTAGTTAACGGCTTTTCTGCCACTAAATTAAAATGCAACTGCGCAAATAAATAAACAGACAAAAAGACTGGCAGCGCTAACCATGTGTCTTTCACTTTTACGGCCCGTCTTCCAAGCCCAGCCCCACGATGATTATAAAGCTGGCTTATGACAACAAAACTGAGTACCGCGACAATCCACACGCTCATATATGGCCAATAACTGTTTAAACTAGCTCTGTATCCCCAAAACTCGCTAGGTGCTTGTAATGGTGTCCAAGCTAAGCTCCAAAAAGTATGTGTGAGACCAAAGGAAGTCATTACTGGCGTAAACTTGAGTATTAAGATAACAATAACAACTAAGCCAGCGACTAAAGGCGAACGGCAAATATTGAAAATGCACACGCTCACCCAAGCAACTAATGTAAGTGTTAACAGCATTAGAGCGAGTATATAAATATGCTGACTAGCATGGTACTCACTGCCAGCAAACCACTCAGCAAAAGAAGCTCCCAAAAAGCTCATCACAGAAAAAACAATTGCTAAAGTCGCCACCGTGAATAATTGGCTGTGTAAAAGCGTTGCCGTTTTTACTGGCGATGCAGCAATCAGTTCAGCCATATGAAACCGTTTTGCCGCACAACTAACCTGCCAACTCCAAAGGACAAGTAATAAACAGCCAATGAGCAAATGCATATCAAACGCATAATGATTAATTGCATCGATACTCGTAGGGCTAACCACACTCATTGCTTCTGCATATTCAAAAGAAGACGCAACACTGTTAAATACAATGACTGACCACAATACTAAAGTCAGTTGTGTTATAGGGAGCTTGAGTACATTTAAAATTGAAACTTTATAAAGTGTTAAAAATATGAAGCAATTATGCCCTTTTGGGGCAATACCCTTGTATAGCACTTTTAAATTTAAGACTGGCTCTGAGGCCTTTGTACCTTGTTTAATATTTTTCTTAGTGGTGCGAACTGCCACAATATAGATAACAATTGTAAGTGTTACTACCATCAACCGATTTATTACAAGCGCCCAATATTGAGGCTCTACGAAGCCCGCAATAATCGTGGAGTAAGCAAAAGGATCAAGCCAAATAGATGCCTGATATAAAGACTCACTTATAATACCACTACCTGCCAAAATGGGATTGCCGGTAATACTTGCGAAAAACAAATAACCAACCCATATGGCACCCAGAATAGTGTAAGTTACCAATGTACTTTGAAACCGCTTACAAACCCAAAAAGCCAAAACCACTAAAAAGCTGCAATTTGGAATAAGTAGCAAAAAACTATTTAACAATAGAGAGTTAACAGCTTCCCAATCCAAGCCTTGCACTCTTAACTGCCAATACCAAACTATCAAAGATCCAATAAAAGAAATCATGATAAGACATAATAGTAAACTCGCTACACGAAACAGCTCTCTGTATTTTGACGTAATCGGGGTGACACCTATAAGCTCATCCATGTTGTGTAGTTGATCCCGTAAAAAAATAGCGGGGGCAAGTATTCCCACTAGCACGGCAAGCTGCATCATGTGTATTGATATTAAGTGTAAAGAAAATTGCTTAAGGGTATCTCCCTCTGCAATAGCCAAACCGGAAGATAACGTAAATGCAAAAAGTGGCGCAAACACACAACATAACCAAACAATAGGTTGAGTAAAAAGGTACTTTAATTCATTACGAAGTCGCATTTTTAGCCCCTTGCGATTTCAACTCATAAAAATATTTATCTTGTAGCGTCGCCGTTGCAGCGATTGCCTCAGGTTCTGGGCATTGAGGGGCGTAAACACGAAATATTGGCTTACCATAACGATAACTTTTGCTCAACACTAGGGAGCCTGCGGGTAGCTCTGATGGTAAGCGTTTCAATAACCAAACATTACCTGCCAGTTGATGCACTAGTTCATCAACATTGCCACTTTGAATGAGTTTGCCTTGATTGATCATTGCGACAAAGCGGCACTGATTTTCTATATCTTCAACAATATGGGTAGATAATAAAACTAAACGCTCTTTGCTAATTGAAACTAATAAGTTATTAAGGCTCTCACGCTCAGCAGGATCAAGGCCTGCGGTTGGCTCATCTAAAATAATGAGTTTAGGATTACCCAGTAAGGCTTGTGCAATTCCGAAACGCTGCTTCATACCACCAGAAAATTTACTTACTTTTTTGTTTGCAAACCCTGTTAAATTTAAAAGTGACAGTAATTCATTAATTTGTCGCTTTCGTTGCTCTGAATTAAGGCCTTTCAATATGGCAATATGCTCTAACAAAGCATGACAACTCATTGCAGGATAAACACCAAACTGCTGTGGTAAATAGCCAAGCTGCTTACGCAATTCATCTGGGGACTCTAAAATATTTAAACCATCAAAATTAATATGACCTGTGTCTACATTTTGTAAGCAGGCTAATGTTCGCATTAAGCTTGATTTTCCTGCTCCATTTGGCCCAAGTAAACCCACCATTCCTTTGGGCAAATGGATTGTTATGTCATTTAATGCATGTGTGCCATCTGCATATTTCTTATTAATATTTGTGAGTGTAAGCATAGGTACATCCTTAATTAACGAATCGTTACATTAAGTGACTGTAACCAAGTCGGTAAGGGAATTATGATCAAACTATAAAAGCACAGGATAAAAGTAAGTATTTAGCGTTCATCAGTAAAAATAGTACGTTCATCATTACATTCGTGCATCAACAAAGAAAATCATTAATCTTACATAGGTATATAAGGGCATGAAATAGAATGACTTTAACTATGCTCATAGGTCATCATGTATTAAGCTGGTGTGTTAGGTTGTAAAAATAAAATGGAGTGGCGTTTGCGGGCTATTTTTTCTCTTCTATCAGGCAATTCAAATAACAAATATTTGGTTGCTTTGCTGCCAGTATTTGCAGCCATTTTGCTTGAAGGTCATACACGCTACCTGTCGTTAAGGCTTGACTCCCCTGCTTTATATTTAAAAATAAATCTGCAACTGTTATTGGAATGCCTGCCCTTTTTAATTGCCCATCTTTTAACATTCAAGGGAACATATAAAAGCCCAACCTTGGTGTGGCTTACAGGCTTCACTCTGTATCCGCTCAGCATATATACACTTGCTCTAGTTTCTTCAACTTACGCTCAATGGCAATACTTAAGCGTACAATGTTGGATTTTGTGCTCGTTAGCCAGCTTACTTTGGCTGGTTTCACAGCGTAATAAGACCAATAAAAACAGCTTAATTGCTAGGTGGTTTATCTCTTTTATATCATTAGATAACGTGGTGCTGATGATACTGATTTGCTGGGCTTTTTTGTTCGCAGGTATACTTAATAGTCATCAAGACCCTTTATTAAATCAACCATTCGAACTAATTTTTGATGTTGGCAAATTCTTTTCAGAGCTTAATCAGTTTTTATTTTACTTTCTTCAACTTGGCGTTTATGCCGTTATCATATACAGCTTATATTTAATAAATCGCTACGTGCTTATTCGTCATTTATTAGCAAACTACGGTGTCTTCACTTTTGTGGCCTCATGTCTCATTTTTATGGCTACACTAACCCCGTTACTTATCGAACTGGTGCTAACATTACCTATTAATGATTTACCACAAGATATTGCGAATCTAACACCCAGTGGTAACCAAAATATTTTTGCTAAATATAATTATCAGTTTATGTTTTTCTTTCTGATCATTACTACACCTATCATCCTTGCTTTTGAAAGACAGCAACAGCAAAGTAAATTAAATGAAATAGCAAAACAGCAAACCAAAACCGAATTAAAACTTCTTCAACAACAAGTTAACCCACATTTTTTATTTAACACCCTAAATAATTTATATGCACTCACGCTCACAAAATCAGAGCATGCGCCACAGTTGGTTATGCATTTAGCAGATTTATTAAGATACACTGTCTATGAAGGACAAAAGCCAGTGGTTTTATTAGAAAAAGAATTGGCATACCTAAAAAGCTTTATAGAGCTACAAAAAATTAGAAGCGCAAACAAATACTTATTTAACCTAACCTGGCCTGATATAGTCGACGATCTTCATATAGCGCCTTTATTACTGATTATAATCGTCGAAAATGCCATTAAACACGGTGTAGAACCTGCATCGGACTCAACAAAAGTAACTCTCGCAATTACTATAAATGACACTGTGCTAACACTCTTTTGTGAAAACTCTATAAGTACCCAAACTGAAAAAAGCCACCCAGGCATGGGGCTCTGTAACCTGCAAAAAAGACTAGAATTGTTATACCCAAATAAACATACCTTAACGGCTAAAAAACACGCGACACATTGGCAGACAACCCTAACTTTGGAGTTATCAAAATGATAAGAGCAATCATCGTTGACGATGAACCCCTAGCCCATCAAGTGATTGAACATCACCTACAGGCACATTCTGATATTAAGATTACAGCTCAATATGTTAGCGCAAAAGATGCCCTCTATGGGTTAGCTAAATCCGCTGTAGATTTAGTGTTTTTAGATATACATATGCCAGAGCTAACAGGAATCGAGTTATTAAAAACTCTGGCACACCCTCCCCAAGTCGTCATTGTAAGCGCGTACCAAGAATACGCCATAACAGGGTTTGAATTGAATGTGACAGATTACTTACTCAAACCCGTGTCTGCGCCAAGGCTTGAACAGGCTCTCAATAAGGTGCGTGAGCGTTTAGTTAAACCAAATATAACTGAGCCTAATAACATTACGCTTAAAGTCGATAGAGAAAAACGAAAGTTTAACTTAGATTCTATTGAATATATTGAGGCATATGGCAACTATGTGAAGGTGCATCAAGCTGAGCAAGTAACACTTGCGAGCACAACACTAAAACAGCTTAGTGAGCAGCTACTCCCTTCATTTACCCAAATTCATAAATCATTTTTAGTAAACAAACAAAAGGTGATAGCTGTCAACAGTGAATTTGTTGAACTAAATACAGGTAAAACCCTGAAAATAGGTAAATCTTTTAAAGATCTTTCGCAAACTCTACTTTAAAGGTATTCAAATAAATAGTCGGCAAGTAACTTATGCTCTTGGGCTTGCCAATGCACGCCCTCTGTTTGGCAAGGAACAAGGAGAGCATAACCGTTTATAAAGTGACACTCATGGCGTTCTGTGACTAATTTATACTCAACTGTTAATTGCTTCGCTTTTTTGGCAGCGCCCGCATAGATAGACTGATAAGCCCCAACCTCATAAACCGCAGATGGACTCAGCACCACTATTTTAGGCATCTCTCGATGCAGATAATGATTTTCGATGTCGACTATTAACGTATCCAGTGCTTTGGCAATATCATCGGCTGCTAATCCAAAACGACGCTTTAAATCATTTGTACCTAGCTGAATAATGATGACATCAACATGATACGCTCTAAGATATGGCTCTAAGTACTTAACCCCTAATTTATCACCACTAAATGGTGGCTCATCAGCTATCGTACGATTTGGTAGTCCAGCTTCAATAACCAAATGCCCTGCACCGAGCTTGTCTGCAAGCAAACATGGCCAACGTGTATGTTCGTCAAAGCGCTTACCATCTAACGGTGAAATCCCATAGGTATTAGAATCACCAAAACAAAGAATATTCATTAAAATGGATTCAGGGTATAGCCCTGCTGCTGTAGTTGTGCGTGCGCTGTCATGGCAGATAATGCCATTTGCACACCAGGTATCAGTTGCTCTTGCTTAACTTGCATATGTGTTGCCGACTGACCACATACATAAACAACGGTGTTGTGCGCGAGTAATTGTGAGATCAATTGTTGGTTTTTATTATCGCTATTAAAACGTTGCTTATAAGCACCCGTTTTGAGTACATCCACACTTGCACTGCCATGCACAACCAAAGCAAGTTGAATGTTTTCTGGTTTCACACCATGAGCAATGTGCATATTAATAAAACGTGCTAGCGAGTTAATACTGTTATTTTGCTTACCTTTCTCTGCAGCATTGGCCACATCAAAGGCAATTTTAAACCTTGTTTGCTCATCAATAGCCGTATGATTTGGCACAGTATAATAAAAACCAAATCCTTTAATCGCGGGCTCTTTTTGCTCTGCATGACTTAAACTTGCTACCAATGCGAGAGATAAACCCAACAATGTTAATTTCATAAATAACCCTGTTGTTTTTTATCTCTAGCCTAACCTTTTTTTCTGATTTTAACTAGCCTCAATATGCTGATGCGCTTTAAAGGTCATGCCTAAATAATTAAAGGTATTTTTAAACATATCTATAAACGCACTTGGCGCGTTAACCGAACCTGCATTTGATAGCAGTGAGAACTGTTTTTCACGAAGCGTTCTAAGCTTAGGTCTGAGAATTTCATCGTCCATATAATCAGTAATACGGTCTAAAAAAGCTTTAAATTGTGGTGTTGTGTTATACCAATAAACAGGAGAGGCTATCACCCAATGTTGATAGCTTAATAGAGCTTCAAAAACGGCATAAAAGTCATCATTTTTATACTGTTTATCGTAGCGATAAGCTGAAATAATGTAATCATCAAGGCAGACGATATCTCCTCCATATTGCTTTTTATAATCATTAACTTGTAAGCTCGTATTTCCTTGTTTTCTTGCACTTGAATAGATGATTACTGTATTCTCAATCGGTTTTTGTTGCATTATTATTGCTCCTTTTTTTATGATGTGCGCAGCGTAAAACCTCAAGCTAACTTTAGGTCAACACTTTGGAGCAAATTATGTCAGGATCAGAAAAAAAACTCGTTGATGCAAACCTATCGGTTGGCTTTGTGGCTAAGCGCAGTGGCGTTAAAGTCTCAACGCTGCATTTTTATGAAACAAAAGGCTTAATCCGTAGTTGGCGTAATAATGGCAATCAGCGTCGTTATAAGCCTGACGTACTGCGCCGTATCGCCGTGATAAAGGCAGCACAGGCCATGGGCATTACCCTAGAAGCTATAAAGCACACGCTAAGTACTCTACCTGAGCAACGCACACCAACGAAACAAGACTGGGCAGAACTTTCAAAACGCTGGCAAACTCAATTAGATGAAAAAATTCACTATATGCAACGACTCAGAGATCGAGTCAACGGCTGTATTGGCTGTGGCTGTTTATCTATGGCTAAGTGCCCTATTTATAATAAAGAAGATCATTTAGGTGAAGAACACTCGGGTGCCGTACTTTTAGAAAGAGATTAGCTTTGTTATCTAGTGACTCAACTTTCTTTATATATTACAATGCTTTAATAGCATAAATGAAAGGAATCTAATCATGGATAACAGTAATAAAAACCCACCGAAGATCAGCAATGCCCTTAAAACAGTGGATAACAAAGAGCTAAAAAGTACCGGCTTTTGGCTCAATCAAGTTTTTTTAGTGCTATCAACTGTTTTTGGTGTTTATCTCGCAGCGCAAAGTGGTTTAGAACAAGCGCTAAAGTTTGATACTTTTAGCAAGATGGAAGATAACTATTATCTTCGTACTTCTTTGTACGACGAAGTGAAGGATAATGCAGATAATCTTAGTAAGTTTGCGGCCTTATTGGCTAAAAGCCCCCCTAAGTCTGAGCTTGAATATAATAAGCCAACAATCGAAAAGTATATTTGGCAAACAATGCAATATTCGCCCACAACATTAGAAACACCGAGCGAGTTTCTAACTCAAGTGCGTCGCTTTTACAGTAAGAGTCAATTTATTATAGATGCCGCAATAAACCGAAAAATGTCAGCCAAATATGCATCTGAAGAGCTGAAAAAAGCAGTAGCGATAATTGAAAATCAAACCTTGCCGAACCTACAAAGCAGTGCAGCATTACTTAAAACTGAGCTAAGTAAAAACGGGATCGATATCGGCACGTTAAAAGGGAATAACAACTAATAAAAAAGGGCATGCACTGCATGCCCTCAAATATTTTAGTCTAGGCCGTTTAAACCATCTCTTGCAGCTTGATATAAAGCGCCCAGCGTCGAGTCGAATGCCCATTTAATCACACTGTATGTTAGCTCCACTGCCTTACCAATCACTTTCCCAGCAAAAACCAGCATATGACCAATTAAGCCCAAAGTCTGAGATGCAAATGAAGCAGACGCTTTAGCAATCTTATCTAATGTGCGAGCCAACATATCGTAAAAAGTTAAACCCGTACCAATTGCCGCTTGTGCCGCCACAGCACTGTAATAACCCGCATCTTTTAATAAAGTGACTAACGCAGCTCCTAATTTATCGGCCCAATGGGCATTAAATGATGCTTGGTTTCTATCTTCAAAGTTGAGTCTTACCGGTGTGTTAAGGTAATGGTTTGCTTTAACAGTTAAGTTATTCCAATCACTACTATTGGCAGTATTTACGTAACCTGGGTTTCCGCTAAGCTTATGTGCCGCACCTTTAAGACCTTGGCCGCTGTCTAGGCGTATTTCTTGACCGTTATAAGGTGCATGAGAAAATGGCCATAACGGTACTTTTGTTACCGGATCAGCGCCATGCGTACATCGGTAAATGTGATCTATTCTTGAAGTGGCCGATCTTGAGAAGTCTTCTAAACCCACCCTTGGCGAACCAAATGTATAAAGTTTTACCGGTAACGAGTATTCTGCTTTAATCCAATCGGCAGCCAGCGTTGCTAAAGCGCCCCCTAAGCTGTGGCCAACTAAATGAACACCCGCTGTAATTTTATCTCTTACATTCGCTGCCATAAACTCTTGAAGAGCTGGCTTCATTGTATAAAACGTTTTATTAAAACCAGCATGAACCATGCTGCCGTTAGCGCCACCACTTAAACCGAAATGTGCATCAGTTAGGCCGTCTCTCAGTGAAGCAGTCCCACGAATGGTAATAACTGAATGCCCTTGGAATGCATTTTTACCATGTGCAACCAGACCAAAGCCTGTGCTTAAGCCAAATAGGTGAGAGAAAAAGCCGCCTGAAACGCCCTGTATAGACTTACTATTGATAGAGAAATCAAACTGGTCTCGCAAAGACGCATGCAACAGCCCATTTAAAAGTTTTGTATTTTTTAATTCTTTAGCATCATAGGCAAGTGACGCTAATTGAACTGCTTGAGTAGGTGTTAACGTATTCATTTTAAATCCCTTTATTGGTTTTAAACGTTAGAGCTTACAAGTGGTAAAAACAGCAAATGTATGCTGCTTATCTTCTTTAGCCGCTATATCATATGTTTGTGGTTCATGTGCGATATCACACACCAAATCATTCAAGTACTCGGTGAGTGTATCTTTGTGCTCATAAGGAAATACTCTAACAGCCCAAATAGTTACTTCCTCTGCATTTTCATCTAATGTGTAAATATGTTGAATAACAGATTCATTGTCGAACATGTTTGATGGCTTTGATGTTTTGATCACTTTTTCAGGAAAAGAAAAACGGCCATCAGTACCCGTTGTTACTTCATCAATATAATCATCGCCATAATTTAGTTTACGAAATACCTTTTTACCAGCAACAGGCTGCTCTTCGTATAGCAAACGACCTTCAACCGGCGCTGATAGTTCAAACTCTTCCTTACTAAAAAAACCAAACATATTTGCAAAAACCTGTGTTGTAGTAAATAAAATTAGCAAAGCCACTGCTGCAATAAGCATTGGCAATTTAAATCGCTCTATTAACAATATAATCTCCTTAAAATCACAACTCACAAGCGCCATAGATTGTAAAATAATGATCTAATGCTTCTTTAATAGGCACATCATAGGTGTGTGGTTTCTTAGCAACATCACACCGTAACCCGTTAAGAAGCTCCCTTAGCGTTTCACTATTTTCATAAATTGAAATACCCGCATACCACAGTACAATGCCTTCGGGTGTGCCATTTTCAAGGTACACATGCTGAATTAGTGCATCATTATCAAATATATTTGATTTCTTCGAGGTGTGAATTCGCTTTTCATCAAAGGCGAAAAAGCCGTCATCATTTGTTATTGTTTCATCTATGTACTCGTCGCCATAGGTGAGTGAACGAATAACTTTTGTATTTACAACGGGCACCCCGTTATCTAATAAAACACCCTTAATAGGAGCCGATAACAAAAAATCATCTTTATTAAACAAACCAAAAATATTTGCAAAAGCGTGTGAGCCAGTAAATAACGCCATAATAGTCACGATTACCCCCAACAATGAACACTTTAACCGCGACAACAGCAAAACTCCTTTTTTAGCATTCAGATAAAAAATAGGCTCTGTAATTAAGCTACTTTAAACGTGAAATAAGAATCTATAATGACTTAAATACGATTTAAGCGCTAAACACACTAGTACAGCTAAAAAATATAATTATTTATTCTAATAAGGTACAAGTCGGATAACAAGCAAATTGCGCAAAAAAGATACTGCAAATTCACTTAAACTTAATTAAAAAACAGCTCATAAATAACTTTGCATATCACACTAAAGCCTATTCCCATCATGAGTATATACCCAAAAAAAAGCCCAATAGCCCCTGCTGATGGATCCTTTTTTACATCAATTTTTAAACACAAGGAGCAAAAAACAATAAAGATAATAAAGTTAGCAATAATCCCAACAATATAGGCTTCTCCAGCTAACGGGGCGATCCCCGCCAGCGCTGCACCCAGCGTAATAAGCAGGCCGGAAGGTGCTTTTTTAAATGAACTATGATGTTCAATAACCTTTATCACAAGCGTTATAATCATGAGGACTAAAAAGTACAATGTAGGCCATAATGCGTTATATAAATAATCTACACTGAATAGCTGACTCACTGAAAAAACGCTTTCATCGTTTGCAGGGGGGATAGCAGTCTGTGCGGCCTCTGCGGGGTCATCCATAAAAAAGTACGCAATTGCCATAGCAATTAATTTTATAATCCCGAAAAAGATAAAGCCTGCAATCGTAAAGCTGATCGCATCATCCTTTGTGACAGGTTTTTTGGCTTTACTTGCCAAAATTACAGCGAGTAATAACCCCAATACCCAGACCCCACCTAGGTAAAGTAGCGCCTCAAAAAACTGGCTAAAATAGAAAACAGATACCCCAGGGGTGACAAACAAAAATAGAGCATCATCATTTTTGACCGGTGTATCTGTCATAGGGTGAAATTCTGGCTGTTTAAACAGAGCCAAATAAACAAACAACGGCTGTAAAACCACCATTAACATACATGTATTAATTAATGTCACACATCATCCTTGAAACTAAGTTTTTGCTAGCAATAGCCTGCCTAAACTCCTGTTAAAGATTAATCTTTTGAAAGTAGGTTTTTAATTTTAACAACCCAGATTCAAGCTCAAACTGTTGTATTTTAGGGTTTTTAAACTTAAACCCATTGGAAATATGCGTATTAATCATAGCAGCCATGCCTTCAAAGCCTAAAGGCGCACTCGCGACTAAATCAGTCAGCAAAGGCTCAATTAGTGGCTGATGCTCTTCAATTAAATCAGGCTTGTTGTAAACATCGTTTACAAGCTGTGTGAGAGTTTGTTGGTGTTGTTGTTCCATAATTGTCTCTATAACTCCATGTTATTTAATTTTTTATGTTGTTTTGTTCAGCAAGTGCAAGTAACTCCGCGGCACGCTCTTTGTGATAGTTAATCAACGTGTTTTCATATACATACTGAGCATGTTCACCCATTGCAGCCCAGTTCTGCTGGGCCTTATACAAATATGCTAATTCCAAATGTGCAGCGGTTATTAAAGAGTTCGGCCGCTCGATATCTAATGTGATAAGCTCTTTATAAAGTGACATGGCATAATTTATATCTTGCTCCACAAACGTACCTGTCCTATATAACCATGCAAGTATTGAGTATGCTTTGGGTTCTTTTTTTTCCATTCTTTTTTTGGCTTCAGCAATTAAACGAGAGCCATCACCAATATGCATACTTAATGTTACTAAAGAATTCCAGTATCCCATCTCAATCGCTTTCTCACACCAAAGCTCTAGTTTTTCAGGTGCATTAATCAAACTTTTGTGGCATTGCTCTGCGGCTACTTCTCCCGTTAAGTCTGGATCATTAATATCTATTGAATTATCCCATCTTGGGCCTGCGGCATATAGGAGGGGCGAAAATACACACAGTAAAAAAAGAATTCTAAACATATTACTTCTCAAGCAACTTTTTTTCGGGAAGATGTACTGTATAAGAAGAAAAAGGAGAAGGTATGAAAGATCCCTTTCTTGAAAAGTAAACTTTTCTCAAAGATTTATCAGCATTAGACTGGCCTTCACAAACCCCATTATTAAAGCACGTTACTCCACCAATATACTCTATAAGACTAATGCTACTTACATTTAAACCTAGCATTATTGAATCGATACCAATATGTTTATTACCTGCGTTAAATGCGTGATATCGATGCATAAAAGCAACAATACGGGTACTTTGAGTTCGTTTTAATTCGGCATTAAAAATATTCGCCCACATTTGATTTCTTTGAATATGAGAATCCATACAGGTACTGTTGTCTGCTTGCTCCCAGTTACAGCGTCCATCGATTTCATCCATCATTTCAGTTGACATATCTAATGGAACAATCTTCATCCCTAATGAGTTGGCCGCTCTCACTAATTCACTGTAACCAGTACTCGCAGCATCATTCCAGTTCCAGTCTTCTTGGAAATGTTTTTTTATAGCATCAAAACCCTTTCCAGTTCGCTGATAGAACTCTATTTTATCTTTAATGTATAAAGGCAACATTTCCATTGCAAAGTGGGTAAAACCTGCAGTTTTTAGCTGTTTAAGTGCCTTAATTGCCTCATATTTATACGATAGAGGATTGTGACTAGACTCTGCAATTATCACCAAGCGGGCATTTCCTGCCATTGTTTTATAGTTAACATCCGTGTTTATTTTACTCATATATTCCCTATCCATTTTATTAAAGCTCTTCAGTAAGCTCTTAGGTATTATTTACACCAACCAATACTGTCGCTTATTGTGGCTACCTCTTTTTTATGTTCAGTCAGCCAAGACTCGATAGCTAATGACGATTTAAATTCAGACCCTGTACCTGGCCAGTAAAAATTTCCACTTTCATCAACACAAAGTGCTATATAGACAGGCTCTGAATTAAAAATAACATCTTCTCCAGCCTCAACATACATATCATAGTTTAAGCTCTTGATAGGTTTGCCTTTGTAAGTAGAGAGTACATCCGCATAATAAACATGCTTTTCCGAATTATCACCTTCTTGAAAAGCCTCTACTTTAGTGATTTTAACTTTAGCAAGAAACTGAACATTTTCTGATGCTACTTTGAACCCATTTAGCTCTAAGCTTTCAGTAACGTTAGCTAATACAGGCTTAGTTAAAGCCAAAAAAGCGAATACAATGATAAATATTTTTTTCATTAGGCCTCACTTCCTGCGACTGATGCATTTTGTGTATAAATAGGCAAACTCGCTGACAATGAATCAAAGCTAGTCGGAACTACAAAGTCATCCCATACATCCTTTTTATACTTTGCTACATTAACACTGTTACTTTGATTGCCACCCAACATATATAAATAATTACCATCAACACTTTGACCTACTACAAACGCAACATGACCCCCACCCTTTCTAGATTTTATACCTATAGCGCCGTAAACTGGTTTACTAATAGGTTTGCCAAAGTTGATCCACTCTTTAGCTCTGAAAGCATTTTTTACCGGGTCCATGTTATTTTGCTGCATAACCCAAGCAACAAACGAGCCGCACCAAGCATTTTGCCCACCACTATCATCAGTACCCCAAAACTTTGATGCCTTGAAATACTCTAAGATACGCGGATTTGCTTTTTTGCCAGCGACTTCTGTCTCTCCAACTTCAGCATAAGCTGTTTTCATCCAAAATGCAGTTGTCACTGGCATAACTGGAGGCGTTTTAACTTTACTTAGCAAAGCCAAACCCGCTAGTTTCTCGTTGATCTTTTTGTGGGTTCGGCCATTTGGGTCTATTTTTCCATCTGGACGCACCATACCTAGAACTTTGCTTTGAAACTGTTTAATTGCGGCAACAGTTTTAGAGTTTTCTGGGCGAGAACCTAAACGTCCGTCCACTGCTAATGCGTTTGTTGGTGAGATAAGTTTTAGTAATTTATTTAAAGCGGTTTGTACTGTTTTTACATCGAGTGGGGTATTAACACCACCTAGTCCAACAGATTGGGTTATTCTTATTGCTGACATGTGAAGGTCCTTTTCATGTATTTATTTTCAAAGCCATTTCATATTAACGTTCGACGAAATGGCTTATTTAGTACCTAGGGATACTCAATTGATTATTAATTAAAGTAGTTAACCGCCTGAAGCATTAATTCTTATGTAGTTCATTAGACATAGAGACAATATCTGCCATTATGCGTTTCTCGCCCAATTCAGCCAGAAAGTTCAAATGCTCAATCGCCTTTACTTTCTGCAAATTTTCAAGCTTATTTACACCACCAAGAGCCAACGCGGGAACAAACGCATACATTTCATCAGCTTCTAAGGGGCCAAGCTTCTTAAGTGCTTGTTCAAACAAAGGCTTTTCGTCAACACCTTTTTGATCAAATGACTCTTTACTTTGAACTGCAAAAAATAAGTCAATTGAACGTTCCTCCCCTCGCTCCTTTAATTTTTCAGAGTAATCTGTTGGGAAAATCATGCCAAAGTTTGAATTAACATCTATACTCTGACCTGATGTCTTCCCCCAAACAATTAAATCTCCAAAGGCACCGCGGCCAATAACATAATATTTATCTAACCCGTTTTTTTCACGTTCAGCGAATTCGGTGCCCTCAAGCCATGTTTGTAAAATATCATGGTAATCCTGTGGGTTAACAATCCAAAAAATGCCATCACCCCAGCCACAAAAACCATACTCTTGCCAGTATTCAAGCAAACGTTCAGGAAGTTTGCCTTTAAAAAATTCAAGCGTTTCATTGCTTGGCATTGTCGCTTTTATCGCGGGACCAAATCCCGCATAATTGTAAAAGTTATCAAAAAACTTATTCATTTATTTACACCTATGTAAATCTACATTCATCTTAGCATCTGGTCCTATCTCTTCGAGTGCTTTTTGAGCCTGAGCATCCATTTTTGCGACACGGCTTCCATCTAATTTATTGCCTGCAGTATCTCTACCATTATTCTTCCACTGTGAACCAATTGACTTATTGACACTTGCATCGCCTAAGTCCACTACACTATCATAACCGCCAGCTATCATATCAGGGTTGTGAAGAGCATTAAGGGTTTTCATGTCTACTTCAGCTAACTCTTTAGCCTTGTGAGCAGCTTCATCACCAAAAAACTCTCCACTAGCAATCAGTTCATCCTTATATTTATTTATCAATTTAAATCGGAACTTTTCTCGTGCCTCTTGTTGAGCAGCCCCCGTGCCTTGACGGCCAATTTTTTTGTATGCCTCACGATTATCTAAGTACTCTTTAACTGTCATGTCGTTAATACCATCTTGCTGGCCTTTCAATTGACGATCATACTCAGCATCTGTACCTTTTTTATTCTTTTTGAAACAAGCAACTTTATGTAAGTCCATTTCTCTAGCTGCTTTTTTAGCTGCCTGAGTCACCGTTGTTTGTGCCGCATCTGCGACATCATCTAACTTTTTAACCGCAGGCTCGAGTGCTTTGTCAGCTACTCTCCCAGGTATAAGTGCAATACCCGCTGTTGCAACCCCAGCGGCTGTGACGCCTGTTTCTACCATTTGGGTTATTGCCTCAGCAGCATCTGCAAACCCTTCTACGAACCACTCTACGGGCACAATTGCAACTGGGGTTATTGCATCAGCCATAGGGTCGTTATGATCATACGCAGGCACTTCAATTGTTTTAGTTTCCTTACAACTCAACCCAAACGGATCCACCCAATTCACTGGGTTTGGCGCATATTGGTAATGATTAATACCACCTACTAAACCAATCGGGTCTTGGTTTATAAAACGTTGTTGTTTTGGGCTATAGTAACGGTAGCGGTTGTAGTGAAGACCACTTTCCTCATCAAAATACTGCCCTTGAAAACGTATTGGCTGAGTGAAGGTGTTTTCTTTATTAAAGTCAGTATCGGCTTCTGGCTCTTCATAGCCATACACATCCGCGTGGTTTTGCCATACCACTTCTGCGTTTTTATTAGTTACAAAACGTGGGGTGTTGAGCTGGTCTAGGTGGTAGTAATACACCTCACCTTGTTTAATCAATGCGACTGGGTGAAATTGATTGGGTAGGTTGATGTACCACGTATATTCACCGTGCTGGTATTCGCCAATTAATTGGTCGTTGTCCCAAATGTAATCAATCTTGCCATGCTCGGTATGCTTGGCGATGCGTCGACCCAGTGGGTCGTAGTCGTAATGCGTGAGCGTACCATTGTTGTTAAAGCTGCTTAATTGGTTGAACGCATTGTATTCACGGTGTGTTTTAATACCTTTACCGGTTTCACGAATTTGGTTGCCACATTCATCGTAATGAAAGTCGCTGTAGCCAAAGTGTGTTGGACAAAAATATCAACACGGTTTGAGCAAAACTGCCCAAACCTTTAAAACATCCATGTTGTTAAAGAGCGTTGTTGTTAGTATATAAATTTATAATTGCTGTCTATGTAATGCTAGGTGTTCTCGAAGTCAGGATTTAATCCCTTTGGATTTTATAGAATATTTATCACTCATTTGAATCATCGAAGTCAACCTCAGTGCCAAATGGCACCATTATGGCTTTCTCAACCATATGCTCTACTTTCTCATCATTTAACCTAGATAGGGAGTAAAATAGTTTTTGATTGACATACTTTGGTGTAGAGCCTTCATTTTTATCAAATGCTAAAAATGGATTACTATCGCATATTTCCGATGCTTTAAAATTGTGTAAAGTATTAATGTATGACTTAAGATCTTTAAAACTGTAAAGCTCTTTTAAAGAAGCAAGATCATCGTACTCCTCTTGATTCTCAGGAAAGTCGAACAAAAATACACCTTGAGCAGGTAAGGAATATTGTTGACAACAAAGTTCACAGTACCAAACCAAGTTATAATGATCAGCACTAAAACCAATAATGTATGGTTTCGGAGTTATTTCACTCTTTTTATTAATAGAATCGTTTAAATGGCTACACACTTTTTCACTTGAATTAAAAGCAAAATTTAATTTTTTATCAGATTTCATGCGCTGCCCCCAAATTTGGAAAGTTTCATCCTAAAAAACCTTACAAGGCTTAAGTAAAACAATATGTGTTTATTCTGCAAATTGAAGCTCGTTCCTACAATATTGTATTAAAATCAATCAAACTTAGGACGGAGTTTCTCTCGCATTTCGAACATATTACTAGGTGTAATGGCCCACCGTTTTGGATCATCAAATTCGAAATCAATTTTGAAGCGCTTTGTTTCTTTTTCCATTTGAAATAATAGTTGATTAAACTTTTCACCGCATTGCAAATAAATATCTTCTCTTAATTGTTCTAAAGTATTATCTAATAGCAATTGTTCATCTTCAATTGAAGCTATAGCAGGTCTAACCTTTTCACCATCGTATAAAAAACCTGAATTAGATATGTGCCCTTCTCCGAACTCAAAAATAAACACAAACTCTGTCCAAGGATTTTCCACAACTTTCTTACAACGCAAAAATAATCCAGCAATCTCGATTAATGTTTCATCTTTAATATTCATAAAATTCCTTTAAACTTCTCAATATCTTTCTTTGCAACCCGCCCAAAAGTCTCACCGCTCTGGTTATTAAACTTGTGTCGTTTTTCATAAACCACATCACCAGTTTTTGAGTCACATACCTCGTACTCACTAATTACATCAGTAGGCCGAACAGCTCCAGAAGGCTCAAGCGAAACCTTTAGCTTGACTTCAAATCCAGCTTCGGTCCAATCTGCCCACTCATTTTCCATCGACTTATAACTACCTCGATTGAAGTTAGAGTTCTGTGGGAATAAGTTCTTCGTTCCTTGATCACTCATAAAGCGATGGCCAACTAAATGACCGCCATCATCATCAGCTAGCCTATCTTCACCTCCAGCTTCACTTTGTGCTTTTTTCTCTTCATGTGAGCGTTTACCATGATAAGTAGATTTCAACGTTGCCTCAACTGAAATAGGCCTACCTTTACTATCAATTTTCCAAGTTGCTTTATTATCCTTAAACTCTTCCACAACTTCTGAAATATCTTCTTCACCTATCTTCCCATTCATCATATCACGTGTAAATTTACGGACTGATTTATCTCGAATAGAAGAGTTTTTAGGTGTACCTTCTATCCCACCAGCCTCCAACACGTCGAAAACGTGCGTTAAGCAACTTTGAGTAGCAGCATCATATAGAGGTGTTTGTAAATTATCAGGATCACCATCGGCTGCATCTAGGGCTATTTCACTATTGAGCATTAGCTGCCTCTGTAAATCAATCGCAGCTATCGCATCTGGCAACTTTATTGTAGCTTTTTCTATCAATTTACCTGCAAAGTCATCCTCTTCATCGTAGCTATCAATAAGGGTTCTACTACTAATACCATTATCATCAGTTCCACCCAGTTGATGTGTCTTAGTCACTTCAAGTTTAGTTTTTACCTGAATGGCAAAATGAGTATCTTTACCCCTGCCTATTCTAAGGACGGTGGCAATACCTTCCTTACAACTCAATCCAAACGGATCCACCCAATTAACTGGGTTCGGCGCATATTGGTAATGATTAATACCTCCCACTAAACCAATCGGGTCTTGGTTTATAAAGCGCTGCTGTTTTGGGCTATAATAACGGTAGCGGTTGTAGTGAAGACCACTTTCCTCATCAAAATACTGCCCTTGAAAACGTATTGGCTGAGTGAAGCTGTTTTTAATAGATGCCTCAGGCTCTTCATAGCCATACACATCCGCGTGGTTTTGCCATACAACTTCTGCGTTGTTGTTGGTTACAAAACGTGGGGTGTTGAGCTGGTCTAAGTGGTAGTAATACACCTCACCCTGTTTAATCAGTGCAACTGGGTGAAATTGATTGGGTAGGTTGATGTACCAGGTATATTCGCCGTGTTGGTATTCGCCAATTAGCTGGTCGTTATCCCAAATGTAATCAATCTTGCCATGCTCGGTATGCTTGGCAATGCGTCGACCCAATGGGTCGTAGTCGTAATGAGTGAGCGTACCATTGTTATTAAAGCTGCTTAATTGGTTGAACGCATTGTATTCACGGTGTGTTTTAATACCTTTACCGGTTTCACGTATTTGGTTACCACATTCATCGTAATGAAAGTCGCTGTCGCCAAAGTGTGTTAAGCGGTCGGCCTCGGTTGTGCTTTGAATTACAGTATCATCAGTTAAGTTACTATCTGATGCTGCAATCGAATCGCTGTATTCACTGTGAATAACATCATTTGTATACGCTGAATCGTTATTTTCAACGTGATTAATTGCATCGCTGGTATCAGCTTGCTGGTCGGTTAATTCGCCATTTTTTAGTTTTGATTGGCTAACAGGGTTACCAAAGCTGTCCCACTGGTATTGGGTAGTCGTATCAACCTCAGCGCTTGCTAGGTTTTGCTTAATTAACTGGCCAAGGCTGTTGTATTCAAAATTAATGTTATGACTACTAACCCCTTCTTCTTTACGCGCAATCAACTGGTTTACACTGTCGTAATTGTACGTACAGGTATCGAATAGTGCTTGCGCAGGATGGGTTAACTGCTGCTGTGTTAAGCGGTTGAATACATCAAACTGTTGAGTAAGGGTGACCTCATTACCAAAGTGCTGTGTTTGAATGTTATTTTGGCTGTCGTAACCAAGTTCAACCAGTTTTGTTAAATCGCCACTGGCCTGTTTTACTTGAATTGCACTAAGCTGACCAAATTCATTGTAGTGATAATCAAGCGTTGTTGAGTCTGGCAGAGCGAGAGACTGCCTTCTCCCATAGTCATCATAGGTGTATGCAAGTTTATGTGTTTGATGTTGATTATGAATTTGCTCAACATCGATTAATCGACCACCTTTATCAAACGCTTGTTTTATCGTCGACTGCGCATTATGAGCGCGAGCTATTTTGCCTTCTGCCGTGTAGGTGTAATGGTTAGCGTTATTAATGATTTGTTTGCCTGTGGCAAGGCTTGCGTGCTGCGAAATTATGCGGCCTAGTTTGTCACGCTTAATTTTTACATGGCGTTTATCGCTTTGTGTTACTGACACTAAGCGATTACAAGCATCATACTTGTATTGTTGTATCGTGCCATCAAAACCCGTTACCTGAGTTGGGTTTTCGTTTGCATCGTAGTTTATACGGTATACATGGCCGTCACTGCGCTCAATAGCCGTTAAGTTGCGCTCTTTATCATAAGTTAAATGCAGTGCGCTGCCGTCGGGTTGAATAACACAATGCGGCTGGCTTAGCCCTTCAAAGTGTTGCTCTGTGGTATCGCCGTTGCTGTTTTGTGAGCTAACTAACCTACCCGCTTCATCGTATGTGAAGTATTGCTGTTGTTTATTTTCTGGATCATTTTGAGCAAACGCGGTGGTTTGCACAAGTTGCCCCTGCTCATTGTATTTATACTGAGTAAGCAGCCCTGCTTGGTTTATTGTTGCATTAATGCGGCCTAAGTTATCGTAGCTATAACGAATAAGCTCATTATTATGCTGCTTAGCAAGTAACTCACCATGTTCGTTCCACGTATATTTTAAAACATGGCCGTTAGGCGTGATGTGTTGCGTTAAATTACCTTGTTGATCGTAGCTATAAAGCGCAATTCGACCATCTGCTAGGGTTTCGCTTTGCAGTAATCCAGAGGCACTGTACTTACGTTGGATCTTGTCGCCATTTGGCAAGATAGTTAACACTTGTTGGCCGAGTTGGTTATAGCCAAACTGAGTACGAGTACCATCAGGTTGAGTAACAGAGGCAAGCTGACCATACTCTGTATAGGCATATTGAGTTTGATTGCCCAAGGGGTCTGTTTGTGTCAGCTTTTGTCCAAGCGCATTGTATCCGTAGGTTGTGGTGTGACCGTTGGCATCCGTATGCTCAATCAATTTACCTTGTTCGTTATGAACAAAATGCTCTTGATTACCGCGAGAGTCGATACTGGTTGTTTTATTCCCTTGATACTCAAACTCATAGCAATAGGTATTGTCATCACCCCATTGTTTTATACATTTGGCATCGTAACCGTATGAATCCCATTCAAAATGATGACTAAAACCGCTTGCTCTGGTCCGCTTTATTAATAAATGCGCAGCATTGTACTCATAGCGCTCTTGCTCACCATGTTGGTTTGTTGCAGCAACTAAATTTTGCTGTTCATCGTATTCATAACGTGCCAGAGGCTGATCAATCAGAACAAGCTTATTGTGTTCATTTGTTCTATAGGCATGAACTGCTTTTAGCAGTCCTTGTTTATTATATTTTAAAACGCAACCACGTGCTTTATTCACCTCTATGCGCTCTAAGCGCTCTTGAGAGTCATAATAAAAACGTGTGCTCTGGCCTTTTTCGTTAATGATCTTTTCAAGTAACCACGCAGACTCACTAGGCATAAACGTTAAATGATGGTCATTCGGTGTTACCAACACTTGTTTGCCGTTTGTTTTGTAATGTAAGGCAAGGTTACTGCTCAGCTGGTAGCTAGACTGGCCTGGTTTTACTTTTTCAAATCGATGAGTCGCACCATGTTCATCATGGTACTCTAACCAGTAAGTGCCTTTTTTCTTCGGGCCAACTTTTGGGGGTGGTAAGTAATGCTCTGTTAATTTCACCATGTAATCATGGCGCCACCCATTACCGAGCAGTGAGCGTTGATTACACTTTGATGAGCGATACAAACGTCGCCAATTAAGTGGCTTATTCGCAGCGAGCGTAAAATCCACTAACGGCAGTATTTCCTCACCCGTCAACATTGAAACAGGGTCTGAACGACATTCTTGCTCTGTAATCGGGGTTTCACTGGCAGTGGCATTGCTTGCCCCCCCGCTATTACTTGCAGGTGCTTGCGTTGCTTTTTTACCGCTACTTGAGCTGCTTTTTGATTGTGATTTTTTGGCTTGCGATGAACGAGTATTATCGCTCACTTGAATAACTGTTTTCGCTTTTTGTCGGTAACAGCTCACTGCGCCTGAGGTAAGCGCACTCACTAAGGCTGTGGCGGTTTCACGCGCAGATGCCTGCCTTGGACAATGAATACCCGCAGCTTGTAGTAGTTGAATGAGATCTAAACGTTTCGATGCATCACCACTTAATGCCGTGCCTAACTCAGCAACGTACTTGTACGCACTATCCGGCGTGCTCGTCGAAACAGGCTCAAAGCCACTGGGGGCTTTTTGCTTAGCTAACACCACACAAATTGGGTAGCTTATTCCTTGTAAAACAACTGCTCTGCTATCCATTAGTTGCACACTTCCTTACTTGTCCATAAGTATGACGCGACGGCTTGGTACTTGTTACTTTCTTGAGTTATCACTAACGCCTGAGACAAACTGTCATTGTAAAATGGGCTATTTGTCAGCGTTGCAAGGTTGATAATCCCTTCTAATGCACCTAGTTTTCCTAATTTATAATTAGGTAATTGAAAAATCGTCTGTTCATTAATTTTGTTACTTAACACTGGTAAATAATTTAACCAGTCATCACTTTCTACGCCATTTCCTGGGGCGAAAATTATATCTATTGGCTGCTCATTAAGCGATAAAACACGCTTTAGCTCCCCTTGAATAGGGTTATGCTTAGCAAGGTCTATCGAAGCAACCATCTCTGCTGATTGTAACACCCATCCAGTATTTATAAACTCGATATTAGCCGTGCTTGCAGCAACACCTAAATAATCAAATTGTTCGCGCTTATTTGCTTTAAAAACACCATCAATGGCGATCACTGTTACATTTTCAAGGCTGCTCTGTTGAGCCAGCATAAGTGCTGAATGTATACCATGGCAACCTTCAAAAAACAGGTGCTCTAAGGGCGTGCCAAAGCATTGCTGTAAGCTCGTTGCAAAAAGTGTTTTTAGTTCACCTTGAAACGGCAACGCAGGCAAAAGCCACATTACAGTACCATTTTGCGCGAAATCCGTTTTAAAAACAGACTTAGCTTTCATGATGCAGTCATACACAAACGCATCAGTTGAATGCCAAGGAACTACACAGCCTTCACTAGAACCACCTTCTAATAGTAATTCTTCAGGACTGAGCTTATACGGCGTTTCAAACTGGTCGATGTTAATTTTAAATGCACTCAATTAACACTCTCTTGATAGTTTTTACTATCCAACTTAAGTGCATTTAAAATTGCTAATACTTGCCAGCTTTGTTGATCAACACCTTGCTGTTTTACTTTATCAATCGGTTGATTTAATGCATAGCCATATACTAAAGTTTTGCCAGCATAATATGACTCGTGCTCAGGCCAATGCTGGTTAAACTGCTGTTGAAAATCAACGATCGCTTGTGCATCTGTTTGTGCTTGCACCTGAGTTTCATAGGCCACTAAATTATCTAATTCAGCCCCCAAACAACGCTTTATACCATTAATAAGTGGCTCTGCATCCTCAACATCCGATAACAACGACACAACTAACGGAACATATTTAGGCATGCCTGTATGCAACATCACTTGTAACGCCTCTTCTCGAGACAGTGCTTGGCTTGCAAAGTTGCATACATGATTCACGCGTTGTTGATCCAGCAATAATAAATAAGCAGACATTAACGGTGAATTAATTAAATTTAGCTCAGCAAAATCGTTCGTGGTTTTAAACAACGCCTTTGTTGTTGGTAATTCTATAGCGGCTTGTTTAAATGCTTTAAATAACTCAGCATGCTGAGCAGACTGACTAAAGTAAATCGGCTTAAGTGCATCAAATGTCTGCGCATAAGCCGTTTCTGTTCGACCACGATAAATTGCTAACTTTTCAACGAGTAGCTGTTTAACTGGCAGCTCTTTTTCGTCATTTTCATTTAACTGCGCTACGCACTCATGAGTTAACTTTTTAGGCGACATTAATAACGTGACCAAGCATGCTTCAGCCAATGTGCTAGCTAATACTTCGCCAGTGTTCAACTCTCGAAGTGCTTGCAATAACTGCGCGGCTGACAATGTAACTTGCAGAATCTCAGAATCATAAGCATGAAGTTTTAATATGAGTTGCTGACGAGCTTGCATCAAATAGTCAACAGAATAGAAAGGATTCTGTTGTGCACTGTGTAGTTGATTTAAAGTATTTGAATGCGCTTTTAGCAACATAGCAAGCATGATTAACCGCCGATCAACACGGTTGGATTACCAACGATAATTTTGCCGCCATGAGACGTTCCGTCTCCCATTCTAGCTGCTGGCTTTCCGTTTATTTTAACGGTAGATGATCCGCTATTGATGCTATCAGGAGGGCCAACACAAATCAGCATATCGCCTTTTCTTGCTGCTGGCATACTACCAATTAATACATTTGATGAACCCGCCACAATTGGGCCACCAACGTGAGGAACTTGTGCAGTTACTTTAGGACAAAGGTGCATATGACCAATTGTTGAAGCGGGTTTACCCATAACCTATTCCTTGTTTTCACATCCATTAATCGTACAGAGGGATAACTTGTAACTTATTAACACTTACAAGCTTCGCCAGCTCTTCTACGATATCATCATAAGATAAGTCGTTTATGATTGAGCTAGTCTGTGTCGCATATTGATATACATAAGAAAGCACATTACTACTGTTCAAATTAGGATGAAGGTTATAAAAAAATTGCTCAGCAAAATAACCATCATGGCCTTTAAAGTAATCAATTGGCAGACTCAAAAAAGGATCATCCGGACGGTTTACCGATAAACACACTAAATGCGGTAAACCATAGCGACAATACACGGTAAAGCCGCTGCTAGCAGCTCCATGAACAGCACCTGTTTGAAAAGTTGTAATCAGTTCCATAGCTTAATTCAGCTTAATCATGCCGGCAGAGAGTGTAATTGCACTGCCATCTACTTTTACATTACTGCCTTTGATATCAATATTTGTGCCTTCAATGGCAATATTACCACTGCTGCTCATCGTTATTTTTGCTGAGCCCGTTTTAATAACAATTTCTTTTCCAGCTTCAATGTTAAGTGTTTTACCCACTTTTAAAGTGTCATTATCGCCAATATCAACCGTACGATTTACTTTTATTTTAGCGTCATCGTTGTTGCCAACTTCTAGAAAACGATCGTTATCAATTTTTTCTTTTTGATCGTTCTTTACATACAATTGTTTGTCTTTTTCTGCTTGCATGTAAACTAATTCGCTGCCTTTTTTATCTTCAAAACGCAGCTCATTAAAGTTATCGGCCCCACCTTCTTTTGTAGAGCGAGTTTTTATACCACTTTGTGTTTTTTCAGCAGGTAAAGCATACGGAGGCATTAGATCGGCGTTATAAACCGCGCCGCTAATTATCGGTTGGTCAGGGTCACCATTTATAAAGTCGACCAACACCTCTTGTCCAACGCGAGGGAAAAAGAATGCGCCCCATTTTTTACCGGCCCAATTTTGAGCAACCCTAATCCAACACGAGCTTTGAGAATCTTTTTTACCTTCACGGTCCCAATCAAATTGCACTTTTACACGACCATACTGGTCGATCATAATTTCATCGGCACTGTCACCCGTCACGATGGCCGTTTGTACACCGTTTATAACAGGTTTATTTTTAATATGGGCTGCACGGTAAGGCACATCTTTTGGAACACACTCAAAGTGATTAGAAAAAACCTCTTCAGTTTGAGATTGTTGTCCGCCAGATTGGTTTGGCACCGTGATCGCGGTTAGCAATGAGGTAATTGCAAATGTTTTGCCCTCTAGGCGCGGATCTTCGTGCTTTTTAAAACTGAACAGTTTACCAACAGAAAAAGATCGGCAGTCACTTCGACCACTACTTAATTTCATATTTCGCTGGAGTGACTCTAGCTGCAGTGCCGCTAAATTTGCAGCACGAGGATGCGTTTCTGCTTCGCCTGTGTATTCAAATACTTCGGCAACCGACTGAGTGGGTAAATCAGCTTTAGCGTGATCACCATCTGGGTATCTTGGCGGTTGCTTAAAATCATAACCAATTCGTTTGTAGCTGCCTGGTGCTAAACTTAAGCCACCTTGCCATTTATTGACATGAGACTCGCTTAAATGGCCAGAGCTAAACACAACTTTAGCCTCCGCGCACTCTTCATAGGCAGTGATATCATCCGCAAGAACCAAAGTATGATTACTTTTACTGTGTTCGAAGAAGTAAAAAATCCCTTCTTGTTGTAGTAATCGCTGAATAAAGTCAAAGTCAGATTCTTGATATTGAACACAATATTCATACTTAGGGTACGTTTTAGTGGTGTTATCTTTGAATGCAACATTATGCTGACCAAATAAATCAGCAAAAATATCTTGAATGGTTTTCTTTTGAAAAATACGGCTGTTCTTTCTGTTACGCATTGACGCTGCGTAAGGAACAATCGTTGCGTGATAATCAATATAGTTCTTTTGTTCGTCAACATCAGCCGTGCGGCTTCCGTTAGATACCAACTGGCTAACAATACCATGAAAGTATCGCTCACCTGCACCGTCGGCATTTCGAACTTTTATGGAAACAGGCTTACCAACAAGATCTTCATGTGCGATTTGCGTCCCAATAGTGAACATATTCACTGACATCACAAACAAATCTGACATCGATTCTTGTGCGACAAGTCGAGTCAAATACAGTGCGTCTTTGCCTGCTGGGGTGTTTATCTGAATTACATTTTTATCTTGTGTTGCTTTTTGCATTCCTTGCTTCCTATTCCTACAGATCAAAAAAGCTCTGAGTAAAACTCAGAGCTAGTCGGTTTTGCAAAAAATTACATTTGCTGACCTTTAACGCCACTGTAACCATAAACAAGTGGTGCAGTGATGTTGTTTTTATCATCAGTAGGCGTCACTGTCATCATCATTTCAGTGTAGCTGATAGTGATAGTTTCAATTGGGCGATCGTTTTGAACTGATACAGAGTAGCTAGAAATCATTGCATCTGTTAATTCGATTTTCATGATTTCTTCAACTTTATCACCTTGTTTAGTGATATGGAAAACAGCCGGTAAGCCTTTACCAATAGTTGCTTCTTTGAATAAGTCCGGAGACGCTTTATCTTGAAGTTTAGTGATAGTTACATCGCCTAAACGAGTTGAGCTAGACTCACGGTCCATTGCTGTACCAGTGTGAGCTGAAATTTCACGACTTACATTCCAATCTAGTGATAAAACCGTGATTAAGTCTTTGAAAGACTCAGCTGTAGTTTCACCTTTAATTGAACCGTATTTTAAATATGTATTTGCTTGCATATGATAATGCTCCTTTTTAATTTATAAATTTTATCCATTAAACTGGATTATTTACTTTTGGTTACCCAAAATTCCTTTGAAATCACTATCTTTAACTGCGCAACGAAAGGGTCTTCTCAATCCTTTCCCTAGACGAAGACAATGTCTCAATGTTCCATCAATTAATGAAGACGGAGAAATTATAATCCGACTCAAAAAAAGAAACAAGAAAACTTATGATTAATAATTAACTTACTTTAAAATCAAAGTGACCATCATTAATAAATAATGATATCTCATTTAACTGCTCACCTGAAACTATGTTATCAAGTAGTCTCTTCGATAAAAGTGGCAATACATTATTTTGCAACAATGTATGTATATTCCTAGCACCCGAACCAGAGTCATTGCAATTACTAACTATATAATCAATAACGCAATCAGAGTATACAAGCTCAGAATTATAATTATTCTTAACTCGCTTACATATTTTATTCAACTGTAGTCTTGCTATATCTGCAAGAGTACTCTTACTTAATGGAATGTAAGGAATAACATTTATGCGGCCAAGAAACGCTGCTTTAAACACATCTAACAAATCATTTTGTAATGCTTTTTGCAGACCGGCAATGCTTGGTGCAGTCTCCTCATCCTCAAATAAGCTCATTGTGGTGTCGGTACCCACGTTAGAAGTCATGATGATGATGGTATTTTTGAAGTCGATATCTCTACCTTCACCATCCTTTATCGTACCTTTATCAAATACTTGATAGAAAATATCGTGAACACCTGGGTGTGCTTTTTCTATTTCATCTAACAAAATTACGCTATAAGGTTTACGACGAATAGCTTCTGTTAGTACACCGCCCTCACCGTAACCAACATAACCAGGAGGAGAGCCAAGTAACAGCGACACTTTATGCTCTTCTTTATACTCAGACATATTAATGATGGTGATATTTTCTTCACTACCATACACTTCGTTCGCTAAAGAAAGCGCAGTTTCTGTTTTACCTACCCCGCTTGGGCCTGCCAACATAAAGATACCATTAGGACGGCTTTCATCGGCTAAATGTGCTTTCGATGTTTGCACAACTTTCGCAATCAGATCGAGTGCATGGTCTTGGCCTACAACACGTTGTTTCATAGTATCAGCAAGTTTTAAAACACTGATAACTTCATCTTCATGCATTTTACCTACAGGAATACCAGTCCAATCAGAAATAACTTGGGCAATTAATTCATCATCGACTTGCCAATGCACCATATTCGAATCAAATTGTGCAAGGTTCTCTTTATACTGCTGCAGTTTCTGAATTTCCTCAGCGTTGTCATTGTCATCATCGTTAAGCGCAGTAAGTACTTCTTTTACGTCTTTAATTAATGACATTTCACTCTCAAATTGCGCTTTTAGAGGTTCAAGCTGCTGAGAGATTTGTTCACTTTTTTCGTTAAGTGTTGCAAGTATCTCGCTGTGATCAAGGCCTGTACGCTGTTCACGGCTTAACATAGCAATTTGAGATTTAATTTCTGACTGCTCGTTTTCTAGCTTTTCAATCGAGTTAGGTTTAGATGCTTGGCTCATAGCAACGCGCGCGCATGCAGTATCAAGTAATCCAACCGCTTTATCTGGCAGTTGTCTGCCAATGATATAGCGATGAGATAAGTTAACAGCGCTTTCTAATGCTTGCTCAGAAATAAATACATTATGGTGTTTTTCCATCACTGGCACTAAGCCGCGTAACATAGCAATGGCTTTTTCTGGTGTTGGTTCTTCCACTTTAACGACTTGGAAACGTCTTGCTAATGCAGCATCTTTTTCGAAAAACTTCTTATACTCAGCCCATGTTGTTGCAGCAATCGTTCTTAACTCACCACGCGCTAATGCAGGCTTTAATAAATTTGCCGCATCATTTTGACCCGCTTGGCCACCGCTGCCGATCATGGTGTGTGCTTCATCGATGAAAAGGATGACTGGGTAAGGGGCATTTTTAATTTCTGAAATAAGTGACTTTAAGCGATTTTCAAACTCACCTTTCATACCTGCGCCAGCTTGTAATAGTGCAAGATCTAAAGTATGGATTTTTACATTTTTTAATACTTCAGGAACACTTCCTTGCGCTATACGCAGTGCTAAACCTTCAACTACCGCAGTTTTACCTACCCCTGCTTCGCCCGTTAAAATTGGGTTGTTTTGTCTGCGGCGGGTAAGAATATCGACCATTTGGCGGATTTCAAAATCGCGGCCTAAGATAGGATCAATTTTGCCAGCTTTAGCTTGCGCCGTTAAATCAACTGTAAACTGATCGAGATTAGGTGTTTTCGATGACACATTTACCGGCGCATCTTGTTGTGTCTGTGAAGCAGGGTTTACCTCATTCGACTTAGTAACAAGTTCTGGCCAAGCATGTAAAAGTTGCCCTGCATCAATTTTATTGAACTCTTTACTACAACGGCTGACAACGCTTGCTAACGTATCGTCTTTCACTAGCGTATAAATAATGTAGGCACTGCGTATTTGTGTGTCTGTAAACTCAATGCTTGTACTTAGCCAAGTTTGTTTCAATAAGCTTGTTACATGAATTGATAAACTAGGTGATGAGTTACACCCTGTTTTATGCGATTCAAGTGACTTATTTAAGTCGTGCTTAAGTTTGTCTTCATCAATATCGTAAGCACTTAAAATGAGTCTAAGGTCATCAACTTGCTGTTCAAGCAATGCTAAAATCCAATGCTCTAGTTCAACAGTAAAATGGCTGCGGCTATTACAAATAGCAACAGCTAGCTCAAGACTTTTTTTACATTCAGGACTTAGCTTTTCAACTAGTTTATTTAGTGTCATGGTAGACATAATATTTCCTTGTATTTATTTATCCTTTAAACGACAACTCAGTGACGTTTCCCTTACGAACACCACTTTGCGGTAAAAGAAAGCTATTACAGCCTAATTGAAAACGCTCTTCTTTTAGTTGTGTTGCATCTAATTCATAAAAATTCGACTTAATAACCAGCTCATGTTGAACTTGATTACCGAGAAAATCTTTCGTTATTTTGTGTGCCAGATCGTATAAATCTCTGCGCGGTAAAAGACGCGTTGTTTGCTTTGCATCTTTTGGTTTAACAATCACTTTTACTTTTGTAGAAATATCCCATACTTGCTTTCCTGCCATCGCATCAACACCTAAACGCGCATGCTTTGCATTAAAACCCGTACTGGTTATTTGTGTTTGTTCGCTTTGTTTTAATGGTTGCCACTGGCCAACAAACTGCGCAATCTCAACATCACAATCGAGATAGAAAGCGAGAATATTTCGCAAATCAGCAGCATTACGTGCTCTTCGGCTAAATAAGCCACCAAAATACAACTGGTGCGGGGCACGACCGCCGCTTAGCAAAGATAAGATCTTTGTATGTTGATCATGCTCTTTATTGGCAAAGTTAAGTGTGGGCTTATACTTCTTCCAAGCACGATAATATAAAGAGACTAAGCGATGATTAAACATGTCATAGAAATCACGCATGGTTGTATCTTTAAAGCGCAACCTTTGCATCACCAGCTCACTATAAAAATGAGGCAACGCACCAGAGCATCCCGTCATTCCCATAAATGAGACTTCCATATTAAATTTTGTGGCGCCTTCGTATGTTCCTGATGATTTTAGGTTTGTGATCGCATTGCCGGCAAAACCAAATTTTTGAGTGGCCGAAAAACGAATAAGTTCTAGTTTAGGGTGACTGTCATAGCCAACCTTACGATACTGCTGCGCAGATTCTTGTAACTGTGATTCAATAATGAATACGGCTTTATAAAAATCAGTTTGAGTTGCACTGTGCAGTAACTTATCAATCATAGTAAAACCCCAGAACCAACCCGAGCAGGCCATTGATGGTAAACTCGATCTTGCTCTTTGAGTTTTAAACTCAAACGGGTGAAGCTATTAATTGAAGCAAATTGTGAGAAAAAACAATCTAAAACAGATGCAAAAAAGAATACACCACTGCCCGAGAAGTCATCATTTGCAAAGGTAATTTCGATATCTGTGCCAGATGCAAACGCCACTCGACCATTTTGCACTACACGCGCCGTTGCTGGCTCAATCTTTACATTGTAGATATTATCGATCATGCCTTTTGATTGTGGCGTTGCTTTGAAATCATATAATCGAAGTGTTTCTTTCAACTTATCGACTGCGTTTTCACCGCTAAATGAATCAATGGTAAGGTGATTAATTAACTGCCAACGCGTGCTACTTCCTAATACCGGTCTGACTGCGTGAGTAGGTGCCACTAAACACCTAATTTTTTTAATTACATCGCCCCGTTTTGGCATAGACAAACCAAGTTCATCATCACCAAACGGTAAGCTTGCTGGCAGATTTCGGTTACTGCATTGAGCGCGCACGGTTAACACACTATTGCCTTCACTCAGCTCTTGGGCGCTATTTTCAAAGCCACCATTAACTAAAGATAAATAGGTTTCTGTCCCCGCCTCTGCATAGCCGCCAGCCCATAAAGCGGTTTCACGGCGTGTATGCCAAAATAGATCTTTATGTTCTTGATATTTAGGGTGTGTTTGCCCATAAAAAGGCGTAACGATTTGTTTATTACCTTTATGGTCAAATGCCACGACTTCTTCAATGCTTATGATTTCAGATATTTCAGAATCGATATAACGTGGTGCAAGCTTGTACTCGTACTCACTTAGCTCAGGTCTGATCGGCTCAATTTCTTGTTCAAACATATTAATAATGGGTGTGCATCCCAATAAGAACATGTCTTTATCAACCTGTTTTTCTAACTCTGTAGATTCTGTATCTAAATAGAAATACAAGGTCGTTGTGTTTGAATCACGCGGCAACACATGGCGAATATTTTGTAATTCGAAAAATTTAAACTTTTCAGGAAAGATAAAGTGTTCAACCAATAACCTAAAGCCAGATGAAGAGCGAAATGAATAAGGCACTACAGCCTCATCGTGCTCAAAACCAACAGGCTTTAAATGCTCATTTGACAGATAGTGAACACCTTCATCGCCATTATCAACGGCAATACCAATACAGTGTTTAAATAATAATTCGTACACTTTTAACGAAAAATGCCACTGCCCGTGTATAAATACTTTTAGATTATTAAGCTCAGTCTCATGCAGCGGTACTCCTTCGTACTCACCTGTGAGCTGTACTTTGAAAATGGCTTTTGCAGGCTCATTCCAAGTTGGTTTTGGTGCAATAAACGGACTATTATCAAATTGAGCCGCCGTGATTTCAACTGGCCAAAGGTTGGTGTCAAAGCAGCTTTTAAACTTACACTGCTTCATGTTTTCAACATTAGTCTCGACTTCACTTCCTCTCGGTATGACGATACCGGTTGTCGATAAGTTTTCTGACTCAAGCTTAATAACAGACAATGAAGGGATAGGTGCTTGGTAATCGGGATAGAGCTGACCTAATAGTGCATCTGTAAGTTCAGGAAAACTATCATCAAGCTTTTGTCTGATGTTGGCTGTCAAAAACGCAAATGATTCAATCAACCTTGAAACATGAGGATCTTCAATCGTTTCATCACTGAGCTTTAGTCTTCCAGCAACCTTTGGGTACTTCTCAGCAAAGTCTTTACCTAAGTGGCGAACATACGCCAACTCACGGTTGTAATATTTTAATAATTCATCATTCATAGTGAAGACTCGAAAATTTTCATGCCAAGGCTAACCGGCTCAACCTCAGAGTTAAAACTAATAAACTCAGGCTCAGGATCGGCATATAACAATGCATTTATTCTTAGGTTTAAAACACGATTAATTGGCAACTCTTCGTCAACTAACACTTCAACTTCAATGAAACGCGGCTCAAATCGTAAAATGGCATCGCGTACTTTTTCGCACAACACGAGTCGCCCTTCATGAGAGCTCACAGACATACTCGAAAAGTCGGGGAGCCCATAAGATAAGCAAGATGTCGCAAGCTCAGTATACTGACTAGGCCATGTATGCCATTGAATACGAGCATTAAGCAAAGCTTCCATATCTCGTCGCACTGAATTTTTTAACTGAGATAAACTAATTCCATCCGTTCTTTGTGGCGACTCCTGAATTTCAGGTTCATCGTCAATTAAACGGTCTAGAATCGAAGCTTTAAGTGACTGTTTGCTTTCAATCATGATTATGCGAACACTGCTTAAGCGATGAAACGACCAAGGTCAGAAATAAGAATAGCTTCATCATTTGCATAAAACATTTTCATTCCTTTACCTTGAATCAAGTTTTCACTTAATTCTTGCCATTCAGTCACTTGCCCTAGCTTCTCAAGCTCCGTTTCAGAGTACGGGTAAACGAGAGGGATATGAGCTGTACCACTTGGGCCATTCTTGATGATAACTTCAGCGCGCAACCAAATTTGTTCAACAATTGAATCAACAGGTTCGAACTCAAGCTTTTCAATTTCATCAAAGCGAGCTAAATAAAACTCACCGTTCGTTCCAAGTATCTCTAAATACGGATTAATCGAATCATCTAGGTCACGGATGGCAGCTTGTTGATCTTCAACCGTGTTAGTACGAAGCTGCTCAACTTGCGCTGCAATTTCAGTTGCTTTATCAATATCATTAGCTAGTAAGTTGATATGCATTTCAAGAAAAGCTTCATCTAGCTCATTCGCATCATGAAATAACTTGGGTGCAGCTTTACCCGCGTAAAAGTCTTGTCTTGCTTGCTCTGCTCTAATCAGGTGTCTTAAATTAACAGCGCCTACAGCAAATTCTGGTGACTTGGTGACCATAAAATCAAGCTGTTTATCTGCCTTTTCTAATTCACCATTGACACATAACAATTCCGTGTAAGCACTTCTGATGTCAAAATTAAGCGGATCATCTTTTAATTTTTCAGCACAATACTCAAGTGCTTCTGTTAATTTTCCGTTTCTGATGAGTGCATGGATCTCTCTCATTTTTATTCCTTTATTTGGTGGTGAGGACTGAGCTCAGTCACTAATTTGATACTCGATATCATTTGATCAAGTTGAAAATGCGGCTGTAGTTGCAAAACTGAAAAATAATGCCCTGGCCTCGATTTATTTTCGGTCACTCTCACTTTTGCATTCGCAAGTGGGTATTTACTACGAATATGCTCAGACGCGGAGTCAGACGCCGTAGTGTAATTATTGACCCACGATTGCAACCCTTGCTCACATGCTTGTGCTGTGCTGTACGAGCCAACACGGTCACGGGCAAGTAATTTTAAATAATGGGCAAACCGTGACACACATAAAATATATTGCAGCATGGATGACAGGCGCGCATTGACAGTTGAAACTTCACTGTCGTAGTACTTAGCCTGTTGTACCGAAGCATTACTATAAAAAACTAAGTGTTCAGTATTTGTCACAGATGATGCAGGGATAAAACCTAACTCAGAGAATTGTTTTTCTAATTTACTCGTTACAATTAAATCCAGCGGTGGTTTCGCTTCTTTTCTGTAAACATCTGTCGAATAATAGTTTTTCGTAAGGCCGGTGACGATGCCTTTGGAAACCTTACCAGGCTCAATACCACGAATTTGACCAAACCAACCACTTTCAGAGTAAGCACGCACAAGCGTTAATACAAACTGATAAGCTGCATTGCCCCAAAGCATTTCGGTTTCTGGGCTGGTTATTCGTTCTTGATAAGCAAAATCTTGGTTGCGAGTGCCATCATTTTTATAAGGGGCACGCGCCAGCACATGGGGTAAAACAAGGCCTACAAAGCGTGAATCTTCCATCTGCCGAAAGCTTCGCCATTTAACATATTCAACTTGTTCGAATTGATTATATAAGTCGAAGTAATAACCAAGATCAGCAAAACTATCGGCACCGAATAAGTTTGCCGAAGCTGAACTTATAAACGGTGAAAAAGAGGCAGCGGCTACTTTAGATATTTCTTTTAACGTATCTATGTCGTTATAAATCGTCCCTTTTGTATACCCATTGGTAATTTCATAATCACCAATAAGCACACCAAATGGCTCTCCACCTGGACGGTCAAATTCATTTTGATAAATAAGTTGAAAGAAACTACTTTGATCAAAGTCGATTGCTTTATTTACATCACGAGATAGCGTAATCCAATCGCAATTAAGTACACGCAACTTCACTTTTTTTTCTTTGTCGTGAAGTTCGGTTTGTCCTACTAACCACCACAAATTACGCCAACTTGCTTCTAAGCGTTGTAATTGTGGGTGATGTAAAATGTGATCCAATTGCTTAGATATAAGTGCGTCTATTTTGACAATGGTATGTTGTAAATACGAACCAACTGATTCTTTGTTCCATATTAATGGTGAATCTGATGAGCCTTCAAGCCATAGCAACAGTGCCTTATAGGTGTCTTTCTCGTTGAGAAAACGTTCCAATAAAGCACTATTATCACAAATATTAGATGCTGTATTGTGATTCAATACAGCATCTGATTCTATGAATGAAAACTCTTCGGAGTTCATTTTGCATCATCCTTAATGCACATAGGTATTAGCCAATCTCAGGGATCTTCGCTACTAATCTTAGTGACGACGTTAGCTCTTCCATTTGCAACCATGGACGTAACCACGCAACAGCGTTGTACGCACCAGGTTGACCTGGTATTTCTTTTACAGACACTTTTGCATCCGCTAATGGGTAACGTGCACGGATATCTTGACCACCACCCTCAGTCGCATTCACGTATGACAGGATCCAACGGTTTAACCAAGACTCAACGTCTTCTGCTTCCATGAAGCTACCAATTTTATCGCGTGCCATTACTTTTAAGTAATGAGCAAAACGAGATGTTGCCATCAAGTAGGGTAGACGTGCTGAAATTGCAGCATTTGCTGTTGCATCTGGCGTTGAGTAAACTTGTGGCTTCTGACAAGACTGGCCACCAAAGAATACCGCATAATCAGTATTCTTATAATGACAAAGCGGTAAGAAACCAAGTTTGCTTAGCTCTGCTTCACGACGGTCAGTAATACCGATTTCAGTTGGACATTTAAGATCCGGATCACCATCATCGCTTGTGAAAATATGGGTTGGTAAGCCTTCAACTTTACCACCACCTTCCGCTCCGCGGATAGCTGTACAGAAGCCATACTGAGAGAAAGCTTTTGTCATGTTAGTCGCCATTGCGTATGCCGCATTACTCCAACAGTAATCACCATTATCAGTATTCACAGAGCGACCATCAATCGGATCAACAGTGAACTCTTCAAAGTTAAACTCTTCTACTGGCTTAGACGCCGCACCGTAAGGTAAACGAGATAAGAAGCGTGGCATAGTAAGCGATACAAAGCGAGAATCATCGCTGTCTCTGAACGAGCGCCATTTAGTGTATTCAAGTGACTCAAATACTTTTTCTAGATCTCTAGGTTTTGTTAGCTCTTCCCAGCTGTCAAAACCGAATAAAGAAGGTGATGACGCAGAAATAAACGGACAGAAACCTGCTGCTGCAACATTAGACATTAAGCTTAATGTTTCTACATCTTCTGGGTGATTTGTGAATTCAAAGTCACCAACAATCGTGCCGTAAGGTTCACCACCTGGTGTACCAAACTCTGATTCATAAATCTTTTTAAATGTCTGGCTTTGGTCAAACTCAACCGCTTTACTTAAATCTTTATGAAGTTCTTTTTTCTTCATGTTAAGCACGCGTATTTTAAGCGTTGAGCTGGTCTCTGAGTTCATCACTAAGTGACTTAGACCACGCCATGAACCTTCAAGCTTTTGGAAGTCTTCGTGGTGCATAATGACGCTGAGCTGTTTTGATATTTTTTGATCAATCAGCTGAATGGCTTCATTAAACGTCACTGTCATGTTTTTATTCCATTGCACAGTGCCCTTCAATGCTTCTTCAGTTAGCGTACGTAATAACTCTTCAGCTCTGCTTGCATCAGTTTGTTTTGTTGCGCCAATCGCTTGCGTTAATAACGACGCCGACTCAGTTGTTGCTGTATTTTCTACATCTTGTGCTAACGTTTCGGTGCTCATTTTTCAGACTCCTCAACTTTTAATTCCTTCGCAATAGAGTCAAGACTCGCCGTGTTGCTCAGTACTTCTTCTAACACATTCTCTAACTCTTCAGAGCGGTCAATCTTTGTCATTAAGTCACGTAACTTGTTGCGTGTTTCCATTAGGTTACGTAATGGTTCAACTTGGTTAACAACAGCCGCAGGCTCAAAGTCATCAATCGTTTTAAAGTTCAGATCAACACTGAATTGTGAGCCATCATCCGTTAAAGTGTTGTCTACATTTAACTGCAGCGAAGGGCTCATTTTCTTTAAAACATCATTGAAATTGTCACGGTCAATTTGAATAAATCGTCTGTCTTTTAATGGCTTTAATACTTCTTTATTGTGGCCAGAAAAATCACCCATTACACCAACAACAAAAGGGAGTTCTTTTTTTACAACTGCGCCTTCAGTTTCTACATCATAGGTAATGTGGACTCGTGGTTTACGAACACGTTTTAATTTGTCGTGGATACTCATTCAAAACTCCTTTTACTCGGTTTCTGTTTCGCTAACTTTGATGCCAGACAGCTTAAAGTATCCAGTCCTAGCATCACTATCGGTTATTAATTCATTTAATAGCTCTGGTAACGACAATTCGCTCCATCGAATAACTTGCTCAATGGTATAAGACATAGGTGAATGTGGTTCTGTCTTTCTAAAATAGAGAGCTATTTCTTGTAATTTTTTAATTGCGCCTTCGCGGCTGGTGATTGCACCATTATCACTTTTGCTAGTGCTCACTGAAGACGACTCTTGAGACTCATCTTCCTCAGCAATATCTTGTTGTTCTTCTAAAACTTGCTGTTCAAGCGCAGACAGTTTATCTGCACCAAGATGAAGTACAGCATTTAAACATTGTTCAAGCGCTTGTTTAATATAAGAAGTTGGCTGTGATTGGTTTGTTGCTTTATCAAGTGATGCACTCAGTTGTAAAAACTCTGTCAGCGCATTTTCAATGCCATTCTTTAAATCAACAAAATACTCAACGGGCGTTTCTTGGGCGCCTTTTTCGATGACATCAAAATCAATAGCACCTTGCGCTATTTTCTTTTCACGTTTTTCATCACTTAACCTAGAGGTGTCATAAGCTTGTTGATATTCCCAGAAAGTAAAAGGTTCATAGTTATGGCTTTCTGTCAGAGGAATACTTTTAATAGGGATAATTAGCGCACCTTCACTGGCAACACCATTTAAACCTATTAATGCAGAGACTTTATCTGATATCTCGTCGTCTTCATCCAGTAATGGGTATAATTCGTCGAAATGATTTTCGATAAGCTCATGCGCGGCACGAAAAGCAAAGGCTAAGCCTTTGAAACCGTGCACTCTACACATTGCTTCAATAAACCAAGCTAAGTATTCAATATCTTTACTTTCGGTTTTTAACGCATTGCTACATTGGTCAAGTAATGGCAACCAATCACGTGCTATAGATGCAATTCCTTCATCATCAACAAGCGCTAAGCGCTCAGCCGCACGCAACTGATTTCTTAAATCTTTCAGAGAATAATACGTTGATGTTGGAGACACATCTGAGCGAGGTTCAATACCCGCAAAATGATCTTCTGAGATGGGGGCTATATATTCTTCAAGTGTGAACATTCCATTGCCTTTATTACCTTCCATTTTACACCTAAAAAAGAAACGATATGGTATATTACATTTCTTATTTAAGATTACAAGAGAACATCGCTCTTATAAATACACAATTTCAATTATAACAACCAAAATAAATAATAAAACCATATTTATGATGGAGTTAATAAAAATAACAAAACTTACTTTCTTGACAACATCGGGATAGTCAAATCATCAAGCGTTAACTTTTGATTAGCACAAGAGTTAACCCCTTCATTCTTCACTAAAATAAATGTCACATTATCTTTTGCGCCACGCACAAGCGAAGAGTGAATTAGTGCCATGCCAGAATCAATAATATTTTTTGGTTCTAACGCCAGACTTATCTCTGAGTCGTTCAGTTCTCCAGTTAAGCCATCCGAACAGAGCAAAAAGATGTCTTCGCTGCGCAAATCACCTTCTTTAAAATCAACATCAACTTCGTCTTGCACACCTACAGCACGCGTTATCACATTCGCTAGAGGGTGATGCCTTGCTTCTGCTTCAGATAAAACACCTTCATCGATAAGGTCATTGACTTGACTGTGGTCCCGAGAGACTTGTAATAAGCCACCGTTACGGTATAGATAAATGCGACTATCCCCCACCCACAGTACATAGTATTTGTCATCCTTCAACAGCAAAACGGTGACCGTGCTCCCTGCGGTTTTATTCGATAGGTAGTCAGTGCTGTACTCAAACAACTTTTGGTTTGCTTTTTTTATCGCGTTAATAAGGATGACTGTTGATATGGAAGAAGCAGGTAATGACTCTACTTCATTTTTAATCACATCAACAACCATTTGGCTTGCAAAATCACCAGCCTCATGGCCGCCCATACCATCAGCGACAACCCAAATATTAAACTTATTTAGCTCAACATAAGCATCTTCGTTTAACTGCCTTACTGCACCTCGATGAGACACCGCATAACTTGTATAATTTTTATTCACGCTCTCTTACCTGAGTATAATTCCACTCCCAATGCTGCCATCGGCCATCTAGCATTGCTGCAACCTGATTAACAGGCGGTAATCCAGCAGTAATAAATACCACTGGTTTGATGTTTATCGAACCATGTGTCCACCAAACACTGTAATCGCCATACTTACTTGAGAGTAAGCTATGTAAAACGTCCTCTAATGATTCGTCGCCAAGCTCAACCCCTTGAAACTCAAAAGCTATCGCTGATTTGTTTTCATCTGGTGAAGTATGCTTACTAAAACGTTTTTTAGTCACAGGCGTATTTTGCAATGTACCCAGCACTTTTTTACGCCACACGCTTAAGTCAACGCTCTCTTCAAGAACAGATAGCACTGCATCCTCGTACTCCAATGAAAGCAAGTTTGAATGTAAAGCCTTCATTGGTAACTGCTGCGTGTCTATCACGACGGTAAACGGGTAATGCCTGCCAACGGCATCAACACTTGGCAGTAATGTGCCTACTTTTCTATCCTCAGTGACGACATTTTCACATAATGCAAAATGCCACACAGGGCTGGTCAAGTATCGCTCCTGCCACTGTGAACCGAGCTGCTCTTTGCTTACAGCAATAGCAGCTTGTAACCAATGTTCCCAATGCTCACTAAATTGCTGACAAATGCCATCTTGGACAAAATCACCTAGAAAAGGGACCTTACCCAAGTAGCCTAACTTTAAAGCCTGGTCGGACATGAAAAACTCTCTATACTTGCGTTCCAGAATGGATGTCTAATCGATTTTGGCAGTAACTCAACTGTCGCATTATTTCCTTGCAATGAAAATTGCAGCTGTAAATCCTTTTCTGTCTGTGCTCTTTTCGCCTGTAAGTCATCTAACATGCGATACAAAGACCATTCACCCTCGTAGCTGGCATTGATAGTGCGTCCTCCATATGGTGGAGTAAACACAATACGCGTTTTATTTTGAGCGACATCACCAGGCCAAACGATGCTTTTAACTTTAGGTGGACCATGACGATAAATCATTGATTGACCATCTATCTCAAGCATGAAACTGGAAACTGTTTGATCTAACTTTAATGGTTTTAAACCAAACTCAATGCGCGGTGTTTTGCTGTTACCATCAAAAAATACTTCGCGAATTTTGGCGGCTTTTTCAAACATTTCTAATGCTGACTTGCTTACACCGATATTCTTTTCGAATCGCCAAGGGCTCTTACTGGTGTCGACACTTGGTGCGATATAAGTATTAAAAAAGCTATCGATTGTGCCATCTGGACCAAAAAAGTCTGAGAAATCTTTAAGATTTACCTCTTTAGATGAAGTCGAAACAAACGGATAACGACCCACAATTGCATCGTTGTACTCACGTAAAACAGTACTTTTCCATATTTCATTCAAATGACGATTTGCACTGCTTCTGGTGATATTTGATGTATCTTGACTGATATTCAATAACCAATTGTTCGCAGGATAAGGTAACCCTTTACTCTGGAACTCTAATTGACTAAGGAACTCAGGCTTACTCTTACCACTTAATTGATTTTTTACAGATGATTTTAGTAACCCGCCTCTATCAAGTTGATTTAAGTAAATATTTAACTCTCTTAAACTTGCTTGAATTTGCTCAAGTTGCTGCTCATCAATTTCTAAAATATCACTAAAGGCTTCTTCAACCTGATAACCCGGAAGCTTTATATCAAACTGTGGTGCTTCATTTGGCAAATAACGCTTAAGTCTATTAGCCTTAGTATGCATTGCAACTTCAGCGGCATTCGCCGCAACCTTACCGGCTGCCTTTTGATTTTCTGAAATAGGTAGCTTAGTTAAACGCACATTCTTTTGTACGGTGGTAATAATATTTTTTATTGGAGTTTCTGGACCCGCCAACACATCAGTAACTCTGACGCCTTCATTAGGTGAGTTAAACTCATTTAGCGAAAGTTCATTAATAAACGAGCGCCAATAATAGATGTAATCTTGGAAATATTTCTGTTCAAGCTTTTTCTCTATATCTGCTTTCGAAATATCATAGGTCCCTGACGCTTCTTCACCATACACCCAGCTACTTGCCATCAAGTTACCCAACATCTTACTTTTCTCAACATTGAAGATGCCATGATAGCCATTATAAGTATAAAGACCTGGGATACTTTTCATGATTGAGTCTGAGTTTTGGAAGCTAAACTGTTTCGCACTTTCATAGCTGATAATGTCAGTTAATTTGAAAGGCGGAATGCTGCTGTCGATAAAGTCAGCTTGCAACCTTTGATAAGCACGCTCTGCAATAGGTAACTTAGTTAGCTCCGCTCGTGCTAATCGCACAGCTTGATGATCAATTTCTGATTCAGAGAAACCATGCTCTAACAATGCTTTTGTATGCTCAAATAATTCAGCACGTGTTTGGAAATTAACATCGCCTGGTAAGTTTCTCTCGTAATATGCACTAAACCAAGCAAGCACATCTTCATTATTGTAATGCTCAGGTTCAAAGAACATTAAATAACAACGTAAGGTTTCGTAGAGATAACTTAAATAATCAGCCTGCTCTGTCATCTCAGAGGTCAGCGCATTTAATAAGTAAGGCTCTAAGTATGTTTTTAATGAACGTATATATGCTTTTTGCGAAGCCTCCGTGAGAGGTTCTACTTTGCTAAAGCCATAAGCTTCAAAATCATCGGCTTCTAACTGATTAACCGGGAAATTTTTAAGCATATTAAAGCGCTGATTTAGCACAATTAAGTTCGCTTTATCGACCGTATTTTGATCAAGAGCTTGATACTCACTGAGCGCATTATCGGTTTTGCTGATAAGCTCATTGTTCCACGAAAAGCTCACATACCAAGAAATACTCAAGCCTAATAAAACAACACTCGTTACGGCTAAGCAAGATATACGTAGCCACTTGTTCTGCTTTTCATGGTGTTTGTTAGTGCTTGCTAAGTTTTGCTCAGGAAAAATGACTTTTTCTAATAAGCGTTTAATAAAGAAGCTTCTTGTCTGATTAATATAATCTTTCTTTACCGTACTTTGCTCGTTTAACAGGTTTGAAGGCACGCCTTCTTGAGTCGAACTTGTTAAATAAACACCGCGGAATATTGGCAGGCTCTCGTATGCATTAGGTGTGAAAATTTCTTTTAAGAATGAATAACCGACATTTTGTAAAACACGAAGCTGTTTAGGAAACTCAAAGATCTTCGATCTATTCGTTAGATCATGTTCATTGATCAAACGTCGATTAAGTAATGTTGTTAAATTAGAGATAAGCGCGTGAAACTCTTTATTAAATGCATCCATTTGATTGTCAGAGTTAGCATCAAGCTCGAAAGTAACACCCCAAACTTGCTCACACTCTTCATCGCTGAGTTCACAAAAGAACTCTCTAAACCCTTCAATTAAGTCAACTTTTGATAAAATAACATACACGGGGAATGTCATTCCAAGTTGACTTTGTAGCTCTTGTAAGCGCTGTTTAATGGCGCGTGCGTGTAAGTTTCTCTCTGTTTTTGTTTGGTTCATTAATTCAGAGATGCCCATACTAATCACCACACCATTAATAGGTCTTTTCGGGCGGTACTTTCTTAATAAGCCTAAAAATCCTTGCCATGCTTTCGCATCATGTAGAGCATGACTATTTTGTGTTGTATAGCGCCCTGCAGTGTCAATAATCACGGCTTTATTGGTGAACCACCAGTCACAGTTTCGCGTTCCGCCCACACCATGCACTAAATCAGTGCCAAGCTTATCTTTTAACGGAAAATCAAGACCTGAGTTATTGATGATATTTGTTTTACCAGCACCAGGAGGGCCAATCATGATATACCAAGGCAATTGGTAGATGTTTCGCCCGTTGAATAACTTAGCATTCTTAAGTAATTCAATTGCCTCAACCATACGTGCTTTTAATGTTTTGATCTCCTCTTGGATTTCATCGCCAGCACCTTCATCAACCTCAATTAGTTCTTCGGCCATGCTTTCGTTGCGTTTATTTTGCTTTCTTAGATGCAATAGCTTGGTTAAGGTATAAATTAATAAAATAGCAAGTATCAGAATCGCGCGTGCCGCAACACTTGCCAAAGGAGTGTAATCAGCAATAGAGATCAATGGACCGCCAAACCAGATCAACAAGAAGAGCGCTATAAAGCCAATTACAATCATAACTTTACGAGAGGTAAGCGCGTACATAGCACGCTTGCACTTTTGAATAAAACTCATTGCAACTCCATTAAAAAAGTAAGTCGATTTCAATTCTGCGATTCAATGCTTTCTGATTTGAATCGGCATTACTCACCAAGGGCTCCGCAGAACCTCTTCCTTCTGGCCATAACCTACCCATTAAGCCTGTATTTTTGGCCATAGAGTTTGCAACTTGCGTTGCTCTTGCTAATGACAGGTGCCAATTTGAGGGGTACTGGTTGGTACTTATTGGACTGTCATCAGTGTGACCTGTTATTAAAATTTTACCTTTTGTGCCCTCAAGGCTCAGCGCAAGCTTTTCTAATATTGGTTGGAATGAAGGACGTAACGACGCTTCACCAACATTAAAGAGGCTTTCGTTATTAATGGTAATTCTAATTCGATCCGATTGACGCTCAATACTAACTACACCACGTTGTATTTCGGTGTGCATTAACTGTGTTAGTAGATCAAGCTGTGTATTTTTAGTGTCTTCGGTTTGTGAAGATGAAATAGGGTGTACTAAATTTAAATTATCCGTAGTCGTTGCCACTTTTTCATTTAAACGCATATTAAAAAATAAATACACGGCCAATGTGAGTAGGGTTAAAACAGATACAACGACCCAAAGTGGGATCTGGTTTCTTAACTCCATACCGGCTGCAACACGGCTCTTCCAAGACGGTGTTAGGTATTTACTTTGAGGTCCATCTAGTTGATTTAAAATGTGATATACGCGATTTCGATAATCATCTATCTTACTATCGCCGCCAGTATCAACCCGATACTTACCTTTAAAGCCTAAATTTAGACAGTGGTACTGTAATTCTAAAAATTCTTTGTTTGCTTCAGGGTGTAGCAAGGCATCATCTAGCAGAGTGAAAAAGTATTCTCCGCCAAACGTCTCTTTATGGAATGTTGATAGTAAGCTTTCTTCCGCCCACTCCAGTGAGCTCCACTTAGCATTTAACGCAGCTTCATCCAATGCAGCACACAAACAATAGCGGGCATTATTTATCACTGACAAATCGATAGATTTGGCACGCAAAGTACTTTCAAAACGTTTAATCGACTCAATGGCTCGGTGCTTCAAGGCCGCTAAATTTTCAACTTCCGAAGATTGGTTGATGAAAATCACTAAAGAAAAGCAGTCATTAGCGGCTTCAAGTAAACCATTTTTGAATATTGAAATATTATTTAAAGGCGCACTTCCACTTTCAGATTGACTCAGTGATACGACTGTTTTATCTGAATGCGATTTTGAAGTATTTGCATCCTCCATGCCTCGACTCAAACGGCCTGGACGTGGTTTAATTATTGTTTCATCCATTGAAACTTCCCTCTGTTAGCTTCTAATAGCCCATAAAACCAAGTTAAGATCCGGATAGTTACCGGACAAGTGAATTGCAATCCCACCGCTTGATTTTAGCTTATTCCAGTGTTCACTTTGTTTGTTAAGCTCAAAGTAATGATAACCCGCATGATATGGAACCTGACGCGGTGCTGTTGGCAGACTGTTAATCGATATCCCTGGTATTTGGTTATTAACCAAGTCACGAATTGTCTCCACACTACCTATCTTAATTTGTGAAGGTAGTAATTTACGTAATTCTTCATGCGGCACGCTGGCTTTAACTGCAAGCACAAACTGAGACGAATCAAGAATACTTTTATCTTTTAAGGCACCAAAAGAAATACCAAACTTGCTTTGTTCAAGCTTAATTTCGGTTGCAGTTTGTTCAATAACTTGACTCAGAGATTGATACAAGAAGCTTACAACCTCTGAAAAGACGAACTGTAAATTTGCATGATCATACTTAGGTAAGACGGGCACACGCTTATTGGCTGCACTGAATGTTGCAAGTTCGCCAGCCATCTCAATTAAGCGCGTGTAAAATGCTCTTGGATGAACGTGAGAATGATTTAATAAGCTTTCAAAAACAGCGTCGTATTTGTTAAGTGTTTGAAGCATGATGAAGTCAGCCACAGACGCACTGCCAGCATACCCTTGACATAATCTTCCAGAGATACTTTCAGCGCGCTGTTTTATCAAACTGCCAATCTCTCTTACAAGACCAATTAACGGTTTACAATGAGTAATTTGCAAGCAGGGTGGAACGTATTTAGGGTCAAGCTTAATCGCCCCCTCGTTCGTTACTTCACTAATACGCGCAACGGGCAATGTTACGTAACCTGCTGTATCATCAGACATTAACATTAGTTTGCTATGAAGCTGTGCCACCTGAATAACTTCTTGCGCTTGAGAACCTAAGTTATCATCACTAATCGATAAATCGGCAATTCGATATCGCGTAACTAGCTCATCTTCTTCAGTCGCTAAATTTATACCACTGCTTTTCAACGCTGGAACAGCTAAACATACAATTTCATTGTAGGTATTTTTTGGTACAACAAGCGGAGCAGGCAACTGCTCATTACTTGGCATGTTAATTGGACACAAATCAGAGGTAACAGCCGTTAGACTGTCAATAGCAAACTGCCCTGTTACCAATAAACCGGTATCAATATCGATATCAACAACGCCCCACGAGTCAGCAACATTCGCTTCTATAATTTTCCTAATCGTGCTGAAGGTATGCTTGTCTGCTTGCTGGAAATGTTGGGGCCTTAAAAACATGCCCTCAGTCCATGCGACCCGCGTGTAATCACTCATTTTAATTCCTTTTAATCATCTCATGTAAGTCGCTAGCGACTCTACATTCACATCGATATCGTCGTAACCTGTTGGATCTACTTCAATAACTGAACGCCAGCGTGCTTTTTCAATATCTCTATACGCCAACACAACGCCAATGAATCGCGTGTTCCTATTTAAGCTCATTTTATACTCAAGCTTAGATCCTGGCTGTAACTCTAACTCATCTTTCTTTAGGAGATCTGGTCCTAAAATTTCTTCTGGTGTATCGTAAAGACTGAAAAAGTCTTGCGTATCAAAAATAGTTCGCGAACTAAGTTCAAACACTTTTAAAACTACAGGAGAAGGACGTCCTGAAATATCAGGGTTAACGTCAGCGGCAACATTAATATTTAGATCAGTTGACGGTGGCACAAATTTATTAACCGTTGAGCAGCCAACTAAAAAAACTAATAGAGCTCCAGCAAAAGTAAGTTTGGACTTTAACATGCTTTTATTCCCTTATATCACGCTTTACTGTGATTATTGTACGCTCGCAAAAATTCTTCAGATAATGCTAATACACCTTTTGTTTCAACATCTTCAATAATTTCAGCGTGTAATTTTTGATATATATCCCAACTCGATGAGTCAGAATAAGTTGGTAAGTAATTTAAAATACTCTCTTTGTTACGCACTTGCTGCTTGATGCCATCAGGAGATAATTGCTCTAATGCACCAGAAAGCGCGCCGGTGGCACCTGCTAACAGCCCTTTTTCATGGGCTTTGGTGTCGATAAAACTCTCTTGAACCGCTTTATTTGCCTGTAAGTAGCTTGAACTTTTACGAATAAATAAGTTTTGAATAGCATCATCAAGCGTGGCAGAGAACTTCAAAGGGTTATTTTGTTCAACCTGAAATGTCGTGTGGTTCAACTTGAGTTGATTTTTTAGTAAAGAACGTTGGCGAATTAAATCCATAGAGCCGACTAAAAAATGTCTCAAGCTCTCGCCCATTTGTGCCCAAACACGTTCATCGTTTAATTCATTCGCAAGTTCATCATTCACTCCCAAGCCTTCTAAAAAAGCAGCAACTAAAGGCGAATCACCATTGCCCGTAACCGGTTTAGGTGCTTTAGCAGGTTGAGTAGCGCTATGCTGAGCTGGCTTTTGTTGAACTTGCACAGGCGGTTCAGCAACAGGTGGACTAGCCAAATGTTGGCTACTTTCACTTACTACTTCGTTACTTGAACCCATAAACGCTATTTCATCCCAGTCTTCAGGGATTGGTTGGCTTAATGAGCTACTGTTAACTGGCTCTGAAATAGGTGCTTGCGGTTGCTGGAAAGAAGGCGCTATCATCGCTTCGTCCATGCCACCAGCAAATTCATTGCTTAGCGAAGAATTCGCCATGTCATTATTCTGGTTATAGTTCTCTACTGACGGACTGGGCTGACTAAAAGCAGCAGCAGATTGATGTGAGCTTTGCTTTTGAAGCTGATTAGACAACTTAGCTTCAATTTGAAAATCACCAATGGATAGTACATCACCATCCGATAGCAAATGTTTATTTTCCTTACCCAGCGGTGAAACAGAATAGTTAATAAATAAACCATTCGTAGAGTAATCATAAACGTAGAAGCCATCTGCTTCTTTGACAACTTTACCGTGTTGACCAGAGATGACCTTTTCAGGGTCAGGTAAATGCCAATCACATTGATCAGAGCGGCCAAAAGTTAATTCCTGTTCTACTGTTTTTGTAGCCTCAATCTCAGGTGAAAGTCTATGATAGCTGGTAACATTTAAAACCACTTCCATTTGATTGTTAGTCCCATAAATCTAAACATTCTAATAGAATAAAATACTTCGTTAACCAAAGTCAACGCTGTCTAATATACAAAAAACCAATTTAATTATTTCATAAAACTAAACAATAGGCGTTCTATCTAATAAAAATAACTCAAAAATAGTTAAACAACATAGTTCCTTGTTTATTTATACTAGCTGAATGATTGCTTATTATTTTGTTTTTTGTAAAATACACACCAATCAAACAGGAATGTTGATTTCAAAAAAGGAATTTAAATGACGACCGATAACGATAAAACACGCATTGCTTCAATTGAAACTAAAGGCAAAAGCCACAATTCAAATAAACTTCATCTTATTGGTAAGAAGTTAGCCCAGCGATACCTAATTGAAGAGTTAATAGGCGAAGGCGGTATGGGCCACATATATCGTGCCCGCGACATTCACCTAGAAACAAGCACCCATCAAGATAACTTTGTAGCAATTAAAGTTTTACATGAGGAGCTGTGTGATTCTGAGGAAGCCATTTCGCTTCTAAAAGATGAAACAGTCAAAACTCGTTCTTTATCTCATCCAAATATTGTAAAAGTATTCTCTGCATCTTCAGATGAATCGCATCACTTTGTTGTTATGGAGTGGGTTGAAGGTGAAACATTAGAACAGCTTATAAAAAGAAATAAACCTAATGGCCTCACTCAAAAGCGTGCCAAACCTATTCTAAAACAGCTTATTGATGCATTGTCATACGCACATGCAAAAGGGATCATTCACAATGATCTTAAACCGTCTAACGTCATGTTTGATTCTCAAGGCAATCTAAAAATTTTAGATTTTGGTATTGCAAAAACACATAGCCATGAAGATCTATATGCAGCACCTAGCCTAAATGATGACAAACCAACCAGTACTGGTTATACCCCGACCTATGCAAGTCCTGCACAGCTAAATGGTAAAGAAGCTACCAAGAAAGACGATATTTTCTCTTTGGGCTGTATTGCGTACGAACTTTTAACCAGCAAACATCCTTATAACAGAAAAGCCGCTAACACGGTTAGCAAAGACACCACGGTTAAAAAACCAAGCAACTGCTCAGTCTTTCTCTGGTCAAAATTAAAAAGATGCTTACAGCTTGATGAAGCTAAAAGAGCTGAAGCTTTAACTGAACTTAATAATGAGCTAACTAACAGCAGAGTTCCTTTACTTGCGCATGTTGCATGTTATTTCATTATTATTGCGGGTAGCTTTTTCTACATCAACTCGGTTCAAGAGCAGCAAACAACATTGGATGCTAATTTCAAGAACTCAGTTGCTAAAGTTGAACAGCTAGAAGCATGGATGACTTGGGGCGGCGATGAGTTGCCTCAACGATTAGATGAAATACCTCCACAATATAATGTTTTAAAAGAAGGTCTTTTAAAAGTTCATCAAAACAAAATAGTTGGTAGGTTTGAGCAACGAGTCGACAACTTAGCTCGCACGTCACTTAATACAAAAGACTATGACAAAGCGATAGACATTTATAATGAGGCACGGGTGTATTACCCAGATTCACAATTATTAGCTAGCAAGCTTGATAGCCTACTAACAGAAAGACAGTCTATTATCTCAGATTTAAGCTACCGCTTAGATGTGCTGCTTGCCCAAGCTAGATATGATGAAGGTGGCGAAAACAGTATTGAAAACTTGATGAAGCAGCTTTCAATTATTGACCAAAGTTACCAGTATAAGCCAAGCGAAGAGTACGAGAATGTTTATAAATTAGCGGTAATGGATGCGATTGAAAACGATGACTTCGCAATGCAAAAAACACTGTTAAATGTTGGTGAGCTCGCATTTAAAAATGCTGACAATCTTCAACCTCTGCTGATTGCACTTAGGAAGAAAGAGTCAGCAATGACTGCACTTATTAGCTACAACAATAAAGTAAGCAACGGTCAATCAGCAAGTTACCCTTCTGAAGATGCGCTTATTTTTTATCATGAAAAACTAGAAGGCTTCAAAACTCGTTTAGCTGAAATAGAAGACTATAAAGAGCTAATGGAGTTCGATGAAGCATTTTCTAAACAAGCTGAGATTTTCCCAGACACATTTGAGCCTATTTTATTAATTAAAGATGAAATTGCGAGCAAGTATATTTCTATGGCAAGTCAACTAATGAAGCGCAAAATGTATAGAACCGCGGAAAAATTAGTCGAACGAAGTGAAGTAATAAGAAAAAGTTTAGAAAATACAATTTAGTGCTATTTATAAATTAGCCAAACGTCAAGGAAGACTCAATTTGCACATCTCACGTGCTGGTTTTCCTTGTTGTTACATTTAATTTTAGTCTATGCAGTCAACGTCAATACAACAGAATATGGAGTAGTTATGAAAAAGTTAAGTACGTTATGTGTCATGTTATTTTTAACAGGTTGTTCGACAACCTCTACCGAAGTTGCTCCTAAACCCGAGCCTGTAGTAGAGCCAGCGGCGACAGCCATTGTAGCAGAAGAGACAGCAACCTCTTTAACTGTTATCACAACACCTGACGATGCGCGTGTGCGTATTATGAATATTAAGCCTGTTTACCAAGACGGTATTGAGCTTGATGAAGGTAAATATGATATTGAGGTAAGCAAACCTGGCTTCTTAACTTATCGTAAATGGGTCGAAGTAAATAAAAAGACTGTATTAACTGTTGAGCTTGATAGCGTCCCAGCAACTGAATCAGCACAATAACGTATCGTTACTTTTTAACAACCACAAAGGAAAGCTTAGCTTTCCTTTTTTATGCTCCACTACATATATTGCAAATAACACAACAATGATAAAGCACATCCATTTGCAATAATTGTAAGCCAAAGCACAAAGATAAAACGGCGCTTTTTAGATTTATGCCTTAACCATTGCTGAGCAACTAATGAGCCTGGCCAACCGCCGAAAACACCTAAAATATGTAAGGTACGTTCAGGGACTCTAATCACATTCTCACCATGTTCAGCTGCTAAACGTTTATCCCAGCCATACACCAAAAAGGTTATCAGACTTACTACCGAGTAAATACCAGCAATCAAGTAAGATAGATTTAGCTGCCAAGATGCAACCCATAAAAATAGTAAAAAACAAACAGCAAAAAATGTTAGAGCTTTCTTAATCAAAGAATTATCACCTATACTAGACAAAATTATAACTAAACGAGGCATTATTATGGCACATCTAAAATCGCTTTTACTATCAATGTGCTTGTGTACTTTTTCGGTATTGTCGGCAGAGCCGCAGCTATCAGAACATTTGCAAGTTTTTAAACCTTATTTAGGCACATGGCAAGCTGACTTTGATGTTGCACAAGGTAAGCCAGCTGTTCAGGATGTAAGTACTTGGCAACGCGCACTCAACGGCATGGCAATAAAAACCATTCATTCAATAAATGAAGGTGAATATGGCGGCGAGTCGATGATTTTTTGGGATAATAACAAGCAGTCTCTGGTATTTTATTATTTCACGACCGCAGGGTTTTACACAAAAGGAACGATGAACGTCCTCAGTCCTACTCAATTTGTTGCTTACGAGAATGTGACTGGCAGTCAAGAAGGTATCACGAAAGTAAAATCGACCAGTGAGTATAAAGATAACAGCTTTATTGTTTCAACGTCATACTTAAAGAAAGGGCAATGGACAAAACCTGAAAAGCGTATCTATACCCGAAGTAATAAAGAGGTGAAGTTTAAATAATCACTCAGTTTGAGCACGGTCTAAGCGAGTAAACCTAAACCGTGCTCAGTAAACGCTATTTTGCAAACTTTTTAAAAGGTTCATCAATCTCAGTGTTAGCAAGATGATTAGTATAGTTACTCATCACTTTTTGCGATAAGCCTAATACAATTTCTAATAACTGCTGATTCGAATAACCTGCATCAAAAAAAGCGTCTAGTTGCTGTTTATCAATAACCCCTCGATTCCGCGTCATCGCTAATGTAGTACCACGAAGGATCTCGAGCTTAGCACTCGCTAAAGGGGTTTTATTAACAAGCGCATCCACAATTGCTTGATCAACTTTCATACTTGCCGCTATTGCACTATGTGCTGGCACACAATAGTGACAATCATGTTCTACATTAATCGTCTGCCATACAACCGTTAGTTCCTCAGCCGTGAATGATGTTTTTTGGAATAGCTCATGCAACACTTGATATCCCTCAAGTAATGTTGGTGCTTCAGCCATTACAGCATGCAAGTTAGGGATCATCCCAAACGCAGACACTGAATTATCTAGAAGTGATTTTGCCGCTTCTGGAGCCGTATCTTTAGTATGTAACGTAAAGTTTGACATGTGTTCTCCTAAGTCTTTTTTAAGTGATGGATGCATAGCCTAGTTGTTTTTGAGCACTCGCTCAAGTTAAAATTGAACAAGTGCTCAAATTGGTGTTAAAAATGGTAAATAAAGTTAAGTTCGACCGAGAAAAGGTAATAAAAAAGGCGGGGATTCTATTTTGGCAAAAAGGCTTTTCGGCCACCTCAACGCGGGATTTACAAACGACCGTTGATATGCGCCCTGGGAGTATTTATGCCGCCTTTGGCTCAAAAGAAGGTCTATATAGTGAAGCGCTTAAAAACTACGCTGAACAACTTAAGACATTACTCGCCACACACTTATCAAGTAGTGCTAGCATACTTGAAGGGTTGCACTCTTTTGTTCAAGCTGTATTGGAAGATTCAGAACCCGGTTGTGAAATATGTATGTTAATTAAAGCGAATGCTGAATTTGACTACTCACAGCCACTACTGAAAAACTTAACGAATGATCTACTGCAACAGTTTGAATGTTACCTAACAGATATTTTTGACACTGCACAAAAACAAAATGAACTAGCAACTAACCATGCACCGCTAGAATATGCGCGTTTGTTTCAAATCCAATTTACAGGTCTAAGAAGCTACATGCATAGGTCCCAATCAAACACTATAAGCAATGAGCTAGTAGAGATGATGTTTAAACTAATTAAAGATTTTTAACTAAGCAAGTTAGGGCAAGACACTCAGCTTGCCCTTAAAAATTAATGTCTAAAGTCAGCCATTAACGCTGGAATACCAGGTAGCATACCCACAATAGCCATCACACCAGTTAAAATAACGAACATCACCAGTGGAATAATCCAACGGCTCATTGGGGTTAACTCAGAGCTACGTTCTTTACAGCCAATCAAACCCAAGTTATCTAATAACATAGTCAGTGACCAACCAAACGCAGGATTCACTAAGGCAGAAGAAAACACCACAATTGCTGCTGACTGGGTAGTTTTGCCTTCTCGCGTCATTTCCATACCTGCTTCAAGTAATGGAATAAACACCCCGACAATCAGTGCCACACATAATACCGGTTGCCAAATGGCTAAATCCATTGGGTAGCCCCAAATACCTGCAATGATACAAAATAAAGCCGTCAACACCGCACCGGCTGGTATCGGTCGCTTCGCGATGGCTGCTGGCACAATGTAAGTTCCCCATGACGAGGTAAAGTTTGAACCACCTAACAACGAACCAAAGGTCTGACGAATTGAGGCGCTAAACATTGTATCATCTATGTTCATTTGAACCTTTTCAGTGCGCTCAGGGTAACTAATTTTTTGAAACACTTGATGCCCCAAAAAGTCAGGAGACCACATCGCAACCGCAAGCACCGCGAATGGCAATACCACTACAAAGCTCTCAAGTGTTGGTAAGCCAAGCATCCAGCCGGTGTTTTCACCCCACCAATACATCGGGTTCATATTAGGCAATCCAGGAGCTGTTTTAAACTCAAACGGCGCGCCCAGTAAAAAGGCGATTAAACCACCCAACAAACAACTTAACGGTACGGCTAACCAACGCTTTTTGTAATGCTCAAGCAGTGCATACAAAACAATAGTCGATAAGATCACAATAAAGGCAATGTGAGTCATATCGATGCCCTCAGCCCATGCAAACAGCTTTTTAACCTGTGAAATTGTACCGATAAAGCCAAGGTAAAGCAGTAATCCCCCACACACACCACGGCTTGTTAAGCCCGCCAGTAAACTGCCTCCTTTACTGAGTGCGAGCAATAAACCAAATGCCCCGATCAGTAATCCAAACGCCATAGGATGACCACCCGCAGCAACCACTATAGGTATTAAAGGGATCAGCGGCCCATGCGTACCAGCCAAGTTTGCTGTAGGTAAAAAGAATCCTGAAAACAATAAGATAAATATAGAAACAATTAATAGCTCATAACGAACATTTTCTAAAATAAATGCTTCGCCAAGGCCAAGCGGGGCTGCAAATGTGGCAGCAATTGCACCCACCATCACCACTTTACCAATCGTGCCTGCCATCGCGGGGATTGAATCTTCTAACTCAAAACGATAATCCCGAAAGGGTAAGTTTGGTCGCCAACGCTTAGGTTGCATGATTTGCAGTTCATTCTCGAGGTATTCATCGCGGCTTGAAAATTCGCTGCTAGGTTTGTGGAGTGCTTTATAGCTTTGCTGGTCTAGCTCAGCAGGCGCAGTTGATGCTTGATGCTGCGTCTTATTCATGACTTCTCCTACTACTTAATCTTGAAAATTGTGTGAGTCTTTATTCTGCATTTAGGGTAAAGCAGCGAGGTACAAAACACGATTAAGCAAAAGGTAGGGTATGAATTTGTAAAAAAGGCAGTTTTAAAATATAGAACATTAAGAAAGAAAAGTTAAACTCATGAAATCAAAAAACTTTTTAATATCTAGTTTATAAAAAGGCAGGCAAACAATAAGTAACTGCTTACTTTTTAAGCATATTAACTATTAGTCTAATAAATTGTATGAATAGCAAACAAGATAGATAACAGTCGAGAAATGGGGTGCAAGATACGAACATCTAGCAGCGATTTCACATCGCGTTTGTCCCATATTTCACTCATTGCATCTTGTTGTTGTTCACTTATGACGCGGTATAAAACCGCTGCTACATGCAGGCGTAAGACAAGTTTCACGCCTGCATTTAATACCTAATTTAACACCTATTTGGTTTTCAACTTATTCAATTCATCATCTTGCTGTGCAACGAGTGCATTAAGCGTTTGACTACCATCTCCAGCTTGTGTTGATAGCTCGGCTAATTGCGATGCGGCATCTGAAATTAAGGTAAGATTACGATTTATCTCTTCCGTAACTGAGCTTTGCTCTTCTGCTGCCGTTGCTATATGGGTAATTTGTTGTGTAATTTCATCAACTTTTACCACAACTTCATGCAGCGCATCAAAAGCGACCGAGGTTTCATCCACCGCAGTTTGAGCTCTCACAACCCCTTGCTCAATAACTTTAGAGGCATTGCCCACTTCAAGCTGCAAGCTGTCGATAAGACCACTGATATCATCCGTTGAAGCGCGTGTTTTAGACGCAAGCGCCCTCACTTCATCGGCAACCACAGCAAAACCACGGCCTTGCTCCCCTGCCCTTGCCGCTTCAATTGCTGCATTAAGCGCAAGCAAGTTAGTTTGCTCTGCAATTGTTCTGATCACGTCTAGAATTTGTGTAATATCGTTACTTCGCGCCGCTACTTTCTCAACGGCTTGATTAGCTTCTTTTATCTCGCTCGACATTGTTTTAACTTGTGTCACCGCAGACGATAAGCTTGACTCACTGCTGACCACTAACCCGTTAATTTCATCAGCTTGTTGAGCTGACTGCTCTGAAGCTCTCGCTACTTCCAGTGCAGTCGCACTCATCTCATTCATTGCAGTTACTACGCTCTCAATTTCTTGGAACTGAGCTTGAACATTGTGTTTGGTATCAACGGCAACACTGGTGGCAAGCTCTGCCTGTTGCTTTGTTTGAGTTGATACGTTTTTTAGCTCGCTAATCAGTGTTCGTAGTTTGGCAAGAAACGCATTAAAACCTGTAGCCAAAGCAATAAGCTCTTCGTGGGTCTCAACATGCAAAGTCTGCGTTAAGTCACCTTCAGCACTGGCAAGATTATCGACCCGTTGCTGAATTTGTTGCAATGGTGCAACAATCGTTCGTATTACCAGCAGCATAATCAAAAATGCGGCACCAGCAATGATTAGTCCTGTAACCAGTATTAAACCGCCTAACGTATTTGCATTTTCACTCATCGTATTAGCAAGAGCTTGCGGACCTTCAAGAGCAAGCTCTGCCGGCACCTCTATTAATAAATTCCACTGTGTGTTTGCAAGCTTAATGGTGATTGGATAATTAACTAAATACTCTGCGCCCACCTTAAAAATACCACTTTGCTTTTTTAACTTATTGTAGTTTTCAAGCATATTTTTTGGCACCGCTTCTTTAAGAGGTCTGCCAAGTTTATCTTTGTAATGACTACTGCCAACGACTAAATCAAGCGAGCTTAATAAAGTAACCCGGGCTTTGCCGTTATAAAGCTCTTTTGACAACTTTTCTGTCATTTTTTGGAAAACAGGAAGGGTTAAATCAACACCTGCAACGCCTATAAACTTTTCACCTCTAAGAATTGGAACTGTCAGAGAGGTCATCATTTCTGAATACCCAGGCGAAATTTCATAAAGATACGGCTCCATAATGCAAGGGACTTTCGTGTCTTTCACACACAGGTACCATTCAGCTTCTCGTTGACCAAATTCATTGAGTGTGTCTACGTATTTTTCTTTAACATCTTCAACAACTTGCTGTTCAATAGTACCATCACGATTACGGGTAAAATAAATTTCAAGCGTCCCCGCCCCTGCAACTGAGTGATCATAACCGCTGATAAAATTTGCATCGCGGTTATCAAACCCATTGCGCTCAAATTGAGTATAAATAGACGACAGTAAGGTGTTTTTTTCAAGCAATGAGCGGTTTAACTCCACAACAGCTTCACGCGTTAGCGTACTCGCGGCTTTTTCATCACCCAACATCGCAGCATAAGAGTATGGCACACGATACGCTTCATTAATAAACCCAGCAACTTGCTCACCATAGGCTGCTGCATTAGAGGCAAGTTTATCTTCAACCTCAGCAACAATCAGCTTTTCAGATTGCGCAGATAGCTGTTGGTTACTGCTTGATAACTGCCACCATAAAACACTCGATAGAACAAACACAGTAATAAAAATACTGCCAACGGTAAGCCATAATAATTTCTTTGCTAATGCTAACTGCCGCATTGATTTTTCCCATTTTTATTGTTGGTTTGCTAATAGTTTAGACCATTTGCATGACAACAGAGAGACGAATAGAAAAAAAGTGTGAATTTAAGGCTCATAACCCCATCTAAACGAATTAACTGTAACTGCTTTGCTATGTTGGCTGCCAACACTCCTTATTACAATTAATCAGCTGTATTTAGGTGGTTATTTAACTTTTTCAAATTACGTTCTATCTTTATCCTGAAATCTTTTTAAATAAGCTCATAATAATAAACACCTACAGGTGACAATAATGCAGCAACACACATTTGATTTTGATCAAATTATCATAGGCTCTGGATTTGGCGGTTCTGTCAGTGCGCTACGTCTAAACGAGAAAGGTAACCGAGTTTTAGTACTCGAAAAAGGCCTGCGCCGCGAAGATAAAGCGTTTCCAAAGACCAACCTAGATATAAAAAATTATATGTGGCAGCCTGAAATTGGTCTAAGAGGCTGCATTCAACTTTCACTTACCAGCAAAGTGACTGTGCTGCATGGCGTAGGTGTCGGCGGTGGCTCACAAATTTATGCTAATGTGCACCTTATTCCTGATGATGAGGTCTTTCAATCTCCAGCGTGGACGCGGATAAAGCCAGACTGGAAAGAAAGCCTAATGCCCTACTATGGTCTTGCACAGCGAATGCTAGGCAGCGCCAAAAATACCTACACTAATGTTGCGGATGACACGCTTAAAGATATTGCTAAGCAGATGGGTCAAGGTGACTCATTCAAAACCGTGAACACTGGGGTGCTTTTTGCAAAACCTGGCGAAGCCTATAACAAAGAGCTACCAGACCCTTACTTTAATGGCGATGGTCCAAGGCGAAATACCTGTCATTACTGTGGTAGCTGTATGACAGGTTGTCGCCATAATGCCAAAAATACCCTCATGAAAAACTACCTGTATTTTGCCGAGCGCAATGGCGTAGAGATAAGAGCTAGCTCTGAAGTAATAAAAATCACCCCGCTCAATGCAGATGGCAGCGCCGGATACAAAATTAAGATTAAAGATACCAGCCATCGCAATAGCCATATTTATACGCTAACAACACGAGGCGTTGTGCTAAGTGCTGGGGTGATGGGCACTGTTCCTTTGCTTTTAAAAATGCGCGATAAAGATAAAACACTACCCAACATTTCGCCATGGCTTGGTCAGCAAATTCGCACTAATTCTGAAACACTTACCACAGTGAACAACACCACTAAAAAAGTTGATGACGGTGTTGCGATCAGCTCATTTATTTCGGCCGATAAAGACACCAACATCGAAATTTGTCGGTTTCGAGAAGGTGCTGATGGCACGTGGCTTTATTTACCTTACGTTCCCATGGTGACAGGAAAAGGCCTCAAGCGTATTGCTAAGTTTTTAGTTAATACACTTCGCCATCCAATAAAAACGGCCAAAGTATTACGCTCAAAAGGCAAAGCCCGCAGCTCAATTGTATTTTTAGTGATGCAAAAATCAGAGGCGTTTATTCACCTTGAATGGCGACGTAAATGGTATCGCTTATTTAAAAACGGCATTACTGCCGTGCAAAAAGAAAATGACACGCCGCTTAGCGTTAGCTTTCCAAAAGCAGAAGAAGCAACCAAACTTTACGCCGAAAAACTCGGTGGTGTACCAGGTTCAGCCTTAACTGAAGTGCTCTTTGGTGTCCCGATGACGGCGCATATAATGAGTGGCGTTGCCATGGGTACTGATGCTTCTAACGGCGTCGTTGATAGCTCTGGTGAAGTCTTTGGGTATCAAAACCTACGTGTTATCGACGGCTCAATCATACCAGGTAATTTAGGGGTAAACCCATCATTAACCATTACCGCATTGTCTGAGTACGCGATGAGCCAAATACCCGTATTCGATGAAACAAGAGCAAGTAAGATTAAGCCAATAGAATTTAGTAAACCACGTGAAGGCCTAGTATCAGCGCTTACTGGTTCAGGTGATTTAGCAAAATCGATTGCTGAAAAACAAAAAAGCCGTGCATAAAGCACGGCCTATTTTGATAAATAGCAATTAGATCACTGAGAGTTCTACAGCAATGTTACCACGCGTTGCGTTTGAGTATGGGCATACTTCGTGCGCTTTATTAACAAGTGTAAGAGCGGTGTCTTTATCAAGATCACCCACCGATACCGCAAGCTTAACAGCAATACCAAAACCACCCTCGATAGGACCAATTGATACTTCAGAGTTAATGTGAGTATCTGCTGGTAATTTAATTTTTGCTTGGCCAGCCACTAATTTTAATGCGCCGATGAAACACGCTGCGTAACCTGCTGCAAATAACTGCTCAGGGTTAGTACCTTGACCATCATCACCACCTAGCCCTTTTGGTGTTGATAGTGCCACATCTAAACGACCATCATCTGATTTTGCTGTGCCTTCACGACCACCTGTTGCTGTTGCTTTAGCTGTGTATGCGATGCTTTGTAGTTCTTTCATGATTACTCTCCTAATTGAGTGAAAATATATTTTGCATGCAAAATATATTAGATCAGCTTTTTCGGGATTGCAAATACTTTGTGTGCAAATTAAAATACTCGTATTGAATTTTGAGGATCGAGTATGAAATACCCACAACTAAAATTAGATAACCAGCTATGCCACCGCTTATATATGGCATCGAATGGGATTGCCCGTGCGTATCGAGATTCTCTCAATCAATTAGATTTAACCTACCCGCAGTACGTAGTAATGATGGCGCTGTGGGAAAAAGATCAGATCAGCATTGCTGAATTACTTGAAAAAACTGCTATTGATGGCGGTGCGATGACGCAAATTTTGAAAAAAATGAGCGATAAAGCATTGTTATCGATCACCAAAGATAGCCAAGATAAACGCAAACGACTCGTGCAGCTCGAAGCCAAAGGCAAGGCGATGCAAGATCAAGCTGCCAATATACCGTCGCAAATTCGTTGTCGCTTCCCAAGCGTGAGCGAACCACAAGCGTTGCAACTGATTGAGTTACTCGATTTAGTAAATAGTGACCTTAATTAACAAAAATTATTTGAAAGTGAATTTGGATTACACCGCTTTTTAATAAAACTAGATGCGCTATAGTGTTCAAAACTCATCAATACGGACACCATCATGAAAGCATTTGGATACACTACAGCAACCCCAACGTTATCAGACTCTTCATTACAAGCGATTGAATTACCTGATCCTGTTGCCACAGGTCACGACATTCTTGTAGCCGTAGAAGCAATTTCAGTAAACCCTGTTGATACTAAAATTCGCGCTAACGTGTCACCAGATTGTGGCTACAAGGTTATTGGCTGGGATGCCGTGGGGACGGTTAAAGCTGTTGGCGACAAAGTTTCGTTATTTAATGTCGGTGACCGTGTGTTTTATGCTGGCGACTTAACGCGCCAAGGTAGCAATGCTGAGCTGCAACTTGTTGATGAGCGCATTGTCGGTCTTGCACCAACAAGCCTTAGTAATAGTGAAGCAGCCGCCCTGCCATTAACCAGTATTACAGCGTGGGAGTTACTGTTTGACCGCTTACAGATTGAAAAGTGTAAGAATAATAAGCCAGCTTCAGTATTAGTGATAGGTGCCGCCGGTGGCGTGGGCTCAATTTTAGTGCAACTTGCCAAACAGCTTACCAATTTAACCGTTGTTGGTACCGCCGCTCGAGAAGAAAGCGCCAACTGGCTTAAAGATTTAGGCGTTGATCATGTGCTTGATCATAGCAAAAACCTTAATCAGCAACGCCTTGCAGCCGACCTGAATGAATTTGATTACGTAGTGAGCTTAACGCACACCGACCAACACCTTGATAGCATTATGGAAGTGATCAAACCACAAGGTAAATTAGCACTGATCGACGACCCTGCAAGCTTTGATATTTTAAAGTTAAAGCGTAAAAGTATTTCCCTGCATTGGGAGTTTATGTATACCCGCTCAATGTTCCAAACCGATGATATGATTGCCCAGCATCAGCTTCTTTCAGAGCTCGCGACCCTAGTGGATAACGGTACAATCAAAACAACATTGGGTGAGCATTTAGGTAAGATAAACGTAGCAAACCTTATTAAAGCCCATGGGATATTAGAGTCTCACAAGGCTCGTGGAAAGCTTGTATTAGAAGGGTTTGAGTAACAAGCATGTAGGTGGCGCAAGCATCTAGCGGCGATTTCACATCGCGTTTTGCCCTCGTTTCTTCCCTACCGCACCCAGGACGACCTCTAGGCGTCACGCTTGCTTGGCGCGCGAAACAAGTTTCACGCCTACGTCCAGGGGTTTTACCTTTGTGTGGTAGTTAATAATTCATGACTAAAGTCATTCCTAGGAGGCGCGAGTATGTAGCAGCGATTTCACATCGCGTTTTATTCTCATTCATTAACGATAACAGGATAGGTCTTTCATACACGCATCATTAAAGTGCACAGAATAAAACTTATTTCCCTATTTTAGTGCTTGGAAAAATTACTTATAACAACAAAAATCACAACATATTGATTTAAAACAAATTTAAATCATAAAACAGTTTGGCACAGATCTTCCAATAGTGAATATGAACAGGCACTAACAAGGAGACTAACGTGACTCACTTCTTTCACACTCTTTATCTACTTTGGCGATTAGACATCAGCACATGGCATATTCATGAGGCTCACGATCCGCATAATGTTGCTGATTTGGAGCGTCGCTATGTTAAATAATGATCCGACTTTTATCGAAGCATTACAAAAGGTTTCTGTACATCAACTTACAATCACCGAGGCAGCAGAACAATACGACATCCCTAAAAGAGCTATTTACAAAGCAGTAAGGCAGCAACAGACCAAGCTAAACAAGCAAAAGGCATATTTAATTGCCACTCAGAAGCGTCTTAAGCAAAACCTACGTAATGTAGAAATGGAGTTAGCTAGCTTCAGCTAAATAACTTCTGTATGGTTAAAATACACGCACAACAATGACGGATTAAGTATGCACGCAGTAGAAGTAAACTTTGATGGCTTAGTGGGGCCTACCCATAATTACGCGGGATTATCGTATGGCAATGTTGCTTCGCTAAGTCACGCCTCTTCGCATTCAAACCCAAAAGAGGCAGTGCTACAAGGCCTTGAAAAAATGAAGGCGATGCACGAATTAGGGCTAGAACAAGGTATTTTTGCACCTCATGCTCGCCCCGACATTAACGTGCTAAAACGCTTAGGTTTTACAGGCACTGATAGCCAAATTATTGAAAAAGCATTTAAAGCCGACCCAGTTTTGCTACGTGCTTGCTACAGTGCATCGGCCATGTGGACAGCCAATGCTGGCACTATCTCGCCTTCAGTCGATACCCTTGATGGCAAAGTGCATTTTACAGCTGCAAACTTAAATAATAAGTTTCATCGTTCGTTAGAGCCAGTAACAACATCTGCGTTGTTAAAAGCCATGTTTAACGATGAGCGTTACTTTAGCCATCACCCACACTTGCCTGATCAGGGCTTTTTTGGTGATGAAGGTGCTGCAAACCATAATCGATTATGCGACAGCCATGCAGATACAGGGCTTGAGATTTTTGTGTATGGGGCCAGTAGCTTTAATAGCGCCCTACCAAAACCCGTTAAATTTCCTGCAAGACAGTCACTTGAAGCATCACAAGCCATTGCCCGCTTACATCAACTAAAGCCTGAAAATCAGTTATTTATTCAACAAAACCCTGATGTGATAGACCAAGGCGTGTTTCATAACGACGTGATTGCAGTAGCCAATGGCAATGTACTTTTATGCCATGAACAAGCCTTTTTGAATCAGCCTGAAACGCTAAAACAAATTAAACACGCCTACCTTGGTAACAAGCCGCTGCATATTATTGAAGTGCCGACCAATAAAGTAAGCATTACAGATGCCGTAGGTAGCTATTTATTTAATAGTCAATTAATTACCTTAAGTGATAACAGCATGATGCTGGTTGCACCTAAAGAGTGTGAGCGCAATCAAGCCGTTCACGATTACATTCAAGAAATGATTGTGGCAAATAACCCAGTTCAACAAGTGCGCTTTTTTGACTTGCGCCAAAGTATGCAAAATGGCGGTGGCCCTGCTTGTTTGCGCCTACGTGTTGCGCTCAATACTGATGAATTGGCAGCAGTCAATCCGGGAGTAAGATTCAGTGAAGAAAAGTATAACCAATTAGTAAGTTGGGCAAATAAGCATTACCGTGACTCTTTAAGTAGTGACGACTTTGCCGATCCATTGCTTTTAACCGAAAGCTATCAGGCACTTGATGAGCTAACCAGCTTACTTAACTTAGGCTCTGTTTATCCATTCCAACAAGAATAAATAATGAAAATTAAAGCAGTACATTCTATTAAAGGTGTGTCTAAATCACTTAACGCATTGCTGATTGATAGCGTCGCCAATGGCGCATCAATTGGCTTTATAGCCCCGTTATCATTACAGTCGGCACATGACTATTGGCAAGCAGTCGATGCCGATTTAGCCACTCCCTATCGTCGTTTATACCTTGCTTTCGATGGTGAAGATGTAATTGGCTCTGTGCAACTTTCTTTATGCGCTAAGGCGAATGGCAGCCATCGAGGTGAGGTTGAAAAGCTGATGGTACATAGTGATTACCAAGGCAAAGGAATTGCAAAAAAACTTATGAATAGCCTTGAAACAGATGCACAGGTGTTAGGTCTAGCTTTGCTTGTTCTAGACACACGACTTGGCGATACTGCATCACATCTATATCGAAAACTAAGCTACATAGAAGCAGGCACAATTCCTGGGTTTGCTAAAAGTTCAACAGGGGAGTTTGATGCGACTGTGTATTTTTACAAACAGGTCGTTTAATTTAGCCAATTCAGGTGAATATAGCCATAAAGTCGACTTATAAAATTTTATAAACCCACTACACTAGTTGTAAGAATTATATAAGGAGAAATTAATGGCGCTATCAATTCAGCAAAGGGTACTGCTTCTTGCCCTTCTTCCACCTTTACTCATTGCGATTATGCTCACTATTTATAACTATGTGCAGTCAAAAAATAGTGGTGCTCAAACAGTGGAAAGCTTCGCTTCACAAATGAAAAATGATCGCAAAGCAGAAGTGAGTAATTACCAAAAAATTGCCATGAGCTCTATCTCTCACTTAGTAGCGCAGGATAACGGTACAAATACTCAACAATTACAGGCTCAGGCTAAAGATATTCTTAGAAACTTACGCTTTGATGACGCAGGCGATACTGGGTATGTGTTTGTGTATGATCTGCAAGGTGTCAGTGTTGCCCATGGTGTAAACGCATCATTAGAAGGCAAAAACTTATATGACTTTAAAGATCCCAATGGGGTTTATTTAATTCGAGAGCTCATTTCATCAGCCAAAGAAGGGGGTGGCTTTGTCGAGTATGCATGGAAAAATACCCAAGGTGTTGTTAGTCCTAAACTTGGCTACGCCGCACTCATCCCAAAATGGAACTGGGTGCTAGGTACCGGATTTTGGATAAGTGGCCTTGAGCAACAAGTTGCCAGCACAGAAACAAGAGTTAATGACGCGATTGATAATGCATTTGTAAATACCATTATCGCCTCTATTCTTGCTGTTGCTGTAACAGCCGCAATTGCCGTTGTAGTATCTCGCAGTATCACAAGTCCTTTACATACAACTGTACTTGCCATGAATGATATATCTCAGGGTGATGGTGACCTCACTCGACGACTCATGGAAAAAAGAACTGATGAGCTTGGCCAGCTTGGGAGTTCATTCAATCGCTTTGCCGATGATGTTGGCAAAATGGTCATCGATATCCGCCAATCATCACAATCAATGAATCACGCCTCACTCAAGCTCAATGAGCTACTTGCTAATATGCATACGGGTATTAATCGTCAACATGAAGAAAGTGAGCAAGTTGCAACCGCTATAAACGAAATGTCAGCGGCGTCAATGGAAGTTGCACGGAGCGCACAAGAAGCATCGACCGCGGCTGAACATGCCGACCATCTGGTAAAACAAGCTAATAATCAGCTTCTTATTGCCATAAAAGTGATCAACGGACTTGCTAAACAAGTCGACGAAGGGGCGAATGCGGTTGACCAGCTCAATCAACAATCAAGTCAAATAGGCAGTGTGCTTGATGTAATCAGAAATATTGCTGAGCAAACAAATCTATTAGCACTCAATGCAGCGATTGAATCAGCACGCGCAGGCGAAGCTGGTCGTGGCTTTGCAGTAGTAGCTGATGAAGTTCGTACGCTCGCAAAACGCACCCAAGACAGTACCCATGAAATTGAAAGCATGATTGAACAAGTTCAGCAAGGTACAACAACGGTTACAAGTATAATGCAGGCAATTAAGAGTGGTAGCGCAACCAGTGTTTCTGAAGCAAGTGAAGTAGAAAAAGCTTTAAATGAAGTGTTGCACTCGGTTAACACGATTACATCACAAAATGCACAGATAGCCACCGCAGCTGAAGAGCAAACATCGGTCTCTGAAGCGATAAACCAAAACATGACAACTATTGTTGAAATTGCAAATAAGACGGCTAGTGATACTGATGTAGCGACCTCTTATATGCACGAGCTTACTGATACAGCTACGCAATTGGAGCAGAACGTTAGCCGTTATAAGGCTTAGGTTAGGTCGCACTTTTCAGCTAAAAAGTTATTTTTCTTAAGTTCAAGTTGCATTAAGTTTAATTCATTACACTTAATGCAACATTTAGAACACAAAAAGGGATCAATCATGAACTTCAAAACAACTTTATTAAGCAGCGCCATTTTATTTGCACTTGTAGGTTGTGGCTCAGATAGCGACGATAACGACACGCCAGATCCAACACCACAAACAGCTCAGTTCACACTAGGTGTATCGGATGCGCCTGTAACAGGTTTAAAAGCGGTTAACGTTGTCTTTGATTCAATCACACTGAGAAGCCAAGGCGGTGAAGAGTTTACATTTGAGACTCGTGAAGACAGTGATGACACACTACCAGAGATGGTTAACTTACTCGATTACACTGGCGATGATGTTTTCTCACTACTTGATGATGAAGAAGTACCCGCTGGCGACTATCAATGGATACGTGCTGATGTAATCAATGGTGACAGCAATAACCTAACGATGACTTCACATGTTGTATATGAAGATGACAGCATCGCGCCACTGGTTGTAAAACGCAAAGGCAACGATGGTGTAGGCGAAATCCAGCTAGATGGTTTTACACTTAACCAAGCTGGTAACGATTTTGTAATGGAATTTGATCTTAAAAAGTCATTGGTTGATCCACAAAATAGTGACGAGATTTTCTTGAAACCTCGTGGCGTACGCTTAGAAAACCTTGCTGAATCTGAAGATATTGAAGGTACAGTAAGCGACGTATTAATCGCTAACTGCGAAACAGATAATATCGATATCGCTCTTGAAGATGGCTCGTTTGGCCATGCTGTTTACCTATACAGCAGTGACGTAGAAGTCCCAATGGATAACTACGAAGTCAATGAAGATGAGACCCCTGCTGATGCCCCGCTTGCAACAGCTGATGTGGTATTCGATAGTGATGACAATCAATTTGAGTTTGAGCTTGCATTCGTACAACCTGGTGATTATCAATTAGCATACACATGTGCAGCACATATTGATGATGCAGAAGCGCAAGACGAGGCTTTCACTCTTTATCAGGTTAAACCTGTAACAGTCACTTCTGGCGACGACTTAGAGGTTTCATTCACTGTATCTGAATAATATCACAGCTTGCAAAATAAGCCCGCTATGCGGGCTTAATTACTTGCTATCCACTTAGCTACACCCAATGCTTCCATTACAAATTCAACAGACAAAGCGGCCAAAATCAACCCCATAATACGTGTTAGAATTGACGCACCGCCAGTGCCTATTAATTTTAAAATGCGACCACTGAGTAATAACAACACAAGCGTTATTAACAACACCCCTAGCATATTTAGAGCCGTTATAACTTGCTCTTTTATGGTGTATATATGGTTATCCGTTATTAAGATAACTGCCAATATTGCTCCAGGTGAAGCCGTTGCTGGGATAGCTAAAGGAAAAACGGAAATATCATGTTGCGGTTCAATATCCCCCTGTGAAGAATCATCAGCAAATATCATTTGCAGGCCAAATAAAAATAAAATGATGCCACCAGCAACCTGAAATGATAACAAGCTAATGCCCATTGCACTCAATAGTAACTGACCAATAACTATGGCGCCTATAAGTACAATGGCTGCATATCCCACCGTTTTAAAGGCTGTTTTGCGCCGCTTTTTAGCAGGTAATTTTGCCGTTAGAGCAGCAAACAGTGCCATCGTGCCTATTGGGTCAATTGTGGCCCAAATAACTAAAAAATCATGCAGTACTTTATCTAACATACACACCTTAACATTTAAAAGCTGTGCTCTTAGATTAGCAATAAAACATGGGGATAAATATCAAAAGTGACTCTTTTTCATACTTTCGCAATGGTTGCTTGCTTCTTTGTAATGATTCAATGAAGCGATAACATGAGCAATAGTGCCATTATTATTCGCAATAGGTTGAACATCACTCGTGTTAAAAGATGCCTCTATTTGCTTGTAAACCTGCTGCCACTCAGGGATTGATTCAATAACCTTTTGCTGGTCGGTTATAAATTCTTTCCAACGGTTGACTTGGAACTGCAACGTTTCTTTTAGCTCTGTGGCGCATTGCTGTCGAAAGTCTTCAACTTGATAATTAAACGCACGTAGCTGCAAACTTTCAACAGGGAGTACATCAACAAGCTTATCAAGTGGCGCATCATGGTGATATTCATTTCGCAAATAGGCTAAATGGTGCAAAGTATAATAATGTGCAGGCTCAATAAACGTGCTAAATGTTAGTAGTGCATTGATATTAGCCTGATTGGCATTATCAGCTAACACGTTTTCAAGACGAGAAATAAATTGCGCCTTATGTTTACTACCATGTTGTATAGCAAATTCATCCATAATCGCTAAACGGCGATACATATCTCGCTCATCGGTCATACTCTTGGGTGACCAAAAACGCTCAGCAATAGCATAAACGCGTGGCCAAAGGCGTGTATCTATGGTATCTGTCGTGACTAGCTCCGCCCATATTGTCGCCTCACCGCCCAATACTTCGCCTGACTTTTTCACCTGCTGCGTATCGTGTAATGTTTGATTAAGCACTTGAATACTGGGTTTCTCATCAGGTTTAGTCTGTAAGTCATACGGGGTATTGCCAACAAATGCTGGTAAGTTACTCACTTTGTTAGTCGCAACAACCAGCATCGTAGGCCCCATCCATGTATCAATTAATACTTCGAACCCTGCTGCTCGTTGTTTCACATTTCTTGTTATAAACGCCCCTTTGCCTGTTATCGTAACTAAAGCGGCAAGCTCTGAATCGGCAGTTGTAAATACACTTATGTCGCCGGTAACAGCACTGCCCTTAAGGCGTGTTAGAGTAAACTGTGCGCTGCTTAAAATGTTGCTTGCGGTTAATGAGTCACGCTTTATAGGCTCAGGGTGATTACGATAATGGTAATTTGTCCATTGTGGCTGATCGATGTAAAAACCACTGGATAATAAACCATCAAAGCCCGCCTTTTGAATGGCAGCAAGAGAATGATGACCTCGCCAAGACTGCACTAATGTTTGCTTAGGTAGTGTTGGATGTAATACTTCATCCCAACCAATCATTTTACGATTATATTTAGCTAAGATTTTAGCAACACGTTGATTAAAATAAGCATGTAATGCGTGGCTATCTGGTAAGTCATGCTCAGCCATAAACGCTTGTATTTTTTTATTTTCTTGCCAGTCACGCGCATCCACTTCGTCACCACCGATGTGTAAATAAGCGTCGGGAAATAACTCCGTTAGCTCTTTTACAACGTCCTCTACAAATGTATACACTTTCGGGTTACTAGGGTCTAATAAGGGTCTAAATACCCCCCAATGGCGCTCTATCGACGTAGGGGTTGTCCCACTACCGAGCTCAGGGTAAGCAAGCACAATACTGCTCGCGTGCCCTGGCACATCAAACTCCGGCACCACTCGAATACCTAACTGTGCGGCATAGCTAACCACGTCTTTAATCTGCTGCTGTGTGTAATAAAGCCCATCCGAAGCATGTTGATGTAATTTAGGGTAACTTTTAAGCGCTATACGCCAGCCTTGATCATCTGTGAGGTGCCAATGAAATACATTCATTTTTGCTAAAGCAAGCCCTCTAAGGGTACGCTTTACATCTGCAATTGGTAAAAAGTGTCTAACGCTATCAAATAGTAGTCCTCGCCACGGGTACGCTGGCGTATCATCAATTTTGATCGCACTCAGTAAGTAAGGCTGCTTTGTTGAAAACACTAACTGCGACAAGGTGCTAAATCCTCGGAGCATACCAAACTGAGTCGCGCTCTTGAGTAAAATACCTTGCGAACTAATACTCAACTGGTAACTTTCATCCACACCTAAAGTAGGGACTGCAGGTAGCCAGTTATCAACGTCGATAACCAGCTGTGCTTTATTTTTTTCTACCCAATTGACCTTTGCAAACTGCTGAATAAACGCAGCGTGCTCAAATAACCCTTCACTAGGGTCTCGGTATTTCTCAGCTATATAGACAGTTAAGTTTTCTTGATCTAATTGAAACTTGCCTTCAAGCTCTGTGATATTTGCAGGCATCGGCATTAAAGGTAATGATTTAGCATGCGCGACACTTAGTATCCAAAGACTACAAAATACAACGCGTAAAATAAATGACATGGTTTAACCCTCACTATGCTCTAATTGAATGTTGGTTGCGACTATCGCCCCTTTAGCAACGATAACTTGACTCGCCAATTGCTGAGCAATCTCTACGGCGTATGTAATGGATCCCGTCGGTAAAAATGCAGCTAAAAAGCCAGCACTAAAAGCATCTCCCGCTGATGTTGTATCTATAACCTGTGTTACAGGCGTCACAGGAAAGCGTTGCAATGTTCCATGCTCAAGCACCAGTGTATCTGCCAGTCCTTGCTTTATCACAACAAGGTCAGATGAACATTGTTGATAAAACGCGACTAACTGCTGCTCTGTGCATTCACCAAACACCCCATAATGATCATCATCGGTAACAAACAAATAATCAGCAAGCTGGAATGCTTTTTTAAAGTACCCAGCAGCATCGTCTGATTGCCAAAGTACAGACCGATAATTACTATCGAAAATCACTTTGCCGCCTGCCGTTTTAAAGGAATGCAATGCATCTAATAATAATTGTCGGCTTGGTGTATCTAAAATAGCTATACTAATCGCTGAGAAATAACAATGACTCATATTTCCTTCGCGCAAGGCATTAACGAACCTGTGCTGTGTATCTAAATAAAAATACTGCTTGGCAGCGCTGTCATCACGTTCATAACTAAAATTACGCTCTCCTTTTGCATCGGTTGTTATACCGTAGCTACCAAGGGTTTTATTCGCTGCTATTTGCAAGTAGTCAAGCGACAAGCCCTGCTTCTGCCAAAGGCAACGTGCAACGTCACTTACTTCATCACTACCCAGCGCCGTTACAAAGTTTACCTTCGTATTTTTTAATTGTAAGCGCTTAAAATACACCGCAGTATTATAAACATCGCCACCAAATCGAATGCTGTTATCACCGTCAAGCTCTTGCATTGCTTCGCCAAAAAAGGCCACATTAATCATGATGCATCGCCTCTCTTTGCTTATTTAAAATTGCTAATGCTTGTTCGCTACTGCAGCGCTGTTTTGGGGTAAGTAAGGTCACAATAATACAAAGCAGCATTGATGCAGATGTTGCTGGAATAATGGGGTTACTCCAATAAGCTTGCCAACTTGGCGTTAAAATTACCGCCATTGACACAATAAATGACACTAATAATGCCGTCATAGCGCCCTGCCAATTAAATCGGGGCCAAAAATGCCCAAGCAGTACACAAACACACAACCCCGACATCAATGTCGCAATCATATTGGTGATGTAACCAATGACATCGTTAGTAAGTAACGCCAAAAGTAAAGCCGTGCCAATTGTTAGCACTAAACCTATGCGTGATAGCAAAACGACCTCACTGGCATGTGGCATCCGTTTAAATACCAGCATATAGATATCACGAATCAATACACTTACCGCCGCAATGGCATCGGAACTGGCACTTGAAATAGTGGCTGAGAGTCCAGCAATTATTACCAACGCCGCCAAGCCAAAAGGAAGAAGCTCAAAGGCCATATAAGGAAATGAAAAGGCACTATTTTCAAGGGTTGGGTTGAGCTTGTATGCAGCCATACCTATTATGGCAGGTACAATTGCAAACAGCAGATATAAACCGCCAGATAAATAAAATGACTGACGAATACTGCGAACATGCTTGCCAGAATATATCCGTTGGCGAAATGACGGTGCAACGAGTACGCCAACCAAGACTGCAAAAAACAACGAAATACCATGTACAACACCTATTTTATCGAGTGATAAAAAGCTTTGATTCAGTACAGGTTGTGCTTCGTTGATCATCATCAAACCATCCGCTTGATAGAGCGCAACACCCGCCATCAAGAAAAACCCTATAAACAATACTAGAGCTTGAATAGAGTCTGTCCACACAACGGCAACATAGCCACCTATTACCACATAAATACTAAACCCAAGAGCAATGAACAATTTAGCACTCAGTGGTGATAATCCCGTTAACCAAGCCAAATACATTCCGCCGCCTAGAATATGGGCACCAAGCCAGCCAATACTGGCTACAAAAATGAATATAGCGATAGTATTTTTAACAAGCGGATCAGCCCCAACATAAAAAGAAACCTCTTCGCTCATGGTCATAAATTCATGCTTTCTGACAGGTGCAAATAGCTTTGCTAGCAGCAAGATGCCGCATGCTCCACCAAGCCCATAAATCATCCCTGCCCAGCCATTGTTATAAGCAAAGCCAACTGCCCCCATTGAGGAGCCCGTGCCAACCATAGTCGCAACGGTTGTACCCAAGGTTAAAATAAAAGGAAGATTTCGTCCGCCTAGTAAAAAGTCGTCACCGGTTTTGCTATTACGACTTACCCACCAGCCAAACCAGATCATAAAAATCAGGTAGCCTAAAAAGGCCATTAGTAATTGCCACTTCATACAACATCCTGCTTCACCTCAGCCAAATTATTATCATTGCTTTATGCTTATTAGATGGCTTTGGTGCTTATAATTATTTTTATGTATGAGTTCAACAGCCTAAGCTGTCGAACTTTTTTAATTTATGGGGCTTTATAACACGTCACATCGACTTCAACTTTGCAGTCAACAACAAGGTCTGCGACGGCACAAATTCGAGCAGGCGGGTGCTCACCAAAAAACTCTTTAAACACCTTATTAAATGATTGAAAGTAACGCGCATCCGTTAAAATCACTTTGACATGCGCAACATGTTCAAGGCCATAACCCGCTTCATCCATAATATCGATGCAGTTTTGAATCGCTAAACGAGACTGATCGATAATGCCACCTTCAACCACTTCACCGTCTTTCATTGGCGTTTGCCCAGACACCATCAACCAGCCCCCAGCTTCGATGGCTCGTGCAAAAGGTAAATGCTGACCACCGGTGCCTGTACCGCCCTCTGTTCCTATACGTTTAATCATATTACTCTCCAGTTGAAGTTAAAAACTTGCCCGAATATGCAGGCATTACTTGGTCATCAATAAAGGTTGGTTGACCATTGGTCCATACTCTGTGAATACCTGATGCTGGTAATTCAGAGTCAATAAATGTGGCGTTATCGCAAATGGCATCGCTGTCAAAAAGCACCAAATCAGCAAACTTTCCTACGCTAATCTCACCACGGTCAGTTAAACCGTAATTACGAGCACTGAGTCCTGTCATCTTATGTATTGCTGTTGCGAGTGAGAAAATGCCCTCATCACGTGCGTACTTACCTAATACACGAGGAAACGATCCCCATAAACGAGGATGCGGATGGGGATCACACGGCAGACCATCGGAGCCAATCATGGTTTTTTCAAAGGCTAGAATCATTGCCACATCTTGCTCATCAAGCCCATGATAAACAGCACCAGCCGGTTGCAGCTTTTTAGCACTTTCAAGTAACGACAGCTGCCATGTATCTGCAATATCTTGCAGCGAACGCTCCGCCATTTCGGGGTGAGGATCTGACCACGTTATAAAAATTTCGAAGTCGCTGGTCACTTGTTTTAAGTCCAAAGTGCTTGAACTGGCTGCATAAGGGTAAGCATCGCAACTGCAACGAGAGTGCGAACCTTGGTTTGAAAACCGATTAATCAGCTCTGGCGCACGTCCCCAGTTATTTTTACCAGCGCATTTCAAATGCGAAATAATAACTTTTATATCAAAAGCTTGCTCCATCGCAAACGCTTCATCCATCGCCTCAATGACAGCGTCAAACTCAGTACGCAAATGAGTTGTATAGATAGCGTCATGGGCTTTTAAAACAGGGCCAAAGGCTTGAACTTCATCACTGGGTGCCTGATTCGCATTTTTATAAGCAAGCCCCGTACTCAAGCCAATCGCGCCAGCTGCAAGAGCAGCATCAAGCTCTTTACACATATGCTTAATCTCTGCATCATTTGCACCTCGCAAAAGATCATCCATGACATTATTACGCAATGTAGTATGGCCTACTAAAGCCGCTACATTCACATTTGCAGGTCTTGCTTGCAAAGCGTGAATATAATCAGCCATGGTGGCAAATTTAAATTCACTAAGTGCCCCCAATAAGTTCATCGGATCTGGGGCTGCTTCATTTAGCACAGCAGGGGCTGCACTGATCCCACAATTTCCAGTAATGACCGTTGTGACACCTTGGCTGATCTTCGCAGCCATACTAGGATTGCGCAGTACTTCCAAGTCATCATGGGTATGTACATCAATAAAACCAGGCGCTAAGCATAACCCTTTTGCATCTATAACTTGTTTAGCAGGCAATTCGTTGAGCTTGCCAATTGCTATTATGCGATCATCGCTTATCGCTACATCAGTGATTGAGGCTTCATTACCTTGGCCATCAAATACCTTCGCGCCTAGAATCAATGTATCCACAGGCGGTGAGTCTTTGCTGTGCATCATTAATCTCCTAGTGGGGCGCGATCAGGTCCTTGGCGATATTCATCTAACTCGTGTTTAATACGACGTAATTTTTCGCGTGATTTTTTCTGCGTTAAAATGGCCACTTCACTTGCTAGTACATCGACTGCGGCTAACATGGCATAACGCGCTGTACTCGGTGTGAAAATATAGTCAGATTCATTTGTTTTTATTGGTAAATGAATGGAGGCAGTGTTAGCAAGTTCACTCTCTGGGCAAATAGCAATCACTTTTGCTCCATAATCTTTCGCGATATTCGCTGCATCAATTAAGTCTTTGGTATAGCCTGTTAGTGATAACACCACCACAACATCACTCACATCGACACTTGCTGCTGTCATGCGCATCATTACAGGGTCACTGTAAGCATTGCTTAAAATATCAAGCCTGAATAATCGGTTGTGGCACTCTTGCGCAACCACTGAGCTTCCTCCACCCACACCAAAAATTAAACTATGGCGACTATTTGCAATGTAATGAGCTGCTTGCTCAACATCCGTTTGATTAATTAGCCCTGCATTGACATCCAAAATGTCATGAATGGCCTGATAAATTGCCGGTATATCTTCACGCTGAGTGTTATTTTCAGTGATAAAACGCTCACCAACCGCTAAAGATTGCGCTAACTGCAACTTCATATCACGGACATTATTACAACCAAGCGCTTTCGCTAGACGCGTAATTGATGCATGACTCACGTTTGCTTTGTCAGCCAAATCACTAATGCTTGCCGAGGCTGCAAATTGCAAATCAGCTAAAATTAACTGAGCAACAGCTTGTTCTGATTGGCGTAGATGACCCAAGCGCTCTTTTATTCTTGAAACTATATCCAAACGTCTTTCTCCTAAAAATAAGTCTCGACGACATCAACCACATTGTAGTTATCGTCTATTACGTTGATGTAGCGCCACTTATCGAATGTTAAGCACGGATGAGAGGTAGCAAAGGCTACAATGTCGCCAACACGAAGTGTGGTATCATTGGGTACTTTCATCATGGCATGCTGGTCCATCATTTTTTCTATTTTCCAGTTGCTATTTGCAGCGCTTATTTGCCCTTGTTGATCAACATGAAGTGTTGGGATTGGAAACCCTGCATCAAACGCTGTATCTCGTTTACCAAAACCTATTATGGCCCTTCCTGGCTCGGGCATTGACTGCACATACGCCCAAATTTCTAAGCAAGATGTCAGCTCACTCCCCAAAGAGCATGCCAATTCATTGCGCGCTAATATTTGCTGTTGAGCTTGCTCATAAATTCCCTGATCATGAGTGACATAACAACCAGGTCGCAACACGGCTAGCATATTCTCGGTTAAATTATCTGGATGAAATGCCTCACACACTAAATCGTAGTAAGCCGACCCACCAGCGGTGATCATCACTTGCTTAGTATCAAACGCATTATCGGCGATAAGCTGTTTGCAGGTCGCAACCGCATACTCAAGAAATTGACTCACGGCAAGGGGATCGCCCAGCACACCTTCATAAACCTCTATACCCGCTAGAGCTAATGAATCGAATTTTGCTATTTCTGCGATCAACTCTGCCAATAATTGACTGTTAACCACACCACAGCGGCCATCAGGAACGCCAAGCTCAATCAGTACATGAATGGTGTGCTGAGTATTAGCAAAGTACTCACCAAGCATGCGTACGTTATCAAGGTTATCGACCAAGCAATAAAATACAATCTCATTGCTACTGAGCAAGTCATCAAGCTGTTGATAATTTGCCCGACCAATCAATTGATTTGCCATCAAAACTCGCTCAGCGCCACTCTTTACTGCTGCAACAGCTTGAGCTGTGGTTGCCACAGTAATTGCATATGCTCCAGCCGCTAATTGTTTTTTAAAGATGGCAGGTGTCATGGTTGTTTTACCATGCGGAGCAAATAACACATGGCTTTGGTTGGTATAGTCAGCCATCCAGCTAATGTTATTCAATAGGCGTGATTCATACAGACACAAACATGGCAAACTGACATCTTGCTGTGCAATGTTCCACCCTGATTTGTGAAGCTGCTGAACATTACCGAGTCCTTTATTGGCTCGGCTTACGGTTTCCAAGTTTGCAACGCTTAATTTTTTCATTCAAAAACTCTTCATGTAAATCAGCTGGTTAATTACTTTTCATTAAAAACCATACAAAAAATGTGACTTATTTAATGTAATGGGTATTGCAATTTTGTTAAATCTAATGTTAATTAATAACACAGCAACAGTCAATACGTGTTACAAATTAACAGATGATAATAATTAACTTTAAAAATACAGGATGAGGAACGTTTAAAATGAAAACTAAAACCCGTCACCAACATACACTCTCGCCAAGCATAACGGCTAAGGCTGTGGCAGCTGTCATTTGTGGGCTAAGTGGCCTAAATACAGTAGCCGCACAGCAAAGTGATTTGACAAACGATGAAATAGAAACCATCGAGGTACGTGGTATTGCAGCCAGTAACAAGCAAGATATTAATAACAAACGCTTTAGTACTGGTGTGATGGATTCAATCACCGCAGAAGATATTGGTAAATTACCCGATGTGACCATTGCAGATACTCTACAACGTATACCCGGTATTCAAATTCGTCGCTCAGCAGGCGAAGGCTCAACGATTAATGTTCGTGGTATGCCGCAAGTGACAACGCTGTTAAATGGCGAACAATTTTTAAGTGCAGGCTCAATTACAACACTTCAACCTGACTTCACTGACGTACCTGCTGCGCTTTTATCGGGTATTGATGTACTCAAGTCTCCGCAAGCCGATATTCTCGCTGGTGGTATTTCAGGCACATTAGATCTAAAAACTCGCCGCCCATTCAACTTAGAACAAGGCACGACTTTTTCATTTACAGGCGAAGCGACACGCGGCAGCTTATCAGAAGAAACCGATCCTAAATTAGTGGCATTTGCGGGCTATAACAATGACAAATTTGGTATTATTTTCACTGCCGCTTATGATGAAAGTACACTTGCTAACTACCGTAATGGCACGATTTTAACCTCCAACGAGATTCAAAATGAAACCTCACGAGATTTCAATGGTGATGGAGACTTAAACGACAGTTACTACAGCCAACGTTTTTATGGCGTAATGCACCGAGAAACCGAACGAGATCGCCTCGGCTTAAACACCACTGTGCAATATCAGTTGTCTGATTCACTGACTTTTACCGGTGATATTTTCTATACCGACATGGATGATGCGGATCGCAAGCAAGGGATGATGGTCGATAATGCCCGCGGCGAAATTTGGGCTTATTCAGATAACTTTATACCACGCCTCGACAACGACCGTGGTGGGCAAATTTACACTGTTAACAACGCCACATTAGAAGCACGACGTGTCAGTGCTTATTCAGAAAGCTTAACCAATGATCGTGAATCAACTAACGCAAGCTTACTCTTTGAATACCAAGGAGATGGCCCTCTTTCAGGTGAGTTCAGATACATACATGGTAGTGCCGAGCGCGGTCATACCGAAAATGTAGCGCATGGTTATTTAACCTCTGGCGCACAACATGGCCTACTTAGGAACGACGGCACAGGTGCAACACCGGTTAACCCAAATGGTGTTGGCCCAGATCCTGTCATGGTTGATTTCTCTCGTACTGGCGAGTACATCACCCTAGGTTTTGAGGAAGGCTTTGGCAGCGATATCAATCAATATAACCTAGTATCAACTTACTCAGAAAATAACTTCGAAGAAGAAGCAACGCTTGATGTTGCTAGACTTGATGGCCGTTATGAATTTTCAACAGACCACCTCACTAACGTCGATTTTGGATTACGGGCATCAAAACGCGATGTCGAGCGGGAAACGTATATTTTAGTGGCACCATTTACATCTGGTGATATTACCGCTGATGTCATGTGGAAAGACTCTGGGGCCTCTTTAGGCGATACCAATGGCGATGGTGAAAACAGCGTTGCGGGTGGTGATTTAACGATTGGTCATCCCAACTATTTTAGTGATTTACCAGACGGCTGGGTAAACCAAATAAATGACTTTGGACCAGGTGGTGTAGGACAAGGGTTTTATCTTATCGATCCGAAGGTAATGGATGACCCTATGGCATTCCAAAATGCTATTTACCCAGGCAATAAACGACTGGCTAACCCATCACGCACTTACAAAGTAAAAGAGCAAACCCAATCAGCTTACTTTAAATTTAATTTTGCAGGTGAGTTGGCTGAGATGAGTTACACCGCAAATATTGGTGCGCAATACATCAAAACAGAACTCGACATGTTACAAAACCAACTCGGTTCAGCACGTCCATGTTCATTATGTACCGCCAGTGAAAAAACAGGTGAAAAATGGTTAAGTCGTGATTATTCAGACTTCTTACCATCAATGAACTTTAATTTAAACCTCACTGAAGATTTCATTCTACGTGCTGGTTACGGCAAAACAATGACAACGCTGGACATTGGTAAACTTGCAGGCGGCATCAGTGTTGGTCGTACTCGTGCTGGTGATATCCTCGCAGCTGAACTCGGTGTGAGCCCAGACTTACTCGTTGCGGTACAAGGCACGCAAAATGGTAATCCAGACTTAGAGCCTTGGCGCGCAACTAACTATAACTTATCTGCCGAGTGGTATTTTAATGAAAGTGGCTTATTAAGTATTTCTGCTTTCTTAATGGATATAGAATCATTTGTCGAAAGTGGCACTGTAATGCTAGGTCTGCCAGACATTGACGGCGTAATTCGTCGCGAAGTACCTGTAACGACCGAGATTAATGGCGAAGGTGGTGAAATCAAAGGCTTTGAAGTTACCTATCAACAAGCATTCGACTTCTTACCAGAACCTTTTGATGGTTTAGGTACATCTCTAAACTTTACCTATGCCCCAAGTGACAGCGCTAACGTCGATGTTTACGGTAAGAGCTTACCAATTCAAGACAACTCTGAAAAATCAGCTAATGCTGTTTTATGGTATGAAAAAGGCCCATTACAACTTCGCTTAGCTGCAAACTATCGTAGTGATCGTCTCGATAGCTTAAGCTCCGCTATGGGCGAAGGCGTGGTGCCATTTTGGACTAAAAGTACACTGTATTATGACATGTATGCTGGTTATGAATTTGCAGAAGACACGAGCATTTATACGTCAATCAGCAATTTAACCAAAGAAAAAGAAGATATATACGCCCAGTGGTCAGATAATGTGATCACTCAAAATATCTTTGAGCGTCGTATTACGCTAGGTATTCGTACACGCTTTTAAGCGTTAACTAAATTTGGCTCACTTCTGCCCAAGTGATAAAAGACTCACTTAGTCTTTTTAATGAACAACGCGCCGCGTGGTTTAGCCAAATACAAAACCAGTACAGACTCCCCCTTGGTTCTGTACTGGTTTTCTCGTTGTTACTGTATGAATATGTTAATATTATAAGCCTAACCAGTTCTACCTAGGCTATGTGATGACATCTCGTTTTTTTAACTCTATGCTGTGTGCTTCTGTATTACTATGCTCAGCTCTTTTTTTACAAGGCTGCCAAGAGCAACCTAAAAGTAACAATATCAAAGTCGATGGTGGATTAATCCAAGGACAGCAACAAGGTCGCGTAATAACTTATAAAGGCATTCCTTATGCAGCTCCCCCTGTCGGTGATTTACGCTGGCGAGCACCGCAGCCTGTGCCAAAATGGCAAGATGTGAAAGTGCTTAGCAATTACGCCCCTGACTGTATGCAAAAACCATTTGCTGGCGATGCTGCACCGCTTACAACAACGCCATCGGAAGACTGCCTTTATTTAAATGTATTTAAACCCACTAAACACAGCGATACTCCTTACCCTGTTGTAGTATGGATACACGGTGGTGGCTTTGTAAATGGTGGCGCATCTCCCGCTGTTTACTCAGGCGAAAGCTTTGCTAAACAAGGCGTTATTTTTGTTAGCTTTAATTATCGATTAGGCCGATTTGGCTTTTTTGCCCACCCTGCTCTTACTCGTTTTGAAAACGATGCACTGGGCAACTACGCATTAATGGATCAAATTGCCGCCCTTGAGTGGGTAAAACAAAATATCGCTCAATTTGGTGGTGATGCTTCTAAAGTGACACTTATGGGTGAATCTGCTGGTGGCGCATCGGTGCATGCAATGATGCAAACCCCTGCTGCCAATGGCTTATTCCAACAAGCGATTATTATGTCAGCCGGCGGACGAGAGCTATTTAAGCAGTTGCCGCTTAAGAGTGATGACAACACTGTATTAAGTGCCGAAAAAACTGGCGAAAACTTTGCCAAGCAACACACCATTTTAGGCAGTGATGAAAATGCCCTTGCGGCGCTACGTGAGTTACCTGCACAAGACGTGGTTGATAACCTCAATCTGAGCACATTAAACCGACAAAATAATGATCAGTCTACTTACGTTGGCGGGCCAATTATTGATGGCACAATCATCAATTCGGCCACTGAAGCGCGCTTGAGTAAAGGCACATTTAGCCATGTTGCAACCATGGTTGGCACCACAGATATGGATTTAGGCTTTGCTAATTTTGCTTCAAAAGAGTCACTGTTCGCAAGCTTTGCTCCGCACAGTACACAAGCAAAAATGACTTACGATGCAAATGGCAAAACACCATTACCTTTACTCAATTACCAAGTAGGTCAAGATGCTTTAATGCAAGAGCCAGCAAGGTTCGTTGCAAAACGTGTGACAGATATGGGTAATGATGCCTTTTTATATCGTTTTGGTTATGTTGCACAAACCTTAGATAAACCTGGTGCAGAGCACGCCAGCGAAATCCCGTACTTTTTTAATACTGTGGCAGCTAAATATGGGCATGTCACCACCGAGCAAGATAAGCAAGCCGCTAAAATAATGCACCGTTATGTGACTAATTTTATTAAATTAGGCACACCAAATGGCCCAGGTTTACCAACATGGCAAGCATATAAAAATGATGAATCTTTTATACTGCAAATGAGCAAGTCTGGGACTGCAGAATTTTTACCTGATCCCTTACAAGCGCGCTTAAACATCACAGCAACAAAAGCTGAACAGCAGTAATATAAAATAAATAAGACGCTTAATATAAGCGCCTTATTTTTTACCCTTGCTGCTGCACATACTCAAGCGCAGTCATCTTGTGGTAGGTTACATTAGGATGAAATACGTGAGTAGGATCGGGGTCAACCACGTCAATTGGTGTGCCTTGGCTGCGTGCAATATCAAGTGCCATTTGCGTAATATTGACGCTAAACGAGGTGCCGATAAAGACGATTTTATCGGCATCGAGCATGCGCTGTTGCGCCTCAGAAATTCGATAAAGTTCAGTGTAGTATTCATCAAATAACAATACGTAAGGCTTAAACGATTCGTTAAGCTTGGGGCTTTCATTACTGATATTGAACACCTCAAGCAATGAGTTGTGTAGATTGTCTTCGTTGACCTTATCCCACGGTGCGTTAAACGCCATTGCATCGTCACCTTGGTGGTGAAACAGTGTCATTTGATCTAAGCGACCATGAATAGCAATAAAATCGGTGTTACCTGCTTTGCCATCAAGACCATCTATATTTTGCGTAATGAGATTTTTATCACTCAACCAATGATGTACCTCATTGGGACCGTGATGCCGATATGTTGCAAAACGATGATAGTACCAAGCTAAAAACTCGCGGGGATTGTTTTCGTACATAGCACGGGTTGCCATTTCCATCGGCGTGTAATTTTTGCTACCAATGGTCCAAAAGCCATCTTCGCCACGAAAGGTCGGTATACCGCTAGCGGCACTCACTCCCGCCCCAGTAATATAGAGTGTATTCATAAAGAAAGGGCCACCTTGTAACCAAGTACATCGGCTGTCACTTGTTGATTATTGTCCATACCACCAAGACGATACAAACTTCCTTGGTGCTCTAATAAACCTCGATGATCCATGCTCGCAGTATCGGCTTTTGGCATCACTTGCCACGTGTTTTTATTAACATCAAAGCGCCAAACATGATCACTCGCTGGCGCTGGTTTACCGTCGTATCCCATGCTATTGTAGTTATATGGGTTATCGGAGCCGCCGATCATATAAATGTCGCCATTAAAACTGGTTGCAGCCATACGGTAATGGGCCACACCTGTTGGATGTGGCACGGTACGCCAATCTATTTTTAATGGGTTATTTGCATCAATCGTGCCTTTTAAACACTGTGCAACCGCAGCAAAAGAACGACGCTTATCTGCGTTCGCCCGTGTTTTTACACCATCACACACCAAAATTGTGCTACCACTAATTGCCGCCGCTTGGCCAAACACCGGTTGACCTAAAAAGGGCGAAGCCTGTTGCCAAGTATCTGTTTGCGTATCATACACTTGTACAAGGTTAACATTGCCATCGTTATGCCAACCACTGACTAAATAGATATAACGCTGCTTATATGAAAGCGCCACACTGTCATCCACCGGCACAGGCATATTGGCAAGCTGCGTATATGAATTAGAGCGCACATCATAGCGATATACATCGGGTGTAGAGATTTCTTGATGATCAGCGCTAACGGTATAGCCACCAAATACATAGGCATGTTTACCAACGCCCACTGCGGTACTCGCTAAACGACCAGTAAGGGGCAATGTACTTGGCACCGCTTTAGCCGCTTGCCACGCGTTATCGCCCACTTTGAGTACCCATACTTTATTGTGAACATCATTGTGTGCTTTGCCTGCCCCCAAGCCCATAAAGCTTAAAAAGTAGGCATGTTCATCAATAACAACTTTGGCTACAGCGTTGTTGGCAACGGGCTCAGGTAAGGCGGGTATGGTTGCAAGTGCAACAGAAAATAGCAGGCTCATAAAATAAATAGATAACTTAACACATCGCTTAAGAATACCACTTTATGAGCCTGAAGAAAGGCTCGTTATTAGTAAGCAATACTAATGCGTTGATTTAAATGTGCTGCCGACTGTGCTTCATCAAGCATTGCTTTTGCATAATCGGTGACTGATATTTTGCTTTCGCCGTTTGCATCAGTAAAAAAGCTATCGCCACCGACACGGTATGGACCTTCTGACTCACCAGGGTAAATAACCGCAGCGGGTGACACAAATGTCCATGGTGTATCTGTTGTTGATGCTCTAAATACATCAAGTGCCTCACCTTGAGCAATAGCTTCTGCTTTGTATTCAGCAGGAAAATCAGGGCTTGATACCAGTGTTACACCGGGTGCCACTTCTAAGCTACCAGCACCGCCCACCCATAAAATGCGTGTGCCAGTACCTGCAAGCGCGTTTAGTAATTGCTTTGCTGTGTTTGCCACAATTTCATGGTTACCTAAAGCACGCCCCCCAATTGCAGCAATAACAACATCGCTCCCCGCTGCTGCGCTTGCGATATCATCGTTTGTTAAATCAAATTCAGTCACAGTAACGTTATCTTGGGTTACTTTACCTGCGTCTCTAACTAATGCATTTACTTGATGACCACGTGCGATTGCTTCTGAAGTAATGTGACTGCCAATCCAACCAGTTGCGCCAATAACTGCTAATTTCATGAGGAATGCTCCGTTGTTTGTTTCAATGATTGCAGTTTACTTGTTCACTAATTACTGATAAACACACTATATAGATACACATTGTTTCAGTTGAAGATACCAATGGACAAACTCAATTCAATTACTAGCTTTGTCGAAGTTGCCCGTACAGGCAGCTTTACTCAAGCTGCTGAGCATTTAGGTTTAAGCCGGTTACAAGTGTCTAGGCATATTCAAGATATTGAAAAGTGGCTAAATTTAAGGTTATTTCATCGCACAACACGAAAAGTAAGTTTAACTGTTCAAGGCGAAGAAGCCCTTAACTACTGCCAGCAAATACTAACTCAAGTGTCTGATTTACAAAGCCGTGCACACAGCCATAACAATGAATTGGTGGGGACTATTCGCGTTGCCTCCCCTATTGGGCTTGGCCAACATAAACTGTTTGATGCCATTGAAGTGTTTACCAAACGCCATCCACAGACGCGATTTGAGCTGTTACTTTCAGATAGTTTATCGCAGCTTGTTGATGACCGCGTTGATATCGCTTTGCGTTACATCCATCAGCCAGATGAAGGACTCATTGCCCGCAAGCTAATGTATATCGCAACCGCTGTGTGTGCATCACACGATTATTTAGCTGCAAACCCACCAATTAATGAACCGAGTGACTTAACTGCACACAATTGCCTTATTCATAACAAACACAACATTTGGCAATTTCAACGCGGTGACAACACACAAAAAGTCACTGTTAAGGGCAACATTGTTGCCAACGATATGGGCGTACTTCTAAAAGCAGCAAAACAAGGCATGGGGGTGGCTCACCTACCTTGTGACCTTGCTAATGACTATTTGGCATCGGGAGAGCTTGTTAAAGTACTACCAGAGCACAAAACAACTGGCTCTTACTTATGGGCGGTGTATTTATCACGTAACTTCCAACAAAATGTAGTGAGAGCGTTCATCGACTTTTTAGCACAGAACTGGCAACAGGATATCTTATAATCTAAATCTGCTGCAGATACGTATAAGCCACAAAAAGGAGTCGTAATGCAGCATTTAGATCATGAAATATCTCGTATTATAGAAATGGCGTGGGAAGACAGAACCCCATTCGAAGCGATAAACCGACAGTTTGGCTTAAATGAAAAAAGCGTTATCGCGTTAATGCGTGAGCAATTAACAAACTCAAGTTTTAAACTTTGGCGAAAACGCGTATCTGGGAGGCAAAGTAAACATATCAAACTTCGCCACCCTGATATTCTACGTGGTTATTGCAAAACTCAATATAAGCACAGGTAACATTATTTAAGTTGGTCAGCAAACTGACCAACAGCATCCACCACTTTTTGCGCGCCGTTTTGAATGTCACTCATCACTTTTCCAGATTCAGTTGCAAGGCTGTAACCTTGCTCAGCTTTACTTTTTCCTTGCTCAATTACCTCTACCGTATTTTGCGTCAGCGCTCTGTTTTGCTGTACAACATCAACTATTTCAACAGTCGCTTTCGAGGTACGCGAAGCTAACTGTCTTACTTCGTCGGCAACAACCGCAAAGCCCCTGCCTTGCTCACCCGCCCTTGCAGCCTCTATTGCTGCATTAAGCGCAAGTAAATTAGTTTGATCTGCGATACTGCTAATGCTTTGTACAATATTAGCTATATGCTGAGATTGCTTATCAAGTGCAGCTATTTCCGTTGCTGCTTGCTCCATTTTTTTTGCAAGTTCATCCATAACATTCACCATATCGCCTAACACCTCAGCCCCCTGATGAGCAATTTGGTCAGTTTCTGTCGAGGTACTATAGGCAATCTCAGCAGCTTGAGAGACTGCCATTTCACGATTAACTTGCTCTGTAATGACTGTTGCAAATTTTACGATTTTATAAAGCTCCCCTTGCTCACAAAAAACGGGGTTATAGCTTGCCTCAAGCCAAACAGGTTCACCATATTTATTAATTCGTTTAAAGCGAGACGCAATAAACTCGCCCTTTTGAAGCTTTTTCCAAAAATCGGCGTAGTCTGCTGAGTTTGCCTCCTCGGGCTCGCAAAATATACTGTGATGCTTTCCCACTATTTCTTGTTTTGCGTAGCCCACACCTTGTAAAAACTGTTCATTCGCAGTAATTACATGGCCAGATAAGTCAAACTCAATCACTGCCATTGAGCGATGAATCGCTTTTACTAAATCTTGGTTTTCTCTTGACGTTTCTATAGTTCGGGTAAGTGCACTGGCATGCAAAGTGAACTGCTGGAACTGCTGCTGTCTATTGATAACCGGATGCAAAATAACCCGTAACCACGCCTGTTCATTATGGGCATTTACAAGCTGTACAGCCCCCACCCATGCTTCTTTATCATCAAGCGCTTTTTTAAAGCTCTGGTAATGACGGGTCGTTCTTGCCAGTTCAGGCACTAAACTAAGAAGTGATTTGCCTATCAGTTGATTTTTCTCATAACCTAGTTCAACGGTTGCTTGCTCATTCAGTGACAAGATATGTGCATTTTTATCTAGTTCTAAAGTAAGCATTTTACTATCGAGCGTATTTTTTACTTGTGAAACAGTAAACAACTCATCGTCTAATTCAGTAACTTTATTCTTTAATGATTGACTAAAAAACATGGGACTCTTCACGTTAAGGTAAGAAAAAAATACACCTTGGTCTGATGTATAGGCGCGCACATAGCAAAATAGTATATGCATGCTTACTTTAACGTATTTGTTACAGTAAAGTCCCTATTTTTGCGATAATAGGAAAATTCTTAAGACGAAATAAGAATTAACTTAACAATTTGAATATAAATGAGAAAAACACATCTTTAACTTGTTAGTTGATTAGCAAACTGCCCAACGGCATCGACAACCTCCTGCGCTCCTTGCTGAATATCTTCCATGACTTTTCCTGATTCATTCGCTAATACTTGCCCCTGTTCAGCCTTAACTTTACCTTGCTCTATCACTCGCACGGTATTTTGCGTAAGAGACTGATTGTCTTTTACGACATCAACAATTTCTTCTGTTGCTTTAGACGTACGAGACGCCAATTGCCTCACTTCATCAGCTACAACAGCAAAGCCACGCCCTTGCTCTCCGGCACGAGCAGCTTCAATCGCGGCATTTAACGCCAATAAATTGGTTTGTTCAGCAATACTACTAATACTTTGCACAATATTGGCTATTTGTTGTGATTGCTTATCAAGCGCTGCGATTTCCTGTGCGGCCTGCTCCATTTGCTGCGCAAGCTCATCCATCACAGCCATAGTGCTTTGTAAAACGTGTGCACCTTGTTTGGCGAGCTTGTCTGTTTCTGTTGAGGTGCCATAAGCAATTTCTGCTGCTTGAGAAATAGCATGCTCACGGTTCACTTGATCAGTAATGACAGTGGCAAACTTCATTACCTTATACAACTCACCAAAATCATTCGTAATAGGGTTATAAGACGCTTCAAGCCATACGTCATTGCCATAGCGGTCCACTCGTTTAAAACGCTCAGCAATAAATTCCCCCCGTCTGAGGCGCTGCCAAAATGCTTCATATTCTGCGGAGTTAGCGACCTCGGGGTCACAAAACATACTGTGATGTTTACCTACAATATCGTCTTTTTTATAACCCATAGCCGCTAAGAAAGGCTCATTTGCATTAAGCACAACCCCTTCTAGATCAAACTCAATAACGGCCATTGAACGGTAGATAGCATTAATAACATCCCGTTGCTCGCGAGAGCTGGCAATGGCATCAGTTAACACAGTGCCATAAATCGCAAAATAATCCAGCTCACCTCCTGCGGTATGAACTGGGTGAGCAATTAAACGTAACCATTCGAGCTTGCCATCGAATCGAGCTATTTGTAGATGACCGACGCCATGCTCTTGACAGTCAATTGCGCGTTTTAACGCTATAAATTGATCACTACTTTTAGATTGAGGTGTAACTATGTTTTCAAAAGGAGAGTTGATTAGCTGCTCAAGAGAGAAGCCTAATTCATCTAGAAAGTTTTGGTTAATATAAGCCATATCCCCATCAGCATTAAGCCTAAGAACCAACATTTCTTCATCAATGCCTGCTGTTAGATCTTTAAGCGGGTAGAGCTCTGCTTTTAATGCTGCAATTTCAGCTTCTAAAGACTTACCAAACCACATAACACACCTTAATTAATAACGTATTGTTGTTCCTAGAATTGTAGAACAATTAACGCAAGGTGCTACTTTAAAACCATTAAAAAGAATGAGTGTACAATGACTAAGACGTTTGAGAAGTGAGTTTGACGTACTTATCAGCAAGTTCATCAAGTGATTCTCGATGATTTGGATCAGGTTTAATGCAATCAATAGGGCAAACACTCACGCAAGTCGGATTATCGTAATGGCCAACACACTCAGTGCATTTGTTAGGATCGATTTGATAAATCTTCGCGCCCATATAAATAGCCTCATTCGGACACTCAGGATCGCACATATCACAGTTAATACATTTGTTATTGATGAGTAATGCCATGACACACCTTTAAGCACGAAAATGAGTATTGCCATTAAAATCCACATTATGGATTTCGGACGCGACGAAATTGCAGCCGCGTAATATAGATTGCAACGAATGAAATTTCCTTGATCTAGATCAACCTTAGAAGTACCAAGAATTTTCTTCGACCGATGTTATAGAAATACCGCGTCAGCGATTATTTACCGAGCTTAATTGTTTGATGAGGGAGTTGGGAAGTTTATAGTAGCTAAACAAATTTTTAGTGACTGCAACATTTATTAGGAGGTAACTCGTTTCTGTCCCAAAATAAGTCAGGGTAAATGCTCTAACGACTGCTTTGTGCGTGTAAAAATATAGTTGCTTATCTAGCCAAACTTAGGTGTAATGGAAGCATAATAATGACTGAGTAACGCAGGGATAGCTTAGCGTTGGCTTGATATCGCTTAGGCCAGAAAAAACAAATTCCCATAGCATAAACAACACCAACTCTGACACACCGAGCAGGTAGCGGCTCAGTCCAACAAGCTACACTACAACACAAACTGCGTGTCGCATAAATACTAAAATGTTAGTTTTTTTAAATATATCGGTAAAAATAAGGTAAACTATGAAGCATGATGTTTGGGTTTTAGTATTGGCTCCTGGTGATAAAGATTACTCAGATTTTTGTTTTGATACGGGTATTATCGGTACTGGTTGGGCTAGCGTAGATGGTTACCACCATGTATTAGCAAAAAGCGAACAGGAAATTGGACAAGGCTATGATCTCGCATACTCTGGTGAGGATTGGGCGGATAATGACAATCGCAATAAAGCAATTTATGCGTTAAATAAAATAGCAAATGAAATAAAAACTGGTGATAAAGTCCTAATCCGAAAAGGCAATAAAAAACTTTTAGCAGTTGGTGAAGTTACTGGGGATTATAAGTTCAAGAAAAATTGGGTTGGCAGAGATCTTAGTCATATCCGTGATGTTCGATATACAGCCATCGCAAGAGAACAAAATCTATTCGACATAATGGTTAAACACCTAGGTAAGCAATTTTCTATGGGGCATACTATTTACTACTTTGGAGAAATCGATCACAGCGTATGGGGTGGTTTTGTAGAAGGTTGTCGTGATAAATTGATGGAAACGCTATAAACCTAACAAGCAATTTAAGAGTGATTCCCAAGGCTTGGCACTTTTCATTCCATCGTTGGGTTTTGCGTTTAAGGTGGTATGGTTCGGTTTCGGGGTAGCGTTGCTCACACCTTAATTGGGCGTCACCGAATAAATACTCAAACTCATTTCTGTCCAAAAATGAGTTGTTTACCTGTTTACTCATCCCAATAAATTAGAATACATTGAGAAGCGACTCAATGTATTCTAATGATAAGCGCTAGCCTTGAGAGAGAAGCCATTCTACAGCTGCGTCAAAACCTTTATCAGTTCCATTTACGCGATCTTACAGGTTAAAAAATGACGTTTGAATCATCGGTGGGATACCTGTTTGCTCGTATAACACGCGCTGATTTGATAATTGTTTCATGTTAGAAAGCCCAAAGATAAAACCATTCGGTAACGATTTAATTAAACTACCCGATAACATTCCTTGCGTTGCCTCTCCTATTAATGTCACTTTTTCTGATGTACTAAGCATCAAAGTTGCAAGCTCAGCAGCAGAAGCCGTTGTGTTACTTATCAGCACTACAACGGGTTACCATAATTGTGTGCTGCGGGTGTGAGTGTTACAAACTGCTCAGGGGCAAACTGATTTCCGTAACGAGTACTTTTAATGTAGCCCGTTTGTGGGCTGGCAATAAAATACTCAGCGAGTACTTTTGCCAAATAAGTATAGCCGCCACCGTTAAATCTAAAATCAATAATCACACCATCTGTTAATTCGAAATCAGCGATAACTTGCTTCATTGTACTGTGCAGTAAAGCAAGTGCTTAAGGGTGCTTATTCCCTTCGGTATAGTCGTTAAAACTATCAATAAACAGATAACCTAACTTTTCGTGCGTCCCCCAAATAATGTGGTCATTAGCTGCAAATGATAAAGTGTCTGAAGATAAATTACTTAAAATAGCAGCCTGAATGAGGTCTTCACTCTCTTAGATGTACTGTGCTAAGACTGCCTATGAATAGCCACTTTATCGCCGTCTGAGATAAAAGTATATCCATTTAGCAAGGGCTTAATTGCCGCAGATATAATTTCAAGTAACACTGCTTGAAGATTGAATAAATCGATAAAGCGCATCGAGCGGAAGTGGTTTACTAAAATAATAACCTTGTACTTGTGAACACGCGAGTTCCTTAAGTATTTTCACCTGCTGCAGGGTCTCGACCCCTTCGGCAATTGACTCCATATTTAACGCGCTGGCTAAATCAATCATGGCTTTAACGATTGCTTTGTCTGCATCGCTGGGGTTTTCTAAATCATCAATAAACGATTTATCTATTTTGAGCTTATCGAGTGAAAAGTCTTTTAAATAATTCATCGACGAATAGCCTGTGCCAAAATCATCAATCGACATTTTAAAGCCGGCCTCACGTAATTTAGAAATGGTGTTTAATGCAAATTTGGGATTACCAATGGCAATGGTCTCGGTCAACTCAAGCTCGATACATTCAGGGTTAACGGAATGTGTTTGTAAAACCGCAATTAAATCACTAAGCAAATGCTTTTTAATGAATTTAGTCGCCGATAAGTTAATCGCAAACGTCAGTTTTGGCATATCACTTTCTTGCCATTGACGAACAGTTTTAACGGCATTTTCAAATACCCAGTCATCAATTTCACTGATGCGCCCGCAACTTTCAGCAATAGGAATAAATTCGGCGGGTGATACATCACCCAGTATTTCTGAGTGCCAACGAAGTAACACTTCTGTGGCAACGGTTATACCCGTTGCAAGTTCGATCTGTGGCTGAAATACCAACGAAAACTCATTATGTTCAATCGCATAATTAAGCGCATTTATAATCTGTAGCTGTCGCAGTCCAGACTTATTCATCTCCTCAGCGTAAAATAGCGTATTATTACGACCTAGCTTTTTAACTTCGAACATTGCTGACTCGGCCATTTGCAATAACGGCTCAAACTCTTTGCCATCAATAGGATATAAAGCAATACCAATAGAGGCCGTAACAACAATTAACTCATCATTGACCAATAACGGCTCGCTTATCACCCTTAATAATTCTTGTGTGCTTTTATTTATGGCGCCTGTTGATGTATAGGGAGTAATAAACGCAAAACGATCGCTTTGTAAACGCGCCACCATTATATGCTCCCCTAAAAAGCTACGAATTCTGGCACTTAACTTTTGCAAAACAAGGTTACAATGAGCTATCCCCATTGCTTTGTTTAGTATTTTAAAGTTATCTAAACCAATCAATATGAACGCAGCTTTCGAATCTTCGTGTGGCTTGGCAATTCCTTCAAATTCCATTTTTAATCTGTCTTGATTTGCCAGTCCAGTTAGTTGGTCAAAATAGGAAAGTTGATGAATGCGTGTTTCACTCTCAACTTCTTTAGTCATATCGTGTTGAAATGATATGTAATTGCTCACCTTGCCTTGTTTATCTAAAATTGGGTAAATTGTTGTTTGCTCAACAAGGGTTTTGCCATGCTTCGTCATATTAACTAACGCCCCTACCCAAGCTTGTTTATTTTTGAGTTGCTGCCACATTTCTTCATAAACAGAAGATTCTGTTAGCCCTGCACTTATTGTTTGAGGGCTTTGTCCTATTAGCTCATCGTAGTCATACTGGCACATGTCTAAATAAGCACGGTTCATATACTCAATTTTGGCATCTGTATTGGTAAACATAATGGGGTGTGGGTTTTGCTCAACCGCTTGTGACAGAATATGCATGCGTTTATTTAGGTTTATTTTATTAAACCACTGCCAAACAGACTCAGCCCATACTGTAAGCATGTTTTTGTCATGCACTGTGAACACTTTTTCGATATGTTGCAAAATGATAGCCATATGACATTTTCCATAGCGAAGAATTGGCACAACTAATAAAGAATTTGAATCACTCGGTAAACCAAATTCTTTTGCTTGTTTACGATTAACAATAACCGCTTCACCAACGGCTACTTTTGCTTGTAATTTTTCGGTACACACGGCAAATGTAGAACCATGTTCAGCTCTATAGGTAAGTTGCTTTTGTTCATTACAGATAAACAGCGCAGCACCATCACAGTTTGTTATCGCACGTGCATGCTCGACGGCATAATTTAGCAATACATCTTGGTCATCTTGAAAAGAGATTTCGGTCAAATGTAACAGACCTCGATTAAACTTACTCTGTTGTATCAGTGCAGCTACGCGGCCAACTTTTTCAGATACATCGCGAGCATTCACTAAATAGGTAGGGCCATTATTATCATATTCAAATAATGTAATAGAAAACTCAAAATGAATCACACGTCCGTTAAATGCAATAGGTAATGGATTCAACAAACACACCCCCGAACGTTTTGACTCTTTTAAACCTTTTATAAACTCTTGCGCATCTGAATCTGAAAATAACTCTAAGATGCTCTTCCCTACTATACTTTTAATGAAGATATGATTATCAGAATTATCACTAAAAACCTCACGAAATGTGCCATTTTCTTCAAGCTCGAATACTGAATCGGGTAATGCAGTCAGCGTTGCTGATAATTGCTTAGTTGAGTTTTCAAGTGCCGCATAGGGCTTAATAACGGTTTCTACAAAGAGAATTTTATAGAGTAAGAAATAAGTTAACCCTTTATAAACGTGACCAAAAAAGTTAAAGATATTGGTCGTGTGTGAGGTGTCATTAAATACTACAAAACATGTTTCGCTCAAAATAGCGATTACGCATACAAGGGTTCTGTCTGCTATGTTCAAATTTGCTCTAGGCTTGCTTAACTGAGAGGCGAACATAAAAGCTGCACTGGTATAAAGGACTAATACACTCAGCTCTATGATAAATTTTACGTGGCTTGCCCCTTTTCCTTGAATGTATATAGCTGATAACCATGGGGGCGAATAGAACATTATACTAGCAATACAGAAACTGAAGAACAGTAATGAAATTAATAATATATTGGCATTAAGAGGCTTATATTTAAACCAGATCCCCATCGCGATAATTAGAAATGCTGCGGCATTAAAAAGTCGTGCAATTAACCAAAAATTCAGCACTAAACTCATTTGCTCTTCACTTTCATGCATATTGTCATAAGCTAAAAAGTGCAAGGAGTCGAAAATAGCAACACACAACATTGTGCATGCAAGCAACAGCAACTGATAATTTTTAGTAAAATGCCAAGTATTCCAACCAATGGCAAAAATCAAAAACGAGATGACAACCGAAAACAGCTCTACGCTGGTGTGCATAGCAACATAAAACGTTATTTCAGCAATTAAACCAAACCACTCTAATAGCAATACAACGGCAATCAAAACAATACCCGCAACAATATATGGCAGCGTGTGTAAAAGCTCTCGATGATGGGATTTATGGACTAAAAATTTCACCATAACTTTTAATTAAATTTGTTAGTTGCCTTATAAAAAGGATAGTAAAAATAATTATTAGAGACAGTGAAATAGCAAAAAAGGTGAATAAAATGCGCTAAGTATGACCTAACGCATCTTGTTGTTAAGCTTTATTGAATGGGTTACGGGTATCTTGGTCGGCATCAAGGTTACGCATCAAAATAGCGTGGTCTAAGTCGATGTCTTCTGGCAAAGGAATTTTTACAATATGACCCGAGCCTTTTGCATCACTGATAGCCTCGCCTTTTTTATTTTCCATGAACTCAAGGTTAAAATTAATATTGCCTTTTGGCGTCATTAGTTCAAGTGAATGACCAGTACAGAATTTATTTTTCACATCAATTTCAACTAAGCCATTACTGTTGCGACCTAATACTTCACCAACAAACTGCTGCTTATCAGATACCGAATGACCGTACTCATAATTTTGATAGTCTTGGTGCGCATGGCGCTTTAAAAACCCTTCGGTATAACCGCGGTGTGCTAAGTTTTCGAGGGTTTTAAATAAGTTCGCATCAAATGGACGGCCTGCAACCGCATCATCAATCGCTTTACGGTACACTTGCGCAGTACGTGCAACATAATAGAAAGACTTAGTACGGCCTTCAATTTTTAAACTATGCACGCCCATTTTAGTAAGCTGATCAACATATTGAACTGCACGTAGGTCTTTTGAGTTCATAATGTAAGTACCATGCTCGTCTTCAAAAGCAGGCATGTATTCACCTGGTCGGCCTTGCTCTTCCAGCATAAATACTTCGTTACTGGGTGCGCCATCTCCCAGTGTTGGGATCACCGCTTTAGGGTCGATTTTATGTACCATTTCACCGGTTTCATTCTCGGTGCCTGGTTTTACATCGTAATTCCAACGACATGCATTGGTACACGTTCCTTGGTTTGGATCCCGTTTATTAATATAACCCGATAACAAACAACGACCAGAATATGCCATACAGAGCGCACCATGAACAAACACTTCAAGTTCTGTATTCGGGCATAGCTGGCGAATTTCAGCGATTTCTTCAAGCGATAATTCGCGCGATAAAATGACTCGTTCAATACCTTGCTTTGCCCAAAAGTTAACTGTGGCATAGTTCACCGCATTAGCCTGCACAGATAAGTGAATTGGCATATCAGGCCATTTTTCACGAACCAGCATAATAAGCCCAGGATCAGACATAATTAGCGCATCAGGTTGCATAGCAATAACAGGCTCAATATCGCGTAAGTAGGATTTTACCTTGGCATTGTGAGGAGCAATGTTCGACACCACATACAATTTTTTATTTTGTGCGTGCGCTTCATTGATACCTATTTGTAGATTATCTAGGTCAAACTCATTGTTACGAACACGAAGGCTATAACGAGGCTGACCTGCATAAACAGCATCTGCACCATAGGCGAAGGCATAACGCATATTCTTTAAACTACCCGCAGGTGATAACAACTCAGGCGTAAAAGGACGAGGGGTCAAAATAGGTGACGACATGAAAGCTCCACACATCGAACCGAGTACAAGTCGGTTGCATGAATTAATAGAATAATTGAGCGCGGGAGTATAATAATCTGCCTATTTTTTTTATTGATCTAGATCATAATTGGCGATAACTCAGCAAGGTTGCAATGAGTCTATAAAAGACGACTGACTGTAAGATCCGCTTTTTTGTTCAAACTCAACTAAGTGCCCAAGATAATTGATTTTTGAGTTTACAATATGCACAAATAGAAAAGCCGCTACATGTGTACTTTCCCCTCAATAGTAATGTAAATTCCTAAGTTAAAATTAGCCCACAAACCGCGCTGAATCATCAAATAAAAACTGACCAGCAATAATCCCTCAGGTAAGGTCATGAAAATGACATGGATGCACTATTTAATAAAATTAGGAATTTTAACGTAAAGCGCGTATAATTCGCGGCCGTTAATATTTAACCTTTTAAATTTAAAATTATTGGAGCATAAAGATGGCTTTAGAGCGTACTTTTTCAATCGTAAAACCTGATGCAGTTGCTAAAAACCACATCGGTGCTATCTACAACCGTTTCGAAACTGCGGGTCTTAAAATCGTTGCAGCTAAAATGGTTCACCTTTCAAAAGAAAAAGCTGAAGGTTTCTACGCTGAGCACAGCGAGCGTCCTTTCTTCGGTGCTTTAGTTGAGTTCATGACATCTGGTCCAGTAATGGTTACTGTTCTTGAAGGTGAGAACGCAGTTCTTAAAAACCGTGAAATCATGGGTGCTACTAACCCTGCTGAAGCACTAGCTGGTACATTACGTGCTGACTACGCAGACAGCATCGACGAAAACGCTGTTCACGGTTCAGACGCTGTTGAATCAGCTGCACGTGAAATCGCATACTTCTTCGCTGACGAAGAAATCTGCCCACGTACTCGTTAATTTCGAGTTCACAGCTAAGTCTGTGATGCAGAAGAAAAAGGGCTTTCGGGCCCTTTTTTAGTCATTAGCTAAGCCTGTTATAAATCTGTTTAGCTAATGACTAAAGCGATTAAATAATATACAATCGCGCACCCAAATTATTAATACCATCACCGTCACTGATTGAGGTTGTTTCATGGCCACTGAAAAAAAGATTAACTTATTAGATTTAAACCGAGATGCAATGCGCGAGCTATTTGTATCGTTCGGTGAAAAGCCATTTCGTGGCGATCAGGTGATGAAATGGATTTATCATTTTGGTGTAGACAATTTTGACGACATGACGAACGTCAACAAAAAGCTGAAAGAGAAGCTTAAAGCTGAGTGTGAAATTGTCGCTCCTGAGATCTCAGTTAAACAAGTAGCAAGTGATGGCACCATCAAATATGCTCTTTTGCTACAAGGCGGCCAAGAAGTTGAAGCTGTGTGGATCCCAGAAAAAGATCGTGCAACTTTATGTGTTTCATCACAAGTTGGTTGTGCGCTTGAATGTACATTCTGCTCAACAGCACAACAAGGCTTCAACCGTAACTTAGCGGTGTCTGAAATCATTGGTCAAGTTTGGCGTGTCGCCAAAGACATCGGTTTAGATGGCGACAGTACTAAACGCCCTGTAACTAACGTTGTAATGATGGGCATGGGTGAGCCATTGCTTAATCTTAAAAACGTTGTGCCAGCGATGGAGCTGATGATGGATGATTGGGGTTTTGGCCTGTCAAAACGCCGTGTAACATTAAGTACATCAGGTGTGGTGCCTGCGCTTGATTTATTAAAAGAGAAGATCGACGTCGCACTCGCTATTTCACTCCATGCGCCAAACAATGAGCTGCGTGATGTACTTGTACCAATTAATAAAAAGTACCCAATTGAAGAGTTTTTAGCGGCGTGTCGTCGTTATATTGATGGCTCTAAAGCAAACAAAGACGTGACAATTGAGTACGTCATGCTGCAAGGTGTCAACGACAGCACAGATCAAGCCCATGAACTAGTTAAAACACTCAAAGGCACACCATCGAAAGTAAACCTGATTCCATTTAACCCATTCCCAGGTAATGAATATGGCCGTTCGAGCAATAGCCGCATAGACCGTTTCTCTAAAGTATTACAAGCTGCAGGTATTACCTGTATTGTTCGTCGTACTCGCGGTGATGACATTGATGCAGCATGTGGTCAGTTAGTAGGTGATGTTGTTGACCGCACCAAACGCCTAGCGAAAAAGAAAATGCGTGAAGACAATGCAATTTCGGTGAACATTCACCAAGCATAAACACGAAAATAAAAGATAAGCCTTTGTAGCAAGCCTGTTATTTTTAAAATAATAGATGCAACACAAAGGCTTTTCGGTAAGATAGGCATACGGAATCAAACAAGAGATTAGGTAATGCGATCTTTACTTGCCATAACTGTTAGTACTTTAGCATTAACAGGATGTGTCACAGAAAACAGCTATAACGGCAGTAACAAACCGGTTGTAGAGAACAAAATCAACAACACAGGTGCGGCACGCACACGTATAGCACTTGCTCTACAGTATTTAAAAACTGGCAATAACTCGCAAGCAAAATATAACCTAGAACGTGCTGCTGATTTTGCTCCTGAGCTCCCTGAAGTTCATTACTCTCTTGCTTATTATTATCAACAGGTTGATGAACCTGAACTTGCAGACAAAGCTTATCAACAAGCATTACGCATTGACCCTAATGATCCTAATACATTAAATAACTATGGTGTGTTTTTGTGCGGTATTGGTGAATATGACCGCGCAGCCGAAGAACTGCTTAAAGCTATTTCAATTCCGAGCTACATCCGAGTAGCAGAAAGTTATGAAAACTTAGCCTTGTGTGCTATTGAATTTGATGACTTTGAAAATGCAGAAAAATACTTAAAATCGGCCCTGAGTCATAGTTCACAACGCCCTTCTTCGCTGATCAGCCTTGCTGGTTTATATTATGCAAAAAGCGACTTGCATAAGGCACAAGAGGTCGTCGAAAAATATGAAGCGACCGGCAGAGTGACACCACGCGCGCTCATGCTAAGTTATTTAATTCAGCAACGCATGGGACATATAGAAAAAGCCCAAACCACCGCAGGGATTATTTTACAAACGTACCCAGGTTCAACTGAGGCCAAAGCAATTTCATCGGAGCAACTAAAACGCACTGAATTTGAAATTTTGCGCGAAAAGTATCGTCAATCACAGCTCAAAGAGCTACAGGTCTCAAACAACACCTTTGCTGTCAGTAAAGATCAACCCAAAATACGCATTGTGAAGAAAAAAGCACCGCCAAAAACTTCGCAACCACAAGTGATAGCAGCAAAAGTAGCAGCACCAGCAGCGCAACCATCAGCTGTAAAAGCTGAAAGTGCGGTTGTTCAAAATACGCCAACCGATAATTCAGTAAACCAAAAAACAACAATAGAAGAGCCAACTGAAGTAACAACTTCACCTAGCACGACAGTAGCAGCTCCCGTTGCAACACAGAGTGACGATATTACTATTGTCTCGTTTGGTGCGCCAAAAAAACCTGCCACCAAGCAGCAAACAACAGCGCAATCTCAAGCGAAAAGTAATGACGCGAGCACGGTTGTTTTTTACGAAGCAGAAAAAGATGAAAGCGTGTTTAGTGCAAACTCAAAAGAGACTCAAAACACCACCCAAACGCACTTTAGTGTAACGAACGAGCATACAAACTTACCGATGCTGAACCCAAGTGTACCTGCGCTGAATATCCCTTATCATATTATTCAAAACGGCGAAAACCTGTTTAGCATTTCGGTGCGATACAATGTTAAACTACAGAAAATTTTGCAGTGGAATGGCTTAAAGGAATCGGATCGTGTGCAAAACGGCACAAAAATCTATTTAAATGATCCGCACATTTATCACAACATAAATACCGGTGATACCCTTTTTGGCATTGCCACTGAGCACAGCGTGTTGATCGATCAATTAATGCGCTGGAACAAATTAAGTCCAGATGTTGCCCTCGAACCTGGACATAGACTCTTATTGGTAGACCCTGACTCATACGCATTATGAATGAAGAAAAAAATACAGAACAACCGCAAGAAACGCTCGGCCAAGTACTAAAACAGCACCGCGAAAAAGCGGGAATGAGCCTTGAGCAGCTTGCAGGTGCATTGAAATTATCAGTGTTACAATTACAACGTTTAGAAAATGACGAGCACACACTTCTTGGCCCTGCTACTTTTGTAAAAGGCTATGTAAAAAGCTATTGCCGAGAGCTAAAACTAGACTGCCAAGAGATTCTCACTCTCTTACCAGAACATGTTGAACCAACTAAAAAGTCCAACATGCAAAGCTTTTCTCGTCGCACAGAAAAAGAAGCGCACGACAGTCGATTAATGCTATTCAGCTATTTTATTTTAGCAATAGTCATTGGCTCATCCGTATTTTGGTGGTGGCAAAATAGCGCACCAAACTTAGAAGAGCCAGTGAATGCAGCCATGCCAAATCAGCTTGAAAAAAATGAGCCTGCGAGGCCGACTGAAGAGACGACAGCAGCTGTTCAGAATACAGAGCAAACAACTGGTTTATCTGAGCCGCAAAACACATCGTTAGATGAAACACCTGCGACACAAACTGTGGAACCGTCAAAACCTACGGTGTCTACCGCAATTGAAAAAACGAAAAAAAATGACCCTGAACATAGCACCATTGTAATGAACTTCAATGAAGATAGCTGGGTCGAAATACATGACGGCAATGGCGATCGTGTAGCCTTTGGTGTAAAAAAGGCAGGCTATGTGATGACAGTAACTGGCGCACAGCCTTTTAATATTGTGTTAGGCAAGCATCAAGTTGTTGATATTACTTTCCAAGGTGAAGCTATCGACACCTCGCACTTTGCCAAAAATCGATTAGCTAAATTTACTTTACCGTTATCAGAGTAACCACAATGTTTTCAGAATCTCCCATTAAACGCAGAAAATCGAAACGTATCAATGTAGGTAACGTTCCGATTGGTGACGGCGCCCCGATTGCTGTTCAGTCAATGACAAATACTGATACGCTTGATGTTGATGCCACTGTGGCGCAAATCCAAGCTATTCAAGATGCAGGCGCCGATATTGTTCGTGTTTCAGTCCCAACGATGGATGCTGCTGAAGCGTTTAAAAGCATTAAAGAGCAAGTGACTATTCCACTTGTGACGGATATTCATTTTGACTACCGAATTGCGCTAAAAGTAGCACAATATGGCGCTGACTGTTTACGTATCAATCCTGGTAATATTGGTAGCGAAGAGCGTATTCGTGCTGTCGTTGATTCTGCGCGCGAGCATAATATTCCAATTCGTATTGGTGTAAATGGCGGCTCATTAGAGCGTGACTTACAAGAAAAGTACGGTGAACCAACACCAGAAGCCTTGCTTGAATCAGCAATGCGTCATGTTGAAATTCTACAACGTTTAGACTTTGATCAATTTAAAGTGTCGGTTAAAGCATCTGATGTATTTTTAGCTGTGGGTGCGTATCGATTACTTGCGAAAGAAATTGACCAACCGTTGCACCTAGGTATCACTGAAGCAGGCGGTATGCGTTCTGGCTCTGTTAAGTCAGCCGTTGGTTTAGGAATGCTACTTGCCGAAGGCATTGGTGATACATTACGCGTTTCCCTTGCTGCAGATCCCGTGCAAGAAATTAAAGTGGGTTTTGATATTTTAAAATCACTGCGCATTCGCTCACGCGGCATTAACTTCATTGCCTGCCCTAGCTGCTCACGCCAAGAGTTTGATGTGGTAAGTACCATGAACCAGCTCGAAGAACGTTTAGAAGACGTTGTTGAACCCATGTCAGTGTCAGTTATTGGCTGTGTGGTAAATGGCCCAGGCGAAGCACTTGTTAGCGATATTGGTCTTGCAGGCGCAAATCGCCGTTCAGGTTTATACATCAACGGTGAGCGTCAAAAAGCACGTATCGATAACGACAACATTGTTGAGCAACTTGAAGGGTATGTGCGTGACTTTATCGCTAAAAAAGAAAAAGAAACGCCAATCGACATCAAAATAGTAGAATAATTAGCATATAGTCGGCAAACCCTTGGGTTTGCCGTTTACCTTTACCGTCCAAACGGTATAATAACGGGTCAATTTTTCAGTTTTCTTGATGCGCAGAACATTTTTGCGCAAGTACAGTATTTAGGATTTATCAGTGGCAAAACAAATTCAGGCAGTGCGTGGTATGAACGATTGTCTGCCAGGCGATACGCAAATTTGGCAGAAAGTAGAAGACATTTTACGTGAAACAGTTTCATCGTTTGGTTATCAAGAAATTCGTTTTCCTATTGTTGAGTCGACCGATCTTTTTAAGCGTTCAATCGGTGAAGTAACCGATATCGTTGAAAAGGAAATGTACACCTTTGCTGACCGAAATGGTGATAACCTAACTCTTCGCCCTGAAGGGACTGCGGTATGTGTGCGTGCAGGTAATCAAAATGGTTTACTGTACAACCAAGAACAACGTTTATGGTACATGGGCCCGATGTTTCGTCACGAGCGTCCACAAAAAGGCCGTTACCGTCAATTCCACCAATTTGGCTTAGAAACATTCGGCATCGCCACTGCTGATATCGATGCAGAAGTTATTTTGCTAACAGCTCAATTATGGAAAGAATTTGGTATCAGCGAGCACGTTCGTCTTGAGCTTAACTCACTAGGTTCTAACGAAGCGCGTGCTGAATACCGTGATGCACTTGTAGCTTACTTAGAGCAACACGTCGATGTGCTCGATGAAGACTCAAAGCGTCGTATGCACACTAACCCATTACGCGTTCTAGATAGTAAAAACCCTGATGTACAAGCTATTTTAACAGATGCTCCTAAGCTATCTGAGCACTTAGACGCTGAATCAAAAGAACATTTTGAAAATTTATGTGAACGTTTAGACGCCGCAGGCGTCGAATACACGGTAAATGAAAAGCTCGTGCGCGGCCTTGACTACTACAACCGCACCGTTTTTGAGTGGGTGACAGATAGCCTAGGCGCACAAGGAACGGTTTGTGCCGGTGGCCGTTATGATGGCCTAGTTGAACAACTTGGTGGTAAAGCCACGCCAGCGGTTGGTTTTGCAATGGGTCTTGAGCGCTTAGTACTGTTACTTCAAGCGTTAGAATCCGTTGGTGACATTCGCCGTAGTGCTGATGTATATTTGGCAGCCATGGGCGATAAAGCCAGTATTCAAGCACCGCTTATTGCCGCTCAATTACGTAAAGATGTTGCGGGCTTACGTGTGATGGTGCACGCTGGCGGCGGCAACTTTAAAAAGCAATTAAAACGCGCAGATAAGAGCGATGCATTAGTCGCGGTAATTATCGGCGAAGATGAATTAGAACAAGGCGTTGTGACTATTAAGTACTTACGAGAGCGTAAAGAACAAGTCACCCTAAAATTAGAAGAAGCGAAGACGCTACTTGCTGCGCTTATATAAGCCCAGTGAGCAACAGAGGTAAGCATGGATATTTATTCAACAGAAGAACAACAAGCAGAAGCGATTAAACGCTTTTTCCGTGAAAATGGTGTCGCACTAGCTATTGGTATTGTTGCTGGTTTAGGTGGTTTATACGGTTGGAAAGCGTATAACCAAAACCAAATCACAACAGCTGAAACAGCATCAGACTCTTTCACTAAACTTGTTGATAGCGGCGCAGTGTTAGACAAAGCAGATACGTTTATCAATGAGAATAGCGAATCAAGTTACAGTACTCTAACAGCATTTGTTGCAGCAAAAGAAGCAGTAGAAAAAAATGATCTTGATGCAGCAAGCGAAAAGCTTAACTGGATCATCACGAATGAGAAAAACCCTGAGTTAAAAGCAACGGCTGCAACACGTCTTGCACGTGTTCATATTGCCCAAAAACAATATGACCAAGCGCTGGCTACTTTAAACTCGCAGTTACCTGAATCATTTGCAGCAACTGTCGCTGAACTTAAAGGTGATATTTTTTCTGCGCAAGGTGATAAGGCTCAGGCACGTACACAGTATCAAGCAGCTGCTGACAAAGGGGGTCTTGAGAATAACCCTTTATTACAAATTAAACTTGATGACTTAGCACAAACTAGCCCAGCGGCGTAAGGGGTTAAGATGAAGAAGTTAACAGCGGCTACACTTGCTCTGTGTATTGCAACCCTAACAGGGTGTTCGTCAAGTGATGACGAAGAAGAATTAGTGCTGCCAGAAATCGTTAATCAATTTGAAACAGACATCATTTGGCAAGAATCAATCGGTGATGGTGTAGAGCATTACTTTTCTCGCCTGACACCTGCAGTGCATAATGATGTTGTGTATGTAGCGAACCGTGAAGGTGAAGTTGAAGCCCTATCGCTTGAAAATGGCGATACACTATGGCAAACAGACGTACGTGAAAACCCAGCATTTTGGCCATGGGAAAGTACAGAAAGCGCGAAGCTTTCTGGCGGTATTTTACAAGCATACGGCAAAATTTTTGTTGGCTCTGAGCACGGCTACTTAACCGCGCTTGATCGCGAAACAGGTGAAATTGCCTGGCGTAAAACCATGCCTGGTGAAGTACTGTCTAAACCAGCCGCCGGTGATGGTCTGGTGTTCGTTAACTTAGGCTCAGGTAAACTATTAGCTGTTCACCCAGATACCGGTGAAGAGCGTTGGCGCTTTGAACAAGAAGTACCCCCTCTTACGTTACGCGGGCAAAGCTCTCCAACCGTTGCAAATGGTGGCGTTCTACTTGGCCTTGAAACGGGCCGATTAAGCGTGCTTATTTCAGAAAATGGCTACTCTGCATGGAGTGCTGAAATTGCAACGCCAAAAGGGGCTTCTGAATTCGAGCGTCTTGTTGATGTTGATACACAAGCATTAATTAGTGGCCCATATGCTTACGCTATCGCCTATAATGGTAACTTAGCAGCTGTTGATATTCGTTCTGGTAATGTTGTCTGGAAACGAGAGTACAGCAGCTATCGTGACTTATCTATGGATAGCCAACACATTTACGTTGTCGATAGCGATGGCGTAATTTATGCTTTAGATAAATCATCAGGCATTGAACGTTGGAGTCAGCCAGCACTGCGCGGTTGGTACCTTACAGGACCAACCATTGCAGGGAATTATATAGCCCTTGGCGACCAAGAAGGTAACCTACATTGGCTAAATAAAGAAACAGGTGAGCTTGTTTCTCGTGAAGACTTTGACAGCTCAGGTTTCTTCGTTGAGCCTGTTGTTGCTGGTGACAAATTAATTTTATACACCCGAGATGGTGAAGTTAGCGCGGTCAAAATTCCAGACTAACTTATTAATATTACTTGTACTTTTTATAAGGCTTCGCTTAGCGAAGCCTTTTGTTGTTTTTTTAAGAGGTAGTTTATGCTTCCCGTGATCGCTCTTGTTGGGCGACCCAATGTGGGCAAATCCACATTATTTAACCGTTTAACACGTACTCGTGACGCCCTCGTTGCCGACTTTCCTGGCTTAACACGAGATAGAAAATATGGCCAAGCTGATTACGATGGCTATGAATTTATCGTGGTAGACACGGGCGGTATCGACGGCTCAGAACATGGTATCGAAACTGAAATGGCTGAGCAGTCGCTACTTGCGATTGAAGAGGCTGATATCGTCTTATTTTTAGTTGATGCCCGCGCGGGTATGACTGCCGCAGACCAAGCAATTGCTAATCACTTGCGTAAACAGCAAAAAAAATGCTTTGTTGTTGCCAATAAGGTAGATGGTATTGATGCAGACTCCTACTGTGCAGAGTTTTTCCAATTAAGCTTAGGTGATATTCATCATATTGCGGCGGCTCACGGCCGTGGCATCACACAACTACTTGAAACAACTCTACAACCTGTGATCGCTGAACTGGCAGGTGAAACAGAAGAGCTTGAAGAAAGCGATGACGAACTCGTTGATCTTTACAGTGAAGATGAAGAAGGCGAAGACAATGCGCAAGCCTTTGCCGATAAGCCTGTAAAGCTCGCTATTATTGGTCGTCCTAACGTAGGTAAGTCAACACTAACAAACCGTATCTTGGGTGAAGAACGTGTTATTGTTTACGATATGCCAGGTACAACACGCGACTCTATCTACATTCCGATGACCCGTAACGATAAAGAGTACATCTTAATCGATACCGCCGGTGTTCGTAAGCGCAAGAAAGTAAGCGATGTAGTTGAAAAGTTCTCAGTGATCAAAACCCTTAAAGCAATTGAAGATGCTAACGTTGTATTGTTAGTAGTTGATGCGCGCGAAGGTATTTCTGATCAAGACTTAAGCTTACTTGGCTTTGCTCTTAATGCGGGCCGCTCGTTGGTTGTTGCGGTAAACAAATGGGATGGCCTTGACGATTACGTGAAAGAGCGTATTAAATCAGAACTTGACCGCCGTTTAGGTTTTATTGACTTCGCTCGTTTACACTTTATATCTGCGCTACATGGTACCGGTGTTGGTCACTTGTTTGAGTCAGTGGACGAAGCGTATGAGTCAGCAACTAAGCGTATCAGCACAGCGATGCTACGTCGTATCATGGATATGGCACAAGCAGACCACCAGCCGCCACTCGTTCGTGGTCGTCGTGTTAAACTTAAGTATGCACATGCCGGTGGTTATAACCCGCCACGTATCGTTATTCATGGTAACCAAGTGCATGACTTACCAGACAGCTACAAGCGCTACCTAATGAATTACTATCGTAAAGCATTAGGTATTATGGGCACGCCAATCAAAATTGAATTCAGAGAAGGCGATAACCCATACGCAGGCCGTACCAATAAAGTAACGCTATCGCAAAAACGTAAAATACGTGCCTTTGCAAAAGAAAACCGTAATAAATCTTAACGACGGTATCTATTAAGATGAAAACCTTGTAATTAACACTTACAAGGTTTTTTTATCTCTGCAAAATCGTAAAAAGTATGCTTTATTTAAAGAATCAATAATCACTTTGAGTGTACAAATGGAGTTTATAAGTCAGGTTATTTACGTCGATAACGTAGAAGAAGTACTCGACTTTTACTATCAAGCATTTGCTTTAAATACCAATCATATCAGTGATGATGCAGAGTATGGCGAGCTCGTAACGGGCACTGTAAAACTAGCATTTGCCACTCACCCATATGCCCAATCTTATTTTAAACAAGGCTACATTCGCGCCCATCCAAAGCAACCTGCGCTTGGCTTTGAGCTACGTTTTAGTTGTAAGAACTTAGTTGAAAGCTACGATAAAGCGGTGCTCGCAGGGGCAGAGCCTTTATGCCCACCAACCAAAAAAGATGCTCAACACTATGCCTATGTTCGCGCAATCGAGGGCACCCTCATTTGTCTAGTAGAGATTTAAATTACCATTTTTAAGTAATTAATTACGCTTAAAAACCCCTGCTCTTTGAACAATGAATTTCCTAAAGTTTAACTACCGAGGTTATACAAGTAATCACTCATTCAACAAAGACAAATACGCAAGCTCTGCGAGCTTTTGTAGGTTCGAGTTTTCATCGGCAGCAGACTTTTCTACATGAATATGATGACGCCGTTTTGGGATTTTAACTTGAATAAAGCCATTGTTATTTGCCATGTCGATGCGCAGCATTTCACGCTCTTTTGGGGTTAGGTGATTCTCATGAATTTTTTCAAGTTCCCCATTATCTAGCCAAATTGCAGCGCAGTTCGGACACTCATCAATTTCAACCACTCTAAGCGGGGTAAAAAAGCGCCGCATCATGACAACATAAGGACACTTAGGACAATGAATCCGCTTTTTTAAATCTATTGACTCAGGTGGCAGTGTTTGTAAATGAGCCACCAGCACTTGTGCGGGCTTTAACCTTGGGTCGCTGAAATGAAAGATTTGTCGATTATCAAAAAACACACCGCCAGTTGGGGATAAATAAACCTTAATATCACCAATAGTTGTTTCTTCAAGCGCTACTTTTGTTCGCGGGCAATACATTTTACATCCTTGTTTTACAATTAATTTAGCGCTTTTGTAATTAGCGGTTTAAGCGGCTCAGGTAAGCTGATGTTACCAGCGAGTACAAATTCATGTGCTTCGTTTGACATTTTTTGCCATGTTTTACGAATAATGCCCAGCCATTTTTGCTCATCGTAATCAGGCTTGCTACTTGCAAAATCAAGCATGTAATGTTCAATAAACACAAGACTTGCGATATCTTCAATGAGTTGGCTGTCGGGATTACGTTTTATATTCTTTTTAGCGACTGCCGCATAGACACGCTCGCATTCATCTGACGAATAGCCTGCCTGTTGCATTAACGTTGTAACACGTTCAGCATGAAAATCATATAAAGCAGTACGCCATTGATAGTAGCCTTGTTTTCCTAATGGAAAGTCACTTCGAGGAGAGCGCCAACGTTCAATGTGTTGTCCGTGAGCTGCGATACACATCAATTCATCTGCCGATGGATTAAAACGCTGCAACATCTCACTCATACGCGTAGCGTACAGGCTCTCTTTGCCATAGGGTTTCCCATCTACAGTCACTTTATTAGGGTCTGCAGCATTCGCTTTATCTATGGCTTTAATAACACTTTGGTACATTGCTTTTACACTTCTAAATTTCAAGTTACTGTTTCTCGGTACAAATATTTGTACTTTTAACAGCAATAACGCCCTATTTTATGTCTACTAACTAGACAATAAAACAACCCTAAACTAGTATTTTTAAGAACCTGCTCAATACTTAAATTGCATTATTAATCGGGAATACGAACTCTTTGCGAAATAATAACAAATCTTCACTAAGTGTGATCTCTTTCATTCTGACTTTTTGCTTATTTTCGATTATTGCGTTTAAAGTTTATCTCGATAGACAAACAATGCATCATATTGAACAAGAGTCTGTTCTTGATAGTTATACAAACTATTTAAAAACAAACCTAGAAACAGCCTTGCTCGGTCCTTATTTAATTAGAGATGCGATGCGTGATGCCAGCTACACAAAGACACAGTTTGAAACGCTCGCCAAGCATATTCTAAAACATAGTGACGGTAGTCAAACCATCCAACTCGCCCCAAATGGCGTTATTACTTACAGTTATCCGCTTGTTACACACGAAGGAGTCATTAACAGTGATTTGTTTGCTGTCCCTTCAATAAGACCCTCACTAGAAAAAGCAATTCAAACAGAGCAAATGCAGCTTGATGGCCCAAAGCAACTTTCTCAAGGGGGGGCTGGATTAGTTGCCCGCTTACCTATATTCAACAAAGGCTCTTTCTGGGGATTCAGCATTGTAGTGCTTCGCTTTCCTGAGTTTATTAATAAAATAAAATTAAAACATGTATCCCACTCCCATATTATCGAGGTGTGGCAAAACAACGATGGTAACTATATTCCTTTATTAGGAGAGCATGCGTTTAATAATACTAAATGGGAAACACGTTCACTACCTGTCAAAAATCAATTATGGATTGTAGGGATAAAAGATGAATTTGCGTATCGTGCGTATGCTGAGATAGGCATTTTAACATTCATTGTTTTAGCTTTTTCGTCTTTAATTAGTTACTTAATTAGCATCACTTTGCGCCTGCGCGAACATGAAAAAAACTTAGAGTCATTGCTAACAAAGCGAACCAATGAGCTTTCTGAGCAAGCATTAGCCTTAAAACAGGCCCAAACACTGAGTGGTGTAGGCAGTTGGCACATTTCGCCTTACAGTGAATCGAGACACCTTTCTGCACAAGCGACTAAATTATTTAAAACGAAGTCACCTAAGCAGCCAATTCAACAAGTATGTGACCAAATCGATAGTGCCTATAAAAATGCATTTCTTAATTTTATAAACGCAAAACCAGCCAGCCCCAGTGAGCTTGAGTACACAATAAAAATCAATGGTGAACAACGCTGGTTTCATGAGTATGCTGAGTGGAATAACAAAACAAAAACCTTGGTGGGAACAGTAGAAGATATTAGTGCTGAAAAGCAAAAACAGCATGAACTATATCAACAAGCTCATTTTGATCCCATAACGGGATTAGCAAACCGCCACTACAGCGAAAAATATATCACCAGCCTATGCTCTAAAAACCAATATAACTCGGGTTTAACTCTAATTTGCCTAGAAATTAAAGGCTACAGGCAAATTGAAGACATGTACGGATATAAGGCGTCAAATGAACTACAAAAAGCCTTAGCCAATCGCTTAATTGAGTTTGCAGAGCAACACCAAGCATTCTGCTCTCATATTAAACTAGGCTGCTTTATGCTCTTGCTAAAAGAGGGAATTTTTGACGAAGAACTTGCAACTCTCATCGATGAACTACAACACCGTGTCGCGGGGCTGATTGAAACAGCAGGTACAGCTCATTTTTATCATTTTTATGTTGGCATAGGCTATCCGCACTTACAGAATTTAGATGCAGCAGAGCAAATTAACACAACATTAATTGCCATGAATGAATGCCACCGACAGAAAAAAGCCTACACCATTTACAGTCAGTCTCTTAAAGACAAACTAATCGCACAAAGTGATTTAGAAAGTGACTTAAGGCATGCACTTTCAACCGATAAACAACTTAGTATGGTGTATCAACCTATTGTAAATACAAAAGATGGAAAACTGATAGGCTGCGAGGCACTTATTCGCTGGCAACATCCTGTACGAGGTTTTGTATCCCCACAGGAGTTTATCGCCATTGCTGAGCAATCTGAGCTAATTAACCTCCTTTCGCGCTGGATTGTCGCAAGAGTCGCAAAAGATTGCCATAGCCTTGTGGCGAACAATATCCATGTAAAAATGTCGATCAACTTATCACGTAAACAATTTTCAGATGCGCACCTTGTTAATCGACTAACAAGTGAAAAAGCGCAGCTGTTTCCTGCTACACAAAAAATTAATTTAGAAATTACCGAATCAGCGCTATTTCAAAATACGCAGTATGCTATTAGTTTAATGCATGAACTCAAGGCCGTTGGATTTGACTTATCACTTGATGACTTTGGCACTGGCTACTCATCACTCGCTTCGATTCAGCAATTCCCATTAGATAATGTAAAAATAGACCGCGCCTTTATTTGTAACTGCGTTGAAAACCCACGCGATGGTTTATTTTTACAGACCATGAGTGACTTAGCCCATCAACTAAATCTGACTATCACCGCTGAAGGGGTTGAGAGTTCAGAGCAGTGGGAGCTGGTCAGCGATAAACGCATTGATTATGTGCAAGGGTATTTAATATCAATGCCTTTACCGATTGAGGAGTTTATAAAATTTGACCCTGTATTGTGAGATCAGCAGCAATACTTTGCTTTGGTTTCTCAATCATACGCACAAGCTCTTTTTCGTCATCGCTGACAATGATGGTAGGCGTATAACGCACATCGTATTGCTTAGCCAGACCATTGGGATCGCGTTTATCATAGCCTACCGCCACTAAACGCAGCGAATCTAACTGTACCTTTGCAGCATTGAGTAATTTTAAAAAGCGCGGTACTTCTCGTTTTGAGTCATGACACCAAGTGCCCAAAAATACCAATACTTGCTTCCCTTGCAGTGCTTTAATTTTTACAAGCTCTTCTTTGCTTGGCGAAAAGCTCTCATACTCTTTATTAAATGCAGGGTAATCTTTAAGTAACTCATCGGTGGTAATGTCTCCTCGGTGAGGAGCATCCGTTGCATAAGCCATACATGAAAATAACACTAACAAAGCAGCTAAAAATCGTATCATTATTATATTTCCCTTTCATAAAGCTGTATCACATTAACTTAGACAAAACTCATCAATTTAATAAAAATCAACGCTCATAAATGAGCAAACAATCGAATCCTTTTGCCAAAACGGTTAAACTACAAAGAATCAAATGATTAAGAGTGAAGTGTATGTCTTATCCTCCCTGTCCACAATGTAATTCGGAATATGTTTATCCGGAACAAAATAATCTTATCTGCCCAGAGTGCGCCCATGAGTGGAATCCTGATACGGTCAATGAAGATGACATTATCAATGTAAAAGACGCTAACGGCACGCTGTTGGCTGATGGCGACAAAGTAACCGTTGCAAAAGACTTAAAAATCAAAGGCAGTTCACAAGTCATTAAAATCGGCACCAAAGCGTTAATCCGCCGAGTGCTTGATAAAAAAGATCACGAACTCGACTGTAAAGTTGATGGTGTCGGTGAAATGATGGTGACAGCTAAGTTCGTTAAAAAAGCATAATTTGTAGCTCACTTTAATGGCAAAAATCGCGCCACGATATTAAATCGAGACGCATTATTGAACTCAGTTAATAAATAAGCTGTTGGCAGGGTTTATTTTCAAAAGAGCGATTAAAATCTGAGATTTCTGTCGCTCTTTGATAATTTTAAGGCTCTAAGCAGTGCTAATTTGAGACACTCTCAAATAAATCTTGAATGTGTTTGGACATCGAATCTAACTAAGTTGTATCCCCCTCTTTTCAGGCATGCCCATTTTCTTTGCGAAAGCTGACATAACACCTCACATAACTTCATAAAAAGTTACTTTACTACTTATAGATATTAATAATTTTTATTCAAGTGCTTCAATGCCTTCATTCATATATTATGATGGACAACAATAAATAGGTGAGCAGCTTACTTTGCATGAAACTAAATTTGTTTTGGTAATTTAGTTGAAATAAATACGGTAAAAACAATAAACACCAGTGAGATAGCCAAGCACGCTGCCAAGCCATATAGCTGAAAAACTAAACCAGACAGCACTGTACCAACCAAGCGCCCCACAGCATTAGCCATGTAATAAAACCCGACATCGAGTGATACGCCATCGGCATCGGCCATGCTAACAATTAAGTAACTGTGCAAAGATGAGTTAATCGCGAATAACACACCAAATAACATCAACCCGCCTATGAGCATAGGTTTTACAGCCCACTCAAAGCCAATAGCAAGGGCAATCGCTAAAGTCACTAAAGCAAGCCATGATGCCCACTTAACTGTTTCTGCACTCGGTGATGTTTGCTTATTAAGCTTAATGATTTTAGGAGCAAAAGATTGCACTATCCCATAACCAATTACCCAAGTAGCTAGAAAAGCGCCCACAGTCCAGTGCTCCCAGCCAAAGGCTTGCGATAAAAACACCGGAAGTGCAACAACAAACCAAACATCACGCGCACCAAACAAGAACAACCTTGCTGCTGACAAAATGTTGATTGAACTGCTTTTTGAAAATACCTCGTTAAACTTAGGTTTGTTTTTGGCTTTGCCTAAATCATTTTTAAGTGCATAAAGACTGAAACACCACACCACCAGCAAAGTGGCAGCCATCGCGAGCATTGCGCCTTTAAACGACATTAATGTGAGAAGTAAGCCACCTAAAAAGAAACCCACACCTTTTAATGCATTTTTAGAGCCCGTTAGTATCGCCACCCATTTAAACAAGGTGCCTTCTTGGCCACTGGCAACCAGCATTTTAATTGAGCTTTTAGCACTCATTTTATTGAGATCTTTTGCAATGCCCGACAGAGCCTGCGCTAACATCACATAGGCAACGCTCAACCAGTCAGGGGGGACTGCCAGCATGAACAACGCCGCCACCTGTATGGCAAGGCCAATATTCATAGTTTTGTTTAAACCAAGCCTTGCGCCTAAATAGCCACCTACTAAGTTAGTAACAACACCAAAAATCTCATAAAACAAAAACAACATGGCAATACTCAAAGGCGAGTAGCCAAGCGCATGAAAATGCAATACCACCAACATCCTCAATGCGCCATCTGTTAGCGTAAATGCCCAGTAATTCCCAGTGACAATTAAGTACTGCTTTATATCAGCGGGAAGATTAGCCAAACGCGTCATTGGTTTTAACCTTTTAATGATAACGCAACTTTACGGGCAAGTTCGGCAGTGCGGTTTGCATAACCCCATTCGTTATCGTACCAAACATACAGCTTAACTTGTGTCTCGTTCACAACCATAGTTGATAACGCATCAACAATGCTTGAGCGTGGATCTGTTTTGTAATCGATAGAAACAAGTGGCTTTTCTTCATAGCCTAAAATGCCTTTTAGCTCACCCTCTGCGGCTTCTTGCATCCATTGGTTAATTTGCTCAGCGGTAGTCGGCTTTTCAACTTCAAACACACAGTCTGTGATTGATGCATTCGCTAAAGGCACACGAACCGCGTGGCCGTTTAATTTGCCTTTAAGTTCAGGGAAAATATGTGTAATCGCTGTTGCAGAGCCTGTTGTAGTTGGAATTAAGCTCATGCCACATGCGCGAGCACGGCGTAAATCTTTATGCGGCGCATCTAAGATAGTTTGCGTATTAGTGATATCGTGAATGGTCGTCATTGAACCATGTTTGATGCCAATTTTTTCTTGCAGTACTTTAACCACAGGCGCTAAACAGTTGGTAGTGCATGATGCCGCAGTCACAATATCGTGCTGCTGTACATCGTATAAATCATCGTTTACACCCATTACAACGTTTAACACGCCGTCTTCTTTTACAGGCGCAGTGACAACAACTTTTTTCACACCTTGTTCAAGGTAGGCTTGCAGTAACTCGTTTTTTTTCATCACGCCCGAGGCTTCAATAACGATATCGCAGCCAGACCAATCAGTGTCTGCAATTGCTTTATTTTGTGTGACATTAATTTCGTGACCATCGATAATCACTGCGTTATCGTTACTTTCAACCTCATGAGGCCAAATACCGTGTACCGAATCATATTTTAGTAAGTGAGCCAGTGTTGCTGCATCACCCGCAGGGTCATTAATTTGCACAAACTCAACGTCGTCCCATGCAAACGCTGCTCTTAGCGATAAACGACCCATACGGCCAAAACCATTAATGCCTACTTTAATTGCCATTATTAAGCTCCTACTTTTTGAAAATTGTCTAACTTGTTTACCGAGTTTGCCGACAGTTAACAGCAAACCGCTTTGTTTAATTACAACAGCGAGCAACACGGGTTGGGCGATCATCTCCCATCGCATTTAGCCTTGCTAACTCGTTCTCTATAAAATTCGGTTCGTTTACTACGGTCGAGGTAATTGTTTGTTTCATCCACATAGGTAGAGTCGGGTTTAAAGAGTAAAACACCCACTGCTGGTGTTTTCTATCCGACAAAATGCCCTGCTTTTTCAGCTGCGCTAAATGCCTTGAAACCTTTGGTTGGCTTTGCTCATTAAGTGCCGTCATTAATTCACACACGCAAACCTCTTGCTCAACGGCGATAAGTAATAAGCTTTTTAAACGAATATCATCTGCAAGCGCTTTATAAAATGTGGTTGGCGAAATAGAGACGGGCTTTTCTTTGTTATGGGATTGTACAAACTGTTTAATTCGCTCATTGATCTCTTGCAAGGTTTTTTCAAAAGCGTGAGGTTCGGAGCGAGATTTAGGATCTGCAAAGTCCCACGCAAGGCAATGGCTGCCATCGACGCGATTGGCGCATTCTTTTGTAGCGTCATCACATAAGGTAATGACGTAATCAAAATGCAGATTAGTTACATCGTTTAAGTGCTTTGAGTGTAAGTTATCGGTTTTTAAACCAAAATGCTCAATCGCCGCAAGCGTACGAGGGTCTACCGCATAAGGTTCTGTACCTGCACTAAACACTTCAAACTCACCTTTACCATGATGTTTAAGTAATGCCTCAGCCATAATTGAACGAGCTGAATTTTCTATACATAAAAAGAGAACTTTCATGGTCACTCCATAACAATTTATTTATATAATAATTTTGTTATATAAATAAAGCAAACCTTGTCTGACCTTATTTGAGAGCGACTGTGACATTTTGTCGCATTGCCCAGCGCAATTAATTTATGAAATAATATTTCTTGGCATATTGAATAAAGCCAGTAATTATAAGGGGTTCTCAATGCTCAACTGGCGAAAACTGCACCGCCGTATACACAAATGGCTTGGCCTGAGCCTTGGGTTATTATTTTGTGTTATCGCACTAACAGGTTCGTTATTAGTATTTTACGACGAGCTTGATCAAAGCTTAAACATCTCCCATTCCAAGTTGCAGAGCAACGCTTCGCCTAATTTTAGTAACGCACTGAATACCCTGCGCAAACAATATCCTGATAAACTAGGTAGTTGGCGTTTTGAAGTAACGGCAAATGCAGAGCTAATTCCCGCTCGATATTACAATCCACCGGAAACACAGCATCTCGAATTTGCGCCGTTAATGGTATGGCTCTCACGTGATGGCAATACAATTCTACGTCACGATTATTGGGGTCAATATTTAATGACGTGGCTGTATAACCTGCACTTCACTTTACTACTAGGTAACACGGGAACTTGGCTTTTAGGCTACGCAGGTTTAGCTATTTTATACCTGTTATTCAGTGGCTTATTTGCATGGTGGCCAAAACGAGGGCAATGGCAAAGACAAATTAAATTTAAAAAACGCCCATCGCCTATCGGCAGGCTTTACGATTGGCATAAATTGCTTGGGCTGATTTTTATAATACCCTTAGTCATTTTGTCAGTTACTGGCGTAATGTTAGCACTCCCTAAAGAGTCAACGGCAATTTTAATAAAAATAACAGGGCCAATAGACACAGCGGAGGCTCCTGTAAATCCTTATGGTACTGATGCAGATAACACTATCATTGAACCCAATACAGCATTGAGTTTAGCACTAAATACTTTACCTAACTCAAGAGGTGCATGGATAGAAACACCCGCAACAAACGGCAACCCGTTTTATTATCGAGTTAGAGTGCAAACAAAGGGTGACCCATCGCGCCGTTTTCCGCACAGCTATGTCTATATTGACGGCCATACAGGTGAAATTTCAGAGGTATTCGATTACCAGAAACAAGGCACCAGCACTACTATTTTAAATTGGCTTCATCCTATACATGATGGTAGTTTTCTTAATTTAACTGGACGTATAACTTGGCTTTTCAGCGGCTTAGCTGTAGGTGTGTTATTTATACTTGGCGCTATGCGCTGGTTTATTCGTAATCAACACAAAGGTAAAAAAGCCCAAGTTAATATATTTTAAGGGCTCACTTTACCGTTTTCAGTTATCACCGAGTAAGCATGTTCACAGCCATAATAACCAACAATCCTGCAAAGATTTTTTTAATAGTAGATACTGGCAAGTGATGCGTCGCTTTTGCCCCTAACGGCGCGGTAAACCACGAAGTACAGACAATCCCAAACAAGGCAGGTAAATAAACAAAACCAGCAAAGCCCTCTTTTAACGTAAAGTACTGACTGCCCGAACTGATGTAACCCACTGAGCCAAACAGGGCAATCACAATACCGCACGCCGAGGCGCAGCCAATAGCTTTTTTCATATCGACCGAGAAAAACGTGAGTAGCGGTACCAACACGGCACCACCACCAATGCCTATCATGGCAGATAAACCGCCTGTGATTGTTGTATAAAACGTTAAAAGCCCTTTATTTGGTAATGCGCGAGCTGTTTGGGCATCATTTTTACTGCCAAAAATCATTTTTAATGCAATAAGCACCACACTTACCGCAAACACAATTCGTACTACATTTTGCGGTAATAACGCTGCTAAGAAACCACTTATCAGTGCGCCTAATGCAACTCCTGTCATAACCCAAGGCGCAAGCTGCCAAGGCACATTGCCATTTTTATGGTGAGCAATGGCTGATGATGTTGAAGTAAACAGGATTGAAGCGAGCGATGTAGCAATAGCCACCAGCACAACTTGCTCTGCTGGCAACACCTGAAAATGCAGCAGTATCATACTTAATATCGGCACGATCACTAAGCCACCACCGATCCCCAAGAGCCCTGCCAAAAAGCCAACACCACTGCCGAGTATCGCACAAGCTAGTATTAACACGATTAATTCATTCATTTTACTTGTCTTTGTTATTAGTTAGGGAGCCGAGTATAACAACTTAAAGCAGCACAAATGACTATGAAGACAATGATAAGGGGTGAATATTACTCACGTTTTATATGAAAAAATCACAACACCAATAAAAACATCTAGCCATCTAGACATTCAAAGTTATTTTTCCAGATATTATCCTCTCTTTGCCACTCGATAAACTAATCACCTCATTCAGGTATGAATCAAATTCATGTTTTACCTGAAATAAAAACGTTTTTCTTCATGATGCGGGGCACGTATAAATAGATACCCAAGCCACCTCAAGGTTAATGACCTAGCTATTAAAGGAAGGTGAGCAGCAATCATTTATCTCAGGACATTAGGTACATTGCCATGAAACATAATTTCTCATTTACAATTAAGAGTATTCGCTTTGACGAAAATTACCAACCGTCAAACAGCACCCGTATTACCACTAACTTCGCTAACCTAGCACGTGGCGAAAGTCGCCAGCAGAACTTACGTAATGCATTAAAAATGATAGATAACCGTTTCAATGCACTGGCAAATTGGGATAATCCACAAGGCAACCGCTATTCTGTTGAGCTTGAAATTATCTCTGTTGATTTAGATATTGCAGGTAGTGGTGAAGCGTTTCCTTCAATTGAAGTTTTAAAGACCAATATCATTGACCATAAAACCAATGAACGTATTGAGGGAATTGTTGGTAACAACTTCTCATCGTATGTCCGTGATTATGATTTTAGTGTGCTATTACTTGATCACAATAAAAGCAGAGAAGAATTTAGTATTCCAGATAACTTTGGCGATCTACACGGTAAGTTATTTAAATACTTTATTGATTCAGAAATTTATAAACAGCACTTCAAGAAGCCTCCGGTTATTTGCCTAAGCGTTTCTGACAATAAAACATATCACCGGACTGAAAATCACCACCCTGTTTTAGGTGTCGAGTATCAACCTAATGAATCGTCACTCACAGAACAGTATTTCAAAAAGATGGGCTTACAAGTTCGTTACTTTATGCCACCAAACAGCGTTGCACCTTTGGCGTTCTATTTCTTTGGTGACTTATTGAATGATTACACTAATTTAGAGCTAATCAGCACAATCAGTACCATGGAAACATTTCAAAAGATTTACCGACCAGAGATCTATAACGCAAACGCCGTAGCGGGTAGCAAGTATCAACCAAATTTACGAAATGCCGATCACTCTATCACACAGATAGTTTATGACCGCGAAGAACGCAGCCAACTTGCCATTGCTCAAGGCAAGTTTACTGAACAGCACTTTATTAAGCCTTATCAATCAGTTTTGGAACAGTGGTCGGCTAACTACGCGATTTAATGAGAGTTAACATGAAAAAATTATTACCAACATCGACAGCGGGCAGCTTACCAAAACCTTCTTGGCTCGCTGAACCCGAAACTCTATGGTCGCCATGGAAGTTACAAGGCGCAGAGCTTATTGATGGCAAACAAGATGCGCTACGTGTAGCCCTGCAAGAGCAACAACAGGCTGGCGTTGATATTGTCAGCGACGGTGAGCAAACACGCCAACACTTTGTAACCACCTTTATTGAACATTTGAATGGTGTTGACTTTGAAAACCGTAAAACAGTTACTATTCGCAATCGCTACGAGGCAAGTGTACCAAGCGTCATTGGGCCGGTATCACGCAGTAAGTCGGTGTTTGTTGAAGACGCTAAATTTTTACGTTCACAAACCAAACAGCCAATAAAGTGGGCATTGCCAGGCCCTATGACAATGATAGACACCTTGTATGACGCCCACTATCAAAGCCGAGAAAAGCTGGCTTGGGAATTTGCCAAAATTCTCAATCAAGAAGCCAAAGAGCTCGAAGCCGCTGGCGTTGATATTATTCAATTTGATGAGCCTGCGTTTAATGTATTTTTTGATGATGTAAATGACTGGGGCATTAAGTGTCTAGAAAGAGCAATCGAAGGCTTAAAATGCGAAACAGCCGTACACATTTGCTACGGCTATGGCATCAAAGCAAACACAGATTGGAAACAAACGCTTGGGAGTGAATGGCGTCAATACGAAGAAGTGTTTCCAAAACTACAAAAATCGAATATCGATATTATTTCGCTGGAGTGTCACAACTCTCGCGTACCTATTGAACTGCTTGAACTTATTCGCGGTAAAAAAGTAATGGTTGGTGCAATTGATGTAGCAACCACTGATATTGAAACACCCGATGAAGTGGCCGCAACGTTGCGCGAAGCTCTCAAATATGTAGATGCTGACAAACTCTACCCCTGTACCAACTGCGGTATGGCACCGCTTTCAAGAGATATAGCTAGAGCTAAACTAAGCGCACTTAGTCAAGGTGCTGAAATCGTAAGAGCTGAATTAGGCGCGTAGTTAATAAGCTCGCTCCCCACGTTATTCTTAAATCTACACATTAACCTATTCATTAAAAGTGCTTCACCATACCTTGAAGCACTTTCTTCCCTTTTACGGCTCACGCTTTAAACTAAAGATAAAAATTCACTCTAAAGTACATAAAATTCCCCCTCATTATGAATCAGAGTGTTCCAAACAACAGGTGGCGTTGTTTTGTATTGTTTTTTTGTATTGTTTTTTAGACTATTAATGAGTTTAATGGGTCAGCTTTAATTAAAAATATGTCATGGATAAGACAATGAAATACATAAAATATAGTTTCCTTACTTTAGGCTTGATAATCTTAATTGGCATGTTGATACCAGAAAAAATCATTATTCCTGTTAAAGGAGCGACACCGAGTGATTGGAACCATGAAACTTTTTGGTTCGAACCTTGGGGCTCTTCTGTTGTACATAAAGGTATAGATATATTTGGCGAGAAGGGAACCCCCGTTTCAGCTGCAAGCTCTGGCATAGTTGTTTTTTCAGGTCATCTCAACAAGGGTGGTAAAGCAATTGCTATTTTAGGGCCTAAGTGGCGTATTCATTACTTTTCTCACCTAGATAGCCTTTCAGTCGCGAGTGGGAGCCTTGTTAAAATAGGTGATACCATCGGCACATTAGGTAATTCTGGCAACGCAATTGGTAAACCGTCACACGTTCACTATTCAATTTTATCTCTGCTACCACTGCCTTGGTTAATGACAAATGAAACCCAAGGATGGAAGAAGATGTTCTATCTAAACCCTCATGAAAAACTACTGTAAAGAACTTAATTAATTACTCCCTCTACTATTTCATTACCCCTCATTCAGAGAGGGTTAACTAAAAATCTGCAAAATAGCGTTGGCTAGATTTATTATTCTTTGCTAGATTTTAGTTGTACCCAATGGACGGGCATATATTGAGGGATTAATATGAATGAGTTCGATATTTTCATTAAAAATATAGTCATGGATTACATTCGAGACCATGGTACTTGCAGTGATATTTGTGAAGAAAATGAACAGCTAACCTTCTATGTTGACATAGAAAACCCTGATAACGTCGTCTCACATCAGCAGTTTAAAGTCACCTACCCTATAACTTACTCAATTCAGTCAGCTATTAAACATGAAGTTGATCTACTGAGGTATTTAGACTCCGGCGAAATAAGAACATCGTTTACAACCGATATCGTCGAAGTACTTAAGTCGGAACTCGAGTCGTTCATGTACAGCAATAAACCTAAAGGTGAATACCAGATTTATTGAGATGCAATAAGTCTACTCACGGTTTTCATGGCACGTAGTAAATACGCATAAAAACTTTTATTAAGGACCGTACTACTCTTCCCCCGAAACTTTAGCGCAGCGAACTCCACTCATCGGGAGTATCTTTATTGGATTAGTTTCATCCCCCATTGAGAAATTAAGAAAACATATCGCAGGTTTTTTTGCATCCTTTAATTAACCTAAATACAAACCTAATATTAAAATACACATATCACCGCACTACGCCACCTTGTATAACGAAGAACTACAAGGCGACTGTACCAGAGAACGGTTACAGCGCCTTATTAAGTATAACGAACTCAATCAATTACGAAATTTGAAGTTTCTGACCAACCCAAAAGCATTAATAAACCTAAGAATTAGGATTATAATTCCAAGCAGCGTCAGTTCAAAAAAAACGCCTCCACTTTTAGTTGTCGTGTCATTATCAATCTCGGGGGTAGGCTTTATAACATTAATAGTGAAAGCGACTTCGATATCATTTACTCCATCGAATACTTTTAAAGTAAATTCTGCCTTAACATCTGAAGCTGACGGGGTACCTTTTAAGATACTTTCAGAAAAGTTTAGCCAAGAGGGTAATGCTCCTTTGATTTCATAAGTCAAAGTATCGTTATCAATATCTTCGAACAGCTCATCAAAATTAACGTTGATTTCTTCATCTATATTAACGTTATACGATGTCTCTGAGCCTATGAAATAGGGCTTAGTATTTATCACCTCTATACCCACTTCTGTGATTATTCTATCTACCCCATCTGAAACTTTTATCCCAAAAGTTGTGCCCACATCAGTTGAACCTGGTGTACCTTCAATAAATGAAGCTTCTAAGTTCATCCAGTCTGGAGTATTTCCAACTATTTCAAACATCAACAGGTCATCATCGAAATCAGAGAAAACATCATCAAAATCAATTAATTGATACTCACCAACGCGTATACTAAAGTTTAGGTCATCTACATTTAGCTTTGGAGGGGTGTTTTTTCTAAACACACTAAAATTACTATTAAAGGAATCTACGCTCAGAATATATTTACCATCATGAAAAGTGTTGACCAGAATTGGCTCGCCTAACTTTTTCAATTCAGTTCCTTTAAGCTCTATTTCTTCTAACATTAACAACTCTTTGGTAGTGTCATTAATACCCAAGGTTATGAAGGAATCTCCATGATTCTTAGTTAAATAGATACGCCCAATAGTAGAATCAAGAACTATCTCTAATTCTCCCTGTAACCACTCATATAATTGCTCGTTAGTACTGTATTTATGGATTTGCGATATTATGTTGGATTCAGTGTTTAGCTCAGCAACAATTATCCCTGAGTCAATCACTAATGATGAATCATCACGAGTTTCATAAGGAAAATATAATGTATTACCATACAGCCCTACAGAGGCAGTGGTTATTCTACTATTAGAAACACCAAAAAGTTCGTTCTCCATCAATTGTTTTAAGATCAGTTTTCCTGATGATTGGTCAATTGAAAACAGCGCTAAATCAGAACTATTTGAATAGACAAGTAGGTGCTCATTATCGGGCATAATCTTTGTGTACACAGCACCATCGAATTCAGCAATTCCTTCTAAATTGCCATAGCGATTATTCTGAACTCTATCAATCAGTGTTAAGTTACCGGTAGTTGAATCTCGCAAAAATACTGTCAACAACCATTTACTATTCGAGTGGGAAGCAAAAACATACTTACCATCAGCGCTAATTACAAATGAAGTAGCCTCATCAAAATCATTTACCCAGTCATTGTCTTTGTCGAAAGTTTTAGTCAGGGCTACTTTACCGGTGATATTTGAGCGTTCAAATAAATGAATCTTTGCGTCCATCCCACTTTCAGGTAAGTAAATGTGCTTCCCATCAGGACTTAGAATAAGGCTAGTATCAAATTGTCTTGATTCAAAATCGTGTGGTGAATTATTCTGTAAAAATTTTAGTGACTCAGATTGCTCTGAGAATTCAAACACTGAAATACCTGAGAGTCTATCAGTGACATATAAAAACCTGTTGTCATCACTAGCAATTATATCTTTAGGGCTGGCAATTCCCCTATCGCCATTCTCTGCATTCGTAACAGTTTGATACGACAGCTTTCCATTTACTTGATTTCTTGTAAAAGCTAACAATACGCCACTCAAATATGATGGTACATAAGCATGCTCACCTGAAGAGGTGAATTCTATATCCATCGGGCCATGCATTAGTTCAATATCAGTACCATTAAAAATTGCATCAACCTGCGTTAAAATGCCAGACACATCGTTGATAGCAAATTGAATAATGCCATTATGTTCAAAGGAACCAGAGTTACCATCTTCCCCTACTACGACATAGAGCATATTATTATTAATTTCAATTTTACGAGGGGCAACCATGGTATGTTTTAAAGCCTCTATTTCGATATATTGCTTTAATTGCAACTCACCAGTCCCTAAGTTATTTTGAAAAACGTGCAGGCCTGAACTTGAAGCAAGATAAACATCGTTATTGCCCTCATTAACGGCTATTTCCCAACTTGACACCAGAGTGCCCAATGCATCGTTAGTAAAACCATTTTCGGACCATAAAAATGAAATATCACCACTAGACTCATTAAAGCTAAATACCGCAATCCCTGAAGGTCCAGCGATATAGAAAGAGTTACTATTTGGTGAGAATTTTAGATCCCGAACTTCATAGCCAAAAGAAACGTCAGGCTCTATTTCGTATAAATTAACAAATTCAAGCCTTCCTGTATCCGCTTCTCTTTTAAATACAGATAGGGTGAGGTCGCCACCGCTTACCAATATGTATTTGCCATCATTGCTTTCAGCCAAAACTGTAGTACCGGAAATATTAGTCTCAGGAAAGTCAACAGCTCTAATATTTTGGACTTCACTTAGCATACCTGTTTCACTATCTCGGCTAAGCACGGATAGCTTGTCGCCATCCTCTTCTAGCGCATAAACATTTTTTTGGTCACTACTTAACAATAGTGCGTAAACTCTAAGAAGAGAAAACGAATTAGGTACAGATTGGACTGCGCTGAGAGTGCCGTTTGTTAGATCCCTTTTAAATACAACAAGATCGTTTTCACTGCTTCCACTAGAAAAGCCAGCTACATAAACGAATTGACCATCCTCACTAACTGCTACATCAATTGCTTTATCAATTTTTCCATCTGTTTTTGTCGTAATGTGATTAAGACTTTTTGAGCTAGTATTGAAAGATAGAATTATAAAAATGAAAAAAAACACCCTTATAAACATTAAATTTTCCTTTTTTGATTTACTACTTGTTATAAATAAATTGATTTTTATTTCATAACGCCTACCTAATACGTAATATTTGGCATAGTTTTTTGTATGTTTAGGACAACAATGCATTATCGCAATGAAGATTTTTGAGTTTATGTGGCACACTTTTATGCCGCGTAATCGCCTGTTTAATTGAGACGCTCTACCGGATTTGATAATTATTTATGCTATGCGGTTTTAGAGACTCTGGCTAACTTAGCTAGATTTATAAGCTTAGCTATTATTATTTTAGCTTTCTCTGCACTGTTCTAGATTCACAATGTACCTACTTCAGATAAATAAGCAATTATATTTTGACCACAGCCCTCTCAGAAAAGGGCCCATATTAATATGTCAAGCTAACTTTGTAAGGTCTGCCACTGCCGAAAAACAAACCATTCCAGTTTTGGAACAGAAAGTACAAAGTTGAACAGACACTAAAATAAATAATACGCTTTATGACAATAGTCATAATTTTGTCATTTAACTGATCAATAATTGACGCTAATTTAATCACCCACGTAATGAAGAAGTAATGGACAGTGCCTTGGTGCAACTTTCGTTTGCACTCCCCTCTAGTGACGATCCTATGTGTGCTGCACTTGCGCATACTGTAGAATATGAACAATTGCATTTTATTGCCGATGAGCAAAAGCGTGTCGTTTTTTGCTGCGTGCTACCAGATGATGCCCATCAGGGCGATGTAATCTCTATTAGTGCAACACGTCCTGATGCGCGAGAGTCTGCCTATTTTACTGCCCATACACTTACGCAAAACGATTTAGAGCAGCACGTTATTATGCTTACACTAAATGATGTGACGCATAGCGGCGAGTTTGTATTGCAACTCATGCTACATGGCAAGCATGCCACTTTAAAAGACAGTGCGCAGTTTGATGTGAGCCTTGCTGCTAGCAGCTGTACAGCTGAAAACTTAACTAAGCAGCAAGATAAAGCGCAAAGCTTACGCCATTACATTAGTAGTATTGGCGCTAGCTTCTTGGCTTTTTTTTAGTCAGAAAAGCTAATTTTACCCATGGTAATATCGGGAATCCCCTGCTCGGTATTACCAAATCGCTGTTGCCCACCCGACAAACATTCATTTGCTAAAATAGCAAATAACACCGCCTCTTTGGCATCAGGGTTTATACCTAATTCATCTGTGTTTTTGATAGCTGAAAGTTGTGGGCAGTTGTCTAAAATAACTTTCATTAATAATGGGTTATGCACCCCACCACCACTTGCATACACTGCAACTCGACTAAGGCCGTCACTACATTGAGTTATTGCTTTGGCAATCATTAACCCAGAAAAATGCACCAGTGTTGCCATGACATCAAAGTGAGACAAGTGCTCGGTGTTGCTACGTGCTTGGGCCGCTGCTAAATAGCCTAAATTAAACACTTCGGGGCCTGTGGTTTTTGGAAAAGCAAGGCCGAAGAATGCATTATCACAGAGTGCATTTAACAAAAGTTCACTTACCTTTCCTTGGCTTGCGATTGCAGCATCTTTATCATAATGCAGCGGCGCAAAATAGCGCTGAATATATGCATCCATAATAGTATTGCCAGGGCCTATATCTGAGCTAAAAACAGCACGCGCATCGGCTGATTTAGGTAAGTAGGTCAAGTTTGCAATGCCGCCCATATTAAGCAATATGCGGTTTTCGCTGGTGCTTGTGAAATACAAATAGTCGCCATACACCGCAAGGGGTGCACCTTCACCTCCTGCTGCAATGTGTTTTTGTCTAAAATCGCCAATAGTGGTGATTCCTGCAGCAACAGCAAGGTGATCACTATCGCCAATTTGTAATGTTGCATTGCCGTATTCTGGGCGCTTATGCTGACTTTTTGGACAGTGGTAAATCGTTTGTCCATGGCTTGCTATGACATCGACAAGCTCTTTCGCTACATTCCACTTGGCTAGGGTTTTTGCAACCATGTCACCATGTAATTGACCAATCCATGGGTTTAGTAGAGTCACCTCTTCAAGATCACACTCTCGCTTTGCAAACACCCGTTTAACTCGTGACTTATAATCATCGTCGTAGTCAACTGTGGTGAATTTTATAACGTCAACATGGGTATTCATACCCTGTCCTGATACCTCACATAACGCGATATCAAGGCCGTCTAGTGAGGTTCCACTCATCAGACCAACAATTAATTTTTTTTCTTTTTTGGCGCTTAAGTACAGTTTTTCAATATGTTGATGCATAAATAAATCACTTAAAATCAGCTTTTTATATGAAAATAAACAAGCTTGGATGTTGGAATAGTTTATATTTTAAAATAATAGATTCAAAGAATAATTATTGCAAAGATTTTTAAATTGCTTTAAAACTGTACGAGTGAACTCCCCAAAAGGAGAACACGGAACGCATCATAACAAAAAGTATGACTCATTAAATTAACTAAATGGTCTAGGTAATAAGCCAACCAGCGTTGATTTAAATGATAAAACGCTAGGGAATCAACATGAAAGCAAAGACAACATCCACAACGCGCTCGCTTTTACTGCTCTCGCCACTTGCGATCGCAGTAAGTTCAATTATCGGCGTAGCCCATGCTGAAGAAGCAGAACAAGTAAAAAAGCCAGAAGTAATCACTGTAACAGGGTCGCGTATCCAACGTGCAGAGCTTGCCTCTAGCAGCCCTGTCGTCAGTGTTGACGAAGCGCAAATCCATCTCGACCGCGCAGTAAACGTAGAAGATATCACAGCAAAGCTGCCGCAAGCTGCGGCGGGTGCAAACAGTACGGGGGCAACAGTTGGTGACTCATTTGGCTCATCAACTATTGATTTACGCGGCCTAGGTCAAAACCGAACATTGGTACTTATTGACGGTACTCGCGCCGTACCATTTAGTTTTCGTAACTCGGTTGACGTAAATACCATTCCTGCCGGATTAATTAAACGCGTTGATGTATTAACTGGCGGAGCTGCGGCCGTTTACGGTGCCGATGCAGTGGCTGGTGTTGTCAACTTCGTTTTAGATGATGATTTTACTGGTGCGGAGTTTTCAACCAGCTATGAAAGTGCTGATGGCGGTAACGAAAAACTAAATTTCGAGGCGATTTTTGGTGGCGATATTGCTGATGGCCGTGGCCACATTACCGGTTATTTAGGTTACACAGAGCGTAAGGAGTTATTAGCGGGTGAACGTGATTATGCACTTGAAAACTCGACACCTTTAATTAATAGCGGTGGTTACTACACTGACGTAGCTTCTGGCAATAGCCTTGCAATTACCGATGCAGGTGCTGTAACAAATGAACGCCAAACCTCTGATTTTACTCCTCACCGCTACTTAACACAGCCAATGGATCGTTTCTCTGCTGGGTTACTATTTGATGTTGACGTAAGCGACAGTGCAATCGCTTATGGTCGCGCTATGTACTCAAAAGTAACCGTTAATGGTGCGGGAGCGAGTGGTCAAACACCTATTTTTGTTAATGAGCAAGTGACTCTTTCACAAGACAATGCTTATATCCCTGATGAGCTACGTGACCAACTAACATTTGACAGTGAAGGCAATGCCCTTGTTAATGTTGAACGTAATTTAGGTTTGGGTGTTCAACACACCAAAGCAGTGCGTGACTCAATGCAATTCCAATTGGGTTTAAAAGGCGATATTACCGACTACTTACGCTACGATGTATACGGTCAATACGGCAAAACCGATGAAGTGGCGACTATTTACAACAACGCTTACCGTAATGATAACAATGGCAACAGCCGCTTTGCTGCATTGGCAAACTCCGTGGATATTTTTGATCCGAACCATGATTTTAGTGACTTTAGCGATCCCTTGCTTTATACCACCCGCGACCGTACACAAAGTGTGATATCAGCAACCTTATCGGGTGATTCTGGGTTCCTATTTGAGTTACCAGCCGGTGCTATTGATTTTGCAATTGGTTATGAATACCGTAAAGAAACTGGTAAACAAACACCAGGCGATGCTTTTAGAAACGGCACCAGCTTTGCTTCAATCAGCGCGTTCGATATGGATGCAAGCTTTAGTTCTGAAGAGTTCTATGCCGAAATTTTAGTGCCAATTTTAGTTGACCAACCTTTTGCTGAAGAGCTTAGCTTTGAAGGTGCGTACCGTATTTCTGATTATTCAAACACAGAAGCAGAAGACACCTACAAACTAGGTATCAACTGGGCAATTAATAGTGATATTCGTATTCGTGCAAACCGCTTAACAGCATTTAGAGCACCTAACTTAGGTGAATTTGCCAGCCCAATTACAGCACTTTCATTATCGTTATTCGATCAAAACAGTGACCAATTTGTACCTCGTCTCGCTGGGCGCTATAACGGCGATCCTTGCTTATTAGGCACAGGTGATGCAACACAATGTGCTGCCTTTGGCGCACCTGCTGTTGGTACACAGTTCGATTCAAGCACCGCTGAGTATACCTACGGTGGCAACCCGAATATCAAACCAGAACAAGCAGAGTCAGATACACTCGGCGTTGTATACACACCAAGTTATATAGACGGTTTTGATTTGTCCGTTGATTATTACAGTATCCGTGTCACCGATGCTGTAAGCCAAATTCAACCAGGCGCAGCACTACAAAGCTGTTATATTGACGATCCGAATCCGAACAATCCATTGTGTGGTGCGGTACTTCGCGATCCGAATACAGGCTTTATTAGTACAGCGATCGTGAACGACTTTAACCTAGCCGCGATTGAACAAGAGGGTATCGATGTTGCAGCCAACTACGTGATTGATGCGCCAGAGCAAATGGGTGGTCGTTTCAGGTTCTCGTATCAAGGTAACTTTGTTACAAAACAAACTCGCCAAAACAACAGTACAGTGCCAGAAATTGACTGTAAAGGCACTTACGGCAGCGCATGTTCTGGTGACTTTGCGAGTATTTTGCAAGCAGATTACAAACACCGTGCAAGCATTGATTGGCAGTTAGACGATATGAACTTCCAACTTGGCTGGCGCAGAATCGGCGAAGTTGAGTACGCTGTTGACCGCTCAGAAACCATTTCAGCGCAGAACTACTTAGATTTTGCTGCGGCTTGGCAAGTTAATGAGGAACTTGCGGTTAACTTTGGTGTCGATAACTTATTAGACCGTGAACCGCCAACACCTGAGGTAGGCGCAAACCACTTTAACACCGTGAGTGATTACAGTGTGATTGGCCGCTCGGTGGGTGTATCACTGAGATATGCTCCAAGCTTCTAATTAATCCTACTGTTTTAGCTACACAGGATTGATCCCCACAAGCGCACCCTGCCCGGTGCGCTTTTTTTATTTCAAACGAATAGTAACTAACTATATCAACTATAAAAAAGGACAGTGCTTTAATTGTTAGTTATGATATGAGCAATTAAGCAACAGGGAAGATGTTATGCTCAAATCAATAAAGTCAAAAATTCCATTTATTTTCCTAATTAGTATTAGTCTTTTTTGGGGTATTTATTACCAAGGAAGTCATCCACTGAATGACTTTGGAAATGCAAACTTTGAATGGTTATACCTACTTGATTCACTGATAGTATTACCAGTACTTTGCTTAATATTAATTAAAAATAAGAAAGAAGCAGCTTTAAAAGCATTGATGTTGTGTTCACTCGCTATTTTGGTGGGGAGTTACATCATTCCAGAGCAAAACAAATTTTTAATGAATTACTTAGAGCAAGGTCGTTACGGGCTTTTAGCTTTGATTGTAATTTTAGAACTAAGCGCTCTCATTACTGTCTATCTGGCAATAAAATCTGCTTTAAGCCAGAAGACCGATCCCGATATAGCTATTGAACGGCCAATTAACAAGCTTTTCAAACAAAACGCAATTGCAAACTTTTTATGTTTCGAAACACGGATGTGGGCTTTCTTATTTTACGCTAAACACATTAAACCAAGCTATTTCACTGGTGAACTACATTTTAGTTATCATAATAAAGATGGCGCACAAGCTAACTTACTTGGCTTTATTTTTATTATCTTATTAGAGTTGCCCATGATGCATCTCTTTATACATTTTGTATGGTCATCATCAGCAGCAAACATTATCACTGGTTTAACTATATTTAGCCTTTTTTTCTTCATTGCAGAGTACCGAGCGGTTGCGAAGCGTCCTGTGTCTATTAGTAAATCGCAACTCATTATTCGCTATGGGCTATATCCTGCTTACAATATTGCTTTAGCAAATATCAAAACCATTGATTTAAATACCGATTTCATTTCACGCGCTGGCACAATCAAACGTTATAACTACTCTGGCAACCCAAATATTAAAATTAACCTCATTGAACCTATAGGTGATATCGACACTGTTTTTCTAGGACTAGATGCCCCTCATCATTTTATAGACTCAATGAACAAGGAACGAAAACATGCCATTTAACGATAAAGAACGAGATGCTTTATTAGCACTAAAAGGCGTTGGGCCAACGGTTGTAAAACGGTTTGAAGAAATTGGTATTGAATCGTTTGAGGAGTTAGCAGGGTTTGATGCAAACACAATTGCGGAGCGAGTCGCGTCGATGCTGCATTCAACGTGTTGGCAAAATAGCCCGCAAGCGAAAGCGGCAATAACAGCCGCCATTACGCGAGCAAAGCAAGGCTAAAGTTCTATCACTTCGATAGCGCCACGTTTTTGCATAGTCACATACATTTTAGTTTGTGACTCATTAAATGTTAGATTAGTTGGGTGTTGGCCTTTTAGTTTATAAGTTTTTAACACCTTGCCTTTGGGTGATACTTTAAGCACTTTGCCCGCGCCATAACGAGTAATGAAAATTTGACCTTTACTGTTTACTCGCATGCCATCAAGACCATGGTCGTCAAAGCGTATCAGCTCTTGTTTGTTACTGATGTTTAGCTCATCGTCAAGATCATATTGCCAAACCACACGCTGCACACTTTCATTTACGTAAAGTTTAGTATTGTCACCGTTCACAGCCACGCCATTGGTTGTGCCCATATTTTTTTCAAGAAGCTCAGTGCTGCCATCGGTATTAATGCGCCACAACTGGCCTGTACTCTTTGACCAGTTCGGATCACTTGCAAACAATGCCCCACTTTTAGTGATACTAATGTCATTTGGCTGATTCATTTTAGCGTTATGTGCAAACACTTCGACTTGATGAGTATTGGCAGGTACTTTTAAAATATTATGATTTACATAATCAGCAATATAGAGGTTACCTTGTTCATCAAATTGCAAGCCATTACCAACGCTGTCATTTGGTAAACGCACAAATAATGATGACTTACCCATGTTATCAACACGTCCAATAGTACCCTGCTCAGCATAATTCACTGCGTATAAAGTATCGTTGTACATGGTTGGCCCTTCTACACCTTGAGTGAACACGTTATCTTTCACAAAGTCCTGGCTATCAATTGCCAATGCAAGCGGCGTGCATAAAAAGCTAGTCACAGCAATAAGTGTGTGAAGTCTCATAATCGTCCTTTTAATTATCTAAACTGGTGTATACAGCTAAAATTGGATATTCATTTTCACCAAAAGACAGCGTTAACGAACGTTTTTCTCCGTTATCAAGCTTAACACCGCCACTGAAAGAGGATGGGTGTATTCTTGAGCCATCAGCAAACAAAGCCATAATATGATCAGCTTGTAAAATACGCGAGCCTGACGCTTTATTCTCAATGGTGACAACCGCTAAACGCCTGCCACTTTCACTGCTCATCAACACGCTATGAACAATGCTGAATTCACTTTCTTTTGGGTATCGCCTTGCATCATTTTCAAACGCAAATGCACTTCCTGCTGGCAAAGTAGGATCAACCGACAAAGTCCCTGAATTCGCTTGTGCATTGGTTGCAGTAAGCCCCATAACAAGCGCCATTATTATTAAAGAAATACCTTTCATATCAATCCTTTTTGATCAGCTGAATATTTTTTCAGCATACACCGTAATAATACGTGGTGCAAAATGGATTGTTGCTTAACTGCAATTAACATTCCCTACTTGGTAACAATTTAATCATTGATTTCTATTGGCGTGCCCGCACCTCTTTATTACACAGAATTAAAAGCTAAGTCATAGGAGCTAAGCATGTCTGATCTTCAAAACCGTCAATATATTCTCGAGTCACGCCCGAATGGCCCTGCAACGAAAAGTAACGTTGCGTTAAAGACAAACTCAGTATCATCACCTAAACAGGGTGAAGTATTATTAAGAACAATTTATTTATCTCTTGACCCTTATATGCGAGGCCGCATGAGCGATGCGGAGTCTTATGCAGATCCTGTTGAAATTGGCGATGTAATGGTTGGTGCAACCATCTGTCAGGTTGAGCAATCAGCGCATCCCGATTATAAAGTAGGTGAATGGGTATTGGCTTACACAGGCTGGCAAGAATATGCGATTAGTAATACTGAAGGGCTAATGAAACTAGGTGAAAACCCAGACAACCCTTCTTACGCACTCGGAATTTTAGGCATGCCAGGATTTACTGCCTATATGGGATTACTGGATATTGGTGAGCCAAAAGCGGGCGAAACGGTCGTTGTGGCAGCAGCAACGGGGCCAGTTGGTGCAACTGTAGGTCAAATCGCCAAAATTAAAGGCTGTAAGGTTGTCGGTGTAGCAGGCGGTGATGAAAAATGCCAACACGCTGTAGAACACTTAGGCTTTGACGCATGTATTGATCATAAAGCTGACGACTTCGATGAGCAACTAAAAGCCGCTTGTGACCAAGGCATTGATCTTTACTATGAAAATGTCGGTGGTCATGTTCTTGATGCGGTGCTGCCTTTACTCAATACAAAAGCGCGTGTGCCCTTGTGTGGTTTAGTATCACAGTACAATGCAACTGAATTGCCACCTGGGCCTGATCGTTTATCGATGCTGATGGGCTTGATTTTAAGAAAGCGTATTAAAGTACAAGGCTTTATTATTTTTGATGATTACAGGGATCGCTATGACGAGTTTGCAAAAGATATGCAGCAATGGCTAAAAGAAGGGAAAATTCAATACAAAGAGCACCTAGAAGCTGATTTTGAAAATACACTTGATGCCTTTAACGCTATGTTAAACGGTGAAAACTTCGGTAAAACGGTTGTTCAAGTACAAAAGCCACTGTAATACTGATCCATTCAAATTATGTGGGCGTAGTGAAATCACGCCCACAAAAGGATAACTTATGATTAAACTTCATCACTTAAATAAATCGCGTTCAAAGCGTATTATTTGGCTTTTAGAAGAGCTAGGCATTGACTACGACCTTGTTGCTTATCAGCGCAACCCCGAAACGTTTTTAGCCCCTGATGAGCTAAAAGAAATTCACCCACTAGGTAAGGCCCCTGTAATTGAAGATAGTGGCAAAGTTATTACCGAATCGGGTGCCATTACCGATTATTTAATAACAACGTATGGTAAAGGCAAATACATGCCAGAACCACAATCTGATAGCTACGTTAGTTACCAGCAATGGCTTCACTTTGCCGAAAGTTCTGCAATGGTGCCTTTTTTATTAAAGCTCTTTATTACAAAAGATGGTTGTAAAACCAACTTTATAGGTGACTATGCTGATAATGAAATTGGTAAAATACTGAGCTATGTGAATCAACAACTAAAAGGTAAACAGTACTTAGTTGATGATACACTGACTGGGGCTGACTTTATGATGTCATTTGTTGTAGAAAAAGCTGATGAGGCAGGTCTGCTTGCGCACTTCCCTGAAATCAAACGTTATTTAGAGCAGCTAAAAACTCACGAAAGTTATCACACAGCAAACGATTTAGAAACGAAATACGACTGACCTCATGTGCAGTGACAGTTTGTATACTGTCACTTTTTCCCTGTTCAATAAAATAAAGCTCCAAAGCTACCAATCAAGCTTCACACACTCGATTGCGGCCAGACCTTTTAGCTTGATACATGGCTTGATCGGCCCTTTCGATTGCTGTTTCGATATCATCATTAGCATTTACTAACGAAACACCAAATGAGCCTGTTACATTAATGTGTTTATCATTATCAATTTCGATTTTTAAAGCAGCAACCCCAGCTCTTAATCGCTCAGAAAATGACTTGGCACCTTCAAGCTCGGTTTGGGGTAAACAGACTAAAAACTCTTCGCCGCCATAACGATACAATTGGTCGTACTCTCTTAGATGAGATTTAATGCATTTAACAAGCGCGATTAACACCTTATCGCCCGCAGCATGGCCAAACTCGTCGTTCACTTGCTTAAAGTGATCAAGGTCGATCATTATCAGCGCGCAGCTAAGCAATTTACGTTTGCAAAGCTCATGCTCTTTTTGCAGGTTTTCTTCTAAATTCGTTCGATTCAACGCTCCCGTTAAAGGGTCTCGGGTGTGCAGCAATTCAGAGAACTCATCAATAAGGGTCTCAAATAATTCATGTAGCCTATCTAAATCGGCATGAAACTGATCCAATAGATTGACAGTAATAGCAGACTTAGTTTCTTTTAACGATAACAGGACCTTGGCACCTTGATGCATTTTTTGGTGTGCACAAGCGATTTCTGAAAAATAAGAATGAAGGTTTAGGGTCTGCTCGGGAAGCTTATTAAACCATTGCCCAAAGCGACAGAGGTTATGAGCATTATCGCTTAAGTCTTGTTCATTTGCGGGAGTATCTGCAATTAAGCATCTTAACAAATTTTTATACCATGATTGATGCCAATCAATAGCCTGCTCAATTTCTGCAATCACGTCTTCAAGCTGGGTATTCGACAGTGAACTAATGCCTTGCCCAGTATTTTGATGCATAGCCAATGAAAAGACTTCCACTTTATTATTTTATTTACTAAAACAGTACCTAAGGTCTGTGACAAACACAACTTAAAGCGTTGTTAAGCGATAATTTATTCAACCAACCGATAACCCACCGCGGGCTCAGTTAAGATATGCTTCGGGCTCGCTGCATTTTGTTCGAGCTTTTGCCGTAATTGACCAATGTGTACACGTACATATTCAGGGCGATTAATATACTGCTCACCCCACACCTCAGATAAAATAGCGTTATGTGTTAGCACCTTGTCTTTTTGCTGAAATAACAACAGCAATATAGCGTACTCTTTTTTAGTTAGTTTAACTTCTTCAGCGCCTTTACGGACCACGTGCTTATGTGGGTCGATGTGAATATCGCCGCATTGCAGAGTTAGGCTTGGTGTTGTTTGTGCGCGCAATAGCACCCGAATACGCGCTAATAATTCGTTTGCACTGAATGGTTTGGTCAGATAATCGTTAGCGCCATTATCAAGCGCGGTGACTTTTTCTGTTTCGCCATCGCGTGCAGAAAGTACTAATACAGGGAGCAGACTCCACTGCCTAAACTCCACCAGCCAATCTTGCCCATCCATATCAAGTAAACCTAAATCAAGTAGCACTAAATCAAACTGTTGTTGGCTTAAAAGTGCAAATGCATCAAGCCCTTTAGCGCACACACTGACTTCATGATTGCTGGCTTTTAGCAGTGTTTTTAAAAAACTTTGCAGAGGCGCAGAGTCCTCTAAAACCAAAATATTAGCCACGGCTGTTACTCCAAGTTAATATAGCTGTCGCCTGCTTTGTTTGCTCATTGAGAGTTAATTCAAAGCGCCCTTGATGACACTTAGCAACCACATCACAGATCACACTCCCTAAACCGACTCCTTCATATTGACTCGCCTCATGCTTATTAGCAAAAGGATTGGTTAACACAATTCGGTACTCACTATCTGTTTCAATAAATTGCATGCTTGCTGTGCCATTACCATAGCGCGCTGCGTTCTCGAGCATATTGGCAAAGGCAATTTCAAGTAAGGTTTCATCACCAAAGCAGAGACTCTTTGGCTGAGCCTCAATCTTCAATTTAAAGCATTGTAATTGCTGCTGGCGACGTGATTTTGCTTCGCTAACAAGAGTCAAAATAGGCAGCTTTTGCCAGTTGATATTCTCAGCTAATTTATTAACTTTACTGAGCTCCATGACTTTATCAAAGTGCTGATTAAGAATTTTACTTTGCTCATAAATATTAGCTGCTTGCTCTTTGATAACCTCTGAGCTTAGTTGAATATCATCATCAGCCAACATGCTCGATGCGCCCATTATAGTTGCTAATGGCGTACGCAAGTCATGGGATAAACTACGCAATAAGGTGTTTTTTGACCTTTCTAGCTCCGCCTGTACTTTGATCGCCGCGGATTGCTCACGCAATAAGGTTTTTTCTTGAACCTGATATAGTAAAGAGCATGCTGTATTCGCCAAAGCAAGTTGCTCAGCATTAAGCGCTTTAGCAAATGCAATACCGCCAAATTCAACTTGTTGTTCGTTTAAATAAATAAACTGCCCAGAGCCTGTTAGCTGCCAGTCACACGCAACCTTTAAGTGCGCAGCCATGGTCGTTAAAAACAGCTGCTTTTGCTCCTCAAGGCTATCGAGATCATTGAGCTTTTTAGCTAGTTCATACAACAAACGACTATTACTTGCATGGGCTTGCACATCGCGAACCTTAGTATTGAGCTCACCGGCTAGGTGGCTTATTACTAAACCCACAATCAGCATCACCAAAAAGGTAACCACATATTCAATATTTTCGATATGAAAAGTAAAATACGGCACCACATAAAACCAGTCAGTGCAGGCAACACTCACTAAGGTGGTAAGCGCAGCCACACGACGATTACTTCGCACCGCAACCCAAGTCACCCAAAGCAGCTGTAACATCACAATATCAGTGGTTGTAAACAGTTCTCGAAACGGAAAAATCGTGAGTACCACCACAAGTGGCATCAACACACTTAAAAATGCGGCTTTTAAATACTGTATTTTGAATACTGACTGCATGATCTTTTCACTTATTGTTTGTCCCTATTAGATTAAAGGGTTTTCAATTTTGTCACTATAAAGTTTTTATAAAGTTTTTTTATCTCGGCATAAAATCTTTATAAAGCTTCTGCCATTTCTAAAGACTTCTTCTTTTTTGCCATTAGCATTAAGTGTGAACCCACAATAGCGAGAAAAACAATGGCTCAGTTTGCAGTAATCGGATTAGGACGTTTTGGCGTAACCGCCTGTTTAGAACTTTCAAAACAAGGGCACACGGTATGTGCCGCAGATATTAGTGAAAGCACAGTTAACCACTATGCCGACCAGCTCAGTTTTACTGTGGTGGTTGATGCCAGCGATGAAACACAATTAGCGCGGCTCGATTTACCCAGTTGCCAAGCGGTATTAGTCGCCATAGGCGAGAATATTGAAGCCAGTATTTTATGTGTATTGCACTTAAAAAACTTAGGCGTAAAACAAATTTGGGTAAAAGCCTGTACCAAAAGCCATCATCAAATTCTGAGTAAACTGGGTGTTGACCGCATCATTCACCCTGAAGAGGAAATGGGCGTAAGAGTTGCACAAGCGCTTAACTACCCAATGGTTAATCAATATTTCCCGCTTAACCAGTCCACCTTTATTGTTGAGCTGGGCATAGATCTACAACTTTCAGGTCGCAAAATTGGCTGGCTACTCAAAGAGCGTAATAGCGATATTAAACCGCTCACACTGCGCCGTGATGATTATTTCAATACTGAGCTGACTAATGACACCGAGCTGCGCCACGGCGATAGTCTGGTGCTACTTGGCTCTAAAACTTATTTAACTAAACTAGCAAAACGGTTTCGTGCATTATGATTAACTGGCAAGCCAACGTTTATCCTAAACAATTTAGCGGTGTAAAGTGTCGCAAGCGGCAAAAAATTAACCCGCCATTAGTGCTCACTATCGGCTTTATTGTACTAATCATGCTGGGTACGAGTTTACTCATGCTCCCTGTCGCCAGCACCCAACCGATTAGCTGGCTTGACGCACTATTTACAGCAACCTCTGCGGTTACAGTTACAGGGCTGGTGGTAATAGATACGGGTACTGCACTGACAGTATTTGGACAAAGCATAGTGATGCTGCTGATTCAAATTGGCGGTATTGGCTTTATGACAGTGGCAGTGATTTCAATATTAAGTTTAGGAAAAACCCTCGGTTTACAACAGCGCTTATTGGCCAGTCGCGCTTTTGACACTAACGATTTAACCTCGGTGATCAAGGTCGCTAAATACGTTTTAGTCTATTCATTAATTATTGAATCCGTGGCGTTTTTCTTATTATTTATCAGTTGGTTTGATGATTATGGCTTAGTAAAAAGTGCTTACCACAGTTTGTTTTATACGATTTCTGCGTTTAATAATGCTGGCTTTGCCTTAAGTGGCGATAGCTTATCTGCGTTCAAAGGGGATGTGACCGTAAACTTAGTAATCACAGGCTTATTTATTATCGGTGGTTTAGGGTTTACAGTACTAATTGATATTTACAAACAAAAACGTTGGTCATCACTATCAACCAATACACGCCTAGTATTAATTGCGACTTTAGTGATCAATAGTACCGCATTTTTACTCATCTTTTTATTTGAACACGCAAACCCCGCGACATTAGCGCCGCTATCAACGTTAGAGCAAATACTGACCGCATGGTTTCAAGCAGTGACACCTCGTACCGCAGGGTTTAATACTTTACCGATTGATGCCTTAAGCCAAGATTCTACGCTACTAACCATGCTGCTTATGGTGATTGGCGGTGGCTCAGTTAGTACGGCTAGTGGTATAAAACTAGGAACCTTTGTGATCTTAATTTTAGCGATGCGCAGTTATTTAAAACAGCAAACAACAGTCACGGTTTTTAACCGCCAGTTGAGCGACAAACTCGTGATCAAGGCATTAAGTGTCATGATACTGTACTTATTTATCGCCTTTATTAGTATTATGGTTATTACCAAGCTTGAACAAGGCTCGTTACTGGATATCACCTTTGAGGCGATTTCAGCACTCAGTACTGTTGGCCTTTCGCGGGGTATTACGGGTGATTTAAGCGCACCTAGTCAGCTCATTATCATACTGCTGATGTTGATAGGTCGAGTTGGCCCACTCACGTTTGCATATTGTTTTGCAAGACAAAGTAGCCAACCTTTGACCTACCCTACTACCAGTATTCAAATTGGCTAAGTTTACAGTTATGACACTTTTTAGTGTCATAACTGAATACCTAAAACCCTGCTACAACTGCTGTAGCAAGGCTTTAATGTCACTGTATCGTTGCTGTTCGCAAAGGCCAAAGCCTGATAGCTGCCTAACTTTATTACGAGTAAATAAAGGTACACTCATGCCCGCTAAAAAGCGGCACTGTGTGTCAACGCTGACATCACTAAACCCTTTATTTGCTAGGTGCTGTTTAAGCTCAGCAACTTTACTGGCAATCACATTTTGCTCAGGCATTTGATGCACTAATGAATAACTAAGTTTTACCTGCTGGCCTCTACACACTGAGCAATGGCCACATTGCTGGGGTGCATGTTGGTCATCAAAATAGCGGGCTAAGTTGTAACTTAAGCAGCTATCTAACTCAAAAAAGCGCACTAAAGTGGCGATACGCTTAATTTCGGCCTGTTCTTTTTCGATAAAGTATTGATGAAGTTGCTGTGCTAAATCAGCATGGTTAATAACCGCATTATTCACTTCATACACTTGCGTAATACGTTTAGTTTCAAGAGCGATATGACCCTTTTCGGCCAAATAATCAAGCGCAGCAACCACACGTTTTCTGTCAACTTGAGTGGCACGGGTTAGCGCATCAAAATTTAATGTGCCCCAAATTTTCTTAAACTCAGTGTGTTTAAATACCTGTTGTAAAAACGCTTGGCGATCAGCATCAAACTGGCTAAGCAGCGCATTTTGATCCGTTAAAAACTTATATTTAAAGTCAGCGTAATAGGCATATAAAGGTGTAATAGCCCCTTGCATTTCTAACTGCACCAGTAAGGTTTTTAACGCTAAAGCACGAATATTACTGTCGCTCGAAAGGCTGTACTCTTGCATTTCCCACTGGTTATTAGTTTGCTCGTTACGAATGTTATTAATGACATACTCAATCCCACTTTGCTCTGGCGTGTCGGCATAAACAAAGTTTTCAACGGTATTTAAGCCATCTAAGTTTGCTAGGGTAAAACAGTTTGATGGCGCACCATCTCGCCCTGCGCGGCCAATCTCTTGGCTATAATTCTCAATCGATTTTGGCAAATCATAGTGGATCACAAAACGAATATCAGACTTATCAACACCCATCCCAAAAGCAATGGTTGCCACGACAACATTGATTTTACCCGCCATAAAATCATCTTGAATTTGCCAGCGTTTATCATCCTCAAGGCCTGCATGATAAGCCACCGCATTAAATCCGGCTCCCCTCAAGCCTTCGGCTACTTGCTCGGCGGTATGCTGTAAGGTGACATAAACAATCCCAGCCCCTTGTTGGCTGGCTATAATACTTGCTAATTGCTGAGGCTTTTCTTGGCTTGCGACACTAAGCACTGATAAATCGAGATTACTTCGGTAAAAGCCAGTTTGCACTACACATTCAAGGGCAATGGCAAAGCGCTCACACATATCGCGCTTTACTTTTTTGGTAGCGGTAGCGGTGAGTAACAATACCAGCGGAATATTAAGATCTTCACGATAGCGCGGCAGCTTTAAGTAGTCTGGCCTAAAGTTGTGGCCCCATTCAGATATACAGTGCGCTTCATCAACCACCAGCATTGAAATAGGCACTTGTTTAATAAATTCACGAAAGCGCTCATTCTTAAAGCGCTCCACTGAGACCATTAAAATTTTCACCTTCCCTGCGCGCACATCACTCATTACCGTATGGCTTTGCTCAGAGGTTTGGCTTGAATCTAGGCTTGCCGCATAGATGCCTTTACTGTTTAAAAAGCTAATTTGATCTTTCATCAGTGCCAATAATGGCGACACTACTAAGGTCAAATTAGGTAAATGCATCGCTGTTAATTGATAACACAACGACTTTCCCGAGCCAGTTGGGAAGATAGCCAACGATGATTGCTGGTTTAATAACTGCTCAATGGTTTGTTGCTGACCTAAGCGAAATTCATTAAAGCCAAAGTACTGATTTAGCGATGCATGTAGTGACGTAGTCATCCTGATCCCTTCGTTCATTTCCTTTATTCTGAAATGATAGGTGTTTAAAAAACTGATGCACCATACTATCGCGTTTCCTGTTATCGCCCAAGCACCTAAATAGGATAAAAAGCGCCACATTGTTCTTAACTTTTGCTGACAAAACAAGCAAAAAGGCGCACAATAGAGCCGTTGCCGTGGGGTATTGATGGATGGATTTGCAATACCTAAGCGCTTTTTCTAAAGAGTGTTTAGGTATTATACTTTTGAGGGCAACGTAATGATTAACCAACCTCCTAAAATCGTGATTATCGGTGGTGGCGCTGGTGGCTTAGAGCTAGCAACACAATTAGGACACAAACTCGGAAAAAAACGCCAAGCAGAGATACTTTTAATCGATAAAAACCGCAGCCATATTTGGAAGCCGTTACTTCATGAAGTAGCGACGGGGTCGATTGATGCCGATTTAGACGGCGTTGTATACTCAGCTCATGGAGCAAAACACCATTATAATTTTCAACTCGGCAGCTTTTGCCACTTAGATCAAAGCAATAAAACCATTACCCTAAGCGAGTTAAAAGACGAGCTTGGCCATCGCATTTTACCTGAGCGCCAAGTCAGCTATGACTACCTCGTACTTGCCATAGGCAGTGTCAGCAACGACTTTAATACCCCAGGGGTCAACAAGCACTGTTTTTACCTTGACTCAAACCAACAAGCTGAACGCTTTCAGCACGCTCTACTCGATAACTTCACCCGTTTACATCAAGATGACGACCAACAGCATTCGTTAACTATTGCCATAGTGGGTGGTGGTGCAACGGGGGTTGAACTGTCGGCAGAGCTTTATCATGTGTCAGACATGCTAAAAATGTATGGCCTTAATAAAATGACCGCCAAACGCTTACACATTGATTTAATTGAAGCGGGGCCGCGAATTTTGCCCGCTTTACCCGAGCGCATTGCAAACTCGGCTAAACGCGAGCTGGTTAAATTAGGGGTGACAGTACGCGAAGGTACCCAAGTAAAAGAGGCCACAGAGAACAGCTTTATCACCAAACACGATGAACATATCAACGCCGATATTATGGTTTGGGCCGCGGGTGTAAAAGCCCCTGATTTCATTAAAGACATTGGTATTTTTGAACTCACTCGCAATAACCAAATTAAGGTGAACCAATATCTACAAAGTAGTGTTAACGACAACATTTTTGTGATTGGTGATTGCTGTGCATTTACCCAAGAAGATGGCACACAAGTGCCACCAAGAGCACAATCAGCTCATCAAATGGCACAATGTGTTGAAAAAAACCTCATTGCCACACTTAAAAACCAGCCACTGAGTGCCTTTACCTACAGTGACCATGGTTCTTTAGTCAACTTGTCACGCTACAGCACGGTCGGTAGCTTAATGGGTAACTTAACCAGTAATAGCTTTTTCATTGAAGGAAAAATTGCGCGCTTTATGTATATTTCGCTCTACCGTATGCATCAACGTGCGATTCACGGCAGCGCTAAAACCTTTGCATTGTGGATCAGTGAAAAAGTGCTGCGGGTGGTAAGGCCTAAGATGAAGCTTCACTAAACCAAATAGGCACTATTGAGCCGTAAAATTAACCTATCGGTTTACGGCTCATAAGCGTATAATGCGCTCTTTTTGTGGGGCGCAAAAATTGAATATTATTACTCTGAGCGTTTTATCGCTTGCAATGTCTACCGATGCTTTTGCGGCTTCTATCACCAAAGGCAGTACACTTAAAAACCCGCGTATTCTCAGTGCAATCAAGCTTGGTTTATTGTTTGGCTGTATTGAAGCTATAGCGCCGATTATTGGTTGGCTTATCGGTAGTGCCGGTGCTGACTACGTGGAAGCGTTTGATCATTGGATTGCGTTTGTACTACTCGTTGGTCTTGGCGTTCACATGTTGCTTGAAAGCCGTAAAGAGGATGACGAAGAGGAACTAGCCCCCAATACCAAGCGCTCTTTTATTGCGACATTACTAACGGCTGTTGGTACCAGCATAGACGCGATGACAGTTGGTATTAGCCTTGCTTTCATGAAAGTAAACATTTACTTAGCGGCAGCAATGATAGGTCTTGCGACGACCATCATGGTGACAATTGGCTCACTACTTGGCAATGTAATGAGTGGCTGGGTTGGCAAAAAAGCCGAAGCCATTGGCGGTATAGCACTTATCTTAATTGGTTGTGGCATCCTTTACAGTCATACTCACGCTTAATTAAATCGCTCTTCAAAATAAGCTTTGGGCATAAGTTTTAAATCCTCTTGCCCAAGCTCATTAAAGCACACCAAAAACTAAAACCAATAAAAAATAACCATCGCGCATAATTTGTCTTCAAATTTTAACAAATGCCTTGTATGTTATGACAAACCACTAAAGGAATGACGCTATGACCCCCAAAACGCTGATTTTCAACTTTGATGGCACTGGCAGCGAACCTCGTGATGCAGAGCAATTTAGTGCAGCGCATTTTAAAGAAGATGCCAGTATCTCTAACATACTTAAACTTCACTTATTATTTGGCGGCGCACTAAATAATGAGCCAGAAACCCCATTTCCTGATCAAATTAGTTTTTATTATCAAGGTATAGGCACCCAAGGCAGTCGTTTTAAACGCCTTTTCAATCAAGCTTTAGCCCCTAGAGGGGATGATGTTGCCAGTATTTTAAATCGCGCCATTAATGACTTTAAAAGCTATTACACTGTTGGCGATAAAGTACTACTCACTGGGTTTAGTCGTGGCGCAGCGTTAGCACGGCGTTTTGCTAAATGCCTTGAACCACTTATTAGTGATGATGTTTACTTGTGTGTATTTGATACTGTGGCATCGATAGGGTTTTCTAAAGTCACAAAAGAAACCCGTGGTGCTGAGCATGTGATTTTTGAAAACTATACTTTAGCAACAAATATTAAAGCCGCCCTTCACTGTGTTGCACTTGATGAAAAACGCAGAGCTTTTGAACCAACGCTTATTAATAAAGCGCCCCATGTTGAAGAAATTTGGTTCGCTGGTGCCCATTCCGATGTAGGCGGTGGTTACTATCGTGATGGTTTAGCCGACATTTGCCTACGATATGCGATTGAGTGGCTAATTGAACAAACAGTTGCGCTAAACCTTTTAACCAGCGCAGACATCAACTACAACACGTTACTTCCACAAGCGCATCGAAACTTAATTGCACAAGACGATGTCACCGTTACGCCCGACCCACTAGCACTCAGTCATCAACAAAACTATTTTTGGTTCAATCCGTTATTCAAACTCGTTGATCGTGAATGCTGTGTACTTATTGAAAACGAACAAAGCGACCATCCGCCAACTATTCACCATACTGTCGCACATAGAATCAACCGCTTAACAAGCTATCGTCCTGAGTCACTTAAAAGCCTAACCTATAACGTACTTTATAACGATGGCAACCTGCTAAAATTTAAGGGGTTATGCCAACATATTGCGCTTGATAAGCAAAATATGACTGTGCTTAGTATTGGCCAAAGCAAGGATGTTTTAGTGTATGGTTCTGAAAAATACAATCACACGGGTGTTATGTTAGAGCAAGGTGGCACCTATCGTTTTACGCCTTACCCTGATCAAATTTGGTATGACGACGGTATTAGTTGCGGCCCAGGCGGCTGGCATCGCGATAATATACAGCTGGGCGTGAAAGAAATTCCAATGGCATTACTCGAGCCATTTAGACGTTTAGCGCACGCACAATGGTTTGCACTCATTGGCGCGATTGATAACAACGATGATCACCTTTTCGAAATCGCAGAAGGTGCCGATATCCGTATAGCAAAATCAGGTGAATTTTGCCCATTTGCAAACGACCTTGATCGCTTTTATGGGGCAAATGCAGGGCGCATAAAGCTGCGTGTTACTCGTCTTGGCTAAAGCTTCTAACATGCTCAGCTATCAAACCTTTGATGCTTTGTTGGTGTGTGATGATGGTATTGTTTATTCTAGTACGCTCAGGCTCTGTTAAGGTTGTTTTACTAAGCATAAACGACACCCAATTATCGTTAATAATATAATCATGAAGCGCAATTCCTTTTAACTTAAGCGACCCTATGAGATAAAGACCGGCAAGCTCATCATCTATAAAAAAATCGACTCTATTAGCTTGTAGCATTCCTAAACGTTGTTGCAATTTAGGCACCGCCATAATTTGATTTTTAAACATTTTTATTCGGCTAAGCGCTGTAAACTCTTCACCGTAGTAGCTACCACTGTTGATTAAAATAACCTGACCTTTAAGTAATAATCCTTTTAGACTAAGTGCCGCATATTCTTTTTTGGGATACCAAAATAACCGCATCACCTCTTTTCTATAAGGCTCTGAAAAGTAGCTAAAACGAGCACGTTCCTCACTAAAACTTGCGGCGGGAAGTAGGTCTACTTTACCTGACCGCAGTTCAGCAAAGCCACGCTTTGAAGACGGGAGTGAAACAAATTGTGTGCAAAACCCAGATTTACTTAATACAAACTCAGTGATCTGGATATCAATACCAGAAAACGTTTTATCACGAATAAGTACATAAGGTGCCCATTGCTGAGATATTCCAACCTTTAACGTGCGTTCACAACCAAACGCTTTTGTAAAAAGCAAAATCGAACAAAGCAGAATACACACTTTTAACTTCATCAATATACTTATCAGCGGCTATAGTTAATCATTATCAAAGTATGGTTGATAGTAAGTAAAAGGCCAAAATAAACGTCAAAGCATGAAAAAAGCAGCCTTACGGCTGCTTTAGAGGGAAATCACATTATCATGAAACGCATTCCAATGTGGCTAAAAAACACTTAAAGTGCTTTCCATACATCAGCGCTGCCTGGCTCATCTCCTTGAGTCCACCACTTCGCTTCGTATTGAGTACCTTGGTGAGTCACTTGGTCGCCGCTGTTGTAAGTACCTGCTGCTTGCCAAATAACACCACCATTTGCATCTGTAGGCTGTGAACTTGCTTCCCATACGCCACCTAGATCTGGACGATCACCTTGTGTCCACCATTTAGCAGTATATAAAACACCGTTGTACATCACAGTATCACCACCCACATAAATGGCAGTTTCATCCCATGTTGTATTACCAGGAGGGTTAGTCGTACCTGAGTCTGTCACTGTCACGTTGAAGCTGACTGATGTAGCTGCTTGACCATCGCTTACCTCAACCGATACAGGGTAGGTTGTATCCGCAGTAACACTGGCCGCTTGCAAACTCACATTTGCACCGGAACCCACTAACGTCAGGCCGGCAGGTACAGTCCAATTATAAGTAAGGGCATCATTATCTGCATCTGTTGCAGAAACTGAGACGGCTACGCTTGCCTCTTCGGCAACTGTTTTGTCAGTAATAGCTGCAACAACAGGCGCTGAGTTCCCACCAGTACCAGGCGCAACGACATTGACTGTCACGTTACGGCTTACACTTGCTTTGCCATCAGTGACTGTTACTGTTGCAATGTATCGCGTGTCAACAGTGACCGATGGTGCTGTAATAGCAAGTGTATTTGTATTTGCTCCTGATACAGTAAGTGCATTATCGGCAGTCCAGCTAAAGCTTAGAGGGTCGTTATCAGCATCTGTTGCTGATGCACTGATTGAGACAGTTTCACCCGCATTCACTGTCACCGAGCCTGACACAGAGACAACGGGTGCTTTGTTAGTCGGCTCAGTAACGGTGCCACCTAAACCTTCATGCATTGCATTAAGAATATCACCGTTATCCGCATCGATTTCCCATGCAAATAAACCACCTAGGTTATGTTGGTTAACATAGTTACCTTTTGCGATAACTGACGCAGGGCTATCATATGTGATGAGTTTACCGGTAGAACGATTCCAAACATACGCGCCTTTTGCTTGTTCATCATAACCAACTTCAAAGCCGTTTATACCCGTACCCGATGCACCAATCATGTGTGCTTTAATGCCTTTATAATCGATTACACCATCTTCCCACACACCTTGTGCGTTACTGCCTTTTAATGGACCCGATCCTGTTGCTGTCATTGGATTACCATCAATGGTTGTGCCCGCAGGGTAAACACCTTCCCAACCACGGCCATACATTGCTGTACCAACAACAATTTTCTTCGATGGAACATTTTGCGCAAGCAGTAATTGAATTGCGTTATCGGTTGTGTAAGCAGGGCCTTTATAAGGAACACCACCAGCATCTACACCCGTACCATCACACTGACCAGGGCGGAAATGCGTACCACAATAAAGTGCTGTTTGGTGACCTGTTACACCACTCCACGCGCCATAGAAGTCATACGTCATGGCAAAGATGTAATCCATGTACTGGCTCGCGGCTTGATAATCAACATCTTCAATTTTATCGTAGCCAGCACCAATTGCAGAAGTAAGCTCATATTGACGGCCAGTTTCAGCTTCTAGCTCATCAAGCATGATGCGAAGCTCTTGCATCAATGCAACATATGCAGGACCATCAGCGACAGGGTCACCTAGATTAGGGTTTGCGCCGTCACCACCTGGGAATTCCCAGTCGATATCAACACCATCGTAGAATTTCCACGTTTTTAAGAACTCTTTCATCGAGGCGACGAAGGTGTCACGATTTGCCTTGTTAGTGAAATACGCGAATGGGTCTGATAACGTCCAGCCACCCACTGATGGTAAGATTTTTAAATCAGGGTAACGCTGTTTTAGTGCCATTAGCTGTGAATATGTACCACGGATTGGATCATTAGCATCAACACCCGGTAGTGCTTTTTGAACAGCTGCCCATGGATCATGAATAACCACTTCAAAATCCTGCGAACCAGCACAAGCGGTATTTAACGCATTTTTAGGCCCACCGGTCAGTGAATCATTCGGACCACAAATTGGAATAAAGCCATATAAAATGTGCGTTAAGTTTTGGGCAGGAATATTCGTTACATCGAAATCACGACCGTAAATGCCCCACTCAACAAAGTAAGCACCAGTGACTAACCCTTGCTTTGTACCAATATTTTTATTGTTTGGATCATAATCCATAGGCAATGGCGCTAAATGTGCACCGTCGGTATCAGCAATAACAATTGGTTTGCCTTCACTGCGCGCGCAAGTCGTGCCGCCTTCACAAAGCTCGACATACATAGTATGGCGACCTGCTTTATTATAAGGAAAACTAATTACACCACTTTTAGTACCCGCTGCAAGCGTACCTTCGTTTACAAGCATATTGTCAAAATACACTTTATAACTGTCGCCACCATCACCACTCCATGCATTCCACTGTACATTAATGGTCACTTGTTCAACACGATTGACAAGGCTTTTATATGAGCCTGTCCCTTCTAAGTTCACCTCAACAAATGAGTATTCTTGTGGCTCCCAATTAAGAACAGGGGTTGAAGGAGCAGCACTTGCTGCACTTGCGAATAATGCAACACCAATGGCTGCGCTTAGTTGTTTTATATTCATGATTCTCTCTTTATCTATTTTTATTAAGCTTTACGCTGTATTGAAAAGTTTGAACTACAAAACTTTAGATTTCTGTCCATACTTGGCTTTCACTCGGTACATCACCTTGAGTCCACCATTGTGCGCGATAGCGCTTTCCTTGATAGATTACTTCAGCACTGCCCTGATAGGCTTTGCCACTCGTCCATTGTTCAGATGCTGTACCCGCTTCAAGCTGCCATGCATCACTGCTGTCAGGCTGTGCACCTTGGTTCCACCATTTGGCACTGTATATGCCACCGCCAAAACTGACTTGATCGCCCGTGTTATATTGGCGCATGCTGTCCCACGCAGGTACGCTTGGTTCGGTAGGTGTTGTATTGGTATCTAGCACATTCACAACAAAACGTGTTTGAGTGGTTAATTCACCGTCTGATACCGACGCTGTCACTGTGTAGCTAGTATCGGCATTAACCTCTGGCGCGACGATGGTGATATCAGCTCCAGTACCTGTAAAACTCAGCGGTGCAGGTACATTCCAGCTATACGTTAATGTGCTTTGTTGATCATCAAAGGCATGCAAATGCACTTTCGTACTGCTATTTTCATTAACTTGTAAATCATCGGGTTGATGAACAATGGGGGCTGTGTTTTCAGGTGCAGCTTGTACACTTAATGCAAAGCTGTAGCTTGCATTAGTTGCAAACACCTGATTTGTTAGTACATCGTTGGCATTAAAGGCAATACTGCCATCACTACTTTGAACACCCACTTGCAATAGGTGACTGTAATTAAGGTTGAGTAACTCAGCAAAGGCTTGCTGCCAATTCGCTTGATTGTCGCTGGTTATTTGCATTTGTTGAGTCACTAACTCTTGCCCTGCTTCATCAAACAAACGCGCAGAAACATTGCCACCGACAACAGCATCTTGCCCTTGGCGAACAAAGTAACTGAGTGCAGACCAGTTTGTTGAATCTGTTGGCCCAGCGTCAGTAACAATAGTAATATCGCTACAGTTATAAAAACCTTCACCACCGGCATCCTCACGCTGCCAACGTGTATACAAGATTGCATCACCGCTGCGACCAGCAGGAATTGAGACACTCATTTCGTAATAACGATCATTGTTTGCATCAATAACAAAATCGAGGTTGCCGTATTCAGCAACTAGCTCTAAGTCATTCCAAGTTAAAACTTGCGTTGCCCCATCAAAGCCTGGCTTTGTTAAGTAAAACTCCCAGAAGCTAGGGTTATGTGGTGTACTTGCTAAAAAGCGAACTAAAATATCGCCATTCGCATTCGGAATAACATCACTGCGTTGCCAATGCGGCGAAGGCAAATCCATACCTCGTTTTGCACTATCTCCTGCGGCACATAATGCCCCATCGGGCACACTTTGTTTTACCGCGGCAATGTTGGTGTAATCAGCGGTATTCGCCGAAAACTCAATATCTTGTACAAACTGTACATGCCCTGATTCAACAAATGCTGCTCGACAAGCTAGATTTGGAATACCACTGCCATCATCAGGCCACCAATAACCGCCATCAGCATTACAAATCGCCTGACGTGCTTTAGGACTTTCTAAAAATCCGTGGGCATTTACATGGCTTGATGCAAAGCCAAGCAACATGGTGCTTGCCAGTGCCGATAAAGACAATGCCTTCGATTTAATAATTTTCATTGTTGTGTTCTCGCTGTAGAAACGCGGAGCAATCTCCTTGCTCCGCTTATTGAGTTAAAGTGTGCAACTCACTGTCCAGTCAGCTGTTGTGCCTGGCTCTGCGCTTGTCCACCACTTTGCTTCGTAAACCACATTGTTGTGATTCATAAGATCGCCGCCTAGAGCATGAGTTGGGTTACCTGCCCAATCCGTTTGCGGCCAGTTTGGATACACAGGGATACTTGTTACATCAACACCTTCACATGTCGCACCATTTCCATTTGTGTTACCGCCTGTGTCAGTGCCTGAATTTGGCGTGCCAGGAACGGCATCTGGTAGCATTGGATACTCATATTTGAACGCGTATGTTTTACCGCCCTTTTCAATCGTGAAGTTACTTGGGCCAGTAATTGGCATGTAATACATCACTTGGGCATTTACGGTTTGGCCTGTATTGAAGGCTTTTTCGATACCGCCCCACTCATTTGTAAGCGTGATAGAAAAACGATGGAACTCATTTTCATAGCCACCAATGTTATTACCAGCCGCATTCGAGCCATTCACATCCACAGCCATACCCAGTTTTTCTTGAGCATTCCAATTTGATTTGAAAATAGCTGATGTTGATACAGGTACATCAAAACTGATTTTCGCACCGCTTAAATCAATATTTGAATTGTTTGTGAATGAGAATGTAGGCGAAATTGGGTAGTTATCATCACCAATTGGGAAGTCTTTCACTGTAAAGCTGACATCAACCGCTTCACTCGGAACAGTGAAATTAACGTTACCTTGATGCGTGTCATACGCAACACCACTTTGATTAAACTTATTGTAAGCAAGTGTCGTTAGGCTTGAACCCATGAAGTACTCACCTTTTGCTGAGTCATAATCAAAGTCACCAGCAAGCTCCCAGAACATGATGCCACCAAGGCCGTTGTTGATAACGTAATCAACTTTGGTTGCCATTGATTGCTCATCTTCAATTGATAAGAATACTTTTTTATCTGCATTCCATAACCATGGAGCCACAGCCACATTGTCGTAATGACGTGTATAAGTGCCTGTTAATACATCATTTGGATCTGTACTTGGTGTTAAACCATAGATTTCAAGATAAGACGGGTTGATACCGTTTTCTAAATTTTTAGCATGCCACAGTGGGTTTGAGCCAGCAGGCATTTCTTCACCAGCGTCATTTTTATCATGCCACAGGTTATCGATACCTAATGCACCGTTACCACATTTGTTCTTCTCACCAACACCGGTTCCTTTAGCACATTTAGATTGGTCAGGTAGTGCAGCTTGTCCCCATAATCCATTTGTACCGCCAGATACATCTTTGAAACCACGGGTATAATACGGAATACCAATGTTGATACGACCCGCAGATACTGCACCGCGGAAATAACGCACAGCCCAATCTGTATTTAAGTAACCAATACCTTCAAATTCTGCCGTTGTATACACACCCCATTGCGCAAGCTCTGAATCAAGGCCTGTATCAAACAATGCAGCATTGTGACCCACGTGTGAGTTCCATGCACCGTGTAAGTCGTAAGACATAATGTTCACATAATCTAGGTACTTAACACTTTGGAAAGTTTCCATACCACGTAACAAGTAGCCTGAAGATGGAGAAGCAATTGTTAGTAAGTAATGCTTACCCGCTTTTTGACCAGCAATATCAAGCTCTTCACGAAGTTTTTCCATAAGAACACGGTACGATGCATTTAGACCCGCACGGCGTGCATTCGAAATTGGGAAATCATCCGGATGACCCGAGTCATTCATTGATGAAGGGTATTCATAATCAATATCAACACCATCAAATCCATATTTTTCGATGAACTCAACGGCACTTTTCGCGAAAGCGTTAATACCAGCTTGGTTTATTGAACCATCAGCATTCGTTGTCATGGTGTAAAAACCACCACTATTAACACGTGTACCATCAGCACCAAAGTAACCACCAGTTTCGGCCCAACCACCAACAGAAATCAGTGTTTTTACATCTGGGTGTTGTTTTTTAAACTTGTTGAGAAGATTGAAGTGACCTGAGTAACTAAAGCTTGGATCCATCTCTGCACCCGACACACCAGGCCAAGTCATATTAGTGGCAGGGTTACCAGGTGCATTAGGGTCGCCAATTGATACCTTATTGTTAGCATCAACATGAGCAAATGCATAGTTGATGTGCGTGATCTTATCCCATGGAATATCGTTCACTAAGTAACTAGGTTGACCATTTGCACCATTCCGCCAGCTTGTGAAGTAGCCAATAACACGGCGTGGGTGATCTGCGCCCATTTTTTCACGACCATTTGCATCATACACAGTACAATACGGCGTATTTACGCCTGGAGTTTGATATAAGCCTTGTGGTTTACAATCTGCACCAGGTGGGGTTGCTTCAACAACATTAACAACTTTAGTTGCTGTGCCAGTCGCACCTTCGTTATCTGTCACCGTTAACATGAAAGTAACTTGACCTAAAGCGGTAGCCTGCCATGTATAGCTTGAAGATGTAGTATTAGCTTGGTGAACAGCGGTGCCATTTTCAGACAAACTAAGTCCTGTTACTTGACCATCACTGTCGGAGCCAGATAGTGCAAACACAAGCTCTGAGCCAACGGTAATTTCATTGGGTACAGCACTAAATTCAATGCTGGCTGTGGGTGCTTGATTTGTTGGGTCCACAACACCCGACACACTCACCGTGTTAGCGACAGCAGTCGATGCTAAACCTAAATCGTCCGTTGCAACGGCACTTATAACATGGCTGCCAGCAACCGCTTGCCAGTTAGTTGAATACGGTGGTGCACTCACAACGGCAACCGAAACATTATCAACAAAAAACTCAACACTGGCGACACTGCCATCAACATCGCTCGCCTGCGCATCAATGACAACGCTGTCACCGCTATTAAATAAAGAACCATCAGCAGGTGTTAAGCTAGTGACTAGAGGAGCTTGGTTATCAGTGACAACGCTGTCACAAGCTCCCAAAAAACGCCACTCTTGATCCGTGCCAGAATTCTCCACGGGGTTTGACTGTGTCCACCACTTGGCTTCATAGGCATTATTATTAGCCTGAACTTGGCTACCGCCAACGTGCGTTTGTCCTTGTTGCCATACTTCTAGATTACTGCAATCAACTGCAGCTTGTGCTGTAAAGCCATATAATCCAAGTGACATTGCACTTAGCTTAAAGGCATTTTTTATAAATTGATGTGAGCTCATTCGCTCCCTCCGCCCAAGGTTGTTATAACATTTATTTTACATTTCCAACTTAAAAGTAACACAAAAAATAAATGGGTCAACCTTAAAATTACCGATAAAAGGTAAAAATCAAATCCTTTTGGGCGTAAAATGCTTAGTTACAAACCAAAAAGAATGAATCCATTTACTCTTAATGAAACCGAGAGAGGATTCTACAACTAAAAAGTGAACACAAAGTTAACAACCAATTAACCTTGCTAACGATGATTAACACAGGGTTTTTGAATTAAATGGAGAGAGAAACGGGCTAAAACGGCAAATAAAATACGTTTCTTATTTGGGTATATAACTAATAATCTAGTTTTTAGAAAAAAATGTATAAAAAATTGTGTGTTTTTTGTTCTCCACTATTCACTTTTCAGTTTAAGAAGCAAATTCAAGGCATAAAAAAAGCAAACTTGTCAGTTTGCTTTTCTGTAAAAATCCTATTTGATCACAACTAAAATCTAAGCAGCGATTAAATAGGACTCTCGCCCTGCATGTTTTGCCTTACGTTGGTAAGCGCCTTTACCTTTTTTAGCTTTTTCTACCTTTGATTTAAATAATTTTGAAGTGACCAATGCCGCATAGACATTGTCATTAATAACACCGCGACCAGTATCAACTTGGCTTTGGTTATGTTTCTTTTTGCTCATTTATTGCTCCTATTTAAAGTGCCGCGATTATATACACGGTTTAATGCTACGCAAGTGGTTTTTAAAAAATTTTCTGTTTTATTCACTGCTTTAACGAACTTGAGGATGATTTTTTATTTTTCAACCCATTTAGTGTTTTCTTGCTTTTCCTATTGGCAATACTTTTTAAAACAACCATAGTTACTAAATGTGCTAATACATTGTTTATCATAAAAAAGGTCTAAAATGGCAGATATCCTCCTAATCGCCTTCATTTTTCTAATAGCAGGTATTGTTGCAGTACCCATTGCCACTAAGTTAGGTTTAGGTTCAGTGCTTGGCTATCTCCTTGCAGGTATCGCTATTAGCCCGCTGCTCAATGCGCTGAATGTCGATGTCATTGCAATTCAACACTTTGCTGAGTTTGGAGTTGTGATGATGTTATTTATCGTCGGCCTTGAATTAGAACCCAAAATATTATGGTCAATGCGTAAGCAACTAATAGGTCTTGGTGGTGGGCAAGTTATTATAACCAGTGCGGCTTTAGCTACAGTCGCTATTTTGCTCGGACACACTTGGCAAACGGCTGTCACAATTGGCTTAATCTTATCTTTATCGTCCACCGCCATTGTATTACAGACCCTCTCAGAGCGAGGACTATTAAAGTCAGATGGTGGGCAAGCTTCATTTAGCGTATTACTCACACAAGATATTGCTGTGATCCCTATGCTGGCTTTTATTCCTTTACTGGCTTTACCCGAGCTATCTCAAGGTATAAGTAGTGCGGCTCAAAATTCTCACAGTGGACTTAGCCTTGTTGCAGATCTTGAAAGTTGGCAGGCAGCATTTGTAACGCTAGGGATGATTGCCTTGGTCATTTTTGGTGGAAATTATCTAACAGCGCCTCTTTTTCGCTTTGTCGCGCTGGCTAGACTTCGGGAATTATTCACCGCTACGGCGTTACTTTTTGTAATCGGCATCGCGTTAATGATGTCTTTAGTCGGGTTATCTGCTGCATTAGGCACATTTTTAGCGGGTGTTGTGCTTGCCAACTCTCCTTATAAACATGAGCTTGAGAGTAATATTGAGCCATTTAAAGGCTTATTATTAGGACTGTTTTTTATCACCGTTGGTGCTGGAATAAACTTTCAGCTACTCACTGATAATTTCATGGTGACGGTGTTGTTAACATTCGCCCTTGTTATCACAAAAACGCTCGTGCTGTTTTTACTCGGCCGATTATTTGGCTTAAAAGGCGCAGCATCTTGGCTACTAGCTCTTGGACTTGCGCAAGCGGGGGAATTTGGCTTTGTCCTTTTAGCCTATAGTGTGGCAAATAATGTGCTCGATTCGAGCGTTGCTGATCAGCTACTTTTAACTGTCACACTATCAATGCTGATTTCGCCTGCTTTGTTCATTATTTATCAACGTGTTATTGCACCAAGGTATATTACAGAGCAAGGCAGTAGAGAAGAAAGTTTCCCTGACGATAGCCATGTGATCATTGCAGGATCAGGCCGCATGGGTGGCCTTGTCGATCGTATTTTACAAGCTGGTGGCTATAAAACGACCGTGATTGACTATAATTATAAGCAGCTTGATGCACTCGAGCGGGTTGGAATTCGTAATTTTTTTGGTGATGCAACGCGTCCTGATTTACTTAATGCGGCTGGAATTGAAAATGCAAATTTGCTCATCGTTGCCTTAGATGATGCCGAACAAATAACTAAACTGGTACGTTATGCTATGCATAACTACCCACATTTACATGTTGTTGCGCGCGCAGTAGACCGCCATCATGTTTACGATTTATGGGCCTATGGTTGTCGGGATATCATTCGCGAAACGTTTGACAGCACGATGAGAATGGGGCGTTCAGCTTTTGAAGCTCTCGGTATTGAGCGAGGAAAAGCCCAAGAAATGGTCGATATATTCACTGAGTTTGATAAGGAAATGCTACGTCAAGCCGCTGATGCCTACGAAATTGGCGTTCCGTTTGAGAAAAATCAAGCCTACATTGATTGTATAAATAAGCTATTTGATGAAAAAGAGCCGCAAATTAAGCAACAAATGCGTGAGATTTGCGAGCGTGTTGCCACATCAGAAAATAAATAGATCACATCAACTACTTTGAGTAACCTCAAAGTTTAGCGGCTAGCCGATTAGGGTAAAGAAAATTCTGACAATCGATGCTTTGAATACGACTGATATCTTTATGTAGTGGGTTTATTAAAAAGTTATATTCGTCTGGACATAAACTGGAGGGAACTTGAAGCACTGCTGCCTCCATCGAAGTAAGCCAATTAGAGCCTAAGGCCTGAGTATCAGTAATATAAGGGTGATCATCCCATGCTTTTGGCAGCTCGGAAGCAACTAACCTAATAACTTTTAGGTCGTCAGGTATTTGAATCGTTGTGATACTCAGGTTTTTACTTAAAATATCCGTTGTGTCATTCACTAAACGTTCAAGCATTGCCAGTGATCGTGAGCTGGCGGTATACACAATTGGCTTACCAACAAAATGCCACCGTCCCTGCGCATACAAGCCACCTAATCCAGATAGCGCGTTCGTTAGGTCGTTATGTACTTTAGGTGCGATCCGATAACAAATCATTAAGCAGTAAACCCATACTCAAGCCCTAAAATAACACGCTTAATCAGCGCTCGACCGCGAATGGTATGAATCACCGATTTCGGCTCTTGATTAGCAAACTGAATGTTAGGAGTACTAAGCCATTCATTCCAACGTTTAACATCACCAAAGTAAGCTATACCTTGTGAAGAAATACGTGCAACCTCTAAGGCGTTTTCACTTAGCTTAGCATTAAGACGTTTTCTGTCTTTGCTATAACGCTCAAGAGTACGCGTCGTTGTGCCTATTGACGTCGCTAGAATATTAGCATCCCAATTTAGCTCTTTACCAAGAGATTTAATAGCACTGACTGTCACCCCCTGCGTGGCAACATTGATTTCATCTATTGTATTAGAGTGAACGGTCACTCTGCCATCGGTAACAACACCTAGGTAATCTGTTTCAATCACATTCATATTTCACCTCGCCGAAAATCGACATCTGTCATTCATTATAGTGACACCTGTCGCTTTTTACAATTATCATTGTGCAACCATTCTTATATTACTTTGGCTAATAATGCATCGTGCGACTTTTAGTTTTGGTGGGGGTTTATCACAGAGCTTTTAGATCTGTTTAGTTTTAGGAATGAAAATAGCGCCAAGTGGCGCTATTTTAAGTTTTAAAATTGCAGCTTGATTGCGTTAAAAGCTAAAGCTTAGTTTTGCGTAATAAGTCATGCCATCAAAACCATAAGGTAAAGCACGAACAGGATACTTAAAAGCTTTATTAGTAATAAAATCAAGCACCTCATCTTCACCTAACTCATCAGGTGTTACATCAAAAATATTATCAATACCTGCCGATAGCATCAGTTCATCGGTCAATTGATAGCCAACATTAACATCAACTAATACAGCTGATTCAACAGTGCTGGTATCTTTGAACTCGCCTGTTGGCGATAGCTCATCTGGAAGGCCGATGTGATCATTACCAAAGTATTTAACATCCGTTTCGCCGTAATAGTTGAAACGCACCATGCTATTGAAATCACCGCGATCATACTCAAAGGTCAGTGTTGCGCGCTCACCCGGTTGTCCATCAGTTAAAAAGCTACGCTGTAAGTCATCAAGAGCAACTGAATCAGGGATCCCTTCTGGCGCATTAACATCATCAATTTCTGTGTCATTTAAATTACCTGCAAAAGTCGCAGAGAAGTTACCTTCGTACAAATCAGTGCGGTAAGAGGCAATGATATCCACCCCTTTAGTTGTTGAATCAACAGAGTTTGAGAAGTAGTTAGCTTGCTGGGCACCTGTGGCATTTAACGCCGCAACGGCCTCTGGACTAAACGCCACATCATTTGCCGACATCAAGCTGCCTAGTGTAATACGGTCTTTAATTTCAACATGATAAAAATCAACGGTTAACGATAATTCACTACTTACGTTATATACAAAGCCCGCACTTAAGTTTTCAGAGCTTTCAAGACCTAAATTATCCACGCCAAGTGCTGAAGGGAAATCAGACCCCGCCGTTGCAGTGAACGATTGTAACAACACACCACCTGCACCTAGGTTAGTGGTATAGGCGGTGTATGCACTTTGTTGTAATGATGGTGCTCTAAACCCAGATGAAATCGCACCACGAACTGCAAAATCGTCTGTTATTTCATATCGTGTTGCCAGCTTACCAATGATGTCATCACCAGCATCAGAGAAGTCTTCATAACGAAGTGCGGTACTGATTTGCCACGCATCGGTAATTAAGGTTTCAGCATTTACATAAAAAGCGTAGCTGTGGCGGCTTTCTTTGTTTGACGCTTCTGGACGTAATCCGTTATAAGCTTGAAAACCACACTCAGCAAATACCCCCTCATCATTGACCGCAGGGTATGAGGTATCGGTATTCGCTAAGCCACATGCGTATGAGGCCTCTTCACCTGGCACTATTTGATAATTCTCTTTTCGGTATTCAGCACCTACCGATACATAAACAGGTTCGCTACGACCAACATCTAAAATACCATTTAGATCGGCATTAACGGTGGTTTGATCAAACCTAAAACCACCAGAATAACCGCCCGTTGGGCCCGCATTTGCGGCAATATCTGCATCACTCGCATCAGGGTTATTCGCTACAAACTCAGCAGCATAAGAAGCATTTATGGTATTTTTTGACGTAAAATCATAGCTATTTTCACCATACACAGCAGATAGGTCATAGCTCCAATCTGTATTCAGGTCACCACGAAGTCCTAAGGCTACCGAGATATCTTCAGCTTCATTATCAATACGTGGTAAAAAGCCATCACTGTATACTTGCACTACATTTTTGGCTGCTTCATTGTAATTACGGTAAAAACCATTGCCTAATGCAGTTCTATTTGAATAACCGCCGAATGAATACAGCTCAATATCCCCTAGTGGCAAAGCCATATTATAGAATAACGATGTAAATTCGCTGTCAGCATTACCTTGTCCCCAACGAACATCATCTGATAGCGCCCCTGCTGGCTCGCCTAAAGCTCCGCCGGTATCTCGTTGTGCTCGGTTAGTACCGTCAGCGTCCCGATATTCGGCTGAAAAATTAATAAAACCACCTTCGTCGCCTAAATCAAAACCACGATTTAAACCAATCGATATTGTATCGCCGTCGCCTTCGCCTGTACTCCCTGCTTGCACATACCCTGTAGTTATCCCCGTCGAATCATTTAGCGATAAGTTGATAACCCCCGCGATAGCATCTGATCCATACTGCGCAGCAGCACCATCTCGAAGTACTTCAACCCCTTTTAGGGCAGTCAGCGGAATCGCATTCATATCAGTACCAGCAGCACCCGCACCGACTGTTCCATTTAAACCAAAAATAGACTGATTATGACGGCGTTTGCCGTTTATAAGCACAAGCGTTTGATCTGGTTGCAAACCACGCAACGTAGCCGGTCTAAATAAGTCTGATCCGTCAGACACCTGAGTACGAGAAAAGTTAAAGGATGGTGCGGTTGCTTGTAAGCTTTGGCCAAGCTCAGTGAAGCCCCCTTTGTTTAATGTATCAGCATCAATTAAATCAATCGGAGATGAAGACTCTGTAGCAGTCCGATTAGCCACTCGCGAACCAAGCACTGATATTTGCTCTATATTTTTATCGGCTTTTGTACCTTGTGCTTCTTGAGCCTGCGTAGAATTCGCCGTCAGCGCTAAACTCACCGCTACGGCAAGTAAGTTAAAAGAATGTGTTGTCATATGTGTCCTGTTGATAGTTTTAGGCTAACTTTCGTTAAAGTGAGACGCCCCTTAGAAAAACGAAAGTAACCACTAAGCACGTATAGTCGATTTTAAAATCACTGTGTTGAAAGCTAACTCATGCCTGCGAGTTAACTTTTAAGAAACATCCTATCAACAAACCAAGCAAATGGAAGAAAAAAAAGTTACGACTTAGGTATAAATTTTTCAAATAACGGAACTTACAAATTAGCACTGGTTAAATTTCACTAAAAACCAACACAAAAAAGGATACTAATGCAAAATATAAATGATTAACCTTCTAAACCAATTTGATTAAACACCGGAAATATACAGCTAATTCGTGACCCCATTCCCTCAGCGCTTTGAATATCGATCTCTCCTTGATGCTCATGGACAATTGCATACACCATTGTCATTCCCATTCCTGTGCCCTCGCCTACTGGTTTAGTGGTAAAAAAAGGATCATAAATTTTAGCGATAGTTTGCTCACTCATACCACACCCATTATCTTCAACATCAATATGGATGCGTCCTTCAAGTTCATAAACAGATACTATGATGTTAGCATTGTCATTGTTTTTACAAGCTTGGCTTGCATTAATCACTATATTTACAATTACTTGGCTAATTGCAGATAAATTACACCAACTTACAGAGATAGGGCTAAAATGAGTGTGTAATTGACAATGCTTTAATTGGTTAGCAAGTAATTTTAGTGCACTTTTAACAGCATCTGTCATATCTGAAAATTGCTTTTCATGGCTTTTAGGACGAGAAAAATCCAATAAATTAGCTACAATTTTACTGATTCGCTGAAGGCCTTGCGCGGTGTCACTTATCAGCTCAGGTAAATCATCAGAAACAGAACGAAACGAATGTGATTTGTTTAGTTGGGTAAGACGTTGGCAAAATGCTTCCTTATCTGTTGTGCTACATACAAACTCATCACACAGTTCAAGCAATTCGCTGAAATAAGCACAATGGCTTTTCAGACTATCAATATTACTCATACTGTAGGCCAATGGGTTATTAATTTCGTGCGCCACGCCTGCACACAAAGTTCCCAAAGTAGCCATCTTTTCGGCTTGTATGAATAAAGCCTGATGACATTTTAAATCCATGATTTTTTGTTCTAGTTCACTGTTTAGCGCGACCAGGATTCGACTTTTATCAGCTAATAGCTGCTCAGCCTCTTCTCTGGCTGCTTTTTCAAGTAAGTAGGCTTGTTTAAAATCATCCATTTTTAGCCTCAAAATATAAAATCATCTCTACTAAAACCTAGCACAAGCCCCAATTTGAAGCTATGTTATTGATTAAAGATAATTCATAGTGCGTCCTCTATGGCAGAACCAGCAATAAAAGAACATATTCAAGTTTTATGCATTGATGATGATGAAATTGTATTGCGCACTTTGCAAAGGCTACTTGTGTCTTATCATTTAAGTGTTAAAACAGCGCTTGCTCCCAACGAAGGACTAAAACTGCTCGATACTCACACATTTGATGTCATTATTTGCGACATGCGTATGCCACATATGGACGGTGCTGACTTTTTCGCACAAACACTTGATATTGCTCCAGATGTACACCGTGTTTTGCTCACCGGCTACGCTGACATAGACAGCACCATCTCTGCTGTTAATAAAGGAAAAATTCACGCCTATATACAAAAACCATGGCAAAACGAGTTACTGATACGAACAGTGAATGATGGTATCGAAAAAACGGCGCTAAAACGCAAAAATAAACAGCTCGAAAAACAAATAAAAGCGCAAAATAATCAACTAAAAGAGCTCAATAACAACCTTGAGCAAATGGTCGAAAAGCGCACACAGCAGATCCGTAAAGTGCTTAAGCAATTAGAAGAAGCAAACGAGCGAGAAAAACATGAACATCGCACAACATTTGAAATTTTATATAACTTTATTAATGCCAATCCTTATTTAGATGGCATACAAGCGCAAAATATAGCCAGCACCAGCAAACAAATTGCAGAAAGTATAGGGCTGGATCAAAAGCATATTAATATGGCCGAAATGGCAGGTTACTTAGCACAAATAGGCTTACTCGCTATGGAACCAGCACTATATAAAACGCCGACTCGTGAATTACCCGAAAATCAAAAAAAAATATTCTACACACATCCAAGTACAGCCCAATTAATGCTCATGCCAGCAACACATTTGCATGATGTTTCTGAAGCCATTTACCATCAGTTTGAGCATTACAACGGAACAGGCATCCCCAAAGGCTTAAAAGGTAAAGATATTCCAATTACAGCAATGATCTTAGCCGTCGCCCGTGATTTTTGGCAAGCCGTAGATAATGTAACCGTACAAGGAAACAAATTTGAAAGCGCATTAGATCAATTACAGTTATACAGTGGTACGTATTATCATCCCAAATTACTTGAAGCCTTAGCGAGTTTAAAAATTACGTGCGCAAGTAATCAGCAAGTGGGTAGTATGAAAATATTGTCTGCTGATGAGCTAAAGAATGGCATGGTACTCGGTCATGCACTAAGAAATTACGATGGCATTATGTTATTGCCAAAAGGTCATATCTTTGGTGCGAAATCGATTGCCAAGCTTCAGCAACTTGAAGCGAAAAAACCAAACCCTTTCAGAATCATGATCAAAAATTAACGAACAAAAGTGATCACATAACCCCATTACTTCGTTACAATATGATTTATATTACGTTTACTTTCAAAAGGAGCGCTCAGTGTCGCGATTTTCCGCTATTACAGACAAGCCGCATGACGGCAGATTCAATAAAAAAACGGGCATTTTATTGACCAATTTAGGGAGTCCTGATGCTCCAACAACAGCGGCACTGAGAACGTACTTACGCGAATTTTTATCTGATCCACGTATTGTCGAGATCCCACGTTTTATTTGGATGATCATTCTGTATTGCTTTGTACTGACACTTCGTCCAAAACGCTCTGCAGCACTTTATAAAAGTATTTGGACTGAAAACGGCTCACCATTAACACATACAACCCGCGAGCAAAGCAAAAAGCTGGCGGCTCTTTTAAAAGAAAAAGGTCATCAAGATACTGAGGTTGTTATGGCTATGCGCTATGGTAACCCATCAATTGAAGCAGGCCTTGAAGAGCTTCGCGAAAAAGGCATTACTCGGGTGATTGTGCTACCACTTTATCCGCAGTATTCAAGCACCACAATCGGTTCGACTTTTGATGCTGTATCGAACGTATTACGTAAATGGCGCTGGGTCCCAGAGCTACATTTTATTAATGGTTACCATGACAACCCAACCTATATTGACGCCCTAGCAGCGAGTATTAGCGAGGATTTAAACGCTCATGGTACACCACAAAAACTAGTCTTTTCGTACCACGGGACGCCCAAATTGTTTTTAGAAAACGGCGACCCTTATTACTGTTTTTGTATGCAAACCACACGCCTAGTTGCCGAAAAGTTAGGCTTAGAAAAAGATTTTGCAGTGACCACCTTCCAAAGTCGCTTTGGTAAAGCTGAATGGTTAAAACCATACACAGATGCCACACTTGAAAGCTATCCTAAAGAAGGCATCAAAGATGTTGCAATTTTAAGCCCCGCCTTTAGTGCCGACTGCTTAGAAACATTAGAAGAATTAGAGGGCGAAAACCGCGAAAACTTCGAACACGCTGGCGGTGAAAAATACCGCTATATTCCAGCACTGAATACGCGTGATGACCACATCAATGCTATGTACGAAGTCATTAAGCCTTCGCTAAAATAATGTTAAGTAGGCCCTAGTAACGAGGGCCTACTTAACTATCACACACTCCCTTGCGTTTCTATCACCAAGATACGCGCCTCACCTATTGGGTGTGCCACATGCTCAGTACCAACACTGGCATAAAAAATATCCCCAACACTTAGTAGCTCTGTGCATACTTCACCCTGTTGCTTGTAGAGCATCTCAACCCGACCACTTAATACCACAAACACTTCTTCGCCATCATTGATATGCCACTTGTATGGCTCATCCGTCCAATGCAGACGTGTTGTAATGCCATTCATATTGGCAATATCTAGTGCGCCCCATGCACGGTTGGCAGTAAATTCTTGGCTTCGTATTACTTTCATCGGTTTATTTCCATCGCTTAATCTTTACGTGTCATCACTAAGGTTATGACTCCTGCGACAATCCCCCAAAACGCCGAGCCAACGGTAAACAATGTCAGGTTTGAAGCCGTCACTAAAAATGTCACTATGGCTGCCTCGGTATAATAAGCCTCCGTTAACGCTTGCTGTAAACTACTGGCAATTGTGGCAAACAAGGCTATGCCCGCTAAGGCTAAAATCAGTGCTTGTGGTAAGCTCGCTACTAAACCAACTAATGTTGCCGCTAGTAACGCCATGATGATATAAAACACACCACCAGCAATACTTGCCCAATAACGTTTATCAGGGTTCTTATCAGCTTCGGGGCTCATACAAATTGCAGCGGTGATTGCCGCTAAGTTTATCGAGTAACCACCAAACGGGGCAATCAATACATTTAAAAGCCCCGTAACATTCAAAGCCGCCGAAACTGGCGCCTTATATTGATGAGCCTTTAAAACAGCGATGCCCGGTAAGTTTTGCGATGTCATCGTCACAATAAACAGCGGTAAGCCTACGCTGATCATGGCATTTAAATCAAACTCAGGAGCAATAAACGCAAACTCACTTAATTTCCATTGCCAACTGCTTGTATCGATTTGCCCAGTAAAGCCTGCCATTAAAAAGCCAACCACAACAACAGCTAACATCGCAAAACGCGGAAAATAACGTTTACCAAATAAGTAAACAGCGACCATGACACCAATGACTAATGGCAGCTCATTCATAAAATTGAATACATCTATACCAAAATTCACCAAAACACCCGCCAGCATCGCACACGCTAACTGACTCGGAATTTTGTTCATCACTCTTTCAAAAATACCAGTGATCCCGCATAAAAACACCAATACTGCCGAGAACATAAACGCTCCAACAGCTTGATTTAAGGTATAACCTTGTGCGCTTGAAATAAGTAATGCTGCCCCCGTTGTCGACCACGCAATTAAAATAGGAACCTTATAGTAATATGACAACGCAATAGAGCTTGCTCCCATCGCAAGGCCTAGCATAAGTACCCAACTGGCCACCAAATCAGGCGTACCACCTAGCACCATGACTAATTGATAAATCAAGGCAATTGAGCTGGTAAAACCAATAATTACCGCTACTAGGCCCGCAGTTGCTCGACTGATCAGTTGACTCATAAAGGGTAAACTCCTTGCAAAATATGCAGATAAAAACCTACCTTATCGCAAGGCGTACACAATGACACTGTACACTTTTGTAGTATTTTAAGATTTATTTACTATACAGAACCAACGTTAGTTCTCGCTGCAAACATTAACAAAATTTAATTTGCTCTCCACCTTGTAGCAATCCTTGCTTAGTTAAACTACAAACACTGACTAATTTAAGGACTAATCATGACTAAACTAAGCAATCAGAATCACTTATCTATTATCACATTAGCGACAATCAGCGCACTCCTTACTGGCTGTGGCAGTAGTGGTAACAATGAGCAACCAGCACAAAATACGCTTACCCTTCCTAGTTTATTAGTCGGTGAGGTTAGTGCGCTATCTGATACCAGTATTACCGTTAATCAGCATCAAATTGCAGCTAATAATGCTGACATTGAAATTGATGACAATCGCGCATCAATCAAAGATCTAAAAATTGGTATGATGGTAGAAGTTGAAACGAATGGAAAAGAAGCAACAGAGATTGACTACGATCCAAGCTTCAAAGGACCTATCAGTATTAACGAACAAGGCGCAACCATTGCAGGGATCAAACTAAATAACCTAAAGACAGAAAACCTGTCAGATGGCAGCCTTGTTGAGCTAAGTGGTTACAACAATAACCACAGTGAATTTACAGTTACCTACCAACAACCATTAACTAATAATGCAGAATTGGAGCTCGAAGGCTTCATTACTGAGTTAAATACCGCAGCATCTACATTTAAATTAGGTAATTTAACCATTCAATACCAACATGCAGATATAGACGGCACATTACAAAATAACCAATATGTTGAGCTAGAAGGTTACCTAGATGGAAAATTAATCATTGCACACGAGGTTGACGCTGAGCACAATTTTGAAGGCAATGACAATACTGACACAGAATTACACGGCACAATTACGTTTATTAATAATGACATCACCCTCGTTACGCTGAATAATCAGTGGCAAGTTAGTATCACAGAACAAACCACGTTCGAAGACATTACCCGCACAACATTAGCGATTGGAGATACAATTGAAGTAGATGCCTTATGGCAACAAGCTAATAACTGGTTCGTAGCTCACGAAATCGATCTTGAGAAAAGCCATACTGCGCCAAGTTCAACCCCTAGCTTTAGTGTTTCTGGTCTTGCCAACTACAGTGATGGAAACGTCACTATCAACGGGCTCAACTTACAAGTAACAAACAGAACGGTGTTTGAAGATGAGTTAACAGCAGATACACTTTCAGGTGAATGGTTAGAGCTTGAAGGGATTATTGACGGTCAAAACTATATTGTCAGTGAAGTCGAGCGTGACAACAGCAATGAGTTACTGGAGTTGAAAGGCATAGTGACTGCCAATGCATCACAACAAGCGAGCTTATTTGGCTATATTAGCGAAGATAACAGCTTAGCGAGCTTTACAGAGCAATATGTTGACCTAGAATGCCAGTGGGTACAAGATAATATTGTACGTGCATGCCAACTTGATGATTAACAGTAAAATTTAATAATGGCAGCGCTAAATGTGCTGCCTAACCAATATCGAAACACTATGAAAAAACTACTTCTAACTTGCTTATGTTTAATTTCAGGCCTTGCTTTTGCTGCCAGCTCAGCCATTTTCAATATGCTGGATTCAAGCTCTGCACCTGCACCAATCGATGTGCTATTTGGTATCGAACAACGCTACGCTAAAAATGCGGTTATTGTTGAATTTGAGTTTGAAATAGAAAAGGGTCAACGTGTTTATGAGGTCACGCTCTACCAAACAAAAAAACAACGTTTTATCGAGTTACTTCTTGACCAATCAGGACACATCATTGAACAAGAATACGAACAGCCAGAATTAGATGAACAAGAAGAAATTGCGGCTGCAAACCTGATGACTAAAAAAGGGTATACATTGCATGGTCTGGTCAAACAGTTGGATGACGAACCGACCCATTACCTAATTGAAGCTCAATTAGAGCAAGACATGGGTATTTCCTATATGGTCGCCACGTTTGTAACAGATAAAGGGCGACACAAAAAAGCCATTGATCTTGAAACGGGTAAGAACTTGCCATTACTTCGCTGGGGCAATTAATGAAACTGTTATTGGTTGAGGACGACCAACAAAATCGTGAGTTTTTATACAAAGCCTTTGTCGAGCAAGGCTACACACTCGATTGTGCAGAAGACGGCCAACAAGGGCTTATGCTGGCAACTTGTGAGCACTACGACGCTATTGTACTTGATCGCATGCTTCCTAAGCTTGATGGTTTGCAAGTATTACTAGCACTTAGAGCTACAGGAAAAACGACCCCTGTATTGATTTTATCGGCGCTCGATAAAGTTGATGACAGGGTAACAGGTTTAAAAGCAGGCGGAGATGACTACTTAACCAAGCCTTTCTCATTTTCAGAACTGGCTATTCGAGTAGAAAACTTAATAAAACGACATACCTTCCACGCACCGTTAACTACAAAAATTAATCTTGCTAACCTAACGCTTGATTATAGTGATCAACGGGTTGACGTAAATGGCAAAACACTCAACTTACAACCCAAAGAATTTAAACTACTTAGATATTTACTTGATCATCAAAATAAACTCGTCACCCGTACTCTATTATTTGAGTCGGTTTGGGAGTATCACTTTGATCCAGGTACCAACGTGATTGATGTTCATATTGCAAGGCTTCGTAAAAAACTTGCTGAGGCATCTGCACAATTAGAAATAGAAACAGTACGTGGTGTAGGCTACAGGTTAAAGGCGAATGTAAGTTGATGAATGAACATGGCCTGCGTTTGTTCGACCCTAGAAAAAGCTCCGTCTGGCGTTTAACGCTCGCGTTTGCAGCAATCACAGCGGTTACTTTACTGCTCGCGATTATACTTATCTATCAGTTATTACTGGGTGAACAAAGCCGCCAAGTTGAAAGGCGTCTTGATGCTGAAAAAACACGTATCGAAGCACTTGCTTCAGAGTTTGACAAAGGAAGCTTTTTTCAACAACTTGATGTATTTAGAAACGAAGGTGAAATTTTAATTTTTTGGCAAAGCGAGTATGAACAAAGCCAGCAGCTCAGTTTTTTGCCTGATAACATTCCCGCACTACCGCAAACCATTGTTTTTCCTGTTCTTGATACCGGGCGCGGACAAATCCGTCTACTAACAACTGGCAAAGTTAAAACACATCATGGTGATATTGTACTTGCCACCGCCACAGAGCATTTACAACGCTTAATTGTCGACTTTAAATCTATCGCTAGCTGGACTTTCATTATAGCCATCGTGCTGACAGGTCTATTTGGATATTTATTTTCTCGCCGGCATTTACGCCGTGTTAATTATTTTAATGAAACTGCCGAACAAGTACAAAATGGCGACTTGAGTGCGCGCCTGTCTCATAAAAGTAAAGGCGATGAATTCGACCGCTTAGCAGCACATATAAATACCATGCTTGATGCTGTAGAAGAAAATTTCGCACTCGTGCAGGGTATAACCGACAACATTGCCCATGACTTAAAAACCCCACTGACACGATTAAAGCTTAACATAGAAAAGCGCTTAGAAGATCAACCCCAAATGGGTTATGAGCTTGAGCAACTCAATAATATTATTAATACATTTGATGCCATGCTTAAACTCACGCGTCTTGAGCATGGGCAGTTTCCATTGAAACTTGAAACAATCGACAGTAGCCAGCTTACTCACGATGTATGTGAGATATTACAACCCAGCGCAGAACAAAATGACCAAATAATTTGTGTAAATATCACTTCTCCTTGGCAATTAAACGGCGATAAAAACCTCATCTTCCAAGCAATATTTAACCTCGTTGAAAATGCCATAAAATACGCAGGTAAAGGCGCGACCATCACATTAGCACTTGATGAGAAAAGTCTTTCAGTCACCGATAATGGTAAAGGCGTTAACGAGCAAGATTTAAAGCAACTAACTAAGCGCTTTTATCGCAGTGATCCAGCTCGTCAACATGAAGGGTTTGGTTTAGGCCTTGCAACAGTCAAAGCAATTTGCAACCGCCATAAGCTAAATTTATCGCTTAGCTCAGACAATGGCTTTTGTGTAAAAATAACCAATGATTAAGCGGCATCCTCTGCTGCTTTCTCTACATTCTCAAGCTGTTCAGGCTTATCAAAAATACCTAAACGGATACGAATAAAGTGCAAAATCTCTTTTGCAACATCAATTCCCAACGCCCCTTCTAAACCTTCAAAGCCTGGGCTTGAGTTTGCTTCGCATATTTTGAAATGTTGCTCATCAAATAATAAATCAATGCCCGCCACATCAAGGTTAAGTACATTCGCAGTTTGTGTTGCAAGCCATTCGATCTCTGGGGTTATCGGAAATGACTTACCAGTACCACCGGCACTGACATTGGCTTTAAAGTTTTTGCCCTTCGAGTTACGTTCCATACAAGCAACAGCACGGCCACCGATAGTAAGTACTCGCAAATCACGACCGTGACTTGACTTAACAAACTGCTGCAAAATAATGTTTGCTTGTGGATTTGCAGCCTCAATTAACTGCATTAAATCATCAAACTCTTCTTTTGATTTTGATAAAAATACGCCACTGCCTTGCGAGCCTGATAACGTTTTAATCACCACAGGAAAACCGATTTGTTTTTCAACTAAATCAATATTAACTGGAAACTTAACGAGCATAGTGTTGGGGGTTGGTAAATTACACTCAGCTAAAATTTGCTGCGCAAATAACTTGTCTTTCACCGTTTCGATTGACTGCGAGCTATTCACGCAATACACGCCTAAACGCTCAAGGTGGCGGATAATTGCCAATGCAAAATAGGTTGTGCTCGCGCCCATACGAGGAATCACAAAGTCAGGCAACTGTACAGAGTGACCATCAATCAAAATACTTTTACCATCTTCACGAGTGATCGTTAAATCAAACTGATCAGGCGAATAAACTTGTAAATCAATGCCTTCCTCTTTCGCCGCTGCAAGTAAACGTTCAACTTCGTAAGTTTCTTGCTTTAACAAGCCTTGGCTATCTTTATAAATGATCCACCCGCGCATAAGTCGGTACCTCTAATATTGGAGTTTCGGTGACAAAAAAACGCGGATTATGCTCATCATCGGAGAGTGAGTAAAACAAGTTAATTTTATCGTTACGATGATAAAAATGACTACAAACTGAATAAACATTGACCACATTGTTAAATTGAGGTAAAAAGTCACAGTAAGTTAACAATAAACCCGATTAGAGAAACATGTGAACAGGACGCTTGCATTAATCTTCATTATTCCACTGAGCGTATTTGCCTTAAATGAATGGCATATTCAAAGTGGTGCCTTTAAGTTACAGTCTAATGCTGAGGAGCTTTTTGTTTCCAATGATACGCTGGCTAAACACACGATTCCGCAGCCCGTTGTTAACCTAACAGCACCACTTAATCAGCTTTCAAATCGTGCACACGATTATCTTTATAAACAAGGCCGTTTGCCTAAAAGGCTCAATAATACAACGTTTAGCAAGTTTGACCTTGGCACTCTAAAAACACTGCAATCCGGTGATAACTTCATTCTTATCGTTGACGAGCATCAAAGTTATACTGTCGAAATAACCAATATTATTGAAGCAAGTAATGGTAACCGCAGTGTGTTTGGCAAGGTGAATGATCACACTAACGCATTTCATCAAGCTGTAATGACTCTTACCGACAACACGCTGCAAGGGCAGTTTAACGCTGGCGATAAGAGTTATAAATTTGAAAGCTTTGGCGAGTTTGGCTGGGTTTCAAAAATTTAACCTAGCCATTTAAACTTTTTATTTAATTGCTGGCCACAAAGTTTCACCATCACTGTCGATTGGGCTTAAAATTTTCAGTCCTAATAGTTTCGCAATAAGCGGATACACATCTAAGTTATTCACTTCATCTAGCTGTACATGTCGTTTAAATGCAGGGCCCGTGGCAATAAACGTCGCGGCCATATCATCTGTGTATGCATAGCCATGCGTACCTAAATAAGAAGCCATTTTACTATCAGTAAATACGCGCGGTGCTGTGGTTTGTAAAACAATATCACCAACCCGAGGGCCTTTATCGTAATAATAATCGCGCTTTTGCTGGTCAGTTAAAACGATATAACGGCCATCTTCTGCTTTAGCAAGCTTTTTACTAAAACCCTTGATGTCTGCTTTGCTATTTGGTTTTGCATAGTACAAAACGCGAGGACCGGTGTTTTGCACCATAAAATTATCGTCTTTTGGCAGACTATCTATTTTGATGCTCATGCTTGGATCAACAGATGCCATACCATGATCAGACACAATCACTAAGTTAATATTTTCATCAAGCGCTTTTAAACGCGTGTGCAAGTCAGCCATTAAACTATCTAGCTGTTGAACCGCATCGTATGTCTGTTGTGCATCTGGGCCATACTCATGCCCCAAGCTATCCACTAACGAAAAATAGCTTACCACCAAACGCGGGCGCTGCGCTTTTGGCAAGCTTAACCACTGAATAATTTGATCAACACGCTTTTGGTAATCACTGTGTTTAGAATAATGATAAAAGTAATCAGGTAACATGCCATTAAAGCGCGCATCAGACTCTGGCCAAAAATAAGTAGCTGCTTTTACACCTTGCATTTGTGCAAGATTCCAAAGCGGAATACCATTCAGCCAAGTGCTGTCATCTTTACCCTTACCCATTTTGTAGCACTCATTACGCTCAGTATCACAAAAACGGTTATCAACAATACCGTGGTTGACTGGCAATAAACCAGTAATGATAGACACGTGATTAGGAAAGGTTTTCGTCGGATACACAGGGCGCATTTTGGTGGCTCGTACGCCCTGTTCACTGATTATTTTTAGATTTTTAGCATCATGTTTTTCAATATAATCCCAACGGAATCCGTCAATCGAAATAAGTACAACACTCTGTTCTTCAGCAGCTTTAACCACTGCACTGGATGCCAGTAAAGCGAAAAAAATAAAAGGCCAAATACGCATTAAGAATCCTTGTAAATTAATTTTTTAAGTCATTAAGTTAGTGTATCTAACTCACTTTAAAATTTTGTGATCATAGCCACAGCGACTTTTTAGCGCGTAACTAAGTACAATCATTTAATAGCAAGTAGTTTGAGCAAAGTACGCAAACTAAAATTATAACTTAAAACTAATATTTTAATTTATGATACAAGCTGTTAGATTAAATTTAATCTTTAAAATCACCAAAAGTAATCACCACGACTGTAATTTACTTGGTAGGAATAGAAATGATCGATTTTCGAAAAAAAATAACACTCGCTCGTGAAATGCGCTCTACCAATAATTTACATACAGCGCTTGAAAGCGACCGTGGTCGCATTATTAATAGCGCAGCCATTCGCCGTTTACAGCAAAAAACTCAAGTGTTTCCGCTTGAGCGTAATGCTGCTGTGCGCTCGCGCTTAACTCACTCGCTCGAAGTACAGCAAGTTGGTCGCTTTATAGTACAAACAATTTTTAATAAATTAAGCGATGCTCAGCAAAAAGAGTATGGCCTTAAAGGGCTAGAAAGGCCTTTAGAAAGCCTCATTGAAATGGCCTGCTTAATGCACGATATTGGCAACCCGCCTTTTGGTCACTTTGGTGAGGCTGCTATTAATCAGTGGTTTGCTAAGCATTTAGATGAACTTGTTCCTGAGCCATGTAAAGCGGTTGGCATAAGTGTTATTTTTAAACACCTTGCGCAAGATATAAAAAGCTTTGAAGGTAATGCACAAGGTATTCGTATAGTTCATTCTTTATTGTCACTAAATTTAACCTACAGCCAAACCGCTGGTATTTTAAAATACACCCGCCCTGCCAGTATGTCTAAAAAAGATAGTCCGACTAACAAAGATTATTTGATGAAAAAAGTCGGCTACTATTTTAGCGAAAAAACCTTCATAGACGCATTACAAACAGAGCTTGAAATAGAGCAATATTGCCGACACCCTGCAAGTTATATAATGGAAGCTGCTGACGATATTTCGTACTGCCTTGCCGACATAGAAGATGCAGTAGAAAAAGGCATCATTAGTGTCGATATACTTTGTGACAAGCTAAAAGAACAATATATCAAAACGCTCACAAACCTGACATTAGACAATACGAAACACGGTGACTTTGCAGAAAAAGCAATTGATTACGCACTAAGTAAAGCCGCTGAGCAGCCATATAACTTTAACAGCGAATTCTTTATTTACCTGCGAGTAACCTTACTACATCCTTTAGTAAATTATGCTGCTGAGCGCTTTATCAAAAATATTGAAGCTATTTACCATGGCGATTTTAATCAAGCACTGCTTGAGGATCGCAGCCACTTACATGCCGTAACAAAAACGCTGAAACAGGTCGCGCTTAACCACGTATTCTGCCACAAAGAAGTTGAACGACTTGAACTTCAAGGTTACCGTATCATTAGCGGCTTACTTGATTGCTATAAACCTTTGCTAGCACTTGATCACGATAGCTTTAAGCGAGCATTAAAAGGCGATAACAACTTACTTATTGAAAGTAGACTTGTTAAAAAACTTTCTAACAAGCACTTAAACAGCTACCAAAAAGCCATAGATGCGCTTAAAGCTGAGCCTGGTCACTATGCAGCTTATGAGTTTTATTATCGTTGTCGCTTAGTTCAAGATTATATCAGCGGTATGACTGACCAATTTGCTTACGATGAATATCGCGCTTTAATGGTTCTCGAATAAACCTAATTTGTTAACCAAATGTGGATAAATTAGTCGACTAAGCTTAAAATAATTCAATATATAGTCACCAGCTAAACTTCACTGGTCAGGAATCTATGTCAATTATAAAAACGACCCTTTTTTTGTTATTTGCTGGTCTTAGCTTTACCAGTAGTGCCCAGTACAACGAAGCAATGTGTATTTTGTTAAAACAACAAATGCATGAATACCGCGATAATACCAGCAACCGAAATTATCGCTCAGCGGCCAGAAATTTTGAAAAAAACTGTAAAAACCCGACCCCAGTTAATAATACCGCCGCGCTACAAAAGCTCACTTCAGAAGCAACACCGACACCACCTAAAACAAGCATAACCGAGCACTCAGGTGCGATTAAAGGTGCTACTGAAGATGTTCCTGCTCAAGCACCTGTTCAACAAGCGCCTGTAGAGCCAGTACAACAAACACAACAACCAGCAGAGCCAGAATTAACTGACTCTTCACTCAGTTCTGAGCTTAATAACAGTGAGCCGGTTCAACAAGATAACGATAGCCAGTCAATGCCTAAACTGCCACCAGCAACAGAGTCAGTGACTGAGGCGGCACCAATTACAAACACAGAGCCACAAGCTCCTGCTGCAAATAAAAACGACGCAAATCAAGCTATAGAGCCTGCTAAAAAACCGGCTCCGGTTATAGTACAAACACCAGAACCAAGCTCATCAAACTCATTATTGATGCCAAGCCTGCTTGTGTTATTGGTGCTTTTAGTTGGTGGCCTATTTATTTTGCGCCTTCGTAAGAGTAAACAATCTGACTCAAATGCTGAACTTGAAAACACCTTGCTTCAAGCTCAAGCTGCAAGTGCCAAAATAAAAGCGCAACAAGCATTAAATGAAGATGAAACAAGCTCAGCAGAATCACAACCACGCTACGAAGATGAGTTTGAGAGAGCATTTAATGACACATTTAACACGAAAACGACAACGTCCGATGATGAAGAATGGTCTGAATTTGCACGCTTAAATGCTGAACACGACGAACAAAGTGCCTTCATAAGCACCGAAGAGCAAGCAACTGACTTTGCCCATGCGCATGAATTCAACGAGCTTGAAATTAGCCACGAAGAAATACAGAACGATGAATCAATTCAAAGTGATGAACTTGAAAGCTCACGCAGCTCATTTGGATTTGACGAGTACAACACCTCTGAACCAGAAGAAGCAACGCCCATTTACCCCGAGTCAGATAATACCGAATTAGGTGATAAGTTAGGTAATAATGAGCAAGACAACGACATTAAACCAGAGCTCGATGATGAGCCTGAGTTTACCAGTACACGCAGCTCTTTTGGGTTTGATGAGTACAACACCTCAGAACCAGCAGAAACAACGCCGACATACGAAGAGTTAAATAATACCGAATTAGGTGATGAGTTAGGCAATGATGAGCAAGACAGCAACATTAGACCAGAGCTCGATGATGAGCCAGAGTTTACCAATACACGCAGCTCTTTTGGGTTTGATGAGTACAACACCTCTGAGCCAGCAGAAACAACGCCCATTTATGACGAGTCAAATAATACCGAGTTAGGTGATGAGTTAGGTAATAATGAGCAAGACAACGAGGTTAAGCCAGAGCTCGATGATGAGCAAGAGTTTACCAGTACACGCAGCTCTTTTGGGTTTGACGAGTACAACACCTCTGAGCCAGTAGAAACGGCGCCGACATACGACGAGTCAGATAATACCGAATTAGATGATGAGTTAGGTAATAATGAGTTAGACAACGACATTAAGCCAGAGCTCGATGATGAACCCGAGTTTACCAGTACACGTAGCTCTTTTGGGTTTGATGAATATAAAAGCGTTGATCAACCTCTAAAAGATGACGTACCTGAGTACGATTTGTCATCTTTAGTAGATGACGATCTGTCTTTTACAGGCGCAATAGATGAGCCTGAACACTTACCCGAACCTGCAACAATTACGCTTACTGACGATGACATAAGCGATGATGACTTAGCAAAAGCCCTGCAAACACTTGAACAGGAGCTGCAACAAAATACAACTGCGCTTGCTGATGAGCCAAAGACGGCACCCATTATGACTGACACTAACCTGCCAGATAATGATGACGATACACTATCTTTAGATGAGAGTGACATGCCTCAAGGGATCAGTGATGAACAAACAAAAGAAACGAGCTCAACAAACCCTTTTGCTAACTTGTCGCTAGACCCTACGTGGGATCCCAACTCAACCGAAAAGCCGCAGATTGAAAGTAAAGAAAAACAGCCTAAATCACAAGCGCTTATTGACGCAGAAAACAGAGCGAAACAACTCAAAACAGATGATTAGC